>NZ_CM149993.1:3000000-3104521 GCF_056316025.1 Desulfofundulus sp. JL263-se | reverse complement strand
CGTTAAAATACACAAATCCACTAAGGCTTGCACTGCTACAATAGCGCAACCTGCAATAATTTTTACACAAAATCACAAGCGTTAATACTATTACGATCTATACCTAATTATTTATTTTTCTTAATCATAACGAATAGCAACCGTGAACGAACTTAAAAATAAAACCCATACCACCTTAAAGGGGGTAAATACATGCACATCACCACTACAACTGAAGACTTGCTTCATGCCCTGCAAACGGTTTACCGAGCAGTACCCCCCCGCACCCCCCTTCCCATATTAACGGGTATTTTTTTTGAAGCCGCTGATGACTCCCTTTACCTGACTGCCACTGATCTGGAACAAGGAATTCGTACCCACATTCCTGCTACTGTAAAGACTCCTGGAACAGCAGTACTGCCTGCCAGAGAAATTACGGAACTGGCCCGCCGGCTGTTAAGCGTGCCGACTGTACAATTACAAACGGACCCTGCAAATAACACTACCGTTGTGAGCTACGCCCAGTCCGAACTTACACTACATGGATTTTCACCTGATGAATATCCTGCACTGCCTGATGTTACAGGAGAAACCCTTATTAATTTACCCCAGGCCCTGCTACGTAAAATGCTGAGGCAGGTTCTTTATGCTGTTTCCCAGGACGAGTACCGGCCTGTCTTTACGGGAGTACTGTTCGAGTTTTTGGAAAATAAACTAAATCTGGTGGCTACGGACATACACCGGCTTGCCTTGCGCACTACGTTACTGGAGCACAAGCCCAACAAACTTATAAACGTCATCGTTCCCGGAAAAACTCTTAATGAAGTGGCAAAATTGTTGGCTGACGGGGATTCTTACGTATCAATACACGTCACTGAAAACCAAATGTTCTTTTTTATCGATAAAGTACAAATCGTAACCCGCCTGCTGGCAGGGAGTTTTCCTAAGTATAATGTAGTGATACCCAAAAACATCACTTGTGAGGTAAAAGTTAATACAAGGGAATTATTAGAAGCAGTGGACCGGGCACTTTTGCTCACCAACCCTAAGAGACAAACGGTCCTTTTACAACTTAAAGGAAATACTCTTACCGTTTCCTTTAATGCAGAAACAGGTAAAATCAGGGAAGACTTGCTGGTTGAGAGCAGTGGAAAAGATATGGACGTATGTTTTAACGGTCGGTATTTGATAGATGCACTGAAGTCCATGGATACGGAACAAATACACTTACAGCTTACCGGGCCGAGCACTCCGGCAGTCATTAAACCCAGCGAAGGTGATGAGTACATTTCAGTACTTGTACCAGCCGTACCGCAATAATAGCGTTAGCGGGGGATTACCATGTGCATTGATATAAAAGTAAAGGGAACCATACGGCTGGATCAGTTTCTAAAGTGGTCGGGCGCCGCAGATACCGGTGGAAAGGCCAAGTTGATGATCCAAAACGGAAAAGTGAAGGTTAATGATGTATTAGAAACCCGCCGCGGCAAAAAACTGTCCGATGGTGATCTTGTTACGGTATCAGACGGTCCCACTTATAGAGTGGTTTTCACAACAAAGTGAAGTACGGGTAAACAGGAGTTGCTGTACCGGTGTACCTGAAAAAGATTAACCTGCGGGGTTTTCGCAATTATGTTCAGGAATCCTGGAGCCCACACAAGGGTATTAATCTCATAATAGGTAAAAACGCCCAGGGTAAAACTAATTTGCTGGAAGCCATTTACCTTGGAACATCAATTAGCTCGTTTCGTACCAATCGCATCACAGAGGTTATTAACTGGCGCGACAAAAAAGCACAATTATATTTTACTTTCGCCATGGCCGGGAAAAATAATTCTATTTTTTTTGAGGTAACTACCGCCGGAAAAAAGCTAATAAGCGTAAACGGAAAAAAATTGAAACCGGGAAGGGAGTTTCCCTATCCCAAAGCCGTGGTTTTTACCCCGGACGATCTGGACATAATAAAGGGGAATCCCGCCCGGAGAAGGAAATATATAGATTTTGAGCTGGGCCCGCTGGATTTTCACTATCACTATTATTTTCGCCAGTACCAGAAGGCTTTGTTTGAACGTAACAGTCTACTGCGGAAAGTGAAAACGGGCGTAGTAGAAGATGACGTTCTGGAAACATGGAACTGGCAGCTTGCAGATACCGGAAGTCATTTACTGATTAAAAGATTAAATTTACTGAATAAACTGGTTCCCCTGGTAAAGAGATTATTTCAACAATTAACAGGTAGTAGGGAAAAACTGGAAATTAGATACTTATCGTCAATAAAAGTAACTCAAGATATGAAATACGATGAAGTTAAGGAAAGATTCTTAAAAGAAATATCCAGTGTCAAAGAAGAAGAACGTTTGCGGGGCCAAAGCCTTAAAGGGCCCCACAGGGATGAAATAGTATTTTACATAAACGATAACGAAGCCAGGCATTACGGTTCACGGGGCCAGCAACGTACAATCGTAATAGCTTTAAAACTGGCCCTGTTGCATATGTGGAAGAAGGAAACCGGGGAATATCCAATTCTTCTGCTGGACGACGTTTTACAGGAATTGGATTTAGAAAGACAGGAGTCTTTGTTATCAAAGGTCCGTGGCCAGGTGCAAACTTTCCTTACCACCAGTATGGAAAGGTTAAGAATACAAAGAACTACAATAATCGATAATGTTATTTACGTCACCGAAGGAAAATTACAACAGGAGGTATAAACAGTGTTTCTACACCTTGGGGGAAATATCGTAATTCCCGGACATAAGATAATTGCCATTTTGGATGCCCGTTCGTCAGAATCGCCTGTAACAAAGGAATTCATGGAAATTGCAAAGGATGAAGGTTTTATTAAAAATATTACCCCTATGGAGAAGGCCAAATCCTTTGTCATCACCAGCGACAGCATTTACGTATCTCCGATATCCTGCACAACTTTAAAGAAGCGGTCACATACATTCTGTGAAAGAGCAAAATAAGAAAACATATCCGGGAACCGTGGTCAACCACGGTTCCATTTAAGTCAGTAAAAATATACCTGTTTTTTGTGATAAAATATTGCATCAGGAATAATAGAAACGGAGGTTCCCGTTTTGTTGCAAGAAAACAATAATGTAAAGTACGGTGCCGAGGAAATACAGGTTTTAGAAGGCCTCGAGGCCGTGCGCCGCAGGCCCGGAATGTATATCGGCAGTACCGATGCCAGGGGCCTTCACCACCTGGTATATGAGGTGGTGGACAACAGTATTGACGAGGCAATGGCAGGGTACTGCGATAAAATAAAGGTTATTGTACACAACAATAACAGTGTAACCGTCATCGATAACGGCCGGGGTATTCCCGTGGATATCCACCCCAAAATAGGCCTCCCTGCACTACAAGTGGTAATGACAATGCTGCACGCCGGCGGTAAATTCGGCGGCGGAGTTTATAAAGTCAGTGGTGGATTACACGGGGTTGGCATATCTGTGGTTAATGCCCTTTCCCAGTGGCTGGAAGCAGAGGTACGGCGTAACGGGAAAGTTTACTACCAAAAGTATCGCCGGGGAATACCTGTAACAGACCTGAAAGTAACCGGTAGGTCTGACATAACGGGAACAAAAATTACTTTCAAGCCCGATCCGGAAATATTCGAGGTAGTGGAATTTAATCATGAAACCCTGGCAAAACGTTTACAAGAACTGGCCTTCTTAAGCAAGGGCATAACCATAATTTTTGAAGACGAAAGGATTAACAAGACCGTCACTTATCATAAAGAAGGCGGTATAAAAGATTTTGTCAGGCACTTAAACAAAAATAAAAGTCCCCTGCACGATCCCATTTATCTTGAAGAGGAAAAAGGTAACATAATAGTGGAATTGGCCCTCCAATATACGGACGGATACATCGAAAATTTATTTTCATTCGCCAATAATATTCATACTGTAGACGGCGGAACCCATGAAGCAGGCTTTAAAGCAGGTTTGACGAGAGTTATTAATGAATACCGGCGTAGATACAACTTAACAAAAAATGGTATTAACCATCTTACCGGGGAGGATATTAGGGAAGGTCTTACGGCAATTATCAGCGTAAAGGTACCGGAGCCCCAGTTTGAAGGTCAAACCAAAACAAAACTGGGAAATAGTGAAGTCCGCAGTGCCGTAGAATCAGTGATAGTAAGTAAATTAAGTTCATTCCTGGAAGAAAACCCGGCTGTTGCCAAACGCATTTTGGAAAAGGCAATAACGGCTGCCAGGGCCAGGGAAGCAGCCCGCAAGGCACGGGAATTAACCCGCCGCAAGACTGCGCTGGAAAGTTCAGCCCTGCCGGGAAAATTGGCCGACTGCTCAAATCGGGATCCTTCAGTTAGTGAGCTTTTCCTGGTGGAGGGGGATTCCGCGGGAGGTTCGGCCAAGCAGGGACGGGAAAGAAGTTTTCAGGCCATACTCCCCCTGCGGGGTAAAATACTTAATGTTGAAAAAGCTCGCATGGACCGGATTTTGAATAACGAAGAAATCAGGGCACTGATTACGGCTTTAGGTACCGGTATCGGTGATGAATTTGATCTTAAAAAGGCCCGCTATCATAAAATTATTATCATGACCGATGCAGACGTTGACGGGGCCCATATTCGTACTCTTCTGTTGACGTTCTTTTACCGTTATATGAAAAAACTGATAGAGGCAGGCTATGTATTTATTGCTCAACCTCCCTTGTACAGGATTAAAAAGAATAAAAAAGATTATTATGCTTATAGCGATCAAGAATTGAAAAAAATTTTAAATGAAATCGGCAGGAACTCTGTTTCCATCCAGAGGTATAAGGGCCTGGGTGAAATGAATCCCGAGCAATTATGGGAAACCACCATGAACCCCGAATCAAGAACAATTTTACAAGTTAAGCTGGAAGATGCAATCAAGGCAGATGAAATTTTTACCATGCTAATGGGGGATAAGGTTGAGCCCAGAAGATGCTTTATTCAGGAAAATGCCAGGTCTGTCAGGAATTTGGACGTTTAACTGGATATAAATACAGGCTTTTTCCCAGTTTTTAAGAGGTGACTAGATATGCCAAAAATGGTAGGTAAAGTAATACCAGTGGACATAAACGAAGAAATGAAACATTCTTATCTTGATTACGCTATGAGCGTAATAGTAGGCCGTGCCCTGCCGGATGTTCGGGACGGCCTGAAGCCCGTTCACCGGCGAATATTGTATGCCATGCATAATTTGGGGGTTACCCCTGACAAGCCCCACCGCAAGTCTGCATTTATCGTCGGTGAAGTAATGGCCAAATACCATCCCCACGGTGACACGGCCATTTACGACACGCTGGTTCGCTTAGCCCAGAACTTTTCCAGCCGTTATCCCCTTGTTGACGGTCATGGGAATTTCGGTTCGGTTGACGGGGATTCCGCTGCCGCCATGCGTTATACAGAAGCCCGCATGGCCAGGATAGCAACGGAGTTGTTGTCTGACATAGAAAAGGATACTGTAGATTTTGTGCCTAACTATGACGGCACGGAAAAAGAGCCGGTGGTTTTGCCGTCCCGAATTCCCAATTTGCTTATTAACGGCTCTGCAGGGATTGCAGTAGGGATGGCCACAAACATTCCGCCTCACAACATCGCAGAGGTTATTGACGGGGTGATTATGCTAATTGACAATCCCGGCGCTGAAATTAAAGAATTAATGACGGTAATTAAGGGCCCGGATTTTCCCACCGGCGCCATAATTATGGGGCGGGAGGGAATACGGGAAGCTTATTATACCGGCCGTGGTACAATCCGTGTCAGGGCCAGGTCAACCATCGAAACCGAAGGTGGTAAGAAAAAGATTATAGTTAGCGAAATTCCCTACCAAGTAAACAAAGCCAAGTTAATTGAAAAAATAGCGGATCTGGTAAGAAATAAAAAAATAGAGGGTATTTCCGATTTGAGGGATGAGTCTGATCGCCAGGGAATGCGTGTTGTCATTGAACTGAAGAAAGAGGCCAAACCGAGGGTAATTTTGAACCAGCTTTATAAACACACCCAGTTACAGGATACATTCGGTATTATAATGCTGGCTTTAGTTGACGGCCAGCCTAAAGTTTTAAATCTTAAGGAGTTATTGTGGCATTACCTTGAACATCAAAAAGAAGTTATAACCCGCAGATCTAAATTTGAACTTGATAAGGCCGAGGCCAGGGCGCACATTGTAGAGGGATTACGCATAGCCCTGGATAATTTGGATGAAGTTATAAACACAATCCGGTCTTCCCACACCGTGGAAATAGCAAAAGAGTCCTTAATGAAAAAATTTGCTCTTTCCGAAAAGCAGGCCCAAGCAATTTTGGACATGCGCCTGCAGCGCCTCACCGGCTTGGAGCGCGAAAAGTTAGAAGCGGAATATAAAGAGTTAATGAAAAAAATAGCTTATTTGAAGGCAGTTCTGGCGGATGAGAAAAAAGTATTAGGAATTATTAAAGAAGAGTTACTTGAGTTAAAGGAAAAATATAAAGACAGCCGCCGTTCGGTTATCAGTGACGAAGATTTCCAAATGGAAGAGGAAGACCTGATAGCTGAAGAGGACGTGGTTATTACTATAACCGATAAAGGATATATCAAGCGCATGCCACTGGGTACTTATAAGAGCCAGCGCAGGGGTGGGCGGGGTATTCATGCTGCGGGCATCAAAGAGCAGGACTTTCTAAGACACCTTTTTATTACTTCCACTCACCATTATCTGCTCTTCTTCAGTAACCAGGGTAAAGTATACAGGCTGAAGGTTCATGAAATACCCGAGGCGGAAAGGCAGGCCAGAGGAACTGCCATTGTAAATCTTATTAATATTGACCCGGATGAATATATAACTACTGTTATACCTATCAAGGAATTTGTGCAGGATTATTATTTATTTATGGCAACTAAAAGGGGTATTGTTAAGAAAACCCCCCTCAATGATTATGATTCGTCGCGCAAAGACGGTATCATAGCCCTTAATCTGGATGAAGGGGATGAATTGATAAATGTAATTCTTACGGATGGCAATGAGGAAATTATTCTTGCCACCAGAAACGGGCTGGCCATTCGTTTTCACGAAAGGGAAGTGCGACCTATCGGTAGGGTTACCAGGGGAATAAAAGGAATAACTTTACGCGAGGGAGACCATGTTGTCTCCATGGATAAGGTTCGTAAAGACGGGGATGTTCTGGTAATCAGCAGTCAAGGCTATGGAAAACGGAGCAGAATAGATGATTACCGGTTACAATCCCGTGGAGGGGTTGGGATACGTAACATTAAATGCACCCCTCGGAACGGACATGTGGTATCGGTACGGATTACTAAGGAAGATGAAGAAATAATGATGATAAGCGCGGAAGGTGTTATGATTCGATTACGGGTAGGGGATATACCGGTTATGGGAAGGTCTACTCAAGGTGTGATTCTCATGAAACTTAGTGAAGGGGACCGGGTGGTGGCAGTGGCCCGGGTAGTGAGTACGAGTTAAGTCTAATCACGGATAGCATTTGTCCGTGATTTTTTATGTGCAATCATTAGTGTAAAAATAAGGAAGTAAGAGATATAAGCCAAATTAAACAGGTAATTAAGCATATTAAAAATATATGGAAAAATTTAGGATTTGATTTAATATGTTATGATTATAGGCAAAAGTTTCCAAAAAAGGGCGCCCTTTTTGGAAAACTTGGCTTGGAAAATTTTTAAAAAGTTTAGGACAATTAAAGATAATATCTTTAAACAAGTAGCATAACTTGAAAAATTTTCCCCAAATAAGGAGGTTAACATTATGGGACAAATTAACGAGGTAAGCGGAATAATTGAATTCTACTCCCACGTAATTCCCTACCTAGCCAGTACCAGGGAGAGAAATATAACTGCCGTTAAAGGTGAGACAATTATTATGGAATTTCCCGGCCTAAATATCGATAACGGGCCGGTGGAAAGGACGGTGTTGCTAAAAGAAATTCTCCGGATTCCCAGGGGACCTGGCAATTAAGGAATTTTAGGGGAATTTGTCTTTAAATATATATAAGAAATATATAAGCTTAACTGAAAAATTCCCCCCAAAGGGAGGGGGTAGGCGGGTTAAGAACTTACAATCAAATAGAAGGTACTTTGAACCGGTGGAAAGTTGGGGGAATTTTTCAAGAAGATATTATCTTTAAATTAAGTAGAACTTAACTTGGAAAATTTCTCCCAACCGGAGAATTCCCTGAAGAGGGAATACGGTAAAATTAAAATTCAAGCTATCGTGCACGTGGTTGAACAGGGTAAAAGCTGAGAGTAATATTTACGGGAAATATTTGATTAAAGTGACTCTGTTTAAAATAAATAAATTTCCCCTCGCAAAAGAGAGGCCAAAGACTTACCTTCCCCTTTAGCAGCTATAACGCTCCCCCGAGGGCTAAAGCCGGCGAATTTTTTCGGGTACCCGTTCTTACATGTATGTAGTGAAAATTTACGACAGTGGTAAAGATTGAAAAATGCTTATGCAGGTGATATAATTTGAGCCGGGCTCTAGTATATAGTCACCCCTGGATTTTATATCCAGGGGGTTAATTATTTCCTAATTTTGATTTATTCTTTATGGATTTGGGGTCTGCAGTGACCGAGAAGCTGCTGCGGGTTCCTAAGATATCCATGGTTAGTCGAGCAAAGGTCATTGCGGATGTCGTAATGTGGCCATAAGAAATATCCATTGGCCGAGCTAAGACAATTTTCATTTATCTTGTTTTTCTTTGTATAATAAAGTAAAATTATTTGTTAGTTATAAGCAAGAAATGGAGGCGTCATAAATGGCGGAACAGGGAACTTGGACTGTAAAAAAGGGCTTGGCTGAAATGTTAAAGGGTGGCGTTATAATGGATGTTACCACCCCGGAACAGGCTAAAATAGCGGAAGAGGCCGGGGCTTGTGCAGTTATGGCCCTGGAGAAGGTACCGGCGGATATCAGGGCTGCAGGTGGTGTGGCCAGAATGGCCGACCCGTCGGTGATATTACAAATTATGGACGCCGTTACCATACCAGTGATGGCTAAAGTTCGCATCGGGCATTTTGTAGAAGCCCAGATACTGGAAGCGCTAGGTGTGGATTACATAGATGAAAGTGAAGTTCTTACACCGGTGGATGAAGAACATCATATTGATAAACATAAATTTAAGGTGCCCTTTGTTTGTGGTGCCCGCAACCTGGGAGAAGCCTTGCGGCGCATCGGCGAAGGTGCTGCCATGATTCGTACCAAGGGAGAGCCGGGTACCGGAAACGTGGTGGAAGCCGTGCGGCACATGCGCAGAGTGATGGGTGAAATTCGCAGGCTGCAAAATATGCCCAAAGAAGAACTTATGCATGCAGCCAAGGAGATGGGGGCACCATATGAATTGGTTTTACAAGTGGCGAAGGAAGGGCGGCTGCCTGTAGTGAACTTTGCTGCCGGGGGAATTGCTACTCCTGCAGATGCCGCCATGATGATGCAGTTGGGCAGTGACGGTATTTTTGTGGGTTCCGGTATTTTCAAATCCAAGGATCCCGCTGCCAGGGCCAAGGCTATTGTAGCGGCAACCACCCATTACAATGACCCGCAGGTACTGGCGGAAGTATCCCGTAACCTGGGCGAAGCCATGCCCGGTATAGAAATTTCCTCCATTGCTCCGGAACAACGCATGCAAGACAGAGGATGGTAGAAAAATGCTGGTAGGGGTGTTGGCGTTACAAGGTGCATTCAGGGAACACCAGCGGGCACTGGAGACATGTGGTGCGGATACAATTCAGGTGCGCAAGCCGGAACAACTAAAGGGGCTGGATGCCCTGGTCATCCCTGGCGGTGAAAGCACCACTATAGGAAAATTATTGCTGGATTATAATTTATTTGAACCTGTGGTTGAACTTGGCCGGGAAGGCTTGCCCATATTCGGCACTTGCGCGGGGTTGATTTTGCTGGCCAAGGAAATTAACGGGTCCGACCAGCCCAGGTTGGGATTGATGGATATTAAGGTTGAGCGTAATGCCTTTGGCCGGCAGGTAGAGAGTTTTGAAACAGATTTGGATATACCGGCACTGGGCGAAAAACCTTTCAGGGCGGTTTTCATAAGAGCTCCCTATGTAATTGATGTGGCGTCTAATGTGGACGTTTTGGCAAAATTTGAAGATAAAATTGTATGCGTGAAACAGGGGAATATATTGGCTGCTGCTTTTCACCCGGAGTTAACGGATGATTTGAGGTTTCATGAATATTTTCTGAATAAAGTGAATAACGAACAAAAGTACATATAACTATTGCAAATTGCGACGAAATGTATTATTATTTTTTAAAAATTAATAGGAAAACCCAGTGAAGGGGTAGAGTAGTCAGCCGTAAACTCTTCAGAGAGCCGGTGGTTGCTGCGAACCGGTGGGTTCGGCTGGTGAAAGGCTCCCCGGAGGGGGCCTGCTGAAAAAAGCAGTAGGCAGGCACGGTATTACCCGTTATGCTGTTAATTGAGGGGATCCGGTAATTTTTGCCGGATCAATGAGGGTGGCACCGCGGGAGTTAACCTCTCGTCCCTGTGTTATATATGCAGGGAGTGAGAGGTTTTTATATTTACCGGCGCTTCCATCAAGTCATTTGATAAAAAACAAGACTCGATATTTTGAAAGGAGAGACCTTTATGCAAGGTAAAGAATACCTTATGATTCCCGGCCCGACTCCGGTACCGCCGCCGGTGGCCGGTGCAATGTCCCGGCCCATGTTCGGCCACCGGAGTGAAGATTTTGCCGAAATGCATAAAAGAATTATATGTAAACTGCAAAAAGTATTTCAAACCCAAAATGATATTTTCGTATTAACTAATTCAGGTACCGGCGGTATGGAAGCTGCCGTTGCCAACACCGTAAGTCCTGGGGATAAAGTTTTGGCTCTGGTTGGAGGTAAATTCGGGGAACGCTGGGCCGAGCTGGCCAATACCTACGGGGCGGAAGTAATTCGGGAGGACTTTGAATGGGGCACTCCGGTTGACCTGGCAGTGGTGGAAGAAAAATTGGCCGCCAATCCCGACATTAAAGTGGTATTTGCTACTTTCAATGAAACCTCCACAGGGGTGGTTAATGATGTTGAAGGTCTCGGTAAGCTGGTGGCGAAAACGCCTGCTTTACTGGTGGTAGATGGCGTCAGCGGCGTCGGTGGCATAGAGATTAAAACCGATGAGTGGAATGTGGATATACTAGTAACCGGTTCCCAAAAGGCCTTTATGTTGCCGCCGGGCCTGGCTGTTATAAGTGTGAGCTCCAAAGCCTGGGAGAAAATTAAAAACAATTCATCACCTCGTTATTACTTCAATCTCTTAAAAGCAAGGAAATCCATGGAAAAATGGAATACTGCTTTTACTCCGGCAGTGTCCCTTTTTGTAGGGCTGGATGCCGCTTTAGATATGATTTTGGCCGAAGGATTGGATAACGTTTATGCCCGGCATAAACTGTTGAGGAATGCCACCAGGGCGGCCATAAGAGCCCTCGGGCTGAAATTGATGACGAAAGACCACTGTGCATCCCCGGTGGTTACATCGGTATATGCGCCGGAAGGCATTGGGGCAGATGATATTCGCAAGGTACTTAAAAAGGAGTACGGCATCACCTTTGCCGGTGGCCAGGCAAAATTGAAAAATAAAATATTCCGCATTGCTCATATGGGTTTTGCCGATAAGATGGATGTACTCCTGGCCATAACCGGCCTGGAAATGGCTCTGGCCAAAGTGGGTTATCCCGTCCGGCTGGGCGAGGGAGTTAAAGCCGCGCAAGAAGTATTTCTGGGGAGGCAGGAATGATGGCCAGTTTTAAAGTTCTGGTAATGGATAACGTTTCGGAGCAGGGTTTGGCCCCGCTGCGCGAGGAAAAGGATATAGAGGTAGTTATTGGTAGAAAAATGACCGAAGATGAGTTAGTTAAGATAATTGGTGATTATGACGCCATGATCGTGCGCAGTGCCACCAAAGTTACCGCCAGGGTAGTGGAAAGTGCCAAAAAGTTGAAGGTTGTGGGCCGTGCCGGTGTGGGGGTTGACAACATTGATTTAGATGCCTGTACCCGAAAAGGTGTGTTGGTGGTAAATGCACCGGACGGCAATACCATAGCCGCCACCGAACATACCATAGCCATGATGCTGGCCCTGGCCAGAAACATACCCCAGGCAGTTAAAAAACTCAAGGAAGGCATATGGGATAAGAAGGCATTTCTTGGTGTAGAGCTCAGGGGTAAGATACTTGGTATTATCGGTCTTGGGCGTATCGGCTCGGCGGTGGCCCGCAGGGCCCAGGCCATGGAAATGGAAGTAATAGCCTATGACCCTTACATTACGGAAGAAAAGGCCGCTTGCTTGGGAGTGTCCCTTATGCCCCTGGAAGATGTTTTAAAGCGGGCGGATTTTATTACTTTCCACATGCCCAAAACCAAGGAAACTTATCATTTAATTGATGAAAGGGCCTTTAGCCTGATGAAGGACGGCGTGCGCATTATAAACTGTGCCCGGGGCGGTATATTGGACGAGGAAGCCTTATACCGTGCCGTAGAGTCCGGTAAGGTGGCCGGTGTGGCCTTGGATGTCTTTGAAAAAGAGCCCAATACCGACAGTCCGTTGCTTAAGTTTGATAATGTTATTGCCACCCCGCATCTGGGAGCTTCTACGGCTGAAGCACAGCTGAATGTAGCCGTGGATGTGGCCGAGGAAATAGTGGCCGCCCTCAAGGGCGGAATAGTAAAGAACACGGTAAATATTCCTTCCGTTAAGCCGGAAGTAATGGCCGGGGTCAAGCCGTATCTTAACCTGGCGGAAAAGTTGGGGAAATTCCAGGCCCAACTGTTAGACGGCAGGGTTAAAAAGGTGGAAGTCATATACAGCGGAGAATTGGCCAAGCTGGAAGTTGCACCTATAACTACCGCCCTGGTGAAAGGCATGCTGGATCCCATTCTCCAAGAAAGGGTTAATTATGTGAATGCCCTTGTTTTGGCCAAAAGCCGCGGAATTCAAGTGGCTCAAACGGTGGACGGCAGTGCTGAAGGTTACGCCAGTCTAATTACTGTTAAAGTTGTATCGGATAAGTTGGAAAAAACCGTTGCTGGAACCCTTTTCCGGGAAAATGATCCCCGCATAGTTATGATAGACGGTTATAGAATTGATGCCGTGCCCAGCGGATATATGCTTTATATTCCCCATATCGATAAGCCCAGAATCATCGGCCCGGTGGGGACCCTTATCGGAGAGCATAATATTAATATAGCCGGCATGCAGGTGGGCCGAAAGGAGATCGGCGGCAAGGCGGTAATGGTGCTGTCGGTGGATGCCGAAGTTCCGGAAGAGACATTAAAGGAAATTGCCCGCATAGATGGGGTTATGGATGTGAAGTTCATAAGCTTGTAGCGGTTTTACAAGGATATTCCAATATGATATACTTTTGCCGGGTAATACCCCGGCATTAATTTTTGGTTGGGGGTACCCCGGAAGAGAAATTTTTATATGTTCTTACTTTGGTTATACATGGTAATAATTTATAATAAAGAAACACCTGCTCAGGAGGTGTGATTT
This sequence comes from Desulfofundulus sp. JL263-se, assembly GCF_056316025.1. NCBI lineage: Bacteria > Bacillati > Bacillota > Clostridia > Eubacteriales > Peptococcaceae > Desulfofundulus > Desulfofundulus sp. JL263-se. The sequence continues at coordinate 3,091,022 of NZ_CM149993.1, read as the reverse complement.
TTGCTCGATATAAAGTTTGTGCGCAGGAACCCCGAAGTAGTTGAGGAATCCCTCAGGAAAAGGGGAAGCGATATCAGTCTGGAGCCTTTTCTCAGGCTGGACGAGCGCAGGAGGAGGAAGTTGGCCGAGGTTGAGCAGCTGAAAAATAAAAGGAACGTGGTGTCCGAAGAAATCGGCCGGCTGAAGAAAGCAGGAAAAAATGTTGATGATATGGTGCGAGAAATGCGCCGGGTGTCCGACCAAATCAAAGAAATGGATGAAGAGATAAGGGTTTTGGAGGAGGAAATTGAAAGAATTCTTTTGGGTATTCCCAACATAGTACACGAGTCCGTTCCCGTAGGGAAAGATGAAAATGATAATGAAGAAGTGAGGCGCTGGGGAGAAATAACCCGGTTTGACTTTGCACCCAAGCCACACTGGGAAATCGGTGAGGCGCTGGATATTATAGATTTTGAAAGGGGAAGTAAAGTTGCCGGGACCCGCTTCAGTTTTTATAAAGGACTGGGAGCGGCGCTGGAACGGGCGGTTATTAATTTCATGCTGGATGTTCATACCCGGGAGCACGGTTATGTGGAAATTTTTCCGCCTTTTATTGTTAATACCGACAGCATGATAGGTACGGGCCAACTACCCAAATTTGCAGAGGATATGTTTAAAATCGAGGACATGGACTATTATTTAATCCCCACGGCAGAGGTACCGGTAACCAATCTTTACCGGCATGAAATATTGGATGGCGATAAACTGCCCATTTATCATTGTGCTTACAGTGCATGTTTTCGTGCCGAAGCCGGCGCTGCAGGGAGGGACACCCGGGGTTTAATTCGCCAGCACCAGTTCAATAAGGTGGAATTAGTAAAATTCTGCCGGCAGGAAGACTCTTACGAAGAGCTGGAAAAACTTACCATAGATGCGGAAAAGATTCTTCAATTATTGGAATTACCTTACCGGGTTGTTAATTTATGTACGGGAGATTTGGGCTTCAGTGCCGCCAAAACTTATGATATTGAAGTTTGGTTGCCCAGTTACGGGGATTATAAGGAAATATCTTCTTGTAGTAATTTTTCTGATTTTCAGGCCCGTCGGGCCAATATCCGTTATAAAACAGGTAAAGGCAAGCCCAAATTCGTGCACACATTGAATGGTTCGGGCCTGGCCGTGGGACGTACCGTTGCCGCCATATTGGAAAACTACCAGCAAGAAGACGGTACCGTGCGGATTCCAGAAAGGCTGCAGCCTTATATGGGCGGCTTGACGCAAATAGGTTAGTTTGTTATAATCAAGCTCGGTGGCCGAAAATTTTCGGCCGCGGGCTTTTTTAACGTATTGACATTGTTTTTTATCCATGTTATACTACCCATTGCCCTGGCTAAGGAATAGCCTGGAGGGATGTCCGAGCGGTTTAAGGAGGCGGTCTTGAAAACCGTTGAACCCTTTACCGGGTTCCGTGGGTTCGAATCCCACTCCCTCCGCCAGAAAGAAGTATATTTGCGGAGAGATGGCCGAGAGGCTGAAGGCGCTCGCCTGCTAAGCGAGTAGACGGTTAAAAAACTGTCTCGAGGGTTCGAATCCCTCTCTCTCCGCCACACCTAAAGGTGCGTACTTTCAGGTACGCGCCTTATTTTTTGTGCGCCCGGCATGGGCGATAACTTGGGGGTGAAAGTCCCCTGCGGGGGTTGGCAGCACCAACCGCTAGCCAACGGCAAGGGTGTCCACGGCGACGTGGAATCCGAAGGAAGCCCGAGGCAAAATCCCGACCCGAGGACCACGAACCGCGGGCGAGGCCGTCATATTCGGGCGAGCCTGCAAGACAAGGCAAAGCCCAATGCTGCCAAGGGGTATGGCGGTAAACGCGGCGGGTGTGGGAGGAAAGTTATCGCTCTTACCCGGGGAGGTCTGCCGGATATGCCCAGCACTCAGAACTTGAGTGCTGGGTAACCCGGGTCGAGAGGCCCGGCTGAACCGGCAGAAGTCAGCAGAGGTCATAGTACCTGCTTCAGACGTCAAAGCAGGGAAGGACCGAACACCAGGTGGAGGGATGAACTTGGCAAGTTCGCGAGACATGCGAAGACAGCAGAAAACTCCAAACGGAGCCTGCCCGCGGGAGGAAGCGGTGAAGCCGCGGGGGACCGCGGGAGGGCCGAGTGTGTCTCCGGCACGACCCGAGGATGCATCCCGCGAAGGAAATGATAACAACCTGCTGGAAGCCATGCTTGCGCGAAGCAACATGCTGGCGGCACTAAAGAGGGTAGAGCAAAACAAAGGAGCCCCCGGGGTAGATGGAGTGACGGTTGAATCCTTCCGTGCCTATCTGCGAGAGAACTGGGAGCGCATACGTAAAGAACTGCTCGCCGGGACCTACAGGCCGCAACCCGTGCGCCGGGTCGAAATCCCGAAACCGGGCGGCGGAGTGCGACTTCTGGGAATCCCAACCTTGATAGACCGCTTAATCCAGCAGGCACTTCTGCAGGTACTGACGCCCATATTCGACCCTGGATTTTCACCCAACAGCTATGGATTCAGGCCCGGGCGTCGCGCGCATGATGCCGTGCGCAAAGCGCGGCAATATGTGCAAGAAGGTTATGAATGGGTAGTGGACATCGACCTGGAGAAATTCTTCGACCAGGTGAACCACGATATCCTCATGGCCAGGGTAGCGCGCAAAGTCAAAGATAAGCGCATACTCAAACTAATCCGGCTATACCTGCAATCCGGGGTCATGGTAAATGGTTTGGTCCTGGTAACGGACGAGGGCACACCACAAGGTGGGCCTCTAAGCCCGCTACTGGCCAACATCATACTTGATGACCTGGACAAAGAGCTGGAGAAGCGGGGACACCGCTTTGTCAGGTATGCTGACGACTGCAACATCTATGTTCGCAGCCGCCGGGCCGGAGAAAGGGTCAAGGCCAGCATAACCGCCTACCTGCAGAAACGGTTAAAACTCAAAGTAAACGAGACCAAGAGCGCGGTAGACCGTCCATGGAAGCGCAAATTCCTTGGTTTTAGCATGTACAAAATCAAGGGGCAAGTGCGCATCCGCCTGGCCCCTCAAACCATCAAGCGGCTGAAGGACAAAATCCGGGAACTAACTTCTCGAAGCAAAAGCATAAGCATGGAAGAACGCATCCAGCGGATTAACCAGTACCTGATGGGTTGGGTAGGATATTTTGCACTGGCCGACATGTCCAACAGATTAATGGATATTGAAGGCTGGTTACGAAGGCGCCTGCGCATGTGCCTGTGGAAACAATGGAAACGGGTTCGCACCCGTTACCGGGAATTGCGGGCCCTCGGTCTCCCGGAATGGGTCGCACACCAGCTGGCGAACACCCGTAAGGGATACTGGCGCATAACCGGCGGCCCATTAAACAATGCCCTGAACACTGCCTACTGGCAGGCCCAGGGCCTCATGAGTTTAACCGAGCGTTATCATTTTATTCGTAGCGCTTGGTGAACCGCCCAGTGCGGACCCGCATGCTGGGTGGTGTGAGAGGACGGGGGTTAATCACCCCCTCCTACTCGATTGCCTTAGCACATTTTGGTGTCCCTTTAATAACATGTAAAAGTGAAAGGAGTTGATAATGGTGCTGGTTTGTATAGATCCCGGCCACGGTGGCAGTGATCCGGGCGCCATATCAAAAAGCGGCCGCCGGGAAAAAGACAATAATTTAGCTATAGCCAGGGAAATTAAGAAACAAGAGAACAGTTTACCGGGTGTAAATTTTATATATACGCGATTGGAAGATAGCCTTCTCGTCGAAAATATACCGGCTGACCTCAAAGCCAGGGTTAAAATCGCCAATGATGCCGGGGCAGATATTTATATCAGTATTCACCAAAATGCCGATCCGAACTACAAGGGGCAGGGAGTAGAGACGTATTACTTTTCTAATAAAGGTTATACTTCTGAAAAGGGAAAGCGCCTGGCAAGTTTTGTGCAAAAGGAAATTATAAAAAGTACCGGTTTGCGGGACAGGGGAATAAAGCCCGGCAGTTTTTACGTATTGCGCTACACTGCCATGCCGGCCATTTTGGTGGAAGCCGGCTTTATAGGTGGAGATCCCAAAGAAGCAGAATATATTTCGCGGCCCGATACCCTTAAGCTCATTGCCGGTGCCATTTTACGGGGTGCAGCCACTTACCTGGGAGTGAAGTACCAAGAAATACCTCAGGAGCCTGCTTACGGAACACCTATTATGGGAACACCAGAAGTTGGTAAAATACAGGCAAAAGGATTTTTAGAAAAAATGGCTCCCAACTGGGTATTTTTAGTGGATATTTATTATTCCGTAGCTACTATTTACAATGTAAGGGCTGATGTTGCCCTGGCCCAGGCTTGTAAGGAGACTGATTATTTCAAATTTACTGGAGCAGTAAAGCCGGAATTCAATAACTATTGCGGTCTTAAAAAAGCCGATGCCAAGGGAGATTCTCCTTCTGATCACGCCCGCTTCTCCGATCCCGAAACGGGTGTGGAGGCCCATATTCAACATCTTTACTGCTATGCTACCGATTACCCCCTTCCTGCAGGCCGCAAATTGGTGGATCCCCGTTTTGAAATAGTTGCCGAATTTGTGGGAAGGGGTGTCGCTCCCACGGTGGAAAAATTAGGCGGAATGTGGGCCCCGGATCCTGGTTACGGCAAAAGTATTGTCAAAGACTATCTCAGTAAAATGCTTGTTTTTTCCCTTCCGGAGGCGGATGAACGAGAGAAACTTTTGCAAGAAATAGATAAATTGGAAAAAGAGAAAGTACAACTAATTAATAAAATTAATAGTCTGAAAGATGAATTGGATAAAAAAAGAATTCAAATATTGAAATTGCAGAGTGAATTTGATGAAAGTAAATTAAAAATAGGTGAACTTGAAAATACGGTAAATGAAATGACTGCTAAATTTAAGAAAATAGCAGAGATAGTTTCCCCTTACAGCTAAAAAATTTTACCCCGGCCTGTATTAATCAGGCCGGGTCGGTTTTGCAAAAAAGCTTCTTGAATATTCGGCTCTATTCTGATAATATTAACTCATATATTAAATATCTGGTCCTTGGTAAGAATTATATTCTTGACCGGGTTAAATATTTTTGTTAAAATAAACTGTGCAATGTGCTGAGGTAAAAGTGAATGACTTATGTGCCCGTAGCTCAACTGGATAGAGCGTCTGACTACGGATCAGAAGGTTAGGGGTTCGAGTCCCTTCGGGCACGCCAAGGAGTTGTTAGACTTGCGCTGTATGCAGCAGCGCGTCTAACAGCTTTCTTTTCCTTAGCGCCCGTAGCTCAGGGGATAGAGCAGCGGTTTCCTAAACCGCGTGTCGGGGGTTCGATTCCCTCCGGGCGCACCATCTTTTTATACTTTCTTGGGGGGAATTTTTTACGTAAATATTACCTTAAAATAAGCAAAACTTGGCTTGGAAAATTTCCCTAAAAGGTAAGAGGATTTCAGTGAAAGAACATATTCAATTTATGCGCGCGGCGCTGGACGAGGCGTGTAAAGCATACGCCCTTGGTGAAGTCCCTGTTGGGGCAGTAATTGTCAGGGATGGTAAAATTATTGCCCGGGGGCATAATTTGCGCGAAACATTGGTGGATAGTACGGCTCACGCAGAAATAGTGGCTATGAGGCAGGCGGCCCGCCAGTTAGGTGACTGGAGGCTTTCGGGTACTACCCTTTATTCTACTATTGAGCCTTGTGCCATGTGCGGCGGAGCTCTTGTACAGTTCCGGGTAGACTGCCTCGTTTACGGAGCGCCAGATCCCAAGGCCGGGGCAGTGGATTCCATAATTGACGTAGTGCGTGAGCCCAGGTTTAATCACCAGGTGGCTGTGGTATCCGGCGTCCTGGAAGATGAATGCCGGGAAATTATGCAGCGTTTTTTTCGGGAATTAAGAAGTAAAAACAAGAATTCTTAAAATACGGAGAGATGGCCGAGTCTGGTTTAAGGCGCTCGACTCGAAATCGAGTAGGCTGCGAGTAGCAGTCTCCAGGGTTCGAATCCCTGTCTCTCCGCCAAAAAAATAAATAAAATATTAGTTTTAACCATAGATTAGTCTGTGGAGAGATGGCCGAGTGGACGAAGGCGCTCGCCTGGAGAGCGAGTAGGCGGTCGTTGAAATCGCCTCGTGGGTTCGAATCCCACTCTCTCCGCCATTTTTTATTTTATAAAAATTGCCGTGCTAGGCGGGGAGGTAGCGGTGCCCTGAACCTGCAATCCGCTATAGCAGGGCTGAATTCCCACCTGAGGGTTTGGCTTGTGGGGTCCGGCTCCTGTAAGGGGTGTTGACGATTGGGTCTCGCGCGACGGAGCCTTCCGAACCGTGTCAGGTCCTGACGGAAGCAGCACTAAGGAAGTCCCTCCGGGTGCCGCGAGGGCGCCTGATCCGAGCTACCTGCAGGAGTAACGCCCGGAAGTCATAATTCGAGGGTGGGTGCACGGCATTAAATTTGGACCATATCGCAGAGGCGGTATGGTCTTTTTAAATTTATACAAGGAAAAGGGATATGATTTGGCGAAGTAATCTTGGTATTGGTAGTAACAAAAAGGAGTGTATGTTTTTGACTTACCAGGCTCTGTACCGTAAGTGGCGGCCAAAAAGTTTTGCGGAAATAGTGGGCCAGCAGCATATTACCCGTACCTTGCAAAATGCTTTAAGCACCGGGCGCATTTCCCATGCCTATCTTTTTTGCGGCAGCCGCGGTACGGGTAAAACAACCACTGCCAAAGTACTGGCCAAAGTGCTTAATTGTGTAAAAGGACCCTCTACGGAACCGTGTAATAGTTGTGATAACTGCCTTTCTATTATGGAGGGGCGCTCCATGGACGTTATAGAAATAGATGCCGCGTCAAACCGGGGAATTGATGAAATAAGGGATCTGCGGGAAAAGATAAACTTTTCTCCGTCCAATTGCAGGTACAGGGTATATATAATCGATGAAGTACATATGTTGACCAATGAGGCTTTTAACGCCTTATTGAAAACCCTGGAAGAACCGCCGGCCCACGTGGTTTTTATTTTGGCCACCACCGAACCCCATAAGGTTCCGGTAACCATCCTTTCCAGGTGCCAGCGCTTTGATTTCAGGCCCATTGCCGAGCAGGAAATGGTAAGCCGAATGCAGGAAGTGGCCAGGGGGGCAGGCTTGGACGTCGAGGGAAATGCTTTGGGACTTATTGCCCGGGCTGCCGAGGGGAGTCTCAGGGATGCCTTGAGTATAATGGATCAGGCTTCTTCTCTGGGCGAAGGTAAAATTACTGAACAAGAGATACACGGGATCCTGGGAACGGTATATGAAGATGTACTTCGCCGAATGACGGAGGCTTTGCTTGCGGGCGATATTGCCGGCGCCGTTGAATTGGTGGATACCCTGGTTACCGAAGGAAAGGATTTGCGCGTTTTTGTCCGCCAGTTGGGAGCCTATTTGAGGAACTTGCTGGTTAAAGATATGGCCTTTGCCGGCGAAGGTGACAGGCCCGTAACCTCCTTTGACCGGCGCTTGCTTTTATATATAACGAAACTTTTGGTGCGGTATGAACAGGAAATGCGGTGGAGTTCACAGCCGAGGTTATTGCTGGAGTTATTTGTGTTTGAAGCTGTGGAGGGCGGGGGAGATAATTCGGTGGACGATTTGGCGCTGCGCCTGGCCCGGCTGGAGGAACGGGTGGAAAAATTATTGGAGTCCCGGATTTCCACCGGCAAGAAGAATGTAATTTCAGCCCCTGAAATTGATGATAATAAAGAAAAATCCGGTGACCTTGAGCAGGTGTACAAAAATGACAATGGGGGAAATAATGTAAATATCGTAAACAATGTAAACACAGTAAGCAATAACGTAATTAAGAAGGGAAAACAACCCTTGAACGCGGCCGCTGGCGGTATATCCCTGGAAAAGGTTAAAAAACTCTGGCCGCAAATTTTGGCGGCGGTTAAAAGAAAGAATAAGGCGACCTATGCATGTTTGGAATCATCCTGGCCGGCGAAAATTGCGGGCTGCGTATTAACTTTGGGCTATGAGGAGGGTGATATAGCAAAAGAGGTTATGGAGGAAGAAAATAATCAGAGATTGCTGGCTCAAGTCCTCAGTTCCTTCTTTAAAGGCAATTGGACCGTTCGGTGTGATACCAGGCAAAAGCGCCCGGAAGAATGGGAGGGAGATAACCGGGAAGTGGACTTTAAAAGTGCTATGGAACTTTTTAGAGCTGAAGAGGTAGAGAAGCTGCCACCTGAGTAATATTTTTTAAAAAAATTAAAGGAGGATTTTTTATGGGCGGTAACATTGCTAAAATGATGAAACAGGTTCAAAAAATGCAAGCCCAAATGGCTAAATTGCAGGAAGAACTTGGTGAGCGTACCGTTGAAAGCACGTCAGGCGGGGGTATGGTAAAGGCCGTTGTTAATGGCAGGCAGGAACTGGTGGCCATTGAAATTCAGCCGGAAGCAGTGGACCCCGGTGACGTGGAAATGCTCCAGGATATGATTTTATCGGCTGTAAATGATGCCCTTAAACAAGCCCAGGAAATGATGGCTAAGGAAATGAGTAAAATTACGGGCAGCTTAAATATTCCCGGGTTTGGGGGAAGTTTTCCAGGTTAAGTTTTGCTCATTCAAGGATAATATTTCCATAGAAAAATTCCCCCGAATTTTTTAGCGGGAGTGAGTCATTATGAGCGATGGGGCCATAGAACGCCTGGTGCGCGAATTTTCCGGGTTGCCGGGTATTGGACCTAAAACGGCCCAGCGCTTGGCTTTTTACCTGTTGAGCGCTTCACCTGAAGTAGCTCAAAATCTGGCCGAAGCTATTTTGGAAGCCCGGAATTCCATACGGTATTGTTCTACATGTATGAATTTTGCCGATACCGATCCATGCAGGATATGTAACGACGTTAGCCGGGTATCTGATATAATTTGTGTGGTAGAAGATCCCAAGGACGTGACGGCCATAGAGAAAAGCCGCAGTTTCAGGGGTCTGTATCATGTTCTCCACGGGGTGCTGAAACCCTCGGAGGGTATCGGGCCCGACCGGCTTACTATAAAGCAACTGCTTAAGCGCCTTGAGGGCGGGCGAGTCAAAGAAGTGGTCCTGGCTACCAATTCCAGCGTTGAGGGTGATGCCACCGCCATGTACCTGGCCCGGCTGATAAAGCCCCTGGATGTTAAGGTTACCAGAATAGCTTACGGTTTACCCGCGGGCTCCTACCTGGAATATGCCGACCAAATAACCCTTTCCAAAGCACTGGAGGGCCGGCGTGAAATAGAATGACATAATTTCCATTCCTATCCATATAATGAAGACAAGTAGCCTTAGGGGGTGTATGGATATGGAATGGAATTATGTGATCTTTGTGTTATTGGGTGTTTTGGGCCTTTTTTTGATGGGAGCCGTTGCCTTCAGGCCGCTGAAAATTTTATTAAAGGTTGGGGCCTGTTTGGTAGTTGGTATGGTGTTACTGGTAATAATGAATATTTTTTTAGGAATGGCAGGCATGCACATTGCGGTTAATCCGTTTACTGCTTTACTGGTAGGAATATTGCGTGTGCCAGGGGTAATATTACTTGTTTTTCTTAACTATTTATTCCTTTAATTGACAATATTTTAAAGATTTTAGACACTATCTCTTTCCTTGACGGGGTATATTTATTTGCACTATTATGTAAGTAATGTCAAGACGGGACAAATTGTCTCGATTTTTTAAGGTTGGCTTTTTATAATTTTTATAAATTAAAAATATAAAGTGAGGTGGATCCAACATTGCCAGCCGGATAGTGGAAGGATATATAGGTGAATATGCCAGCGGAAAAAGTGAAGTGGCTGTAAACAGAGCCATTGACTTGCTGCAAAAAGGCCGTTCCCGTGTTACCCTGGTGGATTTAGATATAGTGGAGCCGTGCTATACCTTGCGTCCCCTTAAAAAAAAGTTAGAAGCAATGGGGTTGAAGGTTCTGGCGTGGGAAACCGGCGAGGCCATAGGCCTGGGGGAAACGGGCAACATTTTACGCCCTGAAAGCAGGTGGGCCCTGCGGCGCGAGGGAGATGTTATTTTAGATATCGGTTACGGTGTTGAAGGTGCTAAAACATTAAACCTCCTGGAGGGTGTCCGGGAGGAAGCAAATTTGCATGTAATAGTTGTGGTAAATATTGCCCGGCCCATGACGTCTACAGTAGAGGATATTGTTAGCTTTGTAAGGGAACTGGGTACTGTTCACGGGTTGATAAATAACAGTCACTGGGGTGACGATACCACTTTGGAAATAATACAGGAAGGGGCCCGAATCGTATCGGAGGCAGCCCGGCAGCTGGGATTGCCCGTGGTGGCAACCACTGCTGTAAAAGAGCTGGCTGAAGCCCTGGGTTCCCGTGATTGCGCCGGTAACCCGGTGCGCAGCTTGACAAGATATATGCCCAATACACTTTGGTAATTTGGGGGGATTTTTCCACGAAGTATTATCTTTAAATAAGTAAAACTTAACTTGGAAAATTTCCCCAAATTAAGATCTGTTATAATCTTGCCGGGTAAATACCTGTGGTGGTTTGTTACAGGTGTTACAAATCTAAGTTGTTTTCAGGAGGTGTACTCAGCTTATATGGCGGAAAAGGTTATTCAGGGAGAAAAGAGGGTCTTTATGACCGGCAATGAGGTTATTGCCTGGGCTGCCCTGGCAGCAGAAGCGGATATTATGTATGGTTATCCCATTACACCTCAAAATGAAATCATGCATTATTGGACCAGGTTAGCCCCCAAATTCAACAAGGAATTTTTGCAGACGGAAGACGAACTTTCGGCAGGATTTACCACTATAGGGGGAGTTATGGCCGGAAAGCGGGCTTTTACTGCCACTGCGGGACCCGGAAATACCTTAATGCAAGAGCCAATGAGCATGGCAGAGGCAATGCGCCTGCCTACCGTTACTGTTATTCAGCAGCGGGGAGGGCCATCCACAGCCACTGTTATTTATTCCCAGCAAGAGGTAACCATGACAACCCTGGGCGGTAACGGAGAAGGTCTTAGGATTGTCTATTCCACTTCTACTCATCAGGAATTATTTGACTATACCATAAAGGCTTTTAACGCTGCCTGGAAATACAGGTTCCCCACCTTTGTGCTGGCTGACGGCTACCAGGCAAAAATGCGCGAGTCCCTGGTTATATATGATCCCGAAGTGCGGGGAATTAAAATGGTTCCAACGGAGCCCTATGTAGGGAAAGAGGGAACTCCGGGGGTTGACAGGCCGCCGGCACATTTTCGGAATACCTACAATGTAGAAGAGGAATTATATGAGATTTTGCAGGAATATTTTGCGGATTATAACAAAATAGCTCCCGAAGTTGCAGAATATGAAGAAATAGGCAGTAAAGAGTCTAAGCTGGTTGTGATTGCCCATGGGGTTGTTGCCAGGGCAGCGAAAGCGGCAGTGAAGGGCATGCGGGAGGCAGGATATAACGTGGGTTACTTCCGTCCTATAACCCTGCGCCCCATGGCTGTGCCTGAAATTCGCGAAGTGGCAAATAAGGCTGAAAAATTGCTGGTTGTGGAATCGGCCAACGGGCAGTTAGACCGCCTGGTTAAAGAAGCTGTTTATGGCTGTACCGCAGAGATGCTATCCTTTTTTAAGCCCGGTGTAGGTATTACTGCTGAAGATATTGAGGCAAAAGTAAAAGAGATTCTTTAGAGGGGAATTTTTCCACGAAAAGTGAAGCTTAACCTGGAAAATTTCCCTAAAACAAGAAATTGAAAGGAGGCCCTTTTTATGTCTATTCAACCTGCCATGCCTAAATGCTGGCGCGTAGAATCCAAACCACACAAGTTCTGTCCTGGCTGTGGACATGGTATAGTTTTAAAGGCTTTGGGTATGGCCATAGATGAGTTAAATATTCAGGACAGGACTGTGTTTGGCTGTGATATAGGCTGTTCTTTACTGGCATGGGACTTTTTCAACGTTGATACCATTCAAACTCACCACGGGCGGACCACTCCGGTTATCACCGGGTTAAAACGGGCCAATCCGAATCTGGTTGGGATTGCTTATATGGGTGACGGGGGCGGTTATGCCATAGGTTCCCAGCACCTGGTTAGCGCGGCCACACGTAATGAAAAAATTACCGTTATTTTAGTAAATAATACTCAGTATGGTATGACCGGTGGTCAGATGGCGCCCACTACTTTACCGGGACAGAAAACTGAAACCACCCCTTACGGAAGAGATGTGGAGAAAACCGGGCGTCCTACCCTGGGCCCGGAAATGGTTGCCGCCATTGCCTCTGAAGGTGCTTATGTAGCCCGGGGGACGGTTTCAAATGTTAAGCAGCTCAAAAATTATATTAAAAAAGCTTTGGAGAATCAAATAAAGGGTAATGGCTTCAGCTTTGTGGAAGCTTTATCCCTGTGTCCCACCAACTGGAGGACCAATGCTGAAGATACTTGGAAGTTTGTGGAGAAACAAATGTCCCAGTACTTTAATGTGGGTGAATTAAAAGTCCCCGGCTCTCGGAAAGAGGAGGGACAGGTTAATGGGTAAAGCTTGGAAAATAATTCTTGCCGGTGAAGGTGGTCAAGGTGTGCAGTCAGTGGCTGAAATACTGGCCGAGGCTGCAAACGAACAGGGCCGGGAAGCCTTATACATTCCCAATTTTGGTGTTGAGCAGCGGGGCGGCGTTTCAGTGGCTTACCTGCAGATCGGGGACGAGCCCATCGGCGCACCCAAATTTAATACGGGAGATATTGTGGTGGCCCTCAGTGACAGGGCGGTTTACCGCACGCGGAGATACGTGGGCCCGGAAACCATATTTGTATATGATTCGGGAATTGAGGGCATCGGAGAAGATGATCTTCCCAAAGATGCCAAGAAAGTATTAGGTATTCCGGCTTTGGATGTTGCCAAGCGCGAGCTGCACCCAAGGGTATTTAACGTCATTATTATGGGTGCGGTAATAAAGGCAACGGGAGTAGTACCGCAAGATAAGGCCAAAGAAGCCATCGAGAAAAAATTAGGCTATAAGTTTGAAAAGAATCCAAAGTTGCGGGATATGAATTACAAGGCCATTGAACGTGGTGCCGAGCTTGTGGCCGAGGCATTATAAGGGGGTCGGTTTATGTCTTTGGACTTTAAAGGACGCACGCTGGAAGTAGAAAAAGGATTTTGGACCATTTTCCCCGGACTTTGCAAGGGTTGTGGGCTCTGCATTGAAAAATGCCCCAAGAAATGCATAAGATGGTCGGATGTTCTGGGCGTTTATGGCACTCCGTCGGTGGAAATAAATGATGAATGCATTGCTTGCGGCATTTGCCAAATTACTTGTCCGGATTGTGCCATTGCGGTGGAAAAGAAAAAGAAAAAAGAGAAGGAAAACTAAAAAATATAATACGCAAAAAGCTGCGGTTTTTTCCGCAGCTTTTTGCTTTTATATGCAAACCTATTTGCGGGTAAGTACATATTCTAAATTAAATAATAAAACCGGAGGGTATGTGATATGGCAAAGCCTGTTTCTTGTATGGTCTGTGGTTATAATATATTTATACCCCGGGGGCTGTTAATTTACGGACTTTTCCTGTGTAAAACCTGTGAGGTCAGAATCATAAACGCATCTCCGGAGGAACTTTCTTACAGCTATTATATAAACGGGCTTAAAAAGATATGGCGCTCCCGGGTAATTTGATCTTGTGATTTTTTCTTTCTCTCGTTACGAAGCCGCCTGTGCGCCAGCTCGATATCAATTTTTATTTGTTGCAGGGTAAATGTATCCACTCCTGTAAGTTGTGCTACCTCCATATCGCTGTAGCCCTTTTTCCAGGCCGATATTAGTTTTTTTACATTGGTACGATATTTTTTTGATAGTGCTTTATCATCAATTTTGTCCTTTTTACGGCTCACCATTATCTCACTTCCTTTTATAAAGAAATTTCTTTTTTTATTGTGACCTTGACATGCCGCTTATATAATAATAAAGACTTGGTAGTTTATCATTCCCTTTATATGGAGCTCTCTTTTTACATATGATAAAATACTTATCTAAAGGAAATTTTTATAAATAAGGATATTTTTTTATAAAAAAATGATTTCAGCTCCCTTATTGGAAAAAATTTTAAATTATAGTAAAAAGAATAAGGCGCGTTTTCATGTACCGGGGCACCAGCAGGGAGAAGGCCTGCCGCCGGAATTTCGAAAATTGGCGCCAGAATTATTTAAAATGGATTTGACGGAAGTGCCCGGGCTGGATGACTTACACAATCCCGGCGGTGTTATTGCCCGGGCCCAGGCCCTGGCGGCCCAGCTTTTCGGGGCCGGTCAAACCTTTTTCCTGGTTAATGGGACCACTTGCGGCCTTCAGGCCTTAATTATGACTGTTGCCCGGGAGGGGGAATATATATTGGTTCCCAGGAATGTTCACAGGTCGATTCTCGCCGGGCTTATATTAAGTGGTACCATTCCCGTATATTTACAGCCGGAAATAATACCTCTGTTTGAGTTTGCAAGCGGGATTGCATTGGATGAAGTACGTAAAAAACTGCAGGTATGCCCTATGTGTAGGGCCGTTTTGGCCGTTCACCCCACTTATTTCGGCACGGTAGGTGAACTGTCCGGCCTGGTGCACGAGGTACATTCCCTGAACAAGCCTGTTATTGTAGATGAGGCCCATGGCACTCATCTTTATTTTAGCCGGGAGATGCCCGAGGGTGCTTTAAAGTGCGGGGCCGACGGGGTGGTACAAAGCGTGCATAAAACCGGGGGCTCCCTGACCCAGTCTTCCTGGCTTCATATACAGGGAAACCGGGTAAGCGTGCAAAGGGTTAGAGATTCCCTTCGCCTGGTTCAAACTACCAGTCCCTCCTATCTTTTAATGGCTTCCCTGGATGCGGCCCGCTGGCAGCTGGCTGCAAGGGGAGAGAAAATAATGGAACGGGTATTGGAACTTGCAAGGGAGGCCCGCAAAGCCATTAGCCAGATAAAGGGACTTTCCCTGTTGAGTGAAGAACATATAAGAGGGGAGGGGATTGTTGGAATTGACCCCACCCGCCTGGTAATTTCAGTTAAGGAAATGGGCTGGACAGGCTTTGAAGCCAAAAAAATTTTAAGCAAGCGCTATCAGATAGAAGTAGAAATGGCCGATTTTAACAATATTATTGCAGTGGTAAGTTTGGGTACCACCAGGGAAGATATTCGCAGGCTTATAGATACTTTGAAAGAGTTTAGTGTCAGAGAGCGTCGGGACGTTAAACGCCGGCCTTCAGGCATGGTCCCTCCTTCCATACCGCCCCTTAAATTATCGCCGCGGCAGGCCTGGATGGCACGGTCCCGCCCGGTGAGGCTGGATGAGGCATCCGGGCTGGTAAGCGGGGAAATGATTTGCGTTTACCCGCCGGGCATACCGGTTGTCTGCCCCGGGGAGGAGATTACCGGTGAAATAAAGGATTACTTGCTGGCCGTGCGAAATTTGAAATTGCACTGTCAGGGCCCCGAAGACCCGGAATTAAATACTATCAGAGTTCTTGATGATTAATACCACTGAAGCGGAGTGTTTTAATTTGCAGCGAGGACTATTCATTGTAATGGAAGGTATAGACGGCTGCGGAAAAACCACCCAGGTAAGAATGCTGGCAGAACGCTTGAATAAAATGGGAAAGGATGTGGTGGTTACCCGTGAGCCGGGGGGTACCCGTATCGGAGAGAAAATAAGAGACCTGCTTTTAAGCCCGGAAAACAGGGAAATAACGTCCCGGGCGGAAACTTTCCTGTATGCGGCGGACCGGGCCCAGCACGTCGGGAGGGTAATTCTGCCTGCCCTCCAGAAGGGGAAAATAGTTATATGTGACCGCTTCACCGATTCCACTTTGGCCTACCAGGGTGGCGGGAGAGGGATTGACATAAAATTACTTGGTAAAATCAATGAGTTGGCTACATCGGGCTTATATCCGGATCTTGTTTTCATTTTAGATGTTCCACCGGAAATAGGGATGGCCAGGCTTAAGGATAAAGCGCCAGTTACAGACCGCCTGGAATCGGAAAACTTATCTTTTTACCGGCGGGTAAGGGAAACATATCTTGTTTTAGCACAAAGTTTTTCTAATTGTTACCGCGTAATTGACGGTCGGCTGCGGCCTGAAGAGGTACACCGGCAAGTGTGGCGCGAGGTGGTGGAGTTATTCGGTGAGTGGATTTAGAGACATTATTGGACACAGGGAGATAATAAAAGTGCTTACCGGTGCACTGGCCAGTGGAAAAATTTCCCATGCTTATTTATTCGGCGGCCCCGGGGGAACAGGTAAAACCACCCTGGCGCGGGCCTTTGCGCAAGTACTTCTTTGCACTAAACCCCGGAGGAGCGATTCTTGCAGTTTGTGCCGCAGTTGCAGGCAGTTTGAGTCAGGTAATCACCCTGATTTTCACTATCTCCAACCCGATGGCGAAAGTATAAAAATTTCTCAGATAAGAGAATTGCAGCGGAAAGTTTCTTTACGTCCTTTTCAGGGAACCCGGAAGGTATTTATTATCGGTGAGGCCGATACTATGACCAGGGAGGCGGCCAACAGTTTTCTCATGACTTTGGAAGAGCCTCCTGAGGGAGTTATATTTATATTAATATCTGATTTTCCCCAATCGTTACTTCCCACCATATCTTCCCGGTGCCAGCAATTCAATTTCAAGCCCCTTTCCAATAATGAAATTAGCCTGGGCTTGAAAAAATTACGGGGTATGAGGGAACGGGATTGCCGGCTGCCGGTTATGTTAGCCGGGGGGAGTTTAGGGAAGGCACTGGAACTGGCGGAAAGTAACCGGGAACGGAATCAGTTGCTTTTTTTGTTGGGAAAATTAGAGGAAACCACTCCTGCCGGGGTATCTATTTTGGCCCGGGAAATGGCGGAAGGAGAAGTTAATTTGCAGCGGTTTCTGGATATGCTTTCGTTGTGGTATCGGGACGTACTGATATGGAAAAAAACCAGGCGGAAAAATTTTATAGTAAATTTAGACCGGGCCGGTGATATAGAATCAGAGGCGGATAAGCTGTCTGTACGCCGGATTATTCAAAATATAAAGGCTGTGGAAAGGGCCGGGATGAGATTGTCATTTCGGGTCAATGCCCGCCTGGTTTTAGAAGACCTGTTTTATACATTGGCGGGATTTTACGCCGCAAGGGAGGGTAAAATGATTGCCCAGGGTAGTAGGTGTACGTTTTAAGCCTGCAGGAAAGATATATTATTTTGATCCGGGAAATTTACGATTAGCTAAAAATGACGGTGTAATAGTAGAAACAGCCAGGGGAATTGAATACGGGTGGGTGGTCACCGGCCCGAAGGAAGTGGATGATGATGAAGTAGTATCTCCTTTAAAGCAGGTGCTGCGGGAAGCCACGGAAGAGGATTTACAAAAATTAGAGGAGAATCGAAAACTGGAAAAAGAGGCCTTTCAAATATGCCTGGATAAAATTGCCGCCCACGGTCTGCCCATGAAATTAGTAGGTGTAGAAAGAACATTTGACGGTAATAAGATAATATTTTATTTTACCGCTGAGGGCAGGGTGGATTTCCGCGAGTTAGTAAAGGATCTGGCAGCGGTTTTCCGCACCCGGATAGAATTAAGGCAAATAGGGGTGCGGGATGAAGCCAAAATGATAGGTGGACTGGGATGCTGTGGCCGGGAATTGTGTTGTTCATCCTGGCTGACAGATTTTACATCGGTGTCCATCCGAATGGCCAAAGACCAAAATCTTTCCTTAAATCCGGCCAAGATATCGGGTATTTGCGGCCGGTTAATGTGCTGCTTGAAATTTGAAAATGAGTGTTATGAGCAGGCCAAGGAGATTTTTCCACCTATTGGCAGTAAAGTGGTTACTCCGGACGGAGAAGGGAAGATTACCGGCATAAATATTTTTAAGCAAACTGTTAGCGTTGAGCTGAAAGAAAGTAAAATTGTAAAGGAATACAAGGCTGAGGAACTAACGGCTAAGGAGGTAAACTCCGCTAATGCATCCCCTGCTTCGGACAATAATGGGAATGGAAAGCAAAATCAACAATATAATGACGGATCTTAAAAAGATGAAAAGCCAGATTGAAATTTTGGAAGAGGAAAATGCAAAGTTACGACAGCAGCTGGCGGTTATGTCCGGGGTAGGGAAAAACGGGGAAGAAAATCCTCCCCCTGCCGGGCTGAAAAACCTCGTCAATCTTTACCGGGAGGGGTTTCACATATGTAATTTGTATTTTGGCCGCTTGCGATCCGGAGATTGTTTATTCTGTGCGGCCTTTTTGCACAAAAACCAGGAATAGGAGGATTTTCGTAATGACAGGCGGCCGGGGCACCTTGTACCTGTGTGCCACGCCCATAGGAAACCTGGAAGATATAACTTTCAGGGCGGTAAGGATCCTTCGGGAAGTGGATATGATAGCGGCGGAAGATACCAGAAGAACGCGAAAACTCCTTTCCCATTATGACATTCATACTCCCCTGACCAGTTATAATGAGCATAATCACAAACAAAAGTCGGGATACCTGTTGGGTTTACTTGAGAAGGGAAAAGATGTAGCTCTGGTTAGTGATGCCGGTTTGCCGGGAATTTCCGACCCCGGGGAAGTTTTGGTAAGGGAAGCCTTAATGAGGAAAGTAAATGTCACTCCCCTTCCCGGTCCCAATGCGGCCCTGGCGGCGTTGGTGGTTTCCGGTCTTTCGACCGGCGCTTTTGTGTTCGAAGGATTTTTGCCTTCTGCCCGGAAAGCCAAAAGAGATAAATTAAGAAGCCTGGCCGGGGAGAAAAGAACGCTGATTTTTTATGAATCCCCGCACCGTCTCCGGGAAACACTTATAGAAATATACCGCATATTGGGCGACCGGCAAATAGCTGTGGCCAGGGAGCTAACAAAAAAATTTGAAGAAGTTTTGCGGGGTAATGTCCGGGAAATGTTGGAATTTTTTACAATCAATGAACCTAAAGGTGAATTTACCCTGGTTCTGGAAGGAGCCGGGGAAAAGTACCGGGAGATGCAAGAAGATATTTGGGATATTTCCCTGGCGGATCATGTGGCCCAGTTGGTATCCCAGGGCATTCACCGCAAAGAGGCCATTAAAAGAGTGGCTCGCCTGCGGGGCGTTTCGAAGCGGGAAGTTTATAACGAAGTTTTAAAGGGGAAGGAAAATTAGATGTTCTCCTCCCCCTTTCAAGGTAGACGAAAAGTTAGCCAATTTCTTTTGCTTTCTCTTTAACGTTTTCAAACATGGCCATGGTACAGTCGCGGCATACCATTTTTCCACGGTAATGTTGCACGTCGGTTGCATTTCCGCAAAATACACAGGCCGGTTCGTATTTTTTAAGGATGATTTTTTCTTGATCCACATAAATTTCCAGGGCATCTTTCTCGTCAATACCCAATGTGCGGCGTAGCTCAATGGGAATTACCACCCGGCCCAGCTCGTCCACCTTACGTACAATACCCGTTGACTTCAATGATTTTCCCTCCCCAAATACATCTGCATATTTCGACGATAAACTACATCTAAATGATACCAACGGTACCATTAAAAGTCAATATATTTTTTGAAAAACTCTGGTTATTTTTGTATATATTTCTCCTGTTAAGGGAAAACTTGACAAGATAAAGATTTTTAATGTAAAATCTGCGGGAAAAGGCTGTGAAGGGGAGGAGTAGGTCCGGGTACCCGTTAAAGCGAGCGGGGATGGTGAAAGCCCGCCGGGGAAAAGGACTGAAGATGGCCCCGGAGCTTCCGGCTGAAAACCTGTGTAAGGTGTGTAGGCCAGGACGGGTAAACACCGTTATCGTGTTTGAGTACCGGGAGGGATATTCCCGGTACTTACTGAGGGTATTTCCGCGAGGAAATACTGAACCGGGGTGGTACCGCGGAGTTAAACCTCTGCCCCTGGCCATGGCCACGGGTGGGGGTTTTTATATTTCCAAAAATTAAAAGGAAGGGAAGGGTAATGACGGGAAAAAAGACATTTTATATAACCACACCAATATATTATCCGAGCGATAAGTTACATATAGGCCATGCCTATACCACGGTGGCTGCGGACGCCATGGCCCGGTTCAAGCGGCTCACCGGCTATGATGTATGGTTTCTTACCGGTTCAGATGAACACGGCCAGAAAATTGAGCGTACTGCCAGGGCAAAGGGACAGTCTCCCAAGGAATATGTGGATAAAATTGTGGAGGGCTTCCAGCATCTGTGGAAGAAATTAGAAATAAGTAATAATGATTTTATAAGGACAACCCAAGAACGACACAAACGGGTAGTTCAACAGATTTTTCAAAAGCTTTATGATCAGGGAGATATTTACAAGGCCAGTTATAAAGGCTGGTACTGTACCCCTTGTGAAACCTTTTGGACCGAGGCCCGCCTGGAAGAGGGAAATTGTCCCGACTGCGGGCGGCCGGTGGAATTATTGGAAGAAGAAAGCTACTTTTTCCGCATGTCCAAATACGCGGACCGGCTCTTGCAGCATATAGAAGAGAACCCGGATTTTATACAGCCGGTATCCAGGCGTAATGAAATGGTGAGCTTTATTAAAAGCGGGCTTGAAGATTTATGTGTTTCCAGGACTACCTTTAACTGGGGCATTCCGGTTCCCTTTGATTCCAAGCACGTGGTTTACGTTTGGGTGGACGCTCTGACCAATTATATTTCTGCTCTTGGCTACAGCAGCGAAGATGACAGCCTGTATCGGAAATTTTGGCCTGCCGATGTACACCTGGTGGGTAAGGATATTGTTCGCTTTCATACTATTATTTGGCCCATAATTTTAATGGCCGCAGGGCTTCCCCTTCCCAAGCGGGTTGTAGGGCACGGGTGGCTGCTTTTGGAAAGCGGCAAAATGAGCAAGTCCAAAGGCAATGTGGTGGATCCCCTGGTTTTGATAGATAAGTACGGGGTGGATGCCATTCGTTATTACTTGCTTCGCGAGCTGCCCTTCGGGGCGGACGGCTATTATTCCGAAGAGGCACTGGTACACCGGATTAATCAGGATTTAGCCAACGACTTGGGTAACCTGTTTAACCGCACGGCGGCCATGGCAACAAAATACTTTGACGGTATTCTGGAGCCGGGGGCCGCGGAGGGCCCGGACAGTGACTTGATAGAACTGGCGGAGGCCACCCCCCGGCTGGTGGAAGAACATATGGAGCGCATGGAAATCTCCAACGCCCTGGCAGCCATCTGGAAATTGGTGGGCAGGGCAAACAAATACCTGGAGGAAACTTCTCCTTGGGCGCTGGCCAAAGATCCCGCCCAAAAAGACAGGTGCAGGGCGGTACTTTATAATGTGGCGGAGTGCATGCGCATGATTACCGTTATGGTTAGCCCATTTATGCCGCAATTTCCGCCCCGGGCTTGGCCGCTATTGGGATTGGAAGACAAGCCGGAGCTGCATACCTGGGAATCTCTCAAGTGGGGTAAACTGCCGGGCGGGACGACCATGAAGAGGGGTAAGCCCTTGTTCCCGCGGATCGATCCGGAGAGTTTAGGGAAGTAAGGGGGGCCGGCATGGAGTTTATAGACACTCACGCCCATTTATACGATCCGGCCTTTGATGAAGACCGGGGAGAAGTGATAAACCGGTACAGGGAAGCAGGGGGCAAAGAGCTTATTTGCGTCTCCTTTGACCTGGATTCCATATCAAAGGCCGTTGAATTGGCGGAAAAGTATGATTTTATATATGCCTCGGCAGGGGTGCATCCCCATGATGCAAAGGGCATACCGGAAAATTACCTGGATTTGCTCTTCGATTGGGGGGGGCATCCAAAGGTGGTGGCCCTGGGGGAAATGGGATTGGACTATTATCGCGATCTTTCTCCTCGGGAAACCCAGCGAAAGATATTCAGGGAGCAATTGAGTCTTGCCAGGGAGATAGGTAAGCCTGTTATTATTCATGACCGTGAAGCCCATGAAGACTTACTGGACATTCTCCGTAAGGACGGTGTGGGAGAGGCCGGGGGAGTAATGCACTGTTTCAGCGGCGACCGGGAAATGGCCCGGGAATGTATAAATCTGGGGTTTTACATATCCCTGGCCGGCCCGGTTACTTTTAAAAATGCCCGGAAATTAAAGGAAGTGGCTGCCTGTGTACCCCTTGATCGTCTCCTGGTGGAAACCGATTGTCCTTACTTGGCGCCGGAACCCCGGCGAGGCAGGCGAAATGAACCGGCATTTGTAAAATATGTGGTGGAGCATGTAGCCCAGTTAAGGGACATGGCCCCGGAAGAATTGGCATTGGTTACAGCTGCTAATGCCAGGAAGTTGTTTGGTCTGGATGGCTGAAATTAAATGATATGGGGGTTTTTCTGTTGGCAGAAACGAGAGGCCTGGTTTTGGTATTTACAGGAAACGGGAAGGGGAAGACTACTTCTGCCCTTGGTATGGCCCTTCGTGCCTGGGGACAAGGGATGAGGATATTAATGCTGCAATTTATCAAGGGCGGTTGGACATACGGGGAATTAAAGGCCGCCGGGCAACTGGGGGAGCGCTTCGAGATACGCCAGGCGGGGGTAGGATTTATTATGGACAGCGATGAGGAAAAGCTGGCGGAACACCGGCGTGCCGCCGGGGAAGCCCTGAGAAGCGCCAAAGAGAAAATGGCTTCGGGTAAATATGATATGATTATTCTTGATGAAATTAATTACGCCATTTCCTTCGGCCTTGTGGATAAGGATGACGTAATAGAGTTGGTTAAAAATAAGCCGCTCCGCTTACACCTGGTGCTTACCGGGCGCAATGCCCCGCCGGAAATTATTGGCCTGGCCGACTTGGTTACAGAAATGAAAGAAATAAAACATCCTTTTTCCAAGGGAGTTAAGGCCCAAAAGGGAATAGAATATTGATTTTAGAAAACGAGGCCACCTCTTTCAGAGACAACTTCCTGTTTTTGGAGAATTGATAATTTGGCAGGAATTTTAACCAATTAATAGAATGGTATTAATTGAGTAACGATTTTTGGAAGAGGTGGAATTGTGGATTTTGAAAAAAAGTGCCGGGGCATTGAGTTTTTAAGGAGTACGTGGGCCCTGGTACTTGCGGCAGCTTTGGGTTGTTTGTTTTTGTTGGGATTTGCCTGGGCGAGCAAAACGATAATTTTAAGTGTGGACGGTGAAAAAAGGGAAGTAAAAACCTTTGCCTTTACCGTAGGGCAACTTTTACAGGCCGAGGAAATACAGGTAGGAGAAAAGGACAGTGTCATCCCCGGGCCGAATGAATTCTTGCGGGAAGGTATGACGGTATCGGTTAAGAGGGTTGTACCGGTAACATTAAAGGCGGATGGTAAGGAAAAAAATGTATATACCTTAAGCACTACGGTGCAAGAGTTATTAAATGAATTTGGTATAATTCTCCAGGAAGAAGATCAGGTTATTCCATCCCTTGAAGAAAAAATAAAGCCGGGGATGAAGATTGAAGTAATCAGGCAACACACGGAAATTGTGGAAGAGGAAGTTGTTATCCCCAACAAGACCTTAAAGGAAAATAACTCCAATATTCCGTACGGGGAGAGCAGGGTAGTTCAAAAAGGACAGGCAGGGCTGGAAAAGAAAGTTTGGCAAATAACGTACCGCAACGGCAAAGAATACAGCCGCCAGCTAATATCCAGTGAAACAATTCGCAAGCCCGTTGACAGGATAGTGCAGGTGGGGACGGGAAAAATAATTTCCAGGGGCGGCAGGACGGTTCGATATTCCAGGGTACTTGATATGGTTGCCACTGCTTATACTTATACCGGGCATAATACCGCTACCGGTGTTCCCCCGAGGCGCGGTGTTGTTGCCGTGGACCCCAGGGTGATTCCTTTGGGCACCCGATTGTATGTTGAAAATTACGGATATTGTGCGGCCCTGGACCGGGGAAGTGCCATTAAGGGAAACCGGATCGACCTTTTTATGGAAAGTGCACAAAAAGCCTACCAGTGGGGAGTACGCCGGGTAAAAGTTTATGTACTGGAATAGGAGGGGTGTCCCTCCTTTTTTGTTATATGTAAATCCTTATTTCTATTGGGTAAAATATAAAATACATTTATTTAAAGGTGTTGATGCCTGTGGATCTTACCTCACCTTCCGTGGTACGGCGCTTGATGGAGCGCTATCAATTCAGGTGTCGGAAAAATTTGGGACAAAACTTTCTTGTAGATGCCAATATAATCTCTAAAATACTGGGAGGGGCGGAAGTAAGTAAGCAGGATATAGTTGTTGAGATAGGGCCCGGCTTGGGGACTCTTACCAGGAAAATTTCTGAAAAGGCCGGCATGGTGCTGGCGGTGGAAATAGACGGGGGGCTTATGCCCATCCTTGACGAAACTCTGGCAGACAGGAAAAATGTTAAGGTAATTCAGGGAGATGCCCTTGAAGTTAATTTTGATAATTTGGTCGCCGGTTACGCCGGGCACCGCGGGCTTTACAAAATAGTTTCCAATTTGCCTTATTATATTACTACTCCCCTGTTGATGCATTTATTGGAACATAAATTTAATTTTTCTTTAATAGTGGTGATGGTACAGGAAGAAGTGGCCAGGCGCATGCTGGCCCTGCCGGGTACCAAAGATTACGGTGCCCTGAGTATAGCCGTGCAGTTTTATACCTCCCCGCAGCTGGTTTGCAAGGTATCCCGCAATGTCTTTATACCCCGGCCGGAGGTGGGGTCAGCTGTGGTAAAGTTAGCTCGCAGGGAGACCCCTGCAGTGGAGGTAAGGGATGAAAAAACTTTCTTTTCCATTGTCCGGGCTGCTTTTGCCCAGCGGCGAAAAACGTTACTTAATGCCCTTACAGGCGCCGGGCTTGGGCTTGGGAAAGAACAGTGGAATAATATCATTAAGAGTGCCGGAATCAAGCCCGGGGCCCGCGGTGAGACCCTGGGAATGGACCAATTTGCCGCTTTGGCCAGGTGTTACGAAGAATACGTGGATAGTAATACACTTTAGATGGTGTTGCAAGTCGTTTGAAAAGGGGTGTTGACCAAGAAGTTATAGTTGAAAAGATCTTTGTTTTTTGAAATGGGAAAGGGGCTGAAGCAGTTGTATTTTATAAGTCCGACCAAGGGGAAAATGCATTTTGAAGAAATGATGGATGATATTTTGAGTTATATAACTGGTTTGCCCAACTCCTCATATAAGATAATCATCGGTTCCGATTCCCAGGTACGTAACGAAACCTGTTTTATTACCGCGGTGGTGGTTCACCGCCTGGGCAAGGGGGCCCGGTATTATTACCGGAAAAAGGTTCAGCGCAAGATTAATAGCTTACGGCAAAAACTCTTTTATGAAACTGCATTGAGCCTGGAATTGGGCAGCCGTATAGCAAAGCACTTTGCCGATAACGGGCTTGCGGACCTGCCGGTGGAAATTCATATTGATGCTGGTGAACGGGGGGATACAAGGGATTTGATTAAGGAAGTGGTAGGAATGGTAACAGGCAGCGGCTTTAACGCCAAAATAAAACCGGAAGCTTACGGGGCCTCCAGTGTGGCCGACAAGCATACCAAGTAAGGCCGGTGTAGAGCACCGGGCTTTTTTATTTTTGCGGGCCGGTACCCTGTTGCCGGCCATGCTCGTCGTGCGGAGCGTCTCACCACCTTTATGGGGATGAGGATTTTTTAATGTTTTGTCAATTACGTGGAACATCTTGACTGCCGGAATTCATAGAATGAAGGAACAATAAAAAAGCGAGGAAAGGATTTATGAGTAATATTAAACAAGGCGACGTGGTGGGACGCAAGTCATATAACTTTGATATATATTTCAGGGTTGTTGAGCTGGTGGAAGATGATGCCGGGAGAAAATTTGCCAGACTTAAGGGTATTGATTTGCGCTTATGCGCAACGGCACCCGTAAGTGACCTGGTAAAAATCGAACCTTCTAAAGTTGCTGAATATTGGAGGAAATGTATGACTAAAAACAGTGAAAATCTCAAGAGGGTATTAACCCGCAGGAAACAGGAGCGCCAAAAAAGCTTTATGAGGGCGGTAGAAGATAAGGGGCAGGCTTGTAAGATAGAAAGCTTTGATGTCCCCGGCTCGGTACTTCACCTGGACGGCGACGGGGAATACCTTGATCTCTGTATGACCACTTACAAGCAACTTAGTATTCCTGCCCATGGCTATAAGATTCCTGAAAAGGAACAGGCAAAACATGTTGTAGACTTATTGCGCCGGCACAGGCCCGATCTTTTGGTATTAACCGGCCACGACGGCTTTATAAAAGGACGTAAAGATTATGCGGACATTAATAATTATCACAGCTCCGCTTATTTTGTGAAGGCCGTTAAGGCGGCCCGGGAATATGAAAAGAGCAGGGACGACCTGGTTATATTTGCAGGAGCCTGCCAGTCCCACTACGAGGCCATTTTAGAGGCCGGAGCCAATTTTGCCAGTTCTCCCAAACGGGTTCTTATACATGCTTTTGATCCGGTATTTGTTATGGAAAAGGTTGCTTATACGTCCATATACGACCCAATTCGTTTAAAGGATATAATTTCATCCACCATAACAGGCTTTGACGGAATTGGCGGGCTGGAAACCCGGGGTAAGTACAGGCTTGGAATTCCCCGGCCGCAAATAGATTAGGTAACTCTTTCTTAATTGTCTGCATATCATGGGTTTGAAAACATTAGGAGGAGGTTTTTATGGACAAATATATTAGGGCCTGCAATAAATATAAGTCCCGTTTTATCGGGCTGCCAAATGTTTGCGGAATTGGTGTCGGGTACAAATACAAAGAGATGCAGCGTACCGATAAACTTGCTTTAATAGTTTTCGTGGAAAAAAAGGTGAAATGGGAAGAATTATCCCGGGGAGAGAGAGTACCTAAAATAGTGGGCGGGCTGGAAACAGACGTAATTGAAATAGGGAAAGTACGGCTTTTAGGGACCAGGTTAGAGCGCCACCGCCCTGCTCAGCCGGGAATCAGTATCGGACATTATAAAATTTCCGCCGGCACCTTTGGTGCAGTTGTAAAGGATATTAATACCGGCGAGCCCCTAATTTTGTCCAACAATCATATCCTGGCCAACGGTACCAGCGGCCGCGACGGGAGGGCTCAAATTGGTGATCCCATATTACAGCCCGGCGGTTGCGAAACTATATTGAACTAAAGTTTCTAAATAACTTAATATAACGAATTAATTAGGTAGCAGCTATTAACATGTAATTTCGATAATAATTGGTTTATAATTCGCCAAAAATTGATATTGTCGAATTACATAATTTTATGTTATCTTGTATTATGCAGAGGTCGAGGTTGGTATGGTGGTCTGACCTATAAGTAGGTTGAATTTTAAGCCACAAGGCTTCAGCCCAAGTGGGTTTTACCATAACAGGGCATAAAAATAATTATCTTAGAAAGATAAGGAGGAATGTTGATTGCTGCTGTTATTATTTATTTATTTTTTTATTGCTGCTTTTATAGGGCTTTCCCTGTATAAGGCCTACCGGTATGCCAAAATGCCCATGCACGGCCGCTGGGAACTGTACCCGGTACCAAAAGAGCCAGGGGAGAGGGGGCATTACGGTGGGTCTTATTATGAAGATGCGGAGTGGTGGAAAAAACCCAGGCGAACCTCCCTTGCCGGGGAAATTAAAGAAATGTTAAAAGAAATGCTATTTATTAAAAATCTCTTTATAAACCAGAGACGCCAGTGGTGGCTTTGCTATGCCATGCATTTGGGTATTTACTTGTTGGGTTTATGGACTGTTTTATTACTGGCCGGCGCCATTTTGGAACTGTCTAAAACGTCCTTAATGCAAAGTTTACCGGCTGCCCTTGTATATTACGGTACCCTTGTTTCAGGTACGACCGGGGCACTGTTACTGGCCTTTGGCTCTGCCGGCCTTTTTTTAAAAAGGCTTTTAAACAGTACTTTTCGCAAATACACTACGTTCCAGGAATACTTTAATTTGCTTTTTATATTTATTGTAGCGGTATCCGGGCTGGTAGTGTGGAGCGGAGATCCTGCTTTTAATTACGGCCGGGAGATTATGAAGGGACTTTTAACCTTCTCGCCTATCCGGGCGGATACTGCCCTGACCGTCCACATTTTATTGTTAGGGGCCTTGTTAATTTATATACCGCTGACCAAAATGAGTCATTATGTAGGCAAGTATTTTGCTTTTCACAAGGTATTATGGGAAAACGAGCCTAATTTGAGAAATTCGAAGATAGAAGAAAAGGTTAAAGAGAATCTAAGCTATAAGCCCAGGACTTCCTGGTCGGCACCTCATATTCATCACGGTACCCTTGCATCCGAGGAAAAGTAGCAATTGAAAGAGGTGGATAACTCCAATGGTTGACATAAAACCCCAAGATATGGGCAAGCCGGCGGAACAGTTGGTTAAGCCGGATAAATTAATGCCTTTGCCGCCTCCTTACGATAAACCGGGCATGGAGCCGGAATTTACCCCTCTAAAAGAGGTTTGGAAGGAGGATTTTTGCACTACCCTGGACGGATTTGTGGGTAATGATACCCTGGTCAGGCCGAAAACAAAAGAAGAAGAGCAGGAAATGATCAAAAAGTTCCTGAGCGGATTGGACAAGCTCTTTTCGGAAGATACTAACAGGGGCTTTTTGCAGCCGTTGATGCTTTCCTTTGAATACTGCGCCAAGTGCAATACTTGTTCCGAAGCCTGTCACATCTTTAAATCCAGTGGCGGGGCGGAGATTTACAGGCCGATTTTCCGCTCCGAGGTTTTGCGGAAAGTTTATAAAAAATATAAGCAAAACGGTAGTTTGTTGAGCCGTTTTACGGGCGGGGATATTGACATTAACATTGAAACGGTTATGCGCCTGGGAGAGCTGGCCTACCGCTGCAATCTCTGCCGCCGCTGTGCACAAACCTGTCCTCTGGGACTGGATAACGGCCTGCTGGCCAGGGAAATCAGGAAAATATTTAGCATGGAAATGGGTATTGCGCCAAAACCCCTGCATGAAAAGGGTACAATGAACCAGTTAAGGACAGGATCCAGTACAGGACTTACCAGGGCTGCTCTGCTGGATGTTATTGAATTTTTGGAAGAAGATATTTACGAAAAAACCGGCAAGAAATATAAAATTCCCATAGATAAGAAGGGTGCCGATATCCTTTTAACCCATAATGCCGGTGAATTTCTAGCATGGCCTGAAAATCCTGCCGCTTTTACCATCATTTTTGAAGAGGCCGGCCTTAATTGGACTTTGAGCAGTGAAATGATAGGTTACGATAATGTCAATTACGGTATTTTTTATGATGATGTCCAGGCACGAAAAATCGGCCTTGCCCAGCTTAAGGTCGCCAAGGAATTGGGAGTTAAGAGAATTGTCATTGGCGAGTGCGGCCATGCCCATAAGGCGGCTGCGGTAAGTATGGACCGGAATGTTGCCGGGGAAGATAACATTCCCAGGGAGAGTTTTCTGCCCCTCTTAAGGGATTTAATTAAAAAGAAAGCAATAAAAGTGGATCCCGTAAGGAATAACTTCCCTGTTACCCTGCATGACCCGTGTAACATGGCCAGGATGATGGGATTGGTCATGCCGCAGCGTGAAATTATCAAGGCCATATGTCCCCAATTCAGAGAGATGACTCCTAACGGGGTGCGAAATTACTGCTGCGGCGGCGGAAGCGGGTTTGCCATTATGAATTCTTTCAATTTCCCGGAGTTTAGGAATAAGATATCCAGCAGGATGAAATTTAAGCAGATTTTGGAGGCATTCCAGGATACAATTCAAGATCCCAAGGTTCCCAAATATGTCTGCGCACCCTGTTCAAACTGCAAGGGAGCCATCAGGGATATTCTTAATTATTACCAAACAACCGCCAAGTTTAACGTCCATTACGGCGGCCTGGTTGAACTGGTGGTCAATGCCATGCCTCAATTTGACAGGCCTTTCCTGGAATTTTTAGAGGAAGGTGAAGATACAGTTAACTGACAGGATATATAATTATTTATCGCGGGCCCGGGTTTACCGGGCTTTTTTATGTGAAGTTCGGCGGTATAAATTACCAGGTTGTTGGGGGGATGGACAACTTATTTACTTGCCGCGCCGGGCATATTTTAGCGTGGGGGTGTTTTGACATGCAGCGGCCTTCAGGAGCGGTGCGGGTGTTGGAAAAACAAAACCATATCTCGGTGCTGGCCGGTGACAGGAAAATTGACGAGATGATTTTTTTTTAATGTATAGAAAATTTAAAAAAGTCCTTGCCGATAAAGCAGTACAACACTCACCGCGGGAGGGGTAAGGGATGCCCGTTGTGGCCATTTACGCCCGGCTCAGTGTGAATGAGAAGGGTGAGCGGGATGAAAGTCTGGAAACCCAGTGCCAGCTGTTAAGGGACTATGTGGAGAAAAACGGGCTTGGCAGCTTTAAATTTTACATAGACAATGACGTATCGGGAACCTGTTTTGACCGCCCCGGGCTGATTAAACTGGTCAACGACATTAACAGCGGGATTGTAAAGGTCATTGTGGTTAAGGACCTTTCCAGATTAGGCCGCAATAACGGGGAAACGTTAACTTTTCTTGCTTTTTTAGAGGAAAAAAATGTACGTTTGATTTCTTTGGGAGACAACTACGATAGTTTTAGGGATGACGACGAAATTATAGGCATTAAAACCTGGGTTAATGAGCATTATGCCCGGGACATATCCAAAAAAGTTCGTTATAACCTTAGAAAAAAAAAGCAAAACGGTGAGTTTTTGGGCCGGCCGCCCTTCGGTTACCTTAAATCTTCCCGGGAAAAAAACAAGCTGGTGGTAGACGAACGTTACCGGGAAATTATCCGAAAAATATTCGAGCTATACATTGAAGGTTGGGGTTACAGGGCACTGGCCGATTATGTTCAGGGATTGGGCGTTCCCACTCCCAGTCAGGACAAAGGATATTTGTACGCGCCCAAATCCCAGCGCTGGAATGAGCAACATATTCGCCGGATTATTACCAACCGGGTATATTGCGGAGACAGCGTGCAAGGAGTAAGTGAGAAGATTTCTTTTAAGTCCAAGAAAACCCGGCGGGTAAACAGTGAAAAGTGGATTGTGGTGCCCGGTACTCACGAGGCTATTATTAGCAGGGAGACTTTTGAACTGGCCCAGAGGATGCGGGTTAAGAGGTGGCTGGAAGGGCAGGGCAGGAAAAAAAGTAAAAGGGCCGGCCCCCACCTGTTTACCGGCTTCATTGTTTGTGCCCGCTGCGGTGCCCACCACATATACCGGAAAAAGGGAAACAGGCCGGCAGGATATATTTGCGGGCTTTACAACAGGCTGGGGCGCAAGGCCTGTACCAGCCACCATGTTTCAGAAAAGGGGTTAATCAGTTATATAATCCAGGATATACAAAGTATGGCCGACGGTATTTCTTTCCGTGATCAGTTAATCAGGGAGTATGAGAAAGATAATAATAAAGACGACAATCATAAAAAAATTAAGAAATTAAGAGATGAAATTGCCAGCAGAAAGAGACAACTGCAAATGGCTTACCTTGATAAAGCTAGAGGTATTATTTCAGGGGAACTTTTTTTAGAAATAAATTCATTTTTAGAAAAGGAAATAGCCTTTCTGTCGGGCTGTTTGGATAAATTAAAAGCCGAGTGGGCAGAGATACAAAAAACAAGCGAAGATATTTATCAAAAAATTAATGATATAGGGCTGGATTTATTAGATAACGGAGACATTGACCGCATATTTTTGGAACAATTTTTAAAAAAAATAATCGTAATTGAAAGCGGTGAAAAAATTAATGAAGAGGTAATGGAAAAATATAGCCTGAAGACAGTTTTAAGTAAGGAGCAGCTAAAAAAAATTGGGCAAAAAAAAGGGCTTATCATTCTTTACAATGTGCGCTCTGTCTAAGCGATTTTGCCCGGTGCAAAGGCACCGGGCTTTTTTAAGATCAATGTGGTATCATAACCCGGGCCTTATGACGGCGGGACTCTTAATGATCGTATTGGCTCACTGTTAAGGTTCATACCCTTGACGCGAACTATTCAGGAACCGGAATGTCCTGTAGCTGCAGGGGTTCAAAGAATGGGAAACAGGCTGATAAAAGTGGTACGGCCTGATTATGAAATGAAGCTTGTAAGACATACCAGGGCTTCAAATTTAATCGATGCGGCTGTGGCCAAACCCGACCAGCCGAATCAGATAATTGACGAAATAATGGAATTGGGGAAAGTGGAAGGAGTGGCGGAGGCGCAGTTGGGTATGCCCATAAAAAAGAGCGGCCGTTCCAGTGGCTTGACGGAGGGCGGTGTAACGGCCATCGGCGTGAGCTTGCGGGTAGAATTGGGAGAGGAAGAATACGGTTGGTTTTCCGATCAAGTAGTTTCCGATATAAAGGTAAATCCCGGGGACAGCGGTTCCCTGGTCTTAAACGGGGAGCAGAAAGCAGTGGGCTTAATCTTTGCCGGCTCCGATCAATATTCCGTGTTTAATCGAATAAATAATGTTTTAGAACAATTGCAAGTAACCTTTTAGTGCAGGGAACGTTCATGGGTATAAGGGTATACCGGGCCGAAGATAAGGCACTGGTTTTTTTAGGGGAGGATAATATTCCGGCCATCGGTCCCCTTTTTAGTAAAAGGGACGATGCCATCCGGGCGGTAAAAGATTACCTGGCGAATTTTAA
The DNA here is from genome assembly GCF_056316025.1 of Desulfofundulus sp. JL263-se. Classification (NCBI taxonomy): domain Bacteria; kingdom Bacillati; phylum Bacillota; class Clostridia; order Eubacteriales; family Peptococcaceae; genus Desulfofundulus; species Desulfofundulus sp. JL263-se. The sequence continues at coordinate 3,058,457 of NZ_CM149993.1, read as the reverse complement.
CCGGTTCGGCCTTACCTCCGCTCAGGGCAGTTGCAGTGCGTCATTTGTAAAGCAAGCTGACGGCAGGTATTCCTTTGTGCTGAAGTACGGGGAAGTTAAATTGGAGGCCCTTAAAAACCTGGACGAGTTAATGTTAAAACGTTTTCGTAAAGGACTGCGGAAAAAATTTTTTATAGTAACCTCATTTTATGAGAATGAAGATGGACAGCTGGAATGCCTTGCCCTTACGGAAGGGCTGGGTGCTGTTTTAGTAGCCATAAAATAAAAGATATTTTTGGACGTTATTTTTATAAAAAGCCAGCATTTAATTGCTGGTTTTTTTGGTTAGTTATACCATGGTCCCCGAATTTTACGTTAACAATAATTTTTAACCGAAATAACCATTACTTGTTAACTAATCAAAGACGTAACTAATATTCAACAAATTGTTACATATACTGTCATCTGGTACCATTAAGATATACTTGCTATATCTGCACTGTGTATCCGTAACTGCCTAAAACAGGATTAAGTTAACTAAATCCTGAAAATCCTTCAAAAATATAAGAAAGGAGCAGTGACAGTGGAAACTTACTTGAAAAAAACTTTAGGGATATTTATGGTGTTAGCGGTTTTTTGCACGGTGGTGCTGGCTTTTGCTGTAAGTCCGGTTTTTGCGGTAGATGATGAGACCTTACAACAGTTTAATCAATCAACTGAAATTGCTGCTGCGGGTATATCCCTTAGCAGAGACGAAAGCCGGTTGTTGGAATTGATTAACGGTGACCGCTCCGAAGCCGGAGTTTCTGAGCTGAACTTGAATGAGAAACTTAGCGAGTTGGCCAGGCTTAAGGCCGAGGATATGGCAAATAACAATTATTTAAGTTATACCTCCCGTACCCACGGCACTCTGGAGGACATGCTTGAAAGGGCCGGCCTGGAGTACCGGTACGTGGGTCAAAAAATTGCCCGCGCTTCGGCATCGGTTTCTGTTGACCTCTTGCACAGTACCCTGATGTGCTACGAGTCCCACCGCCGAGATATACTTGATTCTCGCTACGATACCGTTGGAGTGGCGGTGGTAAACGCCGGGGAGCAGAAGTATGTAGTAGAAATTTTTGCCGGGGAAAAGCAAGAACCTGAACAAAATGAACTTGGGCAATATAAGCCTAACCCTGCAAAGTCTAACCCGGAGTCTAAGCCTGGTTCAAAGCCTGAACATGAACAATCTTCGAAACCTGAATCTAACCAGCAAACTGGTCAACAAAATAATGAGGTGAAGCCGGGCCCTGAATCAACTCCGGAACCCGGGCCCCACCCGCAGCCGGAGTCAAATCCTGAGCCAGCTCCGGATTCCGGTCCCAGTCCGCAGCCGGACTCTCCTGCGGGCAGCGGGAATACCGGAGTAATGGCTGCCGGCGAGAAACAGGTGCTGGAACTGGTGAATAACGAGCGCACCAGTAGGGGGTTACAACCCCTGAAGGCCGATGCCGCCCTGGTTAAATTGGCCCGGCTCAAAGCTGGAGATATGCTCGAAAATGGTGATTTTGCAGGTGGAACATTTGTCTATAAATCATCCCTTGATGTTTTTGAGATGCTCCATAATATGGGAGTACAGTTTGCCGGTAAGGGGAAAAACCTGGCCATTGCCGGTTCTTCCGTTTCTCCCGCCTCGGCCCATGATTTTTTGATGAACCGCTCAGAAAAGTACAGGGAAAATATTTTAAGTACCGATTTTGACCGTATAGGCATTGGCATTGTTGAGGGTGATGGTTACAAATATATCGTACTGTTATTTATCGAGAGTCAAAATGGTGGTAATGATTCTCAATCCGAAGCAGCACTCGAGCCCGGGATTCAGCCAGGGCAGGAACGGAAATCTGAATCCCCAGCTGGCTCCGGTTCTCCCGGGGGCGAATCTGAAGCTAATTCCGCTTCCATCCAGGGACTTTCTCCGGACGAACGGCAAATGCTCAGCCTGGTAAACAAGGAGCGGGTCTCCCGGGGGCTGCACGAGCTCCGCCCCAATTTGAAGCTGACTCAAATTGCCAGGCTAAAAGCACGGGAAATGATAAAAAAGGGGTACTTTAGCCATACTTCACCTACTTATGGCTCGCCCTTTGATATGATGCGCCAGTTCGGAGTAAAGTTTAATTATGCCGGGGAAAACCTTGCCGGGGCCCCCACGGTACTCAGTGCCCATGAGGCCCTTATGAATTCTCCCGGACACCGAAGAAACATATTAAGTGAAAATTTTCATGAAGTGGGTATAGGTGTTGTTAATGGCGGGCCTTACGGAAAAATGTTTGTACAAATGTTTGCCGGGTAGAATTTTTCATAGAAACATTATCTTTAAATAAATAAAACTTAACTTGGAAAATTTCCCCCAAAAGAAGGACGGTTGACGTCCTTCTTTTCTTTTTATTTCATCCCGCTACTTTACCTGGCACACTTCGGGATTAACTTCCATATATATAATACAGAACTTCTGTGAAAGGAGGAGCAGGTATGGCTGTAAATAAGGTACCGGTTACAGAAAAAATTACCGTTAAACAAGTAGTTGCCGAGAAAACGCGACAGGAAGTGGTCCGGGGAAAAATTAACGTAGAGGAAGGTAAACCGGATGTAAGTGAAGTTGTATCTGTGTATAAGACAGTAAAAGTAGATAATGTAAGCGTGCTTAAAAATAAAGTTATAGTGGACGGTACTTTAACACTGCAAGTGATTTATGTGGCAGACGATCCAGCCCAGCCGGTTCACCACACACAGGGGGAGTTGCCCTTTACTACTTATGTTGAGGTCCCCGGGGCAGAGCCCGGCATGAATGTCAAGGTAGATGTGGAAATTGAGGATGTGAAAGTCACACGGGCCAATTCACGGGTATTAAATGTAACTGCAGTATTGGAAGTACATGCAAAAGTTACTGAAACCCGTGAGATTGAAGTATTGGTGGAAATTCCCGGCTGCAAGGTAGAATCGGAGAAAATAAAGATTAAACATGTAGTAGGAAGTGAAAGTACCCAGATTATAGTTGAGGATGAGGTTAATATACCGGCAGAGAAACCGGCAGCGGCAAAGATATTAGATGTGGTGGATACAAAAGTCACTATTACTGATACGCGTGTTATTAAGGATAAAGTAATCATTGATGGTGAAGTGGTGCTTCAGGTTTTGTATGTATCCGCAGAAGACCCGGCTCAGCCGGTACACCATATGCACATTGAACTGCCTTTCAGCAGCTACGTGGAAATACCCGGAGTCGAGCCGGATATGAATGTGGAAGTGGATGCCACGGTTGAAAGTGCGGATGTAGAATTGGCCGGGGAGCAGGTTAATCAAGGGTTTGAAAGAGTTAAAGCCTACGTGGTGTTAAGGCTGGATGTGGATGTAACGGAAACAAGGGTAATTAACATTATTACCAATGTTTTGGATTGTCCCTTTGAAACCACTTTGCTGCGCGTGGAAAGCGTGGTAGGTGAGGATACCAGCCAGGTTGTTCTGAGGGATACTTTTTCACCCCCCGAAGGGAAACCACCGGCGCAAAAAGTGCTGGATGCCAACGTCAGTGAAGTTGAAGTAACGGAGAAAAAAGTTCTAAAGAACAAGGTGGTAGTCCGGGGTTACGTTGATATGCACATTATTTACGTTGCTGATACGGCAGCTTTAGACCAGCCGGTCCATTCGGTACACCGGCAGCTTAATTTCCGAACTTTCCTGGAAATCCCCGGTGCCGAGGAAGATATGGATGTACAGGTAAAAGTAATGGCGGAGTATACTAAGGCAGATCTTTCTAATAATGATATACATGTGGAAGTGGTATTAAAAGTAACGGGTAGAGTTATCGAGACCATGCAAAAGAAAGTTGTTACTGAAGTAGAAATACCCGAAGAAAAGCCGCCGGAAGTTTGCCCGCCCGGCCAGGTAATTGAATATACCATCAAACCGGGAGATACCTTCTATAAGCTGGCCCAAAAGTACTGCACTACCGTAGAAGCAATTAAACAAGCAAATCCCGGCGTGGATCCTCTAAATTTACAAATCGGCCAGAAAATTAAAATACCTTGCCCTGCTAAGGGTTAAACTTTTAGGAACTGTTGCGAGATAAAAGGGGTGTGCCCTTTTGTAAAGAGATGTTATATGCAGTAAAAGCTGTTTTTATTAAACAGCTTTTTTTATTCTAATTATTAATTTCGGTACATATACTTTAAAAGTTCATTTTTATGCCGAGGAGGGGCTTAAATGGGTCTGGATATAGGGAATATAATGCAATACATCCAGGATATCCAAAAAAAGGTGCGGAGCATGACAGTAACTGTAACCGCTGAAGACGGTTCCGTGCAGGTGGTAATGAACGGGCACCAGGAATTGATGCAGGTGGTCATAGACCCGGCGGTTTTTGAAAAAAAGGATGCTTCCGGGCTTGCCGCCGCTATTGCAGAAACTTTTAACCAGGCTTTAATAGAATCAAAAAGGATGTTGCAGGAAGAGATCAAAAAGATTACCGGAGGTATAGGACTACCGTCAATTTCCGGGCTTTTGTAGAGGGGGTGAAGTAAATTGACAGCAGGCCGGACCGGTATGGAAAAGCTGCTTTTTGATATTTTGGAGTTAAAAAACAAGCAGGGGATGGATTCAGCCAGTTTTTTGACTTTTTTAAGCCTTGTCAACCTTATGGGACTTGTGGAGCTTATCGGCGGGGAAAAGGATCAATCCAAGGCAAAAATGTCCGGCGAGTTGTTTTTCCCCCTGGGCCGGGTGCCTGTAAACAAAAGTTAGGGCTGCAGTTTTGCTGCAGCCCTTTTTATATGAAAAATATTAATACCGCGCGCAGGGTCACTTTTTATGTATTATCCTTGATTATTTTTCGGTGCGGAAGTATCTTTTGTGGAAGTTTCATTGTTCGTGGCAAGTGGTTCCTGCTGTTTTTTACCTTCCCCATGCTCCCGGCCGGCTGTCACGGGCAATATGGAAACATTTGCATTTTGGCTCTCTTTTACATTTCCCCCAAAGCTGCCCTGTTGAAATCCGCCGGTACCCGTGCTGTGCTGGGCAAATTGCTGTAGCCCGCTATTGAGAGTTTCCATCCCTTTTTTAATATTTTCTACGGATTTAGCTGTGGCGCCCAGGGCAAAACTTAAGGATTCCATGCTTTTGTTAAGAACTTGTGGAGGGGTTAAGGCGAGTAAACTTAAAACTATGAAAAAAGCAAATGGATTATACTGCTGGCCGGACAAATTGTTTTGACCCCCTTTCAATCATCGGCTGTGGTATGACTTTGGATTATATTATGCCTTTTGGGAAAAATGTGTTACCTATACTTTTTCTGAATCGAAGCAATCCTGGGGAGGACCTGAATATGATAGTGATAAATGCTAAAAAGGAAGGTGGTAGTTTTGAGTGAGCAAGAAAAAGAGATATCGTCGGAAAGAAACGGGTTAACTGATGTGCTGGAAAAGTTATTGGAATATCAACAAAAGAACGGGAAAAAAAATACATTGATTATGCTGGCTTTGCTTAATTTATTAGGCATAGTGTGGGGATTAAATGTGCAAAGGGATGAAGAAGCGAATCAAAGTAACTCTCCCTGGGGGCAATTGCCCTTTAATCCAGCCATGCTTTTAAATTTGCCGGGAGGCGGCCAAGGCAGGGGGCAAGCTTTTGATCTTTCTTCTTTAATGGGGTTACTGGGTAATTTTTTAGGCGGTATGCCCGGAGGGGGTATGGTACCAAAGGCCCTGCAAAGTACTGCTCCAGAAAATCCACCGGTGGGAAAGGCTGCCGGCAAAATGAAAGTGGAAAGGAATGTATATAAGCCACCAGGCGAGCCTAAAGGTAAGCTCGAAAAGGATGCTTTGCCAGGACAAAAGGATAAAGGCCAAAAGCAGGGAATTATTAAGTGGGATTTCGGAGAAGAGAAAAAAACTTGACCCCGTATATTTTTAGTTCTACCGGGAAAAGAAAATAAGGTAGATAACTCCGGGAAGGAGTGAAACAATGCACAGCCCTGTAGCCGAAAGAACCTTCCTGGCAGGTGGCCTTTTCAGCGAAGAAGGGGTAAGGCGAACAAGCAGGCATGAAGGCCTGCTTTTCACTGGTTATGGCCGGTGCTCCCTTTGCCGGGAAGCACCGGCCCGGCTTAACAAAAAACGGAGGAATGTGCATGCACTTAACGGGGAGAATTATCGCTCTTTTTATCGCAGCTGGCTCAGGAGTTACCATGGCCTTGCAGGGCTCTCTTAATTCTGCCCTGGGAAAGGTAATAGGACTTTTAGAAGCTACTTTTGTTGTACACTTGGTAGGGCTTTTACTGGTTAGCATTCTCCTTTTTGTTTTTGGTCTGGGGGACGGTAATCTGGCCCTTTTTACCAGGTCCCCCTGGTATACTTATTTGGGAGGGGTACTGGGTGTTTTAATCATCTACGGTGTTGTGCGAAGTATTCCCAAGGTGGGTGTGGCCGTGGCCACAACGGCTATCATACTGGGGCAGGTTCTTACGGCGGCCCTGGTGGATCACCTCGGCCTTTTTGGCATGAATAAAATTCCTTTTACCTGGCACCGGGTGGCAGGAACTTTACTCATGGCAGGAGGTGCATGGCTCTTACTCAAAAAATAAATTCATGCCCGACATGAGAAAGAATCCCAGAGTCATTCCCAGAATTAAAAGAGCCTTTCCGCTGCGGTGGGAGGCCGGGATAAGCTTATCCCGCACGATATAGGTCATTGCCCCGGCGGCAAAAGCCAAAAGTACGGATATGAGGGAGGGCGTAGTATGGAGTATTAACAATCCCAGAAGAGTTCCCAGGGGCGTAACCATGCTCACGGCTGCGTTAAGGGCCAGTATTCGTGCGGGGGAAACTCCTCCGGCCTTGAGCGGTAGGGCGGTGGCCATGCCTTCGGGTATATTATGCAGGCCGATAGCAAGGGCTATCATTGGCCCCAGGGATCCCGGGGTAAAAAATCCGGCGGCAATTGCCAACCCTTCCGGAAGGTCATGAAGGGCTATGCCCAGGGCAATCAGGTAGCCCATTCTTTGCAAGGAATGATTTTCTTTTAGATTATCACAGTTACCATGACTGATTAAAATATCTAAAAATGTTATAATAAAAAGGCCGGCTAAAAATCCCACCAAGCATTTTACAGGTCCGCCTAGCCGCAGGGAGGAGGGTAGCAGGTCCAGAAGGACCACTGAGCCCATTATTCCCGCTGCCAGGGCGAGAAGAAAGCTGAAAGAACGGGCTTTTAAATACCCGAGGCAGAGAACAATTGCAGACCCCAGACAGGTCCCCAGCCCGGCTATTAAGGCCTGGATTAATATTACCTCCACTTTTATGCTACCTTCCGGGAATGATTATTTTCTGTCCCGGGTAAATCAGATCGGGGTTCTTTATTTGATTGAAGGCTACCAGTTCTTCCACTGTAAGATTATATTTGGTGGCAATTTTCCAAAGGGAATCTCCCAACTGGACTATATAAATTTCATTTTTCCCGGTGGAGGGTGTTTTGGGCTGGGAAAGGGGGAGGTTAGTTTTTTCCAGTCCGTTGCAGGTCTTTTTCGTTATGTGTACGGGAGTTCCTATGGTTACTTGGGGAAAAAGTTCTTCTATATCATGATTATACATGCGTATACACCCCAGGGACGCCGCGGTTCCTATGGAAGAAGGATTGTTGGTTCCGTGGATGCCGTAGTTGCCGCCCGGGATGTCAAGTCCCATCCACCGCGTTCCCAGTACCCCTCCGGGGCTCAAGATTTTGGTTATTATTTTGTAATCACCGGTGGGAGTAGGGGTTGAGGGCTTACCTACAGCCACCGGGTAAACTTTTACCAATTGTTTGCCACGATAATGATATAACCGGCGGAGGGTGGTATTGATAACAAGCCGGGTAGCGGAATCTCCAGTCAAAAGAACACTCCTTTCTACTTTTGGTTTTAATTTTATGAGAGTAAACAGGGAGAAATATCTTTATAAGGTAATTTAGTATACGTATTTCTATAAAATCTTAACTTGAGGATAATTCTGTTGAGTTAATGATTAATTGGAATTTTTCTTTATGAAATAGCCGGAGGTTAAAAATTTGATTACTATACCCGCCCATGCAAAGATAAACTTAACGCTGGATGTTTTAGGCAAGTTGCCTGACGGCTATCATAAAATAAGAACGGTGATGCAGTCCCTGGAGCTGCACGATACTTTAGAGATTTACGAGGGGAGTCAGGGCATTACCCTTTCTTCTGACAGTAAAGTCATCCCCTTAGGGTCTGATAACCTGGTTTATAAGGCAGCCAGGCTTTTGCAAGAGTATTCCGGACTTGAAAGGGCAGTACATATCCATATAAAAAAAAGAGTGCCGGTTGCAGCGGGCCTGGGCGGGGGGTCGGCAAATGCGGCGGCAGCCCTGCTTGGACTTAATCGCTTTTGGGAGTTGGGGCTTTCGCCGGAGGAGTTAATGGAACTGGGGGGGAAAATAGGGGCTGACGTTCCCTTTTGCATAATGGGAAAAACCGCCCTGGCTGAAGGTAAGGGTGAAAAGTTGACTCCCCTTCCTTCTCCTCCTCCCATGGGGGTGGTGCTTGTAAAACCGGTCTTCGGCGTCAGCACCGCCCAAGTCTATAAACTTTTTGACCGGCTTTCCAGCGTACCGGGGCCTTATACCGATTCCATGATTAAAGCTTTAAAAAGAGGAAAGATTGAAGATATAGTTTCATGCTTGGGTAATGCCCTGGAACCGGTAACAGCAGGCATGCATTCCAAGATAAGGAAAATAAAGTCTTTATTGAAAAAGGCCGGTGCAATGGGTGTGGAAATGAGCGGCAGCGGACCCACCGTTTTCGGGCTTACAACAGGTATTGATGCGGCAAGGGAAGTGGCGCACCGCCTGGAAGTAAAAGATATGGATATAATAGTAACACGCACCATTTAATCCCTCTAACCACTTGCTATAATTATCTGTTAAAGGGTAAAATTAGATTAAAAAGGAGGCGGGGGTTATGGATAAACCCAAGTTGGCTCCTATTAAGCTTGATAGTTATAAACCCCTGCGTGAAGTTGTCTTCGAAACGCTGCGGGAGGCTATTATTAACGGGGCCCTTAAACCGGGGGACCGGTTAATGGAGCTTCAGCTGGCCGAGCAAATGGGCGTCAGCAGAACTCCTGTCAGGGAAGCTATAAGAAAGCTGGAGCTGGAAGGATTCGTTGCCATGGTTCCCAGAAAGGGTGCCTATGTTTCCAACATTTCAGTAAAGGATGTCGTGGATATTTTTGAAGTAAGGGCGGCCCTGGAAGGACTTGCCGCCGGGCTGGCTGCAGAGAGAATAACCGAAGAGGAACTTGATGACCTGGAAAAAATTTTGTTTGAGACATCGGAAATTATTTCCGGGGATGATATTAATGCCATGGTAGAAAGTGATAACAATTTTCATGAAATTATTTACCGGGCCAGCAGAAACCAGAGATTGACAAGTATCATAACCCTTCTTCACGAGCAAATACAGCGATTTCGGGCTACATCCCTGGCCATGCCCGGACGTACCAGGGATGCCATTGAAGAACATAAAAAAATTGTAGAAGCCATTAGTGAAAGAAACGTGGAATTGGCCCAGACATTGGCCCGGGAACATATAGAAAATGCTGAACAAAGTTTTCTAAGAGCTTTACAGGAGGCCGAGAAATAGTATGGTTGATGCCCTGGTGTTGGCAGGCAGCCTTAATCAAGGGGCGCTGCGTGCGTGCAGTACCGTTCGCTATGAGGCTCTTATCCCCATAGGGAAAAAATCCATGGTAGAGTACGTAGTCGATGCGCTCCGCGAGTCAAACCGCATTAACCGAATTGTGGTGGTGGGGCCCGAGGAGGAATTATCGGGCAAGTTTGCCAGTAAAAACGTACAGGTCACCACTCCCAAGGAAAGCCTGGTTGAAAATATAGTGCTGGGCCTTTCCTGCTTACCGGAAACAAAGCGGGTACTGGTAGTTACTTCCGATATACCCTTAATCAATTCTAAAGCTATTGATAATTTTTTGGATTTATGTGAGCAAGAAGGGGCGGCAGATCTTTATTATCCCATAGTGCCCCGGGAAGTGGTGGAAAGGCGCTTTGCCAAAAGTAAGCGAACTTATGTCAGTCTTAAGGAAGGTGTTTTTACCGGGGGAAATGTTTTCCTTTTGAATCCGGAAGTGGTTTTGCGCTGTCTACCCATAGGAGAACAGCTGGTTAATGCCAGAAAAAGTCCCTTAAAGTTATGCCGCTTGGTTGGATTGATGTTTTTGGTAAAATACTTAATGCGCTCCGTCACCTTGCAAGAAGCACAAAAAAAGGTTTCCAGGTTGCTTGGGATTAAGGGGAAGGTAGTGATAAGTACAGATCCTGAGCTGGGTATAGATGTGGATAAACCCAGCGATTTGGACCTGGTAAATAAAAAGTTAGGAATGGCGAGATAAAAATAAGAAAAAGCTTGTTTTTTTAACCCCGTAGGGGTTTTTTTATTTTATGCCAATATTATGTAATTAAATAAACTGATTTTGGTAATAATATACCAGTGATGTTTTATTTATTTGGGGGAATTGAAACTGGGAGAAAAATGACATGAGTGATCAATTGACTGTGGAAGAGGTCAGGCAGGCAGCAGAGTGCCTGTCGGGGGTAGCACATTATACTCCCCTGGATTATTCCCGGACCTTTAGCGAATTAACCGGAAGTCAAGTTTATCTTAAATTGGAAAACCTCCAAAGAACCGGTTCTTTTAAAATAAGGGGTGCCTATTATGCCATAGCCAGCCTGGCGGGTCACGAAAAACAAAAGGGGGTAATCGCCGCTTCGGCCGGGAATCACGCCCAGGGGGTTGCGTATGCGGCCTCCCGGCTGGGAATAAAATCTACCATTGTTATGCCTGAGAGTGCCCCCATTTCCAAGATTATGGCCACTGCCAGCCACGGGGCGGAAGTCGTACTGTCCGGAAAGGGGTATAATGAAGCTTTTGAACAGGCCATGGCCTTGCAAAAGGCCAGCGGGGCCACATATATTCACGGTTTCGATGATTACAGGATTATGGCCGGCCAGGGTACGATTTCCCTGGAGCTTTTGAGGCAATTACCCGGGTTGGATGCCGTGGTAGTGCCCGTAGGCGGCGGGGGCCTGATTTCCGGGATGGCTTGTGTTTTAAAACAGTTAAAGCCCGGAGTAAGGGTTGTGGGGGTGCAGGCCCAAGGGGCCCCTTCCATGTATGAAAGTAAAAAAGCCGGCGAGATAAGAGAAGTTTCTTATATTTCTACCATAGCGGACGGGATTGCAGTACAAAAGCCGGGGCAGTTTACTTTTGAAATGGTTTGCCGCTATGTTGATGATATTGTGACTGTAGATGATGAGGAAATTTCCAGATCCATATTGCTGCTTCTGGAAAGGTCTAAATTGTTGGTGGAGGGGGCCGGTGCGGTAGGTCTTGCTGCCCTTCTGCAGCGTAAAGTAGTATTTCCAGGTATGAATGTGGCAGTCGTTATTTCCGGCGGCAATATCGATATAAATTTATTATCAGTGATTATAGAAAGAGGCTTGGTTAAGGAAGGCAGGCGCCTCAGGGTGAGCTGCCTTCTGCCGGACATTCCCGGCAGCCTGAATAAATTACTGGCAGAGGTTTCCCGGTATAAGGGTAATGTTATCAGTATCAGTCACGACCGCATCGATCCCAAAGTACCGTTAAGGAGGGCCCGGGTAGATATGGTTTTGGAGACCAGGGACCGGAGCCATATATCTGAAATTAAAGAAGCGTTGAATAAAAGGGGGTATTTAGAAGGGTAATATTTTCTCTTGTTAAAAAAGCTTGCAGGAATTTTTATCCTTATGCCGAAGAATTAAACAATCAGATGGCAACTTATGGCTGGAAAGGTGGTGAGACAGTGAACGTTACGGATGTTAGAGTGCGGAAAATTCTCACCGACGGCAAAATGAAGGCAATTGTTTCAGTAACCCTCAACGATATGTTTGTTATTCACGATGTAAAAGTTGTAGAAGGGCAAAAAGGTTTATTTGTGGCTATGCCGAGCCGCAAAACTCCCAGTGGCGAATTTAGAGATATAGCCCATCCCATTAATTCTTCGGCCAGGGAAATTATCCAGTCTGCAGTGCTGGAAGCATATAAAAAGGCAACTGCTATATAAATCTGGTAAAAGGGAGCATGTAAGCTCTCTTTTTTATTAATATTCAGAAAATATTACGTAAAAGGGAAATGACGTTTTTTATAGAATTAAACTTTTCATTGGCACGATCATGGTTAATAATAAGGTTGCGTGGAATAGTACAGTGAGTTTGTTTTAATAAGGAGGGGCCGGGATGGGTGTGGCAGCTGTAATACTGGCGGCAGGAAAAGGTACCAGAATGAAATCCGAAAGGCCCAAGGTTTTACATAAAATTTGCGGAAAGCCCATGATTGTTCACGTTATCGATGCGGTGGAAAAGGCCGGGGCAGAAAAAACCGTTGTGGTGGTTGGTTATAAGGGGGAAGAAGTGGAAAGGGAGCTGGGGGGCCGGGTGACCACTGTTTATCAGCGTGAACAATTGGGGACGGCCCATGCACTTCTGCAGGCACGTTCCGTCCTGGAAGGATATAAGGGACGTATTTTGGTGGTATGTGGCGATACTCCCCTGGTAAGTTGTGATACCCTCCGTAAGCTGGTAGGCGAGTCTGAGCGAGCCGGCGCTTCGGCAACGGTACTTACAGCTGTACTGGAAGATCCTTCGGGGTACGGCAGAATAATAAGAGACGCCGGGGGGAATGTTTCCAAAATTGTAGAGCAAAAGGATGCCGGGCCCGATGAGCTGGTAGTGCGGGAAATAAATAGCGGGATCTATTGTTTTGCTGCGGAAGGTCTTTTTGAGGTACTATCCGGCCTGGATTCCAACAACGCCCAGGGTGAGTATTATCTTACGGATATTATAGAAGTTTACAAAAATAAGGGATTAAAGGTGAATGCTTTAAGCAGCGCCGATCCCCTGGAAATTCTCGGGGTCAATGACCGCAGGCAGCTGGCCCGAGTGGAAAAAATTATGCGTAGAAAGATTTTGGAGCGTTTGATGATTTCCGGCGTAACCGTGGTGGACCCTGATACCACCTATATTGACAGTGAAGTAAATATTGGGAGGGATACTATTATATATCCCTTTACGATTATAGAAGGTGACACTGTTATTGGAGACAGGTGCAGTATCGGGCCTTCCGCCAGACTTATTAACGTCAGGTTGGGTGAAAATACCAAGGTTGAACAGTCCACCATTTGTGATAGTATTATAGGCAGTGATTGTTTAATAGGGCCTTATGCGTACATACGCCCGGGATGTGTTATCGGGCAGAAGGTGAAAGTCGGGGATTTTGTGGAGCTGAAAAAAGTATCAATCGGCGATGGCAGCAAAGTGCCCCACTTGACGTATATGGGGGATGCCCGGGTCGGTGAGGGTGTTAATGTAGGTGCCGGTACCATCACCTGTAACTATGACGGAAAGAGAAAACACCCCACTTATATTGGTGACGGGGCTTTTATTGGAAGTAATACAAACCTGGTGGCCCCGGTTACCATCGGGGAAAAGGCTGTTATTGGTGCCGGTTCCACCATTACCAAGGATGTTCCTCCAGGAGCACTGGGGGTGGCCCGGAGCAGGCAGAAAGTGTATGATAACTGGAAGGGTAGAAAAGATGATAAGGAATAAAATGTTAATGAACTTGATAACTGGAGGTACTTGGGATGTCTTCCCGTAAAAGATTAAAGATTTTTTCGGGTAATGCCAATATTGCACTGGCTGAGGAAATAGCACAATATCTGGGAGTTTCCCTGGGAGCCGCCAAGGTAACTCGCTTTTCAGACGGGGAAATTCAGGTCAAAATTAATGAAAGCGTTCGCGGCGCGGATGTATTCATTATTCAGTCCACATCTCACCCGGTGAATGAAAATCTCATGGAATTACTGGTCATGGTTGATGCAGTGAGGCGGGCCTCGGCACGCCGCATTACCACGGTAATTCCTTATTACGGCTATGCCCGCCAGGACAGAAAAACCCGCGCCAGGGATCCTATTACTGCAAAATTGGTGGCCAACTTGCTGTACGCCAGTGGTGCCCGGCGGGTTGTCACCATGGACCTGCATGCAGGTCAGATTCAGGGCTTTTTCGATATACCGGTGGACCACTTACCTGGAGTGCCCATTTTAGCTGAGTATTTCTTGCAGCAGAAGCTCGACAATGTGGTTGTGGTTAGCCCCGACCTGGGCGGGGTCACCCGGGCCCGGGATTTGGCCGAGCGTATAGGGGCTCCCATTGCCATAATTGATAAAAGGCGTCCTGAGCCTAACGTGGCTGAAGTAATGAACATTATAGGTACCATTAAGGGTAAAAAAGTTATAATGATTGATGATATAATTGATACTGCAGGAACCATCAGTCAGGGCTCCCGGGCGTTGAAAGAATGGGGTGCAGGGGATATTTATGTTTGCTGTACCCACCCTGTGCTGAGCGGGCCGGCCATTGAGAGATTGGCCAAAGCGCCCATCAAAGAGGTTTTGGTTACCAATACCATTACCTTGCCCCAGGAGAAACTGATGGACAAGATTAAAGTACTTTCCGTGGCTCCGCTTTTGGGAGAGGCCATTATAAGGATTCATGAAGATCTTTCAGTAAGCAAGTTGTTCGATTAGAGCCGGGGCGCTGCTGCAAATAAAAATCCCTTCAGGGGTAATTCAGTGGGTTTAATTAACTTTCAGGACTTGGAGGATTACCTGTGGGCCCTCCTTTGTTCCGGGTTTGCTCTTTATGTTGTCTGGAGCGTTTTGTAATTTTACTGAGGGATTTATTCAGTGAGCTGCCCAAATTGCGGGTTTTTTGAACGGTGTTGTCCCAAATTTGGGAAGTGGTATTTTTAAGGGACTTAACCGTTTCCTGGATACCTCCTTCCATTTTTATTACATTGTCTATGGCCTCATCGGAGCATATTATTACATCCTTGCCCATGGTCAGGATATAATTGGTATCCAGGAAGGCCTTGCCTTGCATTACGCTACTCAGGAATTTGCCCGCAAACTCCAATCCTACCAATTGTCCGGATGTCAAGTCTACATAGTATTCGTCCACATAACCTAAGAGAGTACCGTTTTCAGTAACAATCCGGGTACCGATTATTTCAATATTGTCTTTTAAAAGTTTCATGATATTGGGCAAGCTGCTTCCTCTTTCAGCGCTTGCCGTGCGGTCGATGGTGATGGCATCTTCTCCCACGCTTTTCACTTTATTAAAGGGAATGTATTTTTGTTCTTTAAACCACCCCTTTTGTTCTATTACCAGGGCGGCCACTTGTTTTAGGGAAGGGTCCACCACCAGGCCTTTCACGGAGCCAATTTGCAGGCCCTCCTGAAGGCTAATTACGGGCATGGATAAAAGTTGCTTACTTTTGCGCACCCTGAGCCCCCCTTCCATACCACATTCTCAAGTTAAGCTTATGACCGATAAGAGTTTTATATGACCAGAAAAAGGGAATAATATTAATTAGTTACCCATAAGGAGGTTCTTACCATGGCACAGTTCGATTTACAAGCTGTTGCAAGGACAAAGAAAGGAAAAAGCTACCGCAAGCAACTAATGGCCCGGGGCTGGATACCCGGAGTAGTATACGGTAAAAAAATAGAGAGTTTGCCCGTTGAATTGGAGTGGCGGGCTTTTCATGATGTTATCACCAAAGGCGGCCGTAATGCCATCATTAACATGAAAGTGGAAAATGCAGGCGATTACCAGGTAATGGTTAAAGAAATGCAGTTTGACCCCATCAAGCAAAATTTAATACACGTGGACTTCCAGCAAATTTCCATGGATGATGTCATCCAAATCTCTGTTCCTATTCATGTGACAGGTGAAGTAAAGGACGGCATTCTTCAGATGACTTTGCGGGAATTGGAAATTTCTTGCTTGCCGGGCAAAATGCCGGAAGCTATTACCGTTGATGTTTCCGGCCTTAAAGCCGGGGACAGCGTCACCGTTAATGATTTGCAGGTGCCGGAAGATGTAACTGTTTTGGATGATCCGGAGACCGTGGTTCTTAGCGTAATTTCCGAAACTGTGACAGAACCTGCTGAAACAGAAGAAGCCGGAGAAGGTACTGAAGAGGCTCCCGCTGAAGGCAGGCAAGAAGAAGCAGCAGAATAATGTTACATTTTTAACACAGATTACCTCCCTGCTGCATATTTTGTAATTGACGATAATTTTTGCGGGAGGTAATCTTATGGCCGGTGATTTTGAAAAGAAGGATTTGGATTGTGGTTTCGGTTACGGACCGGGTTATGGTCCCGGTTATGGTATGGGTTTTGCCGACAGGTTGAGAACCCTGGTGGGTGAAACCGTCACTGTATATTTCGAGGACGGCGCGCCTATTAGAGGTATGTTGCAAGCTGTAGGAAATGATTACATTGAACTGCGCAGGATGAGGGATAATGTGCCGGAGGTAGTTTTAATACCGCTTCGCGCTATAATAGCCGTTACCGGGCCCAGGAGAGAGCGCTCCGCGGAAGCTTACAGGCCGTAATTGGGGATGTTATCCGGATGTACCTGCCCTTCTTGGGCAGGTAATTTCTTGGTAATTGGGCGGTGGATAAGTTATGAAACTCCTGGTGGGCTTGGGGAATCCCGGTGCAAAGTATGCCAATACCAGGCATAATATAGGCTTTCGGGTTATTGAACGGTTGGCGGGCAAGCTTGGCGTACCGGTAAGCCGGCCGTTTTTAAGGGCTCATGTGGGACAGGCCGAAATTGCCGGTGAAGAAGTTTTGCTTGTCAAGCCCCAGACGTACATGAACGCCAGCGGGCAGTCCGTGGCTCCTCTTTTGAGGTGGTATAAGCTTTCCCCAGCCGATTTGCTGGTGGTTTATGATGATATGGACTTGCCTTGCGGGGCTATGAGAATAAGGCCCAAAGGGGGAAGCGGCGGCCACCGGGGTATGGCCTCCATTATTGAACACATCGGCTCCAATGAATTTCCCCGCTTGCGGGTGGGAATAGGCAGGCCGGAAGAAAATCAGAAAGACGCCATCCGCTGGGTATTGGGGGAATTCGGCCCTGAAGAGGGGAAAATAATTAAAGAAGTAGTGGACAGGGCGGTTGACGCATTATACGTTTTTGTGGCAGAGGGAATTAATAAGGCTATGAATAAGTATAATTGTTAAGGGAGTATACTAATTCATTTTATTGGTCCATACTATATATAGTAATAGCGGTAAAAATAATTGCGGACTGGAAGTGAAGTAATTGACGTTTGTGCTGGCAGGCCTGGTAGCGGCAGGTTTTTCCTGGCTGCTGAACGGGCTGCTGGTAAATAAGGCCGGGCGCTGGTGGGTCGTTGTTTTTGGTCCGGGATTGGAGGAATTTTTAAAAACGGGGTTGGCTTTACTGCTTGGTGCTAACATATTTGGGGCCCATGTTGTTTTTGGCATTGTGGAAGCCATTCGTGATATGACGGGCCGGCAGCCGGGAAGAGTTATAGCCGGAGTGGCAAGTTTTGCCGGTCATTGTCTCTTCGGCTACCTGGCTGCTTTTGGATACGGAAAAACGGGCTCATTTTTGCTAGCTGTAGTAATTCCCCTAACCGCTCATCTCCTTTGGAACGGGGGAGTGGTTGTATTGTGCAGCCGCTTGACGGGCATAAAGTAGGGAGATATAATTAGAGCTATAGTTTCAAATGATAAATTAAAAGGCCGAGAGCTTTAGCCTTTACCGCTAAAGCTCTTTTTGTAGTGCCCTTTTTTGGAGAGATTAGATGTGAGCGGACTATTAAAACCTTTATACAAAACCCCTGAGTTTCAAGAATTGGAAAAAAGTTTTAAAGAAAACAGAAAACGACAAATAGTATTTGGTGTTACTTCTTCTTGCAGGGATTATATCATGGCCGGCCTGGCCGAACGCGCCGGCGGGGTAACGCTTGTTATTGCACCGGGTGAAAAAGAGGCCGGTGAGATTACCGATAATTTAAAAGTTTTACTGGATATCCCTGTTTTTCACTTTCCGGTATTGGAACTTCTTCCCTTTCCTGTACTGGCTCAAGACCGTGAGGTTTTAACCCAGAGATTAAAAGTGCTTGATGCCGTATGTGATGAAAGGGAAGGGAAGAAGGTTATAGTGGCCTCAACGGAGGCGCTGATGCGCCGGCTCTGCCCCAAGGAGGTTTTTTGCGGGGCCAGGATTAAGTTGGCTGTAGGTGACAGGCAGGACCCGGGGGAACTACTGGAAAAGCTGGTGGCTTTAGGTTACGAGCGGGTGGATATGGTGGAATCGGTGGGACAGGTTAGTCTCAGGGGGGGGATTCTTGACGTTTATTCCCCTGCCTTTGAGCAACCTCTCAGGTTTGAATTTTTTGACGACGAGGTTGATTCCATACGGCCCTTCGATGTTTCCACCCAGCGTTCTACTGGTAAGTTTTTGCAGGTAACTGTCGGGCCGGCCCTGGAATTGGTGGTATCTCAAAACGGCTGGGAGCGGGCCCGGGAAACGGTATTGAACCAGTACCAAATACAGGTGCGTAAATTATCCCGCAGGGGAACGGAAGAGGCAGCCAGGCGGTTGCAGGACGGCATGCAGGATATCCTGGAATACCTTGATAATAACGTATATTTTTCCGGTATTGAGCAATTCTTACCTTACTTTTATTCCCGGCCGGCAAATCTTATAGATTATTTGCCGGAAGGTTCCCTGGTTTTAGTGGATGAGCCGAAAAGATGTAAGAGTATTTCCGAAAGCATACAAAAGGAGCGCTCGGAAACTTATTCCCAGCTGGTGATTAAAGGTAAGGCCTTGCCGGCGCAGTTTGAAGGATATCTGGATTGGAAGCACTTGGAACTTTCCTTGAATAAATACAGGGCGATATATTTTTCCTTCCTGCCCCGGCAGCCACAATTTATACGGCCTCAGGGGGTAGTAAATTTTACGGCCAAGGCAATGCACAGCTTTATGGGCAAGACAGATATGCTGGCGGAAGAAATTTCTCACTGGCGGCGGGCAGGATATGCCGTTGTGTTGATGGTTTCCAATGAAGAGCAGGGCAGGGTTCTGTTAAATGAAATGAGGGACCGTAAACTGAATGCTTTTTATGCAGAGTCCCTGGACCAGGAAGTGAAACCGGGTAACATTATAATTACCCGTGGAACCCTTTCCGGGGGATTTGACCTGATTAGCGCCAGGTTGGCAGTTATATCAGAAAAAGATATTTACGGCCAGCGAATTAAGTCCCGCAGAAGGAGCCGGGTTCGGGTAAAACAGGAAGCGGCCCGGCGAATGGAGCCTTTTGTTGACCTCAAGGTTGGGGATTACGTGGTACATGTAAACCATGGTATCGGAAAGTATATGGGTGTAGTCCCCCTGGATATCGGTGGCATTCGCAAGGAATACTTGCTAATTAAATATTCAGGCGAGGACAAACTTTATGTTCCCAGCGACCAGGTGGGACTTTTGCAAAAGTACCTTGGTGCCGAAGCCGGTGTTCCCAAGTTGTCCCGCCTGGGCGGCTCTGAATGGGCCAAAGCTAAGGGCCGGGTTAAACAAGCCGTCAGGGAAATAGCCGACGACCTTTTAAAACTTTATGCTGCCAGGGAAACGGCCAGGGGACATGCGTTCAGCCCCGATACCCCGTGGCAGAAGGACTTTGAGGCCGCTTTCCCCTATGAGGAGACTCCGGATCAGCTAAAGGCTATAGAGGATGTAAAAAGAGACATGGAGCGCCCCCGGCCCATGGACCGCCTGCTTTGTGGCGATGTAGGGTACGGAAAAACCGAAGTGGCCCTCCGGGCGGCCTTTAAGGCCGTTATGGACGGCAAGCAGGTGGCTGTGCTGGTGCCCACCACCATTCTGGCCCAACAGCATTATAACACCTTCAGGGAGAGGTTTTCCCGTTATCCTGTCAGGGTGGAGATGTTAAGCCGCTTCAGGTCTGCAAAAGAACAAAGGCGGATAATAGAAGATCTTGCCAAAGGAAAAGTGGATATAGTCATAGGTACCCACCGCCTTGTTCAGAATGATGTTAAATTTCATGACCTGGGACTTTTGGTTGTGGATGAGGAACAGCGATTTGGCGTGGTGCATAAAGAGAAGTTGAAGCAGATGCGCACCAATGTTGACGTTTTAACTCTGACCGCCACTCCCATTCCCCGTACGTTACACATGTCCCTTATAGGAGTAAGGGATACAAGTATCCTGGAAACACCTCCGGAAAATCGTTTTCCCGTGCAGACTTATGTGCTGGAAGAGGACCCGGTAATGATAAGGGAGGCAATACGGCGGGAAATTGGCCGGGGAGGCCAGGTATATTTTGTACATAACCGGATTGTAGATCTGGATGCCGTGGCCTCCTGGCTGCACGAGCTGGTGCCCGAGGCGCGCCTGGCAGTGGCCCACGGCCAGATGAAAGAGGATGAGCTGGAACAGATAATGCTTGAATTTATGGAAGGTAATTACGACGTACTGGTATGCACCACTATCATTGAAAACGGCCTGGATATACCTAATGCAAATACTTTGATAGTAAAAGAGGCCGATAATTTCGGACTGGCACAACTTTACCAGCTCAGGGGAAGGGTGGGGCGGTCCACGCGGATAGCTTATGCCTATTTTACCTTTCGCAAGGATAAGGTTCTAAATGAAGTGGCTGAAAAAAGGCTGGCGGCTATCAGGGAATTTACAGAATTCGGTTCCGGATATAAGATTGCCATGCGGGACCTGGAAATCCGCGGGGCAGGAAATTTGCTTGGCGCGGAACAGCACGGTCATATAGCTGCCGTGGGCTTTGATATGTATTGCAGGTTCCTGGAGGAAGCCATTCAGGAAGCGAGGGGTGAGACAGTAGACCGCCCGGTGGATACCGTGGTGGAATTGCCCGTGGAAGCATATATCCCGGATCACTATATACCGGATACCGATCAAAAGGTGGAACTGTACCGCCGCATAGCAAAAATTATTGACGAAGAACAACTTATGGAAATTGAGGAAGAGCTGGTTGACCGGTTTGGAGATTTGCCGGAACCAGTGAGGAATCTGGTGGAAGTGGCCCGTCTCAAAAATATTGCCGGAAGGCTTAAAGTTAAGACTATTAGCAAGCAGCAAGGGTTTTATAAGTTTCAGTTTTCTTCTGAACATTCTCTCAGCGGCGAGAAATTAGTAAGAATTGGAGAAGAATATCCCAATAGAATTAAATTTAACAATTCGGAAGAAGGTTTTGAGATACGTCTAAAGCTGCGGGATGCCGGAATGCCCCCTCTGGATCTTTTAAAAAAGTTACAAGAGTTTTTGAAAAAGCTGGCTTAAAATTAATTTATTGAAGCCTGTTGTTTCTCTGCTATATAATGAGGGTAGTTTTTTAGGGGAGAGGAGAATTTACATGCGCAAGAGCTTATTTTTTTTAATGGTTGTTTTATTTGCCGCGCTGTTATTACTTGCGGGATGCGGCAGTAAAGTAGTGGCTACCGTCAACGGTGAAGATATCACTCGACAGGAACTGGATAAGCAAGTGGAAATGTACAAGACGGGCCTGGAAAACCAGGGCGCTGATTTTTCCGGCAAGGAAGGCCGGGATGTCCTGGAGCGCCTGCGTCAAGATATTCTAAAACAATTGATAGATGAAAGGCTGTTATTGCAGGAAGTAAAAAAGAAAGGCCTTGAGCCTTCTTCCGGGGAAGTTCAACAAGAGATTAAAAAGATTAAGGAAAGTTTTGAATCCGAAGGGCAATTTAAAAAGTTTTTGGCAGCCAACGGTATTAATGAGCCGCAATTGGAAGATTATATAAAAAAACAGCTGGCCATAAAAAATTTGATAGATGAAGTAACTGCCGGTGTGACGGTCTCTGCTGATGAGGTAAAGCAATATTACCGGGATAATGAAGACAAATTTACTGAGCCGGAAAAACGTAAAGCCCGGCACATATTGGTAGGAGTTGAAAGTAATAAAACAGAGGATGAGCGCGCCTGGCTGGACGCTAAGATAAAGGCCATGCGGCTTTTAGAGGAGGTCAAGCAGGGAGCGGATTTTGCCCAACTGGCAAAGGAAAAATCAGAAGACCGGGACACCAAGGACAGTCTTTTAACGGTTACCCGTGGCGGTGGATTTGTGAAAGAGTTTGAAGATGCGGTTTTTGCCTTGAAAGAAGGAGAAGTTACGCAAAGCCCTGTCAAAACCCGGTTCGGGTATCACATAATCAAGCTGGAAGAGATAATTCCTTCCCGGGTACAACTCTTTGAGGAAGTAAAAGACCAGATAAAAGCTGAACTGGAAGATATGCGCCGTGCCGAAAAGTTTGCTGACTATATGGAAAATTTGAGAAAGGATGCAAAAATTGAAAACAAACTCTCGAATAACCATAACAGCTTTACGAAAAAATAGAGGAAACAGTGAACGGTGAAATAAATTTACTATGGATTGGTAAAAAATGAATAATTCCCTTTTTCCCGTTATATACTATCATTAAAAAGCAAAAAGCAATTCTATTATTAAAAAGTAATTCGCGAGGGAATTATTCAACCAAAGGAGGGAAGGGTGCCATGAAGGCCACGGGAATAGTACGCCGCATTGATGATCTTGGAAGAGTCGTAATACCCAAGGAAATAAGAAGAACGCTAAGAATTCGTGAAGGTGACCCCCTTGAAATTTTTGTTGATAGAGATGGTGAAGTTATATTAAAAAAATATTCTCCCATTGGAGAATTGGGGGATTTTGCCAAGGAATATGCCGAATCGCTGCATGAAGCATTGGGACACATAGCCTGCATTGCGGACCGGGATACCATTATAGCTGTTTCCGGAGCTCCCAAAAAAGAATTTTTGAATAAACCAATAGGGTCTGTAGTGGAAAAGGTTATGGAAGAGCGTAAGGCTGTAATTATCAATAATCCGGGGGAAGATCCTCATTGTAAGGAATGTTCCATTGTTGAGGAGGGTGAGTGTAAGTTTTCTTCGGAAGTAATTGCCCCTATTATTGCTGAGGGGGATCCCATAGGAGCGGTAATTTTAGCTTCAAAGGGACCTGATGTTAAGATGGGCGAAATGGAATTGAAGTTGGCTGAAACAGCTGCGGGTTTTTTAGCCAAGCAAATGGAGCAGTAAAG
Source organism: Desulfofundulus sp. JL263-se (assembly GCF_056316025.1). Classification (NCBI taxonomy): domain Bacteria; kingdom Bacillati; phylum Bacillota; class Clostridia; order Eubacteriales; family Peptococcaceae; genus Desulfofundulus; species Desulfofundulus sp. JL263-se. The sequence goes on along the minus strand of NZ_CM149993.1, from coordinate 3,035,382 downwards.
GGTGACCCGGAAACGGGTTACCTTTTTTATTGGGGTATTTATTCGGATGGCGGGTTTCGGTTTTGAGTGTAGTGGTGTATATTATAAGGCGGGGGTTTTGTCCAATTTGGGAATGTATTGGAGGTTTTGTTGTTGAAGGAAGGTATAGTAGTAGTCGGTTTGGGCCCGGGCAGTCCTGAGCATCTTTCCCTGGGAGCATGGGAAGTTATAAAAAAGGCAGAGAAGCTGCTTTTGCGCACTGTCCGGCACCCCGTGGTGGAGTGGCTTGACAGCAAGGGTATAAGTTATAAAAGTTATGATGAATGTTATGAAAAAGGTTCCTCCTTTGAAGAGGTATACGATTTAATTGCCGAGTCGGTAATCAAGGAATCTTTAAGCGGCCCGGTGGTATATGCCGTGCCCGGTCATCCCTTCATGGGAGAAAAAACGGTGGAAAAAATTTTATCAAAGGCACAGGAAAGGGGTATTTTGTATAAAATAGTTCCAAGTATGGGTTTTGTTGATATTATTTATGCCCGCATCGGTCCGGAGTTAGGAGAAAGAAATGAACTGGTTGACGGGCTGCAAATGGATGAGTGGCAGCCACAGCCCGGAGTGGGATACATAATTTACCAGGTTTTTGACCGTTTTATAGCCTCAGATGTTAAATTGCAATTGTTAGAGCATTATCCTCCCGAATACCCGGTAAAAGTTATCAGGGCAGCAGGTGTTCCCCAGCTGGAAAAGATTGAAAAGATTCCATTATATCAGTTAGATAGACTGCACTGGATCGACCATTTAACCAGTGTATATATCCCTCCCCTGGGTGAAGATAATATATCTTCTAGCATTAAGGCCAGGTTTCCCCTGGACCCCATAGTGGATATTATGGCCAGGCTGCGGGGGGAAAATGGTTGTCCGTGGGATAGGGAGCAAGATCACCATAGCCTTACCCCTTATTTACTGGAAGAAGCTTATGAGGTGCTGGATGCCTTGGAACAGGAAGATATGCATAAATTTTGTGAAGAATTGGGAGACTTATTATTACAAATAGTTTTTCATGCTCAAATTGCCAGAGAAAATGGGTACTTTACCATAAACGACGTGGTGAAGTCCATTACCGAAAAAATGGTCCGCAGGCATCCTCATGTATTTGGGGATGTATCAGTGGAGAACAGTTCCCAGGTTCTTGAGAATTGGGAAAAAATAAAGCAGGGGGAAAAGGACGGTGATTACCGGGCAAGATCCATTTTAGATGACATTCCCCGGGGGCTGCCGGCTCTTTTAAGGGCTTCAAAGGTACAGAAAAAAGTAGCCCGGGTGGGCTTTGACTGGCCTGATTACCAGGGTCCCCTGGAAAAGATAAAAGAAGAACAGGAAGAGTTGCTCAGGGCCTATCGGGCCAAGGATAGGCGTTTGATTCAACAGGAAGTGGGTGATTTACTTTTTGCAGTAGTTAACCTTTCCCGCTTTTTCGGTGTGGAGGCTGAAGTGGCCTTAAACGGTACGGTGGAAAAGTTTATCCGCAGGTTTAAATTTGTTGAAGAAAATGTCAAGAAACAGGGGAAAAAATTGGATTGCTGCAGCCTGGAAGAGCTGGATGCCCTTTGGGAAAGGGCAAAAAAGATAGAAAATTAGGGGGAATTTTCGAGGAAATATTTTCATAAAAGAAGGAACTAACGCCTGTTTAGCGAATAGTACGCATGTAGTATACGCCAAATCATTGAGGGGGGTATTTATGAATAAAGCAGAGTTAATTGCCAGTGTAGCGGAAAAGGCAGAACTTACCAAAAAAGATGCAGAAAAGGCAGTAGCTGCTGTTTTGGCGAGCATTCAGGAAGCCTTGGCTAATGGTGACAAGGTGCAATTGGTTGGATTTGGTACTTTTGAAATCCGGGAAAGGGCAGCACGTAAGGGCCGTAATCCCCAAACCGGGGAAGAAATTGATATTGCGGCCGCCAGGGTGCCGGTATTTAAGGCCGGAAAAGCATTGCGTGAAAGTGTAGCCAAATAAGTTCCAATTTGTTACTTGGAAAAAGGAGCCGGCCCGGTGCGTCTGGATAAGTTTTTAAAAGTATCCAGGATAATAAAACGTAGAACTTTGGCAAAAGAAGCTTGTGATAATAAACAGGTTTTTATTAACGACAGGCCTGCTAAAGCGGGAACTGATGTAAAGCCCGGGGATATCTTAAAATTACATTTGGGGCAGCGGAGACTGACAATAAAAGTGTTAGCCGTTAAAGATACAGTTTCGGTAAAAGAAGCGGCAAGTCTTTATGAACTGATAGAAGATTATAAAGTGAAAGATGAAATTTAAAAATAACCGGTCTTCTTTTTTTTCAGCGGCATATTTAATTGCCCTCCCACAAAAAATAAAAGGTAAAAAAATAACGGGAGGGTATTTCATGAAAAGAAGACCTTTGATAATGGTATCCATTGGCCTGCTGGTCACTTGCCTTTTGATAGCAAGCTGTGCGGGCCAGCCACAGAAAAAACCGGAGGGGGCTCCCACGAAAGAGCCTACAATTAGCTTATATGTGGCCGATGAAGGTAAAATAAAAAACATAAAAATGGAAGAGTATATTGCCGGAGTTGTAGCGGGGGAAATGGAACCCACGTGGCCTGTTAATGCCCTGGCAGCCCAGGCTATCCTGACCCGGACTTTTACCATGGAAAATATTAACGCCGGGAGAAAGTTCCATGGCGCAGATGCCAGTACCAATCACGAAGAGTTCCAGGCTTACGCCCCCTCCAGAATTAATGAGAGGGTAATAAAGGCCGTGGAGAAAACCCGTGGCAAGGTTATAACTTACAACGGTAAATATATCCGGGGATGGTTTTCTGCCTGTGACGGCGGTATTAGTGCTGCACCCAGTGAAGGACTTATAGAGCAAAAGGGGCCCGTAGGGTATATTAAGGCAAATGTAAAGGACGGGTGCCTGGCTATAACTACTGCTGAGAACAAGCACTGGGTGGCTGAATTTCCCCTTTCGGAAGTTCGAAGGGCAATTAAAGAAAAAACGGGCCGGGACCCGGGTAACATAACTTCTGCCCGAATAGTCAGGAAAGGGCCGTCCGGGCGGGCCATGGAACTAAGGCTGGGCAGTGCCACCATAAAGGCTATGGACCTCCGTCTGGCGCTGGGTTCCGAAAAAATGCGCTCTACCCTTCTTTCCGACTTTTTTATTAACGAAGACCGGTTGGTTATAGCAGGCAGAGGATTCGGACACGGCGTAGGGATGTGCCAGTGGGGCGCTAAAAAGATGGCCCAGCAAGGTAAATCTCCGGAAGATATTATTAAGTTTTATTACCAAAATATAGCCATACAAAAATTATGGGATTAAAGGTGGCTTAACAGGCCACCTTTTTTGCATATTGGAAAGGAACCAGCATAGATATAGATTAATACCAGTGCCGGATTTCGGTCAGAGGTGATGGGGCATGGAAGATAGATTTCAAAACCGGTTGGAGCTGACCGACCGCAGGCGATTAGTTCTGGACGGAGTAGAGCATGTGGGTACCTTTGATGAAACTGAAATTTCCCTGGATACCAATATGGGTTTCCTCCTTCTTAAGGGGAAAGGTATGCATATTACAGAACTTAATCTGGAAAAAGGAAAGTTAACGGTGGAAGGTTTCATTTCTTTGATTCAATTTATCGAAGGCAAATCGGCAAAGGGAGTAAAGGATAAGGGTAAAACTTTTTTAAAACGTATTCTTAAATAACCAGTTGAAAAAGCGCGTAAGGCGCTTTTTAATTTATATCCGCGGAAGGGGAGTGGGCGCGGTGCCTTTGGAACAACAGGTATGCACTTTTTTAATAACCGTTGGTGCCGGTTGCCTGGCCGGATTTTTCTTTGATATATATAGAACGCTTGTCCGTTTTTTTCGGTTCAGGAAATTGGCTTTGGGAATCGGGGACATTATATTTTGGATTTTATTAACAGGAATTGTATTTATATTATTGCTCTTAGGTAATAACGGGGAAGTGAGGGGGTTTATGCTTTTGGGGTTGGCCCTGGGCGCAGGTATATATATAAAGGTTTTTGGTGAACACTCCCCCCGGGTGATTATGCGCGGTTTAGTATTAATACAAAAAACTTTTTCTTTTTCAGTCTTGCTTATGGGCCGGATTTGGATTTTAGTAACGGCCCCTTTCAAGTTTATTTATTTTCTGCTTACGTGGCCCTTTAAAACAATGGCTAAAATATTAGCAAAATTTCTAGACGTTTTTACCGGCCTGTTAACCCGGGCAATTCCGGTACCCGTGAAAAATAACTACAAAAGGGTTCTTTCCCTTTTGGTAATGATTAAAAGCAGGATATGGAAAAAGAAATAACAGCAAATTTGTGACTTTGGTCCCGGTATAATTAGTATTTCGGCACTATCCAATTTTTTCATGCTTAAGAAGGATTTACTCATGCTTTGTAGAAAAAGTGTAATCAACTTGTACTCGTTTTGTAATCAGGCATAAGGGCCAGGGGTGGCTGTATTGAAGATTGAGATACGAGGGGCGGAAAAACTTAGTTTTAGGGAGCGCCAAGTAGTTACTTTAAAAGAGATGGGTTATTCCTCTGAAAGCATAGCAAAACGGTTGAACCTTAGCCCCAGCACCGTGGCAACCCTTTACAACAGGGCGCGGGGAAAGGGATATGAAGTAGTGATAGTTATTCCAGGGCATAGTCTCGGGCTGTTTGGGCCTGAAGAACAGGAGGAGGGTTAAATTTATGAACGTTCCTCCACAGAAAAAGATGCTCATGTATCCTTCCGGAAAAAGCTCTTTACGGAGAAGAAAAAGGTTTAACTTGGCTAAGAGCAAGTTGCCTGTTGTATTTTTAATTTTCCTATTGGTTTATGCCATATTTTCTGTAGGCGTTCGCTTTAATAACCTTTATACCATGCAGCAGGACTTGCGGAAAATCCAGGAACAGGTTAACAAACTGGAAAGGAAAAATGCCGAGCTTCGCAAACAATTGGAAATGGTGATGAGCGATGCTTATGTGGAAGAAGTGGCCAGGGAAAAGTTGGGCCTTGTAAAGGAAGGAGAAACCCGGATTGTGCTTGTGGAAAAACCTCCTAAAAAAGAAGTGGATTCCAGCATCCGTGATTAAGGGTAGACCTCATACCGCCCCTTGGAGGCACGTTTAAAGCATTCCCCGGCAGGGAATGCTCATTTTTAATTTAAAAGGCAGGGGGATTTTGATGAGGGTCGCCGTCATTGATGTGGGTACCAATTCGGTAAGGCTTTTGGTAGCTGATGTAAAAGAAGGTAAAGTGGTTCCTCTCCATACAAATCTTATAACTACCCGGCTGGGCCAGGGAATTGAGAATAAATATCTTTTACCCGGTGCTATGGAAAGGACGTTGAGGGCAATGGAGCAATTTATGCTGCAGGCCCGGGAATTAAAACCTCTTGGCGTATTGGCAGCTGCTACCAGCGCGGTGCGGGACGCTGAAAACAGAAATGAATTTGTGGACCTGGTAAAAGATAATTTAGGGCTGGATGTAAGGATCCTGTCGGGCAAGGAAGAGGCTTATTTCACTTACAAGGGGGTGCTGACCGGATTAAACAGGAAGCCTGACAAAATGGCGTTAATTGATTTGGGTGGCGGCAGTACGGAATTTATATGGCAGGCGGAAAGGGAAATGCATTGGGAAAGCGTTAATGTGGGAGCGGTACGGGCCACCGAGGGGAATTACAGTGACGGTACAATAACAGGACTTCTCAAGCCCGTAATGGATGAAATTCGCAAGGCTAAAATAACCGGATTGGTGGGGGTTGGCGGTACAGCAACCAATCTTGCCGCTGTATCCTTGGGCTTAAAGGTTTACGATCCTTCCCGGGTTCATGGCTACCTGCTTACCCTGCAAAAGGTGGAGGAATTGTTGGACATTTTTAAAGGTATGACTGTAGAAGAGCGAAAAAAAATTCCCGGCCTGCAGCCTGAGCGGGCGGATATTATCGAGGCGGGTACAAGGATTGTCAGCCTGATAATGCGATACCTGGAAGTTTCGTCCATGATAGTCAGTGAAGCTGACATTTTATATGGCCTGGCCTTAAAGGCGGAAAAAATGTCGAGAGAAAAAATGTAAGCAATTACCAAAAATGACAAAAATTTTTTTACCCTTATACTATAATAACCTTGCGGAGGAAGGTAGTATAAGGGGTGTAATGCGTGTTTGGAAGAATCGAATCCATTTATCCATACCGGAGAGAACAAAAACATAAACTAACGGAAAAGACAAGGGGGCGCGGGCGGAAGAATGGTTTTCTAAAAAGCCTTCTTAACCGTTTTTTTTTATATCTGATTAATAACGTTAACCTTGAAAGCCTGTTGGTGGTCATTGCCGGGTTCTTTCTCGGCCGGGCTGTGTTGCTGGGAGAACTTTATCCCTTTGGAGTGGCTTTTGTGGCTGGGGTTTTCTGGAGCCTTCCTTTGAAAGGTATTTTTGCCATTGCAGGGGTTGCAGGAGGCCTCAGCAGTGTAATCCATGGGAATTTTTTGCTGGCGGAAATTATTTGTATCCTCATTGTCGGGTTAGGTATATATTTTATCCCGGTGAAAACAAAGCGCCCGTGGCTGGTTGTACCTGCTGTTGTTCTGGTTACGGTAACGGTGGTGCGGAGCAGTTTTCTTGCCTTTACCAGTGCAATTCCTTATAATTACATAAGTGTTTCCTTTGAGGCGGTATTTGCCGCCTTGTTTACCCTTTTTATAATGAATGCCATCCCTGCCCTGTCCATGTTGCACTCACCGGGGGCACTTAAAGGGGAAGAGCTTTTTTGTATTATGGCCCTGGCAGGAGGTGTAGTGGCCGGGACAGAGGGAATATCCTGGGGCTTGTTTTCCTTAAAAAGTATCTTAAGTTATTTTTTAATTTTATTAGCTGCCTTGACAGGGGGTGCTGGATTGGGTGCTGCCGCCGGTGCGGTGGTGGGGGTTATCCCCGGACTTGCTTATACCTCTTTTCCAGCTGTGGCAGGCGCTTATTCCTTTAGCGGGCTGCTGGCGGGGCTGTTTCGGTTTTTTGACAAGCCCGGAGTAGTGGTGGGCTTTCTGCTGGGCAACATTATTCTTTCCATGTACATGTCCAGCTACAGGGAGTTAACCGCCGCTGTGGCCCAAACAGTTCTTGTTTCCCTTATCTTTTTTTGCATTCCTGGGAAGTGGATCAATGAATTGAAAAACTCCCTGGTTCCGGTGGTGGGCGGCAGCAACGAACAGAGCGGCATTGATGAAAGTATAAAGGAATTGGTAGCGGAAAGAATGGGCCGGTGGTCGGGAGTATTTAAAGAAATAGCCCGTAATTTTGAGCAAGCGGCTGCTGCCGGGAATTCCGCTACGGATGAGCAAGATTTGCAGGCTCTTTTCGGGGAAGTGGGGAATAAGGTATGTAAAGGGTGCTCACATTATTCTGCCTGCTGGGAGAGAGAGTTTTATAAAACTTATCAAAACTTGTTGGCTCTTTTTACCGTTGCCGATACCTATGGACGGGTAACCGTGGATGATTTGGATGAAGAGACAAGGGTAAGATGTAACAGGACCAGGGAATTGGTTATAACCGTAACCTACCTTTACGAGATGTTTAAGTTAAACCGTTTTTGGTCCAGGCGGCTAATTGAAAGTAAGGAGTTGGTTTCCGAACAACTTAAGGGGATCAGTGAGATCATTGAAAATCTTTCCACTCAATTGGAAGCAGGGGGCGAGTTATATAAAAAAAAGGCCCTGGACATAAAACAGAAACTGAAAAGGATGGGTATAAGAATTTCTTCCCTGGAGGTGTATGTTGCCGGCGGCGATTATCCGGAGGTGTATATCACCATGCCTTCCTGTGGGGGGCACATGATATGCCGCTATGAAGTGGGCCCCTTTTTATCCAGGGAACTGGGATGTTCCATGTCGGTAGCCACAACGTGTTGCTGCCAGGAGGACGGAAAAGAGTTTTGCAGTTTCCGGGTATATCCTAATCCCCGGTACCAGTTTTCCCTGGGTGTGGCCGCTGCCGGAAAGAACGATAACATCATTTCCGGGGATAGTTATTTATTTCTGCCCCTTGCCGGGGGCAAATTTGCCCTGCTTTTAAGCGACGGGATGGGGTCCGGCCACCGGGCGGCGGTGGAAAGCAGTACTACCCTGGGACTTACGGCCAAGCTCCTGGATTCCGGGTTCGGCAGGGATTTGACCATTAAAACTGTTAATTCTATTCTTTTGTTGCGCTCGCCGGAGGAAAGTTTTGCTACTGTGGATATGACTATTTTGGATATATACAGCGCAGAGGCTGAATTTGTAAAAATAGGGGCTCCCCCGGCGTTTGTGGTAAGGGGGCGGCAGGTGGGAACGGTGCGGGCAAATTCCCTCCCCGTGGGTATTGTGAACGAGGTGGAAGTTTTTGCGGTTTCAAAACAGCTGAGCCAGGGCAATATGGTTATTATGGTTACCGATGGGGTGCTGGATGCCTATGACGGTCCTGGCGACAAAGAGGACTGGCTGGCCGAGGTTTTACAGGAAATCTCGGAGTTAAAGCCCCAAGAAGTGGCGGAGCTGATAATAAACCTGGCTCAAGCCGGCTCCCGCCGTGACGATATGACGGTAATAGTGGCCAAGGTTGAAAAAGTAAAAAATTAATTCGCGGTGGCTTTTTAAGCCACCTTTCTTATGCAAATATTACTTTCCGGCAGGAAAATGCCCCTTTTTGTTGAAAAATTATTCTGGTAAGGATTAAACCGGTGATAACATGTCTGTTGCCCAACAGGTGCTGGCAACCATAAAAAAATATAAAATGGTTAGTTCCGGGCAAAAAGTGTTGGTGGCTGTTTCAGGGGGGCCTGATTCCATGGCCCTGTTACATATTCTTTTTCGTTTAAAGGAAGAATTGGGGATTCAGCTGCATGTTTTTCATTTAAACCACCGCTTTCGGGGAGACGAAAGTGCAGAAGACGCCCGCCTGGTTCGAGATACCGCACGGTTTTTAGGCATTCCCAGTACTATAGAAGAATATGATGTGCCAGAGTATTGTGCCAAATATAATAAGTCCAAGCAAGAAGGGGCCAGGGAGGTAAGGTATCGTTTAATTTCCCAGGTTTCCTCGAGGGTGGGGGCTGCCCGCGTGGCCCTCGGACATCATGCCGATGATCTGGCTGAAACCATTGTTTTGAATTTTTTAAGGGGTTCCGGCTTAACCGGCTTGAAGGGGTTTTTGCCGGTAAGGGATAATTTTTACATTAGACCGCTTTTCAGGTTGCGCCGGGAAGATATAGAGGATTATTGCAAAAGACATAATATTTTTTTTCGGGTGGATTCTTCCAATAAAAAAACAATTTATAAAAGGAATCGCATACGCTTGGAGCTAATTCCGGCATTGGAGAAATATAACCCGGCTTTAGCAGCTACCCTTTTGAGGACCAGTGATATATTGCGGGCAGATGATGAATTTTTGGAAGGTGAGGCCGAAAAGGTTTATTCCAGAGCTGTAACTTCCGGCAGGGATGGTTGTTTTATCTTGGACGTGGATGTTTTATTAAGCCAACCGGCTGCATTGCAGCGCCGGGTACTACGCAAACTATGGAATACATTGACCGGGGGACCGGCAGGATTGGGGTTTGAACATCTGGAAAATATTTTAAATTTGTTAAAGGAAGGTAAAGGAAGTTGGGTCAGTTACCTGCCGAAGGGTATACGGGTAGCCAGAAGTTATCAATATTTGCAATTTAAAAAGGAAGACGGCCGTATAAGGGAAATTCCCCCTTATTGTTATCACCTTAACGTACCCGGGGAGGTTTTTATTCCCGAAACAGGGGTTATTATCCGGGCACGCCTTATTTCCAGGGCACAGGCGGATGATCCCGAAAATTTGCCCCCGGGAGAGGTTCTGCTTGACTTTAAGAAATTGCACGGTGAGCTTTATGTTCGCAGGCGTCTGCCGGGTGATCGTTTTGCCCCCCTGGGAATGGGGGGAGCTAAAATTAAACTTAAGAAGTTTTTCATTGATAAAAAAATTCCCCGAGAGGAGAGGGATAATATTCCCCTGGTGGTTTGCAACGGTGAAATTGTTTGGGTTGCCGGAATAAGGCCGGGGGAAAAATATAAGGTGAGCGAAGATTCGGAAAAACTTTTGCATCTTTCCGTCATTTCCGGTGACACTGAAATGCGTGCGGACTGGTAAGGCCTTAAATTAGGGGAAATATTTTTATGGAATGATATTTCCAGCTCTAAAGAGATATAAAATAATAATTGATGCGGCGAAATTATTATAGTAAACTGTTGCCTATGGGGCTTTTTAAGCGTGGAGAGGAGTGGCTTTGTTGAACAAGGTCATAAAAAATCTAAGTATTTATTTGTTAATAGTACTAGTGATAGTTGCCCTTGTCCGCCTTGCTTCGCCCCAGGATGCCATGGTTGATGAATGGACGTACAATCAATTTATTGCCATGGTGGAAAAGGGCCAGGTACGTGAAGTTACCTTGCAGCCGGAAAATAACACCCTGTTAATTGCCGGAGTTAAAGTGGATAATACTGAATTTAAAAGCAGGTCTACCTACCCCAATCCCCAATTGGAGGTTTTGCTGAGGGAACAGGGAGTTGAGGTCAAAGTTACCGAACCCCCTGAGCCGGGCTGGTGGACGGGGCTCCTGACCACCCTGTTGCCGGTGTTGGTATTCGTATTGCTGTTTTTCTTCCTGATGCAGCAAACCCAGGGCGGCGGTAACCGGGTGATGTCCTTTGGTAAAAGCAGGGCCAGGCTGCACACAGATGATAAGAAAAAAGTTCGTTTTTCCGATGTAGCGGGTGCGGATGAGGTTAAGGAAGAACTGGAAGAAATAGTGGAGTTTTTAAAAAATCCCAAAAAATTTAACGAACTGGGGGCCCGAATACCCAAGGGGGTTTTGCTATACGGCCCGCCGGGGACCGGTAAGACGCTGCTGGCAAGGGCTGTGGCCGGTGAGGCCGGGGTTCCCTTTTTTAGCATTAGCGGCTCTGACTTTGTGGAAATGTTTGTTGGTGTCGGTGCCTCCCGGGTGCGTGATTTGTTTGAGCAGGCTAAAAAAAATGCCCCCTGCATTGTATTTATAGACGAGATAGATGCCGTAGGGCGCCAGCGCGGGGCCGGCCTTGGCGGAGGACACGACGAGCGGGAGCAGACATTGAACCAGCTGCTGGTGGAGATGGATGGCTTTGCCCCCAATGAGGGTATTATAATTATTGCCGCCACCAACCGGCCGGACATTTTGGACCCGGCACTTTTGCGCCCCGGAAGGTTTGACCGGGAGATCACCGTGGATATTCCCGACATCAACGGGCGGAAGGAAATTTTGAAGGTTCATATGAGGGGTAAGCCGCTGGATGACGACGTGGATGTAGACGTTCTGGCCCGAAGAACGCCGGGCTTTACCGGGGCAGATCTTGAAAATCTTGTAAATGAAGCGGCTCTTTTGGCGGCAAGACATAATAAAAAGAAGATCGGGATGGCCGAGCTGGAAAGTTCCATTGAACGGGTGGTTGCCGGGCCAGAAAAGAAATCCAGGGTTATCAGTGATTTTGAAAAGCGCCTGGTGTCTTATCACGAGGCAGGTCATGCTGTTTTGGGTTATTTGCTTCCCCATACCGATCCGGTTCACAAGGTTTCCATTATCCCGCGGGGACGAGCCGGCGGCTATACTCTCTTGCTACCTGAAGAAGATCGTTTTTACATGACCAAGTCGCAGCTGCTGGACCAGGTTGTTATGCTTTTAGGGGGAAGAGTCGCTGAAAGCCTGGTGCTCAAAGAAATAAGTACCGGGGCCCAAAATGACCTGGAGCGGTCGACGGAGCTGGTCCGTAAAATGATCATGGAATACGGTATGAGTGAGGAATTGGGACCCATGACCCTGGGCAGGAAACATGAGCAGGTTTTCCTGGGCAGGGATATTGCCAGGGACCGGGATTACGGTGAGGAAGTAGCTGCGGCAATTGACAAGGAGGCCCGCAAGATAATAGAGCAATGTTATAACCGGGCCAAGGAAATATTGGAGAGGCACATGGATACCCTCCATCTGGTGGCCCAGACGTTGATGGAAAAGGAGACCATAGAGGCCGGAGAATTTGAAGAATTGATGAAACAGGCAGGGGAAGAGGCCCATAAGGCATAGTTTTGAAAGGCCGCAGTTACGACTGCAGCCTTGGGGTTGAGGTTGATTAATCTAAAAGTTTTGATATAAAAATATGTGTTAAAAAAGGAGGATTCGATTTGGAACGCACATATGTAATGGTCAAGCCCGACGGAGTACAAAGGGGTTTGATAGCGGAGGTGATTTCCCGTTTTGAGCGCCGGGGATTAAAAATTGTGGGGATGAAGATGCTGCAAATACCCCGAAAACTGGCTGAAGAACATTACGGTGAGCATAAGGGTAAGCCTTTTTTTGATGCCCTTGTGGAATATATTACATCCGGCCCGGTAGTGGCAATGGTTCTGGAGGGTAAGAATGCCATCGCTGCCGTCCGGGAGATGATGGGTGCCACAGACCCGCAAAAAGCATCCCCGGGAACCATCCGCGGGGATTTCGGCCTGGATATAGGGCGTAACATCGTGCACGGCTCCGATTCTCCGGCCAGTGCTGAAAGAGAAATAAACCTCTTTTTTAGACCGGAAGAGTTAGTGGACTATAAACTGGCCGCAGAAATCTGGATTTATGAATAATTCTCCTGGTATCTTATGCCAACGGCTAACCACCAACCATTAACCGCTTAAGAGGTGGTATCAGCCGTTTTTTGTATTAATTGAGCTGGTACAAGATAAACTAATTTCCAGGCACATTTTATTTTATCTAATAATGTTTTAAAGCCGCCATTCATGTCCCGGTTAAAATGGGGGGCATTCTGGCGGAGTTTTAGTAAATCTTAAAATAAATATAATTAAAAAAATTTTATCACTAGCAGGAATTCTCTGAGAATGTAACGAATGTCTATAAAACAAAACTATGGTACCAAAGGAGTTTAGTTATATGGGCAGCAGTAAGCTTGCAGTAGGACTGAAGGGTGAAGCCCGAGCCGCTGTAACTGATGAAAACACGGCAATTGCTTACGGCAGTGGGAGTGTAAGTGTTTTTGCTACTCCAGCCATGATAGGTCTGATGGAAAAAGCCGCCCTCTCTTCAGTGGATCCATTGCTGGACGATGGTTATTCCACTGTAGGAACCAAATTGGAGGTGGAGCACCTGGCGGCAACACCAAAGGGAATGAATGTGGTGGCTACTTCTGAATTGATCGAAATTGACGGCCGCCGCCTTGTATTTAAAGTAGAGGCCCGTGACGATAAAGAGCTAATTGGGAAGGGAAGGCACGAAAGGTTTATAGTCCCTTTGCAAAAATTCATTTCGAAGGCCGAAGCAAAGGGTAAGGGGTAGGATATTTAATTAGCATTAAAAGGGGTGAGAGGTAGAATTTGGGAATCGAGGCCGTGTAGTGCTTTTTGCTAGTAGCACCTAAATTATTTTTTAAGAAAGGAGAGAGGAAAGATAATGCCTTACGATCCAACTAAAATGAAAGATTACGAAATAGCCGAGGCCGCGGAAAAAAATATGCCCACTCCTGATGAGTGGCGGGAAAGACTGGGACTTGAAAAGGATGAAATCATTCCTTACGGCAGAATTTGCAAGCTTGATTTCATGAAAATAATGGAGCGCTTGAAAGACAGACCCGATGGCAAATTCATAGAGGTCACCGCCATCACCCCCACTCCGCTGGGCGAGGGGAAAACCACCACTACTATGGGCCTGGTGGAAGGCCTGGGTAAGAGGGGAATGAATGTAGGCGCTGCCATTCGCCAGCCTTCAGGCGGTCCCACCATGAACATCAAGGGTACGGCTGCAGGAGGCGGAAACGCCCTGGCCATCCCCATGACTGAATTTTCCCTGGGGCTTACCGGTGACCTGAACGATATCATGAATGCCCACAACCTGGCTATGGTGGCCCTTACAGCCAGGATGCAGCATGAAAGAAACTACGATGATGCCGAGCTGGCCAAGCGCAACTTGAAGCGCTTGGATATTGACCCCACCAATGTGGAATTTGGCTGGGTTATCGATTTCTGTGCCCAGGCCCTGCGCAACATCATAATTGGCATCGGCGGCAGAATGGACGGCTACATGATGAAGTCCAAGTTCGGCATTGCCGTTAGCTCCGAGCTTATGGCCATTCTTGCCGTTGCCACCGATTTGAAGGACCTGCGGAAGAGACTGGGTGAGATTACCCTGGCCTATGACAAGAAGGGTAATCCTGTAACCACTGCCGACCTGGAAGTTGACGGCGCCATGTGTGCCTGGATGAGGAATACCATTAACCCGACGTTGATGAGCACCGTTGAATACCAGCCTGTTCTGGTGCATGCCGGTCCCTTTGCCAACATCGCCATAGGCCAGTCCTCCATTATTGCCGACCGCATCGGCCTGAAGATGTTCGACTACCATGTAACTGAAAGCGGATTCGGCGCCGATATCGGCTTTGAAAAGTTCTGGAACGTGAAGTGCCGCTTGAGCGGGCATGTTCCCAACGTATCGGTACTGACGGCCACCATCAGGGCCCTTAAGATGCACGGTGGCGGTCCCAAGGTGGTACCAGGCCGTCCCCTGCCTGATGAGTATACCAGGGAAAATGTGGAACTGGTGGAAAAGGGATGCGAGAACCTCATCCATCATATCAATATCGTCAAGAAAGCCGGTATCAATCCTGTGGTCTGCATTAACGCTTTCTATACCGATACCAAGGATGAAATTGCGGCTGTCCGCAGGGCTGCAGAAGCGGCGGGTGCCCGCTGCGCTGTTTCCGAGCACTGGCTCAAGGGCGGGGAAGGTGCGCTGGAGCTGGCCGATGCTGTTATCGATGCCTGCAATGACAAGGTAGACTTCAAGTTCCTCTATCCTCTTGAGATGCCGCTGCGGCAAAGGGTAGAAGTAATTGCCAAAGAAGTCTACGGTGCCGACGGCGTTTCCTGGACCCCGGAAGCCGAAGCCAAGGCCAAGAAGTTTGAAGAAGATCCCAAGTTTAGGGACTACGCTACCATGATGGTTAAGACTCACCTGAGCTTGAGCCATGACCCGAACCTTAAAGGAGTACCCAAGGGCTGGATTCTTCCGATTCGTGACGTTCTGGTTTACTCCGGAGCCAAGTTCCTCTGCCCGATGACCGGTACCATCAGCTTGATGCCGGGCACCAGCTCTGATCCGGCTTTCCGGAGAATCGATGTAGATACCGAAACCGGAAAGGTAATAGGCTTGTTCTAAAAAAGCGCTTGCCGATGTTAAATAACTCCGGGCTCAGGCCCGGAGTTATTTATTTTTTTTAGAATTAAACAATTTTTAAAACTATCCCGCAGGAGAAAAATTGTTTAAAATAGAACCATATAAAATTAATTAAAACTGTAGACGGTGAAAAATGTTTAACCTAATTAAACGGAATGGAGTGCATAATCATGTCCAGACCACCTAAGTGTCGGCGTGTTGAGTTCATGCCTGAATTAACCTTTTTTAAGCCCGCCGGGGTTCCCCTGCGGGATCTGGAAGAGATTTCAGTAACCGTGGAGGAATTGGAAGCTATCAGGCTAAAGGACGTGGAAGGCCTCGAACAGGAGGCGTGCGCGGAAAGGATGGGAATTTCCCGCCCTACTTATCACAGGATCCTTTCTTCCGCCCGGGCAAAGGTTGCCCGGGCCCTGGTGGAAGGTAAGGCCATAAGGGTGGAGGGTGGCCACTTTAAAATTATTATGAAGCGCTTCAGGTGTGAGCAGTGTGGCCATGAGTGGGAAACCACCTGCGGTAAGGAGCGGGGCGGCTGCCCCAAATGTTCGCATCCCGGGGTATACCGGGTGGACGACAAGGGCAAGCCCTTCGGCCGTCAGTGGCGCTGCCGAAGGGGCCCGGCAAAGCAGCAATAATTATTTTTTAATTACCCCGGCTTGTTAACCGGGGTTATTTGGTTGCGGAAGGTCACGGGGTGGGGGAGTTTTATGCACAGGATTTACAAAATATTAAAAAATGCTTTTTTCCAGAAGTGTTTGGCCCTCAATTGCTCCCGGGAAGAAAACAGGCGCTTTTGTCGCCATGATTGGCAGCACTTAATTGATGTGGCCCGCATATGTTATATTCTGGTGCTGGAAGAACAAGCAGCAGGTGAAATTATTCCCGGCGCCGGCAAAGAGCAAGTTAAAGAAGTGGTATATGCTGCCGGGTTGCTTCATGATATTGGGCGGTGGCAGCAATATGATACCGGTGAAGACCATGCCCGGCTAGGGGCCCAACTGGCCGAAGGAGTCCTTAAAGATGCCGGGTTTGACGGGGAGGAAATAGCCCTGATAGTCCGGGCCATATCCCAGCACCGAACTGGTGCCGCCGGCGGCGGGCCACTGGGAGGATACTTGCGGAGGGCTGATGACTTGGCTCGCCCTTGCTGGAATTGTAAGGTGCGGGACGAGTGTAAGAAATTGGCGCGGATGGAAACAGCCGGGGGGGTGCTTTATTAAGATAAAGGATTAATTTTTAATTTTTTGACAGGATTACAGGATTAACCGGATTAACTGGATATAAATTATGAATTTAATTGATAATTTTTAATACCTAATTAAACTTTTTTATTCAAAAAACATCTATTTTTAAAAAATTATGAGGCTAATTAGGATATTATTGATTTTATTCTGTTCTATCCTGTTAATCCTCTCTAATTTCATTTTTTATGAATAATTACTCTTCGTATGGAGGGATAGGGTTTGTCTTTTTCGGTACGCAATGTTGTGTTATCCAATCAGGAAGAGGCACGGGAGGAAATATCCCGGGTGGGCAGCGACTCCGTGGGGTGCCGCTTGATGGCCCCCAAAGCCGTTCACCGGGTGCTGAAAGTTCCCGGCCTTGAGCCCAAGCAGGCCAACATAATAAAGCAAGAAATGCTCAGCCGGGGAGGAGAAGCAGCAGTTGCCCGCGGGACCGTGGACGGGTCGGTTGAAAAGACGGACCTTTTGCTCATGGGTACCTTGAAACAGTTTGACGGGCTTGTAGCCAAATTGAAGATGCAGCCCTTCGGCCTGGCCCGGCTGGCCGGGGAAATAAAAGCCGCGCTGGAAAATCTGGAGGGGCGCCGCCCGTATACCCTGGACTGCCGGGGAAAGACGTTAATCATTGGTAAACGAACCCTGGTAATGGGTGTACTGAACGTTACGCCGGATTCTTTTTCGGACGGCGGAAGGTATGTCAATGTTGAGGATGCGCTTAAAAGGGCCAGACAAATGGTGGATGAAGGGGCAGATATAATTGATATCGGCGGCGAGTCCACCAGGCCCGGGCATACTCCCGTCGGGCTGGATGAGGAGTTGCGGCGCGTAATGCCGGTGCTGGAACGGCTGGTCAAGGAAATAGAGGTCCCCATTTCGGTGGATACTTTCAAAGCAGAAGTGGCCCGGCGGGCGCTGGAGATTGGCGCAAATATAATAAACGATCAGTGGGCGCTGCGGGCGGACAAGGATATGGCCGGCGTGGTGGCGCAGTACGGGGCACCTGTGGTGATTATGCATAACCAACAAGGTACCGAATACCGGGACCTGATGGGTGATATTATTGCCTATTTCCGGGAAAGCATTGCCATGGCGGAGGAGGCCGGTATACCCAGGGAAAAAATCATTATCGACCCGGGTATCGGCTTTGGCAAAACCCTGGAGCAAAATTTGGAAGTAATGCGCAGGCTTAAAGAATTGGATTGCCTGGGACAGCCTGTACTCCTGGGTACTTCCCGCAAATCCATGATTGGAAAGACCCTGGATCTGCCCGTGGACCAGAGGGTTGAAGGCACCGCCGCCACAGTGGCGGTGGGCATTACCTTTGGTGTCGATATAGTTCGGGTGCACGACGTGAAGGAAATGGTCAGGGTGGCCAGGATGACCGATGCCATGGTGAGGAAATAAAGGGAAAGCGGTGTTTTTCGTGGACAAGATTATCCTGCAGGGTATGGAATTTTTCGGGTACCATGGCGTACTTCCGGAAGAAAATGAATTGGGACAAAGGTTTTTTGTTGATTTGGAATTGGACCTGGATTTGAAAAAGGCTGGCATAACCGATGACCCCGCCCACACAGTCAGTTACGCCGAGGTTTTTGAGGTGGCCAGGGAAATAGTTGAGGGTAAGCCCCGCAAGCTAATTGAGGCGGTGGCCGAAGATATTGCCGCGGCTATAATAAAGCGGTTCCCTGTCCGGCAGGTTACGGTTAAGGTAAAAAAGCCGTCGGCCCCCGTGCCCGGTCACTTCTCGTATATGGCCGTGGAAATAACCCGCCGTGCCGGGGATGTTGAAAAATGATGAATGGGGAGCGTGTTTTCGTGGGGCTGGGGTCCAATATGGGGGATAAAGCCGGCTATATTTACCGGGCCCTGAACATGCTCGGGGATTCACCCGGAGTTGAAATACAGGCGCTGGCACCCTTTTACCGGACCGAACCGGTGGGTTATACGGAGCAGGACTGGTTTTTAAATACTGTGGCGGAAATAAGAACCAGTTTGGGGCCCCGGGAGCTCCTGGCGGAAATGCTGGAGATAGAAGACCGCCTGGGAAGGAAGCGCACAATTCGCTGGGGGCCCCGGGTGGTGGACCTTGATTTGCTTTTATACGGCCGGCAGGTAATTTCAGAGCCGGGCCTGGAAGTGCCACACCCGCGGATGTGTGAGCGGGCCTTTGTTATGGTTCCCCTGGCCGACCTGGCCCCTCACCTGGTGCTTCCCGGGGGGAAACTGGCTGCGGAGCTGGCAGAGGTTTTAAAAGGGGAGCAGGGGATAGAAAGGTGGCATTTACTCTGTGACCGGTGCTCAATTTGACCGGAAATAATTATAGAGTTTTGGTTTTGGTATGTATGTAATTATAATCGTTACAAAGCCACATAGGCGGGATTTCTAAGAACGCTTAGATCCTCTAAGGGGTTACCTTCAACTGCTATAAACCGGGCCGGTTTCCCCACTTCCAAGCCTGAATCAAGCCCCAGCAGCCTGGAGCCTTCAATAGTGGCGGCCTTTAAAATATCCAGGTTGGAGAGTCCCGCTTCGCTGTAGAGGCGCAGTTCCTCGTGGAAGCCTTTTCCGTGCAGGACCCCGGTGGCCCCGGCATCGGTGCCCACGGCCACGGGAACGCCCAGATGGCGGGCTGTACAGAGCATTTCCTGGTGTTTCTTGCAGGTTTTTTCAATGGTGTTTTTTTCCTGCGGGGACAGTTTTTCGGCTCGGGCTCCTTTTAACTGGTTAGCTACGGGGACCAGGGTGGGAACCCACCAAATACCCTTTTCAGCCATAATTTTAAGGGTATCCTCGCTGAGGAAATAGCCGTGTTCCACCGAGTGAGCCCCGGCGCGGGCGCAGATTTCCACTGCACGGTCCGAGCTGGCGTGGGCCATGACCTTAAGCCCGTGGTGCCGGGCTGCCCGGACGATTTCTTTTAAAGCCGGCAGGTCGAACTGCAGCGGGCCCACGCGCCCGTATTCCTTAAAACTCACCACCCCGGAGACAAGCACCTTGATTTGGTCTGCTCCCTTCCGGGCCAGGTAGGAAACAGCTTCCCGCACCTGGTGTTCCTCCAGGCCGGGGCCAAGAAAGCTCCCGTACATTTCCCTCACCCGGAGGGCCGCTCCGGAGGCTTTTATGCAGGGCTTTGGGCTTATCCCGGCCTTAAAAGCCAGTACCTGCCCTTTCCTGTCCCCCCCGTCCCTTACCAGTGTAATTCCGTGCTCAAGGTTATTTTTAAGCTGTTTCCTGATATGCCGTTCCATTTCCGAGGGCGATTCCCACTTTTGCAGGCACCTCCGAAAATCCACGCCGTCCAGGGCCAGGTGTACATGGCAGTCAACGGGTCCCGGTAGCAGGGTGAAGTGGGACAGGTCCAGTACTTCCTTTCCGGGGTTATTACTATCTCTTTCCGGTTTAATGCCGGTGATGATGCCGTTCCTGATCTCCACGTAAACACTTTTAACAGGGTGCAGGGATTTGCCGGCAAGTAACGTCCCGGCATGTATTAAAATGTTATTGATATCTATTAATTTCAAGACCGGACACCTGCTTTTTGTGGTATTACGTTTTCCAATTTATCACTACCGGGGCGGGGAATCAATTAAATAGAAACATTTCTTGAAATTTAAAAACTTTAAATAATTTTTTAAAACTTAACGTTGCCGAAAAAATAATGATATGTTAAAATTATTGACGAAAAGGGCGGTATCCTTGTGGAACCGCACCTTCCGTTGTTTTTTCCTTAAAATAACAAAAAACATTCCGCTTGGAGCCGGAAGCGGACCGAGACGGGTGCTTTAAACTGGTGGCTGTTAATGCCCTCCGGAATGTGCCCGGAGGGCATTTTAACGTTTTTTGCGGTCTGCCCGGGGAAAGGAGAGGGTATGAGCAAGCCAAGTATAGCCGTAATCGGAGCGGGAAAAGTGGGTTCCGCCCTGGCCATATTATTACATAAGAAGGGTTATGCCGTGGCCGGTGTGGCCAGCAGGACATTGGATTCTGCAGCCAGGCTGGCCGGGAGGTTGAACTGTCCCGCATTTGAGGACTGCGCCCGGGCCGCCCGGGACGCAGAGGTGGTTTTTGTGACTACTCCGGACCGGGAAATAGCCCCTGTTTCAGCCCGAATTGCTGCGGGCGGCGGGTACAGGCCGGGGCAGATTGTGGCCCATACCAGCGGTGCACATCCTTCAGGTGAACTTCACGGGGCGAGGGAGGCCGGGGCCCTGGCAGTCAGCATTCACCCCCTGCAGTCCTTTGCGGAAGTGGAGGGGGCCATGGAAAATCTGCCCGGCTCTTATTTCGCCCTGGAGGGTGATGAGGGCGCCGTAAAACTTGCCGAAAGGATTGTAAAGGATTTGGGCGGCAAAAGTTTTATTATTGATGCCAGGGATAAACCCCTCTATCACGCTGCCGCCTGTATAGCGTCCAATTACCTGGTTTCATTGATGCACTTTGCCACCGGATTGTATCGAAACTTCGGCCTTTCCAGAGAGGAGGCCTTTAAAGCATTACTTCCCCTTGTGCGGGGAACGGTGGAAAACATCAGGCGCGCGGGGCCGGTAAAGGCACTTACCGGGCCGCTGGCCCGGGGAGATGTCCCCACCGTTAAAGGACACCTGGAGGCCCTGGAGAAGGTGAGCGGGCAGGAAAGGGAACTGTACAGGCAATTAGGCGAATACACCGTGCGGGTGGCCCTGGAAAAAGGGAGTATTGACGCCAATCAGGGAAAACACCTGATAAAAATGTTAAAAGGAGATGCTTGGATTGAAAGATAGGGTAACTACGGCAAATTTTCGGGCTAAAAAGCAAGAAGGTCAACCTATAACCATGCTTACCGCTTACGATTACCCCCTGGCCCAGCTGGTGGATGAGGCGGGTATTGATGCCATACTGGTTGGAGATTCCCTGGGTAATGTGGTGCTGGGATATGAATCAACCATTCCCGTTACCATGGACGATATGGTTCACCATGTCAAAGCGGTTACCAGAGGGGTGAAAAGGGCCATAGTAATAGCCGACATGCCCTTTTTGTCTTATCATGTTTCCAAGAAAGAGGCTGTACGTAATGCGGGGCGGCTGCTGCAGGAGGCGGGCGCCCAGGCCGTGAAGCTGGAAGGCGGGCAGGAAGTGGCGGAAATAATAAAAGCCATAACGGATGCCGGTATTCCCGTAATGGGGCACCTGGGACTGACACCGCAATCCATTCACCAGATGGGCGGCTATAAGGTTCAGGGTAGGGATGAAAAGGCGGCCCGGAAACTGCTGGCGGATGCCAGGGCGGTTGAGGACGCCGGGGCGTTTTCCCTGGTGCTGGAGTGTGTTCCCACCCCGCTGGCCAAATTGATTACCGAAAAATTAGCCATTTCCACAATTGGCATAGGGGCAGGGCCCTACTGTGACGGCCAGGTTTTGGTAACCCACGATTTGATAGGTCTGGTGGGCGGTTTCAGCCCCAAGTTTGCCAAGCGATACATTAATGTCCGGGAGGATATACGGAAAGCGCTCCAAACCTTCAAGCGGGAAGTTGAGGAAGGCGTATTTCCCGCCGAAGAACACCAGTTTGACATGAATGAAGAGGTTTTAAAGAAGTTATATTAAGGCGGTCCTTTTAACTGCGTTGGTAAGCCTTTAAAGGTGGGGGAGAGACTAAGTGATCATCTGCCGAACAATTGCTGAAGTAAAATCCGTTATCCGCGAGGCCAGATCCGCCGGCCGCACCGTAGGGCTGGTGCCCACTATGGGATATTTTCATGAAGGCCATCTTTCCCTAATGCGGGCCGCTCGCAAGGATTGTAACCTGGTGGTGGTGAGTCTCTTTGTGAACCCCACTCAATTCGGACCCAATGAGGACTATGCCGAATATCCCAGGGATTTCGAGCGGGATGTCCAGCTGGCCAGGGATGTGGGGGTGGATGTTATTTTTGCTCCGGAGCCAGAGGAAATGTATCCTTCCGGCTTCCAAACCCACGTGGAAGTTGAAGAGGTTTCCAAGCCCCTGTGCGGGCGTTCGCGGCCGGGACATTTCAGGGGTGTGGCCACGGTGGTGACAAAACTATTCAATATTGTGGAGCCGGACAGGGCTTATTTTGGCCAAAAGGATGCCCAGCAGGTAATGGTTATAAAACAAATGGTAAGGGACTTGAATATGAACGTTGAAATTGTCACCGGGCCCATTGTGCGGGAACATGACGGGCTGGCCATGAGTTCTCGAAATGTTTATCTAAGCCCGGAGGAGCGCAAGGCCGCCACCGTGTTATACCGCAGTCTCCGGGAGGCAGAGGAAAGGATAAAAAACGGGGAAACCGACCCGGTGAAACTGCGCCGACAAATAGTAAATAAAATTAAATCCGAGCCCCTTGCCGATATAGATTATGTGGAAATACTGGGCATTCCGGATCTTAGGCCCTTGAAAGTTTTAAAGGGCCGGATTTTGATTGCCCTGGCTGTCCGGTTCGGCAAAACCCGGCTGATTGACAACACCATGGTGGAGGTGTCGTAGAAATGTTCATTACCATGTTCAAGTCAAAAATTCACCGGGCCACGGTAACCGAAGCCAACCTTAACTATGTGGGTAGCGTAACCATAGATGAAGAATTACTGGAAGCGGCGGACATACTCTCCAATGAAAAGGTGCAAATAGTAAATATTAATAACGGCGCCAGGTTTGAAACATATACCATAA
Source organism: Desulfofundulus sp. JL263-se (assembly GCF_056316025.1). NCBI lineage: Bacteria > Bacillati > Bacillota > Clostridia > Eubacteriales > Peptococcaceae > Desulfofundulus > Desulfofundulus sp. JL263-se. The sequence continues at coordinate 3,012,221 of NZ_CM149993.1, read as the reverse complement.
AAGGACCCAGGGGCTCCGGTATCATATGCCTGAACGGGGCTGCTGCCAGGCTGGTGCAGCCGGGGGATACCGTAATTATTATTTCCTATGCCATGATGGATAAAAAGGAGGCCCTTGAATTTCGCCCGAAGGTAATCCTGGTAGATGAGCAAAACAAAATCAAGAAGGTAGTAGAGGGAGAAGTTCACGGTGAAACGGCGTGAAGCCAGTACTTAAGCAGGGCCGGTGCCTGTATAATTGACTTACAGGATGCACCGGGCCTTGTAAGTAACAATTCTTTGTTAACCTTTTAAAGTATATCAGTTGACAAGGTTGGAAATATTTATTTTATAACATTATGTTGAGCAATAAATCTTTAACGGGGAGAGAGCCGATGGCTTTAAGGGCAGACTTACTCCGGCTTTTAAAAGAGAACAGCTCCCATTATGTTTCCGGGGAGCAAATTTGCCGGCAGCTGGGCGTGTCTCGAACGGCAATTTGGAAACAGGTGGAAATTCTCCGGAATATGGGCTATGAAGTTGACGCCCGCTCCAATGCCGGGTACCGGCTGGTTTCCGTACCTGACCGGCTTTACCCGGAAGAAGTGGGGGCGGGCCTGGGCACTTCGGTAATAGGCAGGGAAATACGCTATGCCCCTAGTGTGGGCTCCACCAATGAATTTGCCAAGGAATGGGCCCGGGAAGGTGCTCCCGACGGGGGTGTTTTTATTGCCGAAGAACAGGGTGCAGGAAAGGGGCGCCTGGGCCGTGCCTGGTTTTCTCCCGCAGGCAAGGGCCTTTGGTTTAGCGTGGTTATGCGGCCCCGCATGAATCCGGCGGATGTCCCGCAGATTACCATGGTGGCTGCCGTGGCAGTGGCCAGGGCTGTTTATAAAGAAACAGGCCTGACCGCAGGAATCAAGTGGCCTAACGATTTACTTATGGGAAACGGCAGGCGGAGAAAATTGTGCGGGATTTTGACCGAGATGAATGCAGATATGGATCGGATAAATTATGCAGTGCTCGGTATCGGCCTCAATGTAAATATTACCCGGGAGGATGTTCCCCGGGAATTACGGGATATAGTTACCTCGGTGGCTATGGAAACGGGAAAAAAGATTAACCGGGTCAAGTTGCTGCAGGTTATTCTCCGGGAATTGGACCACTGGTATCAAGAATGGCTTGCCAGGGGGTTTAAGCCCGTTTTGGAACAGTGGAAAGATTGGAATGTTACCCTGGGGCGCAGGGTGAAAGTTACTACTTTTAAAGAGGTAGTAGAGGGGAGGGCGGAAGATGTAGATGAAAACGGGTCCCTTGTAGTCAGGCTGGACAGCGGGGGATTAAAAAGATTTATGGCCGGGGAGGTTTCCCTGCGGGAGAATAATGAGTAAGTTTTTTATCTATATCGTTAACTGTTAGATTGTAAGTGGTTTACTATCTAAAGGAGGTAATTTCAGTGAAAAATCTGTCAGCCCGGGATATGGTGCTGGTTTCCATGTTTGCCGCCCTGGCTGCCGTGGGAGCCCTGATTTTCAGGTGGCTGGGAGGAGCAATAGTTCCCTTTAGCATTGTTCCGTTTATAGTAGTTTTGGCGGGGTGTATTTTGGGGCCCAAACTGGGAGCCCTGAGCATGCTGGTATACATGCTTTTGGGCCTGGTAGGAGTGCCCGTATTTGAAAAGCCGCCCTTCGGGACGCCCGCCTATATCCTGCAGCCCACCTTTGGATTTATCATGGGCTTTGTAGCTGCGGCCTATGTAACCGGGCGTGTAATTAAAGGGAATGATTCAGCGGGGCTGGCACGGTACGTGGTGGCCACTTTGGCAGGGATGGCGGCAATATACCTGGTAGGCCTTCCTTACCTTTACTTGGTACTTAATTTTTACATGGGCAAAGCTTTTCCCGTTTGGGAAGTATTAAAAATTGGCTTTATTCCCTTTGTCGGGTGGGATATTCTGAAAGCTGTGGTAGCTGCGGGACTGGCCAGGGCGGTTCACTTGCGCCTGTCTCAAGGAAAATATGACATGCAGGGAAGCAGCTGAAGGTGTCGCAAAATGAAGAATGCCGGCCGGGCTGCTTTAAAGCCGCCCGGCCGTTTTTTTCTTTGAATAGTGCCTTTATTGAAAGTAAGGGCATGTTTTCTGAAGTTGCACCTGAAATATGCCTTTGATAGAATTAGGACAACGAAGCAAGGAAAGCAGGGATTAATTTGTTACTGGTTTTTGATGTGGGAAATACAAATATTGTGCTCGGTATTTTTGAAGAATCCCGCCTGGTGGTACACTGGAGATTATCCACTGCCAGCCACCGCACGGCGGATGAATACGGGATGCTTTTACGGGACCTGTTTGAGTCCAAAGGGTTGTCTTTATCCCGGGTTAAGGCGGTAGTTCTGTCTTCGGTGGTTCCCCCGTTGAATTACTCTTTGGAACGAATGTGCCAAAAGTATTTGGGGGTTGACCCGCTGGTTGTGGGCCCGGGCATTAAAACGGGCATGCCCATAAAGTATGAAAATCCCAGGGAAGTGGGAGCAGACCGAATTGTTAACGCGGTGGCCGGCTTCGAGATTTACGGCGGCCCGTTAATTATTGTTGATTTCGGCACTGCCACTACCTTTTGTGCCATATCCGCCCGCGGAGAGTACCTTGGAGGCGCCATAGCCCCCGGTATCGGTATTTCAACCGAGGCCTTATTTGCCAAGGCGGCTAAACTTCCCCGGGTGGAAATAGCAAAACCCCCTTCCGTTATAGGTAAGACCACCGTAAACAGTATGCAGTCGGGTATTTTTTACGGGTTTGTCGGCCAGGTGGACGAAATAGTACGACGCATGAAGCAGGAATTAAAGGGAGATCCAATGGTAGTGGCTACCGGCGGCCTGGCCGGCTTGATTTCCGCCGAATCCAGGACGATAGACAAGGTGGATCGTTTATTAACCCTTAAAGGATTGAGAATAATATACGAAAGGAACAAATCTTAAATCCACGGAGGTAAATACGTGCATATTGGAAGTGTACCCCTTGAGAACCCGGTGGTTGCCGCCCCCATGGCCGGAGTAACCTGCCGGGCTTTTCGTATTTTGGCCCGGGAAGCCGGGTGTGCCCTGGTTTGCACTGAAATGGTCAGTGCCCAGGCCCTGGTTTATAAAAATGCAAAAACCTACCGGTTAATGGATTGCAGGGGCGAAGAGGGCCCGGTGAGTGTGCAAATTTTTGGCAGCAATCCTGAATACATGGCCCGTGCCGCGGAGATTGTATCCCGGTACGGTGCTGCCATTATTGATATTAATATGGGCTGTCCCACTCCCAAAATAGTGAAAAACGGGGAAGGTGCGGCCTTGATGAAGAACCCGGCCCTGGCGGCCAAAATAGTGTCTGAAGTGGTAAAGGCAGTGGAACTGCCCGTTACCGTTAAGATGCGTAAGGGCTGGGACGGCGACAGCATTAACGCCGTTGAACTGGCAATGGCCGTGCAGGATGCCGGGGCAAAGGCGGTAACTGTACACGGCAGAACCAGGGACCAGTTTTACAGCGGGCGAGCGGACTGGAATATTATTAAAGCGGTTAAGGAAAAGGTATCCATACCCGTTATCGGCAACGGGGATATTTTTTGTCCCGAGGATGCGGCCAGAATGATGGAGGAAACGGGCTGCGACGCCGTTATGATCGGCAGGGCCGCCCTGGGAAACCCCTGGATTTTCAATAGAACGGTTATGTATTTGCAAACGGGAATTTTACCTCCCGGGCCCGGGAAAAGGGAAAAAATCGCCACGGCCTTGCGGCACCTGGATTTGATGGTTGAAGACAAGGGGGAATCGGCCCTTTGGGAGATGAGGAAGCATGCTGCCTGGTATATGAAGGGAATGCCGGGTGCCGCCCGCCTGCGGGAACAGGTAAACAAGGCCAAATCCCTGGAGGAACTCAGGGGGATATTGCTGGCGTTTTTGGATTAGAAAAACAATAGAAAAATTAACCAGCCCCATGCTGTTAATAAAGCCTGCATCTTTGGAGATGCAGGCTTTAATCCCCCATCCCCTCTGAGATAACCTTTCGCACATGGACACCACCCTCTTTATTTCCCACATTCTCCAGATGCATGGCATGGGCTTCCAGCTTTTCCCGGGAGCAAAAATCTCGCCAGTCCAGGGTTAAGGGGGGGGCAAATCTCCGCTGCCCGGTAATGTTACAGGTAAATTAGCGGCAACAATACTTTTTTTCTTGCCAACACTGGTATTTTTAGCTAAAATAGGTTTTGTACACAAAGTTGTGCACATAAAAATTCTGCTAAGGGGATAAAATGTTAGGGAAAGGAAATGGATTTTATAAGAATCGGTGAAAAGGTCATCAGTAAAAAAAAGATTGATAAATCCATAAAGGAAATTCTAAAACTCCGCCAGGCGGGTTTTTCCCAAAGTGAGGTCGCCCAGCGGTTATCTATTGACCGTACTTTTATAAGCAGGTTGGAGAGCCTTGGGGAAATCAGGAAGGGCAGGCGGATTGCCGTCATAGGCTTTCCTATAGCCAACAAAAAAGAGTTGGAAAATGTCCTGGCATCCATGGGTATTGATTTCGTTTTTTTGATGACGGAGAAGGAAAGGTGGCAATTTGTTAAAGAAAAAACCGGGTTGGACCTTTTTAACGCTATTATGGACATGGTAGCCAGGTTGCATAGCTATGACCGCATTGTTATCATTGGTTCCAACAAGAGGATAAAGATAGCTGAAGCGGTAATGGATAAGGACGTTATAGGTTTTGAAATTGGGGAATCGCCTATTCAAGAAGATAAGTACGTAAATGTACAGGAAATTAAAGAATTGCTAGAGGCCATTAAGGACTGAGCCTGCAGGGAGGGAGATAATTAATAATGGGTTCCTTTGCCTTTATAATTCATCCACTGGATGTTCAAGATGTTGCCCGGAAGTTTGGTTTTGTAAAGTACATGCCTGCTTCTCTGGTGGAGAGACTTTTACGGGTGCTTCCCCCCCTTCAGGTTTCAAAAATTACCGGAGTTGAATCACCTTACAATTCGGTGGAGGGCTGGTTTATTTCCTGCCCTCTTACTGCGAGACAAATGATGGAATTGCCTGAAGACTATGTAATAAAGCGAATCATTCAAGCCGGAAAACTGGCAGAAAAACTGGGGGCCAAGGTGCTTGGCCTGGGGGCTTTTACTTCCGTGGTAGGGGATGCCGGTATAAGTATTGCCAGGGAACTTAATATTGCCGTAACCACAGGCAACAGTTATACCGTGGCCACTGCCATGCAGGGGATCCGGGAGGCAGCGAAGCTGATGGGACATGATTTAAAAAAGGCACGGGTGGTGGTACTGGGCGCCACAGGCTCCATCGGCAGGGTGTGTGCACGGCTGTTGGCCGAAGAAGTAAATAAACTTACCCTGGTGGCCCGGCAGCGGTCACGGCTGGAACAATTGGCCCGGACCATAATGTATGAGACCGGCCTGGCAGCGAAGATAACTTCAGATGTTAAAAGTGCTCTTAGATCTGCTCAGGTGGTGGTGGCTGTAACCAGTGCCTTAGATTCCCTTATCGGCCCTGAAGATCTTATGCCGGGAGCGGTTGTTTGTGATGTTAGCAGGCCCCGCAATGTTTCCAGGCAGGTGGCCGAACAGAGAAATGACGTATTGGTTATTGAGGGAGGAGTTGTAAAGGTGCCGGGCCCGGTAAAATTTAATTTTAATTTTGGTTTTCCTCCGGGCATGGCTTATGCCTGCATGTCGGAAACAATGATTTTGGCCTTGGAAGAGCGCTATGAGAATTTTACCTTGGGTAGGGATTTAACTTTGGAGCAGGTGGAAGAAATTTCGCGCTTGGCCGAAAAACATGGATTTGAACTGGCGGGCTTTAGAAGTTTTGAGAGGGCAGTTACTATGGAGGAAATAGAGACAATAAAAAGAAATGCGGAAATGAAGTTGAAAGTTGCAAATTAGGTATGCTCCTCGTCTTTTATTATTGCCTTGACAAACAATACCATGGCTCATATAATGTTAAAAAGTTTAGCCGGGGATATGGTGCACTGCAAATTTTTTTTGCAGTGTTTTCATACGCCGTTGTAAGATTGAGGGCCGGAGTATATTTTCTCCTGCTCTTTTTTTGAATAACATCTGGGGAAATGCAATATATTTTTTTGTAATTGAAGTTAAAAATTACTTTAGGTGAGGAGACGATTTAAATTTATGAGTGAGAATAGAGAAGTCATTTTGACTAAAGGCGGCCTTAAAAAAATTGAAGATGAGTTGGAAGAGTTAAAGTCTGTTCGCCGCAGGGAAGTAGCTCAAAGAATTAAGCAGGCAATTGAATTTGGGGATATCAGTGAAAATTCTGAGTATGAAGATGCCAAGAATGAACAGGCCTTTATTGAAGGCAGAATTATCACTTTAGAAAAAATGTTGCGGAACGCCAAGATCATCGGAGATACCAATACAGATGAAGTTTCTATTGGATCCACTGTAAAGTTAAAAGACATTGAGACCGGAGATGAAATCCAGTATACCATTGTGGGCTCAATGGAGGCGGAACCGGATGAAAATAAAATTTCCAATGAATCTCCCGTTGGTAAGGCCATTCTTGGCCATAAAAAAGGTGACGTGGTAGAAATAACTGTTCCGGCAGGTGTTTTTAAGTATCAAATATTAGATATAATGTCTTAAAGACTTCCGCCGAATTAAAATTTAATTTAACAGTACGGTATAGAGCTCCTGTGCTTGTTGATATACAGGTGAAGTTATAAGAACCCGGAGGGAGTGCTATGGCAAATAGCAGGGAATTTGACGGAGCGGAACCGGTATGTGATGATTTGACAGATACAGATAAGGAAAAATATAATGAGCTGATGCGGGTGCGAAGGGAGAAGCTTGAGGAACTCAGGAATGCCGGCATCAATCCTTTTGGTGAAAAATTTGAGTTTACCCATCATGCCCGGCAAATAAGAGAAAATTATGAGGAATATGCTGATAAAAATGTATCCATAGCCGGCAGGATAATGGCCAAGCGCGGTCATGGGAAGGCCGGCTTTGCCAACGTCCAGGATGCAACGGGTCAAATACAGATTTACGCCCGCTTAAATGATTTAGGGCAGGAAAATTATCAATTGTTTAAAGGCCTGGATATAGGAGATATAGTGGGCGTCAGGGGAACGGTATTTAAAACGCGGACGGGCGAAGTAACCGTGGCAGTAAAAAAACTGGTTTTACTGGCAAAATCCCTGCGCCCTTTGCCGGAAAAATGGCACGGGCTTAAAGACGTGGATTTGCGCTACAGGCAGCGGTACTTAGATTTAATTGTTAATCCTGATGTTAAGCAAACATTTATATTAAGGAGTAAAATAATAAAGGCGCTTAGGAATTTCCTAACAGAAGAAGGTTTTTTAGAAGTAGAAACACCCATGATGCACCCCATAGCAGGTGGTGCTGCAGCCCGGCCGTTTATAACCCATCATAATGCTTTAGATATGGATCTTTATTTGCGCATTGCTCCTGAGCTTTACCTTAAGCGCCTGCTTGTGGGCGGTTTCGAAAAGGTGTTTGAAATTAACCGTAATTTTCGCAATGAAGGGATAAGTACCAAACATAATCCCGAATTTACCATGCTGGAATTATACCAGGCTTATGCCGATTATTACGATATGATGGACCTTACGGAAAAGCTGATATCTGCCGTGATCGAAGAGATCCTTGGCACCACCCGAATAAACTTCCAGGGGAAAGAAATAAATTTTGCCCGCCCGTGGGAAAGAATGTCTATGCTGGAAGCGGTAAAGCAGTATAGCGGATTGGACTTTACCCGGCTTGAAGTAGAGGAGGCCCAAAAAGTGGCCAAAGACATGGGGCTGGAAGTAGAAGAGGCCGACGGGTGGGGTAGCATTTTAAACAAAGTTTTTGAAGAAAAAGTTGAACCCCACCTTATTCAGCCTACATTTATTATGGATTATCCCATTGAAATATCCCCCCTGGCCAAGAGAAAAGAAGATCAGCCGGAATTGACTTATAGATTTGAGCTCTTCATCAACGGCTGGGAAATAGCCAATGCATTTTCGGAATTAAATGATCCCATTGACCAAAAGGAACGTTTTTTACGCCAATTGGACAAGCGCAAGGCTGGGGATGATGAGGCCCATATGATGGACGAAGATTACATAACTGCCCTGGAGTACGGTATGCCTCCCGCCGGAGGACTGGGTATAGGGATAGACAGGCTAATTATGCTGCTTACCGATTCTCCATCCATAAGAGATGTCATATTGTTTCCGCTAATGAGGCCCAGGGATTAAATCCCGGGCCTTAAAAACATTTAAAGCGGCTTAATTTGAATGTTGACACTTAAAGGTTCTTATGGTACTATACTTAATTGTTAAGCGAGATAACGATATTACACAAGCCAAATTAGATAATTGAGAAAAGTTCCGATCCAAAAGTTAAAAAATTGGCTTGACAGTTATCAAAGGTTATGCTAACATAAGAACCCGAGGCATGACAAAAGGTCTTTGAAAACTGAACAGTGACCCTGGTTTTGATAGAGCCCTTGGAGATAAGAGATTAAACTTTCCGGATAAATAGATGGAGAGTTTGATCCTGGCTCAGGACGAACGCTGGCGGCATGCCTAACACATGCAAGTCGAACGGGGCAGCCTTTGGAAGTCCTTCGGGACGGACGGGGGAGTGCCTAGTGGCGGACGGGTGAGTAACGCGTGGATAACCTACCCGGAAGACCGGGATAACACCGGGAAACCGGTGCTAATACCGGATGAGCTTTTACTGTTGCATGGCAGTAGAAGGAAAGGTGCGGGAGCGCCGCTTCTGGATGGGTCCGCGTCCCATTAGCTAGTTGGTGTGGTAAAGGCGCACCAAGGCGACGATGGGTAGCCGGCCTGAGAGGGTGACCGGCCACACTGGGACTGAGACACGGCCCAGACTCCTACGGGAGGCAGCAGTGGGGGATTTTCCGCAATGGGCGAAAGCCTGACGGAGCGATGCCGCGTGAGCGAAGAAGGCCTTCGGGTCGTAAAGCTCTGTCCAGGGGGAAGAAGAGGTGACGGTACCCCTGGAGGAAGCCCCGGCTAACTACGTGCCAGCAGCCGCGGTAACACGTAGGGGGCGAGCGTTGTCCGGAATTACTGGGCGTAAAGCGCGCGTAGGCGGCCGAGCAAGTCAGGGGTGAAAGCCGGCGGCTCAACCGCAGGAGTGTTCTTGAAACTGCTCGGCTTGAGGGCAGGAGAGGGGAGTGGAATTCCCAGTGTAGCGGTGAAATGCGTAGATATTGGGAGGAACACCAGTGGCGAAGGCGGCTCTCTGGCCTGGACCTGACGCTGAGGCGCGAAAGCGTGGGGAGCGAACAGGATTAGATACCCTGGTAGTCCACGCTGTAAACGATGGGTGCTAGGTGTTGGTGTCGCTGAGGCATCAGTGCCGTAGTTAACGCGATAAGCACCCCGCCTGGGGAGTACGGTCGCAAGACTGAAACTCAAAGGAATTGACGGGGGCCCGCACAAGCGGTGGAGCATGTGGTTTAATTCGACGCAACCCGAAGAACCTTACCAGGGCTTGACATCCCGCGACAGCCGTAGAGATACGGTTTTCCATAGTGATACTATGGGCGCGGAGACAGGTGGTGCATGGTTGTCGTCAGCTCGTGTCGTGAGATGTTGGGTTAAGTCCCGCAACGAGCGCAACCCCTACCTCTAGTTGCCAGCACGGGAGGGTGGGCACTCTAGAGGGACTGCCGTTGACAAGACGGAGGAAGGTGGGGATGACGTCAAATCATCATGCCCCTTATGTCCTGGGCTACACACGTGCTACAATGGCCGGTACAGAGGGCAGCGAAGCCGCGAGGCGGAGCGAATCCCAAAAAGCCGGTCTCAGTTCGGATTGCAGGCTGCAACTCGCCTGCATGAAGGCGGAATCGCTAGTAATCGCAGGTCAGCAAACTGCGGTGAATACGTTCCCGGGCCTTGTACACACCGCCCGTCACACCACGAAAGCCGACAACACCCGAAGCCGGTGAGCTAACCCTTTTAAGGGAGGCAGCCGTCGAAGGTGGGGTTGGTGATTGGGGTGAAGTCGTAACAAGGTATCCCTACCGGAAGGTGGGGATGGATCACCTCCTTTCTAAGGAGTTTTTGCGAAAGAGCGGGAAACAGAGGGGGCTTAAGAGACCGGGGTTCACTGTTTAGTTTTGAAAGACCTTTGAAAGACCAAGGTGGTTGTTTGTTTCAGTGAGCGGTCGTTGGTAAAAAATATACGTTGAAAGTTGTTATTATAAGTTGTTATAATAACCAACGGCCAGCGACAAGCGACCAATAATTAATATGGGCCTGTAGCTCAGTCGGTCAGAGCGCACGCCTGATAAGCGTGAGGTCGATGGTTCAAGTCCATCCAGGCCCACCATTTGAGGAGTAGGAAGTGAGAGGTTGGAGGTGGGAAAGTAAATTCTCATTTCCCACATCTCACTTCTCACATCCCAAGTGTGGGGGTGTAGCTCAGCTGGGAGAGCACCTGCCTTGCAAGCAGGGGGTCACCGGTTCGAGTCCGGTCATCTCCACCAGGTACCTGCTCTTTGAGAACTGCACAGTAGAGAAGGTAAGATACCGTAGGTCAAGCTAATAAGGGCGTACGGTGGATGCCTGGGCGCTAAGGGCCGAAGAAGGACGTGGCAAGCTGCGAAAAGCCACGGTGAGCCGCAAGCAGGCGAAGACCCGTGGATTTCCGAATGGGGCAACCCGGTACCGCAAACCGGTATCATTCCGCACTGAACACATAGGTGCGGGAGGGGCACCCGGGGAACTGAAACATCTAAGTACCCGGAGGAAAAGAAAGCAAGAGCGATCCCCTGAGTAGCGGCGAGCGAAAGGGGGCCAGCCTAAACCGGCGGCATGCAGCTGCCGGGGTTGCGGGACTCTCCGAAGGGGTTAAGGAGTTCTAGCCGAAGTGGACTGGAACGTTCCGCCGGAGAAGGTAAAAGCCCTGTAGGCGAAAGGGCGAATTAACCTGGAGAGGATCCCAAGTACCGCGGGGCACGGGGAATCCCGCGGGAATCGGGGAGGACCACCTCCCAAGGCTAAATACCCTTAGCGACCGATAGCGGATAGTACCGTGAGGGAAAGGTGAAAAGCACCCCGGGAGGGGAGTGAAAGAGAACCTGAAACCGTATGCCTACAAGCAGTCGGAGCCCAGCACTCAACCAAGCATTTAAGGGAACAGAGTGTTGATTTGGGGAGTATTTACCAAACCCTGGCACTCAACTTAAGTGTTGGGTTGAGTGCTGGGTGACGGCGTACTTTTTGTAGAACGGACCGGCGAGTTACGTTTGGCGGGCGAGGTTAAGGGCCAGAGGTCTGGAGCCGCAGCGAAAGCGAGTCTTAAGAGGGCGCATAAGTCCGCCGGAGTAGACCCGAAACCGGGTGATCTACCCATGTCCAGAGTGAAGCGCGAGTAAAGTCGCGTGGAGGCTCGAACCAACCGTCGTTGAAAAGGCGGTGGATGAGGTGTGGGTAGGGGTGAAATGCCAATCGAACCCGGAGATAGCTGGTTCTCCCCGAAATAGCTTTAGGGCTAGCCTCAAGGGGTGATATTCGGAGGTAGAGCACTGATTGAGCTAGGGGCCTTCACGGGTTACCGAACTCAATCAAACTCCGAATGCCGGATATTGGACCTTGGGAGTCAGACTGCGAGTGCAAAGATCCGTGGTCGAGAGGGGAACAGCCCAGACCACCGGCTAAGGTCCCGAAACTGTGCTAAGTGGGGAAGGATGTGGGGTTGCCGAGACAACCAGGATGTTGGCTTAGAAGCAGCCATCATTTAAAGAGTGCGTAATAGCTCACTGGTCGAGTGGCCCTGCGCCGAAAATGTAACGGGGCTCAAGCACAGTACCGAAGCCGTGGCCCAGCACTCAAGGGATTGAGTGGTGGGGGTAGGGGAGCGTTCCCAGCGGGCAGAAGCAGTACCGGGAGGAGCTGTGGACTGCTGGGAAGTGAGAATGCCGGTATAAGTAAGCGATAAGGCAGGTGAGAATCCTGCCCGCCGAAAGCCTAAGGGTTCCTGGGGAAGGCTCGTCCGCCCAGGGTAAGCCGGGGCCTAAGCCGAGGCCGAGAGGCGTAGGCGATGGGGAATCGGTTGAGAGTCCGATGCCACCGGCAGGCCGATTGAGGAAGGGGTGACGCAGGAGGGTAGGCCAAGCGCGCGGCTGGAAAAGCGCGTCCAAGCCTGTAGGGTGCGGGGCAGGCAAATCCGCTCCGTT
>NZ_CM149993.1:2337500-2997500 GCF_056316025.1 Desulfofundulus sp. JL263-se | reverse complement strand
CGGGGTGGTGGTGGTTATGTTCGTATAACTAAAGTACCTGCTTCGCAGGAATTAAATTTGGTACAAGAATTATGCGATCTAATTGGCGATGCCATAGCCGAGCGTCCTTCCTTCGGAATTGTGGAGAGAATTCTTAGAGAAGGTCTTCTTACTAGGCGGGAGGCTGAAATAATTAAGGCTGCCTTGAGCCGGCAGGTATTGCGCTTAGGCTTGCCGGCCAGAGACCAGCTAAGGGCAAATATTTTAAAAAGCATATTAATAACGGTTTTACAAAATGGTGAAAAGTAATGGAGGTGAAAAGCAATGCTTTGTGAAAAATGTGGGAAAAACCAGGCCACGGTACATTACACGGAAATTATAAACGGGCAAAAGAAAGAATTAAATCTTTGTAAATCCTGTGCCAGTGAACTGCAGCCACAGGGGTTCAGTTTTATGCCCCAGTTAAATTTCCATAATTTCTTAGGTGGATTGATGGGGCACTCCTTTGGAGTCGGTGACTTTACTAAAACATCACCAAGGGTTAACAGGTGTGAAGTTTGCGGGCTGTCCGAAAGCCAGTTTGCCCAAAGAGGACTTTTGGGTTGTGGGAATTGTTATAACACTTTTGGTAACACCCTGGAATCCTTGGTTCGGCGCATTCACGGCACCAGTTATCATAATGGTAAAGTGCCGGAGAGAACCAGTGATAAGATTAAATTAAATAGAAAGATCGAGTCATTGCGCGCCCAGTTGAAGCAAGCGGTGGAAGCAGAAGAGTTTGAAAGGGCGGCACAGTTGCGTGATTCCATAAGGGAACTGGAAAAACAGCTGGAGCAGGAGGGATAAAAAATGGCTCTCAAAGATACGGTGAACAGGGCTTATAGCAACTGGATGACGGGTTCGGGACCGGAAAATGACATAGTAATTAGCAGTCGTATAAGGGTGGCGCGTAATTTATCCCATTTTGCCTTTCCTCATATGTTGTCAGTAGATAAAGCCGATGAGGTTATTCATGCAGTAAGTTTGGCCTTGGAAAACAAAGAATTAAAATTTACTTCCGGGCGCCTCGAGGTAAGCAGAATGAGTGAATTAAGTCCGGTAGAAAGGCAAATATTAGTAGAAAAGCATCTTATAAGTCCTGATTTGCTTCAAGATTATGAAAAAAAGGCTGTTGCCTTAAGGGATGATGAAGTCATGAGCATAATGATAAATGAGGAGGACCACCTCAGAGTACAGTGTATTCTGCCCGGCCTGCAGCTGGAATCAGCTTGGGAGCAGGTTGATAAGCTGGATGATGGCCTGGAAAAAACTTTGGATTACGCTTTTTCAGAGCAACTCGGCTATTTGACTGCCTGTCCCACCAACGTGGGTACCGGATTAAGGGCTTCGGTAATGGTGCACCTGCCGGGGTTGGTTCATACGGACCAGATAAAGAACGTACTGGCAACGGTATCCAAGTTGGGTCTTACTGTACGAGGGCTGTATGGGGAAGGGACAGAGGCTGCAGGCAACCTGTTCCAGATAAGCAACCAGGTTACCTTAGGGCATACGGAAATGGAAATAATTCAAAATCTTGTGTCTGTGACCAAGCAGTTACTGGAGCAGGAGAGGGCCGCCAGGGAAGCCTTATACAGAGATCGCCGGGAGCAGCTTGAAGACCGGATAGGGCGGTCATACGGAATTCTCAAGCACGCCCGGTTAATATCGTCTGATGAGGCCATGAAGCGGTTCTCCGATGTGCGGCTGGGAATAGACCTTAAGATAATTAAGAATGTAAAGCCACAGCTGATAACGGAACTAATGGTTTTAACCCGCCCCGCATTTTTGATAAAAATGGCAGGTAAAGATATTTCTGCTTATGAGCGGGATGTCAGCCGCGCGAAATTAATCAGGGAAAAGCTTAATAAAGCCCAAGATTAAAATTGAAAATCTGGGTTATATTCAATTGAGGAGGTGCATGATCCATGTTATTCGGCAGGTTTACTCAAAGAGCGCAGAAGGTGTTGTTTCTGGCGCAAGAAGAAGCCCGGGGACTTAATTACCCTTATGTAGGGACGGAACATATATTGTTGGGACTTCTTCGAGAAGGTGAGGGAGTTGCCGCGAAAGTTCTAAGTTCAATGGGAATCGATGCCGATACCGTGCGGAGTAAGGTGGAGCAGATCGTTGAAAAAGGGCAGGGTAATCCCACGGGAGAAGTGACCCTTACTCCCAGGGCCAAGAAGGTTTTGGAATTGGCGGTAGATGAGGCACGTCGCATGGGTACCAATTATGTAGGTACCGAGCACCTGCTTTTGGGATTAATTAGGGAAGGTGAAGGTATAGCCGCCCGGGTTTTGACTTCCCTGGGTGCCGATCATAACAAGGTGCGCCAGATGGTGATGCAGATGCTTGGCGGTTTCGGCTCTGTTCAGCAGCCCGACGGCCAGGCACGGGGACATTATGCCGGGGGAGGTAGAACAGCTACCCTGGACCAGTTCGGGCGTGATTTAACTGCCTTGGCCAGGGAAGATAAGCTTGACCCGGTGATAGGCAGGGACAAGGAAATTGAGCGGGTAATACAGATTTTAAGCCGCCGTACCAAGAATAATCCCGTACTTCTCGGTGAACCCGGGGTAGGGAAAACGGCCATTGCCGAGGGACTTGCGCAGCGCATAGTTGCCGGTAATGTTCCGGAGGTTTTAAGTAATAAGCGTTTGGTTACCCTGGACCTGGCTTCCCTTGTTGCCGGGACCAAATACCGGGGTGAATTTGAAGACAGGCTGAAAAAAGTAGTTCAGGAAATCATTGCCGCCAACAATATAATTTTGTTTATTGATGAATTGCATACCTTAATTGGTGCCGGTGCTGCGGAAGGAGCCATAGATGCGGCCAACATATTAAAGCCCGCACTGGCCAGGGGGGAACTTCAGTGTATCGGTGCTACCACGCTGGATGAGTACCGGAAACATATAGAGCGTGATGCCGCTCTGGAAAGACGTTTCCAGCCAATAACCGTAGAAGAGCCCACCGTGGAAGAAACTATCCGAATTCTCAAGGGGCTCAGGGACAAGTATGAGGCTCACCACCGGGTAAGGATTACCGATGAGGCCTTGAAGGCAGCGGCTAGATTGAGCGATCGTTATATTACCGACCGGTATTTGCCTGACAAAGCCATTGACCTTATTGACGAGGCCAGTTCACGGGTTAGGTTACAGGCCTTTACCACACCGCCCGATATAAAGGAATTGGAGAAAAAACTGGAGGAGATAACCAAAGAAAAGGAAGCAGCTGTTAATAACCAGGAATTTGAAATGGCTGCAAAATTAAGGGACCAGGAGAAAAAGCTTAAGTCGGAGTTGGAATCCAAGCGGAAAGAATGGCAAGAGACTAATAACGGAGAAGAGCTGGTGGTGGGCGAGGAAGACGTTGCCCAGGTTGTTTCCAGCTGGACCGGCATACCCGTGCAGAAGTTGGCCCAAGAGGAATCTGAAAGGCTCTTGAAGATGGAGGAAATACTCCATGAGCGGGTGGTGGGCCAGGATGAGGCAGTAAGTGCCGTTGCCCGGGCCATACGCAGGGCCAGGGCCGGCTTGAAGGATCCTTCCAGGCCAATTGGTTCCTTCATCTTCTTAGGACCTACAGGAGTAGGTAAAACAGAACTGGCCCGGGCACTGGCAGAGGTATTGTTCGGTGATGAAGATGCCATGGTTCGCATCGATATGAGTGAATATATGGAAAAACATACCGTTAGCCGTCTTGTCGGGGCACCTCCGGGTTACGTAGGGTATGAGGAAGGAGGGCAATTGACGGAAGCCGTACGCAGGAAACCTTATTCAGTTGTGCTCTTGGATGAAATCGAAAAGGCCCACCCTGATGTATTCAATATATTGCTACAGGTACTGGAAGACGGCCGGCTGACCGAAGCCAAAGGCCGTACTGTTGACTTCCGCAATACCGTAATCATTATGACCAGCAATATCGGGGTTCAAACAATCAGGAGGGCCGGCACTCTGGGATTCAAAGCGGCAGAGGATAAAGAAAATGAGTATGAGCGAATGAAGAAAAATGTTTTCGATGAATTACGCAAAACCTTCCGGCCCGAATTCTTGAACCGGATCGATGAAATTATCGTCTTCCACCAGCTCAGTAAGGAAGAGATCAGGAAGATCGTTGATTTGATGATAAAAGAAGTAGAAGAGAGAATGGCCCAGCATGATATAAAAATCGAGGTTACTGATGCGGCCAGAGACTGGCTGGCCAAAGAAGGTTTTGATGACGTCTACGGTGCCCGGCCGCTGCGACGGGTTATACAGAAACAGATTGAAGATAAGTTGTCTGAAGAGTTGATTAAGGGAACCTTTAAATTGACGGATAAGGTGATTGTAGACGCGGAAAATGATAAAATAGTGGTCCGGCCCGCTGGTACCCGGTAAGTGCCGCCGGGTGACGGGCAGGGCGAAAACGCTGATACCGAAACTGAATGCATTAAATAAGAATCAGTGGGTCTGTTTCCCACTGATTCTTATGGCTTTGGTAAGGCCCGGGGGGTACCCTTGTGGTCCGCTACTGTAAGTGTTATAATGTAATCACTATTGTTTTTTGGAGTATTTGTATGGGCCAAAAGCGAGTATTTTTTTGCCAGGAATGCGGGCACAAGGCACCCCGCTGGATGGGCAGATGTCCCGGGTGCGGTAGTTGGAACAGCTTTGTCGAGGAAGAGGTAAATGTCAGAGGCTGCATAATGATGGATTCCGGTTCCGGGCGGGAGGCCCCCCGGCCGATTACCGAAATCGTTCCTTTGCAGGAAGAACGGTTTTCCGCGGGCCTGCCGGAATTGGACAGGGTTATGGGAGGCGGTATTGTACCCGGCTCCCTTATATTGCTTGGAGGTGATCCCGGAATCGGGAAATCCACCATTCTGTTGCAAGTTGCCGGCAACATAGGCGCCCGGGCTGGAAAGGTTCTTTACGTTTCCGGAGAAGAGTCCCTGTCCCAAATAAAACTAAGGGCCGATAGGCTGGGTGTTTGGGAGGAAAGGGTTTATTTAGTGGCGGAAACAGAAATAACAGTAGTAGAACGTTATATCCGGGAACTGGCCCCCCGGCTGGTAATTATCGATTCCATCCAAACCATGTTTCACCCGGAAGTATCTTCTGCGCCGGGCAGCGTTACCCAGGTAAGGGAATGTACTTCCCGTTTGATGAGAATTGCTAAAAGCAGCTTAATTTCCGTTGTTATTGTGGGGCATGTTACAAAAGAGGGAATGCTGGCGGGGCCGAAGGTTCTCGAGCACATGGTGGATGTGGTATTGTACTTGGAAGGAGAGAGACACCAGGGTTACCGGCTGCTGCGGGGGGTAAAAAACCGCTTTGGCTCCACAAATGAAGTGGGAGTGTTTGAAATGCGAAGTTCCGGGCTGGCCCAGGTTTCCAACCCTTCCTCCTTGTTTATGATGACTCATTCTGAGGAGGTTCCCGGTGCGGTTGTAGTACCTACCATGGAGGGAAGCAGGCCTCTGCTTGTGGAAATTCAAGCCCTTGTATGTCCCAGTGCCTTTGGTGTGCCAAGGCGCATGACTACAGGTGTGGATCCCGGGAGAGCAGCCCTTATTATGGCCGTTCTTGAAAAGCGCCTGGGCATGCAAATGGGTACCCATGATGCCTATGTAAATGTTGTCGGCGGTGTAAAAGTCTATGAGCCGGCAGTGGATTTAGGTATAGCTATTTCCCTGGCCTCCAGTTTTAGAGATCGTCCTGTGGAATGGGGTCTGGCTGTTATGGGGGAAATAGGTTTAACAGGAGAAATTCGTTCCGTTCCCGGTGTTGAAAGGCGGGTTAGCGAGGCACGGCAGTTGGGTTTTCGCTATTGCCTGGTCCCGTCTGCCGATGCCGGTTTGGTGAAAATCAGCGGTATAAGGGTTGAGGGTGTGCGGACTGTTGCTGGTGCAATTGAGCGGGCGTTAAAGGTGTGAGGTGAAACATTTGAAGGAAGAAAAGAAAGAAGATAAATTATCAAAAATACTAAAAATGGTGGCGCCGGGAACTGCCCTTCGGGATGGCCTAGAGAATATATTGCGTGCCAAGACCGGTGCTTTAATTGTAATTGGTGATGGCCCTGAAGTTATGGAAATTGCTGAGGGTGGATTTGAAGTCAACGCGGAATTTACCCCGGCCAATCTTTACGAGCTGGCAAAAATGGACGGAGCCATTATTCTAAATAACGACGCCAAGCGTATAATTGCCGCCAATACCCAGTTAATACCCAACCTTAGTATTCCTTCCAGTGAGACCGGTATCCGGCACCGAACCGCGGAGAGGGTTGCCAGGCAAACGGATGCCATGGTGATTGCCATATCACAGCGGCGGGGAATTATTACTATTTATAAGGGTAACTTTAAATATGTTTTGGGGGATTTAGGGGTCATTTTGGCAAAGGCTAACCAGGCAATACAAACTCTGGAAAAATATAGGTCCGTTTTGGACCGGGTTGTAACGCAACTATGTATCTTGGAGTTTGATGACGCTGTAGTATTATATGATGTGGCTAAGGCCATTCAAAGGATGGAAATGGTATTACGGGTGGTAAAAGAGATTGAGCTCTACATAAGCGAGCTGGGGGTAGAGGGCAGGTTAATCAGCATGCAGCTGGAAGAACTGGTAGCTAATGTGGAAGATGAGGGGCTTCTTATTATTCGGGACTATTATACAATGGTTGACGAGAAAACACCTGAAAGCATAATGAAAATGATTAATAGCTGGCCGGCTGAAGACCTGTTAGACCTTTCCCTGATTGCCAGGGCTCTGGGATATCCCGGCAGCGCCAATGTTCTGGATCAAAATGTTTCACCCAGGGGCTATCGTGTACTGGAAAAAATTCCCCGGCTCCCCTTACCGGTTATTGAGAACTTGGTTCAGGAATTTGGCAGTTTGCAAAAAATCCTGAACGCTTCCATTGAGGAACTGGATGCAGTGGAGGGCATTGGCGAAGTCCGGGCCCGTTCAATTAAGGAAGGGCTTTTAAGATATAGAGACCAGCTTTTGCAAGAAAGACATACCTAACTTCTTTAAAAAGCGTGGCTTGTAAAAGCCACGCTTTACTATTTAAAGTTTTTTAAGTTTCCTGTATCCCCTTAGTCAGAAGGAGTTTGCCGTTCTGAAGAAAAAATAATTTCATATGAAATTTATGCAAGATTATAAATGCCTAATGTCCGTAATTGTTTTTGCTCCTTTATAATCACGTCATATAAATCAATGTCCAATGCGTTGCAAAGAGCGGTAAGGTAAAAAAGAGTTTTCCCCATTTCCATTTCAACCATATCTCTGCATGCAGGACACATTTTACCGCTAATATGGGATTCCAACAACTTTTTTAAGTCAGCTAAAGTGGCCTCCCGCGGTATTTCTTTTTTTTGGGCATTTATTTTAATACACCCGCAAGAAGTGACAGCTTTAATTATGGAGCGGTTCAATCTTGCATTACATTCTTGGTTTTTCGATAGGATGTCCAGGATACTGCGATGGTATAACAGTAGATCGGAAACCGTCTCCTGGAAGTCACGGTAAGCAATATCTTTTAGCAAAACGG
Source organism: Desulfofundulus sp. JL263-se (assembly GCF_056316025.1). Classification (NCBI taxonomy): domain Bacteria; kingdom Bacillati; phylum Bacillota; class Clostridia; order Eubacteriales; family Peptococcaceae; genus Desulfofundulus; species Desulfofundulus sp. JL263-se. The sequence continues at coordinate 2,989,955 of NZ_CM149993.1, read as the reverse complement.
TTCCACTCCTTTACAGACCGATTAAAGTCGCAATACTTTGCCTGTAATTATACAAATGTAATGCTTGTCCTGTCAAACCGAAGGGGAGGAAAATATGTATTGACAGTGTTCTGTTGCTATGCTAAAATATTCTGTTTCTTTGACAGGTTTAGGGAGTTGTGATATACTGTATATGTAATAGTTTAAGGAGGGGCCTGTAATTGTTTAATGTTGGAGACAAAGTGGTTTATCCAATGCACGGTGCAGGAATCATTGAGGCCATAGAGGAAAAAGAAGTGCTGGGTGAAAAACGCCAGTACTATGTCCTCAATGTAAATGACATGAAGGTTATGATACCCATTTCCAATTGCAAAGAAGTGGGACTGAGGGCAGTAGTTGGCCGTGATGAAATAAAAAAAGTATTTAAAATACTTAAAAGCCGGGGCAGTACCATGTCTTCCAACTGGAATCGCCGCTACCGTGCCAACCTTGAAAAGATTAAGAGCGGAAATATTTTCGAAGTAGCTGAAGTCGTTCGGAATTTAATTCAAAGGGATAAAGAAAAGGGTTTATCTTCGGGAGAGAAAAAAATGTTGGAAAATGCCCGCCAAATTTTAATTAGTGAATTGGTGTTGGCAACTGAAATGGAAGAAGAAAAAGCCCAATCAATGTTGGATAAAGTTCTTGCGTAATGCGTCAGGTTGCCTGACGTATTTTTTGTTTTTGCTAAACAAATTTCGTCATGTTATCTGTTGAAGGGGGTTTCGTTAGGGCATATAATAGAGTTCGTAAGATGTGAGGATTTGGAAAGGAGGTGGCCATGTGGTCAGAAAAATTTCTTTTTTTATTTTAGTGCTTCTTTTTGCCCTTGGCGGAACCTATACCGGTTTATTGCTATTAAATCTTAATTTTATACCCATGGTTGAGACCGTACCCCAATTGCGGCTCGGAATTGTGGGAATTGCGGCCATTACAGGAGTTATTCTGGGTATTTTTTTATCTCCATGGATTATACGTGGAGCTGTTTGGATTACTGTTAAGTTGGAGCAAACGTTACAAAAAACTCCTTCCCAGGATTTATTAACCGGTTCCATTGGTTTGATTATCGGACTCATAATTGCTAATTTATTAGGTTCCATACTTTCTGATTTTGGCTGGCCGGGTAAGGGGTTATGGATTTTATTGACTATTTTATTGGGTTATCTCGGCCTGAGTGTAAGTGTTAAAAAGCGGGAAGAAATTTGGGGCATATTTAGCAATTTCCCTAAGTTTGTTGGTAAGGATAAGTCAACAAAAGGCGAAAATCTTAGTAAAGTTATTGATACCAGTGTGATTATAGACGGTAGAATAGCGGATTTGTGTGCCAGCGGTTTTTTGGAAGGAACATTAATCGTTCCGGCCTTTGTGCTTGAGGAGTTGAGGCATATAGCTGATTCACCAGACCTCTTAAAGAGAAATCGGGGACGGCGGGGTCTGGATATTTTAAATAAAATGCGCAAAGAAATGGATATTAATGTACAGATTTATGAAAATGTACGGGGGCTCGAGGGTATTGCCGAAGTGGATACCAAGCTGGTAAAACTTGCCCAGCGCTTGGGGGCCAAAATTGTTACCAACGATTTTAACCTTAATAAGGTGGCCGAATTGCACGGCGTAAAGGTTTTAAACATTAATGAACTTGCCAATGCCTTAAAGCCCGTAGTGTTACCCGGAGAGGAAATGACCGTCCAGATAGTAAAGGACGGCAAAGAGGCGGGACAAGGTATTGCCTATCTGGATGACGGTACCATGATTGTGGTGGATGGCGGCAAGAAGCATATCGGGCAAACTGTTGCGGTGCTGGTTACCAGTGTTTTGCAAACATCTGCCGGCAGAATGATTTTTGCCAAACCAAAAGGTTCAGATAAGAAAAATGCTTCCGGTGGCCCGGGGCAATATAAAGAGGTGAATATGCTTGGATAGGATAATGGCCATAATCCCTGCCGCTGGTGCCAGTAAGCGTATGGGGACAGGGGTTAACAAACAACTCCTGTCCCTTAACGGTAGAGCGGTACTGGAGCACACCATAAGGGCCATATCCGCTGCCAACTGTATTACCGGAATTATCTTGGCAGTAAAACCGGGAGAAGAAAGTTATTTTAAAAACTGGTTGAACCAATTGTTTGGGGAGATTATCAGGGCAGTTGTTCCCGGAGGGGCGGAAAGACAGGAATCGGTAGGTAATTGTCTTGAGGTGGTGCCCGCTGACACGGAGATTGTGCTCATTCACGACGGGGCAAGGCCCCTGGTAGAGCCATCGCTGGTGGAAAAAGTGGTAGAAACTGCAAAGGCCGAAGGTGCAGCGACTCTGGGTGTTCCCGTTAAAGATACCGTTAAAATGATGGGTGAAGATAACAGTGTAATTAAAACCATCCCGAGGGACAAGCTTTGGCTGGTGCAGACTCCCCAGGCTTTCCGGTATCATATAATTTATGAGGCCCATAAGTGGGCGTCCTCCCGGGGCTTTTACGGTACCGACGATGCTTCGCTGGTGGAGGCTATGGGCCACTCGGTTGCCATGGTACGGGGTTCTTACGCCAATATTAAAATTACCACGCCGGAGGATATGATTATTGCTGAGGCGCTAATGAGAACAAGGCTTAAGGGGAGTTAATTTTGCGTATAGGATTTGGCTATGATGTACATAAATTGGTGAAAGGCCGTCCCCTTATTCTGGGGGGCGTAAAAATTCCCTTTGCAAAGGGGCTAGAGGGGCATTCCGACGCCGACGTTTTGGTGCACGCCATTATGGATGCCCTTCTCGGTGCGGCGGGAAAGGGGGATATCGGCAGGCATTTCCCCCCTTCTGACCCTAAGTTTAAGGACATATCCAGCTTATTGCTGCTGGGTGAAGTGCGCTCCATAATCGAAAGGGACGGCTGGCGGGTGGGTAATATCGACTCCGTTATCGTGGCCCAGGCCCCAAGGATGTCTAAATATGTCACTTCCATGAGAAAGAATATCGCCCGGGTGCTCGGGGTGGAGGAAAAAGTAATAAGTGTAAAGTCTACCACCACCGAAGGGCTGGGTTTTACCGGCCTGGGGAAGGGGATTGCCGCCTATGCCGTAGCATTGCTTCTTCACGGGTAGGGTAAGTTAAAAGTTGCCACCTTTTGTGGCCAAATGTTATAATTAGTCGTAATGCCGTATATTTTTAGGGGGAATAGAGATTGAAAACCGTAAAAGTTCGCTTTGCACCGAGTCCTACGGGACCTTTACATATTGGCGGGGCCCGTTCCGCCCTGTTTAACTGGCTTTACGCCCGTCATCACGGCGGGAAATTTATTGTGCGCATTGAGGATACCGACCTGGAAAGGTCGAGCCGGGAATTTGAAAAAGAGATCCTGTTATCTTTGCGCTGGCTCGGTCTTGACTGGGATGAAGGGATAGAAGTCGGGGGAGATAACGGGCCCTACCGGCAGACGGAGAGACTGGATTTATACCGGGAGCATGCCCAAAAACTGTTAAAAACAGGACAAGCTTATTATTGTTATTGTACTGAAGAAGAACTGGCCGCCGAAAGGGAGGCTTTTCTGGCCAAGGGAGAAATGCCGAGATACAGCGGTCGGTGCCGGGAACTTTGTGAAGATGACCGGAAAAGGCTTGAGGCTGAAGGCCGTAAGCCTGTTATAAGGTTTAAAGTGCCCCAGGACCGTAAAATCGTGGTTAATGACCTGGTCCACGGGCAAGTGGACTTTGATTGTGCCGGTATTGGGGACTTTATCATTGTAAAGTCCGATGGTATTCCCACTTATAATTTCGCAGTGGTAATTGATGACCATTATATGGAAATAACCCATGTGATCCGGGCCGAGGAACACCTGTCCAACACCCCGCGCCAGATTCTGGTTGCTGAAGCTCTGGGCTGGGAGCCTCCTTCCTTTGCCCATATTTCCCTGATTTTAGGTAAGGACAGGGCGAAAATGAGTAAACGCCACGGGGCTACATCCCTGGAACAATACAGGAAGGCGGGATACCTGCCGGAGGCAATGGTAAACTTCCTGGCCCTTTTGGGCTGGTCCCCCGGCGGTGAAAACGAAATTTTTTCCAGGGAGGAACTTATAGAGCAATTTTCTTTGGACAGGGTGGCAAAGAGTCCCGCCATATTTGACCTGGATAAATTAAACTGGCTTAACGGGTATTACATCAGGCAGAGTCCCCTGGATAAAATTGTGGAGCTTGCCCTGCCGTACCTTCGAGAAGAAGGGTATTTACCTGCTGAGGTTTCCGAAGAGGATTATACCAGGATCCGGGCAGTGGTGTCTGCGGTACGGGATTATTTGAACAACGTTTCGGAGATAACCGGCCACGTGGAAATTTTCTTTAAAGAGCCGTTATATGAGCAAAAGGAAATTCAGGACGTGTTAAAGCAGGGCCAGGTATTAAAAGTGCTTGACGCCGCCCGGAAGAAAATAGCTGAAGCAGAACCTTTAGACGAGCAGAGGGCCAGGGCTATAATTAAGGAACTGCCCAAGGAACTGGGCTTCGGAGGGAAAAAGGTGTTCATGCCCCTGCGGGCTGCCCTTACTGGCCGTACCCAGGGACCGGAACTGTACCAGGTAATACCCGCCCTGGGCAGGGACAGGGCAGTAAGCCGTCTGGAAAAAGCCATGGCCGCGGCGTTGGCGCTGCAGGAATAAAGGTGTAGTTTCTTAATCCGATTGGAGGGGCTTAAAACGGTGCTTAAGCGTATTCGCAAAGAGATTCAGGCTGTTTTTGACCGGGACCCGGCAGCCAAGTCACTGCTGGAAGTTTTGCTGTGCTATCCCGGCTTACACGCCATAATGATGCACCGGGTGGCCCATTTTTTTTATAGACATAAAATGTATTTAATTGCCAGGATAATTTCACAAATTTCAAGGTTTTTAACTGGTATCGAAATTCATCCCGGGGCTAAAATCGGAGAAGGCTTGTTTATTGACCATGGTGCCGGCGTGGTGATAGGAGAAACTGCGGAAATAGGGGATAATGTTACCATTTACCAGGGAGTGACCCTTGGCGGTACGGGTAAGGAAAAGGGTAAACGTCATCCTACCATCGGCAATAATGTGGTTATCAGTGCCGGCGCCAAGATACTGGGCTCATTTAAAGTAGGAGATAACAGCAAGATTGGGGCCGGCTCGGTGGTTTTAAAGCCGGTTCCCCCCAACAGTACGGTTGTAGGTGTTCCGGGAAAGGTTGTAACAAGAGACGGCGTTAGGGTAGATAAGGCTGAACAGCCCTTAATTGACCTTCGTCATGATCAGCTGCCGGACCCGGTGGCAGAAATGATGCTGGCCATGCAGCGGAAAATAGAAGAACTGGAAAACCGGATTAAGGAATTGGAAAATTCCCGGGAAAAATAAACAGGGGGGATTGGGCTTTGCTTATATATAATACCCTTACCAGGCGTAAGGAAGAGTTTAAGCCAAGGGAAGCCAGTAAAGTATACATATACGTTTGCGGGCCCACCACTTACAATTACATCCATATGGGTAATGCCCGCCCTTTGGTGTTTTTTGATACCGTGAGGCGTTATTTTATTCATAAGGGCTATGAAGTTTACTATATCCAAAACTTTACTGACATTGACGATAAAATAATTAACCGGGCCAGGGAAGAGGGGGAAGATGCCCTGGCCCTGGCTGCGCGGTTTATTGATGAATACTATAAAGATGCCGATGCGCTAAATGTGAAGCGGGCAGACGTGCACCCCAGGGTTTCCGAGCATATGGAAGATATTGTAAGCATGATCCAGACATTGGTGGAAAAGGGTTTTGCATATGTTATAGAAGGTAATGTGTATTTTGATGTAAGCAAATTTAAAGATTACGGCAAGCTTTCCGGGCGTTCCCTGGAGGACATGCAGGCCGGGGCGCGGGTGGAGGTGGATCACAGGAAAATAAATCCTATGGACTTTGCCCTTTGGAAGGCGGCCAAGCCGGGCGAGCCGGCATGGGAGAGCCCGTGGGGCAAGGGCCGTCCAGGGTGGCACATTGAATGCTCGGCAATGTCCCTGAAATACCTGGGCCCGGAATTTGACATTCACGGGGGCGGCTATGACCTGATTTTTCCCCATCATGAAAACGAGATAGCCCAGTCCGAGGCCGCCACGGGAAAAACCTTTGCCCGGTACTGGATGCATAACGGCTTTATAACCGTAAATGAAGAGAAAATGAGTAAATCCCTGGGAAACTTCTTTTTGGTAAGGGAGGTGCTGGATAAGTTTCCCCCGGAGCTGGTACGGTTTTATTTGTTAAGTACCCATTACCGCAGGCCCCTGGATTTTGACTATGACAAGCTTGCGTCCAGCAGCAGGGGGCTTGAGCGGATAAAAACCAGTATTCGGCTGCTTTATGAAGCTCTGGAAAAGGGTGCCGGAGGCGGCAGGGAAACCGGCATGACGGCCCACCTGGAGGAGATTAAAGAAGCTTTTTGCTCGGCCATGGATGACGATTTTAATACGGCTTTGGCCATTGGGGTCCTTTTTGACCTGGCCCGGGAAGTGAATTCTTGCCTGCGGGAAGGAACCTGTTCCCGCGGGGAATTGGAAAAGGCGAAGGAATTATTCCATTTTTTTAACGATGTTCTGGGTATATTTAAAATCGGTGGTTCGGGGAAATTATTGTTAGAGAAGAGGACGGATAAAAACAACCTGTCGGAGAAACTGATTAAGCTGGTGCTGGATATTCGCCAGGAGGCCCGCAAAAACAAGGACTTTAAAACTGCCGATAGGATCCGGGACTCTTTAAAGGAAATGGGGATTATCGTAGAAGATACTCCTCAAGGGCCCCGCTGGAAGATGCAGGAGTAAAAATGCAAGAGATATTTAAGCCCGATATCAATCCCGAAAAACTCCCCCCCAGGGTTCTAGCATATTTGGGGGACGCCGTGTATGAGTTGCTGGTGAGGCAATATCTGGTGAGGCAAGGGCCGGATAAAATACACAAAATACATAAAGAGGCAGTTAAATATGTGCGGGCCGATACTCAGGCCAGGGTACTGCATGCCCTGGAGGAAAGTTTAAGCCCGGAGGAACGGGATATTGTCCGGCGGGGACGGAATGCCAAGACCGGTCACTTGCCCCCAAATGCCAGCATGATTGATTACCGCTACAGTACCGGCTTTGAAAGCCTGGTGGGGTATCTGTACCTTGCCGGTAATAAAAAGCGATTACAGGAAATAATAAATCTGGCCGACCGTATAGTCAGGGGGTGACCTTATCTTCCTCAGCCCGCAAAGGCTTTTTGCCGATATATTTCGCGCCGGCCGCCAATCACCGTTTTAGGGGGAATTTTACCAGTGGGCAGGATATTGGTTGGGAGGAATCCCGTGCGGGAGGCCTTGCGCTTGGGCCGCCCCATAAATAAGATATTCATGTCCCCTAACATGACACCCCGATTGGCGGGTGAAATTAGGGCCCTGGCCAAAGAAAGGGGTATACCTGTGCAAACGGTTGAACAGCACCGCCTCGACAGGCTTGCAGAGGGGGCCAATCACCAGGGCCTGGCTGCCGTTATGGCCTCTAAGGAATATGTAGAAGTGGAAGACCTTTTGGAAAACAGGGCGGACGGCCAGCCTCCCTTATTGGTTATACTTGATGAAATTAATGACCCCCGTAACTTGGGCGCAATATTGCGCACAGCCGATGCTGCGGGAGTAAACGGCGTCATTATACCCCGGCGCCGGTCGGCGGCCCTTACCCCCGCCGCTGCCAAGACATCCGCCGGGGCCATAGAATACGTGCCGGTGGCCCGGGTAACGAACCTTGCCCGGACCATTGATTATCTGAAAGATTGCGGGCTATGGGTTGTTGGGGCCCATGGCCAGGCGGAAGAAATTTATTGGGATGTTGATTTAACGGGCCCGCTGGCTCTTGTAATTGGTGGGGAAGATAAGGGGCTGGGGAGGCTTGTACGGAGCAAGTGTGACTTCCTGGTTCGGCTGCCCATGACCGGCCGGGTAGGGTCACTAAATGCGTCAGTTGCCGCAGCTTTGTTATTGTATGAGGTGTTGCGGCAAAGAAGAAGGGGTTAAAATGGATGAATATTTGGTGGTGGACGGGTATAATGTTATTTATGCTTGGCCCTCTTTAGATAAGGTGAAAAATGAGAATTTGGAGCACGCCAGAGACAAACTGGTGGATATATTAGCCAATTACGCTGCTCTCAGCGGCACTAATATATTTGTGGTTTTTGACGCCCACCAGGTGGGACAAGGCATTGAGCGCGTGGAAGAAAGGAATGGTGTGCGTATAATATATACCCGGGAAGGAGAAACAGCTGATGCCGCTATCGAAAAGATGATTGGAGAATTGATTACCCGGGGGAGGGTGTATGTGGTAACGTCGGATTACGACGAGCAGAAGGTCATTTTTGGCCGGGGCGCCTATCGCCTTACGCCCAGGGACTTGCAAGAGCGGATAAAACAGTCCAGGGCAAAGGAAGAAAAGTGGACAAAAAGTGACTATCCTACTGATACTTATCTGGAAAACCGGCTTGGCTATTCGACCCGGAGAGTATTGGAAGAATGGCGGCGCAAAAAGTAGGCGTTTCCTTTTATGCTTGACTAGTCTTTTTAAACTCATTTATAATAAGGCATGTAAACTCGGTAATCAGTTGGTTGAAAAGTTACCGGGTCAGGGAAAAATGGCGGGGGGGAGATTGTTGAGTCTAAACGCCCAAAGGGACGTTTCTCACGACTTTAATGTGATGATGGACGAAGAAGTGGTGGAGTTTGCCCGTGCAGGGGACAACGCAGCACAGGAGTATTTAATTAATAAGTATAAGAACTTTGTTCGCGCCAAAGCTCGCTCTTATTTCTTAATTGGGGCGGACCGGGAAGACATAATACAGGAAGGAATGATTGGTCTTTATAAAGCTATAAGGGACTTTCGCATGGACAAGTTATCATCATTCCGGGCTTTTGCAGAGCTTTGTATTACCCGGCAAATTATAACGGCCATTAAAACAGCAACCAGGCAGAAACATATACCGCTTAATTCTTATGTATCTTTGAACAAGCCCATTTATGATGAAGATTCCGATAGAACTCTCCTGGACGTAATATCCGGCTCGAAGGTTACCGATCCGGAGGAGTTAATCGTAAGCCAGGAAGAGTTTGATAATATAGAAGAAAAGATGAGCGAAATTTTAAGTTCCCTGGAATGGCAGGTGCTTATGTCTTACCTTGAAGGCAAGTCCTACCAGGAGATAGCCAAGGATCTTGACCGGCATGTAAAATCCATCGATAATGCCCTGCAGCGTGTAAAACGAAAGTTAGAGCGTTATTTAGAAAAAAGAGAAGAATGATGAATGATGTAAATACAAATAAATAACTAGAAATATAAAAGTTGTTTCTTGGAGTTTAAAGGCCTGAATTCATCTGAGGAAATTCAGGCCTTTTTAATTGCGGGCAGATTGTCAAAAATTATATTGGGAGTGATTATTGACAATCGCCTGCTGCTATTTTATAATATAACTTGCGCCGTGCCGGCGTAGCTCAATTGGTAGAGCAGCTGACTTGTAATCAGCAGGTTGCGGGTTCGAGTCCCATCGCCGGCTCCATTTTGGGGGAATTTTTCCACGGAAAAATTACCTTTACCAAGCTAGACTGGGCTTGGAAAATTTCCCCCAAAATTTTGGGGGAATTTTTCCACGGAAAAATTACCTTTACCAAGCTAGACCTGGCTTGGAAAATTTCCCCCAAATAGTGGAGGGGTTCCCGAGTGGTCAAAGGGAGCAGACTGTAAATCTGCCGGCTGTCGCCTTCGCAGGTTCGAATCCTGCCCCCTCCACCAACATAAATTTGTAATAAGTTGAGAGTTGAAAATTTATTTGCAATATGATAAAATAGAAAGTGCTGACGCGGGGTGGAGCAGCCGGTAGCTCGTCGGGCTCATAACCCGAAGGTCGTGGGTTCAAATCCCACCCCCGCAACCAGGTGCCACTATAGCTCAGGAGGTAGAGCGCATCCTTGGTAAGGATGAGGTCACCGGTTCAAGCCCGGTTAGTGGCTCCATTTTCGAGGAGTTTTTCTACGGAAAAGTTACCTTATCAAGCTGTGCTTGGCTTAGAAAAATTCCTCGAAAATTTTGGGGAATTTTCCATAGGAAAATTCCCCAAAGTTGCGGCGGCGTAGCTCAGTTGGTTAGAGCATACGGTTCATACCCGTAGTGTCCGGGGTTCGAATCCCTGCGCCGCTACCAGTAAGCCAGCTACATGTAAAAGTTGCATGTAGCTGGTTTTATTTTTTTAAGCAAGAAGGGAATTTGGACATGCTTATAGAATATCCAATGGGATTTTGAAAAATGCATGAAAGTGTATAAATGTGGAAATAAATTAAAAGTGTGTAAGTTTATGGAGCTTAATCAAGTAAATTATGAGGAGGAGAAAGTTCAATGGCCAAAGAAAAGTTTGAGCGTACGAAACCCCACGTAAATGTTGGAACCATAGGTCACGTTGACCACGGCAAGACCACCCTTACGGCGGCAATCACCTTGTGCCTGTCCAAAGAAGGTAGGACTCAGGTTAAAAAGTACGATGAAATTGACAACGCTCCGGAAGAAAAAGAGCGCGGCATCACCATTAACACCGCCCACGTGGAATATGAGACTGCAAAGAGGCACTATGCGCACGTAGACTGTCCGGGGCACGCCGACTACGTAAAGAACATGATTACCGGGGCGGCCCAGATGGACGGTTCCATACTGGTGGTATCGGCTGCAGACGGTCCCATGCCCCAGACCCGGGAGCACATCTTGCTGGCCAGGCAAGTAGGAGTGCCATACATAGTGGTATACCTGAACAAAGTTGACCAGGTGGACGACCCGGAGCTATTGGAACTGGTAGAGATGGAAGTGAGGGAACTTTTGAGCACATATGAATTTCCCGGAGACGACGTGCCGGTAATCAGCGGTTCCGCCCTTAAGGCGCTGGAGTGCGGCTGCGGCAAGCGGGACTGCGAGTGGTGCAAGAGCATTTGGGAACTTATGGACGCAGTGGACGAATATATACCCACCCCGGAGCGGGATGTTGACAAACCCTTCCTCATGCCGGTGGAAGACGTATTCAGCATAACCGGCCGGGGCACCGTGGCCACGGGGCGTGTAGAGAGGGGAACCATCACCACCGGCGAAGAAGTAGAGATAGTAGGTCTTATGGATAAGCCGCGCAAGACAGTGGTAACCGGAGTAGAAATGTTCCGCAAAGTACTGGACCGCGGGGAAGCGGGAGACAACATTGGCTGCCTTTTGCGCGGCGTGGAGCGGAAAGAAATAGAGCGCGGGCAAGTTTTGGCAAAGCCCGGCACCATTAAGCCGCACACCAAATTCCACGCCGAGGTATACGTGCTGACCAAGGACGAGGGCGGCCGGCACACTCCCTTCTTTAACGGCTATCGCCCGCAGTTTTATTTCCGCACCACCGATGTAACGGGGACGGTAAGGCTGCCGGAAGGGACGGAAATGGTAATGCCCGGGGATAACGTTGAGATGGACATTGAACTGATTACTCCCATTGCCATTGAAGAAGGACTGCGCTTTGCTATCCGTGAAGGCGGGCGTACCGTGGGTGCCGGTGTAGTTACCAGGATAATTGAATAGGTTACTGTTTTGGGGGAATTTTTCCACGAAAAAATTATCTTTGCCAAGCCGCACTTGGCTTGGAAAAATTCCCCCAAAATTTTGGGGTAATTTTCCCGCGGGAAAATTACCTTGCCAAGTTACACTTTATCTTTACCAAGCCAAACCTGGCCTGGAAAATTTCCCCGCCCCAAAGGGGGCGGGGATTCCACTATCAGAATAATGAGCATAAGGCTCAGGTATGGGGTAAAGTATTGACTTTAAAATTTAGTTGTGATATATTCGGTAAGGTAATTTTAAAGGTGATATGTTTGTTTTTTTAGTTTTGGGAGGTGGCAAAATTGCGAGTAGGGATTACTTTAGCATGCACGCAATGCAAGCAGAGAAATTATACCACTACCAAGAATAAGAGGAATGACCCCAACCGCATTGAACTTAAAAAGTATTGTCGTTTTTGCAATGCCCACACCTTGCATAAAGAGACCAGATAGAAAGTGGTTTGGATTTGAGATAAATAGATTATATTGCCCGGTTGCCGGTGCCGAGAGGTACTGTGGCTTTCACTTCTAGTTAAGGATGTGGCGTTTATGGCAGTTACCAAAAAACAGACAGCTGAAAAAAATATCAGCCCGGCAAAAAAAGGCGGCAAGGGGTCTGAAAAGCAGGCCACCTCGGGAAAGGCATTGGTGAAAAAGGATAGTAAAAAAAGTCTTCAAGCAAAAAAACGCCCGGGTAAATTGAGTGCGGTCCGAAGCTACTTGAGCGGCGTACTTAATGAGTTAAAAAAGGTACACTGGCCGAATCGTAGAGAGACTGCCATTTATACTGCAGTGGTTTTGGTAGCCGTGGGTATAGTGGGCGTATTAATCTGGGTGTTTGATTTGCTTCTCAGCAGGGTCGTGCAGTTAATTTATTAAAATGTTTCAAGGGGGTGAGGGGCCTGGATTAAGCTGGGTCCCTTGAATTTATGAGTAAGATGTGGTATGTGATACATACCTACTCCGGATATGAAAACAAAGTGAAGGCCAACCTGGAGAAGCGCATAGAGTCCATGAACATGGAGGATAAGGTTTTTAGAATAGTTATACCCATGGAAGATGAAGTAGAGATAAAAAACGGTAAGCGTAAGATAAGTAAGAAAAAAGTGTTTCCCGGGTATGTGCTGGTGGAGATGATTATGGATGATGATTCTTGGTATGTGGTTCGTAATACCCCTGGTGTAACCGGGTTTGTTGGAAGCGGCACCAAGCCTATCCCTTTAAGTGATGAAGAGGCCCAGAGCATTATGAAGAGAATGGGTATGGATGATGCAGTACCCAAGGTGGACTTCAGCCCGGGCGAACAGGTTCGGGTAATCGGCGGGCCCTTTGAGAACTTCAGCGGTGAAATTGAAGAAATTTATCCGGAAAAGGGTAAGGTTAAAGTCAGCATTTCCATGTTCGGCCGGGAAACTCCGGTGGAATTGGAATTTGACCAGATAGAAAAAATAGACTAGAAGTGCATTCCGTGCATATGCTTCCTGCATTTTTAAAGGAGGTGTGAGAAATGGCTAAAAAGGTGGCAGCAGTTATCAAACTACAGGTGCCAGCAGGAAAGGCCACTCCTGCTCCCCCGGTAGGACCGGCTTTAGGACAGCACGGGGTAAACATTATGCAGTTTGTAAAGGAGTATAACGAACGTACCGCTAAACACGCCGGTATGATAATACCAGTGGAAATTACCGTATATGAAGACAGGTCCTTTAGTTTTATAACCAAAACTCCTCCTGCTGCCGATCTGTTAAAAAAGGCTGCCGGCCTGGAAAAGGGCTCCGGAGAGCCCAACAAAAACAAGGTTGGTAAGGTAACCAGGGACCAGATCAAGGAAATTGCCGAACTTAAAATGCAAGACCTCAATGCAGCTTCCATTGAGGCCGCCATGCGCATGATAGAAGGTACTGCCCGCAGCATGGGAATCGAGGTTGTATAAAAATATAAGACTGTACGTGGGAGGAAATTTTAATTTCCGATTTGGGGGAAATTTTCCAAGCTATGTTTGGCTTGGAAGAGGTAATTTTCCCGTGGAAAAATTCCCCCAAATTTTGGGGGAAATTTTCCAAGCTATGTTTGGCTTGGAAGAGGTAATTTTCCCGTGGGAAAATTCCCCTGAAACACCACAAGGAGGTAATTTCATGCCCAAGCACGGAAAGAAATACCGGGATGCGTTAAAGGAAATAGACCGGACCAAGCAATATGATCCCGCTGAAGCCTGTGAGCTGGTTAAGAAAATTGCCAGGGCCAATTTTGACGAAACTGTGGAGGTAGCCGTCAGATTGGGTGTTGACCCCAGGCATGCGGACCAACAGGTGCGCGGAGCCGTTGTGCTTCCTCACGGTACCGGTAAAACCCGTACCGTACTGGTATTTGCCAAGGGGGATAAAGCCAAGGAAGCTGAAGAAGCAGGCGCCGATTATGTAGGTGACGTGGATTTGGTGGAAAAAATACAAGGTGGGTGGCTGGATTTTGATGTTGCCATAGCCACACCGGACATGATGGGGACTGTTGGTAAGCTGGGCCGTATTTTGGGCCCCCGGGGCCTTATGCCCAATCCGAAAACAGGAACGGTGACATTTGATGTAGGGCGGGCAGTCCAGGAAGCAAAGGCCGGCAAAATAGAATACCGTGTGGATAAGGCGGGCATTATCCATGCCCCCATAGGCAAGGTATCTTTTGATGCCGATAAATTGCTGGAAAATCTTCGCACCCTCATGGAGCAGCTGATCAGGGCAAAGCCTGCAGCTGCTAAAGGACAGTATATTCGCAGTGTGACCTTATCTTCCACCATGGGACCCGGGATACGGGTCAATGCTCAGAGATTTACAGGTAAATAAAAATAAAAGCATTTTGGCTGCAATTTCAGGGAGTTGGGATTTTTATCACATACATTTAAAAAGTTAATAATTAAAATTATATGCTTTTTCCTAGCTGCAGACAGATGGTGCTTTAGGCTTAAAGGCTCACCAGCCGCCATCCGAGGCCGGGAGAGGTAACCTGTGTGCATTTACAGGCCCCTGGTTCACTGTCTGCCGGGGGCCTTTATTTGTAGTACTTTGGCACAGCGGGGAACACCGGCCTGAGTAATTGTTATCGTGAAGAAAGGAGGTGTAGCGGGTGTCTGTTAAGAGGAAGGAAAAAGAGGCTATAGTGGAAATGTTGCGGAATAAATTGCGGGATGCCCAGGTAGTTATATTGACGGACTACCGGGGGTTAAATGTGGCAGCCATGAACAAGTTGCGCAAAAAAATGCGGGAAGCCAATAGCGAGTTTAAGGTGGTCAAAAATACGCTAGCCAAGCGGGCTGCCGGTGAACTGGGGCTGGAAGGCCTGGATCCTTACCTGGAAGGGCCCACTGCCCTGGCCATCAGTGCCACTGATCCTGTGGCCCCGGCCAAGGTCCTCAAGGAAATTGCCAAGGAGCATAAGGAACTGGAAATAAAGGCGGGAGTTCTGGAAGGTAAAGTGGTTGATGTGGCCGCTATAAAGGCGCTGGCCGACCTGCCTCCGCGGGAAACCTTATTGGCACAGGTGGTAGGCAGAATGCAGGCGCCTCTTTACGGGTTTGCCGGTGTATTGCAAGGGCTGTTGCGCAACTTTGTTTATGCCCTTGAGGCAATTCGCAAGCAAAAAGCCGGTGAAAGCGCCGGTTAAGGTTAAAAAAAGGTTGAACATATTTTAAAATATTAAATATTATAATAACAGGAGGTATTGTTAATAATGTCCAAGGTTCAAGAGATTCTTGATGCTGTTAAAAAGCTTTCGGTACTGGAATTGGCTGAATTGGTCAAGGCCTTTGAAGAAGAGTTTGGTGTAAGTGCTGCCGCTCCGGTGGCCGCCGTTGCTGCTCCTGCAGCCGGTGCTGCAGCCGGTGCTGCAGAAGAAGCAGAAGAACAAACTGAATTTGATGTAGTTCTTACTGCTGTCGGCGATAAGAAAATCAATGTTATTAAAGTGGTACGTGAAATTACCGGCCTCGGCCTGAAAGATGCCAAAGAGTTGGTTGATAACGCTCCAAAGCCGGTAAAAGAGAAGGTAAGCAAGGAAGAGGCGGAATCTATCAAGGCCAAGCTGGAAGAGGCAGGCGCCACTGTGGAGCTGAAGTAAACCACTTGCTACCGGTGATATTGGGCTTGCATTCTTACTGCGGGCCTTTTGGGGGAATTTTTCCACGGAAAAATTACCTTTACCAAGCTAGACCTGGCTTGGAAAATTTCCCCCAAAATTTTGGGGGAATTTTTCCACGGAAAAATTACCTTTACCAAGCTAGACCTGGCTTGGAAAAATTCCCTTTACCAAGCCAGATTTGGCGGAAAAATTCCTCCAAACGTGAAGAAGTTGTTAAGCCGCGTGCCGGCTAATTTCTTTAGCATTCCGGGGAAATCCCCGGAATATTTTTTGCCTAACTTTAGAAAAATTTGCTTATAAGTATGAAAAATTTATTGACAACCTGTTATTTATATGCTAATATTTAAAAATGTTACTTTGCCGTATTATAATTATATGTGTTTTACGGGCAATTTTAGAAAGGGTATCTGGATAGGAATTTTGGGAAATAATAACTTAGATAATATTATGTACGTTATTTAAAGCGAGGTATTTACCTTGCTTTTAGTTCTTTTTATCTCTATTAAGGGGTGTGGTCTGTAAATATGTATCCTAATAAGCCGGGTGCCAGGACACGGCGGGATCTTAGTAAGTTTAAGGAAGTTCTCGCTCTTCCCAACCTTATTGAAGTGCAGCGGAAATCTTATGATTGGTTTTTAAAAGAAGGATTGCGCGAGGTTTTCCATGACATTTCCCCTATTCACGACTTCACTGGCAATTTAGTTTTGGAGTTTCTTGATTATACCCTGGGAAAGCCAAAGTATAGCGTGCAGGAATGCAAGGAAAGGGATGTCACCTACGCTGCCCCGCTTCGTGTCAAGGTGCGCCTTATTAATAAAGAAACGGGGGAAGTAAAGGAACAGGATGTTTTCATGGGAGATTTCCCCTTGATGACTGAGAAGGGCACCTTTATCATCAACGGAGCTGAGCGGGTTATTGTAAGTCAGCTGGTTCGTTCACCGGGGGTTTATTTTGCGGAGCAGGTTGACCCTGGCGGGAAAAAAATATACACTGCTACCATAATTCCCAACCGCGGTGCATGGCTGGAGTTTGAAACCGATGTAAATGATCATGTTTTTGTCCGTATAGACCGCACCAGGAAAGTACCGGTAACTGTTCTAATACGTGCCCTGGGTTATGGTTCTAACAGTATAATTATGGATCTTTTTGAAGGAAACAGGCATATACAAGATACCCTTACAAGGGATAATACGGAAAGTGAGGAAGAAGCCCTTGTTGAAATCTACAAGAGGCTGCGTCCGGGGGAACCTCCCACTGTAGAAAGCGCTAAAAGTCTTTTAGATACATTATTCTTCGATCCCAAGCGGTATGACCTGGCCAACGTTGGAAGATATAAGATCCACAAGAAACTCAACCACGGTGTTCTTTACCGCGAGAACGAAAACGGGAAAAAAAAATACATTAGGGAATTGACCCCTGCGGATATTATAGAAACGGTTAAATATCTCCTTCGCTTGATGGATGGAGACGAAGAGGTGGATGATATAGACCACCTGGGTAACAGAAGGCTGCGTTCTGTGGGGGAACTGTTGCAGAACCAGTTCCGGATTGGCCTTTCCCGCATGGAACGTGTGGTTCGGGAGCGTATGACTATTCAAAACGTGGATGTAATTACCCCCCAGGTATTAATAAACATCAGGCCGGTCGTGGCCGCCATTAAGGAATTTTTCGGTTCCAGCCAGCTCAGCCAGTTTATGGACCAGACAAATCCCTTGTCCGAGCTTACCCATAAACGCCGCCTGTCCGCCCTGGGGCCGGGGGGGCTCAGCAGGGAAAGGGCCGGCTTTGAAGTGCGCGACGTGCACCATTCCCACTACGGCCGCATGTGCCCTATAGAAACCCCGGAGGGGCCCAATATCGGCCTTATAGGCTCTTTAAGTTGTTATGCCAGGATTAACAGTTACGGTTTTATAGAAACTCCCTATAGAAAGGTTGACAAAGAAAACAAGAGAGTAACCGATGAAATCGTATATCTTACCGCCGATGAGGAAGATCAATACATTATTGCCCAGGCTAACGTACCCGTGGATGAAAATGGCTATTTCGCCACGGATCAGGTTAATGCCCGTCACGGGCGTGAAATTTTAAAAGTTCCTGCCGATAAAGTAGATTACATGGATGTTTCGCCCAAACAGGTGTTTAGTGTTGCCACATCTTTGATTCCCTTCCTTGAGCACGACGACGCGAACCGGGCGCTGATGGGTGCCAACATGCAGAGGCAGGCCGTTCCCCTTATCAAAACGGAGGCCCCCATCGTTGGTACCGGAATAGAATATAAGGCTGCCCTGGATTCAGGGGTTGTGGTAATTGCCCGGAATTCGGGCGTGGTTGAAAGGGTAACTGCCAACGAAGTAATCATAAGAACCGATGAAGGCAAGTTGGATACTTATAAATTATTAAAATTTGCCAGGTCCAACCAGGGAACTTGTATTAATCAGAAGCCCATAGTTAAAACGGGCATGCGGGTTGAAGCCGGAGATGTAATTGCTGACGGTCCTTCCACCGACCGGGGAGAATTGGCCCTGGGCAGAAACGTATTGGTTGCTTTTATGCCCTGGGAAGGTTATAACTACGAAGATGCAATTTTGGTTAGTGAGAAACTGGTTAAAAATGACTATTTTACCTCCATACACATTGAAGAATATGAGTGTGATGCCAGGGACACCAAGTTGGGGCCGGAGGAAATTACCCGTGATATACCTAACGTAGGGGAAGATATTTTAAAGGATCTTGATGAGCGGGGAATTATTCGTATTGGCGCTGAAGTAAGGCCCGGAGATATTCTTGTGGGTAAAGTTACCCCCAAGGGCGAAACTGAATTGACTGCCGAAGAAAGATTGCTTAGGGCCATTTTTGGCGAAAAGGCCAGGGAAGTGCGTGATACCTCTTTGCGGGTGCCCCACGGGGAATCCGGCAAGGTTGTGGATGTTAAAGTATTTTCCCGGGATAATGGCGATGAATTGCCGCCGGGGGTAAATCAGCTGGTACGCGTTTACGTGGCCCAGAAGCGGAAGATCTCCGAGGGAGATAAAATGGCCGGGCGCCATGGTAACAAAGGGGTTATTGCCCGCATTCTTCCTGAAGAGGATATGCCCTTCCTGCCTGATGGAACTTCCATAGAAATAGTTTTAAACCCGCTGGGTGTTCCGTCCCGTATGAATATCGGGCAAGTCCTGGAATGTCACCTGGGCTGGGCGGCAAGAGCCCTGGGCTACCACGTTGCCACCCCGGTATTTAACGGTGCTTCGGAAGAGGATATAAGGAATTTCTTGCGAGAGGCCGGGCTGCCGGAAGACGGTAAAATAACCCTGTATGACGGCAGAACCGGTGAGCCTTTCGATAATAAAATTACAGTGGGCTATGTCTATATGTTAAAACTGGCTCACCTGGTAGACGACAAAATTCATGCCCGTTCCACGGGGCCCTATTCCCTTGTTACGCAACAACCTCTGGGCGGAAAAGCTCAGTTCGGCGGGCAGCGTTTCGGAGAAATGGAAGTTTGGGCTTTGGAGGCCTATGGCGCAGCATATACTTTGCAGGAAATTCTTACCGTTAAGTCAGACGACGTGGTTGGCCGTGTAAAAACCTATGAGGCAATTGTTAAGGGCGAAAATGTGCCGGAGCCGGGAGTTCCGGAATCCTTTAAAGTTTTAATTAAAGAGCTGCAGAGCCTCGGTTTGGATGTAAAGGTGCTTTCGGAGGACGACGAGGAGATAGAAATTAAGGAAGTTGATGAGGATGTGGTTGAAACCGCAAAGGAACTGGGCGTAGATCTGCATGAACATTCCCGCGGCCGTAAAAAAGCCCAAGGTAAAGGTAAAAAAGAATTGCAGGATGGAGAGAGTAGCGAGGATGATGCGGATTCCGGCGGTGAAAGTGATGAAGACGAAGTGAGGGAGGGCCTGGCGGAAAAGCTTTAGGTAAGTAAAGTGCTGGCGGAGAAATTAAGGAAAAGTAAAAATACCCTTGAAGGGAGAGAGTTTCTTGCTGGACTTGAATAACTTTGACCGCATCCGCATTGGTCTGGCTTCCCCGGAACAAATTCTCAAGTGGTCCCATGGAGAAGTAAAGAAACCTGAAACCATTAACTACAGGACATTAAAGCCTGAACGAGACGGTTTATTTTGTGAGCGCATTTTCGGTCCCACCAGGGACTGGGAATGTCATTGCGGGAAATACAAGCGTGTCCGGTATAAAGGGGTTGTTTGTGACCGGTGTGGAGTGGAGGTCACCCGTTCCAAAGTGCGCCGGGAGCGGCTGGGCCATATAAAATTGGCTGCCCCCGTTTCCCACATATGGTACTTTAAGGGTATTCCCAGCCGTATGGGCCTGCTGTTGGATATGTCCCCACGGGCACTGGAGAAGGTATTATATTTTGTTTCTTATATTGTAACTGATCCGGGCGATACCCCCCTGATAAAAAAACAGCTGTTAACTGAAAATGAATACCGGGAATATAGGGAAAAATACGGGAATTCTTTCAAGGCCGGCATGGGAGCGGAAGCCATTAAAGAATTGCTGGCGGAAATAGACCTGCATGAAATGTACAAGGAGCTGCGGCAGGAATTAAAGGAAGTCAGCGGCCAGCGAAGGATTAGGACCATAAGGCGACTGGAAGTGGTGGAGGCCTTTATAAAAAGCGGGAATCGCCCTGAATGGATGATTTTAGATGTAATTCCAGTGATCCCCCCTGAACTGCGTCCCATGGTTCAATTGGATGGCGGGCGTTTTGCTACTTCCGATTTAAATGATCTTTATCGCCGGGTTATTAACCGCAATAACCGGCTGAAGAGGCTTTTGGATCTGGGAGCCCCGGATATAATTGTTCGCAACGAAAAGAGGATGTTGCAGGAAGCGGTGGATGCACTCATCGATAACGGGCGGCGGGGCCGCCCCGTTACCGGTTCGGGGAACCGCCCCTTAAAGTCTTTAAGTGATATGTTAAAGGGCAAACAGGGCCGGTTCCGCCAAAATTTACTGGGTAAGCGGGTGGATTATTCCGGCCGGTCGGTAATTGTTGTGGGCCCCCACCTTAAACTTCACCAGTGCGGGCTGCCCAAGGAGATGGCCCTGGAACTGTTCAAGCCTTTTGTAATGAAGAAACTTGTAAATGAAGGGTACGCCCACAACATCAAGAGCGCCAAGCGCATGGTGGAGAGGATAAAACCCGAGGTATGGGATGTTCTTGAAGATGTTATCCGTGAACACCCGGTACTTCTTAACCGCGCGCCCACCCTTCACCGGCTGGGCATTCAGGCCTTTGAGCCGGTACTGGTTGAGGGGCGGGCAATTCAAATCCACCCCATGGTTTGTACCGCCTATAATGCCGACTTTGACGGCGACCAGATGGCGGTGCACGTGCCCCTTTCTGCGGAGGCGCAGGCCGAGGCGCGGCTTTTAATGCTTTCGTCCCATAACATATTGAATCCGAAGGACGGCAGGCCGGTAGCCATACCGACCCAAGATATGGTGTTGGGATGTTATTACTTGACTATGGAAAAGAAAGGTGTCAAAGGAGAGGGTAAGTACTTCAAGGATGATAGTGAGGCGATAATGGCCTATGAAAACAAGGTAGTGGAGTTGCACGCGCGGGTCAAGGTGCGCCAGCCGGACGGGCAGCTGCTGGAAACCACTGTGGGAAGGATTATTTTTAACCAGGTTTTGCCCAAGGAATTAAGATTCTTTAACGATGTGGCGGATAAAAAGGCCCTGAGCAAGATTGTAGATCAATGTTACCGGAAACTGGGATACGCGGCTACCAGCGTTCTCCTGGACGGGATAAAATTTGTCGGCTTCCGCTATGCCACTCAGGCCGGCGTTACCATAGGCGTTTCCGATATTAAAATTCCGGAGAAAAAGAAAGAACTCCTGGCCGAGGCCGAGGCCCAGGTGGAAAAAGTTGAAAACCAATTCCGGCGGGGCTTGATTACTGAAGAAGAACGGTATCGCAAGGTTACGGGGATTTGGAGGAAAACCACCGAGGATGTTACCAAAGCTCTGGTGGAAACTTTGGATAAGTTCAATCCGGTTTACATGATGGCTAATTCCGGGGCCCGCGGTAATATCCAGCAAATTCGGCAGTTGGCCGGCATGCGGGGCCTTATGGCCGATCCGTCCGGGCGGATTATTGACTTGCCCATCAAAGCCAATTTCCGCGAGGGCCTTACTGTTTTGGAATACTTTATTTCCACCCACGGTGCCCGTAAAGGTCTCGCTGATACCGCGTTACGCACAGCGGATTCGGGATATCTCACCCGGCGCCTGGTGGATGTGTCCCAGGATGTTATTGTGCGGGAAGAAGATTGCGGTACCGATGAAGGTATTGAGGTAACGGAAATCAGAGATGGCACAGAGGTTATAGAAAAGTTTGAGGACCGTATAATTGGCCGGGTGGCGCTGGAGGATATAGTTCACCCGGAAACCGGGGAAGTTTTGGTTAAGAAAGATGAAGAAATTAAAGAAGACGATGCGGCAAGGATTATTGAAGCAGGCATCAAGAGCGTTAAAATCCGCTCGGTATTCACCTGCCGCACGCGCTCCGGTGTTTGTATAAAATGTTATGGCAGAAATTTGGCCACCGGCAGCCTGGTGGATATAGGCGAGGCGGTGGGAATTATAGCCGCTCAGTCCATTGGTGAGCCGGGAACCCAGCTTACCATGCGCACATTCCATACCGGTGGAGTTGCCGGAGAAGATATCACCCAGGGCCTGCCCCGGGTAGAAGAGCTTTTCGAGGCCCGCAAGCCGAAGGGGCAGGCAATAATCACGGAAAAAGAAGGAAAAGTTCAAATCAGGGAAGTTAAAGGGCGCCGTGAGGTAGAAGTGGTGGGGGATGACGGTGAGTCGGTTGCCTACCAGATCCCCTACGGTGCACGCCTTAAAGTTGCAGACGGAGATAGGGTAACTATGGGCCAGGAACTGACAGAGGGCTCTATAAATCCCCATGACCTTTTGAGAATCCTGGGCCCCCGGAAAGTTCAGGTATATCTTCTCCAAGAGGTACAGAAAGTTTACAAGATGCAGGGCGTGGACATTAACGACAAACATATTGAAGTAATGATCAGGCAAATGATGCGCAAGAAAAGGGTGGAAGACCCCGGCGATACCACACTGCTTCCCGGCAGCCTGGTTGATAAATTTGAATTTGAAAAGGAAAATGAGCGAGTCCGGGCCCGGGGCGGGCAAGAGGCCAAAGGAACAGATGTGCTTCTTGGTATAACCAAGGCATCCCTGGCCACGGATTCCTTCCTGTCCGCGGCTTCGTTCCAGGAAACCACCAGGGTGTTAACTGAGGCCGCCATAAAGGGTAAATTGGACCCGCTGCTGGGTTTGAAGGAAAATGTGATTATCGGCAAACTGATACCGGCAGGTACGGGAATGAGCAGGTACCGTTCGATAGAATTAACAAAAAACGATGAACAGGTATCGCCGGAAGAGAGTGCTAAAGAGGAAACCAGTGTTACCGCTTTGCCGGGCGGCAAGATTGGTGTGCCTGCCCAGCCGGGCGGTGTGGAAGCAAACTCTGACTTGCGCCAGAAGCAAACTTCATAAACCGCCTGTCACCCGCCGGGAAGTTATTTATTCACCCGGCGGGTGTAAAATTTATCCTTTCATCAAACAAAAGGAGGAGCGGTTTAAAATATATTGACAAATTCCTTATGCCGGTGATATCATTAACAAGTGCGTGTGTAGATTAAGTGTCCGCTTGTGTAGTTCTGTGTATAAGGTCATGGGAATAAAATTTCCTGTTTAACAAAAAATTTTCATTGTGGAGGCCGCCATGTCTTATAAGAAGTTGCGCAATGCAAAGAAGACTACGGTGGGGGCCAAACAAACCTTAAAGGCAGTGCAAAGAAATGAGGCCAGGATTGTATTTTTGGCTGAAGATGCGGAGAGGCGCATAACCGATCCCGTAAAACAGGCCTGCCTTGAGAAAGGTATCCCGGTGGAAACCGTTAAGTCCATGAAGGAGCTAGGCAAAGCCTGTGGTATTGGGGTAGGGTGTTCCGCCGCAGCGTTGTTGGAAGAGTAAAATGACATAATTGGAAAATTTTCCCCCAAAAAGGAGGTGTGCTTGTTGCCTACCATCCACCAGTTAATCCGCAAGGGCAGAAAGGCAGCAGTAAAGAAGTCGGACGCGCCGGCCCTTAAGGGTTCTCCCCAAAAACGGGGTGTATGTACCAGGGTTTATACAACCACGCCTAAAAAACCAAATTCCGCCCTGCGCAAGGTGGCCAGGGTAAGATTAACTAATGGGATAGAGGTTACAGCCTATATTCCGGGGATTGGTCATAATTTGCAAGAGCACTCGGTGGTTTTGGTACGGGGTGGCCGGGTTAAGGACTTGCCGGGGGTAAGGTACCATGTGGTACGCGGTGCCCTGGATTGTGCCGGTGTTCAGAACCGGAACCGCGGTCGCTCCAAATACGGCACAAAACGTCCGAAAAAATAGGTGACTTTCAGAAATTAACTCAGGAAAGGGGGGGGGTTCATGCCTAGAAGAGGACCTGTACCCAAGCGTGAGGTTCCTCCGGATCCGGTTTATGACAGCACCCTTGTTACCAAGCTAATAAATAAAGTAATGAAAGATGGCAAGAAAAGTATCGCGGAAAAGATTTGTTACGGAGCCTTTGATGTTATCAGGGAAAAGACTGGAAAAGATCCGCTGGAAGTATTGGAGCAGGCAATGCAGAATGTTATGCCGGTGCTGGAAGTTAAGGCCCGCCGGGTAGGTGGCGCCAACTACCAGGTTCCCGTGGAAGTTCGGCCGGACCGCAGGCAGACACTGGCTATCCGCTGGCTGGTTCAATATGCCCGGGAGCGCACCGGAAAGAGTATGCGTGAAAAATTGGCTGAGGAAATTATGGATGCCGCCAATAATACCGGTGGAGCTGTTAAAAAGAAAGAAGATACACATAAAATGGCAGAAGCTAATAAGGCTTTTGCCCACTACAGGTGGTAATAAAGGGGGGTCTTCATGGCGCGCCAGTATCCGCTCCAAAAAACACGCAATATAGGAATCATGGCTCATATCGACGCCGGTAAGACCACCACCACCGAACGCATTTTGTTTTACACCGGTAGAGTGCATAAGATGGGTGAAGTGCATGATGGTGCGGCAACCATGGACTGGATGGTCCAGGAACAGGAACGGGGAATTACCATAACCTCGGCCGCTACCACATGCCAATGGCGGGGTTATTGTATCAATATTATTGACACGCCAGGGCACGTGGATTTTACGGTGGAAGTAGAGCGCTCCCTTAGAGTGCTTGATGGTGCGGTTGCCATATTCTGTGCCGTTGGCGGGGTGGAGCCCCAGTCTGAAACGGTATGGCGGCAGGCCGATAAATATGGAGTGCCGCGTATTGCTTATGTAAATAAAATGGATCGCGTGGGAGCAGATTTTTACCGTGTTATTGAGATGATTAAGAAGCGCCTGGGTGCAAACCCGGTGGCTGTTCAGTTACCCATTGGCAGCGAGGAAAATTTCCGGGGATTGGTGGACCTGGTTCATAACAAGGCAATTTTATACCTCGATGATCTGGGTAAGGAATACAAGGAAGTTGATATCCCGGAGGATATGGTGGAAATAGCTGCTAAATATCGGGATATCCTTTTGGAAAATGTTGCTGAAACTGACGATGAGTTGATGATGAAGTATCTGGAAGGCGAGGAGCTTACGCCGGAAGAAATAAAAAGAGGAATTCGCAAGGCCACCATAGCCGTGCAAATGATTCCGGTTTTATGCGGGTCTTCCTTTAAAAATAAAGGTGTTCAGCCTCTCCTGGATGCTATTGTTGATTACTTGCCGGCTCCCACCGATATTGCTTCGGTTCAGGGCATTAATCCCGAGACGGGGGAAGAAGATTGTCGTATTGCCAGCGATGACAGTCCCTTTTCTGCACTGGCTTTTAAAATAATGACCGACCCTTATGTGGGGCGCCTGACCTTTTTCCGTGTTTATTCCGGAACACTGAAGGCAGGGTCACACGTTTATAATTCCGCCAAAGGTAGGCGGGAGCGGTTGGGCCGCATTCTGCGCATGCATGCCAACCACCGGGAAGAAATAGATGAGGTTTACGCCGGTGATATAGCAGCTGCCATAGGCTTGAAATTCACCGGCACCGGGGATACCCTTTGCAGTGAAAACGAGCCGATAATTCTTGAGTCCATGGAATTTCCGGAACCGGTTATATCCGTCGCCATAGAGCCCAAGACCAAGGCCGATCACGATAAAATGACAATTGCCCTGCAGAAGTTGGGTGAAGAAGACCCCACATTCAAGGTCAATGTGGACGAAGAAACCGGCCAAACCATAATCAGCGGTATGGGCGAGTTGCACCTGGAAGTTATTGTTGACCGCTTATTCCGGGAATTCAAGGTGGAAGCCAATGTCGGCCGTCCCCAGGTGGCTTATAAGGAAACCATTCGCCAAAAGGCGAGGGGCGAAGGGAAGTTTGTGCGTCAGACCGGTGGTCGGGGGCAATACGGGCATGCGGTTATTGAGTTGGAACCCCGGGAGCCGGGAAGCGGCTACGAGTTTGTTAATAGCATCGTTGGCGGAGTTATTCCAAAGGAATTTATACCCGCCGTGGATATGGGAGTGCGGGAGGCCATGGAAAACGGCATCCTTGCCGGTTACCCCGTGATTGATGTCCGGGTGAACCTGATTGACGGCTCCTACCACGATGTTGACTCATCGGAAATGGCCTTCAAGATTGCGGGCAGTATGGCGTTTCGTGATGCTGCAAAGAAGGCTAAGCCCGTTCTTTTGGAGCCCATCATGAAGATTGAAGTAGTGGTACATGAAGAATACATGGGGGATGTTATCGGTGATATCAATGCCCGGCGGGGGCGGATTGAGGAAATGGAGCCCAGGGGTAATACCCAAGTTATTCACGGCTACGTTCCTTTGGCTGAAATGTTTGGCTATGCCACTGAACTTCGTTCCCGCACCCAGGGCAGGGGTACTTATACCATGCAGTTCAGCCATTATGAAGAAGTGCCGCAAAACATTGCCCAAAATATAATTTCTAAAAGTTAATAAATACACCAATTTAGGAGGAGAAGGAGGAAAATCAGATGGCCAAAGAAAAGTTTGAGCGTACGAAACCCCACGTAAATGTTGGAACCATAGGTCACGTTGACCACGGCAAGACCACCCTTACGGCGGCAATCACCTTGTGCCTGTCCAAAGAAGGTAGGACTCAGGTTAAAAAGTACGATGAAATTGACAACGCTCCGGAAGAAAAAGAGCGCGGCATCACCATTAACACCGCCCACGTGGAATATGAGACTGCAAAGAGGCACTATGCGCACGTAGACTGTCCGGGGCACGCCGACTACGTAAAGAACATGATTACCGGGGCGGCCCAGATGGACGGTTCCATACTGGTGGTATCGGCTGCAGACGGTCCCATGCCCCAGACCCGGGAGCACATCTTGCTGGCCAGGCAAGTAGGAGTGCCATACATAGTGGTATACCTGAACAAAGTTGACCAGGTGGACGACCCGGAGCTATTGGAACTGGTAGAGATGGAAGTGAGGGAACTTTTGAGCACATATGAATTTCCCGGAGACGACGTGCCGGTAATCAGCGGTTCCGCCCTTAAGGCGCTGGAGTGCGGCTGCGGCAAGCGGGACTGCGAGTGGTGCAAGAGCATTTGGGAACTTATGGACGCAGTGGACGAATATATACCCACCCCGGAGCGGGATGTTGACAAACCCTTCCTCATGCCGGTGGAAGACGTATTCAGCATAACCGGCCGGGGCACCGTGGCCACGGGGCGTGTAGAGAGGGGAACCATCACCACCGGCGAAGAAGTAGAGATAGTAGGTCTTATGGATAAGCCGCGCAAGACAGTGGTAACCGGAGTAGAAATGTTCCGCAAAGTACTGGACCGCGGGGAAGCGGGAGACAACATTGGCTGCCTTTTGCGCGGCGTGGAGCGGAAAGAAATAGAGCGCGGGCAAGTTTTGGCAAAGCCCGGCACCATTAAGCCGCACACCAAATTCCACGCCGAGGTATACGTGCTGACCAAGGACGAGGGCGGCCGGCACACTCCCTTCTTTAACGGCTATCGCCCGCAGTTTTATTTCCGCACCACCGATGTAACGGGGACGGTAAGGCTGCCGGAAGGGACGGAAATGGTAATGCCCGGGGATAACGTTGAGATGGACATTGAACTGATTACTCCCATTGCCATTGAAGAAGGACTGCGCTTTGCTATCCGTGAAGGCGGGCGTACCGTAGGTGCCGGTGTAGTTACCAGGATAATTGAATAATACCGGGCAGGTAATATTCCGCCTAAAGGGACGTTTCTTTAGGTGGGAGTATGTTATCCCCGGTTATTGCCGGCGGGCAGGCTTCCCATAAGTTTCAGGGACAGCCTGCCCGCGAAGGCTCGAAAGGAGGTCGGTTTTGATGAAAAGCCAAAAAATTCGTATCCGGCTCAAGGCTTATGACCATAAAATGCTGGATCAGTCGGCGCAAAAAATCGTTGAAACAGCCAGGCGGACCGGTTCCAAAGTGGCCGGGCCCATACCCCTGCCCACGGAAAAGAATATCTATACTATTTTACGGTCTCCCCATGTTAATAAGGACTCCCGGGAGCAATTTGAAATGAGGACTCATAAGCGCTTGATTGATATAGAAGAACCCACGTCAAAGACTGTGGATGCCCTTATGCGGCTTGATCTCCCCGCAGGAGTTGATATAGAGATTAAACTTTAGCCGGCACTTGGCCATGCTCGTAAATTCGCTGTAAAAATAAATGAGGGCGAACCGCTGGCAAAAATCTGCCCGGTAGGCAGCCGGGCGGAATAGGTGCAGGAGGTGCAGTACTAAATGCCAAAAGGTATTCTCGGGAAAAAAGTGGGCATGACCCAAATATTTACTGATACCGGGGAAGCAGTCCCCGTTACCGTTATAGAGGCCGGTCCCTGTGTGGTTGTGCAAAAAAAGACGCCTGAGGTTGACGGGTACAGTGCCATTCAGATTGGGTACGGCGAAAAGCGGGAGCGTCTTTTCAACAAGCCACTTAAAGGACATTTTGCCAGGGCCAACGTCAAGCCAACGAGGTTTTTAAGGGAAATTAGGGTAGAGGATGTAGATTCCTACGAGATTGGCCAGGAGATTAAGGCAGACATCTTCGCTGTCGGTGACAGGGTGGATGTGACAGGTACTTCCAAGGGCAAGGGTTTTGCAGGCGGGATTAAGCGCCACGGCTTCCGCCGCGGTCCAATGTCTCACGGGTCCAAGTATCACCGCAGGCCGGGCGCCGCAGCGGCAAAGGGGCCTGGAAGAGTGTTCAAAGGCCGGAAGATGCCCGGGCATCTTGGGGGAGAGCGTGTCACCGTCCAGAACCTGGAAGTAGTGAAGGTTGATGCAGAAAAGAACTTACTGGCCGTCAAGGGTGCCGTTCCGGGGCCCAGGGGCGGGTTGGTATTAATCAAAGATAGCGTTAAGGCCAAGTAACGTGGCGGCGAAAGGAGGAATTAAACATGCCTAAGGTTGCTTTATATAATATGGCCGGCGAACAGGTGGGCGAAATTGACCTGCGTGACGATGTTTTTGGCGTGCCTGTTCACCGCCAGGTCCTGCATGATGCAGTTGTATGTCATTTAGCCAGGCGCCGCCGGGGAACCCATGACACTAAAACCAGGGGTGAAGTAAGGGGCGGCGGCAGGAAGCCATGGCGCCAGAAGGGTACCGGTCGGGCAAGGCATGGGAGCATACGCTCGCCCATCTGGCGCGGAGGCGGTGTGGTTTTCGGGCCCCACCCCAGGGATTATGGCTACAAGTTACCCAAGAAAGTGCGCAGGCTGGCATTAAAGTCCGCTCTTTCTTCCAAAGTACAGTCGGGTGAAATAAAGGTGCTGGACAAATTAACCTTAGAAAAGCCGAAAACCAAGGAAATGATAAATATACTTAAAAATCTGGATATTGACAACAAAGCGCTGGTTGTCACTGCCGGGCAAGATCAAAACGTATATAAATCGGCCCGTAATATCCCGGGGGTGAAATCCCTTCCTGCCGGCAGCCTGAATGTTTATGACGTCCTGGCCTTTGGGACACTGGTTATCACCAGGGATGCGGTGAACATGGTGGAGGAGGTGCTGGCCCGATGAACGCCCGGGATATTATTAAAAAGCCGGTGATTACCGAAAAAAGTATGCGCTTAATGGAAGATAACAAGTATACTTTTATCGTGGATAAGAGGGCCAACAAGCCGGAGATTCGCAAGGCCGTGGAAGAGCTTTTCAATGTTAAGGTTAAAAAGGTTAACACCATGCGTGTTAAGGGAAAAACAAAAAGGGTCCGCAATACCGTTGGGAGGACGCCGGAAGTTAAAAAAGCCATTGTCACTTTACAAGAGGGAGATAAAATAGAGCTTTTTGAAGGCATGTAAAACATTCGTGAAGATGCGCCGGATTAAAAGGAGGGAAACAGGTGGGAATCAAAAAGTTTAAGCCGACTTCTCCCGGACGCAGGTTTGTTACCGTCTCCACCTTCGAGGAGATTACTTCCACCAAGCCGGAAAAATCTCTGACCGTGCCTTTGAAAAAAAAGGCGGGGCGTAATAACCAGGGGCGGCTGACCGTCCGGCACAGGGGCGGCGGGCACAAGCGCAAGTACCGCATAATTGATTTTAAAAGAGATAAGGACGGAATTCCGGCCAGGGTTGCCACGATAGAATATGACCCCAACCGGTCGGCCCGTATTGCCCTGCTTCATTATGTCGACGGTGAAAAAAGATATATTCTGGCGCCTCTTGGCTTAAAGGTCGGCCAGGAAGTGATTTCCGGGCCGGATGCGGACATTAAGGTGGGTAACGCCCTGCCGCTGCGCAATATTCCCGTCGGCACCATGATTCATAACATTGAACTTTATCCGGGCGCAGGCGGGCAGCTGGTAAGGGCTGCGGGAACCGCCGCTCAGCTGTTGGCCAAGGAAGGCAGGTATGCCCACGTTAGAATGCCTTCTGGTGAAGTGCGCCTGATTTTACAGGACTGCCGGGCCACCATAGGGCAGGTTGGCAATGTGGAGCATGAAAATATCACCATAGGTAAGGCCGGCCGCTCCCGCTGGCTGGGAAGACGGCCAACGGTTCGCGGTGTTGTCATGAACCCGGTGGATCACCCGCACGGCGGCGGTGAAGGTAAATCACCCATCGGAAGAAATCCCGTAACGCCCTGGGGTAAGCCGGCACTGGGAGTAAAAACGCGGAAGAAGAAGCCCAGCGATAAATTTATTATCAAGAGACGCAAGTAATTTTTTATTACTATAAGAGCGTGTATGCATTGATTTTCAGCTGAAAGGAGGTAGGCATGTGGGACGTTCACTTAAGAAAGGGCCCTATTGCGATCCTAAATTGCTCAAGAAAATTCAGGAAATGAATAAAACCGGTAAGAAAAGGGTTATAAAAACCTGGTCCCGGCGTTCCACAATTTTTCCGGAAATGGTCGGCCATACCATTGCGGTTCACGACGGGCGTAAGCACGTTCCGGTATATATAACTGAGGAGATGATCGGGCACAAATTGGGTGAATTTGCACCTACCAGAACGTTCAGGGGCCACGGTGCCCACACTGAGAGGTCGACGGCACTAAAGTAAAAGAAGTCAGTGTGAGATAGGGGGGCAAAAAGCAATGGAGGCAAAAGCAGTAGCCAGGTATATCCGTATTTCACCCCGGAAGGTACGGCAGGTGGTCGACCTTATTCGGGGTAAAGACGTGGACGAAGCCCTTGCCATCCTCCGGTTTATTCCTAAGCGCGCGTCAATCCCCGTGGCCAAAGTGATAAAGTCGGCGGCGGCCAATGCGGAGCACAACTACGATATGAACAGAGATAACCTTTATGTGGCCAAAGCCTATGTGGACCAGGGACCCACCTTGAAGCGCTGGCAGGCCAGGGGTATGGGACGCGCAGATATAGTACGCAGCCGGACCAGTCACATAACCGTCATAGTTAAGGAGAGAGAGGAGGACTAATGTGGGTCAGAAGGTCAATCCCAAGGGGCTGCGCCTCGGTATTATAAAAGACTGGGATGCCAAGTGGTATGCCGATAAGAAAAATTTTGCCAAATTTTTGCTGGAAGACCATAAAATCCGTAAACATATTAAAAATACATTTTATAGTGCCGGTATTTCCCGGGTGCAAATTGAGCGGGCGGCCAACAGAATAAAAGTTACCATCCATACCGCCAAGCCCGGAATTGTTATTGGTCGCGGCGGTGCCGAAGTAGAGGCCCTGCGCAAGAGATTGGAAGGGATGACCGGCAAGCAGGTAAACGTAAACATTGTGGAAGTTAAGGTGCCTGAACTTGATGCCCAGCTGGTGGCAGAGAATATTGCCTCACAGTTGGAAAGAAGGGTTGCTTTCCGCCGGGCCATGAAGCAGGCTGTCGGCCGGGCCATGAAAATGGGAGCAAAGGGCATCAGGGTTGCCTGTTCCGGGCGCCTTGCCGGGGCGGAAATTGCCCGCACTGAATGGTACAGTGAAGGTAAAGTACCCCTTCATACCCTCAGGGCGGATATTGATTACGGATTTGCGGAGGCGGACACCACTTACGGAAAAATTGGCGTTAAAGTTTGGATATATAAGGGAGAAGTTTTACCGGAAGCTAAAGTCGCCACTGGCGAAGGAGGCGAATAGGCTATGCTCGTACCGAAAAGGGTGAAATACCGTAAGCAGCGTCGTGGGCCTAATGTTCGCGGAAAGGCCAAGGGCGGAACTGAGGTGCATTTTGGGGAATATGGACTGCAGGCCCTGGAGGCAAGCTGGATCACCAACCGCCAGATTGAGGCCGCCCGTATTGCCATAACCCGTTACATCAAAAGAGGGGGCAAGGTATGGATTCGCATTTTCCCCGACAAGCCCATAACTAAGAAGCCGGCGGAAACCCGTATGGGAAAAGGTAAGGGCACGCCGGAATGGTGGGTGGCCGTAGTTAAGCCGGGCCGCATAATGTTTGAAGTAGCCGGAGTGCCTGAAGAAGAAGCCCGGGAGGCATTAAGATTGGCCAGCCATAAGTTACCGATTAAGACCAAGTTTGTTAAGCGCACGGAAGTAGGTGAGGTACGTGAAGGCTAAAGAATTGCGGCAACTCACTGACGATGAACTGGTAAGAAAAATACGTGATTTAAAGGATGAATTGTTTAGGTTGAGATTTCAGGCAGCAACCGGGCAACTGGACAATCCCATGAGACTGAAAGAGGTTCGCCGCAGTATTGCCAGGGCTAAAACCATTCTCAGAGAACGGGAATTAAAGTTAAATAAAGTTAAAAGTTAAAATGAGTAATTCATTGAAAGGGGGGCAATGGGCAGGTGGCGGAACGAAATCAGCGTAAGGTCCGTATCGGAAGAGTAGTCAGCGATAAAATGGATAAAACCGTGGTTGTGGCCGTTGAAACTTTCAAAAGACATAAATTATACGGCCGGGCCGTGCGATATACCAAGAAATTTAAGGCACACGATGAAAATAACCAGTGCCGGGTCGGCGATAAGGTTAGGATTATGGAAACCCGGCCTCTTTCCAAGGAGAAAAGGTGGAGAGTGACGGAAATTCTGGAGAGGGCCGAAGAAAGTTAACTGGCCGCCGGCTGAAGGTATGCATGTAAAGGAGGTTGTCATATGATTCAGGTGCAATCGGTGCTTAATGTTGCCGACAACACCGGTGCCCGCAAGCTAATGTGCATCCGCGTACTTGGTGGTGCAAAGCGCCGTTATGCCAGCCTGGGAGACGTCATAGTAGCATCTGTAAAGGAAGCCACGCCCGGCGGCGTTGTTTCAAAAGGCGATGTAGTTAAGGCCGTTGTGGTACGTACCAAGAAAGAAGTCAGGCGCGAGGACGGCTCTTATATAAAGTTTGATGAAAACGCTGCTGTCATAATTAAAGATGATAACAGCCCGCGGGGCACCCGTATTTTTGGCCCGGTGGGCAGGGAATTAAGGGACCGGGACTTCATGAAAATTATATCCCTGGCCCCGGAAGTTTTATAAAAGCTGGCCGAAAGTTTCGCTTGGGCCGGAGTAAGGCCTGAGGGCCGCAGTAAGGAGGTGTGCTGAAATGACCAGGCCGAAGGTGCATGTGCGTAAAGGCGACATAGTTCAGGTGATGAGGGGAAAGGACGCAGGAAAAAAGGGTAAAGTCCTTGAGGTGCAGCCGAAGCGCAACCGGGTAATCGTGGAAAATGTAAATAAGGTCAAGCGCCATACAAGGCCTACTCAAAGTGCGCCCCAGGGCGGTATTATAGAAAAAGAAGCCCCGATACACGCTTCCAACGTGTTGTTGGTTTGCGGGAAATGCAACAGACCTACCAGGCTGGGCAAGCGCTTTTTGGAAGACGGAAAAAAAGTTCGTTATTGCAAAAAATGCGGTGAAGTTGTTGATTAGCAGCGGCGGAAAGGAGGGAATGACAGGTGCCCAGGCTTAAGGATAAATATAAAAATGAAATTGTAAAGGCCATGATGGATAAATTTGGCTATAAAAATATCATGGAGGTACCCCGGCTGGAAAAGGTAGTTATAAATATGGGTGTTGGTGAGGCCACTCAAAATACAAAGGCCATCGATGCTGCCGTTGAAGACCTTATGGCTATTACGGGACAGCGCCCGGTGGTTACCAAGGCCAAGAAATCCATTGCCGGCTTTAAGCTTCGCGCGGGGATGAAAATTGGCTGCAAAGTTACCCTGCGGGGCGATAGAATGTGGGAATTCGTGGACCGCTTTATTAATGTGGCGCTGCCCAGGGTGCGGGATTTCCGGGGAATATCCCCCAAGTCCTTTGACGGCCGCGGCAATTATAACCTGGGTATTAGAGAACAGCTGATTTTTCCTGAAATTGATTATGACAAAATAGATAAAGTCAGGGGAATGGATATTAACTTTGTAACCACTGCCAAAACCGATGAAGAGGCCAGGGAGTTGTTGCGCTTGCTGGGGATGCCCTTTAGGGCAGCCTGAGTAATGTAACGGGGTTTAATTTCATAAAAAGGAGGGGTGCCGGTGGCCAGAAAAGCCTTGATTGAAAAGGCCAAGCGGCCTCAAAAGTTCAAGGTTCGCCAATATAATCGCTGCAAATTGTGCGGCCGCCCGCGGGCTTATATGCGCAAGTTTGGAGTATGCCGTATATGTTTCCGTGAGCTGGCATACCGCGGAGAAATTCCCGGCCTGAGAAAGGCAAGTTGGTAAAGAGGAAGGGGGATACGTTGCATGATGACCGATCCTATTGCCGATTTCCTCACCCGCATTCGTAATGGAAATATGGTTTATCACAGTGTAGTGGAGGCGCCGGCCTCGAAAATAAAAAAGGCCATTGCCGAGATTTTAAAGCAGGAAGGTTACATTAAGGATTATGAATATATCGAAGACGGCAAACAGGGTATCCTGCGTATTTATATGAAGTACGGAGAAGGTAAAGAGCGGGTGATTACCGGCATCAAGCGCATTTCCAAACCGGGTCTCAGGGTATATGCGAAGAAGGATTCCATTCCTAGAGTGCTTGGTGGCCTGGGCATTGCCATACTTTCCACATCCCGTGGCATTATGACCGATAAGCAGGCCCGCAAGGAGGGCGTGGGCGGCGAGGTAATCTGTTACGTGTGGTAATCCAGGCGCAGGAGGGATTGTTATGAGTAGAATAGGAAAACTACCCGTGCCTATACCGGACGGTGTGGATGTCCAGTTGGGTGATGATAACCATATTAAGGTAAAAGGGCCAAAGGGTGAGCTGGAACGCCAGTTGCACCAGGATATGATAATTAAAATAGAGGACGGTAAAGTGATTGTCCAGCGCCCGTCCGATAGCAAAAAACACAAGTCACTGCACGGGTTAACCAGAACTCTTATTAAAAATATGATTGAGGGAGTAACTCAGGGCTTTCAAAAAAGTTTGGAGTTAGAGGGTGTTGGTTACCGCGCCACCAAGCAAGGACAAAAGCTGGTACTGGCAGTTGGCTATTCACATCCTGTGGAGATTGTCCCCCCCAAAGGCCTGGAGATTGAAGTGCCGTCTCCCAATAAAATTATTGTTAAGGGTATAGACAAGGAAAAGGTCGGTGCCCTTGCCGCCGATATCAGGGCGGTGCGTGAGCCTGAGCCTTACAAGGGCAAGGGTATTAGATATGAAGGCGAATACATTCGCCGTAAGGTTGGTAAGGCCGGCGCTTAATTAACAGTTTTCGGGGGAAAAGGAGTGAGCCGAAATGATTAAAAAGCCTAGCCGAAATGAATTGCGCAAAAAGCGTCACCGGAGGATACGGAATAAAATACATGGAACCAAGGAAAGGCCTCGCCTGAATGTTTACCGGAGCTTGAATCATATTTATGCCCAGGTCATTGATGATGATGAAGGGGTTACTTTGGCTGCTGCTTCCACCTTATCCCCGGAGTTAAAAGGAAAGCTAGCCCGTGGCGGTAATGTCGAGGCGGCCGCGGCAGTGGGAGAATTAATTGCCAAAAAGGCCCTGGAAAAGGGCATTAAAAAAGTGGTTTTTGACCGGGCCGGCTATCTTTATCACGGGCGAGTCAAGGCCTTAGCCGATGCGGCAAGGGAAAACGGCCTGGAGTTTTAATAAGTATTTTAGGAAGGAGGGAAACGGTGTCAAAAATGGATGCAGGTAAAGGCGAGTTTTCCGAAAAGGTAGTGTTCATCAATCGCGTGGCTAAAGTGGTTAAAGGTGGCCGCAGGTTCAGTTTTTCCGCCCTGGTGGTTGTGGGTGACGGGAACGGCCGTGTCGGTGCCGGCACCGGAAAAGCCCAGGAAGTTCCCGAAGCAATTCGTAAAGCCATTGAAGATGCGAAAAAGAATTTAATAAAAGTGCCCCTGGCAGGAACCACTCTGCCCCATGAAATTGTGGGTAAATTTGGTGCCGGCAAAGTGTTATTAAAACCGGCAGCTCCCGGTACTGGTGTCATTGCCGGCGGCCCGGTAAGGGCGATTCTTGAGCTGGCCGGCGTGCGGGATATTTTAACCAAGTCACTGGGGTCAAATAATCCCTTTAATATGGTGAACGCTACCTTAGATGGCCTCAAGAAACTTAAAACACCGGAAGAGGTGGCCCGGCTGAGAGGTAAATCGGTGGAAGAATTGCTCGGTTAGGAGGGAAGGCTGTGGCCAAGTTGAAAATTACCCTGGTTCGTAGTTGTATCGGCAGACCTAAAGATCAAAGAGCTACCGTAAGGGCTTTAGGATTGAAGAAAGTGAACAGTACGGTAATACAGGAGGATAACCCGCAAATCAGAGGAATGATCAACAAGGTGTCCCATTTGGTTAAGGTAGAGGAAGCATAAGGAGGTGTCACCGTGAAGCTGCATGAATTGAAGCCTAATCCCGGGGCGAGGAGAAAACCCACCCGTAAAGGACGGGGCCCGGGCTCCGGTCTGGGGAAAACCGCCGGAAGGGGGCACAAGGGGCAGAATGCCCGCAGCGGTGGTGGAGTGCGGCCCGGTTTCGAAGGCGGCCAAATGCCTCTGGTGCGCAGGCTGCCGAAGCGGGGTTTCTCCAATGCTCCCTTTAAAAAAGAAATTGTAGCAGTCAACGTGGAACGTCTAAATAAATTTGATGACGGTACCGAAGTGACCCCGGAAATCCTTAAAGAACATAAGATTATCAAAAAGATTGGCGACGGGGTAAAAATTTTAGGTGACGGCAAACTGGAGAAGTCGTTAACTGTAAAGGCGCACGCCTTTACCAAATCGGCGGTGGAAAAGATTGAAGCTGCCGGCGGTAAAGCAGAGGTGATTTAAGTGCTGGACAGCTTACAGGGCGCCCTCAAGGTTTCGGAATTGCGCTCAAAAATTTTATTCACCTTGCTTATGATTTTTATTTTCCGGGTTGGCGCCCATATTCCCGTTCCCGGTGTGGATGTGGAAGCCTTCAGGCAACTCCTTGGCTCAGGGGTTTTCTTCAGTTTTTTTAATGTGATTTCCGGGGGAGCCTTTAAGAGTTTCTCCGTTTTTGCAATGAGCATAATCCCGTATATTAATGCTTCCATTATTATGCAATTGTTAACAGTAGTTATTCCCCATTTGGAGCGCCTTTCCAAGGAAGGGGAAGAAGGCCGCAAGAAGATTACCCAGTACACCCGTTATTTTACCGTTATCTTGGCCTTTTTACAGGCCATAGGAATGACCGTTATTATAGGCAGGTACGGGGTGCTGAACAACCCCGGTACAGTTTCTTACCTGGTAGTTGCCATTACGCTTACCGCCGGCACGGCTTTTTTGATGTGGTTAGGGGAGCAAATAACCGACAAGGGTATCGGAAACGGGATTTCGTTACTAATTTTTGCCGGAATCGTCAGCCGTCTTCCTGCAGGAGTCAATAACTTAGCCCTGCAGCTCCAAGCAGGCACCATCAATATATTTAGTGTACTGCTCCTGGTTATTATTGGGATTGTTATTATTGCGGCAGTTGTTGCCGTGCACCAGGGGCAGCGGCGTATTCCGGTGCAATACGCAAAGAGGGTGGTTGGCCGCCGGGTTTACGGAGGGCAGACCACTCACCTGCCCCTTAAGGTAAACCAGGCAGGCGTTATTCCTGTAATTTTTGCCTCGTCGATACTGCTTTTCCCTAATCAGATAGCATCATGGTTTCAGGGTTCGGCCATTGCCGACTGGTGGCTCAGGCTATTCTCCTGGGGTAAACCCTTGCATACCATATTGTACGCATTACTGATTATCGGATTTACCTACTTCTATACTGCAGTAATCATGAACCCCGTGGATGTGGCCGACAATATAAAGAAATACGGCGGGTTTATACCCGGTATCAGGCCGGGCCGTCCTACGGCAGAGTTTATTGCCAGAATAATGAACAGGATAACCCTGGCCGGGGCTGTATTTCTTGCACTGATTGCCATACTGCCTAATTTTGTATTGCTGATCACTAAGATTCCAAACGTATACTTTGGCGGTACAGCACTCCTGATTGTGGTGGGAGTGGCTCTGGATACTATGAAGCAAATTGAATCCCACCTCCTGATGCGGAGTTACCAGGGTTTCATTAAATAATGAGACTGGAGTGCCGGGTTAATGATAATTTGTAAATCCGAGCAGGAGCTTAGTTACATGAGGGAGGCCGGCAAAATAGTAGCCGGAGCTCTTGCTGCAGTGGCGAAGGCAGTGGATGTGGGAGTTACTACCGGAGAACTGGACAGGATTGCCGAGGAATATATTTTGTCCCGGGGGGCAAGGCCTGCTTTTAAGGGGCTGTACGGGTTCCCCGCTACCATCTGCGCGTCTGTTAACGAGCAGGTGGTACACGGTATCCCGGGTTTAAGAAAGTTAAAAAGTGGGGATATTATCAGTATTGATGTTGGTGCGGAAATAAATGGATATTTTGGAGACTGTGCGGTAACATTGCCGGTAGGAGAAGTTGACCCGGAGACGCAAAGACTCTTACAAGTTACCGAACAGGCTCTGTACGAGGGAATAAAGAAAGCTGTTGAAGGAAACAGGTTGTCCGATATATCCCATGCCATTCAAACCTACGTAGAAAGTCACGGTTTTTCAGTGGTAAGGGATTATGTGGGGCATGGCATTGGCAGGAGTATGCATGAGGAGCCACAGGTGCCCAACTTCGGTAGGCCGGGGCGGGGCCCCAGGTTAAAGGTTGGTATGACACTGGCCATAGAACCTATGGTAAATATGGGTACCTATCAGGTGCGCACTTTGCCGGATAATTGGACGGTAGTTACCAAAGATAATTCCAAGTCGGCTCATTTCGAACATACCATAGGTATAACCAAAAACGGGCCGGAAATCTTTACGCGACTTTAAATTACGGGTAATCACGGAGGTGTATTGCCCGGTGAAAAAAAATCTTATTCCCGGGCAATTAGTTCAGTCCATTGCAGGAAGGGACAATGGCAAATATTTTCTGGTAATTGAAAGCGGTGAGGGTATAGTTAAAGTGGCCGATGGGAAAATGC
This sequence comes from Desulfofundulus sp. JL263-se, assembly GCF_056316025.1. Classification (NCBI taxonomy): domain Bacteria; kingdom Bacillati; phylum Bacillota; class Clostridia; order Eubacteriales; family Peptococcaceae; genus Desulfofundulus; species Desulfofundulus sp. JL263-se. Next base: position 2,950,277 of record NZ_CM149993.1, on the reverse strand, counting down.
GAAAGTTGCAGGCTCCCAAAAAAAAGAATGTAAAGCACCTGAGGAAATATAACTTGGTGGCCAGGGAAATAGCCCAAAAGCTCAATGCTGGTAAAAGGGTAACCAACGAAGAGGTTAGTAAAGCCATTGAGAATCTTGTAGCCGGGCTGGAAGATTAACCATGTTTAAGGGGGTTTCTTTAACCTGATGGCAAAGCAGGATGTTATAGAAGTTGAGGGTACCGTGGTTGAGCCTTTGCCGAATGCCATGTTTCGGGTGGAATTGGATAACGGCCACAAGGTATTGGCCCACGTAAGTGGTAAAATACGCATGAATTTTATCCGTATACTCCCCGGAGACAGGGTATTGGTAGAGTTGTCTCCCTATGATTTGAGCCGGGGCCGCATTGTTTATCGCTATAAATAAAGCGCTACCCGGACTAGCTAAGGAGGGTTTCACTGATGAAGGTAAAGCCTTCGGTAAAGCCCATATGTGAAAAGTGTAAAGTAATTAAGCGTAAGGGAAGAATAATGGTCATTTGCGTGAATCCAAAGCATAAACAAAGGCAGGGGTAATACTGGAGGTGTAAAAGGAAATGGCACGTATTGCTGGGGTTGAACTACCCCGGGATAAGCGAGTGGAAATAGCCCTGACATATATCTACGGTGTGGGGCGCCCGACCTCAAAAAAGATTTTAAGCCAGGTTGGCGTTGACCCCGATACCCGGGTTAAGGATCTCACTGAAGAAGAAATTAACAAACTGCGGGAAACAATTGAAAAGAATTACACCGTTGAAGGCGATCTGCGCAGAGAAGTTGCCATGAATATTAAGCGGCTGATTGAAATTGGCTGCTACAGGGGCCTTAGGCACCGCCGGGGTTTGCCTGTACGGGGACAGCGTACCAAAACCAACGCCCGCACCCGGAAAGGTCCCAGAAAGACGGTCGGTGTACGCAGGAAGAAGTAAGAAAGGAGGGTAAATCTTGGCTCGCAGGAGTGCCAGAACCAGAACCAAAAAGCGTGAGCGTAAAAATATTGAACAGGGTGTGGCCCACATCAAGTCCACCTTTAACAATACAATAATTACCATTACAGATCCCAAGGGCAATACTATATCCTGGGCAAGTGCCGGGGTGGTAGGGTTTAAGGGTTCCAGGAAGAGTACGCCTTTTGCTGCCCAAATGGCGGCTGAGAGGGCGGCTAAAGAGGCCATGGGTCACGGGATGAAGCAGGTTGAGGTTGCGGTAAAGGGGCCCGGCGCCGGCCGTGAGGCGGCTATACGCGCCCTGCAGGCAGCGGGCCTGGAAGTAAGTGTAATCAGGGACGTTACCCCAATACCCCATAATGGTTGCCGCCCGCCAAAGCGGCGTAGAGTTTAAAGGAGGTGCAGTTAAGAAGGTATGGCTAGGGATACGGGTCCTAAGTGCAGAAAATGTCGCCGTGAAGGTATAAAGTTATATTTGAAAGGTGACCGGTGCTATACCAGCAAGTGCGCCATTGATCGCCGAAACTATGCTCCGGGACAGCACGGCATGAGGCGTAAAAAGATTTCCGAATATGGATTGCAGTTAAGGGAAAAGCAAAAGGCCAAGCGTTTTTACGGAGTTTTGGAACGGCAGTTTTCCCGTTACTATGACCGGGCAAGCAGGCAGCCGGGGGTAACCGGTGAGAACCTGCTCCGGCTTTTGGAAAGAAGATTGGACAACGTTGTTTACAGGTTGGGACTGGCCACTTCCCGCGCTGAGGCGCGCCAGTTGGTTCGGCACGGCCATTTTATGGTGAACGGGCGTAAAACCAACATTCCTTCCTATTTGGTAAAGGTGGGCGATGAAATAGCCGTTAAGGAGCGGAGCAAAGAGTCTCCCCGCTTTAAGGAATTGATGGAGCGGGCGGCTGAAAAAACTCCACCGGCCTGGCTGGAATATGACCCTGAGGAGGTCAAAGGGCGGGTTTTAGCCTTTCCTACCCGGGAACAGATAGATGCTCCCGTACAGGAGCACCTCATCGTGGAGCTGTATTCCAAGTAACGGGGTAAGGAACCCATTCCGGCCCAAGGAGGGGATTACCTTAATATGCTTGAAATTGAAAAACCTAAAATTGAAGTTGTGGAAATCAATGAAAAAGGAGACTATGGCAAGTTTGTGGTTGAGCCTTTAGAGCGGGGTTATGGCATAACCCTGGGTAATTCTCTGCGCAGAATTTTACTGTCATCCCTTCCAGGGGCTGCCGTAACTTCAGTTAAAATAGACGGGGTTTTACATGAGTTTTCTACCATTCCCGGTGTGAGGGAGGATGTAACAGATATAATTCTTAATTTAAAGAACCTTTCCCTCAAGATGCATACCGATGAGGAAAAAACCCTGCGTATAGAGGCCAGCGGTGAAAAAACCGTAACCGCAGCCGATATTATAGCCGATGCTGACGTGGAAATCCTTAACCCGGATTTAGTCATAGCCACCCTGGAGGAAAACGGGCGCCTGTCCATGGAAATGCAGGTTGGTAAAGGCCGTGGTTATGTTCCCGCAGAAAAAAATAAAAGAGGAGATCATGTCATAGGGGTGATACCAGTGGATTCCGTATTCACCCCTGTGATCAAAGTTAATTACCAGGTTGAGCACACCAGGGTGGGCCAGCGCACCGATTACGACAAGCTGACCTTGGAAGTATGGACGGACGGGAGTATCCGGCCGGATGAGGCAGTAAGTTTGAGTGCCCATATTATGTCCGAACACCTGCAGCTCTTTATTGGCCTTACTGAAAACACCGGCGATATGGAGATAATGGTGGAAAAGGAAGAAGAACAGAAGGATAAGCTCTTGGAGATGACTATAGAGGAATTGGACCTGAGCGTAAGATCGTATAACTGCTTGAAGCGTGCAGGTATCAATACGGTAGGAGAGCTTATCCAGCGCAATGAAGAGGATATGATGAAAGTTCGCAATCTGGGGAAGAAATCCCTGGAGGAAGTTGTCAATAAGCTGGCCGAACTGGGGTTGTCTCTGCGCAAAGATGATGAGTAAAAGGAGGGGTGGCCATGGGCTATAGAAAATTGGGGCGAACATCCAGTCACAGGAAAGCAATGTTACGCAACCTGGTAACTTCCCTATTTAAAGACGAACGGATTGAAACCACGGAAGCCCGGGCTAAGGAAGTAAAGAGCATTGCCGATAAAATGATTACCCTGGCCAAACGGGGTGATTTGGCAGCACGGCGGCAGGTACTTCAGTATATATATGACGAAGATGTTGTGCGCAAGCTTTTTAATACCGTAGGACCCAAATACATGGACCGTCCCGGTGGGTATACCCGTATTATAAAATTGGGACATCGCCGGGGTGACGCGGCAAAAATGGCCATTTTGGAGCTTGTATAATCACTTAAGGGAAATCCCCCGGGGATTTCCTCTTTGATATCAGGCCTAACAGCCGGAGAGTGCATACCTTGTGGACGGAAGGGAAAAAGATAAGCCTTATATTTGCATACGAAATCTTTATTATGCTTACGGGAGTAACCATAACTTGCGCCCGGCCCTGCAGGGACTATCCGCGGATATTTTTGCCGGCGATTTTGTGGCCGTTATTGGTCCCAACGGGTCGGGGAAATCAACACTGGCACGCCATTTAAATGCCATGTTGGTACCCACAGCGGGGAAAGTATGGGTGGATAATCTGGATACCTCCCTGCCGGAAAATATTTGGGAAATTCGCCGCCGGGTCGGAATGGTTTTTCAAAATCCGGATAACCAGGCTGTGGCGGCAACGGTGGAAGAGGATGTTGCCTTTGGGCCGGAAAATCTAGGCCTCCATCCGGAGGAAGTACGGATGCGAGTTGCAGAGTCCCTGGCCTGGGTGGGGTTGGAGGATATGGTACACCGCCCACCCCATGCCCTTTCCGGGGGGCAAAAACAACTTCTGGCCATTGCCGGTATTCTGGCCATGCGCCCGCGGTGTATTGTCCTGGACGAACCTACGTCCATGCTGGACCCTCAAAGCCGGTATAGAATCATGGACCTGTTAGCCCGGCTTAACCGTGAGGCCGGTATTGCCATTATATTAATAACCCACTTTGTGGAAGAGGCAATTCAGTCCCGCCGGATATGGGTGATGGACAGGGGAGCATTGGTCCTGGAGGGGAATGCGAAAGAGGTTTTTTCCCAATCGAGTTATATCGACAGTCTCGGACTGGAACTCCCTCCTGTGCGGCAATTAACTTCCCGACTGCAGAAGGAAGGACTCTATTTACCCGAAAGCGAAAGTATTTTTTCCATGGGTAAATTAATATCATGCCTTACAAGTATATTGAATTCCAAAAGGTAAGTTATGTGTATAATTTTAGAACCTCCAACCAGGTACAAGCCCTTAAAAACATAGCCTTGGAGATATATAGGGGAGAGTTTGTTTCCGTAGTAGGCGCCTCCGGCAGCGGTAAGTCCACCCTTGCCAAGCATTGTAACGGTATTTTAATCCCTACGGAAGGCAGGGTTATGGTAAACGGCAAGGATACCAGGGAGCGAAAAAAGAGGGCCCGGCTATGGCAGGAAGTTGGCCTGGTACTTCAAAACCCGGAGCAGCAGCTTTTTGAGGCAACTGTATTTGATGATGTAGCTTTTGGCCCCAAAAATTTGCGCATGTCCGGAAAAGAGGTAGAAAAGGCCGTTGCCCGGGCACTGGACTGGGTTGGCCTGGATGTTAAAAAAGTGGGGAGACTACCGCCCTTTGCCCTGAGCGGCGGGGAGAGGCGGCGGGTCGCTATTGCCGGTGTTCTTGCCTTTTCCCCTTCTGTGCTGGTGCTTGATGAGCCGCTGGCAGGGCTGGACCCTTCGGGCAGGAAAATGCTTCTTGAGCACTTATCAGCCCTTCACCGGAAGCAGGGTATTACAGTGATATTAATTACCCACAGTATGGATGATGCTGCAGCTGTATCGGACAGGGTAATTGTGATGGAGCATGGGAGCATTAAAATGCAGGGAAAACCGGAGGAGGTTTTTTCACCATCCCGGGAACTGGGAGAGATTGGCCTGGAAGTCCCCTTTGCCACTAAAGTCATACACCGTTTACAGAGGTTGGGTTATCCCGTACGTGAGGCTTGTACGCTGGAAGGGGCGGTGGCGGAAATATTAAGGATTTACCGTAACCGGCGGAGTGGGCGCCATGCTTGAAGGGCTTTCCCTCGGAAGTTATATTCACGGGGATTCTCTTTTGCATAGTCTGGATCCCCGGACAAAAATAATAGGTGCCCTTTTTTTGATAATTGGTACACTGGTTGCCGGATCCCCCGAGACCTATATAGCTTACAGTTTCACAGGGGTATTGCTGTTTTGGTATTCGGGCTTACCCTGGCGGCAGCTTTTAAAGGATTTTAAGTTTATCAATATATTACTGCTTTTAAGTTTTTTGGTTCAATCCTTTACTATTCCCGGGGAACCGGTATTCAAGGCCGGGGAATTAACTATGACCCTCGAGGGCATTAAATCAGGTGCCGTTACATGTTGGCGCCTGGCGATAATTGCAGTTATAAGTTTTCTTGTTACTTATACTACCACTTCCTTTAATTTAAGTGCAGGGCTGGAAAAATTATTGGCGCCTTTGGAACGGCTATTTGGACTGCCTGTTGGCCAGCTGGCCATGATGATGGGCATGGCCATTAGCTTTATTCCTGTTATGGCAAGGGAAGTCCAATCCGTTATAATAGCCCAGCAGTCCAGAGGGGCGGGATTCGGCGGCCGAAATCCTTTAAGGCAGTTCAGGAATTTATTGCCCCTTTTACTTCCCGTTATCGCCGGCATCCTCAGGCGTGCTGATGAGCTTTCCGAGGCTATGGAGGCCAGGTGTTACAGGCCGGGTGCCAACAGAACCAGAATGAAGGAATTGCACCTTTTGCGCAGGGACTGGGCGGCCCTGGCCGCAAGTTTTACCCTGCTGGCCGGTGTTATTTTAATTGAGTACGGCCCAGCACTCAGCCTGTAACATTTAATCACCTTATAACATTTAAGTGATATTACAAACTGATATGATCTTAAGTGACGTGAATTGATGCCTGAGTACTGGGTAAAATGGGGTGAGCCCCTTGCGAAATATTAAGCTGACCATAGCCTATGACGGGACCAATTACTACGGCTTCCAGGAGCAGAGGGGAACCGGGCTTCCCACCATCCAGGAAGTGCTTGAATCAACCCTCAGCAAAATGGCAGGCAGCCGCATACAGGTATACGGCGCGGGGCGCACCGATTCCGGGGTTCACGCCCGGGGGCAAGTGGTGAATTTTGACTCCAGCAGCTGGCCCATACCTACCGAAAGAATGGTACCGGCCTTAAACGGCGCCCTTCCCAATGATATTGCGGTGCTGGCGGCCGAAGATGTTTCTCCCAATTTTCACGCCCGCTTTTCGGCCCTGGGGAAAACTTACCTTTATGTGGTTTATAACAGCCGTGTGCCTTCACCCTTTGAGTCCCGTTACAGCTATTTTATGCCCCGCCCCCTGGACATTAAAGCCATGCAAAAGGCTGCTTCCTTTTTAGTGGGCACCCATGATTTTAAGGCCTTTCAGGCAGCCAATTCACCGGTAAAGAATACCATACGTACGATCATTCAGAGCAGGGTTTGGCAGGAAGGAAATAAGGTTTTCTTTTCTTTCAGTGGTAACGGGTTCTTATACAATATGGTTCGCATAATGGTAGGTACACTGTTAGAAATTGGGCTGAGAAAAAGGCATCCCTCTGTCATGCCCGAGATTATTGATTCCAAGGACAGAAACGCGGCAGGGCCAACGGTTCCTGCCCGCGGGCTTTTCCTGGAGAGAGTTTATTACAACCAGCTACCGGAATAACGTAGCTTTTTTACCTAATTCTTGACACCGGAAAGTCCATATAATACACTAACCGTGTGGCCTTTTACGGCTGCCGAGCCCCCAGCCGCAAGGGCCGCAGCTTATAGCAACGGGAGGGAAATCAACCTATGAAAACCACTTACATGGCCAAACCAGGTGAAGTGGAACGCAAGTGGTATGTAATAGATGCCAAGGACAAAGTCCTCGGCCGCTTGGCTGCTGAAGCCGCCCGCATCTTGCGCGGCAAGCATAAACCGCAATTTACACCCCATGTGGATACCGGTGATTTTGTTATAATTATTAATGCCGACAAAGTCAGGCTTACAGGTAAAAAATTAAGACAAAAAAAATATTACAGGCACACCGGTTACCCCGGTGGAATTAAAGCCATCGACTATAAAACTTTGTTGCAAAAAAATCCTGAGAAGGCAGTGCGTAAGGCCGTTGAAGGTATGCTTCCCCATAACCGGCTTGGAAGCAGGCTGGCTAAAAAATTAAAAGTTTACCGCGGTTCTGCACACCCGCATGAGGCTCAAAAGCCAGAAGTATGGGAAATGTAAGGAGGTATTGATAAGTGGCCCAAGTACAATTTTATGGCACCGGCCGCAGGAAAAATGCTATTGCCCGGGTATACCTGGTCCCCGGGGAAGGCAAGGTGCTGGTTAATAATAAACCGCTGGAAGAATACTTTGGGCGTAAGACCTTGGAAGTGATGGTACGCCAGCCGTTGAAGGCAGTAGGTGCGGAGGATCGTTTTGATGTCAAGGCCAAGGTTACCGGCGGCGGGAAAAGCGGGCAAGCGGGGGCCCTTTTAATGGGCATTGCCAGGGCCCTGGTAGAAGCCGACCCCAATTTGCGCCCCACGTTGAAAAAGGCTGGATTTTTAACCAGAGATCCTAGAATGAAAGAGCGTAGAAAGTACGGTTTAAAGAAAGCCCGCCGGGCACCTCAATTCTCCAAGCGTTAAAAAAGGAAGGGTCACCCTTCCTTTTTTGTATTATTAAGCCCCCCAACGAGCATAAGCTAAATATGGGAGACCGGAACCACAAATGGGGGTTTTTTTAATGCCTTTATTTTTAAAAACCATAAAGTTAAATAAAAAGTTAATCGTAAAAACAATTTTTATTCTATGTATCCTGGCCTACGGGGCCACGTTTATTATTTCCCGGCTGGAAAACCGGAATATAGATGCCCTGTCCTGGTCAGTGACAAATAAAGTGATCGTAATAGATCCCGGCCATGGCGGCAAAGACCCCGGGGTGGTGGAAGGCGAGGCTGTGGAAAAAGAAATTACCCTGGCAATTGCGAAGAAACTGGCTGTGATACTGGGACAGGCAGGGGCAGTAGTTCTCCTTACCAGAGAAACCGATGAAGAATTAACAAGTCCCGGGGGAAGAAAATTTTCTTCCTGGAAGAGAGAAGACCTCAACACGCGCATTTCTATGGCCAACGAGCGAAATGCTGATTTGTTTCTCAGTATTCATGTAAACAGTTTCCGGCCCGGTCCGGGTGAGCACGGTGCACAGACATTTTCCCAGCCCGGCTCTGAAGAGAGCAGAAAACTGGCCGAAGTCATCCAGGGGGAACTGGTCCGGATACTGGGCAATAATCGCAGGAAAGCCAAGCAGGTGGATTATTACATATTAAGAAATGCCAAAATGCCCGCAGCCATCGTGGAGGTGGGGTTTATTACAAATCCCAGGGAAGGCAAACTGTTACAAGACCCGGAGTACCAGAGCAAGGTGGCTTACGCCATTTATGCGGGCATTGTTAAATATTTCGGGGAATATTCCGGCACTTCAACAGGCTCGATTGATAAAGAAGAGCCCACAGAAGTTTTTTCCCACTCCCCTTCACCAGTTGAGGCGCCTTAGCTGCCGGCCGCAGGCAAAATTTTCCCTTGCCTTTTGATGTCAATAAGTATACAATACCCTTATACAGGAGGGGAATAAGGTGGCTGTATTATCTGCCCGGACAACACGAATGTTCAACATTATGCCGTACATGTGCATGTACGGCTTTTCGTGCTGTCCAAAAATAGATAATACTGCCTTATCCCCATGAGGGCTTTTCCAAGGTGTTGCTTTTATATACCTTTAATACAACCGTAAAGGTGATTTAAATATAAAGCTGCCCTAATGGGGCAGCTTTTATTTTTTATCTTGAAAGGGGGTGACTTGGATGTGGGAAAATCCAAGTTTTGTTCAGGCCGAAGGGCAGTGGCTGGTTTTATCAGACGGGGAAGTGATCGCAATAGGGGAGACTTATGAGGATGTGTTGGATGAGGCCTTTGTGCCGGAAAACAAAAAATAAGACCTGGAATTTTCAATTATATACTTCCAGGTCTATACTTTGAAAGATGCCTATCATTTGAGCACTTTGGACAACTTTTCTATAACTGGAGAGATTGCAATATTACCTTGAACTGCCATTTCCAGGTTAACAGTAACAACCGGTACTGAAATAATTCCATTCTTTATTTGTTCCCATATTTCAGGAAACCTTGCCTGAGCCTTTTCGGTAAAAATATTTACAAATTCAACCTTTACCAGGTTTCCGTATAACTTCTCTATTCTTTTGGCAAAGAGATTAATAATGATATCCAAGGGAACATATTCGGCACAACCCTCCGGGGAGCCGGGCGGCTTTCACCCGGCCCACCCGAATATGTGTATAATTGTTTTTTTCTGCATGTTATACCCCACAATAATATTATAATTAAAATTTAGCAGGTGTAACAGCCTTCTTCGAAATGGCAGAAGATCCCTCCGGAAATTATCAGATTTAACAATATGGGGCGCTGTGGGTTATTTACGCTCGCTTTTCATGTTCCGGAGATTATACTTTTTATCTATACGGGCTACGAAAATAAGGATTTCGGCAACTACTTTATAGAGCGATTCCGGGATCTCAGTTCCCACCCCCAGCTGGACCAGGGTGCGGGCAAGTTCTTCGTCTTTATACACCGGAACATTGTGCTGTTTGGCCAGGTCTTTGATGTACCTGGCCATGTAACCGGTTCCCCCAGCCACCACCACCGGCGCGTTATTCTCTTCCGGGTGATAGCGCAGGGCTGCTGCCACTTCCTTTTCTACCTTTTCCTTGCGGTCTTTTTTCACGGGAATCACCCTTTAATTCACAATTATATACGAAAGGTTCCTCCCCTTACAGTAATTGGTCCGGACACACTGTAAAAACATACTTTTAGCGCGTTACCAGGCAGGGGTTCAGCGGTGAGAAAAAGAATTGTTTGACTGGAAATCTTTGCAGGTGGGAATGAAAAAAATGCGCGAAATTCGGGAGCGGGAACACATCCCTCTGGTGCAACTGGCTTTAATTCAATTGCTGGTATTGGTACCGTCCTATTGTCTGCCGGCCGTCCTCCCCCTGGTGGAGAAACAGTGGGGGATCAGCCATGCGGAGGCCGGGATAATGGTCGCTGCTTTCCAGGCCGGATACATTGCGGCAGCTCTGGTAGCCCTCCCCCTGACCGATCGTATCGACGCCCGTTATGTCTTTACCGGAGGGGCCATTTTATCGGCGGCTGCCCATTTTCTTTTTCCCCTGCTGGCCCAGGGAGCCTTATCGGGCACTTTGTTACGGGCATTGACAGGTGCGGGCCTGGGAGGCATCTACATGCCCGGGATAAAAGTAATTTCCCTGGTCTCCAGTTCCCGCGGCCGGGCAGTGGGTTTTTATGTTTCTTCCTATCTGGTGGGCACCTCCCTTTCCTTTGCCCTTACCGGGGCACTTACCACTTTTTTAACCTGGCGGGAGGCCTATTTCATTCTGGCCGGGATCAGCTTTGGGGCCATTGTCCTTTCTTTCTGGTTGTGGTACCAACCCGGCACCGCCTTTTTCCCATCCCACAGACGCGAAAAAGCCCCGGCGAATAATTCCGGGAAAATTGCAGAGTCCGATTCTGCAATGTCGCAGGTCGGAAGAGGCCAACACAACCTGGCCATGGCCCTGGTTATCCTGGGTTATACCAGCCACATGTGGGAGATGTACGGCCTGCGTTCCTGGCTGGCCCCTTTTTTAACTGCTGTATTCCAGGATCGTTATGCCCAGCCCACCTCGCTGGCGGCTACCCTCACCGCCTTTTCGGTAGTGTTGGGGGCTCCTTCCACCCTGGTCGCGGGATGGTTGTCGGACCGCCTGGGGCGCACCCGCACCGCCTTGGCCATCATGCTCACCAGCGCCGCCTGTTCTTTTGTCTTTGGGTGGTTGCTTGCGGCACCGTTATGGATTTTACTGGTGGTGGGCCTGGTTTACAGCTTTACTGTTACGGCAGATTCACCCATATTTTCCGCGGGGCTGGCGGAAATCGCCCCCCGGGAAAAACTGGGCCGCATTATGGCCTGGCAAACCTTTGTAGGTTATATTGTCGCCACCGCGTCTCCAGCAGTTTTTGGGTTGATTCTTGATTTTTATCCCGGTCCGATCAGCTGGATCCTGGCCTTTTCCAGCCTTGGTGCAGGAGTGCTGGTTGGAGCGGCGCTAATGTTTTGCCTTTCCATTTTGCCGGTAAGCCGGGCTATGGGTGAAAAAATGCGTAGATAAGTGGTTCTTATCTCTCGGGATCCACGATGAAACAGAAAACCCCCTTCCGTAAGGGAAGGGTGATTCATATCTTTTTGTCAACGAACCCGGAAAGATTTGTTTTGGGCAGTTCCCCGGGATTTTTTACATAGATACAGGAAAGATTCACATTATCCCATCCCAGGCGGGCCAGGGACTCCTTCAATTCCGGGAACTTTTCTCGTATAATTTGCACGGTTTGGCTCCTGGATGCCGCACATTTTACGGATAAATAATTTCCCTTTTGCCAAACCAGGAAGCAGAGCTCTCCGAGTTCCGTGGTATTAAGACCTAAAACGATTCGGTACTGTTCTTCGTTATCGCCCTTGTCTCGCTGGTACTCATTCCTGTCAATTATTTGCTTGTAAAATTTAGCTTCGGGGAAAATTTCGGATTTTAGGGGCAGCGGTAGAAAAATAAATTCACTCTGCGGGTCTATACTTTCTTTACCGGTAGTTAACTGGCTCGGGGAAGAGTAGCTGATCCTTACAGGCTGGGTGTTCCTCCGGCCGGCAGAATGGCTTTGAGGGTAATGGGCGGGAGCAGCGGGGTTGGGCTGAACCCGGCTTTCTTGCTTTTCGCTGGCCGGTAGCTGGAAATGATTTGATTTATTTCCCCGGTTTGCTTCACCGGAAAGGAGCAACTGCAACAGTACGGGCAACAAAGTGTTGATTTGCAAAAGGGATCCCTTCTTTTTTCCGGTATATCCACATGCACTGCTAAGTCAAGTATAAACGGAAACCGGTAGCTCTTCAATACATTTGATTTTTTTGTTTTCCCGGGAAATTGCTGGCTCCTGAAAATATGGAGGAATGTGGAAGGAATTGGGCCGTGGAAAAAGAAACCACATGAATATAAGATAAACAGGTCACAATATAATTAGAAGGCGGAGAAAGGGGTGTAATCCATGGCCATAGTATTTTGCGGCATAGCCCCCCACCCTCCCATTGCAGTTCCGGAGGTGGGCCGGGGCCGTGACAGGGAAATAAAGGAAACCCAGAAGGCCATGTTGGAATTGGGGCGGCGGCTAAAGGATAAGGCACCGGAAGTACTGGTGTTCATAACGCCCCACGGGGTGGTGTTTTCCGACGCGGTAGGAGTATATACCTTCAAAAACTATGACGGTAATTTGGGGCGGTTTGGTGCTTTTTCGGTGAGCTTCAATGAGGAAGGTCACCGGCTGAGCCGGGTAATACTGGAAAAAGCATCCCGGGCCGGCATACCGGTGGCGGAGATCAACGAAAGCATTATTAAGCGGGTAAATATGGATGCCCGGCTGGATCACGGGGTTATGGTGCCGCTGTATTTTTTGAAAAAGGCCGGAGTTGAACTGCCCATGGTGGTTATTTCCATGGGGCTTTTACCCTATCATGATTTATACCGGCTGGGGATGTCAATAAAGGAGGCCGCCATGGAAATTGACGGAGGGGTGGCGGTGGTTGCCAGCGGCGACCTCTCCCACCGGCTTACTCCGGATGCCCCTGCCGGGTACGACCCTGACGGGGCCCGGTTCGACCGGGAGGTTGTCAGCCTGGTGGAAAAGGGCGATGCCCGGGGGCTGGCTGCCCTGGACCCGGACTTGGTGGAAAGGGCCGGGGAGTGCGGCCTGCGGCCGATTATAATGGCCCTGGGGGCGGTGGACGGGCTGGAGCTCGAGCCACAGGTGCTCTCATACCAGGGCCCCTTCGGGGTGGGTTACATGGTTGCCGACTTCAGGCCCGGCGAGCCCGCGCCGGAGCGGCAGTTGTTCGAGGCCCTGCGGGAGGCGCAAAGAGAAAAGATAAACAAGCACAGGGAGGGGGAGAGTTCCCCGGTCAGGCTGGCCCGGGAGACCCTGGAGAAATATTGTCGCGGGGAACTGGATAAAAAGGACCTGGATATTCCGGAAGAATTATTAAACAAGCGGGCGGGAGTTTTTGTTTCTATTAAAAAGCACGGCCGGCTGAGGGGATGTATCGGTACCATTCAGCCGGTGCGCGAAAACATTGCCGAAGAAATAATAGAAAATGCCATCAGCGCGGGTACCAGGGACCCCCGTTTCAGCCCGGTTTCGCCGGAGGAGCTGGACGAATTGGAATACAGCGTGGATATTTTGGGAGAGCCGGAACCTGTGGAAAGTTTGGACCAATTGGATCCCAAGGCCTACGGGGTCATCGTCAGTTCCGGGCCGCGCAGGGGGGTGTTGCTGCCCGATCTGGAGGGTATAGATACCGTTGAAGAACAGATATCCATAGCCATGCAAAAGGCCGGCATTGCTCCGGGGGAGGACGTGAAAATAGAACGCTTTAAGGTTGAACGCTACAAATAGGGGTGAGCTCCGTGCGCGAGGCTATGTTTTATGAAAAGGACGACGGCGGTAAAGCCTTCTGCCGGCTGTGTCCCAAAATGTGCAATATAAGGGAGGGTAAGACGGGTTTCTGCCGGGTGCGCAGGAATGAGGGCGGCACCCTTTATACCCTGAATTTCGGAAAGTGTACCGCCCTGGCCCTGGATCCCGTGGAGAAAAAGCCTTTATATCATTTTTGTCCCGGCCACGATATACTCTCCCTGGGGACTTTCGGCTGTAACCTGCACTGCGGTTTTTGCCAGAACTGGCAGATAGCTCATGGAGAGCCTGAGGCCCGCTATCTTTCGCCGGAGCAGGTTGCCGGTTTGGCGGCTAAATATTCCGCTGCCGGGGATTGCGTTGGAGTTGCCTATACCTATTCCGAGCCCTTTGTATGGTACGAGTTTGTTTATGAATCGGCCCGGGCGGTTCGGGACAGGGGGCTGAAGAATGTACTGGTTACCAACGGGTACGTCAGCCCGGAGCCCCTGGAGGAATTGTTACCCTACATTGATGCCATGAATATTGATGTTAAGGCTTTTACCGATGATTTTTATAAAACCACTTGCGCCGGCACGCTAAAACCGGTTTTGCGTACCGTGGAGCTGTCCGTATCCCGGTGCCACGTGGAATTAACCACCCTTTTGGTCACCGGTTTAAACGATTCCGAAGCTGAAATTAAACGGCTGGTGGACTGGGTGGCCGGCCTTGATCCTTCCATACCCCTGCACTTTTCCAGGTATTTTCCCAATTATAAAATGGACCGGGAGCCGACACCCCTGCGCGCCCTGCAAAGGGCCCGGGAAATAGCTTTGGAAAAGCTGGATTACGTATATATAGGCAACGCTCCCCAACTGGAAGGGGCCGATACCCTTTGCCCCGAGTGCGGTGAGGTACTTATAGAACGCACGGGCTACCATACGCGCATTGGGGCCCTGGAAGGGGAAACTTGCGCCAATTGCGGCAAAAATATCAATTTGGTGGTCTGACAGCGGCGGCACCCGGAAGCACGGGTGCCGTAAATTTGTTGCTGGGGAATGTTTACAAAAAAGGAGTGATGACCACCCGGGAAGAACTTTTTAATATTTACCATATTCGGTAATTTACTACCTTTTTATGATTGAAAGGGGGATATAATGGAACAAAAAATTAAACAATTGGCTGACATGCTGGTTAGCAGTAAAAAAACCGTTGCCCTTACCGGCGCCGGTATTTCAACGGAAAGCGGCATTCCGGATTTTCGCAGTCCCGGAGGATTGTGGTCAAAGATAGATCCCATGTATGCTTTTTCCAGTGAAACTTTTATTTACCGGCCCGAGGTATTTTACCGGATAGGGCTGCCTTATCTGGAAAGTATGACTAATGCCGAGCCCAATAAGGCCCATTATGTACTGGCCCGGTTGGAAAAAAGCGGCCTCTTGCACGGCATAATAACCCAGAATGTGGACAGCTTGCACCAAAAGGCGGGCTCTACCGGCGTCCTGGAAGTGCACGGGCATCTTCGTTCAGCCAGCTGTATGGCCTGCGGAAACCAGATAAATTGGGAAACCCTGATTAAAGCAGTAAATGCCGGGCAGGTGCCTGCCCGGTGCGGGGAGTGCGGTGGGGTATACAAGCCCGATGCGGTATTTTTCGGTGATGACCTGACCCCGGATTTTGAAAAGGCAATTCGGGAAGCCAGGGGAAGTGAACTCATGCTGGTTATCGGTTCCAGCCTGGAGGTGGCCCCGGCCAATCTTTTGCCCCAGCTTTGCGGCCGGGTGGCAATAATTAACCTGGAACCTACGGAACTGGATGACCTGGCGGAACTGGTTATTTACGGCAGAAGCGGGGAAGTTTTTACTGCTTTGGAGAAGGAACTGGAGTCCCGCGGCTTATTGGCTGCCACCTGGAATTGATACTTGCACGGTATTTGCTTGTTTTAAAGATATAATTGTATAATACTATGCATATACCAAACTTTTTTGCCGGGGGAGTAGTTATTTTTGGCCAGTGCAAAAACCAAAAGAGTCAAAAAACAAATATATAATCTTTTGGAAAGCGGGCCTGTCAGTCTGTACGAGCTATGTTACCGGCTTGATGCCCCTACCGAGCTTTTAACTGGTGCCCTTCAGTCCATGTCGGCGAAGGGTGAAATAAAAATTGGCCGGGAAGGGGGAAAAGAACTAATTGAGCTGGCCGGCGGGGAGACAGATAAAAGCCAGTTACCTGACGGGCGGTTTGTGGCTTTGCGGGTGGCGGCCTGCAGGTCGCACCTGCGCCAGGAGGTTCGCGAAAAAATCAGGGAAGTTCTTTCCGACGGGGTGCCCCGCTCGGAAGAAGAGCTGGCGGAAATTGTCCCCTTGCACGGGGTAAAACCTGAATCTGTGCCGGATGTGATTGTTTTGCCCGGCGAAAGGTACACCCTGCGAACCGTGGAGGCGGGAAAGGCAGAGCTGGAGCGCAGGAACAGGGAAGCCGCCCTGAAGGCTGAAAAAATACGCCGGCAAAAGGAAGTGTTGGATGACTTGTTAAAGGACGGCGGGCCGGTTTCCGAAGAGGAGCTGCAAAAGGCCCTTAATGAGCCCCTGGAACCTGAGGTCGCCCGCAATCTGGTACTCCTTGCAGGGGGAAGGTATGCCCTGCCGGACAGCCCTGCCGCCCTGGAAGATATAGCTTCTTATATTGCCAGGCGGGGGCCCGTGGGCCGTAAGGAATTTATCCGGATGTTCAAGTCCCATAAAAAGCTGGTTTCTGCAATTCGCAGGGGCGAAGAAACAGAGCCCTTTTTGATATTGCCCGACGGGCGGATAACCGTGGAGCAACACCCCGCGGGGCAAAAGGAACTGCGCCGCCGGAAAGCCGCAGCTGAAATACAGCGTAAATTGGGTAACTTAATGCAGAATCAGGCATTTTTTACCCTGGATGATTTTACCGCTGATCAGAGGGAAATGGCCGGAGAGGAGGCGACGAAAGAAGGTTGTCCCTGGATTGAGTGCGAGGGGCGGATTTTTTGGTGTTCTCCCCGTGAATTTACACCCGGGCAGATGGCCCGGGAATTGGAAGCCTTAACCGGAATAGAATTTCCCGCTAAGGGCAACCCTGCAGTACCCGTTATCTATCTTATGGAAAATTCTTTAAAGCCCGGTGAAGTGGCCCGGAAACTTAACATAAAACCCAACCAGGTTATCAATTTATATCATTCGGGATATTTGCCCGGGTTTCACCTGGAAGGCGCTTTTAGGATCTGGGAGCCTCCCTTAAAATTTCTGCAGGCGGGGGCCGGCCTGGAGAGGGCCCTCAGAAGAACGGAGGAAATAGGATTGCCGGATGCCGCCCGGCTGCTGGGCATTCCCCCGGAAATGGTGCGCAGGCTCGCGCGTGAAGGGTATCTTACCCCTGTACAGAGGGCCGGGGCGGGGAGGCGCCCGGGGCTGGTATTCCGGCGGGGTGACGTGGAAGATTTGCTGGGGGTGGTGCCCCGCCTCAAAGAGAAGTGGGATGCTGCCCGGGCCCGCCGCACCAGGGGAGTGGGGGAGAAGAGAAAACCCTATCGCAGAAAAGAAGAGCCTGCCTGCCCTGAAGGGGGGCCAATTACCCTTGACAGGTTCCAGGTGGAGGCCATTGAGGCACTGGAGGCCGGCAACTCCGTGCTGGTGGCCGCTCCCACCGGTACCGGTAAAACCGTGATTGCAGAAAAAATTGTGGAAAAAGTACTGGCCGAGGGGCGGGAGGTCATTTACACCTCTCCCATCAAAGCCCTTTCCAACCAGAAGTTCAGGGATTTTTCCAGGCTTTACGGCCGGGAAAAGGTGGGCTTGATAACCGGAGACGTGTCCATTAACGAGAGAGCCCCCTTGCTGGTAATGACTACGGAAATTTTCAGGAACTGGTGCTTTTCCAATCCGGAGTGGATGTCCAACATTTCCTTTGTAATTTTTGATGAAGTACATTACCTGGATGACCCGCACCGGGGAACGGCCTGGGAGGAAAGTATCATTTTCGCGCCTCCGCACATTAAAATACTGGGGCTGTCGGCCACCGTACCCAATGTCCATGAATTGGCCGCCTGGATGTCCGAGGTAAGGCAATATCCGGTGGTTGTGGTGGAAGAAAGGGAAAGGGCGGTTCCCCTATCGGTGCGGTGGATTACTTCCGACGGTGAAATACTAAATGAGAGGGAGGCCCGGGAGGAAATAGAAATAAGGCTGGAGAACGACGAAAAGGGCTTTAAGAAAAACTATTGTATACGATAAAAGTATACCGACTATGCCGCTTCCCGGCGGTGCGAAACGACCTGAGTGCTGTGGTAAGTAAGTACCGGTCAGCTGGCAACCTATTTTCAGGACAAAGGAGAGACCCCATTTGAAGGATACTGCACCTTGTGTTGAAATAATAGATGCCATACAAGAAAATTTACCCACCCTGTATTTTGTCTTCAGCAGGGGTAAAGCCGAAGGGCTTGCCGAGGAACTGGGCCGGGAGTGGGATTTTTTGCTGCCCGGAGAAAAGCAGAGGGTGGAACAAATACTCCGCGAGGCCGAGCAAGAGAATCAAAACCTGTTCGGCGGCCGGCGCAGAGGCTTGCGCCGGCTGTTACTTCAGGGGATAGGATACCACCATGCCGGGCTTTCCCCGGCCTTAAAGGAGGTAGTGGAAAACCTTTACGAGTCCCGCCTGATATTCGTGCTCTTCTGTACCGAAACCTTTGCCGTGGGTATTAACTTTCCCGCTGCCAGCACGGTCTTTGATTCGTGCCGGAAGTGGGACGGCGAGAATCACCGCAATCTTATGAACAGAGAATTTTTCCAGA
Organism: Desulfofundulus sp. JL263-se; assembly: GCF_056316025.1. Classification (NCBI taxonomy): domain Bacteria; kingdom Bacillati; phylum Bacillota; class Clostridia; order Eubacteriales; family Peptococcaceae; genus Desulfofundulus; species Desulfofundulus sp. JL263-se. The sequence goes on along the minus strand of NZ_CM149993.1, from coordinate 2,931,774 downwards.
TGGCGGGAAGAGCTGGCCGCCGGGGTTATGACAAAGTAGGCAGGGTATACATACATATAGATGATAAGTTCCCCGAGCAGACGGGCTTTTTTGATGAAAGCCGGGTGGAGCCGGTACGGGGAAGGCTTATCATTTCTCCCAATACGGTTTTAAGTCTTTTATGTTGGAAAACCGGCGAGGAAATACAAAAGTTTTTATCCAAAAACCTTGCGGTATATCAGAACCGCAGAGAAATCCAGAAATTGAAAAAGGATATTGAAGCTATAGATTCCCGTGTGAAGGAACTTAATGAACGTTTTTGCCGGGATAGAGATACTCCCACCTGCCCCATGTTTCGCAAGCAGCTTAAAAAGGAGTTAAGAAAATTGCGCCGGAAAAAAAATAAAAAAGAAAATGAATTTCCCGGCAGGATAGGGCAGATAAAGTCCATGCTGGCGGAAAAGGCCAGAAACTGCATGCATCATGTATGCAGCGATGCCCGGGAGGAGATAAGGGCGCTTAAAGAGCAGAAATCCTACCTAATGCGGCGCAATAAAACATTGGAGCGAATGACCACGGATTATCCCAAGGAATTTGACAAAATGGTCCGGTTGCTCAACAGGCTGGGCTACATTGAGGGAAGGGAGCTTTTGCCCCGGGGCAAGTTCGCCCTTTTTGTGCATGTGCAGGAGATCCTGGTAACGGAACTGGTTTTTACGGGCATTATTCACGAAGCGTCGCCGGCGGAGGCGGCCGCCATTCTGGCCGGGGTGGATTATTATCCCGGCCGGGATGAAGTGGTGCTGCCGGGAGAGTATGAAATGGAAGAGGTGGGGGTTTTACTGAGCGAACTGGAAGAAATGGGTGTCCCGGAGTACTTGCGCGTGTGGTCGCCGGTTCCCGGGCCCCTGGCTGAAGCGTGGTACAACGGCGCCACCTTTGAACAGCTCATGGAGAAGTGCAATCTGCACGAAGGGGATATATTTTCCCTCCTGCGGCGGGAAATAGACCTGCTGCGCCAAATGGAGCGGGCCGCCGGGGAAGACAGGGAGTTGAAAGAAAAGCTGCGCAACATTCGCCGGGCCCTGGACAGGGACGAGGTGGCGGTACTGCTGTAATGGTTAACGTATTGAATGCCCCGGGCGCCTGCCCGCCCGGGGCTTTTCCCCGGAAGAACCCGCAGGGCTTTCAGGAATCCGGGCTTTAAAAATTAAACACTTGTTTAATTATTGAACGGGCCAGCGAGATAAGGCCTGTTTTTTTCTGCCTTTTTGCCTGGCATAAAAATTGCTCGCAAAAAATTATAGATTAGATTTATCTGATTATTTGCAATTTAATGAAAGGAGGAATAAACGTTGGTTCCCTACAGGACAATGCTTTTTACGCCCGGCAGTAATTCCGGGCGCATGGAGAAGGCCCTTTCGGCCGGGGCGGATGCCGTAATATTCGACCTGGAGGACGGTGTGGCTCTTTCCGAAAAGGCAAATGCGCGCAGTAATATTGCCAATTCCTTGAAGTTGCCCCGGAAATGTAATGTTTATGTGCGGATCAACGGCCTTGATACAGACCTCTGGCACGAGGATTTAATAACGGCGGTTGAAGGCGGCGCGGACGGCGTTATGCTGCCTAAAGCGGAAAGTGAAGAACAAATCAAGTTCATTGATAAGTTTCTTGCCAGCCTTGAGGCTAAATCGGGGAAGCTCGTCCTTGACCTTATTCCACTGGTAGAGAGCGCGCGGGGGGTAATATTTGCTTTTAACATTGCCTGCGCGGCAAAAAGGGTATCCAGGCTGGCCTTCGGGGCCCTGGATTATACCGTGGACATCGGTACTTCCTTTTCTGGCGAAGGCACCGAATTATTTTACGCCAGGTCGCACCTGGTGAATGCCTCGCGGGCCGCGGGAATCCTGCCCCCGGTGGATACCGTCTACCCGGGCATCAAGGATATAGAGGGGTTTGAAAGGGATCTTTCCCTGGCCAAGCAGCTGGGCATGTTTGGCAAACTGGTAATACACCCCAGCCAGATTGAACCGGCCAACCGGGCATTTACCCCTTCGGAAGAAGAGATTGCATGGGCGCGCCGCGTCCTGTCGGCCTTTGAGGAGGCAGAGGCCGCCGGGCAGGGGGTTGTCCAGGTTGACGGCAAGATGGTTGATTACCCGGTGGCTGACAGGGCCAGGAGAATTTTAAGCCAGGCCGGCGAACAATTTGGGGGAAATTTTCCAAGCCAAGTGTAGCTTGGAAAAGGTAATTTTTCCGTGGAAAAATTACCTCAAACCGAAAAAATAATAACAAATATTGAGTTTTAAAGGAAAGGGAGGGAGCTAGATGGCAAGGTTGTTGGAAAATCTCAGCAAGGAATTGTTAAAGGAAGGGGGCGTGGCTGTTCCCCGGTTCGCGGTAGCCAAAACACCGGAAGAAGCCGGGCGGTTATTCGGCGAATTCAGCGGGGAAGTGGTATTAAAGGCCCTGGTCCCAGCAGGTAAGAGGGGTAAAGCAGGTGCTGTAAAATTTGCCGCCACAGCCCGGGAGGCCGAAGAACAGGCCGCGGAACTCCTGGGCATGACGGTGCACAATTATCCCGTGGAAGCGGTGCTGGTGGAAGAAAAGCTCGATATAGCCAGGGAGCTTTACCTTTCCGTTACCGTAGACAAGGCATGCGGGCAGCCGGTTGTTATCGCCGGTACTGAGGGCGGTATTGATGTGAAGGAAATCAGCAGGCAGTACCCTGAAAAATTGAAGACCTACCCGGTGGATCCCATTCGCGGCCTTGAAAATTACCAGGCCAGGGAAATATGGGCGGAACTGGGCATTAAGGGAAAAGGAATACAGAGCCTGGGAGGAATAACTTTCCGGCTTTACAATATATTCGACCGGTTTGATGCCTACCTCTTGGAGATTAACCCGCTGGTGATTACCAAGTCCGGTGATGTGGTGGCCGCCGCGGCGGTCATGGCGGTTGACGACAGCGCGCTGTACAGGCACCCGGAACTTTCCGGGAAAGTCCAAATGGGCACTGAAAGGGCATGGCGCCCCCTTACGGAACTGGAGAAGCAAATGGTGGCCGTAAATGAATCCGAGCCATACCGGGGCACGGCCCGGTATACGGAAATGGACGGGGGCGACATAGGCTTCATGTGCGGCGGCGGGGGCGGCAGCCTGCTGTTGTTTGACGCCCTGGTCAGGGCAGGGGGCAGACCGGCCAATTATTCGGAGTTTGGGGGAAATCCTTCGGCCGAAAAGGTTTGCGGGCTAACCAAGGGAATTCTCTCCAAGCCCGGGGTTAAGGGACTATTTGTGGCGCAAAATATCACCAACAATACCCAGGTGGACCTAGTGGCCCTGGGGGTAACAAGGGCATTAAAAGAAATGAACATAGACCCGCAAAAATTCCCGGTTGTAGTAAGGGAAGCGGGGGTTAATGAAGCCGAAGCCAGGGAAATATTTGCCAGGGCCGGTATTGAGTATTATGGAGATGAAATTACCATGACCCAGGCGGCCAAGCGCATGGTGGAAAAAATGCGGGAGTTTTATCCGGGATACGGAGACAGGAGGTAGGTTAAATGGCCATTCTTATCGACAGAAATTCAAAGATTTTAATTCAGGGCATAACCGGGCGCGAGGCGTCCATGGTTACCAGGCATACCTTGGATTACGGTTCTCCGGTAATTGCGGGGGTTACCCCGGGCAAAGGCGGCACTGACGTTCATGGTGTTCCCGTTTATAATACCGTCAGGGAAGCTTTAAAAAGGCACGATATCAATACGGCCGTGGTATATGTACCGCCCGCTTTTGTTTACGATGCCGTGGTTGAGGCCGTGGATAACGGTATTAAATTCATCTTTATCGCCACGGAAAATGTGCCCCAGAAAGACGTAATTAAGTTTCTTTACCTTGCCAGACAGAAGGGTGTCAGGATTGTGGGACCAAATTCGGTGGGCATAATCAGCCCGGCGGAAAGGGTGAAAGTGGGGGCAATCGGCGGCGATAACGTGGAGCGGTGTTTTATACCCGGAAGCGTGGGCGTTATCTCCAGGAGCGGCGGTATGACAGCGGAGACGTCGTGGATGGTAAAGCGCGCCGGTTACGGCATCAGTACCGCCGTCAGCATCGGCGGGGACCCGCTGATTGGCTCACCCCCCGTTGACTTATTGAAGTTATTTGAGGCCGATCCCGAAACCCGCGCCGTGGTTACTTTCTCCGAGCCGGGTACCACTTTTGAAGAAGACATGGCCGACTTCATAAAGAGCGGTAAATTTACCAAGCCTTTAATCTCCTTTGTGGCCGGGCGGTTCACCGAAAGCCTGCCCGAGGAAACTGTGTTCGGGCATGCAGGGGCAATTATCTCCGGCGGGGCCGGAAAGCCGTCGCAAAAAATTGAAAGGCTCAGGGAAGCCGGGGCTCTGGTTGCCGATGAATTTGACGACATAATACCTTTGCTGCAAAAGGTACTGGGTTAAAAGGGGATGCCTATGGGAAAGGAAACAACATTATCCCGTCAACTGGCTGAATTTACGGTAAATCTGGAATATGAAAGTTTACCTGCAAGTACGGTACGGCTGGCTGTTTTAAGTTTTCTTGACTGGCTGGGGTCGGGAATAGCCGGCGGAAGGGAACTGCCGGGACAGATTGCAGGGGAAGTGGTTGATGAAGCGGGCGGCAGGCCCCAGGCCACCCTGCTTACAACGGGAGAGAAGACGTCTGCCCTGGGGGCCGCCCTGGTCAACGGTATAAGTTCCCACATTCTCGAGCTGGACGATGTTCATAAAGCATCTATCCTGCACCCTGCCGCAGCTGTTATGCCGGCGGCCCTGGCTGCGGCCGAACTGGTCAAGGCGGGCGGGAAAAAACTGATAGAAGGGATCGTTGCCGGCTACGAAGTGGGGATTCGCATAGGCGAAGCTGTAACCCCAAGCCACTACAGGTACTGGCATACTACCGGTACGTGCGGTACTTTCGGGGCCGCCGCGGCTGCCGGCAAAATACTGGACCTGGGTGTTGGGGAAATGGTTAATGCTCTGGGCAATGCGGGCTCCCAGGCTGCCGGGCTGTGGGAATTTATCGTGGACGGGGCCATGACCAAGCACCTGCATCCCGGAAAGGCGGCCATGAACGGGTTGCTGGCGGCGCTTTTGGCTTTAAGGGGGTTTACGGGAGCAAAGCGCATTTTGGAAGGGGACAGGGGATTTTTCAAAAGCATGGCGCCGGAATACGATGCCGGTAAGGTTACGGCAGACCTTGGAGGCAGGTTTAAAATTGAGGAAAATTGTTTTAAAATTCATTCCTCCTGCCGCCACACGCACTCGTCCCTGGATGTAGTCACCGGTCTAGCCGAAGTAGAAGATATAACACCGGAGGAGATTGTCTCGGTAAAGGTGGGAGTTTATCGTGTAGCTCTTGATATTGCGGGCAACCCCGACCCTGAAACCGTATATGCCGCCAAATTCAGCTTGCCCTTCTGCGTGGCGCTGGGGCTGGTCAGGCGCAGCGCCGGGCTGAAAGATTTCAGCCCGGAAACTTTGAACGACCCGGTTGTCAGGGAGGTTATGAAAAAAATACAAGTTTACGTTGACCCGGAGCTGGATGCAATGCACCCGGACCGCTGGCCGGCAAGGGTAACCATAGAAACCAGCAGGGGTATTTTTAAAGGAGAGACGGATTATCCCAGGGGTGACCCGGAAAACCCGGTTTCCAGGGAGGAACTGGAAAAGAAGTTTTATACACTGGTACAACCGGTACTGGGCGATAAAAGGGCTAGGGGCATTATTAGCGCTGTCGCTGGTCTGCCGGGGATCCGTTCTCCGGAGGAAGTAATGAAGTGGCTTATTTAATTAAGATTATTTAGGAGGGGAATAACATGATTACCCACGACGTGGTAGTGGTGGGCGGCGGCCTGGCCGGCCTTATGGCCGCAGCCACGGCGGCAGGCAGCCTGGATGTGGCTGTTTTGAGCAAACTCTATCCCACCCGCTCTCACAGCGGGGCGGCGCAGGGGGGATTTAACGCTGCCCTCGGTAAAGACGACAGTGTAGGGGCACACGTTTTTGATACGGTAAAAGGCAGTGATTACCTGGGCGACCAGGATGCCATAGAGGTTCTTTGTTCCGAGGGCCCGGAAGTGATCAGGGAGCTGGAGTGGATGGGTGTACCCTGGTCCCGCACCGAAGACGGCAGGGTGGCCCAGCGTTCCCTGGGCGGAGCGGGCTTTCCCAGGGCGTGTTTTGCCGCGGATCTCTCCGGTCACGTGGTTTTGCATACCCTTTACGAGCGCGTGCTGCAGCTGGGAGTAAAAATATATCCCGAGTGGTACTTGCTGGAACTGCTGGTAGAAGACGGGCAGCTAAGGGGCCTTTTTGTTTACGACCTGGCCTCGGGTCGGACGGAAGTCATTAGATGTAAAGCCGCCATTTTGGCCACCGGCGGGTACGGGCGGGCTTTTGCCAAAACCACCAATGCCTTTGCCAGTACCGGCGACGGCATGGCCATTGCCTACCGGGCCGGGGCGAAACTGGCAGATATGGAATTCGTGCAGTTTCATCCCACCACCTTGTACGGGACAAATATCTTAATATCCGAAGCGGCACGGGGTGAGGGAGGTTACCTGTTTAACAACCTGGGCGAGAGATTTATGGCCCGCTATGCTCCCCAAAAAATGGAACTTGCCCCCCGGGACGTGGTTTCTCGGGCCATTTTCAATGAAATCAAGGAAGGCCGGGGAATTGAGGGTAAATACGTGCACCTGGATTTGACCCACCTGGGGGAAGCCAAAATCAAGGAGCGCTTGCCCCAGGTACGCGACCTCTCCCGGCGGTATGCCGGGGTGGACCCGGTGGACAAACCTATACCCATTGAGCCGGCCCAGCACTACAGCATGGGCGGTATCCGCACCGACTTGAACTGCGAAACCAACATAAAAGGCCTGCTGGCCGCAGGGGAGGCGGCCAATGTAAGCGTACACGGCGCAAACCGCCTTGGAGGTAATTCGCTGCTGGAAACAGTGGTGTTCGGGCGGAGGGCTGGACGCCGGGTGGTGGAGACGGTACGGGGAACGGAATGGCCGGAAATTCCCCGCGCGGCACTGGAGCAGGCCCGGGAAAACTGGAGAAATCATTTTGGCACCAACAAGCCCCTTATACCGGGAGATAATGTATTTAAGGTCAGGGAGGAATTGACCCGGACCATGACTGAATTTGTAGGGGTTTTCCGCACGGGGACCGAATTGAAGCAGGCGGTGGATATTATTGCCGGCTTGAAGGAGCGCTATAGCACCCTGAGGGCGGGTCACGGGGAAGGCCCGTTTAACTACGGGTTGATTGAATTTATTGAAGTAGGTTACCTGCTTGACCTGAGTGAAATAATTGCCCGGGCCGCCCTGCGCCGGACTGAGAGCCGGGGGGCGCACTACCGCACGGACTACCCCGCCCGTAACGACCGGGAGTGGCTGCACCACACCATTATCCGGCGCGGGGAAGCAGGCCCGGAATTCAGTTCGGAACCCGTTTCCATAACCAAATACCAGCCTGTTGAGAGGGGGTATTGATTTATGCTAATTAATTTATTAATAGACCGTTTTGACCCCAACCGTGACCGGACCGGTTATAAGCAACAGCTTAAGGTTGAGATCGAGGAAAGCGGAACCGTTCTGGATGCTTTAATCAAGGCCTGGCAGCAGGATCCCGGCATTTCCTTTCGCCGCTCGTGCCGCAGTGCCATATGCGGGTCCTGTGCCATGCTGATTAACGGCGAGCCCCGGCTGGCCTGCCAGACCTTACTTAAGGACGTAGTTGGTCCTGACGACAGTTTGTCCCTGGAACCCATGCCCGGGTTCCGGCGCATAAAGGATTTGGTGGTTGACCTCCAGCCTTTTTTTAACTCCCTGAAGGATATAATACCCTGGGTGTTAACCAGGGCCGATTATAACGGCCTCATGTCGCCTGAAGATGCTGCCAAAATTGAAAACCCGGCTACGTGCATTTTGTGCGGGCTGTGTGATTCCCAGCTGGGTGACGGTCGGGGGATAGGCCCTGCAGCCGTAGTCAAAAATATCCGGCTGGCCCTGGATACCAGGGACATGCTGGGCCTTTTACGCCTGCGGTTAAATCAAAAACACTCTCGGGAAATAGCTGCTTTCCGGGAAAAATTGAAAAAGTGCTGTCCTAAAAAGATTGAGCTGCCGGAGTTAAAGGAGGTATGAAGGTAGATGGATTGTAAAGATTGCAAGGACAGAAAGTGCTATACTGAGGGTAAACGTTGCTTTCCATGGACTGAAGAAATGGAAAAAGCTTACAGCGATCCGGTGAACAAAAAATTGTTATCCACTGCCACGGCACTGGAAGCCAATCATTACATGCAGCTTACCAGGGTGGAGGAAGTTATCAAATTTGCGCAGGAAATGGGCTACGGTACCATCGGTATCGCTCACTGCATCGGGCTGGCCGGGGAGGCCGCGGTTATTGCCGGCATATTAGAAGAATGGTTTGAGGTTAAGGTGGTATGTTGCAAGATATGCGGCAAAAATAAGAAAGAAATGGAGCTGCCCCAAATTAAAGAAGACCGCTATGAATCCATGTGCAATCCGGTGGGGCAGGCTGTTTACCTCAATAAGCAAAAAACGGACTTAAATTTACTTGTGGGCCTCTGCGTGGGGCACGACATTTTGTTTACTAAATATTCCGAGGCCCCGGTTACCACGCTGGTGGTCAAGGACCGTGTTTTGGCCCACAATCCCCTGGGGGCAATTTACTCCCGTTATTATTTAAAAAATAAATTCAAAGTGCCGGGCATTATATAACTGAATTTGTGCCTGGCCAATTATAAAAAATATTTACTAATTGGGAGGGTGATTCTGTGCTGCCGCGTGTTCTTATCACTTCGCCTTACCCCGGCTTTACCAGGCTGGCAGAAAATATCTGTCACGAACTTTCAGTGGAACCCGTTATAATAGAAGCCGTGCTTGAGGATGCTGTGCGGCGGGTGCTGGAAGTGGTTGAGCGGGAGGATATCGAAGTTGTGGTAAGCCGCGGCGGCACCGCTGCTGCTCTCAAGAGCACAGCGCCCGTTCCCGTAATAACAGCCGAGGCAAGCGACTTTGATATTTTACAGGCCCTGTGGGAAGCAAAAAAAATAAGCTCCAGGATTGCCTTTTTAGGTTCTTATTACCACCAGGGAGGATATGATTTTGAGAGCCTTGAGAATATTCTGGGCGTAAGTGTCGGGCAGTATCTTTACCGCAACTTCAAAGAACTTGAGAGCCAGGTTTTGCGCGCCTATGAGGACGGCATGGATGTTGTGGTGGGAGGGGGCCAGCCCGGCGTAAACCTGGCTCAGGCCATGGGCATGCGCGGGGTGCTCATATATTCCAGCCGGCGCAGCATTATTCAGGCTATTGAAAGGGCCAAGGAAGTAATCAGAATTCGCAGGCACGACCGGGAATATACCCAGCGCTTGCGGACGGTGGTAAATTCCGTGGAAGAAGCTGTGGTTTTGGTGGATGAGCAGGAACGGGTAATGTTTGTAAACGAGGTGGCCGGGAGAATTTTAGGCCTCGACGGCAGCAGCGTGGTTAATAAAAAGGTAAAGGATCTAAAAAATTTGCGGCTGGAGAAGGTGTACGGCGACGGGAATACCTGTGACGGGGACCTGCAGGAATTGGACGGTTTGAAAGTGGTTGTCAACCGCATTCCTGTCAAGTCCGAAAGGGAAAATTTTGGAGTTGTGGTTACTTTTCAGGAACTGAGCCGGCTGCAGCAGCTTGAACAGAAAATGCGCCGGGAGATATACCACAAGGGCCTGGTGGCCAGGTTATCCTTTCAAGATATTATAGGTGAGAGCAGGGCAATAAAGGAAGCGCTGGAAACCGCAAAAAAGTACGGTTGTACCGATTCCACCGTTTTAATTACCGGTGAAAGCGGAACCGGCAAAGAGTTATTCGCTCAGGGTATCCACCGGATAAGCCCGCGCAAGGACGGGCCCTTTGTTGCCGTAAACTGTGCCGCCCTGCCCGAGAACCTGCTGGAGAGCGAGTTGTTCGGCTATGAAGAGGGTGCTTTTACCGGTGCCAGAAAGGGTGGCAAGCCGGGGTTGTTTGAGCTGGCCCACAGGGGGACCATTTTTCTCGATGAGATAGGCAAAATACCGATTTCCCTGCAGGGCAGGCTGCTGCGTGTTCTTCAGGAAAAGGAGGTTATGCGGCTCGGTGGGAGCAGGGTAATACCGGTGGATGTCAGAGTGATTGCCGCCACCAACCTGGACCTGCGTGATGCCGTGCAAAAGGGGGATTTCCGCGCGGACCTTTATTACCGGCTAAATGTGTTAAAGCTCAAGCTGCCGCCGCTCCGGGAAAGGGACGGCGATGTCGATCTGTTAACGGATTATTTTATAATGCGCTTTAACCGAAAATTTAGAAAAAAACTGAAGAGCATTCCCCGTGAAATAAGAAACTGGATAAATTCATATCACTGGCCGGGAAACGTGCGTGAGCTGGAAAATTTTATAGAAAGGCTGGTTATACTTTCAGATGGCCAGTCTATAAATCGTGAACTCGCTTGTAAGCTCATAGAAGATGCAGATGAAGGGATTTTGTTATCCAGTTCGGAAGATTTTATTACCGTACAGGTTGGCACACTGGAAGAAATGGAAAGGGAAATTATCAAAAAGATGGATAAAAAAATGGGCTTTAAGAAAAATAAGCTGGCCAAGAGGCTGGGAATCAGCAGAACCACCCTGTGGAAAAAGTTAAACGACCTGGACTTTAATCCGGAAGTTTGATTTACCCTGGAGGAGATTTAGGTGGGTTTTTCAGTACAGCAGGTGGAAGTGGATGCCGATGTGCTGGTTATAGGAGGGGGCCTGGCGGGCTTGATGTCTGCCATTGAGGCGGCGCGCACAGCCAGAAGGGTTGTAGTGGTGACAAAGGGGAGAGTGGGAAAAAGCGGGAACACCATTATGGCCCGCAATGGAATGGCCGCCGTACTGGAAGAGGGTTTTGACGGGGATTCCGCGCAGCGGCACGCGGCAGATACCCTTGCGGCAGGGGGATATATAAATAATCCGGGCATGGTTAAAGTTTTTGCCGAAAAGGCAGGTGAGGCCGTCAGGCGCCTGCTGGACCTCGGGGTACCTTTTTTGCGGGAAAACGGGAGCCTGCTCAGGAAGGGTTCGCCGGGGCATTCCTGCAGGCGATTTCTTACCGTTGACGGCAGTTCAATCAAGTCTCCCCAAATACGGGGGCTGGCCCTGACCCTTCCCCTTGCCCGGGAGGTTGTCAGGCTGGGGGTTCGTCCCGTTGAAGGGGTAATTATAACTGACCTGGTAAAATATGGGGGCAGGGTTGCCGGTGCCCGGGGTTTGGATAGAAAAGAAAGAAAAGTATGGGTATTCCGGGCCCCTGCCGTAATCCTTGCCTGTGGCGGTGCAGGAGGGCTTTATCCCCTGACCACCAACACCGCTGATGTGACCGGTGACGGTTATGCCCTGGCCCGTATGGCCGGGGCCCGGCTCAGGGATATGGAATTCGTCCAGTTTCATCCGGCTGTGGCCCTGGGGCCGCCGAGGATGGTAATGTCTACCGCCCCCTTTGCAGACGGTGCCGTTTTGCGGAATAAAAACGGGGAAAGATATATGGCCCGCTATTCCCCACACATGGAGATGGTCACCAGGGACGTCGTGGCCAGGGCAAGTTTTGTCGAAATAAATGCGGGAAGGGGTACTGAACGCGGGGGCGTATTCATGGATTTTACCTCTATTCCGGCGGAGGTTATGCGGAAAAAGTACGGTGATTTAAAGGATTATCTTGAGGACAGACAGGTGATTGAAGTGGCCCCCGCCATGCATTTTATGATGGGGGGCGTGGCAGTGGATGAGGCGGGCCGCACCACCCTTGCCGGCCTGTACGCGGCGGGAGAGACGGCCGGGGGCCTTCACGGCGCCAACCGCCTGGCAGGTAACGCCCTAACGGAGGCAGCCGTATTTGGGATGATTGCCGGCAGGGAGGCCGCCCTGGAGGCAAAAAGGGCCGGAAGCATGCCGGAGATACCTTTGGAGCCGGTTTTGCCCGGGAACGTTAACAACAGTGATGGTGAGGCCCTTACCGCAGGCGCGATAAGGAAGACTTTAAGAAAAATAATGGGTGAAAAAGTGGCCTTGGTGCGCCGGGGTGCTGAATTGGAAGATGCCGTGCAGGCAATAAAGGATCTGAAGAGACAGCTTTCCTGTTTAAAAATCGAAGATTGGCACGAGCTCATAGAATATCACCAGGTGCTACTGATGCTTGAGACGGGGGAGGCAATTGCCGAAGCCGCCCTGGCGAGAAAAGAGAGCCTGGGTGCGCATTACAGGGAAGATACTTAAAAATACATCTACCGCAGTCCCGCGCTTTTAAGCACGGGATTTTTGTTGCCCGGATTCTGCTTTTTATTGGTATAGGTTCATTTTTTAAACGAGTGAAAAAGCCAAATCAACGAGGAAAACCGGGGAACCGGTTGAATTATATAAAAAAGGGGGTAATTTATTGGGGAAAGAGGGGAAAACATTGAGGGAAAGAAAGTGTACTTTATTTACCATGGTCCTGGTTTTAATCCTGATGGCAGGGCTTGCCGCCGGCTGCACCGGGCGGTCCAAAGAACAAAATGCCAGGATAAGATTCGGCGTCCTTCCCATTGTGGACAACCTTCCGTTCTGGGTGGCCGCGGAAAAGGGTTACTTTGCCGAAGAGGGCGTTGATGTGGAATTGGTGCCCTTTGACAGCGCCATGATAAGGGACAGCGCCATATCTTCAAAGCAGGTGGACGGCGCGCTGGGTGACATTCTGGCCGTGGCGTCTCTGAACAACGGGGGAACGCCCGTAAAAATAGTGGCCGTCGGGCAAGGGGTTACGGCGGAAGAAGGCCGCTTCGCCCTTTTATCCGCGCCCGGTTCGGGTATAAGCCGGCCCGAACAACTGAAAAATATAAAAATAGCGGTATCTTTAAATTCCATAGTTGAGTACGTAACGGATAAACTTTTGCTGGAACAGGGGTTCAGGCCGGAGGAGATTAAGAAAACCGCCATTTCTAAAATACCGGCCCGCCTGGAGGCCCTTTTAAGCGGGCAGGTACAGGCGGCGGTACTTCCAGATCCCCCTGCGGCGGTAGCGGAGCTGAAAGGGGCCAAAGTGGTTTTGGATGACACTTCTAAGAATATATCCCAGACAGTAATTTATTTCCGCCAGGATACCCTGGAAAATAAGCTGGAAGAAGTAAAGGGACTGATGAAGGCTTATGCACACGCCGTAGAGGATATTCAAAATCAGCCTGGCGCTTTCAACGATTTACTGGTTGAAAAGGCCCGGGTGCCCCGGGAGGTCCTGGAACAACCCGGGAAAACCGGGATGAAAGTAATATTCTCCAAGCCGGAACTTCCTGCTGAAAAAGATGTGCGGGAAGTAATGGAATGGATGCGGGGGCGTGACCTCCTGGACAGGGAGTTAAATTATCAGGAATTGGTGTCCGAAGAGGTGCTGCGGTAATTTAATATGGTGAAAATAGAAAGGTTAAGTGTAACTTACCGTGGGGATAACGGGGAGGTAGAGGCCCTTCGGGAGGTTTCAATGCACATAAAAAAAGGGGAGAGCTGTGCCATAATCGGCCCCTCCGGGTGCGGAAAATCAACTCTCCTGTATGTGCTGGCCGGCCTCATCAGACAGTGGAGCGGGCGGGTGTCCGTGGGCGGGCGCCCGCCCGCCGCGGGAAGAAGGGAAATTTCCCTGATTCTTCAGGATTACGGCCTTCTACCCTGGAAGACGGTTTGGCAAAATACCGTGCTCGGTCTTAAAATCAGGGGCGTTTCCCCCAGAAAAATGCGGGCGCGCGGGGAAGAAGTTTTAAAGCAAATGGGACTGTGGGAGTTGCGCCACCTTTACCCCGCCCAGCTCAGCGGCGGGCAGCGGCAGAGGGTGGCCATTGCCCGCTCCTTGAGCCTGGAGCCTGAACTTCTGTTGATGGACGAGCCTTTTTCCTCCCTGGATGCCCTGACCCGGGAAAAGTTGCAGGACCTGGTACTGGAGATATGGAAGAAAAAATCCCTGACCATGGTCCTGGTCACCCACAACATAGAGGAGGCCGTTTTCTTGGGGCAGCAGGTAATAATACTTTCCCCGCGCCCGGGGCAGGTGGTTAGTCTAATTAACAATCCCCTGGCCGGGGATGTTAACGCGAGGAAAACGGCTGAATTCCATTCAATGGCCACCGAAATAAGGGGGACCCTGGCCGGGGGATGGGGGATGAGTGATGAGTATAATGATGATTAATTTTTCCCTGGAAAGCTGTAAAAATATATTTCCCCGGGCAGGGTCCGTTGCGGTGCTGCTGATTCTCTGGCAATTACTGGCGGTGCACCTTCAAATTGCAGCCCTACCCGGCCCGGTGGAAGCCTTTCGCATTTTCTTTGCGGAATTTAAAAGGGAGCTGGGGATTCATTTTCTAATCAGCACCTACCGGGTGCTTACTGCCATAGCGGTATCTTTTGTGGTGGGGGTGCCCCTCGGGCTGATACTGGGGCGGGAAGAAAAACTGGATAAATTCTTTTCCCCCTTTATATACCTTATTTATCCCATTCCTAAAGTGGTTTTCCTGCCCATAGTCATGGTATTATTTGGATTGGGAGACTTATCCAAGATATTTTTAATTACCCTGGTGGTATTTTTCCAAATTTTCATGACTACCCGGGACGCCGCTAAGGGTGTGAACAAGGCTGCTATTCATTCTATGCAGTCCCTGGGGGCAAGCCGCTGGCAGATATACCTGCATGTGGTTTGGCCGGCCTGTCTTCCCAAGGTGCTGACGGCCCTGCGTATCGGTTCCGGAACGGCCATTGCCATACTTTTTATTGCCGAAACCTGGAGCAGCCAGGCAGGATTGGGGTATTACCTTCTCAACGCGTGGTCCAGTTTTATGTACGGTAAAATGTTTGCCGGCATTATCGGTATGGGGCTTTTGGGTTTTATAATTTACAGTGTTCTTGATTTTTTGGAAAGGAAACTTTGCCCCTGGATGTATGTTTAAGTGCTCAGCTGCCTGAATTAATCTTAAGGAAAGGAGGGAGGTCCGTGAAGCGATTCCGCCAATTTATCGGCAAAGAAATCATTTTAGATAAAGTAAAAAATTCTAACCAATTAAATGTTTTTGGAGTTACCTGCACCTATTTGCCGGACCCGCCGGAAGAGTTTGATGAGTTTGAGTTCAGGACGGATTTCGGCGGGCAAAACAATATTATAATTACGGTTGCCACGGAGCTGGGGAAAATACAAAGAGTCATCTTTGCCATGACAGATGAGGAAGATCCGGAGATTGCCAGAAGTTTGACTGAACCGCAGCTGGAAGAATTTTTGGCGAAGAAGGGGGAACAACTGGTCAATTTTTTTGAATACATTACGTGATTCATGTTTCCTTGCCCGGGTTGCCTAGGCGATCCGGGTATTTTTATTTTTAAAGTCGGGCTTTTATTAAGGAACAGGAAGGAAAAACATAACGATACGTAGAACAACTTCCATAATTCGCAAAATTTTAAGGCAATAATATGGTATTGGTCATATTGTTAAAAAGGGGAGGGGAGTCATGTCTTATTCAAAAAAGGTTAAAGAATTAGCTGACCTGGTCAAAGGGTGCAGGAGAGTGTATGCCCTGACCGGGGCCGGTATCAGTACGGAAAGCGGCATTCCCGATTTCCGGAGTCCTGGAACGGGATTATGGGAAAAGATGGATCCCATGAAGGTGTTGAGCCTTACTGCCTTTTGCAGGGACCCGGCAGCATTTTACGAAAACTTTCTTGATTTTTGGAAGGCCTTTACCGGTGTCCGCCCCAATGCCGGGCACATTGCCCTGGCCCGCATGGAAGAAAAGGGCTACCTGGAGGGCGTGATTACGCAAAATATAGACAACTTGCACCAAATGGCCGGGTCTAAAAGGGTTTGGGAAGTACACGGGCATTTGCGTACGGGATATTGTATGAAATGTAATTCCAGTTACTTCTTTGCCGACATCATGAAAAGTGTTGAACAGGGGGAAAATCCTCCCCTGTGTGAGAAATGCAAGGGTATTGTCAGGCCCAGTGTGGTTCTTTTTGAAGATTTAATGAGCCCGGATTTTTTCGAATGCCGCACAGAATTGAAGGGCGCCGATTTGTTAATTGTGGCAGGCAGCAGTTTAAGGGTGCAGCCGGCAGCTTCCTTGCCGTCCCTGGTGAATAAAGTTGCTATTATAAATAAACAGCCCACACCGTGGGACAGTAAAGCAGCGGTTGTTATCAATGATTCCATAAGCAAAACCTTAAGCGATTTGATAAAATACTTAGAAGAGTGAAATTACGAGCAGGTGTTGTTTTGGCTGTTTTTGAGCAGCTTCCAAATAACTTGCTGCCGGGCATTTTTCTTGAGAGGCTTAACAGGTTTGTGGCCCGGGTAAAGGTGGATAACAGGGAAGAACTTGCCCATGTGCCCAGCTCGGGGCGCATGCGTGAATTGCTGGTACCCGGTGCAGCTGTTTTTCTGGCCCCTGCCCGGCAAAGCCAAAGAAAGACCCGCTACAGTTTGCTTCTGGCCTGTTTTGGGGATACCCTGGTATCAGTAGATTCACTGCTGCCCAACAGGTTGATAGGGGCGGCGCTGGAAAAGGGCATGTTGGAGGGGCTGGAACAATATACCGGGGTTTGCCGGGAATATAACTATAACAATAGCCGCTTTGATTTCCTTTTGACCGGGGCCCGGGGAAATTGCCTGGTTGAGGTGAAGTCCGTTACCCTGGTTGATAAGGGTATAGCTATGTTTCCCGATGCCCCTTCCCCGCGAGGAGTAAAACACCTGGAAGAATTGCAAAAGGCCCGGGAAGAAGGATTCAGGGCAGCGGTAATTTTTGTAATTCAGCGGGATGACGGGCGTTATTTCGCCCCTAATGAAGGCTGTGACCCGGCTTTTGCCGCGGCCCTCAGACAGGCCGCTTATGCCGGGGTGGATGTGTATGCCTATATTTGCAAAGTTTCCAGGGAGAAAGTAAAATTGGATCGCAGGATTCCGGTCTGTATCTGAGAAAAGGATAAAAACCGGGAAGACCCCGGTTTATTTTTGTTCTTTAGGCCGCACGAACATAGGGAGGACCTCCGTATTAAAGGCCGTCAGGCCTGCATTTATTTGATTGATGGCTTCCTTCATGCTGTTGATTGCCTGGTTGAAATTATTAATCCTTTCTACGGGGTCCGGGGTATGGGCGGCCATCAATAAAACTATGGCGGCCAGAGGGTTTTTAAGAAATTCGGGTTTTTCGGGCATTGGCTATCCTCCTTAAAAAATGTTTTTATCCAGAATATGTTTTTATATGCCGGTCTGTTACTGGGTTTTAGAAATCAATTATTGTATTTTTATGCATAGAATTGTATAATTATCGTATTCGTTAGTTGAAGTCATAGCCGGAGGTGACAACTTGATCAAAGTTGGCATAATTGGGGCTACCGGGTATGCCGGCTCAGAATTGGTAAGGCTTATATCCGGCCACCCCGAAGCAAGGCTAACTGTGTTAACCACCCAGAGCTACGCGGGCAAATCCTTCTGGGAGGTTTACCCGTACCTGTATAAATATGTAGGGCTGACCTGTGAAGAATTGGATCTGCCTGCCCTGGTTGAGAAGGTGGACGTGGTCTTTACTGCCCTTCCCCACGGTCATGCCATGCCGGTGGGGATTGAGGTGGCCCGGCAGGGTAAAAGGCTGATAGACCTGGGGGCCGACTTCAGGTTTAAGAATTATGAGGAATATGAAACCTGGTACAAGGTGGAACATACTGCCCGGGAACTGCTGGAACAAGCCGTTTACGGCCTTCCGGAACTGCACCGGGGGAAAATTAAGGAGGCATCCATTGTGGGAAATCCGGGGTGCTATCCCACCAGTGCCATTTTAGGCCTGGCGCCTCTAATGGCCGAAGGGCTTTTAGACCCGGGAACCCTGGTTATTGACAGCAAGTCCGGGGTTTCCGGGGCCGGCAGGGGACTTTCCCTGGGCACCCACTACTGCGAGGTTAACGAAAACATCAGGGCCTATAATGTGGCGGCCCACAGGCATACTCCGGAAATAGAACAAGAACTGGGGGCTCTTTGCGGGCAGGACTTGAAGATATCCTTTACTCCCCATCTCACCCCCATGACCAGGGGCATTTTAAGTACCATGTACGGCAAGTTGAATGAGAGTATGGATACCGGTACTCTCAGGGATTTATATGTTAAGTTTTACGAAAATGAGCCCTTTGTCAGGATTCTGCCCCCCGGGATGCTGCCGCAAACCAAGGCGGTAACGGGCTCGAACTGCTGTGACCTGGCGGTTACGGCGGATCCGCGCACCGGGCGGGTAGTGGTGCTCTCAGCCATAGATAACTTAATCAAAGGGGCGGCGGGGCAGGCCGTACAAAACATGAACATCATGTTCGGCCTGGATGAAACCGCGGGCCTCGACAGGCCCGGCATGTACCCGTAAGGCAAAAAATATTTGACAGGATTAACGGGATTATTCAGGATAAATTTTTTCATTAAACTTGATTTTTATGTCGGAAGACAGGTTATTTTAAAATTCCGTTTTATCCTGTAAATCCCGTCTAAAAATTTGTTGATATTTTGGAGGGTGTTATTTTTGAATAAAGCAGAGCTTAAATTAACGGGTGTGGCCGGGGGCGTTACGGCCCCGGCGGGATTTCTAGCATCCGGAGTCAGGTGCGGCTTGAAAAACGGCAAGCGGGACCTGGCCCTTTTATATTCCGAAAAGCCGGCCAGCGTGGCGGGAGTTTTTACGCAGAATAAAGTTAAAGCCGCCCCCGTAGTTTTAACCAGGGAGCGGGTCAGAGGGGGAAGGGCACGGGCTGTGGTAATCAATTCCGGTAATGCCAATGCCTGTACCGGCGCCAGGGGCGTGGAGGATGCCCGAAGAATGACGGCGGAAGTAAGCAAACTCTTGGATATCCCGGAGGACGGGGTGCTGGTGTCCTCCACCGGTGTTATCGGCCAGCCCCTGCCCGTGGACAAAATTATTCCCGGAATTGGCCGGGCAGTGGCGGAATTAAGTTCCGGCGGGGGAAGGGATGCTGCCGAGGCCATTATGACCACTGACACGGTGACCAAGGAGGCGGCGGTCTCCCTGGAGTTGGGGGGTATTTCCGTTACCGTGGGCGGGATGGCCAAGGGGTCGGGAATGATTCACCCCAATATGGCCACTATGCTTGCATTTATCACCACCGATGCCGCCGTTTCCCCCGGAGCGCTGCAGCCGGCGCTGCGTTACGCTGTGGACCGGAGTTTCAATATGATTACCGTTGACGGGGACACCAGTACCAATGATATGGTACTGGTAATGGCCAACGGCGCGGCGGGCGGCAGGGAGATAAATGAGGGGGATAAGGAATTTCCTGTTTTCCGGGAAGCTCTGCTGCAAGTTTGCACCAGGCTGGCCGTTATGATCGCCAGGGATGGTGAAGGGGCTACCAAACTTTTGGAAGTGAAAGTAATAAATGCGCCCACGGAGAAGGATGCCCGCCTGGCCGCCCGGGCCGTGGCCGCCTCCAGCCTGGTGAAGTCCGCCGTATTTGGAGAGGACGCCAATTGGGGACGTATTCTTTGCGCAATAGGCTATTCAGGGGCTGATTTCGATCCGGAAAGGGTAGATATATTTATCGGTGATGAACAGGTGGCAAGAGACGGCGGGGCCCTTGATTTCAGTGAAGAAAAGGCCGCTGAAATATTGTCCGCCGGTCACGTTACGGTACTGGTGGACATGAAAGCCGGGCAGTACGGGGCAACGGCCTGGGGCTGCGACCTTACTTACGATTACGTAAAGATTAACGCCAGTTACCGCACATGAGGGGGAGAGACGGTGCTCAGCGCTCAGGAAAAGGCTGCCATCCTGGTGGAGGCCCTGCCTTACATAAAAAAGTTTTACGGTAAAACGGTGGTTATAAAGTACGGCGGAAATGCCATGATTAACTGCCAGCTAAAGCAGGCCGTTCTTACCGATGCCGTTTTAATGAAATATGTGGGGATGCACCCGGTTATAGTGCACGGCGGCGGCCCCGATATAACGGGCATGCTCCGGCGGCTGGGTAAAAAAAGCGAGTTTGTGGGGGGCCTGCGGGTAACCGATGAAGAAACCATGGAAATAGTGGAAATGGTGCTGGTGGGCAAAATAAACAAGGGAATTGTGAGCATGATCAACAGTATTGGAGGAAGGGCGGTGGGCCTTTCCGGAAAGGATGCGGATTTACTGGTGGCCCGCAAGAAGTACGGCCGGGTGACGGGGGAAAACGGAGAAGAGAAGAAAGTGGACATAGGCCGGGTCGGGGAAATTGAGCG
This sequence comes from Desulfofundulus sp. JL263-se, assembly GCF_056316025.1. Lineage (NCBI taxonomy): Bacteria > Bacillati > Bacillota > Clostridia > Eubacteriales > Peptococcaceae > Desulfofundulus > Desulfofundulus sp. JL263-se. The sequence goes on along the minus strand of NZ_CM149993.1, from coordinate 2,911,445 downwards.
GGTAAACCCCGAGATAATAAACACCGTCATCCGGGAGGGCTATATACCGGTGGTGGCGCCGGTGGCAGTGGGGGAAGGCGGCGAAAGTTATAACGTCAACGCCGACAGCGCTGCCGGGGCCCTGGCGGAGGCCCTGCGGGCGGATAAATTGATTATCCTTACCGACGTGGAAGGAATCCTGGAAGATAAAAACGACCCCAATTCTTTAATTTCCACCATAAAGGTGGATCAGGTTCCGGAACTAATAAAAAAAGGTATAATCGACGGCGGAATGATCCCCAAAGTGGAGTGCTGCGTATCTGCCGTCAGGAACGGGGTCAAGAGTACACACATTCTGGACGGGAGAGTACCCCATTCCATTTTGCTTGAAGTATTCACAGACAAGGGAATAGGTACCATGGTGGAGTAATCTAAGGGGAGGGCTTTGGGGTGAATACCGGGAAAATAGTGGAATTAAGTGAAAAATATATAATGAAGACTTACGGGCGTATTCCCCTGGCGCTGGTAAAGGGCAAAGGCGTACGGGTTTGGGATGCGGAAGGGAACGAATACCTGGACTTCGTGGGCGGGCTGGCCGTCAATTCCCTCGGCCACTGCCCGCCTGCTGTGGTGGAGGCCGTTACCGAACAGGCAGGCAAGCTCATGCATGTCAGCAACCTGTATTATATAGAGCCCCAGGCCAGGCTGGCCCGCCTGCTGGTGGAAAATTCCTGCTGTGATAAGGTTTTTTTCTGCAACAGCGGCGCCGAGGCCAATGAAGGGGCCATAAAGCTTGCCCGTAAATATGCCAAGCAAAAGGGGGGCCCGGAAAAGTATGAAATTATAACGGCGCTGAAATCCTTCCACGGGCGCACCCTGGCTGCAATTACCGCCACCGGGCAGGTCAAATACCAGAAGGGATTTGAGCCGCTGCCGCCGGGATTTAAATACGTGCCCTTTAACGACCTTGATGCCCTGAAAAAGGCCATCGGCCCCAATACCTGCGCCGTCATGCTGGAGCCCGTGCAGGGGGAGGGCGGCGTGAATGTGGCCGGGCAATCCTACCTTGAGGGCGTCAAACAATTATGCGTGGAGCGCGGCCTGCTGCTGATTTTTGATGAGGTGCAGTGCGGCCTGGGACGTACCGGCAGACTCTTTGCCTACCAGAATTACGGGGTGGAGCCCGATATTATCACCCTGGCCAAGGCCCTGGCCGGAGGTTTCCCCATCGGGGCTCTCCTGGCCAGGGAGGAAGTGGCCGCGGCATTTCAGCCCGGAGACCACGCCTCCACCTTCGGGGGCAATCCCCTTGCCTGCGCGGCGGGCCTGGCGGCCATGGAAACCATGCTGAAAGAAGGATTCCTGGAAAAGGTGGCCGCCAACGGTACCTACTTCAAGAAGCGGCTGGAGGAACTGGCATTCAGGTATCCCTTTGTAAAAGAGGTAAGGGGAATGGGCTTTTTGCTGGGCATGGAATTAAGCATGGAGGGCGCGGGCATTGTAACCCGGTGCCAGGAAAAAGGATTACTTATTAACTGCGTGAACGGGAATGTACTGCGCTTTATACCTCCCTTAATCGTGGAGCGGGCGGAAATAGACCGCGCTGTGGAGATACTGGATGAAGTACTGGGTAAAATTTAATGGAAAGTGGTGATTTTATGCCAACATTAAGGGGAAATCTCAAAGGAAGGGATATGCTGTCCCTCAGGGACTATTCCCCCGAAGAAATAATACAAATACTGGACCTGGCGGATGAGCTGAAGGCAGCCCAAAGAGAGGGTAACCATTCTTCCCTTTTGCAGGGAAAAACACTGGGCATGATTTTCCAGAAGCCGTCCACCCGCACGCGGGTGAGCTTTGAAGTGGCCATGTTCCAGCTGGGGGGGCACGCGCTGTATCTCAGCGCGGCCGACCTGCAGCTGGGCCGCGGGGAAACCATTTCCGATACCGGCAAGGTATTGAGCAGGTACCTGGACGGTATCATGATTCGCACCTTTTCCCAGGAAGATGTAGAAGAATTGGCTAAAAGCGCGGAGATTCCGGTAATAAACGGGCTTACTGACCTCCTGCACCCGTGCCAGATACTGGCCGACCTGCAAACCGTGCGGGAGCACAAGGGGAAGCTGGCGGGCCTGAAACTTGCCTACGTAGGGGACGGAAATAACATCTGCCACTCCCTGTTATACGGCTGTACCAAAACGGGAATGCACATTAGCGTGGCCTCTCCGGAAGGATACATGCCCAGGCGTGAAATAGTAGAGGAGGCCCGCCTCATAGCCGGGGAGACCGGCGGGAGTGTTATGGTGACGACAGATCCGCTGGAAGCGGTTCAAGATGCTGATGTGGTGGTTACGGATGTCTGGGCCAGCATGGGCCAGGAGTCCGAGCAGGAAGAGCGAATTAAGGTGTTCGCCCCTTATCAGGTCAATGCCGGCCTGGTCAAGCGGGCCAAGCCGGATTATATATTTATGCACTGCCTGCCGGCCCACCGGGGCGAAGAAGTAACGGAGGAAATAATTGACGGCCCCCATTCCGTGGTTTTTGACGAGGCTGAAAACCGCCTCCACGCTCAAAAGGCGCTACTGGCGCTTTTAATGGGGTAAAAAAATTTAATATTAAACAGGATGAACAGGATTTAACAGGATTTTAAGTTATTTAATTTTTGATATTTATACCTGATTAAAGTTTTAATAATTATTGGATGGTATTGGTATTTTTAAACAATTATAAAATTTTTAATCCTGTACATTCTGTTAATCCTGTCTAAACTTTTTCTAAAGGAGCGGTTGGAAGTGAAAAAAGTAGTGCTGGCCTACTCCGGAGGCCTCGACACCTCCATAATAATTCCCTGGCTAAAGGAAAATTACGGCTGCGAAGTTATTGCCATGGTTGCCGACCTGGGCCAGGGCGAGGAACTTGAGCCCCTGGAAGAAAAGGCTATTAAAAGCGGCGCCCAGAAAATATATATTGAAGACGTGCGCCGGGAATTTGTAGAGGATTATATATTCCCCACGCTGAGGGCCGGGGCCATTTACGAGGGTAAATATCTCCTCGGCACCTCCATGGCCCGGCCTCTGATCAGTAAAAAACTGGTGGAAATAGCCCGGAAGGAAGGCGCCGAGGCCGTGGCCCACGGCGCTACCGGCAAGGGAAACGACCAGGTTCGCTTCGAGCTGAGTGTAAAGGCCCTGGCGCCGGAACTGAAAATTATCGCCCCCTGGCGGGAATGGGATATCCGTTCCCGGGAAGACGCCATAGATTATGCCCGGGAGAGGGGAATCCCCGTACCGGCCACCAGAGAAAAGCCCTACAGCAGGGACAGGAATATATGGCACTTGAGCCACGAGGGCGGGGATTTGGAAGACCCCGGCAAGGAATCCCCGGAGGATTTACTGTTGCTGACCACACCTCCCGAAAAGGCCCCCGATGAGCCTGCTTACGTGGAACTGGAATTTGAACAGGGCATACCCCGTAAATTGAACGGGCAGGAAATGGACTCCGTATCGCTCCTGGAAAAATTAAATGCCCTGGGGGGCGCCAACGGTGTGGGCGTGGTAGATATGGTGGAAAACCGCCTGGTGGGGATGAAATCCAGGGGCGTTTACGAAACCCCGGGCGGCACCATTTTATTTCTTGCCCACAGGGAACTGGAGCTGTTGACCCTGGACCGGAATACTCTTCACTTTAAGGAGCAGCTGGCCGTCCGGTACGCCGAGCTGGTATATGACGGGTTGTGGTTCTCCCCCTTAAGGGAGGCCATGGACGCCTTTGTGGAGAAAACCCAGCGCACCGTTACCGGGACGGTTCGCATGAAGCTCTACAAAGGCAACTGCACCCCCGCCGGGGTGACTTCTCCCTATTCCCTCTACGACCCGGAACTGGCTACCTTCGGGGAGGACGAGGTGTACAACCAGGCCGATGCCGGGGGCTTTATAAACCTCTTCGGCCTGCCCCTCAAAGTGCGGGCCATGATGGAAAGGAAGGCGGGGCTTAGATAAAAGGAACCGCGGGTAAGAGTTAAAAATGTACCAGGATTAAACGTAGTTTTTATAGTACAAGTTGAATTCTACGTTGTGAATTATTTATCTATACCTAGTTAATAGTGTGGTTGATAGTAGTCGTAGTAGTGGCTGTGGGCCTTGTGGGTAACTCGCAGAGTTATCCATCAAGCCCACAGCCATGTTTGTCACGTAGAACTTTTGAATTGCTGGGGTTGTCGCCTGAAGAGAGGTTAGTAATGGTAGTAAAATATGTGGTTGGTCTCGATTATGAGGGAATTGCAAAGTGCACGGCCTTCTCCAGAAGTATGGTGACCGGGTTGCTGTGCGGCAGGAGGGAGAGTTTGGGGAGGTATATTCTTAAAAAAGGTGAAAAAAATGAAAATGAACAAAAAGTTACTGGGGTTATTAGGAGCAGGTCACGCTATAACTGACATTAATCAGGGAGCATTGTCCATGTTTCTGGCTTTTTTGCAGCCTTCGTTCATGCTGAGCCAGTTACAGGTGGGGATAGTGATGCTGGCATTTAATTTCAGTTCCTCCGTTATACAGCCGGTTTTTGGAATTTTAAGTGATCGTTTTCGACTTGCCTCGCTCGTTCCCTTGGGCTGTCTGCTGGCGGGATTGGGCATGGCTTTTACCGGCTTAAGTCCTAACTATCCAGTTTTGTTGCTGGCAGCATTGATTAGCGGGCTGGGTGTGGCTGCCTATCATCCTGAAGGTTCCAAATTTGCCCGTTTTGCAAGCGGGTCGCGCAAGGCCACAGGGATGTCCATGTTTTCAGTAGGCGGTAACCTCGGTTTTGCAGCTGGTCCAGTTTTAGCCAGTTTTTTCTTTGAGTTAGCAGGATTAGAGGGGTCATTGGGGTTTTTAGTATTAAATGGTACTATGGCCCTATTGCTTTGGATTTACTTGTCTAACATTGCGAGCACCCAGACCGGTACCTTAGAACAAGTGGGTTTGCCGAAAAAAGAAATTCCTTCCGTAAATACCGTTAAAAATTTGAGTACAATAAAAATGATTATCCCAGTTGTACTGTTGATACTGATAGTTATCATGCGTTCTGGGGTTCATTTCGGTATGGTGACCTTTCTCCCACAATATTACATTCATTACTTACATGAAAGTGAGGCTTATGCAGCTGCGCTTACTTCAATATATTTGTTCATGGGTGTTTTTGGTACCTTGTCTGGAGGGCCGGCAGCCGATCGCTGGGGGCTTAAAAACGTAATCGTTTTTTCTATGGCTCTGCTGATACCTTTGTTATATTTATTCACACTTCTTAGCGGTATCTGGACAACTATATTAGTGGCCTTAATGGGGTTTACAGTAATATCTACTTTTGCTGTAACGGTAGTTTTTGGTCAGGAGTTGTTGCCCAATAATGTTGGACTAGCCTCGGGACTTATGCTGGGTTTTGGCATCGGGATGGGCGGAGCAGGTACTACATTTTTAGGTTGGGTGGCCGACCATTGGGGACTCCCGGCGGTTTTTCATGTTATGATATTTTTCCCGGTAATTGGTTTGTTGTTAGCCCTTTTTTTGCCTGGCCGGGAAGCACTAGTGATCCGGGTACCCCATCGTTGCTCCAAAAGCGGCGAGTGAGTGAAGCGGAGTAATACCTGAGGTGCTTTCTAATTTTATACATTAATTACGTGATAGGGGAAATTCTTTTGAACCCGTTGCCAGGGGTGCTATAATAGAGGTTAACCGGCAACATTGAGGAAGAGGGGGTTATAATGGGAAAATTATGGGCCGGACGCTTTCAGAAGAAAACATCCCAACTGGTGGACGACTTTCACTCGTCCATTTCCTTCGATAAAAGACTCTATAAATTCGATATCCTGGGGAGCATTGCCCACGCCAAAATGCTGGGCAAAACCGGGATAATCACGCCCGAGGAGTCGGTACAAATCGTGCAGGGCCTGCGGGAGGTCCTGGATGACATAGAGTCCGGAAAAGTCGAGTTTTCCGTGGAGGCCGAGGACATTCACATGAACGTGGAGCAGCTGCTCACCGAAAAAATAGGGCCGGTGGGCAAAAAGCTGCACACCGGGCGCAGCCGCAACGACCAGGTGGCCCTGGACATGCGCATGTACGTCAAGGAGGAAATCAATGAAGTTATCCGTCTTCTCCGGGAACTGCAGGAGACCCTCCTGAACCTGGCGGAAGAGCACGTGGAAACGGTGATGCCCGGCTACACCCACCTGCAGCGGGCCCAGCCCGTCACCCTGGCCCACCACCTGCTGGCCTACTTTATGATGTTCGACCGGGACGTGGACAGGCTGCGGGACTGCTGCCGCCGGGCCGATGTCATGCCCCTGGGCGCGGGGGCCCTGGCCGGCACCACTTTCCCCCTGGACAGGCACTTCGTGGCCGGGGAACTGGGCTTTGCGGCCGTTGCCGAAAACAGCCTGGACGCGGTGAGCGACCGGGATTTCGTGGTGGAATTTGTCTTTGCCGCGGCCATGATCATGATGCACCTGAGCCGCTTCTGCGAGGAGATTATCCTGTGGTCCTCGGCGGAATTCGGATTTATAGAGCTTGACGATTCCTACAGCACCGGGAGCAGCATGATGCCCCAGAAGAAAAACCCGGACGTGGCGGAACTGGTACGGGGAAAAAGCGGCCGGGTGTTCGGTTCCCTGCAGGCGCTTTTGACCATGCTGAAGGGCCTTCCCCTGGCCTACAACAAGGACATGCAGGAAGACAAGGAATCCCTCTTTGACGCTGTAGACACGGTGAAAAAGTGCCTCCTGGTATTCCGCCCCATGCTGGCCACCATGCGGGTGAAGAAAGAAACCATGAGAAAGGCCGCCGGCGGCGGCTTTACCAGCGCCACCGACCTGGCGGATTACCTTGTGAACAAGGGCCTGCCCTTCAGGGAAGCCCACGAAGTGGTGGGGAAAATAGTATGGTACTGCCTGGAAAAGGAAAAGGACCTGGAGGGACTTACCCTTGATGAGTACAGGCAGTTCAGCCCGGCTATTGCCGAAGACGTATATGACTTCATTGCCACGGAAAGGTGCGTGGCCGCCCGCAAAGTATTCGGCGGGCCGGCCCCGGAAAGGGTGCGGGAAATAATAAACCGCCACCGGGAGAGGCTGGCGGGTCAGGCTTGAATTATTTAGTGTGGTGATTTATAAGTAAAGGAACTTAAGTAATGGTTTACTTGTACGTACCGTGGCTTGCGAGGCCCCGCAAAGATTTGCGGGGCTTTCTTGATATTTTTGTTATAAGTAGACTAGAGTATAACAGAAACCGCCACAGTTATTGAAAAAATTCCAGGATGTGTAGCGGTTTATATAAAAAATTGTTGATAACATAGTTCCAAGCAATTATAATGAATGTAACCACTGTTACCACAAAGGAAGTGTGATTAAGTGGAAAGTATTAGTGTTGGCATTCGGGAAGCAAAAAAAAATTTGAGCAAGCTATTGAAGAATGTCCGGCAGGGGGCAGAGGTTATTCTCACTGACCGCGGTAAGCCTGTAGGTAAAATTGTTCCGGTATCAGAAGAAATGCTGTCGTTGGAGGTGCGTATCAAAAACCTTGAAAAGAACGGGTGGATTGCCTCTCCCAGGAAAAAAGTGCGCAGCATTCCCCCGCCCATTCCCATAGATGATGAACTGGCCCGGAAAATCTTGCAGGAGGAACGCAATGCATGAGCCAAAGTACATTCATTGTGGTATACTGGGATACCTCTGCCATCATATCTGCCCTATTTAAGGATGCGTATAGCGAGGTGGCTTCTGCCTGGGCCCGTAAAGAAGGAGTTCATTTAATTTCTACTCTGGCTGTAGCTGAAACGTATGCCGTTATCTCCCGTATCCAGCGCGAGCGTTTTTTAGCAGATGTGCTTGTCGAGGCCGCCATAGAGGCGCTGGAAAATGGGCCCTGGAGACAGTTGTATATCGGGCCCAAGGAAGAATATATCAAAAAGCTTGCTTCCAAATGGCCCTTGCGGGGTGCTGACTTATGGCACCTTGCTACTGCTAAAACACTGCAGGCGGAAATTCCTGAGCTGATCATGCTGACATTTGATAGGCGTTTAAATACTGCCGCGCACGGGGAGAAGTTAAGCCCACAGTAGCGGTTTAAATTGGCACTTTACGGCCGGGGAACCGGGCTTTGCGGCCGTTGCCGAAAACAGCCTGGACGCGGTCCTTTTTGACGCTCAGGAGTGCCGGGCGTGTTATAATAAAGGCTAACCGGCAAAATTATGGAATAGGGAATAAAATTCGGCAGATTACGGTGGATGATTTCTACCAGAACGAAAAAGCAGAATTGGGGAGAATATGTTTAACTGGGGACAGCTGGTGATAAGCGCCCTGGTGGGCGCTGTAATCGGTTATGTTACCAACTGGATTGCCATAAAAATGCTCTTTCGCCCTCTGACCGCAAAATATATACTGGGCATCCGGATACCTTTAACCCCGGGGGTGATACCCAAAGAAAAGGCCCGCCTGGCCCAAAGTATCGGGGAGGCGGTAAGCGGGTATTTGCTGACCGGGGAGTATATTTCGGGGCAGTTGCTGTCGCCCCAGGCGGAGAAACAGATTCGAGCTTTTATCCGGGAAAAGATACGTAATGCCGGAGACAAGACCCTGGAAGATATTTTGGAGGATTTGGGTATTGATTCCCCCACAAGGGGGAAATGGCTGGAGCAAGTTAAGTGCTGCACTTTAAAGGGTATTCGAGGGGAGCGATTCCGGGACCTTTTGGCGGAAGTGCTGACGGCGGGGGTAATTAACCTGCTGGAGCGGAAACCGGGGGAGTTGTTTGCAACGGAGGAATTTGCCCGGGGTAAAAGGTCCCTGCAGAAGGCTCTTGCTGGGCTGCTGTATGGAAGTAATTGCCGGCAGCGCATTAAGGAGTTTCTGGCTGAAAGAGCCGGCCAGCTGTGTACAAGCACTCTTACCGTAAAAGAGTGCATACCGGGGCCCTTACTGGATGGGCTCAGGGAATGCGTGGAAAAGCAGGGGCCCCGCATTGTGATACTGGTGGAGAATTACCTCAATTCGCCGGAGACCAAAGAATTGCTGGCCAAACGGGTGGAAGGTTTTTTCAGCAGGAGCCAGGTTCGCCGGATTTTGGGCAATGTTTTGGGCCTTTTAGGAGGCGATCCCGGGCAAATTGCCGATAGGATTGTGGAGGAAGTAACCAATTTTTTTGCCGGGCCCGAAAGCCGGGAGCAGCTTGTAAAGAAAATGAAACAGCTGCTTGACGACTTGCAGAACCGGCGTATATGTGACCTGGTTTTGGCGGTGGATGCTGAAATCCGGGAAAAAATAATAGTAAAACTAGGTGACTGGCTGAGTGACAGAATATGTTCCGGGGAGATTTTGTCCGGGCTTGCCGCCAGGGCTGAAAAGGCCCTGGCGGATACCGGTATGACCTGGGGGCAATTGCTGGGCATCAGTAACCGGGAAGAAGTGGAGGAGTATTTTAAAAAAGTTATTGAAAAAATAGCGTCCAATCCGGGTTCTGAGATTATGGTGCAGGACTTTATCGATAAACTGGCCTCCTCATTTTTAATGACCAGTGTTGCTGATTTATGGCCGGTCTTTGCCTCCGGGGAAACGGTGCAGCTGGAGGAAAAGGTGCTGGGATTTTACCGAAATTTCGTGGACCGTTTCCTGCCGGGCATTTTGGATTTTGTAGATTTCAGCCAATTGGTGCGCCGGCGGGTGCAAGAACTGGACGTGCTTCAGGTGGAGGACCTGGTGCTGGGTATCATGCGCCGGGAACTGGTTGCCATAACCTGGTTGGGGGCTATTTTAGGTGCCGTTATAGGAATAAGCATGGTGGCCCTGCAGGTACTGGGTGGTCATTAATTTATTGCCGGAAAAAGGGGACCGCGGTATTAGCACTTTTAAATTAACTTTTATTATTTCCCCTTTATGAAAACCTGGCTAAAAAACTGTTGACCCTGAGGGGGTTTTGCTGTATACTTTGATAACAAGCTTAAAGGAAAAAGGCCGTGAAGGGGAGCGTAGCCTGACAAGTCGAGCCACAGAGAGCCGGGGGAGCTGAAAACCGGTGCCGACCCAGGTGAAATATCGCCCCGGAGCCGTCCTGTCGAAAGCCGTGGCCAGTAGGCAGGGCCGGGCACGGACCCGTTATCAACCAAGTGTCGGCTTCGACACATAAAGAGGTGGTTCCTGTCTGCGATAGGAGCAAACAGGGTGGTACCGCGTGGGGTGAAGTATGCCTCTCGTCCCTGACAGAAATGGCTGTCAGGTGCGAGAGGTTTTTTAGTTATTAACAATTTTATACGGTTGAGAGGGAAGTGTACCTAGGGTTCCGCTCCCGCTGTATTGCAGCCGGGAGGACTGGACCGAGCGGTACAGGCCTTGGGAAAGACGGTGCCGGATTATTCAAATATCAGCTGCTGTTTGCGCCGGGCCCGGGGTTACACCGTGGGGATAAAAGACCCGAGCGGATAGGTTCCACTCTGAAAAGGAATTATATCAGCGGGGTCTTTTGATTTTTCATTAGTATATTAAACTTAAACTACTTACAGGAGTGGGGGAAGTATGGGATTAACTATTTATCTGAATGGGGAATTTGTACCGGAGGAAAAAGCTATCGTTTCAGTGTTCGATCACGGCCTCTTGTATGGCGACGGGGTATTTGAAGGTATCCGGGCCTATCATAACCGCGTATTCAAGCTTCAAGAACATATTGAGCGCTTTTACGAGTCGGCCCGGACTATAATGCTGGAATTACCCCTTAGCCAGGAAGAAATGAGCGAGGTGGTGCTGGAAACCTGCCGCCGCAATAATCTCAGGAATGCATACATACGCTTGGTTGCCACCAGGGGTATAGGGGATTTGGGGCTGGATCCCAGGAAGTGTAAAAAACCAACCATCTTTTGTATTGCGGCCTCTATACAACTTTATCCTGACGAATTATATACCAGGGGCCTGGAAGTGGTAACCGTGGCTACCCGGCGCAACTTGTCCGAGGCCTGCAACCCGCGGGTAAAATCCCTCAATTACCTGAATAACATTTACGGTAAGATTGAGGCCAACCTGGCCGGGGTGCCCGAGGCCATTATGCTCAACCAGGAGGGGTACGTGGCCGAGGCTACCGGAGATAACATTTTCCTGGTGAAAAAGGGCAAGCTCATCACTCCGCCTTCTTACGCGGGCATTTTGGAAGGAGTTACCCGCAACTGCGTTATGGACCTGGCCCGGGAAAGGGGCATAACCGTGGAAGAGAAATTATTTACCAGGCACGATGTATATAATGCCGATGAATGCTTTTTAACCGGTACCGCCGCCGAGCTTATTCCCGTGGTTAAGGTTGACGGCAGAACCATAGGTAACGGCAAGCCGGGAGAAATTACCTGGAAGCTCATTCGCGCTTTCCGTGAACTGACCAAGGTGGACGGCCCGCAGATCTTTAAGGAATAATTTTAAATTATTTTCGGCGGGATTTACAGGATTTACTGGATATATATAACGATATAATAAATATCGTAATAATTTATAAAAATTTTAAATCCTGGTTTTATCCTGTTAATCCTGTTGGATAGTTTTTTCAACGCAGCAATCTAAGGAGGAATTATCGTGCGCAGCGACGTGATAAAAAAAGGCCTGGAAAGAGCTCCGCACCGGTCTCTTTTAAAGGCACTGGGCCTGGTGGACCGGGAACTGGAGCGCCCCCTGATCGGAGTGGTTAATTCCTTTAATGAAGTGGTGCCCGGCCACGTGCACTTGCGGGAAATTACCGAAGCCGTTAAGGCAGGTATTAGAATGGCCGGGGGCACCCCCATGGAGTTTCCCACCATTGCGGTATGTGACGGCATTGCCATGGGGCATGCGGGCATGAAATATTCCCTGGCCAGCAGGGAAATAATTGCCGATTCCATTGAGATAATGGCCACCGCCCATCCCTTTGACGGGCTGGTGCTGGTTACCGCCTGCGACAAAGTTGTTCCGGGCATGCTTATGGCCGCTGCCCGGCTGGATATACCGGCAGTGGTGGTGAGCGGCGGGCCTATGCTGGCGGGTAATTTCAAGGGCAAAAAGTTGTCCCTGAGCAATATTTTTGAGGCGGTGGGTGCTGTTAAGGCCGGCAGGATGACCGAAGAAGAACTGGCCCGGCTGGAAGAGTCAGTTTGCCCGGGCTGCGGTTCCTGTGCAGGAATGTTTACGGCCAATTCCATGAACTGTCTTACCGAGGCCCTGGGCATGGCCCTGCCGGGTAACGGTACTCTGCCTGCAGTCTCCGCGGCCCGCCGCCGCCTGGCCAAGGAAAGCGGCTTCAGGGTTGTGGAGCTGGTCCGGGAAGGAATAAAGCCTTCCGATATCCTGACTCCCGCTGCTTTTGAAAATGCCCTGGCCGTGGATATGGCCCTGGGATGTTCCACCAATTCGGTCCTGCACCTGCCTGCCATTGCCCATGAGGCCGGCATAGGGCTTGACCTGGATAAGATAAACACTATCAGCCAAAAGACACCCAATTTGTGCAAGTTGAGCCCTGCCGGGGAACACCATATCGAGGACCTGGATGAGGCGGGGGGAATCCCGGCGGTAATGGCTCTTCTGGCGAAAAAGGGGCTTATCAACACCGGCCTCAAGACCGTAACGGGGAAACCAGTGGCTGAGAATATCCGGGGCGCCGTAGTATTAAGGCCCGATGTAATCCGCAGCGTGGATAATCCCTACAGTCCCACCGGCGGCATTGCCGTGCTGCGGGGCAACCTGGCCCCGGACGGCGCAGTGGTCAAAAGGTCGGCGGTGGCCCCTGAAATGTTAGTACACCGGGGCCCGGCACGGGTATTTGAGTCGGAGGAGGACGCCACCCGGGCCATAATGAATGGCGAGATAAAGAAAGGTGACGTGGTGGTAATCCGCTACGAAGGCCCCAGGGGAGGGCCGGGTATGCGGGAAATGCTTACTCCCACCGCCACCCTGGCCGGCATGGGGCTGGATAAGGATGTGGCCCTTATAACGGACGGCCGGTTCAGCGGCGCCACCCGGGGTGCATCCATAGGTCATATTTCCCCCGAGGCAGCCAGGGGGGGGCCCATTGCCGTAGTGCAGGACGGGGATATTATTGAAATAGATATTCCCAATTGCCGGTTAAATGTGGAGCTGGCGGAAGGGGAAATATCCGCCCGCCTGGCGAAGTGGACGGCCCCCGAGCCGTCAATCAAAGAAGGATATTTGGGCCGGTACGCCCGGATGGTTACTTCTGCCAGTACCGGGGCGGTACTGGAGCATGGCGGAAATAATGACCGGAGGTGAATTGGCAATGAAGAAATCCGGGGCTGAAATCCTGGTGGAAAGCCTGCTTGCCGAAGGGGTGGATACCATATTCGGCTACCCCGGCGGCGCAGCTTTACCCATATATGATGCTCTGTATGACGCGGACATAAAGCACATTTTGACCCGGCATGAGCAGGGTGCTGCTCATGCCGCCGACGGGTACGCCCGTGCTTCCGGAAAGCCCGGGGTTTGCCTGGCCACTTCCGGCCCCGGGGCTACCAATTTAGTTACAGGAATTGCCAACGCTCATATGGATTCCATACCCATGGTCGCCTTTACCGGCCAGGTACCCACCACCCTTTTGGGCAAGGATTCCTTTCAGGAGGCTGACATTACCGGCATTACTTTGCCCATTACCAAGCATAATTATATAGTCAAGGATGTAAAAGATTTAGCCAGGGTGGTAAAGGAAGCCTTTTATATTGCCACTACCGGACGTCCCGGACCGGTGCTGGTGGATATTCCCCGAGACGTATCGGGTGCGGTTACAGAATACGAGGACCCGGGGCCGGTGCATTTGCCCGGCTACAGTCCCGTTACTAAGCCGGATCCCCAGCAGATATCCAGGGCCGTTCGGGCTATAGCCGAAGCTGAGCGGCCCATTATTTATGCCGGGGGCGGAGTGATTAATTCCGGCGCCCACAGGGAATTGAAGGAACTGGCGGAAAAAATGTTGATGCCCGTTACCACCACCTTAATGGGGCTGGGGGCGTTCCCCGGCGATCACCCGCTGTCCCTGGGAATGCTTGGAATGCACGGGAGCAAATATGCCAACTACGCCGTCTACGAGTGCGATCTTCTGGTGGCCGTGGGAGTGCGCTTCGACGACCGGGTTACCGGTAAACTGGATAGCTTTGCCCCCCGCGCCCGGGTTATCCACATTGACATAGACCCGGCGGAAATAGGAAAAAATGTACGGGTGGACTTTCCTGTAGTGGGAGATGTAAGGGGATGCCTGCGAGCCATCCTGGAACAGCTGCAATCCAGAGTGGAGAGTGCCTGGAACGGAACCATAAACAAGTGGAAAAAGGAATACCCAATTAGTTACGAGGAAAACGGGCGCATAAAGCCCCAGCAGGTAATCCGCGAAATTTGTAACGTTACCAAAGGGCAGGCCAGGGTTGCCACCGATGTTGGCCAGCACCAGATGTGGGCCGCCCACTATTATACCTTTACCCGCCCCCGCACCTTTATCTCGTCGGGAGGGCTGGGAACCATGGGCTTCGGCTTTCCCGCCGCCCTGGGAGTGCAGGTGGCCTGCCCGGAAGAGACGGTATTTAACATAACCGGGGACGGGAGCTTCCAAATGAATATCCAGGAACTGGGCACGGCGGTACATTATAAATTGCCGGTAAAAGTGGCTATCTTAAATAACGGCTACCTGGGGATGGTGCGCCAGTGGCAGGAGTTATTCTTCAACCGCCGTTATTCTTACAGCGAGCTGGTCAATCCCGACTTTGCCAAGCTGGCGGAGGCCTACGGGGCGGTGGGCATCAAGGTGACCGATCCGTCAGACATACGGCCGGCCCTGGAGCACGCGCTGTCAGTGGATAAACCGGTGGTAATGGACTTTATTATTGAGCGCGAGGAAAACGTATTCCCCATGGTACCGCCGGGAGAGGCCATAAATAAGATGCTGGGATGATGGGAGGTGCGGCTGTGCGGCATACTCTGGCTGTTCTGGTGGAAAATAATCCCGGTGTTCTGGCCCGGGTGGCCGGCCTCTTCAGCAGGAGGGGCTTTAATATAGACAGCCTGGCAGTGGGCAGGACCGATAATCCCACTGTTTCCCGTATGACCATTGTGGTAGAGGGAGATGACCGGGTTTTAGAGCAGGTGAACAAACAGCTGAACAAGCTGGTTGACGTAATAAAGATAAGGGATATTACTTCCGAGGAGTTTGTGGACCGGGAATTGGTCCTCATTAAAGTAAACGCCGACCCCTCCATCCGGGGGGAGATAATGCAAATTGCCGATGTTTTCAGGGCCCGCATCGTGGACCTGGGGAAAAAGACCCTTACTCTGGAATGTACCGGCAATGAAGGTAAAATAAATGCCTTTGAAGAATCTCTTCGGCCCTATGGAATCAGGGAGCTTGTGCGAACGGGCAAAATAGCCATGTTAAGGGGTTCCAGGTATACCGGGCTTTCCGAGGCCGGCTCAAAAACTAATGATAGTAAGGAGGAAGAATAAATGGTTAAGGTTTTTTATGATCAGGATGCTGATTTGGCGGTATTACAGGATAAGACAATAGCCATACTGGGATATGGCAGCCAGGGGCACGCACAGTCCCAAAACTTAAAGGACAGCGGGCTTGACGTTATCATAGGCCTCAGGGAGGGCAGCCCCAGCCGTGAAAAGGCCGAGGCCGACGGCTTTGAGGTATTAACCGTGCCCGAGGCGGCCAGCCGGGCAGATGTCATTCAGGTATTGGTGCCGGATGAAATTCAGGCCAAGTTATATAAGGAAGAAATAGAGCCCTACTTAACTTCCGGCAAGGCCCTCATGTTCAGTCACGGCTTTAACATTCATTACGGCCAGATCGTCCCCCCGAAGGATGTAGATGTTTTTATGGTGGCCCCCAAAAGCCCGGGGCACCTGGTACGCCGCATGTTCAAAGAGGGCCTCGGTGTTCCCGGGCTGGTTGCCGTTTACCAGGATGCCAGCGGCCGGGCGAGGGAAATGGCCATGGCCTATGCCAAAGGGATCGGGTGTACCAGGGCCGGCGTATTTGAAACCACTTTCAAGGAAGAAACTGAAACCGACCTTTTCGGCGAACAGGCGGTGTTGTGCGGCGGTGTCAGCGAATTAATCAAGGCCGGCTTTGAAACTCTGGTTGAGGCCGGATACGCTCCGGAAATGGCTTATTTCGAATGCCTGCACGAACTCAAGCTTATTGTGGACCTTATCAACGAAGGCGGGCTCAGCCTCATGCGCTATTCCATCAGCAACACTGCCGAATATGGCGATTACATGTCGGGCAAGAGGATTATTAATGAAAATGTTCGCGCCGAAATGAAACAAATCTTAAAAGAAATCCAAACCGGAGAGTTCGCCAAGCAGTGGATACTGGAAAACCAGGCCAATCGCCCGGTGTTTAATGCCATGCGCAAAAAGGAACGGGAGCACCAGATTGAAAAGGTGGGAGCCGAGCTGCGTAAGATGATGCCCTGGCTGAATAAGTAACTTTAATAAAGAGGGGGAATCTCTCGTGGAAATGACCGTTGCGGAGGCCCTGGTGCGCTGCCTGGAGAACGAAAAGGTGGAAATAATTTTCGGCATTCCCGGGGGTGCCATTCTGCCTGTTTACGATGCCCTGTACGAGTCGCGCATCAAGCATGTGCTGGTGCGGCACGAGCAGGGGGCGGTGCATGCCGCCGACGGCTACGCCCGGGCCACCGGTAAAGTGGGGGTGTGCATGGCCACCTCCGGCCCCGGGGCCACCAACCTGGTTACAGGCATTGCCAATGCCTACATGGATTCGGTGCCCCTGGTGGTGATTACCGGCCAGGTTTCCACCAGCCAGGTGGGAACCGACTCCTTCCAGGAAGTGGATATAACGGGCATTACCATGCCCATCACCAAGCACAATTACCTGGTGAAGGATCCCCGGCGGCTGCCCATCGTTATGAAGAATGCATTTCACATAGCTTCCACGGGCAGGCCGGGCCCGGTTTTAATTGACCTGCCCAAGGACGTTGCCGAGTCGGTAATCGACTTTAAATACCCCGTGGATGTTGACCTCCGCGGCTACCGGCCTACTTACCGGGGACACCCGCAAAAGATTAACGAGGCGGTTAAGTTAATAGAACAAAGTGAACGCCCCGTTATATATGCCGGCGGGGGTATTCTCAACAGCGGTGCCGTGGAAGAGCTGCGCTGCCTGGCGGAAACCATCAATGCTCCGGTTACCAATACTTTTATGGGGCTTTCCAGTTTCCCCGGGGATCACCCGCTGTTTTTGGGCATGTTGGGGCTGCACGGCACGCGCTATGCCAACCGGGCGGTCACGGAGTGCGATCTTTTGATTGCCCTGGGGGCCAGGTTCGATGACCGGGTGACGGGGAAGATCGCCCAGTTCGCCCCCCGGGCCAAAGTTATACACGTGGATATTGACCCTGCTGAAATAGGGAAAAACGTGCTGGTTGACGTGCCCATAGTGGGGGATGTAAAGCAGGTATTAAGCAAAATCAACTCTCTGATTTCAAAGAAGGAAAATACCCGGTGGCTGGAGCAGGTGGAGCAGTGGAAAAAGGAATATCCCTTGAGCTACTGCTGCAACGGCCGCGATCTGAAGCCCCAGTACATTATTGAAAAGATTTACGAGTACACCGGGGGGAATGCCACTGTGGTTACCGATGTGGGCCAGCACCAAATGTGGGTGGCGCAGTACTACCGCTTTAAACGCCCCGGGGGCCTGATTTCTTCCGGCGGCCTGGGATGTATGGGGTTCGGCCTGCCCGCTGCCATTGGGGCCCAGGCGGGGCTTCCCGGCGAAACGGTGATTCTGATCACCGGTGACGGGAGTTTCCAGATGACCATGCAGGAAATGGCCACGGCGGTGGAGCAGGAGTTACCCGTTAAGATTTTCATACTGAACAACAATTCCCTGGGCATGGTGCGCCAGCTGCAGGAGGTTTATTACAATAAGCGCTATATCGCTACCAGGTATAAGTTCCTCCCGGATTTCGAAACATTTGCCCGGGCCTACGGCATAGAGGCTTTTACCGTCCGCACCGGGGATGAAACCGGCGAAGCAGTTAAGAAAGCCCTGGATTTACCCGGGCCGGTACTGGTTAACTGCCTGGTGAGTGAAGAGGAAAATGTCACTCCCATGGTGCCGGCCGGTAAGGCCATAAGCGAGGCCATAGAATGTTGAGCGAAAAATAAAACCTCTTAACAAGGGGGGCAATTGATGGGCGGAGAACGGGTTTACATTTTTGATACCACTTTAAGAGACGGGGAACAATCCCCCGGGGTCAGCCTTAACGTTGCTGAAAAACTGGAAATAGCCAGGCAGCTGGCCAGGCTGGGGGTGGATATAATTGAGGCCGGCTTTCCCGTTACCTCCCAGGGTGATTTCAAGGCGGTGCAAACCATTGCCCGGGAGATAAGGGGCGTTACCGTGGCCGCCCTGGCCCGCACAAATTTGGCCGATATTGACCGGGCCTGGGAGGCCGTGCAGTACGCCGACCAGCCCCGCATCCATACTTTTATTGCCACCTCGGACATTCACCTGCGGCACAAGCTGCGCATGTCCAGGGAACAGGTGATAGAGGCCGCCGTACAGGGGGTTAAGCACGCCCGCAAGTATACCTCGGATGTGGAGTTTTCCGCGGAGGACGCCTTTCGCAGTGACCCGGATTTTTTGTGCCAGGTGCTGGAGGCTGCCATTGCCGCAGGGGCCACCACTATAAATATCCCGGACACGGTGGGGTACGCCACCCCCGATGAGTTCGGGAAACTTATCCGCAGTATTCGAGAGCGGGTAAAGGGCATTGAAAAGGTGGTTATCAGTGTTCACTGCCATGATGACCTGGGCCTGGCCGTGGCCAATTCCCTGGCTGCGGTAAAGGAAGGGGCCCGCCAGGTGGAAGGTGCCATTAATGGTATAGGGGAGCGGGCGGGAAATGCCTCTCTGGAAGAGGTAATTATGTCCCTGCGCACCCGCCGGGATTTTTACGGCCTGGAAACCGGTATTAACACGGAAGAAATTTACCGCACCAGCAAGCTGGTCAGTACCCTGACCGGCATGCCCGTCCAGCCCAACAAGGCCATAGTGGGGAAAAACGCCTTTGCCCACGAGTCGGGGATACACCAGGACGGCGTGCTAAAGGAGCGCACAACCTATGAAATAATGAATCCCGCCATGATTGGCATCAGCCACAGCAATATCGTACTGGGCAAGCACAGCGGCAGGCACGCCTTCAAGGAGCGGCTGGCCGAATTGGGTTATGTGCTGGCCGGAGAAGATTTAAATAAGGCCTTTATGCGCTTTAAAGACCTGGCAGACAGGAAAAAGGAAATCACCGACCAGGACCTGGAGGCCATCGTAGAGGAAGAAATTCTGCGTGTACCGGCAACTTACGAACTTACCTATTTGCACATAAGCAGCGGGAGCACCGTTGTTCCTACGGCCACGGTGGGACTGCGCCACGGTGACGAGGTATTGGAGGAGGCGGCCTGCGGAAACGGCCCCGTGGACGCCATTTGCAAGGCTGTGGATAAGATTACCGGCATAAGCTGCCGGCTGGTAAGCTGGGGCATAAACGCCGTTACCTCCGGAAAGGATGCCCTTGGAGACGTAAACTTGAAGATAACCGTTGACGGTAAGAGAGTGTACCGGGGGCGGGGCATCAGCACCGACGTGCTGGAGGCCAGTGCCAGGGCCTATGTAAATGCGGTAAATAAAATGATCTACGAAAGGAATAACGGAAGGCGGTGAGACAGCATGGCCATGACCATAACGGAAAAAATTCTGGCCGTCCATGCCGGGCGGGAACAGGTGGAGCCCGGCGAGCTTATCAATGTAAAAGTAGATCTGGTTCTGGGCAATGATATAACGGCTCCCGTTGCCATACGGGAGTTTGAGAAGCTGGGCGTGGAAACGGTATGGGATAAAGACCGGGTGGTGCTTGTTCCCGACCACTTTGTTCCCAACAAGGATATCCAATCCGCCGGGCAGGCCAAGATACTCAGGGACTTTGCCCGCAGGCACGGGCTTACCAATTATTTTGAAGTGGGAAGGATGGGCATAGAGCACTGCCTGCTGCCCGAGCAGGGGCTGGTAGTGCCCGGCGACCTGGTGATAGGTGCCGACAGCCACACGTGTACTTACGGGGCGCTGGGGGCATTTTCCACCGGCGTGGGCAGCACTGACCTGGCAGCGGCCATGGCCCTGGGGGAAACCTGGCTGAAAGTGCCCGAGTCCCTGAAATTTATCTACCGGGGAGAACTTCCCCAATGGGTGGGGGGCAAGGACCTCATACTGTTCACCATCGGACAAATAGGGGTGGACGGCGCCCTTTACAAGGCCATGGAATTTTGCGGCCCGGTGATTGAGGACCTGGATATGGACGGCAGGTTTACCATGGCCAATATGGCGGTGGAGGCCGGGGCCAAAAACGGTATCATAGCCCCCGATAATATAACCTGGGAATATGTACAGGGCCGGGCCAAGAGGGGCTATTCCTTCTATACCAGCGACCAGGGAGCCAGGTATGCTGAAGTCTATGAATTTGATGTATCCGGCCTTTCACCCCAGGTGGCCCTCCCCCACCTTCCCGAAAACGTAAAGCCGGTGGAAGAAGTTTCCCGTATAACCATTGACCAGGCCGTTATCGGCTCCTGTACCAACGGGCGCATTTCGGATTTGCGCCAGGCGGCCTTAATATTAAAGGGGCGTAAGGTAAATCCCAATACACGATTGCTGGTAATCCCCGGCACCCAGGAGGTTTACCGGCAGGCCCTTAAGGAAGGTCTTATTGAGATATTTATCGATGCCGGGGCTGCCGTCAGCACACCCACCTGCGGCCCCTGTTTGGGCGGGCACATGGGCATACTGGCGGCGGGAGAGCGGGCGGTGGCCACCACCAACCGCAACTTCGTGGGGCGCATGGGGCACCCCGAAAGCGAAGTCTACCTGTGCAATCCGGCAGTTGCCGCTGCTTCAGCCGTGCTGGGACGCATAGCCCATCCCCGGGAGGTGGAATGATGGAACTAAAAGGAAAAGCGTGGAAATTTGGTGCCGATGTGGATACCGATGCCATCATCCCGGCCCGTTACCTGAATACCTCGGACCCGGCTGAACTGGCCCGCCACTGCATGGAGGATGCGGATCCGGAATTTCCTGAAAAAGTACAGCCGGGGGATATAATTGTGGCGGGAAAAAATTTCGGCTGCGGCAGCTCCAGGGAACATGCCCCCATAGCCATTAAGGCCGCCGGTGTAAGTTGCGTTATTGCCAGGTCCTTTGCCCGCATATTTTACCGGAATGCCTTTAACATAGGGCTGCCCATTTTCGAGTCGCCCGAGGCCGCGGACGGTATCCGGGAAGGGGACGAAATTTCGGTGCATGTGGAAAGCGGAAGGATAATCAATCACACCCGGGGTGAAGAATATACGGCCACTCCCATTCCTCCCTTCATGCAGGAAATTATTTCCGCCGGGGGGCTGATAAAATACGTGGCGAAGAGGGTGAAAGAAAATGTTTAAGATAGCGGTGCTTCCGGGGGATGGAGTGGGCCCTGAAGTTACGGCCGAGGCGGTGAAGGTTTTAAAGGCAGCGGGCCAAAAGTTTTCCCTGCAGTTTGAAATAAAGGAGGCCCTTATTGGAGGGGCGGCGTACGATGCAGCGGGGACTCCTCTACCTGAAGAAACATTAAGCCTGTGCCTGGAAAGCGATGCCGTCCTCCTGGGGGCGGTGGGGGGGCCCAAGTGGGATAACTTGCCGGTACATCTGCGGCCCGAGGCCGGGGCCCTTCTGCCCCTGCGTAAAAAGCTGGAGGTATATGCCAACCTGCGCCCGGTTAAAGTTTTTTCATCCCTGGCCGGTGCCAGCACCCTGAAGCGGGAAGTAGTGGAGAATTTGGATTTGCTGGTGGTCAGGGAGTTGACCGGGGGCCTGTATTTCGGTGAAAAAAGGCGGGAAACCGTGCCGGGCGGGGGCCGGCGGGTGGTGGAAACCCTGGAATATTCCGACTGGGAAATAGAGCGCGTTGCCCGCATGGGGTTTGAAATGGCCCGCCGGAGAAAGAAAAAATTAACTTCGGTGGATAAGGCCAACGTGCTGGAAAGTTCCCGCCTCTGGCGGGAGGTGGTTGATTCACTGGCCGGTGAGTATCCAGATGTGGAAGTAGTACATATGCTGGTGGATAACTGTGCCATGCAATTGGTGCGCAATCCCGGGCAATTTGATGTAATTGTTACCGAAAATATGTTCGGGGATATCTTAAGCGACCAGGCGGCCCAGCTCACCGGCTCCATTGGCATGCTGCCCTCGGCCAGCCTGGGAGGCAGGGTAGGGCTTTACGAGCCCATTCACGGGTCTGCCCCGGACATAGCCGGGCAGGGTAAGGCCAATCCCATTGCAACTGTACTTTCAGTGGCTATGATGTTGCGCTACGGCCTCGGCCATGACCAAGCGGCAGGAGCCGTGGAAGGGGCGGTAGCCAGGGTGCTGGAAGCCGGTTACCGGACTCCGGACATCATGGAAAGGGGCAGGCAGGAAGTAAATACTTCCCAGATGGGAGACTTAATTGTGGAAAACCTGGACGCTACTTCCGGGGGTCGATAGATTTGAAAGCCGTCGAGATATACGATACCACATTACGGGACGGGGCCCAGGGGGAGGGGATTACCTTCTCTCTGGAAGATAAATTGAAGATTGCGCAAAAACTGGATGAGATGGGCTTCCATTACGTGGAGGGGGGCTGGCCGGGCTCCAACCCCAAAGATATGGCCTTCTTCCGGCGGGTAAAAAACTTATCCTTCAAAAATGCCGTCATAACGGCCTTCGGCAGTACACGCAAGCCCGGTATACGGCCGGAGGAAGATTATAACCTGCACTGCCTGGTGGAATCCGGCGCCAGCACTGTTACCATTTTCGGAAAGAGCTGGGACTTTCATGTTGAAAAGGCTCTGGAAACGACTCTGGCCGAAAACCTGAAAATGATCAGGGAGTCGGTTGCCTACCTGCGCGCCAAAGGGCTGACAGTTTTTTACGACGCCGAGCATTTTTTCGACGGCTATAAGGCAAACCCCGAATATGCCCTGGCCACCCTGGATGCCGCCATGGAAGGCGGGGCCTCTCGCATCATCCTTTGTGACACCAACGGGGGCTCCATGCCCTGGGAAATTGCAGAAATTGTAAGCCTGGTAAAAAAGCGGATACCCTTACCCCTGGGTATACACTGCCACAACGACTGCGAGCTGGCGGTTGCCAACTCCCTGGCCGCCGTTCAGGCCGGGGCCGCCCAGGTGCAGGGTACCGTAAACGGGTACGGGGAGCGCTGCGGCAACGCCAATTTGTGCTCGCTAATTCCAAATTTATATTTTAAATGTAACTTTGAAGTTCTGCCCCGGGAAAGTATAAAAAAGATTACCGACTTGTCCCGTTTTGTCAGCGAGCTGGCCAATATGCCTCCTTTGAGCAACCAGCCTTACGTGGGAGCCAGCGCCTTTGCCCATAAGGGCGGGGTGCATGTGAGCGCCCTCCAAAAACACTCCGGCACCTATGAGCACATCCGGCCGGAACTGGTAGGAAACAGCCGCCGGGTTTTGATTTCGGAATTGAGCGGTATGAGCAATTTACTTTACAAGTACCGGGAGCTGAACCTGGATGTGGAAGGTGCCGGTGAAGAGGGGCGCCGTGTGCTGGAAGAAATAAAAGAACTGGAAAATCAGGGTTACCAATTTGAAGGAGCGGAGGGCTCTTTTGCCCTGCGCATACGCAAGGCCTTTCACGGTTACCGGGAGCCCTTTAAACTGGATAATTTGAGGATAATCATTGAGATGCGTGACAACGGGCAGGTATCTTCCGAGGCGGTTATAAAAATGACGGTGGGAGAGCATGAGGTTCATACGGCCGCAGAAGGCAACGGCCCTGTGAATGCCCTGGATAACGCCCTGCGCAAGGCCTTGAATGATTTCTTCCCCGAAATAAAAAATATGCACCTGACTGATTATAAAGTTCGCGTGCTGGACGGAAAGGACGGTACGGGCGCGGTTGTAAGGGTGCTGGTGGAAACCGGTGACGGCCGGAAAACCTGGGGCACAGTCGGTGTGAGTTCCAATATCATTGAAGCCAGCTGGCAGGCGCTGGTAGACAGCATTGCCTACGGCCTCCTGCAGCAGAGTGAGGAGCGTAAAGGAGAGAGGCATCTTACAGCTAACGGGGGGCCATAGGCTCTTTACCCTTTTTCCTTTGCCTTAATTTTTAAAAAATATTGAAAAATTAAATTTTTAAAAATTAAACATCGAGGGGAGGATTATTAATAGAATTGTAGAATAGTTTATAAAATTCATAATCAAGATAAAAATTTAACAAAGGGAAGGAGAAGAACGGTGCGCAGGACATTAAATGCCATAAACCTTTCCATATCCGACGTGGAACGTGTGGTACGAAGGGAATTGGAAAGGGTCAGAGGAGGGACCGTCATCATAAGGAACGTGAGCACTGCCGCCTCTGCTGAGAGGATAGCCCGTTTAGCCATGGCAGATGGTTGGGATGTTGGTTGTTCCAAAAAAGATAAATATTTTCTTGTTACTTTATCAAAGGGTATTTTCGACAGAAAACGGCGCTTGAAAAACGCGTCAGGATTTGTCAATTAAAAAATTTGGAGAAATCCGGCCGAGGGCCGGTTTTTCTTTTTTAATTACAGTATGGCTTGACCCGGCGGGGTCAGCTGGGGGATAATCGTTAGGGAAATGTCCCTGCCGGGAAGTACGGGTGACGGTGGGAATTGTCCCGGATGACAGCTCCAATGGGGGCGGCGGGGTAACGGAACCAGTGGTACCGGAAGGAGGCGAGTGAAATTTCACCTGCTATTGACCTTTGAAAGCGGCAAAACATAAGATGTTTATATAATATAATATTGACCTTCCGGGCAAGGAAATGTTTTAAATTGACGGTATATGCAGTTAAAGTTATAATTTGAATTGATTTTTGCAATAACAAGTATAATCTTTATGTTTAGGAGGATTTACATGGCATTTTTCGGCACCGATGGAGTGCGTGGTATAGCCAATAAAACCCTTACCCCGGAGATGGTCCTTAATGTGGGGAAAGCCGGGGCGGCTGTTCTCGGGAAAAACGGCGGGCGAGAATACATGGTTGTCGGCAGGGATACCCGTATTTCCGGCCAAATGCTGGAGGCAGCGCTGGTGGCAGGTATATGTTCCGCGGGCATGAATGTTTTAAAGACGGGGATCATGCCCACACCGGCCGTTGCCTACCTTACCAGGGCCCTCGGGGCCGCGGGGGGGGTAGTTATTTCGGCCTCGCATAACCCCGTGGAAGACAACGGAATCAAATTTTTCGGGCCCGGCGGCTACAAGTTGTCCGAGGAGCAAGAAGCGGAAATAGAATGTTTAATGGAGGACGGCTGCCGTTCTGTTCCCGCTCCCACCGGCGGGGGAGTGGGCCGTGTTGAAGTGGTGGAAGGTGCAGCCGACAGGTATGTGCAGTTTTTAAAGCAGGCTGTACCTACCGATTTAAAGGGTCTTAAAATAGTGGTGGACTGCGCAAACGGCGCGGCCTATGAAGTGGCTCCCCGGGTCTTAAGGGAACTGGGGGCCGAGGTAGTACCTATCTTCAACAGCCCCAATGGCATTAATATCAACACAGGGTGCGGCTCCACCCGCCCGGAAGCGCTGCAAAAGGCGGTTGTCGAGCACGGCGCCCACGTGGGATTGGCCCACGACGGGGATGCCGACAGGCTTATTGCCGTGGACGCCCGGGGTCGGGTGGTGGACGGCGACCACATTATGGTTGCCTGCGCCAGGCACCTGCAGGCCGCCGGTAAACTGGCGGAGAACACGGTAGTGGTCACGGTGATGAGTAATATGGGACTCCGGCTGGCCATGCAGGAATCCGGTATAAGGGTGGTGGAAACTAAAGTAGGGGACCGTTATGTACTGGAAGAATTGCTGCGCACGGGGGCTTGCTTTGGCGGCGAGCAGTCGGGGCACATTATCTTTTTGGAACACAGCACCACCGGCGACGGGATATTAACGGCCCTTTACCTGTTGAAAGTAATGAAAGAAAGCGGCCGTACCCTGGCCGAGCTGGCCTCACAGATGGAAACCTTTCCCCAGTTGCTGGAAAACGTCCGTGTAACCGACAAGGAAGCGGTAATGAAAAGTCCTGTTTTGACAGATGCCATAAAGAAGATGGAAGGAGAATTACAGGGCCGGGGCCGTATACTGGTTCGCCCGTCGGGTACCGAGTCCCTGGTGCGGGTAATGGCGGAAGGAAGAGATATGAGCCGGCTCCGCTCCGTGGTGGATGAGCTGGTTCGGGTGGTGCAAAGTGTGGATTCCCGTTGAACTCCAGGGAAGGGGGGTGTTTACCGGGCCCGTAAGGTCTAAGGAAAACCAGTAAACGAAGCGCCAGACCCAGCACTCAATGGTATGTTAGCATCTTTTTGAAAACATAATATCATGTCTCTAAAGGTTTGTATCATTTATGTTGCAAATATTCCATTGAATGCTGGGTGACGAGGTGGGAGTTTATCGAGGTTTTCGGCGGATGCTCCCCGGTTGGGCCACGACCGTTAACGGCACTACAAAACCGGCGGGTAACCGCCGGGACAAAAGGTGCCCGGTGGCATTCGGGAGAATTTTCCACAGCAGGCTTGGAAAATTATCCCGAAGCGAAAAGCACAGTGTGACGCGTGTGCCGGGAATTTGCTGTGTCCCGGGTGTTTATTTTTATAAATGGTTAGCTGGATAGAAACGGAGGTTTTTATATATATGTGCGGAATAGTTGGTTATTTGGGCAGGCAAAAGGCCATACCCATCCTTTTGGAAGGGCTTGCCAGGCTGGAATACCGCGGTTATGATTCCGCCGGGGTGGCCGTGCTGGAAGGCGGCAGTGTGCAGGTAAAAAAACAGGCCGGCAAACTGGCCGGGCTGGCATCCTCCATGAACGGGTTTTGCCGGGAGGCCGTTTGCGGCATCGGCCATACCCGCTGGGCCACCCACGGCCGGCCCACCGATGAAAATGCCCACCCCCATACCGACTGCAGCGGCAGGTTTGCCGTGGTGCACAACGGTATTATAGAAAATTACCTGGTTCTCAAGGAGTGGTTGATTTCCCGGGGGCACGTATTCAAATCCGAAACCGATACCGAGGTACTGCCCCACCTGGTGGAGGAATTCTACCGGGGCGACCTGCTGGAGGCGGTACGGCGGGTGCTCCCCAGGCTGGAAGGTTCTTATGCCATGGCGGTCCTTTGCGCCGGTGAGCCCGGGCGCCTGGTGGCGGCCCGCCACGACAGCCCGCTGGTGGTGGGACTGGGGGAAGGGGAGAATTTCCTGGCTTCCGATATACCGGCCCTTTTAAAGTATACCCGCCGGACTTATATCCTGGAGGACGGTGAAGTGGTGGACCTCACCGCCAACGGGGTAGAAATCTTTGACAGCAGTGGAAACCGGGTACAAAAGAAAGTGTTCGAAGTTCACTGGGAGGCCGGGCAGGCCGAAAAGAACGGTTACGAGCACTTTATGCTCAAGGAAATACATGAA
This sequence comes from Desulfofundulus sp. JL263-se, assembly GCF_056316025.1. Lineage (NCBI taxonomy): Bacteria > Bacillati > Bacillota > Clostridia > Eubacteriales > Peptococcaceae > Desulfofundulus > Desulfofundulus sp. JL263-se. Next base: position 2,883,940 of record NZ_CM149993.1, on the reverse strand, counting down.
CAGCCCCGGGCCGTCAGGGATACCCTGGCCGGGCGCATCAACCCGGAAGAAGGTAAGGTTATACTGAAAGAAATCACCCTGGGGGAAGAAAGGCTGAGCCGGATAAACAAAATATACATTACGGCCTGCGGCACGGCCTATCATGCCGGGCTGGTGGGCAAATATATGATAGAAAAAATGACCCGGATTCCGGTGGAGACGGATATTGCCTCTGAATTGCGCTACCGCAATCCCATCATGGATTCCGACACCCTGGTAATTGCGGTAAGCCAGAGCGGCGAAACGGCTGACACACTGGCCGCTCTCAGAGAAGCAAAAAGAAACGGGGCCTGGACCCTGGCCGTAACCAACGTGGTGGATAGCTCTATAGCCAGGGAGGCCGATGACGTATTGTATACCTGGGCGGGCCCGGAAATTGCCGTGGCCTCCACCAAGGCCTACACCACCCAGCTGGTGGCCATGTACCTGCTGGGGCTCTACCTGGCGGAAAAGCGCGGAACCTTTAGCAGTGCAGAGGCAAAGGAAATACTTTCCCGCCTGCGGGAACTCCCCGACAAGATTGAATCCGTGCTTGAAAACGGCAGCGTTATAAAGGAATTCGCCGCCAGGTACGCCGGCTGCGAAAACTCGTTCTTTATAGGCCGCGGCCTGGACTACGCGGTGGCAATGGAAGGCGCGTTAAAGCTGAAGGAAATCTCCTACATCCACGCCGAGGCCTACGCCGCCGGCGAGCTCAAACACGGCACCCTGGCCCTGATCGTGGAGGGCGTACCCGTGGTGGCCCTGGCCACCCAGCGGGACGTATACGATAAAATGGTGAGCAACATCAAGGAAGTAAAGGCCCGGGACGCCACCGTGCTTGCCCTGGCCCCCGAGGGACTGGCCGAACTGGAGCAAGTGGCCGACCAGGTGGTTTACCTGCCCCAAACCCACCCGGCGCTGGCACCGGTGCTGGCAGTTATACCTCTGCAGCTTCTGGCCTACTACATGGCCGTGGAAAGGGGCTGTGAAGTGGATCAGCCGAGGAATTTAGCAAAGTCGGTTACGGTGGAGTGAGAAAGGGAGCTTAATGGCTCCCTTTTGTTAACAGATAAAAAAGTTGTACAATGAATAATAAAGTTGTACAGTAGATAAAAAAGTTGTACATTTATCCACCAGTTTCTGGTATTCAATTTGGATGCCAGAAATTTTTTTGGTAAAGATAGGGTTAAAAGGAAGCTAGAAGCAGCATGTCTATTCGATGAAAATTTAGGGGCAGCCGGTAAACTGAATATCGGCTTCGCCACCTTGCAGCGGTTGCTCCAAAAAGGGGATGGCGTAGACCAGTCCTAAATGCCGGTTAATCCGGGTTCGGTAATGGCGCTCCAAAAAGAGTTCTTCCTTGGGAATTCTGGAAGGATTTGCTTTTCTATTGTTAAATATATTAAATATATTAAATATATTATCGGTAATACTTGCCGCCCTGAAGTTGAGCTTCATTGTTGTGAACGGGGTTTCTGAGACTGAGGAGGGACGCCCCGGCTTTTCTTCCTGTTACTGGAGGCATGCGTTCGTGCTCAGACCATCACGAAACGAGAATTAAATGGCTGAGCAAAGCGTTTAGGCGTATCAGCATTTTAAACGTGGACTTTATCTTACTGGGGAGGAGCAGCATGACTAACGGCGATCTCAACTGGATCACCAACTTTATCTGGAACATTGCGGACGACGTGCTCCGGGACGTGTATGTGCGCGGCAAATATCGCGACGTAATCCTGCCGATGACGGTCATCCGGCGCATCGATGCGGTGCTGGAGCCGACCAAGCAGGCCGTTCTGGACATGAAGCAGCGGCTGGACCAGGCCGGCATTACCAATCAGGATGCCGCGCTCCGACAGGCGTCGGGCCAGCCTTTCTACAATACATCGCCCTTTACCCTGCGTGACTTAAGGGCCCGCGCCAGGGCACAGCAACTCAAGGCCGACTTTGAGGCCTACCTCGACGGTTTCTCGCCCAACGTTCAGGAGATCCTGGACAAGTTTAAGTTCCGCAATCAGATTCCGACGCTGGTCGAAGCCGACATACTAGGCCACCTCATTGAGAAGTTTCTCGACAGTTCCATCAACTTGAGCCCTTACTCGGTTCTCAACCCAGATGGTTCCGTCCGGCTCCCAGGGCTTGACAACCATGCGATGGGGACGATCTTCGAGGAACTCATCCGTCGCTTCAACGAGGAGAATAACGAAGAGGCGGGCGAGCACTTTACTCCGCGAGATGTGGTGAAGCTCATGGCCGACCTGATTTTTCTGCCTATTGCCGACAAAATCGAGTCGGGCACCTACCTTCTCTATGACGGTGCCTGCGGTACCGGCGGTATGCTGACCGTGGCGGAGGAACGGCTTGCCGAGCTGGCCCGAGAGCACGGCAGGGAGGTCTCTATCCACCTCTACGGTCAGGAGGTAAACCCGGAGACCTATGCCATCGCCAAGGCAGATTTGCTGCTCAAGGGCGAGGGGGGCGCGGCGGAAAACATCCGGTTGGGTTCGACGCTCTCGCAGGATGGCTTCCCCACTCGCGGGTTCGATTTTATGCTTTCTAATCCGCCCTACGGCAAGAGCTGGAAGACCGACCTCGAGCGCATGGGTGGCAAGAGCGACATCAAGGATCCCCGTTTCGTCGTCGAGCACGCTGGTGATCCGGAGTTCAGCTTAATCACCCGCTCTAGCGACGGCCAGCTCATGTTTCTAGTAAATATGCTGTCCAAGATGAAGCACGACACGCCGCTTGGCAGCCGCATCGCGGAGGTGCACAACGGATCATCGCTCTTCACCGGCGACGCCGGTCAGGGCGAGAGCAACATCCGGCGCTGGATCCTGGAGAACGACTGGCTTGAGGCCATCATCGCCCTGCCGCTGAACATGTTCTACAACACAGGGATTGCCACCTACATCTGGGTGTTGACCAACCGCAAGCCCGAGCATCGAAAGGGTAAGGTCCAGCTCATCGATGCCACCCAGTGGTTTAAGCCGTTACGTAAGAACCTGGGTAAGAAGAACTGTGAACTCTCCGACGACGACATCCGTCGCATCGTGGATGTTTATCTCGCGTTCGAGGAGACGGAGCAGTCGAAGATCTTCCCCAACGAGGCGTTTGGCTACTGGAAAATTACGGTCGAGCGACCGCTGCGCCTGAAGGTGGACCTGTCCGAGACTGCCCGTGCCCGGTTCCGGAAGACTTGTAAGGAAGCGGACGAAGAGGCGCTGGCTAACCTGGTGGATCGAATAGCCGAGGTGCTTGGTCCGGGCCCGCATCTTGATTTTAACGCCTTCCGTACCGCCGTCGAGAAGGATGCGTACCATCATGGCGTCAAGCTCACCGCCAAGCGGCAGAAGCTCCTGCAGACCGCACTAGCCGAAAGGGACGAGGCCGCACAGCCGATTATCAAGAAGGTGCACAGGCCGGGTAAGGTCGAGGCCGACCCCACCCGCGGCCGCTACGCCGTGACTCTCGACGGAAAACCCTGCGTGGTGGAGTATGAGCCGGACACGGAGCTGCGTGATACCGAGCAAGTGCCACTCCTGGAGGAGGGTGGCATTGAAGGCTTCTTCCGCCGTGAGGTACTGCCTTACGTTCCGGACGCCTGGATCAATGAAAAAGCGACCAAGATCGGCTACGAGATCTCTTTCACCCGGTACTTCTACAAACCGCAGTCCCTGCGCACGCTGGAGGAGATTCGCGCCGACATCGAGGCGCTAGAGAGGGAAACCGAGGGTCTGCTCGATCAGATTCTCATCGAGACGGAGGGGGCACAATGAGGGAGATCCTCGGGAAAACCAAGACCGTCTGCGAGTTGCTCAAGGGCGTCAAATACTCGATCGATTACTACCAGCGCGAGTACAAGTGGCAGGAGAAGCAAATCCGCGAACTGGTTGAGGACCTGTCAGGCAGATTCCTGGAGGACTATCAGCTCGGTCACCCGCGGGAGCAAGTGGCGGAATACGGTCACTACTTCCTTGGCTCGATTATCATCAGCCGTAAGGACAACACCAACTTCATCGTGGATGGCCAACAGCGCCTAACCAGTCTGTCCTTGCTCCTGATTTATCTGCGGAACCTCCAGCAGGGACGTGCCGACCAGGTGAACATTGACGAACTGATCTACTCCGAGAAGTATGGCAAGAAGTCTTTCAACCTGGACATCGAGGAACGCATCCCGTGCATGGAAGCGCTCTTCGACCGTAAGCCTTTTGACCCCACCGATAAGCCCGAGTCAGTCCAGAACCTTTTCGCCCGCTACGGCGACATCGAGGAGTATTTTCCCGAAGAACTGCGTGGGGAAGCCCTGCCGTACTTCATTGACTGGCTCATCGAGAACGTCCACCTGGTGGAGATTACCGCCTACTCGGACGACGACGCTTACACGATCTTCGAGACCATGAACGACCGCGGGCTGTCTCTTAGCCCGACAGACATGCTCAAGGGTTTCCTGCTCGCGAACATCACCGACGCCAGCAAGAAGACAGCGGCGAACGCACTTTGGAAAAGCCGTATGCTCCAGCTGGGAGAGCGGGGCAAGGAGGTAGAGGTCGACTTCTTTAAGGCCTGGCTGCGCAGCCAGTACGCAACCAAAATACGCGAGCGCAAAAAGGATGCCCGGCCGGAGGACTTCGATCGTATTGGCACCGAGTACCACCGCTGGGTGCGCGATAACCACGAAGCCATTGGTCTTAAGCAGAGCACAGATTTCTACCGCTTCATCGAGCGCGACTTCGACTTCTACTCGCGCCAGTATCTGCGGTTGATGGAAGCCTCCGAGAAGCTTGTGCCCGGCCTCGAACACGTGCTCTACAACGCTCACCACGGCTTCACCTTGCAGTACATGCTGCTGCTCGCACCGCTCCGTCCCGACGACATTGAAGAGGTGGTACAGCTCAAGCTGCGCCTGGTGGCGATTTTCGTAGACATCCTGCTCACCTGGCGACTGTGGAACTTCCGCAGTATTGCCTACTCGACCATGCAGTACGTTATGTTTCTAGTGATGAGGGAGATCCGCGGCCTTGAGCCTGAGGTGCTGGCAGTGAAGCTGCGGGAGACGCTGGACAAGGAGCAGGGGACCTTCGCCACTAACGATCGCCTCTATCTACATCAGCAAAATTGCCGGTACCTGCACCGCATCCTGGCCCGCATCACCGACTACGTGGAACGGCAGTCAGGCATGCCGTCGCGGTACCTTGAGTACGTGAGTGTTCATGGTAAAAACCGCTATGAGGTAGAGCATATTTGGGCCGATAAGCCCAAACGACACACCGATGAATTTCCAAATCCCGCGGATTTTGCCGATTATCGCAATCGCATCGGCGGACTGCTGCTCCTGCCCAAGAGTTTCAACGCCAGCTACGGCGACCTTACGTATGAAGAGAAGCTGCTGTACTATAACACCCAGAACCTGCTGGCCCGCTCGCTGCACCCACAGTGCTACGAACATAACCCGGGCTTTCTGCGGTTCGTGCGCGAGAGCGGACTGCCGTTTCAGCCGCACGAGCATTTCAGGAAGGCCGATCTCGACGCTCGCAGCGAGCTCTACCGTCAGATCGCCGAGCGCATCTGGGACCCTGACCAACTTCTGCGGGAGGTGGGGCTATGAGTATCAAACTGAAGCCTTACCCCGAATACAAGGATTCCGGCTTGCCCTGGCTGGGGAAGATTCCGGCGCATTGGAAGACATATCCCCACCGCGCAATCTTCTCTGAGCGTATCGAACGCGGCTTTGTATCGGAGCAACTCCTTTCCGTGACCATCACACACGGAGTTGTTCGCCAAGAACAACTCCTCCGCAGTAGCTTTAAGAAGGACTCATCCAACGAAGACAAAAGTAACTATAAACTCGTCCAGCCTGGAGACCTGGCTTACAACAAAATGAGAATGTGGCAGGGAGCAGTTGGCCGGTCGGAGTACAGAGGTCTTGTTAGCCCGGCGTATATTGTGGTACGTCCTCGTGATACCAGGCGGATTGATACACGTTACTATCATTACCTATTTCGCATTCCGTCGTTTACGAAGGAGTTCTATAGGTACTCCTATGGGATTTGTGATGACCAGCTAAGTCTACGGTACGAAGACTTTAAGACCATAAAGAGCCCCGTACCCCCGGTTGATGAACAAGAACAGATCGCTCGCTTTCTCCAGACCATTGATCGCCGTATCCACCGCTTCATCCGCGCCAAGCAGCGGCTGATAGAGCTACTCAACGAGCAGAAGCAGGCCATCATCCACCGGGCTGTGACTCGCGGCTTCGACCCGAACGTCCGCCTCAAGCCCTCCGGCCTCGACTGGCTGGGAGATGTGCCGGAACATTGGAAAAGTTTCCGCCTTAAGAATGTCGCAAAAATAACCCTTGGAAAAATGCTCATGACCACGTCATCTGACGGCTATCAGCTGAAGCCATATCTGCGTTCAGCCAATATCCAATGGTTTGTTCCCAAGCTAGACGATGTAGCGAAAATGTGGTTTTCGCCTTCAGAGATGAAAACACTGCGCCTCCAACCTGGCGACATACTCGTAAGTGAGGGCGGCGAAGTAGGACGTGCCTGTCTTTGGAACGGCGAACTGAAGGAGTGTTACATCCAGAACTCCGTACACAAGATTACACCGAATTCGAAGGTGCGATCGAGGTTTCTGCTGTATTTGTTTTTCTTGATGGGCAAACGAGGCTATTTTGAGTCTATTGTGAATCGGGTCAGTATTGCCCATCTGACCCGAGAGAAACTCGTTGACTTGCGAGTTATCATACCCCCATTGGACGAACAGGATCAGATTATTCGGATGGTTCAGCATGAGATAGCTTCGATAGATGGTGCGATTCGTCTAGCCAAACGCAAGATCGATCTCATCCGCGAATATCGAACTCGTTTAATCGCCGACGTGGTCACGGGCAAACTGGACGTGCGCGGTGTGGATCTGCCCGAGTTGGACGAGGCCGACGTTCCAGACGATTGGGTCGAGTACGTTGAATCGAAGGAGACGACCGGCATCGAGGAGGTGGCCGTTGATGCCGACAACTGATTTCAGTGAGAAGGGGTTGGAGAGCCTGATCGTCGCGGCGCTCACCGGTGTGCCCATTGAGGCTGTGCCACAGACGGGTGAAGTACGCGAACCAGCCGCTTCCTACGGGGGCGCTGGCTACGTTCTGGGCGATCCGGCGGACTACGACCGTGACCACGCCGTGGACCTGGCGAAGCTGCTGGCCTTCCTGCAGGCGACGCAGCCCAAGGTAGTCGAACAATTCGAGCTGCACGCGGAAGGCCCCAAGCGGCGGCAGTTTCTCGCCCGGTTGCAGGGGGAGATCGCCAAGCGCGGCGTGGTGGACGTGCTGCGTCACGGAGTCAAGCATGGACCAGCGCATGTTGCTCTCTTCTACGGCACCCCCTCGCCGGGTAACGAACAGGCCGCAAAGCTTTTTTCCGCTAACATCTTTAGCGTTACGCGCCAACTGCGTTACAGCAAGGACGAGACCCAGCGCGCCCTCGACCTGTGCCTCTTCATTAACGGCTTACCCGTCGCTACCTTCGAACTTAAGAACCGCCTGAGCAAGCAGACCGTGGAAGATGCGGTCCAGCAGTATAAACGTGACCGCGATCCGCGCGAGCTGCTCTTCCAATTCGGCCGCTGCCTTGTGCATTTCGCCGTGGACGACCAGGAGGTGCGCTTCTGCACGCACCTAAGGGGCAAGGATTCCTGGTTCCTGCCTTTCAACAAGGGTTGGAATGATGGGGCCGGTAACCCGCCCAACCCCAGCGGCCTCAAGACCGACTACCTGTGGCGCGAGATCCTCACCCGTGAGGGGTTGACGGACATCATCGAAAACTACGCCCAGGTCGTGGAGGAGAAGGACCCGCGCACGGGGCGCAAAAAGCGGCTTCAGATCTTCCCCCGCTACCATCAGCTTGACGTGGTCCGGAAGCTTTTGGCCGACGCCCGCCAGCATGGCGTAGGTCGTCGCTACCTCATCCAGCACTCAGCCGGTAGCGGTAAGTCGAACTCTATCGCCTGGTTGGCCCACCAGCTCGTCGGACTGAAGCAGGGGAGCAAGGAGATCTTCGACTCGGTGATCGTCGTTACCGACCGGCGTGTGCTCGATAAGCAGATTCGCGATACCATCAAGCAGTTTGCTCAGGTGGCCTCCATGGTGGGGCATGCCGAGCGCTCGGGGGACCTGCGCCGGTTCCTGACTGCCGGTAAGAAGATCATCATTACCACCGTCCAGAAGTTTCCCTTCATCCTGGACGAGATCGGCAACGAGCACCGGGGGCGCACCTTTGCGATCATTATCGATGAGGCCCACTCCAGCCAGGGTGGGCGCATGGCCGCCAAGATGAACATTGCGCTCTCGGAGCGGGGTGGCGAGGAAGAGGAGGAGACGGTGGAGGATGTGATCAACCGCATCATGGAATCGCGGAAGATGCTTCCGAACGCTAGCTACTTCGCCTTCACCGCTACCCCCAAGAACAAGACGCTGGAGATCTTTGGCGAGGCGCATCCAGAGGGCGACAAGGTCAAACATCGCCCGTTCCACAGCTATACCATGAAGCAGGCCATTCAGGAAGGCTTCATACTGGACGTGCTGAGAAACTACACGCCGGTGGAGAGCTACTACCGGCTAATTAAGACGGTGGAAGACGACCCGGAATTTGACGTCAAGAAGGCCCAGAAGAAGCTACGCTGTTACGTGGAGTCCCACGAGCACGCCATCCGCCAGAAGGCCGAAATCATGGTGGACCACTTTCACGACCAGGTGCTGGCCAAGCACAAGATCGGCGGCCAGGCCCGGGCCATGGTGGTTACCAGCGGTATTGAGCGGGCGATCCAGTACTTTTATGCCATCCGCGACTACCTGAAGGAACGCAAGAGCCCATGGAAGGCCATTGTGGCCTTCTCCGGCGAACACGGGTACGGCGGGCAGAAGGTGACGGAGGCGTCCCTCAACGGCTTTCCGAGTAACCAGATCCCCGAGCGCTTCCGCGAAGATCCATACCGTTTTCTCATCTGCGCTGACAAATTCCAGACTGGGTACGACGAGCCTCTGCTGCACACGATGTACGTGGACAAACCGCTGTCGGGCATCAAGGCGGTGCAGACACTCTCACGCCTCAACCGGGCGCACCCGAAGAAGCACGACACCTTCGTGCTTGACTTCCAGAACGACGCCGATACCATCCGGAAGGCCTTTGAGCCTTACTACCGCACGACCATCCTGAGCGAGGAGACAGACCCGAACAAGCTCCATGACCTGAAAGCGGACCTGGACCGCTACCAGGTCTACGCCCCCGACCAGGTGGAGCAGCTCGTCGAGCTTTACGTGAAAGGCGCCGGCCGGGACCGGCTCGACCCGATCCTGGAGACCTGCGTTGCCACTTATGTGGAGGAACTGGACGAGGATGGGCAGGTAGACTTCAAGGGCAAGGCCAAAGCATTCGTGCGGACCTACGGCTTCCTGGCCTCGATCCTGCCCTATAGCATCGCCGATTGGGAGAAGCTCTCCATCTTTCTTAACTTCCTAATCCTCAAGCTGCCAGCGCCCAAGGAAAAGGACCTTTCCAAAGGCATCCTGGAAGCGATCGACATGGACAGCTACCGGGCGGAGGTACGCTCGGCGATGAGCATCACTCTGGCCGATCAGGACGCGGAGATCGACCCCGTCCCCGCTGCTGGTGGCGGCCACATGCCCGAGCCGCAACTGGATCGCCTGAGCAATATCCTCAAGGCCTTTAACGAGCAGTTCGGCAACATCGACTGGAAGGATGCAGACAAGATCCGCAAGGTGATTATCGAGGAGATTCCGATGAAGGTTGCGGCGGATAGGGCATATCAGAATGCAATGAAGAACTCTGACAAGCAAAACGCCCGCATCGAGCACGACAGGGCCCTGCAACGGGTAATTGTCGAGCTTCTGGCAGACTATACCGAGCTGTTCAAGCAGTTCAGTGATAATCCGGCTTTTAGGAAGTGGCTTACGGATACCAGTTTCTCGATGACATATACTGGCCCAGGGACGTGATGAATCCAGACACTGCGGGGTAGGCTAGGTATTACGCCTCGTGAACTATCTGGATGCTGCGGCTGGACCTTGCTACACGAATCCCGAAACAGTCGCGGCATTTAGGTCCTGAAGGCAGTTTTTGCCGTTCATTGGTGCCAGGCAATATCCTCAATTTCCGGCTCCATACGCTTATAGCGGTCAAAAACTGCTGTTTCAAAGGTGCTCTCCCAGGGTTGTGTCAATTTTTGTGTGTAATTTCCCACGCATTTCCTAACCGGGAATTAGGAAACACTATAATTGGCTCTTACCCGCCGGGAGGATAGGGCACTGCTGAGGAGCAACCTGAGCGCCCGGCGGGGTTCTGCCGGGGGTAACTTGGGCTAGTTTAAGTACCGGCCCACCCCTAAAAATGTTACCCTTGAGGAGAACTAAAGCGTTAAACCTCGGGGGTTTGGGGGGCAGAGCCTCCAATAAGTTATGATTCCTTTGACATGATATGACCTACTTTTTGGCAATTGGATTCGTAAAACAAGGTCATATCCATATAATGCCTGTTCTGCCAGCATCGGGAAACGTACAAGCTACGTCTGTATGCCGTCGCACTTCCCGTATTAACCGCTCCATGATGTTTGTAGTACGTAATCGTTTCCGGTGTTCTTGGGGGAAGTTATAGCAGGCTAACGTATCATAAACTCTTTCGGTTACAGTTTGCATAGCGTTTTTTCAGTTACGAATTATAAGTTGGACGAAACTGTTTATATTGCACTGTTTCTAACAAAACACTAAACCAGGCAGGCAAACCCCTTCCAGTTTCCCGGAGGAGCGGCGGCCTTGACATCCACCCCGCATGTGGTATTTCGTTTAATGCCGGCGGGGCGGCTCCGGGGAATATGCCAGCACATTACCTCATACTAGGTGGACCCCATTGTCAAGACACAAATTTTAAAAATTTAAGCTACAAACATATGTTTGTTCATGGTGATTAACTCTTATTTTTAAAGGTGAAAACCAATTTCTCCTCCCAGATCTGTAATATTTTCCCCGGTATATGCCGCCTCCCTGAAAGTGTTATTTTTCTGTTGAAAGTAAATTTCAGCTGGAGTTTGATAGTCCAATGATTGATGCGGCCTTGAATAATTATAAAATTCCAGATAACGGTTTATCTCCTTACGGGCTTCCCTGGTCGCTGTTCATTATCTCCGGTTTGTTTCGGGCCAGGACTCTTTTTACAGCCTCAATTACGAAAAGTAGTTCCAGAGTTTGATCGAGTTCCCAGCTTACCACGTAACGGGAGTACCAGTCCATGATGGCCAATTTTGCAGGCGGATGTAGGTAATATCAATACCCCAGACGTGGTTGGGATGGGTGACGTCAAGGTTTCTGAGCAAGTAAGGGTATACCTGGTGCTGCCTGTTTCGCTTGCTCAGGTTCGGGCCCGGGCAAATGCCGGAGATTCCCATTTCGCGCATGTGGCGTTGAACCGCTTTACGGTTGATAATAAAACCCTCCCGGCGGAGCTGGGGAGTAATGCGCCTTGAGCCGTAAAAAGGATATTGTATATATATTTCATCAATGCAGTGCTTGATGGTGATTTCTTCTGGTGACGGTTTTACCGGCTTGTAATAAAGGCTCGAACGGTTAAGTCCCAGCAGTTCTGCCTGGGTTTTGATGGGGATGTCAGGGTTGTCCCACTCGACCAGGGCTGCGCGTTCAGTCCTGGTCAGATCAGAGACCAGATTTTTTTTCAGCCAGGAAAGTTGTGTTGTTAGTCGCCCAACTTCAGCATATAATTCCTGGATTTGCTTTTCGTATTCCGCCTTCATGGCTTCAATTTTCTTTTCTTGATTTGAAAACAGCTGGGGCAGCCTTTCAACGGCTTCTTTCTTCCAGCGTCTTAGCTGGGTGGTTTGGGGGAATTTTCCCCCGGAAATATTGTCTTTATAATAAGCAAGATTTGGCTTGGGAAATTTCCCCCAAATATGGATGCCATATTCTGAAGATATTTCGGAAATTGATTCTTCTTCTCTTAGAATTTCCAGTACAATTTTACTTTTAAATTCAGGTGAGTAGTGTTTCCGAACAGACATTTGTATCTTAAGACCCCCTGATTTCGTGTCCAAAATCTTGGGTCCATTATAGGTATTTTCCTTTAGTCTCGGAACGAATTTTTGTTTAGGTGACTCTGTCTTAAATTCATTGGGATTAAAAGCTTGGTCAAATGGAGATTCAGGATTTCATTATACTATTCTATATTCAATAGTTTTTCTCATGCTCGGATGGGTTCTAGGAATAAAGTTTCCAAATGATTTAGGTTCCACATCGGGAAGAAAATTATCTATCTTTAACAATAATACTTTTTTGGAGTTTCTAGAAATTACTCAAATATACCTCTGTACTAGGTAGTATTAGGTCAAATATATTAACAGCTATATGGGTGCTTCGGTATTACAACGTCACATAACAACGTATTGGCGACTACGCCCAAACCGCCTTTGTCAAGCCATGTGCAAAAAATCTATTGCTTTAGTATTCAGTATAATGCTGGCGTTATCGTTTATTCTTCTTGGTTGTGATGGCGATGCCAATAATGTCAAGGATGCGAATGTAAATAATCCACCGGCTGGTAAAAATGATGTTGCTATTTTGGCGTATTTAGATAAAAATTTAATAAAGCCGCATTTTGGTGGAAAGGTTTTTAGTGCCTGCAAAATTCTCGGGAATGATTCAGGCCGGATATATGTCTGGGCTTACATCATGGAGTTTTATAAGGATAGGACTAACAATTCCATCGAAGATGAATATGAGGATTATTACAAAAAGCACCACCGGGAGCCCTATTATGGTAGTCACAAACATAAACATAAGAAGCCGACCTGGCTTAAAATTCTGGAGGAAATCTTTGACTGAGAGGGTCTCTACCTCGCGGCGCCGGCACCTCTCGGCCGGCGCCGCCGGTGTGTTGCCCCGCTCTACAGCAGGACAGAGCCCGTCCCTACCAGATCTTAGGAGCGGTTCTGGCTAATTGTCTGTGAGCCTTGCATCCTGTCGGCTCGCCAAGTCTTTCGCCTGACCTAAAATCTATTGGCTGCGAAAATGGCAATCTCCAGACTCCTTAGTTCCAGTAAAATTCTGTATAAGGGGCTACTGTTACCTGGTTCAAAAAACCTAACCGTTTTTAATTTCGGTTAAGCGGCCTCCCCATGACCAGGATTTCGCTCCTTTCCGGATTGGATTTATCCACCCCTGGGATTTGGGGGAAATTTTCCAAGTTAAGTACTGCTTGTTAAAGATAATATTTTCGTGGAAAAATTCCCCCAAATGTGGATACTGCGACAGGGAGATCTCGGCCCCGTCCAGCACTTAATAAGTTGAGTGCTGGACGGATGTTTTCCTCCCGTTACCAGCTGGGCGGCAAAGGCCAGGCAAGTCTGTTCCCCGCGCCGGCGGCAATTTGATTTTGTTTTATTTTCATTTGTCGTTAACCCGCAAACCGCAGTGTTCACAGCCCCGTATAATTTAACACCCCTCTTTTGTGAAAATATTTTTTTGCTGGAAAATAAGACAATTATTATATAATTATAGGAGGAAATATTTATTATGCCAATGGTGGTAGATTAAAAACTATATTGACAATGTTTATATATAAGATTATCATTATATAAACAATAACTAATAAGAGGGCAGGTTTCTTTCACGCAGCTGGAAGGCCCGTCCCCCTCTTTACCGGGGAGCATGAGCGGCTTAAGGAAGCTGGAAAGGGTTTCCGGGTGTGGCTTAGCGCAAGGAAAGGATAACAGGGACAGCTGATTTAAAGGAGGAGGATAAATATGGAAATTAAAGTGTTAGGACCCGGTTGCAGGAAATGTAAGGAGACCGAAAAAACAGTGTACAAAGCGCTGGACGAACTGGGAGTCAAAGCTGATGTGGAGAAAGTGGAAGACATGGACAAAATTGCCGAGTACAATATTCTAATGACACCGGGTTTGGTGATCAACGGTAAGGTTAAGGTATTCGGGCGGGTACCCAAACATAAGGATATTATCCGCTACATCCAGGAAGAAATGCAAAAGGAGGGGGTTTAAAGATAGCCGAAACCTGCACCTGTTTTTGTACCTGTGAGGCTACGGAGATTCTTATTTTCCCCTATTCGGGGGCGTCCAACGCGAGGCAAATAGCCAACCAGGCGGCAGTGGAACTTACAAAGGACAAGGTGGGGAAAATGTACTGCCTGGCCGGAATCGGCGGGTACCTGGAAAGCTTCGTCGAATCGGTCAGGGGGTCAAGAGAATCGCGGCCATTGACGGTTGCCCCCAGCATTGCGCCAGGAAAACCCTGGAGCATGCCTGCCTATAAAGAAAAGCCATGACTTTGACCTTTTACCGGGGGATGTGCGGAAAATTTGCGATAAGATCAAAAATTCCATGGATACCGGCTTATAAACGAATCAATTAGATAAAGCATTAATGGACTTAAGCTAGGAGATGAAAAAAATGACATTTACGGGTGTGTTGCAGAGCGGGTTCAACGAACTCCTGGAATACCTGTCGGCTCACGTGCTGACCTGCCTGGTGCCGGCTTTCTTCATCGCCGGCGGCATAGCCGCGGTGGTATCTACCGGTGCGGTGTTAAAATATTTCGGCCCCCGGGCCCCGAAACACCTTTCCTATGGTGTAGCCTCGGTGTCCGGGACCATCCTGGCCGTGTGTTCCTGCACGGTGCTGCCCCTTTTTGCCGGTATCCATAAAAAGGGTGCCGGGCTGGGCCCGGCGGTAACCTTTCTTTTTTCCGGCCCGGCGGTCAACATCCTGGCCATAGTGCTCACGGCCAGGAAAATGGGCTGGGAACTGGGGCTGGCCCGGGCCGTGGGCGCCGTGCTGTTTTCCATAGTTATTGGTCTTTTAATGGCCCTGATCTTTAGAAAACAAGAAGAAAGAAAAGAAGAAGGCCTTGACGACGGGGGTATGTTTGCCGGTGAGGAAGGGAAGCCCATAGGACATCTCCTGGCCTTTTTCGGGGTCCTGGTGGCCATCCTTGTTTTCGGTACCGCATCCATACCGTTTTGGAATAGAGTTTCCATTATATTTGCGCTGTTGAGCTTTTTAGCCACGGTGCTCATTGCCTGGTATGACACGGATGAGGTTTTGGATTGGCTAAAAGAAACCTGGGGATTTGTGAAGCTGATTTTCCCCGTTCTTTTGATAGGGGTTTTTGTGGCTGGCGTGCTTAAAGCCGTTATTCCGGAACAGTGGATTTCGGCCTCGGTGGGCGGAAACAGCCTGTCTTCCAACCTGGTGGCCTCGGTTATCGGCGCTCTGATGTATTTTTCTACCTTGACTGAAGTGCCTATTGTAAAGGCGCTTTTGGACATGGGTATGGGGCAGGGCCCCGCCCTTGCGCTTTTACTGGCCGGACCTTCTTTAAGCCTGCCTAACATGCTGGTGGTCAGAAACGTCATGGGTACCAAAAAGACCATTGTTTATGTTTTGCTGGTGGTTATGTTGGCAACGTTTACGGGTATGCTCTTCGGGAGTATTGTAAGTTAAATAAGCAATAGAATCATAAATGATGGTTAGGATGGATTCCATGGCCGACATAACAGCCCGTCCTGTGCCGACTGTTTATGGGCCAGGCAGTTAATTGCCTGCCCTTAGCGACTTTAGGAATTGACAATATAATATTAAAGTATTATAACATAAGCAATTGTTTATAAATAATCATTCATAGGAGGTGATTTCAGTATGGCCCAATGCTGTAACCCCAGGTCTCTGTCCGAGGGAGATATCAAGGAAGAACTTTTTAAAAGAGCCAGATCTTATAACTACTATACCCGACTCAGCCAAGGAGAAGTATGTCAGGCTTTGTACAGGGAATACGTCAAGGCAAAACAAGGCGAGTAAGAATGCATGGCCAAAAAATTTTTGGTTAATACATAAAACAATTTTTATATATTAACTTATTGAGGAGGGCAAAATCATGGCAGAAACGGTTACCCGTAAACTTTCATTTCTGGACCGGTACTTAACTTTATGGATCTTCCTGGCCATGGCCGCTGGTGTGGCCGGGGGATATTTATATCCCCCAATTGCAGATTTTTGGGGCAAATTTCAGGTGGGAACCACAAATATACCCATTGCCATCGGCCTTATCATTATGATGTACCCGCCCCTGGCCAGGGTAAAATACGAAGAAATAGGTAAAGTGTTTACCAATGTTAAGGTAATGGGCCTGAGTCTTTTTCAAAACTGGGTGGCAGGGCCCGTGCTGATGTTTTTACTGGCAGTAATTTTTCTAAAAAATTACCCGGAATACATGGTGGGCCTTATCCTGATCGGTCTTGCCCGCTGCATTGCCATGGTTATCGTATGGAATGTGCTGGCCAAGGGTGATACAGAGTATGCCGCGGCTTTGGTAGCTTTAAATTCCGTATTTCAGGTGTTATTTTACTCGGTATATGCTTATGTTTTCATTACCCTCATTCCGGAGTGGCTTGGTCTCAGGTCCCTGGAAATACATATTTCCATGGCTGAAGTGGCCAAAAGTGTTTTCATTTACCTCGGCATACCTTTTATTGCAGGCATAATAACCAGGTTTACCCTTATGCCGGCAAAAGGCCGGGAATGGTATGAAAATAAATTTGTACCCAAAATCAGCCCCCTTACTCTGGTGGCTTTGTTGTTTACCATTATAGTAATGTTCTCCTTAAAGGGGAATTATATTGTAACACTGCCCATGGATGTTCTGAGGATAGCGGTGCCCCTGATATTGTACTTCCTGCTCATGTTTCTGATTTCTTTCTATGTCAGCATGAAGTCGGGCGTAAATTACGAACAGACCACCACCCTGTCCTTTACGGCAGCCAGTAACAATTTTGAGCTGGCCATTGCGGTGGCGGTGGCGGTGTTTGGCATTAACTCCGGCCAGGCTTTTGCCGCGGTTATCGGACCCCTTATCGAAGTGCCGGTAATGATCGGCCTGGTGAATGTGGCCCTGTCCTTTAAGCGGAAATATTTCGGGCATGAATTGGCGAAGGCAAGGTAACGGGTAAAAATTTAAGCCGGGAGGTGTTAGATATACCTCCCGGCATTATGCTTTAAGGCTCTGACAGTTGCCGGATGCACAGCAGGTTTACATCAGGTTTCCGCGGGATTTTTAATTAGGCATTCCTTGCGGCTGGTTAACTAAATATAATGCAGCTTTTTCTTTCATACCTGAAATCGTCCCGTATGAGGAAACAAATAATCAGGTATTATAAATTTTAGCACTTTATATTGGGTTAATGTAGCCAGAATTCTTCCAGGTGTATCCACGGGGTGATACTTAATGTTCATCATGAATATCGGCCTGCCCGGTTCAGGCAAGTCAACCTTGCTTAAGAAACTTGGCTTGCCTGAGTCCGGCTTTGTTATCGTTTCTCCGGATAAAATTCGTTCAGAATTATTTGGAGTTATTTTTAACAAGACCGTAGAGCCGCAGGTTTGGGTAATAGTTAAAGCGCTGGTGGAAGGCTATTTGCGCCTCGGTCGGTCTGTGGCCTTCGATTCGACAAATTTAACCCGCGAGCGGCGCCGCCCGTGGATTGAATTGGCCCGGCGGTACGGCCAAAAGGTGCTCGGGATCTTTTTTGACGTGCCGCTGGAACAAATTCAGCATCGGAACAAACTTCGCCCGGGCGAATGGATCGTCCATGGTGACATTATAGCCTCAATGTACCGTTCCCTTCAGGTTCCGGTACTTGAGGAAGGCTTTCATAAAATCATTACCGTTAGTGGCAGCCGGGATGAGGCCGGCATTCAAAAAGTCAGGGACTCAATCACATCTGTGATGGTGGAAGAGAAGAATAATAATGTAAACTAACGGAAAAATATTTAAATGGATCAAAAAAATGTATTGAGGTAGTGGCTTATGGGTTTAAGAATAGCGGTTATTACAGACTGTTATCTGCCTTACAATAGCGGTGTCGTTCATTCAATACAGACCTTAAATGAAGAAATTTCTTCCCTGGGCCACGAAGTATTTCTTTTTGCCCCGAGGTACCCTAATTGTGCAAAAGAGAAAAAGGTATTTCGCTTTGTATCAATGCCCTCACCCACCAACCCGGATTATTATTTGGCCTTTCCCTTTTCCCGGCATTTGCGAGCTGTTCTCAAAAAGATAAAGCCCCATATTATTCATGTTCATCATCCTTTTCCTATGGGTTGGATGGGGGCGCAAAATGCCCGGCAGTTAGGGCTGCCTCTGGTTTATACCTGTCATACTTTTTATGAGTATTACAGTCACTACCTTCCTATTCCGCAAAATGTTGCCAAACTGTTAATCCGGAAAATTTATCTTAATTTTTGTAACCGGTGTGATATTGTTATAACTCCCACAGTGGCAGCAAAAAATTATTTAAGACGATTAGGTGTTATAACACCCCTGGAGGTAATACCTACGGGTATAAATATAGAAAAATTTACGATCAAAGAGCCGGGCTGGTTACGTAAGCGTTACGGCATAAAGGCGCATGAAAAAATACTTCTGTGTGTGGGGAGATTGGGTAGGGAGAAAAATATTGCTTTTGTCTTAGAGTGCTTTGCCGCTGTCAGTAGGGACTTTCCTGAAGTCCGGCTTGTTCTGGTGGGTAAAGGGCCTCAGGAAAGGGAACTAAAGGAGATGGCCAAAAACCTGGGCTTGACGGAAAAAGTTGCTTTCACCGGGCTTTTACCCCAGGAAGAAGTAATTAAGTGTTATCATGAAGCGGATATTTTTGTTTTTGCCTCCGTTTCCGAAACCCAGGGACTTGTTATACCGGAGGCCAAATCTGCAGGGTTGCCGGTGGTCGCGGTGGATGCAAACGGGGTGTCGGAAATGGTGGAGGAAGGGGTCGACGGTTTCTTAACTCCTTTATCGAAGGAGGCCTTTATAAATAAGATAAGGCTTCTTTTACAAAACGAAAATCTCAGAAAAAAAATGGCTGAGAATGCCCGCCAAAATTCAAAAAGGTTATCTTCCAGGAATTATGCCTTGAAACTTTTAGAAATCTATTCATCCTTAATATTTAATGTCAAAACCGGCTTGTTATAGGGGGACAGCCTGAATCCAGGCTGTCCTTATTTTACGAGTGACCTCCTCCCCCCAATAAATTTATCTGGACTTAAGAAGAGAGAATCTAGTTCTCTAAGAGAGAATCTAGTTCTCTCTTTCTTTATATATTTACGATGTACTTATTAGTTTTAAGTCACAGTATAGAGAAATTGTGCAGTACAATCATAGAAAATGTGCAACAAATAAATGAAAAAGGACTATCTTTTCAGCTTACAATTTTTTTATGATTGTTTTGATATAATGTAACGGTAAATTTAAGGTAATATATCAAGAGCAAATTTAAGGAAACATTTCCTCTTCAATTTGGGGCAAAAAACCAGGCCACCGTAGGGATTGCTTTTATCCCTGCCGTGGCACCAAATTGAAGTCCCTGAGCAATTGGAGAAAAGCGCTCAGCCGTGCGTCTTTTCCCGGTACTGGGAAAGTTCAGGGAAAACAATTCCCGGCACATCCAACTTGCTGCATACTATCACCTTTCTTTTACCTGTGGATAACCGCACCAATCTCACAAGTTTCCTGTTTTGCTGAGCTATCTACATAATAATCGATAGGCAGATTAAGTGTCTAATTATGTTTAAAAAAGTACCTGGCTTTTACAGAAGACATTCTAAAAAATTTGATAAAATAGTTGAAAAGTCAAGGAAGTGATGGGTTATGAAGAGAAAAGATGAGAATGCGTATTCTCTTAGTTGGGAGACGTTAAAGCCAGATTGGCCACTATGGGTGATTCTTGCCGGGCTATTTATTATAGGAGCTATCTTGTACCCTATACTTCCCCAAGAGGTACCCATTCATTGGAACTTAAAGGGTGAGGTAAACGATTATGTTTCACGTTTTTCGGCTGCTTTTATAAGCCCGCTCTTTATTTTGGGGGTATATATTCTGTTATTGGTACTACCTTTAGTAGACCCATTCCGGAGGAACTATGTCCGTTTTGCAAGTATTTATAGGCTAATGCGCTGGGTTATAATGATGCTTATCATAACTATTCATACTATTTCTTTAGCGTTAGCCCTTGGTTATGATGTGCAAGCACATCTTATAATAAATGGCGCTATCGCCATCTCTTTTATCTTGGTTGGGCATGCTATGGAATTTATTTCGCCTAATTTCATTTTTGGTATAAGGACTCCTTGGACCTTGGCCAATGAGGCGGTCTGGAGACAAACCCATGAACTGGGGGCCAAGGTATGGGTGATAGGCGGTTTTATATGTCTTGCTTTGGTGCCGGTCCCGTCACCCTGGGGCGCTCACGCATTTATTGCCTGCTTCGCTATAATGGTGCTTACGCCGGTGATTTTTTCTTATGTTATATTCCGTAGATTGACACATAAGAAAAAGTAGTAATGTGCACTTAAGGATATGGACCACATGGCTCGGGCGAGTCCACCCTGCTGAACCTGCTGGGTTGTTTGGACACACCCACCTCCGGCTCCTACAGGCTGGACGGGGTGGAGGTCAGCGGGCTTGGCGATGACGAGCTGGCCGCCATTCGCAACCGCAAGACGGTTTTGTTTTTCAAACCTTCTGGAAGGCATCTGGAGCAACAAGCTGCGCTCGTTTTTGACCGCCCTGGGCATTACCATCAGCATTGCGGCGGTCATCGCCGTGGTGGCCGTGGACCAGGGGGGCAGGGCGCTGCTGATGCGGAGCTGGAAAAAATAGGAACAAATATTTTCTTTATTTATGTGGACTGGCGCAGCGACGAGCCGCGCACCGGCAGGGAATTTGCGCTGCAGGACGTGGAGGTGATTAAACAGCTTGTTCCCGAGGTGCAGTACCTGGTTCCTCCCAGTTCGACTTACCTTCAGGTGCGCGGCGGCCGGAAAAGCAAGTTCGCCGAAGTGGTGGTGACTTTGCCCGAGTACGCCCACATTAGGAAACTGGAACTGAAGGAGGCCCTTCAGTGCGGCCGACGCGGTGGGCAGGCGCAAGGTGGCGGTGGTGGACGAGGAACTGGCCCGGGAATTTTTCGGCAACGGCAGCCCGCTGGGGCAAAAGATCTTGATGCGCGGCACTTCCCTGGTGGTGGTGGGCGTCATCAAGCAGGGCGGTTCTTTGCTGGAAATGGGGGAAACCAAAAAAGTTTATATCCCCATCCGGGTATGGCAATCCATATTCCCGAGGGGTTCGATTCACTCCCTTGAGGGCAGTGCCCGGTCCAGGGACAAGGTGGGAACGGCCATGCAGCAAACGGTAAAAATCCTGGAAAGAAGGCACAACGCCCCGGGGCGCTATTCCAGCGTGAACCTGGAACAGGAAATGGCCGCGGCCAACAGGGTCACCGGGATCATGACCCTGGTTATCGGCTCCATTGCCGGGATATCCCTGTTCGTGGGAGGAATCGGGGTCATGAACATCATGCTGGTTTCGGTTCCGGAACGCATCAGGGAAATAGGTATTCGCAAAGCGCTGGGGGCCCGCCGCAGGGACATTTTGGTGCAGTTTCTCATTGAATCCGTGGTGCTTTGTTTCATAGGGGGAGCCATCGGTATGATCCTCGGTGTCGGAGGCGCCTACTTGGTCGCCAGGGTGGCCAAGTGGCCGCCCCTGGTGTCCTGGTGGACGGCCCTGCTGGCCTTTGGGTTCGCCGCCGCCGTGGGCGTAGTTTTCGGGGTTATGCCCGCCGGCAAGGCTTCCAGGCTCGACCCCATCGAAGCGCTGCGCCGGGATTAAGTTGTTTTAGGTTCCAGGGCAGGAATTCGGGGCCAGAGGCAAGAAACTTTTTGCAGAATTTTAGGGAACCTCATTTCGGGGAGGCTGTTCTACATATTTTATGAAGGTAGAAATTTTAGGCGCGCGGATAGACGCTTTAAATATGGAAGAGACCGAAAACCGGGTGGCTGAGCTGGTATGCCGGGGAGGAGGCCATCAAATAATCACCCTCAATCCCGAATATCTTTACCGGGCCCAGTATGAACCCCGCTTGCTGGAAGTGGTTAACAGTGCGGACATTGTAACTCCTGACGGGGAAGGAATTGTTTGGGCCTCCCGGGTGGCCGGCTGTCCCGTGCCGGAGCGGGTGACCGGCATTGACTTGATGCTCCGACTGGCCCGCCGGGCGGCTTCCGACGGCTGGAGGATTTTTTTGCTGGGTGCCGCTCCCGGTGTGGCTGATGCCGCCGGAAAAAACCTGCAGGAAAAATTTCCCGGCCTTATCGTGGCAGGAACTCACCACGGTTATTTTAAAGATGATGAAGAAGGAGAGGTTCTTGATAAAATATTTGCTTCCCGCCCCCACATACTGTTTGTGGCTCTGGGAGCTCCCCGGCAGGAATTGTGGATTTACCGGCACCTTAAATGTTTAAATTGTGTGGCCGTGGGGGTGGGGGGGAGTTTTGACGTTATTTCTGGGAATGTCCGCCGTGCGCCCCTTTGGGTTCGGCGCCTCAAAGGGGAGTGGCTTTATCGCCTGATAAGGGAGCCTTCCCGCTGGCGGCGGATGACGGCGCTGCCAAAGTTTGCCTGGCTGGTTGCCAAAAAATACCGCCTGAAAACTTAATGTTGATAACTATTATGGCAGGAAATATTCTGCAGATGTCGAAGAACTGTTTGTATTTATGTTGAAAATGGGGGGATACTGTGCGTTTCAAGAATAAATTTTGGACCTTTGGATTAATTTTGATACTGGCTGTACTGGGAATGTCAAGCTTGGCACTGGCCGATTACGGAGATCCCGGAAGTCCTTCGGACCCGCTGGTTACCAGGAGTTATGTACAAAACCTGGTTCAGCAAAAGTTCCAGGAAATATTGGAAAGTATTCAGTCCGCAGGTGGGGCTTCCCTGGAGTGGCAAATCAAAACACTGCAGCCGGGTGAGACTTTTATAGGTTCCGCCGGGACGGAGTTCATATTGCGCTCCGGGGCGGCGGTTATTGTTGATCCTACTGGCAGCGGCATTCCCGATATTACTACAGGAACTAACTATACCGCTAATAAATATGTTCCCGCCAATCACCTCTTTACCATTCCCCGGGATGACGGGAGAGGCATTAAGGCCATCAGGCAGGCCGTAATTATGTACCGCGGCTAAGCGACTTTTATGCCGAAAGGTTGATGATAAGTTATGACCGTGCGCAGGAGGCGCCGAAAAAAAAGGAGAAAAATTCTTCCGCTGGTTCTGGCCGTTATTGCGGCCCTGACCGTATTTACAGGTGCTTATGGCTTTGTTTCAGGCTGGTTTTTCCCTATACCGGGCGTAGGTGGCAGTGGTAGCGATTTGGGGGGCATTGATGCTGGCAAGGGGGATAAGTCGTCCCAAATTAAGGGGTTTAATGTCCTTCTCCTGGGTACCGACGACCGGGAGGCTGGAGACAATTACAGCCGTACCGATACCATAATTGTCTTAAACTATAATGATAAGGAAAACCGGATATCCATGCTGTCCATTCCCAGGGATACGCGGGTGCTTATACCCGGGTACGGGTGGAATAAGATTAATGCCGCCAATGTCTATGGCGGCCCGGAACTGGCCATGAAAACGGTATCACAGCTTATCGGAATCCCGCTGGATTATTATATCCTCACCAACTTTTACGGTTTTAAGGATATTGTAGACGCCCTGGGCGGGGTAACTCTGTATGTGGAAAAGGATATGTATCATTATGAACGGGCTTACGGGGGCAAGTTTAGCATTAATCTTAAAAAGGGAGAACAGCGGCTGGACGGGGATAAGGCCCTGCAATATGTACGTTACCGTGGAGACGGGAGTGATATCGACCGTACCGGCCGCCAGTTGAAATTTTTAAAGGCCCTTGCCAGGGAGGTCATGCAGCCGAAGACGATAACCAGGCTGCACAAGTTAATCCCGGAAATCTATGAAAATGTGGAAACAAACATGGGCTTGCCCCAAATGATTAAGCTGGCCAGGGCCGGCAAAAATTTAGATTCCGTAGAAATTGTAACCCAAACCCTGCCCGGACACTTTTTAAATACCGAACAGGGAAGTTTCTGGGCCGTGGACCAGGAGCAGGCCAGGCGCGTGGCCCTGGCCCTTTTCGAAGAGGGTAAAGTTGTAAAGGAGATTGTGCAGGGGCCCACGGAAGACTTAAGGCCCAAGCCCAGGCAGGATGAAAAGGTATTGCTCTCCCAGCACAGCGATAAAGTAAATAACGAGCCTGCCGCTGCCCGGCAAATTGAAAACTCCCAAACGGTAAATAACGTTAACGGCAATGTTTTCCCGGAGCCCGGAGAAAATTCGTCCGGGCAGGATAGACTTGAAGAAAGTGATGGCGCCGGGCTGCCCCCGGAGGACGGTGACGCTAGCCAGGCATCCCCGGATGAATCCAGGCCGCCGGAGGGCTTGCCGCAAAACCAGCCGGCCACAAGTGGTGGCGGCGGCCAGGTGGAAATAATAATTGACATTGATAACAGCGGCACCTCTATCTAGGACTGCTGGCATGAGTGAGGAACGGGTTGTGGGAATGAAAAAGTGGCTAGTTTTGCCGGCCATCTTTCTTTTTTTGTTGGGCGGGGTAATTTTATTGCGCCCGGATTTGATATTTTCCAGTCCGGAGCAGGTGGCCCTGAAGGAAGCGGATATCAAGGAAAAATATGACCTGATCGTGGTGGGCGGTGACCCGGAAGGGGTTGCCGCCGCTGTTTCCGGCGCCCGGAACGGGCTTTCCACTCTGCTGGTTGATATCCGCCCGGTGCTGGGGGGGCTCATGACCCGGGGATGGCTGAACAGTATAGACATGAACTACGGCCCTAACGGGGAAATTCTTAATCGCGGCATCTTTGAGGAATTTTATCGCCAGGTGGGCGGTGATTCCTTTGACGTGCAGGCAGCCATAAATGTCTTTCATAACATGGTGAATGCCGAGAAAAAGCTGGATGTGTTAATGTCCGTGGAAAATTTCGAGCCACTCCTGGATAAAGGTGAAATAAGGAGCCGGGTAGAGGGGGTAAGGGTACTTGCAGAAGATGGAAGGATTTTGAAAATAAAGGCTGCCTTTGTAATTGATGCCACCCAGGATGCAGACTTGGCAGCTGCAGCCGGTGCGCCTTATACCGTGGGACATGCAGATTTAGGCAGGCCGGAGGATAATATGGCCGCAACCCTGGTATTTCGCTTAGAGGGAATTAATAACCTGGACTGGTTTAATATTTATTACTATTTAATGCACCGGGATCGAGATTGGAACAGCGGCGCCAATTGGCGCAGCGCCTGGGGATTTGGCAAAGAAACTGCCCGGTATAAGCCCTTTTCTTCCCGGATTGCCCTGCGGGGCTTAAACGTCGGGAGGCAGGACGACGGCAGCGTTTTAGTTAATGCCCTGCAAATATTCGGTGTCAACCCCCTGGACCCCGCTTCAAGGAAAAAGGCCAGGACACTGGCCCTGCTGGAACTGCCGCGGGTAGTGGACTTTATTTCCCGGGAAGTGCCCGGCTTTAAAGGTGTAAGGTTGGCCGGTGTGGCGCCGGAGTTGTACATAAGAGAGTCACGGCATGTATTGGGTGAATACCGGCTCACCATTGATGATGTGCTGGAAAATCGGGATTTTTATGACCGCGTGGCCTTTGGCTCCTATCCCGTGGACATACAGGCCACCGGGCCCAAAGACAAGGGTTACGGTGGGCAACCCGCTTCAGTATGCAATTCCGTTACGTTCTTTGATTCCTCGGGGAGTGGATAACCTGCTTGTGGTAGGTCGCTCGGCCAGTTACGATTCACTGGCCGCCGGGAGTGCCCGTACCATTCCCGTAGGCATGGCCGCAGGCCAGTCGGCCGGGGCGGCGGTGGCCATGGCCCTGGAAAAGAAGATGTCCATTCGAGAACTGGCGGGATCTAAGAGGTACATGGCCCAATTGCAGGAGCGGCTGAATGAACAGGGAATGGAATTAAAGCCCTTCAAAGTAAGGCCGCTGAATGTGACCCGCCACTGGGCTTATTCAGGGCTCAAATTTATGCGCCGGCTGGGGCTGGCCTGGGGAGGCTATAAAAATGATTACGGCCTGGACCGGCAAATGGAAGAGCGAAAATTTATTACTTCCCTTTCCCGGGCCGTCAAGCAGGCGGGGGCCAATGTAGAGACATATCCCCAACTCTGGGAAGAGGGTAACATCCTTACGGTTTATGATACGGCCTACATGTTTTGTCGCTATCTCGGGCTGGATATGAATAAGTATAAGGCCTTTGATTACCTGGCGGAACAGGGCTTTTGGGATGAAAAATTGCTGGAAAGAATTCGCGAAAATAATGACGTAATTACCGTTGGCATGGGTTACATGCTGATCGAGGATTTTCTGGAATGGGTGGGTTATGAAGACCCGGTACAAAAATACGTTAAATCCGAGGGGAATTAATATATGCATAACAGGTGGTTTATAAGGGGCCTGATTTTTTTAATAGGGATTGCCCTGGTGGCAGCAGGGTATGCGGCCTGGCAGCGCTACAACCTGGAAAAAGAACACCGGGAAATGGAAATAGCGGTGGTTTACGACGAAGTGGCGGGCTTAGCCCAGTTCCGGGATGGCGACACCCCGGAACTTTTGGCGAAGTTGCGCGGGCAGGGTGTAACCACTGTTCTGTTTAAGGAAGATACCCCCAAAACGCTGAAAGACAGGGGCGAATTTGTGATAGGAACCGGGAGAGAGTTGCGTACTTACAACCCCCAATCGTTTCCCGGCGGTGAGTTTAACCCCGGTTTTACATATTTGCTTACCGATGATGAAAATGCCTGGCAGCGGGTAACGGCCAATTTGCGGGCCAAGGGGTTGCCCGTGGAAGCAGAAGAGTTGACCGGGGGTTATTATGTAATATTGACTCCGCTGTCGCCTGACCGGCTGGAACAGTGGGGCCTGGGTTTTCCCATTGAGCGGATGGAGGAGGTTGCCCGGGCCGGATTTAACATCCTGGTACAGCCCCGTACCTGGCCGGAGGTAAAACAACGGGAAATTAAAGATGTATTCAGCTCCTTGCACCGGGTGCCCAATCTTACAGGGATCTTATTTAACGACGAACAATTGCCCGGGTATAAGGATAAAGAACTGTTAAGGGTTCTCGGATACGAGATAAAACAGCTCGGGGTGCCCCTGGTACAGATAGAATTTTTTGACCAAAAGGGCTTCAACAACCTCGCCCGGCTGCTGGATAAGAAGGTTGTAAGGCTGCATACCATTTCAAACGAAGAAATGGGTAAGTATACTCCCGGGGGTGCCGTGGACAGGTATGAGCTGGCCGCTACGGACCGGAATATAAGAATACTTCTGGTAAGGTTTTTTACCGGAACGGAATATTCGGATATATTTAATGTTAACCTGGAAAGCCTGCTGGGAGAATTGCATAACTCCCTGGAAAAAGAGGGGTTTACTTTTGGCCGGGCTTCCCTCTTTGGCCCTTTAAATGTGTCCCGGTGGAGTATTTTGGTTATCGGGCTGGGTGTTCTGGCCGGCGGGCTGCTGCTTGCCCTGCGGCTGTTCCCTTCCCGGTGGGCGGTACTGGGGGCGGCGGGACTTATAGTGTGGCTCGCTCTCATGGGGGCAGGCCTTGCCAGCCCGCCTTTGCTGACACTGGCCAGAAAACTGATGGCCCTGGCTTCGGTAATTATTTTTCCCACCCTTGCCGTTATCTGGGGCGTGCGGGAAAAAGGTCTCTCTCCTGCCGGGGCCGTATTGCGACTGTTCAAAATTTCCCTTTTTTCCCTGACGGGGGCTGTTTTGATGGTGGGGCTGCTGGCCGATGCAGGATTTATGCTCAAGATTGACCAGTTTGCGGGTGTTAAGGCCGCGCACGTAATCCCCCTGGCTTTGGCGGCAGGATACTTTTTCTTCACCGTGCCGCGGGGAGAAAACTGGGCGCAAAAGCTGGCGCGCACCGTAAAAAACCCGGTTACGGTGGGATTAGCCGCCTTGGCGGGAGTTCTGGCCGTGGTTTTATTAATATATTTGGTGCGTACCGGCAATGCGGACGCGGGTGCTGTCCTGCCCCTGGAGCAGCAGTTCAGGACTTTTCTGGAAAATGCCCTGGCGGTAAGACCCCGCACCAAGGAATTTCTGCTGGGCCACCCCCTGCTTTTGCTTTTGCTGTATACGGGCTACCGGGACGATCGCTATATGCCTCTTTTAATCCTGGGGGCCATCGGCCAGGTTTCCATGGTTAATACCTTCGCCCATATCCACACCCCGCTGGTAATTTCCCTGCTGCGGGGATTCAACGGCCTGTGGTTGGGCATTCTCGGGGGCTTGGTGCTGATTGCCCTCTGGCAGGCGGGGAGGCATTTATTGCAAAAACTGCCCGTCAATTAGAATTTTTAAGGCCGGTTCTGCCCGGCAAGGGAATTGCGCAGCTCTGCCGGCGTGAAGCACCCGGGCGCTGCGGAGAGCACCGGCCTTACTAACGGAGGGTATACATGGTGCGGGCCGTTATTTCAGGCTACTACGGTTTTCACAATTTGGGGGATGAGGCCGTCCTTTACAGCATGCTGCAGGTCCTGCGGGAGCGGGACTCCAATTTCCGCCCGGTGGTCCTTTCCGCCAACCCGGAATATACCGCCCGCACCTACGGTGTGGAGGCGGTAAACAGGTGGAAGCCGGGTGAAGTTATAATGGCTTTGCGAAAAGCGGATATGTTAATTAGCGGCGGGGGCAGCTTATTGCAGGACGTTACCGGTATCAAAAACCTGGTTTATTACCTGGGTGTGGTATGGCTGGCCCGCATGCTGGGCAAGCCCGTGATATTCTATGCCCAGGGGATAGGGCCGGTAAAAAGCAGCCTGGGGCGTTATATGGTGGCCCGGGCGGCCAGCGGGGTATCGGCCATTACGGTACGGGACGAAGAATCCCGGGCCGATTTGCTGGCCATGGGTGTAAAAAAGCCGGTTGCGGTGACGGCGGACCCGGTCCTGGGATTGGATCCGGAAACGGTGTCCCGCGAGCCGGGCCGGGTTATTTTGCAGGCCGCCGGGGTTGAACCGGGGAATGGTCCGCTGGCCGGCATTTCCGTGCGCCCCTGGGAGGGAGACCGGTGGCAGTCTATAATTGCCTGGGTGTGCGACCGGCTGGCCCAAAAGGGGATGCAGGTTATTTTTTTACCCATGCAGCACCCTGCGGACCTGCAAATATCAGAAGCCGTTGCCGAGATGATGAGTGAAAGAAGTGTGATATTGCGCCGGAGTTGTTCCGTTCCGGAAATGCTTTCGGTGGTAAGCAATCTCGACTTGCTTGTGGGTATGCGCCTGCACTCCCTCATATTTGCCGCCGCGCTGGGGGTGCCCCCGGTGGGCGTTGCCTACGATCCCAAGGTGGAGCGCTTCCTTTCCCGCCTGGGACTGGAGCCGGCAGGCTCCCCGGATAATTTGGACGGGGAGGCGCTGCTCGGCAGTGTGGAGAGCGTCCTTGCCCTGGGCCGGCAGGAATTGCTGCAAAGGGTGGCCCCGTTGAGGGAAAAGGCCCGGGAGGGGGCAAAGTTTGTTTTCGGTGCCGACAGGTAAATGTATAAAACCCACTCCTTTGGGATCAAAGTTCAATAGTTTTTTTATTCCGTGGGTAAAAATGGTATACTTTAAGGGAAATTATACAAACAGGGGGATATTACATGCTGGATGTTAACCGAATAAAGGAAATTATACCCCACCGGTACCCGTTCCTGCTGGTGGACAAGATTGAAGAAATGGAGCCCGGCAAAAGGGCTGTGGGGATTAAAAATGTTAGCGCAAATGAGCCCTTTTTTCAGGGGCATTTCCCGGATTATCCGGTGATGCCGGGGGTGCTCATAATCGAAGCTATGGCCCAGGTAGGAGCGGTTTCAGTTTTAAGTATGCCTGAATTTGCAGGAAAGATGGCTTTCTTTGCCGGCATTGATAAAGCCAGATTCCGCCGCCGGGTGATTCCCGGGGATACCTTGCGCATAGAGGTGGAACTGTTGAAGCTCAGGGGCGGCATTGGCAAGGCCAGGGCGGTGGCCCGGGTGGGTGAAGATGTGGCGGCAGAAGCTGAATTAATGTTTGCCATAGCTCAGGGTGATTAAGAAATTGAGAGGACGAAAATTAAGCCTGAGACAAGCCATTCTGCGAATTTTGGCGAATTGGTATGAAATTAGATGCTCAGTTTCCGGTATTGCGGTTTTTTGACCTTTGGATTCTATTATTGCCGGTGGTATCATAGAAATGATACTGTTTTCAAGTGTTTATTACTATCCGGAGGGATAGAACGTGATCAAGGCGATTGCCGCCCCTATACTGGCCGTGATTTTGGGCTGGGTACTTACTCCGTGGGTTAGAAAGCAGGCTTTTTCCTGGGGAGCGGTGGATAAGCCCGGTGCCCGCAAAGTGCACAAGCAGCCCATGCCCCGTATCGGGGGTCTTGCCGTATATATGGCTTTTGTGCCGTCGGTGTTATTGTCCCAGCAGATAGACCCGCCCCTGTTAGGCCTTTTGGCCGGCGGTACACTGGTAATGGTTTTGGGAATTGTTGATGATATTAAGGGATTGCCTGCAAAAGTCAAGCTTCTGGGACAGATAGCAGCGGCTCTTGCGGTAGTACCCTTTGGGATCAAGGTGTATTACGTTACCAACCCCCTTTCCGGTAACATGCTTTTTTTGGGGTGGTTGGCCGTTCCGGTAACTGTTTTTTGGATCGTGGCCGTTACCAATGCCATTAATTTAATTGACGGGTTAGACGGGCTGGCCGGAGGAATATCCTGTATTGCGGCCCTTACGCTGGCCGCCGTGGCCTGGACCCAGCATTATTTGTTCAGTGTGCCGGGGATGACAGAGGTTGTGTTATTGGCCCTTACTTTTGCCGCTGCGGTTTTGGGCTTTCTCAGGCATAATTTCCACCCGGCAAATATATTCCTGGGTGACTCGGGGTCAATGTTCCTGGGGTTTACCCTGGCGGTAATGTCCATTATCAGCTTTACCAAGAGTATCACCGCCATATCAGTAATCATACCCCTGGTGATTTTGGGGATACCACTTTTGGACACCTTCTTTGCCATTGTACGACGCTATCATAATCACCGGCCCATATTCCAGCCGGACAAGGAGCACCTCCACCATCAACTGATGGCCATGGGACTTTCCCACCGGCAGACGGTGCTGGCAATTTACGGTGTAAGCCTGGTGCTGGGAGCAAGCGCCGTGGTTTTGAATGTGGTTTCCACCGACCAGGCGGCAGTACTGCTGGTTATACTGTCGGCAGCGGCAATCTGGCTGGCCAACAAGGTCGGTGTTATTGGAAGGAGAAGGGGGACAACCATCTCCGTGGAAAACAGCCGGCAAAAACGTTCTTTGGATGTATAAGCGGCTTAACTAATAAAATAGCCAGTTAAGGTTTGAGGGTGCCTGCAAGGGCACTTTTTTTGTCGGAAAAAATTTAGAGGAATATGGCAGGGCGTTAACTAATTATTACAAGTAGTACTTAAAAAATCCAGGGGGTGATGATGTGAAGGTACAAAAGGCTGTTATTCCGGCAGCAGGATTGGGAACCCGCTTTCTGCCCGCTACCAAGGCACAGCCCAAGGAAATGCTACCTATAATTGATACTCCCACCATTCAGTACATAATAGAAGAAGCGGTAAATTCGGGCATTAAAGACGTACTTATCATTACGGGTAAGGACAAAAAGTCAATAGAGGACCATTTTGATAAGTCTCCCCTTCTGGAGGAACTTTTACGCAGCAGGGGTAAAACGGAATTATTGGAATTAATTAAAGATATAAGTGAGTTGGTGGATATTTATTATGTAAGGCAGAAAGAGCCCAGGGGCCTGGGCCACGCGGTATATTGCGCGAGAAAATTTATAGGAAACGAGCCCTTTGCCGTTATGCTGGGGGACGATGTTGTCCGCAGTGATGTGCCCTGTCTCAAGCAAATGCTGGATTTGTACGAAGAAATGGGTGGGAGCATAATAGGCGTCAAAGAAGTTCCCCCGGGTGAAGTCAGTAAATACGGGATTTTGGATGCCGAAGTTGTCCGGGAAAGAGTATACCGGTGCCGCGATTTGATTGAAAAACCTGATCCGAAAGAGGCTCCTTCCCGGCTGGCCATTATGGGGCGCTATATTATTCAGCCCGAGGTATTTGATATTTTGGCCAATACCCCTCCCGGGGCAGGGGGTGAAATTCAGCTTACCGATGCTTTGAGAGAGCTGGCAAAAAGGGATGCCGTATACGGTTATGAATTTGAAGGCAGGCGTTACGACGTGGGAGATAAATTGGGTTACTTGAAGGCCACGGTGGAATTCGCCCTGGAGAGGCCGGATCTTGTGGAGGAATTCCGGGCATATCTTAAAAACCTGGTTTGCGGAGAGAAAAAGGAAGCAATGGGGAACGGTTTTTAATTTTTAAAGGGTATAAACACATAACGGGGACGGTTTTCGATATATACTTCAGTATATCGAAAACCGCCCCCGTTATTTTCTTTTTGCGCGGGAATCTGTGATTCTACGCTGGGAATAGATAAACTCCAAGTACTGTTGCAGCATTTTTTTTCTTTCATTAAGGGTTTTTAAAAGTTCGGCTTTTTTCACGGCGGATCACCCTCCTGGGAATAGTATTGCCATATATTGGTGAAAATAAAACTGTTTAAGGTAACTTCCAGCCTTGTGGGGTATAATAACAGAACTGGCCGGAAAACTAATTCTTGTAAATTTATACTGTCAGGGAGGGGTAAGAAATGAGTCCTTACACGGAAATTTTGCTTCGTGCACTGGGCGCCTTTGTGCTAATTCTTTTGGTAACCAGGCTGATCGGTAAATCCCAGGTGAACCAGCTTACCGTGGCCGATTTTATAAATGCCATTGTGGTTGGCTCCATAGCGGGATCGCTGGTGGTCGAACTCGGGGAGAGTGCTTATTATTACGCCTTTGGCCTGGCAGTTTTCGGCCTTTTAACCATTGCCGCCGAATGGGTGGCCTTGAAATACCGCCCTGCACGAAAGCTTTTGGAGGGTGAGCCCACGGTGGTGATTCATAATGGTAAAATTTTGGAAGATAATATGAAAAAGCTCTTGTATAATATGGATAATCTTACAATGCAGTTGAGGGAACAGGGAATCTTCGATATTGGGGATGTGGAGTTTGCCGTGGCCGAGCCCAATGGCTCACTGAGCGTGCTTCCCAAGAGCCATAAGCGCCCGGTGACCCCCTCGGATTTAAATATTCCTACCAAATATGAGGGAATTTCCTCGGAAATTATTCAGGACGGGAAGATTATCGAGCAAAACCTGATTCAGAATAACCTGACCGAGGAATGGCTTTTTAAGGAGCTGGAAAAACAAGGGGTAACCAGTGTATCCGATGTGAATTTTGCGGCCCTGGATACCGGCGGCAACTTATATGTAGATTTGAAACAGGATAAAATAGACCACCTTACGGATCCCACGGACAAGGTTCCCATACAAAAACGCCGCAAGCACAGAATGGACAGCTGACGGGGGTTACCGCCGGTTTTGCCGTGGTACCAAGGGGTTAAGCGAAATAATAAGCAACAAAATTGCTAAGGAGGTATTATATATGTCCAGAAACATAAAATTCGGCACTGATGGCTGGCGGGGAATTATGGCCGACGATTTTACTTTTGATAATGTCCGCCTGGTTTCCCGGGCCATTGCCGGTTATATAAATGCCCACGAAATGGGAGGTAAGGGGGTAGTGATAGGTTATGACAACCGTTTTCTGTCGGACAGGTTTGCCGACACCGTTGCCGATACTATGGCGGAAAACGGCATGCCGGTTTATAAGACCGAATCCCCCACTCCCACTCCGGTGACGGCCTTCGGCGTGAAATTATGGGATACTGCCGGGGCGGTGATGATTACTGCCAGTCACAACCCGCCGGAGTATAACGGGCTGAAGTTTATTCCCGATTATGCCGGGCCGGCCCTTCCCCACATAACCCGGGAGATAGAAAGAAACCTGGACAGGTTGCAAAAAAATTTTTGGGGAAAAATGGGTGCTGTTATTCCGGGCAAATGGGATCAGGAGCAGGCTTCAGCCCTGGAGGAAGCGGTGGTGGGGGGAGATATTGCCGGGATTATTGCCAGGGTGGTGAATAACAAAAAGAAAGCCGAGATTAAAGAAATTAACCCGTTTCCTGATTATGCCCGCCACATGAACAGGCTGGTTGATGTAGAGGCAATCGGCCGGGCGGGACTGCGAGTAATTGTGGACCCCATGTATGGCTGTGGAATCGGCTATCTGGAGGCCCTGCTAAGGGAAGCGGGCGCCGAAGTGTATGAAATTCAATGTCGCCGGGACCCGCTTTTCGGCGGGAATTTGCCCGAACCAAAGGTAAAACTTCTGAGAGAGCTCAAGGAGTGGGTAATTAATGAAAAGGCTCACCTTGGCCTGGCCATGGACGGGGATGCGGACCGGTTTGGAATTATAGATGCCGACGGCACTTATATCACGCCCAACCAGTTTCTTCCCCTTTTGTATTACCACCTGGTAAAGAGCCGGGGCATGCAGGGACCTGTTACCAGAACGGTGGCCACCACCCACCTTCTTGACCGGATGGCGGAGAAATTCGGCCAGGAGGTTTTTGAAACTCCGGTAGGCTTTAAATATATCGGCCGGAACTTGCTGGAAAGGGGTTGTATACTTGGTGGCGAAGAAAGCGGAGGTCTTTCCATAAAGGGTCATATTCCGGAAAAAGACGGCATCCTGGCCGGTTTCCTGGCGGCGGAAATGGTTGCCGTTCATGGAAAGAGCCTGGGGGAACTTTTACGAGATTTATATGAACAATTCGGGCCGGTATTTAGTAAGCGGCGGGATGTTCATACAAGCCGGGAGGAAAAAGAGCGGGTACTGGTAAAAATGAAGGACTTTAACCCGGAGAAATTGGCCGGGGTACCTGTTGCTTCCCGGGTTACCCTTGACGGGGTAAAATTGGTATTGCAGGACGGCTCCTGGGTGCTGGTCCGCCCGTCCGGAACGGAGCCCCTTTTTAGAATTTACGCTGAGGCAGAAAGTGAAAACAGGGTACAGGAATTACGGGAAGAAGTGTGTGAAAAATTAGGATTAAAAGATAATTCCTGGCGGGATTAAAAATTTACAAGATAAAATAAAAATTGAGGTTACACTACAAGGATAATTTTAAAACGTGGCGAATTTACAAATTTGAATAAATTTCAATCCTGTTTTATTTGTAACCGAATTCGGGCCCGGTGCATATTATGGCCCAGGAGGAGGTGGCAGCAGTGTTGTTTAAAATCTCCGAGCTGGGCCGTAAGGATATAATTAATATAGTGGACGGTGCCAAATTGGGCCCCGTAAAGGATATGCATTTGGATCTGGAAACTGGTAAGGTGAAGGCACTGGTACTGCAGGGCCGCAAAAAATATTTTCGCCTTTTCGGTGCCGGTCAGGATGTGGTCATATCCTGGGATAAAGTGAAAAAGATCGGCCAGGATGCCGTGCTGGTTGAAGTGTAAAGGCGGGGCGATTCAGGCAAGCAACTTCTTTAATTGGCATGGATTGGCGGCCTTGTTGCAATTAAAAAATACTTAGGTGCCCCAAAATGGTTTATTTTTGGGGCGATTTTTGTGCCGGATGCATAAGTGCCGGCATAAAAACCTATAAGGGAGGTTCTGATATTGGCAAAACGCCTGTTTACTTCTGAATCGGTAACGGAAGGTCACCCGGATAAGGTTGCCGATCAGATTTCCGATGCTGTTCTTGATGCCATTCTTGCGGAAGACCCGGCAGGCAGGGTTGCCTGCGAAACCTATGTTACCACCGGTCTCGTCGTTGTCGGCGGCGAAATCACTACCAGGTGTTACGTGGATATTCCCAAGGTGGTCCGCGAAACAGTAAGGGAAATTGGTTATACCCGGGCCAAGTACGGGTTTGACTGTGATACCTGTGCTGTCATTACTTCCATTGACGAACAGTCCCCCGATATTGCCATGGGCGTGGACAGGTCCCTGGAAGCCCGTTCCGGTGAAATGACCGAAGATGAAATTGAGGCCATCGGCGCCGGTGACCAGGGTATGATGTTTGGCTACGCCACCAATGAAACGCCCGAGTACATGCCACTTCCCATTACCCTTGCCCACAAACTGACCCGCAGGCTTGCCACTGCCCGCAAAACCAGGGAACTGCCATACCTGCGCCCGGACGGCAAGGCGCAGGTTACCGTGGAATATGAAGGTGACAGGCCGGTCAGGGTGGATACCATTGTGGTTTCCGCTCAGCACCATCCCAGGGTCAGTCTGGAACAAATACGGGAAGATATTATTGAGAAGGTGGTGCGTTCCGTTGTGCCCCCGGAAATGCTTGACTCCAAGACCCGTTACTTTATAAATCCTACCGGCAGGTTTGTCATTGGGGGGCCCCAGGGGGATGCGGGACTTACCGGGCGCAAGATTATTGTTGATACTTATGGCGGCATGGCCCGTCACGGCGGCGGGGCCTTTTCCGGCAAGGACCCCACAAAGGTGGACCGTTCTGCCAGCTATGCCGCCCGGTATGTGGCTAAAAACGTGGTTGCCGCAGGACTGGCGGATAAGTGCGAAATTCAACTGGCTTATGCCATCGGCGTGGCCAGGCCCGTTTCAATAATGGTAGATACATTTGGCACCAATAAAGTAGATGAAGAGAAAATTGTTGAACTAATCCGCAGGCATTTCGACCTTCGCCCGGCGGGGATTATCAAGTCGCTGGATTTGAGGCGTCCCATTTACCGTAATACGGCTGCCTACGGCCACTTCGGCCGCCGGGATATTGATCTGCCGTGGGAGCGTACCGATAAAGCTGAAATTTTAAGAAAAGAGGCAGGATTGTAGGCGGGAGTCAAATAAGGTCTCCCGTTTCTTTTTTTGTCACCTCTCTGCCCGGTACTGCATAGTGTGGAGCAAGGAGAGGGGTGATCCCGTTGACAACGTTAATTTTTTTAACCCTTACCCTGGCCTGGTTTTTCTATATTCTCATACGGTTTGTCCAGGAGTTGATAAGAGAATTAAGAGAACGGGATAAAAAAATACTGGTGGTAACCCTGCATAACCAGGCGGATATGGCAGAGGGCCTGGTGCGTAACCTTATACGCAAGAAAAATTCCCGGATGCCGGAAACGGAACTGGAATTGGTTGATGCAGGCTCACAGGATGAAACACCCCTTATATTGCGGCGGCTGTCTCTCAGGTACGGATTGCGTTTTCGCCAGGAAAATTCAAAAGATGACGTATCCGGCAGGGAAAAATAACGGGGGATTTAAGCTCCCGTTATTTTTGCTATATTTTCTTTTTTACTGCTAAGTTTTTCCCTTTTTCGGAGGTAATTACCTGTTCTTTGTCGAATAATCAATGAACTTTGGGATGCGTTTAAAATTTAACGGGGTGACAATACCATGAAGGTAATCCGTAAATTGCCCTTTATTATCTATAGATGGACGGTAATTTTTCTGGCTTACTGGTTTGTTTCTTATTTGTTCCCCATGCTCGATCTTGACCTGACCGGGGACATGCTCTTTATGCTGGCCCTGGCAATGCTGGCTGAATGGTTTGCGATTACCTTTCCCCAGGGGCAGCTTTCCGCCATTTTTACGGTAATTTTTTCATCTTATGTCATATTCGGCCCTGCCGGGGCGGTGTGGATCACTGCCCTGGGATGTTTGCTGGGGCAGGGAATGGCCCGGAATAATTCTTTGCCCACTATTTTATTTAATGCTTCCCAGTATGTGCTGGCCATCACAGGGGCCGATTTTATGTATACATATCTTGGGGGAAGCCTTTCGGAGCGCCTGGATTGGGGGAATATTGTTCCCCTTGCCGGTTTTTTGGTCAGTTGTTTTGCCATCAATCAGCTTCTCATATATTTTTATCTTTTTCCGGAAAGAAAAAATAATCCCCTTATTTTTTGGAAGGACGCTCTCCGCTGGGACGGGCTGACATATATTGTTACTACCCCCTTGGGGGCGCTTATGGTGGTACTGTACAATAATACGGGACTGTGGGGCGTGTTATTGCTTTTTTTGCCGGTGTTGGTTATGCAGTTTGTATTGCGGCTTTATGTGCACCTGGAACTGGCCAACCGGGAGCTCCGGGTTCTCTACGAGGTAGCAAAGGCCCTGGGGGATAAGCTGGGCCTGGATGGGATTTTGGAATTAATCCTTAAAGAAGCAAGGCGGGTGGTAAGATATCATACGGGTATCGTTTATATTTGGTCGGAGGAAAAAAGGTGTTATGAGGCAAGGGCCCTGGCGGGGGCTTACAAGCGCCAGCTAAAGGGGTCGCTGGTTTTCCCCGGGCGGGAATTTTTAGGGTGTCTGGCCCAGAGTGGTGAGCCGGCCATAATTTATGATTCCAGGCGGGACCCGCGGGTCAATATTCAGCCTGGATTAACCCAGGTACACAGGTCTTTGCTTGTTATTCCATTATTAGCGGAAAAGGAGGTAGTGGGCCTTTTGGTCCTGGGGGATAAGCGCCCCTTTGTTTTTAACGAAAGTCACCTGCATATTTTTACCGGCATTGCCGGCCAGGCGGCACTTGCCGTGGCCAATGCCAGGCTAAACAAGTGTTTGGAAATAACCGCCAGGACCGATGAATTAACCGGCTTTTATAACCGCCGTTACTTTTTTGAGTACATGGAAAAGGAGCTTACAGAAAGAAGCCGTGAAAACGTACAGGTATCTCTAATTATGGTAGATATTGATCACCTTAGAAGAATTAATCACAGCTGCGGTTATGAGGTAGGGGATGCCGTGCTCTCTTTTGTGGGCAAGACCATATCTTCGGTGGTGGGGCCCAAAGGAGTGGTGGCCCGCTATGACGGAGAAGAATTTGCCGTTTTATTGCCGGGAGTAGGAGAAGCTCTGGCAGCTAAACTGGCTGAAGATATCAGGCGGGCGGTTAACAGCAGTATTGTCGACAACGGGGAATACCGGTGCAGTGTGCGGGTCAGCCTGGGGGTAGCCTGCTATCCCCGGGATGCCGGGGATATGGAAGAATTGCTTGGTAAGGCGGAACGGGCCTTGCGCCGGGCCAAGGAGAACGGTCGCGACCGCACCGAGGTTTATTCCCTTATGGATTTACCCGGTGCGGATAAGAAGATTACCATATCCCGGATTTCGTGAAAGTTCAGGGGTTGTCCACGGTGAACCTTAAGCACTTCTGGCAGGGGTTTTTAGACCTCGTATACCCGCCCCGGGAAAGCTGTCCGCTGTGTGGGACTCACAGTCCCGGCGCTGAAATGTGCCGGCAGTGCCGGGCGTGGCTGCGTGAGCAGGGAACCGGCCCGGTCTGTCCCATTTGCGGTAGATTCCCGGGAACACCGGTTAATAACGGGGTTACGGCAGCCGGGGTTTGTGTCGGCAGTTATCCCTGTTTTTTGTGTTCTAGCCGGAGGCCGTCTTTCGATATGGCCAGGGCGGTGGCCCCCTACCGGGGGGTGCTCCGGGAAGCGGTATTACATTTGAAATACAGGGGTACCCGCCGTGTAGTGAGGGCCCTGGGGGAGTTAATGGCGGGCGTTGCCCGCAGGGAACAAGTTTTTACCCGGACCGATGTGATTATTCCGGTTCCCCTTTCTCCCGGGCGCCTTGCCCGCCGGGGTTTCAACCAGGCCGAGTTATTGGCCCTGGAATTGGGCCGGATCATGGATTTACCGGTGGATGCCCGGTCAGTGGTGAAAATCAGGGAAACCAGGCCGCAAACGGGCCTTTCCAGGCGGGAAAGGGAACAAAATTTATGTGATGCCTTTTCAGTTCTTTTCCCTGAAAAAATCAGGGATAAGAATGTATTGCTTGTCGATGATGTGCTTACCACGGGCTCGACTATGGAAAATATTTCCACAAGATTGCGACAGTGTCAAACAGCAGGAGTATTTGTTCTTACCGCAGCAGGTGGAGTTATCGGGAAATATTGACGTAGATTACAGGTCAAGGAAACGCATTTAGACAATATGTGGCAAATAATTTATTTTATTAACATTCCCGGTGCTTTGAAATCCGGGTTATTAACAGAGTTATCCACATCATCCACAGTTTTAGAATTCACACCCCTGAATTGACAAGAAAGTTTTGTCGATAAAGCTTTTATTTATTGTATATGGGAAAAAATAACAACTTGACACGAAAGATATTAGGTGTTAATATTCTGCTATCGTGGTGCAAGGCCACGGGAGTAAAATTTTTTAGGAGGAGTGTTTTATGAAAGGTAGGGTTAAGTGGTTTGATGCAAAGAAAGGTTATGGTTTCATTGAAAGGGAGGACGGAGGTGACGTATTCGTTCACTTTTCTGCCATTCGGGAAGAAGGTTTTAAGACCCTGGCAGAAGGTGAAGCGGTAGAGTTTGAGATTGTGGAAGGTGCCCGTGGCCCTCAGGCTGCAAATGTAGTAAAATTATAAGAAACAAAGCCCCGGTTACACGGGGCTTTACAGTTTATACATAACTGTTCAGTCCCGCTGGCACTAGGTTATAATATTTTTTTTACAACCCGGCGAAATGATGTTGCGTTTAATGAAAAAATACTTTACAATTCACTTACAGTTTGCGGAAGATTATTTCCTTATTTCGGGAATAATAAGTAATACTCACCTCGGAAAGGAGTTGGGAATGTGAAAGTACTGGTGCGCGGGCGGAATGTTGAAGTAACCGACGCCCTCAAGGAATATGTTGAAAAGAGGGTTGGAAAACTGGATAAGTTTTTGGATAACATGGGAGATGCCCAGGTTATCTTGAATGTTGAAAACCAGTCCCATAAGGTTGAGGTAACCATCCCTATTAACGGAATGATTCTCCGAGGTGAAGAAAGCACCGGCGATATGTATACTTCGGTGGACATGGTAGTGGATAAATTGGAGAAGCAAATAGAGAAATATAAGGGTAAATTGATGCGCCGCCGGGGACAGGGCGATCAAAAGGTAGCCGGGGGAGCGGCTTTTATGGAAGGAGACCGGGAAGAAGAGGGCCCGAAGATTGTACGTACCAAGCGTTTCCCTGTAAAACCCATGGCGGTGGATGAGGCGATTCTGCAAATGAATCTTTTGGGACACAGTTTCTTTGTATTTCCCAATGCCGAAACGGAGCAAATCAATGTATTATACAGGCGCAAAGACGGAAATTACGGCCTCATAGAGCCGGAATACGAATAGGCGAAGAGGGGACAGTATCCTTTTTTGAGGGGTACTGTCCCCTCTTTTTCATCCTTGCAATTTTCTTGCTACTCTTACTGCTTAGTGCTAGAATAAGATAGGTAAACTTATAGTATGTGCAGGAACCGGAGGGTTCCTTTATTATTAGAAAGGTGATTTTACTATGCTGAAAATGTTACGTAATCTCCTGG
Source organism: Desulfofundulus sp. JL263-se (assembly GCF_056316025.1). Classification (NCBI taxonomy): domain Bacteria; kingdom Bacillati; phylum Bacillota; class Clostridia; order Eubacteriales; family Peptococcaceae; genus Desulfofundulus; species Desulfofundulus sp. JL263-se. Next base: position 2,842,621 of record NZ_CM149993.1, on the reverse strand, counting down.
ATGATAATGCTCGGGAAATTAAAAAGCTACAGAAAACCGTTGATAAAATAAATAGCCTGGAACCTGAAATGCAGAGCAAGAGTGACGAGGAGCTCCAAAGGCAAACCATCCTGTTCCGGGAGCGGCTGGACCGGGGAGAGTCCTTAGATGAGCTGCTGCCGGAAGCCTTTGCTACCGCGCGGGAGGTGTCCCGGCGGGTACTGGGGATGAGACATTTCGATGTGCAGCTCATGGGCGGTATTGTACTGCACCAGGGGAGCATTGCCGAAATGAAAACCGGTGAAGGCAAAACTTTAGTGGCTACCCTGCCGGTATATCTGAATGCCCTTACGGGGAAGGGCGTTCACGTAGTCACCGTGAACGATTACCTGGCCACCAGGGACAGCCAGTGGATGGGGCGGGTATACCGCTTTTTAGGCCTTTCCGTGGGGCTGATAGTTCACGGGCTGAACTGGGAGCAGAGAAAGGGCGCGTACAATGCGGACGTTACCTATGGCACAAATAATGAATTCGGTTTTGATTACCTTCGCGATAACATGGCCCTTCATCCCGACCAGCTGGTGCAGAGGGAATTAAATTACGCCATAATCGACGAAGTAGACAGCATCCTTATTGACGAGGCCCGGACCCCGTTGATCATATCGGGACAGGCCAATAAGGCCACGGACCATTACTATACATTTGCCCGCATTGTGCCGAAGCTTAAGCCGGAAATCGATTATATAGTGGATGAAAAGGCCAATTCTGTGGTTCTCACAGAAGAGGGCGTGGCCAAGGTTGAGCGCATGCTGGGCGTGCAAAACCTCTACGATGAGCAAAACATGGAGCTGACCCACCATTTGAATAATGCCCTGAAAGCCCATGCATTGATGAAAAGGGACAGGGATTACGTAGTTAAAGACGGCCAGGTAATAATTGTGGACGAATTCACCGGCCGCCTGATGTTCGGGCGGCGTTACAGCGACGGCCTGCACCAGGCCATTGAGGCCAAGGAAGGTGTAAAAATAGAACGGGAGTCACAGACCCTGGCCACCATAACCTTCCAGAACTACTTCCGCATGTACAATAAATTGGCCGGGATGACCGGTACCGCCGCCACGGAGGAAGAGGAATTCAGAAAAATATACGGGCTGGACGTGGTGGTTATTCCCACCAACAAGCCCATGATCAGGAAGGACCTGCCCGATGTTGTTTACAAAACCGAAAGGGCCAAATTTAAGGCGGTGGTTGATGAAATTGTCCGGCGCCACGCCACCGGGCAGCCGGTTCTGGTGGGGACCATGTCCATTGAAAAGTCGGAAATGCTGAGCCAGATGCTGCGCAAGCGGGGGGTTCCCCACCAGGTACTCAACGCCAAGTATCATGAAAAGGAAGCTGAAATTGTGGCTCAGGCAGGCAGGTTGGGTGCAGTAACCATAGCCACCAATATGGCCGGCCGCGGCACCGACATTTTGCTGGGCGGCAACCCTGAGTTTCTGGCCATGCAGGAACTCAAGCGCCGGGGTTATGACGGCAACCTGGAAGACCCGGAGCAGAAAAAGCTTTATAATCAGTATTTGCAAAAATTCAAGCGGGAATGCGAAGAAGAGCGCCGCAAGGTTGTGGAACTGGGCGGCCTGCATATCATCGGGACCGAGCGCCATGAAAGCCGGCGCATTGATAACCAGCTGCGCGGCCGCTGCGGCCGCCAGGGCGATCCCGGCAGTACCCAGTTCTACAGTTCCCTGGAAGATGACCTTATGAGGCTTTTCGGGTCGGATAACATCGCCGGCCTTATGGAAAAAATGGGGATGGAGGAAGACGTCCCCATTGAGCACAGCCTTATTACCCGCTCCCTGGAAAGCGCCCAGAAGAAAGTGGAAAACAGGAATTTCGATATCCGCAAGCACGTGCTGCAGTACGATGACGTTATGAACCAGCAGCGGGAGGTTATTTACCGGCAGCGGAGGCAGGTCCTGACCGGCGAAAATACGGGAGAAATTGTCCGGCAAATGATGGAAGAAGTGGTGCAACGGGCGGTAGATACCTACGCCCCGGAGGGGGTTTACCCCGAAGAGTGGGATCTCGCCGGCCTGTTGGTTTACGCCGGGCAGGTTTTTCTGCCGGATCATGATTTAACCGCAGAAGACCTGCAGGACATGGGGCGCAAGGAATTATACGAATACCTGCTGGAAAAGACTTTGGATGCTTACAGGTTCCGGGAGGAAGAACTGGGCGCGGATGTGCTGCGGGAAATAGAGCGCATGGTGCTCTTGCGCATAGTGGATGAAAAGTGGATGGACCACCTGGATGCCATGGACCAGCTGCGGGAAGGAATCGGACTCAGGGCTTACGGCCAGAAGGACCCCCTGGTGGAATACAAGTTTGAAAGCTACCAGATGTTCCAGAACATGGTGGCCGCTATCCAGGAAGATGTGGTGCGTTACGTTTTCCGGGTAAACGTGATTCAGACTCCCCGGGAGCAGCGCCAGGTGGTTGAGAACAGGTATGGCGGTGAAGAAGGGGCAGGAAAGCCCGTGCGCAGGGGGAAAAAAGTGGGGCGCAACGACCCTTGCCCCTGCGGCAGCGGTAAGAAATACAAAAAATGCTGCGGTAGGGAATAGATAAGAATAAATACAATTAATTTTATCCTGTTAAATACTGTTATCCTGTCTGATAATAATTTTTATACGAAGTTTACTTTGGAGGGAATAATGTTGTTCAGTGAACTGAAGAAGGAACTGGAGCTCATAGGGAAACGTATTAAAGATTTGAGGGTTTCTCTTTGACATTGCTGCTAAAAAGCAGGAAATCGCCCGGCTGGAAGAATCAATGCTGGCCCCGGGTTTCTGGGACGACCAGGAAAGGGCTCAGAAGATAATGCAAAGGGTATCCGATCTGAAGGACCGGGTATCGGCCTTTGAAGAAGTGGAAAGGAGCTATGAAGATCTTACTGCCCTGGTGGACCTGGGCGAAGAGGAAGAAGCTGCGGAGCTGGCCGCCGAGGCCCGGTCGGAATTGGCCGGCCTGAAGGCCCGGCTGAAGAAAATGGAGCTGGAAGTACTGCTCAGCGGGCCTTATGACAGCAACAACGCCATTGTGACCCTGCACGCCGGGGCGGGCGGTACCGAGGCCCAGGATTGGGTGGAAATGCTTTTGCGCATGTATACCCGGTGGGCCGAGGACCGGGGCTATAAAGTAAACGTGATGGATATGCTCCAGGGAGACGAGGCGGGAATAAAAAGCGTCACCATAGGGGTGGAAGGGCTTTATGCATACGGTTACCTGAAGTCTGAAAAGGGTGTGCACCGCCTGGTGCGCATTTCCCCCTTTGACGCTGCCGGGCGAAGACATACCTCCTTTGCCTCGGTGGACGTCCTGCCCGAGGTAGAGGAAGACATAAACGTGGAAATTAAACCGGAAGACCTCAGGATTGATACCTTCCGCTCCGGCGGGGCCGGCGGGCAGCACGTGAACAAAACCGATTCCGCGGTGCGGATAACCCACCTTCCCACCGGGATTGTGGTCCAGTGCCAGAGCGAGCGCTCCCAGATTTCCAACCGGAATACCGCCATGAAGTTATTAAAGGCCCGGCTGCTGGACCTGGAGCTGCAAAAGAAGGAGCAGGAACTGGCGGCCCTGCGGGGCGAGCAGCGGGAAATCGCCTGGGGCAGCCAGATACGTTCATATGTCTTCCACCCCTACAGAATGGTGAAGGACCACCGCACCGGGGTGGAAGTGGGCGACGTGGACTCGGTGATGGACGGCAATATTGACCAGTTCATATCGGCGTATCTGCAAAAAATGGCCCGGGGGTAGTTTAAATGTACCAAGATTAAACGTAGTTTTTATAGTACATGACGAACCTAAAAGCAAGTTGAATTCTACGTTGTGAACTATTTATCTATACCTAGTTAAGAAGGTGGTTGATAGTAGTCGTAGTAGTGGCTGTGGGCCTTGTGGGTAACTCGCAGAGTTATCCATCAAGCCCACAGCCATGTTTATCACGTAGAACTCTTGAATTGCCTGCATTTTTTGCAGGCAAACATAGATAATTAATCCCCGGGCCGGTTTTTAATTCGGCGGCCGGATTTTAATCCGCCGGTATAGTATATTCCATTTTATCTTGCGGAATCCGCAGGAAAGCATCCACCACCCCGGGATCAAATTGCTGACCTGCACACCGCCGCAGTTCCTCCCGCGCCTGCCGCGCAGTGAGCGCCTCGCGGTACGGCCTGGCCGATGTCATTGCATCGTAAGCATCCGCCACGCGGATAATGCGCGCCAGGAGCGGGATCTCTTCTCCCACCAGGCCCGCGGGATAACCACCGCCCCCGTAGTCTTCGTGATGGTGCCGCACGGCTGCAATGACCGCAGCCGGAAACCTGGCCGGCTCCAGAATCCTGGCCCCCACCAGCGGGTGGCGCTGCATCTCCTTTCTTTCTTCCGCAGTGAGGGGCCCCGGCTTGAGCAGAATGTCCTCCCTCACACCGATCTTGCCCAGATCGTGCAAAAGCCCGGCCACGTATACCTGTTCCTGTTCTTCAATGCCAAGCCCCAGCACGCGGGCACATGCCCGCGCCCACTTCGCTACCCGCATGGAATGACCTCTCGTGTAAACGTCCTTGGCCTCCAACGCCGCCGCCAGCGCCTGCACGGCACTCGAATAATACTCCCGCAGCGACAAGTACAGGCGCGCGTTCTCCAGTGCCAGCCCGGTCTGGCTCGCGATGGTCGATAGGTAGTCGATCTCTTCTTTCCTCCAGTGCCGCGGTACAGGGGAATAAACCTTCAATGTGCCCAGAATTTTTCCGCCCACTTCCACCGGCACCACGGCGACGGCCCGCACCTCCGCCGCGTAGTAAGGTAGGTGCAGGCAGGTTCCGTTAGCGGTCAGATCTTCCACGATAACGGGCTCTCCCGTCTGAAGAACCTTGCCCAGCAGGGTACCGTCCGGCCGGACACGGCCTGCCTTGGCTTGCAATTCCGAACTCATACCCAGGCTGGCCTTCAGCACCAGTTCGCCCGTCTCCTTGTCAAGCAGCCGTAGCGCACACCATTGTACACCTAACACATCTCTTAAATTCGCCAGAGCCGACTCAAGGACCAGGTCCATATCGAGGCTGCTCGATATCACTTGTCCTACTTCAATAAGTCGTTCCAGCATGGTTGCCCTTGCCTGCAACTGGCGAAACAGGCGGGCATTTTCCAGCGCCAGCCCAAGACTGGTACCCAGGGTAGTTAAAAAAACGGTCTCATCTTCTGTAAAGCGCGCACCTTCTGGCCTGCCTGCTATGGTCAGTACGCCCGTTACCTTACCCCCGACCGTAAGGGGTATGGCTACCGCCGGCCGCCTTTCTTCAGGCGTGCTGCCTTCGGGATGGCTGTCAAAGTGTGCGGTGCGGGCCTCTCGCTCAACGGCGGCAATTATTTCGCCTGCAGGTACAACCCGGAACTCGCTGCAGGGTTCCAGGGTAGCCGCCGTTTCGCTTTCCGTAACCCCCGGCATTACCTCACTCAGCATTACCACCGAACCGCTGGTGGCTCCGGTCAGCCCCAGCACCGCTTTCAGGGCCTGCTGCGCCACTTCGGTCACCTGGAGACTGCCGGAGACCGTCCGGGTTAGTTCAAAGAGAGTGGTAAGTTCGTTCACCTTCCTCTGAAGTTCCTGTCTGGCGTACAGCAGCCGGGCTACGGTGTCCGCTACCGCCTGTACCAGCGCCATGGTAGTCCGGAGCCGATCTTCTGGCCAGATGGGTATCGCTCCGGATGCCGCTTGAAGCTTTCTCAGGTCAAGGCCCGTTTCCCGGGCCAGCCGCGCTATTGCCTCCTCTGCCGGCGGACGCAGGGCTACGTTGCCGCCCAGCACCACGGCTACGATCTCTCCACCCACCTGCAGGGGAACCGCCATATGCATCAGCCCGGCATGGCAGGTGTGAAGAACCTCCTCTCCTGCAGCTACAGCAGCCTTCACAGAGGCCGCGTGCGAAGCTGCACACCTTGCCCGCGCTTCCGGATTGCTGTCAAGCAGGGCGCAGAAAGAACACAGGTTAGAGGGTTCGGTCAGCGGATGGCCGCCCGGGTACGCAACCATAACCGCCAGTCCCAGGGCCCGGCTCATACTCTTTAAAAGTTCCTGTAAACCTATCTGTTTGAGCTCTTGATAGAACACCGGCTTTCCCTTCATCATGTGCGCTCAGCCACCCCTTCTTCTAAATTCTCATTTTTATTTAGCCCAAGCCTAGCCCCAACCGGGCCCATATATCAGATTGAACAACCTGCAATCGCTTTTGATGCCAGAGCAATCTGCAAACCTTTTTCACTTTATATTAGCTTTTTTTATTAGGTCAGTCCATCTGTCGAACTACCAGCAAACGGCAAATAACCAGTAAATCCTTTTTAATCCCCACGGAAACAGGTATTTATCGCTGCAATGCCGTAACCGGAAAATTCAGTTAATCCGCCGGTACTACTGCAAGCATTGCGGCAAAACTATTTCCTTTTTGTCTTCCTTTTGCCTGCCTTACTTTCATATGCCACCGAGATAATATTTACAGCCCTCTGCTACGTGCTGGGTTCCCGCTGTTCCCTCCGGGCCTGCCTGCAGTTTTAAAGCACCTGCACTGGGCCCCGTCCTGCTTGCAACTCTATGCCGGGCGCTTTTTAGCCAGCTTAGAGACTACTCAGTATATCATAAAGCTTTTTTTACTATACCAAAATTGACTTCGGTCCTAAAATATAGGACCAAAGTCCCAAAATTTTATCAGCCGGTGAGTACTCAATTAAAGCCCTTGAGGAGCAATAGAAGAAAAACACCCGGGATGAACCGGGCGTTCTCCTCAGAGGGTGTGAAAAACTGCCCGGCACCTGATTTTAACTTATTGAAGCCAGTGGCCAGGGTGTGTGCCCGGGCCGCCTTTTTTTCGACACCGGGGGAGGAAATTCTTTTCTCTGCTAGAAAAGTGTATCTTGGTGTTTTTTTGTTTTTAATACCCGCGACCCTTTCGGGAAATGCTACTGCTAGCTGTTTTTGCGTCAGGTGGAGAGATGTTCCGTGAAAATGAAGTCGCTTGTAGAATTTGCCTGGGTTACTGCCGGGGTGATATTAACCGCCCTGGGACTGGATATGTTCCTCATCCCCAATAAGATAGCGGCCGGGGGGGTTAGCGGGGCGGCCACCGTGGTGCACTATTTACTGGGTCCGCCGGTGGGGCTTACCATGCTGTTTATGAATGTTCCTCTCTTTGCCATGGGTATTTACCGCCTGGGGCTGACATTCGGCTTCCGTTCCCTTTACGGTACCATTGCCCTGTCTGCAGCCGTGGATCTCCTGGACAGGTTTTTGCCGGTTCCCACCCAGGAGCCCCTTTTGGCCAGCCTTTACGGCGGGGCCGTGGTGGGCCTCGGGCTCGGGCTGGTATTTCGCTACCGGGGCACCACCGGCGGGACCGACCTGGCCGCTGCTATATTGCGCAGCTATACCGGGATGAATGTGGGACAGCTGCTCTTTTTTGTAGATGCCGTGGTGGTAGTATCGGCCGGGTTGACCTTCCACAGCTGGGAGTTGGCCATGTATGCCTTGCTGACCATTTTTATCACTGCCTGGGTGATTGACCTGGTTCAGGAGGGCATGAGCTATGCCAAGGCCTTTTTCATTATCTCCGAAAAGACTGATGCCATAGCCGAGGCCATTACCAGAGAGCTGGACAGGGGGGCTACCGCCCTTAAGGGTAAGGGGGTATACACCCAAACCGACAGGGAAGTGCTTCTTACGGTGGTTAATCGCTCGGAAGTGAGCACGTTAAAGGAAGTAATATACGATATAGATCCTTCGGCCTTTGTCATCCTTACGGATGTAAGGGAAGTATTGGGCGAAGGGTTTAAGGCTTATGGCAAACAATAATCAATAAGTTATAACGGAGGTGCGGGATGGACGAGCAAACCATTTCCACTTTGGAAGAGAAAGCCAGGCAAATTCGCCGGCATGTGGTGAGTATGGTTGGTGAGGCCGGCTCCGGGCACCCCGGCGGGTCGCTCTCAGCCGCAGATATAGTTACGGCCCTGTATTTTCAAGTTATGCGCATTGACCCCCAGAAGCCGGACTGGCCGGATAGGGACCGCTTTGTGCTTTCCAAAGGACATGCGGCGCCGGTACTGTATGCCGCCCTTGCCGAAAGAGGATATTTTCCGGTGGAAGAATTGAAAACCCTGCGCAAGCTGGGCAGCCCGCTGCAGGGACACCCGGATATGAGAAAGGTGGCCGGGGTGGAAATGTCCACAGGCTCCTTGGGCCAGGGGCTTTCCGCCGCCAATGGCATGGCCCTGGCTGGGAAGCTGGACGGCAGGGATTACCGGGTTTATGTGCTGCTGGGTGACGGGGAAATCCAGGAGGGCCAGATTTGGGAGGCTGCCATGGCCGCGGCGCATTACAAGCTGGATAACGTAACGGTTTTTTTAGATTATAATGGCCTCCAGATAGACGGGCCCGTCCGGGAGGTTATGTCCCCCGAGCCGGTGATAGAGAAGTGGAAGTCCTTCGGCTGGGACGTGCAGGTAATTAACGGGCACGATATGAGGCAAATATTGAGCGCCGTTGAATACAGCCGTAATGTCAAGGGGACTCCAAGCATGATTATTGCCGAAACCACCAAGGGTAAAGGAGTTTCCTTCATGGAAAATAAAGTTGACTGGCACGGCGCGGCCCCCAAGGCCGGCGAGGTGGAGCGGGCCTTAAAGGAACTGGCCTAGAGAAAGGAGAGAAGGATTGTCGATGACCGAAAAAATAGCCACTCGGGAGGCATATGGCAGAGCACTTGTGGAATTGGGCAAAGAGAATAAGGACGTGGTGGTTCTGGATGCTGATTTGGCCAAGTCCACCAAGACCATTAATTTCGGTAAAGAGTTTCCGGACCGCTTTTTTGATGTGGGAATTGCGGAGCAAAATATGATGGGTACCGCAGCCGGGCTGGCTGCCGCCGGTAAAATTCCCTTTGCCAGCTCTTTTGCTGTCTTTGCTACCGGCAGGGCGTATGACCAGCTAAGGCAAAGTATTTGCTATCCCGGGCTGAACGTTAAAATAGGGGCCAGCCATGCCGGGATTACCGTAGGGGAGGACGGGGCGTCCCACCAGGCCCTGGAAGATATTGCTCTTATGCGAGTTTTGCCCAATATGACCGTTTTAGTTCCCGCCGACGGGCCCGCGACCACCGCAGCGGTGCGGGCGGCGGCGGAAATAAACGGCCCCGTTTATATAAGGCTCGGCCGTTCCAAGGTTCCCGTCATATACGGGGAAGATTTGGAATTCGTACCCGGCAAGGCCATAAAGCTCCGTTCCGGAAAGGATGTTACCGTTATTGCCTGCGGAATCATGGTATCCGTGGCCCTGGAGGCAGCGGCCCAATTGGAAAGGGAAGGAATTTCAGCAGCCGTGATGGACATGCACACTATAAAGCCCCTGGATGTGGCAGCGGTAATCCAGGCCGCCAGGGAAACCGGTGCGGTGGTTACCGCGGAGGAGCACAGTATTATCGGCGGCCTGGGCAGCGCCGTGGCGGAGGTGCTGGGTGAAAGTGTTCCAGTTCCTTTGATGCGGGTGGGCATTCCCGACGTTTTCGGCGAGTCGGGCAAACCCGGTGAGCTCATGGAAAAATACGGCTTAACGGCTTCTCACATAGTTTCCGCCGTTAAAGATGTACTGGCAAGAAAGCGCTAAAGTAAATACCATTATCTTCAACCCCCTTGCGATGGGGGTTTTTGTTTTTAAAAAGAGGAATTGCCCGCCGGGTGTCGAAATGATGAGCCGGGGTGTAGAAAGAAATGATCCAGATGTATAATGTTTCCAAAATATATGACAATGGCGTGAAGGCGCTAAATGACATTACCTTACATATTTCCAAGGGTGAATTTGTCTTCCTGGTGGGTCCCAGCGGCGCCGGCAAAACTACCCTGATCAAGCTGATTTGCCGGGAGGAACTGCCCAGCAGGGGCCAGATCCTTTTTAACGGAAAAAATGTTGCCCGCTACAAGGGTAAGGAAATTCCCTTGTTGCGTCGTAAGATAGGCATGGTTTTTCAGGATTTTCGCCTGTTACCCAAAAAGACTGTCTTTGAGAATGTGGCCTTTGCCCTGCAAATTGCCGGGATGGGGCGGAAGGAAATTCGCAAGACCGTTCCCCCGGTGCTGAAAATGGTGGGGCTGGAGGATAAAGCAGATATGCTGCCCGCCCAGCTTTCCGGAGGCGAGCAGCAAAGGGCCTGTATAGCCCGGGCCATAGTTAACAGGCCGCCCCTTATTATTGCCGATGAGCCGACGGGGAATTTAGACCCGGATACTTCATGGGACATAATAAATTTATTTCTGGAAGTAAATCGCAGGGGAACCACTGTTTTGATTGCCACTCACGCCTGGGATATAGTAGATGCCCTGAAGCGGCGGGTAATTGTACTTTCCGCCGGCAAGCTAATACAGGACGGGGAGAGGGGGCGTCCGGCTGTTGAACTTTAACAACATTGGATATTACTGGCGGGAGGCCTTTAATTCCCTTATCCGCAATAGCTGGCTTTCCCTGGCCTCAATAGGTACTATAATTATTTCCCTTTTCATTTTGGGCAGTTCGGTGCTGGTAATGCTCAATGTTCGCCAGCTGGCGGATCGCGTGGAGTCCAGCGTTGAAATAAGCGTATTTGTGGAAAACGGTGTTTCTGAAGAGGAGCTGGAAAACCTCGGGGAGCAAATTAGATACCTGGGAGGAGTGGAAAGCGTCAAATTTATATCCCGTGACCAAGCCCTGGAAGAATTGAAGGAGAGCTTCGGGGAAAAACAGGAGGCTCTGGCCGGGCTGGAGGAAAATAATACTCTACCCGATTCTTTCCGGGTCAAAACCTTAAGTACTTCCCTGGTACCTTTGGTAGCCCGAAAGATAGAGCAGCTTGAGGGCGTGGAAAAGGTGCGCTACGGCCACGAAGTGGTGGAAAAGCTTTTAGTAATTTCCCGCTGGGTCCGGACTATGGGAGTGGCCGTGGTGGTTCTTCTCGGGCTGGCGGCGGTATGTCTTATAATTACCACCATTCGCATGTCAGTTTTTGCCCGCCAGCAGGAAATAGGCATCATGAGGGTACTGGGGGCCACAAACTGGTTTATACGCATGCCCTTTTTGCTGGAGGGTATGGTGCTGGGCCTGCTGGGAGGGTTAATTACGGCAGGAGTAATATATTTTGGCTATCATTCCCTGGTAACAAAAATAAATTCGATTTTACCGTTTATGCAATTAATTAATGACCCGAAAACCATAAATTATACCCTAACCGGGCTGGTGATTCTAGGGCTTTTTATAGGCGCCCTGGGAAGCGCCATTTCGGTCAGGAGATTTTTAAAGGTTTGATGATTGAAAGCTTTTATCAGGGGGGATGGCGGTGGGTTCCCGTTTGATAAAAAAAATATGCTTTTTGATAGTGGCCATTGCCGTTATGGGCGGGGGATTGGGACTGGCCTATGGGGATGATTTGGACGACCTTTTAAAACAAACGCGCTCTGAGCTTAACCGCAAGCGGGAGGAAGTACGCAGGCAGAAGCAAGAAGTTTCCAGTTATACGGCCCAGCTGGCCATGTTGAATAAAAGGATAAATGAAAAGGAGCGCGAGATAAGGGAGCTCAGCTTTAAGCTTGACAGGGCCCTGGCGGACCTGCGCTCTACGGAAAAAGAATTGGAAAAAGCCGAGGCCGAGCTGGAGAAAAACGATAAAGTACTGCGCCAGAGGGTGCGGGCAATGTATGAGAACGGCCCGGTAAGTTATCTGGAGGTTTTATTGGGTGCACGGGACTTCAGTGATTTTTTGAACCGGTATGAAATGCTCAAATGGGTGGTAGCCCGGGATGCGGAACTTATAGCGGAGTGTCAAAAACAAAGGGACGAGCTGGAAAACAAAAAGAAAAGCCTGGAAGAGCAGCGTGACCGCATAGCAGCCCTTATCAGGCGGCAGGATATTGCAAGGAAGGAATTGGCTGCCCGGAGCGAGGCCAGGCGCCAGCTTCTGGTATCCGCAAAGGAGGACCTTGCCCGCTATCAGGCCGAGGTGCGCAGGCTGGAGCAGGAAGAAGAAGAAATTTTGCGCCGTATCGCCCAGAGAAACAGTGACGGGAATATGCCCCGGGTATCCGGTGCTTTCCTATGGCCCGTTCCCGGACATACGACTGTGACTTCACCCTTTGGATACCGCATACATCCTATACTTGGAATCAGGAAGTTACATACGGGTATGGACATTGCGGCACCGTGGGGGGCAAAGGTGGTGGCCGCCCAGAGCGGTAAAGTTATCAGTGTCACTACCATGCGCGGCTACGGGAAAGTAGTGATGATTGACCACGGCGGCGGCTTAACCTCCCTTTATGCTCACCTTTCTTCCCAGCTTGTGGGTTACGGGCAGTGGGTGGAAGCCGGTCAAACCATCGCCAAAGTAGGAAGCACGGGAATGTCCACCGGGCCCCACCTGCACTTCGAAGTACGAGAAAACGGTAACCCTGTAAACCCGCGCAATTATATGTAGGAGTGTTTTATTTCCTTTTATGTCCGCCGGTGCGGGCTTTTTTATTCGTTTTATAATTGTAATTTACGGCACTTTTAAGTAGTATAATAGGCGTATGTAGACAAAACGGGATGGCAGGTGTTAACAGAAAAATGAGAAGCCCTTATGGATGGCGGCGCGGGGGTATATATTGGCTGTTTGCCGTGGTGGCCCTACTTTTGTTTTTCGGCGTTTTTTTTGCCGGCGGGGTGCTTGCCACCAATTATAAGCATTTAGGTAATTTTATTAAGGTATATTCCCTGGTCAGGTCTCAATACCTGGAGCCGGTGAACACTACAACTCTGGTGGACGGGGCTATTAAAGGAATGGTGGAGTCTCTGGAAGACCCTTACTCCGCTTATCTCGATCCCGAAACCTATGCCCATTTGCAGGAACAAATTCGCGGGACCTTTGGCGGGCTGGGTATACTGGTGGGGGTGACGGACAATTACCTTACCGTGATAAGAGCCTTTGAGGATACGCCGGCGGCAAAGGCGGGAATAAGGGCCGGTGATAAAATAGTATCCATTGACGGTAAGGATGCCCGGGGTATGGACCTGGAAACTGCGGTGGGGATTATGCGCGGCCCGGTTGGCACCCGTATTACCCTTTCTTTACTCCGGGAGGGGCGGGAAAAGCCCCTGAAGGTCACCCTGGTGAGGGAAGAAATCAGCGTGCCTACAGTGGAAGGGCGCATGATTGAAGGGACATCAATAGCCCACGTGGCCATTACTCAGTTTAACGAGAAAACTGCGGGAGAACTGGAAGAAACCCTGGCTCAATTAAAAGATCAGGGAATGAAAGCCTTAATCCTGGACTTGCGAAACAATCCCGGCGGGGAACTTTTGGCTGCCAAGGATGTGGCCGACAAGTTTGTTCCCGAAGGGCCAATAGTACATGTGGATTACCGTAAGGGCAAGGATTATACTTATAAGGCCGACGATAAGTACCTGGATATACCGCTGGTGGTGCTGGTTAACGGAAACAGTGCCAGTGCGGCGGAAATTGTAGCCGGGGCCATTAAAGATACTGGTTCCGGGAAATTGGTAGGTACCACTACCTTTGGCAAGGGAATAGTGCAGACCGTATTTCCCCTGGATAACGGCGCCGCTTTAAAGCTTACCACGGCCCGCTATCTCACTCCCGGCGGCCACAATATTCATAAAAAGGGTATCAGGCCGGATATTATTGTCGAGCAAAACCTGCAAAGTGGGAAGGATTTACAGCTACAAAAAGCAATTGATATTCTTAAGGGTTAAGCTTCCAACATCTGTATTTTTGATGGGGTGAAACGGTGTTTCCTTTTGGCCAGGTAATTCCCATGATTTTAATAAAAATGTTAACCATGCTGACCCAGCCCATTTTCTGGCTGGTTGTGGCTCTGGTTGCCCTGCAATACCGGCGCATGGCTTCCATAAAGGAAGATTTTTTCGGTATTAAGGCCGGCGGGGTCTGGAGGGATGTGGTAACAGCCACGGGTTTCGGCCTGGCCGGAGGGATTTTGGGCAGCGTTCTTATGGTGGTTGTCGGGCTTACCCTGAATGAGTCCGGGCTTGTATATCTCTGGCCGGTGGCCATATTACTGATGCTTATCAACGCAAGGTTTTTGTGCTTTGCCTATGCCGGGGGTATCCTGGCCCTGAGCAAGCTGCTTTTCGGTTTCCCTCCCGTAAATATTCCCCAGGTGCTTGCCCTGGTGGCCATTTTACACATGGTGGAAAGCCTTCTTATTTTGGTAAGCGGCCACCTGGGGGCCGTTCCTGCGTATTTTAAGGACCGCCGGGGCAATGTGGTGGGCGGCTTTACTTTGCAGAAATTCTGGCCCATCCCCATAGTGGCCCTGGCGGTGGTGGGAGCCGGAGGTGCTGCGGGCCAGGGTGTAAATATGCCTGAATGGTGGCCCCTTTTAAAGCCGGGAGTGGCCGGAGATCCTGAAAACCTGGTGTATGCATTGATTGCGGTGGTGGCGGGGCTGGGTTACGGTGACCTGGCTATTGCCAGAACTCCCCGGGAAAAAAGTAAATTATCCTCGGTTTTTCTGGCCGGGTACAGCATAATTCTACTGGTTTTGGCGGTAGTATCCGAGGCCTCAGGGATAATCGCCCTGGCAGCGGCAATATTTTCTCCCCTGGGACATGAAACGGTGATTCACCTGGGGCGAAAGATGGAGTTTGCCGGGGCCCCCCTTTACGCGCCCCACCCGGAAGGCCTGCGGGTGCTGGACGTGATTCCGGGGAGCCGTGCATGGCGGGCGGGAATTCGCTCCGGTGATGTATTGGTTTCCATTAACGGAATACCGGTACACACCCGGAGTCAACTTGAATATGCGCTAAGCTACTGGATGTGGGCGGTGGAGTTGGGTTACATCAGCATGAAGGACGGTACCTACCGGAGGGAATTGGTACCTTCTCCCCCTCCCGGACAACCCCTGGGACTTCTCCCCATACCGGAGGGCAATGAGCGCAATTATATGGAACTGGAAACCGCCGGGCCCCTGGGGCGCTGGTGGCGCAACTTCTGGGAAAGGGTGGCTGGAAGAAAGTAAGGGGGCAGTTAATGGCCATTTGGAGGGGAGAAGTCGGAATCGAACCACACTCCAGCCTGTTCTGCAGACCGGCCAGCGGGTTTGCAGTTCGTGGGGCTACCAGTCTGTTCTCTCCATCCAATGGACTCTGTAATGGTTCAGCTAGATCTCATCCGGAAGGTTTTACCGTATCTTTGGGTGGGCATTTTCTTCCTTGATCTCACCTTTAATTCCAACCATGACGGTTTCTAAAGGTATGTCTTTGCCGTTTTTCCTTAAGGCTTCTTTAGTAATGTGTACCAGGCCATAACAGCAGGGAACTTCCATGTAGATGACTTTTAAGCTATTTAAGTTAGAATTTTGTATTATCTGCTTGATTTTGCTTTCATAAGCGGTACTGTCGTTGAGTTTTGGGCAGCCGACGGCAATCGCTTTTCCTTTTAAGTAGTCGTTATGAAGTTTGGGGTAGGCAAAAGGAACACAATCTGCAACCAGGACTAAATCTGCATTTTGAAAATACGGCGCCGAAGGCGGAACCAGGTGAAGCTGGATCGGCCACTGGTTAAGCCCTGAAACTTCTCCCTCTTCTTTGTCTTTCCAGTGCATTACCTGGGCTGAAGGGCAGGAGAAGGTAGTATGGTGCTGGTGGAGTTCGTGTTCATGGGTCTTTAGGTGCTGAAGGTGTTTTTCTAAAAGTTCGGGCGACTTTTCCCGGAGATGGGCGATTACTCCTTCCTTGTCGTACTTTTCTGCCTCTCTTTCTTCAATAGCCAGCGCACCTTGGGGACATTCGCCAATACATGCCCCGAGGCCGTCACAAAAACTTTCTTTGACGAGTTTTGCCTTTCCATCAACGATCTGAAGTGCTCCTTCCGGACAGCCGGGAAGACAAAGCCCGCACCCGTTGCATTTTTCTTCGTTAATCTTAATAATTTTTCTTTTTATCATTATTGATTATCATCCTTTCTTTTAGGGGTCAGCAGCTGCTTGTCTTTCGTTTATCAGCCTGTTGTATAATTCCTCGCCGACACACTGCTTTGCATGTTTACACCTGTATGCACGACTCAATGTCGTTATAGACCGTGAACCCGCACTTGTGGCACTTTACCCGCACGTCATTGGAAAAAACTTCAACCTTTTCCTCCGCAGTCCGGACACTTCTTTATTTTTAGAGTAGGCGTGTCGGCAGCTGAGCCCGGGCACCTGCTAAACATGTAGCCACCACCTTTTTTTAAGGCGGGTAATTTAAAACAAAATGCGGGGAGTGTAGATTTAAACCTGTTTTTGGTTAAGCATCTCAGCGAAATCAACTTCAGGCTTATCAATAAGCTTTAGGTCAAAAGCGTCTTGTAATATTTTGAGTACTCCCGGGGTGATAAATGCCGGGGGTCTCGGTCCTAAATAAATCTTTTTAATGCCCAGGTGGAACAATGTCAGCAGTATGGCAACCGCCTTTTGCTCAAACCAGGAAAGCACCAGGGAAAGAGGAAGCTCGTTAACGCTGCATTTAAATGCTTCGGCCAGCGCGGTGGCAATTTGTACCGCCGAGTAGGCGTTGTTGCACTGACCGATATCTATCAGTCGGGGGATGCCGTCAATTGTTCCCATGTCCAGGTTGTTAAATCGGTACTTGCCGCAGGCCAGAGTTAAAATAACGCAGTCCTCCGGCACTATCTTAACGAATTCCGTGTAATAAGAATGGTTTTTAAGAGGCGAATCGCAGCCGGCGACCAGGAAGAAATGGCGGATCTTTCCTGCTTTAACCGCTCCGGTGATCTTTTCGGCCAGGCTGAGTACCGCCTTGTGATGAAAGCCCGTGGTGATTGCCGGGCCTTGTTTTTCAGGCAGCTTTGGCAGAGATAAGGCCTTTTCAATTACGGGTGTAAAGTCGCGATTTTCTATATGGGTTACCCCTTCCACTCCGGCTACGCCGGAGGTAAACAAGCGGTCTTTATACGACTCCCTGGGAATTAAAACGCAGTTAGTGGTGGCCACAATGGCGCCCGGAAATGCCTCGAAATCATCTTTTTGCTTAACCCACGAACCTCCCCAGTTCCCCACCAGGTGAGGGAATTTTTTAAGTTCCGGGTAGGCGTGGGCCGGGAGTAACTCACCGTTGGTGTAAATATTAATTCCTTTACCCTCGGTTTGCTTGAGCAGTTCGTAGAGATCCAGCAGGTCGTGGCCGGACACCAGTATGCCGTGCCCTTCTTTAGTTCCCGTGGGAACTGATGTCGGTTGCGGGTCGCCGAATTTTTCCGTGTGTGCCTTGTCGAGCAAGGCCATGGTTTTCAGGTTTATCTCACCGCACTTGAGAACCAGCTTTACCATGCGCTGCAGGTCAAAGTTGACATTTGTTAGGGTGGAGAAAAGGGCCTTACTTATGAAGTCGTCCACATCGGCATTCGAGTGGCCGAGTTCTCTGGCGTGGTAAGCATAAGCGGCAACACCCTTCAAGCCGGTAATCAAGATATCCTGCAGGCCGGCCAAGTCTTCGTTTTTACCGCATATGCCCTTTTTTGTGCAGCCAGACGCTGGAGTCTGTGAACACTGATAACAAAACATTATTCATTTCCCCTTTCATTTGATTTTAAAAATTAATACACGCAAAAGTGGTGCCACAAAAATTCTTTTGTAAGTGCGTGGTCCGATTTTTTAGGGCTCTTTTGAAATACCGCACCCTGGTTTTAAATTTTACGAGCACCGCTTAAACAAAAAATGTCTCACAAGATGTGAGACAAAATGAGGTAACATTCTTTTAAATCTTTAACAAGGGTGTCTCATTTAAAAATGAGATTGATGAGACAATGAGACAGTACTGAGTTTTAATGTTGATTTTGAAGAAACCGGTAAAGAGTGGCCCTTCCCACGCCGAGAATTTTGGCCGCCTTGGATTTATTTCCCCCGGCTTCCCAAAGTGCTTTTTGTACGGCTTCTGCATTTAGCTTTGTTTTACGAGCGGGGCTTTTGATAAAATTTTTATGTCCTTCAGATATTTCCGGGGGGAGGTGTTCCAAATTAATAAATTTTCCCCTGCATTTTACCAGGGCAAACTGTATGGCATTTTCCAATTGGCGTACATTGCCGGGCCAGTCATAGTCCATCATGGCGGAAAGGGCTTTATCAGATAAAAATATTTCCCGGTGGTTAGTCTCTAAAGTAAATTTATTTAAAAAATATTGAGCGAGAAGAGGGATGTCGTTTTTTCTTTCCCGTAAGGGCGGTAGTGTTATCGGCACAACACAGAGGCGGTAATACAGGTCTTCACGAAATTTTCCTTTTGCTATCATTTCTTTAAGATCACGGTTGGTGGCGCTAATTACGCGCACGTCCACCTTGATGGTCTTTTCGGCACCGACGCGTTCAAAGGTTCCTTCCTGTAGTACACGTAGAAGTTTAACCTGAGTAGAAAGGGGTAACTCTCCAACCTCGTCTAAAAAAATCGTTCCCCCATCGGCCAGCTCAAAACGCCCTTTTTTATCACGGATTGCACCTGTAAATGCACCCTTAACGTGGCCAAATAACTCGCTTTCCAGCGTTCCTTCGGGAAGGGCACCGCAATTTACGGGTACGAAAGGCTTGCCTGCCCGCAGGCTTTCATTGTGGATTGCCGCCGCCACCAGTTCTTTGCCGGTACCGGTTTCACCTTGGATTAAAACCGGTACCTGGGTATTGGCAACTTCGCGTATTAGATCAAATATCTGAATCATTTTGTGATCCCGGCCGATGATCCCGGCAAATTGCTGAATTTTACCCAGCCTGCTTTCCAGTTCCCGAACCCTTGTTTGATCACGGTAAGAAGCCAGTATGCCAATCATTTGACCGTCATTGTCCTTCATGGGTACTACCGACATTTCGATATTTTTTCTTTCCCCGTCCCTGGTGATAATGTCTAAAGGATAATTGTTGGACGAATTGGTCGGCCTGCATACTCCCTTTTCACGAAAAGAGCATTTTCCCCCGCAAAAACTGCCCGGAAATACATCATGGCAGTCTCGGCCGAGGACTTCTTCCCTGCTGTAGCCGGTAATTTTTTCAGCGCCGCTGTTAAAGTAAAATATTCTGCGGTACATGTCATGGGCAACTATTCCTTCAGTAAGGTTGTTCAAAATGAGTTCGGCATTATTTTTTAAGGTAACCAGGGCTTCAAAGTAGCCGTTTTTAAATAAATCAGTCACCAGCCTTTTTATTTCATCGCGAGTTTGTCTGAAAGTTTCTAATAATTTTTTTTCATCTTTTTCTTTTAATTTTGCAGGGTCGGGCAGGTTCCAAAAGATCATACCGGGAATACCTTGAAATACGGGATATTTTTCCTTTACTTTTTCACTGAGAACAACCACCACGTCAAACAGCTGAATGCCCAGGTCTTTTATTCTTTTGGAAGTATGTTTGGATATGTCGATTCCCGCTTCAAACATTACTTTTACGGCATAGGTATTTATTTTATTTTTGTTTAACCCCGCACTCGCCACTTTAACACCGGGCGGTGCAATTGCCCGGGCAAAGCCTTCCGCCATCTGGCTGCGGCAGGAGTTATTTTCCCCGACAAATAAAAGTTTGTGTTTCTGCATAATAAACACCTCTGAATAAAGTTTACCCTAAGGATTGTCCCACTCGACCAGGGCTGTGCGTTCAGCCCTGGTCAGATCAGTACAATTTTGCTTTTAAATTCAGGTGAGAAGCATTTCCGAACAGACATTTGCATCTTAAGACCCCTTAATTTCATGTCCAAAATCTTGGTTCCATTATATCCGGTCACGTTCATTCATAGAAGTCTTTACTGTTGCCAATTAATTTTTGTAGAAATTGCCGTTGACAGTGCTGAATAACAGGGGCTATAATCGAGTAAAAGAACCAAGAAGGTTCTGGCACCGCTTAAGTCATACAGCTTAATATAACGGCAGAAAATTTGGGGCCACGGAGGTCCGTCCTTAAAGGGCGTGTACATCCCTGGCTTTTTTTACATGGAGCTGTATGGCCGTGTATATATTTATGGAGGTGAAGTTAGCGTGTGTGAGGCTAATGCATATATCCGTAAGGGCGACCAGGAGGAGCTCTTTTTGGAAATGGTTGACCGCGTTATCCCCCATGAAGACGGGTTAATGTTGGAAGACATTTTTGGCCGCCGTAAAATTATCAAGGCCAGGATTGCCGAATTGGCCCTGGTGGATCACAGGATTATTCTGGAAAAGGAAGAATAGCCGGCTGTAAAATGCCTGCCTGAATTTGGCAGGCATTTTTTTGTCCTTTAAATGCTTGACTGAATTAAAACTAAACCGGTGAATTAACATAATATTGTTATACGCAGGAATATTAATAGGGGGTGCCGTCGTGCTGTCGCCAAGTTTGGAAGATTACCTGGAAGAAATCTACCGCTTTTCATTGCACAGTAATGTGGTAAGGGTTAGTGATATTGCAGACTGCCTGAATGTGACTCTGCCTTCGGTTAATAACGCTATCCGTAAATTACACGAGAAAAATTATTTGATATATAAAAAATATAAAGATTTGGTGCTGACGGAGAAAGGGCGCAGGGTGGGAAAATTTCTCGTTGACAGAAACAATATATTGCAGAAGTTTTTAAAAGTTATAAATTCCCAGTGTGACATAAAAGCGGAAGCAGAGGCTATGGAACACTATTTAACCCTTCCTACCATAAGGGCCATAGAAAATCTGCTGGATTTTTTAGAAAGTAACGAGGAGTGCCGGGAGAAGTTTTTAGAGCATTGCCGTTACCGGAAAAGAAAGGGCCTGGGCTTGAAGGATGAATATAAGGAATAGGTGGGGAGATGGCGATAATTGCCGCTCCCTATTTTTTTCTGCTCCCGGCGTGTAACACAGGGGAACAAAGTAACATATTATTCTTATTGTCAGCGTTGTTAGACGCCGTTAACATTCTTAATCAACACTAAAAGTAGGGGAGGACTTGTAATGGCCGGCTCGACAACGTTAAATAATATGCCCGACGGCTCCTTTGCCCTGGTAAGCAAAGTTATGGCCGAAGGCCCAGCCCGGAAAAGGTTAATGGATCTGGGATTGGTGCCCGGTACCCGGGTGGAGGTGATACGCCGCAGCCCCATGGGTGATCCCATCGCTTTTAAAATTCGCGGGGCAATAATTGCCCTTCGTAAAGAAGAATCCAGTAAGGTGCTGGTAAGATACTGCAAAGGTTAAATATAAGGAGGATGTCAATGGGATTAACCTACCGGTCAACCGGAACACTGGCCATAAGAGAGATATTTAATATACCGGTTTCTGAAAACCAGCCTGTAATTGCCCTGGCCGGAAACCCCAATACCGGTAAAAGCACTTTATTTAATAATTTAACGGGTTTGCGCCAGCATACCGGTAATTGGCCCGGCAAAACAGTATTGCAAACCAAAGGTAGCTTTATCCATGAAGGCCGGAAGTATACCTTGGTTGACTTGCCCGGTACCTATTCGCTACTGGCCAATTCTGTTGAAGAGCAGGTGGCCAGAGATTTTATATGCTTTGCCAGGCCCGATGCCACCGTGGTGGTGGTTGACGCTACGTGCCTGGAGCGGAATTTAAATTTGGTGCTGCAGGTTATGGAAATTACTGAAAAAGTCATTGCTTGCGTAAATCTAATTGATGAAGCCCGGCGTAAAAAAATTTACGTTAATGTCGACAAATTAAGTAAAGCATTGGGTATACCCGTTGTGGCAACAGCAGCCCGCAGCGGTGAAGGTATACCCCGGTTATTGGATGTTGCAAGTAAAGTGGTATCGGGACATATAAAGCCGAAACCGAAGCTTGTACGGTATACCCCGGAAGTAGAAGATGCCGTATGTCAATTAGAGCCTAAAATCAAGGCCGCACTAGGTGAGGAGTTGAATTCCCGCTGGGTAGCCCTGCGCTTGCTTGAAGGAGACATAACTTTGATCCGGGCCTTGGAGAAGTTTTTCGATAAACAAATTCAGGCGGCCCGGGAGGTGTTGGCATGAATTATCAAACACCTCTGGGCCCCCTGGTGGAAGAAGCAAGGAAAATTACCGGCCCGCGGCAGGATAAAATGCGGGACAGTATTGTTAAGAGCATTTATAATGCAGCTGAAAATATTGCCGCCGGCGCCGTAAGCTGCCAAACGCAGAAGGGAACTGACTGGGACCGCAAAATTGACGATATATTAACTTCCCCTGTTTGGGGGTTCCCTATAATGTTTGGGCTATTATCGGTGGTATTGTGGGTGACCATTGCGGGTGCCAATTACCCGTCAACTTTACTGGCCGGAGGATTGTTCTGGATAGAAAACCGGCTAACGGAACTCTTTACGGTTCTTGGTGCCCCGGCCTGGCTGCACGGCTTCCTGGTATTGGGTGTCTACCGGGGGCTGGCCTGGGTAGTATCGGTTATGCTGCCCCCCATGGCCATTTTCTTCCCCTTGTTTACCTTGCTGGAGGACGCGGGCTATCTGCCCCGGGTGGCTTTTAACCTGGACCGCTTCTTCAAAAAGGCCGGTGCCCACGGCAAGCAGGCTCTTACCATGAGTATGGGTTTCGGCTGTAATGCCGCGGGCGTAATAGCTTGCCGCATCATCGAGTCGCCCCGGGAGCGGCTGATTGCCACCCTTACCAATGTTTTCGTACCGTGCAACGGCCGGTTCCCCACATTAATTGCCCTGGCTACCATTTTTATCGGCGGGCCGGCGGCATGGTCCCTCAGCAGCGCAGCGGCAACTTTGGCGGTAGCCGGCCTGGTAGTATTGGGTATTGCCATCACTTTATTTGTTTCCTGGCTCCTTTCTAAAACACTGTTAAGAGGGGAATCTTCTTCGTTTACGCTGGAACTCCCGCCTTACAGGAGGCCTCAGATTGGTCAGGTAATAGTTCGCTCCATACTTGACCGGGTCATATTTGTGCTTGCCCGGGCGATGATTATTGCCGCTCCCGCCGGCGGCATAATCTGGATACTGGCCAATACTGCAGTAGGGGAGAACAACATTCTGGCTACTATAGCGGGCTGGCTGGATCCCTTTGCCAGGTACATGGGCCTGGATGGTTTTATTTTGCTGGCCTTTATATTGGGCTTGCCGGCCAATGAAATTGTTTTTCCCATCCTGATCATGAGTTATGTTTCCGGCAGCGCTCTAATGGAACTGGACAGTTTGGCAGCTCTGCGTCATCTTCTAGTTGACCAACACGGGTGGACCTGGTTAACGGCTCTCTGTACCATGCTGTTTTCCCTTTGCCACTGGCCCTGCGGCACCACTCTTTTTACCATCCAGCGGGAACAGCATAGCTGGCGCTGGACAGTCGCGGCCGCCCTTATCCCCACGGCGGTAGGCATGGTGGTGTGTATCACTGTCAATTACTTGGCCCGGGGTTTGGGACTGGTATAAAAAAAGGCTGTTGATAAAAAATGCAGTCAACAGCCTTTTTTTTTTGGTTTTGGGAAGACTCTTTTAAATTCTTAATAGCGCTTCTTCCAACCTGTTATCAAGGAAGGTTGTATGCTTCCGCCACCGGGCGACAGATCAGCATGCTGCCCACTGTATTTATTCCCTTGGCCAGGGCGGGATTATCCTCCGCCGCTTTCCGGTAACCCTTTGGGGCTGGTTCAATAATATAGGGGAGGGTGGCGTTGGTCAGGGTAAAGGTTGAAGTTTTTGTGTATCTATTACGTAAAAGTTTAATTTTCTCTTTCCCGTGTTGATACTGTTTTTTTAAATCCCACTTTCGGTTTTGGGTTGCAACTTTTCAATGTCCAGGCTGTAAGGCCTGCTTCGCGGGCCTTTTTGAGTAAGCCTGTAAAACGTTTTTCGGTAGCGTTTAAGTTGTAAATGGCGTAATCGATCATGTCGCTGTCAGCGTAATTTATGGCCTCCCGGGCCCATCTCCAGTCCCGAAGTGCTTCCTCTATTTCTGCCAGGATACCGGTAGGCCTCTTTCTAAACGGGCCAAGCCGGTCCAGAAAAAGCCTGAAAAGTTGCACTATTTTTTTTAACAGCGCAGAAAGCATAATTACACCTCCGGCATTACATATTTATGCAGCCGGACAGGCATTAAGAAGTGCGAAAAATACCATACTATGTAAATAAGGATAAAGAGGTAAAGTCGGGGGTGTATGCATGCGCCGCTACCGCTTAGTAATATTATCTATTAGTGTACTTATTCTTTTATTTCTGGCCGGGTGTCCGGAGAGGGGGCAGAGGAAGCCTGTTGCCTTTCCCACCAAAATTGCCGTGAGCCTGGCCGATATGAGCAGGGACGGCAACCGGATTATTAAAAAGATTATGCAAGAGCGCCGGAAAAAAGAGCAACTGGACATTACTTTCATGGATGCCAGAAATGATCCTGCCGAGCAGGAAAAGCATATTGATAAAATGATCCAAGATAAGGTTAAGGCAGCTGTTATTCAATTTGTTGATCCCGCATCAGCCCCCCGGCTGGTGCAGAAATTAAAGCAGGAAAATATAAAGGTTGTGGCCCTGGAGAATTTACCCGTTAATACTCCCGTGGACGGCTACATAGCCTCCAATCACACCCGGGCTGGTGAGCTGCAGGTCCGTTTTATCCAGGAAGCGTTAACTTTAGCCTCCCAAGGCGGCGGGCAACAAAGGCAGCAGGGCCAGCCAGACGGCAGGCAGCAAGGTCAGCAGGATCCGGCCCAGGTCACCCGGGCCGTAGACCCTGCCCTGGCTTTCCAACTTCCCCGGTCCCGCCCCCTAAAAGTATTGATTTTGCAGGGTGATAACAAGGATCGGGCCGCCCGGGAAATTACGGCGGCAAATGTGGAGGCCGTCAAGGCCAACCCGGATTTAAGTCTATTGATGGTGCAGGATCATCCCCGCTGGGACCCGGCGCTGGCTACGGCCACCCTTTCGCAGCTCATGGCTTCCGACAAGCAACCGGATGTGGTTCTGGCCAATGATAGTTCCCTGGCCATGGCGGCAGTACAATTTTTTAAGCAGGCCGGAATGGATAAGAACGTTATCACGGTAGGTGTCGGGGCGGATAAAAGGGCCTCCCAGGCGGTGATGAGCGGGGAGCATGACGGTGAAGTGGACCCCATGCCCGAAATGCTGGGCCAGTATGCTTTGGATGCTGCCGGCGCCCTGGCCAAAGAGGGGTACTGGCAATTTGACCGTTATGTGCAAAACGGAGACTACGACGTGCCGGCCAAAATCGTCCCCGTCCGCCTGATCGGCAGAAATAATATATATTTGCTCCAGAACCGGTGGAAAGGTTTGAAGAAACAGCAAGAGCGGCAGCAGCGGGGCGGCGGGCAAAGCGGGCAGAGTGGCGGTCAACAGGACCAACAAGCCGGCGGGCAACAGGGACAGCAGGGCCAGGGGGGAACCACCCTTAAAATAACCACCCAGGAAGGTAAGGTTATGGAAGTAAAGATAGACGGAACTATTAAGAAAATTGAAAGCGTGGAAGAACGAGGAAAGGAGCAGGAAGGCGGGCAAACTGGAGGTTAAAGTGGGAAATATATGTAACCTGCTTTTAAAAATATTGATGATCGCCAGCGGGCGAATGTAATGTGCGAATTTAAGTGGAATAAATACCTGCCTTTACCGGCAGGTATTTATGTTTTGATATAATAAGTTGTAAGGCTTTATCGAAAGCGGTGATATCCTCTCCCAAATTCATTGGGGAGAGGATATCACTTGTATGTTATAATGTAATGTAAGTTTTTGTAATTAAAAACAGGATACAATATTTTTTATCCTGTTCCAGTGTTTTTTAGGCAGAAGGTGATACGGTGGAGTTCAAGCTTTATTCTAATTTCGAGCCCCGGGGGGACCAGCCCCAGGCTATAGAGCAGTTAGTTAGCGGTATCGAAAAGGGATACCGGCACCAAACCCTGCTGGGGGCCACCGGCACCGGGAAAACTTATACTATGGCCCAGGTGATTCAAAGGATACAGCGCCCCACCCTGGTGCTGGCCCCCAATAAGACCCTGGCTGCCCAGCTCTGCAGCGAGTTTAAGGAGTTCTTCCCTGAAAATGCGGTTGAATATTTTGTCAGCTATTATGATTATTATCAGCCCGAGGCCTATGTGCCTCAAACGGACACCTACATTGAAAAGGATGCCTCCATTAACGATGAAATAGACAAGCTGCGCCACTCGGCCACTTGTGCCCTGTTTGAGCGCAGGGACGTTATTATCGTGGCCAGCGTGTCCTGTATTTACGGGCTGGGCGACCCCGAGGAATACAGCACTCTGGTGCTTTCCCTGCGCCGGGGAGGAACTTATGACCGGGATGCCGTGCTCAGGAAACTGGTGGACATCCAGTACGAGCGCAACGACGTGAACTTTACCCGGGGCAAGTTCCGGGTGCGGGGGGACGTGGTGGAAATATTTCCCGCCGGTAATGCCGAGCACGCCATCCGGGTGGACTTTTTCGGCGACGAAGTGGAGCGCCTGGTGGAGTTTGACGTGCTGACCGGCGAGATACTTGGCGAGCGGCAGCACGTATCCATTTTCCCTGCCAGTCACTATGCCATATCCCGGGGGCGGCTGGAAGCCGCCCTGCAATCCATAGAGAAGGAACTGGAAGAGCGGCTGGCCGAGCTCAACAGGCAGGGCAAGTTGCTGGAGGCCCAGCGATTGGAACAACGTACCCGGTACGACATGGAAATGATGCGGGAAATGGGATATTGCCAGGGCATTGAGAACTATTCCCGGCACCTTACTGGGAGAGCCCCGGGGGAGCCGCCGTATACCTTGCTGGATTATTTCCCGGACGATTTTATAATTTTTGTAGATGAATCGCACGTGGCCATACCCCAGCTGCGGGCAATGTACGCGGGAGACCGCTCCCGGAAGCAGGCGCTGGTGGAATACGGTTTCAGGCTGCCGTCGGCCTTTGACAACCGCCCTCTTACCTTCGAGGAGTTTGTCCAGCGGATAAATCAGATAATCTATGTATCCGCCACTCCGGGGGATTATGAACTGGAACAAAGCAGCCAGGTTGTAGAGCAGATAATCCGGCCCACCGGGCTGGTTGACCCTGAAATTTCAGTGCGCCCGACGGAAGGACAAATTGATGACCTGCTGGGGGAAATAAGAAAGCGGGTGGAAAACAGGGAACGGGTTTTGGTGACTACACTGACCAAAAAGATGGCCGAGGATTTAACCGATTATTTCCGGGAAATGGGCGTCAAGGTTCGCTACATGCACTCGGATATCAATACCATTGAGCGCATGGAAATTATACGGGATTTGCGCCTGGGCGTCTTTGACGTGCTGGTGGGCATCAACCTCCTCCGGGAGGGCCTTGACCTGCCCGAGGTCAGCCTGGTGGCCATACTGGATGCCGACAAGGAAGGCTATTTGCGCTCCGAGCGCTCGCTGATCCAGACCATCGGCCGCGCGGCCCGTAACGTCCACGGGAAGGTGATCATGTACGCCGACAGGATTACCGGTTCCATGGACCGGGCCATAAAGGAGACCGAGCGCCGCCGCAAGAAGCAAATTGAATTTAACAAAAAACACGGAATAACTCCCCAAACCGTCAAAAAGGCGGTGCGGGAAATAATCGAGGCCACCCGGGCCGCCGAACCGGAGGTACCTTACGTTACCAAGCACGATAAAAAGCTGACTAAGAAAGAAATCAAGAAGCAAATAGCCCGGCTGGAAAAGGAAATGCAGCAATCTGCCCGCAAGCTGGAATTTGAGAAGGCCGCCCAGCTGCGGGATATGATTATCGAACTGCGCCTGGAACTGCGGGGTAAGAGTAAGTACGTGGAGCCTTCCGTAGGGTAAAATTTATGCGGTTTCAGATAATGAGCTGGAGGAAGGAAGAATGCTGGAAAAAATAAAAGTAAAGGGTGCAAGGGTCCACAACCTTAAGAATATAGACGTGGAAATTCCCAGGAATAAGCTGGTTGTCATTACCGGGCTTTCCGGTTCCGGAAAATCTTCCCTGGCCTTTGATACCATTTATGCCGAAGGGCAGCGGCGCTACGTGGAATCCCTTTCGGCCTATGCCCGCCAGTTTTTAGGACAGATGGATAAGCCCGATGTGGATTATATAGAGGGCCTTTCCCCCGCCATTTCTATTGACCAGAAAACCACTTCCCATAATCCCCGCTCCACGGTAGGTACGGTAACGGAAATCTATGATTACCTTCGCCTTTTGTTTGCCCGGGTGGGGCGCCCGCACTGCCCGGGCTGCGGCAGGCCCATTGCCAGGCAGACGGTGCAGCAAATGGTGGACCGCCTGCTGGAACTCCCCGAGGGAACCCGGCTACAGCTCCTGGCCCCGGTGGTCAGGGGGAGAAAGGGCACACACGTAAAGGTTTTGGAGGAAATTCGCCGGGAAGGTTTTGTTCGCGTGCGGGTGGACGGCCGGGTGATGGATGTAAACGAGGAAATTTCCCTGGATAAAAATAAAAAACATACCATTGAAATAGTGGTGGACAGGATAATAATCCGCCCCAATTCCGCCCGGCGCCTGGCCGATTCCCTGGAAGTGGCCCTGAAGCACAGCGGCGGCCTGGCGGTGGCCTCGGTGGTGGATGGGGAGGAAATACTTTTCAGCGAACTTTTTGCCTGTGCCGACTGCGGCTTCAGCTTGCCGGAAATTACGCCCCGGCTGTTTTCTTTTAACAGCCCTTACGGGGCGTGTCCCGCATGCACCGGCTTGGGGATTAAGAAAGAAGTGGACCCGGATTTGATTATTCCCGACCGCCGCAAGTCCATTGCCGGTGGGGCCATTGAGGGCTGGATAAAGAGCACCAACGCTTACCGCTACCTGGAAGCGGTGGCCCGGAAATATAGCTTTAGTTTGGACGTGCCTGTGCAAGATATGGATCCCCGGGACCTGGACAAGATCCTTTACGGCACCGGCAGGGAGCCGGTGGACGTGGAACTTGTGGATACCTTCGGGCGCCGGCACCGGTACCGCACACCCTTTGAGGGCGTAATAAATAACCTGGCCCGGCGTTACCGGGAAACAACATCCGAGTACCAGCGGGAAGAAATAGAGAAATATATGAGCACCAGACCCTGCCCGGCCTGTAAGGGGGCCCGGCTGAGGCCCGAGGCCCTGTCGGTCAAGGTGGGCGGTAAGGCCATTAACGAAGTGACCGCTATGCCGGTGTCGGAGGCCAGTAAGTTTTTGGAAAACCTGGAGCTTACCCGGCGGGAAAGAATTATAGGCCGCCAGGTGCTCAAGGAAATACAAGAGCGGTTGGGTTTCCTGGTGAATGTGGGCCTGGATTACCTCACCCTGGACCGGGCGGCGGGAACCCTTTCCGGAGGGGAGGCCCAGCGCATTCGCCTGGCCACCCAAATAGGGAGCGGCCTTACGGGTGTGCTGTATATCCTGGATGAGCCCAGTATCGGCCTGCACCAGCGGGACAATCACCGGCTTCTGAAAACATTATTGCACCTGCGGGATGTGGGAAACACTTTAATCGTGGTGGAGCACGACGAGGATACCATTCGCATGGCCGATCACATTGTGGATATCGGTCCGGGGGCCGGGGTGGAGGGAGGCCGGGTGGTGGCCCAGGGTACGGTGGAGGATATTATGGCCGAGCCCAGGTCCCTGACCGGACAGTACCTTAGCGGGAAGAAATTTATTCCCGTGCCGCCGGCGCGCAGGCCGGGAAACGGTAAGGGAATTGAAGTAATCGGGGCTAAAGCCCATAATTTAAAGGAAATAGACGTTTATTTTCCCCTGGGAACTTTTATTTGTGTAACCGGGGTTTCGGGATCCGGCAAGAGCACCCTGGTGAACGAAGTTTTATACAAGAAGCTGGTCCAGGAACTGCACGGGGCTAAGGTAAAGCCAGGAGAGTGCAGGGAAATCCGGGGCTTGGAGCACCTGGACAAAGTCATCGAGGTGGACCAGTCACCCATCGGCCGCACCCCGCGGTCCAACCCGGCCACCTATACCGGGGTCTTTAACGATATCCGGGAATTATTTGCCCAAACTCCCGAGTCCCGGGTGCGGGGCTACAAGCCCGGGCGCTTCAGCTTTAATGTCAAGGGCGGGCGGTGCGAGGCCTGCCGAGGGGACGGCATTATAAAAATAGAAATGCACTTTTTGCCTGACGTTTACGTCCCCTGTGAGGTCTGCAAGGGGCGCCGGTATAACCGGGAAACCCTGGAGGTAACCTACAAGGGCAAAAATATTGCCGACGTGCTGGACATGACTGTAAACCAGGCGGTGGAATTCTTCAAGCACATACCCAAGATTCACCGCAGGTTGAAAACCCTGCAGGACGTGGGCCTGGGATATATCCGGCTGGGCCAGCCAGCCCCGGAACTTTCCGGGGGCGAGGCCCAGCGGGTGAAATTGGCCACCGAGCTGTCAAGGCGCTCCAACGGCAGGACTTTTTACATCCTGGACGAGCCTACCACCGGGCTGCACACAGCCGACATTCACCGCCTGCTGAACGTGCTGCACCGCTTGGTTGACGCCGGGGACACGGTGGTGGTTATCGAGCACAACCTGGACGTTATTAAAACAGCCGATTATGTTATAGATTTAGGCCCTGAAGGGGGAGACAGGGGTGGAACCGTGGTGGTCGCCGGCACTCCCGAAGAAGTAGCTGCCACCCCGTCTTCCTATACGGGCCAATATCTTAAGAAGGTTCTCAAATCCGGGCAGGCCCAATTTTCTTTAAAGGTAGCATTATCTGATGATACCATTGGAGGAATGGGGGACACAGGGGCGGGGTTGGACCACCTCAAGGGGGTGATAAAGTGACGTTACAGGATAAACTGTCTTACCTGCCGGAAAAGCCCGGCGTTTATTTATTCAAGGACAAAAACGGGGAAGTCATCTATGTCGGCAAAGCCGTTTCCCTGAAAAACAGGGTGCGCAGCTACTTTCGCAAGGAAGCGGGAAAAATCCCCAAGGTGCGGGCCATGATGAATAGGGCGGCGGACCTGGACTATATAGTCACCGATACCGAGGTGGAGGCGTTAATCCTGGAATCCAACTTGATTAAGGAATACCGCCCCCGCTACAATGTTTACCTGCGGGATGACAAGAGCTATCCTTTCTTGAAAGTCACCCTTAACGAGGAATTTCCCCGGGTTTTTATAACCAGGCGACTTTTAAAGGACGGGGCCCGTTACTTCGGCCCCTATACCAGGGTGAGCGCGGTGCACGAAACCCTGCGCCTTTTGAAAAAACTTTTCCCTTTCCGCTCCTGCAAGCAGAAAAATCCGGCCCCCAAGGGCCGGCCGTGCCTGAATTACCATATAAAGCGCTGCCTGGGACCCTGCTCCGGCCTGGTGGATAAAGATGAATACCGGGAAATGATTAACCAGGTGGTACTGTTTTTGGAAGGCCGGCAGGAAGAAGTAATTAAAAACCTGAAGGCCCGCATGGAAAAGGCTGCGGAAAACCTGGAGTTTGAAAAGGCAGCGGAGATAAGGGACCAGCTGCGGGCGGTTGAGGAAGTGGTGGAAAAGCAAAAGGTACTTTCCTCGGGGCAGGAGGACCAGGATGTGGTGGCCATGGGACGGGGCACGTCGGCGGTATGCGTTATGGTGTTTTTTATCCGGGGGGGAAAGCTCATCGGGCGGGACCACTTTATTCTGGACGGAACGGAACACCTGGAGCGGGCTGAAATTCTTACTTCTTTTCTCAAGCAATATTACCACCGGGCGGAATTTATTCCCCGGGAAATACTGGTGGAGGAGTTGCTGGAAGAAGAAATAGATCTGCTCTCCCGGTGGCTTTCGGAGCGCCGGGGCGGTAAGGTGTATATAAGGGTTCCCCGCCGGGGAGAGAAAAGGAAACTGGTGGAAATGGCTGGAAAAAATGCCCTGCTGGTGCTGCAGGAAGAAGAGGCCGGCCGGCTTGTTCGCCGGGAGGATACGAGGGAGGCGCTGGAGGAATTGGCCGGGACCCTGGAGCTGGAAGAATTTCCGGAGCGGCTGGAGTGTTACGATATTTCCAACATCCAGGGGACCAGCGCCGTTGCCTCCATGGTTGTTTTCGAGGGAGGCAGGCCGGCCAGGGGCCAGTACCGCAAGTTTAAGATAAAAACCGTAGAAGGGGCCGATGATTACGCGGCTATGCGAGAAGTTATAAAACGCCGTTTTACCAGGGCCAAAGAGGAAAAGGAATTGATTAACACCGGTCAATTATCCACCAAAGAAGCAAAATTTTACCGCCTGCCCCAGATGGTGCTGGTGGACGGCGGTAAGGGGCAGCTTTCAGCCGCAATATCTGCCAT
The DNA here is from genome assembly GCF_056316025.1 of Desulfofundulus sp. JL263-se. Taxonomy (NCBI): domain Bacteria; kingdom Bacillati; phylum Bacillota; class Clostridia; order Eubacteriales; family Peptococcaceae; genus Desulfofundulus; species Desulfofundulus sp. JL263-se. The sequence goes on along the minus strand of NZ_CM149993.1, from coordinate 2,810,384 downwards.
GCAGGAGACAGGCTATGATTACATTCCCGCTTTCGGGCTGGCTAAAGGGGAGGAATTAATTTTTATACCGGGAAAACCGGAACCGGTGAGGTTGCCGGGGGGCTCAAGGGCCCTGCACCTGCTGCAGCGGCTGCGGGACGAAGCTCACCGCTTTGCCGTGACTTATCACCGCAAAGTGCGAGATAAAAAGACCTTGCGCTCCCTTCTGGACGAGGTGGAGGGTATAGGGCCCAAAAGGCGCCGGGAATTGTTGAAAGCCTTTGGTACCATAGAGGAAATTAAAAAGGCCAGTATAAAAGAACTGGCTGCGGTTCCCGGCATGAATTGCCGGGCTGCCGAGGCGGTTTATAATTTTTTCCGGCGGACCGGGCGGTAAACTGCCGGTTACGGTTTTTCGCTATTCTTTGAGTGTTTTTACGTAAGCTTTTAAGACCGTGGTAACAAATTCAATATGCTGGGATCCCATACTGCTTATTCTGTAAAGTAATTGCATTAGTTCGGCAGGCAGTTTTTTGTCCGGTGAATCAACGAATAACAGGTATGGCTCAACATCGAGGGTATCTGCAACTTTTTCGATAAGTTCCACGGACGGGTTTTTTTGTCCACGTTCAAGATATCCCCAATAGGAGGGGGTAAAGCCGGCACGGAGTGCCGCTTTTTTTTGAGTTAATCCCTGTTGTCGCCTGAGGCGGCGTATATTTTCACCAATAATTTTTTTCAGCATGGAATTTCCTCATGTAAATCTCCGCAAATTTTCCAAGATTTTGGAACAAAAAGACCAATTAATTACACTGCCGGTTTAGTTTTATTGAAATTTGTCGCCCGGTAGTTGTATAATAATTCCTGTAGTTCAAAATATCTGTTTCACAAAGGCAAACTACATCGAAAGAGTAGGGCGCAAAGCCATGGGTCTAAAGTGCGTACAAGCACCATGATCGCCAGGCTGCGGGAGAAACAGTGTTATTTTTAACTATAGTATGTATTCCCCCCTGCCTCGATGAATATGCCTTGTGTTACCGTGGGGGTAAAAAAATTGCACTTCAATCCGGAACTTGTCAAAACCATTTTAAAAGGGTTTTCCGAAGATTTGCTCGAACATTCTCGCAACGTGTGTTATTTATCCATAAAATTGGCCGAATATCTCGGCCATACTTCCGAGCAAATAAAAACACTGGCCGTTGGTGCTTTGCTCCATGACATCGGTAAAAGCTGCATTGATGAAGGTATTTTAAATAAACCCGGCAGGCTAACAGGAAAAGAATTTGCGGTTATTAAACAACATACGGTTTTAGGTGCTAAAATGATCAGCCAGTTTAAAAATGCCCGCAGGTACCTGCCCATAATTCTTTATCACCATGAGCGCTGGGACGGAAAGGGTTATGAAGGCCTGTCCGGGGAAGAAATACCGGAACTAGCTCGTATTGTAACCATAACAGACGCATTTGATGCCATGACCAGTTCTCGCCCCTACCAGGAAACAAGAACGTTAACCGGTGCCCTGCAAGAATTGAACGCAAATAAAGGTACCCAGTTTGCACCGTATTTGGTGGAAGCATTTGAAACATTTATACTGGATTTTTTGAAAAACCGTTACAATGTGCGGAATTTTGGTGAATATTTAGATATTGATATTCTTCTCCGTGGCATAGGTTGAAAAGAGGTTTTTATGGTGGATAAGAAGAAAGTAGGTTCCGGCAGAAGGAAAGCTGAGCTGGAAGTCCATTTTTCCGAATTTGACCTTCCTCCAATGCAGGATGTGTTGTTAATTGGCAGGCGTGCACCCATAGGTCCCGAGGCGGTGCGAAGGATGGTGGATGCCCTCGCTCCCGGGCAGTATGAGATAATACCAGTCCAGGACAGCCCTGTAGAAGCCGTAGTTGTCAAAAGCATTCTTTTTAACTGGATATCACGGGATATATTGCTCGATTTCATACTTGAAGAAGCTAACAAATTAACCAGTGAAGAATCTTTGATTAAAGCAAAAATAAGTGTTACAGTTTCCGTTTCAAAGGAAGTTGATCTGTAGATGTTTCGTGTAAAAGATATCATGACAACTCCAGTGTTTACAATTGGCCCCGGAGAAAGTGTTTTGCAGGCCGCAAAATATATGCAGAGGCATGATATAGGGGGACTGCCGGTTGTTGAAAATGAAAATCTGGTGGGTATTATCACATCAAGGGATGTACGGTTCCACCATCCCAACAGGATTGTAGCCGATGCAATGACCAGGAGGGTAATTTGTTGCTCGGCACTGGATACAACCTGGGATGCCGCCGGTTTAATGGAAGAGCACAAGATCGAACGTTTACCGGTATTGGAAAACGGCAAATTGGTGGGAATTCTAACCAAGGCCCAATTAGTGAAGTATACCAGTCAATTGTACGACCCGCTTACCGGGGCTTATAATTCTGCATACATATATCGACTTGCCGCCGGGATATTAAGCAAAGGGCAGCAGATTTCCGTCATTTTACTTGATATTGATAATTTCGGGGAGTTAAACAAAAAGTACGGGCATATTTACGGTGACAGGTGCCTCAAGGAGATAGCGAGAATACTGCGGGAAAATACGGAACAGGGACGCGACTATGTGTGCAGGTACGGCGGTGACGAGTTTGTCATCGTCACCCTTAAAAAACTCGAAGAAGCCGAGACCCTCACAAGTGAAGTTATAAGTAAAATAGCCGCTGAAACTTCCGGGTTCGGGGTCCCCGTTACCGTATCGGCGGGTATTTGCGCTGCCGGCAGTAAATTTCCCGGCAAGGCAAAAAATTTTTACGAAGTCGTGGAAAATGCAATCAACAGATCAAGCTTGGCATCAACAAAGGCGAAAAGGCTTAATAAAGGGTATATTGTGGAATAAATGCCGGAGTACTCTCATCCCCCGCTTTTTCTAGTTCCTTTTTCGGTAGTAGAGCTCACACAAAGGCCCTCCCGAAAAACTCACCAACCCGGAGTTCCTTATTTCTAACCTCAACCCACTTTTTCCTCCGGAGAATATACTCACCTTTCGGGGGAAATTTTCCAAGTTAAATCCTGCTTGTTAAAGATAATACTTTCGTGGAAAAATTCTCCCAAATTTGGGAGAAATTTTCCAAGTTAAATCCTGCTTGTTAAAGATAATACTTTCGTGGAAAAATTCTCCCAAACAGCAACCGGGCGCCAGACCGGTTGCTTTTTATGGAAATTTGTTTAACGTTTAAAGGAAGGATTTTGAGATAAAATATTTAGTGTCTAAATAAACACGTTATAACTCTTTTATAAGGAGTGTTCGCATGGTTCAAATAGGTAACTTCCATATAGGAAGGGCAGAAACTGCCAGAAAGCCTGTATTAAGTACTGGGGAAGCATTTTTGTTGTGGGATCACCTGGTTACCAGGTACGATATTATACAAATGACCCAAATATACCAGAATTTTGTTCACGACCCTGATTTTAGATATATTATAGGGGAAGGGTTAGCGAGTACTTTAGAAAAACAAGTGGATAAATTGGAAAAAGAGATGAACAAATTTAAAATGGCTTTACCTGACAGGCCGCCTAAAAGCGTGAATATTACTGCAAATAGTGAAATATTAGAAGATGAATTCATATTTAAACAAATTTTTATGGGCATACAGAACTTTTTGGAGGATCATATTCGTACTGTTCGTTCAATAGTTACCAATGATCCTCTGCGCGATATGTTTATTGATTTTTTAAAGGAAGAATTAGATATATTTAACAATTTGTGCAAATATGGAAAAATAAAAGGCTGGCTGCAAGTTCCTCCTAAAAGATATGTAAGCTGATTATTGACGCTGGTTCAGTCAGGATACTATATTCTGGAATATGCCTGCACAAGGTCTTTATATACCAGCTTGTTTACTTCGATAAACTCGGCATTAACCTTGCGAAGGACATAGGCCGGGTGAAAAATAGGGGTTAAAGGTATGCCGTTATAAGTAAACCAATTTCCTCTGGCCTGAGTTATACCGGGGGCTTCCGGAATTAATCCCTTCAAGGCCACTCCTCCGACGGCCACAATTACCCTGGGTTTTATCATTTTAATTTCCTGCTGCAGGTGTTCCCTGATACAGGTTTGGCACTCACTGGGGTTTGGAGTGCGGTTATTCCTGGGCCGGCACTTGAGCACATTGGTTATGTAGACCTGTTCCCTTTTTAAGGGCATTTTTTCCAGCCACATGGTCAAAGCCGTCCCGGCAATTCCGATGAAAGGGATGCCGAACATGTCCTCGTGTTCTCCCGGCCCTTCCCCTATAAACATAATGGGTGAACTGGGATTGCCGTGTCCCGGTACCCTCCTGGTGGCACCCTCCTGGTAGATGGTGCACTCGGTGCACCCGTGGGTAGTTTGACATGATTGGCAATCGCCCGGTTTTAAGATCTGGTCGATTATTACGGAGTGAGCCATCAGCTTGGCGTTCTTGGCAACCGCCCTTTTCACGGACTCCGGCCGGTAGCCGCTGCTAATAAGGCGCCTTGTAAAATTTCCCATTAGGTCGGCGATATCTTTCATGGTAACTGGCATAATTATCACTTCCCGGTGATATATTACCACTTTTTTGTCCCGGTACCTTCTAATTAATTGAAAAATCTACTGCCGTAACATATTATTTGGAAACGGGCAGGCGGTAGTTGTATGGGATACAGTTGTTCAATCAAGTTCTTATTGTCGAAAGATTAAATATAATTCGCAGTGTAGTAAACTGCAACAATGCGACGAAATAAAAAGATAAGATTGAAACTTCAGTAAATAATAACAACATGGAGGCGTAATTTTACATATGTACAAACTCGTGGCGCTGGATCTTGACGATACTTTGCTGGGAAAAGACTTAAAAGTTGCAAAGGCAACCCGGGAAGTTCTGTCTGAAGTAATGAACAGGGGGGTGCATCTAACCCTGGCCACCGGGCGCATGTTTCGTTCAAGTTTGCCCTTTGCCAGGGAACTCCGCATAAATGGGCCCCTGATTACTTACCAGGGAGCACTGGTAAAACATTCCGGCAGTGGAGAGGTGCTGTACCACCGGCCGGTACCCCTTGAACTGGCCATGGATGTTATCCGGAGGGTTAAAAAGTATGGATATCACATAAATATTTATGTGGACGATTTTCTCTACGTGGCCAGGGATACGGAAGAAGGGAGGCGTTACGCGGCCCTTTCCCGGATTCCTTTGGAAGTGGTGGGGGACCTGGAACGATTTTTAACTGCGAAAAAGCAGGACCCCACCAAGGTATTAGTGGTTTCCCAGGAGCACCTGTTGGACGAACTGGCGGCGGAACTCAAACCCGTTTACGGGGAAAGTTTACATATAACCAAATCGAAACCCCACTTTTTGGAGTTTTCCCACCCCTCTGCCACCAAGGGGCATGCCCTTGAGGCCGTTGCCGGTTATTTGGGAGTGTCCCGGGAGGAAGTAATGGCAGTGGGGGACAGTTACAATGATCTGGAAATGATCGCTTGGGCCGGGCTGGGAGTGGTAATGGGCAATGCCCGGCAAGAGATAAAGGCCAGGGCTGATTACGTCACCCTGTCCAATGAAGAAGACGGTGTGGGCCATGTTCTAAGGAAGTTTGTGCTGGGTGAAGGATAAGGGGTGATCTGATTGAAGAATTTGGTTGCAGGGGTGGATTTGGGCGGTACCAAAATTTATACCGCCCTGGCCGATATGGAGGGTAACGTGCTGGCCGAGGTACAGGTGCCCACGGAGGCGGGTGCAGGAATGGAACGGGTGCTGGAAAATATCTGTGCCACCCTTGACCGGGTGTGTACTGCTGCGGGTCACGGCGGTAAAGTGCAGGCCGTGGGAGTGGGCGCGCCGGGGCCCCTGGATCCCCGTACCGGTACGGTTTACCAGGCACCAAACCTGGGCTGGGAAAATGTGCCCCTGGCGGGCCTGTTACAGGAACGCCTGGGGATAATGGTTGCCGTGGATAATGATGCCAACCTTGCCGCCCTGGGGGAGAAAACCTTCGGTGCCGGAATAGGAGTCCGGGACATGATTTACATGACGGTGAGCACCGGGGTGGGAGGAGGCCTCATTTTAAACGGAAAGATTTACCACGGAACTGCCGGGGGCGCCGGTGAAATTGGGCATATGGTTGTCGAGGAAGCGGGGCCCGCCTGCAGTTGCGGCAGCCGCGGCTGTCTGGAGGCCGTAGCTTCAGGTACGGCCCTGGCCCGGAGGGCCAGGGCCCTCATAAGGGAGGGCCGGGGTAAGAATATCCTTGCTGCAGCCGGGGGGAATGTGGAGGATGTTACCGCCGAGCACATTTCCCGGGCCGCCGCCGGCGGCGACCCGGAGGCATTGATCATATTAGGAGATGCAGGAAGGGTGCTGGGGCGGGCCATAGCCAGCCTGGTAAATTTATTGAACCCGGCAATGGTAGTGCTGGGAGGAGGGGTAATGAATGCCGGCAGGTTCCTCTGGAATCCGATACAAGATGAATTTGCCCGCCACTCTTTAAAAACATCCCGGGAAGCCGTGCGCATTGTCCCGGCAAAGCTGGGTAAAAGGGTGGGAGTTATGGGCGCCCTGGCCCTTGCCATATCGGTGATATCGGGCGGCTCTTAAATTCTTGTATAGTGGATCTTTCCGCTGCTTATGCTATAAAAGAAGGTCTATTTTTGAAAGGAGCCGGTTGATTAAATATAATTTCGGGAGGTGAAGAGCCTGGTTTCCCGGCTGTTACCGGGGAAACCAGGTGCCGGAATGAATATAGAAGCCGTACTGAAAGACCCGCAAGCCATGTATAACGTGGACAGTATGAACATGTTCGGGGTCCTGTGGGGGCTTCCCGAGCAGTGTGCCAATGCCTGGAGGCTGGGCACCCAGGGGCCCCTTCCCGTGACCGGGGCAATCAGCAATGTTTTGGTTACCGGGCTTGGCGGGTCGGCCATAGGGGGAGACCTGCTGCGGGTATATTCTGCCGGGAAAATGGCTGTCCCCGTGGCCGTAAACCGCGACTATGTCCTGCCTGCATACGTGGACCGGAGCACCCTGGTATTTGTAGTGAGCTATTCGGGAAATACCGAGGAGACGCTAAGTGCTTACGAGGAAGCCCGCAACAGGGGCTGCCCCATCGTTGCCCTTACCACCGGGGGGAAGCTGAAGGAGCTTGCGGACAGGGACGGGGTGCCGGTAATAACTGTCCCCGGCGGGCTTGCTCCCCGCGCCGCCACCGGGTATCTTTTTATTCCCACCCTTGCCGTATTGGAGCGCTTGGGACTGCTGTCGGGCCTGGAAACCGAAGTGAGGGAACTGGTGGAGCACCTGGAGGAAATCAGGGAAAATTTAAAGCCGGAAGCTTCCCTGGAAGACAATCTGGCCAAACAGCTGGCCCGGGATTTTTACAACAGGATTCCGGTCATCTGGGGGGCCAGCGGCACCACCGAGGTGGTGGCCCAGCGCTTTAAGGGCCAAATAAATGAAAATGCCAAGGCGCCGGCTTATTGGAATGTACTTCCCGAGTTAAACCACAATGAGCTGGTGGGCTTTGAAGTGCCCAAAGAATTTTTGGAAAAGCTATACGTTGTAATACTTAAAGACGAAGAAGATCACCCCCGGGTGAAGATCCGCATGGAAATAACCAGGGGCATTGTGGCCAGGGCGGTTTCCGGTGTAATGGAAATCAAGTCCTCCGGGCAGGGTATGCTGGCGCGAATGTATTCTCTAATTTATTTGGGGGATTATGCCAGCGTGTACCTGGCCGCCCTGTACGGTATAGATCCCGGCCCGGTTAGAATAATAGACTATCTAAAGGCCGAGCTGGCCGGAAGGTAATATGAAAACTTATAGGGTGGTTTCTGACTGGCATACCCACACCCGGTATAGTGACGGAAGGGGCACAGTAGAAGATAACGTGCGTGCGGCGGCACAAAAGGGGCTTACTGAAATAGCCATTACTGACCACGGTCCCCGGGGCATTTTTATCGGAGTGGAAAGTCCGGACACCTACCTGGATATTAAGAAAGATATCATGGCCTTAAAGGAGCGTTATCCGGTACGGGTTTTACTGGGAGCGGAAGCCAATGTTACCAGCCTGGACGGGAGTATAGACATTCCCCCGGAAATAAGCAAACAGATGGACATTTTGCTGGTAGGCCTGCACCCCCAGGTTATGGCGGAATCCCTGGAGGAAACTCTGGGCTGGGTTTTGCCCAATCAATTGGGACGCTTAAGCCGCTTCTTGCAGAGCCGCATGCGTAATATTAATACCAAGGCCCTGGTCGATGCCATGTATAAACACCCGGTAAACGTGGTAACCCACCCCGGCTTAATGATGGCAGTGGATTTGGACGAGGTTGCCAGGGCCTCGGCCAATACCCATTGCGCTATGGAAATTAACACTGGACATGAATATAATAAGGATGATGTTATAAATGCCGCCCTCCGCTGGGGGGCGCCCGTGGTGGTTAACAGTGACGCCCATTATCCCGATACTGTAGGTGAAATGGACAAGGGTATATCCCTTTTAATGAAGTGGGATGTTCCCGCAGGGCAGGTTGTGAACGCGGTTCCTCTAACTCCCCACTTCCAACATCCATTCTAGGGGGTGATGAGTTGTCCAAGTTAGTAATTGTTACCGGCATGTCCGGAGCGGGCAAAACCACGGCCCTTCGCAGCTTGGAGGACATTGGGTATTTTTGTGTGGACAACTTACCCCCCACTTTAATTCCAAAATTTGCCGAGATGTGTGCACAATCAAAACAAAAAATTAATAATATAGCATTAGTTGTAGATATCCGGGGCGGGGAATTCTTTAACGCCCTTTCTGAAGTATTATCTGAGTTAGAAAAACAGGGTGTGGAGTTTGAGATACTTTTCCTGGAGGCCTCCGACGAGACCCTTGTGCGCCGGTATAAAGAAAGCCGCCGCCGGCATCCCCTGGGTAATCACGGAGAAATACTCCGCAATATCCAAGAGGAAAGGACCCGCCTGGAAGATTTGAGGGGAAGGGCTCATAAAATTATTGATACTTCTGATTTGACCAATCAGCAATTAAAAGAAGAGATAATTAGCCTTTTCGGACAAGGGGTTGACGGGAAGCATCACCTGTTTATCACCGTTATTTCCTTTGGTTACAAATACGGAATTCCCCTGGACAGCGATCTGGTTTTTGATGTGCGATTTCTTCCCAACCCCCATTACGTTGAGGAACTGCGGCCCTTGACGGGAAATGATGAAAGGGTTCAGAAATATGTTATGAATTCCGAGGTAACTAAAGAATTCATGCATAAATTCTGCGATTTGATCGAGTTTTTGATTCCCAGGTATGTTGAGGAAGGAAAGACGACACTGATGATTGCCATCGGCTGTACGGGGGGTATGCACCGCTCCGTGACCCTGGCTAACCGCCTGGGGGATATTTTGCTCAAGAAAGGTTACCGGGTGACGGTACGGCACAGGGACGTTGACCGAAAATAATCACCAACCATTAACCACCAACCTGGGGGCTGATTAGTTATGAAGCTGGTTAAATGGTTATACCCCGGAATGCAGGTGAAACGGTGGCTGGCCCTGGGGCTGGCGGGAATGCTGCTGGTCATAGCGGGGGGCATATTGCTGACCGGTTATATATTCCCCGAATTTTTCATTATTTCAGCCCTGCAGAGTCCCATTGCCGAAAGGCTGTTACCCGCAGGTATTTTCTTGGTGGTGGCAGGTTTTGCAGTAATTTACCTGGGGTTAGGCCGGGCTTTTCGCTCATTGATGGAAATCCTGGTCCCTGGAGATAGCGTGGTGGATGTGGTTTTTAAGCGCCGCCAGTTGAAAAAAGGCCCTAAGATAGTAGTGATAGGTGGCGGCAGCGGGCTTTCAGTGTTATTGCGGGGCCTTAAAGAATATACCTCCAACCTTACGGCCATAGTGACGGTGGCCGATGACGGCGGCAGTTCCGGGCGCCTGCGCGGAGACCAGGGCATGCTTCCCCCCGGAGACATCCGCAACTGCCTCGTGGCCCTGGCGGATAAAGAGCCGCTCATGGAAAAACTTCTTCAGTACCGCTTTCCTTTTGGTGAATTAGCAGGGCATAATCTGGGAAATCTTTTATTGGCCGCCCTTAACAATATGAACGGCAGTTTTTATGAGGCCATAAAGGCACTTAGCAGGGTGCTGGCCGTAAGGGGACAGGTGCTGCCTGTTACCCTGGAGGATGTAAATCTTTGCGCTGAAATGGAAGACGGAGAAATTGTTTGCGGGGAATCCCGGATTCCTAAAAGCGGCAAAAGGATCCGCCGGGTTTTTCTGCAGCCCGGAGTTTGTTTTCCGGTAAAAGAGGCTCTGGAAGCCATACAATGTGCAGATGCCATAGTTTTGGGCCCGGGCAGCCTGTATACCAGTATTCTGCCAAATTTGCTGGTACGCGGAATGCCCGAGGCTTTGGCAGGTTCCCGGGCCCTTAAAATATATGTATGTAATGTCATGACCCAGCCTGGAGAAACCGATGGTTATACCGCAGCAGATCATGTCAGAGCTATTTTAAGCCATGCCGGCCCCGTGGTGGACTGGGTGCTGGTTAATAATGAGGTTATTCACAGCCGTACTCTTAGCCGCTACCGGAAGGAAGGAGCGGAGCCGGTAAAATTTGACGAAGAGGAAATTGCCAAACTCGGGGTGAAAGTGCTGGCCGGCCATATGGTTCGGGAAGGCAATATGGTACGGCACCACCCGGACCGCCTGGCCCGATATATTATGTATTTGGTAATGCTGCACCGGGACAGGGGCAACCGCGTCATTTCCTTGAGCAAACACCGGGAAAGTTCTCCCGGGCCAGAAAAGGAAAAGCAGGCCGCTGTTACGGGAAGGTAGGCCCGGCTTTTAGCCGGGCCTTTGTTACGGATCCGGCACGGTTGACAGGATTCAGCCTTTTCGCGGTATACTAGTGGTAAGAAAGGGCTGATAAATAAACTTAATTTTTATATCCTGTTAATCCCGTTAATCCCGTCAAAAAATTAATTAGGAGGCTTTTTTATTTATGCAGGAAATATACCTGGACAACAGTGCTACCACCCGGCCGGTGCCGGAAGTAGTGCAGGCCGTGGTGGAATGCATGGAAAAAATATACGGCAACCCTTCTTCCCTCCACCGGAAGGGTCTTGAGGCGGAAAGGGTAATAAGCCGGGCCCGGGAGGCGGTGGCTGATATTTTGGGGGTATTGCCCAAGGAAGTGATTTTTACTTCAGGAGGGACCGAATCCAATAACCTTGCCATAAAGGGTGTTGCCTATTCCCTGTCCAGGCGGGGCAAGCATATAATTACCACTGCCATTGAACACCCTGCGGTAAGAAATGTATGCAGGGACCTGGAGGAGGACGGCTTTGAAGTAACTTACCTGCCTGTGGACGAAGAGGGCGTAATTCGTCCCGGGGACTTGGAGAGGACCCTCCGTAAGGATACCATTCTAGTCACCACCATGTATGTAAATAACGAAATTGGCTCGGTTCAGCCCCTGGAGGAAATAGCAAAAATAATTAAGAAGGCAAAGGTAAGGGGCAGGATACCGGTTTGGCACGTGGATGCGGTACAGGCGCTGGGCAGGCTGCCGCTATCCCCCGGGGAAATGGGTATTGACCTGGTTTCCTTAAGTGCCCATAAGATTCATGGCCCTAAAGGAGTGGGTGCCTTGTACGTGGCTGCCGGAACTCCATTGCGGCCGCTCATGGCCGGGGGAGGCCAGGAGGGAGACCTGCGTTCCGGCACGGAAAATGTTCCCGGAATTGCGGGCTTTGGTGCGGCGGTTGCCAAACTGGAAAGAGGAGGCGGGCGGGCGGCGGAACACATGGCCGGCCTTCGCAAAATGCTGGTGGAAGGTATACTGGAAGAAATTCCCCGCTGCCGCTTGAACGGGCCGCCTCCCGGCAGCCACCGGGCCGCGCCCCACATAGCAAATATATCCTTTGAAGGTGTGCGGGGAGAGGTGCTGGTACACTGGCTGGAAGGTGAAGGCATATATATCTCTACCGGCTCGGCCTGTTCTGCTCGAAAGCCGGCGGAACACGGGGTGTTAAAGTCTTTGGGACTAAACGACCGGGAAAGGGAAGGGGCGGTGCGATTTAGCTTCAGCCCTGAAAATACCGTCAAGGAAGTTAAAATAGTTTTAGAAAAATTAAAAGAAGCTGTAAAGGAGCTGCGAAGCTTTGCATAACAATAATGAAAAAGCAACTTACAAGCCCGAAACCCTGGTTTTGATACGGTACGGTGAAATAAGCCTTAAAGGGAAAAACCGTCCTGTTTTTGAGAACAGGCTGGTTTCCAATATCCGGCGGGCCCTGGCTGACCTGGGCCGCCCTAAAATTTCCAAGCTCCGGGGGCGGCTCATGGTGGAAGCGGAAGAGATTGAACCCGGTGAAATAATGGAGCGCCTGCGCCGGGTGTTCGGCATAGTATCCTTTAGCCCGGCCCGCCGGGTGAAAGCAACTCCTGAAGTCATTTACGACGCTGCTTTAACATCCTTGAAGCAAGGGATGGAAAGGGAAGGAATTATTTCCAGTGAAAGCAACGGGCCGGTAACTTTTCGCGTTACCGTAAAAAGGGCCGACAAGTCCTTCCCCATAAATTCCATGGAACTCAGCCGCAAGGTTGGCGCCCATTTGTTGCGGAATGTGCCCGGACTTAAGGTGGACTTACATAACCCACGCATGGTGGTATCGGTGGATGTGCGGGAAGGACATGCCTATGTTTTTTCTGAAACTATCCCCGGTCCTGGCGGCCTGCCGGTGGGTGTAAGCGGCAAGGGCATGTTGCTTCTTTCCGGGGGTATAGACAGTCCCGTGGCGGGCTGGATGTCCATGAAAAGGGGCATTGAGCTGGAGGCGGTGCACTTTCACAGCTTCCCCTTTACCGGGGAAAAATCTAAGGAAAAGGTTATTGATTTGTGCCGGGTGCTGGTCCGTTACGGGGGGCGCATCAATCTACATGTGGTCCATTTTACCGATATTCAAAAGGAAATCCAGAAAAACTGCCCGGAAGAACTCAGGGTAACCATAATGAGGCGTTTCATGTTCCGCATGGCCCAGTTCCTGGCTGAAAGGAACAATGCCCTGGTTCTTATAACCGGTGAGAGTGTTGGGCAGGTGGCCAGTCAAACCCTGGAAAGTATGGTGGCCATAAACGAAGTGACCCGCATGCCGGTTTTACGGCCCCTGGTGGGCTTTGACAAGGGTCAGATCGTAGATCTGGCGCAGCAGATCGGTACTTACGATATATCCATCCAGCCCTACGAGGACTGCTGTACTTTATTTCTCCCCAAGCACCCTAGTACCAGGCCCAAGTTGGAAAAGGTGCACGCGGCCGAGGAACGGCTGGATATATGTAGCCTTATAGAAGGGGCCCTGGAGAAAACGGAGACATTGAACTTTACCCGGAACTAAAACAGGGGGCGGGGTTCGGTTTTTCCCGGCCGGCGCCCTCATGGAAGGAGGGGGCGGGATGAGCTTTTCCACAATTACCAAAAACGAACTGGCCAGGGTAATGGGAAGTAGTAGCTGCTGCAAAAAAGCTGAACTGGCAGCCCTGGCAAAAATGGATGGCGCGTTGCATATTACCGGAGGTCAAATATCCCTGGACATCCGTACTTGTAATGCGGCAGTGGCCAGAAAAGTTTTTTCTCTGGTTAAGGAACTTTTCGGCATAAGTACGGAGGTATTGGTGCGGCGCAAAGTACGTTTGCGTAAAAACAATGTTTACCTGGTGCGGGTGCCGGCCGGAAAAAAGAGGGAGATACTGCTGGATTTGGGCATAGTGAGCCGGTCAGGTCTACTTAAGGAAAGTATCCCGTCTAAACTGCTTTCCCGCGAGTGTTGCCGCAGGTCTTACTTGCGGGGTTTGTTTCTGGGCAGAGGGTCGGTTAACAACCCCGACCGGGACTATCACCTGGAAATAACCACCGGTGACCATCGCCATGCCAGAGACATAAAGCACCTTTTGGGAGGGTTCGGCCTGTCGGCCCGGATAAGTTTCAGAAAGAATTGGTATGTGGTGTACCTTAAGGAAAGTGATCAAATATCCCGGTGCCTGAACTTAATGGGTGCCCATAATGCCCTGCTGGACTTTGAGAGTAAAAGGGTGTTTAAGGAAGTTAAGAACCGGGTAAACCGCCTTGTGAATTGTGAAACCGCCAACTTGAATAAAACCGTTGTTGCTGCCATGCGCCAGGTGGAGGATATAAAATTAATTGGAAGAGTAATGGGATTAAATAAGCTGCCGGATTCTCTGCGGCAGGTAGCCGAGGCCAGGCTGCGGCATCCCGATGCAAGTCTGCGGGAACTGGGAGAATTGATGGTACCGCCCGTGGGTAAATCCGGGGTAAATCACCGGTTGAGAAAGTTAAGCGAAATAGCCGGGCACTTGCGCGGTGAGGAGGTTAAGCAGTGATGCGGGTAAAGAAACACTTTTTTTATTTACATTGGACGACAATAGCGTCATAGGATATAATACAAACATTTTAACCCATGAATTTTTGGCGGAAGAGTTTCGCCTGGGCAGGGTGGAGATGGGGTCCAATGTTTTAATAGGGGCGAATACCGCGGTGCTGCCGGGCGTAAAAATGGAGACGGCGCCCTGCTTTGATGGTCAAAAAAAGGCGCTACCTGGTTATAAATATTAGCAATAAATGTAAATTATAGTTTACATAACTTTTTAGCAGGATTTTTGCATGTAATTGAAGAATTATTAAGCATTAAAGAATTTTCTGGCGATTGGGGTCAGACTTAAGGGGTGAATCGAGATGCGCATGGGTTTTGGCCTGAATGTTGAACAGACCCAAAAGTTGATAATGACACCGGAGTTGCGCCAGGCCATTACCATTTTGCAGTTATCATCCCTTGAATTGGAAAATTATATTGAACGGCAGTTACAAGAAAACCCGCTGCTGGAATTGAGGGACGATTTACCTGAAGCGCCGGCTGAGCAATTGGAAAGGGATTATACCGGTGAGCGGGAACAAGATGAGCGGTACGATATCGATTGGCGTGAGTATTTCCATGATAGCAGTGATCTGGGGATATCGCGCCAGGAGAAGTATGTAGAGGAAAAGGAAGAATATTCCTTTGAAAGTTTCGTTAGCCAGCCGCCTACCCTTGGAGAACACTTAACTTTTCAATTACACCTGGCGGACGTGGATGAAAAAGGATTGGATATAGGTGAGTATATTATTGGAAATATAGATCATAACGGTTACTTGCAGATTTCTCCCGAGGATGTAGCCGAACACTTGCAGGTTTCCCTCTCCGAGGTAATGGATGTCCTGAAATTGATTCAAACTTTTGATCCTCCTGGAGTGGGTGCCCGAACGCTGCAGGAGTGCCTGCTGCTTCAGGTGCGTCATATGGAATTAAAGGATAAATTGGTGGAACAGGTTATTTCCAGGCATTTAACGGATGTGGCCAAAGGTAAGTATGCCCAGCTTGCCCAACTTTTGGGGGTATCTGTAAAGGAAATTCAAAGGGTTGCTGACTTTTTGAAAACCCTCGATCCAAAACCGGGACGAAACTTTTTCTCTCCGGGAGACAACCGTTATATTGTTCCCGATGTAATACTGGAAAAAGTGGACGGGGAGTATGTAATTCTTATAAATGATACTTCAATGCCCCGCCTGACCATTAATTCCACTTACCGGGCAGTTCTTGGTGATGGAAACAATCATGATGCCAAGACCAGGCGTTACGTTGAATCCAAGCTCAATGCGGCGGCCTGGCTGATACGCAGTATTGAGCAAAGGCGCCTGACTTTATATAAAGTAGCTAACTGCCTGGTTGAATTGCAAAGGGATTTTTTGGATTACGGGATTAAATATTTAAAGCCTCTTAATTTGAGAAAAGTGGCGGAATTAGTCGGCTTACATGAATCCACCGTGAGCCGGGCCACTTCTAACAAGTATATCCAGACTCCCCAGGGGGTTTTTGAAATGAAATTTTTCTTCTCTTCGGGATTAAGTGGTGCCAGAGGGAATGCAGTTTCCGCTCAAAGTACCAAAAAGATGCTTCAAGAGTTGATAGAGTCGGAGGACCCGGCGAACCCCCTAAATGACCAGCGTATTTCCGAGATTTTCGCGGAAAAAGGAATTAAAATATCGCGACGTACGGTGGCCAAATACCGGGATGAACTGGGCATCCCTCCTGTAAGGAAGCGAAAGCGGTATTAATG
The DNA here is from genome assembly GCF_056316025.1 of Desulfofundulus sp. JL263-se. Lineage (NCBI taxonomy): Bacteria > Bacillati > Bacillota > Clostridia > Eubacteriales > Peptococcaceae > Desulfofundulus > Desulfofundulus sp. JL263-se. Next base: position 2,794,236 of record NZ_CM149993.1, on the reverse strand, counting down.
TTGAATATATTTTTTAAAAAAGGTATCGCATTTAAGCGATACTTTTTTTAATGTCCGATTAATTTTGACATAAAAAAACCAAAAAAGGAAGGAACTATTGAGATAGTAACGAATAAGTATATCATAATTAAAAAAATAACGTCCACTGAGGCATACTATTGAAAGGAGTGGCGAGTAATAATGGCAGTAAAAGTAGGGATTAATGGTTTTGGCCGCATCGGAAGGTTGGTGCTCAGGGCGGCTCTCGGAAATCCCAATCTGGAAGTGGTGGCCATAAACCATAAATCCCGGAGACTGCAGGTAAATGAAAACTATGCCAAAACTCTGGCCCATTCTTTGAAATATGATTCCGTGCATGGTATAATGGAAGCCGATGTCAAAGGAGAGGGAGATTCCCTTTGGGTTAACGGCAAAGAAATTAAAATACTGGCGGAAGGCGATCCTGCCGCTTTGCCCTGGAAAGAATTGGGTGTGCAGGTTGTGGTGGAATCCACAGGCAGGTTCAGAAAAGTTGAGGATGCTGCCAGGCACTTGGAAGCCGGGGCTAAGAAAGTTGTTATCAGCGCCCCTGCAAAGGGTGACTGTCTCACCGTGGTGATGGGAGTAAATGAAGAGAAATATGACCCGTCCCGGCATCACATTGTTTCCAACGCTTCGTGTACTACCAACTGCCTGGCGCCGGTGGCCAAGGTTCTTCACGAAAAATTCGGCATTGTCAAGGGCTTGATGACCACCGTGCATGCCGTAACCAACGACCAGCAAATGCTGGATATGCCCCACCGCGATATCAGGCGCGGGCGTTCCGGCAACATGTCCATTATTCCCACCACAACGGGGGCGGCAAAGGCGGTATCTTTGGTGCTGCCGGAGCTTAAGGGCAAGTTGAACGGCATGGCCATGAGGGTTCCCACGCCCAATGTGTCAGTGGTGGATCTGGTGGTGGAACTGGAAAAAGCAGTTACAGTGGAAGATGTAAATGCCGCCTTAAAAGATGCATCCCAGGGGCCGTTAAAGGGTATACTTGCTTACAGCGAATTGCCCCTGGTTTCCATTGATTTTAACGGAGACCCCCATTCTTCCATTGTGGATGCCCTGTCCACCATGGCCATAGGAGATAACATGGTCAAGGTGGTGGCCTGGTATGATAATGAATGGGGCTACTCCAACCGGGTGGTGGACCTGGTATCCTATATAGCTGAAAAGGGAATTTAGGGGCTGGACCGGAGGTGTATATATGGCTAAAAAAACCGTGAAGGATATTGATGTGGGCGGCAAAAGGGTTCTGGTGCGGGTTGATTTCAATGTGCCCTTAAATGATGCGGGGAAAATAACCGATGATACCCGCATCCGGGCTGCCTTACCCACTATAAAGTACCTGGTGGAAAAGGGGGCCCGGGTGATATTGATGTCCCACCTGGGCAGGCCTAAAGGGAAGCCTGACGATAAATTAAGGATGGACCCGGTGGCCAGGCGCCTGGAAGAATTGTTAGGCCGCCCTGTTACCAAAGTGAACGATTGCGTGGGTGAAGCTCCCCGGGCCGTCGTGAAGGGCATGCGCGAGGGAGATGTGGTTTTACTGGAAAATTTGCGCTTTCATGAAGGCGAGAAAAAGAACGATGAAAACTTTGCCCGGCAGCTGGCTGAGCTGGGTGATATATATGTAAATGACGCTTTCGGAACGGCTCACCGTGCCCACGCCTCCACCCAGGGCGTGGCAAAATATTTGCCCGCGGTGGCCGGGTTCTTGCTGGAAAAGGAAATTAACATGTTGGGTAAAGTGATCAATAATCCGGAGCGGCCCTTCACCGCTATTATCGGGGGGGCCAAGGTGTCCGACAAGATAGGGGTGCTGGATAACCTTATTGAAAAGGTGGATACCCTCATTGTCGGGGGCGGCATGGCCAACACTTTCTTAAAGGCCAAGGGGTATGATATGGGGAAATCCCTCCTGGAGCCCGATAAGATTGAAACCGCAAAAGAATTAATTGCCAAGGCGGAGAATAAAAATATAGAGTTATTGCTTCCTGTAGACCTGGTGGTTGCCCCCGAGGCAAAGCCTGAGGCGGAGTCCAGGGTGGTTCCCGCGGACGGTGTGCCGGCGGAGTGGATGGCCCTGGATATAGGTCCCGAAACAGCCGAAAATTTTGGGAAATCTGTTAAGAATTCCGCTACCGTAGTATGGAACGGCCCCATGGGGGTTTTTGAAATGGAACCTTTTGCCAAGGGGACAATAGCAGTGGCAGAAGCCCTGGCTGGCAGCAATGCCACCACGGTGGTGGGCGGCGGGGATTCAGCCGCCGCGGTAAAGAAAGCCGGCGTTGCCGGCCGCATCACCCATGTTTCCACCGGCGGGGGCGCCTCCCTGGAGTTCCTGGAAGGAAAAACGCTGCCGGGAGTAGCTGCCTTGCAGGATAAGTAGGAGGGGTATTATGCGCAGGCCCGTAATAGCAGCTAATTGGAAGATGCATAAGACCGTTGCCCAGGCCGTCAGTTTCGCCCGGGATTTTCTTAACAGGCTGGAGGACACGGAATGCGAAGTGGTAATTTGTCCTCCCTTTACTGCCCTGGCGCCCGTAGCTGAGATTTTAAAGCAAGAGGAAATAGCTTTGGGCGCCCAAAATATGTTTTGGGAAGACGAGGGAGCTTATACCGGGGAAGTATCCCCGGGAATGCTTACGGAAATTGGCTGCAAGTATGTAATTTTAGGTCATTCCGAGCGCCGCCAGTATTTCGGGGAAACGGACGAATCTGTTAACCGAAAAGTACTTACCGCTTTCAGGCATAACCTGGTTCCCATAGTTTGCGTGGGGGAAACGCTGGAGGAGCGGGAGGCCGGAACCACGGAGCAGGTGGTCCGCCGGCAAACGGAGGGCTGCCTGGCCGGGCTGACCGCCCAGCAGGCCCGTAAGCTGGTAATAGCCTATGAGCCGGTATGGGCCATAGGTACAGGACGTACCGCTTCCCCGGAGGACGCTCAGCAGGTGAATGCTTTTATCCGCAGGGTGCTGGCTGAGATTTTTGGAGAAGAGGCGGCCGGGGAAGTGCGCATTCAGTACGGGGGCAGCGTGAAGCCGGATAATGCTGCAAAACTTATGGCCCAGCCGGACATCGACGGGGCCCTGGTAGGAGGGGCCAGTTTGAATGCGGCCAGTTTTGCCGCCATAGTCAAGGCGGCCGGAGGGAGGTAAATCCTTTGCCTTCGACAAGCTCACCCCTGGTTCTGGTCATTCTGGACGGCTGGGGGCTAGCGGAAAAGAAAGAAGGAAATGCCATCGCCCAGGCCAGGACGCCAAATATGGACCGCCTGTTGGAAAAATATCCTTCTACGGTTTTGGAGAGCTCGGGGGAGGCAGTGGGCCTGCCCGACGGCCAGATGGGGAATTCCGAAGTAGGACACCTGAACATGGGTGCCGGGCGCGTGGTTTTCCAGGAATTAACCCGCATTTCCCGCTCCATCAAAGACGGCAGCTTCTATAATAATGACGTTCTGTTAAATGCAGTGGAGCACGTAAGGGAAAAGGGTACCGCTTTGCATTTGATGGGCCTCCTTTCCGACGGAGGGGTGCACAGCCACATAGAGCACCTTTACGCCCTGCTGGAACTGGCCAGGGATCAGGGCATTAGAAATGTTTTTATCCACGCTTTTCTGGACGGGAGGGATGTGCCCCCTGACAATGCACTGGAATACATAATCCCCCTGGAAGAAAGAATGAAAAAAATGGAGACCGGCGCCGTGGCCACCGTTGTGGGCCGTTATTATGCCATGGACCGCGACCGGCGCTGGGACCGGACGGAGAAAGCCTACCGGGCAATGGTACTGGGAGAGGGCTTTAAGGTAAAATCGGCGGAAGAGGCAGTCAAAAAGGGGTATGCCCGCGGGGAAACTGATGAGTTTATACAGCCCTCGGTGGTAGTGGATTCCGGCGGCATGCCGGTGGCTAAAATCAATAATGGCGATGCTGTAATTTTTTATAACTTCCGCCCTGACCGGGCCCGCCAGATAACCCGCGCCTTTGTGGACGAAGAATTTGACGGGTTTGAAAGGCCGAAAGACTGTTCCAGGGTGCATTATGTTTGCATGACCCAGTATGATAAAACCATAAAGGCACCGGTAGCCTTTAAGCCGCAGGTGCTGGTAAATACCCTGGGTGAGGTTCTGAGTTATCATAATTTAAAGCAATTGCGGCTGGCCGAAACCGAAAAGTATGCCCATGTTACTTTTTTCTTTAACGGCGGAGTAGAGCCCCCGAACCCCGGAGAGGAGCGCATTTTAATACCTTCGCCTAAAGTTGCCACCTATGATTTAAAGCCGGAAATGAGCGCCTACGAGGTTACAAAGGCCTTCCAGGAGCAGCTGGAAAAAGAAAAATATCACGTTATTATTATGAATTATGCCAATCCGGATATGGTTGGCCATACCGGTATAATGGAGGCCGCCGTCAAGGCGGTGGAGGCTGTCGACGATTGCGTGGGAAAAGTGGTTACAGCCACATTGAATAAGGGCGGTACGGTTATAGTAACCGCCGATCACGGTAACGCCGAAGTCATGCAGGATGAATCCGGGGAGCCCCATACGGCGCATACCACTGACCCGGTTCCCTTTATTTTGGTCAGGCCCGACGGTAACAACATAAAATTGCGCCGGGGCAGGCTGGAGGATGTGGCCCCGACTATATTACAACTGCTGGAGATCCCCCAGCCTGAAGAGATGACCGGGAAAACCTTAATCCAATAAATACTGGGAGGTTTAACCATGTCAGCAACCATAGTAGATGTCTTTGCCAGGGAAATACTGGACTCCCGGGGAAACCCCACAGTGGAAGTGGATGTATTGCTGGAGGACGGCACGCTGGGCCGGGCCGCCGTTCCTTCGGGGGCATCCACGGGAGCTTACGAGGCGGTGGAACTCCGGGATAATGACCCGAAACGTTTCCACGGCAAAGGGGTTATCCGGGCAGTTGAGAATGTCAATAACGTTTTGGGACCTGAAATTACGGGATTTCATGCCACGGACCAGGTAGGCGTGGACATGACTTTGATAAAGCTGGATGATACCCCCAATAAGAGCAAATACGGAGCCAATGCAATACTGGGCGTATCCATGGCCGTGGCCAAAGCTGCCGCTGCCAGCCTGGGCCTTCCCCTGTATCAGTATTTGGGGGGAGTGAACGGCAGGCTGATGCCGGTACCCATGATGAATATTTTAAACGGCGGTAAGCATGCCGACAATAACGTGGACATCCAGGAATTCATGATTATGCCCGTGGGAGCCGAAAGTTTTGCCCAGGCGCTGCGCATGGGGGCGGAAATTTTTCACGCCTTAAAAAGGGTTTTAAAAAAGAAGGGCCTGAATACCGCCGTTGGCGATGAGGGAGGATTTGCTCCCAATCTCGGTTCCAACGAAGAAGCCCTGGATGCCATTGTGGAAGCGGTGGAGATCATGGGCTACCGCCCTGGTGAAGATGTGGTGCTGGCCCTGGATGCAGCCGCAACGGAATTATACAAAGACGGCAAATATGTTCTGGAGGGCGAAGGAAAAACCCTGGATTCCGACGGCATGATCGAGTTTTACGCCGACCTGATTGCCAGGTATCCCGTTATTTCCATTGAAGACGGGCTGGCGGAAGATGACTGGGAAGGATGGAAGAAGCTAACCAAGAAGCTGGGTGGACGGGTACAGATAGTTGGAGATGACCTGTTTGTCACCAATACCAGGCGCCTGAGGCAGGGTATCGAAATGGGAGTGGCGAACTCTATTTTAATAAAGCTCAACCAGATCGGTACCATTACCGAAACCCTTGAGGCCATTGAAATGGCCAAGCAGGCCGGGTATACGGCCATAGTTTCCCACCGTTCGGGGGAAACCGAAGATGCCACCATCGCGGACCTGGTGGTGGGTGTCAATGCGGGACAAATCAAAACCGGTGCCCCCTCCCGCACCGACAGGGTGGTCAAGTATAACCAATTACTGCGCATTGAAGAAGATTTAGGGGACTTAGCCCTTTATAAAGGAAAAAATGTTTTTTACAACTTACCAAGTCTTTAAGTGTAAACTTTAGGCATTAAATCTTGCCTGTGGCACAGCATGTGTTATAAAATGATGCGGAAGAAGTGAATAAAAGGCGGCGGGTGTAAATTGCCCGCCGCAGGAATATTGTTGAGGGAGGGGAAGCAATTGAAGGCAGTACTTACCGGCTTACATGTTTTAATTTCATTAGCTTTGATCGCCGTTATTTTATTACAGTCCGGGAAAAGTGCCGGCCTGTCCGGTTCAATTGCCGGGGGGGCTGAAACCTTATTTGGCAAGAAAAAGGGGCTTGATGAATTTTTAGGGAAAGTTACCATAGTAATGGCACTGGCTTTTGGCATTATGTCACTGGTTTTAGATGTACTTTTTTATAAGTAAATTTAGAAACCTGCTTTAATGCCCTGTAATAATAAGTGAGAATAATAAATAAAATAAAAGATTTTAAAGGTACTTGCTTTCAAGGGATATATGTTATAAAATTCCTTTAAAAGGCATAAGTTGTTATAGGAATCAAATGACAAGGGCTGTTTCTTGAGGGGTTTTTTTGTATCAGCCTAGTGATTAATTTCTCTAAGTTAATTTTTGTAATTTGCATGTAAGTGGACTATCGCAGTTTAGAAGGGAGGTGGTTTATTTTAATTTACCCGCGCATGCCGCAGCACGGGGTGTCATTTTTGTTATTTGAGAGACAAACCATGCTTGGGGAATGATGTAGCGGGTGTTGCGGAAGCAAGGGGTCAGATTGGCTCTCATTGTTTTTTTATTCACTAACTTTAACTAATTATTCTAATTAACGCCTGATTTCCTTGTTTCTGCGGGATTATTTAAATTTTTTGGAGGTGAAGTTTTTTGACGACTGATTTTGGTTGGGTTGTATGGGTGGGCATTAGCTGTGCCGTCTTGGGTATCCTTTTTGCGGCCTTTTTGATTAGCTGGGTTATGAAAAAGCCCGCAGGAACCCAAAAAATGCAGGAAATTTCTCGGGCGGTGCAGGAAGGTGCTATGGCTTATCTGAGCCGCCAGTACACCACTATTGCAATAGTAGGTATAATTGTAGCTATTGCTATAGCCCTGGCCATTAGCTGGAAGACAGCCCTCGGATTTGTTATCGGTGCGTTTTTCTCCGGTCTCTGCGGTTATGTGGGCATGGGTGTTTCAACCCGGGCCAATGCCCGTGTGGCTGAGGCGGCCAAAGAAGGACTGAATAACGGTCTCAGCGTGGCGTTTAAGGCCGGTTCCGTTACAGGTATGATGTGCGTGAGCCTTGCCCTCCTGGGTGTTAGCGGCATGTATCTCGCTTTCCAGGACCCTCACGCACTTGTGGGCCTTGGTTTTGGCGGCAGCTTGATTGCACTATTTGCCCGGATAGGCGGCGGTATTTATACCAAGAGCGCCGACGTTGGCGCAGACCTGGTTGGTAAAGTGGAGGCCGGGATACCGGAAGACGACCCCCGCAACCCGGCTACCATTGCTGACAACGTGGGGGACAATGTGGGTGACTGCGCGGGTATGGCCGCCGACCTGTTTGAGACCTATGCGGTTACGGCCATCGGCGCGATGCTGCTGGGTTACTTGATTTTCCATTCGCAGGAATACGTTCTTTATCCGGTTATGTTAGGTGGAATTGCTATTATCGCTTCTATCATTGGTGTCTTTTTCGTACGCCTGGGCGGTGGCCAGGCGATCATGAGTGCCCTGTATAAAGGGGTTTGGACATCGGCAATTTTGGCCCTGATTGGTTTTTACTGGGCGACAACTACCATGCTGGGTAGTCTTACGTACTTCTATGCTGCTCTTATCGGTGTAGCCATCACTGTTGTAATCATGTATATTACGGACTATTATACCTCCACCAGGTTCCGTCCGGTTAGGTCAATTTCTTACGCCTCACAGTCCGGACACGCCACAAATATAATCACCGGCTTATCGGTAGGTATGGAATCCAGCGTACCTCCTACTTTGACCATCGTGGCCGGTACTCTAGGTGCTTATTATATCGGAAGCGCCGGGGACGGTGGCCTGGGAGGTTTGTATGCCATCGGCATTGCCTCCATGGCTATGCTGTCCATGACAGGTATGATTGTTGCCCTTGACTCCTATGGCCCGGTAACGGATAATGCCGGCGGTATTGCCGAGATGTCCGAGCTGCCAGGCAATGTTCGCGAAATTACCGACGCTCTGGATGCTGTCGGAAATACCACTAAAGCTGTTACCAAGGGTTATGCCATCGGCTCGGCGGCCCTGGCGGCCATTGTGCTCTTTTCAGACTTCACTTCTTCCCTGGCGGAACGGGGTGCGGAACTAGTCTTTGAGCTGAGTAATCCTAAAGTACTGGCCGGCCTCTTTATCGGCGGCTGCGTAGTTTTCTTATTCTCCGCCCTTGCCAACGGTGCTGTGGGCCGTGCAGCCTATGCCGTAGTGGAAGAAGTGCGGCGGCAGTTTAGGGAGATCCCAGGCATTATGGAAGGTACCAGCAGGCCCGAATACGGCCGCTGTGTTGACATTGTTACCAGGCGGGCCTTGAAAGAAATGGTTGTTCCCGGCCTGCTTCCCGTGGTAACTACTCTGTTGGTTGGTTTCCTGCTTGGCCCGTTGGCCCTGGGAGGTATGTTAATTGGAGTTATTGTAGTAGGTATCTTTATGGCCTGCTTCCAGAACAACGGCGGCGGAGCCTGGGATAACGCCAAGAAGTACATTGAGGAAGGTATGTACGGTGGAAAGGGCAGTGAAGCCCATGCGGCCGCGGTTACCGGAGATACCGTTGGTGACCCGCTGAAGGACACTGCGGGCCCGGCCATTAACCCGGTTATCAAAGTTGTAAACGTTGTGGCCCTACTCATAGTGCCGCTAATCGTAGCATTATAATAAATTTAAAGCTGAGGTATTACCTGGAAAACGCCGGCTTTGCCCGGCGTTTTTCTTTATAATAATGTTTGGAATTGGCCAATAAAGGTAATACCGGTAATAAAGGGTTGCTTGTATATTACCGGCTTTTCTCGGGAGGTTGTGTTTTCCATCCTTGTCCTTTATTATGCAGTTTGCTAAAATAAGGGGTAATTGGGAGTGGTTTAATTGCAAACAATTGGAAATGTAGGCCACATGTGTTTTGCTTGCAGCCCCAATAATCCCATAGGATTAAAGTTGGAGTTTAAGTTGGAGGGAGATAAGGTTTATACCACCTTCAGGCCCCGTAAGGAGCACCAGGGATATAACGGGTGTATGCACGGTGGATTGATATCCACCCTTTTGGATGAAACCATGGCCCAGTGGCTCTGGTTACGCGGTATTCCCTGTATGACAGCCGAAATGACCACGCGTTTCAGCTTGGCGGTACCTGTTGACCGGGAATTAAGGGTGGAATCCAGGTGCATATCGGAGCGGAAGGGGCGTTTTTTTGAGATGGAGGCCAAGTTAATACTTGCCGACGGCACGGTGGCCGCTTGTTCCAGGGCAAAATTTCTCAGGGTAAAGGTTGAAAGTTTAGATAAATATAGTAAGGAAAGGGGAACCGTTTGTGAACAGAGAACAGGCGTATGACTTGTTGAAACAGCACTTGAAGACTAAGAACCTTATCAAGCACTCCCTGGCGGTGGAAGCCGTTATGCGGCGTTTGGCCCGGTATTTTAACGAAGATGAAGAATTGTGGGGCTTAGCGGGACTGCTGCATGACATTGACTATGATAAGACTAAGGACGATCCGGAAAAACACAGTTTAATGGGCGCCGAGATCCTGGCAGAGCAAGGCTTGCCGGAGGAAGTTGTTTATGCTGTAAAGGTTCATAATGAAATTCACGGGCTACCCCGGAAAAGTAAATTGGATAAGGCCCTTTATGCCACCGATCCCCTTACCGGTTTGGTTGTAGCCGCAGCGTTAATCAGGCCGGAAAAGAAATTGGCAGCGGTGGACGTACCATTTTTAATAAAGCGCTTTAACGAAAAAGCCTTTGCCAGGGGTGCAAATCGCGAGCAAATAAAAAGCTGTTCTGAACTGGGACTTTCCCTGGAAGAATTTATGGGTCTTGGCCTGGAAGCCATGCAGGAGATATCCGGTGAAATGGGATTATAACGTCTTGACAAGCGAAGTTCATATGGTATAATGTAAGGCCCAGTGGTATTGAGATTGCACGGCGCCGGGTTTATGCCTTCTGCCCGTACAAGGGCTCTTTCCTTGCGGGGTGATTGTATTGGCTGATAAAATAGTAACCGTTAACAGAAAAGCCCGACATGATTATCAAATTTTGGAAACTTACGAGACCGGGCTGGTTCTTAAAGGAACAGAAGTAAAGTCCTTGCGGGCAGGTAAGGCTAACCTCCAGGATAGTTTTGCCCGCATTGAAAATTCTGAACTTATATTGTATAATATGCACATAAGTCCTTATGAACAGGGAAATCGTTTTAATCACGAGCCCAAGCGCCCGCGGAAGCTATTGATGCATAAGCGGGAGATAATGCGGCTTTTGGGCAAAACCCAAGAAAAAGGGCTTACCCTGATACCGCTAAAGGTGTATTTCCGCGGTGGTTGGGCAAAAGTGGAACTGGCCCTTGCCCGGGGCAAAAAGGTATACGATAAGCGGGAAGCCATTAAAGCCCGGGAGGCCAGGCGAGAAATGGAGCGAGTCATGAAACACCGTTAATTAAATAATTATGGGGGCGATGAGGTTTCGACGGAGGAAGTAGTGGCAGGAGTAGCGAGCCGGGGTTCCACCAGCCCGTAAAACGGTGGATCGGCTATAAGTGCCAACGAAGAGTACGCTCTGGCTGCTTAATTAAACGCAGCCCATCCTGCCCGCCTGGGCCCGCGGGGCGGAGCCAGGGTGTCAAAATTAGCGGGCTTGCCCCAGGGCCGACTCCCGTAAGCCCTGGGGGACGTTCAACGGGATAGCTCCCGCGAAGCCTGGTTGTGGGCGTCAAGGGAGCGAAAAAACAAAACACAACCTGCGCTCGGAGAGGCTCCTGTGGCGCTTCTTTCGGACGGTGGGTTCGACTCCCCCCGCCTCCACCAGGAGAAACTACAGATACCGTGGAAGATAACTCGAAAAAATGAGAACCCCCGTAAGTGCCGTTGTGGCTTGGGGGGTTTTTCTTATTTTTAAAAGCATTGGTGCCAAGGGGAAGTTCCTGTAAGGGCCAGATCGGCTTTTAATTAAAATCACCGCAATAGCTGCCGCACCGGGTGGATGGGAAAAAACATAAACAACCGGGAAAGATATATTGCTGACGAGCGCTTTAGTGGAGAATTATGTTAATACTGAAATATCGTAAAAAATTTAACGCGCCTAAAAGCAGGAAAAAGCTGTATATCTGTTGAACGTATGTATAGAAACTGACTGACCAGTCGCCTGTTGTTTTCAGGAGATGGTTGGCGTCGGTTAAACTTATAGGGAGGGACGATTGATGAACATACTTATCGTCAGCTGTGGCTCTTATACAGCCCAGGGTTACGGGTGTCCGGGCGAGTGGAAGTGTATGAAAGCCGCTGCCGAGCGGGAAGGTAATTTTAGTAACTATGATTCGGTAAAGGTAGTAGGATTCTTGGAGTGTGAATGTCCGGGCCGGCCGCTCATTCCCAATATCGGTTGTGTTAAAAAGAACGTTGATTTCGATGCTGTTCATTTTTCCAGCTGCATGGTCAATGCCTGGCCGGGGTGTCCTTATATGGACTTAGATGAACTGGCCAAAAAGATCGAAGAAAAATTTGGTGTTAAGGTAGTTAAAGGTACTCATAATTATGGTTAAAAATGGAAAGTATTAATATTTTAAGCCCCTTCTTAAAGGGGTTTTTTATTTTTTGTTTCCTTTATTTTTGGTAATTACCACAAACATTATAAAATTTTTTGCCTGCCGGCGGGGCATAATATTAATACTAGTGGGAATATTAATGGTTTTACCTCAATTTATTTCCAGTCTGGAGGTGCAAAAATGAGAAAAGACTTAGTCAAAGCCGTGGCTCACGGAATAATGCCCAAGGACCTCCAGCCTTACGTGAAGCCGGCCCTTGAACAGTTTAAAAATGAAATGGCGGCGGAATTGGGTATGCCCGATTATGACAAGATAGATAAAGGAGAATTGCCAAGCCGCTTGAACGGTAAGGTAGGGGGAAATATGACCCATAAAATGGTGGCCTTCGCCGAGGCCGTTCTGGCTTGGAATTATAAAAAACAGCTGGAAGGTAAAAAAGAGTAAACAGGCGCAGGGGAAAATTACCTGCGCCCTGGTTTTTGTGCGCCCGGCATGGGCGATAACTTGGGGGTGAAAGTCCCCTGCGGGGGTTGGCAGCACCAACCGCTAGCCAACGGCAAGGGTGTCCACGGCGACGTGGAATCCGAAGGAAGCCCGAGGCAAAATCCCGACCCGAGGACCACGAACCGCGGGCGAGGCCGTCATATTCGGGCGAGCCTGCAAGACAAGGCAAAGCCCAATGCTGCCAAGGGGTATGGCGGTAAACGCGGCGGGTGTGGGAGGAAAGTTATCGCTCTTACCCGGGGAGGTCTGCCGGATATGCCCAGCACTCAGAACTTGAGTGCTGGGTAACCCGGGTCGAGAGGCCCGGCTGAACCGGCAGAAGTCAGCAGAGGTCATAGTACCTGCTTCAGACGTCAAAGCAGGGAAGGACCGAACACCAGGTGGAGGGATGAACTTGGCAAGTTCGCGAGACATGCGAAGACAGCAGAAAACTCCAAACGGAGCCTGCCCGCGGGAGGAAGCGGTGAAGCCGCGGGGGACCGCGGGAGGGCCGAGTGTGTCTCCGGCACGACCCGAGGATGCATCCCGCGAAGGAAATGATAACAACCTGCTGGAAGCCATGCTTGCGCGAAGCAACATGCTGGCGGCACTAAAGAGGGTAGAGCAAAACAAAGGAGCCCCCGGGGTAGATGGAGTGACGGTTGAATCCTTCCGTGCCTATCTGCGAGAGAACTGGGAGCGCATACGTAAAGAACTGCTCGCCGGGACCTACAGGCCGCAACCCGTGCGCCGGGTCGAAATCCCGAAACCGGGCGGCGGAGTGCGACTTCTGGGAATCCCAACCTTGATAGACCGCTTAATCCAGCAGGCACTTCTGCAGGTACTGACGCCCATATTCGACCCTGGATTTTCACCCAACAGCTATGGATTCAGGCCCGGGCGTCGCGCGCATGATGCCGTGCGCAAAGCGCGGCAATATGTGCAAGAAGGTTATGAATGGGTAGTGGACATCGACCTGGAGAAATTCTTCGACCAGGTGAACCACGATATCCTCATGGCCAGGGTAGCGCGCAAAGTCAAAGATAAGCGCATACTCAAACTAATCCGGCTATACCTGCAATCCGGGGTCATGGTAAATGGTTTGGTCCTGGTAACGGACGAGGGCACACCACAAGGTGGGCCTCTAAGCCCGCTACTGGCCAACATCATACTTGATGACCTGGACAAAGAGCTGGAGAAGCGGGGACACCGCTTTGTCAGGTATGCTGACGACTGCAACATCTATGTTCGCAGCCGCCGGGCCGGAGAAAGGGTCAAGGCCAGCATAACCGCCTACCTGCAGAAACGGTTAAAACTCAAAGTAAACGAGACCAAGAGCGCGGTAGACCGTCCATGGAAGCGCAAATTCCTTGGTTTTAGCATGTACAAAATCAAGGGGCAAGTGCGCATCCGCCTGGCCCCTCAAACCATCAAGCGGCTGAAGGACAAAATCCGGGAACTAACTTCTCGAAGCAAAAGCATAAGCATGGAAGAACGCATCCAGCGGATTAACCAGTACCTGATGGGTTGGGTAGGATATTTTGCACTGGCCGACATGTCCAACAGATTAATGGATATTGAAGGCTGGTTACGAAGGCGCCTGCGCATGTGCCTGTGGAAACAATGGAAACGGGTTCGCACCCGTTACCGGGAATTGCGGGCCCTCGGTCTCCCGGAATGGGTCGCACACCAGCTGGCGAACACCCGTAAGGGATACTGGCGCATAACCGGCGGCCCATTAAACAATGCCCTGAACACTGCCTACTGGCAGGCCCAGGGCCTCATGAGTTTAACCGAGCGTTATCATTTTATTCGTAGCGCTTGGTGAACCGCCCAGTGCGGACCCGCATGCTGGGTGGTGTGAGAGGACGGGGGTTAATCACCCCCTCCTACTCGATTCCGGCCTTTCTTCGGGTGTTGATTTAATCCGGTATTAAGAGTATCATTGGTTCAGTAAGCCCGGGAAAAACTTATCAGAATATAAAATAAGTGACATAAATCTTTTTAGGTGCCTGTGGGAGGGATAAAGTGAAGGCGGGCGGTATGGAGAGCTTACTGCAAAAAATAAAGGTTCATCCTTCGTACAGGGGGCAGATAGTGCATATTGAGAACCTTCCCGCCCGGGCCCCGCATTATGGGGACTTGAGCCGGCCCCTGCACCCCTTTTTGGAAGAGTTCCTTTCCCGGCAGGGTATAGGCCGGCTTTATACCCACCAGGCAGAGGCCGTAGAAAGGGTGCGCTCGGGCAGAAACGTCGTGGTGGTAACCCCGACGGCATCGGGAAAAAGCATGTGTTATAACTTACCGGTATTGGATTATCTTATTAACCAGCCAGCCGGTTGTGCCCTGTATTTATTCCCCACCAAGGCCCTGGGCCGGGACCAGCTGGCCGGCCTGGCGGAATTTAAAGCACCTGTACAATTGGGCGTTTACGACGGGGATACCCCCGAGGGAGAAAAGAGATTCTTGCGGGATGAGGCTAATATTATTATTACCAATCCGGATATGTTACACAGGGGAATTTTGCCCAATCATCTCCAGTGGTACCGTTTCTTTTCCAACCTCAAATTTGTAGTAATAGACGAATTACATAATTACCGGGGGGTATTCGGAACCCATGTGGCCCATGTCCTTCGCCGCCTGCGGCGGCTCTGCCGCTATTACGGTTCCGATCCGGTGTTCATCTTTTGTTCGGCCACCATTGCCAACCCTGTAGAACATGCTTCCCGGCTGGCTGGCCTGCCTGTGGAATTGGTGGATGACAACGGGGCCCCCCGGGGGGCCATGCGCTTCGTTCTTTGGAAGCCGCCCACCCATACGCCTTATATTCAAGAGGTGGCCTGGTTGCTGTCCCTCTGCCTGGAAAGCGACTTTCGGACCATAGTTTTTGCCAGGGCCAGGCAAACCACGGAGCGCATTCTGCGCTTTACCAGGCGAAATATGAGAGAACCAGGGGAGGTGACCGCCTACCGGGGCGGTTACCTGGCATCAGAGCGGAGGGCTATTGAAGAAGGCCTCTTCAGCGGAAGACTTAAAGGGGTGGTTTCCACCAATGCCCTGGAGCTGGGTATAGATGTGGGAGACCTGGAAGTTTGTATCATTGCCGGTTTTCCCGGCACCATAGCTTCCACCTGGCAGCAGGCCGGCAGGGTAGGTAGAAAAAATAAGGAATCCCTTACCATTTTCATCGGGGTGGAAAACCCCCTGGATCAGCATTTTATCCGCAATACCCGGGCTCTCTTTTCCAGTCCCAGCGAAAGGGCCCTCATTGACCCTGCAAATCCTTACCTCCTGCTGGGGCATGTTTTATGCGCGGCCCACGAACTCCCGGTAACTCCTGAAGACTACTTCCTTTGGGATGAAATTTTCCAGGACCTCCTGGTACTCCTGGAGGAAGACGGGGATATTATTTATTCCGGTGGAAGTTATTACTATAACGGGCAAACTTACCCGGCGGAAAGAGTCAACTTGAGATCCGGCTCATCGGAGCCGGTGCAGCTGCGGGATGCAGGAAAGGGCAGCCGCCTGATAGAAGTGCTGGACGGGTATTCAGCCACGTCCCAGGCGTACCCGGGGGCGGTCTATATGCACCAGGGGGAAACCTTCGTGGTAAAAAATTTGGACCTTGAGAAGAGTACGGCTTTTATGGAGCAGCAGGACGTTGGTTATTACACCATGTGCGGCAGGGAAAAGTCTACGGAGATTCTGTCAGTGGACCGGGAAAAGGAATTAAACGGCCACAGTCTTTATACCGGGCAGCTGCGGGTCAGAACCAGGGTAACCGGGTATGTGAAAAAAGAGGAACATACCGGGCGGGTTATTGGCGGCGGAAAACTGGACCTGCCGGAACAGGTTTTGGAAACTACGGGAATGTGGGTTGTTTTCAGCGGGGAAGCGGCCGGAATGGCCCAAAAATACAGCCTGCACCTCATGGGAGGGCTGCACGCCACAGAACACGCGGCTATAGGCTTGTTGCCCCTGTTTGCCATGTGCGACCGCAGCGACCTGGGCGGCCTCTCCATTGTGGAACATCCCCAAACCCATGGCCCTACCATATTCATTCACGATACCTGCCCCGGCGGGGTGGGTTTCGGGGAAAGGGCCTTTGATGAGGCGCAGGAACTTTTTGAAGTTACCCTGGAAACCGTTCAGTCCTGTGCATGCACCGACGGCTGCCCGGCGTGCATCCATTCACCCAAGTGTTCCAATTTTAACCGCCCTTTGGACAAAGAGGGGGCCGTTATGCTCTTGCACCTGCTCCTGGGCCGGGAGTATCGGCCGCGGGACGGTGTGGAAAAGAGCGGGGTAATGGATGCAAAGGTCCGGGAGCGCTTAAAGAGGTTTGCAAAGAATTTGCGGTAAAGTAAGGTGAAAAGATGAGCCTTTTTGACCGGCTGAATAAAATAAAAGGCCGGAAACAGCCTGCCAATAAACCGGAACCCAAATCCCCGGGGACCGTCCCCGGCGGCAGGAAAATCTGCTCGCCCATGGGAGAATGTGTATTACTGGAGGAAGTATGCCCCGGCGGCTTTCCTTTTCCTGAAAGTAAAGCCGGGATCCTTAAGGCCAATTTAAAACTGCTCCGGGGAGTTGGTCCCGTAAACGAAGAGAGATTAAAGGAACAAGGATATTGCTCCATTGAGCAATTAGTTAAGCACCCCCGCTGGGGGGAACACGCCAGGCGGATATTGGGCCTTATAAGAGGGGCTCGGGCCCGGGAACTCCGGGAACTGGGGGCTGAAGACTGGGAATTGCTTTCCCTTTTCAAGCCCGAGGATGTTGTTTTCCTCGATATAGAATCCACCGGGCTCTGGGCCAGCCAGCCCCTTTTTCTGGTGGGAATGTTATATTGCCGGCCGGGCAGCCTGGTGGTGGAACAATATTTTGCCCGACATTACCGGGAAGAAAGGGCTGTCCTGGAGGCCGTGAACCGGGTGCTGAAAAGGTTTAAAGTTGTTGTTACATATAACGGCAAGCGATTTGACCTGCCTTACATAACCGGGCGTGCTGTGGCAAACCGCCTTTATTATACATACCAACATTACCATGTGGACCTTCTCTACCACGCGCGGAAGCATTTAAAGTACCTGTTACCTGATTGCCGGCTGGTAACACTGGAAGAACACCTTCTTGACTTTCGCAGGGAAGGGGATATTCCCGGGTACCTAATACCTGAAACATACCATCGTTTCGTGCAGACCGGGGATTTTAACCTGATCCGTCCCGTACTGGAACACAACAAGCTGGATCTCCTGGCCATGACCCGGCTGTTTCACCTGGTTGATCCCCGGTGGACAGCCGGGGCCGCACTGGCCCGGGCCCAGGCAGCCCCGGCTAAAAGTACTGGCCGATTACTCTGAAAATATCCAGGGTGCGTAAAATGCCCACAGGTTTGCCGTCTTTCAGCACGGGCAGGGAATTTACCTGGTGCCGCAGAAGGGTTATGGCGGCGCTGGCTATATCTGCATCGGTATTTACAGTGGCCAGGGCCAGGGGGCGCATGACATCTTTTACCTTTAACTTTGACTCCTTGCGCAATTTGCGGGTAAAATACCAGCCCCAGGACTCCGTTTTAATATTTATATCTTCATCCAGTTCCCGGAGCCCCACTGCTTTAAGCAGCCCCCTGAGAGTTAATATTCCGGTAAGGCTTCCGTCTTCCCCCAGTACAATAACGCTCCGGTGCCCATACCAGGCCTTTCCGTCACGGTGAAAGGACTGCTGCAAAATCTTTATGGCATCATAAATGGTGGCATTTTCGGAAATGGTTGAGTAATCCTCGATGGGTACCATAATTTCTTTAACTTTTTTGTATACTGGCATATAAATTTATCCCCCCCGTCAGTCCAAAAGTTCGCCGATAAACCAGAAAACATCTATGGTACGGACTATCCCTACCAGTTCTTTATCCCTCATTACCGGTAATGAATTTATCTTATGCTTTACCATTAATTTAATGGCCTCAAATATGTAATTATTTTCTTGCACGGTGACAAGCCTTAAGGGTCGCATTAAATCTTTTACCCTGATATAAAATCGGCCGGATAGTGAAGGTAAAAAAAACAGGCCCGTGGGGTCGCCCTTTAACAGGTGTTCCGTAATATCCTGGATTTTAAAGGCATTAAGTAATCCCTTGAGGGTTAAAATACCAACGGGTATATTCTTTTTATCAAGTACCAGGAGTGATTGAAAGCCGTACCAGGTTCCGTCTTTTTCATGGAAGAAATTTTTCAGGATTTCTACTGCTTCAGCTATCCGGGCTTCTTGCCGGATTTGAGGATAGTCACTCACCGGAACCATTATGTCGCGGACGGTTTTTGCAAGGTACAAAAGTATCACCTGCCCCTAAAAAACGGGTGTTGGAGGTTAGAAGTTAGAGGTTAGCCCTGCAGGTTAGAGCTTTGGGATTTTTAAAAAATTCGAAACGGTGGTGGTAAATATAGAGGGTGGTTTAAAACACCTGCCTTGTATTTTGGAATATGGTATTCAATTGAAAAATAAATTTCCCTCCAACAACATAAAAATCGTGTTAATTTTAAAGCAAAAAATTCCGGTTTCTTTTTAAAAAGAAACCGGATTTTTTTAGTTCCCTATATTATTTATAATCCAGTTCAAGAGAAGGGTAAGAACTGCTAAAATGCCGACAACCGGTCCTTTAACGCTTCCTTTTATAAACTCGCACTTCGCCAGCTCCGCCTGAAAAAAAGGTTCCTGGAGATTTCTTTCCATCCAGTTTTTTTCTCTTCCTTTCACCCCGAAAACATCTCCTTTCTTCCAGGGATCCCCCCTCAGAAAAAGTTTAAAAAAATAACAGTGCAAAATAAATGCCAGGCGGTAAGAAGTGAGAAGGGGCTATAATGGTAATATTTTTTTTTCATTTGCACCGGCAAAAGTGGTGAAAATTCAAACAACCGGACGAGTATGCGGTGCCTTTAAATAAAGAAATAATGTTTCAGGCTTTACTTATACACCAGCCATATTTGACAGGCTGTTTGTGGGGTGTTGAAAATCTGGTCACTTAATTGACCAGATTTTCAACAACGATAGGGGGGCGAATTTAAAAAAATGCCCGTTTACCGGGCTTTTTTCTTTTGTGAAAACTGGCACGCCCATTGCTCATTATAAAAGTAGCAGCTTTCAACAGGTATTAATGCGGGGAGGGATGTGTTGTTTAGCACTAAATAGTACTAACTGCTTTAATTTGAGATAAAAGGGGGGGATGAGACTTGGCGCAATCAAATAAAACGCCTGAATCCCAAAAAGCAGGGCTTGTCAAATCATTAATATACGGAGTTCTTGCAGTTGCTTTGTACTTTATGGTATTTACCCATTCTAAATTTATCCTTGACGTAATATTTAGCAGGCAATTTCAAGCACCGGCACTAGTAATAGCCATTGTATTGCTTGCTTCCGGGCTTTACGGGACAGCGGCCAATAAATTTTTCAAGCACACATTGGAGAAAAGGCTGGAATCTCAGCTAACCAGGGAGGAGTGATTTGATGGGCGGTGAAATTCCGGTAGGGGCGGAGGTCGTTAAGGCTATCGCGTTGACGCCCAAAATGGCCTTGGAAATAGCAGGAATAGGGCTCCTGGGAGGTACGCTCAGCGGTTTTTTAGGAAGCGGTGGAGCTTTCATTATGACCCCGGCCATGATGAGCCTGGGGATTCCCGGCATTATGGCCGTGGCCGCCAACATCACGCATAAATTCGGTAAGGCCATCCAGGGGGCGAAGAAGCACAGGGAGTTTGGCAACGTCGATATGAGGATGGGCCTGATAATGTTTTTAGCCTTGTTTGCCGGGGTAAAGCTGGCGGTTATGGTTAACACCGGCGTGGTCAAGAAATTGGGTGAGGCCGGCTCTAACCTCTATATCAGTGCATTCTTTGTGGTTGTGTTAACTTTCTTAACCCTTTTTATGGCCAGGGATATAATACGGTACAAAAAGGGAATTGTGGATGACGGGTCAGGAGGAGGAATTGCCGAAAAGATCAGAAACCTTAACTTGCCCCCCATAGTACATTTCCCTGTGGCCAAAACAAAGGTATCCCTCTGGATTGCCTTATTTGTGGGCTTGGCAACAGGTTATCTGGCGGGTACAATAGGAGTAGGGGGGTTTATCGGGGTCCCGGCCATGATTTACCTGTTGGGATGCTCTACTTACGTGGCCGCCGGCACCGAGTTGTTCCTGGCCATCTTCTCCGGGGCCCAGGGTGCTTATTTATATGCCATTAACGGGTTTACGGATGTAAGAATCACTCTTTTACTTTACTTGGGTTCATTAATCGGTATCCAGATTGGTGCCATAGGAACGCGTATTGTCAGGGGTTACCAAATCAAACTTGTTATGACGTGCATTATTGCCATGGTTGCCTTCAGCCGGGCGGTAATGATTCCAAGCTATCTTTCAAAGCTGGGCTATGTGGCCATTGGAGAGGGTACTGTTAGTATTTTAAGCCTGTTAAGCAATATTTTTCTCTTTGGCAGTGGAATTATCGGTGTCTTGATTATTTTCACCTGGATGTACCGGGCCCTGCGCCGGGCAGGTAAAGGTATGCCGGCCCAGGAAAGCCAGGCGGAGGCCATGTCCTCTCACTAAGGATTTTTGGCGTAAGTAACGAACATCGTATGCCGCGGCTTTGCCGCGGCATACCATATTCTATAATGTCTTATAACAAAAAATTGCGGAGCTTAAAACCAGATTAAGGGGCGGTAGAAATGACAGAGAAGGAATTTCTTGTTAAGTTTTCTCGCCTTAAGCAAGAGTTCCTTGAAAAAACCCCGCGCTCGGCCGGGAGGCCGAAAGGAATCAGGAGAAAAGTACTGGAAAGTTTCGAGCGCTGGCTGGAATTAAGGGCGAAAACCAAAAAAAGTGCCGGTACCGTTCCTTTGGGTGAATTTTTGGATGAAGTAATTAATGTTACAGGCAAACTCTTAGAGGCCCATAATATTAAAATTTCCTACCCGCTGCCGGTTTTTAAAGAATCCAAGCGCTGTATCAGGGTTTTTGAAAATTCTTCCGTGTTTTACCGGATAGGTAAGGTCAAGCCCAGGAAAGGTTTAAATAAAGGACAGATTTTGTTGGTAATCGAGTTAGTGATGGATGGAAACAAAAAGACAGTATTCCTTCCTTTATTAAAGATGAAAGAGGAAATCGAAAGGAAACTGGGGGACGATTTATTCCGGGAACTTCCCCAGACAGAATCTACGGGAAGGTACAGGCTGAAAAGGTTTTTGCCTTACAGCATGGTTGAGACCTATGATGTTCAAGGTGTGTCCCGGGCCCTGGCGGACTTTATTTTGGCTACAGTTCCCAGCCTTGAAAAGTTGGGGCTGAGTAGGAATACCTGATGTGCACGGATAAATATAAGTAAAAAATCAACAATCCGTATTGGGGGCAGCAGCATGTTCAAGTCCAGTTTCGGCAACAGGTTATTTTTATTTACGGTAATATTACTGATTTTGCCCGTACTCCTGACGGGGTACATGTTGCAAATTATAAGAAACAGTGAACTTTCCTTGCTGGAACAGCAAAAGGCAAAACTAAACCATGCCGCTTACCTGTTTGAGCAGCAGCTGGGGGGAAGCCTGGACGACTACCTGGCCCGGAAAGGGGTATTGCAAAAGAGTAAATATGAACAAATGGAAGTTATACACCGGCGCGTCGCAAAAATTATACAAAATTTAAATAAAGATTACCCGGAACTGCACATCGGTATTTATTATAAAAGGCTGGATGTATTTTTTGACGGGTCGGGGCGTTTTTCGGAAAACTATTCTCGCAGGAGGAAAGAGAACTTTAACCAGGTTCTTTCATCGGGCCAATCCTTAATTAACAACATGGGAGGAGAGGAAAAGGCCTGGTATGAAATATATAAGCCCTTTTCTCCCAACGGCAAGTTGGAAGGTGTGATCCGTGTTGCCGAAAACCTCGCGGAAACCGGTTACTACGGTAAGCGGAAAAAGGTGGAAAACACTGTTTATTCTATAATTGTTATGACCGTTATGCTGGGACTGGGCGGCTCCCTGCTCATGTTCAGGCAATTTGTCAATCACGTGAATAATGTTAAAGAAGGGGTAGAACAGCTGAAGCGCGACTTAAGGCTTACTTTGCCTCCTGCTCCCGGAGAGTTGGGCGTTATTGTAAATGCGGTAAATGACCTGGCCAAAAAGATTTTAGAGCTGAATGTTTATAATGATACGATGCTCGCCACTATTGAAGATGCACTGCTGGTGGTGGACGTTAACGGGCGCGTTGTTATAGCCAACCGCGCGGCCCAAAAATTATTGGGACTGCCCGGGGAGTACAAAGATAGGCTGTACACTGAAATATTACCTCATAATTCACCCTTTGCAACCCTTTTGAAGGAGACCTTGCGGGACGGGGCCAGGCATACCGACTTAAATGTTAGTTGGGCGTCGCCTAAAGGAATTCTTGAGTTAATTATAAGTACTGATATTTTAAAAACTGAGCACGGGATTATAGGGGCTGTTCTCTGCTGTCGCGACATTACCGAGCGTAAGAAGCTGGAAGAGCAGGTGCACCGCCAGGAAAGGCTGGCCGCCCTGGGTAAGCTGGTGGCCGGTGTGGCCCATGAAATACGTAATCCTTTAACTTCAATAAGCTGTTATATCCAACACTGGCAGAATGACAAGAAACCTTCCGCCAGGGCACTGGCTACCATAAGCCGGGAAATAGCCCGGCTGGACGAACTGGTCAACCAGTTATTATATTTTTCCAAGCCGGCGGAAGCAAAATTTGCTTACCATGATATTAATCTGGTGATTAACGAGGTGCTGGGGTTTTTTACGGAAATTCACCAGGGCAAATTTAACGTGGTAAAAACCTTTGATCATTCATTGCCCCGTGCCTGGATTGACCGGGAACAGATACAGCGGGTTCTTTCCAACGTTTTGTTTAATGCCCTGCAGGCAATGCCCCAGGGCGGTACGATAAAAATAAAAACTTCCCGGTCAAACGGTTTTATTCGCATAGATATAACAGATACGGGATGCGGGATTGCCCAGGAACACCTGGTCCATTTATTTGATCCCTTTTATTCGGCCCGTCCCCAGGGTACGGGACTCGGTCTGGCCATTGCCCACGAGATTATTCAGGCTCACGGCGGGCACATTGAAGTGGAAAGTGAAGTAGGGAAAGGTACAACCATTTCCCTGTATGTAAAGGCCGGGGAGGTGGATTAATTATGTCCGCCAAAACAGTGCTGGTGGTGGATGATGAGGTAAGCGTACAGGAGGCTTTAAAAGATATTCTTGAGGATAACGGCTATCGGGTTGAACTGGCTTCCACCGGGAAAGAAGGATTGAAGAAGATAGATGCAATAAAGCCGGATGTGGTATTACTGGACCTTCGCATGCCCGGTATGGACGGCATAGAGGTTCTGAACGTTATTAATAATAAAGGGATAAGACTTCCGGTTATTTTAATCACCGCCTATGGCAGTACCTCAAATACTATAAAGGCTATGAAATTGGGGGCATTTGATTTTATTACAAAACCTTTGAAGTTGGATAAGCTTCTGGCTTTGGTGGAAAAGGCCGCTGATGCCAGTGAGATGTACCTGGAGGCCGAGGAAGAATCGCTGGATGATTATGAAATTGATCCCAATAATATGATTGGCATGTCACCTGTTATGCAGGAGGTGTATAAAACCATCGGGAGAGTGGCGGACAGTACCGCCACAGTATTAATCAGGGGAGAGAGCGGCACCGGCAAAGAGCTAGTGGCCCGGGCTATTCATTATAACAGCTATCGAAAGGATTATCCCTTTATAAAAATAAATTGTGCCTCTATTCCCGAAAACCTGCTGGAAAGCGAGCTTTTTGGCTATGAAAAAGGTGCTTTTACGGGCGCCACGGCAAGGAAGCCCGGTAAATTCGAACTGGCTCATAAAGGAACCATATTTTTGGATGAGATAGGAGAAATGGCACCTTCCACCCAGGCCAAATTATTGCGCGTTTTACAGGAAATGGAATTTGAAAGGGTGGGGGGAACCGAGCTCATCAAGGTGGATGTGCGGGTAATTGCAGCCACCAACAAAAACCTGGAAGAGTCAATAGAACGGGGTGAATTCAGGGAGGATCTTTTTTACCGGCTTAATGTTATTGAAATAAAAGTACCGCCGTTGAGGGAAAGGAAAGAAGATATTCCACAGCTGGTGGAGCACATTTGTCGCCAGTGCAGTAAAAAATACGGTAAACCTGTAACGGGACTTTCCCCAGAAGCCCTTGAGGTGCTGAAGCGATATGACTGGCCCGGGAATATACGGGAATTAAAAAATATATGTGAAAGGGCCATTTTAATGGCCGGGGGGCCTGTATTAACAGTGGATGACCTGCCCGAGAATTTGTATAGCCGGAAAGGCAGCTTCAATTTCAGACCGGGAGCATCCCTAAAAGAAATAGTTGCTGAAGTCGAGCGGGAGGTCATATTAAAAGTATTGGAAGAACATAATTGGAATCGCTCTGCCGCCGCCCAGGCCTTGAAAATGAACAGGAGTTCTTTTTATGCGAAGTTAAAGGAATTGGGGATCATGGATTAGACTGCCGGTGCCGTTGCCGTGCTCGTACGACTCCGCGGGTATCACCGACCCGTTTTTTAAGGGGGGAAGGGTATTTATGATTTTAGCCGCAATGAAGTGCGAGCAGCTATCCGCCGCCTTGAGGATAGCCCGCAGCCATTCCGTGGTGGTTTTTGCCACTTTAGACAGGCGGGCACTTGGTAAAGTCAGGGATGCTCGGAATAAAGAAGATACAGAAATACCGGTTTATTTTTATGAGCCGGGGTGAGAGTGCGACAGGAAAGTGGTTGCCGTGGGCAGTCTGGGGCAAATTTGGCTGGATGTTCCCGAGGTGGATAATATGGAAATTCTAGCTCAGGAATTCGAAAAATTTTTCGGCGCCCGGTGGGGGAACGTTATGGTGGGGGGAGATAAGCCCTTCATTTATCACAAGGACTGGGAGGCTTACTTTGCCGTGGCCGGCCTGAGGCCGGTATCCGGCTTGACTCTGTCCGGCTTGTCCCGGCAAGAGGGGAAAAAGGTTTATAACATTCTTATAGGCAGCTGAGATTTGCTTTGAAGGGTTATAAAATAAAAAATTTGACGGGATTAACAGGATGGGCAAAGATTAAATAAAATCTTTTGGGTTTATCTTCTAACACTCTAATTGCTTGGTAACCTCGTAAATCCCGTTAATCCCGCTTAATATAAATTCGACCAACAAAGTTACTTATAAAAAACTGATACTTGTCCGGCTTCTACAATAGATTTTCCTTTACCCAATTTTTTATTTCTTCATTTATGTTGAAGAGGTCACAGTCTTCCAAGCTGCCTCCCTGCTCTTCCACGGCCCGTACCATCATTTCCCGGGGAGGTTGCTTATCCACGGGCTTGGTCTGGCTTATGAATGCACTTACCTTGTACAAGGCCAGTCGGGGTGTTTTATCGTAAACGTCGATAACAAAAGCAAATCCCTTCGGGCGATTTTTAAATTCATTTTTCAGGTCGAAGTCCCAGAGTATCTGATCCTTGATCTCCTTTACGTTTATTTGCCGTTCTTTTAGCTCCATTAAAGTCACTCCTTTTTTAGGATTGGGACTGGATTATACTATAATTTTATAACACGTCCATTATTTTTTCCTTCCTTTTTTGAGGGAATTTTTCTAAGTTATGTTTTACTTATTTCCCTCAAAATTTTTGGGGGAAATTTTCCAAGTTAAGTTTTACTTATTTAAAGATAGTGTTTCCGTGGAAAAATTCCCCCAAAACATAAGCAGGATTTTTGCCACAAATGTAGAAAATGAACTCTCCGGTAATTTGAACATAATTTCGGGAGGTGCGAGACATGCCAATTTTCGAGTATAGATGCAGGAATTGCCAAAAAACTTTTGAAACACTTCAACTGCCGGGCCGTACTGGAAACAGCACCGAATGTCCCGAATGTGGCGGGACAGATTTAGAGAAGCTTATTTCCGTTCCCTTTTTACCCAGTTCCGTAGGTAAGCCGGCCAATGAGGAACCGGCGTCATGCTGCGGTAATAGTCCCGGTGCCGGTGACTGCACTCCCGGTTCATGCTGCGGGAAAGCCGATGAAAAATAAAGGAATTTTTAAACCGGCTATTATGCCGGTTTTATTATTTCCAGGGCGGTTCTCTGCTTGTGAATCATTCGACAGGATTAAAGCCCCTGTAAGGGACCTAATTCAGTATTTTAGCCGGCCAATATTGTTTAAAAATCTTTCTACAGTTTAAAATTAAAATAAATAATCCAGCAGTGACAAATTTAAGGGGGCTGGTAGAGTGAAGAAAAAATTAGCCCGCGATATTATGGTGCCAATAAGTGAATATCCTGCCGTACACGTTACTGCTACCCTGGCGGAAGCAATCAAAACCTTGAAGGATTCATTTCAAACGGATAAAAAGGGTACTATTACCGGCCAGCGTTCACTTTTGGTATTAAATGACGATAACGACCTTGTGGGTATTCTTACCATAAGAACCATATTGAATGCAATAAATGTAAAATCCAGGATTGGTGCTTCTTTAACCCGTCTTTTTGTCAGGGATGTTGTTCAGGACAATGCCATGCTTTTGAACGTGAGGGAGGTTATGCGGCCTGTTTTCAGTAACTGTGTTAATGTGGACGATTCCGTGGAAGAAGCTGCCAGGGTTATGCTGAACGGGAAGATAAACATCATTCCCGTTATGGAAAACGGCAAGGCGGTGGGTATCATAAGGTCCATTGATTTGTTTAATATTATCGGGGAGTTGTTATAATAAGTAAGATCGTAAAAGCCCTGTACTATAATACAGGGCTTTTTAGCTTATGTGGTTTGAGGGCGGGTCGGCACTACGGTGCAATGTGTTCCTGCCTGTAATTGACTCCGGGGTTCCACAGGAGCCAGGTATTTATGCCATGTTTTTCAGTGGCCTCTATTTGGGCCCGGACTTCCTTTCTGCCGTAAGGGGGAGGGCCGAGAGTGAAGGCCTGGAGCCAGGGACGAAGCCTGCAGCCCGTGGTTTCCAGGAGGCGGTCAAAATCATTTAAGGACTTGTCCACAATGCCGTAAGGGTTGGCATTGGGGTTGGCGTACCCGTAATTTCCCGGGCTGTAGTGGGAGGGATAAACCATGGGCGACATGTAATCCAAGTAGAACCCCAGCCTTTCAGGCCTCTGGCCGATTTTCAAGTCGTCCTTGGCGTAACCTGTGAAACCGAAAACAGCAGCGGAGAGTCTTTTATTCCAACCCAGTTCCCGGCGGGCATACCGGAAAAAGTCTCTGATTACTTCTACCCGAGAGCGGTTATCCTCCGAGCCGCAATCGGCGCTCCAGGCTGCTTTCCCCTCCGGGAAGCGTATATAATCGAACTGGACTTCGTCAAAGCCCAGTTCGTACGCCTCTTTGGCCAGGTCCACGTTATACTTCCATACGTCGGGGGAGCGGGGATTTACCCATATACCGCCCCCCAGGGGCTTGCCGTTTGGCATTTTAACCATATATTCCGGCTTTTTTTTTGCCAACACCGGGTCACGGGTGACAACGATGCGGGCTACAGAATAAATGCCGCGGTTCCGGAGTTCCGCAAGCATTTCCCGTATGGGCAAAATGTCTTTGGCTGCCCCTATTTCCCGGGCCAGTTTCACATTGGAGGTGTAACCTATGCGGCCCGATTCATCTTTAACATCCAGCTGGATGGCATTGAGCTGCGTGTTTTCCACCAGGGAAAGGATTTTTTGCCAGCGCTCCCGGGAGGAGGCGTATGAAAAAGTTACGTGTATTCCTTTGGCGTTGGCGGCCTGTTTTTCCTTGGCCGGTGTGCGCCCGGGGTCTTCTTTTTTATAGGTAACCACCTGGAATTCATGATTATCGGGTAACGATTCCTCCCAGCCTTTGGGAATGGAAATTACATCTTTGTTGCCGTCACTTATATAGCGCTGGGGTTCGATTCTGTTCAGCCAGTTAGTCAAGCTGCTTTCGCCGTGATCCTGGAATACCTGGATCCGCTGTATCCGGTAGGGGTCAAAATCCCGGTGGAAAGGGGAAGGGGCGGCGCTCCAGGCCCACCATACCACCCCTAGATGTTGGTATTTTGTTTCCCCGCTTTTACCCTTGATGAGCAATTCATAGGGGTCTGGTATGCCGTCCTGCACGATGGCGAATGTTGCCGGCTTATAACCGGGCAGTACCTCTTGAATATGTTTTTGGAGATTTGCAATTTCTATCTGAATCTGTTGTGCGTCCAAGTTCTTTAAATTGGCGTGGTGGTAGGTATGATTGCCTATTTCGAATCCCCATTCTTTAAGCATTTTTAACTTTTCCTTCCAATATTGGGCTTGTCCTGTTTCCCCTCCAAAGGGAGTTGCATTTACATAAAAAGTGGCCGCGTGACCGAATTCAGGGTGTTTTTCGGCAAAATCTATTAAAATGCCCACGGCACTTTGAGGATCTACCTTGAGTTCTCCGTTTTCTTCCAGCAGGCGGAAGTGGCCGGGAGTGCTGTCATCAAAGGTGATTACTGCCGGCGACTTTCCTGCAGGTATATCTATATTACCTTTCAAGTAGTCGGTCAGGGATATCAGGACATAATTACGGGAATAAAGTTCTTCCAGGTCTTTACGGAAATTTTCCGGGGTTCTGGTCCAGCGTCCTTCCGGGTAACCTATGCGGTGGTATACCAGGACAGGTACCTGTCCCAGTTCGTTTGCCCCCACTTCCCGGGCCTTTTCTTCCTGGCTGATTCCCGGTTCCTGCTTATCCGGCATCCCAGAACCGGCGGCCCCTTGTTCTGCCCTTTTACTTTCTCCTACGGCAAAGGAAAGGCCTGGTGCTCCCCGGTAAATAACCACTGCCAGTAATGCCAGGACCACCAGGCCCAGTATCCCGTAAGCCAGGTATCTTTTTGTCATATATAGTTCCTCCTCGCCGGGTTTAAAACCTATACAGGCTGCTGGATAAAAATAATTCGTTCCAGAAATGTTTCTTTCCTGTTTTTTAAACAAAGATTTTTGAAAATAGCAAAATTACCCGATTTTTTCTTTTGATAACCCCAAAGCCGCGTTCCATTTGACCAATTACCAATTACTAACCACCAGCCACCCAATTTATGGCATGACTACAATGTTAGTGGCCACCGGCCGCTCTTTACCGTCGGAAGGCCGGTTTAAAACCTTGCCTTTATAAACAAAAGTGCTGGAACCCCCGCCGTCCAGGTTATAGGCTTCTACTACTCCCAGCTCAATCAGTTTGATTTGCAGCCTTTCCAGGGTGACGCCGTTGCTCCAGTCAGACTGGCGCCCGTCCACCACGAGCATAATCAAATCGCCGTTACCATATTCCCCCAGTATGGTGCGGGGCTGTTTTTGATGCTGCCACTTCCGGGGTATGTCCACCGGCTTGCGGTCTTTTATTAGTACCGGGACGAAACTTACCCCCTGCCAGGGATTTAATTTCATAAGGTTTTCTTTTTTGTAGAAAACTCCGCCCACCAGTTCCCCTTTCCTGGTCAATCCGGAGAAAAACAAGTTGTCGTGGGAGGGGGAAAAGCCGTTTATAAATTTCCCCTTGATCATGGTATTGCCAATGGGCAGAATATATTTTCTACCGCTTTGATAAACGGGATAAAAGCCGCCGCCATTTATTCCCAATATGGCGCCGGTACGGGCCACCGCCTGGCTGGTGGTTTCGCTTTCTCCCAGCTTGTCCTTGGCCAGCACCACTTTAACGGCACCCGGGTCGAATATTTTCACCTTGGCAATGTAGCCCCGGTAATCCAATTCTTTGAGGGAAAATATTTTTATCTCCACCCGGTCCGACCTGTGTGTTTCGATGGGGGGGCCCAGCCTGGCCAGTATGCGCTTTTCATAGATCTCATCGGAAAGTTTCTTTTGCTCGCGGCTTTTTTGGGCCAGTTCCTGGAGTATGCGCTTTTGTTCCTCGTATTGCCGTTTCTGTTCTTCAATGGTTTGGTGTATAAAACCGACGTTTTGCTGTAAACCTTGTATTTCTTTTTCCACGGACTGTATTGCCGGCTGTAAATCATTCAAAGGCAGCAACATTGGATTTGCATTGGCTGTAAGGCCGAATAAGGCAAGGGCCAGGCCCAAAAAAGGGGCAATGAGTAAAGTTAAAAAGATATTAATTTTCCACATCGCCGGACTCCCTCAATATATATAAGCTTTTTTGCAATTCTTTCAACTGGTTGTCCAATTGTTCAATTTTCTTATTGAGCTCCTGCCTGGTTATATTGGCACTGGACAACGTTTTATCTGTTTCGGCCAGTGCCGATTTTATTTCCTGTATATCCCTGTGAAGGGTATTTAAGCGCTCTTCCAGTGCCCTTACATTCATGGCGTTTGTTTCCTGTATTTCTTTAAAGGAGCGGTCGATGTAATTTTTGGCCAGCAAAAACCCGCCGCATACCAGGGCCGCCCATATAAAAAGGGTAAGGATAATTACAGGCAGGCCGGTGTGCGGGCCCGTTTTTCTTGTTCTTTTTCCCCTTGCAGGTATGGGAGAAGTCATTTGTATCAAACCACCTTTCCATGTTATTTTACATGTAAGATTTTGTGGAACGCCAGTATAATATTACTTAAATGGGTAATTTTTTGTTTAACAAAGGAAAAAAATAATTTTGTGTTGAAGGAAATTTATACCGGGCGTATTATTTTGGTGTGGTAATGACATCAACGGGGAGTAAGGCAATGAAGGATATAACTATAGCGCTGGTGCAAATGGAATCCCGCTTTGGCCGCGTAAAAGAAAACCTGGAGAAAATGCGGGAATTTGTGCGGGAGGCTGCCAAACAGGGTGCGGAAATAATCTGTTTTCCGGAACTTTGTATTCATGGTTATCAGCGGGAAAATGTTCACCGGGTGGCCGAGCCTGTACCGGGCGACAGTTCCCGGGCGGTCAGCGAAATGGCCAAGGAAGCGGGAGTGACCGTTCTGGCCGGCCTGGCCGAAAAGTCCGCCGGTGAAAAACCGTATAACACCCACATAGTGGCCGGGCCCGGTGGAAAGGTACAGAAATACCGGAAAACCCACCTGGGTAAAAGTGAGATGCCCTATTTTACCCCGGATGATTGTTTTCCTGTTTACTTTACTTCCAAGGCCGGTTTTGGCATTGAAATCTGCTGGGAGTTGCATTTTCCCGAAATAAGTACGATATTGTCCCTTAAAGGGGCGGAAATAATTTTTGCTCCCCATGCTTCGCCTACCATAGTGGGGGACCGCAGAAACATCTGGCTAAAGTACCTGGCGGCCCGAGCTTATGATAACTCGGTATTTGTAGCGGCCTGTAACCTGGTGGGAAAGGGCGGGGAAAATCAAAGTTTTTGCGGCGGGGCCCTGATTCTTGATCCCAAAGGGAACGTGGTGGCGGAGGCGTTTAACGACCGGGAGGAACTATTGGTTGCCCGCCTGGATTCAACTTTAATTAATACCATACGCCGCCGGGAGTCGGGGTCCATGCGAAACAGTTTCTTTTTAGACTCTCGCCGGCCCGAACTTTACAAAGAGCTGTTAAGCATATCCCCAAAGGAAAAGTTATAAGAAGCAGGGAATCACACATGCCAAATTTTAGTTTGAACGGGAGTGATTAATGATATGTACATGGAAAAGAGCGACTGGGAAAAGTGCATAGACTTTCACGGGCACTCTTGTCCCGGCCTGGCCATAGGTTACCGCGTGGCCAAGGCCGCCCTGGAAAGGTTGGGTGAAATCCGCTCGGAGGACGAGGAGCTGGTGGCCATAGTGGAAAATGATGCCTGCGGCGTGGATGCCATTATGTTCCTTACCGGCTGTACCCTGGGCAAGGGAAACCTTATTTATCGGGACTACGGCAAGCAGGTTTATACTTTCGCCAGCCGGAAGAGCAAAAAAGCTCTGCGCCTGGCGGTGAAGGACCAAGCCTGGAGGGGACAGGAAAATATGGATCGCGAACAGCGCATGAAAAATATCTTGGAAATGCCTGTGGAAGAGCTTTTAAAAATTGAAACCATTGATATTGAACTACCCTCCAGGGCCCGCATATTTAAATCGATAAGGTGCGCGGAATGCGGCGAGAATGTTATGGAGGCCAGGGCCAGGGTTAAAAACGGTAAAATTGTCTGCATCCCCTGCGCCGGCGAGTATACCCGCGGCTGGTGAAAAGTAGAGGTTAGAAGTTGGAGATAAATATTTTATAAGGGTTTAGAGATAAAGTATGCCTGTAAATCAGGCATACTTTTTTATTTGGAGGAAGGGGCTCTTTGTATATGGTTATAAAAAATTGTTAGCAATCTATGGACTTTAATAAAGAAATTAAATAATAAAAATAAAGGAATTAAATTAAGGTATTCAGAATAATAAAGCCGGGGAGAACGGGGCTGGTGCCTCCCACGGGCTGCAAACCCGCTGGCCGGCCCGCAACCCGGGCCGGGGTCCGGTTCGATTCCGACTTCTCCCCTCCATACGTATTGTGTTGGGAGGTTGTTTTATGCAAAACAAAAAGTTACTGGTGGGTGTTACGGGCGGAGTGATCGGATTTTTGGCAGTTTTACTTGTTAAATATGGAAACCCGCCCAATATGGGTTACTGTATTGCCTGCTTTTTGCGGGATATCAGCGGTGGACTGGGATTTCATAAAGCAGCGCCGGTGCAATATGTGCGGCCGGAGATTTTAGGCATGATTACAGGTGCCTTCGGAGCGGCGCTGTTTTCGAGGGAGTATAAATCAGTGGGCGGTTCCAGTCCTTTAACCAGGTTTTTTCTGGCTTTTGCAGGTATGGTGGGCATGCTTGTTTTTCTGGGGTGTCCCGTACGGGCGGTGCTAAGATTGTCAGGCGGTGATTTAAATGCAATTGTCGGAATTTTAGGTTTAATTACCGGTGTGGGAATGGGGATTTATTTTTTAAACAGGGGGTTTTCCCTGGGCAGGGCAACGGTACAACATAGCATCAACGGTTACATATTTCCTGCGGTAACCTTGCTAATAACAATACTGGTATTATTGGGCGTTCCCGTATTTTACGCCAGCCAGAAAGGTCCCGGCGCCATGCACGCTCCGGGAATCCTGTCACTGGCAGCAGGCATTATTGTAGGAATTTTGGCCCAGCGGTCGCGCTTCTGCATGATTGGAGGAATCAGGGATTTTATTCTGTTTAAGGATATTCACCTGTTAATTGGCTTCTTGGCATTATTCGTAGTTGCCTTAATTGGAAATTTAACCGTTGGTTCATTTAACCCGGGCTTTGCGGACCAGCCGGTGGCCCATGCTGACGGGTTGTGGAACTTCCTGGGCATGACCCTGGCCGGCACCGCTGTTACGCTGTTGGGTGGATGTCCTCTCAGGCAGTTGATTGCCGCTGGAGAGGGTAATACCGACTGCGTTATCACCATTCTGGGCTTTATCGCCGGGGCAGCTTTTGCCCACAACTTTGGTTTGGCTGCCAGTCCTAAAGGGGTTCCCGTGGCCGGGCAGTGGGCCACCGTAATAGGATTAATTTTTGTTTTAGGGATTGGATTTTTCGGTGCCAGACAAGTTGTGGAAACTGGAGGTGTAAGTGTTGAGCAAAGTAGTTGACGCCAGGGGTTTACTCTGTCCCGAGCCGGTACTGCGCACCAAGAAAGTAATTGATAAAATGTCCGGGGGTTCCCTGGAGGTTCTGGTTGATAACCCGGCTGCCAAAGAAAATGTGACCAGGTTATGTGAGAATAAGGGGTGGAAAGTGGTGGTTGCAAAGCAGGGGTTGGATTATATACTTAAAATAACCAAGTGAAAGAAGATAAATAGGGCTGAATGAAGTTATAGGCCCCCCGGAATAAAGTCCGGGGGGCCTGCGTTTGTAACAAGGCCTTTGGGTTTAGATTTTTGTTTCAATTAGCGGCTCGATGCCAAATTCCGCAAGGAAAGACTGCAGTTCCTCAATTACTTCTATTAACTCCACTGCCCGGGCCTCGAACTCATATATGGCCCTGCCGAAGGCATAAGCTCCCTCCCGCCGGGGCCTTTGTTTTTGGGGAGGTTTAAGTTTAATATTCTTAAGCCATTTTTTGGCCGTGGCGTACGGGGTATGGAAGCAAAAACGATACTCGTCCTGGCTTATAAGGAACTCGTAAAGGCTGTAATACTTATACTCTCTGGTGCATCTCAGGCACCCACCTGTTTTATCCAAATAATCCAAATAACTCATGCGTCGGTTTTTGGCCCTGGCTCTACAGTTGGGGCACAGGTTTACCTTATTTTCTCCTTCAATGAAGCTAATTTGCAGCAGATCGCTTTTACCGTAATAATTTTGGGCAAAGGTATGTAGTACTGTTTCTTTCAGGTCGTAAAGGTACCGGTTTCCTGCCTTGGCGTAGTGATTCAGGTGAAAAAGGTAATAACAGGCCCGGATTATTTTCGCCGTGTCTTCTGGAAGTGAATCTAGGGTCTCGAAAAATTTTTGCTTGTGATAAATTTTATTCCAGTAGGCTCTGTGCCGAAAAATTCTGGCCCGGGTCAGCCGACAGGCCCCGTAAAGATTATTGTCGCGGCTTTTCCAGGTTTGCTTGATCCTCGGTATTTCCGGGGCCAGCGCCTGAACCTGTTTATTATAAAACAACTCCATGTCTCCGTTTTTGAAATGCACCTTACCTTTAATTTCCAGGTAACCTTCCCTGGTTAACCGCTTGACGCCGGCTGGTGTTAGACCCAGGGTTTTGCAAACCTGGGCCGGATTTAACA
This sequence comes from Desulfofundulus sp. JL263-se, assembly GCF_056316025.1. Taxonomy (NCBI): domain Bacteria; kingdom Bacillati; phylum Bacillota; class Clostridia; order Eubacteriales; family Peptococcaceae; genus Desulfofundulus; species Desulfofundulus sp. JL263-se. The sequence continues at coordinate 2,759,262 of NZ_CM149993.1, read as the reverse complement.
GCTCAGGTGATTCCGACATGCAATCTCTCCCTTCTAACACCGTGTTAGGCGTCGTTATGGCAGTGATTATATTTCCAAGTAAAATGTTAAAAAGGATGTAGAATGTTTCTGAAGAATATTGTAAGGTATAGGAACACATTTAGCAAAGCAAAGGATGATTACCAGTGACAGTAAAGATTGGTGAGCCGTATTATGTTGGCGACTTAGTAGTTTATTTCATTAATGAAAATGAGGCCCTTGTTATAGACTACGATTGCCGTTATGAGTTACGGGCCACGGATAGTACCTGCGATTGCTGCACTTTTAGGTTCAGATCGCGTGTTAGCCCTGGTTTCATCTGCCGGCATATAGACGCTGTCAGGCAGATGAAAGAAAAAATGAAAGGGGAATAGTTAAATATATGCGGAGGGGACATAGCCCAAAATGATTACCCAAAATGATCCGGTTTGTTACTGGTTCAGAGAATATGAAAGTTCCATTGAAAAAACCTTGGGGGAATATAAAAGTTTTTTGAATTATCTGGCCCGCTTAAAAAAGAATTGGGAATCATTTGTTACTAAAGGGAAAATAGATGAGGATGGGTTCATTCGGCCTGAGGTGCTAAGTTCTTGGAAGCGTTCCAGGGAACGAGGTGTCGATCCGTATAAATTATATCCTATTTCAGTTACATTGAAGAATTTGAAACTTAGACTGACAAAAAACCAAGAACTCATTGAAATAGCTTCGCCATTTCTAGAAGCGTTTGTTTCCAACCTTAAAGGTTCCGGTTTTCGCGTAGACCTGCTGGATAAAGAGCTATACATTCTTAAACAGTTTGGCGAGCCGGAGGTGCTGGAAGAGGCACTGAAACAGGGGTCATATCCCGGGGTGAGCAGGAGTGAACAGGCTACAGGGACCAACGCCATCAATCTGGCTGCCATCTTGGGGCGCCCCGTGCAACTGGTGGGGCCCGAACATTATAATGTCCAGCTTCATTATTGGACTTGTTCCGCTACCCCGCTTTTTGACCAGGATGGGGAGTTGCTCGGAGTTATAAACGTGGCCGGACACTACCTCAAGGTTCACCAGCATACCCTGGGGATGACCATTGCCTTGGGCAAGGCAATTGAATTCAGTTGGCGCCAAAACCGCCTGCGAAAAGAGAAAGAGCTAGCCGGCAAATATATTGAAAGCATTGTTGATTCCATTTTTGACGGCTTGATAGCACTTGACGGAAAAGGGTATATTACCGTTTTGAACCGTACCGCGGGGGAACTTTTAGACGTAAACCCGCATGAAGTTTTAAACCAGCCTGCAGATACGGTATTTGGTCACCAGGCAACAATCCTCGAAGCTTTAAATAAAGGGGAGTCTTTTTTAAACAAGGAACTGGTTTTTAATACTAAAAATAGGCGAAAAATAGTTATTGGTAATGTTATACCCATTACCAATCGTAATAAAATTAACGGTGTCCTAGCCGTATTTAAAGGGTTGAACCATGCCCGGGGATTTATTAAAAACCTAGCCGGCTATAAAGCTTATTTTAATTTTGAGGATTTAAAGGGCAGCAGCCCTCGTTTCAGTCAAGTGGTTAACCTGGCCCGGCAGGCGGCTGCTTTACCCTCTAATATTTTAATCCTGGGAGAAAGCGGCACCGGGAAAGAAATGTTTGCCCAGGCCATTCATAATGCCAGCAGTGTAAGTAACGGTCCTTTTGTCGGTATAAATTGCGCCGCTATTCCTGCGGAATTAATTGAAAGTGAGCTGTTTGGTTACGAGGGAGGCGCCTTTACCGGTGCCAAGCGCGAGGGGCAGCCGGGTAAGTTTCAGCTGGCCGCGGGTGGAACCCTGTTTCTGGATGAGGTTAACGCCATGTCCATGACCATGCAAGTTAAGTTGCTGCGGGTATTGCAAAATCGCAGTTTTACGAGGATCGGCGGGATGAATGAAATTCCCCTTAAGGCAAGGATTATAGCTGCTTCCAACAGTGACCTGTGGGAAGAAGTACGACAGGGTAATTTCAGGGAAGACTTGTTTTACCGGCTGAATGTTATTACCATAGAAATTCCGCCTTTGCGGGAACGAAACGAAGACCTTCTTCAATTAATTAACCATTTTTGCCAAAAACATTCTGAAAGGTTGAACTTTAGTTTTACGGTTACCCCTCGAGCGTTGGAGTTAATGCAGGCCTACCACTGGCCGGGAAACGTGCGGGAATTGGAAAATGTTATTGAGCGCTGTGCTGTACTGGCTTACAGCCGTTCTAGTCGCTATATCGAGGAGCAGGATCTGTTGAGTTACCCGGGTATTAAAAAGGCGTTGGGTGCCAGTGGAGAAAGTTCGGATAAGCATTTAATTCCCGGGTTAGTGGGTAATTTAGATACATTAGAGAGGCGAGCCATTGAGCAAGTTTTGCAATACACACAAGGTAATATTTCCAGAGCGGCAAGTATACTGGGTATAACCAGGAAAACATTATACCGAAAAATAAAAAAGCATAATATTTCCTTGCCGTCAAAAAACTAACTTTTCGGAATGCTGTATAAAAATGACCCACTCCTTTATGGGGAGTGGGTCATTTTTATACAAAGCTTTGACTCCGCCAAAATCTACAAATGCCTTCCGGTGCCTGTTTTTATACGGGTTCTCGGGATCTTTTAGAAAAATCGATGAGTTGGAACAATACTTGCAATTAACAATAGTCAACGGGTTACTAAATAAATCACGGGGGTGGACCAGCCCGTTGATAACCGTTAAGTTTAAAACTGCTTTAAAAAAATATTGTTCCAACAATGACGGAAAGTTGGAAATCCAATACGAGAGAGGCCTAACTGTAGAAAAAATATTGGAATACCTTAATCTTAACAACGGGACGGTAGGGCTAGTTCTTGTGAACGGTAAATTTGCCAAGAGGCACTACCAGTTAACCGATGGGGATGAGGTAGAATTATACCCCATCTTTGGCGGGGGATAGTCTCTTCAGTTGTTCCTCAAGGAGGTACATATATGGGCTACGGTTTTACAGGAAAAATTTTGCTAGTTAATTTAACCAAATCGGAAATTTTGGTTGAAGAACCGGCGGAGGAATTCTATCGTAAATACCTGGGCGGTCCCGGCATCGGTTTATATTACCTATTAAAAAATAATAAGCGCAACATTAACCCGCTGGGGCCCGATAATAACCTGGTATTTGCTCCCGGTTTACTGACCGGAACCAATGCTCCTTGTGTGCCGCGCTATACAGTGGTGGCCAAGTCGCCCCTTACGGGGGCACTGGGTAAATCAGAAGCAGGCGGCTGGTGGGGTCCGGAACTTAAAAGGGCCGGGTTTGACGCTGTGGTGATAAGAGGTCGTGCCCCCAAGCCCGTGTACCTGTGGATAAAAGATGGCGAGGCTGAGATTAAGGATGCCTCTCACCTTTGGGGCCTGCAAACGGGGGAGGTACAGGAAGGGATTCGCCGGGAGTTGGGCGATGATAAAGTGCAAATTGTTCAAATTGGGCCCGCCGGGGAAAACCTGGTGCGGTTTGCCAATATATGCAATAACCTTGCTCATTTTAACGGCCGTAACGGGCTGGGCGCGGTAATGGGCTCTAAAAACCTCAAAGCCATTGCCGTCAGGGGTAGTAAGGCGGTGGAGGTTAAGGACCGGGCTGCGGTGGCAGATGTATTGCGCTGGGTGACTGAGCAGGTTAATATTCACCCCTTGAGTTCCGCCTTGCACGAGCACGGAACTCCTGTTGGCATTACAACCAATAATGCTGGGGGCTGTTTGCCCACCAATAACTGGGATACCAGTTTTTTTGAGCAGGCGGAGGAAATAGGTTCAGAAAAGCTTATTGAAAAATACCTGGTTAAGCGCGGTGGTTGCTTTGCCTGCCCCATAAGGTGCAAGAGAGTGGTGGAAGTCAAGGACGATGATTTGGTTGTAGACAGGAAATACGGCGGACCTGAATACGAAGCCCTGGCAGCACTGGGCTCCAACTGCGGCATCGGTAACTTGAGACTGGTGATCAAGGCCAATGAGCTGTGTAACCGCTACGGTTTAGACATTATTTCCTTTGGGATGACAGTATCTTTTGCCATGAAATGTTATGAGGAGGGGATCATTGACAAGGCCGTTACCGAGGGTCTTGAACTGAACTTCGGTAACGAAGAAGTTTTACTACCGTTAATTGAAAAGGTAGCTAAAAGGGACGGGTTCGGAAACGTTTTGGCGGATGGAAGTAAGGTTGCGGCAGCCAAGTTCGGTAAGAAGAGTGAACAATTTCTTATTGAAGTTAAGGGACAGGAAGTTCCCATGCATGACCCGAGAGTTAAGAGCGGTATTGGTCTCCAGTATGCATTGGCTGTTAACGGGGCCGATCACTGGTTTGCCCAGCACGATCCTTTCTTTGCCGACAAAGAGTCACTGGGTGTACAGGCTGCTTCTCCCATTGGCCTCTACGAACCTGTGGAGGCGGTGGACCTCAGCTATCAAAAGGTAAGACAAGTCCTGTACACAAGCTACTTGAACGGTGTATACGACATGTTGGGGGCCTGTGTTTTCGGCTATGTTGCCCGGAGTGTAACACCTTTAAACAAACTCCTGGCAGTTATACAGGCCGTAACTGGATGGGAAACCAGCTGGTGGGAACTGTTAAAAGCCGGTGAAAGGTTTCTGGCCATGGCTAAAGAGTACAATGCCCGCCAGGAACTGACCATCCACGACGACAGGTTGCCGGAAATATTCTTTAAACCCATAAGTGGCGGGCCGCGAGATGGTCAGCCCGGACTGGACCGTGAAAAGTTTGACGAGGCTGTCAAGTTGTTTTACGAAATGGCCGGCTGGGATACCAGCACGGGTATGCCGTCGATGGCTAAGCTATATGAACTGGGTCTTGACTGGTTAGTTAAAAAGAAATAGTCCGGAATTGGGGACCGCATGAAATTTCAAGGAGGGAAGTTAAATGGTTTTTCCATTCAGATTACCGGAAGTTGTTTATGTTGGTAAAGGCGCTTTGGAAAATTTAAGTAAAGAAGTACAAAAATTTGGCGCCGGCAAGGTTTTATTAATAACCGATGCCGGGGTTAAAGCTACCAACATGGACAGGCAGGTTATTAAATTTATTGAGGAGGGAGGTGGGGAAGTAGATATTTTTGCGGAGGTAGAGGCCGAGCCCAGCACAGATACAGTTGACAGAGTGGGCCAATTGGTCCGGGAAAAGGGGTACCAGTTGCTGGTAGGATTGGGTGGAGGCAGTCCGATGGATGTGGCCAAGGGGGCCTCTGTACTGGCTACGAATAGTGGCAGCATAAAGGACTATGTAGGTATTGAATTAATTTCGCAAAAGGGTATACCTACAATTTTGATTCCTACCACGTCCGGTACCGGGTCGGAGGTTACCCAAAATGCCATTTTTGCTTTTAAGGAAGAGCAGGTAAAAAAAGGTATAGTAAGCCAGTATTTGTTACCCAGAGTGGCCATAGTAGACCCGGCACTTACCCTTACCTGCCCGGCCCACATAACGGCTGCCACCGGGGTTGATGCCCTGGTCCATGCTATTGAATCTTTCACTGCCCTTAAGGCTACGCCACATACCGATATTTATGCCCTGGAAGCTATCCGGTTGATATCCGGCAATTTGAGAACAGCTGTCTTTAATGGCAGTGATTTGGAAGCAAGGGAGAAAATGGCTATGGGCTCTTTCTTTGCGGGAGTATCCCTGGCCAACGCCGGGGTGGGGGCGGTGCACGCTCTGGCTTACCCGCTGGGGGGTAAATTCCATGTTAGCCATGGTGCAGCCAATGCACTGCTTTTGGCCCCGGTGATGGAGTTTAATTGTGTAAGTAACCTGTCCAAATTTGCACAAGTGGCCGAGGCCATGGGAGAGCCCGTGGAAGGAAAATCCTGCCGGGAAGCTGCTATGCTGGCTGTAAAAGCAGTCAAAGAGTTGGTTGCGGACGTGGGCATTCCCCGGTCTCTGCGAGATGTGGGTGTTACCGCAGAAGACATAAAGTTTTTGACGCTGAGTGCTGAAAAACAAACCCGCCTGTTAACCAATAACCCGCGGGCTCTAACCAGGAAGGATATAGAAAAAATATACCGCATGGCTTTGTAATTTTAAGGGTACCACCGGTCCCACTATACGTATTTCCGGACCAAGGCCGGTGCTCTGGAGGGAGCACCGTGGCCAAGCCGGCGGCCTTTTTAGGCCGCTACTTAAAAATGAAAGAATGGAGGGAGGTTTCTTAATGTTTCGAAAATATTCTAAACTTTACTTATTGGTTGCTATTTTGCTGGTAGCAGGAATAGTTGCAGGTTGTGGCGGGGGAGATGAAAATGCGGGTCAGGTAAAAGAGGTTAAGATTGGTAATATACTGCCGCTGTCGGGGTCCGCTGCCCCGGTGGGTAAGATCGGTAAGCAAGCCAGAGAAATGGCCGTGGAAGAAATCAACGCGGCTGGCGGGATTAAATCCCTTGGCGGGGCTAAAATAAAAATGATTTATGCGGATAGTAAAGGTGACCCGGCCACCGGAGTGGCAGAGGCGGAGCGCCTGATCACCCAGGAGAAGGTTGCCCTTATCACTGGGGCTTACCAAAGTGGTGTGGCCCTGCCGTCTACCGAAGTTGCGGAGCGCTACAAGGTACCTTATGTTTGCCCGGTTCCTTCGGAAGATGTTATCACTGAGCGCGGTTTTAAGTATGTTTTCAGGCTGGCAGAAAAAACCACTTGGCGTAACAGGGCCCAGGTGGAATTCATACAGGATATGGCCAAAAAATTCGGTACACCGGTTAAAACCGTGGCCCTAATTTATGAGAATACTGCCTGGGGCCAGGGAGCAGTGAGAGGATGGGAAAAATACCTTGGCGAGGCCGGGCTGGATATAGTTCTCAAGGAGCCCTACCCTGCCAACTCTTCTGATTTGACACCGGTGGTGCTTAAAGTTAAAAGTATTAAGCCTGATATAGTTATGATGGTTTCTTACGTATCTGACGCGGCCTTACTTACCAATGGTTTTGCCGAGCACAATGTCAAACCTTTGGCCTTTATCGGCACCAGCGGCGGTTTTGCTGACCCGGTTTACTTTGAAACCACTGGGGATAACTGTGAATACTTCTTCGACATTTCCACCTGGGAGCCTGATGTAAATCGCCCGTTCTCGAAAGAAGTGAATGAGAAGTTCAAGAAAAAATACGGTTACGGGATGAATGCCGAGGCCGTTAAGGCATATGTCGCCATGTATGTTATAAAGGATGCTTTGGAGCGGGCGGGGTCCCTTGAACCCGAAGCCATTCGGAAAGCCCTTGCCGAGACGAAATTGACCGACGGAAAAACTCAAATGTACGCTTCGGAAATTACCTTTGATGAAAGCGGGCAAATGGTTAATGCGCCGCTCATCATATCCCAATTCCGAAAAGTTGACGGCAAAATGGAGCGGGTAACGGTATGGCCGAAAGAAGATGCCCGTCCTGGCTGGGAACCTGTTTGGCCGTTCCCCGGTTGGGATAAATAGGCAAAAGTAACAGGGGGTAGTCGGCTGGCTACCCCCTTTAAAGAAGTCTGGAGGTTGGAAAATGGGCGTACTTTCATCAGTTGTTAACGGGATTTTAATGGGAGGGGTATACGGCTTACTTGCCCTGGGGCTGACTTTGATTTTCGGTATTATGAAGATTATTAATTTTGCCCACGGTGCCTTCTTGATGGTTGCCATGATATTGTCCTATTGGCTATGGAAGTTAATAGGTTTAGATCCTTATCTATCAGTATTCGTTATTTTCCCTTTGATGTTCTTATTTGGTTATTTTATTCAGCGTTATACCATCAAGCCTGTTCTTGATATTGAAAAAGACGTTAGAGAGCCAGTGGGTGCGCTGTTACTGACAGCGGGACTTTCGGTAGCCATTGAAAATTTTATGTTGATGGTATTTGGTGCAAATTATTTAATGGCAGAGACTTCCTATTCAGGAGCGATGCTGGATGTATCCGGCCTTTTAATCAGCCTTCCGCGCCTGTATGCTTTTATTACTACCTTAATAGTTACAGTTTTATTTTACCAGTTCCTAAATAATACCGAGCTGGGCCGGGCTATGCGGGCGACCGGCCAGGATCGTGGTGCCGCCCTGTTGATGGGTATAAATATTACTAAAGTGTACAGCATAGCTTTCGGTATTGGTACCGCCCTTGCTGGGCTGGCAGGTTTGGTTTTGATACCCTTCTACTACGCTCACCCTTCAGTGGGACAGGTTTTCATAACTAAAGCCTTTATTATTGTTGTGCTGGGGGGACTGGGCAGTGTTCCCGGAGCGCTGGCGGGCGGCTTAATTATCGGATTGATTGAATCAGTGGCGGCACAATATATGACGGCGACGTGGACGGCAATATTAGTTTATTTTGCTTTCTTGTTTGTGCTTTTAGTTAAGCCGTCCGGCTTATTTGGATCCAGGTATGAATGGTAGGTGATTAAGTTGAGAAATTTAAGTTTACCGCGATACTATTTACCGGCTTTGTTGCTTTTAGTTTCTGTGTTATTACCCTGGTTTGTAACCAATCCCTATTACCTGCACATAATGGCCATGGTTCTTTTTTGGGCTTACCTGGCCACTGCCTGGAATATTGTAGGTGGCTTTGCCGGTCAGTTATCCTTGGGACACGGGGCTTATGTGGCCACCGGCGCGTATGTCTCTTCGTTGCTTTTTGCCAATTTAGGTATCTCACCGTGGTTCGGTATGCTTATCGGCGGCATGGCTGCTGCTTTGATGGGTGTTATCGTGGGTTATCCAACGTTGCGCTTAAAAGGAGCTTATTACGCTTTGGCCACAGTTGGTTTTGCAGAGGGTTTCAGGGTTATTTTAATTAATACTACGGATATTGGTCCCTGGCATACCGGTGGAGCCGAGGGCTTTTTGGTGCCCCTCTTGGGTAATGCGCCACAGCACATGCAATTTATGTCTAAAGTGCCGTATTACTATATTGCTTTGGCTTTGTTGCTGATTCTTATAGGAGTTTGCTTCTGGATTGACAGGTCAAAGTTGGGATATTACTTGGCTGCCCTAAGGGAAGATGAGGATGCTGCCCTTGCCCTTGGTATCAATACCAGCAGGATTAAATTAATTGCAGCGGCACTGAGTGCCTTTTTTGCAGGGGTCGGCGGTGTGTATTACGCCCAGTTGATTCGCTATCTCGAGCCTAATGCAGTGGCCGGGCCCATGATGTCCAACCAGATAGTTTTCCTGGCCATTGTAGGTGGTAGGGGCACTATATTAGGGCCGGCCCTCGGCGGTATTATCCTTACAATTATCGGTGAAGTAACTCGTATTTTCTTTGACCAGGTTATGGGCCTGCATCTCTTTCTTTATGGCGTTATCGTAGTACTTTTTGTTATTTTTAAACCCAGGGGAATGATCGAATTTGCAGAAAACTTTTATGAAAAATTAATTAATTTATTGGATCGAAGGGGGGAAAGGAATGGCCGGTAAGGTGTTACTGGAATTAAAAAACTTGACGATTAAATTTGGCGGGCTGACAGCTGTGAGCGGCCTTAACTTTACTCTTTATGAAGGTGAAATTGTTGGTATTATCGGGCCGAACGGGGCCGGTAAAACAACGGTTTTCAACCTGATCAGTGGTGTTTACAAGCCCACCGAGGGAGAGATTTACCTTTTGGGCGAGAATATTACCGGGCTTAAGCCGTTCCAGGTTTGTAAAAAGGGTATAGGTAGGACTTTTCAGGTGGTAAAACCCTTTGGTAACAAGAATGTTTTATATAATACAATGGTGGGTTCTTTTTTGAGAACCGGCGATATCCGTAAAGCCAGGGAAAAGGCCCTCGAGGTGCTTAAAATGGTAGGCCTGTACGATAAGAGGGATGTCCTGGCCAAAAATTTGACCATTGTTGACCGCAAGAGGCTCGAAGTAGCCAAAGCTTTAGCCACGGAGCCGAAATTGCTTTTATTGGACGAAGTGCTTGCCGGCCTTAACCCCAGTGAAGTGGATGAAGCGGTAGAGCTGGTTAAGCAAATTCATAGAACCGGGATTTCTATAGTACTTATAGAACACGTGCTTAAAGCGGCAATGGCCCTTTCGCAGCGCATTATTGTTTTGGATTACGGTAAAAAAATTGCCGAGGGAACTCCGGAGGAAGTTACCAGTAATCCTGAGGTAATTAAAGCATATCTGGGTGATAAATATGGTACTGCTTGAGATAGAAAATATTAGCGTATATTATGGTGAGATGTGTGCGTTAAGGAATGTCTCGGCCCAAGTTGAGGCCGGGGAGATTATATGCATTGTAGGTGCTAACGGGGCGGGTAAAAGTACTTTAATTAATACCATATCAGGAGTTTTAAAGCCCAGAACCGGCAAAATTATATTCAACGGGGAAGAAATCAGCCGGCTGGAAGCCCATGAAGTGGTGGAGAGGGGCGTGGTTCAGGTACCGGAGGGCCGGAGGTTGTTTCCCAACATGACTGTGGAAGAGAACCTTCTTCTCGGGTCATATATTCCCGGTAGCCGTAAAAACCGTAAGAAAAACATGGAGAGAGTGTTTGAACTGCTGCCCCGCTTGGCCGAGCGGAAAAAACAAATCGCCAGGACCATGAGTGGCGGTGAACAACAGATGCTCGCCATAGGAAGGGCCTTGATGGCGGAGCCCAAGCTCCTGATGTTTGACGAGCCCTCGCTGGGACTGGCCCCGAAAGTGGTAAGCCAGATGCTGGAGCTTATTAAAAATATAGCCGCCCAGGGGGTTACCGTTCTTTTAGTGGAACAAAATGTGCACCATGCCCTGGAACTAAGCAATAGAGGCTATGTATTGGAGAACGGTACCATTGGGTTGTCCGGTACCGCTGAAGAACTGTTAAATAATCCTCATGTTAAACGAGCATACTTGGGATTATAGATTTTTAAAGTAGGAATGAGTATCGGGCAAAGGGAAATAATACCGGAGGGTTTTCCATGGTTATGTCTTTAAATGTAATCATCTGCCTTAAATTGGCCAACCGGCCCGGGACGCTGGCCAGGGTGTTGAGCGTTATTGCTGAAGAAGGGGGCAACCTGGGTGCCATAGACCTGGTATCGGCATCGTCGTCATATATGGTGAGAGAGTTGATGGTCCGCATGCATAACCGGGATCATATAGAAACCCTGGTTCAAGCCCTGGAGAAACTTCCCGGGGTGCAGGTTGTCCGGGTTGTAGATCGCGTATTTCTCAAACACTTGGAAGGGAAAATTGAAATTAAGCCCAAAAGGGAGATTCAGAACCGGGAGGACTTATCCCTCGTTTATACTCCAGGGGTAGCCCGGGTGTCCGAGGCCATTGCCCGGGAGCCCGAAATAGCTTACAGGTTGACCATGAAGGGTAATTCCGTGGCCATAGTAACCGACGGTTCTGCCGTATTGGGCCTGGGTAATATCGGCCCGGAGGCCGCTTTGCCGGTGATGGAAGGGAAAGCGGTATTATTTAAAAAGTTCGCCGGCATAGATGCCGTTCCCCTTTGTCTGGGCGTACAGGGGACGGAAGAGATTATAAATGCCGTTATTGCCTGCGCCCCGGCCTTTGGGGGCATCAACCTGGAGGACATTGCGGCCCCAAAATGTTTTGAAATTGAGGAGCGATTAAGTAAATTACTGGATATCCCGGTTTTTCACGATGACCAGCATGGTACTGCTATTGTAACTCTGGCCGGGTTGCTAAATGCCCTGCGGGTGGTAAATAAGAGTTTAGATAAGGTGAAAATAGTGATAAGTGGCGCTGGCGCTGCGGGGGTGGCCATAGTTAAAATCTTGTTGGGCGCTGGGGCGCGGGATATTGTGGTTTGTGACAGAAAAGGGGCCATTGCCCGGGATAACCCGCCCGGCACATCCTATAAAAAATGGCTGGCAGAAAATACTAACCAGCGGTGCCTGCACGGCAGTTTAAAAGAGGTTATTGCCGGGGCCGACGTCTTTATCGGGGTGTCCGGGCCGGGCCTTTTAGGACGAGAGGATATTTTACGGATGGCTGATAAACCCGTAGTATTTGCCTTGGCCAATCCGGAACCGGAAGTGGATCCCGAGGAGATATACGGTATTGCAGGTGTTATCGCCACCGGGCGTTCCGATTACCCCAATCAGATTAATAATGCCCTGGCCTTTCCCGGGGTTTTCCGGGGCGCACTGGATTGTCACGCCCGCATGATAAATGATGAGATGTGCCTGGCGGCGGCCCGGGCCCTGGGAGAAATTGTTACTGAAGAGCAATTGTCGGCAGAAAACATTATTCCCTCCATTTTTAACAAGGATGTGACCCCTGCGGTGGCCCGAGCCGTGGCAGAGGCCGCCAGGCGCACGGGGGTAGCCCGCAAGTACTCCTATGAAGAAAGGGACCGGGGCGGTTTACTGTATACAACTATTAATCCTGAATAATTCTGGTTGCCCCGGATTGTTCCATTATTGCCCGCACCCGGTCCGATTCCTTCTTGGGCAGTTCTACCACCACGGCGATGCCGCTGTTAGGAATGCTTTTTCCCAAACCTTTGGCAAATGCCCTGGCCTCCCACAGCCCGTCATTTTCCGTTTTTATAAAGGCAACTTCATCGGCCAGCTCATTAGGGAAGTCGTCCCTGCGATTACCCACGTCGGCAAGGTCGGTGATAATCATGTCTTTCCGGTTAAATCCCGCGTTGCGCAGGCTATCCACCAGAAAGCCGACCTGTTCCTTGTTTGGCATTATGGCAGTTAGTCGCAAAAAAATCACCTCCGGGACTTAGAATGCCCGGAGGTGCCGGTATTTATAGCAAAGTACCGGACTTCAGGAAGTGATCAGTTTTAAAAAGTTCACCAGTATTTTGCACGTCATTCCCCAGATAAAGTATTTTTCATATTCGTAATAGTACATGGAAAAGGTCCAGCGTTTTTTCCACCCCGGGCCGTAGCCCAGCGGGACCTTTTCCAGGGGGAAACCGGGCCCGTAGCGGATAGCTACCTCACCTTCGGTACGTGAAGGGGGATTTTGTAAAAAGAAATCCAGGGGAACCGTGAATACCTCGGCCACTTCTTCTGGGTCAGGGGTAATGTCTTGGGGTTTCAAAATTTTTCCCACAAAGGGGTGGATGACGGTTCCCATGGGGGCAACCAGGAGGTCGAGGGGGCCTATTAATTTTATGCTGTCCGCGTCAATCCCCAATTCTTCCGAGGCTTCCCGCAGTGCCGTTTCCTCAGGTGTTTCTCCTTCCTCTATCTTGCCGCCGGGAAAACATATTTCCCCCGGCTGGCGGTTCAGGTGTTGGGACCGTACTTCAAAAAGAATATGTTTTTTTTCTTCCACTTCAACGACAGGAAGAAGCACAGCGGAAATAAAATAATCCTGAGCATCCATCAGTTCAGGCTGCCTGCCGGCTATTCGTCTCCAAATGTTTTCCATTGTATGTAAAATCAGCCTCCTGTGTGGGCCGTGTATGTTATAACAATTTCGTTAATTTATATCTTCTTTCCTTCCCCAGGTTAAATATAAGGTCAAAAAAGTTACGGGTTAGTAATATTTGGGGAATTTCCTTTCCGGTATTTGGAAAGGAAATTTTTTTAAGTAAAATAAAAAATAAAAAAGGGGGGGTGCGCAATGAACTATTCTTCCGGTTAGGAAAAAACATTAATGGTTCCCGCAAATGAAGGGGCCCGGGACATTGCGGAATTGGTAAAAGTGGACTCCATTGAGGAGGCTAACAGGCTGCTGAAGGAAGAACATGTTTTTTAGCCGTTTATTATAACCAGACTCTATCACGAGAGGAATATGTCCTTGGCAGGTTGAAGGAGGAAAAGAGCACCTGCAGGCCCATTGGCTTTAATAAAAATCCTTAATTGGTCTTCCTAAAAGGTGCAAAATTAGGGGTGGCTTTAGGCCACCCCGTTAATTTTGGCTTATTATTCAATTGTATAAACAATATTTACGTGAGCCCTTATTTCCACCATGCCTGGAACAATGGGGGTGGCCGCGGGCGCGCCGCCCGCTGGGGGGCTCATTTCTTTATAATATACCGGACCCGGGTTGTTTTCGTACCACGAGCCGCTTGCCGATTTGATACCTGCCAAAGTTTTACCCAGGGCCGCGGCAAGAACTTCCGCCTTGGCTCGCGCCTCTGCAACTGCCTCCAGCAGTGCTTTTTTCTTAAATTCCAGAGAATTGAAAACCGAGAATGTAACACTGGCTATCTGGTTGGCGCCGTTTTTAACGGCCAGATCCATCAGCTCTCCCACTTCATCCAGGTTTTTAACCCTTACCTTAATCTGGTGGTGTACGGTGTAGCCCACTATTTGTTTTACATTTTTTCCAATTCCGGGACTTATTGTTTCTTTAGCTACCGGTCCCACTTCCGGTTTCCAGGGCAGGGAGTACTTGGGTGAAAGGTGATAGCCCCGGGTTTGGATATTCTCTTCCGGTATGCCCCTCTCTTTTAAGGCCTTGATTACCCGGGCGGTTTTTCTTGCGTTTTCGGCCTGCGCCTCCCGGGCGTCCGTGGCTTCGGTAATAACGACCAGCAATAAGTCCGCCTGGTCGGGTGCTGCTTCCACTATTCCTTCACCACTAACCTGAATTACGTTTTGCCGGTCTTCCTCGGCCCGGGCCGCTGCGGCTCCGGTGAGCAGTAGTACCAGACAAGAAAGGACCGCAACCAGCTTACCTGCTTTCATTATCAGCCGACCTCCTTTAACAAAATTTATTTATTTAGACAAGAAGGTTTTTATAAATGTTCCTTATTTTTCAAATGAAAGGGAATCACCTGTTCCTGTCGAAAATTTTTTAATATTATAAAAAGGGGGCTGAAAGGCTTGGCCCTGCCGAGGTTTACACTGGCTACCAAAATGGCCCTTTTATCCTTTGCTTCAATATTTTTAGCCGTAGTTATCGGGGGAGTTGTTGCGGTACAGAGGTTTTCCACGATGATGGAAAAAGAGATGGGTATGCGTACCATGGCCATTGCCCGCACGCTGGCCCAAATGGAAACCATCCAGGAAAACGTAGGCCGGCCCGGCGGCGAAAAGATAATTCAGCCCATTGCGGAAAAGACCCGTCTAAGCACGGGCGTGGAATACATCGTAGTTCTGGACATGGAAGGAATTCGTTATTCTCACCCGGTTGAAGACCGCATAGGTGAAAAATTTTCCGGGGAGGACCTGGCCCCGGCCCTGGCCAATAACGAGTATATGAGCCGGGCCGAGGGGGTTCTGGGGCCTTCAATAAGAGCTTTTACTCCTATTAAAGTGGATGAGGGTACCCGCCAGGTGGGGGTGGTGGTAGTAGGTGTGCTTACCCCTACCTTTTCCGCCCTGTTGCATTCCATGCGCATGGAAATTTACCTGACCCTGGGGCTGGGGATTATGGTGGGACTTTTAGGTTCCCTTTTTCTGGCGCGAAAGGTCAAGCAGGCAATGTTTAGCCTGGAGCCGGAGGAGATAGCCCGCCTTTTGAAGGAAAGGGTAGCCATTTTTGAAGCTATGAGTGAAGGGATAATTGCTATTGATACCTCGGCCAGGATAACGGTAATGAACGACGAGGCAAGGCGCATTTTCGGTGTTGACGAATCAGTTATAGGGCAGCCGGTCAACGAAGTGATTGGTGGCAGGCTTCTCCGCGTGTTGCAAACAGGAGAACCCGAAATGAACAGGGAAAGAGTCATTAACGGAATTACCATTCTAACTAATCGCGTTCCCATTCGCATGGACGATAAAATTATCGGGGCAGTGGCTACTTTCAGGGATAAAACCGAAGTTAAGCGCCTGGCAGAAGAACTTACTGGTGTAAAGGCTTTTGTGGAAGCCCTGAGGGTGCAAAATCACGAAAATATGAATAAATTACATACTATAGCCGGGCTTATCCAGTTGGAGCGCTATCAAGACGCCCTGGATTATATTTTTAAAATTACCGAAGAGCAGGAGGAACTTACCCGCTTTCTCACCCGCAATATATGCGATTACAGCCTGGCTGGGCTGCTTTTAGGCAAATACGGCAGGGCAAAGGAGCTCCGGGTTGAACTGGTTATCGACCGTAAATCTAATTTAAAGGAATTACCTTCCGGCCTGGAAGTTAATTCTCTGGTGGTTATAATAGGTAATCTCTTAGAAAATGCCCTTGACGCGGTATGCCAGGTGGAAAATGAAAAGAGGCAGGTGTTTTTCTTTATCCAGGGCGATAGGAGTGGTGTTTTCCTGGAAGTTCGTGATACAGGGCCGGGCATTCCCCCGGAAATAAGGGAAAAGATTTTTGATGAAGGTTTTACCACCAAAGGAAGCCGCTACCGGGGGCTGGGTCTTTTCCTGGTCAAAAGGAATGTTGAAAATATGGCAGGGAGGCTGGAAGTGGATTGTCCTCCCGGTGGCGGGACCATATTTACCGTTTCCATTCCTGCCGGTTATAAAAAGGCAGTTAGCCAATAAAGGTTAGGGAAAACTCCAGGAGGGATGGCCTTGGTTCAAGTATTCATAGTGGAAGACGATCCCATGGTGGTAGAAGTAAATACCGGCTTTGTCAATGCCGTTCCCGGTTTTAAGGTTACCGGGGCTGCGGGAACGGGAAGGGAAGCGCTAAAAATTATAGAAAAGCAAGGGCCCCAGCTGGTTCTTTTGGACATATATCTTCCTGATATGGACGGAGTGGTAGTCCTGGAGGAAATTCGCCGGAGGCAATTTCCTACTGATGTAATAATGGTAACTGCCGCCAGGGATACGGAAACCGTTCGCAATGTTTTTCGCTACGGCGCAGTGGACTATATTATTAAGCCCTTTAAGTTCGAGCGATTGAAAAGCGCCCTGCAGTTTTATGCCGCCATGCACTCCCGGCTGAAAGAACAAGATAACGTAAGCCAGCAAGAACTGGACGAACTGGCTTTTTCCCGGTTCCCCGTTGAAGACAGGGCGGATATTCCCAAGGGATTAAGTGAAGTTACCCTGAAGCAAGTTCTGCTTTTTTTACTGAAATCCGGCCGGGCTTTGTCTGCATACGACGTAAGTGAGGGCCTGGGCATAGCCCGGGTTACTGCCCGGCGTTATCTGGAGTACCTGGAGAAGACAGGGAAAGTATTACTGGAAGTACAGTACGGTGGAGTGGGAAGGCCGGTTAACAGGTACCGCGCTATATAAAAATTGGGCGAGTTTGCCCAATTTTTTATGATCAAAAAGACCAAAAATAAGACCAATATATCCTTTAAGAACAAATTATTGTTGAAATATTAAAGAACAATTAAAATTTATTTAATAAGAAGAATTTTCTTAATTTTTGCCATAAAAGGTATCAGGGAGCTTTTAATTATGGTACTGCGGGCCGCCGCAGTTTTCATGACAGTGTTATTAACTTTTTTAATTGCAGGCTGTGAAAAAAGGTTCACGGACAACGAACAGGTCCGTCCCGAGGAAAAAATAGTTATTCGCTTTTCTCACGTAGTACCTCAGAATACTCCTAAAGGGCTGGCGGCCAAGCGGTTTGCCCGGTTGGTGAATGAGAGAACCGGGGGAAAGGTGGAGGTTCAGGTATTTCCCAATTCCACCCTCTACAAGGATGGTGAAGAATTCGAGGCCCTTTTGTCCAACAATGTCCAGTTAATTGCTCCCGTTACTTCCAAGCTGGGCAAAATGTTTCCCCGCTGGCAATTATTTGACCTCCCCTATGCCTTCAAGACCCGGGAAGAGGTATACAGGGTGGTAGAGGGAGATGTTTGGCGTAAATTATGTGAGGATTTAGAACGCAAAAATATAAAAGCCCTGGCCTTTTGGGATAATGGTTTCAAGCAGTTAACTAACAATGAAAGGGAGCTAATTTATCCTGAGGACTGTAGAGGGTTATCCTTTCGGGTGATGATTAACAGCCAGGTATTGGAGGATCAATTCCGTACCCTGGGAGCCGTCCCGGTGCCCATGCCCTTCAGCGAGGTATACCGCGGCCTGGAAAAAGATTACGTCGACGGGCAGGAAAACACAATTTCAAATATTTATGCCAAAAAATTTTACCGGGTGCAGCCGTACCTGACGGTGTCCAATCACGGCTATATGGGGTACGTGGTACTGACCAATTCCCAGTTCTGGGACAGCTTGCCCCCGAATATTCGCAAAGTTCTGGAAGATACCATGGCCGAAGTTACGGCCTGGGAGCGCCAAAAGGCAGCAGAATTAAATATGGAGAATTTTGAACAGTTGATTGCTCAAAAGGATATTAAAATTCATGTGCAAACAGCCAAGGAAAAAAAAGAATGGATAGAAAAACTTAGGCCCATTTATTCAAAGTACGAGCGTGTAATAGGAACAGACCTTATGCGGGCGGTGATAAACTTGCAGGATAGTAACAACCGGCCTGTTTTATAAAATTACGCCGCAAGGGGGTGATGGCAGTAAACCGTTTTATGCTACCGGCATATTTTTAAAAATTTTGAAGGGAGGTTTTTAGTTATGAAAAAGTTATTTGCTTTGGCACTAGCCTTGTTGATGGTTCTGGCGCTGGTGGCCGGCTGCGGTGCCCGCGGGGGTTCCGAAAAAGAAGGAGCCGGGGGCGGGGAGGAAAAAATAGTAATTAAATTCTCCCACGTTGTTGCCGAAGATACTCCCAAGGGCCAAGCCGCTAAAATGTTCGAAGAACTGGCGGAGAAGTATACCGACGGTAAGGTAGACGTTCAGGTATTCCCCAATTCCCAGCTTTATAACGACAATGAAGTGTTGGCTGCCCTGCAGCAAAATAACGTACAGCTGGCAGCTCCCGCTACTTCCAAGGTTTCAAAACTGTTCCCGGCGTGGCAAATCTTTGACTTTCCCTTTGCCTTCCTCGATGTAGGAGCAGTACAAAAGGCAATGGAAAGTGAAGAAATCGGCCGAAAACTTTTCAACATGCTGAAAGAACAGGACCTGCTGGGCCTGGCCATGTGGGACAACGGGTTTAAACAAATGACTCTGGACGATCACCCGCTCATTAAGCCTGAAGACTTTAAAGGAATGAAATTCCGCGTTATGTCCAGCAAGGTGTTGGAAGCCCAGTTTGAAGCCTTAGGGGCCAACCCGGTTCCCATGCCCTTCAGCGAGGTTTACAGCGCCCTGGAGCAAGGCGTCATTGACGGCCAGGAAAATACCCTTTCCAATATTTACTCTCAGAAGTTCCATGAAGTGCAAAAGTATATGACCATTAGTGACCACGGGTACCTGGGATATGCGGTTATTACGAATGCCAAGTTCTGGGAAGGACTCCCCGCGGATATCCGCGAGGCACTGGAAAAGGCCCTGGACGAAACAACCCGGTGGGTTCGTGAAAACGCGCAAAAGATAAACAATGACTGCCTGGAAAAGATTAAGGCAGACGGCACGCTGCAAGAAATCCACGTTTTAACCCCGGAAGAAAAGAAAGCATGGATGGACGCCACCCGGGTTGTTTACGAGCAGTTTAAGGATGAAGTGGGAGAAGACCTTATTAATGCGGTTCTTGCGCTGCGCGAGAAGTAAAAATTATATAAGGGGGGCTTTTACAGCCCCCTTATTTAAAAAATTTTTTTAATGTCGTTTTAGCCGGATAAACAATCTATTAAGGAGTGGCATCATGAAGATTCTTAACATTTTACTGAGCCGGCTGGAAGAAGTGCTGGTGGCCGTTGCTTTGAGTATTGCCACCATATTAACCTTTGTGGAAGTGGTTCTGCGCTACGGGTTTGGCTCCAGCCTGGGCTTTACCCAGGAACTGGTGATATATTTACTAATCCTTACCGGGCTTATCGGTGCATCCATCGGGGTCAGGGAGAAAACCCACATCGGGGTGGATATTATTATAAAAAATTTTCCATATAAGATGCAAAAGGTTCTCAGTGTGGGCGGCCTGCTTATATGTGTTGCATTTTGTGCTATTTTTACCTTCCTTGGCATCCAGCACACTCAAATATTACTTCGATTCGGCCAGGTTACTCCGGAGATGGAAATACCCTTATTCATTCCCAAATCCATTGTGCCCGTTGCCTTCGGTTTAATGACACTGCGCTTTTTTCAGGAGGCGGTAAAAGTAATAAAACTGCCGCCGGAAGAGGTTTTCAGCCAGAAAGAAGGTGAGCATTAATGGAAATAGCAGTGGATGAAAAAATAGTGCAGCAGCCGGGCTCACCGAAAAGCAGAATTATATCGGTGGTTTTAATTCTTTTGTGTATTGCCGGTGTAATAACTTCTTTCCAAACCGGCGATATGGCTCTGGCTGTCTTTTCCCTGCTCTTTACCTGTCTTTTGCTGGGCTTGCCCATTGCCGTTTCCCTGGGCGTAGCCTCACTGGTTTCCATCTATTTCTTTACCACCGACCCCCTGCCGGATTTAGCGGGAAAAATATTTGCTGGGCTGGATAAATTCCCGCTGATGGCCATTCCATTTTTTGTGCTTGCCGGTAATATCTTTACCTCCGGCGGTGTGGCCCGGCGCCTCATTAATTTTACTAACGCCTGGGTGGGCCACATTCCCGGCGGCCTGTCCATTGCAAGTATTTATGCCTGCGCCCTTTTTGCCGCCATTTCAGGTTCTTCCCCGGCGACGGTTGTGGCTATTGGGGGAATTATGATCCCGGCCATGATTGCCTACGGTTATGGCAGAAATTACGCCGTTGGATCCGTTACCACGGCAGGGTCACTGGGAATCCTGATCCCGCCCAGCATTCCCATGATTGTTTATGCCGTTACGGTTAACCAGTCCGTGGGAAGGCTGTTCATAGCCGGCATTATGCCCGGTATTTTACTGGCCACATCCCTGGCTTTCGTCAGTTTCATTATCGCGAAAAGAAAGAAATTCCAGCTGGCGGAAAAGAAAACCTGGGCCGAACGTTTTAAGGCAACAAAGGAGGCCCTGTGGAGCCTGACCCTGCCGGTTGTTGTTATCGGCGGTATCTATACGGGCGTGTTCACGCCTACAGAATCGGCGGCAGTTGCTTGTATAGTTGGTATAATAGTCGGTTTATTTATCCACAGGGATTTAAAGTTAAAAGATTTCCCCAGAATTTTAATCGATTCCAGCAAAACTACCGCCATGCTGTTCTTCATTATCACCATGGCCATGCTGTTTGCCCACATTTTAACCCTGGAGCGCATCCCGCACGAGGTGGCGGAGTGGATTGTGGCCTGGAATGTGGGGCCCGTAATGTTCCTGGTTATTATTAACATACTGTTATTCATCGCCGGCCAATTTATGGAGCCCACCGCCATGATTACCATTCTGGCTCCCATATTATTCCCCGTGGCCATGAAATTGGGAATTGACCCCATTCACCTGGGCATTATTATGACGGTAAATATGGAAGTGGGTATGATTACGCCTCCCGTGGGGCTTAACCTGTACGTGGCCAGCGGCTTAACGGGTATGCCCCTGATTGATGTAACCAGGTCAGCCTTGCCCTGGCTGGCGGCTGTATTGCTCTGCCTGGCATTAATTACCTACGTGCCTATTATCAGCCTGTGGCTGCCGGATTTGTTGTTCTAGTTTTAATTATGTGGTTATCCGGCGAAAGTTCTGTTTTTGCCGGATAATTTATTTTATATATGGGAATATGGTGGTTGGGGTAATCGTAGAGTGGGGGGTTATTTGAGCCGCTTTAAAATGACCAATTCTTCTTCCTGAGTTGAAAGCCGGTTATCGATTTTTTTAATGTCGTTCCACATATAGCGTATTTCAGTTTTGATATCTTTTATATCCTTTTGAATTGTCTCTTGGTTTCGCTGCAGGATGCTGAACCCTTCCCGCAGTTCCTGCTGGCCTTCGTGCAAAATATTTACCTCACCGCGGAAGGCATTGACTTCGCTGCGGACAGTATTAACTTCCTGCTGCAGTTCCCGCTGCCCTTCATGCAGAATATTAACCTCATTGCGGAGAGTGTTAACCTCATCGTGGAGAGTGTTAACCTCATCGCGGAGGGCATTGACCTTGCTGTGGATAGTATTAACTTCCTGCTGCAGTTCTCGCTGCCCTTCCGTCAATGCCTTAAGTTGTTCCAGAACCAGGTTTTGAAATTTTTCGTTATCCATAAATAAACCCTCCCAAGGGTTGGAACGTTTGAAAATATGTTCGTCATTCAGTTAAAATTTCCTTTGACATATAACAAAAAGATGTAAAAATTACAGCGTTTAAATTCAGGTCATTTATTTAAACTAAAAACATGGTAAAGAACAAGCAGCTTTCTGTTTTTACAATTGCCGCAACTTACATCGGAACAGTGGTGGGGGCAGGTTTTGCGTCCGGCCAGGAAGTGCTGCAGTTTTTCGGTTATTTCGGCCTGCCCGGAATTGCAGGATTGGTCGTAACTACAGTTCTCCTGGCGCTTTTCGGGTACATGATATTGGACCTGGGAAGGAGGCTTAACGCAGATTCACATTTAGCCGTCATTCGCTATGCAGGGGGAAAATGGGTAGGTACGGCCATAGACTGGGTAATTACCTTTTTCCTGTTTGGTGGCCTGGTAACCATGGGCGCGGGGGCCGGGGCAATTTTTACGGAGCAATTCGGGCTGTCTTTCTTCTGGGGCAGCCTGGCAATGATAGTCGTATCTTTTATCACGGTGCTTACCGGAATTGCCGGGGTGGTTACTTCCATTAGTTTCGTGGTGCCGCTGCTTTTAACAGCGGTTTTCGGGGTGGCAATATATACTATTGCCACCGATTTCGGCACCTTAGTGTCAACCCTCCGGACTTATGTCAATCCAGGGGGAGCGCCGGTGCCCTTTTGGCCTTTAACGGCCCTTTTATACGTGTCCTATAACCTGGTGCTGGCAGTGGCCATACTGGCCCCCCTGGGCACCATGTCCAGTGCCCGGAGATTGAAAGTGGGCGCCATTCTGGGAGGAATCGGCCTGGGGGTGGGGGCCGCCGCCATAAATCTTTCCATTTTAACGTATATCCGCCGGGCGGCGGACTTTGAAATACCCATGATTTACGTAGCCGGTACAATTTCACCCCTGGTGCGTATCGGGTACACCATTATACTTCTGGCTGAAATTTATACCACGGCAGTAAGCAGTCTTTACGGGTTTGTGGCCAGGTTGAGCAAACAGGGAACGGCAAGGTACCGCTGGATCGCGGTTGGGGCAAGTGCAGCGGCCTTCGGTCTTGCTCAATTCGGTTTTTCAAACCTGGTGGGTACCCTGTTCCCCGCCGTGGGCTTTGCGGGGCTGCTGCTCCTGGGTTCCCTGGTGTATGGCTTTATCAGGGACAGGGCGGTAAAGCCCGTTGGGGAGGCCCCCATAGTCGGCCAGCCCGGGCCGGCCATGGCCTTCGAGGTGGCCGAAGAACTGGCTGGGGAAGAAAATAAAAAACCTGCAGAGCCTTAAAAAGGCCTTGCGGGTTTTTTATTTTTTTGTTATATACTACAAGATTTTTTTGTCCCCAATAAGTAATTAATGAATTGTTTGGCTGTCCTGCCGGAACGGGCGTTGTACCACCTTTCCCACTGCAACGCCATTTTCCGTAATTTTTCTCGGGGTATGTTCAGGCCGTGCTTTTCAGCCAGGACTTCTACTATGTTAAGGTATTCCTCCTGGCTGGGAGAAGTATAAGTGATGGTGATCCCGAAGCGATCGGCCAGGGAAAGTTTCTCCTGTACGGAATCTAAAATATGTATTTCTCCGCTTTGCCCTTCCCGGTCATTCCAGTTTTCCTGTACCAGATGCCTGCGGTTGGAGGTGGCGTATATTAAAACATTATCCGGCCAGGCTTCTATCCCGCCTTCCAAAAGGGCCTTTAATTGTTTGTATTCCGTTTCGTAACTTTCAAAGGATAGGTCATCGATGAAAATTATGAAACGCTGGGACCTGTCCCGGAGGTATTGCAATATTTCCGGAAAATGTCGTAGCTGGTGTCTGGTTACTTCCACCAATCGCAGCCCCCGGGAGGAGTATTTGTTGATCAAAGCTTTGATGGTAGATGACTTTCCGGTTCCCCTTTCACCGTAAAGGAGGAGGTTATTGGCAACTGTTCCTTTTATGAATGCTTCCGTATTTTTTATGACCATTTCTTTTTGGCTTTCATATCCTATCAGATCCTCAAGGGTTACGGGGTCGGGATGCTCTATGCCCACCAGGCCCTTTTCTTCTAACCAGCGAAAGGCAGAATAGATCCCCATTTTTCCGCACCCGGCGGAGTGGTAAAACCGGGCCAGGGAATCTGCTAATTTTGCAGGTGAGCTGCTGCCTGCAAAGTCTTTTTTCAGAACCCGGAATTCTTCCCAATAGTGCCGGTTAGCGGTATAATTGGGCATAACAGCCGGCTTAAAATCATTCAAAAAGGCAATGTCATTTAGCCCGAAAAATTGCCCCATATCCTTTAAATTCAGTTCGCTAAACTTTTTTAAAATTTTCAGGTCATGAATGGCGGCATTATATAGACTTTTACTGGAAAAGTTCGGGCCCAATTTTTCGGCAGTCCTGCTAAATACATTCTCGTCCGTGGCAATCAAATACAGAAGATAACTTTGCCAGATATTGCCTTCGAGGCCTTTCTCCTCGGCTTTTAGGATGAGCTCACAAGCAATTTCATAAAGCCGGAAACCCGGCTCAGCGGTATCGCCACCTTTGCCGCTTCCGGCCAAAAGTAAACTGCGTATCTTGTTGACTATGCTACTTTTAAGGATGTTGCGGTAGATAACCAGCCTGTTTGTGTCCGTATAAATATTATAGAAAATTTCCTGTAAATCCCTTTGCGTCATAATTCTCCAAACTTCCTCCAATTTTTTATTACTATTTTCTCCGGCCCGAGTAAAGTTTCCTTCCCGTGAAATTTGCCCGAAACTCTATTTTTTGTTACTATTAGGCTGGTTTGGGGAGTAGAGGCCAGGCCGCCTGCGGCGGCCCGGACATAATAGACCGGTGTTTCCCGGCAAGCGAATTGCGCAGCTCCGCCGGCGCGGAGCACCTGAGTGCAGCTGGAAGCGCCGGCCGTAAAAGCAGGTAAAAGGGGGACAATCAATGAGTCTTGGGAATATGGTGGACGGGCATACCCATGGTCACATGCTGCCTTACGAGGGATGGGAGGCCATGGCCAGGCAGGGCATCAGCCGCGCCGTGAGCTGTGCCATAGTAATTATGGCCCGGCATGCCGAAAGCTATTTTGACCATTTCAGGGCTATGCGGGACTTTTACCGCCCGCTGGCGGCTTCGGCCGGGGTGCAGATGTACTCCGCCCTGGGCGTTCACCCGGCAGGGATTCCGGAAGACTGGCCGCGGGTAATTGAACGCCTTCCCGAGTTTCTGCAGGCCGGGGACGTGGTAGCCGTGGGTGAAATAGGCATGAATCAGGATTCCTCCCTTGAGCGGGATGTGTTCAGGGCCCAGCTGGAAGTGGCCAGGGATACCGGCCTGCCGGTTATTGTACATACGCCAAAGCATAACAGGGAGTATATTGTGGGCAGAATGCTGGAAATCGCCGCCCGGGTTGGAATTCTCCCGCACAAACTCATCATTGATCACGCCAATGTGGATATCATTGGACAAATTAACGATTTCGGCGCCATCCCGGGCCTTACCATACGGGAGCAGAATCTTACCCCCCGGGTCCTGGTAGAGAACCTTGATTCCTTTGCCGGGGGTATATTGAACAGCGATTACAGCAACCTTCAATCCAATGATCCCACCGGATTAATTAAGGCAGTTGAACATATGATGGCCTGTGGAGTGGATCCCGGCACGGTGATTTCCCTGGCCCGGGACCGGGCCGCTGAAGTATACGGTATTTAGGGGGTAGAAGAAGGATTCTTAATTGTTGACATGTGCCGGGTGGGCCGGGTAATTTGGCGCCAGAAGTTCGACTTAAGTCAAAAAAATACAAAAAGTCGGTTTCATCCAGCAATTCACCCGTCGTTTAAGCGACGGGTTTTTTTATGTCTACGGTAAACTGCTAACACGTGTCGTGGTAATCCAGAGGCAATATTCGTAATTGCTCGAATAATGCAAAGCAAATTAACAAGGTAAACCCCCTGTCCCTCGGAATTCCCACCTTTCTATGGAGTCCCACCGGGCAGGGTTTACAAAAAATTAATATTTTTAAGGAGGTTGATTTATTAAATGACTGGAGAAGCCTTGGGTATGGTGGAAACACGTGGCCTTGTGCCGGCTATCGAGGCTGCTGATGCTATGGTGAAAGCAGCCAACGTAAAGCTGGTCGGGTACGAAAAAATCGGTTCTGGCCTGGTTACAATTATGGTCCGCGGTGATGTAGGTGCTGTAAAGGCGGCTACCGATGCCGGTGCGGCAGCGGCCAAGAGGGTTGGTGAAGTAGTATCCATACACGTTATCCCGCGCCCGCATACCGATATGGAAAAGATTTTACCAGTGGTTGAGGAGAAGTAATTTTGATTTTAAGAGCCGGAGGTGATTTAAATGGATGAACAATTAGTACAAAAAGTTCTGGATGAAGTTATGAAAAAAGTGGGAGCGGCCAGCAGTGCAGGGGTTTCTAATATACCTGACAATACCGCTATGGCGGCTCCGGAAGATAAACCTCCACGTTCACAGCTTTATACGCCTACCGAATTTGTAGGTACGGCCATGGGCGACACCATTGGCCTGGTTATTGCCAATGTGGATCCCCTACTTCATAAGAAAATGGGACTGGACGAACGTTTTAGATCCATTGGTATCCTGGGGGCCCGGGTGGGGGCCGGCCCGCAGATCATGGCGGCGGACGAAGCGGTAAAAGCTACCAATACTGAGATAGTGTCCATAGAATTACCCCGGGATACCAAGGGCGGTGCCGGTCACGGTAGTTTGATCATCTTTGGGGCGGAAGAGGTTTCCGACGCCCGCCGGGCGGTGGAAGTTGCCCTCCAAGAACTGCCCCGGACCTTCGGTGATGTATATGTTAACGATGCCGGTCACCTGGAATTTCAGTATACTGCCCGGGCCAGCCATGGTCTGGAAAAGGCTTTCGGGGCGCCTCTGGGACGGGCTTTTGGTTTAATTGTAGGTGCTCCGGCGGCAATTGGTGTAGTCTGCTGCGATACAGCGGTCAAGGCGGCAGAGGTTCAAGTTGTCGGTTATAGCAGTCCTGCCAGCGGAACCAGCTTTACCAATGAGGCAATCCTGTTTATGTCCGGTGACTCCGGCGCGGTACGGCAGGCACTGATCGCGGCCCGGGAAGTGGGGATCAGTCTATTGAGCACCATGGGCGAAAAGCCGAAGTCTCTGACTAAACCCTACATTTAATCCAGCCAGTCGGGGGGTGAGAACAGATGAGTAAACGTTCCAAGCGCTTTGAAGTTTTGGCTAACAGGCCGGTTAACCAGGACGGGTTTGTGGAGGAATGGCCCGAAGTAGGCCTTATCGCAATGAATAGTCCCCTGGATCCCAAGCCCAGTATCAAGATTGAAAACGGCCGCGTCGTGGAAATGGACGAGAAACGCCGCGAAGATTTCGACATGATCGATCAATTTATAGCTGACTACTATATCAATACTGAAATAGCTCCAGAAGCAATGGCTATGGATTCCAAAGAGATAGCCAAAATGATCGTAGACGTTAACGTGCCCCGGGAGGAAATTGTTCGCCTGATCCAGGGTATGACCCCCGCAAAAATTGTGGAAGTGTTAGGCCACATGAACATTGTGGAGATAATGATGGGCATGATGAAGATGCGTGCCCGTAAGACACCTTCCAACCAGTGCCATGTGACCAGCCTGCGGGATAACCCGGTGCAGCTAGCGGCGGATGCGGCGGAGGCGGCACTGCGGGGATTTGACGAGGAAGAGACCACGGTGGGGGTAGCGCGCTATGCTCCCTTTAATGCGCTGGCCCTTTTAGTAGGTTCCCAGACCGGGCGGGGCGGCGTTCTTACCCAGTGTGCTCTGGAAGAAGCCACCGAGTTGCAGCTGGGGATGAGGGGTTTCACCTCCTATGCGGAAACTATTTCCGTCTACGGCACTGAACAGGTGTTTGTTGACGGTGACGATACCCCGTGGTCCAAGGCTTTCCTGGCTTCGGCCTATGCTTCCCGCGGCCTGAAGATGCGCTTTACTTCAGGTACCGGCTCGGAGGTGCAGATGGGTTATGCAGAAGGTAAGTCCATGCTTTATCTCGAGACCCGGTGCATCATGCTCACCAAGGGTGCCGGCGTGCAGGGTCTGCAAAATGGTTCTATCAGCTGTATCGGCGTGCCCGGTGCGGTACCTTCCGGTATTCGGGCAGTAGCAGCGGAAAACTTGATAACCATGCTGCTGGATTTGGAAGCGGCTTCCGGTAATGATCAGACTTTCTCTCACTCGGACATCCGCCGGACTGCCCGCTTACTCCCGCAGTTTGCGGCAGGTACTGACTTCATTTTCTCCGGTTATAGTGCCGTTCCCAACTGTGACAATATGTTTGCGGGGTCCAACTTTGATGTTGAAGATATGGATGACTACCTGATTTTACAGCGTGACCTGATGGTGGACGGCGGGCTGCGTCCTGTTAACCAGGAAGATGTTATTGCCGTGCGTAACCGGGCGGCCCGGGCCCTGCAGGCGGTATTCAAAGAGCTGGGCCTGCCGGAGATTACCGATGAAGAGGTTGAGGCGGCCACCTACGCTCACAGCTCCGATGATATGCCACCGCGCAAGGTGGCAGAGGATCTCGTGGCAGCCCAGGACTTGCTGGCCCAGGGTGTGACCGGATTAGATGTGGTCAAGGCCCTGGCCAAGCATAACTTTACGGACATTGCCCAGAACGTCCTGAACATGCTCAAGCAAAGGGTATCCGGTGATTACCTGCATACTTCCTCGATACTGGATAGTGACTTCCATGTCATTTCAGCGGTTAATGATTCCAATAATTACCAGGGACCGGGAACCGGTTACCGGATAAGCCCGGAGCGCTGGGAGGAAATCAAGAACATCCCCCAGGCAATGAGCTCTAAAGATTTCGATATTTTGGGAGGTGACGGGCATGCAGATTAGTGCCGAGTTAATCGAGAAAATTGCGGAGCAGGTAGTGCAGGAAGTAATGCGGCGCCAGGCGGGGAATGAGGCGGCTGAGCCTGCCGGTGTTCCCGTCGCTGCCGCAGCGGAAGGTAATCGGCTGGTGCTGATCGAGAAAGGTGAGGCCCGTCCCGGTACATCGCGAAACGAAGTGGTAATCGGCCTGGCTCCTGCCTTTGGTGACAAATTTACCAAGACCATTATTGGCTTGCCCCACGCGGATGTGTTGCGGGAAATTATGGCGGGTATCGAGGAAGAAGGGTGCCAGGTCCGGGTAATCCGGGTCAAAAAGACCTCAGACGTGGCCTTTATATCCCACGAGGCGGCCAAGCTGTCGGGTTCCGGAATTGCCATTGGCATCCAATCCCGGGGAACCACCGTTATTCACCAGAAAGACCTGGCGCCCCTGAATAATTTGGAGCTTTTCCCGCAATCTCCGCTCCTTGATTTGGAAACTTACAGGGCCATCGGCCGTAATGCTGCCCGGTATGCCAAGGGCGAAAACCCGGACCCGGTACCCGTGCGCAACGATCAGATGGCCCGCCCCAAGTACCAGGCCCGGGCTGCGGTTATGCACATTAAGGAAACTCAGTTTGTGGTTGCAGATGCTCCACCGGTTGAACTGGAAGTCCGGTTTGAGTAACAAGGAGGTGTCGTAATGGAAGCCCGTTTACTGGAAGAGCTGGTGCGCGAAGTAATTAAGCAGATGAGCGCTTCCGGCGCTAATAAAGCGGACGCACCTGCGAAAAGGAAATGTTGTACCTCGATGGGGGAAGTTAAACTAAATCCCGATAAGGATTATCCCCTGGCAGAAAAGCGGCCGGAGCTGATCCGAACGGCTACCGGTAAATCCATAGATGATCTGACTTTAGAAAACGTCCTTAACGGCAGTGTTCAGCCGCAAGATGTACGCATTACGGCGGAAGCCCTGCTGATGCAGGCCCAGATTGCCGAAGCCAGGGGCCGCGTCCAGCTGGCGCAAAATTTCCGCCGGGCGGCTGAATTGACCAAGGTGCCGGATGAGCGTATCCTAGAGATTTATAACGCCCTGCGGCCTTACCGTTCCACCAAAGAAGAACTGTTGGCCATCGCTGAGGAACTGGAGCAAAAGTATGGAGCAAAGATAAACGGGGCCTTCGTGCGGGAGGCAGCTGAAGTCTACGAGCGTCGCGGCCGCTTACGCACTGCATGATTGCAAATTATTAAAAAGAGTTTGACGTAAAAGAGGAGCCGGTAATAATGACTCTTATAGCAGGGGTAGATATCGGTAACAACTCTACCGAGGTGGCACTGGCCGAGGTAGGTGCAGGCAACAGAGTAAGGTTTCTGGCCAGCGCGCTGACCCCCACCACCGGCATTAAGGGGACTGTGGAAAACATTCCCGGGATCAAGCGGGTTTTGGAAGAGGCCCTAGCCCTGGCCGGCCGCCGGTTTAGCGAAATTTCCGTGCTACGCCTTAATGAGGCCACACCGGTAATCGCGGATGTGGCCATGGAGGCTATTACCGAGACAGTAATTACAGAGTCCACCATGATTGGACATAACCCGGCTACCCCTGGCGGCAGCGGTCTTGGAATGGGCAGGACGGTGCCCGTGGACCGGGCACCATTCTGCACTTCCGGGGACCGGGTGGTAGTTGTGGTCCCTGCCAGCGTTCCCTTTAACACCGCTGCCCGGCTTATCAATGAGGCCCTGGAAAAAGGGGTGGATGTGCAGGGGGCCATTGTTCAACGGGACGACGGGGTGCTCATTCATAATCGTATTAAAAAGCCTATTCCCATTGTGGATGAAGTGCAATTTCTGGAACGGGTGCCCTTGCACATGCCCGCGGCAGTGGAAGTGGCCCCTGCGGGGGGAGTGATTCAAACCCTTTCTAACCCGTATGGTATCGCCACCGTTTTCGGACTGACGCCTGAAGAGACCCGCAACGTTGTGCCGGTGGCCCGTGCCCTGGTTGGCAACCGCTCGGCGGTGGTGATTAAAACTCCTGCCGGGGACGTGAAAGAACGTCGTATTCCGGCCGGGCGAGTGATCCTGGAAGGAGAAAATGGCCGGGCCGAGGTGGGTCTGGAAGAAGGGGCCGGGGCAATTATGGCCGCCCTGGATAAGGTGAAGCCCCTGATCGATGCTAGCGGTACACCGGGAACGAACGTAGGCGGGATGCTGGAGAAGGTGAGGCAGGTAATGGCCGACCTGGGCGGGCAGCCCAGGGAAGAGATCCGTATCCGGGATATACTGGCAGTAGATACGCTGGTGCCCCAGCGAGTGGTGGGCGGTATGGCCGGGGAGTTTTCCAACGAGAATGCTGTGGCCCTGGCGGCCATGGTACGTACCAGCCGTTTTCCCATGGAGGAAATTGCCCGCCGGCTGGAGGAGGAAGTCGGCCTGCGGGTTGAGATCGGTGGTGTAGAGGCGCAGATGGCAATTACCGGCACGCTGACTACCCCGGGCATTGACCGGCCGGTGGCCATTCTGGACCTGGGCGGCGGCTCCACCGATGCCGCCTTTATCAACCGGGAGGGTAAGTTAAGCCTTATCCATTTAGCCGGGGCGGGCGAACTGGTGACAATGCTCATCGCTTCGGAATTAGGGCTGGAAGACCGGCTGCTGGCCGAGGATATTAAGCGATATCCGCTGGCGAAAGTGGAAAGCCTGTTCCATATCCGCATGGAAGACGGAACGGTTTGTTTTTACGAGGAAGCCCTGGACCCTAAGGTTTTCGGCCGGGTGGTGGTGGTCAAGGATAAGAATCAGCTGGTTCCCATCCCTTTTGACCATTCCGTAGAAAAAATTCGCTCGGTGCGGCGCGCGGCCAAGGAACAGGTTTTTGTTACCAATGCCCTCAGGGCTTTAAGTCATGTGGCGCCGGCGGAAAACATCCGGCTTATTGATTATGTGGCCCTGGTAGGTGGCTCGGCCCTTGACTTTGAAGTGCCGCACCTGATATCCGACGCTCTAGCCCAGTACGGTATAGTGACAGGGCGGGCTAATGTCCGGGGTGCGGAAGGCCCGCGCAACGCCGTGGCTACGGGCTTGGTATTATCAGCCCTTGGTGACCGGATGGGAGGTTAAAAGGATTGACTGCTGTTTATGATAAGTGGACGGGTGAGCGGCCGGTGGTAGTGTTGATGTGCTCGGCCCGGGGGGTTCCCGGGACCCTGCGCCAGGAGATCCTGTTGGGCCTGGAGGAAGAGGGAGTACCGGTATTGGTGCGGGAGGCGGAAGGGGAGGCGGAAAATCTGGCCTTTGAGGCCGCCCGCCTTTCACCACTGGAGGTGGGTATAGGTCTGGACTCGCAGGGGAAAGCGGTGATTCAGCACCGTAAATTACACCGGTACCAGCCGCTGTTAACGGCACACCTGGGATTACGTCCGGAAGCTGCCCGGTTAGTGGGCATAAACTCGGCCCGCCTGGTAAAAGTATTACCTTTAAAGCCTATGTGATGTTGTGTTAAAGGAGATGACCGGAAATTGGCCACTGGAGCTTTGGGTTTAATTGAAACGGAAGGATTGGTAACGGCAATAGAGGCGGCTGATGCTATGGTCAAGGCTGCCAATGTTAATCTGGTAGGCTATGAATTGACCCGGGGCGGCGGCATGGTGGTGATAAAGATTCGTGGTGATGTTGGAGCGGTAAAAGCTGCAGTCAGTGCCGGGGTTGCAGCTGCTTCCCGGGTAGGAAAAGTGGTTACTTCGCTGGTCATTCCCCGCCCTCATGATGAAATGGAGACACTGATCAACAGTTCGGAAAGCAGGAGGGGTGCACCGGCCACGGTAACGTTACCCGGGTCCGGGGAAGAGTCTGCCCCGCCTGCCGGTGAGCAGGCTGGCACTCCTGTTGCGGAGGAGAGCGATAAGCCTGGGGAAGCAGGGAGGAAACAGGCGGAAACAACTTGTGAACTTGCAGTCGGAGGGCCCGGGGACGTAACTTCCGGCCAGGAAGAGGAAAAGGAGAAAAACTCCTCAGTTCCTGAACCGGAGGTTAAAAAAAAGAATGCCGGTGGGGATACAGCCGGCAAGGCTGAGGTATGCAACCTGTGCGGTGACCCGGCATGTCCGCGGCGCAAAGGAGAGCCCCACACCCTCTGCCTGCACCACGGTGGGGGTAAAAAATGAAGGAAGTAGAGGCAGGTGAAGCGGCATGGCGGTAGCACTGGAAGCGCAAAGTAATGAATTGATCCAAACACTGGCTAAGATGGTGGTCAAAGAGATCCGGCGGCAGCGCCCGCTCACGGGTAAAGGAGAATTCCTGCGGGTACCGGTTGGAGTGTCTGCCCGCCACATCCACCTCTCGGAGGAGCACGTAGAAGCTCTTTTCGGGCCCAAGTACCGGTTAACTCCCATTCGTGAACTTCAACCAGGCCAGTATGTGGCCAAGGAATGTCTTACCGTGGTGGGACCCCGCGGGGTATTGCAAAACGTGCGCGTGCTGGGACCTCCACGGGGCAAAACGCAAGTGGAAATTTCCCGTACCGATGCCTATATTTTGGGGCTGGACCCCCCGGTTCGGGATTCCGGCGACCTGGCTGGTTCGCCAGGAGGAGTGCTGGTTGGGCCCCGGCAGGCCATTAACCTGGAAGAGGGTGTAATTATGGCCTGGAGGCATATCCATATGCCTTCTGAAGTGGCCGGTCGCTGGGGGTTTAAGGACCGTGACCTGGTACGGGTGCGGACGGAGGGTGAAAGAAGGGTTATTTTTGACCGGGTTCTTATCCGGGTGTCTCCTGATTACCGTTTGGAAATGCATATCGATACCGATGAGGCTAACGCAGCCGGACTTCGCAACGGCGATCACGTGGAAGTGGTCATTGAGGGCTAGTACGGGGGGAAGTGCCGTGTATGAAGAGCAACTTGCCCGGGCTAACGAATTAATTAATCGCTTTCAATCCTGTATAGAGAACCCGCGCAGTTCCTGGGAAGGGCGCCTGAGGGTCGGAGTGGACCTGGGCACCGCCAATGTGGTAGTGGCGGTGGTTGACGAGAAAGGTGAGCCCGTAGCCGGGGCCGTTCAGCCGGCACAGGTGGTGCGCGACGGCATAGTGGTTGATTACGTGGGCGCAGTGGATATTGTGCGGCGCTTGACCGGCTCTTTGCGTAGTGTGCTGGGGGCGGAACTGGAGGTGGCGGCTACCGCTGTACCTCCCGGCACCGGCCACCGGGATACCGGCGCCACCCGCCATGTGGTGGAAAGCGCGGACCTTGAGGTCCTAAAGGTGGTAGACGAGCCCACCGCTGCAGCCACCGCCCTGGGGGTGCGCCAGGCGGCGGTGGTGGATGTCGGCGGGGGAACCACAGGTATCTCCGTCCTCAGGGGCGGCAAGGTGGTTTATACTGCCGATGAGCCCACCGGAGGTACACAATTTACCCTGGTGATCAGCGGCCATTATGGGATATCTTTTGCCGAGGCCGAAGCCATGAAACTGGATAGCGACAAACAGCCAGAACTTTTTACGTTGGTTCGTCCGGTGATGGAAAGGGTGGCGGCTATTGTGCAGCGTCACTTACGGAAATGGGAAGTTCCGGTAGTGTACCTGGTAGGCGGTGCGGTTGCTTTCTCCGGCTTCAAGGAAGTAATGCAGAAATGGCTGAATGTACCGGTGCTGTACCCTGCCAATCCCCTGCTGGTTACGCCCGTAGGAATCGCCCTTCACTGTCCGGCTGGCTAGGAGGCGAGTATAAATGTCCAATGAAGATTTGGTTCAGAAGGTTGTAGAAGAGGTTTTACGCCGTTTAAACTTCATTTCTTCATCCCCTGCTTCCACGGCTTCCCAACACAGGCGGGTGATGGTGGTAATTACCGGCGGGACCATCGGGGCACAGGCTGCCCTGAACGGGCTGGCCTGGTTGAAGGAGCAGAAAGGAACGGCGCTGCAATACATTGTTCTTTTTTCCCGGGTGGCGGCCCAAATTCACCAGCCGGAAGAAACAGCCCGAAAACTGCAGGCAGCGGAGATACTGGTGGAAGGAAAGAACGCCCGGGGGAGGGCAACTGCGGCCCTTAAGTTATGCAACCTGGTGGTGGTACCTGTACTCACCCGGGCCACCGCAGCCCGGCTGGCTTCTCTAATTCTGGACTCGGCGGCATCTGAGGTGCTGGCGGATGCCCTGATGCGCGGCCTGCCTGTAGTGGCGGCCCGGGACGCTGCCGACCCGTCTAGTGAAGGATTTGCCCGGCTGGGTATGAATAGGGGTAACCCGGCCTTGGTCGGTGCCATGACGGCAAATCTGGAGCGAATTGCCAGTTACGGGGTGAACCTGGTGCCGGCGTCCGATTTTGGCAAAGTAGTGGAACGGTGGTTGTCGGGTAAGGCCGGTCCGGAAACGTTATTGCAGCCGTTTTCGCCGGCGGCGGGGAGCGGGTACCACGAAGAGGTGCCGGTTCTACAAACAGATTCCTTTTTATCCTCCCGATCCAGCCACCGGGTTATCATCACTGGTGCAGAGCTGAACTCTCTAGTAGATCCTAATGGTGTGGTCAAAGTACCAAAAGGAGCAGTGATCACCCCCTTAGCCCAGGACATCATTCGTGATGCCGGCTGGCGGGTGGAAGAAGGTTAATTCCCCTGGGAGACAGGGTAAAGCAATTTTAAAGGAAGGCAGGGATGCAGATGATCCTGGGGCGGGTGATCGGCACGGTGGTTTCTACCCGAAAGGATGAGCGGCTCACCGGTTTTAAGCTGCTGGTGGTAAAACCTTTAAAACTGGTCGAAGAAGTGCAGACGCCGGAATTTGTGGCCGTGGACATGGTGGGGGCCGGAGTGGGGGAGATTGTACTGGTGGTAATGGGCTCCCCAGCTTCCCGCTCGGTGGATGAATCCGGCAGTTCGGTGCCGGTGGATGCCAGCATTGTAGGCATTGTGGATACGGTGGAACTTGAAGAAAGGTAGTAAGGGGGTGAGGGCCATATGCCCCGGGTTTATACCCGCTCTGGAGATCGGGGAGAAACCTCCTTGTTAGGTGGGGAGCGAGTTAGTAAAGATAGCTTGAGGGTCAGCGTTTACGGCACGGTAGATGAAGCCGGGGCGGCTATGGCATTGGGTCGATCCCTGGCCAGCTGCCCCTGGGTTCAGGAAGTGGCGGCAGGGGTGCTCAGAGACTTGATCGTTGTGGGCGCTGAACTGGCCAGTCCGGTGCCACCTGCTGAAAAAAATCGGGTGGAACGGGAGATGATAGCCCGTCTTGAGGGAAATATCGATGAAGGGTTGTCTCACCTCCCTTCATGGCGGGGTTTTGTGGTTTCCGGGGCAACTCCTTCCGAGGCGGCGTTCGACCTGGCCCGAACCATTGCCCGCCGGGCGGAGCGGCTGGCGGTGCGGCTTTCTAAGCGTGAATCCGTTCGGGAAGAGGTAATTAAATATTTAAACCGGCTCTCCGACCTGCTGTATGTACTTGCCCGGGTGGAGGCGCACGAGTACCTGGTGCAAACGGTGACGGCAAAGGTGCAGGAAAAGTTAAAGGGGGTCGAGGTTGGTATGAGCAAGGAGGTAACTTTGGAAGTGGCGCAGCATATTGCCGCGGCAGCGGAGGAGAAGGCCCGGCAAATGGGGGTGCCCGTGGTGATCGTGGTGGCCGATGGAGCGGGCAGGCCGGTACTTTTACACCGCATGGACGATGCCCTGCTGGCCAGCCTGGATATTGCTGCAGGTAAGGCCTACACCGCGGTGGCTTTAAAGATGGAGACTGCGGAACTGGCATCGCTGGCAGCTCCCGGCGGGCCCTTATACGGCATCAATACCACCAACGGCGGTAAGATCGTACCTTTCGGCGGCGGTATTCCCTTGTACCGGAATAATATCGTCGTTGGTGCCATAGGGGTGAGCGGCGGCAGCGTTGAAGAGGATATCGAGGTTGCCCGGGCCGGTGTGGAAAAGTGGCAGGAGATACAGCTCCGGTGATGTGTTTCTCTAATACTGTCGGCCTATCATATATCCGTAATAAGTGGGAGGTCTTCTATCGATGCAGGTAATTGAGGCTGATATTCACGCAATCGTAAAAAGGGTAATGGAAGAATTAGTTAATCAGTCGAAAACAGACGATGGTATACACGGTATTTTTTCAGATCTGGACGAGGCGGTGGCAACAGCCCGGCGTGCTCAGGAGAAACTGGCCTTGATGGATCTGTCCCGTAGGGAAGAGCTGGTGCGGGCCATGCGGGAGGCCGCCCTGGCCAATGCCCGGCTGCTGGCTGAGATGGCTGTACAGGAAACCGGCCGGGGCCGGGTGGAGGACAAGATTATGAAAAATACCCTGGCCGCTCAAAAAACTCCCGGCACCGAAGACCTCAAGACCACATCTTATACCGGGGATTACGGGCTGACCCTGGTGGAAATGGCACCCGTAGGGGTAATCGGTGCCATTATCCCGGTGACCAACCCGGCTGCCACTGTTATCAATAATGTCATTGGCATGATCGCAGCCGGCAATGGGGTGGTTTTCTGCCCCCATCCTTCAGCAGAAAAAACCTCTTTGAAGGCCATAGAAATTCTTCATGAGGCCATTGTCAGTTCCGGCGGTCCTTCGGGCCTGGTGGTGGGATTAAAGGCTCCTTCCATTGAAAAGGCTAACCAGTTGATGAGTCATAAGGGTATTGACATGCTGGTTGTTACCGGGGGTGGTGGAGTTGTTAAGGCTGCGCTAAGTTCCGGTAAGAAGGCCATCGGGGCCGGGGCGGGTAACCCGCCGGTACTGGTGGATCATACCGCGGACGTGGACAAAGCTGCCCGGGATATTGTCATGGGAGCCAGTTTTGATAACAACATGCCCTGCATTTGCGAAAAGGTTTTGATCGTGGTGGATGAGGTGGCCGACCGGCTTATCCGGCAAATGCAGAGGGAAGGCGCCTACCTGGTTCGGGGCCAAAAGGCTGATGAACTGACCAATCTAGCCTTCCGTTCAGACAAAGACTCAGCTGAGCACCTGCTGCTCAACCGTGACCTGGTGGGCAAGCATGCCTCTTACATCCTTAAACAAATCGGCGTGGAAGTGGGCGGAGATATTCGCTTGGCCATTATGGAGACCGGCCCGGACCATCCTTTCGTTACCCACGAGCAAATGATGCCGGTCCTGCCTATTGTCAGAGTGCGCACAGTGGAAGATGGCATCCAGCTGGGTGTACAGGTGGAAAGTAACAACCGCCACACGGCAATCATGCATTCCAAGCATATTGACTATATGACTGAGTTTGCCCGGGCAGTAAAAACCACCATCTTCGTTAAAAATGCCCCTTCTTATGCCGGCCTGGGGGCCGGGGGCGAAGGTTTTACCACTTTTACCATTGCCGGTCCCACAGGCGAGGGACTGACCTCGGCCAGAAGCTTTACCCGCCAGCGCCGGTGCGTGTTGGTTGATGCCTTCCGGATAATCTGAAAAACGGGTGGGTTACGTAATGGGCGAATGGAACAAAGAGGATATAGTTAATCGCTTGCAACAGGCCGGTGTGGTTGGTGCCGGTGGTGCGGGTTTCCCTGCCTATGTTAAGGCTTCGAGCCAGGCCGAGTGGATAATCGCCAATGCCGCGGAATGCGAGCCCCTGCTGCGGGGCAACCAGGAACTGCTCCGCCGGGCGGCGGGGGAAGTGCTCAAGGGCATACGGGTCATGCTTAATGTCACCGGCGCCCGGCGGGCGACCATTGGCATTAAAGCCAAGTATAAGGCTGCGGTAGAAGCTTTACAAGAGGTCTTGGCCGCTGATCCCGAACAGCCGGCAGTGGAGATACACTTTTTGGATGATTTCTACCCGGCCGGTGACGAGCACGTGCTGGTGCACGAGGTGACCGGCCGGACCATTCCTCCCGGAGGTATCCCGCTCGGGGTGGGGGTGGTGGTTAACAACGTGGAAACTCTGCTCAATGTGGCCCGGGCCATGGACGGCCGCCCGGTAATAGAAAAAATAGTTACGGTAACCGGCGCGGTGCGCCGACCGGTAACCCTGCGGGTGCCGGTGGGCACGGCCCTGGCAGAACTCCTGCCCCTGGCCGGCGGGCCCGCGGTAGAAGATTACGGAGTAATTGAAGGCGGCCCGATGATGGGCCGGCTGGTCACTCCGGATGCAGTGGTAACCAGGACCACGGGAGGTTTTATAATTTTGCCTTCAGACCATTCCCTGCTCCTGGAAAGGCAGAAAGGCATTGAACTGGACCTCCGGCGAACCCGGGGAATGTGCTGCCAGTGCGGTTATTGTACCGAACTCTGTCCCCGCTACCTGCTGGGCCACGGCCTGCGGCCGGACCGGAACATGGCCGGCTTGATATATACCGCCGGCGAACTGTTCCGCAAAGGGGCGGCCTGGCTGTGCTCGGAATGCGGTTTGTGCGAGGTGTTCGCCTGTCCCATGGCGCTTAGCCCCAGGCGGGTAAATGCCTGGTTAAAGCGGGAAATGGCCCGCCAGGGTATCAAGCCGCCGGGCGGTGGGTTACGGAAAATCCATCCCGGCCGGAAGTACCGGATGGTACCTACGGCCCGGCTGGTGGTCCGATTGGGCTTGAGCCGCTACGATCTGCCGGCTCCCCTTCAAGAAGAGACAGTACAGCCGCGGCAGGTACGGCTACTGTTAAAGCAACACGCAGGTGCTCCGGCTGTGCCGGTGGTCAATGTGGGAGATAAGGTAATGACCGGCCAGGTGGTGGCCGGTGTACCGGATAACGCCATGGGTGTACCCATTCACGCCAGCATCAGCGGCCGGGTGATGCAGGTGGATAAAGATGCAGTGATAATCCGGACGGAGGCAGGTGATGAACATTGACAACGGCCCTGGGGATGTTGGAATGGCGGGGCGTGGCCCGGGCGATAGTAGCCACGGATGTCCTGGTTAAATCATCGCCGGTGGAGTTGGTGCTGGCTACCCCCGTTTGTCCGGGCAAGTTTGTGGCCATTATCAAAGGGGAAATTGGTGCCGTGGGCAATGCGGTGCGGGCGGCAGAGGAGTTTGATGCGGAGAACGTGGTGGATTCGCTGGTACTGGGAACACTGCACCCGGGGGTGATCCCGGCCCTCACCGGAACGGCAGCGGTACCCGCCGGGCGGGGCGCGCTGGGCGTTATCGAAACCTTTGCTTCCACTTCGGCGGTAAAAGCAGGAGATGCGGCAGCCAAAGGCGGCCAGGTACAGTTGCTGGAGATTCGGCTGGCACGCGGTCTGGGAGGTAAATCCCTGGTACTTCTCCAGGGAGAGGTGGACGCGGTGCAGGCTGCGGTGGAACGGGCTTCTATAGCCGTGGGGCCGGGCCTGATTGTAGCCACGGAAGTCATTCCAGCCCCCCATGCAACTTTGTGGGAAAAATTGTTTTAAAAAATTTAAGGAAAAAGGATTATTGTGGTGAGAACAATGGATCAAGAAAAGTTGGTAGTGATTAATCCCGGCTCAACTTCTACTAAGATTGGTTTCTTTGTAGGCGCGGAAAAACAATGGGTGGAAAATATTTCTCACCCGGCCGGCGAGCTGTCGGCCTTTCCCCGGATTGTGGATCAGCTGCCCTACCGGCTGAAAGTGTTGCGTCAGGTGTTGAGGGATAAAGCGCTAGAGGTAAAAGATTTAACGGCCATCGTAGGGCGGGGCGGGCTTTTAAGGCCCATTCCTGGTGGGGTGTACGTGGTTGACGAAGAAATGCTCAAGGATCTGCAAGAAGAGCGGTACGGCCGGCATGCTTCTAATCTGGGAGCGCTGCTGGCCAGTGAACTTGGTAAGCCGCACGGCATTCCCTGTTATATCGTAGACCCCATCTGTGTGGATGAACTGGAGCCGGTGGCCCGGATTTCCGGCCTGCCACAGATAGAGCGGCGCAGTGTGTTTCACGCTCTTAACCAGAAGCGCCAGGCCCGGCGGGCGGCGGCAAAGCTGGGTAAAAAATATGAAGAAGTTAACCTGATTGTGGCCCATATGGGTGGTGGCATCACCGTAGGAGCTCACCGCCGGGGACGGGTAATAGATGTAAGCAACGGGGTAGATGGTGAGGGTCCCTTTACCCCCGAGCGCAGCGGGACCCTGCCTGCCGCGGATGTGGTGCGGCTGGCTTTCAGCGGCCGCTACAGCCAGGAGGAAATGTTCCGCCTGATCAACGGCAGAGGGGGCTTTATAGCTTACCTGGGAACCAACAGCGCACGGGAAGTGGAAGAGATGGCGACGGCGGGAGACGCTAAAGCTGACCTGCTTTTTTCGGCTCTTTGTTACCAAATTGCCAAGGAAATCGGGGCCTTCGCTGCAGTGCTTGCCGGGCAGGTGGACGCTATCGTACTTACCGGCGGCATGGCTTACAGCCAGCGCCTGGTGCAGGAACTTACCCGGCGGGCCGGGTTTATCGCGCCGGTATTGACCTTGCCCGGAGAGGATGAGATGGCGGCACTGGCCGAAGGGGTGCTCCGTGTGCTGCGGAATGAAGAGCCGGCCCGTGTATACGGTATAAAACAGGTTGAGGCCTTGGCTTAAGGAAGTAATTTAGACTATAGCGGCCGGTAGGTAATATTTTCAAGAAAAAAATACGGGTAATTTTATATATCACGAAGGAAAGAATTCAGAGGAGGAGACGAATAATGAGCAAAGTGATGATTGCGCCAAACAAGTATGTGCAGGGAGCCGGAGCGCTCAAGGAAATTGGAAAGCATATTGGTGCACTTGGCAGCAAGGCATTTATCACTGGTGGTAGGACAGCCTTTTCCCAAACTAAAGACATTATCAAGGCAAGTTGTGCAGAGGCAGAGATTGAATGTCACTTTGAATACTTTGGCGGTGAATGCTCCCGGGATGAAATTGAGAGGTTGAAAGGTATTGCCGGGGCCAACGGGGCTGATGTGATTGTTGGCGTCGGCGGAGGCAAAGTATTGGACGCTGCCAAAGCTGTGGCATACTACATGAAGCTTCCTGTGGTAATTGTACCTACCATAGCTGCTACAGATGCTCCCTGCAGTGCTCTTTCAGTGATTTATACTCCGGAAGGGGTTTTTGAGTCCTACCTGATACTGCCCAAGAACCCCGATGTAGTGCTGGTGGATACCCGGATAATTGCCAAGGCGCCCGTAAGGCTTTTGGTGTCCGGAATGGGAGATGCCCTGGCTACGTGGTTTGAGGCAGATGCCTGCTTCCGGGCGAACGCCGGCAATATGCCCGGTGGCAAGTCAACAGCTGCGGCCTTGAACCTGGCCCGTTTATGCTACGACATTCTTATTGAGTACGGTTTTCAGGCGAAATTAGCTGTAGAAAGAGGTGTGGTTACCCCGGCGCTGGAAAAAGTTGTTGAAGCCAACACTTTGCTGAGCGGGCTGGGCTTTGAAAGTTCCGGGCTGGCAGCAGCTCATGCTGTACACAATGGTTTGACCGTTTTGGAAGAAACTCATGATTCTTATCATGGAGAAAAGGTGGCATTGGGGACACTGGTGCAGTTGATTTTAGAAAACCGGTCAATGGATGAAATAGAGGAAGTTTTGAATTTCTGTGTAGAAGTTGGCCTGCCTGTAACTTTGGCGGAAATTGGTGTTAAAGAAATAAATGAAGATGCCATTATGTCCGTTGCTAAGGCAGCTTGCGCTGAAGGGGAAACTATTTATAATGAACCTTTTGAAATTACACCGGAAGCGGTCTACAGCGCCATTCTTGCCGCAGATGCTGTAGGTACTAATTTTAAAAAGAATTTATAGAAATAAAAGAGCCGCGGCATAGTGCCGCGGAGATAAAAATAATTCTTGAAGTTATATTAGGATAGCTCTTCACAATTAGAATAAAATACAAATCCAAGGGGGCAGTTTATGATACCATTAGCATTAAGTATTGGAATTCTTGCTGGAGTTTGGACCTATTTGTCAGCGGCCACAGGACTACTAACTTGGCCTGCGTTTGTCGGTTGGGCATTGTTTTTTGCCGCGGGTGGTGATAAAGAGTCGATTGGTAAAGTGCTGTTTCCTAATATTACAGGAGTAATATTGGGCTTAATTGCAGTAAAAGTCGCGCCGTTTTTAGGGACAGGATTTGGAATAGCCATTGCTGTAGCTGTTATCGCTTTTATTATGGTGATGATGATACCGATAAAACAATTCGCTTTTGCTCCTGCTGCTTTTGCCGGCTGCGCAGTTTTCTTCGGGGTAGATGCCCAGGTAATACCTGCTATTGTTCCAATGGTTTTAGGAGTGTTGTTAGGATATATTTCAGCAGTTTTGCCGAAATTGGTTGAAAACAAGCAAGAGTAAGCGAAACTAAATTACTAACAGTTGAAAAATGGTTGGAAGTTAAACTTTCGACCGTGTGCTGCGGAATGAAGAGCCGGCCCGTGTATACGGTATAAAACAGGTTGAGGCCTTGGCTTAAGGAAGTAATTTAGACTATAGCGGCCGGTAGGTAATATTTTTCAAGAAAAAAATACGGGTAATTTTATATATCACGAAGGAAAGAATTCAGAGGAGGAGACGAATAATGAGCAAAGTGATGATTGCGCCAAACAAGTATGTGCAGGGAGCCGGAGCGCTCAAGGAAATTGGAAAGCATATTGGTGCACTTGGCAGCAAGGCATTTATCACTGGTGGTAGGAC
This sequence comes from Desulfofundulus sp. JL263-se, assembly GCF_056316025.1. Lineage (NCBI taxonomy): Bacteria > Bacillati > Bacillota > Clostridia > Eubacteriales > Peptococcaceae > Desulfofundulus > Desulfofundulus sp. JL263-se. The sequence goes on along the minus strand of NZ_CM149993.1, from coordinate 2,715,895 downwards.
AGCCTTTTCCCAAACTAAAGACATTATCAAGGCAAGTTGTGCAGAGGCAGAGATTGAATGTCACTTTGAATACTTTGGCGGTGAATGCTCCCGGGATGAAATTGAGAGGTTGAAAGGTATTGCCGGGGCCAACGGGGCTGATGTGATTGTTGGCGTCGGCGGAGGCAAAGTATTGGACGCTGCCAAAGCTGTGGCATACTACATGAAGCTTCCTGTGGTAATTGTACCTACCATAGCTGCTACAGATGCTCCCTGCAGTGCTCTTTCAGTGATTTATACTCCGGAAGGGGTTTTTGAGTCCTACCTGATACTGCCCAAGAACCCCGATGTAGTGCTGGTGGATACCCGGATAATTGCCAAGGCGCCCGTAAGGCTTTTGGTGTCCGGAATGGGAGATGCCCTGGCTACGTGGTTTGAGGCAGATGCCTGCTTCCGGGCGAACGCCGGCAATATGCCCGGTGGCAAGTCAACAGCTGCGGCCTTGAACCTGGCCCGTTTATGCTACGACATTCTTATTGAATACGGTTTTCAGGCGAAATTAGCTGTAGAAAGAGGTGTGGTTACCCCGGCGCTGGAAAAAGTTGTTGAAGCCAACACTTTGCTGAGCGGGCTGGGCTTTGAAAGTTCCGGGCTGGCAGCAGCTCATGCTGTACACAATGGTTTGACCGTTTTGGAAGAAACTCATGATTCTTATCATGGAGAAAAGGTGGCATTTGGGACACTGGTACAGCTTGTAATGGAGAATCGTTCCTGGGAGCAGATCAATGAAGTACTGGAATTCTGCGTATCCGTTGGCCTGCCGGTAACGTTGGCTGAGATAGGGATTAATGAGATCAAGCATGATGACATTATGAAGGTGGCAGAAGCCGCATGCGCTGAAGGTGAGACCATCTACAATGAGCACGTGCCTGTGAATCCAGAAATCGTATATGGTGCAATTTTAACGGCTGATGCCATTGGTACAGCCTTTAAGCAAAAGTAAGAAATAAATTCATTAATAATTTTAAGGGGACCATCCATCATGGTCCCTTTTTTATTGGTTCTGCGGAGGATATATTGGTTAAACGTGGAATAGGGGTTTGTGGTTGACGTATCCATTGACTGGTTTTCGTAAAAGAGAGAAAATTAAATAAAGCTAATTTTTACGCAAATAAGCCTGCAAGAAAGAAGGGGAAGGCGGGGATGAAGGACTCTGTTTACGGCTTGGCGGTACATGGTTACCTGAGGGAGATAGTAGATGTCTCGCAGTTGCAGAATGTTGTCGATAAATTTGCCAGTGCCAGCGGTTTGGCGGCTATTGTGGTAGATGTGGACGGGGTTCCGATCACCAAACCCAGTAATTTCAGCAAGTTTTGCCAGTTAGTACGCTCTTCACCAACTGGCAAGAAAGGGTGCTACCGGTCGGACCGGCGGGTAGGCAAGCAGGCGGCCAAAGATCGCAAGCTGAATATGCATCGCTGTCATTGTAACCTGATTGACATTGCCGCCCCGCTAATCCTGGACGGTGTATATTGGGGAGCAGTACTTTGCGGTCAGGTGCTGCTGGAGGCGCCATCGGCGCAGCAGTTACAGCAATGCCGGCAGATGGCTCGCCGGTTCGGGCTGGATGAGGAGGATATGTGCTGCGCTTTTAAGGAGATAAAGGTATATACGGAAGAAAAAATTCGGGCGGCCGGGGAGTTGCTCCAGATTGTAGCCAACTATATTGTGGAAATGAGTGTTTCCCGTATTGCTAATCAACGACTTACTGAACAGCTTAAAGAGAAAGCCAATATGGAGCGGGTTCTGCACCAGATGGAGTTACGTGCCCTGCAGTCTCAGATTAATCCTCACTTCTTGTTCAATACCCTGAATACTGCCTCCCGGCTGGCCCTGATTGAGGGTGCCACTAAAACCGAGGAAATGATTCAGGCCATAGCCAGTTTGCTGCGTTATACCCTGCGCAATATTAACCAGATTGTACCTCTGAAAGAAGAGCTGGAATATATACGTAATTACATGTTTATTCAGAAAACCCGTTATGGGGACCACATTGAGGTACAAATCCATGCGGAACCCGGAGCCCTGAAAGCCATGATCCCCGTAATGACCCTGCAACCGGTGGTAGAAAACGCCATCGTTCATGGCCTGGAGCCCAAGGAAGATGGCGGGCTGGTTTCCATTACCGCCCGGTGTGTTGAAGGAGATAAAGTATGCATAGAGATTCGTGACACAGGGCTGGGAATGGAACCCGAAGAAATCAGCCGGATTTTAAAGGGCAGCGGGTCCGGGCAGGGACATACCACCGGCCTGGGATTAAAAAACGTTTACCAGCGGTTACGGCATTGTTTCGGTGAAAATTACGGGCTGGATATTCATAGCTCTCCTGGAAAGGGAACTACAGTGGTGTTTAGGATTCCGGTACAAGGCCCGAAATCCGAGGGGGGTGATGAGGAAATATGAATGAGCGCCCGGGTGAAATGAGGGTACTGGTGGTTGATGATGAACACCTGGAGAGACAAGCCATTCGATTAATATTGGACCGGGCCGGGCTACCTTTTAAAGTGGTGGGCGAGGCACGGAATGGCAGTCAGGCCCTGCAGCAAGTTAAGGAGTTGAAGCCGGATATTGTTTTGCTGGATATTAAAATGCCTGGCATGGACGGTTTAACCGCAGCCCGGGAAATTAAAAAGATTTTACCTGCGTGCGCCATTGTTTTTCTTACGGCTTTCAACGAATTTGATTATGCCCAGGAAGCCCTGCGGGTCGGGGCGGTGGATTATCTTCTCAAGCCTGTACGAACCCAGGAATTGTTGGATGTGCTGAAAGAGGTCCGCTTGCAAGTGCTCCGGGGCCGGGAAGAGATGGGTGAACTGAAAAAGCTTCAGGAAAAGCTGGCCGAAGCCTTACCCTGGCTACGGCTTAATCTGGGCTTAAGCCTTATTTCCGGCCAGTGGGAAGAAGAGTCCGCGCTGGAACAGCTGGCCTTGTTGGCGCAGCTGGAAATATTGCCCCGTGTAGCCTTTGCCGTTTATATGGAAAAACGGCCACAGGAGCATGAAGCGGTACCGGCCCGGTTCGAGTTACTTCGCTACCGGCTGCAGCAATTGGTGGAAGAAGCCTTGCAACATTACCCTTCCGGCCTTTGTTTGCCGCTAAGCGAGCGTATGCTAATCGTCCTGTGGGGAACACAGAAGCCGGAGCCGGAAAGGTGCCTGCAGCAGCTGGTAAAGTATATTATTGAAGGCGCTTCTGAAAAGCTTTCCGTGGGCGTGACCGTAGGACTGGGCCGTTTTTGCCAGGATATCAAACAGTTGCCCCGCTCGGCCTGGGAAGCCCAAACCGCCGCTCACCTGGGCATGTTTTATCTAGGCTCGGAGCGGGTTGTTCATATAGATGAATTGGAACAGGAAACTCACGGGGACAGCGGCGTTCTCGCGGTTAAGGAGAAAGAGTTGATTTCTGCCCTGCGGAGCGGCAACCGGGAAGAGGTGCGCAGTCTGTTCCGGGAGTTCCTGGGGTGCTTTACCGGTGGCCAGGGAACCGACCTCCACCTGATCAAGGCCAGATTGGCGGGTATGCTGGTGGTGTTTTCACGTAGTTTGGGCCGGAGCGCGGAGCGGGCCGAAGAATCGGTGTGCACGTACAATGAGTTTGCCCGGCTTTTGGCCTTATGTCATACTGTGGAGGAGCTGGAAGAGTGGCTGGTAAAGCTGGCCGCCAGAAGTGAAAAATTATTTGCTGGCGGGAGCGGTGAAGCGGTAACTGGGGTGGTTAAAAGGGCTCTGGCGTATATCCACGAAAATTATCACCGGGAAATTTCCCTAACCGATCTGTCCCGCGTTATTTACATGAATCCGGATTATTTCAGCCGGGTATTTAAAAAGCAGGTGGGCTGTACTTTTTCTGAATATGTTCTGAGCCAGCGGATGGAAAAGGCTAAAGAGTTGCTCGTGGAAACAGACCTGCCCGTGGGTGAAGTGGCACGAAAGGTGGGATATCCGGATCCCAACTACTTCAGCCGGGTTTTCAGCCGCACCATGGGGATTTCCCCCAGCCGCTACCGGCAGGTGATTACCGGGCGCCGTAAAATATAGGGGGTTTTTAGACGGCGGTTCGGTATATAGGGGAAATTTCCGGTGCCCGCATTTTAAAAAGCTTATTAAAGTGACGGCCGCTTATGGGATAAAGGGATTTAGGTTATAAGAAGGAGGAAGGCGTTGGGTAAAGAATATAAATATGGATATTTTTAGAACGGGGGTGGGAGCGTGGAAGTAAAAATTAACAATACCACGTTACGCTTAATCCAGGGAGATATCACCCAGCAGGAAACTACCGCCATAGTTAATGCCGCTAATTCCAGCCTGATGGGCGGCGGCGGAGTGGACGGGGCCATTCACCGGGCCGGGGGGCCCCGGATACTGGAAGAATGCAAGGAAATAAGGGCCCGGCAGGGGAAGTTGCCCGCGGGGGAGGCGGTAATCACCACGGGAGGTAACTTGAAGGCGGATTATGTTATCCATACCGTGGGCCCCATTTGGTCCGGTGGGAATAATAATGAAGATGAATTGTTACGCAATGCTTATTTAAACAGCCTTTCCCTGGCCAGGGAGAAGGGCATCAGGTCAATTTCCTTTCCTTCGATAAGTACCGGTGCCTACCGCTTTCCCATTGAAAGGGCTGCCAAAATCGCCCTTTCCACAGTCAAGGAATTTACAGAAAATGATAATAGCTTTGAAGAAATTCGATTTGTATTGTTCAGCCAGAATGATCTGGAAACGTATAAAAAGGCTTGGGAGGAGTTGACCGGCCGTAAATGAGCGGCCGGCTTTTAATTGTTTGGTCGTTTTTGGACCTTCAGCGGTGCCTGCGGGGTGATGATACCATTCGTCATTAAACAAACGGGATTAGGCCTTTGGATGTTACCATTTAACAGAAAATTCTTAATTTTTGCAAAATAATCTCTTATGATAGAAGTACGGTAATCCTAATTGTCATTATCATTTAAACTCTTTAAATTTACAGTTTAGTAAAGGAGGTTATTAATTATGTCCGAAAAGGAAAAAGTTGGCGGCGCCCACTATGATGTAACCTGGAAGGAAGAGGAGTATATTTACCCATCTCCCGAATTCATCGGTCAAGCTAATATGACTGACCCGGATGTCTTTAAGCGATTCAGCCTGGATAACTTTCCGGAGTGTTTCAAAGAGATGGCCGATCTGCTGGACTGGGACCAGTACTGGCATACCACCCTGGATACCAGCGACGCTCCGTGCTGGAAGTGGTTCGTGGGCGGTAAGCTTAATGCCTGTTATAATTGTGTAGACAGGCACCTGGACAAATATAAAAACAAAACGGCCATCCACTTTGTCCCCGAGCCGGAAGATGAGCCCATCATGCACATGACCTACCAGGAACTGTACAGGAGGGTTAATGAAGTTGCCGCCATCCTCAGGGATTTTGCCGGGCTGAAAGCGGGGGACCGGGTAACACTACACTTGCCGATGACACCGGAGCTCCCCATAACCATGCTGGCCTGTGCCCGGCTGGGTGTCATCCACTCCCAGGTATTTGCCGGGTTCAGCGGCCAGGCTTGCGGCGAGAGGATAGAGGACTCCGGAAGCCGTGTGCTGATCACCATGGACGCGTATTATCGGAACGGCAAGCTGCTTGATCACAAGGCCAATGGTGATAAGGCCGTTGAGGTAGCTAAAAAGCTAGGCCAGGATGTGGATAAGGTACTGGTTTGGCAGCGCTATCCCGGTAAATATTCCTCTTCGGCGCCTATGGTGGAGGGCCGGGATTACTTCATGAACGAACTCCTCAAGGAGTATCGCGGAAAAACTGTAAAACCCGTATCCATGCCGGCTGAAGGTATTCTTTTCCTAATGTATACCAGCGGGTCGACGGGGAGACCCAAGGGAGTGCAACACAGTATAGGCGGGTACCTGTCATATGTCACATGGATGTCGAAAGTCATCCAGGACATTCATCCCGAGGATGTTTACTGGTGCATGGCGGATATCGGGTGGATTACAGGCCATTCCTTTATTGTTTACGGCCCCCTGGCCCTTGCTGCCAGCACTGTTGTATACGAGGGGGTGCCCACTTACCCGGATGCCGGGCGGGTATGGAGAATAGCCGAGGAATTGGATGTAAATATCTTCCACACCTCGCCCACAGCCATCCGGCAGTTGAGAAAAGCCGGTCCGGATGAGCCGGCCAAGTATAATTATAACTTCAAGCACATGACTACTGTGGGAGAGCCCATTGAGCCCGAGGTGTGGAGATGGTATTACAACGTGGTGGGTAAAGGAAAGGCCGCCATCGTTGATACGTGGTGGCAGACGGAAACCGGAGGATTTCTCTGCAGTACCGTTCCGGCACTTAATCCCATGAAACCCGGCAGCGCCGGGCCCGGTGTTCCGGGCATTCACCCGGTCATCTACGATGATGAGGGCAACGAAATTAAGCCGGGCGAAGGTAAAGCAGGAAATATCTGTATCAGGAACCCGTGGCCGGGGCTGATGCAGACCATTTGGAAGGACCGGGACCGTTATGTTAGAACCTACTATGGAAAATACTGCAAAGATCCGAACAGCAAGGATTGGCGGGATTGGCCTTACATGGCCGGTGACGCTGCAGTGATGGCTGCAGACGGGTACGTCCGGATCCTGGGAAGGGTTGACGATGTAATTAACGTGGCGGGCCACCGTTTGGGCACCAAGGAGATTGAATCTGCCGCCCTTACGGTTGAGGAAGTGGCGGAAGCAGCGGTTATTGCCAAATCCGATGAGATTAAGGGTACGGTTCCCGACCTGTATATTTCCCTCAAGCCCGGCTATGAGGCCAGCGAAGAACTGGCGGCTAAAATTTCCCAGGCTGTTTCAACGATTGTCGGTAAGATTGCCCGGCCGAATAAGGTTTATATTGTTCCCGATATGCCCAAGACCCGTTCCGGTAAGATTATGCGCCGCATCCTTGCCTCTATTTCCAACAGAAAGGATGTGGGCGATGTAACCACACTTTCCAACCCTGATGTTGTGGAACAAATTCGCAAGCAGGTTCAGGGAGAATAATGGTAAAAATATTGGTAGGCCTGCCACCGGCAGGCCCATTACTTGCTAACCCTCAAATTTATCTTTACGTGGGCAGGCCGGAAAGGCCTGCCTTTTTGTACTTGTTGTTTTCCGGTATTTTTCCTGTTTTGAGGGTGTGGAAGATTAACTTTGATTTTATTGCTTAAACTGAAGGAATACGCCTCTGGCTGTCGAATATTATATCAAGTAGTGTAAAGAATAACTATTTTTTTCAAATTTGTTGCAGTAAGCCATGGCGTCGGTTATTGCCTAAATATTAAGAAAATTTAAGCATATTTTGTTTATGTTTTTGATTCCCGAAATTGGGGAAGAGGCATAAAAATGAAGAATAACAAACATTTAATCTCAGTTATTTTCAGGTGGCTTCTGCCGCACGGGATAGTCCTGGTAATTCTGGCTTTTTGGCTGCCTAGTTTGTGGTGGGCAGCAGGACTTTTGATTGCCGCCAGCGCCGTTGGTGCCTGTTTATCCGTAGACTACTGGCGGCGACAAAAACAGGTAGGTACAGCCGGGGAACAGGATTCTATGGATCCTACTTTGCGGATTGCCAGCGAGACCCTGCCTTATATGCGCCGTGGCCTGAATGAGGAAACGGCCAGAAAAACTGCTGAAATAATCCAAAAAATAGCTGAGGTGGCCTCGGTTGCCGTAACCGATAAAGAAAAGGTGCTGGCTTATATAGGAGCGGGATCCGATCACCACCAGGCGGGGGGGCCTATCATTACCGAGGCGACCAGGAAAGTTTTGGCCACCGGTGAGGTGAAGGTTGTACAGGACAGCCGGGAATTAAATTGTCCCATGAAGGACTGCCCGCTGGAATCGGCAGTTATAGTGCCGCTTCAATGCAAGGGTGAGGTAGTGGGTACTATAAAACTGTACCGGGTTGAGCCGGGAGAAGTGCCTGCTTCGGTGGTAAAGCTTGCTGTCGGGGTGGCGCAACTTTTGGGGATGCAAATAGAGCTGGCGGAATTAGACCGGCAGGCTCAACTGGTCACCAAAGCGGAATTGGATGCCCTGCACGCCCAGATCAACCCGCATTTTCTGTTTAATACCCTCAACACCATCATTATGTTCATCCGGACCAACCCGGAGACGGCGCGCAGGCTGTTAATCCGCCTGGCTTCCTTTTTCCGGCATGCCTTAAAGCGTCACGGGCACTTTAACAGTTTGCGGGAAGAAATTGAATACCTTAACACTTACCTGGTGCTGGAAAGGGCCCGCTTTCGGGAAAAGTTGCGTGTAGTGCGGGATATAGACGAAACTCTTCTGGAATACCAGGTGCCGGTGCTTACAATTCAGCCCCTGGTGGAAAATGCCATAAAACATGGTATTTTACCGAAGCCTGAGCAGGGAACTGTTCAAATAACGGCCCGCAGGGTGGATAATGAAATGGTTATCATTATTCGTGATGACGGTGTGGGAATTCCTGAGGATAAGTTATCTGATATATTGCGTCCCGGTTACGGCTCCGGAAACGGTGTAGGTCTGAGCAACGTACACGAAAGGTTAAAAGGTCTTTTCGGGGAAGATTACGGGCTGCGCATTGTAAGTGTGCCCGGTGAGGGAACATCGGTATATGTAAGGATTCCCCTTATGCATACAACTGTTGAAAAGGAGGGTATGGAATATGAAGTTAAAGGCATTAATAGTGGATGATGAATACCCGGCCCGGCAGGAACTTCGCTATGCCCTGGATGGATTTGATAATGTAGAAATTGTAGGAGAGGCAACCAATGCCCAGGAGGCATTGGCCTTAATCAAAGCACTGGATTACCATGTATTGTTTCTAGATATTTCTATGCCGGGTATAAGCGGCTTGGATTTGGGGGCCGCCATCCAGGAACTGCCAAATAAGCCCCGCATAATATTTGTTACTGCTTATGACCAGTATGCCGTGCAGGCTTTTGAAGTAAATGCAATAGATTATGTGTTAAAGCCCGTGGAGCCGGGCAGGCTGAAAAAGGCAATTGAAAAAGTTATTAAGTCTTACCAGGAAACTGCAGCCGGTGGGGAGGCGGAGGCCGGTAAAAACGGTAAGGGCCAGAGGGGTAAAATTATGCCCGACCCCACCCATATTAAAATTGACCGCATACCGGCGGAAAAGTACGGGAAAACGGTATTGGTGGCTGAATCCGATATTTTTTACGCCTTTACCGAACAAGATTATATATATGTTAAAACTTATGATGATAAACTGCTGACCCGTTTTACCCTGAAAGAGCTGGAGGCACGCCTGGACCCCTCTATGTTTTTCCGTACCCACCGCTGTTATTTAGTTAACTTGCATAAGGTAAAGGAAATTGTTCCTTTTTTCAACGGCACCTATAACCTGGTGGTTGAGGATAAGGAGCGCAGCGAGGTCCCCGTAAGCCGGGCCCAGGCCAAAAAGCTAAGGAAGATACTGGGATTCTAACGCCCTTTCCGGCAAAAGGGGCGTTTTTTTATGTATAACCCCCGGCCGGGGAGTTTAAACTAGTAATAAGTACCATAAATGATGGAGATATACAGGGGGTCTTTTATGCAGGCGGTTTGGGATATGTTAAGCGACCAAAAAATCTGGGCCTTACTGGGTGACGTGGAACGGAAAATTGATGAAGATGTAGCCAGGCTCATGTTTATTGAACTGTTCAGCCGCCTTAAAGTGGTGGAAGAAGAAAACTTGGCCCTGCGCATAGCATTGATGGAGGAAGGGGTGCTGGATGAAGAATTATATAAGGTTACCCGGGATGCCGTTAGAGAATTCCTATGCAAAAAGGATGAAGAAAAGGCCCGGGAAAGCACCTTTTTTGCCAGTTCCGGTATTCCCTTCCCCCAGTGGGTCAATTTTAAGCTATACGGCACTTTTGAAAGAAATAGTGAAGAGGCCGACAGCTGAATATTGTGCGCGATTTACTGCGCCGGACCGGTTGCCGGTGTTACGCAATTCGCTTGCCGGGGAGCACCGGCTGTAACCTGTAACTATTTTTCAGTTAATTACTAACCACTAACCACCAATTAGGAGGGTTTTTATTTTTTTTTGTGGAAATTAACTCAGGGTGTATAAAATATGATTATAGGAATCGGTACCGATATTGTAAGTGTTAAGCGCATAGAAAGGGCTGCTGTACGCCGTGGTGATAAATTTTTAAAGCGGGTGTTTACGGCAAAGGAATGTTCTTACTGTGATGGGCACAGAGAGCGCTGGCAGTATTATGCCGCCAGGTTTGCCGCCAAGGAGGCGGTTTTTAAGGCCTTGGGTACGGGTTTGGCCGGCTGTCGCTGGACGGAGGTAGAAGTAACCAGGGATGCATCCGGCCAGCCGGAAATCTCTCTTTCCGGCGGGGCGGCCCGGCGGGCCCGGGACAGGGGAATCGGAAAAATATTAATCAGCCTGTCCCATGACGGTGACCGGGCCATTGCCTTTGCAATAGCAATAAAGGGGGTGTAAGTTTTGCGGGTGGTTACAGCAGCAGAAATGCGGGAATTGGACAGAAAGGCCATTGAGGAGTACGGCATTCCGGGAGTCGTTCTGATGGAAAACGCCGGGCGCCGCGTGGTGGAAGTGGCCGCCAAAGTATTGGGAAAAGTTAAGGATAAAACTGCCGTTATTATAGCCGGGAAGGGCAACAACGGCGGGGACGGCTTTGTGGTGGCCCGCCATCTTAAAAATATGGGGGCGGAGGTCAAGGTATATCTATTGGCCGGTGTAGGCGAAATTAAAGGAGACGCCAGGATAAACCTTGACATATGGTTTAAAATGGGCGGTGCCGTATCTAATCCCTTGGAGGAGGGAATGGATTTATTAAAAAAGGATTTGGCCAGGGCCGACGTTATAATTGACGCCCTTTACGGCACCGGGTTCAAGGGAGCGATTCGGCCGAACGTTATACCGGTGGTGGATGCCGTGAATTCCGCACCGGCACCGGTGATAGCCGTGGACATCCCTTCCGGGCTGGAGGCCGATACCGGTAAAGTAAGCGGCCCTTGTATGCGTGCTTCCCATACGGTTACCTTTGCCCTTCCCAAAATAGGGCTCGTTACCGGCTACGGGCCGGAATTTACCGGCCGGCTGCACGTTGTGGATATATCCATTCCGCAGGGTATATTACGGGGCGGTCAAACCGAGCTGATAACTGAAAGGAAAGTTAAGAAAATCATGCCCAGGAGGCCTGCCGCGGCCCACAAGGGCGACTTCGGCCGGGTGCTGGTGGTGGGTGGATCCGTGGGAATGAGCGGGGCTGTTTGCCTGGCTGCCCTGGCTTGTGCCCGTAGCGGGGCCGGTTTGATTACCGCTGCCGTGCCGGAGGGTATCCATACGGTGGTTGAGATCAAGCTGACCGAGGTAATGACCAGACCCCTTCCGCAAACCCGGGGGGGATTTTTATCCGCTGAGGCTGCCGGGATTATTAAGGAGTTGTTAGAAGGCATGAATGTACTGGCCCTGGGGCCCGGGTTGGGGACGGACGGTGAAACGGTGGCGTTGGTGGCAAAAATACTTAAAGGCGTAAAAATTCCCTGTGTAATCGATGCCGACGGAATAAATGCCATTGCCCGCTCGGGGTTCCGGCTGAGGGAGATACAAGGCAGCGCGATTATCACCCCTCATCCCGGTGAAATGGCCCGCCTTATGGGCTGCAGCGTGGCCGAAGTACAGGCGGACAGGCTGGGAAACGCCTGCCGGGTGGCAGAAGAGACCGGGGCGGTGGTGGTGCTGAAGGGTGCCGGCACCGTGGTGGTTTCACCGGATGGAAAGGCATATATTAATAGTACAGGGAATCCTGGTATGGCTTCCGGTGGTACCGGTGACGTGCTTACCGGTATTATTGCGGGATTTTTGGCCCAGGGCCTTTCACCGGAGGATGCCGCAGTGGCCGGTGTGTACTTGCACGGGCTGGCCGGCGACCAGGTGGCCGGAGAGAGGGGCGCGGCCGGAATTCTGGCGGGAGACATGGTTGAGGCCCTGCCCGGGTTGATACAATTTATAAAAAAAGATGAAACGTAACATTCACGGGGGGAATCTGCAATGACCCGCTCCTATCCTCTATGGGCGGAAATAAATCTTAGTGCCATAGCTTATAATGTAAAGGCGATAAAGTCTTTGACAAAACCCGGTACCCTGCTAATGGCTGTTGTGAAGGCCAACGCCTACGGTCACGGAGCGGGCGAGGTTGCCCGGGTGGCGGTGGAAAACGGTTCGGACTGGCTGGCGGTGGCCAGGGCGGATGAAGGTATCCAGCTGCGGGAATCAGGTATTAAGGCACCTATTCTGGTTTTAGGTATGGTGACTGAGGACGTAATTGCGGAGGCACTGGAAAACAACTTTACGTTAACGGTCTACAGCCCGGAATCAGCCCGGGCCGTTTCAAAAGCGGCCCTTAACGTGAACAGGCGGGCCCCCGTTCACATCAAGGTGGATACAGGTATGGGCCGCTTGGGGTTCCCTTGGGATGAGGCCGGAATCAAGGCCATCGAAGATGTTGCCCGCATGCCGGGGCTTAGTGTAGAGGGCATATATACCCATTTTGCCAACGCCGACTCCCGGGATAAAACTTATACCCGGCTGCAATTTGAGCGATTTAAACAAGTGCTGGATGCCCTGGCCCGTCGGGGCCTTTATTTCCCCCTAAGGCATTCGGCCAATAGTGCAGCCATTATTGACCTGCCGGAAACCCACCTTGATCTGGTCCGTCCCGGAATATCCATTTACGGATTATACCCGTCGGATGAGGTTGACCGTTCCCGGGTATCCTTGAGGCCCGTTATGACGTTGAAAACCAGGGTGGCCCAGGTAAGGGAAGTGGGTGCCGGTTTCAGTGTAAGCTACGGCTGTACTTACCGCACTCCGGGCCCTACGGTTTTGGCCACGCTGGCAGTGGGTTATGCGGACGGTTATACCAGGCTGCTCTCTTCAAAGGGAGAGGTGCTGGTTCGGGGAAAACGGGCTCCTGTGGTAGGCCGTATTTGCATGGACCAGTGTGTGATCGACGTGGGCCATATACCGGGGGTCAGCACCGGTGATGAAGTGGTGTTAATGGGAAAGCAGGGTGATGAGACCGTAAGTGCAGATGAAATTGCTGCCGCCATAGGAACCATAAATTACGAAGTGGTATCCATGATCAGCTCCCGCGTGCCCCGGGTATATGTATAAATACAGGGGCCCGAAACTTCTTTAAAGCACGAAAGCCGCTCTGAAATGCTTTGAGCGGCTTTTCAATCTTAAGCTGCTTTGCATTCTTTTTGCTCTTCAGGTTTGTTATCAAAGAAAAGGGCTTTCCTGGGACAGCGGGATACACAGGTGCCGCACTTAAGGCAATCGTTGTCACCCATTATGCCGTTATCCTTATATTCATAGGGCTTCAATTGCATGGGGCATGTTTTGGCACACAGGCTGCAGCCAGAACAACCCTCGCTGATGTACAGGGGTTTGCGCCCCCCGGCAATCCAGTGGGCTACTGTGCCCATGGGACATATGCGGCACCAGGTGCGGGGGTGAATAAAGAGGGCCAGTAAAATTCCCACCACGGTGGTAACGGCAAGTATCCTTACCAGGGCCATGCCCATGGCATTAAGGTCTCCCCAGCCGAGGTAAAACTGTACTCCTATGGCCGTAAAAATTATGCCCAACATTAATACCCTTACTGTTTTGCTCTGGAAAATAGCCGGTATTTGAATCTTGGGGCTGATTTTGGAAAAAAACAAATCAAAAAACGCTCCTCTGGGACACATCCAATCACACCAATTGCGTCCCCGGCTGAAAGCCAATCCCACTGCGCCAATCATGCAGCCGAAAAGCAAGAATCCAATTACCGGGTAAAACCACCCGCCGATGATTACCAGGGGAAGGCCCAGCCAGGTAATGAGTTGTTTCTTTCTTCTTTGTACCCGGATCATTTATAAAACCTCCTTCATTAAAATATCACAATATTACGATTTAATTAACTACAATATACCAAAAACTCAACTCCTTTGTCAACAGGTTAATGAAATTCACTTAAGCTTCCAAGCCCATTTGGGCTGTGGTATAATATGTGCCAAATAATACTGTCCAATTGACTAACCCAATATAAAAAAAAGGAGGTGTGACCATGGCCTTTCCCGGTGAAGTGAGGACAAATAATCAAGAGCTGGGTTTAATGCTGGTTCGCTTTCTGATCTTTGTCGGGACGCTTTTGCTTATTGCCGGCGTTGGCTTACTGTTAAATCTTCCGGCCATAATTTTTGGTGTTCTGGCAGGTCTTGCGGCCTTCGGCCTGATAGTGGGCGGTTCGCTGTTTGAAGTGGTGCCGGTGGCTTGTCCCAACTGCGGGCACAATATGAAGGTTGTAAAAAATATCGGCTCTTTCCGGTGTTCGCAGTGTGAGCAGGGAATGTACATTTACGGCGGGGAGATAGAGAGGACAATTGATGCTTAAATAATAACGGCCGCGGGTTTAATCCGTGGCCGTTTGATTGATAGCTGGATTGCCTTAACTTATAATATAATGTGTATTTAACGGGAGGTACTTGTGTGAAGCTGGCGGCGTTTTCTGACGTACATGCAAATATCCATGCCTTGCAGGCAATTTTAAAAGACATAGAAAGGCGGGGGCCGGATTATGTGGTTTGCCTGGGAGACCTGGTGGGGTACGGGGCTTTTTCCGGAGAGGTAATCAACGAAATTAAAGGCCGGGGAATTCCAACGGTAGCAGGAAATTATGACGATGCCATAGGGAACGGAAGAATGGTCTGCGGGTGTGATTACCCGGATGAAAAAGCCGCCCGGCTGGGAGCAAAGTCCATAAGCTGGACTACCGAGAATACTCCGGATAACGCCAAGGAATTTTTGCGGGAGTTGCCCCGGCGGGTGGATTTTAATATAAGAGGATATAATGTGGCCTGTTTTCACGGCAGTCCCCGTAAACTTAATGAGTACCTTTTTGAGGACTTTCCGGAGAAAGAACTGTTGCACATGATAGAAGAAGCAGGGTGCGATGTTTTGTTATGCGGGCATACCCACCTGCCTTATTACCGGGTACTGGGAAACAAACACGTCATTAACGCGGGCAGCGTGGGAAGGCCCAGGCACGGAGATCCAAGCGCCGTATATGTCCTCCTTGACATTGATTCCCGGGTAAACGTGGAATTCATAAAAGTGCCTTATAATTACGAAGAGGCCGCCAGGGCAATCGAATCCGCAGGACTTCCCAAAGAATTTGCCCGGGCGGTAAGAACGGGGAAACCTTAATAGCCCTCTATTAATAGCTTTTGCCTGTTGAAATAGTTACCAGAATTGTCTACGAACCAGATAACTTCCGGCACTATTTTATACAGCTCTACTTTTGACATTACCCTTTTGAAAGCGGACACCAAGTAGAAATTTTTTACAAAGGGATACTTTTTAAGGTAAAGGGCCACTGCTTTGGCCCTTTCCATTTTATCGGTAACCGGGTAAGCCCGGCCTTTAAGTTGAACTCCCCGTATTTCCTGCCAGCCCCTGTAGTCTTCATTTATGGTAACGGCCACCTGCGGCCTGACGGTCAGGTTTTGGCAGTGCCGGGAATCGGGTTTAGAAAGAAAATAAAGGCTGAAGCCGTCGTTAACGTAAAACAGCGCTGCAGCCCACGGCTGCTCTCCGTCTGTGGTGGCCAGGGTTAAAGTGTTGTGTCTTTCCATATAATTTAATATCTTTACCCGCAGCTTTTCTTTCAATGCCGTACACCTTCCGGTTGATTTAATTATACTCGGGGATTGGCGTAACAGTAGAGGCACCCGGATTTGCAGGCCATGTTATACCAGCCGATGTCCACGCTTTCCGTACAGCCGCAGAGTTTTCTTTGCCCCCTGGCTTTACTGTGGCTGCATTTTCCGCCGCAGGGGTGAAGTTTTGTTAAAAGGGGGCCGTCTATACATGCGGACCGCTCAAATCCCGGAGCGCAGCAGGTGTATACCCGCCCGGAAAACCTGGAGGCCACTTCATTATACCGCTTGATTATTTCTTCCCTTTTATCCTGTGGAATGGTAATTATAGTGTAGCCGTACCTGTTTAATCTCTTTTTTACCTTCGGGTATTCCTCCAGGAACGAAGTTGAAAAGGTTTTTATGCCCAGCTGCCCGGCCCGGGCGATTATATTTTCCACCACTTCTACATTGGTTATCACTTTGGAATTTCCGTTTTTCAGCGCTACCAGGGGGTCGGGCCGCAGGCGGATGCGCTCTGCGCCCCCGGCAAATTCAATTAGCCTTGGTATTTGTTCCATTGCCCGCTTCCAGTGGGGCACATTGGGTTCCAGGGGGCTGCCGCCAAGGCCGGTAATGGTTAGCTGGACATATAATTGATCATAGTACTTTAAAATATCTTTGTAAGGCGGGCTGTAAATTACGTCGGGGAACTTGGTCCAACAGACTACGGTGTGCACCTGCTCCGGCGGGTATCGTTCTTGGAGAATATGTATTAATTTATCTGCGTGCCACCGCATATCAGTAC
Source organism: Desulfofundulus sp. JL263-se (assembly GCF_056316025.1). NCBI lineage: Bacteria > Bacillati > Bacillota > Clostridia > Eubacteriales > Peptococcaceae > Desulfofundulus > Desulfofundulus sp. JL263-se. The sequence goes on along the minus strand of NZ_CM149993.1, from coordinate 2,699,374 downwards.
GCCTGGACATACTCACAACTTTCTTCATGTAAAACCCCCGTATTTTTTTCGCTGTTGATTTTTGCATTCCCTTTATAATAATATTTTTTCCAGAGAAAGGAGAAAATACAGGAGTGAAGGGAACCGTGAAATCTGCAAGGACCGACTACCATGTACACCCTGGTTATTCCATAGATGCTTCTCCGCTTAAAATGAAGGATTATTGCCACCGGGCGGTTGAGTTGGGACTTGTAGAGATTTGCTTTACCACCCACTTTGAATTTGACCCCGTGCGGCGCGAGATAGATAATTTTGTTATCCTTGACGGCAAAAAGTATTCCGCCCATGATCTGATATGGCTTGACGCCTATTTCAAAGAAATTGAAGATGTTCAGCGGGAATTCAAGGATACAGGTTTAAAGGTTAAGGCCGGAATAGAAATCGGGTATGATATAGGCCTGGAAAGGGATATTGAAAAAGTCGTAAAAAATTACCCTTTTGATTTCGTGCTGGGTGCCATACACTGCCTTGATCATATTGCAATATCTTCTATGAAGGAGAGCCCGCGCTATTATGTCTCCCGGAGCCTGGCTGAGGTGCGGGAGGATTATTTTACTACCCTGCGGGAGGCCGTTAATACCGGCTTCTTTGATTGTATAGCACATGTGGACCTTTACAGGAGATACGGGATAAAGCATTACGGCCAGGAGATTTTAACCATTCACCGCGGGGTTATCGAGCCGGTTTTGGAGGAAATGGCACGAAGGAATATGGGGCTGGAGATAAACACCTCCAGCCTGCGGAGAGGAATAAAAGAGTTTCACCCTTCCAGGGAAATAGTTTCCCTGGCGGCGGAAGCAGGGGTCAGGGTTTTTACCGTTGGCTCCGACGCGCACTCTCTGGAAGATTTGGGGGACCATATTGACGGGGCCCTGGCCTTGCTGGAGGAGTTCGGCTTATATAATCATGTTTTTACCCGAAGACAGGCCGTTCCGTGTCTCCAGAGTACCGGCGGTGACGCCGGGGGGGAGGTGGCCGGTACTGCTTGCTGATGGTGGAATGATTATTTTACATTAACTTACGGGTCTTGTAGAGGCGAACCAGGGCCTGGGTGTGTGTTATGGCGGCAAGAATGATGAGAGTTGCGGGAATCAAGTTAAAAATACCGCCCAGCATGATAATGAACAGGCGCCCGTCGCGGTTGGCTGGCAGGTAGCGGAATATGCCGTCGTGAGATTGGGGCATAAAGGGCCTGCCTGTCAGGGCCTGGTATTTTTCCTTAAGCAGCATGGACATGGGCAGTCCGGTGAGAGCGGCTGCGCATGCCAGCAGGACTGAAGGGCTTGCAGCCACCGAATACCAGGCATAGGCCATGCCCAGGACGATGAGAAAATCCGCATAGCGGTCCAAAATGGCATCAAAGAGCCCGCCGTAATTACTCTTCAAAAATTTGAGGCGGGCAATTTCGCCGTCTACCCCGTCTATAATTGAGCTCAGTTGAGCCAACAGCCCTCCCAGCAGCGGGTGCAGGGTGGTAAAGGATACCGCTGAGGCCAGGGAAACTAAAAAAGACAGGAAGGTTACCTGGTTTGGTGTTATACCTGTACGGGCCAAAAGCTTCGTTATTCTAAGTGAGACTTTACGGTTTAAGACCCGGGAAACGGCGCCGTCTTTGGCAGGTACCAGGGATTTAAGGAGGATTTTTTCGGCATAGCGGTAACTGGGGAGATCGTCAACATCAACCCAAGAACCGTTTATAAAGTGTAATTTTACCCGGCGCCGGGCGGCCAGGATATTTACGGCGTCGGTAAGGGTGTAGCGAGATTGAGAAATTGCTTCCGACAGGGCTTGCAAAAGTGCTTTGGTGCCCAGGAAAAGACCGCAATCCACGGCGTTAAAGTCGTCGAGATCTTTACCCAGGACAATGGCACGGTCTTGCTCTGCCTTTATTTTTGTACATTCTTCCAAATCAAAAACGTCTTGCAGGCGCGTGTCAGCAGCCAATAAGATTTCTCCTTCTTTTGCATTTTTTGCGCTTGTAATGAAGGATTTAAGAACATCAAGTTCGAAAATATGATCAGACATTATTAAAATGAATTTTTCTCCTTCACGATACTCTTTATTAAAGGTAAATGCCGACATGCCGTTACCCAGTTTCCAGTCGGAGTTATGCAGATAGGTGATATTAATCTTGTACTTGCTTCCGTTTCCAAGGTGGCTTTCAATTTCATGGGAGTAATAGCCGGTGACAATTATAAAGTTATTTATGCCGCATTCCCGTAAAGAAAGGATGTTTCGTTCAATTAAAGAAAGGCCCATTAAGGGGACAAGAGGCTTGGGCCCGCTGAAGTGCGAGCGCAGCCTCTTACCTTCGCCGGCAGCGAGGATAACCGCGCGCACTACCTTTCCCTCCTGCCGGCAATAAATTCTTCCACCATTTTCTTAGCCTCGGTGTCGGTGTATTGTACTGGCGGTGATTTCATGGTGTAGGCGGATATGGAGGTGAGTATACCGCCGATTTTACGGTCCAGGGCCAGTTTCATGCACCGGATGGCGTCAATGGTTACACCCCCGCTGTTGGGAGAGTCCTCCACGGAAAGTTTGACATCCAGGGTCAACGGGACATTGCCGAAGCCCCTTCCTTCCATCCGAATGTGGCAAATTTTATTGTCGTTTAGCCAGGGTACATAGTCGCTGGGGCCGATATGTATATTTTCGGCAGCCAGCGGGGTTTCCAATTCGGCCTGTACGGCCTGGGTTTTTGACTTTTTCTTGGATTTAAGCCGGCTGTGGTTGAGCATGTTCAAGAAGTCGGTGTTCCCGCCGAAGTTTAGCTGGTAGGTACGGTCAAGAATTACACCGCGGTTTTCAAACAGCTTGGTTAGAGTGCGGTGGACAATGGTTGCTCCTACCTGGCTTTTTACGTCATCACCGATAATGGGAATGTTTTTTTCCTGGAACCTTTTCGCCCATTTCTCATCAGAGGCTATAAAAACTGGCATTGCGTTTATAAAGCCTACATTGGCTTCTAGACACGCTTCGGCGTAGAACCTGGCCGCTTTTTCCGACCCCACCGGCAGGTAATTGATCAAGATTTCCGCACCGCTTTCTTTAAGAACTTTAGCTACATCGCACGGCTCTTGATCGGCAACTATAAATGTCTTGTCTTCATCATAGTCACTCATATGTTCGGACACACCGTCCAGAACGGGGCCCATTTGTACAGTAACGGGATAATCCGGCAAATCCTTGTAAAAAACAGTAGTACAATTGGGCTTGGCGAATACTGCCTCTTTGAGGCTTTTTCCTACTTTACGCTTGTCCACGTCGAAGGCGGCAACTACGTTGATGTCACCGGGTGTATATCCGCCCAGGTCATAGTTCATAAGCCCTATTGTATTTTTGGATGAGTTTTTATACATTTCAATTCCCTGAAGTAAAGCACTGGCACAGTTACCTACACCGGCAATGGCTAAATTTATTTTACCCATGTTGTTCCCTCCTCTATTAAGTTATTGTTAAAAAATGGAAATAAACGGCTGCAGGTATATTCGGCAGGGCTGGTAGAAGGTTGGATTCACGGTAGGCAATTAATTAAATAGGGTGGAATAGGGTAAGAAGAGAGTTTTCAAAATTGCGATAACTTAACTGTATCCTTATTAAATGAAGCGCGATCCCTCCTTTTTTAGTGGTTTTATAGATAAAAAAACTCCCGATATTAATTATTTAATATCGGGAGTGTCACCGACTGCAGTCGTTGCATGAACAACTTGGCCAGCGACAACGTGGTTTTTGTCATTTTTTTCCTTGCTGCGATAATAACACTCCCAACCTGACCTAGTAGAAAGTAAGTCAACATGAAAACAAAATATGTAATACATTAATGTTACGTTAATCTTTTAACTCCAGTTAAATATTATATTAATCTTTAAAACTTATGTCAACTTCTCTAACTAAGCAAAGTCGGATATTTTTTTCATTGTTAATGATATACGGGCAGCTTTAGTGCATAATTATTCTACCGGGAGAAGTACCGTTACAGTGGTTCCCTTCAATGGCTCGCTTTGAACCTTTAGGCGCCCGCCATGGTTATCAATAATTTTTTTGCTTATGAACATTCCTAATCCGGTACCGTCTTCCTTGGTGGTAAAGAAGGGATCAAACATGTTTGCTATGGTTTGCTGGTCCATACCCGTCCCAGTATCCCTGATTACAACTCGAACCAGTCCTTCGTGCTTATCCCACGCGGTTTGCAAAAAGAGTTTACCCCCTTGGGGGAGGGCTTCAAAGGCATTTTTAATGATATTCAAAAAGACTTGTTTTAATTGTTCACTGTCGGCAAGGACGGGTGGGATGTTTTCTGCCGTCTTAAGGTTAATATTTAAATTACGGATTGATGCTTCACTTTGTACAAGCATAAATACTTCCCTTATCAGCTTATTAACAGAGCAAGGAACGCGCTTGGAATAGCCGGGTTTAGTTAAATGTAAAAATTCTGTAATTAGCCTGTTAACGTGTTTAAGCTCGGCTGATATGACGTTTAAATATTCTTTTTTGGATGTTGCTTTTAAATCCTTATGTAACAATTGAAAAAAACCGCTAATGGTGGTGAGTGAGTTTTTAATTTCGTGCACTGCGCCTGCAGCCAGTTGACCTAAAATGGCCAGCTTTTCTGCTTTAATAACCGCATTTTCCAATTCTTGCTGCCGCTTAGTCGGTATAAAAACAGCCATGGCGCCTTTTGTTATGTTGTTTTTATCTCTAATAATATATGTATTTACTGTATAATCATTAGAGCCGGTAACAGGTATCACGGCCTCGGGTTTTAAATCTTGAAATTCCTTACCTGTAGAGAGGGTTTGCAGCAGCTTATTCTTATTGAAATCGGGTCTTGTGCCATTTAAAACCTCCAGGAGCGGCCGGCCCAAAACTTTATCTTCTATAAGTCCGGTCAGCCCGGACATTATCCGGTTGAAGATTTGAACTTGGCCTTTCCGGTCAACGACCATTAACCCCACAGGTAAGTGATCTATGGCCAGGTGTAACCAATTTTCTGTGAATCCAGCCAAACGGACACCTCCTCATAGTTAAACGCCGCTCCCGGGGCTATTTTGAAGGTTTGAAGGAGCATTTTTCGTAATGATTTTGGAAATACCTGCTGATCAAGTCACCGTTACGCAAGCGGTAGATAACTACTTTTTCAGTACCACCTACTTCCAAAATGCCGAGGGCACTGAGGGTGCGAAGAGCTTCCTCTACCTGGCAGCGGGGGCGGTGTAAGCGGAGGGCCAGGCCGTCTGCCGTATCCCGCGTATGCGGGTTGGCCTGAAAAAAAGTTAATAATTCTATTCTGATAACACTTTGCAAAATTGGATCTAATTTTTTGTTCATTCTTTCAACCACAGGTTTTCTTCCTCCTTAGAAGATTCCTGCGGAAGGGGCAGGGCGAGGAACTCGCAGTAGCTGCTCTCAACAGATTGGCAGTTCATTTCTTCACAAATGATTTCCTTTTCAAATAAAACTGTAAGGTAAGCGGCAAAAATTCCCCGCAGCAGATCACAACTTACCTGGGGGGCACGATACAGGGGACCGTATTCTTTTATGACAGCCACCTGGAAAGAATCGTAACAGCGAATCCTGGCCCTGGCGCGGGAGAGGTCTACGGAAACCAGTTCTACCCTGCCCAGCCCTTCATTTTGTATTTCGTCCACAAGCAGCTGTAAACGGTCCTCTATTTTGGGATATAAATCCCTGGCTTTGCTGGCCAGGAGGAACCCCGACCGGTACCCGGCATCATAAAGTACGTGTTTTAAAGCGTGAGGGGCGTGTTCCCTTACCGACCTCAGCACAGAAGTATATGTTTCTTGCGGGAGAAGGATGGCTCTCCGGCCGGCAATCTTCAGTTTTGGCCCTTCCCGGGTAACGATTTCCTCCTTTGATTGGGTGGCGGGGAATAATTTGCCGCAGCAAATATCGTTTTCCCAGTCGATTTTCACCGAGGAGGAGTAATTTTTATGAAGCACCCGGCGCAAAACCGCCTTAAAAGCAGCGAGACGTACACAATGAAAGGGTAAGCCTTCTTTCTGAGCCTGCATGCTGTATTGCCGGTAAACGCATTTATCCCTTTCAACGTACATTAATACGTCGTCCCCTGATTCTTCCAACCGGTAATCTCCGGCATCCAAAAAGCCCTCCTGGTCCAGGAGGTTGAGGTATGCCCGGCAAACATCCGCAGGCTTTTTTGATGTAACCTGCAGTTTATCCCCGTACTCGTCGAGGACATATTGGGCCACTCCGATTATAAACTGCTCCAGCCAGTGGTGGCCGCTGAAGGGAAGCTGGGCCATCGTTTTGCACATACTTTGATACATATAATTGATTACTTTTCGATAAATAATTTTACTGTCTTTCATTCGTCCACCCCCATTTCAGCGGTCACCAGGATACCGTAAACAGGGCTGATGGTAAACATGCAGCGGGAGGAGACAAATTGCTGGCTTTTCACCTTTCCCACCTGCATCACCCGCACGGGGTTGTACCTGGAACCGCTGAAATTCATTTTGAGAATAAAGTTATAAAGGTGTCCCATTATGGTCATCATCCTGGGTTCCAAAACTCCGCTTACAAATATATCCATGGCCAGCATCCTGTTTTTCCGGAGGTGTTTGATCCGGGCCCGGTGAAACTCCAAAATATCGGCGGGATCTATGTTAGTGAAAAGGGTACTCAAGCTGTCCACCACCAATCTTACCCTGCGCCCGGTATAGTTACGCAAAACTTCCGCCTCCAGGGCAAAATACTTATCCAGGTTGCGGTGGTCGGGAATGTAGTATTTTTCTGTACTTCCGTCCTCTTCATAGGCATCCACGAAAATCAACCTGCCCGTTTCTTCATAAGCGGGAACCCCTACTTTGTAGTTTAACAGGTGTTCGCGCATCACTGCTGGAGGCTCGTCACAGGCCACATAGATGCAGGTATCGCCGCAGCGCAGCCCTTCCTTGATAAATTCTCCCGCCAGCACGGTCTTACCTACGCCGGAATCCCCTTCCACCATAATCTGGGAACCGTATGACAGTCCTTTGTCCAGGTTGCGGTCCAAACCCTCAATTCCAAAATAGGCTCTGGGATGCATAATTCCTACCCTCCTACCCGGGGGAATACCCGTATGCCCGAATTATTGATTTCCAGCAGGTGATTGCCCATGGCATGGTCCACGCCCCGCATTTTAAAAATCTCCAATTGCCTGACCCGGCGCTTTTGTACCAGGTTTGACTTGAGCAGTATAATGCCCTGAACTATGGAATGGATTACTTCTATTTTTCCGCCCTCTACCGTTTCCCAGGCTGGGCTCACCAGCAAAGCAGTACAGTTGAGGCTATTCAAGTAGGAAACAAGAAAATAAAACTTTTCATATAGAATAGCAATCTTATCCAGACGGGAAAGGAAGCCGTAAACAGAATCTATTACCAGTCGGCGGGCCCTGAAGGTTTTTACCTGTTCACCTAACCAGATGATAGTTTCGTCAATTTCCATATCAGAAAGGGGTCTGTATATTATTTTAATAAGATTTTGTTCCTGAAGGGCATTCAAGTCCCAGTTAAAGCGGCGGGCATTGGCCAGCAGTTGGGATGGGGTTTCCTCCAGGGACAGGAAAATTCCTCTTTCCCCGTAATCCAGTGCTCCCTTTATCAGGAACTGCAGGCCCAGTACCGTTTTACCGGTTCCGGAGCTGCCGGCCACAGTCACGGTGGTGTTTCGGGGCAGGCCGCCCTGCAGTAGATCATCCAGGCCCGGTATGCCGGTGTGAAGCAACTCATTTTCCTGGGGGGATCCGTTATTAATATTAATGTTTAAAGTATTTAAAGTCCCTGCCGGGGCAAAAACTTTAATCCCTGTGTCAGTAATGCGAAATGTATGCTTGCCCGGAATATGTTCTTGCCCCCGGGTTTTAGTAATTTCAAGCACCCGGTGGCGGTGCAGGCCCGGTCTTTCCTTGTTTTCCAGGCGGATTACCGCATCCACCACGTATTCTTCAAAAGCGTATTCCCGCGCTCCCTCGCTTTCTCGCTCCTTAACCAAAAAGGATGTCAGTCCCAGCCTGCGCAGCCCGCTGCAAAAGCTGTACACCGTCTTGCGCATGGAAAGGGGATCATTGAGAATATTGCGAAAATGGCTGATGCTGTCCACCAGGATACGCCTGGCACCAACCTCCTTTACGATTTCCTCCACAAGGCTTACCTCCGCATCGGCTAATACTTCCGGAGACGTACACAGAATGCGCAGCTTACCGGCATTTTCCAGGGCCCGGAGGTCCCAGCCAAAGTTAAGGGCGTCGCGATATATTGACTCGGGTAATTCCTCACAAGTAACAATTACTCCCGGCTCATTGAATTTTGTGATTCCCCGGTATATAAACTCTATGCCAAAGGTGGTTTTACCCGCACCGGGAACCCCTTCTATTAAAACCGAATTACCCCGTACAATCCCGCCATATACCAGTTCATCGAAGCCACTAATCCCGGTAGGTACTTTAGTCAAGGAACTACCTCCCCTCTTTTAACTCCTAACCCTAATATTTGAGATTAAATATTAGGATTCCTTCCAAAAGAATGCAAAAATATGTCCTATTAAACAGTAAAAATAAAGGCTGTCAACAAAAAGTTTGTTGACAACCTCCAGGCTTTCCTTTATTTTTAATAAAGTGCTAACCCCCATTAAATTTGGATGCCAGGTCCAGTATTCGTGCCAGGGTTTGCTCCCGCCGGGTGTTTACGGCCTCGAAGTCCATGTATGGTACATAATATTCCTCCATTTTATCGTGTTCCTTTTTGGCCTGGGAGATGAACCAAATTGCCTGTTCCATGCTCTTACGGTACATTTCCCGGGCTGCTTTTTTTTCTGCCATGTACTTTTCATTAATTGCGGCGCAAAGGAACCGGGTTGTATCAATTACAGTGTCTCCTTCCCGAGGCCGGAAATAATGGGGCTCAACGGCGTTTATTACCGCCACGCTGAGGCCGGGTATTACCAGGTGGTCAATCAGGGTGGGATCCAGGGCACAGTGGTAGGCTTCAACGTGGTAGCCCCGCATTAATGCTGCCTCCATTAGGCGGCGTAACATGGTATTTTTGCCGGTTCCGTCGTCTCCCAGTATAATGTAACGTTTTTCCAGGTTATCCACTATGGTATCCAGGTGGCTTTCCGGCCCTTTGGGTGTGATGGCGGTGGCAAACAGGTGCCTGGCCTTTGGATTGTCGGTCTGTCGCGGCTTGTTTTCAAAAATTTCGTGGGTCAGTTCAAGGACCTTTTTGTCAAGGGCCCCCACATTCAGGGCCCCGGTATCCCGGTAATAAGACTTAACCTCGTCCAAAAAGATCTTAGCCGCGGCCAGGTAAGAATAGGCCCGCTTAAATAGTCTTCCAACCTCCCTGTTGACGGCCAAAATATCTTTTTTATGTGCCCTTAGCCCCTCTTCATTCCAGTAGTCGCCTAAATGAATAATCTCATCCACCGCCCCGGGGTTTTTAGGGTCTACCACGTGGGGTGTCGTGTCTACCGTAGAAACTATTATCCGTGGCGGCAGTTTCTAGAATAGCCACGTTTCAGGTATAGTGTCGGGAATTTTGGCCTTAATAGCTACGCGGCTTCCGGCAACAGTAATCTCATCGACTAAGAGATTGACTAGACGCTTTTTCTCTTCAAAGGAAAGAGTGTCAAGGACATCTCCAACTTGGTTTGCAAATTCTTCTAACCGTTTTAACTCCTGTGCTGCCAGGTCACGCCGGGAGAGTTCTCCTAAAATCTGCTCGCGGCGGCGCGAGAGGTACTCCCAGCGCTCCTTTATTTCCCTGAGCCGCTGTTCCATTTCAACTTCCGGTAGCAAATCTTTTTGGAACATAGTCGCTACCCGCGACCGCTCGCTGGAAACCAGGAGCAACTTTTTTTCTACAGTTCTAAGCTCGATTCCTAAAGCCTTAGTAGTCTCATCCGGAAAAGCGGCGTGCAGTTCTTCGCGAAGTGTTTCCGGATTTGTCAACCAACCAGAAACCTTTTTCCAAATAAGTTCTTCTAAATCTGCGGCGTTAAGGAAGCTAGACCTACAGCGTTCCCGGCCTGGTAAGCCGGGGGATTTCGCCGTGCAGACGTAATAAGCTCTCTTCTTTCCTTTTGACGTAATAAGATTCCCGTGCATGGTTGCGCCGCATTTTCCGCACCGCATAAGGCCTGAAAGAAGATACGGGTAAGTGCTGTAGCTGCGCCAGCGCCTTCGGGAATTGTCAAAACGCTTTTGGGCTGCATCCCAGGTCTCTTTATCAACAATGGCGGGGACAGAAATAGGGACCCACTCTTCGCGGGGTCTTTCTTTTCTACTTACCCTTTCTTCAGGCGGCTTATATTTATTAAACTTGACGTCCTTAGTATCATAGCGGCGGATATACAGGGTGCCGGCATAGGCGCTGTTGGCCAAAATCCGCTTCACAGTCTGCTTACTCCACTGCTTGCCCTTGGGACTTGGGATGCCCATGGCGTTTAACCGCTTTGCGATTTCGTAAGGGCTGGCGTTTTCGTCGGAGATGAACCACTGGTACATGAGCTTAATGATTTTGGCTTCTTCTTCGATGATGCTTAGGGTATCCGTTTCTTTATTAAACTGGTAACCATAAAGTCCCGGACTATGTGTAAGTTTCCCCACCTTTGCCTTCGCCCTCTTGCCGATGAGGGAACGGAGCCTGGTCCTGGCCCGTTCGTATTCGTCAACGGCGCTGAGTACAGTTAGATGAAAGCGGTCTTCGGGGGTATCGGTGAATTTGGAGTTGACAAAGGTCAATTCCGCTCCTGCTTTCTTTATTTCATCAATCAGCAAAAGCTGGTGGGCAACACTGCGTGACAAGCGGCTGGTATCTAAACAAATAAACCAGCGTATGCCGCCGGCTTTCAACTTTTCCAGTGCTGCTACCAAAGCGGGGCGCTCTAAGATTGAGCCCGAGACCCCTTCGTCTACAAATTCTGTTATTTCAGCTGCGCCTAATTCCCGGGCCTTAGCCCTGCATTCCTCCCGCTGCGCCGCAATTGAATAGCCGCGTTCGGCTTGTTCTTCTGTGGACACTCGTAAGTATATCAGTGCAGTGCTCACCTTCCCTATCCCTTCTTCAGCTTAACTTTACTTTGATGTACTTGTAGAAATCTCCTACTGTCTTCAGGAAGGCGGGACAGAAGCAAACGAATGGCTTCCCGGTAGGCTTGTTTACGTTCATCCTGGGAGCCGGTGCGGGTTACTATTACTTCAAATTCCCGCTTTGCCATGGCCCCCACCTCCTGTTAAGGCCTGGTTGCCGGACAAAGGAAAACCTTACACTTTAAGCCTGCCGGCCTATCCAATCAAATCATCAAGCAACAAACTATTTTTTTCATTTCATTATTATTTCAATTTATGCTTGACACGCGGCCGGACGACCCTGGCAGAAATAATTACCAAATCATTTAGAGGTTCAGCAGGATGTTAGTCGAGTAAAAGATGACAAAAGGCGCCAGGACAGAGTCTTCGGGACCAAACACAAGGGATGCCGCCATGTCTGAAATGACCAGAAGAACTACTCCTGTGTCGACAAGTATACGCCGTGTTTTGCGCTACAAGGGGATCTGCTCCAGGGATTGTACAGAAGCCTTTTCTTTTAACTGCCTGCGTGGGGTGGCGGGAAGCCCTACTTGGGTCTACACCAATCGCGGGCTAGGCACCACCGTCCTTGAATCAGAAATAATTCTCAATTTAAATTGGACCAGTTAGATAGTAAAACAATATAAATTCTCAAATTCCGTTAGCAAGAGCCAAAAAAAGCCGGGCTACCACAAATATGGCACCGGCCAGTTATACAGCTCAAAAAAGTAAGTACCGGCTTTTTTTCTGCAAGCCAAAATTTCAGCCCGGCCTTCCAGTAACTTTTCTTTAAATTATAGTAGCGAACCAGGCTATCCGGTTTTTGGCCGGAGGATACATTCTAGCCTTATCGGCTACTCTGCAGATTGCTTCAATCATTTTCCATGACTGAAATGGAAGAGAATATCTGGTTAATTGCGGTTCCCTGAAGCACTGGTGGACGGGCTAACCATAGAGAAAGCTAATATTTTGCGGATTGCTCTGGTATTAATAACGGTTGCAGATTATTCAATCTGAGAAGATGGGTTCGGTTTGGGTTAAATGAAAATCTCCTTTTATTGTGGTTATAACCATTTACAAGCTTTTCTGATGGAGGCATCTGACTGGCGAAACTGAATTTGTAATACCAGCGCCAGGTGGCGATTCTGTTTCAAACGGGTTAGGTACATGGTAATAATCTTTGCCAACTGCTGAAAGAGGTTAAAAATTTGTTTTACTGGCCATGGCGGTAAACTCTCCTATGCGATGAATAAGACAAATTCCAACATAATTACGCCACGTATTTACCTTCTTCCAATATCCGGGCGGCAATGGCTTTGCGGATGCCTATTGCGTTTACGGGGCAATACTTGCCGAGGTGCTTGGTTACGCTGGAATTGGTTCGCAGCATGTCGCCGGGCTTGAGCACGGACGAGCGCCGGCTATCTCTTGACAGGTACTTGCGGGAAGATGTAAAATAACCCTGTCAACAGGGGAGTAGCTGCCCGGTGGCTTACCCGGGTTGCCAAGTCGTCATTCCGGCCTCGGGCCCGGCTTGGCAGTGCCGTTTTACCGTACTTTCAGCGGCAAAGCGAGACCTTTACGTCAACTTGGGCGCAAGGGTCTCGCTTTTTTATATGTTCCTGGCAAAAACCAATTACTTCAGAAAGGGGAGAGAATCATGCTAACACTCGTCTTCTTAGCCGGGGGTTTGGGACTCATCCTCGTTAGTGCCTGGTTATTCACCAACGGCGTGGAGTGGCTCGGCAAAAAGCTGAAACTATCGGAAGGCGCGGTGGGGAGCGTTTTGGCGGCGGTAGCTACTGCCTTACCGGAATCCATGATCCCGGTCATCGCCATCTTGTTTGGGACCGGAAAAGCCTCGGAAGAGATCGGCATCGGAGCAATCCTCGGGGCGCCATTTATGTTAACAACTCTCGCACTGGCCATCATCGGTATCGCCGCTATAGTCTTCAAGGTGGGCGGGAAGCGCAGAGAGTTCATGCTGGTCAACCGTTCCGTTATGATGCGGGACCTCAGGTTCTTTTTAATTATTTATTCGGTGGCTCTTCTGGCGGCCTTTCTCCCTACAGGCTTTATTAGGCCGCTCGTGGCGATTGGTTTGGTTATTACTTACTTCTTATATGTGTCGCGCACCTTTAAGGACGGCAACATATTGGAGGAAGCCCACTTAAAGCCATTGTATTTTGCAAGGTCCCAGGCCGATCCGGCTGCTTCCTTAGCCGCATTGCAGGTGTTCGTTGCTCTGGGTGGTATCATTCTGGGGGCTCACTTCTTTGTGGACGGGATCGAACACGCAGCAGAGTTTCTTCATGTCTCACCATTTGTACTATCTATAATCATCGCACCCATTGCCACGGAATTGCCGGAAAAATTCAACAGCCTGATCTGGGTGCGCCAGGGAAAGGATACTCTCGCCTTGGGCAACATCACGGGAGCAATGGTGTTCCAGAGCTCTATTATCCCCGCTTTGGGCATTGCCTTTACGCCGTGGGTTTTGTCTGACCTGGCCTTTATCAGCGTTATTCTGGCACTTATAGGAGCTGGGTTGGTTTATGTCAATCTTAAGGTGAAAAAAACGCTCCGCCCGGCCACCCTGGTGTTTAACGGCGTCCTGTATATGGTCTTCGTAATACTAGCAACTTGTGTGAATAACATTGTGTAATTATATCTAGGAAGAGATGTCAGACGAGATGAGCACTTTACTTGAAGACTACCACCTTGAAAGCTTGTCTACGGTTTCTATGGTAGACACGACCCTGTGGGGTGCCGTTCCATCAAGTAATGCCACCCGGATGGCCGGAATTACCACGCCGTCAAGGGAGTCGTTGTCCGACGAGCAGCAATGGAATTCCACGTCGTAGCCCCTTTCCAGCATGGCTTCGCCAATTTTCCGCATAAATGTGGATTTGCCTACTCCGGGCCCGCCTTTAATTACAAAAATGCGGCTGGCGTCAGGTTCAATAATATAGTCATAAAAAGAGTAAAAGCCCTGGCAAGTGTTTCCCCCCGGAAAAACCTTTTTTAATTTTCCTTTTTTGCCCAATATATCTCCCTCCTTATTTGACAATAAAGGCGCCATGAAAGAGACAAAAAAATCTAGTCATGGCGCCTTTGCCAACTTTTCTTTTTATATGTAATATAATTGTATGCAGCAGTCCTCGGGATTTGTGATATATTTTCCCTGTTAACTATTTTTTTCAAACGAAAAAATATACCTGAAAATATTGTAGAGGTGTAGTTGATGAATGGCACCCGGGTAGTCGTGGCAGATACGGACGAAGTTTTTAGAAAACAGTTGCGGGAAATGCTTAAGCAGACAGGCTACCTCGTGGTGGCTGAGGCCGAAGATGCGAAAACACTTTTGCACCATATTTCCAAAACCGAGCCGGACGTGGTGATACTGGATGTGGAATTGGCCGGTTTTGAAAGACTGCAGCTTACCAGGGTGCTGGAGGAGTGCAGGCTGGCCCCGGTGGTTTTAACTATGCCCTATGACCACCGCCTGGTGGCGGAGATGGCCGGAACCGGGGGAGTATTCGGCATCCTTGTTAAGCCGGTGCAGGAAGCCGCCCTTTTGCCCACCCTTGAATCAGCCGTAGTATGTTTTAAGCGGGTAAAGGATTTAGAGAAGGAAAACGGTAAATTGCGCCGGGAATTGGAAACCCGCAAATTGGTGGAGCGGGCCAAGGGCCTTTTAATGGAAAACAAGGGCATGACCGAAAGTGCTGCCTATCGCTATTTGCAAAAGTTGAGCATGGACCGCTGTATGAGTTTGGGAAAAGTGGCTAAACAAGTTATTATATCTTTACAAAAGTAGAAATAAACTTTTGTATACAATATACTTAAAATAGAGGCATTGATTTTTCCCGATTAAGTGCTATACTGTTTAAATGGGATTATAATATTGGAATGGTTGAGGGCAATGGCGTCCTTACCAGGGATTAATAAAAAAGTTAACCCCTGGAAGGGCGTTTTTTGTTTGCCCTGGTAAATATTGGAGGAATGGGAGCGTTGAAAACTTTTACCAAACAGGATGTGCTGGAAAAGGCCCGGGAATATAACGTTAAGTTTGTGCGCCTTCAGTTTTCCAGTATTCTGGGTTTTTTAAAAAATATAGCTATTACGGTGGAAGAATTGGAAAGGGCCCTGGACGGGCAAATCAGCTTTGACAGTTCAGTTATCGAGGGAGTTATAGGGTGCCGGGAAACGGATATTTACCTGCGCCCGGATCCCGGCACCTTTGTGATTTTTCCCTGGCGTCCCAGGGAAGGTGCCGTGGCCCGGCTTATCTGTGATGTGGTAACTCCTTCCGGTGCCCCCTTTTGGGGGTGCTCCCGCTCAGCCCTGCGCAAAGTAATTAAGGAATATGCAGATTCAGGTTTTGACTTACAGGTAGGGGCGGAAATAGAGTTTTTCCTCTTTCATACCGATGAGCAAGGGAAGCCCACTGTAATTACCCATGACCAGGCAGGGTACTGCGACCTGACCCCGGTGGACATGGGGGAAAATGCCCGCAGGGACATGGTGCTGACCCTGCAGGAAATGGGTTTTGATATTTCATCTTCCCACCACGAGATTGCCCCGGGGCAACATGAAATCTTTTTAAAGGAAGATAATGCCCTGGCCATGGCCGATACTATTACCACATTTAAATTTGTAGTCCGTACCATAGCTCAGCGGCATGGCCTGCATGCCACTTTTATGCCCAAACCCCTGGCGGATTATAACGGTTCGGGCATGCACCTGCATTTTACCCTCTGGAAAGAGGGGGAAAATGTTTTCCATGATCCCCAAAGTGATAAGGGATTCAGTAGTATTCTTTACAACTATATAGGTGGCATTCTTGCCCACGCCGGGGCTGTTACGGCCATAACCAACCAGCTTATTAACTCCTATAAGCGACTGGCCCTTAATGATCTGGCCCCCTTCCTGGCCGCGTGGTCGGAGGAGAGCAGAAATACAATGCTGCGGGTAACCATTCCTTCCGGTAAAGGTCCCACAGTGGCATTCAGGAGTTCTGATCCTTCCTGCAATCCTTACCTGGCGCTGGCGGCCATTATGAAGGCGGGAATGGACGGGATGAAAAAGAAATTACCCTGTCCCCAAGGGATTGCCGGGGATTACGGCGAGCCGGCAAATATTCGGAAACTCAGGCGGGAAATGGGGTTGCCTAAAAGTCTGGAGGAAGCACTGAGTGCCCTTAACGCCGATGAAGTAATACGTGGGGCTTTGGGAGAGTATATCTGGCGGCGTTTTTTGCACATCAAGGAAGATGAGTTGGAGCGTTTCCGTTCCCAGGTACATCCCTGGGAATTGGATGAGTATTTAAAAAACTTTTAGATATTATTGAGTTATTGAAGGAAGGTGATATGGAGAAAGAAGTTGAGATATACGGGATGAGGGTCCTATTCAGGTTATTTTATAGGTTTGGTTAAAGAGAAGATTAGAGAGAGAAAAAGACAAAGTGAAAGTAAATTTTTGTTAACTAACAAAATATATTATTTATTTGTTTAAGGAGGATGGAAAAATGAGTTTTAGCCAAGGAGTTAATGCCAGTGCAGCAACACTAACCAAGCTGCGTACCGGTGAAAGTAGGTGTCCCTTTAGCGGAATGTGTGTGACCTGCTTGGACGGCTGCCCGGGACTGTGCGAAGTGGGTAAATCTGCCGTCAGGGGCAAGGAAGTTCTTTATCCCCAGCCTTTCGGTAAGGTCACGTCCGCTTCTCAAAAGGACTATCCTGTGGACTATTCTCACTTTAATATTATGGGTTCCGCTGGGGGTGCTTATGGTATCGATGCCGATCCCGACAAGGCTATTTTCCCTGCCGTGAACCTGGAAACCGCCGTGGGTGCCAACGGAGACCTGAAGCTGGATCTACCCATTGTGGTGGCCGGCATGGGCTCCACCAACGTGGCCGCCAATAACTGGGAACACCTGGCCGCCGGTGCCGCCATTTCCGGTGTAGGCATCGTAATCGGCGAGAACGTCAGTGCAATGGACCCGAACGTGGAGATTAAGAACGGCCGTGTAGTACATTCCCCCAATCTTTCACGCCGGGTTAAAGATTTCCAGGAATGGTCCCGTGGTAAAGGTTTTATCGCCGTTCAGGCAAACGTAGAAGATACCAAGCTGGGTGTTCAGGAATACGCCATAGAAAAACTTGGCGTTGAGGCCGTGGAAATTAAATGGGGCCAGGGTGCCAAGGATATCGGCGGCGAGGTCAAGCTGGATACCCTGGAAAGGGCACAGCAGCTCAAGAGCCGCGGCTATGTGGTGCTCCCCGACCCGGATGACCCGCGGGTACAGGAAGCTTACAAGGCCGGTGCTTTCAAGGAATTTGAGCGTCATTCCCGCATCGGTATGGTGGATTACGACAGCTTTATGGCCCGCGTTGAAGAACTGCGCAACGCCGGGGCAAAGTATATTTTCCTGAAGACCGGAGCCTACAGGCCAGCGGATTTGGCCCGGGCCGTCAAGTATGCTTCCGATGCCAAGCTGGACCTTCTCACTGTTGACGGTGCCGGCGGCGGGACGGGAATGAGCCCGTGGCGCATGATGAACGAGTGGGGTGTTCCTACCGTTTACCTGCAGGCACTGCTGGTGAAGTACCTTGACAGGCTGGCAGCCAAGGGTGCTTACGTGCCTCCGGTGGCCGTTGCCGGCGGATTCGCCCTGGAGGACCATATGTTCAAGGGACTGGCCATTGGCGCCCCGTATACCAAAGCCATCGGTATGGCTCGTTCGGCCCTCAGTGCCGCCATGGTTGGCAAGACCGTAGGCGAGGCCGTTAAGTCCGGCAAGGTTCCCAGTGAATACAAGAAATACGGTGAAAACTTGGAGCAAATCTTCATCAGCGCTTCGGAACTCAAGGAGAAGCTGGGCGCAGACGAATTTAGCCGCCTGCCTGTCGGCGCAATCGGCGTTTACACCTACTTTGAGCGCCTGGCCCAGGGCCTGCGGCAGCTTATGTGCGGCGCCAGGAAGTTTGCCCTGGAATACATCACCCGGGATGACGTGGTTGCATTAACCAGGGAAGCTGCGGAGATTACCGGCATCAAGTATGTAATGGATGCCGACGCTGAAGAAGTGGAAAAGATTTTAGGTTAGTCGCCAGGTTATCAGCCCGGAGGTTTAATAATCCTCCGGGCAAATTTTTATCTTAATTAAAAATTTGCCGGGTATATATTTTTGAAAGAGGTCTTTTTTTTAAGAAATATTATGGTATACTATGATAGACAGAGAAAAATGAATTAATGGCACAATGATGTGCTAAATTGGGCAATGGAGCCTACATGGGTCAGGTGACGGAAAAAGTCATCCTGATTGTGTGGGCTTTTTATGTGCTAAGATCAAAGGAGAGGTGTGACAGTCGGTGTCCAAGCTTACCCACGACGATGTGCGTAATCTGGCCAAGGAATTGGGAGTAAAGTTTATCCGGCTCCAATTTACGGACATTTTTGGAGTATTAAAAAATGTTTCCATTACCGTTGAACAGTTGGATAAGGCCCTGGATGGGGAATTAATGTTTGACGGGTCATCCATTGAAGGTTTTGTGCGCATTGAAGAGTCCGACATGTATCTGCGCCCGGACCCTTCCACCTTCGTGGTTTTCCCCTGGAGGCCCCAGGAAGGGGCGGTTGCCCGCCTAATATGCGATATTTATACCGCCGGCGGGGAACCTTTTGCCGGTGATCCCCGCTATGTGCTCCGCCGGGTCATTGCGGATGCGGCGGAAATGGGTTACAGCATGAATGTGGGGCCCGAGGCGGAATTTTTCCTTTTCCACGTAGACGAAGACGGCAGGCCTACTACCAAAACCCACGACCGGGCCGGCTACTTTGACATGACTCCGGTGGATCTGGGGGAAAATGCCCGCCGGGATATGGTAGTAACTCTGGAACGAATGGGATTTGAAATTGAGGCCTCGCACCACGAAGTGGCTCCGGGACAGCATGAGATTGACTTTAAATATTCGGATGCACTGGATATTGCGGACAAAATTGTTACCTTCCGGTTTGTGGTGCGTACCATAGCTCAGAGACACGGGCTTCATGCTACCTTTATGCCGAAGCCCATTTACGGTATTGCCGGGTCGGGCATGCACTTGAACCAATCTCTGATGAGGAACGGCACCAACGCCTTTTACGATCCTGATACGGAAAACAAATTAAGCCAAGACTGCATGTATTATATAGGAGGACTTATGGCTCATGCTCCGGCTATTACAGCCATAACCAATCCTAATGTAAATTCTTATAAGCGCCTGGTTTCCGGTTATGAGGCTCCTGTTTATATAGCCTGGGCATACCGCAACCGCAGCCCGCTAATACGGGTGCCGGCAAAGCGTGGGCCGTCCACCAGGATTGAACTCAGGAGCCCAGATCCCTCCTGTAACCCTTACCTGGCACTGGCGGTTTGCCTGCGGGCCGGCCTGGACGGGATTAAAAATAAAATTGCTCCCCCGCCGCCTTGCGACTGTAACATATATGAATTGACTCCCTCCCAGCGAGAGGAGCTTGGTATTGGCATGCTGCCGGAAGACTTAAATCAGGCCTTGATAGCACTTTCCAGGGATGAAGTGATTAAGGACGCCTTGGGAGAGCACGTGTTGCAGCGTTTCATGGAGGCCAAGCGAATAGAGTGGGAGAGCTACCGCACACAGGTTCATCCTTGGGAACTTGAGCAATACCTGACTAAGTTTTGAAAATTAATTCTATTTGGATCGGATTTTTTCCGATCTTTTTTTCAGTTTAATTGACAAATTAGTAAATAAAAAATAGAATAGAGAATATCTATTTTCAGTATGGAACGGGGTGTAAAGGATGACCCATACCATAGCTGTACTTGTTTTGAATAAGCCGGGGGTTCTGGCCCGTATTGCCGGCCTTTTAAGCAGAAGGGTTTTCAATATTGAAAGCATAGCTGCCGGATATACCGAGGAGCCGGACATTACCCGCATTACCATTGTGGTAAACGGCGATGAACAGGTACTGGACCAGGTAATTAATCAACTCTCCAAGCTGGTGGATGTCATTAAAATACAAAAATTAGAAGAAGGTCCCGGCTCTATCGAGCGCGAATTGGCCCTAATAAAGGTTAAGGCTGATCCGGCAAAAAGGCGCGATATAGTGGATATTGTAGAGATTTTCCGGGCTAACGTTGTGGATGTGAATCCGGAGACGATGGTTATTCAGATAATCGGTGACGAACAAAAAATAAATGCTTTTACCAGTGTACTTGATGAGCATGGTATAGTGGAAATGGTTCGTACCGGGAAAGTAGCGCTGTCCCGCAGTCCGATAGCAGCTAAAGATGAAAAATAAGGCAAGTATTGACAAATTTCCTGTTAATGTGTATATAATAGAGTGTATTTTGGCGATATTCAATGCATAGGGGGTTATAACAGGTGTCCCGGGTGAAGCGCATCATGATTAGCCTTCCTGGCAGCCTTTTGGAGGAAGTGGATGACCTTGCCGCTGCAGAAAAACTCAACCGGAGCGAATTTATCCGGGAGGCTATGAAGATGTACATTCAAGAACGCAAGCGGCACCTGTTAAGGGAGCAGATGAAGAAAGGGTATATGGAGATGGCCAAAATTAATTTGGCCCTGGCAATGGAACAAGAGCGCCTGGAGTCCGAGGCTTCACCTGCTTATGACTCAGTGGCGGAGGTCAAGTGAAAATGCAAATCCGCCGTGGAGATGTTTTTTATGCCGATTTAAGCCCGGTGGTAGGTTCAGAACAGGGGGGGACGCGCCCTGTTCTTATTTTACAAAACGATATCGGTAACCAGTATAGCCCTACCACCATTGTGGCTGCCATTACCTCTCAAATCGCCAAGGCCAAGCTTCCTACCCACGTGGAAATGGGGCCCACCCCCGGAGGGCTGGATAGATGCTCAGTTATATTATTGGAGCAGATAAGAACCATTGATAAAAGCAGGCTGTTGGAAAAGGTAACTTCTTTGAGTGATGAAATGATGGAAAAGGTCAACCGGGCAATAGAGATAAGCCTGGGGCTGGTGGATATCTAGTACATATTAAAGGGATGTATTATAAGGTGTTACATACATAATGCAAAAATACACCTCGTTGGGAGGTGTATTTTTGCTTGTGCGCCCGGCATGGGCGATAACTTGGGGGTGAAAGTCCCCTGCGGGGGTTGGCAGCACCAACCGCTAGCCAACGGCAAGGGTGTCCACGGCGACGTGGAATCCGAAGGAAGCCCGAGGCAAAATCCCGACCCGAGGACCACGAACCGCGGGCGAGGCCGTCATATTCGGGCGAGCCTGCAAGACAAGGCAAAGCCCAATGCTGCCAAGGGGTATGGCGGTAAACGCGGCGGGTGTGGGAGGAAAGTTATCGCTCTTACCCGGGGAGGTCTGCCGGATATGCCCAGCACTCAGAACTTGAGTGCTGGGTAACCCGGGTCGAGAGGCCCGGCTGAACCGGCAGAAGTCAGCAGAGGTCATAGTACCTGCTTCAGACGTCAAAGCAGGGAAGGACCGAACACCAGGTGGAGGGATGAACTTGGCAAGTTCGCGAGACATGCGAAGACAGCAGAAAACTCCAAACGGAGCCTGCCCGCGGGAGGAAGCGGTGAAGCCGCGGGGGACCGCGGGAGGGCCGAGTGTGTCTCCGGCACGACCCGAGGATGCATCCCGCGAAGGAAATGATAACAACCTGCTGGAAGCCATGCTTGCGCGAAGCAACATGCTGGCGGCACTAAAGAGGGTAGAGCAAAACAAAGGAGCCCCCGGGGTAGATGGAGTGACGGTTGAATCCTTCCGTGCCTATCTGCGAGAGAACTGGGAGCGCATACGTAAAGAACTGCTCGCCGGGACCTACAGGCCGCAACCCGTGCGCCGGGTCGAAATCCCGAAACCGGGCGGCGGAGTGCGACTTCTGGGAATCCCAACCTTGATAGACCGCTTAATCCAGCAGGCACTTCTGCAGGTACTGACGCCCATATTCGACCCTGGATTTTCACCCAACAGCTATGGATTCAGGCCCGGGCGTCGCGCGCATGATGCCGTGCGCAAAGCGCGGCAATATGTGCAAGAAGGTTATGAATGGGTAGTGGACATCGACCTGGAGAAATTCTTCGACCAGGTGAACCACGATATCCTCATGGCCAGGGTAGCGCGCAAAGTCAAAGATAAGCGCATACTCAAACTAATCCGGCTATACCTGCAATCCGGGGTCATGGTAAATGGTTTGGTCCTGGTAACGGACGAGGGCACACCACAAGGTGGGCCTCTAAGCCCGCTACTGGCCAACATCATACTTGATGACCTGGACAAAGAGCTGGAGAAGCGGGGACACCGCTTTGTCAGGTATGCTGACGACTGCAACATCTATGTTCGCAGCCGCCGGGCCGGAGAAAGGGTCAAGGCCAGCATAACCGCCTACCTGCAGAAACGGTTAAAACTCAAAGTAAACGAGACCAAGAGCGCGGTAGACCGTCCATGGAAGCGCAAATTCCTTGGTTTTAGCATGTACAAAATCAAGGGGCAAGTGCGCATCCGCCTGGCCCCTCAAACCATCAAGCGGCTGAAGGACAAAATCCGGGAACTAACTTCTCGAAGCAAAAGCATAAGCATGGAAGAACGCATCCAGCGGATTAACCAGTACCTGATGGGTTGGGTAGGATATTTTGCACTGGCCGACATGTCCAACAGATTAATGGATATTGAAGGCTGGTTACGAAGGCGCCTGCGCATGTGCCTGTGGAAACAATGGAAACGGGTTCGCACCCGTTACCGGGAATTGCGGGCCCTCGGTCTCCCGGAATGGGTCGCACACCAGCTGGCGAACACCCGTAAGGGATACTGGCGCATAACCGGCGGCCCATTAAACAATGCCCTGAACACTGCCTACTGGCAGGCCCAGGGCCTCATGAGTTTAACCGAGCGTTATCATTTTATTCGTAGCGCTTGGTGAACCGCCCAGTGCGGACCCGCATGCTGGGTGGTGTGAGAGGACGGGGGTTAATCACCCCCTCCTACTCGATTTGGGGTTTTACCGGCGCTACGCAATTCGCTTATCGGGAAGCACCGGCCTTTTGTCAAAGGACATGAGTGTGCGTCATATACTTTTTAAATAAGCATCAGGCGAACGGGGGAGGGGCGGGATGCGGCCGCTGATTGGAATCACATGCGGTGCAAAGGAAAATGTTAATCAATTTTTTCTTGGCAGTGATTATGTGCGGGGGGTGGAGAAGGCCGGGGGGATACCTGTAATAGTTCCTCCTTGTGCCGGTGAAAATCTTCCCGGCATAGTGGAGGCATTGGACGGATTTGTTTTATCCGGCGGCGGGGATATGGATCCGTTGCTTTTCGGAGAGGAACCACTTCCTGTTACGGGTGAGGTGGATCCCGAGCGGGACATATTTGAATTAGGACTAACGCGGCTGGCCATGAGCCGTGGGAAACCCATCCTGGGTATTTGCCGGGGGATGCAAGTGCTGAATGTGGCTGCGGGGGGAACGGTTTGCCAGGATATTGCCCTGAAAATTGAAAAACCTTTGAAGCATAGCCAGCAGGCTCCCCGCTGGTATCCCACCCATAACATAAAAATAGAAAAAGGGACACTGGCGGCAGAAATATTGGGAGAGGGTACTCTCAGGGTGAACAGCTTTCACCATCAGGTAATAGGTAGATTGGCCCCCGGGTTTAATATTTCAGCCCGGGCGCCGGACGGCGTAGAGGAGATAATTGAATATAAGGAGCGGGAATATTATATTATAGGCGTTCAGTTTCACCCGGAAAACATGTGGCGACAAAATTCTTTATTTTTAAGGCTTTTTTATTACCTGGTTCGATATTCTTTTCGGGAGGAACGGAAAGGATAATAACGAATCTATACGACGTGAGTTGTTGGCTGTATTTTATTGCTAAAATATGGAAGATATAGGAGGGCAGTTTTAATTGCTGGCAATTGTTGGCGGACAGGTGTGGACCATGGCAGGAGAGGTATATTCCCGGGCCGTGGTATTGGTGAAAGAAGGTAAAATTAAAGAAGTGGGGCCAGACGTAAAAGTACCGCCGGAGGCGGAGGTTATTGATGCCACGGGCAAAATGGTATTACCGGGATTTATAGATGCTCACTGTCATTTAGGGATAATGGAGGAGATATACCGGATTGAAGGGGATGATGTTAACGAAAATACTGAGCCCGTAACGCCGCACCTGCGGGCCCTGGATGCCATAAACCCGGATGATGTGGGCTTTAAGGACGCCGTTGCCGGGGGAGTAACCACTGTGGTTGTGACACCTGGCAGCGCCAATGTGATTGGCGGTGAAATGGTAGCCATAAAAACCTGGGGGAAAGTTGTGGACGATATGGTGGTTCGTTTTCCTGCCGGCTTAAAGGCCGCTCTGGGGGAGAATCCCAAGCGAAATTACGCGGAGGTTAAGAAAATGCCGGTTACCCGCATGGCATCTGCCGCCCTTTTACGGGAAACCCTGGTGGAGGCACAAAACTACCTGTCCCGGCAGGAAAAGGCTCGGCGGGAAGATGACCGGGAGCCGGAGCGAAATCTTAAGCTGGAGGCAGTTACCAGAGTCCTGCGCCGGGAAGTTCCATTGAGGGTCCATGCCCACAGGGCTGATGATATTATGACTGCCATTCGTATTGCCCGTGAATTTAATATTTCCCTAGTTTTAGAACATTGCACGGAGGGTCACCGGGTGGCGGAGTATATTGCCGGTGCCGGGGTGCCGGCAGTAGTAGGGCCGGTGATTACCAACAGGGCCAAGGTGGAGTTAAAGGAAAGAAGCTTGGAAACCGCAGCGGCACTGGCTCGGGCGGGAGTGTCCTTTGCCATTATGACCGATCACCCGGTTGTGCCCATACAATATTTATCACTTTCCGCCGGCCTTGCCTGCAGGGGAGGCCTGCCGGAAGAAAAGGCGCTGGAGGCTATTACCATAGGTGCGGCCAGGGTTGTCGGGCTGGACAAGCTTATAGGAAGCCTGGAGCCGGGGAAAGATGCGGATATTGTTATTATAAAGGGTCATCCTTTTGACTTGCGCAGTAAAATAACGAATGTGTTAATAAATGGGCGGCGGGTAATTTAATTAAAAATTTTGTAAAAAAAGTTTACCAACAAGAGGAAAATAGGTTCCGCCGTCGAAGGAAAATAAATAAAAAACAAGCAATAATTTTCTCTAGTGTTAAGATATGTTAACTAGAGGAGTGTAGGGGTAATGGGCCGGAAATTAAATGTGCTGGTGGTGGACGACCAGCCAGGTGTACGACAATTATTGGGCATTATAATTAAAGAAGCGGGATACCAGGTAAGGGATGCCCAAAACGGTAAAGAAGCTGTGGATATAGTTAAGATGTGGAAACCCGACCTTGTAATTATGGACATTAAGATGCCCGTCATGGACGGAGTAAAGGCGCTGGAAAAAATTAAGCTTTTAAGTCCCGACTTGCCGGTGGTAATGATGACAGCCTACGGCTCGGAAGAGGTGTTGGAGGACTTGCAGAAGAAGGGAGCGGCCATGTGTTTGACCAAGCCCTTTGACATTGATTTTATAAAAGATTTATTGGATGGTTTTTTTCAAAAAAAAGCAGGCACTGAAGAGGAAATGGCGGTAATTTGTTAATTATTTTTTAATGTGCATACAAAATACAAGTAATTTCTTGACAGGCGGTGTTTGTACAATTGAAAATATCCGATTTAGGAGAGACCGGACTAATCAAACGTTTGGCTGCACGGATTAAAACTTTTCCTCCCGTAATAAAAGGAATCGGCGATGATACAGCAGTTTTGCGGGTGCCGGGTGAGCATGACATATTGTTTACCACTGACATGATGGTGGAGGAAGTTCACTTTTCTCTTCGCTATGGGAGTCTTTACCAGGTGGGTAAGAAATCAATTTCCGTAAATGCCAGTGATATTGCCGCCATGGGGGGAAATCCTACTTACGGGGTAATATCGATTGCCCTACCGGCACATCTTACCGTAAAAGATGTGGATGAACTCTACAATGGAATGTTGGCTAGCGCGCGGGAGTACGGGATCAGCCTTGTGGGCGGTGATACGGTTAAGTCCGGGATACTGGTGATAAATGTTGCCTTAATGGGGGAAGTAAAGCGGGGCGGGGCCGTTTTCAGGGACGGGGCCAGGCCCGGGGACCTTTTGTTTGTAACCGGTACTCTGGGGAAGTCCGCTGCCGGTCTTTTTATTTGTACTCACCCCGAAATGGAATTTTCACGTTCAGCAGCAGCCTTTGCCCTGGCATCCCATCTTGAGCCCCGGGCCAGGGTGGAGGCCGGAAAGGCCCTGGGTGACCTGGGGGGGATTACGGCCATGAACGATATAAGTGACGGGCTGGCCACGGAAATTTATGAAATTTGCAGCGCCAGCGGCACCGGGTGCCGGGTGGACATGGAGTCGATACCGGTGGCCCCCCAGGTGAAAGAAATCGCTGCCGCTGCCGGAAAAGACCCCCGTCACTGGGCCCTTTACGGGGGGGAAGATTTTGAACTGGTTTTTACGGTCCCCCCAATTTTAAAGGCCAAGGTGGAAAGGTTATTTAAAGAAATTAACCTGCCTTTGAACCTCATCGGGGAAATTTTGGAGCCTGAAGAGGGAATATTTGGCCTTTGGCCCTCCGGGGAAAGGGTAAATTTGGAGCCAGGGGGATATGACCATTTCAGAAATGAATAAGAGGAACGGGTTACAGCCGTAAAAGCTTGGGTTATAATAAAACTGAGGTGGTTGGATGCCGACACTTTTAACAACATCGCCCCGGGAAACGGAGGCTTTGGGAGAGTATCTGGGTACCCTGGCGGCTAAAGGGGATGTTTTTTGTCTTTATGGTGATCTGGGAACGGGGAAAACCTGTCTGGCCCGGGGAGTGGCCCGGGGTTTAGGGGTTGAAGAACCGGTTACCAGTCCCACTTTTACTTTAATTAACGAATACCGGGGGCGCCTGCCCCTTTATCATATGGATGCATACAGGCTGGGTGGTCCCGGGGATATGGAAGACCTGGGGTATGAGGAATATTTTTATGGCGACGGCGTTACTTTGTTGGAATGGGCGGGAAGGGTTGAGAATATACTTCCTGATGAGCGGCTTGATATTTATATAACAGGAGTTAACGGCAGGGAAAATATGCGGGAAATCACTTTCAAGGGTTTGGGTGAAAGATTTATTCGGCTGGCCGAGGAGTTGACCCAAAATGTACGTACTGGGGATTGAAGCGGCAACACCGGTAGCGGCTGCGGCGGTGGTGGCGGAAGACAGGGTGCTGGCAGAGAGAATGATTAACAACCGCAAAACCCATTCTGTAAATTTACTTCCCATGATAAAGGCCGTGCTGGAAGATGCCCGGATTAAATTGAGTGAACTGGGAGGTATTGCCGTCTCTTCGGGTCCGGGTTCTTTTACCGGCCTGCGTATAGGGATGAGCACGGCCAAAACACTGGCCCAAGTGCTGGATGTACCCATTGCCGGCGTTTCCACCCTGGATGCTCTGGCCTTCAGGTTTTCGGCGGCAAATGTTTTGGTGTGTCCCATTTTAAATGCCCGTAAAAACGAAGTTTACGCAGGTATTTACCGGGGGGGGAATTGTCTTCAAGGGCCTGCGGCCCTGGACATAAAAAAACTCTCCCAGATGCTCAATGATTGCGGGGAAGATATAATAATGCTGGGCGACGGGGTCCCGGCATATCGTGAGCAGTTGCTGGAAAGTTTGGGTGCAGAGGTTCGTTTTGCTCCCCTTTCTTCCCTCCTCCCCGGGGGAAGTGAAATTGCCTGCCTGGGGCTTATGCGCATCAAGGCAGGGGAGTATTCCACTCCCTTTGATCTGCTGCCCCGGTATGTCCGGCTGTCGGAGGCGGAAATAAACTGGATGAAGAAACACGGGACCGGTGTTGAATGTGGTTAGAAAAGCAAAAGATTTGGAATTTGACAATATGCGTGTGGAGCACCTGGAGGATGTATTAAAAATTGAGGAACAGTGTTTTCCCACCCCGTGGTCCAAAAATGCATTTACTCATGAAATAGAATATAATAATTTGGCTCACTATATAGTTGCCCTGAAAGATGGAGAAATAATCGGTTATGCGGGTATGTGGGTAATATTGGATGACGCGCACATTACCAACATTGCAGTTTCTCCCTTTCATCGCGGGAAAGGGTACGGGAAATGCATAATGCGGGAAATGATGCGCAGGGCCCTTCTTTTGGGGGCCTCCAAAATGACTTTAGAGGTTCGCACTTCCAATGAGTCGGCCAGGCGGTTGTATTCCGGCCTAGGCTTTGTGGAGCGGGGGCGCCGCAAGAAATATTATTCAGATACTGATGAGGACGCCATTATTATGTGGAAAGACAGCTTGACGGACTCAAGTTTGGAATTGAAAAATGCAAGTGTGAACAGGTAAGGCCCGCCAAATTTGGCGGGCTTTTTTTCATAAAAATAAGTTTTTGTGAAGGGCGTATAAACAAAATGAAATCGAAATCCGGTTAAGTTTCCGTGAGGCGAGTAATACTAACGTCAGCAAAATAAGGGAGGGAGAAGTAATGCCTCACGATCTCAGGAAAATTGCCATTGTGGGTGTCGGTTCGGTGGGGGCATCGGTTGCGTATGCAATAATGATCAGCGGGTTGGTGAGTGAAATGGTTCTGGTGGATGTGGATAAAAACCGGGCCGAGGGGGAGGCAATGGATCTTGCCCACGGAGCCTCCTTTATAAAGCCCATAAAAATATATGCCGGGAAATACGGGGACTGTCATGATGCAGATATAATAGTTTTTGCCGCCGGTGCCAATCAAAAGCCGGGGGAAACAAGGCTTGATCTGGTGCATAAAAATTTTGCGTTGGTAAGGGAAACCCTGCCCAAAATAATGCCCCGGGACAGTAAGTCCATTTTGCTGATGATATCCAACCCGGTGGACATACTTACCTATACGGCCTTGCAGGTTTCCGGCGCACCGCCGGAAAGGATAATCGGCTCCGGAACCGTTTTGGACAGCTCCCGCTTTCGTTACCTGATCGGAGAACATTGTATGGTAGAACCGCGGAATATACATGCTTACGTAGTTGGGGAGCACGGTGATTCCGAGGTACCCCTCTGGAGCAGGGCTAACATTGCCGGTCTTTCTATTGAGGATTTTTGCTGCTGGCGGGGGGCTCCCTGTCTTGATAAAGAAGAAATCTCCCGCCGGGTAAGGGAAGCGGCATATGAAGTAATAGAGCGCAAGGGCGCCACCTATTACGCCATTGGCCTGGCGGTAAAAAGAATTTGTGAGAGCATCCTGCGTAACGAGAATTCCATACTGACCGTTTCAAGCTTGCTGGACGGGGAATACGGTATCAGCAACGTATGCATGAGCCTGCCTTGCATTGTTAACAGGGAGGGGCGCGTGCGGGTTCTTCCGGTGGATGTTTCGCCGGAAGAAGAGGCCGCTTTGCGAAATTCCGCAGAAATTCTCGGTTCCGTTCAGCGGGAGCTGGGTTTCCCCGGTCCTTCTTTTAGCCGTGGCGCGCCGGTTTTGCCGGCGGGCGGTTACGAAAGGCCGGAGTTACACGGGCCCCATTAAACCGGAGACTGGGGTAAAAGATGCCCCGGTATACTTTTTTGTTCTATAACTAATTGGGCAGGTAAATTCCATTTGGAAAAGAAGAAATGAATATATTAGCAACGGGAAAGGGGTATTGTACCGCTATGCTGCAAAAAAATAATAACGGGCTCCGGCGCTTGCTGTTGGGGTTGCTGGCTTTTTTCGGGCCCATTGTTGCGGGGGCCGTTACCATTTGGATAGGGGGATTTTGGGCCTTCTGGTTCCTGTGTTATTTTATAATGCTGGCCCTGCCGGTTGTTATTATTGGGTATTTGCTTTACAAATACATTTTCCAAATTGCCGCGGAAAAGGTGGAGGACAGGTTTGAAGAAGAAGGAAAAAAGTTTCTGGCCGGGTTAAAGGACCGGTTTGAAATAATTGAAGATGCGGTGTGGGATCCTTCTTTTCGCATGCGTTCCAGGCTATCTCCGAGGAAGCCCTTTGACAGGGTGGCGCTGTCGGTATCCGAAGGTTGGTTTTCTCTGTCCGGGGAGCAGAGGCAAGAGCTTATGGAAGAGATATCCCACATGATCCGGGAGTGGATCAGGGAAAAGGGCCTGGAAAGAGAAAACCATGTTATAAGGCTGGATTTTTACAGGGATATTCGCAGCCCGTCCTCACTGGTGGGCAAATACAGTGCATAGAGATGGGGGATATATGTGGCGGACGAGAAAAGTACGGTGCAAGAGCTTAAAAACCTGGTGGCCGCTTTCGTTAATGAAAGGGACTGGAATCAATTTCATACACCCAAAAACCTGGCCATGTCCATAGCCATTGAGGCGGCGGAATTAATGGAGATTTTCCAGTGGTGCGATAAGGAAAAACTGGATGAGGAGGAGCGGGCCCGGGTAGAGGAAGAGCTTGCCGACGTGGTGATATACTGCCTTTCCATGGCCAATGCCACCGGCCTGGACCTGGCCGGGGCCGTAGAGAAAAAACTGGCGGTAAACGCCGTAAAGTATCCGGTGGAAAGGTTCCGGGGGCGCTACCGGTAAAAGGTAAATAAAAAAGTGGTGCGATGTTATCGCACCACTGCCCGCGAATGGTGCGCCTACCAGGATTCGAACCTGGGCTCCCGGCTCCGGAGGCCGGTGCTCTATCCCCTGAGCTATAGGCGCAAAAAGACGTAATAAATTAGCTGCAAAAGTTATTATATCAAAAACAAAGAATTATGCAAGGGTAAATTATCTTTAAGTTATTGGTAACTTTTCTGGCAGTTATGACGCCAGGGGTCAGCGAGATCAAAATATCTTTTTACTGTTCAAATATTCGTGCACATCATTTAAAGCTTCTCCGAAGCGCTGGAAGTGAACCACTTCTCTTTCCCGCAGGAACCGCAGCGCGTCTTTTACCCCAGGGTCGCCGGTCAGCCTGATGAGGTGTTCGTAGGTGGTTCGGGCCTTTTGCTCAGCGGCCATGTCTTCGTGCAAATCTGCCACAGGGTCTGCGTGGGCCTGAATATAGGCTGCCGTCCAGGGCACCCCGTTGGCATCAGTATAAAATAGCGCACTGTCGTGAATGGCATAGTGGGAGCCCAGCCCTTCCCTTTCCAGTACTTCAACCGGTACATCCCTGGTGAGTTTATAAACCAGGGTTGCAATTATTTCCAGGTGAGCCAGCTCTTCGGTTCCGATATCTGTCAAAAGGGCTTTAGCTGGTTTGACTTGTTGATATTTTGGGCCGGCGTTAAAAAGGAGGGTTATAAGATTGTGCAACATTATTGATGCTTACCACGAAGCGGTTAAGAAGTTTCGGGAACTGGAGCCCGGGGATATTACTTTAAGAAGCGGGGCTGTTTATGATGAGGAAAGAAAAATTTTCCTGCTCTCCTATTTCGGGCAGGAACATGAAATAGACCGGGAAGGTAAAGTAACTTTCAGGGGACAAGAAGTATCGTATAATGACCGGACTCTGATATTGCAGTACCTGTGCTCTGCAAGCGGGCTGCCGCCCCGCGGGAAATGGCTTTCTTTTCTGGAGCTGCCGGACGGAAGGCATCATTACGCGCCTTTCCAAACGGACGGGACCATTCCCCTTGCCAGGCACTTCGGCCCAAAGCCCGGGGAATTCAGCAAAGCGGCCCGGAATCTGGGAGGCTGCCCCATAGAATTGGGAGATTCGGGCTATGAAATACCCGCCCTGCCTAAACTGCCCTTGGCCGTGATATTATGGGAGGGCGATGAGGAATTCCCGGCCCAAACCAACATTTTATTTGATTCTGTAGCCCCTACTCACCTTACTACCGCCGCTCTGTGGGTGCTGGGCGTGGAGCTGGCCACTAAAATGCTGGCCCAGGTGGACCGGGAGGCAGCGGGTAAACAAGCAGTTGACTGGCTGGGGGGGAGGTAGTTGGTGCTCCTTGCTGTGCTCAAAGCGATATAGGGCTATCCCACGAGTTAAATTCTACTTTAACCTGGCCGTTTTTATGGATATAAACCGCCCTTACCAGGCCGTTAATTATTTGTTTCCTTTCTTTTTGGTCAGCATGTTTCCAGATAAGATTGAAGTTTTTTAGCAGAGATATTAATTTTTCTTTGTCTGTAATGGTATGTTTTGGGTTCTGCAGTTTACTTTTCAATTCATTAATGGTGTCTTCCAGGTTTTTACGTTTCCTTCTCAGGTTCTCAACCCGCCCGGTGAACTCGCGGGGGTCCAACTCCCCTTTTTCAAATGCCTCGTACCACCGGTTAAGGGCCCCGTCAACCTGCTGCAATTCTTTTTTTATTTGACCGGCCCTTTGCAGGACGTTTTTTTCTTTATTTTCAATGACCTTTATTTCTTCATTTACCTGCATCTGTAATAAAGTCTCTTCAAAATCATAATTTTGCAATTGTGTAATTACTTTCTTTTCAATTTCCTCCTTGCGTTTATAGCCGCACCTGCAATTGGGGTCCCGCACCAGGTAGCGGGATGTGCCGTCCTGGGAATAGCATACATAATATTGTCTTATTCTTTTGGGCCTGCGGGGATGGTTTTGCCATACGGATTTGCTGCGGGCCCGGGCCCCGCACTCGGCACAGTATATGACGCCGGAGAGCAATGCCCCGGTTGCGGAGAGGTTACGGCGGCTCTTTCGCTGCTTTAATGATTCCTGTACTTTGTACCATTTTTCCGGCGGTATTATTGCCGGGTGCATTCCCCGGTAATATTTTTCCTTATGGCGTAAATAACCGGCATAGGTGGGGTTGGACAGCATATACCGGACCGTTTGCCTTGTCCATTGTCCCCCCGAAGGGCTGGGTATATTTTTGTTATTCAAGGTATCTGCAATAAGCTTGACCCCATGCCCTTCCAGGTACAGGTCGTATATCTTTTTTACAATACCGGCTTCCGGTTCTTTTACTTGTAAAACGTAACTGCCCGGCTTGTAATAATAACCGTAAACGTTGCCGCCGTGCCAGCGCCCTTTGCGGGCAGCCTCCATCTTTCCCATGCGGGTTCTTTCTTGAATGATTTCCCGCTCCAACTGGGCAAATACGGCCATCATGCTTAAGGCGGCCTTGCCAAAGCCGGAGCCGGTATCGAAATTCTCCGTAACAGATTTAAAGTCCACTTTGTTGGGTTCAAAAATATCCTCGAGCAGGTAAAGGATATCCTTTTGCCGGCGGGAAAGGCGGTCCAGCTTTAAAACCAGCACAGTGTCTATGCGGTTCTCTTCTATATCCCGTAAAAGGCGGGCTATACCCGGACGCCCGAGATCCTTGCCGGAATACCCGTCATCAATATAAAAGTCGTAAATTTGCCAGCCCCGAGACTGGCAGTAAGCAAGGAGCCTGGATTTTTGGGTATCTATAGACAAGCCTTGCTCAGCCTGCTCGTCCGTCGATACCCGGACATACGCGGCCACCTTTCTATCCTTTGCCATGGCATCACTCCTACTTACTAAATATGGCCGGTGTATCCCACTGTTATTGGACAAAAATTGGCGAAAAGGGTAGGAAATGGTGTAAAATATGAAAAACAAATTTGGCAGCAGGAGGAAAAAAATGAAAGATAAGCAATTTGCCGTAATCGGGCTGGGCCGTTTTGGGAGGGCCCTGGTAGAGGAATTAAACAAAATGGGGTATCAGGTGCTGGCCATTGATTATAATGAAGACCGGGTACATGATGTTATTGATGTTGCCACCCAGGCCGTTCAGGCCGATGCTACAGACAAACAGGCATTAAAATCCCTGGACATAAAAGATTTTGACGTGGCCATAGTTTCCATTGGCGAGAATATCCAAGCAAACATATTGGCAACAATTATGCTGAAGGAACTTGGCGTCAAAAGGGTAGTTGCCAAAGCGCACAATGCTTTGCACGGCAAGGTTTTGGAAAAAATCGGCGCTGACTTGGTGGTATACCCGGAAAGGGATATGGGTATCAAATTGGCCCGGTCACTGGTTTCGCAAAATATCCTGGACCAAATTTATCTTTCACCCGGCTACAGCATAATGGAGCTGGTAACACCGAAAGTATTTGCCGGCAAAAGTCTCGCAGACATCGGCCTGAGAAATAAAATGGGGATCACGGTTTTGGCGGTAAAAAGGGGAGAGGAAATCATTGTGGCCCCCCTTGCAAACCAGGTGATCCAGGCCGGCGACGTTTTGGTGGCCATAGGGAAAGATGAGGATCTGCAAAAGTTAATTGAAATGGAATCGTAAAAGTTCGCTAACGAGAATTAATGAGAATGAGGTATAAAAAATGTCCAGCTTGCAGTTTAGTCCTCCCCGGGTACTGGTAATAGGCTTTTTAACGGCCATTTTGGTGGGAACTGTTATGCTCTCCACACCCTGGGCGGTAAAAGAGGGAACAGGTGACTGGCTGACCGCGCTGTTTACCGCCACTTCCGCGGTATGTGTTACCGGCCTAGTGGTGGTGGATACGGGGACCCACTGGTCGGTCTTCGGCCAGCTGGTAATACTGCTTTTAATTCAGATAGGCGGCCTGGGGGTAATGTCCTTCACCACTTTTTTTGCCCTGTTGCTAGGAAAAAGAATCCAGTTAAGGCAGAGGTTGATAATGCAGCAGGCCCTGAACCAGCCTTCCGTGGAGGGGATAGTAAATTTATTCCGCTATTTGCTGGTCTTTTCCTTTATTGTGGAAATGATGGCAGCGATAATTCTGGCTTTGCACTGGGCGCCCGCGATGGGTATGACGAAGGCATTATGGTTTGGTATTTTTCACTCCATTTCGGCCTTTAATAACGCTGGATTTGACATATTCGGAAATTTTCGCAGCCTGACGGGGTTTACCACAGATTTTGTTACCAATTTTGTTATATCAACCCTTTTTGTGGTTGGCGGTTTGGGCTTTGTGGTAATATATGAAATTTATAATTATAAAAGAAGCCGGAAATTATCCCTGCACTCGCGGCTGGTTCTAATGACCACAATGGTGTTGATTTGCTTTGGCACGGTATTGATTCTGGTTTCTGAATATAATCATGCTTTGCGCGGGCTGACGCCCGCGGGCAAACTCACGGCCGCCTACTTTCAGGCCGTGACGCCAAGGACGGCTGGCTTTAACACTTTGGATCTAAATAGCTTGTTGCTGTCCACGCAATTATTGATTATGTTTCTTATGTTTATAGGCGGTTCTCCGGGTTCCACGGCAGGTGGAATCAAAACGACCACTTTTACCCTGTTGTTCCTGGCCATTTACAGCATTTTACGGGGAAAGAGAGATACCGAAATATTTAGGCGCAGAATAGCTCACCAGGAGGTTTTTCGGGCCCTGGCCATCGCTCTGCTGGCTGTAATTTTAATTTTCCTGGTAACATTTCTACTGTCCTTTACCCACGAAGGCAGTTTCAAGATATTGTTCGAGGCGGTGTCAGCCATAAGCACCGTGGGCTTATCCCTCGGCTTGACCGCCGAATTAAACGATGTAGGGCGCATTTTGATAATTATTACCATGTTTTTGGGGCGCTTGGGGCCGCTTACCATAGGTTACGCCCTGGCCTACAAGCAAAGACAGCCTGAAATACGCTACCCCGAGGGTAAAATAATGATAGGTTGAGGCATGTATATGGCCGGTGACGGTGTGCTGGCTTGTTACTGGTGGGGTTTTTTCTTTTCTGCTTCCAAAATGCGCATGGCCACCCTTATCATCACTTTGACTGCCTTTACTATTTTTTCCTGCTCCGGGGTAAGTTTTTTTTCACGGGATACCGTTGAAAGATAATCATCCATTTTGTCACCCGGATATATCAATTAAGTTTAAAAGTCCTTGGCCTTTTTGGTAGGCATAGTATAGCGCTGGTTCAGGTAGCGCAGGGCCGCTGCCAGCTCCCCGTCGGGCCCGCCGTATTGGGTCAGCAGGTATTTGGCCATCGTCACATCCGCGCCGTTATCCACCCGAACCGGGTATTGGAGTTTTTTTTCGTATATCCACATAATAAAAACCTCTTTATTTGTTTATTTACCGGTATTCAATTTCCCATGGCCAGGGTTGTTCCACCCACTGCCACGGGTATGTTGCCGGTGTGAAATCATGTACGGTTAACGGGCCATATCTTTCTTCATAACGCCTTTTCAATTCCTTTAATTGTTGTGTTACCCGGGTATAATCCCTTAAGGCGTTTTGATCATTGGGGTGGGTGTCCAGAAACAATACCAGTTCAATATTTACAAATTCCATTTCCTGTATCTGTTTTAAAAGATTGAGCTGCTGCCCGTCCATAAAACATCCCTCCTTATACGGCTCCGGCAAGCTAATATGGGTAAGGTCTGTACAATTCCGGGAAAAGAGTGCCTTTTCTCAGCGCCTCACCGGGGGGATAAGTTCTGGAGTAGATCTGCCACGGAACATAAGCTTCCGCCAGCCTTATCCCTGCCGGCAAGTGCGGAAAGTAACCAGGCTGACAGCCCTGGAGTTTTTCAGCGATAGTTTGAGGTGGCTGGTTATTATTTTGCGGCATAGACATCCTCCTAATAAACTTTTTAGTAGAATATGCTGGTGCTGGGTAAGTTGTTACTTATTAACAAGAGCCGGTTGCTATTACCGGTTTTCTTTTCGGGAAAAATATTATCAAGTTGCTATGCCGCTTACGCTGGCCGGTGTTCTCTGCGAAATTCATGTGCTTTGGCCGGCGGGGATATCTTAAAAGGGGCTGAAGGAGGCACCTGTATGCAATTGGAACCGGGAGAACGTTCTATTTTGGCATATTTTGGGTCCAGCGACGATGCTCAAAGGGCCGCGGAGGAACTCAAGAATTTGGGTTATGAAAATGTACAGGTTGACCGGATATCCAGGTACGGGGTAAACCACGATGATGAATATAATAATCCTATTATGGGGAGGGCGGAAGCCATTACCGGGCTTACCTTATATTCAGCTAATATCGACCGGTTTGTAGATAGTAACAGGCGTGTTTTATTGAGTTCGGACCCGTCGGTGGGCGGCTTTGCCGGTGTGGAGCTTGCCGGGGAAGAATCTTTTTTGGTGGCTGTAGTTACCGATGACGCCGGCGCCGGCCCGGCGGAGAATATATTGAGGAAGCACGGGGGCAAGTTCTTCTAGGAGGTGTTTTTTTTGGACAGGCCCGATAATTTGCCGGAGTTAACCGAGAGGGTAAGGGAAAATGTGGAAAGGCCGGTTCTTTCCGAAGAGCAAGTGGAATTATATAACTCAGGTTATATAAATGATTTCGAAGAGGTTTTAGAGCTGCTGGAGGAATCGGAGCAGATAAAACCGGAATACCGAAAGAGATTATCTTTTTCTTGAAACCTGCCCACCGGAAAAAGCGGTGGGTAATTTTTTGGAGGAGGATTAAATAATACCGGTAGAGAAATAATTTTCAGAAAATATTTTGAATGCGAGGGATAGCTATGTTTAAGTGTAAACTCACAGATAAGATGACAAATGTATGTATGTGGGAAATTGCGGTATTTAGAGGGGAAAACCGGGACGGGACAAGGGTTTGGAGGGATTTTATTTGGGACATTTCTTATGAGAAATTTTTACCCGGTGGGCGGGATTTTTTTAAATTTCGCGCGCTTTTTGTGGTTATCAATGCGCCGGTGTCAATTAATAACGGCCCGGCGTTACAGGGTGTTAAAAGCCTGTTATAACGCGCGTTACGGGGTGTTATGAAGATAATAGTTAAACCAATACAATTAACTGAAATTAACAGTAATTCCAAAATAATTAAGGAACTTTTTAAGGAACCTACTATGGATTAAGGAACTCCTGACAAAGCCAGTTAAATAAAGGGCTGCAAGGTTTTTGTGAACACAGAGGTTTTGTGATAAAGGAACTTTCAAATACTGAAAAGCGATACATAAATATGCATATTTGTGCATATTTATGTATAAATATGCATTATTTTTGCTGCTTCAAGTAGTTTAAGTATGACTCTATTTTGGCCTGGTCATTTGGATCGCTGGCGGCAATTTGGTTCAATAAACGCTCCAGGTTGACGGGCTGTACAACATTGACATCAGGCTGCATTTCAGAAAGTATATCTTTAATTACCCGGTAGATGGTGGCCCGACTGCCCAGCCTCCAGCCATGCTTTTCAGCAGTTTTTTGCAAGCATATAAGGTAATAGTTATATTTTTGAGCAGGGCTGGCCTTAATAAGATCGCGCAAATATTTAACAGCGGCAGGGTCCATACTTCTTTTACCATACCGGCTTGGCTTTAAAGCAGCTTTGTGAATAAGTCCCTGTACGCCGTTTTTATCATATTTTCGCTCCCACCGAAAAAGGGTCGATAAGCTTATTCCATTTTTGGCGGCCAGCTTTTCCAACTCGGCGGTCAGGTTGCCGTAATCTTGACTCTTGTAGCGGATTTGTTTGGCCTGGAGGACTATTCTTTCCTTCTTAATAGCTTTATCAACGAGGTTATTCCGAAGGGCTTTCTTTTTCATGATACCACCAACTAAAAAACAATTAATTGCTTGACCAGTCACTACAGGTAATTATTGTAAGTTTAACCTGCCGAGACTTGGCTCTGGGTATCTTTTTGTTTTTTTTGGGCTTCCTCTATCACGTCATCGGGAAAGGCACGGCGGAACTGGATCTTGATCCAGCCTTTCATGTCGTCGTCACTGGTGAACCACAGGTCGTAAAGGATATTTACCAGGTAGTCCAGATCGGGATCGCCGGTATCGGCCCGGGGCACTTGGTGGCCGGCGGCCACGGACAGGCCATGTTCTTTTATTACATTATTAAAGGCTTCGATGATAGCCCGCTCACCATAGCGGGCTATTTGATTTTTAAGGGCTTCTTCGGGGGAGATGAACATCTCACCCTCACCAGTTTTAAGCCATGCTACTGAAATGCAATGCTCTGCGGATATAAGCTTTAGAAGTGCTTCTGATGGTTCTTGTAAATCGTTTTCCAAACTAGCAATGTAACCTCTTGAAATAGCAAGTGGTTGTGCGAATTGCTCTTGTGTTAATTTGAGTGCTTTTCTCGCTTGTCGCAAGCGTTTACCAATACTCATAAGAACACCGCATTTCAATAGCATTAAATATTGACAACGCACTTCAGTAGCATTATTATTATGTCCAAGGAATAAAACTTTATAGACAATCCCCAGCCTACCAGGGAAGGAGGAATGACACCGTGGGTAAAGCCAGGGGAATGACGCCGAGAGAGATACGCGCCGAAATGGTCTTACGCGGCATTAAGCTGAAAGACATTGCCGAAAAAGCCGGTGTAACCGTCGGTGCCGTGCACCAAGTCATCTATGGCGTCGGCAGGGTTAAAGGCTATCGCATCAGGCCATTTATCGCCGAGGCCATCGGTAAGACGGTGGAAGAGATATGGCCCGACGGTACACATAGCGATAAAGAGGCATACAAGAAGATATGTCTATAACCATTTAGACAAGATAATTCTATCAAAGTTGCAAGGGGGGTGGCAATGTCCAGGGGACTGAAAGTTTTAGGCACAATAATGGAAATTGGTGGTAATTCATTAGTCGATTAGGGGTATACATAAAAAACCCGGCTCGGGGCCGGGTGAAAAGGAGGGAAAATGACCATGAAACAAAAAGAAACCGTCCAGGGCGGGCAGGCTAAATTCAATTATGGCGGCATTATTGAGTTTCAGGGTAAATACTTTGAAGCTCCTGACTTAAAAAATCTAAATGGCGAAACCGTAATGGTTATACCTAAAGAAGCCAGTACCGTTGGCTTGGAAATAATAAAGGTTTATCATCACGGTCAATATGCAACTGATGCTTTTAATGACATAAAACTTGCCTGGAACAAACGGCTGCACAGGATGGTTGATGAATGCACTAGGAAACAGCAGGGACTTTACTTATAACGAGGGTCTTTAAGAATTTGTGACCAGTCGATCAAGGTTTTGTTTCTATATTTCATTAATAGAAATGCCATCTGCCAGGGTGCTACGGGTTTGCGCTTAATTAAAGAGTCTTCTTTAAAAATAACAAGCCAAGAGTGGCCCAACTCATCTATCGGGGCGAAACCGTAGTTCTTGATAAAATTTTTAATAAAAGTATGATCCCAAGGGCGGCCCGGTAGAGGCTCAATCAATTCCCCATCGCCGTAGACATACTGCTCAAGATTTAAATTGCCTTTTACGAACCAATAGCACCAGTCGGCGATTTTGCCGGTAGAGTCTTTTAGGATAAGCTGGATACCCAAGCGATGGTCAAAAATATAAATACGGTAGCCTTGACTAAAAGACGGGGGCCGCACAGATTCCTTTTCAGCGATGTATCTTAATATATTTTCTTCAAGTGTCTTAATGTACGGTGGGAACATTGGAGTTACAGCGGCCAGGTATTCACACCAAACGGCAAGATCGTATTGAAATTCAGGCAACGGTTCTTTAAGCGGTAACCAGTAATTCATAGCCCCAATAACCTCCTCTAGTTTAAAATAGTGTAATTTTAATATTCGGCGTGGGAGGCGGGTTCCCCTACGGGGGATGTGAGAAATTTCGTTTTTTGGAGGCGGGATATTAAATGGCAAGGAGGGCAAGGAGAAAGAAATTTAAATTTGAGCCTGACCCGAACGAGCTAACGCTTTTAGACTTTGGCCTGGATCCGGGGCATCAAGCACCACAAAACACAGCTCTTCAGCCCGGCACATTCAACATATCCGCCCAGCTCCGGGCTGAGCTGAGCGAGGGCCTGCGCAATTCCGGTTACTCTCGATACGAAGTGGCCGCAAAAATGTCGGAGTTGGTAGGCGTGGAGATAACCAAGAGCCAGCTGGACAGCTGGACGGCGGAATCTAAAGAATACCACCGGTTCCCGGCGGAGTACCTGCCGGCATTCTGCCAGGTGACGGGGCACAAGGAGCCGCTGCGCATCATGGCGAGGCTGGTTCGCTGTCACCTGCTGGAGAGCAAGGAAGCGCTCTTGGCTGAATTAGGTCGGATCGACCAGGCCAAGCGCGATCTCTCCAGGCGGGAGAAAATGGTCAGAGATCTAATTGCGAAGATGTCGGCGACAACGGCTTAACTGAACGTGGCCATCACGGAAAGGGGGAGATCAGGCATCCAGGTGTTGCTAACCGTCAGCGAGGCTGCCCGGATAATGGGGGTAACTGACAGGGCTATACGAAAGAGCATCACATCCGGTAAAATCCGGGCGGTTGCCAGGCATAGCACCAAAGGCCGGGGCGGCATTTCATACATGGTGCCGGTATCATCTCTCCCATTGGAGATCCAGGAAAAATTCTGGAAAGAACGGCAGGCGGAAATACAGGACGACCCCCAGGAGAAAACGTTACAAACCAGCCAGGCCGGTGAGAGGATCAACTCGGTGGCCGAACTGGTCGCCAAATACGGGGAGAAAAAGGCCAACAGCATCCTGGCCGGCGCGCGGAAGCGGGAAAAAATTGTGCTGCAGGCGCTGGAAATCAGGGGCGCATACGGGGAGATAACCGGGCGGATGGAGGGCCTGGCCAAAAAGCACAGGATTGGCCTGAAAACTTTGTACCGGTGGGTAAGCAACTATGAAGAGGAGGGGC
Source organism: Desulfofundulus sp. JL263-se (assembly GCF_056316025.1). Taxonomy (NCBI): domain Bacteria; kingdom Bacillati; phylum Bacillota; class Clostridia; order Eubacteriales; family Peptococcaceae; genus Desulfofundulus; species Desulfofundulus sp. JL263-se. The sequence goes on along the minus strand of NZ_CM149993.1, from coordinate 2,657,717 downwards.
TGATCGGCCTGGTGCACAGCAGGTATCGCGAACCCGGGGAGGGACTGGATTTCAAGAAGCGCAGAACGGTAAGTGATGAAATGCGCGATTTTATCATTGCAATGTACCTCAGGAAAATGAGGCCCAAGGGTTCTCACGTTTACAACGAGCTGAAAAAAGCGGCGACCGTCAAGGGCTGGAAGATGCCCAGCAGAGCGACGGTTTACCGCGTTATCAAGGAAATTTCCAAGAGCGAAGCGGTGATGGCCCGGAGAGGCAAGCAGGCGTGGGACCGCGAGATTGAACCGAAAACCAAGCGCACTTACAATAATCTACTGGTTATGCAAGAAATCGTGGGCGACGGGCATACGTTCGACGCTTTCGTGGAGTGGCAGGGCAGGGCCGTGAGGCCGGAGCTGTCCGCCTGGGTCGACCTGCGCAGCCGGAAAATCGTTGGCTGGTGCATTACACCCAAGGCCAATTCCGAAAGCATCGGGCTGGCTTTGAAGCACGCCATAGAAACCCACGGGTTACCCGGTGTGATATATACCGACAACGGCAAGGACTATCTGAGCACGTATATCGAGGCCGTTTGCGAGGACCTGGAAATCGGCATCAGGAATTGTATTCCCAAAACGCCGCAGGCCAAGCTTATTGAGCGCACTTTCCGGGAAGTGCACGACAAGTTCACCCGGTACCAGCCCGGGTACTGCGGCAATAAGCCCGAGAATAGGCCGGAAGGGTTTGACCAGAACAAGCTACTGAAGGCCGGCAAGCTGAAATCAATGGAGAAGTTCACCGAAGATTTTGCAGCATTCGTCGAAGTGTTCAACAATACCGTGCACGGTTCCCTACATGACACACCGGCGAACGTATTCAACGCCAACGAGCATTTTAGACCGGGCAAGGTGGACAAGAATGTGCTGGACGTGCTCTTCATGAAGCGGGAACAAGTGAAGGTGCACCCTGGATATATCCGGCTTTTAGGGCGCGACTTCTGGACGTTCGGCACGGATATTGACTGGTTGATCGGTAAATACGTTGATGTATGGTACGACTTCAACAACATGGGGCAGGTATTAATCCGTTATAACGGCAAGATTGTAGGCACCGCTGTGAACAAGAGGGCGCTGGAACATGGCGAGTCCAGGGCCGACCTGGTGGCTGAGCAAAAAGCCAAGGCGAAACTGGCCAAGGAAACCAGGTGCAGAATCGACGCCTACGCCCAACGGCTGGGCGACGACCTGAACGACATTTTGCCGGAGGATGTGCTGAAGCGCAAGCGCAAGAGGTACGTGACCGGACCGGCCGAAAGCCAAATTGACGGCAATGTACACCGGTTGACCGGCCACGAGAAGGATGCGGCCAGTGCAGTCGAGGTTCTGAACGCGGACAAGGAAAAACCCGACATGGAAAAACCAGTGAAAATGAGCCGGGTCAAAAGGATGTTGCTGGAAGAGGGCAGAAAAGCCCTGGCCCGTTAAAGGGGGTTAACTTATGAATGCAGAGGTAATTGCCATGTCTGAAATCAACGAGAGTGAAGTTCAGAAACTGCGCGAGTGGGTTGACGGGTACATTAAGGACAACGGTATAGCGGTGACCACAATGGCTTCGGAGGCCGGTGTACACCGGTCCGCACTTAGCCTGTTCATCAACCATGGTAAGTACAGCCGCAACGTGATCGAAAAGCTGCGGGCGCTGCGGGAGCGGATCGAGTCGGCGCAGGAAGATAAGACCGACAAACCATCCAACCAGGAAACCCGACAGGCGCTGCCGGCCCGGCAAAAACAGTTTAAACGCGAAGTAGGCATTTTATATACCGAGGATTTTCAGCAGGCCATCGGGATATGCAGTATGTGCCTTCGGGATGGAGAGATCGGTGTGATTGTCGGACATGCCGGATCCGGAAAGACAACAGCCCTGCAGGAGTTTTGCAAAGGCCGACCGGACGTAGTCTATATACGCGCAACGATGACGATGACTGTAAAGGGACTGCTTGGTGCCATCGGTGAGGCGTTGGGACTGGGGGTAATGAGCGGGTCTAAGGAGAAAATGCTGGGCATGGTTATCGCCGCTCTTCGGGAAAGCCCGACAATGCTGATAATAGATGAGGCTGATTTGCTGGTGGATAGGAATTCGGTAGTGCGCATTGAAACCTTGCGGGCCATTTGGGATGAGACTCACTCCGGCCTGGTTTTATGTGGAATGCCCAAGTTGGCCAAGTATTTGGTGAAGGGACCAGGCGGCGACAACAACCTGGCGCAGATTTATTCGCGCGTCCGCAGGGCATACAGAATGAAGGGCGTCTCCCGGGAGGAGTTGCTGCAAATCCTGGAAGGCTTCAACATTAGTGAGCCGGCCAAGAAGTATCTACTGGCCCGGGGAGCTTCCCTCGCCTTTGGGGGGCTAAGAAGACTTACCAGGCTTTTGCAAAACGCACTGGACCTGGTGGAGGATGACGAGCCGATAACACTAGAGGTGATAAAGGAAGCGGATGGGCTTTTGGTTACGCCGGAGTCGCTGGGTTTTTAGCTTTCAGTGTGCAATCGGGCCGGAAACGGCTCACCCCCTCGCCCGGGTTGGCACCCGGAGCCTGAACGAGGAGCCGTACGAAAAGGGGGGTCTATTTTGAGCAGGCGACAATTAGAGAAAGCGAGGTTGGAGTGTTGGGGGAGTAACTGCAAGTATTTCGGACGTTGTGAAATTTATCGGGGTCAGAAGTGCAACCGCTTGGGCGGCAGGAAGGTGCCGCGCATCCGACCGCGTATTTGGGGCTCGCGTTTTTGGGGCGAAGATATGACAAATGCCGGCGACGGGTATTGCGCCCGATAAAAATAAGCTGACGGGGGTTGGGTCATGGGGATAAACAACGAGTTGAGAGAACTCTTCAAAAACCCGATTGTTCATATAGACATCCGGACGGGTGAGGGATTTTGCAGGATTTGGGAATTTTGGGACCAGCAGAGGGTTACCACATCAGGATATATCATATATAACCCAGGTGCGGTTAAAGGCGCGGTTAAACCCGATTCTTCGAAAGAAACACTGGAAAACCTGCACTCCAAAAAAATCAAAAAAGGCAAGTGGTCCCCCGGAGAGAGAAAGCAGGCTGGAGAGTTAATCAACAGAGGCCTGTCTGACGAGGAAATAGCAAAGAGGCTGGGACGCACTGTGTTGGGAGTGAAAAAAATCAGAAAATCAATAATCAGGCGGGCCTTAATAAATGGGCGCAGGAGCCCGGCCTTCCGGGCGGTGGGCTTAAATGGCTGATTTTAGGGATACTGTAAAAGCCATGTTGACATGCGTAAGGGACGGGTTTGCTTCTACGGAAGAGGCGCTGGAAACGATTTTGGAAGCGGCAGAAAACCGGTGCAACAATTGTGAAGCCCTTAAGGATTTAATAACCCTGGCCATGCCGGAACACGCTATTGCCGGTGAAATAAAGTGGCCGGAGGTGACGGATTGAGCAGGGTAAAATTGATTCACCAGAAACTGGCCGTCGCTAGCTCATACCTTGGAAAGGTGCCCGCGGGCATTACCCGGGCTTTTATCCAGGAGGCATCCTATGCCCTTGGGCGGATGGAAATGGTTCAGGCGAAGGGCAGATTGAAAGGCGATATGTGTAATTTATACCTGGACAGGAATCTTTCCGAGCGCGATGATGGGGAACTGGATTTCATTGAGAGAGTGCTGGATAACTGGCTAAATAAAAAGGAGGTTTATTAATGGAAGCTGCCAGGAAACTGGAAACGGAAACCAGGACAGTGAAGGTGAACGGCATAAAATATCGCGTACCGGTGGAAAAGTATGAGCTGGAAGAGCTGATTGCCCGGGGCTGCGCGCTGCAGGCACAAAAAAACAACATAGACCGGCAGCTTAAAGAGCTGAAGGATAAGGCGCTGGAACTGGCCCTGGACCGCATGGGGGATAAAAACACCGTAAGGCTGCACGGCATCGCCGGCATTTGCGAAGTTACACTGAAGCCTGACGTTATCAGCGCCAGCGAGGAGCAGGGCGAAATACTGGAAGCGCTTTTCGGTCCCGCCAGAGAGAAGTACTTTAAGCGCAAGGTGGTGTACCAGGCCACCAGCAAGGGCAGGGAGTTGCTTGCCGACGGTGATTACGAACACAGGGATGAGCTGCGCAAGGCAGTGAAGATCCGCCAGGTGCCGCCTTATATAAGGTTTATTCCATCGGAGGGATAACAGTGGCATCCAGGAAGAAAAACCAGGGCTTTTCCGACCAGGAAAAAGCCCTGGTCGCTTATTTTAAGGAAAAGCTGAAAGAGCGCGGGGTATTGAAGTTTCCCCGGGATTGGCACTTAAAGCAGCTTTCCATTGCCCGGAACATGCTGGCCGGGGAAAATGCTCCTACCGTAGAGCAGTGGAAAGCGTGCATTGACTGGCTGTTCCAGGACCGGTACTGGAAAGATAAAGTGGACCACCTGGCCCGGGTGGAAGCACTGTGGCCTAAGTATGTTTTGAAAGGGGGCGGCAAAAGTGGGCGAGCAGGTGAAAGCCGCGTTCCGCGGCGGGGGGGCTACGGAGGCAGTTTATACGACGAAGAGCTGCCCTTATGACAAATGCGATGGGTCCGGCTGGATATGGCTAAACTCCAATACGGTACAGGAGTGCCGGTGTTTGCTCGACAGAAGAAAACAGGCCAAGATAGAAAAGCTGTTCAAAACAGCGAGAATCCCCAAGCGGTACCAGGACAGGACCCTGGAGAATTTCGACGGAAGCCGCCAGCCCCGGGCATATAAATCTGCCATACGGTATGTGGAACGGTTTCAGCAGCTGGCCCGGGAGAATAAAAACGGGCTCTGCCTGGTGGGTCCCACCGGCACCGGGAAAAGCCACCTGGCCTTTGCCATCCTTAACGAGCTAATCAAACAATCGGTGACAGCCGTTGCCGGGGTGGTCCCGGACCTCCTGGACTCCCTGCGCCCCAAGGTGGGCGTTGCCAGCAGCGCGGAAGCGGAACAGAGACTGGAGATGCTGAAGACGGCGGACCTGGTGCTGCTGGACGACCTGGGGGCGGAAAGGGACTCCGATTGGGCGGTGGAGCGGCTTTACCTCATAATAAATGCCCGGTACATGGAGCAGCTGCCCACCATTATTACTACGAACATACCCCTGGAGCACCTGGGGGCGGATGAATACGGGCAGCCGAGCCTGGCCTGGGAACGGATAGTTTCACGAATAAAGGAAATGTGCTACGTGCTGGCCATGGATGGTGAGGATTACCGAATAAATAGCTAAGCCTATTTATTCGCAAAAGAAAAGGATGGTGAAAAATATGGCTGGAATCAGTAAGCCGCAATTAAGAATGATATGGGCGTCGGCCAGGGAACTGGGACTGGATGAGGATTTGCTCCGCGCTATTGTTAAAAATGTGACGAGAACTGAAAGTATATCGAAGCTTACAAAGCATCAGGCCAAAATAGTTATAGACCACCTTCAGCGCTTCAAGGGCAAGGAACCCGGCATCTGGATGGCATCCAGCAGGCAGAAATGGAAAATAAAGCAGCTGGCCGGCGAGCTGGGCTGGTCGGATAATCCCAGGAGACTTGCCGGGTTTATCAAGAAGTATGCCGGGGTGGAAAATATAAAGTGGCTTACGGCGGATAAGGCCTGGCGGATCATCGAGGGGTTGAAAAAGCTCAAACAGCGGCAGAAGTCTCAAAAGAGGAGCCAAAGGGAGTAAATGATGGGCATGCCCTGGAGTGATCCGCCTAAGCCAAGCCGGAGGTATGGGTGGTGCCGGTACCACCGGCTGTGGCTTACGGTGAAACAGGCCAGAAAGGCCAAATGCGTTGAAAAGAAATGCAGGCACTTTAAAGAAAACTTCAACCATGAACTATGGCGTCAAAGAGCCCGGCAGGGACTATACTAACCGGGTGCCGTGTTACAGGGCTGCGAGAAATAAAGTATAAAGGCGGTGGAGTCAGTGGAAAACTGGATCAATGAGATTAGCGCTGACGATCTACCTGAGCCGTACCGTGAAATATGCAAGATGATTGGCCTGGAAAATGCTTTGAAACTAGCTGATAAGTACCAGGGCACGGCGATATATTTACCCAAGCTGGACGCAACCCTGAGAAAGATTCGGGACGAAAAAATCAGGAAGGATTTTCGGGGCGATAATTTTCGCGAGCTGGCCCGTAAATACGGCCTCACCGAAGTGTGGATAAGGCAGATCGTGGCCGAAGAAGAGCGTGATCCAGGCCCCACATTACTCGATTTTGGTTTAAAGTAAATTTCTAAAGTACTTTATTTGAAAACGCATTGAGTAATCAATAAAATCCCAGGTAAAGCTGGGATTTTTCTTTTTGGTTTGGAGGGTTAGCATGCCAGAGTTACCGGTTGAACTTTACAGGCCGGCAGCGGCCATTTTATTTGGGCTGCTGTGCGGCGCGGCGGGTATCATCGCATATTTTCTACGCGACATCCGCCAGGCGGTCAAGGAGAAACATAAGGAGCAGGATGGCAGGATTGATAAGCTGCAAAATGACTTTGCCGATATGAAAGCGTCACTCCCCCGGCACTATGTTCTGCGGGACGACTTTATCCGGGCCATTGCCGCCCTCGATTCCAAGGTTGATAGTATCAGTAGGGAAATAGGAGAAATTAATAAATCACTAAACCGGCTAATTGGAGGAGATAGAAAGTGAACGGCGGACTGGAGCGATACGAGGCGCGTATTGTGCGCGGTCAACTTATGAAAATTTTAAAGGTGGCTTACCCCGGCCCGGCCAGCCTGGAACTCCTTGAGGTGACCTTGAACGACCGGAAATACCCGATCTCGCCGGCCATTCTAAAGGGCTACCTGGATTACCTGGCGGAAAAGGGCTACGTCAAGGTGTGGGAAGAGCAGGACGATATCATGGGTATAAACCGCACCCTCACAAAGCTGACCGCCGCGGGGGTGGATTTGCTGGAGGGCAATATCCCGGCGGACCCCGGTGTGGTGTTGTAAGTGGGCAGAAGACGCAAGCACTTCAAGATAGAGACCCTTCCTCCGGAAATCGTCGAAGCAGTGAACAAGAAGCTGGTGGACGGCTATACGTACCGGGAAGTCGCAGACTGGCTGATGCAACTCGGGCACGATGTCGGAAAGAGCTCGGTGGCCCGGTACGGCAAGGACTTCCTGTCGCGCCTGGAACGTCTGAAAGTCGTAAAAGAGCAGGCGCGGGCCATAGTGAATTCCAATCCCGACGCGCCGGCGACCGAGATGGCCGAAGCGGCCAACCAGCTCGCCACACAGCTGATCATGGAGTTTCTTATGGAGCTGGATCTGACTGATCTGGCCGAGGCGAAGGTAACAGAAATTCTCAAGGCGCTGGCCAAGTTGGAGTCCTCCAGCGTCCGCCGTGAACAGCTGAAGCTCAACTACAACAGGGGCGTGGAGGCCGCGGCGGCCCGGATCAAGGAGGCGCTGCGAAGCGAAATAACCTCAGATCCAGAACTTTTGGCCAGACTTACGGATATTGTGGAAAGCCAGGCCAGGGAAGTGAGGCAGTAACTGTGAGTATCCTGGGCGATCTGGTCGGAGAAAAATCTAATATATCATTTCTGGAATATTGCAGGGAACACATCATTCTGGATAACGGCCGGCGATATGACCCTGTCAATCGCAGGTGCATGGAGGAAATCTTTAAAGATTATAACTCGCACCCTCATATCACCATTGAAAAAGGCGCACAAACCGGCTTTTCCACCCTGGCAATCGCGCACAGCCTGTACATGGTCGATGTCCGGGGGCGCACTGTAATCTATTACCTGCCGACCGATAAAATGGCCCGCGATTTCGGCCCGACCAGATTCGATCCATACATTGACCGCAGCCCCTACCTAAAGGGAAGGCTCCGAGGCACTGACCAGGCCGGACTCAAGCAGATCGGCACTCACTTTTTGTACATCCGCGGTCTGGTCTCCAAGACCGGGGCCATTTCCATCCCGGCGGACGAAATTAAGTTTGACGAAGTGGCCCTGATAAACCCGGAGAATATGGAGCTGGCCCAGGACCGCATTTCTGCTTCGGACCTGGCCTGGCAGAAATATTTCAGCGTGGCGTTATTCCCGGAGGACGGCATTGACGAACTGTACCGGGCCAGCGACATGCGCAAGTGGTTTGTGCGCTGCGAGGGCTGCAACCGGGAGGCCCCGGTGGAGGAAGACTTTCCGGAGAACTTTGTTAAAAAAGACGGAGTTGTGTTCCTGGTATGTCCTGTATGCGGTAAGCCGCTTGATGTGGAAAACGGGCGCTGGGTGGCGGAGCACCCGGACCGGGCTGACCGGCGCGGGTACCGGGTGCCGCAGCTGATCATACCCGACCTGAAGCTGGACCTGATCTGGAATCGCTGGCAGGTGGCCAAGGATAAGCCCAGCAAAAAAGCGACTTTCAAGCGCAGCGTACTGGCCATCCCGGACAGCGGTAACATGCAGCCGGTCAGCCCCGAGGCTTTACGCCGTGTAGAGGAAGCTAGCGACTATTACTTCCAGGACCGCAGCGACGAAATTACCGGCATAGGCATTGACATGGGAGACAAGGCGCACGTGGCCGTGGCCGCGCCGTATGGTATTGAGGGAATGCGCTGCCTGGCGTTTTACGAGGTGGACGTGGAAGACCTGGTGGAATTGATACAGGCACTGGAAAGGCCTTTCAATGTGGGCGCGCTGGTGATCGATGCAATGCCCTACAAGACGGAAAGCAAGCGGGTGGTCAGAACGCTTGAACGCGCCCGGGGGTATATTCAGTATTTCAAGGGAGATGTGCTGAAGGAAGGTGTTGAGGGCGAGGACGCCCGAGCAGTTAATAAAGTAACCGTTGACCGGGATGAGTCCCTTGATGAAACCACGGACCTGTTTGCCGCCAATCCTCCCGCTGCCCTTCTCCCCCGCCCGCGGACACCGGAGGAAGAGAAAATATATAAAACGGTGAAAAGCCACTTGCTCAAGCTGGTCAAGGAAGAGATTGAAGAAGGCGGCGAAAAACGCATTCGCTATAAAAAGAACGTTGAAAACCACTTCGGAATGGCGATAAATTCCGCGCGTATAGCCCTGTATCTGGCTGTGGGCAGGCGTTTGCTAATGGGACCAGTGGAATACACCACGGTGCAGCGACGGCGCTTTACCAGAAAGGGGGCGTATTAATTGGCGCAAATACTGGGACCGGACGGCAAACCGATAAGGACAAACAAACCAGTAACCTGGGAAATTGCCGTGGCCTCGGTAAGGGATAAATTTTCTAGTTACCCCTCGCGCGGCCTTACCCCCCAGCGCCTGGGCAGTATATTTCGGGATGCTGACCTGGGTGACGTATACAGGCAGGCGGAGCTGTTTGAAGAGATGGAAGAAAAAGACACACACCTGTATTCAATACTGCAAACTAGGAAAAACGCCGTGCTGGGCCTGGACTGGGATATTATGCCCTATTCGGATGACCCGGAAGATGTCCGGGTGGCGGACATGGTGCGCGAAGCATTTGAATTTGAAGGACTGGAAGACGCCCTGCTGGATTTGCTGGATGCCATCGGTAAAGGGTTTGCCGTGACGGAAATAATGTGGCAGATCGAAGAAGGCAGGGCTGTCGTGGAAAGATTGAAATGGGTACATCAAAAGCGGTTCAGGTTCGGCGATCTGGATGAGCTACGGTTGCTGACGGAAAATGATATGGCCCGGGGAGTAGAGCTGCCAAAGAACAAATTTATCGTCCATAAATACAAAGCCAAATCGGGACACCCCTCCCGGGCGGGAGTGCTCAGGGTATGCGCCTGGATGTACTTATTCAAAAACTACGGCATCAAGGATTGGGTTGCTTTTGCGGAAGTGTACGGGATGCCGATCCGCCTGGGCAAGTATGATGCGTCAACTTCAAAGGAAGATCGGGAAGCACTGATTCAAGCGGTGACCCAATTGGGCAGTGATGCCGCCGGCATTATCTCGAAGAGCACTGAAATTGAATTTATTGAGTCGGTCAAGCGGGCGGACAATATATATGAAGCCCTGGTTGAATTTTGCAACCGGGAAATGTCCAAGGCCGTGCTGGGGCAGACGCTGACCACTGACGTAGGTAAAACGGGCAGCTATGCGGCCAGCAAAACACACAACGAGGTTCGCCAGGATTTGATCGAAGCTGATTGCAAGGCCCTGGCGGAAACACTGCGTAAGCACCTGATCAAACCCCTGGTTATGTTTAATATACCGGGTGCAAACTTGCGCCGGCTGCCCTGGGTAAAGTTCAAGTACGAGCCGCCGGAAGACCTGGAAATGACATCAAGGATATATAAAACGGTGGTAACCGAAATGGGCCTTCCGGTAGCCAAGGACCACATATATGAGAAATTCGGCATTCCAAAGCCGGGCAAGAATGAAGAGTTATTACTCCCCCCTGCCCCCGCCGCTCCCATGTCAATGAAGGCGGACGGACTACTGCTAGCCCTTGCCAATAGGGCCGACCGGGTTAAAGCGCAAAAGGACATTGACGCGCTGGCGGATCGGTCCGTCAAAGAAAGTTTGCCGGTAATAAGACAATTACTGGAACCCGTGCTGGAAGCGATTCATAACGCTTCTTCTCCGGATCAGCTGAAAAAGCAGCTGGTTGAAATATATAACCGGATGGATACATCCGACTTGGAGGATTTGATAGCCAGAGCGTTATTTGTGGCCGACTTGTACGGTAGGTGGATGGCGGATGAAAGTTAGAGCCGAGCCCGTACCTTTTGAAGAGGCCATTGAGTTTTTTCGAGACAAAGTACCCTTGACCCCGGAAGAGTTTGCGCAACTTGAGCGAGAGTACAGGGCCAAGGCGTTTACCATCAGCGGTATCGCGGCGCTGGATATCCTGAATGACATCTTGCTGGAACTGCAAAAGGTGCTGGATGAAGGGATAACTTTTGAGGAATGGCGCAGTAAGGTAAATGAGATGCTGGAGCGCAAAGGTTGGGACGGCCTGTCGCCCTACCGGGTCGACAATATTTTTCGGACGAACATCCAAACAGCGTTTTCCGTGGGCAGCTGGCAGCGGATGACCGACCCGGATGTTATGGCCAAGCGCCCGTATGGGATGTATGACGCGGTAAACGACCGCAAGACAAGGCCAACGCATTTGGCCATGGATCGCAAGGTGTTTCCTTTAGACCATCCTGTATGGGATACTTGGTGGCCGCCCAACGGTTACCGCTGCCGGTGTGGAGTAAGGAGTCTCTCGGAGAGAGATGTGAAGCGGCTGGGGCTTACCGTTGAAACAGAGCTTCCCAATATGGTGCAGCCGCCCGGGCAGCTGGCCAGGCCGCTGATGCCCGACCCCGGGTTTGATTGTAACCCGGCAAAGAAAACCTGGGAGCCGGATCTAAACAAATACTCGGATATATTACAGGAAGCATACCGGCGCAGGGCCAAAATGGGGCAATAACGCCGCGTAACGGCTGTAACGCCCGAAAATCAAGGATTGTAACGTTTTTCGGTAAACCCTGTAACGGTTTAGTAACCTATCAGATACTGGTTAAATATGACAAATTAATTCTGAGGCCGCTGGAAGCTGTTTTACGGGAGGTGAAGATTTGTTAAGTAGAAAGGGTATGAATCGAAAATTGTAACGCAAGATAACGGTGCTGTAACGCGTTGTAACGCTATTTTACAGCGGGGTAACACTTTTATAACGCCTGTTGGCTGATTGGTGGTGATTGTCTTCAATAAGAACAGTTATCGTTTGCTGACCCTGTCCGGCGTGCAAATTGAGGGCGTGCCGGAAGAGATACAGGTTATACCGTTCGGTATTGTTCGCAGTAAAAAGGGGGACTTCCTGGGAGACGAAGAGGCATACCGTGAGATTATCGACCACTTCAACCGGGAAAAAAATGACGTGGTAATCGATTACGAGCACCAGACCCTGGAAGGAGTAGAAGCGCCGGCTGCAGGGTGGATTAAAGAACTGGTCAATAAAGGTACGGAAGGGTTGTGGGCAAAAGTGGAATGGACCCCCCGGGCCAGGGAGTACCTGGCCAACAGGGAATACCGCTACCTCAGCCCGGTAATATGGGTTCGCAAGTCAGATAAAAGAGCTGTGATTTTGCATTCCGCCGCGCTGACAAATATCCCGGCCATTGATGGGATGGTGCCGATTGTGAATAAGTTGGGCGGGATGCCCGAAAAGGAGGATGAAAAGGAAATGGAGTTCAGACTCATGGTTTTAAAAGCCCTCGGACTTCCCAAAGACGCAACCGACGATCAAGTTTCTGAGGCGATCAAAAAGTTGAGAAATAGCGCCCGTGATATTGAGGGGCTTACAGCTTTTAAACAGGATGTGTTAAAAACTCTGGAGCTTAACGAAGATGCCACGGCGGAGCAGGCCCGGGGCAAGATCATCGCATTGAAAAACCCGTCCGGGTATGTCCCGGTGGAGCAGTTTATCGAGTTGAAAAAGCGCCTGGACATGAAAGACCGGGACGAACTGGTACAAATGGCGCTCAAGTCCGGCAAAGTGGCCCCGGCTCAAAAAGCGTGGGCCGAGCAATACGCACTGAAAGACCCGGCAGGATTTAGAGCGTTTCTTGAGCATGCCCCGGTAGTCGTGCCCGTCGGTACCGATTTAACCGGTAGCAATTTGCCGCCCGGATCTGGCGGGAAACCGGACGAAGTCCAGTTATCCGTAAACAAGATGCTGGGCATAGACGATGAAACGTACAGGAAGTATTACGGGGGTGAGCAGTAATGCCTCTGACAACAGACAGGAACACGCCATATCGGAAGGGTGAAATATTGGAACTGGACGTGGCAGCCAATGCGGTGATCTATGCGGGCTCCCTGGTGGCGGTTAATGCTGCCGGGTATGCTGTTCCCGGATTTGCCAGCGCCGGCCTTAAGGCTGCCGGGCGCGCAGAGGAATTCGTTGACAACACCGGCGGCGCTGACGGGGCGGTAAAAGTCCGGGTAAGGCGCGGGGTGTTTAAATTCGACAATGACGGCGCCGACCCGGTGGGGCAGGGCCACCTGTTGAGCACCTGTTACATCTTAGACGACCAGACGGTGGCGGCCACGGACGGCGGCGGTACCCGTAGCGCGGCGGGCGTAGTAGTGAGTGTCGAGTCATCCGCCGTGTGGGTGGCAGTCGGGCTGTTCGACCGCTGCGCCGATGCACAGAATGATGTGGCGGCAGCTGATGCTGCCCCGGCGGCCGGGACTGCCCCGACCAAGGAAGAATTTGACGCCGTTGTTACTGTAACCAACGAGACCAAGGCGGTCCTCAATGGCCTGCTGGCCAAGCTGCGATCCGCCGGCCTACTGAACTCATAAGGAGGCATAAAGAACAATGATAGTTAACCAGGCGACATTGCAGAGCATTTACCGCGGATTCAAGGTCATCTTTGAAGAAGCATTCAAGAACGCCAAGCCGCTGTATGAAAGAGTGGCAACTGTGGTACCCTCCACAACTAGGTCGGAGGAATATAAATGGCTGGGCAAGGTCCCGCGGATGCGTGAATGGATCGGTGACCGGGTCGTAGAAAATCTGTCGGCTTTTGGATTCACAATAAAAAACAAACCCTTCGAAGCCACCGTGGGCGTGGACCGGGACGATATCGAGGACGACGCCATCGGCCTGTATAACCCGATTATTCAGGCGCTGGGTGTTTCAGCGGCAGAACATCCCGATGAGTTGGTTTTTGAGCTGTTGCTCAATGGGTTTACCAGCCTGTGCTATGACGGTCAATATTTCTTTGACGAGGACCACAGGGACGGCAATGGACCTATACAGAGCAACAGGGGTACTGCGGCGCTCTCCCCTGACTCGTATTCGGCGGCGAGGGCGCAGATGATGAGCCTTAAGGATGAGCACGGCAGGCCGTTGAACATAACCCCTAACCTTCTTGTTGTAAGTCCGCATAACGATAAAACGGGCCGCGAAATCCTCCTGGCGGAAAGAACATCCAGCGGGGCCACAAACGTTAATCGCGGCACGGCAGATCTTTTGGTGGTGCCGGCCCTTTCCGTAAATCCGACCGCCTGGTTCCTGCTGGATACCACGAAGCCGGTAAAACCGTTAATTTTCCAGCAACGCAAAAAGCCCGAGTTTACAGCCCTGGACAGCCCAACTGATGAGAACGTGTTCATGCGTAAGGAATTCTTGTACGGGGTCGACTGCAGGGATAACGTAGGCTACGGCCTCTGGCAGTTAGCCTACGGCAGCACCGGAACAACGCAATAAGTAACCGGGAGGTGACAAACAATGCCAATTAAAATAATCTCTCTACGTGACGGGTTCCGCCGCTGCGGGATCGAGCACCCGGCCCGGCCGGTGCTCTATCCGGACAATAAATTTACCAAGGAGCAGCTAAGAAAACTCAAAGAGGAGCCCATGCTCATAGTCGAGGTGATCAAGCCTGCCAACAAAGAGCCAGGACCGGATGAAAACAAGGGTGATAAGTAATGTATTGTACTTTAGGTGACCTGCTGGACCGTGTGCCGGAGCACGTTCTTATTGATTGTACCGATGATGAAGGCACCGGCCAGGTTAATACCGACCGCATAGATCAGGCCATCGAGGACGCCACAAGTGAGATAAACGGTTACTGTTACGCCCGGTACGACATTCCGTTCAACCCGGTGCCGAAAATGATCAGAAAGCTATGTGTAGATATTGCGCTATACAACTTAATGTCACGCCGGGGGTTTGACGAGGAAAAAGGTTCCGACCGGGTAATACAGGAGCGCTATAAATCGGCGGTAAAGGTGCTGGAAAACATGGCCCGGGGGCTGGTCACCCTGGGCACTCCCACCCCACCGCCTGATGGGACTGTTCAGATTGCAAGCAATAACCGGGTTTTTTCGCGGAACAGAATGGATGATATGTAGTGAGTGGAATACGGTTTGAAGGTGACTGGAGCAGGCTGGAGAGGAATCTACACAGGCTAACAAGGTTAAATTTTACCGCGCTGCACAAGGAAATTGGGGAGTACCTGGTGACCAGCACCCAGGAGCGGTTTAAAACCGAAACCGGCCCGGACGGCAGGAAATGGCCACAGTCGATAAGGGCCAGGTCTGAAGGCGGTCAAACGCTTACCGATACCGCCACCCTGAAAAACTCAATTTCATGCCGGGCCAAGCCTGACAAGGTTGAGGTCGGCACCACTGATAAACGGGCGTCCACCCACCAATTTGGCCGCAGGATAAGGGTTAAAAGAGCCAGGCACCTTCATTTAAAAGTCGGCAACAAGTGGGTGAAGAAAAAGGAAGTCCGGATTCCTGCCCGCCCGTTTATCGGGATAAATGATGACGACCAAGCAGAAATTAACGAAATCATTAAGACCGTTATAGAGGAGTGTTTAAGGTGATCAACACCTGCCGGGACTACCTGGTGCAAAAATTAAATGCTATAGGTATAACCGATGTGCGCATCGGGGCCGCCGATTCCACCAAGCACCAGGCCCGGCTATATGCTGAGATAGTTTTCGGCAAGGAGAGCCTTAAATATGACGGCAGCCTGGTGGCCGTGGCCACGGTGGACCAGACAAGGACATATCGGAGGAGACTGTACCGGCGGGTGCTGCCGGTGAGAGTAACAATTTCTCACCGGGATGATGCGGAGTTAAGAAGCAAGGCCGAAGCGTTTCTGAAGGGACTTGACCGGCGGATACTGGATGCGGACAATAACGCAATATTGATTGAGGTGAGCCTGGGCGAACCGGAAGAAGACTCCGGAGTGGCGTCCCAGCGCGAAAAAGTCACATACCTTGTTGAGTTTTACGGCGGCATATATCGAGATCATTCCACAGAATTGATATCTCTGGATGGAGCAATGGTAATCGAGGGGGGAATAGCTGATGAGTAAGAAAGAAAAGGCCGAAAAGGCCCAGGGCGAAGAACCGGTGAAAAAACAGGCTTACAAAATTGAAGAACTGGCCAAGCGGCATAATGTGCCGGCCTGGATGATGGCCGGACTCAAGGTGGCCTACGGCTGGGGCCAGGGAAAGGAAATAACTGAAGACGACTTTTTAAAAGCCCGGGGTAAATGGCTGTCCGGGCCGATGAGGAGGGTTAAATAATGCCTTTGCCTGATGTGAATATCAGTATTCTTGATGGCGGGCTGGGAATGCTGCCGCCGGGATCTGCAGGCCTGCATGCCAAGGTTGGGGTGTGTTCGGCCGGCACGGTAAATCAGATTGTATCAATCACTGACCCCGGCAAGGTGAAAGATCTTTTCGGCACCGGCCCCCTGTGCGGCGCGCTGTATGACGCCTTCGCGGCCGGGGCCAGGACGATATATGCGGTAAAAGCAAACAGCGACATCGCAGGAACAATCGGAACCATAACCTCCACCAAGACAGGTCTGGGGGATATGACGGCAAGCGGATCGCCGCTGGACGAATATGAAGTAATCGTGGAGATTGTGGACCCGGGAGCCGCAAACGATTCCACATTTAAGTATAGCCTGGACGGGGGAGATAACTTCACTGGCAAGATCACAGTGCCGAGCGGGTTGAGCTATACGATACCGGATACCGGCATTACCCTGCAATTTGTGGAGTATGGCACTGACCCTTCGCAATCTTTTAAAACCGGCGACACTTGGAAGTTCAACACCACGGCCCCGCAGGCCAGCGTGGACAGTGCCACAGCGGCAATTGACGCTCTTCTCAATTCCGGTTACCTTTACGAATTTATCCACGTGGTGGGAGAGTCAGATGCGGCCATGTGGGCGGCGCTGGCGGCCAAAGCCGACGAGGCGGAGTCAAAATACAGGTATATTCATTTCTTGGCTGAGGCCCGAAGGCCGGGAGACACTGAAACGGTTGACCAGTGGGTTAACGCGCTGATTACCGAGAAAGGTAGTTTTGCCAGTACCCGGGTTTCCATTTGTGCAGGCAGGTTGGAACTGGTAGATATGGGTACCGGGCGCAGCGTAAACAGGAACGGGGCCGGGTTGTATTCCGGGCGCGTGAGTTCCATACCGGTCCAGCGGTCTCCGGGCAAGGTTATGGAAGGTCCGCTGCCGGCGGTGGTTGCTCTGAGGCCGGAGGGTATCAATAATGGACATATACTGGCGCTGGATGAAGCCGGGTTCATTACTTTCCGGCAGTATATCGGGCTGTCCGGGATATATATAACCAATGGCCGGATGGCGGCGGAGGCGATTAGCGACTTTAAATTCGTTGAGTTGCGGCGGCCAATGGATAAGGCCTGTGCGCTGGTTCGGGCAGCGGCCTTGCGACAGGAACATGTCGAGATTGACCCGTTAAACCAGGATAAAAACCTTGCTGTCCTGGAAGCAAGCTTGAGCGTGCCGCTTGACATTATGGCCGGCAACGGCGAAATTGCCCGGGGCCGGGTTGTAATACCCCGCGACCAGGATATATTAGCCACTTCTACTCTGCGGGTTAAGGTGCGCATTGTACCGATAGCAACTCTGCGCTGGCTTGAGGTTGAGATCGGGTACGAAAACCCGTTCCAGCAATCGGCATAAAGGGGGGTGAGGTAATTGATTAACGGGAAGAAGTACAGCTGGGAAGATATATCCGTCATGCTGCCATATGGTGAGGTTGTGGATATCCAGAACATTGATTATTCAGACGGCAAGGAGATTGAGGCAATATACGGCAAAGGCTCAAGCCCGCTCGGGTACGGGACGGGTAATTACAGCGCCGAGGGTAAGATGACGCTTCTCAAAGAGGAGTACAACAAGCTGGTAGCTTACGCCAAGAAGCTGAATGTATCCCTTTACAGGCTGCCATTATTCCCGATAACAGTGAGCTATGCCAACGAGGATCAGCCGATCACCACTGACATACTGAAACAATGCAAAATTAAGAAAGTGAGCAATTCTTCCGGTCAAGGCGACAAGCAGGTAAAGGTTGAGTGCGAGCTTGTAATTTTGGGCGGTATCTGGTGGAACGGCCTGCAGCCGAACTAGTGATGACGATGCCAGATTAATTTAGGGAGGGAAATGTATGCACCCGGTTGTGTCCAAGGAGCAAATCGAAGAATGGAAGCGAGATTACGGCGATGTCTACGAGATCGCCGGTGGTGAGGATGAACTGCCAGTTTGTTATTTTCGGAAACCCGGCCGTCCGGATTTATCAAGATTCACTAAGGAGTCTTTGAAAGATGTCTACAAGGCCATGAATAACCTTGTTTTCGGGTGTTTGCTGTACCCGTCGGCGGACGTGCTGCGCAAACTGACCGAGGAGCGCCCCGGGCTGGTGATCGCCTACGGCGGCGAACTGCAGAAGATCATCGGCGTTAACCAGGATTTTTTATCGACCAAATTGTAAGCCGGGTTGAACAGCTGCGGGAGGACGGGTTGCACCAGGCGGAAGCGATAATAAGGTATTATTTCGGCCTGACGCCGGAGCAGCTTGCGGGGGTTGGCGATGATGAGTTCCTGGAGCTGGCGGCCCTCGCCTACTTTTATGAGGACCGCCGGGCTCTGGCGGTGAAGCGGGGGGTATTGATGGCGCTGGAGGCGGTGCTTGCAAAATAAAAACCGGCTCATGGCCGGTTGAAAACCTTGTTTGCCTCCTCTGTGCCTCGTTTCCACCCAGTTTTAATGCAGTTAATAAGGTAAGGTATGCTTTTAATAGTGCCGTATAAGATTCCAATAGCAGCCCCAATACCGAACAAAATAGCCAATACGATAAATAAGCTCAGCACTACCACAACCCCCTTTTTCCCGTAGCATATACCAAAAAATAGGATGTGTCAATATGGATGCGCTGTATGCTTTGTCAGCCATTTTCAGCGTGGTGGACAGGTTTACCGGCCCTGTGCAAGACATGGTTAGAACAGTGACCAATCTGGAGAGGACCATGCAAAGAGCACAGGGGATGATTGATTTCGGCAATAAAATGGCGGTTTCCGGGGCAATGATGCAGGGGGCCGCTTCGCAAATGATGAGTGGCCTGGCGGGCATTTTAAACGATACTATAGAGACCCAGCGGGAACTTGGCGAGCTTGGTTCGGTCGGCGTAAAAAACCTGGATGCAATAGCCAATGCCGCCACAGACTTTGCCAGCAAATGGTCTGGCGTTACCGAAGCTCAGTTCATCGACGCGGCATACGATATCAAGTCTGGCATCGCTTCCCTTTCCGATGCGGCGGTGGGCGAGTTTACGGCGATGGCGGCGCTGACGGCCAAGGCCACCAAGGCCACCACCGCCGAGATGACCAGCTTGTTCGCTACGGGCTACGGGATATTTAAAGATATGTACGGGTATATGTCAGATTTTCAGTTCGGAGAGATGTTCAGTGCCGGGATCGCCGCGAGCGTGCAGCAATTCAAGACAACGGGGTCCGGAATGGCCCAGGCGCTGACAACCCTGGGCGCTGCGGCCACCTCGGCCCGACGACCGTTCGAGGAGCAGCTGGCCGTACTGGGCATGCTTCAGGCCACCATGCCGGGCGGGGAGGCCGGTACGAAATACAAGGCGTTCGTGCAGGCGGCGGCCAAAGCGGGCACGGAGCTGGGACTTAGTTTTGTGGACGCGAACAACCAGTTGCTGGGGGTCGTGGATATACTGAATGTGCTGCGGAGCAAATACGGCGAAACACTGGATGCGATTGAAAAGCAACAGATCGCCAAGGCGTTTGGCACCGAAGAGGCGGTGGCCATGATAGACCTACTATACAACAAGGTGGGCGACTTGCAGGGCAATATTGCAGCGCTGGGCATAGCCACAAGGCAGGGAACCGCGTTCACTGAAAGTATGGCCAGGTCTATGAATAACGACCTGGGCGCGGGTTTGCAGCTGGTTATTCAGAACTGGAGGATATTAAAACGCAGCATAGGAGACGAGCTGGCCCCGCTGATTGTGGCCTTTATCCCCACCATACAGGATCTGATTCATTCATTTAAGGGGTTAGCCAAGTCACACCCGACCATTGTACGGACGGCCCTGCTCTTGGCCACTATTGGCGCGGTGTCGCTGGCCATCCTGGCGCCGATACTGGCGGTAGGTTCAGGGCTGGTAATGATAGGCGGATATACACTCATGGCTTGGGCCAAGATTGGTCAATTTGCCATGGTGCTATCGGGAAAGGTTGGTTTCTTGGTACAAAGTTTTATCAATCTAAGCCGTATAATTATCACCCGTGTTACCCCAGCTATGACCACTTTTGCATCCCGTTTGCTCTGGTTTGCCGTAGCCGGAAGCGCCAAGGCGTACCTGGTTATTCGCGCAATGATTGCTGGCCTGGCCCGGTTCACCGTCACGGCGGCACGGACGGCGACCACTGCCCTCCCCCGCCTCATCGCCGGGGTCTGGAGCTTCACGGCGGCGCTTTTAGCCAACCCCATTACCTGGGTGGTGCTGGCCATCGTCGGCCTGGGCGCGGCCCTGTTCGTACTCTGGCGGAACTGGGACAAGGTAACGGCTTTTCTCAGTAACACATGGGAAGCGCTTAAAGCCAGGTTCGCCGGTGCTGTGCAATGGTTTAGCGGAGTATTCCAGGGAATCATCGGTGTGATCCAGCAATACGGCCCCCTGGTGCTGGCGGTATTGATGCCGGTAATAGGCATACCGCTGCTGATTGCCACTCGCTGGAGCACCATCAAGGATATTGCCGGCAGGATATTTGGACATCTGGTGCAGTTTATACCGCAGAAAATCGCCCAAATAATCGAGGCCATCAAGGCCAAAGGCGCGGAGTTTGTGGCTTCCGGCCAGGCGCTGATCCAGGCTTTTACCCAGGGGATCAGGAAGGTTATCAACGCGCCGGCGGAAGCAGTAAAATCCGGGCTGGCCAAACTGCGCCGCCTGCTCCCCTTCTCCAACGCAAAGGAGGGCCCCCTCTCCACCCTCACCCGTTCCGGCGCGGCACTGGTGGAGACCTTTGCCGGGGGCATCATATCCCGATCTGGGCTATTGAAAACAGCCACCGCCGCCGTACTGGCGGGGGCAGCGCTGACCGCCCCGGTGAACGCCGACGCGGCGCAGGCTATCCAGGGCCAAACCATCACCAGCCAGGCTGTAATCAGCCCCGTCATGGAGGCGGTACCGGAGCTGCCCAAGCTAAGTGCCGAAGCGTTAATCAATCCGGTACTGGGCGCGATGCCCGAACTGCCCGAGTTGACCGGCCAGGCTGTAATCAGCCCCGTCATGGAGGCGGTACCGGAGCTGCCCAAGCTAAGTGCCGAAGCGTTAATCAATCCGGTACTGGGCGATATGGCCGGGGCAACGGCAGACTTAAAGCTCAATCCGGAAAAATCAATACTCGGTGAAGCACCTCGCGTAAACCTGCGTGAGTTTGTCAGAGAAACTTTTGCTGAGCGCGAAAAGGAGACCGTGCGGGAAAGCAGATCCCGTCCGGTAGTAGTAATTGTCAATGGAGAAAAGCCGAGCGGAGACAACTTCGACGATTTGGTAGACCTGGCATACAGGTACCTCTCCATGAGTGGAGAATAAGGAGGCGGGATGATGCCCCAGTTGATCACAACGGATGATATTGGGCAAGTAAAAGTTGGCGACACCATCCTGCCCGGTACGTTTGAAAGCCTGGAGATCACCGGCACGGTAAAACTGGACCAGGTGGAAATACGGGGCAAAAAAGAAAAGGTAACACAAGCAGTCGGGTACGACAACGCCCGGGTGAGGTTAACTCTGACCCTGCTGCCCCAAGTCGAAGGCGGTGACTGCTCGGACCAGATCGCTATCTTGCAGAGGATCTTCAGGAAATCCCCTGATCAGCAAAAGCCCGGTGTATACCGGCTGGTCAATAAACATGCAGCGGCCAGAAACATAAATGAGGTCGTGTTTTCAGATCTGAAAACATGGGAGGACAACAAAAGCGACAAGGTGGTCGCCATATGCGAGTTCATCGAGCACGTTCCAATAAAGGTAAAAGTGGCCCGGAAAAAGCCCGTTACCACGTCGGCCACCAAGCCCAAGACGTCCTCCTCCAAGGCAAAGCCGGCATATGGCGACGTACGCAAAGAAACTTTATATGGCGACATTCACAGAAAACTTAAAAAGACCGAATCCACCCCGGCAAAGGATACCCGGAAACCGAGCCTGGGGCAAAGAATTTTGGCTTGGCTGAGGGGTGCTAATAATGTCTGATATGTTTTCGCCATTTGTCAAGCTGGTGGTTAACGGCAGCGAAGTCCGCAACCTCTTTGAAAGGTTGGACATATGGCTGTCCCGCAAGGAGCCGGCAGACATAGCGGAGTTTACCCTTAAACCCGGGATCCCGGAGTTAGGGCTGGCGAAAGACGTGCCAGTGGAAATCATGATCGGCTACGACGGCAATAACTCATGGAGAGTTTTCTCCGGCTATGTGGCCGAACCGATGCCCCCCCGGTTCTTGTGCAAAGATGAAGCGCTAAAACTTTTTAGAACAAGGATAGTCGAGACATTCTTAGACGTAACACCCCAGGACGTAATAGCCTTTGGCCTACAAAAAGCCGGCATCAGTGCCTTCACCCTGGCACAGGATACTTTCCCCCGCAAGCCCCGTTTCGTGGTGGCCGGGGAAAACGTATCCGACATGGTTAGAAGAGTTAATGCCACCTGGGGCTTGCAGTATGACTACTATTTCGATGGAAACAGGCGCTTTTACTGGGATGCGCCGGTACCAAAGCCAGGACCGGTATACAGTTACCAGTACGGGGAAAACATCATCGAGCTGGAATTTAACGCAGATCGTGAACCGGCAGGCCAGCGCGCTGCAGGAGATACCGCCGGGGGTGGTAGGCTGCTCACAGTGGCCTCCCCCTTCCTGTCTCACAGCCAGGAAATTGAAATAATCTGGCCGCAGGTGGCCAACAGCAGGTACATCACCGAAACGATACATCACTATATGAACGAGAAGGGCTCACTGCGGACGGAAATATTCTTCAGGGAACTAGCGGAGGTGGCCTGATGGACAGCCGGGTGGATAAGTTAATCGAAGTTGTGAGAAAAACAGTTATCCGCCTTTTCCCGGAGCTAGCGGGCAGATACCATCTAATCGCCGAAGCGCGGATAACAGCCGTCGATGATGATATCCAGGTCCAGCCGCTGACCAGGGATGGTAACGACGACACAAGCGCACCGGCCATAAAGTGCAATCCACTTCCCTACACTCTCATGAAAGGCAACAAGGTAAAACTGGGGTTCATGTATGGGGATCCCTCGGAGCCTTACATAATAACCAGGTCCACCGCCGTGATCGGCACCATAACCGGTGGGAAAATTGCCATAGAGAATTACGGCACCAAGGACGCCCTGGTGGCTGAACACCTGAAGGATCATTTCGTGGTGGCTACCCTCACTTTTCCGGTGGACGAGGATGGAAACCCGTTGCCGGGTGCATCCTCTTCCCCGCTGACGAGAATTGATTACAAGTCGCCACTAAAAGACGGCGACCAGGTGGCGGCACTGCCAATAGAGGAGGGTGAGCGGTTTATTGTAATAGCAAAAATATAGGGCGGTGGTGGCAATATGGAGGATCTAATGCTGGACAACGAGGGCAATTTTGTGACAGCCGCAGACGGTGATACTGAAACCGTCGCGGATCTGGAATGCCTCGTCCAGGACGTCAAGCATTTGCTACTGACTTTCCCTGGTGATTTGTGGGCACATCCGGAATACGGGGTGGGGCTTCAGTGGTTCATCCAGACCGAGGATACCGAGATCAACCGGTTGGAGCTCCAACAAACAATTAGAGCCAGGCTGGGCCAGGATGAGCGGATAGATAAAGACTCCATTCGCGTGGAAATCAAAGGCTGGGATCTGGAGCGCATATACCTGACGGTGCTGTTTTCGCCCGCGGCCGCGGTGTTTGAAGAGGAGCAGGAAGCACCGGAAGAGGTTGCCATTGTGCTGCTGGTCAGCCAGGACGGGGTGAGTATTGAGGAGGGTGCCGTATGAGGCCGGAAGACCTGATTCCCACAAAAACATTATCAGAGCTGATGGAGTCTACTATAACCGCCCTTCGTAATGCGGCTTTCAGGATTACGAACCTCCGCCCGGGCGGGGTGTTCTATACCCTGCTGGAAAAGTGCAACCAGGGCGTGGCGGACCTGTACGGCCTGCTTCGTGAGATAGCTCCGCAAATGTACCTCGAAACTGCTACTGGAGAATGGCTCGACCTGAAAGCTGCAGAATACGGCGTACTGCGGCGTATGGAACAAAAAACTATCGGGCAGGTGTTGTTTTGCAGAAACGAACCCGGTCCCAATGTGGTTATCCCATCCGGCGCCGTGGTAGCCACCGATATTGATCGATTCGGGGACAGGTTGAAATTTATGGTCAACAGCCGGGTGGTGCTTGAAGAAGGCTCTTTGCAGGTGCCTGTAGAGGTTACGGCTGAGTTTGCCGGGTCCCGTTACAATGTCGGTCCCGGCATGATCACAAAGCTAATGACGAACATTTCAGGCATTGACTACGTGATTAATGGAGAGAACTGGATAACGCGCGAAGGTACGGATACGGAGTCGGATGAAAGCTTGCGCCAGAGAGCCAAAGACAGGTGGAATCAACTTTCCCAGGGTGCCGGCGAAGAAGCGTATGTGTCCTGGGCGCAGGAGATACCGGGCGTGGTAGTGGTTAGGGTAGACAGTCAGCATCCACGCGGCCAGGGCACGATTGATGTCATTATCACCGGTACTGCCGGTATCCCCTCTGACGACCTGGTGGCCAGCGTGCAGGAACATCTCGACAAGAAAAAGTCGCTGATAGCGGATCTGTTAGTGGTAAAGCCTGATCCCGTGCCGGTGGACTTCGATGTAGTCCTCTACCTGGCTCCGGACTATGGCGATGAGCAAGAAACACAGGCCGAAGCAGAGAACGTAATTGACATCATGTTTAGATACGGTGATACGGAACACCCCGAGATCCGCAAAATTTCCCCTGAATACGGGCTATTGCTTGACCAGTTAAGGTACAACCTGCTGAGTATCGCACACGTGGTTAAGGTGGATATTGCTTCCCCGGCCACGGACATTGCCATGAGCACGCGCCAGTTACTCGTAAAAGGCGCAGTTAACGTGACGGTTCAGAGGGTGATCGCTTGAGCTTTGCCGAGTACTTTTTTAACCTGGCTCATGTGATTTTTAAGCGGAAGGCCAGGCCTAATGAAACCGATTTATATAAGCTTACCTCCGCCCTGGGGCCAAACTGGGACAATCTCCAGGAAGCCATATTCTTATTGCGTGAACAGTCAATTGTGGCGACGGCCACCGGGGAGGCGCTGGATTTCCTGGGCAAAGCCAGGAAAATGCCCCGCTACCGGGGTGAAACCGACGACGAATACAGGCTTCGCCTTATGGCGGCAGTCGATATATATGCTGAGACGGGCACCAAGTCGGGCATGGAACGGGTACTGGCGCTGCTGGGATACCGGGATAGTGAAGTTTACCCGCTGTACCTCGAAAAATACAAGTGGCGTTTCTTAAATTCAGGGATGAATTTAGATGGCAGTGTAACGCTGGAGCCGGTTGACCCATCTGCAAGGCTGGAGTATTTGGGTCGTTGGGCCGAGTTTGTGGTGAGAATCAATGTCGGTGACGGGCCGTTTACGGAAACCCAGTACCTGGTTGCCAAGCGGATGATTGACAAAGTAAAGCCATCCGAAAGCAAGCTTTACGCCCTACAGTTTGCTGTAATGGCAAAGGCAAGGATTTATTTAAAAAGTGATAACTGGATGCTTGTAATCGGTAACTTTGGGCATGAGGTTAATCCCGGAGTACGTTTTATAAACGGTAGAAAAAGCCTCTCCCCCGATCCCTTTCTCCTGCATCTGAGCGGAGGATATACCCTGAATGGCTCGCATGACCTTAATGGATTTAAGGGCTGGGCAGTTGGTACCTGGTTTTTGTCCGATACGCGAACCAGGGCGCACGTTGCACTATCAGGTGGCGCAAAAAGCAGTCCCGGCGTTTTGATAAATCTCGATGGCCGGTACTGGCTCAATAACAAGCTGAAAATCGGCAAGAATAAGCACCCGTGCACTGGTCGTTCGGTGCTTGCCGTTAGGATATCAAACGCTTTGCAGCGTGGTGAATCCCTGGGTGTTAGCCTGAAAACATCGGCACACTTCCCCCGCTCTGTCAACCGTCTGGACGCTGTTTATTGCCTGTTGAGGGGTACGCGCAAGTTGGACGGCTGGCCTCTGGCGGCCAGCTGGTACATAGATGGCAAGAAAAGCTTATCTTCCGGCGGCGTCCGACATTCAGTACACCATAAGGTTGGGATGGGCGTGTTTGCCGGCAGGCGCTGGGTGCTTAATACAGGGCGGTGGCGCCTTGACGGCGGCGGGTACAAATATAAGCTTGATGGGTTTTTAAAACTATCGCCAAGGCATTACCTCGACGGCGGAATATTGCTGGGGGGTGATGAGAAATTATGTTATCTGACTAATCTCGCTGATCTCAGCGAGAAGAATAATGTGCTCAGCGGCAGGCCGTTATGGGACGGCGAAAGATTGAATGGCCGCAGGCAGTTGAGACTCCTACCCGTTTGTACAAGCGCAGGGATCAAGGTTAAGAAAAACGGTCGCATACTCGAGCAGGGAGTGATATAAGGTGAACTCGATAACCACAAAGCAGGCCCGAATAGCCATGGCCCGGGCCAGAAATGGAGAAATCGTGCTGCCTACCATCACACATATTGCCCTTGGCACGGGCGGGCATGAGCCTGGTGACATTACTAAACCGGTGCCGCCGACGGAAGATGATACGCAGCTCGAAAATGAAGTGTTGCGGAAAGCCGTGGCCAGCCGGCAGCGAATCAACGACACTACGGTGCGATATACGGTTACCCTGGGGTCCGGAGAGGGCGATGGTTACGCCTTCACGGAAATGGGTTTGATTGACAGCGACGGCAACTTGGCGGCCCGTAAAACCATGGGCGCTAAAGTTAAAGAACCCGATGTTGAGATGGAGTTTTATTTTGATGAAGAGTTTTAAGGAGGGAAAGTAAATGGCTGATTTGGTGGGGCAAATCGCCTGGAAGGACAGGGTACGCAAACTTGAGGAAACCGATCCCGCGGCACCCAGCACCTGGGACCCAATTCACCAAGATCTGATCAATAATGACGTATATCTTAAGAACGAGATTGATGCCACAAAGAGCGAGGTCGAAACCGCCCGAGGAGGGTACGCGAGTCTGGATGCCAGGCTCGATGCCCTGGAGACCCAGACCCTGCAGGGTGAGAGCACCTTCAACAGCACAGATGGGCGGACCATCACCCATAGCCTGGGTCATACCAACTATATAGTGAACGTGACTCCTTTGGAGGATACTCAGGGCGATCTTGGAGACGTATACATCAGCAAGGCCAGCAATGCTTTTACCATATACAACACGGGCGGGTTCACCGGCAGTTTCCGGTATCAGCTCATGACATAAGGAGGTAAGAGGATGATAGTTCAGCATAACCCCGACAAGCCCAACGAGGCGATTACCATTGACGAGGCCGTTCCTAGCCGTCTAGTAGTAGCCCCCTTCGGCTTCCCCGGGGGACAGTGTAGCGGCGGAATCGTGGACCTCACGCCTTTCCAGGGCGGACCGTTTCGCCTATACCTAGAAAAAGACGGCAGTCTGAACACGGAGCGTTTCCGGAACCACTTCTGGCTCCTGGCGGAGGCGGTTCTCCCTGAAAGACGGTTCGACAGCGTACCAACGGGCCAGGTGGATGAACACGGCCAAGATATGACTGAGATGGTTGAAAGGCCTCTAAACCTGCACGAAGTCGACATTACGGTATTTTCCCTTCCGGAGGTGAAGTAGATGAACGTGTCTAAGCTTTCTCTGGCGGCCCTGCGCGACCGGATTGCTGCCGGTACCCGTGAGGTCGATGTGGTGCATAACTCCAAGGCCGACGGTACCGGGACAACGGTCGTTTCAAAAATGATATATGTGCCAAAGTTCCGGGTGCCCGCGGGAATATGGGATGACGGAGCTTTCCCGCCCCAAGACTCGTTGCTTGGCGGGTTTTTGATCGACAAATATCCCTGCAGCCAGCCGGATGCTACTTCGGAAAGTCGCGGGAGTACCAGTGCAAATAGTCCCGGCCTAACGGCAGCCGTTTCACAACAGGGTGTGGTGCCCTGGACTGATATAAACTGGGATAATGCCAAAATCGCCTGTGCAAATCGTAAGATTAACGGACGGTCTTGTCACCTGGTAACCATGAAAGAATGGGCCGCTATTGCGTTCTTGGTCAAGCTCCTGGGGCACGATATCAGGGGCAACAATTATTGGGGCCGGGATTACCGCGATCCGGACAGCTTTGAGTATTACGGCATCGAGGACCCCCTCACCGACGGTTACGCTGCTAGCTATGGGCGCGACATGGCCCGGGTACTTACGGGCTCCGGCCCCATCTCCTGGTCCCATAACGGAATGGCCAATGGCGTCTTCGATATTGTCGGCAACGTCTGGGAGTGGGTGGACTTTCTGATCAATGCCAGTGTGTACGAAGCGGTCAAAACCGCGGCCATCAGTGATGCCGACGGCATTACTGCCACTGATACGGCCATTGTGCTGGGCAGCGTAGAGGACCTGGAGTATTGGCCGGCTAGCAACGGGCTTGTCTATATCGAGGAGACTACCGATGGTACCACTGTCTACCCCGCTGAATACATCATATACGGCAGTCTCGTCGACAACGGTGATGGCACCGTCACGCTGACAAGCTGTCAGCGGGGCGTGAACGGTACAACAGCCGGGGTACATCCCAATGGTACGCCTGTCCAGCAAATTAACAAGTACTGCGTCATACCGGGGGGGTACAGCGCCAAAGTCAGTGGCGACGGCCTCAACAATACTACTGACCCGGCGACTTTTGACTATACCGACCTGGTGCTTGGCCCGGGAGGGGCCAGTCCGCAGGTAGGAGATATTCTCCAGGTCGAGAACGAACAGCTTGAGGTGACCGGCGTCAGCGGCCAAAGTTTAACGGTTAGCCGCGGTGCCAACGGCTCCACGCCGGCGGCACATGCAGACGGAACAGCTTTTGCCCGTATCTCTCCACAAATGGGCAATTACAACGCTGCAACGACGGGAACTTACGGCGCCTATCAATACGCAAAATTCGTGACCCTGCGGACAGAGGCAGAAATAGCTGCTATGGCGCTCCCGGCCA
Source organism: Desulfofundulus sp. JL263-se (assembly GCF_056316025.1). Classification (NCBI taxonomy): domain Bacteria; kingdom Bacillati; phylum Bacillota; class Clostridia; order Eubacteriales; family Peptococcaceae; genus Desulfofundulus; species Desulfofundulus sp. JL263-se. The sequence goes on along the minus strand of NZ_CM149993.1, from coordinate 2,628,678 downwards.
CGGTTTCTAGCGGTGGGAATGAGGAATGGAAGGACGGTTTCTGGCTGCGTAACTATGATGTACGGGCCGCTCTCCGCGGTGGGGTCTGGCACATTGGGTCGTCCGCGCGTGCGGGCTTTGCATTGGCCCTGCACTATCCGCCGTCGCTCGCGAGCATCAGCCTCGGCTTCCGCGCCGCTTTGTCCCTGTAAATCTGAAATCTGATTACTGAAAATCTGGAAGCCGAGCGATAGCGAGGCTGTAATGGGGAATAACCATGGAGTTGAAGATAAAACAGAAGTGTGAAGACATGATTGTGTACGGGTATTTGGCTCTGAGGCAGTTTCCCAAGTCCGAAAAGCATACGCTTGCTGCTGACATCAAGCGCTCTATGTTCCAGCTCCTGCGGTTAATTATTACCGCCAATAAACGGTACCATAAAAAGACTGTCATGCAGGAGATAGACATCGAGCTGGACATCCTCCGGTCCTACGTTCGGGTAGCGATGGAACTCGGTTTTCTTCCTTTCCGAAAGTACGAAATATGGGCCGGACATCTGAACGAGTTGGGGCGTATGCTTGGAGGCTGGATGAAGTCTATTAACAGGAGATAGCACTTTTAGGGTCCGGGCTGTTATGTACGGGCCGCTCTCCGCGGTGGGAACTGGAACAATGGGTCGAACGCGCGTGCGGGCTTTGCATTGAACCTGAACAATCCGCCGTCGAACGCGAACATCAACATCGGCTTCCGCGCCGCTCTGCCTGACCTTGGCCCGAAGGCGGCAACTCACGGGTTGTCGTCCAGTGCCTCAGGCAAAGGAGCCCGGGTCCTTGTCGCGCCGGCTTGTCCGGCCGGCAAAAAAACAAAAAACGCCTGTCCCGGCCAGTAGGGAACGAAAGCCGGAGCCAGGCCCAGGGAGTGATGAAGATGAGGACCTATAAGAATTTATATCTGCAGATCTACGACTTTGAAAATTTATATGAAGCATACATAAAAGCAAGACGTGGCCATCGGTACGAACATCAGGTCCTCGTCTTCACCAATAACCTGGAGAGCGAGTTAATCCAACTCCAAAATGAGCTTATTTGGAAGACTTACAGGACCGGTACTTACCGGCGCTTCTATGTGTATGACCCCAAAATAAGGCAGGTAGCCGCCTTGCCCTTTAGGGATAGGGTTCTGCAACATGCTCTATGTAACGTGATTGAGCCTCTATTTGAGCGGAAGTTTATCTTCGACAGTTACGCCTGCCGGGTGGGTAAGGGAACCCACGCTGGCGCGGACAGAGTAACGGAATTTCTCAGGCGGGCTACAAGGTTATGGCCAAAGCCTTATTGCCTGAAGTGCGACATCAGCCAATATTTTCCCTCTGTCCGGCACAGTACACTGCTGGCGATTATCAGGAGGACCATTGCCTGCGAAGATACCTTATGGCTGATCCAAGAAATTCTCTCTAGTTGGGTTGATACGAACGACCCTGACCCGAGGGGGCTGCCGATCGGAAACCTGACTAGCCAGTTATGGGCCAACGTCTATCTTGACCAGCTTGATCACTTTATCAAAGAGGTCCTTCGGGTCAAGTTCTACGTCCGATACATGGACGACTTCGTAATCATCGGCGGTAACAAGGCCGAATTGTGGCAGATAAAAAGAGAGGTCGAAGCTTTCCTTGACGACAAGCTGGGTTTGCATCTGAACGGCAAGACAGGGATTTTCCCTATTTCTCACGGAGTGGACTTTTTGGGGTACCGTATTTGGCCGGACCACAGGCTTTTGCGGAAAAGGAGTACCAAGCGGATTAAACGAGCGCTAAAACACTTCCAGAAGCTCTACAGCGAGGGCAAAATCGGCTTTGACCGAATTAACGCTACTGTGCAAAGCTGGCTGGGCCACGCTAAACATGCGGATAGCTATAGGTTCAGACAAAAACTTTTCGACAGTGTTTCGTTTGTGCGGGGGCGAAAACGGTGAAGATAAAGGGTTTTTGGAATGACTCTGACGGGTTGTCAATAGCCGATGTCGTTATTTGGGTCACGCTTCCCCCGTGGCTATATACAGCTTATAAATACGCCCTAACGGCCACCCTGAGCGGCAATCAAGTGGACTTCTTCCAGGTGTTGACGTACCCCCTGCTTTTGGTGCTGGGCGGTAAAACCGTTTCTGACCTGCCGCCTCTAAAACGGATGCGTATTCCGGAATATGAAAGGAGGGATGACCGTGACGACAGTAGCCCGAGAATATAAGCTTATGGAGATGCTGCTTACTCCTGGCCGGGGAGGCCGCCCAGGTCGGAAAATACGGCCCAAGGCCCTGGTTATTCACTGGACCGCTAATACAGAGGCGGGTGCGGATGCGGTGGCCAACAGGAACTATTTTGAGAACCACCCACAGAATAAGGTTTCGGCCCATTATGTAGTAGATGATCGCCAGGTTATCCAATGTATACCCGAGGATGAAATGGCCTACCATGTAGGGGCTAGGCTGTACGCGCCCGCCGCGCTGAGGCGGTTATCCAGTTATCCCAATAACTGCACTATTGGTGTCGAAATATGCGTAAACAGGGACGGTGATTTCGTTAAAACCTACCAAAACGCCGTGTCGCTTGCGGCGGACATTCTACGCCGGCATGACTGGGGAATTGACCGCCTGTGGCGGCACTATGACATTACCTGGAAGGACTGCCCCAGGTTTTTCGTGGTTGATGAGACTGCGACGGCATATGGATTTTCGTCGGCCGTCGGAGGGTGGGAAAAGTTTAAAGCCGATGTGAAGCGGGCAATGCAAAGAAAGGAGGAAACCAGGATGTTTCGCGATATGGCGGGTCACTGGGCTAAAGACGTCGTGGAGGAAGCCGCTAAACTGGGTTTGGTGTCGGGTAAGGGTGATGGCGCTTTTGCCCCGGATGAGGGCATGACGCGGGCGCAAGGCGTAGTGGTCACTTTGCGGGCCTATAAGAAGCTGGATGCTAAGATCGCTGCATTAGAACAGCGTATTGCTGAACTTGAGAGGAGGGCTTAAAGATGCATGACCTGTTAGTACAGGTGCTTTATGACGCGCTGATCCTGCTGGCCACCATCGCTGCTGGATATGCTGTGGCCTGGTTACGAAAACGACTGGGCGTAGAGGGCATGAAAAGGATTGAGGCCGAACTGGCCACAAAACAAGAACTGGCCGGCTTAGCGGTACGGTTTGTTGAACAGGTCTATAAGGATATCCACGGGGAAGCAAAATATCAGAAGGCTGCCGAGTGGCTGGCGGCACGGGCCAAGGAATTGGGTATCAACATGACGCCGGATGAAATTAAAGGGCTTGTCGAAGCAACCCTCCGAGCATTTAAAGACAAGTTAGGCGAGGAGTGGGCAAAGGCGATTAACGCTTGATTTACTCAGGGTGAGAGGGTATAGTAGAGAAAAACTGCTTGGCAAGCTACAAGCAAATTTTGCAAGTAGCTTAGCTAAGCAGTTTTTTCATCAGCGTAAATTTATTCAAGACAATTTTTCTCATCTTTTGTGAGAAAAATTCTTACCGAACGTGAGAAGCTACATTAAGGGAATAGGAGGGGCCCCGGGTATTGCCATAGGGAAGGCTTTTATTTTTAAGCCGGAGAAACTCCCGGTGGAAAAAAGGACCGTTAGTGAAGACGAGGTGGCAAGGGAACTGGGCAAACTGCACAGGGCAATTAGCCAGTGCCATTCAGAGTTGTCTGGCATATATTCCCGGGCTGTCTCGGAGTTCGGAAGGGACCGGGCGGGTATATTCCAGGCCCAGCTAATGGTGCTGGAAGACCCTTCCCTGGAAAGTGAAATAGCGGATTTAATAAGGGAGGGGGTTAATGTTGAGGCTGCCGTTGCAGAGGCCCTCTCCCACTTTATAAAGTTTTATCGTGAATCCGAAGATGAGCATATACGGGAGCGCTGGGCGGATTACCGGGATGTGGGGTGCAGGCTGCTAAAAATTTTGCTGGGCGAGTCATGGACCCCTGTGCCCCAATTAAAAGAGGATGCGGTGGTGGTTGCAAGGGACGTTACCATGGCGGATATAGTGCACCTGGACCGTTCAAAAATTAAGGGCTTTGCCACCGAAAGCGGCAGCCGCACGTCCACCGCGGCCATATTGGCCCGCTCCCTGGATGTACCCGCAGTGGTTAGTATAGGGGAATTCATTGACCAGTTAAAAAATGACGACTTGGTAATAGTGGACGGCAGTAACGGCAGGCTGATTGTTAACCCCGACGCCGGTACCCTGGCAGACTATCAAGATCGGTTGAAAACCTACAGGGCCTATAAGCAGGAACTGCAATTCCTGCATGATCTTCCTGCCGTTACCCAAGACGGCCACCGGGTGGAGATGCTGGTTAACGTATACCATGTGGGAGAAGTTGATTGTGCCCTGCCCCAAGGGGCGGAGGGCATTGGCTTGCTGCGTACCGAGCATATTTTCATGGGCCGGGAAGAGGCTCCGGATGAAGAGGAACAATACCAATTTTATGCCTCGGTGGTTAAAAAAATGAAGGGGCGCCCCGTGATAGTGCGGACCCTGGATATGTGGGAAGGGGAAAGGGTATGGTGTGGCCCGGCCCATTATGAGCCCAATCCCTTCCTCGGGTGCCGGGGGATAAGACTGTCGCTGAGTTTTGAAGATATTTTTAAAACCCAGTTGCGGAGCATTTTAAGGGTCAGTGTCCTTGGCCAGGTAAAGGTAATGTTTCCCATGGTTAGCCGTATAGAGGAACTTCGCCGGGCAAAGGCGCTGCTGGATGAAGCAAAAAAAGAATTGGACGAACGGGGTGCGGCATATGACAAAAACATTAAGGTAGGGCTTTTAGTAGAAGTACCTTCAGCTGCCTTGATGGCTGAATTATTTTCCCGGGAAGTAGACTTTTTCAGTATCGGGACAAATGATTTGGTTCAATATACCCTGGCCGTAGATAGGATGAGTGACGCCAGTAAGGTGGACCAGGCCCTCCACCCGGCGGTATTGCGCCTGGTAAAGCATGTAGTAGATGTTGCCAGGGAAGCCAAAAAGCCCGTGGCCATATGCGGTGAAGTGGCCGCCGAGCCATTGACCACCATGCTCTGGCTGGGCTTGGGAGTTCAGCAGTTCAGCTGTGCCGCCGGTGCCATCCCGGAAGTGAAAAAGGTCATCAGGGCCATAACTCTTAAGGATGCCCGAAATGTGGCCAAAGAGTCACTGCAAAAAATAAGTCCGGAAGAGGTTAAGCAGCTCCTGGAAGAACAGATGTATGCCCGCCGCTTGTATTTCTAGCTTGATTTGGTTAAAATGGTAAGGAAGTGCTAATTGCAGCCGGTTAGGAGGTCTTATTTTGAAACGCGTAGTTAGCGTAAGTCTTGGTTCTTCCAGGCGGAATCACCGGGTGCAGGTGGAACTGGCGGGGGAGAGTTTTGAAATAAGCCGCCAGGGAACGGACGGTGATTTTAAGAAGGCTATCAGCCTTATAAAAGAGTTGGATGGCAAGGTGGATGCCATAGGGCTTGGCGGAATTGATGTTTATATTTATGCGGGTGAAAAGCGCTATGCTTTTGCCGATGGCCTGAAATTGATGCGGGCTGCTAAGACCACCCCGGTGGTGGACGGCAGTGGCCTGAAAAATACATTGGAGCGGGAAACTGTATGTTACTTGCTCAGGGAAACAAACCTCATTAAGCCCGGTACCAGAGTACTCATGGTAAGTGCCGTGGACCGCTTCGGCATGGCCGAGGCCTTTTCCGAGGCCGGTTGCGATATGACCTTCGGGGACCTGATATTTGCGGTCGGCATTCCTTATCCCATAAAATCGGTACAAAAGCTGAAAAGCCTGGGAAGAAAATTGCTTCCCATAATATGCCGCTTACCGTTTAGCATGTTATATCCAACAGGAAAAAAACAGGATAAACAAAATGAGTCCAGGGCGAAAAAATTTGCCAGTTATTATTATGATGCCGACATTATAGCCGGGGATTTTCACTACATTAAAAAATATTTTCCTCCAAGACTTAATGGAAAAGTAATCGTTACCAATACCACTACCCGGGATGATGTCAAGTTTTTAAAAGACCGGGGTGTATCAACATTGATTACAACGACGCCGGTGCTTAACGGGCGTTCTTTCGGGACCAACGTCATGGAAGGCGTTTTGGTGGCCCTGGCGGGGAAGCCTTGGGAGGAAATTACCGCGGGCGAATACAAGGAAATGCTGGATAAACTTGATTTTAAGCCGCAAATCATTATGCTGCAGGAAGAAGTGGAAGAGGGTACCGCGTGAAACATAAGGCAGGCAGCATTTAACGCTGCCTGCCTTTATATTTATTTGTTAAGCCGGAGCACCGGCCATAAGTTATATTCCCAGGGCCTTATATACTTCAGAATCTACGGCATTATCATATCTCATACCTTTATCCTTTCTGAATTTAATAACCGCTTCTTCCATGCCATTACCCCATATCCCGTCTATGGGCCCCGTGTAATAACCGTGCCGCTTTAAAAGTCTTTGGGTTTCCATAACGTCGGAACCCCTTTCGTTATGGCGCATTATTCGGAAATTAGGACTCCTATAGGTAAAGGGATTACCAATTATAATTATACGGGTTTCTTTCTTGACCCACGGGTAAATTTCTTCCACATTTCTGTTATGCATACGTATACACCCGTGACTGGCATAACTTCCTATGCTGTAGGGTTTATTGGTGCCATGAATGCCGTATATTCCCCAGGGAACCGTCAGGCCAATCCAGCGGGTACCAAAGCCGGTTCCCCAATTCAAGGCTTTTCTCTGTACTTGCCAATTTCCTATGGGCGTGGGGGTTTTGGGTTTCCCAACGGCTACGCTGTATTGGCGGTAAGGTTCACCATTTGATAAAACGATAAGGAGGCAACGCCTGGTATCTATTAAAATATCCACTTTGCCTTTTGGTGGCGGAACTTCATTTCTTATTGCCAGATCATATACCGAGTTTTCCAGGGTCCTCCTGGTAACCGGCCCTACCACTCCGTCAGGTTTTAATTCATTGGCCTTTTGAAAAAGAACAACCGCTTGTTTCGTTTCGGGACCGAAAACCCCGTCCAGCTTTCCTTTATAAAAACTCAATTGTTTTAATTCCTCTTGCAACCTAAGAACATCTACACCGCAGATATTGGGAGTGTCCAGGGCGAGGTCGCGTACCGGTTTAGTGAGTGATGTGCAGGCCGGGCACTTTGCCCGGGCCGGCGGTATCATTATTAAAATTCCGGCTGAGCACAGAACAGTGATAAAAATGGAAATCTGCAAAGCCCGTTTGATACTTATCACCTTCCCGAAAAAATCAACAGCATGTAAACATATTTTACCCTGCCGGGCTCATATATATTAAATAAACTGGACAACCCGGCAGGAGGGATGGTTAATGAAAAAATTTGTTCTGGGAGCAGCTCTATTACTGGTCTTTTTCTTTATCGGATGTTCTGCTACCCCGTCCAATTCCGCCGGTGAGGAGCAGGGGGCAAGGCGGAATCCCGCTAATCCTAGTAAAGCCGGAGATGAAAAGATAACGGGTGAAGAAACCACCACAGTGGTACTTTATTTTGCCGGCGCTGAAGGCTACCTGGTTCCCGAACGGCGGGAAGTGCCCAAGGTAGCAGGTATTGCCCGTAAAACCATGGAGGAATTGTGTAAGGGGCCTGAATCTGAAGGGTTATTGCCTACTATGCCCCGGGGAACTCGCTTGCTGGACATAAACATTAGGGATGGCCTCTGTACGGTGGATTTTTCAAAGGAGCTGGTTGAAAACCACCCGGGGGGGTCTTCGGGTGAACTGATTACGGTTTATTCAATAGTAAATACCCTTACCCAGTTTCCCAGTGTGGAAAAAGTAGTCATACTGGTAGAGGGGCAGCGGGTACAAACCCTGGCCGGGCACTTGGATTTGAGTATTCCCCTGGAAAGAAATCCCGATATGCTAAAAAGTTAATCTCCCCGTGAGGGGGTATTTTTTTGTTATGTTACCGGCGCTCTCGCCTGGGAGCCCCGGCCTTAATTTTGTGTGTGGTACCCTGGAACCTTTTGGGGTGGTATTTAGTCTAATTTTGTAGGAAATTTCTGCAATTCCATTTAGGGAGCGAGGTGGTAAATGTTTGAAATAGTCGATTAGCAAAGGAATTCCATAGAAAGTGTTGAATTGTAAGGAGGGTACTTCCTTGATTGATAAAACCATTTAAAAAAGAAAAGGAGTTTGGCCATGAAGACAGCAAGGAAGATATCCTGGGGTAACATTGGATGGCTAATGGCTGTAATTATAGGGTTGTTTTTTTTATTGGGCTATTCCGGCCAGGGTGCGGCAGCATCAGAGGCAGTGGTAAATACCACGGTATTAAATGTCCGTAGCGGCCCGGGTCCGCAATACGGTATACTGGGCCAGGTTGAAAGAGGATACCGCCTGCCGGTACTGGGACGGGAAGGAGACTGGTATAAAGTTCGCCTGGCCAGCGGTAAAGCCGGCTGGGTGGCCGGCTGGCTGGTGGAAGTAAAGGAAGTTGCTGCACCGGGAGGCAGTCAGCTCGGTTTCAGTACCGGGGGCACGGCCAGGCAGGCAATAGTTAAAGCCAGTATTTTGAACGTGCGCAGCGGGCCGGGCACGTCAAATGCCATAGTGGGCCGGGTGAAACAAGGCGACCGGCTGCCCGTTACAGCTGCTTCCAGCGGGTGGTACGAGGTTAAGCTGCCCGGAGGGGGGACAGGTTGGGTGGCCGGCTGGCTGGTGGAAGTAAAGGAAGTTGCTGCACCGGGAGGCAGTCAGCCCGGTTTCAGTACCGGGGGCACGGCCAGGCAGGCAATAGTTAAAGCCAGTATTTTGAACGTGCGCAGCGGGCCGGGCACATCCAATGCCGTAGTGGGCCGGGTGAAACAAGGCGACCGGCTGCCCGTTACAGCTGCTTCCAGCGGGTGGTACGAGGTTAAGCTGCCCGGAGGGGGGACAGGCTGGGTGGCCGGCTGGCTGGTGGAAGTAAAGGAAGTTGCTGCACCGGGGGGCAGTCAGCCCGGTTTCAGTACCGGGGGCACGGCCAGGCAGGCAATAGTTAAAGCCAGTATTTTGAACGTGCGCAGCGGGCCGGGCACGTCAAATGCCATAGTGGGCCGGGTGAAACAAGGCGACCGGCTGCCCGTTACAGCTGCTTCCAGCGGGTGGTACGAGGTTAAGCTGCCCGGAGGGGGGACAGGCTGGGTGGCCGGCTGGCTGGTGGAAGTAAAGGAGGTTGCCCAAAATCAGGCTGCGCCGGTAACCGGGGAAGCAGTTGTCCGTGCGGATAATGTTAACGTCCGTGGCGGGCCGGGTACAAATCACCAGGTGGTAACACAGGTGAGCCGCGGGGAGCGCATGAATATCCTGGAAAAAGCCGGAGAGTGGTATAAGGTTCAATTGTCCCGTGGTATCATTGGCTGGATAGCTGGTTGGCTGGTCAACGTGGACACTGCTTCAGCTTCCGTACCGGAGCAAGAGCAATCGCAAAACCGGCAGCAAGAGGATAACCGGCAAGAACCCGGAAATTATCCCGGCAGCGGGCATCCGGACAATAACTCCGGAGATGACCAGTCCAATGGCGGTGACCCGGCCAACGGTGACGGCCGGGAAGGGGATGCAAGCCAAGACACCGGTCCCCGCCTGGCAAAGCTGACTATACGGGAAGCCGGTGGCCGTACCGTGGTAACCATTACGGCGACAGCAGCCATGGAGCATAGCATTTTTACCTTGACGAATCCTGACCGGCTGGTGGTTGACTTAAAGGGAATTAGGCCCGGGGATGTCCCGAAAGAGATAGATGTAAACAGTAAGCTGGTAAGTAAGTTGCGCACCGGTTGGTTTAGCAAAAACCCTGATACCGTGCGCCTGGTATTTGATGTAAAGGATTCTGTAATGTTTTCTGCCAAGCAAAATAACGGGGGTAAGGAACTTTTAGTGGAAATATATGTTCCCAGGCTGGGTGAATCTTTAAAGGACAGGGTTGTTGCCATTGATCCCGGGCACGGGGGATATGATCCCGGGGCCAAGGGCCCGACCGGATTACAAGAAAAGGATGTCAATTTGGACGTGGCTCTGCTTGCCGCCCACTTGTTGCGCCAAAACGGTGCCAGGGTAATTTTGACGAGATCAACTGATACCTTTGTAGGCTTGGAAGAGCGGGTGGAGATTGCCAGGCGGGCAGGGGCCGAAATTTTCGTAAGTATACACATGAACGCCAATCCCAGTCCTGAAAAGCAAGGTACCAGCACCTATTACCGGCGCGATAACGTTGCCGGCACGGGAGTTTCCCAGGCCGATAACAGGCTGCTGGCAGAGCAAGTACATTCTGCATTGCTGCAGGCCCTGGGCCGGCGGGACCTTGGTGTATTACAAGCCAATTTTGTGGTTTTGAGCACGGCAACCATGCCCGCTGTTTTGGTTGAAGTTTCCTTCATCTCCAACCCCGAGGAGGAAAGGCTCTTAAGGCAGGATGCCTATAAGGCTAAGGCGGCTGAGGCCGTAGTTAAGGGAATCAGCAATTATTTTGCCCTTAAGGCTTCTTAAAAGTGATAAAACACCGCCAAGGATGTTTCGGCGGTGTTTTTTAATATTTTTTTCCTGATATGGAAAGCTAATAGCAAATTTATATAACAAGCGGCTTCCGGGGAAAACCAGGGAAACTACGGCTAATGAAAACCTCCTTTATCCCTTCCTTTCCACAATTTGGGGCAGTAATATTGTTCAGCGGGAATTGGCTCGCTCTTGCAGGAAATAAAGGGTATTATGGCAAAACTTTTTCCGGGGGGATAACATTGGCGACAAAAGTTGGAATTACCACTACCATTCCGGTGGAAGTTGTTTATGCTGCCGGAATGGTGCCGGTGGATTTAAATAATGTGTTTATAACCGGAGAAAATCCCCATGCGATGGTTGAGGAGGCCGAGCTTGCCGGGTATCCCCGCAATGTATGCGCCTGGATAAAAGGGATCTACAGCACCGTTATAAACAGCGGGGATATAGAAATTTTAATTGCGGTTACCCAGGGAGATTGCAGCAATACTCATGCCCTGATGGAAACCCTGGAGCTGGTCGGGGTGGAAGTGGTTCCCTTTGCGTATCCCTTTGACCGGGACCCGGATCTGCTGCGCCTGCAGCTGGAAAAACTAATGAAGTATTTTGGCGTGGGCTGGAGAGAAGTATATGAGCAAAAGGAGCGCCTGGACAGGATAAGGAGAAAGGTTTGGAAACTGGATGAGCTAACCTGGAAGGAGAACCTGGTCAGTGGCTGGGATAACCACCTTTACCAGATTAATTGCAGTGATTTCGAGGGTGATCCGGAAGGCTTCGGGGCCCGGGTGGATGAATTCCTGAATAATATCAGGAAAAGAACTCCTAAAAATGGTGAGGTGCGCCTGGGCTACATAGGAGTGCCCCCCATTATGGACGATCTCTACGATTACCTGGAAGAGCTGGGGGCCCGGGTGGTGTATAATGAAGTTCAGCGCCAGTTTACCATGCCTTTCGATACCGGTGATTTAGTGGAACAGTACAGGTTATATTCGTATCCCTACGGTATTTTTTACCGGTTGGAGGATATTTTGCGGGAATGTGAAAAAAGGCAGCTGGACGGGCTTATTCATTATGCCCAGAGTTTTTGTTTCCGGCAAATTGAAGATTTAATTGTGCGGCAAAGGATTAACCTGCCTGTGCTGACCCTGGAAGGGGATAAGCCCAACCGCCTGGATGCCCGTACAAAAATGAGACTAGATGCCTTCGTGGAAATGCTGAGGTGAGGGAGATTGTGGTGCGGCGTGGACCTGGGCAGCCGCAATGTAAAGGTTGCCCTTATGGATGAACGGGAAATGATGAAATTTTTTACCTTTGATACAATAAAGTTTTACCGGGAGCGGGGAAGGCTGGAAAACGGCAGTCTTACCGTTGACCTCGGGGGTCTTTTGAATGTAGGGGCCGGGCAGGTAAAAAATGTGGTCAGCACGGGCTACGGCCGGCAGACCGTGAAGCTTAAGGGTGCCAGGGCTATTCCGGAAATAAAGGCCCACGTATTGGGGGCCATTTACCAGACAGGCCTTAAGGATTTTACCTTGCTGGACCTGGGAGGACAGGACAGCAAGGTGGCCCTTGTTCGCAGGGGGAAATTAATGGACTTTCAAACCAATGATAAATGTGCCGCCAGCACAGGCAGATACTTGGAAAATATGGCCGCAGTTTTGGACATAACCCTGGATGAACTGAGCATGTATTACAAAAATCCCGTGGATTTGGCGTCTACTTGTGCCATTTTCGGCGAAACCGAGCTGGTGGGGAAAATTGTAGAGGGCTATTCCCTGGAATCCCTGGCTGCCGGGGTAAATTATACTATTTTTAAGCGGGTAAGGCCCATGCTGGTCAAATTAAAGTCCGATAAAGTGGTTTTTACCGGGGGGGTGGCCCGCAGCCAGGCCCTTCGCCGCATAATCGGCGAAGAACTTAAGGTAGAAGTAATAGTACCTGATAATCCCGAATATGCCGGGGCAGTGGGGTGCTGCTTGACGGCCAGGGACGGATAAAAGAAAGGGTGATTTTTTATGCGCCTTACGGTGTTGGGCTGCTGGGCTCCGTACCCGCGGGCCGGAGGGGCCTGTTCCGGTTACCTGGTGCAGGCGGGAGACGTAAATATAATGCTGGAGGCGGGGAACGGTTCTTTCAGTAACCTGTGCAGGCATATTGATTTCAGAAGATTAGATGTCCTGGTACTTTCCCACCTCCACCCGGACCATTATGCGGACATATATTGCCTGCGCCACGCCATGGAGGGGGCCATAAGGGAAAAGGGCCGTGACGGGCCCCTTAAGGTATATATGCCCGGGGAACCTGTGGAAATCTTTAATTCTCTCCGGGAGAAAGCCGGGCTGGATATTGTTTCCTATGAAAAACTGCCCCGGGAAAAAATAAGGGGATTAGAGATGCGTCGGGCGGAAATAAAAGGTGTGTCCTTGAATTTTCTCCCGGTGCCCCACGGCGTTCCGGGATACGCCGTTTCCATTCAAGGAGATAAGGGAAGAATTGTATTTTCCGGGGACTGCGCTCCCAATGACGACCTGGCGGTCCTGGCCGAAGGGGCGGATATTTACTTAAGTGAAGGAAGCGGGCTGGAACAGGACATCGAGTACCTGTCGGGGGTGCACCATACGGCCCGCCAGGCCGGGGAATTGGCCCGGCGGGCCGGGGTAAAAAGGTTTGTTATCACTCATTTTTGGCCCGAATACCGGGTGGAGGAACTGGTGCGCCAGGCCGGGGAGGGGTACGGCGGCCCGGTGGAGCCGGCTGTTGAAAACAAAAGTTACCGGATTTGATAATGATCTAAAAAGTGAGGAGGTATTTATTGTGGATAGGCCTGATGGCAGAAAACCCGGGGAAATGAGACCGGTAAACATTAAAAGAAATTATACCAAATACGCTGAAGGTTCAGTTTTAATAGAGGTAGGCGATACTAAAGTAATTTGCACCGCCAGTGTTGAAGATAAGGTGCCCGTGTGGCTCAAGGATGAGGGGAAAGGCTGGATGACCGCGGAATACTCCATGTTGCCCCGGAGCACCGAGGTGCGTAAAGCCCGTGAGGCGGTACGGGGCAGGGTAAGCGGCAGGACCCAGGAAATACAAAGACTTATTGGGCGCTCCCTGCGTGCTGTTACCGATTTGGAGGCCCTGGGGGAGCGAACGGTGATTTTGGATTGCGACGTTATTCAGGCCGACGGGGGAACACGCACGGCCTCCATAACTGGGGCCTTTGTTGCCCTGGCCGACGCCCTGGGGAAGATGGTGCGGAGCGGGGAAATTGAAAAAATGCCCCTGCGGGATTTCGTGGCTGCCGTCAGTGTGGGCAGGGTTGGGGACCAGATAATACTGGACCTGTGTTATGCAGAGGATTCCGCTGCGGAAGTTGATATGAACATTGTAATGACGGGCGCCGGTAAATTCGTGGAAATACAGGGAACGGGAGAGGAGGCCTCCTTTAACCGGGATGAGGTAAACCGGATGCTGGACCTAGCTGAGGAGGGTATAAAAAAACTGGTGGATTACCAGCGGGAAGTGCTAGGAGAAATGGCGGAACTAATAAAGGGGTGAGATTGTTGCGCCTGGTGCTGGCAACAAAAAACCAGGGAAAAGTGCGTGAACTGCAGGATATGTTAAAATCCATGGATTTTGAAGTGGTTTCCCTGGCGGAATATCCCGGTGTTCCGGAGGTGGAAGAGGACGGGAATACCTTTTGGGAAAACGCCGTAAAAAAAGCCAGGGAGATTGCTGCAGCAACAGGAGAGTTAGCCATGGCAGACGATTCCGGGCTGGAAGTGGATTACCTGGGCGGCGCGCCGGGGGTTTACTCAGCCCGCTTTGCCGGGGAACACGGGAACAGCAAGGCCAATAATGAGAAACTTTTAAAACTTTTAGAAGGGGTCCCCTGGGAAAAGCGTACTGCCCGCTTCCGGTGCGTGGTGGCCATAGCTACTCCCGACGGGGAAGTAAAAACCGCCGAGGGCACATGTGAAGGAATAATTACCACCGAGCCCCGGGGGAAAGAAGGTTTCGGCTATGACCCCCTCTTTTATTACCCGGAATACGGGAAAACCTTTGCCGAGCTAGACCGGGACACTAAAAACCAAATTAGCCACCGGGGAAAGGCCTTGCGTGCGGCCAGGGAATTTTTAGCCAGGTGGGCAGGTTAGTTTGCCGGTTGAAATCACTGATTGAGGGTTTTTATAATGGTAAAGTGAAATGAGGTTAGAGTTGGAGTGATAATTTTTTGCGTATACTGGTTTTTAGCGACACCCACGGTAAGCTCGATGCTGCCCTAACAGTTATCAAGATGGAGCGGGCGGATCTAATCCTGCACGCGGGGGATTTTTTCCGGGACGCCCGTGGCTTGGCTGCGGTGGCAGGTGTTCCGGTTCAGGGGGTAGCCGGGAACTGTGACCCTCCTGGGGCGGGGCCGGAAGAAGAACTGTTATACCTGGGGGGTAAGAAAATCCTGCTTGCTCACGGCCACCAGCTGGGGGTAAAGACCTCGTACCAGAGGGTATTTTACCGGGCCTGCCAGGAAGAAGTGGATGCGGTGGTTTTTGGCCACACCCATGTACCCTTAAATGAAACTATGGAAGGAATTTTACTTTTCAACCCGGGCAGCATTTCCCGCCCCAGGCCCGGCCAAAGGCCCAGCTATGGTTTGCTGGTGATCGATTCCGAAATAGAGGGACATATTTTTTACATTTAAATGTCCGTGGCTAAAAAAGGAATATAAAAACCTTTGACGCCGGCCCGATTATTATGTATAATATTAGTGCTGTCGCAAAAGGAGAACTGATTTCCTGCGGGCGGGTGTAGCTCAATGGTAGAGCCCTGGCCTTCCAAGCCAGTCGCGTGGGTTCGATTCCCATCACCCGCTCCATTTTTATCTCCCGGTAGCTCAGCTGGATAGAGCAACGGACTTCTAATCCGTCGGTCGGGGGTTCGAATCCCTCCCGGGAGGCCAGAAAAAGGCCAGACGCCGCAAGGGTTTGCGGCGTTTTCGATTTATAGCGAAGTTGGCAGAATTAGCGAATTGGGGACAAATTGGGGACACCTTTGCTTTTTCTAAAGTTCCTTAAGGATATCAACGGACTATACTATAGAAATGTAAAAGCCAGGAGTAGAGATCCTGGCTTTAATTATGCCTTTTTCTTTTTAGTTGTAATATCATTAGTTAGAAATAGGTCTTCCATTTTGTTTGCTGCCTCCTGGTCCAGAGACTTGGCGATGTGGCTATAAGTATCAGCCGTAATGCCTATTGATGAATGTCCCAACCGCCCGGAAATTACCTTCATATGAACTCCTTTTAAAAGCAGGAGAATGGCTGAGGTATGACGCAAGCCGTGGAAGGGTAATTTAGGCAGGCCGTGCTTTTCCATAAATTTAGGAAACCAGCTTGATATAGTATCAGGATGTATCGGAGCACCGTTCCAGGTAGTAAAAACTAATCCACTATCCACCCATATATCAGCCAATTGTAGTTTTCGCTTTGCTTGATCTGCCTTCAGTTTCTTCAAAGAATCCATTACAGGCATGGGAACTGTTACGACCCGGCGCGAAGTCTTTGATTTTGGTTCTTTGAAGAATATCCCCCGGCCCGGCAAGTACTGGCTGGTCTGATTCACCGTTAGAGTATTATTTTCCCAATCAATATCCTGCCAACGTAGACCTAATAGTTCACCCCTACGTAGCCCAGTTCCAACAGCCAGTTGTAATAATACATAGTATTGTAGACTTTCCTTGCTGGCGGCTTCCAGCATAGTTATGGTTTCTTGTTCGGAAAGGAAAGCCATTTCCTTTTTTGCTTTTCGCGGCGGTTTTACTGCATCGGCAACATTACGAGGGATGATCTGCCACTCTAAAGCACATTGTAAAGCCTTATGTATAATCCTGTGAATTTGTGTAATTGTTGTTGGTGATAATCCACCTTTTTTACCGTCTTGTCTGGCCCCGTCTTCCTGTAGTGAGTTATAAAACTTTATCAAATGTAATGGTCTTAGCTTTTCCAGTTTGAGATGACCCAGAGCCGGGATAATCCTTTTTTCAATTAATTGTAAGTAGCGTGCATGTGTTCTGGGTGCAGTTTGTTTCTCAGCATATTCTTTATACCAGTAACGGAGGAATTCTGCCAGAGTTTGCTTAGAAGGTTCAACATATAGACCTTTTTCAATTTCTGCAACCATTTTAGCCAATTCCCTCTCTGCTTGGCGCCGGCTACTGGCTTTGATGGTTTTGGTATATTTTATTCTCTTGCCGTCCGGTCCCCTCCCACCGGAAACGACCAGCCGCCAGGAATTTTTACCGCGCTTTTCAATTGACCCTGCCATTTTAATCCCCCTTTCTCTTAGGAAAATGCAACTTGTTGTTACCAACAAAAAAGCCAGGTTGTCAGATGGACAACCCGGTAGGTTAATAATTACGCTTGGATTTTCCTGAGTCGGCCTATATCAGTTGTTATTTTCTTAGTACTTTCATTCTCTAAGGATTGGAGCCATGCATCGATTGTAGATTTTCGAAAGAGAATGCGGTTACCGAGACGAATATGCGGGAGCTCTTTTCTTTTGGCTAGTTCGTAAACCAGCCATTTAGAGATTTTAAGATATTCTGCTACCTGCGCAGCGTTCATTGTTTCTGCCATAGAATTTACCTCATTTAAAAGCTTTATATAATGACCTCCGTTTTTACGGTAGCAGTAATATTTATTAATCTTGAGGTCCTGGTGCTAGGGAGTTAGATCCTGCTGCTTTTGGTCCATAGTGCCGGTAACTGAATCTCTCCCTGGCTCTCGTTATAGGTATTGACATTAATTAGCGAATTTTCCTTCAAAATTAATGTCAAAGTTTTTAATATTTTTACTCCCTGGGGTACTTATACTTAGATAGTATATTACCCCCAGTTTTCTGGACAATGTTGGTATGGGAAAACGTGGTATCCAACAGTTGCAGAAAGAATATCCCTTGTCCTACCTTTAGCTTTAGCATTATTGTTTTGAATTTCCTTTATTAAGTTGAATTTAATGGTGCTAGTAACCAAAAAACCATACCTTTACAGCCACATGGTGGGAAATGCTTGAGATTATGGTAGAGCTGTTGGGCATTTCTTTCTAGCTCGTCTCAAGTAATAACTTGCGGTGCTCTAATCCCGGACATAGTGGAAAAATGTTGGGCTGGACTTTGGGTGATGGATAGGTGGTCTTCAGGCAATTTCATCATTTATAAATATGCCTTCTTGAAAACTTAGGGGGCCGGAAATCCATCCTTGTTTTTTCCCACCCTTTATGAACATTATACGGCGGCCCTCATTTATGTTGGGCCGCCGTAAGCATATGCTATAAAGCTGATGAAGGGAGATAGTTTCTCTCCCAAGGTTTTTACGATAATTCACTATCTTTGACTTTTAAAGATAATGGTAAGAGTATCAAAATTTGGCATTAATTAGGTAATATAATAGCTCACCAATACCAGGGCTATTTATTGGTTAAGATAATTTATAGAGCTCAGCTAACCAAATATATGTTCTGTTAATAATGTTACATGTTACATAAAACCATGCCCAAGAAATGGGAAGGTCGTAGGGCTGGGGCAAAAGGTTTATTATGTACCGCAACCCGGGTAGGTTATCCGGGTTTTTTCATTGTTGTGAGCAATTATTAGTTATGAAAGGTATTATATATTGGCAAATGCGCAGGACATGTAATGTAATCCTGGTTTCGAACTTTGCGGGTATCCATTTTGAGAGGTGAAGCGTTATGAAGCGTAAGCGGACATTGAAGCACTTAATCTTATCAATAGACCCTAACAGGCATCCGGACGTAGATGTAAAATGGGTAAAAAGTAGGATTAATGCATTGGATTGTGCCTTGCGGGATTACGGTAAGAGGCGCAATTGGGAGTACGAGTTTAATGGTGGTGTTTCTAAAGAAAACCCTCATTCAGGTGAAGTCGTAGCTATTCATGCTCACCTTGTTATCCAAGCCTGCCCAGGTTATACCATTATTGATTATATTAAGAAGTGGTGGGAAGAACGTATTGGTCATGTGAAGATTAAGGAGATTAAGAACCAACACCATTACTACCACCTTATAAATGAATACATTCCAGCACAGGCCTCTGGAAGAATGATAAAACGGCAATTACCAGCTCGAGGTGATTTCACAAAGTCGAGTATTCCCGAAACTGCCACTACTTCTGACGTTACTGAACGAAAGAACCCCGTACTTGCTAACAGAGGTATTAGTAATCCTGTCGATATTATTAATGATCCTGTTATTAATAATGATCCTATAGATACGAAGCCGGTAGTTATTAATGCTGCTGCAATTTATGCGCCTCATGCGGAGGAGTATAGTAGTTGTTACTGTTATACCATTAACACCTACCTGGCTATGGAGATTATAATCCGGTTACTTGGTCAGTTAAAGTTGGCTTTGTTCCTGGCTGCTGCTGCATTTGATTATGAATTAGAGAAAGGCTTCATAGTACCCGGCCAAATTACGGCTGAACACGAATACAAGCTCCGGGAAAGCGTCCCCTGGGTTCCACAACTGAGAAAACAATGTCTCCCATATAATTTACCCCCACAACGACATATTCAACAGCCTAATATTTGCTGGGCATCTACATATTGGCAATAACAAAAGGGAAGGTCACTCTGGAAATAACAATACCTGGTTGTTGCCGGTAAACTTAAGCCAAAACCAGCGACCTACTGAACCTTTACTCGATAGACACCACCAACCTAGTGGGTACGGGGTATTGCCGGTCGCAATACCTCGCACCCTGCTGGCAATCACAATTACAGGTTCCCGAATTGACTTTACGCAGCAGCCTTTTATGTAGTAGGGTAGGCACCTGCAGCCAATATATCTTTACTGGCAGATGCCTGGAAAATACGTACGGCGATAACTACAGGCCAATGACGGGACGGTGCCTTACCATCGGTAACTTTTAAATGGAAATAAGTGGTTTAGATGGTCAATTAAATGAGTATCATGCCGGTATTGATCAAGGGCTGCTGTACTGGGTGATGAACTATTTCAATGGCGGCAGCCTATTAGGTTAATCCCGCCAGGCCCTGGTTACGAAACCTTCGGAGATCGTGAAATGTAGATCGGTCCGATTGCCAGAATGGCCTGGTTAAGTAACAGCCTTAATACCTTGACCTCCATTGGCCAAGCGGGGATTCCGGGTCGAAGTCCTTAAATTAGACTTAAGGTTACCACTACCGCTTACGGTCTACTACAGGAATATTGACAGGTTAATAATCAGCTTGAAAGTAAAGGAGTACGCCTGCCGCCATTAGTGTTCCTGGCTGCCACTGCCACGAGCATGGGAGCCGATATGCCGCCGACAGCCCACGGCCAGCTTCTTGGCCTAAGATTCTTGGCCTAAGATAGGAACAAATTCAACAGGTTAATCAGTTTAAAGCAGCCCTGGCCAGTGAGCAAAGAATTACCAGCAGCGGGTTGACAGCAGCCGGTATTAAATTGTTGCCTTCTCAATGGATTCAAATCAGCGGGATGTAGCCATAAGAGCAGATATCACTGCGCCACTACCATTGGCCCCTTCCTTAACAGTACCATGGTGTGCCCCCGGCGCTGTCCTCCGTTACTTTACGGAAGGTTTATTCATGGCTCCGGTGGCCTGTCGTATGGTTCTTCTTTGGTCAGGAAGGTTCGATCTGAGAGCTGGTCAGGACTAGGGTTGCTATGGTGGCCTCAATATTCGATAGAGGGGGACAGGCTGTCGAATGATATTGCTTTACTTTGGCTGCTGTCCTCAGGTTCATTTTATTATGCTTTTATACTTTTATACTTTTATACTGTTATCCTGTTATATTGCTACCAATCTCTCTAGTTATTTTGGTGTAAGTAGTAAGCCTACCTAGTGCAGAGGTAATTTAGTCTGAGGTTCCGGACTTCTTCAGGCAGTCACAGGGATAATCAGCCGGTTGGTCACAACTATAGAATTCCTGTCATAGGATGACAGTATCCCAGGACAGCAGGATACTGCTATAACAACATCACAGGATTCTGTTATAGCAGTATCACAGGGTAACAACACAACAGTATCCCAGGATGCAGATATGGCAGTATCACTGGATAACAGTATAACAGGATCCTGTAATGATAAATAGCAGCGCAGCTTGCATGATAGCATAGCAGAATCACAGGATGCTGCTATAGCAGGATAACAGGATACTGTTATAACAGCATGAGACGTAGTTAAGGACAGTGCTGTTAATATTGTTACCTAGAATCTCCGTGGCGTCGCACTGGCTGTAGCAGTTGCTCAAGAGAACCTTCTTGCCCATTTTTTGCCAGGGCAGAATAGTGAAGAAATCCTAGGGTACTGTTATACAACTATAATGTGACCACCGGCATGGCCAAGGACGCTTCAAAAGGGCGAACCTGGCTACAGGTCATTGCCAAGTCCGCAGATCTGAATCAGTTATTTGCCGGTCTCCGCACTCAGCAGCCGTAATGCCTCCTATATTTTCTTTGTCGGCAGTATCAGTCCCTGTAGCACAACTTGGAACTAGATGTTGACTTCTGTAGCAGAGCCCTTAATCCCGCTGAGGGTGGCCATTTCGCCAAACAGTGTCTCGTAGTTTACGACCAGCTCTGGGCCAGCGGGATTATCCGGCCCATGCTAGCTGCCAGCTCCGTGAGGGTTATCTGGCCCAGCTTTATTGTCTGGAAGATCAGATCGGCTACTTTATGCATGGTAATAGCCTATACATCCCCATAACCTTTGGTCGCTGCCGAAGTCAAGTTAATGTCGTTGGTGGGTAATGGTCATATTCGTAGCGGCAACCTTAGCGTTAATTTTCATGATTTGGGTTATATTGACTATATTATCGAAGGTCGATATAACCTGATACAGGCCATTGGCTAAATTGGTTATACTCTTGCCAGTGACCACGGCCATATCCTGCATTACTATCTTACTTCATTTTCCAGTGGATATTGCCAGGTATCAACGTGACCACATAAGTCGTAGCCTGGTTGAAGTTTTCGTAAGCGGGTAGTCAGCTCCACGGACAACGCTTTACCGGCCTAAGATAAGATGCTGCCGATGATGTTGTTAAATAGAGAAGGTACCTGCTCCAGGTTGTATTAAGTTAGTTGGGCAACTTCGCTCCGGGCAGGCTATTTTAAACCTTCTTAAGTCTGTTTTCTTGGTTAGCACCGTATAATTGATATAGCTTCTTAGAAAGCAGCTAGGCTGTCAACGGTCTCATTCATGAGCTGAGGGGAACAGAGGTCAACAGCGTCCGTAAAGACTTTGAGCTCCTCTTCGAACATATAGATAGGCTGTACCGGCTGGTGGTGCAGCAGCACGAGGATATCGAGTTCTACAGTCATTCCATGACAGGATTGTAATTATAATGTTAGATAAACAGGGCGGCCGGAAAGGGGACCGCCCTTATATCACAGTAATGTGGGTTTAATACCTGTAGTCGTACCAGGTGTTGCCCAAGTAATATCCAGAATAGTGATCACCCCAGCTGGTATCGGTGTAATATCTGTTACCCAGCCAGTAACTACTTGAAGATAATCCATTACTATAATCAGTGTAATATCTACTACCCAGGCGATAACTCATAGAACTTAAGCCGTTGCTAAAGTCGGTATATAACCTGTTACCGATTCTGTAAGATGTTGCGCTAAGTCCATTATCCCAGTGAATATACCATCTATTTCCTATTTTGTACACCGTTGCAGTAGTACCATCATCATAGGTGTAATAATATCTGTTTCCGATCCAACGGCCGGTGCCGGCGAAGGCTGTAGAGCACCATATAAATACTAATAACGTCGCTAATAAAAGTAAGGCTATACCTTTACGCATATCCTTCCCTCCTTCCATTCTGAATTATTGTTAATTAATTATACAATGTTTGTCTTTTGAAGTATGTCGAAATAATGGGGATGAGCCTTAGAACTTATGTTAATTATAAATTGTTACAATGTTACATTAAGGTAGGACAGCCTTGCCGTTTATGCACTTGAATAGCTTTTTATAGGTTGGGTAGGGATGATTTAGCTGGTTTTGAAGATTGTTCTTAACCCCAGAGGCCATTTTATTCAGATATTCGTAGCTTACCAGAAGTTGTTAAAGCACCCAGTAGATATCCTGGAGGTTTGCATCCAGTAATTGGGGCAGCTTTTTGATTATAACATTACAATAACATTGGTTCTTTTTCTTACCTTCGGAGTCTTTATTGATTGTCAACTGCAGCTCTAAGATCCCGCTCTCCAGGAGTAGTGTAAATTACTGTGATCTTGATATTGAGCTGACGGCCAGCATGGCCATCACATCTAGGCTGATACCGTCTGCCACCAAGTTGTGGTAGAAGGTGTGCCACAGCCGGTGGGGTGTCACTACCAACCCAGTAAGGCGGGTATACTTCTTGACAGCCATCTGTATGACCCTGGTGGTAAAAGGCTTGTTTCTCTTGGGAGAACAGAAAAACCAGGGACTCTCTCCCAGGTTGGTGGACTCATAATTGTAATAGTGCCTTTTTGGCATCGTTATTCAGCGGCACTTCCCGCCATTTAATCCCCTTACCATAACGGATGATAATCTTGGCTTTCTGCTAGGACAAAATAACATCTTCCTTCTTAAGGTAAACACCTTCGGACACCCGCAGCCTTCCTTGGAGTATAAGCATGATTACCGCAGCATCCCTGAAAATATCATACTTCTTTGAGATAGCCCGCAATAGCTGCAGCTGTTCCTTCTTTGATAACCATTTCGCTCTCCTTCTAGGCCATGCTGGCAATATCCTCCTTTTAATAGCCCATTTACAAAATACTAAGGGCTACCATTGCTTTATTATAAGTGGCTGGTTTCTTATTACTCATTAAGCAAGCGTTTATACTTGCTAAACTCAACGGGTGTAAGGCAGGAAGGGGAGAAGACTTCTCCCATTGATTTTCATACCAGAGAGAAAATAGACTCACCTGCTGGTCTTTTTGTCGGTGCTAATTAAGTATTGTTCAAATTCCGTTAACCGCTCCGGGGTAACTGTATCCATACCATTATCCCTCTCAAGCTTGTGTATCTATATTTCCAGCAGATTTGGTTTCGCTTATTCCGCGAAATGAAAAATACTCTGTAATTATAGGATTTAAAGCTTTATAAAATGGCAAAAAAGTTCTAATTCTTTGCAGGAAATTTATATAATGTATAGAAATATTGAATTATTAGAATAACTTACCTTATTAAGCAGTATATGCCAACACATTTCAACAATATTTGGCATTATGACACCTAGTACCTTTACACTGCTAAATATATCAAGTTTACTTTCGCCATCTTATTGTATATTCTTGTTAGCTTTATTTTTAAAAACCGGGCAAACCGGTCGAAAGACCGGGACGCAAAGCTATGGGCCTAAGGCTTTGAAAGCTATGGCTGCCAAGCTGCTTAAAGAATGCTTGATTTTTAATCAAAAGCGGCCATAAGCAGCATGGTCGTTTTTTCTGCTTTTAGTGATTACTAAAATAAAATACCTAACCCAACAGGCTCCTTTCCTATAAATGACAGAAAGTTTGTTCTTTCTAAAAAAGATCGAGCAGCTACCCTTGATATGGAGCCCTGCACCCATGTTTATAGGGGCCAGCGCAGAAGCCATCGCTTTGCTTTGCGGCTCCCATCAAATAGAGTAATAGGTTACATATGCCTCAAAAGAGCAACTCATAAATAAATTAGGAAGGTGAGAAAAAAATGTCTGCAGCCCTGTATAGTTTTATATTCGGTAAAATGACAGGCTTAAATATGACTTCTGGGTTAATGTCCTTACCAATGGTCGGAGATACACTTGGCGACTACTGGGTTGGCGATATCTTTGGTGACAAGTCATTCATCGTGCAGGAAAACCTTGATGGCAGTTATGACATAATCGACGCGCTTGGTAGCCAAGGAAGTATAATTGCCGGTTCTCTTCAGCGTAATCATTTCGGTGGATTTGATTTTTATGAGGGAAGCAGCGTTTTGGGACATAAAATTGGCAGTTCACGTCCTAATGTTTTTGGAGGAGAAACTTTTGAAAGTGCAGATGGTGGGATAGAGCTTACATCCATGCCAAATGCCATGGGCGGGCATTCAGTGTTCCAAGACGGTCACCTCGTCTTTTCTTCGGCATCCAATGGGATGGGGGGCGAAACCGTCGTGTCCGAAAGTTCAAACCATGCCGATATCGAATACCCAGAAGTGGATTTCATAAGGGATTTTAGCCCTCTGGGCCACGTAGAAAATATGAGTACAAGTTTAGATTTCTCTGAGGTGCACGACATTCTTGAAGGTCTTGATGCCATAGATGGTGTCAGCAGCGGCCTCGATATTTTCGACTTGTTCTAAATGTTGGGGGGTTAATATGAAAGTAAGCTATGCACAACTTGAAACTTACTTTCGCCAGCCAAAATCGCAGTACCGCGACCTGGAAAATCACTTGAAACAAAAACTGCCTTCCAATATTTTTAATTACCTTGCAAAATATATCCCTGCAAAGGCCAGTGCAGATGTAAAAAAAGCGATAGCACCGATAGAATCAAGGCTTTCAAAGCTTGTTAAGTTAGAGCGAGAGGCTAAACGTGAAGATTGCACTCTTTCCTTTAAAGAGCTCATGGAGACATATTTCCGTGTGGCAAACCCAAAAGAGCTTGCCGAGGAAATAGAGCAGTTATTTGACTTTACACACCTACTAAATGAATATAAGGTACTCCTTGATAGTCTAGCTAAAAACCTCCCGGACAAAAGATTAGCTCAGCGGTACTGCTTTTCGGATAAACTGGCGGGACTCCTGCGGTCTTCGATGGCTATACATTCCAAAGAGCTTGCAAGTAAGCTGAGGGAATTAACAATAAGTATGCATCAATTTGTTGAGACTACCCGGGAAATATCTGCACAAAAGGATGTAAAAAAAGTAGCAACCGTGGCAGGTTCTATCCTTGGGGCCATTGCTATTCCCATTCCCTTTGTTGGAGGGCGAATAGCCAGGGGGATTATTAACGAAGCATTTGGTCATGATAGAAAACTGGTTAATGCAGTAAATAATATAGATAATAGAGAGAAAGAATTCATAAAACAGCTAAAACAATTTCTTAACTTCTATGAAGAAGCCTACAAGCTTACTTTATTGACCTTTTTCGGCGGGCTAGCGGAGAAGCTCACAGAAGACCTCCCGGCCCTTGGGTTGGAGTTCAAAGGTGTAGACCTGGAAAGTAAGCGGTTTTATATAAATCTTGTGCCGAAAGCACAGAATCAAGTCCAAAAATGGTTTGACTATATATCAAATAACATTTCGAAAATGCTTAGTAATAATGAGTTAGAAAAGGCGTCAACTGCTATATCTGAATTGTATGAATATGTAACTAATTTTCATCCAGTTGCTCGGGTAAAAATAAACGGCAGGAGTATAGGATACTTTACAGCAATTTATTATGCTGCTGTACTGGTTAAGTCAGCCGAAAAGGATTGGAACAGCGGCAAGCGTAAAAAAGCGGTAGATAAATACCTCTATATTTTCTCTGACTTGAGCCATGCTCTTGAGTGCAGTGACCTTAAGAGCATATGTTCTCTAACTCTGGAAGATATTGCAGCGAGAATTATAGCTTACGCAGGTACCCCGTCCGTAAAGACAGTAGAGGCTGATTCGCTGTATAAGTCCCTGCTGAACTTCACTGCTACCAAGTACAACGAGCTAAAGGAGGGCAGGGAGGAATTTCCAGGTGAGCAGCTTTCGGACGGTTTTTTAACCCTTATCTGGGTCCTTGCTACCTACCTTAAAGAGAATGGGCGTTTCTGGCCTGAAATCAAATCTATACATACTCTGATTAACCGCTCCAGGGCTGAGGCTTTTAAGGCTGTGGTCCGTAATCGAGAACTAAAACAGCTGCCGGGAGACTTTTACCGACAGGTAAGAAAAGAGGTAATAGCTTCTGTAATCCAAAAACTTATCTGGGTTACGGGTGCAGCAGGTCTTGCCACGGTGATTTATTATCTTATAAAGTAACGGAGTTGATCTCCTATGCTGGAGTTACTGGCGAAAATACTAGCAGTGGGTCTGATTGTGGTGCTGGGCATTCTCCTACTGTCATACGCCTGGCCGATTTTGGTGCTTATCCTGGTGTATTTTATGGTAAAAGCTTTGTGGAGTGCTTTGTAAGAGAGGGGTTTTACCCACGGCTGGTACTCTAACATTTAAGCATTTTCTACTAATATTACATACAGGAAGAAGGGCTTATAAAAAAGGTGGGTTATCCTTTTGCCGGAGGTATGCGAGTGTAAATACAATTTCACACTAAATCTGGTGCTTATCGCAGATGGGATCTCCTAAAGTACCACAAATGGTAGAACAGTGAAGGTTATCCTTAGGGCTAAAAGAAGAAAGAAATTTCTTTGGAGTGTCTATTTAACCATGCCGACTCCTACGACAACATAACTAGTGACCGCCCTTGCCGCAAGGCCATGTCCCATGATGAAACCGTAGCCGAACTTAAGAGGTATGCCGGTATTCAGTTTAACCTATAGTTGGTAATAGAAGTTTATACGGTGCTTGAAAACAGAAGACGGTTAACAGATAAATGGAAGCCTTTTTTATAACATGTGATATTAGCTTTTATAGCAATCCTTTTTCCTTAAGGCTAGTGAAGACGCCATCGCCGATTATAACACGATCCAGCATTCAATACCTAGGATTTCACCGGCCTCAGCTGACCGCCGGGTTACATCAATAATATCCTGACTACTTGGAGTAGGGTCCCCGCTGGGATGATTATGCACTAGAATTACTGCGGCAGCGCTGTTTTTAATCGCAGACTTAAAAAGCTCTCTGGGATGGACGGCTGATGAATTTAGCGTGCCTATCGATATCGTTTCAATTTTAAATATCCGGTTTTTGGTATTTAACAATATAACCCGGAAATGCTCCCTATCCAGAAACCTCATCTCATTCAGTAATAAGTTGTAAGTATATCTTGTGGGGACCGTACATACTTTACTTCTGTATTTATAGTAAAGGCGTAAAGTTAAAGGGCGCCGCTGTTATTAACGGCGCCCTAATGGCTTAACAAATACTGATATTTTCTTTGGATTCGAGCACATTAGAAGCCTTAGTCCTTTTAATAAATTCAGCAAGTTGGCTACGTAATACAGAAAGCCTGACATTTAATAACTTCTCATATTCCAAGGCCCGCCGCTGTATGTCCTGGGCCCGGTTGGCCATGCGCTGTACGGCTTCAATGTTAATGTTCTTGTTAGTTGAACTTAACTGTTCAGCGAGTTCGGCTACCATTTCATCCAGTTCAGCACCAAGTTCCGAATTTACGCGCCGGGCAACCAGTTGTCGCTGTTCTGCGGTATCTACAATAGGTATGAGGTCCATACAGCATTCCTGGGTAGTGGAATAGGGTTTTAGGTCTTGCAGCAACCCCTGTAACCCAAGGAGTGTACCGTGAGCCCTTTTGGGGATGAATTTTCCCTGGGAGCGGGGAATGATTCTCACCGGGTTTGTGGAGCGAATAACCTTGTTGACGATATTACGAATGGTGTCCCGGGTATGGTAGTTTACGTATTCGTTAAAGGTGGTAACAGTTTGTTCCAGTATCTTTTGGTAGTCCAAGTCGGTTAAAAAGCCATTCTTACATTGTATCCCCATGGATTCCTTTTCTCGATTAAAGACCATCTTACCAACAGTAGCATATTCCAAAACTTCATTCCTCGTATCCACGACCTCCCGGACTAACAGCCGAACTATTTCTTTTATATCACTTTTAACTTCTCTCACCATGAGCCTTGCGGTGTACTGCCTGCCCTGCCAGTTAACGATTACGGTTTTTTGTGCTGATGCCGTGGCCCGACGGAAAGCATCACAAGCTCTGATCTCATTAGGTAGAAATTCCTTTGGTAAGCCGTGTTTATGCCATAGCTTGGTCAGGTCGGCCTTGTGTATCCGTAGTTCAGGGATAGAGTGAAATTCCAGGTAGCCTAGCAGGCAGTCGGGATTTAATTGAATGTTCTTGTTAGAACTGACAGCAATAATAGACATGACATTCACCTCCGTAAAATGTTAGGGACGGGCCCCTTTAACCAGGCCCGTCCCGTAGTAGCTTATAAGGTAGAAATTAACCTTTCAGCGACATCATCGTTTAAATCCGCCAGGTTGGAGATTAGTATTACCTCATCCGAAAATTCCTGGACAGATTCAATATCCTTGCCGTCGGTGTCTATTAGCACGGTAATAATAATAAACTCCTTTTGTGCTTTTACCCGGTTAATTTGAACCAACAATTCTCCCGGAACCCTACATTTCCCGTCTGTTATAAATACTACGTCAGCATGCTTAAATCGGCTGGTGTTAATAAGTTCCAGGCTTTTCTCAAGTGGAAAAGTAAAGGAAGTTCCGCCACCTGGGAACGTTTCGGCCACGTCAATTAACGAGCTTGGGTCCCATGTTCCGCGCGGAATAATCCAGGTGCCCACCAACTGGCTGTTAAATAAGATACAGGCAAAATCCCGTTTCTCCCGCTGGGCAACCTCGGCCAATGCCACCACCATAGCTTTGGACCATTCCTCTGGTTTTCCTCGCATGGACCCAGAAACATCACAGCATACCACCATCGGCCCGTGGCCCATGGGAGAGGTACCGTCACACCGGTATTGAATTAATTCCCGCTGGTGATAACGACGGTAGAAGTCTTTCCGGGTTACATTATTGGCTAAAAGCATCATTTCTGAGGGAAATACCTTTTCCAGGTCATTCCCCACTGATACTTCTTTAATACTAGAGCCATCAACACCTTTTTTCATACACTTAATTGCCACCTGCCGCAGCCTTCCTACCAGGTCAGTAAGGTGCTTTAGCTTGGGGCTGCTGCGTAGTCTTTCCAGAGCTTTTTTCTTACTTTGATAACTGATACGGGCGTTAGGATTACCTGGCTCGATACACCAAGTTTTGCCCATTTTTATAGTTTCTTCAACTTCTTTACGGGCTGACTTGCATACATCATAAAGCTCGCCCTGGCTGACATTTGGCATTTTCTTAGCCACTTCAGGGTTAATGTTGCAGGTACCAGTATCTTGCTGTTCATCATCACAAGTAGGGTGGTTGCCGCCTTGATTATTATTTAGCTGCTCTAACTTTCCCAATATCTTTTCAACCAGAACTTGGGTCCCCAGGCCCGTCCCTACGCTATCCAACCGGGTCATGGAATGCAGGCGCTTGAAGTCCTCGTTTTCCATCATGGCAACCAGTATCCGTTTGTTCGGCAGGTATTCCGGCTTGATAACCTCATCGGGATTTAATTCCGGGTTCAGCTTAAAAAGGGCAAGGTATATGTCTTGGGCAAGGTTATCAAAAGTGGCCAGAGAGTTTTTACCCCTGACCACTATTTCTCTCAGATTTGGTGAAAAATCCAGCATGTCTTGGTAAAGGTCGGCATCATACATCTCCTGCTTAATGACCTGGGTTTTATATCCGGGTTTCTGGGATAAACCAAATAAATTGGGAATATTCTGAGCCTCAGCCATATTATTACCTCCTAAAACGGCGCTTGTAGCTCGTCATCTTCTCCGGGGTCTCCAATCCCCAAACATTCACGTAACATCTTTTGGTTTAACCGGTGAACCCGGGAACGGACATATAAAATCTCAGAGTTATCAAATCCGGCTTCCCGGGCCTGCTTGGCCAGTTGCGTTAGCTTATTCATAATTTCTTCATAATGCACTTTGGCTTCTATGGCCTTGTTAGTCTTTTCTGTGCGGTCTTCAATATCTTTCACTGACTGGTGGATTTCGGCTATGCGTTCCTTTAATTTCTTAAGTTCCAATTCGTAGGGATTTACTAGCTTACCGATTTCTTCTTCGATCACATCCAGTTCTTCCAGCCGCTGCCATAATACATGGGTGATGGCCCGGAAATCCGATAATGCCACCCGGTCTCTGTTATTTAATGCTGCCTCTGCCTGTAATACTTTCATAGAAGCAACGGCCCGGCGGTCGGAAATAGTTATACCGTGGTTAATTTCTAATTCCCGCAGCAGCTTTTCAAAGGTACGATAAACCATGTCCGGTATGGCTACTGTGTTTATATAAGAGGAAAGCATCTCCAGTTCCGAAATGGTAACCGTGGTTTTAGGATGCTGTTTTACCGGGTTTGCCCGCTGGGAAACGGTCATTTGCAGCATCTTCACCCGGTTTGAAGGGTCCTTAATCCTATTCACTTGATGTCGGAAAAGCAGGCGGTCATATAGGGCTGAGAGACTGTCATCGTCAAGCATCTCATTTGAGGCCGCTACTAAGGTTCGTAGGGGAACCGGCACTGGTTTGCCATCATTATGGAAGATACGTTCATTTAGTATAGAAAGCAGAATATTAAGCACCGGCTCATTGGCCTTCCCGATTTCATCGAGGAATACCACATGGGCGTCCGGTAGCATGTTAGTTGACTTACGGATAAATCTATCCTGCTCCATGGCCTTAATTGAATAGGGGCCCAGCAGGGCGGAGGGGTCTGTGGTTCTGTTCAATAACCATTCAAAGAAACGCCCGCCTTCGATATGACTGCAGCAGGCCCGGGCCAGCATACTTTTTCCACTACCCGGAGGTCCGGCAAGAAATAGGTGTTCACCTATGCACAGGGCCCGGATAAGGTCTTTAATAACCGTTTCCCGTTCCACAAAAAAGGCATTTAATTCTTGCTTTATCTTCCTGAGCTTTTTTACTGTATTAAAGGCAGCGGTGGATATATGGTTATCTTCTGGGACTACGGCAAAACTAGATTGGCCACCCCTGTTGGGGGTGGCCAAATTATCAACTCTCATCACTGATCTCATCACTCCCTTTCTCTTTTACTGATGGCGGGTTCGCACTGGGCCCGTATTCATCATCTTCGGTTAAAGGATGACCGCAGTAGGGGCAATTGGTGTTGCGGAGTTTAGAAAGGGGAGAGGCGGAAACACTCCATTTACCGCATTGACGGCAATAAGTCCAGTACATATTTATTTCCTTCTGCAAGTTAAAGTAATAATATCTACCAATTTAAAGGTGCCCTTGCTGATTAGCTGAATGGTACTCAACGCAACGGCCAGGATGGTTCTAAGGCTGAAATCAACTAATGTTCTCCAGTGCTCATGGGTTAAAACAGTGGCTTTGTTTTGTTTCCAAGCCAAGCAAAATCACCCCCTTGGAATTAATAAAGCCCTGCCCGGTGGCATTTAGCCAACACCGGGCAGGGCGGTGTTTAGTTCTTAAGCAACGTGGTCCTGTTTCATACTGTCGCGCAGCTTCTTAACAAAGGCCTGTAGGCGCTCCGCTGAAGTGTTTTTAATGCCTTGGATAAATTCCGTAATCTCTTCATGGTTAAGCTCAGCCGGGTTATTTTTATGATACTTAAAATACAACAGCAGGTTAGTATCTTGCCGGGATAAACCTTTACTGGCAGCGGCTTCATAAATATGTTCAGCTGCAGGTGTGTTGTTTTCACCTTGCTGCTGGGATTTTCCGTTAAAAGGGTGATGATTACCAGTAGTCTCAACAGGACTGTCACTAAAAGAATCCCCCTCATCCAGTTCATCACAGAACTGGGTTCCAAATCCTGCAAGGGCCAATGCCCGACCTATAGCCTGAGTTTCAGCTTTTTCCGTATAATCCTGAAAAGCGGAGGCCAGTACCTGGCGTCTTGCTTGCGCGAGGCGTTTACCTCCGCTAGAAGGGTCGCTGTCATATACGATAGCCTCTATCCGGGCCAAATGATCAGTTACAGCTATTTCCCGGGTTTCAATAAAGCCTTCGGGATATACCTGCCGGAACCAGACAATCCGCCATTTCACGTCCAGGTACTGGTGCTCTTCGGTTACCCATTTATCCTTGCCCGTACTTGGATCTTTTACTTTCCGCCTCCTTATTATTGTGCGTAAATGCTGGGTTGGGTTAAATTTGTCAGTCACGATTATCCCATCCTTTCTTTATTTTATTTAAATCCTATTTAAGGGCGGCCTCGTTATACTGGGGCCGCCCTTAATACCATCTTCTAACGGTTTACCTTAGATAAGCGTAACTCTGCATGCTTCAAGCTGGTGTAGCGGCATAAAAAAGCGGCCACTTTACGTGACCGCACCTTTACCTTCAGTTCTCTATTGGGGCCCAGGAAAACCGGGATTTTATATTGCCGCCCTTTATACCTAACCTTTATAACTGCGACTAGGCTTTCTACCTTTAGCGGCTTTCCTGACCAGTTGATGTTTACTAAGCTGAGGCCTAATTCTTTGGCGGATACCGGAGGTAATTTCCAGTACCACGCATTCCGGTTTACGTGCTGTAACAGTACTTGTTTGGTAGGAACTTGACTGTTATCAGTATAGAAGGACATCTTTTCCTCATGAATTGTCTCGTCTGCTGTTTCTGTGACCGATGACCGGTTATTTCCCAGAAGGGAATAAGTAAACCACTCTGGCGGTTCTACCGGAATCAATTCTGATTTTTGAGGGTCCTGCCATATATACCGTTCAGCAACCTTCTCTCCTGTGGCATTAACTTTAAACTCCCCGGTAACCCGCCAAAGCAAAAATGCCGGGATAATATAAAACTTACCGGTAGTTTCACCAACAGCCAGTACCTTGGGGCATTCTTTTCGGGTAACCTTTTTAATGCCGTTAAGAGTGCTTATATGCCGGGTATAAGTTCGGCGGGGGAGGTCAGCAACTACGAAGACAAACTCCTCCAAGCCTTCCATTGGGATGTCATAGGAACTGTCGCTGTAGACCGCATAAAGATGCCTGTCCTTGGGCTTAATCTTTTTTAGATTGGATATCGGGATCAATTCACTACGATAACAATAAAACTCTTTGAGCTGCTCGTACGGAAGCAGGTGTTCTTCGGAGAAAGTATCCAGGTTCAGGTCAAATTTGATGGGGCAGTCAACATCGATATTAGAGAGTAAGCGGCATTTCCAGATATTATCGTTACCTCTGTCAATAACCTGAACAAGGCCATATTCCTGGTGGTAGAATAATTCTTCATAACGTAATTCTTCTCGTTGCTGCTCTTCTTTCATTTCTTTTTCTCTTTCAACAATAAAATGCGGTAGTGGTAGCTGGTTATACCAAAGCTCCCAAAGAGTAACAACATGTGAAGTGCCATTGCTGTCTATAACAGTTGCCTGGCTGGTGTGGACCGGGTCGGTGCCGGGAATAGACTCTTTCTCCCTGACGGAAACGAGTTTTACTTCACCCAGTTCTGCATGAAACATTACCAAATCAGTATGGCCGTAGGCCGGGTATGGGGTTACGTTATGAGTTTTCATCTAAATCAACCTCCTTAGAAATAATTATCCCCGGCATACGAGCCGGGGTGATGCAGTAGCCTTCACCAGGTACGGATAAAATACCAGGAGCTTCCATTCACCTCCTTTCCTTGATTATCTCACGCACCCCCTGGGGTGCCGAACAAGCTGAAAGTTTTTAAAGGGTTTGGTTAGGTACCGCCGGAAATTCTCACTTGTTTTAATGTCCTTTAGGGGCCGTTATGTAAGATTCTTATCAATAGGTTCCATTTGAATAGGCTTACTTTGATAAACAAGGCCTATTTTTTTGTACTTGCATGCCTTATTATCCCGGTCTTGTAAATACCAGTAATTTAGAGGAGTTTTTATATTCTTTTAGAATTAAGTAATAGAGTTATATTTTGGAATTAGTTTCAAACTTTATAATTTTGTAACTTAGAATAGATAAGTCTTAAATTTAAGGAGGAATGAAGGGGATAAATGAAGCTGGAAGATCTGACCAGGGGCACAATGGTTAAAGGCATTTTGCCCGATGCTCCGGTCACCATTATTGATGTCACCTGGTATGGTACCGCTGCGGTAGAAATAACTTACAAAGACCAGCAGGGGCAAACCGGCCAGGAACTACTTTACAGGGATAGAGAAGCTTTTTTGGAGCTTGTTTCTCCCGGGCAAACTTGGCAGTTAGATGCTGACGGAGGAAAGTTCAGACTGGTTTCCGAGGCATACCGCATCAAGCTTGCCCACCTATTTGATCCTATGCTGGCGATACATACATCTCAAATAGAACCGTTACCCCACCAAATAACTGCCGTTTATGGTGAAATGTTACCCAGGCAGCCTTTGCGGTTTTTGTTGGCTGACGACCCGGGAGCCGGAAAAACTATTATGGCAGGTCTTTTTATTAGGGAGCTGTTCATTCGGGGCGATTTGAAGCGTTGCTTAATCTGTGCCCCGGGTAGCCTGGTAGAGCAATGGCAGGATGAGTTATCAAGTCGCTTTCAGTTACCCTTTGAAATCATCTCTAGGCAATCCGTCCAGGATAGCCGTACCGGTAATCCCTTTGCAGAGAAAGACTTGATTATTTGTAGGATGGACTTTTTAAGTCGCAACGAAGAAATTCAGGAAAAGCTGAAACAAACTGACTGGGACTTAATTGTTGTGGATGAAGCCCACAAAATGAGTGCGTCCTTTTTTGGGGGAGAGGTAAAAGCTACTAAACGTTATAAGCTTGGTAAACTTCTGGGAACTCTTACCCGGCACTTTTTGCTTATGACGGCTACTCCCCATAACGGCAAAGAAGAGGATTTTCAACTCTTTATGGCACTTTTAGACGGAGACCGCTTTGAGGGTAGGTTTAGGGATGGTGTTCATGTCGTAGATACTTCCGATTTAATGAGGCGTCTGGTTAAGGAGCAATTGCTGAAATTTGACTGTACTCCGCTTTTTCCGGAACGAAGGGCCTATACAGTTACTTATAAACTTTCAGATCCGGAAGCGGTATTATACCAAGAGGTAACCAAATACGTGAGGGAAGAGTGGGACAGGGCCGATGCTTTAGAAAACGAAGGGCGCAAAGGCACAGTTGGCTTTGCACTGACCATTTTGCAGCGTAGGCTGGCCTCTTCTCCTGAAGCTATTTACCAATCCCTACGCCGGCGTCGGGAACGACTGGAAAAGAGATTACGTGAAGAAAAACTAAACAAGCGCGGAGCTGACTCAGCCATAAATTTAACCTGGGACATTCCCATTCTTTCCGCCGAAGACATTGAGGATATTGAGGATTTTCCGGGGTCCCGAGAAGAGGAAGTCGAGGAACAAATCGTTGACCAGGCTACAGCAGCCCGAACTATAGCTGAACTAGAAGCTGAAATTGCTACCCTAAAAAGACTGGAAAAAATGGCCCGCAAACTCTGTAAAAGTGGTCAGGATAAGAAATGGGAAGAACTTTCTAGTTTGTTACAGGGGCGGGGCTCTATTAAGGCTGTGGATCAGGTATTTAATAACCAGGGGCACCGGCGTAAACTTGTTATCTTTACCGAACATAAAGATACCCTTAAATATCTGTATCGTCGTATAACCACCCTGTTAGGGCGAGAAGATGCAGTGGTAACCATTCATGGTGGGATGGGCCGCGAGGAGCGTAAAAAGGCCCAGGAACGTTTTACCCAGGATAAAGATGTCTATATATTAATAGCAACTGATGCCGCCGGCGAAGGTATAAACCTGCAGAGGGCCCACCTAATGGTAAATTATGACTTACCCTGGAATCCTAACCGTTTGGAGCAAAGATTTGGTCGTATCCACCGTATTGGCCAGACAGAAGTGTGTCACCTATGGAACCTGGTAGCGGAAGAAACTAGGGAAGGCGATGTCTTTATACGCCTGCTGAATAAACTAGAAACCGAGCGGGAAGCCTTGGGTGGTGCCGTTTTTGATGTACTGGGCAAAGTATTCCAGGGAACCCAGCTTCGCCAGCTGCTTATGGAAGCTATCCGCTACGGTGAAAAGCCCGAAGTACGCGCTAGACTTAATCAAGTAGTAGATAATGCCCTGGACCGTAACCGTATTACAAAATTATTGGAAGAAAGAGCTTTAGCCCGGGACAGTATGGATACTAGTAAAGTGTTAGCCATTAAAGAGGAAATGGAGCGGGCAGAGGCTCGAAGGCTGCAACCTCATTTTATTTCTTCCTTTTTTATAGAGGCATTTAAGCTGCTGGGTGGCAATATAAGAGAGCGGGAGCCCCGGCGGTATGAAATTACTCATGTACCAGCCATCATTCGCCAGCGAGATAGACAAATTGGTACTGGCGAGCCTGTGCTCACAAGGTATGAGCGGGTATGCTTTCAGAAAGAGTTAATTAATCAACCTGGTAAACCTATGGCCACATTCATATGTCCGGGCCATCCATTGCTGGACAGTGTGGTTGATTTAATTATTGAGCAATACCGCGGCTTATTTAAGCAGGGTACTGTTTTAGTAGATGAAAAAGATATGGGTACTGAGCCCCGGGTCCTGATTTACCTGGAACATAGCATTGTTGACGGGCATACCGATGCCAGGGGAAATCGCAGGGTGGTATCCCGGCAAATGCAATTTGTAGAGATAGACCGTAATAACCGAGCCCGGCAGGCCGGTTATGCACCTTATTTAGATTACAGGCCCTTGAAACCGGAAGAATTACCCTTAATGGAATCATTAGATTTAGGCCATTGGGTGCGCCAAGCCTTGGAGAAAGTTTCAATCGATTATGCCATACAACACATAGTGCCCCGGCATCTGGCCAATGTCAAAAAGCGCAAGGAAGAAATGGTCAACAAAATTATGGTTGCGGTCAAGGATCGGCTAACTAAGGAAATCGCTTATTGGGACCACCGGGCCGAAGAGTTGAAATTACAGGAGGAAGCAGGGAAAGTCAATGCTCGTTTAAACTCAGCAAATGCCCGGCGCCGGGCGGATGAATTACAGGCTCGCTTAACTCAGCGGCTCAAAGAGCTGGAGCTGGAAAAACAGCTTGCTCCTCGGCCACCGGTTGTAATAGGAGGGGCCCTGGTGGTTCCGGCAGGGCTGTTGGCTTCGTTAAGGGAGGGGCGGCAGCCTGACCCGGGCCTTTTTGCCGGGGAGACGCGGGTTGTGGAAAGGCTGGCCATGTCCGCCGTTATGGAAAAGGAGAGGGCTCTGGGCTTTGAGCCGAGGGATGTATCCGCTGAAAATTGCGGCTACGATATTGAAAGTAGGGTACCAGGAACGGGCAAGCTGAGATTTATAGAGGTTAAAGGGCGGGTAGCCGGGGCCAGGACCGTAACTGTAACTAAGAATGAAATTCTCACGGCTTTAAACAAGCCGGAGGACTATATTCTGGCCGTGGCCATTATTGAAAATAATCAGGTGGCATCATTAACTTATATCAAACAACCCTTTACAACTCAGCCGGATTTTGCTGCTACCAGTGTAAATTATAAGCTTGATGAATTATTAAACAGAGGAGAGCGAATGATATGAACTATAGGAAGAAGCTTATTGAAGTAGCATTACCTTTACAAGCAATTAATAAAGAAAGTGCCCGAGAAAAGTCTATTCGCCACGGTCATCCATCAACTTTACATTTATGGTGGTCCCGCAAGCCTTTAGCTACCTGTCGGGCGGTGCTTTTCGCCAGCCTGGTGGACGACCCCGGTGAATATTTGGAAGGAAAAGCAGCGGACGAAGAACGCCGGCGTTTATTTGGCCTTATTGAGGAATTAGTTAAATGGGAAAACAGTGGAAACGAACAGGTCATCAATAAAGCTAGGCTGGAGATTGCCAAAAGTGTGGCGCGACAAAAAGGGATAACTCTACCCGCTGACATTGAGCCGGAACAGGTAAATGCTTTTCTGGCCGAGCATGCTCCACCGGTACTGGACCCCTTTGCCGGGGGTGGTAGCATACCCCTTGAAGCACAAAGACTGGGATTAATGGCCTGTGCCGGTGACTTAAACCCGGTGGCAGTGTTGATTAACAAAGCGTTAATTGAAATTCCCCCCAGATTTGCCAACCTGCCCCCGGTGAACCCCGAGGCCCGGCGGAAAATCGGTGGGACGGCAGATTACCGGGGTGCTGCCGGGCTGGCCGAAGATGTACGTTACTACGGCCGGATGGTACGGGATATGGCTTACGCAAAGATTGGCCATTTATACCCCAAAGTGCAATTACCCAAAGAATATGGTGGCGGGGAGGCCAATGCGATTGCCTGGCTGTGGGTGCGAACGGTTAAGTGCCCCAACCCGGCTTGTGGTGCCCAAATGCCTTTGACCAGTAAGTTTTGGTTATCCAAGAAGAAGGGCAAGGAGGCCTGGGTGGAGCCGGTGGTGGATAAGACGGTGAATCCCCCGAAGGTTAGTTTTAGTGTCCGGACCGGCAAGGGGACACCGCCGAATGGCACAGTCAACCGCCGGGGGGCTACCTGCTTGTGCTGCGGCACTCCGGTGCCCTTTGATCACATCCGGGCCGAGGGCCGGGCCGGGCGTATGCAGGCCCAACTGATGGCGGTGGTGGTCGAAGGGCACCAGGGCAGGGTGTATCTGGCGCCCACAGAGGAACAGGCGGCGATTGCAGCCGGGGCGGTGCCGGAATGGCAGCCGGAAAGTGATTTGGTGGGTAAGGCTGCAGTTAATGTTCCGCTATACGGTCTTACCACCTTTGCCGACCTTTTCACCCCCCGTCAACTGGTGGCCTTAACCACCCTCAGCCAGCTGGTTAACCAAATCCGCGAAATAGTATTGCAGGATGCTCTCGTTGCTGGCATGGCCGGTGATAACATCCCCCTGGCCCGGGGCGGCACCGGGGCTGTGGCCTATGCCGATGCGGTGGCAACCTATTTGGCTCTGGCGCTGGATAAGTTGGCAGATAGAGGTTCGTCCATATGTTCCTGGGATGTAAGTCGTGATAACATTCGCAATACTTTTGCCAGGCAGGCAATACCCATGAACTGGGACTATGCCGAAGGAAATCCATTTAGTGAATCCACCGGCAACTGGCACTCCTGTGTCAACTGGGTGGTTGAAGCAGTGGCAGCTGCTCCTGCTAAAACCGCAGGACGAGTGCAGCAGGGCGATGCTGCGTCTATATTAAGCGAAGCAACCCAATCATTGTTTTCCACAGACCCACCCTATTACGACAATATAGGTTATGCTGACCTGGCGGATTTCTTTTACGTCTGGCTCAGGCACACCTTAAGGGATATCTACCCGGAATTGTTCCGAACACTACTTACTCCTAAGAACGAAGAACTGGTGGCCACACCTTATCGCTTTGGAGGCAGCAGGAAAAAAGCTAAAGAGCATTTTGAGCGAGGTTTACATAAAACTTTTCAACATATGTGCAGCCGGACCCATCCTGACTATCCCGTAACCGTTTACTATGCCTTTAAACAAGCGGAAAACGGCGGGGATGCAATTGCTAAGGAAAACGGCAGTCAGGTGGTGGCTTCTACGGGTTGGGAAACCATGCTCAACAGCCTGGTGACATTCGGTTTTCAAATCACCGGCACCTGGCCCATGCGTACGGAGTTAACCAATCGCCCGGTGGCTTCCGGCACCAACGCCCTGGCTTCCTCCATCGTGCTGGTTTGCCGTCCCCGCTCTTCGGACGCCCCTGTGGCCACCCGGCGAGAATTTCTCTCAGTCCTTAAGAAACAGCTGCCAAAGGCTCTGAAAAATTTGCAGCAGAGCCACATTGCCCCGGTGGACCTGGCCCAAGCGGCCATTGGGCCCGGCATGGCGGTATTCTCTTCTTATAGTAAGGTGCTGGAAGCCGACGGCTCTCCCATGACCGTGCGTACCGCTTTGGCCTTAATTAATCAAGTACTGGATGAATACCTGGCCGAGCAGGAGGGGGAATACGACAGCGATACCCGCTGGGCAGTGGCCTGGTTCGAGCAGTACGGCATGGCTGAAGGCCCGTACGGGGATGCGGAAACTCTGTCCAAGGCCAAAAACACCAGTGTAAGCGGACTAGTGGACGCAGGCATCGTCGCCGCCAAGGGCGGGAAGGTAAAACTCTTGGCCCGGGCAGATTATTCCGAAGATTGGGATCCGGCCACCGACAGCCGTTTAACTGTCTGGGAGGCGGTTCAGTACATGATTCTTGCTTTGGAGAAATTTGGGGAAGAGGCCGCGGCCCGCTTATTGAAAAAACTTGGTCCAATGGCAGAGGCGGCCAGGGACCTGTCGTACCGCCTGTTTACCGTCTGCGAGCGAAAAGGCTGGGCTGGCGAAGCCCTAGCCTACAACAGCTTGGTAGTTGCCTGGCCGAGGCTGCTGGAATTAGCCGCCCAACTGACGGACCAGCCGCAATAGGGGCCGACTCTCTTAAGAGCGAGGAGGTGCTTTTATGTCATACAGCAACTTGGAGCGGGTGGGGAAGGGACTGGAAATACTACGGAGGGGCTTGCGCCCCTTCATAGCCAGGGAGCTTAAAGCCGCATGGGGGAAAAGGTGGTGGCAGATAGTCTCTGAAACATCCCTTCCGGGTACCATAGGCCTGGAGGGCAAAAAGGAGGGCAAGGAAGCCGAGGAAGCTTTTTTGTCCCTGGACGTTCAGGCCCTCCTGGTCATCATGTGGAATAATTGGAACGAGGTGTTCCAGGCGAAATTGGGGCACACCGGGCGCAGTTACGTCAGCGAGCTGAGGGAAGTGCGCAACCGCTGGGCCCACCAGCAGCCCTTTACCACCGATGATGCTTACCGGGCCCTGGACACCATTACCCGCTTATTGGAGGCCGTCTCTTCCGAACATGCCCGGCTGTCAAAGAAGTTAAGCAGGGATCTGTTGCGGCGGAGGTTTGAGGATGAGGCAAAAAAGGAAAGGAAAAAGAGTGCCCGGAACGCCACTCAGACCGGCACCGCGTCGGGCCTTAAGCCCTGGCGCGAAGTAATAACCCCCCACCCGGATGTGGCTTCGGGCAGGTACCAGCAGGCGGAGTTCGCCGCCGATCTGGCCCAGGTCTTGCTGGGTGAAGCAGAGCCGGAGTACCAGGACCCCGTGGAATTTTTCAGGCGCACCTATCTGACCGAAGGAATGTCCCACCTTTTAAAAGTGGCTTTAAAGCGGCTCTCCGGCAGGGGCGGCGACCCTGTGGTCCAACTGCAGACTTCCTTCGGCGGTGGTAAAACCCACTCTATGCTGGCCCTCTATCACTTATTCGGTGGTCAAATCGTGCCGGGGGACATCCCGGGCCTGGAATCCATTCTAAACGATATCGGGATTAACCAGGTGCCTAGGACTTCCCGGGCGGTGCTGGTGGGTACCGATTTATCCGCGGCCCAGCCCCGCAAAAAGCCCGACGGCACGGTGGTAAACACTCTGTGGGGGGAAATGGCCTATCAACTGGGAGGCCCGGAGGCCTTTCAAATGGTGGCCCAAGAGGATCGGCAGGGGGTATCCCCGGGGTCGGGGGTAATAAAGGAACTGCTGGACACCTTTGGCCCCGCCCTGGTGCTCATTGACGAGTGGGTGGCCTTTGCCCGCAATATTTACGGGGTAAGCGGTTTGTGTGCCGGCAGCTTCGATGCCAACATGACCTTTGCCCAGGCCCTTACCGAGGGGGCCAAGCGGTCCCGTCGGTCCATGGTTGTAACCAGTATTCCGGCATCGGACATTGAGATTGGCGGCGAAGGCGGCCAGGCAGCCCTGGAAAGGCTGCAGAATACCTTCGGGCGGCTGGAGTCGGTGTGGAAGCCCGCGGCCATGGAAGAAAGCTTTGAAATTGTGCGCCGCCGCCTGTTCAGCCCTTCTGTTGACTATGCCGCTCGCGACGCCGTAATTTCCGCATTCATGAATATGTACCGGGAGCAGCTGCATGAATTCCCCAGGGAATGCAGCGAAGCTGAATACCAGCGCAGAATGGAAGCTGCCTACCCCATTCACCCGGAACTTTTTGACAGGCTGTACCAGGATTGGTCCACTCTGGAGCGTTTTCAGCGCACCCGCGGGGTTTTACGCCTGATGGCGGCTGCCATTCACCAGCTCTGGGAGCGGGAGGATAAGTCCCTTTTGATTATGCCCGGTACTTTACCTCTGGACAGCCCGCCGGTGCGGCACGAGATGACTCGGTACCTGCCGGAAGGCTGGCCGGCGGTGATTGACGCCGACATTGACGGGCCTGTGTCCAGGCCTTTAACCATAGACAGGGACAATCCCAACTTGGGCCGCTATTCCGCTTGCCGGCGGGTGGCCAGGACCATTTTCATAGGCAGCGCCCCGTCGGTGGCAGCCCAGAAGGTGCGGGGGCTTGAGGAAGTACGTCTTAAATTAGGCTGCGTCCAGCCCGGAGAGTCTTCAGCTACATTCGGAGATGCCTTACGCCGTTTAAGTGAACAATTAACATATTTGTACAGTGATAACACCCGTTTTTGGTTTGATACCCGTCCTAGTGTTAACCGTTTGGCTGCTGACAGAGCTGAACAGGTCAGAGAAGATGAGGTAGAGGGAGAAATTAAAAAGAGGTTGCTATCAATAAAGGATAAAGGTGATTTTGTTGGGGTACATATGGCCCCCAGTAGTAGTGCTGATGTTGCGGATGAGCAATCTACTCGCTTAGTAGTTTTGGAATATAAACAGTATCATTCTTCGGGTTCTGATGAATCACCGGCTTTGCAAGCAGCTAAGGATATTTTCGAGAATAGGGGCAGCAGCCCGCGTCAGTATCGCAATACCCTAGTATTTGTGGCCACGGATAAAAAAAGAGTACCTGAACTGGAGCGGGCAGTCAAGCAATATCTGGCTTGGAAATCCATTGATCAAGAAAAAGAAGAACTGAATTTAGATGTTTTTCAAACTAAACAAGTAACATCCAATGTTAAGCGGTTCAGTGAAACGGTGGATATTAGAATTCAAGAAGCTTATGCTTACTTATTGGTACCCACTCAGGAAGGAACTGGTCCCATAACGTGGGATGTGACCCGTATTTCTGGCGGTACTGAAAGTATGGTTATTCGGGCCAATAAAAAGTTGAAAAATGCTGAACAACTAATTGTTTATTGGTCACCGGCTCTTTTAAAGATGGAACTAGACCGTTGGCTCTGGAAAGATAACCCGCATATTAACATTAAAACTTTATGGGGTTATCTGACTACCTATTGCTATTTACCCAGACTCAAAGATGAGACGGTTTTAATGGAGACAATCCGTGAAGGTATTTGCGGAACTGAGTATTTTGCCTATGCTACCAATGTCGACGAAAACGGAAAATATCAGGGTTTAAAGTTTGGAGATTTAATAATGACAAATATTCATTTTGATAGTGCCAGTGTCTTGGTTAAACCTGAAGTAGCTCAGCGGCAGCTAGACCAAGAAGCTCAAGCAAAAAGAAAGAATGATATTAGTAAAACTACCTATTCTACTTATATTGAAGCCAG
Source organism: Desulfofundulus sp. JL263-se (assembly GCF_056316025.1). NCBI lineage: Bacteria > Bacillati > Bacillota > Clostridia > Eubacteriales > Peptococcaceae > Desulfofundulus > Desulfofundulus sp. JL263-se. The sequence goes on along the minus strand of NZ_CM149993.1, from coordinate 2,584,979 downwards.
TAATTTAGAAAATAATGAGCCAGGAGTAAGTTTTGGTAAAGGAGCTATAACTTCTTCAAAACCTGATGAGGAATTAATTACTTCTGACCGACCTAAGTACAAGCGTTTTTACGGAAGTGTAACATTAGATAGTACCAGATTAGTACGGGACGCCGGCGTCGTTGCCCAGGAGGTAATCTCCCACTTAAGCTCCCTGGTGGGAGCGGATGTAGAAATTAACCTTGAGATAACGGTAAAGGTACCCGAAGGGATACCGAACGATGTTGTAAGAATAGTGACCGAAAACTGTCGTACCCTAAAGTTTAAGAGTCATGGTTTTGAAGATGAGTAACTAAGTATTATTTCTAGCTAGACGATACTTTTTCAAAGATGACCTGCCAGTTTATGGCAGGTCTTATAATTTATAGATCGGTACCTTATCCTTTATTAAAATTCTGCAAGCTATGAGTATGTTATTTATCGTAATATCGGCACCCTCTCTGGTATTATTTGGATATGTTGTTCTGATGGGGGATACAGTATGACAGAGCTCCATGTTTGCTCATGGTGGCTACCAACCGATGATGAAAATAACTCTAGTTTTCCCGACTTGATTGCGACTTAAAGAAACTCGAACCTCGCACCCGGTGGGGCACTGAACAGGGCAAAAAGTTTACTGTAGCTTAAATGGTACTGCCGGAAAATATGTCTATTTTTCTTGACCATTTTGAACATTGTAATAAAACTTATTGAGATGGTAAATCATGAGAACTTGTTAAAGGTGTTAATGGGCATTCTCTGCAAAAGCGAGCTGTTCCATTATGTCTTTACCTCAATAGTGGCTGTCTTTACGGGGATTGTTAGGAAAATACTGTATGGCACGGGCGTTGGTTCTAGGCTACTATAACTTGGCAGCAGGGCATATAGTAGCCCAAGTGGTTTAAACTATCAGTTTATAAACCAGATATCTCTTTTGGTACTGTTTTTTAATAATGCGGGACCTTCAAAGTAGAAGTAGTAACAATTTCTTTCCCTTTACCTTATGTTTATCATTCATAAAGCCCTTCTTTGATTCCTATATTAAAGTATCCTTTCGAAATACCTTTCATTAAATCTACTAAGTGGGTATTGGGTTTTCCTTTATAGGTTGCTGTTAATAAGTTTAGATATTCATGATGAAATAACCATAGCCATATTAATAAACCCTTAATAGCAGTTAAAGGAAAGTTGTTCTTATATAAAAAGTAAGCTATTTCGATAGTTTCACGAGATTTTTCATCTGCAAGGAACCTTTGGATTTCCTTTGGGAGCTTATAATACCATTCAAATTTATTTCTATCACTTTCTTCATCACTTATAAGCCAAGATATTGGGATGCCTAGCTCTTTTGCGATAATATTTAATGTTTCTATCGTTGGTATTTTTGTACCATTTTCAATCTTGGATAAATATCCATAAGAAAGCTTAGTAAGAGAAGCAAGCTTTCGTTGGGATAAATCTTTTATCTTCCTGTATTTAGCAATCCTCTCTCCAATATTTTTCATATTATTCCTCCTAACTGGAGTTTGACATCTCAGAATGAGAAGCCCTTGCAACTCAAGGGTTGAGGGTACTTCCAGATTTTAGACCCCCATTTGTTGTAACACGCGCTTAACCCAGCAACGACAAAGCTTTTCGGAGTCACTGTCAAACCTCAGCCTAATATACTACTCATAATTATAGCAGAGAATGTGCTTCCCTGTAAAGCCACTTCTTGTTGACAATATGTTTCCTAATAGTACATAATATTATTACGGGAAGATTAACAATCAGCAGAGGAGGCCCATAACATATGAGCGTAGATAGCAAATTTATTATGGACCTTCATAAAAAGGCTGAGGTTATGTTCAAACTTGGTTGGAGCCCAATACCAAACGAAAATAAAAAGCCCCTTGTGAAAAGATGGCCTGAATTAGGTGCAGAACATTCCCGCAAACTTATTTCATTCGGTGAATGGTTAGATCATTATATAAGAGCCATAACAGCTCTTGCTATTTACTTAGGTGATAATATTGTTGATATTGATTTAGATTTCGAATGTTCTGATATAATTAGTAATTTAACAGGTAAGTTATCATTTCTCAAAGATGCTCCTATTATAAAAACATCACGCGGTTGCGGTGTACTGGTCAGATGTCCAAGATTAAGGGAAGAAGTTTCTCAACCCGGAATTTGGGAAATCCGTAAAGGTCGACGGCAACGCCATGTTTACGGGAAAGTGAGAGGATACCAGTACCGTTTCATCCAACATGATATTATTACAGAGAAGATTAAACCTTTAGATTTACCTGTTGTAAGTATCGATGAAATCGCTAGACTAATCCTTTACCTGACAAAGGCTAAGAATATTGATGTTGACGTAGATATTATAGGCCAATTATACAGACAGAAAGGTACAACAACCTCTACTGAAAAGAATTCTCTCCCAGTAGAGGTTGCAGTACCCAAACAAGAGGTTGTAGTACCCGAACAAGAGGTTGTAGTACCCGAACAAGAGGTTGTAGTACCCAAACAAGAGGTTGTAGTACCAAAACAAGAGGTTGTAGTACCAAGACAAGAGGTTGTAGTGCCCAAACAAGAGGTTGTAGAAGAGGTTGTAGTACCCAGTATTGGCTCTAATAATACACTAAATCAGTTGGAACAATTACAGCAGCATATACTATGCAACCCTGAGTTTGCAAGCAAAGTATTTTCTTATTATGGCTACGACTTGCCAGATTCTGATCAATATTTCTGCTGTCCTTTCCATGAGGAGAATAACCCTAGCGTTACATGGAGTCAAGATAAAGCCACTGATCGGTTCATTTTCAAAGATTGGCATGGTCATGCGGAAGGTGATGTCCGCTTTGACTTGGTTGAGTGTTTCGCTGCATTTGAAACAGGCGAACTTAAACGTTTTAATGTCCATATGCCGGAGGGTAGAGCCACTTGGAACAAATGGTTTGCTAGGCTGGCTATTAAATTCCACAGGTTACCACAGAAAATAAGGGATGATATAAAACATTCTGATATAACCATGCAAAACTATATAAATTACATTATCAGCTTTCCTCTTCTGAATGACAAAACTAAGAATGTTCTAATCAAGGTCTGCAAGAGATTATTTGAAGAATATAAAGAAGGGCTTATAACAGGTAGGCCATATGTGGGAATTTCAACTAGATATTTATCTGCTGAAATTGGTATTGAAAAGCGGCGAGTCAATCAGGCATTAAATTATCTTTGTTGCATTGGGTTTATCTCTAAGACCAATGAGAAATCATGTGCGTTAAAAAAACAGCCCGATCGCTATTTCGTCCATTTTGATATTTCCTATAAAGAAGCCGAAGAAAAAGTCCGGAAACTTAATATCCGAGGATTAAAGCGACTTAACCAGGACCTCGTGGCATTAAGGTTAGGTGCTGATGTTGCTAATAGTGTCTTCAGACGACGGTCCGAGAAGTGGGAGGAATTGGGTAAACCACCAACTCTTTACTCCGGAGGGGATAATATTCCCAATATCGATGAAAATGAACCAATACCACCTGAACCTGAAGAAATACAAGAAGAGTATCTCGATGATTTGCCTGAGGAAGTTATACTTGGAAGTCTGGAATTAGTCGATGAAGCTGATAAATTTGATACTTCTGGAGATAAGATAGTGGAAGCAACTGATTTACCTTTTTAGGTTCCTAGACTGCCTGTGGTGAAACAGGCAAAGGATAAAAACCTCGAATATAGAAAATTATCCCATACGGCTGGGGCAAGAGGCCGATTTTATTAATTCAAACCTGCAATTAGAGAACATTGAAGTTGGCTTCGATAATTACGCATTTGTTTATTGAAATAATATAAAGGACAGCACCCTCTGTTTGGCAAGTATAAAATAACGAATTTGGCAATTAAAAAATACACAGTTTGGTTGCCATCACGCAATTTAAAATATATTCCTTGGAGAGCCTTTGAGGCTAAAATCCATGTTAGCAGGCGGCGTCGAAGGGTAGCCTTGACGGCCGGGGCCCCCGCATGTGGTACAATGGTGATTCCGGCGGGGTTAGTTATAATGACATATTCCCCGGAGCCGCCCCGTCGGCACCCAATAATCAGTCAAGGCCGCCGCTCCCTTCGAAAAAAGGTTAAATCCCGCGAATTAGTTAAGATAAAGTGTTTTTTGTTTGGCTTCTTTCCTCCGGCATGGCCGACAGCGCTTTTTGCAGGCGATAGCTTTCACCTTCAAAGGCCAGTATGTGAGCATGGTGGACCAGCCGGTCAATCAGGGCGGCCGTAAGCCGGTTGTCACCCAGTACTGTATTCCACTGGCCGAATTGCAAGTTAGAGGTAACGATTATGCTCTGGCGCTCGTAAGCCTGGGCTACAACATTAAACAACAGTTCCACCCCGTCACGGTGCAGGGGCACAAACCCCAGCTCGTCAATTATGACAAGATCTGCTTTTTTCAAAGCATCCATTGCTTTGCCTAAACGGCCCTGGCGGTGGCTTTCCAACAAGGTGTTTGCAAGGTCAAGACAGCGATAAAAGCAAACCGTTTTCCCTTCTGTGCAAGCCTTGATTCCCAAGGCGATAGCCAGATGGGTTTTTCCCGTGCCCACGGCCCCCAGAGCCAATACGTTTTCGCGGCGTTTAATAAAGCTGAGGTCCGTAAGATCAGTTATGGCGGTATTCTCCGGCAGGGTAACCGGCTGCCAATCAAAATCACCCAGGGTCTTATGCACAGGGAAGCCGGCTTTCTTGACCAGGCGCTTGATTTTGTTGGCCCAGCGCGTCTCCAGCTCGACCTTAAACAGGTCGGTAAGGTACTGTTCCCGGTCACTGTAGGGGATGTCCAGGTAAATCCGGGGCACTTGAGCAAGTTTCAAGGCCTTACACTGTTCTTTCAAAGACGCTCCGGCCATGGGTTTCACCCCCTTCCTTCCGGGGCACCAGCAGGTCATAGACGTTGACCTGGGGCATATATTGCCGCACGCTGTCCAGTGTATAGTTTTCGTTTAATTGCTCAAGGGGCTTGTCCGGGTTGGCAGCCTGGTACAGTAAATGCCGGATAAAGGCCTGGTCTGCCCACCGGTGGCTTTGGGCTTTCTCAAGGGTCCCAGAAATTAGGTCCATGGTGAATTTCTCTTCCAGCAGGGTATGGATGAACTTAAGCCGCTCCCGGTATGCTGAGGGGTTCCCTTGTTCCAGATAGTTGCGTACCGGCTCGGGAAGAAAACGGTACATGGTGGCGTGCCTTGCCCCCCTGGGCTTTTTGATAAAGATGCTGAAGTATCCCCTCCAGTCAATTGGCTTGGTTTTCATGGTGTACTCCCGGGGAAAAGTGCCCAGGCACTGCTGGTTCCGGTCTAGGATCTCTATCCGGTCCCACCACAGCTTTAGTAGGACCGTATCCCCAATCCGGGCACTAGGGATGTTGTAAACTTTGCCCTGACAGGTGATCTTGCCGTATTTGCCCACCCGGGCGGTTTCAATCTCCACCGCTTCAAAGGGAGCCGTGGGCAGGGACGCTACGCAGGCGGGAGGCGAGAGCAAGCGGGAAAGGCGAGGTTATAGAGCTGTACCGGCCCCTGCCCGTGGACAAGGATGACCCCGGCGAGGTCAGTGCAGACTGCGAAATCGGCAGGATAGCCAGGGAGTACGCCAGGGAGATGGAAAGGGGGAAAGAGTGACCGGCGTTAAGGTATTTCTTTTGGGTCTTCAGCGAGGGTGCGCCGCTGGTGCGGCGCTTTTTCTTCGCCTTTCGGCGGTCGCATTATAGCGGGTGGCATATTTTGGCCACCGGGGTGGAAAACTTATCCTAAAAAGGAGGAGTTAACCTGGATTAGGTCGAATTTTATTCAATATGTTCCATTATTATGCCCATACACCAAATGCTCAGGGAAACTGGCACGATCTAGTTTCTCACCTGCAGAAAGTAGCCGAGCGAGCGGCCGTCTTCGCCCGCCCCTTCGGTGGTGAGGCCCATGCTGCATGGGCCGGCCTCTTTCATGACCTGGGGAAGTTCAACCCTTCCTTTCAAGACTACCTGCAGGCGCAGTATCGGGGGGGAAATCACCCCCGGGTGCCGCACGCCGTATGGGGTGCTGCCCTAATCTACTACCTTTTTTCCCGGGCCGCCGGGAATACAGAGGGCTGGAAGGATGTTGCCCTGCCCGTCTGCGGCCACCATGCCGGCCTTGCTGCTGCCGGCCGCTTGGCTCAGGATCTGGAAGAATTCTTGCAAGAGGAACCCGGGTCTCTTTCAGTTATGAAGGAGGCCCTGGCTTCGTTGCCCAAGCCGCCGCATCTTCGCCCGCTACCCGCCCGGGACACCCGCCGCGAACTGTTCATCCGCATGATCTTCTCCGCCCTGGTGGACGCGGATTACCTGGACACGGAGGCGCACTTTGCTCCGGAGCCGGCACAGGTAAGAAGAGGTTGGCCGGAAATCCCCGAGCTCTGGAGCCGTTTTGTGAAAGACCAGGAGTCATTTCTTGCGACCCGGGGTGCAGATACTCCCACAAACCGGGTCCGCCGCGAGGTTTACGAGGCCTGCCTGAGGGCTGCCGAAGGTCCGCCCGGCATCTGGCGCCTTACCGTGCCCACCGGCGGCGGAAAAACGAGGAGCGGCTTGGCCTTCGCCCTGAAGCACGCCGTGTTGCACGGCAAGCGCCGGGTAATAGTGGCTATTCCTTATACGAGCATCATCGAGCAGACGGCGGATGTTTACCGGGAAATACTGGGGGTTGAGGCCGTCCTGGAGCATCACAGCCAGGTGCCCGTACCAGAAGACGAGGAGAAGGACCCACTGGCTTTGAGGCTGCGCCTGGCGGCCGAAAACTGGGACGCTCCGCTGATAGTTACCACCACGGTCCAGCTTTTTGAAAGTCTCTTTACCAACACCCCCGCCCGGGCCAGGAAGCTGCATAATCTTGCCCAAAGCGTTATTCTCCTTGATGAGGTGCAGGCCCTGCCTCCCGAAATCCTCAGGCCCACCCTGGATGTTTTGAGGGCGCTGGTGGAGGATTACGGGGTAACCCTGGTCCTTTCCACCGCCACCCAGCCGGCCTTTGATGATACACCCTACCTCCAGGAGTTTTACGGCCTGGAGGTGCGTGAGATCGTGCCCCGGTACCGTGAATATTTTCAGCGGTTAAAAAGGGTAGATTACGAACTGCGGAAGGAACCGATCTCGTGGGAGGATCTGGCGGGTGAGATCCGGGAATTGCAGCAAGTTTTGGTGGTCCTCAACTCCCGCCGGGATGCGCTGGAACTGCTTAAGGCCCTGGGCGGCTTGCCTGACGTGTTCCACCTTTCCACACTCCTCTGCGGGGCTCATAGGCGCCGGGTGCTTGCTGAAGTATCGTGCCGGCTGGAAGATGGAAGGCCGGTGCGCCTGGTCAGCACCCAGGTGGTGGAGGCGGGGGTGGACCTGGACTTCCCGGTGGTTTACCGGGCGGTGGGGCCCTTGGACCGGGTGGTCCAGGCGGCCGGGAGGTGCAACCGGGAGGGGCGGCTAGCCGAGGGGCGGGTGGTGGTGTTTGAGCCGGCTGAGGGCAGGGTTCCCCGGGGACCGTATAAGGCGGGATTGGAAAAGGCCCGGCTCCTTTTAAGGGGTCGCCCGGCCGAAAGCCTTCACGATCCGGAGCTCTACCGGCAATATTTCCGAAGGCTCTTTGCGGATGTGGATCTGGATAAGAAAAGAATTCAGGAATACCGCCGTGATCTGGACTACCCGGAGGTGGCCCGCCTTTACCGCTTGATTGAGGAGGAGACGGTATCGGTAATCGCCCCGTACGGGGAGGCGGGGGAGCGGCTTGAGGAGTGGCGGAAGCAGCCGGGTCGTACGACCTGGCGGCGCCTGCAGCCCTATTTGGTCGGTCTCTTCCGGCAAGAGGCGGTGAAATTTAAAAAAGAGGGACTGCTGGAGCCCCTCGGAGAGGGATTCTACCGCTGGACCGGGGGATATGACGAGCGCCTGGGGCTGGTGGGGCCCGTTTACGACCCCGGTGATCTAATTGTTTAAGAGGTCGTTTCGTCACGGTCGCCCCTGTCCTGGTTGACGTGGTTGCACCCGGCCTTTTGTGCCGGGAGAGGATCGAAACACGCATGGAGGTGTTCAGGTGGAGCGGACCGGAATGGTTACGGTTAAAGTGTGGGGGGAGTATGCCTGCTTTACCCGGCCGGAATTTAAGGTGGAAAGAGTGAGTTACCCGGTCATGACTCCTTCGGCGGCACGGGGGGTACTGGAGGCTATTTTCTGGAAACCGGAGTTCCGTTATGAGATTAGAGCTATTGGCGTCCTCAATATAGGGAGCGAAATGGTAATTCTGCGCAACGAGATAGACCGGCGCCAGGGAAGCAACCCATTCTTTGTGGAGGATGCCCGCCAGCAGCGTTGTAGCCTGGTGCTTAAGAATGTGGCCTACCTGATCCGGGCGGAAATGTCTCTGCAGCCATGGGCCAATGATCCGATCTACAAGTACCGCGACCAGTTCAACCGCCGCGTGGAGAGGGGACAGTGCTATCAACGACCCTATCTCGGCACCAGGGAGTTTGCGGCCTTTTTTGCACCAGCCGGGGAAGACGACCAGCCGCAACAGCTGGACATGAACCTGGGGAATATGCTTTTGGACATCGCCTATGTGGCAAGTAAGAAGCGGGGAGATCTCGAGTTCATACGGCATGGTCCGCAAGGCGCCCGGCGGGTTCAGGGCTATACCCAGGCCTTCTTCTTCCCGGCGCGGCTGGAACAGGGCTGGCTTAAGGTGCCGCCAGAGAAGTACCAGGAGCTTTACCGGCTGGAGGAGGGAGAAAATGCTTAGAACCCTGGTCGATGCCGTGAAGCGTTTTCGGCGGGAGGGCGAGTTACCGCCCACAGGGTACAAACCGAAGGTGCCTAAATGGATTGTGAACCTTGAGAAGGGCAGGCCCTATCTAGAAGGTCCGTATACGCAGAAAGAAGTTCGCGCCTTCCTGGTACCAGATCGGCAGCGTTCCGGCACCCCATCGAAGAAGAACCTCAAGCCCTACCTGCTTTCGGACGATGCTCGCTACGCCCTGGGCAAGGCCGAGCCCGGTAAGGAAGAGGAAGCCAGGCTCCTGCATGAAGGCTTTCTCGCCCTCCTGGAGGAAGCCCATCGAGAGACAGGGCTCCTGGAACTGGCACAACTGCTTGCTTTTCTAAAATCATCTGAGGCAGAGCAGATTCGGGAGCGGGTCGGGCCCAGGGATCTCGTGCAGTTTCGGGTGGAGGGAAAGTACCTTACCGAGGACGAGGCGGTGCAAGCCTTTTGGGCAGAGTACCTCGCTCGGGAGCTGATGGCAAAAAATAGGGCTTATTGTGCGATATGCGGTAGAGAAGGACCCGTGCTCCGAATCTTGCCTCGTGTAGTGACTGTTCTGGGTCAGAACTGTCAGGTAAGTTCGTTTAACTGTGATGCCTTTACTTCTTTTGGCAAGAACCAGAACGAGAACGCTCCAACCTGTATTACCTGTGGGAGCGATGCAGTGGATGCTCTCGACTACCTGATCCGGGCCGAACGACACTGCCGCGCTCTGGTAAACAACCCTGGAGCCAGTAGTTTGGAAAACCAGCTTGCAATTTTCTGGCTGGATAGAAAGGTGGAGCTTACCTGCGAGGATCAAACCTATGATCTCGAAACTCTTTTGGGCTCAGTGCTGGATAATGCTGGTGGGCAAACTGGACCACCTGCAGAGCTTTCCCAGCTAGATTCTTTGCTGGCCGTTCCCTGGACGGCAAGAACAAGCTCTTTGAACATTGATCAAAGCTGCTTTTACCTGGCAGTACTTTCGGCTAATAAGGCGAGGTTGGTGGTACGGGAGTGGTTTGAAACTTCTGTAGGGAGACTCAAAAAGAATCTCAGGGCTTTTCTAGAGGGGCAGAGGATAGTAGATCCTTTTGGGAAGGAACCGCAAGTGTTCCCCATCCCAGCTCTTTTGGATGCTCTGAAAGCCGGTGATCCTAACCTGACACAGAGCCTCCTGCGTACAGCCTACTTGGGTCTGAGACTACGTGAGGGAATCCTGGGAGTTGCGTTGCGCCGCTTTCGCAATCCCAGGGTTTTGCAAAATCCCCGGGAGCTCCACCCTCTGGCGGCCATGCTTAAACTTGCTTTAACTCATGGCAGGGAGGATGCGAAAAGTATGGAAAAACTGGATTGCGGTCGCAACGAACCAGCTTACCTTTGTGGGAGGCTCCTTGCAGTGCTAGAAGAAGCCCAGCAGCGTGCTTCTGGATGGAGCCTGAATAGCACCCTGACTGACCGTTTCTATGCAGCTACAGCTGCAGCGCCTGCGGCGAACCTTGCTCTCTTGCTTGCTCGGGCCAAGGTGGCCCATCTTCCCAAGATCCGTCGGGAGGGGCGCGGTTACCGGGAGATCGAGGGGTTTTTAGAAGAGATTCTCTCCTATTTTGATGCCCAGCAAGGTTTCCCCTCGACACTAAACCCTAGGGCTCAGGCTAAGTTTGCCTTGGGCTACTACCACCAGCGGGCGGAGCTCCGCCGAAAAAGCTGAGGAGGTGCACAGTGAGTGTGAAAAAGGCACACCTAGAACCCAATAGGCGGCACGAGTTCATTCTGCTCTTTGATGTTAAGAGCGGTAACCCTAACGGTGATCCTGATGCGGGCAACCTGCCCCGCATCGACCCCGAGACTATGCATGGCCTGATGACTGATGTGGCCTTGAAGCGCAAAGTGCGGGACTATGTGGCCTTGGTTCTCAAGAAGGATATTTTTATTAAAAGCGAGGTAGCTCTGAATACCCTTATTTTTGAGGCCTTCAAGGAGGCCGGAGTAGAGCCCTTGCAGGTATCTCTTACCGAGACTGAACAGGAAGATGAGGAATTTCTGGCCTGGCTTCAGTGCAAAGCAGAGGCGGGCTTTCTGGTAGACGGGGATCAACTCATCTACTCGGCTGAGGCTCTAAAGCAAAAGGAGATTGCCAGGTTGCTTGCAGAGGGCCTTGAAGAAGAACAGAAGGATCTTGCCAAAAAGCTTCAGCAACTAGCCCAGCGCTTGGCGAAGGCAGCCAAGAGCTACAAAGGCAAGGCCATCACCCGTGAAACCCGGGAGGAAGCGCGCAAGCGGCTATGTGCAAAGTACTTCGATATCCGTATGTTTGGGGCCGTGCTTGCCACGGGCTTGAATGCTGGGCAGGTGAGAGGACCCGTGCAGCTGACCTTTGCCCGCTCCCTGGATCCAATCTTTCCCTTGGATATCTCCATAACCCGTCAGGCTCGCACCACGCAGGAGCGGTTGGCAACAGGAACCACTGAGATGGGTCGGAAACCGATTGTACCTTATGGCCTTTACCGGGCTCATGGCTTCTACAACCCTTTTCTGGCCCAGCAGACCAAGGTGAGCCAGGAAGATCTTGAGGCTCTTTGGGAGGCCTTGGGGAACCTTTTCGAGTACGACCGCTCAGCTTCAAGGGGTGAGATGCATGTGCGCGGCCTTTGGGTTTTCACACACGAGAACGCTAAGGGCAATGCTCCGGCACACAAGCTCTTCGAGCTGGTCAGGGTGAGCCGGAAAGAAGGGGTAAGCGTGCCTCGCAGCTTCAACGACTATGAGGTTATGGTGGAGGAGGGGAACGTGCCCCCGGGTGTTACCCTCACCCGGCTGGTCTAGCCGTGGAAGAACTTATCCCCATCAGCGCGCTGCAGCACTACGTATACTGTCCCAGGCAGTGCGCGTTAATCCACCTGGAACAGGTTTGGGAGGAAAACCTCTTCACTTTACGGGGGCGGCGGGTTCACGAGAATGTGGATCTTCCTGACGACTACAATGCGGAAGGCGTTCGAGTTGAGCTGGCCGTGCCTCTCTGGTCGGAGTGTCTGGGATTAATCGGCAGGGCGGACGTGGTAGAGTTCCTGCCGGATGGAACTCCCTATCCAGTTGAGTACAAGGCCGGTCCCCGGCGGGCCAGGCAAGCCGACGAGGTTCAGCTCTGCGCCCAGGCTCTATGCCTTGAGGAAATGCTGGGGCGGCCCGTGCTCAGGGGAGCCATGTACCATCACGGATCACGCCGGAGGCGGGAAGTTCGCTTTACTCCCGAACTCCGCTCGCAGGTGGAAAAGGTGGCCCTGGATGTGCGTATGCTGTTCTTAACAGGGTTCTTGCCTCCGCCGGCAGCCGATAATCGTTGCCGGGACTGTTCTCTGGTGGATGCCTGTATGCCCTTTGCCCTGCGCGACCTTCCTGCCTGGCTGGAGCGTGAATGGAAGTGATACATCAACTCCTGAACACCTTATATGTCCAAACTCAGGGTGCTTACATTCACCTGGATCACGATACGCTCAAGGTGGAAGTTGAGCGGGTTCCAAGACTCCAGGTGCCCCTGCATCACCTGGGAGGGCTGGCCATTTTTGGCAACGTACTTTTAAGCCCCTTTTTGATTCACCGCTTTGCCGAGGATGGCCGCACTATAATATGGTTTGACCAGAATGGCCGGTTCCGGGCCCGCCTGGCCGGGCCGGTATCCGGCAACGTCCTTTTGCGGCGTGCCCAGCACGAGGCTTATGGAGATATGTGCCGCCGCACGACTCTGGCACGCCGCTTCGTGGCCGGCAAGATTAGAAATGCCCGCCACGTACTGCTCCGGGGAATGCGCGACAACCCGGAACTTGCCTGCCGGCTTGAACCGGCCGCCCGGCAACTTGAAACAGCCCTAAAGGAAGCGAACAGCTCGGAGGATCTGGATGAAATGCGCGGAATCGAAGGCCGGGCCGCCGCCGTATACTTTTCGGTATTAAGTTCGCTCATCCTGGTGGATGATCCCGTTCTGCGCTTTGAAGTAAGAACGAAGCGGCCGCCCCGGGACCCGGTAAACGCTTTGCTCTCCTTTGCTTATGCGCTGCTGGTTAATGACTGCGTATCGGCCTGTGAGGGGGTCGGGCTTGATCCCCAGGTCGGCTACCTCCACGCCCTGCGCCCCGGCCGGCCTGCTCTGGCCCTGGACCTGATGGAGGAGTTCCGGGCCTTTTTTGCAGACCGGCTGGTGCTGACGCTCCTAAACCGTCGCCAGATAACGAAAAAAGATTTCTTGGAACGGCCGGGAGGCGCCATCCAATTGACCGACCGGGCTCGCCGAACCTTCTTGGAGGCCTATCAGAAAAGGAAACAGGAGGAGCTTACCCATCCTCTGCTGGGCCAACGGGTGCCCGTGGGGCTCCTCCCCCACATCCAAGCGCGCCTGCTGGCGCGACACCTTCGCCAGGATGCGGCCGAGTACGCGCCGTTTGTTGCCCGATGAAGCGGATGGACATCATTGTTGCCTATGACGTGAATATGGATGGCAGGGAGGGGCAGGCCCGGTTGCGGAAAGTGGCCACCATTTGCAAGAACTTTGGCCAGCGGGTTCAGTATTCTCTTTTTGAGTGCCGGGTAACACCGGCCCAGCTTGAAGAACTCATTTACAAGCTCCGAAAAGTCATCGATGAGAATCGGGACAGCTTGCGCATCTATATACTGCATGGCGGCCGGGGAAGCTCGCTAAGGGTTTACGGTCAGGACCGGTATGTAGACTTCGATGGGCCGTTGATTCTGTAAAGGCCTCCGCGGGGCATGGCTAAATTCGAGTAGCATAAGTTTACACCAGTTTTTTATGCTGGGTGAGGACCAAAACGCGTGGTGCGCGGATCCCTAGTGGAGCAGAAATCTTGGAAGTATCGCGATTAAGTATTTTAAAGGTCGCCCGGCCAGTTAGATGTGCTTGTGGCCTATCAAAAAACTCACGGGTTACCTGGTTCGCGCAGGGCGGCCCCCAAAACCGCATAGAAAAAGAAGTTATGTTGCGAACTGTTGCACCCGGCTTCCATGCCGGGTGAGGATTGAAACACAACATCCATTTCGCCGGTAACACCCAGAACCTCGCGTTGCACCCGGCTTCCATGCCGGGTGAGGATTGAAACATCCAGTAGACCATGTTGTCCAGCACGGTTCGGTGTTGCACCCGGCTTCCATGCCGGGTGAGGATTGAAACTTAAGCCGCAAGGCCCAGTAGGAGGTGTAACATAGTTGCACCCGGCTTCCATGCCGGGTGAGGATTGAAACATCGTCAAAATTATATTCCATATCCAGCTCGGCCGTTGCACCCGGCTTCCATGCCGGGTGAGGATTGAAACAGGTATACCCTGTGAACTTGGTACTATAACCTCTGTTGCACCCGGCTTCCATGCCGGGTGAGGATTGAAACATCAATCTCCCGGGCATTGAAATCGTACCTGGTCAGTTGCACCCGGCTTCCATGCCGGGTGAGGATTGAAACAAGGGCAATTTGGGCCTGTTCTGCGTTTCTGGTGGCGTTGCACCCGGCTTCCATGCCGGGTGAGGATTGAAACCGGATTGTAATGTTTCAGAGGTAGATCGTCAATTGGTTGCACCCGGCTTCCATGCCGGGTGAGGATTGAAACAGGAGGAAAAATCCTGGGCCATTTTGAACCGGCTGTTGCACCCGGCTTCCATGCCGGGTGAGGATTGAAACATAATTCTCTCGCTGGACCTCTTCAAACGTGGGTATGTTGCACCCGGCTTCCATGCCGGGTGAGGATTGAAACCCCGCATAATGCGTCAATACGGCATGTGGCTGAAGTTGCACCCGGCTTCCATGCCGGGTGAGGATTGAAACACATCGAGGGGGAATAGTAATTACTAAACAGGAAAGGTTGCACCCGGCTTCCATGCCGGGTGAGGATTGAAACGGTTGCACCCGCATACCCTCCGGCATTGTGCCCTCGTTGCACCCGGCTTCCATGCCGGGTGAGGATTGAAACAGGAGATGGGATTCCACGTTTACCGTTTTCCAATTGGGTTGCACCCGGCTTCCATGCCGGGTGAGGATTGAAACATCTTCTGTCCAGTGTTTGTTTTTGCGTAAACCCGTTGCACCCGGCTTCCATGCCGGGTGAGGATTGAAACCTGGGAACAGGTCAAAAAAATGCTTGCCGTGATAAGTTGCACCCGGCTTCCATGCCGGGTGAGGATTGAAACAATCAAATTGGGCGCAAAGCGGTTTGATATTCCTGTGTTGCACCCGGCTTCCATGCCGGGTGAGGATTGAAACATTTCCTCCCAGGTCGGCCTGTATATAATTTTCGGGGTTGCACCCGGCTTCCATGCCGGGTGAGGATTGAAACAAGGTAATAGGCAGCTCGGCCAGGAACCGCACGGTGTTGCACCCGGCTTCCATGCCGGGTGAGGATTGAAACACATTCGGTAGGAAGGCCGCGTCCGGGGTGTCCAGTTGCACCCGGCTTCCATGCCGGGTGAGGATTGAAACCGGGATATATACGGGTATTTAAACGGGTGGGTGGAGTTGCACCCGGCTTCCATGCCGGGTGAGGATTGAAACCCGTCCCTGGATTTAAATACCGGGGTGGGCACGCGGTTGCACCCGGCTTCCATGCCGGGTGAGGATTGAAACACATTCGGTAGGAAGGCCGCGTCCGGGGTGTCCAGGTTGCACCCGGCTTCCATGCCGGGTGAGGATTGAAACCTATTCCGGCATAAGAGCTGTTCCCGCCGCTTTCGTTGCACCCGACTTCCATGCCGGGTGAGGATTGAAACTTTTCGGGCCACAAGATAATTTCATCCGCATCCCTGGTTGCACCCGGCTTCCATGCCGGGTGAGGATTGAAACTTTTTTAAGAATCCGTCGGCCACCGCCGCAAGCCGCCGTTGCACCCGGCTTCCATGCCGGGTGAGGATTGAAACAGTTTCAAAATAATTTAATGGTCATAATTGGCCAGGTTGCACCCGGCTTCCATGCCGGGTGAGGATTGAAACAAACGTCGTGAGCGAATTGGCAGAAACATGCAAACAGTTGCACCCGGCTTCCATGCCGGGTGAGGATTGAAACACGCTGGCGGTTAGCAGGCAGTTGGACAAGTTGGGTTGCACCCGGCTTCCATGCCGGGTGCAACAGGAGTGCCTGCAGCCAGCCTTTACTTACAGTTATAGTTGTTTTAGGAATTTCAGGGTTTACTGATACCCTTGTTATGGAATTTGCTTTGTGCCGATAAAAATAGAGGGTACGAGGACATTTCTATCATCACCACCCGTACCCTTATCATTTTTTTAATCATTTATATGTAATATGCAGGAAACAGGAATATTTACGGCTTTAAGGAAGTGAGCACCGGTGTGTGGGCGTTATACTCTGACAGTTGACGGGCAAACGCTTATAAACCACTTTAAGCTTGCCAATGGAGAACTTAATTATAACCCGAGATATAACATTACCCCCGGGCAAGACGTGCCGGTTATTGGCACTAATGGTGGTAAAAGGAGCCTCGTCTTTATGCGCTGGGGACTTATACCCCGCTGGGCCAAAAATCCGTCCATAGGTTATAAAATGATTAATGCCAGGGCAGAAACAGTGGATAAAAAGCCGGCTTTCAGGGAATCATTTGCGCGCCGCCGCTGTCTTATCCCGGCGGATGGCTTTTATGAGTGGAAAAAGGAAAATGGCAGTAAGCGGCCGCTGCGCATTATACTGCCTGATAAAACTGTCTTTGTCTTTGCAGGTATATGGAGTTATTGGACTTTGCCCGACGGCGGTAAAATTTATTCCTGCTGCATTATTACCACTTCTGCAAGCCAGCTTATAAAAGATATTCACCACCGGATGCCGGTAATATTAGCCGATGAAAAATCCCAGGAGGCATGGTTGACTTCCAGCCGGCCCGCTGAATTAAAAAGCTTACTCCAGCCCTACCAGGGTAAAATCAGTGTCTATGAAGTTTCACCAAAAGTAAATTCACCCCGGTACGATACTCCGGAATGTATTGAAAAATACAAGTAAGGAAAAGATTTTCTACCGGGTGGGAAACCTTCCGCTGCTGCGGAAGGGCTACCCCATGGGCCTACGGCCCGGCATACATTAAATAAACAGGAAAAAGCCGTGCACCCTGCCGTCCGACAGGGTGCATTCCGGTTTGGGAGTTGTAAGGTTTAACCAAAATACGCAAACAGGTATTCTGGAACATACAGTAGCCGGTTATCCTTTGGGCCGCAGCCGCGGTCTGTGACCCGTAAGCAAGGCAGTCTGCCGGCATATGTGATCCAAGAGGAATGCTCGTGAGCAGCCTGGCCGGCAGTCTGCCCGGCCCGGGGAAAGTTTAATAAAAGGCACCGGGGGTAACCATCCTTTTATTTTAGGCCGCAGTAGCAGCCAAGGTTTTGGGCGATCGGCATCTGCCGCCCCTGCCTGGAAGGCTGCAGCTGAAATTAGGCTTTTAATTTCCTGTCCGGAACAATCATGCTGGTCGCAAGCATCCTAAAGGTCAATTGGTGCAAATGTATGTTAAGGCATATTTGGCCTTATCGAAAGCGAAAATTGTAGCGAAAGACATATCCCATCACATATTGTTGGGGACAGCATTTCTGGGAAGCATTGATTTACATTGACTTGGGGACACTTTTATTGGGGACAAATTGGGGACACAGTGGGGACAAACTTTACATTTTTGCATCCAATCATATTTACAAAACCAAAAGCAAATTTTCCGAAGCCTTATAAATCAAGCACTTTCATATTTCGCTAAACTATGCTAATTAAATATATAGGACTTCTAATCCGTCGGTCGGGGGTTCGAATCCCTCCCGGGAGGCCAGAAAAAGGCCAGACGCAGTATTTTCAATGCTTGAGCGGGCTTGTATTTCTAAACAAGCCCGCTCTTTTTATGCAAAAATCCGTTAGCCTCGAAATTTTTAGTCCGTAGGAGTGGAGATAATTAATGCCGAGAACGAAAAGAAAAATGGATTTTAATATATTGCTCAATAGGTTTCTAAACGCAAAAAAATCCGATGGGTGCGCCGCCAGAACTATCAAAGATTATGAATATCATGCTCGCAAATTTTGGGAGTGGGTACAGGAGGAAATGGAGATATACCCTTATGCTTCGTTAAAAGTACTGCACTGGGAAGATGCCGGTGGAGAGTACGTAAACAAGATGAAGCGCATCGTACGGGTGAGCACACATAAAAAAGACAACCGGTTACCTTCCAGGTTGAGGGAACACATGAGGGGAAGTAAGAATACGAGCATGTTTGGAAAATTTGTCGGCGCAGCGATAATAGGTATCGGTAGTGCAGATTATGAAGCATGGAATAAGAAAAGCTGTTTTCGTGATGTAGAGGAACAGGTTTCAAAGGTAATGGCAAAAAAATTTCAGTTCACTCCTTAACGGGTATGGCAGTATCCCGGAAGACTGGGCCCGCAAGCTAATTCGCTTTGAGGAGATAGAGGACCTGGCTGAACGCTTTGCAGGGGCTTGTGACGGTGGATGCCAGCTTATAGAAATTTTGCAGCAACGGGGAAAGGTATTTTATCTGTTTTTGTGGATTTATTTGTGGGTTTAATTGTAGATTTTAGTTTTACCTGGATGTAGTATACTAAAGAAAAACCTTGTTTTTCTTTAATAAAAGGAGAGGCGATATGTTGGGCGTTATAAGGAAAAAGACGGTTGTCAAACCGGGGAGCATAGTTGAAATTCATGTTCCTAAGTTATCTCCGGGTTCGGTGGCAGATGTTATTATCATTGTCAATGAAACCGCGAAAAAGATGAAGTCACTGTCCCAAATTATCGGTTCTGTTAAGGAGGGTTTTGCTACCCCCGAGGACGCCGATGCGTTTATTCGCCGGGAGCGTGACACATGGAAATCTTAGATAATATTCGCGGTCGAAAAGTTTATTTAGACACAAACATATTTCATCTATGCACTTGAAGGTTATGATAGGTATACAAAGGAGTTAACTAAGCTATTTGAAGCCATTGATAAAGGTAGGTTATCCGCTGCTACCAGTGAATTAACTTTAGCGGAACTGCTGGTAAAACCAATAATGGATGGTGATACTGAACGGCAAAAAGCCTACCAGGAAGCTTTAAACAGTACGGATCATTTTGAGGTACCCATCTCAAGGAATATTTTGATTTTAGCCGCCCGGTTACGTGCCAAGCTGGGAATGAAGTTACCAGATGCTATCCACTTCGCTACCGCCTGGGAGAGTTATTGTACAACGTTTATTACCAATGATATGGGTTTACGTCGCGGAGCGGATATGGGGATACATATGGTTCTTATAAACGATCTGCTTAATGGTTTCATTTGATGACAGTGGTTGTGAAAAAGATTAGCGCATAAAATGAAGGCCTTTGCCAATTTGTCAAGCAAATTTGGCAAAGGCCTTTTATTGCCGAAAAGCAGGCCCGTTAATTATGATACAACTAATGCGACTGCATTAGTAATTAAAGTGCAGAACAATTGCCCGAATACAGCATTTTCGTTGTGCAGGTGGTGGCTTTTTTAGGAAGTTAGTGGTAAATCAAAGGCCTGTTTGGTATAATTTGGAGTAGCGCCACGTCCTGGCAAGGTTGACGGAATGCGGAGCAAGAATACTGATTTCAATTAAGAAAGGAGAGAGTTCGTTAGAAAAAATACCTTCTCACGGCCGTGCTGCTCTTTTTTTGTTTGTGTAGGGCGGGAACGTGCCTTAGCCTGCAATTTGAAAAAAACTCCTGCTAACTTAACCGCCAGTACAGGGGAAAGCGTATTATTTCGCCTCGAAAGAATACCAGGCGCATAGACAGTGCGTCTTGCCCCTGAAGGATACCTCTATTATCATGTATTGCAAGTACAGGGGCAGCTAAGGAGCAGACAAAAAATCTTAAGCGCCCCTTACAAAATCTATTAAATAATGGCGAAATTATAATATGGAGAGAAAAAATTCCACTCTCGGTGAATTTGTTGCAGGTATTGAGAGTGACATTATAAAGGGGAACATGGGGCATTCCCGGCAAACCGTTATAGAATGGCGGCCTTATTATCACCTGCCCCAAAGGCGTGCAGGGGCTGGCCGCTTGCCCCTAAGGTATTTAATGGCGCGGGAAATGGCTCTGGCCAAAATATGAAGAAATTTAAAGTTTTTTACCGGGACCAGGGACCCCACAGCAAAGCTGCCAAAACAAACACCTATTTCCTTTTCCGCCCGGAGAAGGTATTTGAGCTGAATTATAAAAGTACGGGCATAGAAGTTTTCAGCTTCAGTTTTTCCAATATTTTTGCCTATACGGCTATAGAGCAGGCCCAGTGGGTGAAGTACAGGGAAAAGTAAAGGCTTGGGATTTGGAGTTCTGGCATAAAATTAAAGTGCCGTGCGGGCACAGCACAAAAATACATGAGCTTGCGCTGTTGGTTCTCCGGTGTACTATATACGGCGAACTTACCTGAAGAAGCACGTCGCAGTTTGGAGGAATAACATGGGTTGAAAAGATAACGGAAACCATCAGGCGCGTTAAAAGTCCAGCCGTTATTTTGATGATAGATTAATTTTTCCATTATTATAGGAAGCTCCCATTTTAAAGATATAAAAGTTGTGGCTCATATCGAAATTCGCAACTGGGATTAAAAATCCTTTAATTTCCGTATAATCAAAATATGTAATGGGTAAGAAAGGATGAAGCAATTGTGACATCTACAACCGGTCAAACTGTCGCATCTATCACCAAAATATTTACCTTTAACAGCGCGCATTATTTATCGAATCATCCGGGCAAATGCAGGAGTATGCACGGGCACACTTACAAGCTGGAGCTGACAATACGGGGCCCCATAGATATTGAGACAGGCATGGTTATGGACTTTGAAGATTTAAAACTTCTGGTTCAAGAACATATCGTTGATAAGCTAGACCACTGTTGCCTAAATGATGTATTGCCGTTTACACCCACTGCAGAAAACATAGCAGTATGGATTTGCCGGACACTAAAACATAAATTACCAACCCTTTATAAAGTAAAGCTCTGGGAAACGCCCACATGCTATGTGGAGGTATATGCTGCCGATGTCTAAACTGCCAGTGTACGAAATCTTTGGCCCCACTATCCAGGGAGAGGGCCTGTATTGCGGGCAGCGCACCGTGTTCCTTAGATTGGCAGGCTGTGACTACAGGTGCTCCTGGTGCGATACAAAATATGCGCAGAGTATACTTCAGGCCAAGCAGTTACTGTCCGAGGAAGAGATTGTATCATTAATAAACAAAAAATCTCAAGGAATCTCCCAAAGGGTAACCATTACAGGCGGCAACCCTTGTATTCACAATTTGGATAGACTTATAAACTTGCTTCACCGGGAAAATTACAAAATACACATTGAAACCCAGGGGTCAATAATACCGCTGTGGCTTGCGCGAGTTGACCATGTATGCCTGTCGCCCAAGCCGCCCAGTTCCGGTAACACTACTAATCTTTCAGCCTTTGATAAATTTATGTACAGCGGGACCAAAAAAGAGCTGAAGATAGTAGTCAGTAATGAAGAGGACTATCTGTACGCCAAAGAAGTATATCAAAAATATAAAAATTATCCATTTACTTTACAGGCCTGCACAAAGGGAGATCCTCTGCCAATTTTGAGATGGCTTGTTGACAGGATTTCCGCCGACCCCGACTTCGGGGATAATGTTAAAATACTGCCCCAGCTGCACGTGCTGATTGGCATAAAGTAATAATTACTCCGCATTTTCATATTCAATGGGGTCTTCAACTCCGGCCTCCCTGAATCCCTTGAGCCTGAGCCGGCAGGAATCGCACCGGCCGCAGGCTTTTTCTTTGCCCTGATAGCAGCTGGTGGTAAGGTGCAGGGGGGCGCCGTTTTGCACGCCCAGCTTAACAATTTCAGCCTTTGTAAGGGATATCAGCGGGGTTTCAATTTTTATGGCCATCCCCTTGTCGGCAGCTGCTGTCCCTAAATTTACAGCCTTCTGGAAGGCATTAATAAACTGGGGCCGGCAGTCGGGATACCCGGAGTAGTCCAGGGCGTTAATCCCAATGTATATCTTTTCTGCCTTTACGGCTTCCGCATATCCTACAGCCATGGATAAAAATACGGCATTTCTGAAGGGGACATAAGTCACGGGAATGTCTTTATCCATTTGCTCCGGGTCCCTATTGGTGGGCACGTCAATGTCGTCCGAGGTAAGGGCGCTGCTGCCAATGTCCCGGAAAAAGCCGATATCTACAACAAGGTGCCTGTGGCCGCACTCGTAAAAGTCAGCTATTTTTTTAGCCTGCTCCACTTCTTTGCTGTGCCGCTGGCCGTAGGCAAAGGTTAACGGAAAAATTCCATACCCCTCTTTTTTTGCCACTGACATGCAAACAGTACTGTCAAGCCCGCCGGATAAAACTACAACTGCTCTTTTCATTTGTTTCCCCCAATCTTTTTTTAATGATAATTAAATTATACACGAATCCATCAAATTCTTATGATAGTTATATCATTCTCATATTCACTTTATGAAGGCGTAATTACAGCAGGTTGCTTTTCAAAGATATAAGCTGTCATATCCCGTGTGGGAGCCGTTGACGGTGGAAATCTATGAAATGTGTATTACGGGCGGAACGGGTCGGGAATTGTCCCGCCAGTTGTTACACCTTGCCAGGCGTGAAAACGGTGATTTTTTTGTTTGCTGGATTTTACTGGCAATTTCAGGGCTTTTAAGTGGGCGACCATGGGGGTAATCATATCTTTAAAAAAATTCAAGCGGGGACGGTTTTTGACTCAATTCAAAGTCAAAAACCGTCCCCGCTTTCACACAGGCGGTTTGAAAAAAATTTTCGGGGCCGGAGGGCTATTATATTCTCGTAAAAATTTCGGGCGGTGAGTTGGAGGTGTAAATAAAAAAGTTTTTTTAACGAATGCCGGCAGGGGTTGGGATGTTAATAAAAGAAATTTATTGCAGGAAAATGCAACCATTTTAGAGAAATAAATAAAACAATACCACCTTTTGTATCTTGTGTTTGATAATGTGTCATAGTTGGAAGTTTTTAACGAATAGGCTCATATTTTTGTTTTGGGGGAGGAGGTTTATGATTACGCTTAAGGCTATATACAGGGTTGTCACGCCCTTGTTTGCCGGCGGGGCCGGTTCCGAACAGGCGGCGGAATTGCGCGCGCCAGCCTTTAAGGGGGCGCTTCGCTTCTGGTACCGGGCCATGGCGCTGCCGTTTCATAAAACATGGGAAAATGTTCGGAAAGCTGAACGGGAGCTGTTTGGCAGCACCGGCGGGCAAGCGGCGTTTTTGCTTAAAGTACAGTCGAAAGAGGAACCGGAGGTCGTGCTACCGGGGTATAAGTGGCAGGGGCCCGGCAGCACTTATCTCGGCTACGGCTTGATTAGGCCCGGAAAGGTTGGCATTACAACCAGGGCGTACCTGAGACAGGGATTCTGCTTCATCGCAATCCTTACTTTGCGCCCCAGGCGAGTCAAAGAAGCGGACTTGGCTGGTCTTAAAAGGGCCTTAATAGCCCTGGGCTTGTTCGGGGGGCTGGGGGCCCGCTCCCGGAGGGGCTTTGGTTCTCTTGCTCTGGAATCATTGCAGGAGGATGATCGGGAGATATGGGCCGCTCCCCGGGATGCAAATGAACTTAGAGACAAAATGAAAGTTCTGTTGCAAGAAGTATCCTTGCAAGATGAGTTGCCGGAATATTCAGCCTTCAGCTGCCACAGCCGTGTTTCCATGGTGACGTCGAAATCCGATGCTTTGTCCCTTCTGGACTACGTGGGCAGGGAAATGATTCGCTACCGCAGTTTCGGGAGGGAGAACAAGAGAAAACACGTGCTACCCTGGGGTGAGAAGGCGGAGCAAAACTTTGCTGGTGATCACGACCTGGCCTGGAGTATAGCCCAGGGCCGGGAGCCGGATTCCCACCCCCGGCGGGTGGTTTTTGGTCTACCCCATAATTATTTTTTCTTCTCTGCGAATAAGAGGGTGGAAGTCAACGCCAAAGGATCTCAGCGCCGGGCAAGCCCGCTCTTTATCCACATTCACCAGGTGACCGGGGGGTGTACCGCCGTATTTACCGTCCTGCCGGCCCGCTTTCTGCCGTGCGGCGACCAAATTGAAATGAAGGCCAAGGGGGCTGCTTCGGTAGAAGTTGCGCCCAGAGTAAAGTACGAAGATATCTACCGGTTTTTGAACCGTTTCCCCGATCGTTTGGAGGTGCTGCCGTAATGGGAGAAAAGCAGACTTTCCATTTCACCCTGGGCCCGGTACAGGGCTTTATTGCCCAGGCCCGGCGTACCCGGGACCTCTGGGCAGGCTCGTTTTTGCTTTCTTATCTTACCGGGCAGGCTATGTATACGGTGCTGGACGTGGGGGGAGAGATAATCTTTCCAACCGTAAAGGATAAACAAGGAAATATTGCAGATCCCCTGCTGGCGGCAATTAAAAGACATAAAGAAGGGGATAAGGTGGGGCAAGGTCCTGCCGTAGGTTCCCTCCCCAACCGCTTCAAGGCGCATATTCCTCCGGGCTTTAATCCCCGCTACTGCGGGCGGGTGGTGCAGCAGGCATGGGAAGAAATTGCCCGTCCAGTGTGGAACAAATTTATCGCCCCGGTGGCGGGCAGGGGCAGGGATACAGCAGGTATCTGGGAGCGCCAGGTGAAGAATTTCTGGGAAATTGCCTGGGTGGTAGGTGATAAGGATAGCTACCTGGACCGGCGCAAGAACTGGCGCAGCCACGTACCCCCGCCTGAGCCCGGCGATAAGTGTACCATCATGGGAAACCTGCAGGAAATATCGGGCTATATCCGGGCCCGGGAGCGCGGCAGACAGGATGATTTTTGGAAGACCTTACGGGAAATAACAGGCGAGATGGACTTAAGGGATGACGAGCGGCTTTGTGCCGTGGCCATCATTAAGCGGTTCTTTCCCCGGGTGGCGGAACAGGCTATAGGATGGCCTGTTACTGTCGGCTACCCTTCTACCAGTTATATAGCGGCCGTTCCCTGGTTGAGGAAAAATATACGGGATAATGAAGAACTTGCCGCTAAGTTTGTGGAAATTGCCCGCCAGGGTCGGTTGAAGGAAAGAACCTACCTGGAATCTTCCACGGAAATTTATAGTATACAGCGGGCTAAAAAAGAGCATCCCCGGGCTGCCGGCCTGGCGGAGTGTGACGGGAACTTTTTCTATGATACCACCCTCGCCAACAACCGCTTATGGCCGGAGAACACCGAAAAACAACGTAAGACTTTATGCTGCGAGTTGGAGAAATTCAAAGAGCTGCCCGATACCTTTTACGCGGTTTTGTCCATGGACGGAGACAGGCTGGGGGCATTGCTCCGGAGCGTGGAGGAAAGTGCGGTGAGCAGTGCACTGGCCCGGTTCAGTGGCCAGGTGCCGGAAATAGTTAAAAAGCATGACGGGGTGCTTATTTATGCCGGGGGGGACGACGTGTTGGCGCTATTGCCGGCGGAAGGAGGCATAAAGCTGGCTCTGGATCTGCGCGAGGCTTACAGGAGCGCCTTTAAGGACTCCGGAGTGCCGGAAGAACTGGCCACCATTTCCGCCGGGCTGGTCTATGCCCACCACCATGCCCCTCTCAAGTCCGTGCTGAAAGAGGTTCACCGCCAGCTGGATAAAGTGGCCAAGGACAGAACCGGCCGGGATAGCCTGGCGGTAAGGGTGTGGAACAGCGCCGGTCCCGGCTTGAGCTGGGCGGCCCCTTGGAACGTAGTGGCTGAGGGGAAGCCCAATCTGGTGGACGAGTTGGTAAGAGATTTTAGTGATTCTTCCCGGGCAGGCCTATATAACAGTGCTTTCTTTTATAACCTGCGCCGTCGCTTTTCCCTGTTTATGGGGGAAAAGAACCAGGTATTTGCTGATGTAGATCCGGTGGAATTGTTTGCCGCGGAATACATGCGCAGCCGGGAGCGCGACAAAGTGGATATTAACGAAGCGCGAAGGCGAATTAAGCGGCTGATGAAAATTTGCCGGCGCTATCGACGGGTAATCCCGAGACCAGGGACTAAGCCGGAAATAAAGCCGGAAGGGCTATCTGTGGCTGGTGCACTGCTGGTGCGCTTTCTGGCTGGAAGGGGGGCAAGTTAATGAAATCTAAATTATGGAAATTTACTGCCTTAGACTCTCTTTTCTTCCGAGACGGCACGCCTTATAACGCCGGGGAAGGAGGACGGGGAGATGTTACCGCCAATTTTCCTCCCTTTATAACCACCCTGCAGGGGGCTGTCCGGGCGGCACTGGCAGCCGGGCAGGGCTGGACACCGGGCAGTCCGGAAAAGTGGCCGGCGGAATTGGGGGGCCCGGAGGACCTGGGCCGGCTTGTCTTAAGAGGGCCTTACTTGTGCCGGGATAAAGAAGTGCTATTTCCGGCCCCCCTTCTGTTTTTACAGAAAGGAGATGGAGAAGACGTTACTTTAACCCGACTGGTACCGGGGGAAGAGGTTAACTGTGACCTGGGGCGGGTGCGCCTGCCCGAGCCCCGGCCTCCCCTGGAGGGGGCCGGCCCGCCTGAGGGGGAGTGGCTGAGGCGGGCCGGGCTAGAGGCCATATTGGCCGGGGGCCTGCCTGGTAAGAATGATATCGTACACCAGGACCGGCTGTGGCACCGGGAAAGCCGGGTGGGTATAGAACTAAATGAAAATTCCCGCACGGCAGAAGACAGTAAACTCTATTCCTGCGTGCATGTCAGGCCGGAGAAAAGTGTCACCCTGGCCGTTTCAGTTTCCGGGGTGCCGGAAAACTGGTACCGGGACGTGCCGCCCCTGGTACCCCTGGGAGGTGAAGGGCGCCTGGCCCGGGTTGAAATTTCAGATACTGAAATAGGTTTACCGCCCGCGCCCGAATTGCATCCGGTGAAGGGTAAGATTCATTTTACCGTTATATTAATTACGCCGGGATACTATGATGATGTTTCTTCTGCCGCAAGAAACGGCCCACCGGATGTTCCAGGCCGGTGTATTTCTGCCTGCACGGGCAGGGTGCAGCAGGTGGGGGGCTGGGACATAGTAAACCGCCGCCCCCGCCCGCTCTGTCCGGTGGTTCCTGCGGGAAGCACGTGGTTTTTTGAGGCCGGGGAGGAGCAATTGGAAAATATTATTTCGCTACATGGCCAGTGCGTTGGTGCAAAAACCGAGTACGGGTTCGGACAAATAGTTATTGGACGCTGGGGGGATGAAAAATGAAAAATATGATTTTGGGCCTGCTGGCCGAGACAAGCCTGCATCCCGGTGCTGAGCAAAGTACAGGGGCGGTAGACCTGCCGGTGGCCCGGGAATCGTCTACGGGTTACCCGGTTATTGTGGGTTCCAGCCTGAAAGGTGCACTGCGGGATATGGCGCGCCAGCGGAAGTTAAAAAATATAGATGAAGTATTCGGGTCACCGGACGGGGCCGGCGGTGTGGCCGTCACCGATGCCCGGCTGCTGTTGTTGCCGGTGCGCTCCCTTACCGGCCATTTTAAACTGGTAACCTGCCCCTATCTCCTGGAGCGTTTCCAGCGAGACCGGGAGCTGGTGGGCCTGCCTGTTTCTTTTAAAATACCTGGCCCTAAAAAGGAACAGGCAATCGGGGTCGGCGAAGGGCCCCTATTCTTGGAAGAAATTTCCTTTCAGATGGTTGTCGAAGATATTTCTCCCGTGGCACAGGCCATTGAGCCCTTGATTCGCCACCAAGCAGTCCGGGAGCGGCTGCCCGGGCAGCTAACCATTCTCAGCGACGACGAATTCAGCCATTTTGCCGCTTACGGGCTTCAAGTTAATGCCCGCAATAATCTGGAAGAGGATACGAAAATCAGTAAAAATCTCTGGTACGAGGAGACTTTGCCTCCCGACACTCTGTTTTACAGCCTGTTAATGCCGCGACCGGGCAAAGAAGGTGTCCTGGAAAACATCAAGCAACTGTTTACCGGGCGGCCCTATTTGCAAGTGGGGGGTAACGAAACCGTGGGACAAGGTTGGTGTACAGTGGCCTGGATTGAAGGAGAGGTGGGCGACAATGCCTAGGACCTTGGAACAGAAAAGGGCGGCGGACGCTTACCAAAGGGTTAAACAGCTGGAAAGGGAAAAAGATGCTAATTTTAAAAAAAGTTATGCCTCTTACGTTGAAAGCCTACCGGCCACTATTCTGGCCAACGGCCTGGGCCAGGCGGCCGCAACTTTATTGGCCGCCACCAAAGGAAAAGATGATGACGCCCACTTGGTGCTTTACAAACACCTTGAAACGTGGCTGTGCCGGGAAGATAGCCAGGCTCCATATCCCGGGGCGGGGAATTTAATGGAAGCCATTATTGGCCAGGACAGGGAGGCTTACCTTCATGCCCGGGCCGAGGCCCTGGCCTGGCTTACCTGGCTTAAAAAATTTGCCTCGGCTTTCTTGAAGCCGCCGGAAGGTGATTTGGAATGACTCTTCCCCTGTACAGAAATCATAGCGCTCCTGAAAAGTTTAACACAGGCTTTAACGCCGGGCTATGGTATGATAAGTTCTGCCATGCTTGGAGACAGGAAAAGGGCTTCTGGACGTTGCAGCCTGAGAGGCGGGATAAAAATAAAAACCCCAAGGCCAGGTGGATTAAAACTGTAACCGGGGCTAGAATCGGTGACGCCGGTCGCATCGGAGAAATAGTGTCCCGCCAGGTGGGCCTGGTATCGGCTTTGAGAGGGAAAGTGCGCGTTTTCGTCACTGTGTGGCGTTTTGTTACTGGCCTGGGGCGGGAGCATCCGGTGGAAAACGGCTTTGCCTGGCACCCCACCCTGGGCACCCCTTATCTGCCCGGGTCATCCGTAAAGGGACTGGTGCGGTTCTGGGCCCGAGAATGGATGGAAGATGCTGATAACATAACCGTTAACCGCATATTCGGCTCCAATAAAGGCGAGAAGCGGGCGGGCAGTGTTATATTTTTTGATGCCCTGCCTTTATCTCCCGTGCAGTTGGAAGTTGATGTAATGACGCCCCATTATTCCAAATATTACCGGGGCGAAGGGCCGCCCGGGGATTGGTTAAGCCCTGAGCCCATACAGTTTCTAACCGTGGCCCCGGGGCAGAATTTTCTCTTTACTCTGGCGCCCCGGTTTCCGGAACGGGAGGAATCTTTAAGGGATGTGGATGTGGCGGCGGAGTGGCTGGAAAGTGCCCTGTCTACGGCGGGAGCCGGTGCAAAAACGGCGGCCGGCTACGGCCGATTTGCCCGCCGGCAGAAGGCGGAAAAGAAGCTGGTGCAGAAGCAGCAGGAAAGGGAAGCAAGGGAAAGGGAAGAAGTGCGCCGCCGGGCCATGAGTCCCCTGCGCCGGGAAATGGAGGATGATGGCTATAGCACGGACCCCGACGTTTTCATGGAAAAGTTGACCACAAAGTGGCTGGTCCGTATGGAGGCTGGGGAAACTCCGCCCGGAGAGCGGGCGGAGATCGCTTGTCTCCTGGCCAGCTGGTATATGGAATACAAGCCGGGCCAGTGGAGAAAGCCGAATAAGAAAAATAAGGAAAAAATTAAAAAGATAAAAAAGGTAATCGCCCCGACAACCTGCTGAGGCTGTTAAATATTTGAAGAAAAAGACCCGTGGGTTTTGACTGCCTACCGCTATCCCCATGCAAATTGACCCGGTGGAATTGTGGGATCTCCCCGTGCTGTTGGGCATGGGGGGCAACAAGGAACTGGGCTTAATCCATTACCGCCGGCTGGCAGGTGCATTTAAAGCGGGCATTAATAGAGGAAAAGATTTCCCTCTGTTGAAATATTTCCTGGAAGGATGTTTCGGCGGGGGGTTTTTATGGATAAGCACGTTAAAAAAAGTGACCGGATAGCCGAAAGGCGCAAAAAAATTCTGGAGTTTTTAGCAGTCGGTGAAGGACAGGCCGGTTATGGCTATATCACAAAAAAACTTAACGAATGCGGGTACAAGGTGGGGGAGAGAAGTGTACGGGGTGACTGCAGGCGCCTGATTGAACAGGGACTGGCGGTAAAAGTGAAAAAAGGGGTGGCCATAACCGGAGAAGGACGAAATTTCTTAAAGTCAGGGGACATTCCTGAAGAAGGAATAAAAGAAAAATATCTTAAACAGGTGGCCATACTCAAATTTCTCTATGACAGCGAAATGAGAGCAGGTATAAAGGGCTTGCTGCCCAGGGAAATTGCCCGCCGGGAGGGTATGGGTAGTGAGGATACGGTTAAGGACATCTTGCAGAAAATGGCGGGGGAAGGGCTGGTGGTGCAGGAAGGTGACCGCTGGCGCTTGGGCCCGGACTTCCCGCGCCCGCTTTCTGTAGAGGGTAAAAATGCCCGCATGCTCTATGAGTACCTGAACACCGTTTCCGGTTTGGTGCCGCTGCCCCCTGACCTGGCGATGCTGAAAAGCAAGCTGGCCCCTCTGCTGGTGATGCCCCGGCGCGACCGGTGGCGGGAGGAGTTGGTTAAATTGGTGGAGCGCGTTATCGTGCACGGCAGGGGGGCGGGAGAGAACTGTGATATTCTGCAAGTTATGGCCCTGGTGGAAGAGGCTGTTTTCAGCCGCCGGGTTATTTACGCTGTCTACCGGGGACGCCGCATAAAACTTTGTCCCCTGGGTGTTGTTTACCACTGGGAAAAGGGACAATGGTACGTCATTGCTCAAAACCCTGCCCACAAAACAATAATGGCTTATCTCTTAAGCCGCTTTTCCCGAGTAAAAACAGGCGGTGAAACTTTTAACTGGCCCGAAGGCTTCGACCTGAAGAAATATTTGGCCAGCCGATGGGGAATCAGCAGTGACGGAGAAATCGAAGTCGCGGTACGGTTTAAAAACACCGGCTGGCATCCTACTGCCCTGGATAAACTGCGGGGGGATGTTTCCCGCCGGCTGACCTGCCATAAATACTGCCGGCTGGAACAACAGCCTGACGGCTCAGTAATTTTACATGATAAAGTGGCAGGACTGTCGGAATTTGCCGCCTGGCTTAGAAGTTACGGTGATGCCGCCGAAGTGCTGAATCCCGATTCTTTGCGCCGAATGATGGCCGGGACGGGCGAAAAAATGTTTAAGAGATACGGCCAGGGAGGTATGGCCGGTGAGCAGTAAAGTATTGCAGCGTCTCATAGCTATCCTTACCACCCTGGAGGCCCATCCCCAGGGGCTCAGCGCCGCCGAGCTGGCAAAAATAACGGGCTACTCGGAGGGCCTTGTTTTAAAGGACCTCAACCAGATATCTTTGTATACCGATATGGGCAGCCATTTTACCCTTTACCCTGACGAAGTGGAAGATGCCTCCGGGGAAGACGGTGAATATGATGCACCTGTGGATGCTCCGATAGATTATATGATTGATGACCCTCATATTAAGTGGAATTTGACAGTTAACGTCGACCCGTATCCCGCTCTGAGCTTAAGCCCCCGGGAAGCCATGGCCCTTTTGTGGCTGTTTGAGGAGTTTCCCCCGCCGGGGCGGCTGCATGATTTACGGGATAAACTGGTTGCCCACCTTCTGCCCGGTGAAGAAATTGCCATGGCCAGAGAAATGCTTCGCAGTTTACATACTCAGGGCGGAGTCACTTTAGTAGAAAGCAAGTATCTTGATTTGCTCCGGGAAGCGGTATTGGGGGAAAATAAAATTAAACTTAAATATTACGCCAGAAACTTGGGTGAGGAAGTAGTATGGCTGCTCTGGCCTCTGGGGCTGGTGTTTCATACTGGAAGCGGTATCTGGTACCTGGTGGCCCGGCGGGAAGATTCGGGAGAAATTGTAGTTTGTCACCTGGAAAGAATACACAGGGTAGAAGTATTGGACAAAAAATTTACTTATCCGGAGGATTTTTCCCTGAGCCAGTACCTGCGGCTGCGCTGGGGCATGGACATGAGCCCTCCGGAGGTTGTAAAAGTTCGTTTTTATAACGAGGCCAATGTTGTAGAAAAAGTGCTGAGGGAATTTAGATGCCGGGGATTGCCCGAGCCCGCGCGGCTGCCTGACGGTTCGCTGGAGTACCATGGCGAGATTCTGGGGGTTTACAACTTTGCCAAGTGGGTGCTGTCCTTTGGTTCTTCGGCCGAAGTGCTGGAGCCGGAATGGCTGAGAAAGGAAATGGTTGAAATTGCCCGGGGTTGGTGCCGGCTGTACGGGAACGGAAGAATTATAAAATAATTTCCGCCGGGCAGAATTTTTTGAAAAATTTTTTGCTCTAACTCTAAAAAGACTATATTTAAAATTTCTGTGTTCTAAATGATGACAGGGGGGGAAGATGTTTAAAAAAACGTGTCCTAATTGCGGAAAAGCATCTTTCAGTGCTGCTGACAGGGGAAAGTGGTACTGCCCTTACTGCAACAAGGATCTGACCGGTGAAAAATCCGAACCCATAGATGCTGTCGGGGACAGGGATGATAAAAAGAATCCTGACAGGGAATGATTTGGCAGCATGAAAATCCCTGTAGGCAAGCAGGAAAGTCGCGTCAGCGGTGAATCATAGAACTAGAAAAGCTTTTTGGGAATGCGGGAATTGAAACTCTATAATGTTGGGGGCTTGGTGGTAATGACCTGCTAATTGAGGCTCAGGATAAGCACATTACGGTGACCAAGCCCCCACCGCCTTGATAGCTATGAAAAGCGTGCCGAATACTTGTATTTTATAACAAGAGACGGCGGGCCCGTGTCAGGTGACAATGTGCCTCCGGAAATTCCCGCGCGCATTTACTTTGAAATGGATATTGATAGAGATGCCGCCGGTTCCTATGGTTTCGTCATAAAATATCAAGATTGTGTGAGCCGATAAAAAGTCCTTACGCTTCAGGATTGAGAGCGAGATGGACGTGGTTATTAACGGGTTGAAAAAGCCGCTTATGTTTTTACAGATTGTTGCATCCTGAAAATCCCTCTGGAGTTATTTTTCTGTTTATCATACACTTCGACAGGTACAAGCAGGTGGGCTTCACGGGAACCTGCACCTTTGTGGCTCGCCGGGAGGGGGACGACATAATGCTCAGCGTGTTGTATATGCTGGCGGAATATGCCTTTTATGCTGGAGTGGGGTGCAAAATTACCATGGGTATGGGCCAGGCAAGGGTGATAAATGAGCATGTTTATGGTTTAACGGGGGTTGGTTGAAATGTCCGAACAGATTAAAGCCATGATAATTTCCGTCGGCGGTTCACCGGAACCTATTATCGTTACGATAAACGAACACCGTCCCGAGCTTATATGTTTCTTTGCCTCCGAGCAAAGCGTCGATAAAATATGGGAAATAAAAAACGGCGTCGAACACTCCTTTACGGATCGGAAAGTGCTGGTAACCGACCCGCAGGATTTACTTGAGTGCTATAGGAAAAGCTTGGAATGTATAGAGCGTGTCCGCGAGGCCGGTTACAAAAGCGGCGAAGTGCTGGTGGATTTTACAGGCGGCACCAAGCCCATGTCGGGGACGCTCCTTTCCGTTAGCCTTGCTGAAGGTTATAATTTCTCTTATGTAGGCGGAACGGCCAGGGATAAAAACAGCCTTGGGGTAGTAAAAACAGGCTCTGAAAAAATTATTCGCGGTCCCAATCCCTGGAACCTCTATGCGGTTGATCACCGGAAAAAGCTTTGCCTGTATTTTAACCGCTACCAGTTTGCTGCCTGCCAGCAAATAATCAATGAGGCCCTGGAGAATTGTAGGCCTAATTCTCAAGAGAAAGAATTGTTTAAGGGTTTAAATTGTATTGTAAATGGCTACTACGAATGGGACAGATTTGAACATAAAAAGGCCCGTGAGCTTTTGAAAGAAGGGCGTGACATTCTAGATATATTTGTCAGGCTGACGGGTCATAAGGATTTAAGGAAATTTGTGGTGGGATTATCTGCCAACCTTGATTACTTGAATAACTTTGCCTGCGATACCAGGGGTTTTAATCAATTATCTCGCTGGCATATTCTAGACTTGCTGGGCAATGCCCACCGGCGACATGAAGAGGGGCGTTATGACGATGCTGTGGCCAGGTTGTACCGCGCATTGGAAATGTGTGCCCAGTGGAAATTACTGGCGGGCCACGGTATTAACACGTCAAAAGTGCCTGCAAAAAAGGTACCTGAAGAAATGAGAGAATTATACGTTTCAAAATATGGCCAGGGTGAAGTGCTGAAGTTACCGCTGGCGGCCTCGTACGGTTTGCTGCATGCATTGGGTGACGCAATGGGAGAAGTATATATGAGCTTTAAAAAGGAAATTGATCAAATATTGGCAACCCGCAACAATTCTATCCTGGCCCATGGTATTCAGCCGGTAGGCGCCAAGCCGTACAAAAAATTTATGGCCAAAGTTATGGAGATTTGCGGCATAACTGAAGATGAAATTCCAGTATTTCCCGAGCTGCAGGTATAAGCTTATATAGTCGCGGGAATCTCCAGTGGGCAGATAAATCCCGAGGGTCCCTGGTAGACATGTTAACTTAAAGTCAAAAAGATAATAATTTCCCTACGGGAATAGAAATGCTGGCTTATCTTTTCAAAAACCTCATAAGGAATTCCTTTTTCCGTCAAATAAAAAATTGGGCCCGGCTTTATAAAGCCGGGCCGTTATTGGGTAACTTTGTATTATTATTCAATATATCTTTCATTCAAGTCTACCACCACCGCCTTTAATACCTGTGGATCCCGGGAGTTTACTTCCACCTCTCCCCACACAGATTCACTGCCGTCGGAGTAAATCAACTGTATATAAGGACGCTCACCTTGATGGGCCAGTTTAAAGCAGGTACGCCCGGGGAGATCGGGATTGGTATAGAAAAAGTGGAAGCCTTTGATATAAGGTGTTTCCTGCCACACCTGTCTTACAAAATCAAGAAAACCCCGGGGGTTGACATGAAGGGTGTGCTTGTTATGTTTGGGCGGCCTGCGCGCGGGTTCCTCTACCGGAGGAGGTAAAAAATTCTCTGCCATCCTTGCAAACCGGAAGCGGTGCATGGTGTTAAACAGCTCGCCCATGGCATTTAAACCAACCCAGGTCGAGCCGTCATCATCTTTGATCTCGTCTATCAAGGAGTTCATCTGGGAACTAATCTTAATCTTTTCTCGCAGCAATATGCTTTCAGTTTCAAAATTCCTGAAGAGTTCGTAATTTTCTAGCCACAGTTCCATATCCAGCGCCACCGGCTGCGGGGGCAGTTCTATTATTTCCTGAAAGCGCTCAAACAGGTAATATACCGGGATGTCCAGGGCTTGTCCCAAAAGGCCGGCAAAGGAAATTTGCGCTTTGTAGCCGCCGGTGGCATTGATGGCCACCCTGTCTGCCCCGTATTTTTGCACTACTTTGCTTACTTCCCGCACCAGGTTTTTTAAGCCCTGATTGCGAAAGGTCTTGACGTTACTATCGGTAAGTCCTTTCAAAACCGTTACTTCCACTTGGGAAAAAACGGGATTTTTATCGATGGAATAATAGTGTTTTAAAAGTTTCCCTATATTATAGCCGTCAGGGGTGTCCGATACCAGGAAAATCCCTACTGCTCCGGGTCTCAGTCTGCCGCTGAGGTGAATGCTGTAGATGGAATTTATCTCCGCCCCGCACAGCCTGTCTCTGGGAGCCCTTTCGAAGAGCATCCTGGCAAGGCCAATCCAGTTTTTCTTTTGCAGGGCAGTTTTTAACGGGTCACCTTCCGGTAGCTGGTTAAGTTGGCCCAGGAGGCTGGTACCCACCGTGGAGACGAGAACGTCGCGCATCTAATTTCCTCCCTCCAGCAAAACACCATAGCCCGCCCGTGTCTTGGCGCCTACCCCCGGGAAGAAAAGGCCCTCTGCCAGGTACTGGCATACAGTTTCTAAAAGTTGTTCCGGTTCCGGGCTTCCTTCCAGCTGGGATGCCCTGCACGTATCTACTAGTATGAAAAAAGCAAAGGTTGCCTCGCGAACAGTGAGGAAATATACCGGGTTGGGGTCCTGCCACTCGCCGTTCTCGCTGTCCTGGGTATAATGGCAGTTCATGATATCGGTTTCGAATTTAAAGTTGCGGGGATAGGCATCCATAAACATGGCCAGTCCCTTGCTTTCTTTGGTGCCGAAAACCAGCTGCAGACGGCGTATCTCCTTATAAAGCCATTCCTTTATATTTGTGTCTTCCCATGATTTTTCACCCGGGACTTCAAATTTGTTGAACGCCGGCAGGGGCTCTTCTGCCATTTTTTGCAGCTGTCCCAGCAGGGACAGGCGGCTTTGGGAATCTCCTTTCACCCGGCCTGCTATAAGCCTCGACAGCGCGCCGGCCCTGGCAACTCCCTTGGTGGCAGAAGCTGGTATATAGGGGATGCCGAAGATGCGGTGCAGGGTGATGCCGGTTTCCAGCACGGTGGTTCCACCCAGACCTACAATCAAGGGGGCCCGGGTTGACAGGTCAATGCTTTCCGGCCTGCCACTATTAAAGAAGGTAGTATAGTCCTGCTGTGCCAGGGAAGAGGCCATTTTTCTTTGTCTTTCAATTAACTTGCCGGAAATTTGTTTGAATTTTTCTCTTTCCGCTTCGCTGGCGAACTTTTCGCAAAAGATTTTATAAATATACGATTTTCTTTTCTCGTCCAGTGCGCTGTACTTTTCACCAAAAAAGGGGACCATTTTTTCCAGGAAGAGCCCGGGATTGCTTATATCCTTTAGCAGTTTCAGTGACTTTTTTTCCTCTTTGCTTTCTTTCTTTTTCGGTACACTTTTCTTAAATGAGAGGGGCATGCCGGGGTGGGGCACTTTCCAGCTAATTGTAATAAATTTTTTATGCTTGCCTTTCATCGGCTGTCTCCTCCAATTCTGCCTCTACCATTCGCTTCAGCCAGCCGGCCAGGGCCAGGGCCTCTACGGTGGCGGCGCGATACACCCGGAAGTTGGATTCCAGAATAGAGTCCAGCAAGTTCGTCTTAGATTTGAGAAGAGGAACGGGCACTTCGTATAACAGCCATTCTGTTAAATGTTCCAGGAGAATGGCATAAGCTTTGTTTTTTTTGCCCCGTGATTTTAAATAGGCCACAGTGGGACCCAGGCCGTTGGTAATAATGAGGGTAGGCAGTTTTTTAGCGTAAGAGGTATAGTTCTTTTTAATATCATTACTTTCATTTTTAAGTTTATTAACTTTACTTAAAGTATATATTGCCCGGTGCTGTTCCAAGGTTTTCTTATCCATGTTTTCATTCATTGTTACTACCCCCGTTTTCCGGCATCAATAGTTTTAACGAGCAGAGCCCCCGGCCGAGGGTTTCATTGCCGCCGAACTGGTAAACCTGCCCGTCAACAAGCTCTTTCAGTTTTTTACTCACCGCCCGGGCGTTCTTCATATTCTCCAAATTCTTGCGGCGGGGGTTTCCAATATCAATAAAAGACCAGAAAAGAGATTCTGCGGGAACCATTTCTTCGCACCAAAGCCCTGTTTCCCTGGCAGTACCGCTGCCCTGGTCGATTTGCACTCGGTTTACCACTTCGGTGCAGAAGGTTACAAAGTCGCGAAAGGTATTGTCGTGAACTACCACCAGTTTTTCAAGAATATCGTCGCGGAAGGGTTCTTCCGTACCCAGGGCGTTTTCGCGTATCCAACTTGCCAGTTCTCGAACTTTATTGTTTACCACGCCGGAAAAGACAAACTCTTCCAGTATGACAGTCCCTTTTTTCTCTTTTTCTTTTACGAATTCTTTTACGAACAGCTCTTTTCCAGTGCAAAGGGCCTGTTCTTCCCCGGAAGGTTTAATCTCTCCAACTACATCATCAAGATCGTTAACACCGGCAAGGGCCAGTTCCCTTGACAGTCTCTTCAATACCAGCGGGCAGGTCAGCCAGGCGAACACTCCTGCAAAGGAGCGCACGGGAAACAGCAGCAGCTTACCGTCGGTAAAGGCTACCGAGCCCGAGTGTTCCGAGGCGTTGGCAAGCTCTGCGTCTTCCAAATCACGTCCCGGTCCAAATACAGCAGCTACTTCTTCTTTATTCCAGCCGCTTTCTTTTCGACGTAAGGCGCCGGCACGCAATACTCCTTTGATGCCGGAAGCCTGGAATACCGGAAAGTTGGTGATGCGCTCTCTCTGCACTGGTAGGTCGATATAAGAAAGGCTGGATCCGCTGCCCATGTGTACAGGTGTCTGGGCGTATAAAAACAACAGTCTTTTCATTTTTAAACCTCCTTGCCGCATATTGCCAAACCATAACCCAGGGTAGGCATTGATATTGAAATATGCCGGAGGTGGACAATTTCCGGCTCTCCTTTTGCCAAAAGCACGCTTCCAGCCGGCATGAGGGGTTGCATGGGTTTAGGGGTATTATTCCGGTAGTCCCACCCGCCGGCAAAAAGGGGCTTACCAGTAACTCCCGTATTACTGCCGAGGTGTTTCACATTAATTAAGCCAGGGGTGGCGAGGTACAATCTAAAGCTATTATCCTTTTTTGTTGGCGGGTTTTCCCTGAGGAGTGCCAGGGGATCTTCCTGCAGGACCTTAAAACTTACCATGCGCCTTTCGCCGCCGAGAAAAAGCCTCCCCATTTTACAGCGGGAGAAGTGGTTTTGTACCTTTTCCCACGCTTCGGATTTACGGGGGCCCGGGCCGATTCCCGCCAGAAGGCCGAAGGAGGGTTTCAGCCGCAGGTATCCCACGTGGAAAAATCCTCCCCTGTCCTGCCATACCGTGGAGGTACCGGGGTTGATAGCGGTACCCGGCCTGGCCTCGGCTTCCAGGAAAAATTCTCTCGTCTTAATTGCTGCCGGCCCGGGATTTTTTCCTTTTATCCACCGTGCCAGCTCGCTCGCTTCTATAAATCCCTGGGCAGGTTCCACCGGCTGATAAGAACGGGCCCATAAAACCGGCCTGTTAACACCTTGAATAAGCGGCGATTTTTTTCCCAGCAGTGTCAATCTTACTGCCGGCCCCTTTTCTCCTTTACGGGGAACCATGAGGTCCACGGGGACGGGAAAATAAGGTGCCGCGCTTTTGCTGGCTTCCCTGGCGGGAAAGGGGCCCCAGAACTGCAGGGGCGATTTTTCTGAGTCTCCCAGCAGGGAAAAGTCTCCTTTGAAAACTTTCTCGCCCAGGTACGTCCTCAAGGCTCCCGCTGCGGTGGAGGGGAGGGGCGGAAAGATACTCTGTGCCCTGTTATCCTGGCCGGCGGTAAAAGGCCTAGCGTCCCTGAATAAAAGAACATCCAAAGGTTTGAAAAAAAGCCATATTGTCCCGTTCACGCATTATCACCAGCCTTATAAACTAAATGATTTTCTTTCCGTTAACGGCTTTGATGTAATCATCCAGTACGGTTGCTGGCGGCAGTTTGAAGGTTTTTTTGCGGGCTTGCAGGCGGGCAGTGCCGGGCAAAAAGTTATCCTTGAGGCGCACCAGCAGTAAATGGAAACAGTTTCCGGCTTTCAGTATTTTTATAATGAGCGGTGAGGGGCGGCGGTTTACTTTCTTCTTCCCGTCAATGGCCTTTATTGCTATACCCTTTTTCAAAGAAGAAAAATAAAAGGGAAGGGGCAGCCCAAAGACCGCGCGCTCAAATGTGTGTTCAGGGTTTATATTTTTAATTCCATTAATAACCAGCTGTTTGGCCAGCGAGTAATCATTTTCCCGGTATGAGCGAAAGGCCTGCATAGTATATCCTATCCACTTAGTCGCGTCTTCCCAGTGGCGGAAACCGGAATTGAACGGTTTTATGGCCGGTGGTTTTTGGGGAAAATGCTTGTACTTTTTATAATCCGGCCTCATTTTTTCCAGCCATTCAGGGGTCAGTTCAAAGGGCCTAACTACGTAAACATCAAAACCTTTTTCTTTCTCTTTTCCTTGAATGCGGGAAACGGCTTCCAGGACGCCGAGGCGCAGCCAGTCTTCCCACGGCTCGCCCGGAGGGGGAGCAAAGTTTACCGGCAAAGGAGTGTCTTTGGGCTCCAGCTTGGCCACCCTGAGGGAGCCAAAGCAACGGCGGTTGCGTGCGCCGAAATTGCCGAGGTTTACTGCCAGCCAGAGGGAAGACAGTACCCTATTCCTGTCTTCGGGGCAACAGGCGGGGTGGAAAACCAGATCCAGCTCAAGATGCTGCCCACCGGGGGAAATAATACTTCGCTGGTCCAGGGAAAAGCCCAGGTAATTACAGCCGTTACTCTGCTCCATATTATCTCCGCGGTCAAAGTCCTTTGAAAAAGGTGTATCAGAGCGGCTTTCTTTCACCCTCACCCATACCAGCCCCGCCCCGGCTTTTTTATCTCCGGCACAACCGAACAACCTGTTTTCGTCTTCGTGACTTCCCCCGGCGGTTCTGAACCACCAGCGCAGCATTCCCTCAACCGAAGGAGCCCGCCACTCTGCCTTTTTCTGGTTAGTTCCGGCCATAGCCAGGGGAGTGACCACTTCAAGAAAGAACCGGTATTGTTTCACCCTTTAAGCCCTCCTTGTCAAGAAGGATGCCAGAAGAAGCAGGTTTACCAGCCTTTTCAAGTCTCCGGTTATTTTGAAGTATTCTTCCAGTTTAGCCAGCAGGCGGCCTGTGCTGCTTCCACTTCCCTTTGCCTTGCGCTTGAAAACCCGGCGGAGTTCTGCCAGGGCCACTTTGTTCAGTTCTTTTCTGGTATTTCCATCCAGTAAGTTATATTTGCAGGTCAGGGGGTTTACGGCCTCGGCATATTGCTGGGCCAGCCTGGAACTAATGCTGCCGTCGGCAAAGGCTTCCATTACTTCGGCAATCAGTTCCGTAACGCAGATCTGCCCCTCTTCCCACGAACTGCCAAAGAGCAGCTGTTCTCCGGAGCGCTTAAGCACCTTTACGCAGAAGGCCCGGCGCCCCAGAATGTTTTTGGCGTGCCTTTCCGCTTCCCTGGCTTCTTCCAATGCTGCCTGCAGCGGGTCCATAAAGTGGGCGATGGTCATGCCGGCGCTCATGGAAGCGCGCTTGCCCAGTTCTTCCTGGAAGGCCAGGTGAATGGAATAAGCCGCGTCCAGGACGTGTTCTGCCGGTAGTAGTGCCAGCACATCGTCACCGCCGCTGTATACCAGCTTGCCGCAATATTCTTCTTCCACCAGCCGCCGCGTGGGGCCCGTGGCAAACCGGGACAGGCGGCGTGAAAGCTCGGTGTGCCAGGAGGGGGACATGGGGTGGGACGCGGCCAGCAGTTCTTCAAGTTGTTTGTTATCGCCGTTTCTCAGTAACGGGTGTATACTTTCCCTGACGGTGATCCACTTGCGTTCTGGTTTTTCTTCTGCGCCTTTCAGGTCCCCCGCTCCCAACCAGCGGCCCATTTCGTCCCCGTCCATGATCAGTACGGCGTAATAGGTTGACGGTACAGGGAAATTTTTATGCTTGGACTTTAATTCCTTGAGGTTTTTGAGTAATTCGTCAAGATTCCGTTGCAGGTCTTTTATTCTCTCTTCCACCAGCCCGTTTTCCCTGGCCAGCCTGGGCGCGGCCCGGTAAGTTTCCTCCCACAGCCACTGGGCGGATATTTCGGGGACGAGTTTTACTGCCGGGACGTCTTTTATCCCGTCATAAATCCCATTTTTCTTGCAGGTGTTGTCCACCTCCAAGGCAAAGCGCTTGAAATCGGCTTTAAGCTCCGGATCCTTCTCCAGCATGCGGGACAGCTTCAACTTCGCCAGGGCCCCCGCCACCTCTACATTGGAAGGGTATTCAGCGGGGATATCTAACTGTTTATGGAACAGGAACGGCGCTACCCTTTTGGTCCAGCACACCGCGCACAAGCGCTCCGCTTCGGACAGCAATCCCTTTTGCCTGTTTCTCACCTTCTTCCACAGGTCATCGGATATCTTACACAGGGTATCGTAGTCGTTCCCCGCTCCGCCGTGTCTGCCCAGGGTATGTCCCAATTCCTCTCGCTTTCCGCACAAAGAGCACTTTCTGCCCGGCTGCATGGCAGGCACCGCGTTTTCATTCCAGCGCCACCCCTTGCAGGCTCCCAAAAGGCGCTCGGTGAGGTCGTAAAGAAGAGCATAAGCTGAGGTAACCACGGGCTTCTTGTAGTAGGCGTTTTGCATCAAGCGGCGTACTGCTTCCACCCGCGGGTTTTTTTCGCCGGAAGGGGTACTGAGTTTCTCGTACTCTTCCAGCAGGGCCTGAACCTGTTCTTTTCCCGTGAGACTTTTTTTAGGACTATTCCAGATCACATCTTCTCCAGCCGTGCTCCAGGGCACCGCTGCCCAATAGGATTCAAAGAAATTTTCTACCTGGGTTTTTAAAACTTTGCGGAAGTCCTTATTGTCTTCAACTTGCGCGAAACCAAAGAAAAGGTCCAGGGATTTCTGCCACAATTCCCGCCAGGCTTTATGCAGGTTATCCGTTACCTTGCGCGCCAGAACTTCCCGGCGGTAAAAGGGAATCACTGCTAAGAAGCGGTTGGGGAAATTGGCAGTGGAAAGGGCGCCGGTATCGAGGTTCAGGTATTCTTCTGCCCCAACCGAAAGTTGTTCCCGGAGCCACAAGTCTACCGGAGTTTGGCCGTAAAGGGAGGGGAAAATTATATGGTCAGGTCCCAGTTCTTCTACCAGCGGCTTCATGGCTTCCCAGATAAGGTAAGAAAGCAGGTAACTGCCGCTCCACAAATCCGCCGTTTTGCGGGCCGTGGCTATGAATTCCTGCACCGGGCCCAGGGTGAAGAGCAAAAAACCAGGACAGGGCAGGGAAGCATATATTGCCGAAGTTTGCACCGCGTGGGAGTACATACTGTGGTTGGGTGCTCTGGTATCTGCGGGGAGTTCCATCATTACATCCAGGCCGGTTTTCGCCTTTATGAATTCGGGGAGCAACCGCCACAGGGCGAGGAATTTAAGGCGGGAATCATTTCCTGCCAGGTCCGAGCAGTCCTTTAGGGATTCCCGGACTGCTGCATCCATATCCACTTGGGGAACCGCCACCTGACGGTAACATTTATGGAACGGGTCCACCACCTCTATTTTTCCGCTTTCCCGTATTTTACGGCCGATGGATGATTCCTTTTCCCGGAAATTCTCCAGAATAACGCGGCTCAAGGCAGAAGACAGGAGATCCGCCAGCCTGATGTTCTCATCCTGGGGACTTATATCTATTCCCATTTCCTTTATCCAAAATTCTGCTTCTTTTTCGTGATCTTTTCGGTGTGTCCATATATTATTTATCACTTTATGGGGAGGGTCGTGTAAGAAAGAGGCAATTTTGCCCTCCCAGGATACTTTAAACACTTTATCCCTCCTTGAGACCCGGTAACAATTACCTCAAATGGTCGCGCATTTTTTTAACAAATATGTTCCTATACTTACAAAATTAGCTATATTATTATCAAATTCCTCCATTAAGCTCTAGGTTAATATGAGAAAATTATACTGGTCAGCCGGGAGAATTTTTTTTCAAAAATAAGTTCTATTAGCTCAAAAAAAGATAATTCCCCTTGGGGAATTGAAAGTTCAGGAAAGCAAACCAGGGAGCCGGAATTTCTGGCTCCCTGAGACATTTAAATAATACGTATTTTGGGTATCGAAACTTTTTGCAAAAATTTTTCCGGTCAAGCGTCTTAAAATGTTACCGCGGAACCAAAGTTTGTTTCAAGGTATTGATGCGGTAAGAAATTTGCGGTGTCGGGAGGTGGGCAAATGTTTAAATTGGTTTCTTTTATCGGCACGGGCAATTATAAAGAAACTACTTACCAGTTTGATGAACTTAAAATTAAAACCCGCTATTTCCCGGTGGTGGCAGCAGCCATTTGCCGGCCCGGCGAGATATTGGTGGTTAAGACCCGGGCCGCCACCGATAAGCACTGGAAACCCTTACGGCAGGAGCTGAAAGAACGAGGGTTTCCCACGACCCGTGCCTGTGGATATACCGGACGGCAAAAGCAAAGAGGAACTGTGACAAATATTTAATATCCTGGTTGAGAGAGTACAGGGGGAGGACAGGGTGGCTTTTGATATAACCCATAGCTTTCGCTCCCTGCCCCTGATAAGCTTTTTAAGTGTGGCCTATTTAAAATTTGTTCCGGCTGGAGGAAAGGCGGTGTCAGGTCTTCTTCCAAGGTAATGGAGGAGACCAGGGAATGCTTGGAATTGTTGGAGGCACTATTCACCCGGGAAGAGCTTACATATCCCGGAGAGCCTCAAGAAGAAAAAGCGTCGCTTGTAAAAATACTAGTTACGCCCCTGGGCATGTCTCCAGGGCTCCTATATACCGCACTGACCCGTATAAGCCCCCGGCATATGCTGGTGGTGACCTCTGCCGAGGGTAAAGCCAGCCTCGAAAGAATAGTGGATGAGGCCGGTTACGGGGGCACCGTTGAGGTTGTAGAGGTAGGCGATCCATTTGCAGGTTTTGGAGAGTCGTCCCGGGTGATGGGAGAGCTGGTATCTTACCTTGAAAAACTGCCGCCGTTTCACTTATACGTCAATCTTACCGGGGGAACTACCCTTTTGCAGCATATGGTTTCCCGGCTGACTGAGATAAATCTGGAGAACTGCCGGGAAATTACCACGGTGGCCATGGTAGACAGGCGCTCCGCTGAAGAACAGCAAAGAAAACCTTTTGTACAAGGGGAAATGATAATAGTAGAATAGGCTTAAGCATAAGAAAGCAAAGGTGTTTCAATATGCAAGTAGAGTACGTGCTTCAATTATTCAACCGCATAATGCCCGGCAGTGTCTACCTGGTAGGCGGCAGTGTAAGGGACTTTTTGCTGGGGCGCGGGCCCCGGGATATGGACCTGGTGGTTGCCGGGAGCGCCCGGGAGGTTCTTCACCGCCTGGCGGAGACAGCGGGGATCAGGCCGGTGGTTTTGGACGCCGGGCACGATGTCATGCGGGCCGTTTTCCCCGGCGGCCACGTGGATATTGCCGGCCTGGGCGGGGGTAGCCTGGAAGAAAATCTTAAAAAGCGTGACTTTACGATAAATGCCATGGCCCTGCCCCTGGAATCTTACCTGCGGGACGGGGACCGGTGCCGGGAGATTATTGACCCCCTGGGAGGATGGGAAGACCTGCGCCGGGGGATTATCCGGGCCTGTTCTCCCCGTGCTTTTGAGGCTGATCCCGTAAGGGTTCTCCGCGGGCTGCGCCTGCAGGTGCAGCTGGGGTTTACCATTACTCCAGGTACCGTACAACTAATGCGCGGCCTGCAAAGGCCCTTTAATGCGGTACCGGGGGAACGGGTATGGGAAGAATTGCGGCACATATTGGAACTGCCCGG
This sequence comes from Desulfofundulus sp. JL263-se, assembly GCF_056316025.1. Taxonomy (NCBI): domain Bacteria; kingdom Bacillati; phylum Bacillota; class Clostridia; order Eubacteriales; family Peptococcaceae; genus Desulfofundulus; species Desulfofundulus sp. JL263-se. The sequence goes on along the minus strand of NZ_CM149993.1, from coordinate 2,540,076 downwards.
CTCTGCCGGGGTACTTCGCTTTCTGGACCGGGAAACGAAAATTTTAGAGCAAATTTTCCCCGAAGCGGGGCTCATGCGCCAGGTGGAGCAAAATTATTATCATGCCGACAATGTATGGGAGCACTGCCTTAAAACATTAGTTTATTTTGAGCGCATGCTGGAGGATAACCTTTTGCCCGGTAAATTAAACAAAGCTGTCCGGGAATACCTCGGGCAATTGCTCACCGGGGAAAGAAAGCGTCTTCCCGTTATTAAGCTGGCCTGTCTGTTTCACGATGTGGGTAAATTGAAAACCCGGGGTGAGGGGAAGGACGGGCGCATAACCTTTTACGGCCACCACAAGGCCGGCGGGCCTTTGGTCGAAAAAATGGGGCGGAGATTGAGGCTCAGCAGGCGGGAGATTAAGCTTTTACGCCTGCTGGTGGAGTGGCATATGCAACCCCTCTTTCTCTATAAGGAAAGCCCGCCCTCAACCAGGGCCGTTATTCGCTTTTTCCGCAACCTCCCCGAAGAAACGCCGGGCTGCCTCCTTTTGAGCCTGGCGGACGTAAGCAGCAGCAGGATGTCCATAGGGCGGGCTGACCTGGCCCGAATGTATGCCGGTTATATCCTGGACCTGTTAAACCGGTATTTCGAGGAAAAGGAGCGGGTATTGAACCCCCAGCCGCTGTTAAGCGGCAGAGACATCTGCAATATCTTTAACCTCAAGCCCTCCCCCCTGGTGGGAAAACTAAAAGATGCTCTAATGGAGGCCCAGGCCGAGGGGAAAGTCACCACCCGCCGGGGGGCAGAGGAATTTTTGCGGAAATACGCTGTTCGATATGTGAGAGGCAAAAAAATTTAAAATTAAAATTCAAGTAACTTTATATAAAGGAAGCTTTATGGTGAATTTTGCACCCCCGAGATCAGAACGGTCGACCTCGATCTCGCCCCCATGCTCTTCAATAATACGTCTTGAAATAGGAAGACCCAGCCCGGTACCGGTTTCCTTGGTGGTAAAGAAGGGCTGGAAGAGTTTTTCTACAAACTCATCCGGTATGCCGTCACCGTTGTCCTCAATTGATATGTGTAGTCTGGAGTCATTACTCACTCTTCCTGCAACTTTGACACAACCGCCCAGAGGGCAGGCCTGTATGGCATTTTGAATAAGGTTTAACAGTACCTGTTTTAGCTGGTCGGCGTCACCGTATATTTCCGGCAAATCAACCGCTTTATCCAGTATTAATTTTATGTTTCTATATGTGGCTTCACTTTCAACCAGTTTGAGAGTATTTAATAGCAGGGAATGCGGATTTAACCTGGTGGGCTCTGGCTTGCGGGGCCTAGCCAGCTGGAGAAAATTAGTTGTGATTTTATTTATCCTGTTTATTTCCTCGAGTAGAAGTTCAAAGTGTTCTTTAAGCTCAGCAATCCTTTTCTCGGGTTTTTGCAGGAATAGCTGGATGAAACCCTGAATGGTGGTTAGCGGGTTCTTAATTTCGTGGGCGGTGGCGGCTGCCATCTCACCCACAACTGATAATGTTTCAATACGTTTCATTTTGTCCTCATATTCTCGCTTTTCGGTAATATCATGAAGCAGGGTAACCGTCCCCGCATGGTTTTTACCTTTGGTTTGCAAGTGATTCCTGTTTACCAGGAAGTATCTATTATTGAACTTGATTTCTTTGTTACATATTTCTTGAGCGGAGAAGATTTCGTCATTAAACCCTGCACATTTCCAAAATTCTTTTTCCGGCATTCCGGTTATTTTCCGGAAGGGGAGGTTAAACATTTCGCGACAGATATTATTGCAGCTAATTATCCGGCCGGAAGTGTCACTTACTATTACTGCCAGGGGTAAGTTATCCAAAAGGTTACTGGAAAATGCCCTTTCCCATAATAATTTTTTTACAAGGCGGTTGTTATTTTCGCTTATTTTCCCGACGGTGTAATTCAGTAAAATGAATAGTGCTGTAATAATAAAATCCAATTCATACAGGTCCGGAAGATTGCCTGCCCGGTAGTCATTTAAAAAAATAAAGCCACTTATTATAATAGTCACTACCAGGCCCGGGCGCCATTCGCAATTAATGGCAACCAATACTACAGAAATAGCAAAAAACATCCTGTATTCCAATCTTTGCCCGGCAAATGCTAAAACCATTAGGGTAATTAATAAAATGATGGAAATATAGATAAGGTTGATTTGTTTAAGTTTGTTATCAGCTGTCAGTCTGAATTTTAAAATTTTTTTTTGCAGGGGGGTTAGGGCAAATATACCCAGGAATAGTGTTAAATATAGCAGGCCTGAACCGGTATAGATAGTTTGCATATTATAATCTGAAGAGAGCATTAACATGGCCATATACAGCATACATAAGAAAAAGTGACTGATAATAAAATTTTCCTGTATTTTCTTCGTATAGGAATCCAGTTTTTCCAATGCCATTCCCCCCTGTGTTTCTGGACAAAACCATAGTAAGCTTGATTAAAATTTAAGCTTGATATTTTTTTTCCATAAAACATACGCCGTTAGCAACATGGCGATTATATGCGGCCAGCCTAAAAATATCCAAAAAGTGCTTCCAGTTAAATCACTAACTTTTAAACCGCTTAATTTAAGAAACAAGAAGTGAATTGTTACTTCATAGAAAGCGAGGATTGCATATGATGTTGCTGCGAGGATTAAGGTTTTTGCCAGGGACTTACGAGTTAGCAAGGAAATTGAAAAGCCCAGCACAATAATGCCGATTATAACATGGAAGCCGAATGTTAGAGGCAGCGTGCGCAATAAACCGATGAGGCCGGTCATAAAGGCTGCTAAAAGAAGAAATTTGGATGCCGGCAGGCGGCATCCCATAAGTGTGAGCATGACCAGCATTAGAGAAATGATTTCCGGAAACCCTTGGAACAGACCTTGAATAAGCAAATTAAGTGCTCACCTCATTTAAGCTATTTTTTTAATGCATCGGGAATATCGGGTTCATACCAATGGCCCCAACATGCCCAGGAAGCGCCTACCTGGGCCAGCCAGAAAAGCACGGTACATAACACCGTCAAAAGTATCCTTTTCATCTTTTTTCACCTCCTCTCCGCCTCTTTGCTCTGTTTATTTCTAGAGAGAGGCAGTAATGAAATATCTTGAACAAGCATTCCCATGGAAACGGCAACCACCATTTCCGAACTTAATTTAAAAAAGCCGGCAAATAAAAATATTAAGACGGTGACCCATATTCCCCAGACTGCCAGTGATAGTTTTTTCTGCAGTTTCAGTTTTGTTTTGCTAAGGGACTTGGAGGCAACAACTACCGGGGCGTATTTGATGATACAGAAAAAGGTGGCAAGTACAACAAAAGCAGCTAAAAAGTATAAAGACGAGAGGGGCAACAGATGTCCGAGATATATGGAAAGGGCTCCTGCCAGGCAAATTGTGCCCACCGTGTAAATAAAACAAGCTACGGGGCCTGCTGAATGGCGCCCACCGGTGAAAATTCTCAGGGACAGTGAAGTTGTATATACGGTGAGAGTATAAGGTAATATGTCCAGCATCCAGGCTAAAAGGATTATGGTACAGAACGTAATAAGGTTGTAAATAACGAATTGCAGGCCATAGTAAATAACGTCCTTATCCCAGGCAATACCAGAAATGCTCGATTCCCGGGCAAGTATTCCTGCAAGTTTTTTAAGCGGTGCTATCATTTTTCTACCTAAATGCTTTGTAAAAAAAGATTTACAAAACAATTTCTTCTATAAATTTCTTTTAAATCCTTTCTTAATTTAAGGAAAATTTTGTTGTTTTAAGAGGAAAGCTATTGAAGGAATTAAACCTTTTATTGTTGAATGAAGTCTTGTTAAAATCTTTAAATGCGGTCATAAAGATTTATGAAGTCGGGAGGTAAGGGCTATGGAAAGACTTTGGGCGCCCTGGCGCTCGGTTTATATAGGTAAAGACCATGGCTCAGAGTGTATTTTTTGTGAAAAATTAAATTCTACTGAGGATGAGGCAAACCATGTGGTGGCCCGGGGGGATAAGACATTTGTTATAATGAATGTTTTTCCTTATAATAACGGGCACCTGCTGGTGGCACCCAAGCGGCATGTGGGTGATATAGAAGAGCTCAGTGCGGAAGAATCCCTGGAACTGTTTCAAATGACCCAGTGGATGGTCAGGGTGTTACGCTTGGCCTTTAACAACCCCCACGGCTTTAATATCGGTATAAACCTGGGTAAAGTTGCCGGTGCCGGTATACCGGGCCATTTCCACATACATATTGTGCCCCGGTGGGATGGGGATACAAACTTTATGCCTGTGATAGGTGATGTACGGGTAATATCGGAAGGATTGGACGAAACCTATAAAAAGCTTAAAGAGGCTATAAAGAAGGAAAGTGGCAAGTAATATCCCAAAAACTTCTAAAAATCTCTTCTTGACATAAGGCCGTGTATTTGGTAACATATTTTTTGCAGGTTTTAAGAAATTAATATTTCAATAATATGTGGTGGGTGTAGCTCAGTTGGTTAGAGCGCCAGATTGTGGCTCTGGAGGTCATGGGTTCGAGTCCCATCATCCACCCCATTATTTATGTTGGGGCGTAGCCAAGCGGTAAGGCAGCGGGCTTTGGACCCGCCATGCGTTGGTTCGAATCCAGCCGCCCCAGCCATTAAAAATACGGCCGCATGCGGCCGGTTTCGGGCCATTAGCTCAGTTGGCAGAGCACCTGACTTTTAATCAGGGTGTCCCAGGTTCGAGTCCTGGATGGCTCACCAAAGAACAAGGGTTTCGATATTTTAAAGTCGAAGCCCTTGTTCTTTTTTTTTAATAAATGCCCGGCAGAGGGAATGCCGGGCAAATTGGTGCAGGTTTACTGTAATACCGGTTGTTGTTGCTGTTCCCGGTAAGGCTGCTGCACCGGGAAGGGGCGGTAAGGCTGGACCAGGGTTTCTGCCTGGAGAATGCGGTGTGCCGTTAGGAAGCCTTCGCTGATGGCGTGATTAAGCTTGCGGGGCTTTTTGGCATCACCTATTACAAAGACCCGCATACCCCTTTGTCTTAGCTCCCCCTCCAGGTAATTTAAAGACACCGATCCCACTGAGAGCACAATGTGGGTACAGGGGAACCAGTATTCCTTCCATTTGCGATCCAGGGCCATCACTCCGTCGGGCTTTATTTCCCGAACATTTAAGCCGGTTAGTGTGCGAACTCCGCTTTTACGCAGTTCTTTCAATAAAGATATTCTACTTATAGGTTCTGTGTCCGCAGCCAATTCGTCTTCCATTTCTACCACCGTTACGTCCACTCCGCGGTGCTTCAGGAAGAGGGCCGTTTCGCAGCCTGTACTTCCCCCACCTATCACTACCACTTTTTCGCCCACCTGGTATTTTCCGGCCAGCAGGTCCCAGGCCGTAGTTACGTTGGGGGTATGTACACCGGGAATGTCGGGAATCAGCGGTACCGCCCCCGTGGCCAGGATAACGGCGGCGATGTCCATACCATGGAGCATGTCGGCATTGGCTTCAGTGTTCAAGTGTATCTCCACGCCCAGTTTCCTGATTTGCGTTTGCAGGTAATCAATGGACCACTTTATTTTTTCTTTCCCCGGCGGTACTGCGGCCAATTTTACCTGCCCGCCCAGTTCCGGTTCCCTTTCAAACAGGGTGACCCTGTGCCCGGCAGCGGCCAACACCCTGGCTGCTTCCATTCCGGCGGGACCTCCGCCGACCACAGCGAAGTGCATGGGGCTCAAGGTGGAAGTGATGGACGGGAATTCCAGTTCGCGGCCGGCCGCCGGGTTAACTGTGCAGCGTATGTGCAAATTTTTAAATACCCGCTCGCCGATGCACCAGACATTACAAGTGATGCACTTGCGTATATCCTCCGTGCGGCCCTCCATTGCCTTAAGGGGCCATTCCGGGTCGGCTATAAGGGTCCGCCCCAGGGCCACAAAGTCCGCTTTACCTTCAGCCAGGATGCCCTCTGCCGTTTCCGGGCTGCGGATAACACCCACGGTTATTACCGGAATATGAATTACTTTTTTGATTTCTTCCGCCAGGTATGCCCGCCACCCTTCGGGATAGCTCATGGGCTCCAAAATGGTTGGCATGGAGGCGTAAGTGCCGCTGGAGATATCCAGGGCGTCCACGCCCGCATCCTGGAGCATGCGAGCTATTTGCTTGGCTTCTTCCAGGTGGATGCCCCCTTCCACGAATTCATCGGCGCTAAAGCGGAATACTACGGGGAAATCTTCCCCGGCGGCCTTTTTGATTCCTTTGATAATTTCCAGGGGGAATTTCATGCGCCCGCTTAAGTCGCCACCGTAGAGATCGGTGCGCTTATTGCTGAAGGGGGACATGAACTGGCCGATGAGATAGCCGTGGGCCCCGTGAAGCTCCACACCGTCATACCCGGCATTTTGGGCCCTAGTAGCAGCTTTGATGAATTTTTCAATGATTTCCTCAATCTCGGGAACCGAAAGTTCTCTGGGCATTACCTTGAGGTAGGGGTCGGGTATTGCCGACGGTGCCACCGGCTGCAGGCCAAAGGTGTTTTCCATAGTGGTCTGGCGTCCGGCGTGATGGAGCTGGGTAATTATTTTAGCGCCGTGCTCCTTGACGGCTTCTACCAGTTCGTTATGGCCGGCGATATAGGAATTATCGTGGATAGTAAGCTCGTTGGCGATGGCGTTACCCAGCGGCGCATCTATACAATTAATTTCAGTAATAATTAAACCTACCCCGCCCTTGGCCCTTTCCCGGTAATAGTGGATCATGGCCGGGGTCACCGCGCCGTTTTCATTGGCCAGGTTTGTTCCCATGGGAGGCATTACCGTTCTGTTGCGGATACGCATGTTTCCAATGTAGCCTTCTTCGAAAAGCTTGGGAAATCTCATGCTCTGGACCTCCTTAAACAGTATTTAACGGTAGTATTAGTCAATGGAAGGCAAAATAAACATGAAAATGGGACGGGTTACTTTTTTGCAAAAGTAGCCTGTTTAATTATTGACATATGTTCATAAACAGGATATAATTGTTTTGAGCATAAGTTCATTATTTGGGAGGTTATAAACAATGAAGATCGCTATAGCAACGGATGGCAATTCAGTGGCCCAGCATTTCGGGCGCTGCCCGGAGTACACCCTGGCCGACATATCCGGCGGTGAAGTTAAAAACAAAGTGGTTATTCCCAATCCGGGACATGAGCCCGGCTTCCTGCCCGGTTACCTGGCCAGGATGGGTGTTTCCTGCGTTATTGCAGGGGGCATGGGTCCCCGGGCGCAGGGTCTGTTTAATCAACATAATATCCAGACTTTTGTGGGGGTAACCGGTAATGTTGACCAGGTAATTCAATCTTTTGTAAATGGGCAGCTTAAATCCGGCGAAAGCCTGTGTGATCATCCCCATGATGGTCATGGCGGCCATGGGGACGGTCACTGCCACCATCATAAATAATCTTTGGTGTGGAGGTGTGCTTTATGCCCAGAGGAGATAGAACCGGGCCTTGGGGTCAAGGTCCTAAAACAGGCCGGGGTGCCGGTTTTTGTTCCGGCAATTCGGTACCCGGGTTTGTGAACAGGTTTGGCGGCTGGTTCGGCCGGGGCTGGCGCTGGTTCAATCCTAATATTCAACCACGCCAGAACGTGACGAACAGGAGTGTAGACGATATAACCGGCCAGCTGAGGTTCTTGAGGGAACAATTAAACTCCATAGAAAAGAAAATTAAAGGAATAAGGGATTTTTAACAAAACTTTTAAGAAAGGGGGATGTATATATGCCGCGAGGCTGGGGTTTTGGTCTCGGGTACGGGTGGCATGCCTGGGGTCCCGGCAGGGGCTGGGGACGTGGCTTCTTTGGGCGCTCTCCCTGGTGCCCCGGCTGGAGGTGGGCATATTACGCTCCGTGGGGGCCCTGGCCGTATGCTCCGGATTATCAGTCAGAAATTGATTTTTTGGAAGGCAGGGCTAATGCGCTGAAAACTGAGCTGGATATGATCCAGAAAAGGCTGGAGGATTTAGAAAAGCAAAAGCCGAAAAAGGATGAGGAGTAGGTTAAAGGCAGCGGAATAGGTAAATACAGCGGGGAACCGTGGAAATGGTTCTCCGCTTACCTTTTTGAAAAAATTTTGCCGGGGGGATTGATTATAATTTTTTTGACCAGGGTGTTCATGTCGCCTGCGGCGGCACCGGTTAATGATGAGAATGCCCCGCTTCTTTGAAATTGGTAAAAAAAGATAAAAGCTGCAAAAAAATGCAGGAAGTGCGGGATTAGTGGCGAATTGTTCAAAACACCTGCATTTGTTCTTTTGGCCGTAGCTGTGAGTAATCTCGGAAACAGTTAAAAGCTCCCAGGTAAAAAACAGCCATAATGTTAAATAACCCAATAATATGAAAATATTTACACATTATTAGTGAAGACAAACAAACCAAACTCGAATTCCAAATTATGGAACCTAAAAAGACAACAAGAGACTAAGCCTTTGCGAAGGCAATAAATGGGAATATGAAAATTGAAATTCTAAAAAACTACGCTGCAGCTTCTGAAGTGCCCAGCACTTCAGTCCAGATATCAAAGGCCTGTCCTTTGACAGCATGCTCCACCCATGCATCCAGGCGCTGATTCATAGCAACAAAATGAGCGCGCCAGTACCCGGCAGCGTTCCAGCTCATAATCCTTCTTTTTGCGGCTAAAAGACCGCTCCGAACTGGACCGCAGATTATATACCCTCTTCCAGGCCTCGGAATTGCGCGGCGTAGGGGTAAAGAAGCGCAGGTCATCATGGGGTTTGGTATACACCGTGCGGCCGTAAGGGGACGGCGAACACGGTGTATCACAACAAACCCGGCTTTTAACCAACTTACTGCCCGCAACATTGGGACAGCGCCATTTAAAGCGGTTACGTTCCAGCACTCAATTTATTGAGTGCTGGACGGGTTTTCTGGTAGCCCCAGAAAACCATGGAAAAGCCCCTGGGACATAAAGGAATGCCATAGTCATTAACCTGGACGGGTGGAGCATGGCGAAAATGCCCCTTATTCTTGGGGTTTAAATCAATAAAAGGCTCAACGTTCCAGTGAGCCAAAAGCTCGTAAAAAGGGTACACATCGTGGGCCGAATCGCCCAAGAACTTGCCGGTCCTCAGGTAAGGATAAACTTGCCTGAACTCAGCCAAAGACACCACACCCATCACCGCATCATGCCGCTGAGCCTGGGTAAAGCGGAGATAAACCGGCAAATCATAACGGCCGGCGGCAGAAGTCAACTCATAAAGCATATAGCCGTAAAATACTCCTGGCGGTAACTATCCCAGCCCCACCGGGCCCGGGGGTCGGCAAAACGGCGCTTGCAATCACAATTAAAAACGCCCTTTTTGCGGCAATCACAAACCTTAACGCCATAAGGGCTGGCGCCCCGGTGCGGACAGAAGAACCGTCACCGGAAAGAACCAAATCAAGCGGGTCGGGTATTAACCCCAGCTCCACCGAACGGTCAACAAAACAGCGGGCGAAAACCTCCTGGAGCAACCTTTCAGCCCGGACCGGGAAAGGCTCACGACCTTTTAGAACCTGCTTAACAAGCTTACTTACAATGCCGGTTGCTTTGGCGGCAATTTTTCCCCGGCCTTAAACTTCTTGCGCGGTTTGCGCATAGGTGTTTTTAAACGCCAGCGCCGGCTGCGCTGTACATCCTTATCCTCAAGCCAGAAACGGTCAACAAAATCATAAAAAGTACCCACACTGGGAGTTTTTTTCGGCTCAAAGCCGGACAGTACAGCCAGAACCTTATCGGAACGCAGCTCTTTAACCCACTTGGTGATACTAAACACCTTCCGGTCAGTCATCAAAATGAGAGAGCGCAAAAGATCTACGGGGTCAAATTCCACAGGCCGCCCGCAATCCGGGAAGTATGGTAACAACAAAGGTATGGCCGGGTCCAAATCCAAGAGCCATAGTTTAGCCAAAGACTTACTAAACGACTCCAATCTTTTCGGGTCTTCCGCCCAAAGCAGTGGAACCCATTTGCGAAGGAAATGTTGATACTCAGAATGACGGCGACAGTACAAAAGCATATAAAAAACACCACCCAAAACAGCACTATGGTAAAAAATACCATACAAGTCTATTTTGGGGTGATTTCAAAAAATCAAGTTCCGTAATTGGGTATTGTTGGGTATTAAGATGATATACTTAAGAAATGCTTTGGATTTCTAATGATATTAGCTATTTTTGCCCCTATGTTTTTTGGGGTGAAAAGATAAAAGCCCTCGCTGGAGGGCTTGGCAGTCAATGTTTGGGAGTTTCCGAAAGTATTCAGCCGTTGAAGGGGGGTGACATTTTGCGTCTTTGTTTGTCCCTACGGGGAAAGAATGGTGGCTTGTTCTTGCCAATCCATTATAATCGCCTTATTCAGGGAGCCATTTATGAAAATATTTCTAAAGATTTGGCCGTCTTTCTTCATGACCGGGGATATGTCTATGGAAGCCGCCGGTTTAAGTTTTTTACTTTTTCGCGGTTGTTGGGAAAATATCACTTGGACCAGAGCAAAAAACAAATATTTTTTAAGGAAGGTGCGCGGTTGTATATTTCTTCTCCCATAGAGGAGTTTTGCGCTTCCCTTATGGGATGTATATTGGGTGAAGGCGAAATTCGTTTAGGCAATGTACCGGTGGAGGTAACTAGTATCAATGTCGAAAAGCCAGTAATTGCCCGGGATGTTATCACGGTAAATCTCATTTCGCCCGTGGTGGTTTATAGCACCTTTTATAATCTTGAAGGGGATAAATATACATGTTATTTCCAGCCCGGTGAAAAAGAATTCGCCAGGCTGGTGGAGGATAATCTTCGCAAAAAGTATGCGGCTTACTATGGCCGGGCTGCCCCGGAGGGGAATTTTATTTTGGAGCCGCTAAACCGACCCCGGATGAATATCACCATCTACAAGCAAACGGTTATAAAAGGTTATACTTGTCGTTTAAGGCTCTGCGCGCCTCGAGAACTTTTGCAGGTAGCTGTTGATGCCGGTCTGGGAGCCAAAAATTCTCAGGGCTATGGATGTATACAGTTAGAAAAAGAAAATTAAAACATCTTTTTGAAGGGAGGGATTAATCTGCTAATTGAAAGCCTCATTCGACTTGGTAAGCCCATGGTGGAGGGGGGAATATCCTCCCGGGCAATTTTACGCCAGGTGTCCGACGTAGGGGTCAATTCGGCCAGCGGGTTTCTTTCCCGGGTTTTCGTGGTAGAAATTGACAAAAAGGGGAATAAAACAGCTATAGCGGCTTTACCTGTGCAGCAGTGGGGCGAATACCGTTCGCAAGGTTCCAAAAGTAAAAAGCAAGTGTTTGAGCAAGATGTGAGCCGGGCGGTAGGGGCACCTTTCGTTATTCCCTCGGGGAATCCTTTGAAGCCGCAGGGGCGTTATGGTGTATCTTCTTATTTGGTTTATGATAAGCATTTTCAACAATTTGTAAAAGGTCCTGAAGAAGTAGAAAAATTCTTATCAGGTAGATTGAGCAGAACAATCAGGATAAGTTTAACAGACCAAGAAATCAAAGAAACAGCTTCTCAGCTACATGGGGTTTTCAGGAAAATTAAAGAGGATTCTAAGGAAAAATTGCTGGGCCTGATTGTTCTGGCGGTGCTTGAGGAAGGTGGGCCTTATCAATTAAATGATACGGCTCCCGTGGGTGATGCGTCTCTGGCTTATTTAGGTCCTAGTATGCTTCGCAAAGGTAAGTACCTGGTGGCCAAGCTGGACTTAATTAAGGAAAGATTTTGGGAGGCCAAGCTGGCAGAGGGAGCTGAAATGGGTGAGCGGGAAGGCGAGGGGGCCATATGTTATTTTTGCGGAGAAGAGGGTAAAGTGGTTTCTACGTACTGTAAGGCCTGGACATGGTTTACCACCACCTGGAATTGTCCTTTGCCGGTAACGCTCAAACCTAAGGAACTAGTAGAAACCATAGCAGTTTGTCCCGGTTGTTACGAGGCCCTCACCTACGGGGCCAACCTTTTCAATAAATTAACAAAGCCCTTGGATAATTGGTTAACTAAAGAATTATTTTCACCTTCTTCAACTGCTGCGGGCAAGGAGTTATCACGCAGGGGCAATGCTCCGGATAAAATTTACGGCTGTGCTTACGTACTGCCGGTCTTGGATAATTTTTTGGACGATGAAGAAGATCGTTTTGATTTTGTTGATGGAATGACCCATATGTTGGAAGAAAAACCCCGGGGTGATAAAATAAAAATTCACTTACAAGAAGTTACTGGGTTTGAAAGTTCATTGCCTGAGGAAATCAGTGCAGATGATTACCGAATGACTATAATTTATTACTCAGGTGACTCCAGCCGTGGAGATATTCACTTGCGAGCTACCATAGAAGATGTATTACCTTCAGTAGCCAGGGAGTTAAAAAAAATTGTGGTGGATATAGGGGAATTTGCCGTAGATTTGGCTGCTGCCTTATATGCTGAAGTTTCAGATAAGTATAGCGTCTTTCTTAGAAGTCGTTATAGTTCGCTTCCTTATTTAATAACTACTGCCTACGGTGCCCCGTATACTTGGAAGGTTCTAAGCGCAGTTTTCCACCGTGGGGATATTTCTCGCCGGTGGTTCCTGTCAAACGCAGCTTGCCGCATGAGTGAACTGGCCCGCGGGCTTCCTGATAATTACCCTGAATTATGCGGCGAGGTAATTTTTTACCTGTCCTTTGGTGAATTTCTGAGAAGGTATAATGATGCCATTGCATTGAAGGCCGGAAATCGGAGGTGCAAAATGATGAGAGATTGGCGGGAATTACAAAGTTTTGTAAGGGAAGGGCCAATTAACGAGCTTTGTTTTAAGGACCCGGAGGAATTGGGTTTTGCAGCCGGGCATCTTATTCGGGTGTTTGCAAGGCAATACTGGCATGCCAGTAACGGTAAAGACTTTTTAAAACACCGGGTAATGACCTTTGGGAGCAATTTGACACCCGATTCCATATGGAAGAGAGCCCTTTCCCGCGTGGACGAGTATGCCCGAAAGCTAGACATGCACATTTCTGACGATTTGAGACAACGGTTTGCGGTGGTGCTTATGGAATACAGCCGTTTAAAAGATGAGGTTGCAAGGGAGAGGGATGCCTTTATGGCTGCCTTTTGGGCCGGTTATGCCCTTGCGGGAACCGGAAAAGACAATAACGGTGACCATAGTGATACAAATTAAAGGAGGTTTCCACTATGAGTGTAAACAGCGGTGAAATTCTATTTGTCAAGTGTGTAAAGGACGGTATTCCTAACAGGGACCCGTTAAATGAAAGTGATGCAAGAAGACTGTTTGGAGAAGACGACGGTAGAATATCCCTTTCTGATGTAAGTATTAAGCGGGACGTAAGGGATTTTGTGTTGGCTAAATATCCCGATGGCGGGGAAAAGAAGCGCTATTTCATTTTTTGCCGCCAGGAGCGGACAAAGGACGGAAAATTGTTGGGCCGGCAAAAACTGGCCGAAGCAATTCTGGAAGCTGCGGGTAAAAAGTCGTCAAAAAATAAACGTGAGGACCTTTTAGCATCCAGTTTTGATATGCGGGTTTTCGGGGCGGTATATAGTGTTGATAAGGAAAGCTTTAATCAAACCGGCCCCGTGCAGTTCGGCTGGGCTCACTCGTTGCACCCCGTTGAAACCAGGTATGTACAGGGAACCGTGGTGATGCCGAGCAAAGACATTAAGGTTACCGAGCAGGGGGAGCAGGGGAGCCAGCAGGGGACAATATGGACTACCTATACTCTTCCTTTTGCTATATTTGCCATGCCAGCGGTAATAAATGCCAGTATTGCCGCTGAAACCAAAATGGATAATGAGGACGTAGAGCTGCTATTGGAAGGATTGTGGAAGGGTACCCGACACCGTCAAGCTCGGGGGCGGGGTATTCAGCAACCTCTTTTAATGGTCCACGTGGAATATAAAGATCCCTTTTTCCGCATTGGCTACCTGGAAGATTTTATTTCCTTAAAACCCGAGTGGGAGGCCTGGCTGGGCGGAAACCCGCCGACGTCACTACCCGAGGTGGAACTGGATGTATCCAGGCTGCAAGAACTATTTATTGAAAATAAGAAAAAAATTGCCCGCCTGCGTTACTGGGTGCATTCTGGGCTGAAAATCATAGGAGACCTGCCCGGTGACAAGTGTAAGATGGAGTAATATAAATCAAAGTTCCCGGGGGGGGGGTGATGTATCTGAAACTGCTTATATTTGACCTGCGGGGGAAGTTGGGGCATTTTCGCCGCCCCGATACTACAGGGACCCATGCCACTTACCCTTTCATCACCAGGACAGCACTACAGGGACTTGTCGGCTCTGTCTTGGGTCTAAAGCGACTAACTGGCAAAAATTGGTTGGGAATACAACTGCTTTCTCCGGTACGCACCTGCTCCCAGGAGATGTCCATGCTCGGCAAAGGTTGGCTGGGGGAAGCGAAGAGCACCTTTAATAGACCTACTTCAGTGGAATTGGTGGTTAGTCCCTATTATCGTATTTATTATACCGGTGATCACTTGGAAAAACTCAATGAAATGTTGCAGCAGAGTAAAAGTTGTTATCTCACTTACCTTGGTAGCGCTTATTGCCTAACTTTTCCCAGGTTTATTGAATGTACAGATGCGGAAGAATTAAATCCCTGTCCCGGCCAGCAGCTAACTTGTAAGAGTGTTATCCCCAGTCACGCTATTGGTAGTCTGGTACCCGTGGATGGCGCCCAATACGGGAGGGTAGGTGGAATGCACTATGAATATATGGGGGAGCGAAGATTTCGTGGAACAATAAATATAATTTATGAAACTACAGGAAAGCCCATTATTTTTAAATTTAAAAATAATTCTACGGATAAGCCCTTCCGGTTTTGTTTTCTTAGAGAAAAAGAGGTGGTTTGTCTTTGGTAATTCCATTGGGAGATTGTATTGCTAGGCCGGCGGATGCAGACGGCACAGAGCACTCGTTGGTTGGACATTTGGAAGCAGTAGGCTTTGCCTGGGGAAGGCCTGACGGCGGTAAAGAAGAAGTGCTTCGCTTTATTGCCGGGCTCTTGCATGATGCCGGTAAGGCCCATGCGGGATGGCAAAAATATATCAATACGCCGGAGGAGAAGCGTAGGAAAGGCCCGGCGCACTCTCCTGCCGGTGCCGCCCTTTTTTGTTATTGTGCTGTAGACTTGATGGAAAAATGGTGTCCGCGGGGGGAAGAATTAAGGAAACTGCGGCTTCTTATAATGCGTTTGGCCAGGGATATTTATGATCATCATGGCACCCTGGATAATATTGAGCAGGAAGTGCCGTGGGCTAATACTTTATCTTACGATTTTTTCAGTGAGATTGATTTGCCCGGGCTTCTTACCTTGGTTGCTCGTTATGTTCCCGTGTGTAATCCCGGTCAGGAAGGTTTTAAACAGTGGTTAAGGGAGTTTCCTGCCATTTGGGAGCGCTGGTACCATAAGTTGTCTGGTTTTATTAAGCGAAGGTTGGAAAAGGGAAGTAATAAATATTCTGCAGCGGCCCGAGAGGCCCTGCGCTCTGCCACTTCCGGCCTGATAGCTGGCGACCGGTATCATGTTTCCGGCCTGCGTGCCACTTTTTTGGCCGCCGGTGAGGCACAGCAGGCCCTGGAGAACTTGAACTTACTGTGTAAAGCCAAGGGAAGGGAAGCGATCCGCTTAAGTAGTGCTTCCCGCGATTTAGTAAAGCTCAGGCAGTGGCTCCAGGATGCCGTATTTGAGAACTATAAAAGGAATTGGGAGGCAAAATTTTTTAGCCTTTTACTTTCCACTGGATTGGGGAAAACGCTAACATCACTCAAACTGGCCCTAGCGTCTTGTGCCGGGGGGCGCAGCCAAAAAATAATATATGTGGCACCATACCTTTCCATACTGTCCCAGGCTACCGCCGAAATCAAGGCCTTTACAGGGCTAGAAGTGGTTCAACATCATCATCTTTCGGTTATGGATGATACCAGGGGGGATGACCATGCCAATGAAATATTTTACCTGGCCCTGGATGCTTGGCAAGCCGCCCCGGTAATAACCACTACGTTTAATCAGCTTTTCCGGGCCCTTTTCCCCAGGCGGGCCCAACATACTTTGAGATTAAAGGGTTTGGAAAGGGCATTTGTTATTATCGACGAACCTCAAATTATCGATGGGGCCGTTTGGAACGTGTTTTTGCAAATGCTGTCTGCCGCTGCCGAAGAATATGACCTTCAGGTGCTATTTACCACGGCTACTCTCCCGCCGGTGGAAATGGGCTTACCGGAGAATCTTATTCCTCTGGCCCCCAAGTTTGACACTCCCAATCGTTATCAAATAGCTTCCCTTAAGGAGCCGCTGGACCAGTATGACGTTGCGAAAATGGTATTGGAGGAAATTATGAGATCACCCTCAGTGGGAGTTGTAATGAATACCATTCGCGATGCCGCGCTGGTTTATAACGAAGTTAAAAATCTAGTTCCTTTGGGAATACACTGTTATAACCTTTCCGGCTCCATGACTCCTTTACATAAGGGCCGGAGGATTAGGGAAATTGCGGATAAACTCCGGTCCGGCGAGCCCACGGTGGTAGTTTGTACCCAAATTCTTGAAGCCGGGGTTGATTTAAGTTTTCGCACTTTGATGAGGGCTCTGCCTGTAATGCCTTCTATTGCCCAGGTTGCGGGAAGGGCTAACAGGCACGCCGAAGGGGCAAGAGCCAGGGTCATTATTTTCCCTTTTTTTCGGGATGGAGAAAACGATACTCGTCGCTACGTATACCAGGCCAGTATACCAAGGGAAGAAACCGATTTGTGTATTTCACGCTGCCCTTCATGGGAAGAACCCGCAACAACACAACTGGTACAAGAATTCTATAAAAATTGTCTCGCCCGAAACACCCAAACGGCAACCATGGACGCTTTGATTGAGGCAGCCTGCGGAAACTGGTCTGCCATTTCCGGTATAAGTCCCTTCGGTGCGGATATTCCTCATGTTAACCTATTCGTACCGTGGGGGGAGGAATATATGGAAGAAACTTTAGCCAGGCTTTTATACCAATTTGCTCCTAATGGGGCAGAACAACTCTATGAAAAATTTGTTGCCCGGGAGCACTTACAGTTAAACTTTTTGGATAAAAAAAGGTTTTTGGCCCTTTTACAATACTTTACAGTTCCGGTAAGTGATAAAGTGGCAATTAAATTAGCTGCTTCTTTGACTAATGCTCCTATTCCCTGCCTGGTCGATCCCGATATCTACTCGGAGGAAACCGGCCTTGCCCATGTAAACGGGGATGGGGAAGATGAGTTTTTTGATTGCTGTCTGTAAGTTTGCAGTCTTTTGTTGAAAACTACTGGAGGGGACTTTTATGCCGGATAATGACATTCATATTGGCGGAACCCTCATCTGGTATTACTATGTTTGTAAACGTGAAGTTTGGCTAATGGGCCGTCAAATTACCCCTGATGAAGACGATCCGAATGTTGTGTTGGGCCGCTTTTTTGCTCAGCAGTCATATAGCAGGGATAAAAAAGAAGTGGCATTGGGAAACATGAAATTCGATGTGGTTAGGCAAGACCGGCATGGTTTAGTGGTGGCGGAAGTCAAAAAGAGTAGCAAACACATCAAGAGCGCCAGGATGCAGTTGGCTTTTTACTTGTTGGAACTACAAAAGAAGGGAATCACCGCCAGGGGAGAACTTCTCTTTCCGAAAGAAAAGAGACGAGAACTACTGGAGTTAGACAGTGAGTTGATTAACGAATTGGAGCAGGCAAAAAGGGACATATTGCGGATTATATATGAGCCCATCCCTCCTAAAGCTGAAAAAAAGAATGTTTGCCGGAATTGTGCTTATGTAGAGTTTTGTTGGTCTTAAGGAGGGGTAAGATTGAAAAAAACTATCTATATATTTAATAATGGCCAGCTTAAGCGTAAGGGAAACACTTTATATTTTGAGACCGAGGAGAAACAAAAATACCTTCCCGTGGAAGATGTCGGGGAAATTATGGTTTTCGGTGAGGTTACCCTGAATAAAAAATTTCTGGAATTTGCGTCCCAAAAGGAAATTATCATTCACTATTTTAGTTATTACGGTTATTATATGGGTACTTTCTATCCCAGGGAACACTTAAATTCAGGTTTTATGATTTTAAGGCAGGCCGAGCATTACTTGGATGAAGAAAAGCGAATTCGCATTGCTCGTAAAATTGTTAGTGGGGCTGCCAGGAATATAAGACAGGTGCTTCGCTATTACAATAACCGGGTGGGCGGCTTAAGTGAAACCCTGAAGAGGATAGACGAAATCATAATGACGTTGGATGACTACAATGATATTAACAAGTTGATGGCAGCAGAAGGTAACATTAGAGATCATTATTACAAAGTTTTCGATAGAGTAACCCGTAATCCTGATTTCCCCTTTGAAGAACGGTCCAGACGCCCGCCCCGGAACCATTTAAATACTTTAATAAGTTTTGGAAACAGCCTGATGTATACTATTGCCTTAAGTGAAATATATAAAACTCACTTGGATCCACGAATAGGTTTTCTTCATGCAACCAATTTCCGAAGATTTTCTTTAAACCTAGACTTAGCAGAAATTTTTAAACCTATAATTGTTGACCGGGTAATATTTAACGTCCTGGGTAAGAAGATGATTAATGTAAACGATTTTGAGACAGTGGGAGAAGGTTTAATGATGAAAGAACGGGCCAGGAAGATTTTTGTACAAGAACTTGATTCTAAATTAAAAACAACCATTAAGCATAAAGGAATAGGACGTCCGGTTTCCTACCGTAGAATCATCCGAATGGAACTGTACAAGCTGGAAAAACACCTTATTGGCGAACAAACCTACGAGCCCTTTGTTGCTCATTGGTAAATATCGACAGTGCTGACGCATGAATAAAAGACCCCCCGTCAATCCAACGATTGGGGGCACAAGGAAGAAAATTTCGTTGCAAATAGGGGTGAACAATGCACAGGGCGTTATGAGATAATAGGGTGGGAATGAATAAAGAGAGGATGGCGATATTTTTGCGTTCATGGGACCCACCCTTTTGGATTGGTGATCGTCTTTTTACGGCAGAGGATTTGGCGTTAATCAAAGAAACTGTCCGGCAGTTCAAGCGGCTGAGTCGCCGGGAGTTGTTCGCCACGATTTGCGAGAACCTGCCCTGGAAAGCACCGAACGGTAAATTGAAATTGGATGCATGTCGTTTGTTACTGGAACAGATGGAGGCTTCAGGTTTAATTGAACTGCCCCCCAAAAAGAATCCGCCCAGAAGAAACGCAAAGAAGGCTGCGCCATTACCATGCATTTCCATGGAAGGTTCTTTAAAACAGTATCTTCCGGTGACGGTTGATCCGGTACCGCTAAAAGAACAACCTCTTTGGAACGCAACGATAGCGGCTTATCACCCGCTTGGTTACCGCCAGCCCTTTGGCGCCCACCAGCGTTATTGGATTCACAGCCGGGCTGGAGGAGAAGTACGGGTTTTAGGTGCCATGCTGTTTGCAGCGTCGGCCAGAAAGGTAGCGGTTCGGGAAGCCTGGATTGGGTGGACGGCGCTGGAATGCAACCGGTTTCGTTACCGGATCGTCAACAACAGCCGTTTTCTCATTTTGCCGGGAGTGCAAATTCCGCACCTGGCCAGCCATGCCCTGGCATTGGTGGCCCGGCGCATCCGGGCGGACTGGCAAAAACGGTACGGTTACGCCCCGGTGCTTTTAGAGACCTTTGTAACCCCGCCGTACCGGGGGACCTGCTACCGGGCGGCCAACTGGGAGTACATAGGCGAAACAGCCGGCCTGGGCAGAGAACCCCGGAAGAAAAAAAGTCATCCTGTGGTCAAAATGATGTTCGTTTATCCTTTGGTTCGGGACTGGCGGGCGGAGCTTTGCGCGCCGGCGCCGGTGGCAGGTGAGGGAGATGAGATTGATGCGTAATCCGGAGGCAATAAATTCGGCTACCTTGCCCAACTGCAAAAGCCCCTGGAAGACGGTGGAGGAAGAACAAGAAGCCCGGCAGTCGACCGTGGAGGCACAAGTGAATGCCTGGCGAGCGATCTTGCCCGGCTTGCTGGAAAAGTTTGCCCGTATAAAGGACCCCCGCCGGCCTGGGAGTATAAGGCACAAACTTACCGTGCTCATGGTTTTTGGTCTGCTTTTGTTTATCTTTCAGTATAATTCCCGGCGCGAAGCCAACCGGGAGTTGACCCGTCCAGGTATTTTAGACACACTACAGACCATCTTTCCTGAAATAGACAGTATTCCCCATATGGACACCCTGGCCCGGCTTTTGGAGAGGATTCCAGCCGACAAGATTGAAGATATTTTAGGCATCACCGTTCGTAAGCTATTGCGGTCGAAGAAGCTGCAAGCGCTTTTGGTAGAGAAACGTTATGTGGTTGCCATTGATGGTACCCAAAAGTTCACCCGGACTATTCCTTTTGCAGCGGAAGCACTTCGTCGCAAGAAGAGTGGGGATGACCAAGTAAACTACAGCGTTTACCTTTTAGAAGCCGCCCTGGTGAGTCCGCAAGGGATTGTCATTCCGTTGCTGGCTGAATTTTGTGAAAATCAGGCCGGCTAAAATTCACAAGAAAAACAGGACTGCGAATTAAAGGCCTTTCGACGTTTAGCTCCCCGGATCAAGCAACTGATGGGCAAACTTCCTCTTCTGATCGTGGCTGACGGTCTTTACCCCAACGGCCCAGTAATGCAGATATGCCGGAAGAACAAATGGGATTTCATGATCGTTCTGCCCTCGAACTGTCTTAAATCGGTCTGGGAGGATGCTTTAGGAATTCATCAACTGGAACCGGAGCAAACCCGGACTCACCAGTGGGGCGACCGGATGCAGGTCTTCTGGTGGGCTAACGACATTAGTTACGTTTGGCGGGATGCCGGGAATCAGCATCACCGCCTATTGATCCATTTTGTGGTTTGCACCGAGATATGGGAGGAAAATGGACAGGTCCGCCAGGCTACCTGGGCGTGGGTGTCGGGCACCCCGATTACCCGGAAAAACGTAATCAACCACTGCAACCGGGCTGCCCGCCACCGGTGGGGCATTGAAAAGAATTTCCTGATTGAAAAACGCCACAGATACAACTATGAACATCCATTTTCGTATAACTGGAACGCTTTGAAGGAGTGGCATGCCCTGATGCGCCTGGCCCATCTGATAAATATTCTCACCTTACACACCGTAGCCTTATGGGATACTGTTCAAACGTTGGGCATGCGCGGCACTCTGCGGTTTTTACGGCAGACATTCACGGGCAAATGACTCGATATTTCCAGATTGAGCAGGTTGCGCGATAAACCAGCTCAGCTTCGTCTGGTAATTTAGTCACGCGAGTTACCTGCCAAACAAAAAACCACTTCAGGGGAGGGCCACCTCGCCTAATCCTGCTTGGGTCAATTCTATCCAGGCAATCACATAAATATCCAGACCACTGCCAGGTTTACAGTAAAAAACATTTCTTTGCCTGCGTACTATACTGCCGGGTGTCGAAAAAGGACCTGAGGGACTTTATAAAATATTTCGTGCGTC
Organism: Desulfofundulus sp. JL263-se; assembly: GCF_056316025.1. Taxonomy (NCBI): domain Bacteria; kingdom Bacillati; phylum Bacillota; class Clostridia; order Eubacteriales; family Peptococcaceae; genus Desulfofundulus; species Desulfofundulus sp. JL263-se. Next base: position 2,518,559 of record NZ_CM149993.1, on the reverse strand, counting down.
AGCACTGTACGCTCTCCGGCCGTGTAAAATTTCAGTAGGCACCAGAAGGAAATCAACCTCCTAGAAATAGAAATGAGACCTCACCCCAAAAACACCCCAAAAACACTCCAACGGAAATTAAAGGAAGGCGAGGTCTCATGTTAAATATTCGCCACATAGTGGGGGCAGTCCTTCTATTCGATTCTGGCCTAACTAAATTAATTGGCGAGTGCAAAGACTTTTATGAGCTTGAAAAAGGCATCCATGAGCTGTGCCAGGCAGTCTGCAACCAAATTTTCACCTGGGCCCTGGAACAGATCGATACCCGCCTGATGAATGAACGTGACCGGAGCACCTGGGAAGTGGTCGGCTTTCGGGCTAAAACAGCAGTAAGCACCTTTGGGGAATTTCTCTTCAAAAGGCGCCTGTACAGGAACAAAAAACCGGGGAAACCAAATTCTTTTTAGACGAGCTGCTGGGCTGGCCAGCCCGGGCCAAGATCACCCCCCGTTTAAAAGAACTGGCCGTCAAACTAAGCACCGAACTTTCCTTTGCCCGTGCCGCCGAGATCTTAAACCACCTTGTTTCCGGCCTAAGTCCCATGACCGTCTGGCAGGCTACCCAAGAAGTGGGAGAAGTCTTGCAGCAAGAAGGAGAAGAAAAAAGGGCAGCGGTTTTTGAAAAGGGCGAAGCTCCCGGCGGAAAAGAGGTAACCCCGGAGCTGTGTATCGAAGCCGACGGAGTGATAATCCGCCTGCAGAAGACAAAAGAGAAAAGAGGAGAAATTAAGCATATGGTCGCCTACGAAGGGAAGGAACAAATTGGCCAAGGTCGCTTCGCCCTGAAAAACAAGCTTGTTTTAAGCAGCCTAAATGACGGTAAGGCAGCCTGGGAAGAAAACTATGCCGTAGCCGGGGGAAAATGGGACCTGAGCCAAACCGAAAGGATCTTCATCGGCGGCGACGGGGCAGACTGGTCCAAGCAGGGAATTGATTACTTTCCCGGCGCTGTGTATCGCTTAGACCCATACCACCTGAGCAGGCATTTAACCGAGGCCCTCTGGTACGACGAAGAAACCTACCGGAAGGTGGCCCTGGCCGTTTCCCAGGGTAACTGGGAGGAGACCCAAAGAGTTCTTACGGAAGCAGCAAAAAACACCAGGGGCAACCGGAAGAAGAGGATCACCAAACTTCTGCATTATCTTGAGGAAAACTGGGCGGGGATCGCTGCCTCGCCGGGAGCAAAACGTTTGGGCACCATTGAAGGGCAGATTCAACACAACGTGGCCCGGCGGATGAAACGCCTGGGAGCCAGGTGGACAATCCCTGGAGGAGACCGGATGGCCCGTGTTTTGGCTGCTAAGGCAAACGGGGAGCTTAGCAATTATACTTTGCGCTGGCCGGTGAAACACCGGAAATTGAGAGAAATTGCGCAGTTAAAGCCAGTCGAAAAACAAAAAACAGAGGATGTGGAAAAATGGCTGCAGGCGTCTGTTCCGGCTTTAAAGGGTCCTTTTGCTGACCGGCTGTGGATTAAGTATGTTTTACGTGAACTTAGCCGTCCCAGCTTTTCTGCTCTTTTGTAAAAGCATGTTTCTTGGAGAGCCTTTGAGGTTTTCAGGCGGCGCCGGAGGGTAGCCTTGACAGCCGGGGTCCCCGCATGTGATAAAATGTACAAGCCGGCGGGGTATGCTAAAGTATGCAGCATGTTCCCCGGAACCGCCCCGTCGGTACTGAAACTATATCACATGCGGGGTGGCTGTCAAGGCCGCCGCCGTAAAACTAATGTTTTAAGCGGTGAGGTCTCATGTTAAAAGATACCTACTGAATCTTGACACGGACCAATATCGAGGCGGGGGTAGACATGTTTGTAATTTTGGTATATGATGTTAATGTAAAACGTGTATCAAAAGTTTTAAAAACCGCTCGCAAATATCTTCATTGGGTTCAGAACTCTGTGCTGGAAGGTGAAATTTCCAAGGCCAATTATCAAAAATTAAAAACCGAGCTCCGCCGCGTAATAAATATTAAGGAAGACTCCATAATTATTTATGTGTTTCGAACGCTCCAGTATTCAAGTCGTGAAACCATGGGTGTGAAAAAGGGCGGGGAAGAAATTTTCTTATAGAAATTTTTTCCGTCGACCCCCAATAATGCAAAAACCCCTGGAGGTCGACGGAAAAAAATATATATTTTTTGATGGTTTTTGGGGGAATTATAGGTATAAAAAATCCCAAAAAGCATATTGTTTAGTGATTTTCTACCTAAAAATCGATCTTTATAACCCCCAAAATGAGCTTTAAACGGGTTTGTAGCCTACCTATAAGGAATTGAAACCTTTTTAAATCAGTTTGGCCGCTCCTGGCCTTTGTAAGTTTGTAGCCTACCTATAAGGAATTGAAACACTGAATGCCGATTTTAGTGCCCTGATAACTATAAAGTTTGTAGCCTACCTATAAGGAATTGAAACTCATTAGGGCCTTAAAATCGGCATTTAGTTAAAAAGTTTGTAGCCTACCTATAAGGAATTGAAACCAAGTACAACTATTTCGAATCTAAATTCTCAAACGACGTTTGTAGCCTACCTATAAGGAATTGAAACAGAAATTTGGAAACTGTTATACTTAGTTTACCAAAGGTTTGTAGCCTACCTATAAGGAATTGAAACATCCGGAAGAAAAATAAAAGCCAAAATACCGGATAACAAGTTTGTAGCCTACCTATAAGGAATTGAAACAGCGCCAGGCCGGGGAACTTGACCGGCTCCAGTATGGGTTTGTAGCCTACCTATAAGGAATTGAAACTAATTTGCGCCTCGTAAGGTTTTTCCCGCTCCAAGCGTTTGTAGCCTACCTATAAGGAATTGAAACAACTCTTCGATGTGCAGGTAAACGGAGCCGTGGTGGAGTGCTGCGAAACCAGTTTGTAGCCTACCTATAAGGAATTGAAACGAGGCCTGTGCCACGTTCCGTCCAAAGCAATGATCACGTTTGTAGCCTACCTATAAGGAATTGAAACTCTGGATGGGTACCGGGTGCGCAGGACCGGCTCTATCGTTTGTAGCCTACCTATAAGGAATTGAAACTTAGGAGGGGCATTCCCCGGCGCTGGCCAGGCTGAGTTTGTAGCCTACCTATAAGGAATTGAAACACTCCTCGGCCACTCGGCTTCATCTCCATGTTCTGGTCGTTTGTAGCCTACCTATAAGGAATTGAAACGCCCTCCGCCGGATGAGGTTATTTGCATGGGCCGGGGTTTGTAGCCTACCTATAAGGAATTGAAACCAGGGTGGGCTACGGGACCCACCGGGCGGCGGACAGGGTTTGTAGCCTACCTATAAGGAATTGAAACTAACCACCCCCAGGGTGTGTTCCAGGAGGCCGCCGAGTTTGTAGCCTACCTATAAGGAATTGAAACCGATGCCAAGGAGGTGAAACGGGTGGAACGACAAACCCAGTTTGTAGCCTACCTATAAGGAATTGAAACTTGGCCAGGGTGCCGGTGCTGGTGATGTTTATACTGCGTTTGTAGCCTACCTATAAGGAATTGAAACCTCCACCTGCACATGGCAGGCGAGCTAATCAAGGCGTTTGTAGCCTACCTATAAGGAATTGAAACACTGGAAGGATATCACGGGCCCGCGCCTTTTCGATGAGTTTGTAGCCTACCTATAAGGAATTGAAACGCGCAAGCCCAGAATGGTGTTCGTCTGCTCCATGGGGGGTTTGTAGCCTACCTATAAGGAATTGAAACTCCGTCCCTGCTCGGCCAAGTCCATGGCCAGTATGGGTTTGTAGCCTACCTATAAGGAATTGAAACCCGGCGGGCCGATTTGAGCCATCCGCCGATCATTTTGTTTGTAGCCTACCTATAAGGAATTGAAACACTGCCCGCATTGTGGCTGCCATTCGAAAATATGAGCGTTTGTAGCCTACCTATAAGGAATTGAAACATGCCTGAAACTTACGGTTGAAATTTCGCGGGATTATAGTTTGTAGCCTACCTATAAGGAATTGAAACCCGCAGGCACTGGTGCCAAATTGGTGCCCAAAAGTCGTTTGTAGCCTACCTATAAGGAATTGAAACATACGCTGCGCGAAGAGCGGCGCCGGGCTAGTGTAGGTTTGTAGCCTACCTATAAGGAATTGAAACTGGTAAATCCCTATGCCGTCGGCTCCCACTCTTTTAGTTTGTAGCCTACCTATAAGGAATTGAAACCGCTTTAGAATAGGTGGGCCTGATGTTACTCAACAAAAGTTTGTAGCCTACCTATAAGGAATTGAAACTCGTTTGGTTGTGTTTTTTGCCGATGAAGGGGTTGACCGTTTGTAGCCTACCTATAAGGAATTGAAACCGGCTCATATTTGGGGTTGTCCGGATACAGGATTATTGGTTTGTAGCCTACCTATAAGGAATTGAAACACCCATTCCATAATTTTTTGTTTAACTTCTTTATTTAGGTTTGTAGCCTACCTATAAGGAATTGAAACGACTTGGAATACGAACTACACATCTACCACGATAAAGTTTGTAGCCTACCTATAAGGAATTGAAACGTTATCAAAACTGCACCAACGGTTTTAGCCTTGCTATGTTTGTAGCCTACCTATAAGGAATTGAAACATGAGGTTTAATGCAATAAAGTTAGCTATAGCAAGCAGTTTGTAGCCTACCTATAAGGAATTGAAACTTTAATAGAAAAAGGCATTGAATTTCACGAAAAACTTAGTTTGTAGCCTACCTATAAGGAATTGAAACAAATATAAATAACAAAGATGAACGGAGGGTGAGATAAGTTTGTAGCCTACCTATAAGGAATTGAAACCTGGCTGATTCCACCGCTGAACGCCGTAGTTTCCGTTCGTTTGTAGCCTACCTATAAGGAATTGAAACCTTCACGGAGCGCGCCTTCAGTTTCCGGCTTTTCCGGTTTGTAGCCTACCTATAAGGAATTGAAACCTCGGTGCTGGAGCTGGTATAACAGGGCTGATCGGTTGTTTGTAGCCTACCTATAAGGAATTGAAACTAATGATAAATACCGCGTTCTAATAACCTTGTGTTTGTTTGTAGCCTACCTATAAGGAATTGAAACTTACCTCCTTTGTTATTCCCCGGCCCGCACATTGTAGTTTGTAGCCTACCTATAAGGAATTGAAACGACGGATCGCCGTATAGGCGACCGCCCCTGTAAACCCGGTTTGTAGCCTACCTATAAGGAATTGAAACACATGCCTGCTGGTAGGGAGACAGATACACTAATAGCGTTTGTAGCCTACCTATAAGGAATTGAAACACGGGATTCGGGAACGCGAAATTATCCCCGAATCCGAGTTTGTAGCCTACCTATAAGGAATTGAAACGGCTATAGAATGCCTAAAATACACATTTTCGGTATTCGTTTGTAGCCTACCTATAAGGAATTGAAACTAGTTTCCCTTCCCCGGCCTGGTGCCGACCGGGTTACGTTTGTAGCCTACCTATAAGGAATTGAAACTACACATGCTCAACATCATCAACACCACACCACACCCGTTTGTAGCCTACCTATAAGGAATTGAAACTACAGTTGATAGCGGATGAGTTGGGTTGGGAGATATGGTTTGTAGCCTACCTATAAGGAATTGAAACAGGTGCCCCCGTGTGGGGTACTCATCAACGCCCGCCCGTTTGTAGCCTACCTATAAGGAATTGAAACCCGGTCTAAAACTTCCGGCAGTTTCTTAGCCACGTTTGTTTGTAGCCTACCTATAAGGAATTGAAACGTATTTTCATGCCCCTATGCCCGGCCTTGCAGCCATGTTTGTAGCCTACCTATAAGGAATTGAAACCGTTTAGAGCGGCGAATAAATAATAATTTGTTTTGCCGTTTGTAGCCTACCTATAAGGAATTGAAACTCCTACACTATAAACAGACACAATATCACCCCATAGTTTGTAGCCTACCTATAAGGAATTGAAACGGGGTAGCGGAAAAGGAGTTACTGAGTAAGCCAGGGGTGGTTTGTAGCCTACCTATAAGGAATTGAAACCGTCTTTATATGCACATCCTTAACCACTTCTCCACCATGTTTGTAGCCTACCTATAAGAAATTGAAACTTCCCCAGACCTTTTTCCTCTCCTGCTCCCAACTAGGGTTTGTAGCCTACCTATAAGGAATTGAAACACTATTTTGCCGGCATGACCATTTATTATTGCATCAGGTTTGTAGCCTACCTATAAGGAATTGAAACTGAAATCTGTAAGGGGGTCTGGGTATGCCTAGTTGGGGTTTGTAGCCTACCTATAAGGAATTGAAACATTCTGACCGAGCGCCGAAGCCACGTAAGTGCAAAGAGTTTGTAGCCTACCTATAAGGAATTGAAACACAACACTACTGCAGGCGATAGCCAGCAGGATAGCCAGTTTGTAGCCTACCTATAAGGAATTGAAACTCCTGGGCAGTATCTTCGGGTGGGTGCACAAGGACACGTTTGTAGCCTACCTATAAGGAATTGAAACAACGAAACCATCAAGGCGGCCGAAGCGGTCCAGGCGGTTTGTAGCCTACCTATAAGGAATTGAAACCCGTCCCCGCTGGCGCTGCGCCCGCCGATGTAGGGCGTTTGTAGCCTACCTATAAGGAATTGAAACCCGCTGGTAGGTGGATAACAAAGTGGCTTGAAAAGCGTTTGTAGCCTACCTATAAGGAATTGAAACTACTCTTCAAGGTCATTTGCTATCTCTTCAACTTTCGTTTGTAGCCTACCTATAAGGAATTGAAACTCTGAAAGCCCAAGAAGATAATCAGAAGTGACATTAAAGTTTGTAGCCTACCTATAAGGAATTGAAACAGGTTATTTCGCAAAACGTAATTTTTCTTTGTTAAGAGTTTGTAGCCTACCTATAAGGAATTGAAACGATACTGCATGACCAGCAATTGGCAATATATATCCGGTTTGTAGCCTACCTATAAGGAATTGAAACATATCATGGCACCATCTTCGCAGCTTTTCAGGAGTGGTTTGTAGCCTACCTATAAGGAATTGAAACATATCCAGTGGAGGGATGGGGATAAAGTCAAGCAGGTTTGTAGCCTACCTATAAGGAATTGAAACCGGCAAAAATGCAGCAGCCAGAAGCTACATAAACACCGTTTGTAGCCTACCTATAAGGAATTGAAACATTTACCCGCTCCGCGGAGCCAGGCAGACGAATCCGCTGGTTTGTAGCCTACCTATAAGGAATTGAAACAGCAGTTATCTTTCGAGAACGAAGTGCTCAAAAAAAAGTTTGTAGCCTACCTATAAGGAATTGAAACAAAAAACGGCCGAACGATTTCCTTTATACGTTTTTTTGTTTGTAGCCTACCTATAAGGAATTGAAACCTTCGTATTCTTCCGGGTCGTATTCCAGAACGGCATGTTTGTAGCCTACCTATAAGGAATTGAAACAGTACAGCTCAAGGTCACATACAGCTTTTAAGATATGGTTTGTAGCCTACCTATAAGGAATTGAAACAGTACAGCTCAAGGTCACATACAGCTTTTAAGATATGGTTTGTAGCCTACCTATAAGGAATTGAAACAAGTTTAATCGTCCTATGGGTAGTAAGGGTAGGTTGTTTGTAGCCTACCTATAAGGAATTGAAACTTTACCGCGGACTGCGGGTTTCGAATTGAATTGGGCGTTTGTAGCCTACCTATAAGGAATTGAAACTGGGACTTATTCCCCATATTGTCATGCCCCAGATAGGTTTGTAGCCTACCTATAAGGAATTGAAACCTCGGAGGAAGTCAATTCCTCCAAAAACCAAATAAGTTTGTAGCCTACCTATAAGGAATTGAAACAGAGCTTGATATATTATAGATATAGGAATACGAGGAGTTTGTAGCCTACCTATAAGGAATTGAAACTAGAAAAACTGAGACATAAAAAATTTTTTGGCTCACCGTTTGTAGCCTACCTATAAGGAATTGAAACCGGAACCGCTCCGGCAGAATGCTCTGGCATTCGCGAAGTTTGTAGCCTACCTATAAGGAATCTATTTAGCCCCCTAATTGAATTGGACAGATAGTCTTAACCCTACTAAAATTTAAAGTTATAGGGGGCTGCATTCAATGACAAGAAGAAAATATACACCGGAAATGAAAATGCAAATAGTCAAAGAAGTTATGGAAACGGGAAACGGATCCATCGTAGCCCGGCGGCACGACATTTCCTCCTCCCTTGTCAACCGGTGGGTAAGAACCTATAAAAAATACGGTACCCTTTACCCTGAAAAAGGACAGCTACAAAACAACGGAAACAACCCTTCCTCAAAAGAATATAAAACAATAATGCAAGAAAACGAAAAGCTAAAGAAGTTATTGGGCGAAAAAGACCTGGAAATTGCCATTTTGCGTGATTTATTAAAAAAAACAAACCCACACTTGCCGATAAAATAGCGGTTACTAAAAAATGGATACAGAAGGGTTACAAAGTTTCACTGGTTTTAAAAATTATTGGTATTAGCCGTTCCACCTATTACTATAACCTACATCGCAAACCCAGGTCAGAAACTCGTTCGGGTGGCCGTCCTAAATCCCGGCATACCTTAACAAAAAATAATAAAATAATTAGCAATGAACAGGTTAAGGAATGGCTTTGTGAGCTTATTGTCGCTGAAGGTGTCGCCTACGGGTATGTAAAATTAACCCATTGCCTGCGTAAAAAATATAACTTGCTAATTAATAAGAAAAAAGTTTACCGCCTCTGCAAAGAACTAAAAATACTGCGACCGCAGAGGAAAGTGAAAAGAAAGCACCCCAAAAAGCTGGCCCGCAACCGGATCGTTACCGTTTCCAACCAGTTGTGGGAAGTTGACGTGAAATATGGTTATATTGCCGGCGAGAACAGGTTCTTTTTCATTATGCCCATTATAGACGTATTTGACCGTTGCATTGTTGACTATCATATAGGGTTATCATGTGAGGCAAGAGATGCTGCAATCACCCTGAAAAGAGCACTGTTAAAACGGCAGCTTTTTACGTCCAAGCAAAAGCCGGTTATTCGGTCCGACAACGGCCCGCAATTTATCAGCAACCTCTTTGAAGGGACATGCTTAGAGTTGAATATAGAGCATGAGAGGACACCCTTTAAAACGCCTAATTTAAACGCTCACATCGAAGCCTTTCACGCAATCTTAGAGGAGGAATGCTTATCCCGGTATGAATTTTCCAGCTATGCTGAAGCGTATCAAGTTGTTAGCAACTACTATAATGTTTCACAACGGGTGACGTAGATCCCAAAAAATGGACACTAAATTGGACAGGCCTCCTTCCTTTTGATAAAACAATACTAAGGAAGGTGGAACCAAACCATGGGTAAAAAGAAGCGCAAATTCACCCCGCAGGAAAAACTCGAGATCGTCCTTGAAGGCATGAGAGGTGACACCTCGGTAGCCGAAATATGCCGCCGCTACGGGATCTACCACTCGGACTACTACCGCTGGCGGGAAAAGGTAATGGACGGTGCCATTGCTAGCCTCAAAGAAAATGGAAAGAAAAAGAACGACCCTGAAATAAAAAGCCTCAAAGAGGAAAAAGAACGTCTTGAAAAAGCCCTCCTTGAACTGACCATAGAGAACCAGCTGCTTAAAAAAAACGGGATCTAGGCTTGCCTCATGACCTGAAAGGGCATTGGATATCTCCTGAACAGCAGCAAGAACTAATAGAAATCATTGAAAATACCCCCTGGCCGGCAGCCAGGACATGCCGGGTACTGGGGCTTAACCCCGACCGCTGCTACCGCTGGCGCAAGCGTATGGAAGAAGGCAGCCCGGTGGCCGGCAAAAAGCCCCTGCGCCCCCATGCCCTGCTGCCCGAGGAAAAAGACAAAATCATCAAATACGCTTTAAAGACGGAATATCGCCACCGCAAGTTGGCTTACGACCTGCGCCGCAAGAACATAGCTCATGTATCCTCGTCCAGCGTATACCGGGTTTTAAAAGAGGCCAACTTGATAGCGGCCTACAATCCGCCGAAAAAGCCTGTCCAAAAGCGCGAGATAAAAGCTGACGGTCCCAACCAGGTATGGAGGATTGATATCACCTACATTCCAATAGCCGGTGGATACGGCTACCTCATATCCGTGCTGGACAGCTACAGCCGGTATATTGTAAATGCAGAGCTGCGCGCCACTATGACCACCGGCGACGTGAAAAAGACAGTGGACGGGGCCCTAGCCAAGGAAGGCCTCATAACGTCAGAAAACAAGCCATTACTTGTCTCCGACAACGGCACCCAGCTGGTGTCCAAGAGCTTTAAGAAGTTCCTCAAAGACCTGGGCATCAGGCATATACGCACCGCCTACCGGCACCCGGAGAGCAACGGGCGGATAGAGGTTTTCCACAAAACCCTTAAGTACGAGTGCGTTTACCTCAAGGAAACATACCCTAACCTTTTGGCTGCCAGGCAAGACATTGAATCATTTATTCATTTTTACAACCATGAGAGGCTGCACCAGGGTATTGGTTTTGTGACACCTTACGAGAGGTACACAGGCCGGGATAAGGCCATTAAAAAGAGGTATAAAGAACAGCTGCAAATGGCCTGTGAGCGCAGGAAAGAATTGAACAGGCAGAGATATCAAAAAATGCGCTCCCTTTCGGCGGCCTAGTCAAAGGCATATTCCCTGGTGAGCCCCTGAGGTAAAAACCCATGTTAGCAGGCGGCGCCGCAAGGGTAGCCTTGACAGCCGGGACCCCCGCATGTGGTACAATGGATGGACCGGCGGGGTATGAGGTAATGTGCTGGCATATTCCCCGGAGCCGCCCCGTCGGCATTAAATGAAATACCACATGCGGGGTGGATGTCAAGGCCGCCGCTCCTCCGGGAAACTGGAAGGGGTTTGCCTGCCTAGTTTAGTGTTTTGTTATGGGAATCTACTTGATTTTTCAGAAACAGTGCAACTACATTCAGTTCTATAACAAGGTTCGCATTCACTCAGCTACAAATTACCTGGCACCGGCAGAATGCTACGAGATGCTGCGGGAAAAACAATTGGAACTGAAGCCGGTTAAAGTATAAAAACAGCATGTTCCTTGGTGAGCCCTTGAGGTTTTAAGCGGCGCCGAAGGGAAGCCTTGACAGCCGGGATCCCCGCGCGTGGTATAATTTTTTGATCGACGGGATGTACGATACCTCATGATTACATGTTCCCCGGAGCCGCCCCGTCGGCGGTTTCTTTCCAACCACGTGCAGGGTGGCAGTCAAGGCCGCCGCTTAATGCAATTTCACGAGTTTTTTTAAAAACTGGAAGTATGTAAGACTAATTGTCCAATTTTAGGGGGTCAACCCGCAGCCGGAGTTTGAGCTGCAGCCAGGGTTTCGTTTGTAGCCTACCTATAAGGAATTGAAACTTCAGGGTTTTGTAGTAGCGCACCCAAACGTCATCATGTTTGTAGCCTACCTATAAGGAATTGAAACCTGGTCCAGGTAAAGTCCCAGTCCAGGCCGGCGATAGTTTGTAGCCTACCTATAAGGAATTGAAACGTCTCCAGCTCCCGCATCTTCCTGGCCGCCACTTTCGGTTTGTAGCCTACCTATAAGGAATTGAAACGTCTCAATCCTGGCCAAAGTTCGTTCACTAAGTGGAAGTTTGTAGCCTACCTATAAGGAATTGAAACTCCTGTATCGGTATACCTGCCTTTTCCGCGTCCGATTCGTTTGTAGCCTACCTATAAGGAATTGAAACCTTTCTGGGCAACTACCGTTACTCCAATAAGAACAGTTTGTAGCCTACCTATAAGGAATTGAAACCTCAAATCCACTTTCAACCCAATGCCACAATTAGGACGTTTGTAGCCTACCTATAAGGAATTGAAACAGAATTACACTGCCCCCGCTCATCCGGGCCATGCTGGTTTGTAGCCTACCTATAAGGAATTGAAACATGTCTAATACTGTCGAACCCCGCATAAACCACAAGTTTGTAGCCTACCTATAAGGAATTGAAACTTGTTCTTCCGCCTCCGCCCGCTCTTGTTGCCGCCGCGTTTGTAGCCTACCTATAAGGAATTGAAACTACAACCCTACTCAGAACTTCTTCCACGTCCAGGGTGTTTGTAGCCTACCTATAAGGAATTGAAACTTGGTCGCAAGTATGACCCCGCCCAGGTCCTGGCCTGTTTGTAGCCTACCTATAAGGAATTGAAACCTCGCTGGTTCTGTTTACTCCGGCTTCGAGTGTGTATGTTTGTAGCCTACCTATAAGGAATTGAAACAGCCAAATCTATGAAATACTCAAGAATAAGACATATAGTTTGTAGCCTACCTATAAGGAATTGAAACGCCAGTAGGGGAATGCCGGCCCGGATGACCCCGAGGAGTTTGTAGCCTACCTATAAGGAATTGAAACAGGTCTGGTATTGCCGGCTTATCATCTTCAGCTTGGTTTGTAGCCTACCTATAAGGAATTGAAACTCGCCGTCAATTATCGTGTAGGTAAAACTGATATTTGTTTGTAGCCTACCTATAAGGAATTGAAACCTGCCAGGAGGACGGCACTCCCTGGCATCCCGGAAGTTGTTTGTAGCCTACCTATAAGGAATTGAAACAAAGAGCAGGCTCAGAAGTCTGTTCGTGACCGCCTGGTTTGTAGCCTACCTATAAGGAATTGAAACACGAACTGGAAACTGCAAAAATGCACGGCTTTATCCCGTTTGTAGCCTACCTATAAGGAATTGAAACCTGGCTTCGGGGCGGCAGCTACCGTAACTACTGGGCCGTTTGTAGCCTACCTATAAGGAATTGAAACTCATAGACGATCAGCTCGCCTATCGCTCCCCAGTCAGTTTGTAGCCTACCTATAAGGAATTGAAACAGTTTCCTCCTTTCGATTGTTTTCGGAATTTTTTGTGTTTGTCTAAGTGGACCCCATTGTCAAGACACAAATTTTAAAAATTTAAGCTACAAACATATGTTTGTTCATGGTGATTAACTCTTATTTTTAAAGGTGAAAACCAATTTCTCCTCCCAGATCTGTAATATTTTCCCTGGCACATGCCACCTCCCTGAAAGTGTTATTTTTCTGTTGAAAGTAAATTTCAGCTGGAGTTTGATAGTCCAATGATTGATGCGGCCTTGAATAATTATAAAATTCCAGATAATGGTTTATCTCCCTACGGGCTTCCTTGGGGCTGGTGTATTCTTTGAGATATACTTCTTCGTACTTGAGGCTGCGCCAGAGGCGCTCTGTAAAGATATTATCAGTGGCCCTGCCTTTCCCGTCCATGCTGATGCGGACACCGGCTTCTTTTATAGGAGCTTTATATATTGCGGGCTGGTAAACTGGCTTCCCTGGTCGCTGTTCATTATCTCCGGTTTGTTTCGGGCCAGGGCGCTCTCTACAGCCTCAATTACGAAAGGTAGTTCCAGAGTTTGATCGATTTCCCAGCTTACCACGTAATCTGTTTGGCAAGTATAAAATAACGAATTTGGCAATTAAAAAATACACAGTTTGGTTGCCATCACGCAATTTAAAATATATTCCTTGGAGAGCCTTTGAGGCTAAAATCCATGTTAGCAGGCGGCGCCGAAGGGTAGCCTTGACGGCCGGGGCCCCCGCATGTGGTACAATGGATGGACCGGCGGGGTATGAGGTAATGTGCTGGCATATTCCCCGGAGCCGCCCCGTCGGCATTAAATGAAATACCACATGCGGGGTGGATGTCAAGGCCGCCGCTCCTCCGCGAAACTGGAATCTACTTGATTTTTCAGAAACAATGCAAAGGAGCAGTGTCCGAAGAGCAAAGGCGTAAGCCTGCAGCATATATGTATGCTGTGTTAGGTAATGCGGTTTATGTAGATGCCGCCCTCATATATTCTTCCAATAAAGTGTCGATAAGTTCTTTAACAGAAATGATTTTATCTATCCGATAAGCGTTAGCTCCCGCAAAAGCAAATCCTTCTCCAAGGTTTCCCTTTTTGGCATTGGTTAATGCAAGAGTAATGCAGTATGGCGCATTTTTAAAATCACAGGTTTTTAGACATTTCCAGAGACATTTAAAAGGTTTTTTGACTTTTGTTGATATTTCTTCAAGAAACTTATTCCGTATGGCTCTTCCCGGCAATCCAACAGGACTGTCAATTATGATCAGATCCTCTTTTTTGCATTTCACGTATGTTTCCTTAAATTCTATGAAAGCATCACACTCGTGAGTTGCAACAAACCTGGTTGCCATCTGCACCCCCTGAGCCCCTAACTGGATAAATTTATGAATGTCCGCACCTGTAAATATGCCTCCTGCAGCAATTACTGGAATACTTTTATTAAAGTGCTGCTCATAGGGCTTTATCACAGAGATTACTTCCGGCAGTATCTTTTCCAATGCAAAGTCAGGATTATTGATTTGCTCTCTTTTAAATCCGAGGTGTCCACCAGCTAACGGACCTTCAACAACTACAGCATCAGGTACATAATTATAGTTTTTTGCCCAATATTGAAATATAATTTTAGCCGCTCTTGCAGAAGACACTATAGGAACAATCTTGGTTGCAACTTTTCTCAACCTATTCAGCAGCAATGTTTTTGAGTTCCTTAGTGGGAGTCCTGCCCCAAGAAAAACTAAATCCACACCTTCATCCACTGCAACCGATATAAGATCATCAAAATCTGAAAGGGCTACCATTATATTTACACCAATCATACCCTTTGTCATCTTTCTTGCCTTTCTTATTTCTTTCCGTAAGGCTCTTTTGTTTGCTTCCTTGGAATTTGTGTTAAAATCAGGCTCAAGCATACCAATTCCAGCAGCAGCAATAACTCCAATACCACCCTCATTTGCAACGGACGAGGCTAAGCCTGATAAAGAAATGCCAACACCCATTCCTCCTTGAATAATTGGGATATTAACCTCCAAATCACCTATTCGCAGTTTTGGTATTTTGGGGATACTCATTATTACACTCCTTCAATTAAATATAAAATAATGACAGATTTCGGGGCTTCAATCCCTTCGGCCCATGGCTTTCGGCTTGCTATCTTGCTTTCTGCGCTTAAACCTGGCCGGTTACCCGGCAGGTTCCAAAACTCGGTTACTGGCGGTTGGCTAGACCTTACCTGATGGGCATCCCACTCACTTTATCTTAATAGTTTTGCTCAGTTGTGCACTCCGGCTACCAAGGCTACCCTTGCGGTGGCACCGCCACCTAGGTAAACCTTAAGGGCTCACCAGGAACATAATAACAATTAAACCCGAATAAAGGAAGTGTCAATGAACTTCGCTTATATGCTCTGTAACAAACAATTTTTAATACTCGTCCAGTTCGCTGGGTTGGCTTTATTATTGCCCCAAAAGTATAATTCTCAATTTGAATCAAAAATAATTCTCACTTTATATTGGACCAGTCAGGCAAATAAAACAATACAATTCTCAAATTCCGTTAGCAAGAGCTATAAAGCCGGGCTACCATAAAAATACGGCACCCGGCTGGTTATACAGCTCAAAGCAGTGAATGCCAGCATTTTTTTCTGCAGGCCAAAATTTCAGTCCGGGCTTCCAGCAGCTTTTCTTTAAATTCAATAACGACCCAAATTTTTGAGATTTACTTGTTCCAGGCCCATTTCTGTAAAATTAATTTGTTCATAGCCTTCGAGAATATCCATCACTTTTACCCTCCCCTCGTTAGAGATTGCAATTGATCATATTTCATTTTTATAAAATAAAAAAATAGTGAAGAAGAGGAAAGGGAATATGAATTTATAAAGAAGTGGAGTTAAAGGGGAAATTTTCGAGAAGGTGTGGTAAGATATATTCAACGAATTTCCACAAATTCTCGAACTTTTCGCTGTAACGGAGAGATCCAGCTGTGTCCAATAAGCCTTTAAAAGCGATACCGGGCATTCTTCTTATGCTGGCCATTGCCGTTTTGGCCAGGGGAGGGGCGGATTTCGGCTTTCCCCAGTGGCCGGGACTGGAGGCTTATTTTAGAGAAAACCCCTTTTTAAGCAAAATCCTGGTTGATGTGCTGCACCTGAATTACATACTTATTTCCATAATACTTGGGATGTTTATTAGAAATACCGTGGGGGTTCCCGGATGGGCCGGGGCGGGTATAAAAACTTCCCGCCTGTTTATCAAGGTGGGGGTAATCCTTCTCGGGTCGCTGTATAGTATTGTTGACCTAGCCAACCTGGGAACGAAGGCCATAATGATAATTTTAATATTCGTGTTTTCTACCTTGTTTTTAACGTTATATCTTGGACAGAAAAAGGGGATGAGCCAGACATCCGCCTCGGTACTGGCTGCCGGGACCGCCGTTTGCGGCGTTTCGGCTATAGTGGCTACGGCCCCGGCTGTGCGGGCTAAAACGTCCGATGTGGCCTATTCCATAGCCACCATTCTTTCCTTGGGTTTAATTTTTCTACTTACTTTTCCCACCGTAGGCACCTTGATTGGGCTAAGTCCCCACCAGTTCGGTGTCTGGGCCGGTACCGGCATACTGAATTCGGGGCAGGTCCTGGCGGCCTCTCTGGTTTTTGATCCCGGTACGGCTTACCATGCTTCCGTTAGCTTAAAGACAGGTGAGATTTATAATTTAGTCAGGGTAATTTTTCTTCCTTTTATAGTTCTTTTTTTAGCGGTTTATAACCTGCGCGGGAAGGAATACGAATATGACTATGAAATCAATATTGGCCTTTGGAGCAAGTTTCCTGTATTTGTAATTGGTTTTTTGATTATGGTTTTTCTTACTTCTTTTGGCTTGTTTGGCGAGACTTCTCCCCCGTCTCCCGAGCTTTTATTTATCCGTAACCTTTACAGCTGGTTTTTTGCCATTGGCCTGGCCGGCCTGGGGATGCAGATATCCCTGGCGGAACTGCGCAAAGCGGGCGGCAAGCCCCTGGTTGTGGGAGCTGTTGCCGCCGTGGTGAAGGCCGTGGGGGCTTTGATTGTAGTGCTGTTATTTATTTCTGAAGAACCTTGATAAAGGAGTTGTCCAAATGCCCGATGAAAAATATTCCCCCGGGAAAGGCCTGGAGCAGTCGGGCGATGGGGACCATTCATTGTTTGAAACCGAGCGGCTGGAGGACTATGCGGCTCTTGCCATTTCTGCCCTGATACTGCTTATTGTCCTGGTGCTTTTTTAAATTCCGGGATTGCCAGCACCGGGCAGGTTATCTTTTTTATGAGCTTTCCGGGATTGATATTAAGGGTGCCTTCGGCATTTTTAGGCGGGAGCGGTAATACCAACAACCCTTCGCATCCAAGCCGGGAAGCAGCTGAGATAATTATTTTTTCCGGGATTTCTTTTTCAATTAATGTGCGTACCGGTATATTACAACCGGCTCCCCTTGCGGCAATATAGCCCAGCGCTGTTTCGGCCTGCTTCTTTAATCCTTGTTCAAAATAACGGTAAAAATCCCTGCGTGTTTGGTAATTGCTGATCCATTCATCTCCCAGGATATCATCCCACCTGCTGTCAATTACGTATAAAGCGGTTAATCCTGCCCCGGCGCTTGCAGCCAAATGCAGGGCCAAAGTTATAGATTTGTCAATAGCCGGATATCCATTGGCCAGCAGCACAATTTCTTTAACCAGAAGATCTCCTTCTTTCTGAGGAAGGCCCCGTATCAAGGCCTTAATTATAACTCGTAGTCTTGTGTATTCTTTAAAAATACCAGGGTACCGGTGTAAGAGCCGTTTTTATCATATACGGCAAGAAGCTCACAAAGAATGTTGTTTAAAGATAACTTAACCCTATTCAAGGAATTTGAGCCGATATTATTGTAAATTGCAGCAGACAGTTCGGAGTTTACGTTACTTATATTCATGCCTTTTTCCAATTTGCCCAGGTAATATTGGGCCATTATATTTGCTGCGTTAATTTCGTTATTTTTGTCGACAAATATCGCTCCGTCTTTTAGAAGTTCAATAGTCTTAATAAAAACAAGGGCGTACAGTTTTTCCTTTTCGGTGTTTTCACTTATTACTACCAGAGACCCCAGCATTTTGCCGTTTTTAAAAATGGGGGAGCGTATAATTTCCAGGGATTTATCTGATTTTTTCAGGGTAAACTTTTTGTTGCTTTCACCTACCTGGCCTAATATTTCTTTAAGGTTGGATTTTTTTAAAACAATTTCTTTTTCCGGGAAAAAATCGTGGGCGGCTTTATTGGCAAAAATCACCCGGTTAAATTTATTGGAAAAAATTATACCTTCCTTTAAGTGGTTTAAAATGTCAAAATCAATATTTTCAAAGTATGATTTGGTGCTGTTGGCCTGCCATAATTCCACTAAAAATTGATAGATGCAAAAATACAGGGCGAACAGGAGAAACATTATAGTTAAAATTCGGTAAGTATCAAAGTTCTCATCTTTGGAGAAAATATATAATTCCAGGGATGTATCCTCCAGGGTATTTTTACTTATTTTATATTTTAAATCACTGCTTTTAAATTCTTTGTATTTGAAGTTAAATTTTTCCAATTCCTCCTCGGAAAACGGCCATATAACAGGCCGGCCTTTATTATCAAATATGGCCACTTTATAATTCGGCTGCATGAATTCCCGAAATATTTCTTCTTTGAATTCATTTATGTTAAATTCAATAACTAAAAAGCCAGTTAACTTGTTTTGGGTATTTAAAAGCGGTGTAGTTGCAAGTAATGTCCTTTCGATTTTGTCTTCCTGAGTGGCGGATATAAATACATTCCCTTTTTGTTTTAACTTTTTGTAGAGAGTTTTATCGGGGATAAGGTAATTTTTTGCGCCGGAAAGCGATTGAACCGCGTAGCCCCGGTAATTTAATAAATATACATTAACGACTCTTTTGTCCGAACCGGCAATCTCATTTAATATTTCTTTATTCCGGATATTTTCTTGAAGTTCGATTTTTTGTGCCCAGTTTTCCGTAAATAGTTTGATTTCATCCATAAACCCGAGGGTTTTGTTTAGGGCTATGCGCTGAATTCCCACTTCATATTCTTCGAGGTTTTTCTTTAAAAAACGAAATTCTACAATTAAAAACAAGGTGATGAAGCTTAATAGGAGGATTATTATTACCAGGGGTACGGTTTTCTTTGCTCCGAAAATTTCCTTCATGAGTTGCCTCCCGTCATTCTATTAAGCCTTTTTTGGCTGCGGTAGTCAGGGCTTCTTCGATGGTTTTAACTCCTAATTTAGTACATATTCCCTTTATTCTTCTCCTTAATGTTGAAAGACTTATAAATAACTTGTCGGCGGCGGATTTTTGATTTTCTCCCTGGGCGATAAGCTGCAATATTTGAATTTCCATATCGTTTAATCCCGTTTGGGAGAGGTTGAACAATTTATCTGTATCCAGTCCGGGGTAAAGGTAGCGGCCGTTTTTTAAGGTAATTGTTATGGCCGATTTAATTTCATCGAAAGATGCGTGTTTGGGGATAAAGCCGTGAACCCCGTGTTCTATGGCTTTCTTAACGAACATGGGGTCGTCGTAAGTAGTGAGGGCAATATATTTTACGCGGGACAGCCTTTTTGTGATTTCCTTGCACAGTTCAAGGCCGTCCCCGTCGGGAAGCTTGATATCAAGAAGTATTATATCGATGTCATCCCTAATGTTTTCCATGGTTTCCCTGCAGGAGCCCGCTTCAGCTACAACCGTCATGCCGGGCTCCATTTCTATGAGCCTTTTCAGGCCTTCCCTTACAATATTATGGTCTTCTACTAACATTATTTTAATTTTTTCCACTGGTTTGTCCCTCCGTTGTTACCGGCACGGTAAGTGTTACGGCAAAGCCATTTTCAGTGAAGTTGTAAACTAGGTCGCCGCCAATCAGGTTCGCCCGCTCCTTCATGCCCCACAATCCTTTCCCGTTTCCCATTTCCTGAGGAGCCTCTCCATTATCTACAATTTCAATTTTTAAGGCGTCATTTTCCAATGTGAAGTATATATCCACTTCATCAGCGCTGCTATGCTTGGCCACATTGGTAAGGGCTTCCTGGATTATCCGGTAAATTACGATTTCCGCTGTCTTTTTCAGTTCGAGGGGGCGATTCTGGTAGAACAGGTAAACCTTTATGTCGTGGGTCTGTTCAAAATGTCGCACATAAGATTCCAGGGCGGGTATCAATCCAACCTTGTCAATCAGATAAGGATGAATATCATTCATTATACTGCGCATGTCGTTGGCTGCATTTTGGCAGTGTTTTCTGAGCTTTACCAGTTGGGCATTGACATCTGGTGGTAGTTTTTCAGTTCCGAGATTTAAGATATAATCCAGTGAATGTATGATTGGAGACATATTTCTTCCGATCCAGTCGTGGATTTCAATGGAAATTTTCTTGCGCTCGGCTTCAATGGCTTCAAATAAATAGCGTTTATCCCGGTGTATTTCCACGGGACGGGCTATTAATGCAGCCCCTGCTATTTTTTTATATAAAAATAAGGGGTAATAATCTATTGTCAAAAAAACCTTTTGCCCGGACCGGGTATATAAGGTTTGGTAATCCGGAATTTCTTTTTTTTCCAGGATAACATTAAAAAGGGGCTGAGTTACATTTTGAGTATATGGAAAGAGGCTTACCATTTCGTTCAATGTCTTTTCCTTTATTGCATCTACAGAAATATCAAAAAGTTTCTCCGCGGCCTTATTTGCGTTTTTTATATACCCTTTATGGTCGGTGATTATGGTGGCGCTTTTTATATGGGCTATCAATTGTTCAAGGCGGCTGAATTGGGCCAATAAGGGCAAAAGAAATTTTCGGGTACCAACTATTAATAATACCAGTGAAAATAATATTAACATAAAGGAAAAAGTTCTTTTTTCTTTTTCCAGGGAAATGATGGTATTGGAATCCTCACTTATTTTTTCTTTTCTTAAAGCTTTTACGGAGATTGCCTTTTCCTGCAGTTCGGCGCTGAGGTTGTCGTGCCGGTCCCGTAAGGTTTCAATATACTTTGCCCGTTTTCCCGCCTGAATTACGGGAACAACCTCATTCTCCACAAAGGAAACATACTTTTTGTGCAGTTCAATTAGTTCACCGATGTTTTCTTTTTCCGAAGGGCTGACCTTGGTATAAAGGTAGAGCTCTTTTCTTATGGCTTTATTGCTGAGCCCGTAAAATTCATCAAGGTGCTGTTCGCCGGAATCCAAAATGTATGCCCGGCTGCTGGATATTAAGTGCGAAATATCAAGGGACAGTTCGTAACTTAAGCTTAAAATTTCTACGTCCCGGGTAAGGTTTCGAACCTTCTGGGGTATGGTATAGGAGTCAAAAAGGTGCAAAAGGGGAAGCAAAATAATGCTTAACAAGAGTACCGGTAACCACTTGTGGAAACTGTTATTCAGCATAATATCACCTTGACCCGTTTATAAAAATATTTCTACAAAAACTCACAAACTCCTCAATGTAAATTCTAGATGTCAATATAATGACCAAAAATGTTCATAAATGATGATGAAATTGGTCATGTTAGGTCGACAAAAGAACCAGAATGGCCCATCTGTATTGATTTCAATGCTTAAAATTATAAGATGATCTCAAGTACTATCACTAATTTTTATCCCAATTATTATCATTAGTTTTTTAATTAATTGGCCAGTAAATTATAAAAAATTTTGAAGGGGGGTAAATGCATGGCACAGGAAAACAGAAACCCGGATATCGATCTTGACGCCAAGGCCGCTGATACCTTTTCCGCTGAGAGGGTGGAAGATATCTGGGCCATTATCCTGGCATTAGTAACTTTTCTGCTTTGCTGGGCTTTCCCCGAGCAGGTGACACATTTCTTTAAAGAAACTTTGTACTGGATGTAAATGTTTTAATAATTTATGAGGGGGGAAACTCATGGGGCAAAAGGTTAAAAGCCTCATTTCTCCGGACTGGCGTGATGCCATTCCCGGTCTGATAGCTTGCATAATCTTTGCCTGGCTGGCCATGAACCTGAGCCATACTTTAAAAGTATTGCACAAGCAAGGTGTGGAATGGGCCACCTTCTTGTACGTCAGTGCACAGTTTAAGTATGTTGCTATTCTGCTGCTGGGCGGTATCATAATTAGAAATACGGTTGGGGTGCCCAAGTCCTGGATTCGGGGAATTATGGCTGCGCGCCCGATTATCAAGCCAGGTATTATTCTCCTGGGTGTGCACTATGTGTGGTCTGACGTAGTGAAGGTCGGTGGTGTGGGCCTTATTCTTACTACAGTTTTCATTTTTGGCACCGCTGCCTTTGTTATGGTATTATCCCGTAAATTCGGTGCGCCCGATGGGCTGGGCGGCATTATGGCGGCAGGTACCGGCATTTGCGGTGTTTCGGCAATAATCGCCACGGCCCCGGTGGTACGTTCCAAGCCCCGTGACTTGGCCTATGCCATTGGTACCATTTTGCTCTTCGGCACCTTGATGCTCTTTATTTTCCCGTATATTGGCAAGGCCCTGGGTCTGTCAGAGTCCCAGTTCGGCGCCTGGGTGGCCATTGCTATTCTTAACACGGCGCAGCTCATTGCCGCTGCCGAGTGGTATGGCCCCGGGGCCCGGGATACCGCGGTGCTGATTAATGCTGCCCGGATTATGTTTATTCCCGTAGTGGTATTATTTGCCCTGTGGTTCTACGTTATCCGCGGACAGGCCGCCAACGTGTATGAACGCGGCAAGGCTGCCGTTTCAGCCGTTACCGAGCAAGCAGCAGCAAATGTTGACAAGTGGCAGCTTTTCAAAGATAAATTCCCGGTGTTCATCCTGGGATTTTTCGCCCTGGTGGCATTGAACAGTGCAAAACTCAGTGTCTTTGGCGGCCCTGATGTAGAAGGCTCTGCATTCTGGGCTATAAATAATATGTTTAAGTGGTTCTTTGCCGTCGGCTTTGCAGGCATTGGACTAATGATTTCCATTGAAGACCTGAAGAAGGCAGGCGGCACGGCCTTTGCCATTGGCTTCGGTGCCGCTGTGGCCAAGGCCGCTCTGGGACTTATTGCCGTTTATCTCGTCGGCTCCGAGCTGCTCACCGTTATTGGCGGATAACCGGTGGCCGGCGGTGGAATAATTACGTGCAGGGGAGGGTGTCCTCCCCTGCTGTGTTTTTCGGATTGGACGATATGATGTTGGGGGAAGGGGCATTGATAGGGAAAATTTTGGTATGCCTTGACGGCGAGGAACATTCCCGGCGGGCCGAGGAATATGCCATATTCCTGGCCAGGGCCACAAAAGCGCACCTGACGGCCCTACATGTTGAAGACCCTTATCTTAAACAATTTCATCATGAAATTTATGCCCAGGGGCGAAGGGAATATGTGGCTTATGTTGACAACCTTTTGCGAGACCGGGCTGCCCGGATTTTAGAGGACTTCCGCCGGAGCGCGCAGGCTGCGGGAATAGACTACACGGCTAAAGCCCGGCACGGCCCCCCCCTGGAAGAAATCATAAAGGAGTTACAAGAAACCCCCTACGACCTTATAGTGGTGGGAGGAAAGCAATTACACGGGCTGGATAAGTTTAAGTCGGGAAACTTGCCCGGCAAGCTGGAAAAAGCAGTTGAAATACCGCTTTTAATTGTCAAACAGCAATAAGTAAAGGGGATTTAAATATGGGTACGTATGAGTTTGAAAGGGGTGCGGATCTGAACCTTTCTCCCCGGCGGGTATTTAAATTTCTTAAGGATGTTAGATTACTTATGCTTTTAGCGCCCTTTTTTGAAGTTAGAGGGGTGAAAAAATTAAGCCGCGGTCCTTTTGCCGAAGGAGCCAGGTATAAGCTGGATCTGGTAGACGACGTTTCGGGGCAGGATGCCGGCGATGAAATAATCATTGAAGAATACCGGGAAGGACGGCGGATTGTGTGGGCTTTTCAGGAAGAAAAAAGAAATGTTATTTTTGATATTCAGCCCCGGGAAAATGGCTCGCGCCTTATTATAAGGGAAATTTACCATTTGTCTGAAAACATAAGGCCGGGGCATGTTGACCGGCTGTCGCGGGACCATTTAATGTGGGTCAGGAGTATTGTCCAGTACCTGCGGCTTTATGAGAAAGATACTTTTTACCACAGGTTTATGCGGCGAGTAATGGAAAAAATATGGCTCCCTATGACTCCTTCCCAGCGCCGTATAGCCCTGTTAATTTTACTTATTCAAGGAATCGTAGTGCTGGTGTTTATTTTGGGCGGCTTAATGTTATATTTGAAAAATATTTTTGAGGTATTATTTAAAATTTAAATTATAGATTGTGCCTTCGGGATTTTACCCGGAGGCTTTTTTGATTGCCGGCTTGTCGGGAAGGTGACATTTTTGACGGCTGGCAGGAAGGGAAATGTAAGCTATTGGAGAATAGTTATAAAAACAATAAAATTTAAAAATAGATAAATTTTTATAATCTAAAAACTAGAATTTTTTTAGATAAACTTTTGCCGGTTATCCGGAGAAGTGGGCTTATCGTCCTGTTTTTTCCCTGGTAGCAATTTAACGTGGAGGGTCTGCTTTTATAACGGGCATAATTCTTGCGAGTACTTAAAATATGGATTACTCAAAGGAGGGGAGCATAATGGCGAAACTGAAATCAACCTAGCGGTACCGCCTGAACGTCTAATAAACCAATTAGTTAATAAAGGGGTAGATGCTATGACCATGGATGAATTAGTAGGCAAAGTTAGAGAAATTAGTGAACAAAATCCCTACCTTTGCATGCAGTGCGGAACCTGCAGTGCCAGTTGTACGGGGATGGGCATGATGGAAGAGCTGCCCAGGCAGGTAATGCGCATGCTGCAGCTGGGTATGGGGAAGGTTTTGGAGTCCCCTTCAATCTGGATGTGTACTACTTGCCTCACTTGTACCGCCCGCTGCCCGAGGGGTATAGATATTGCCCGCGTAATGGAGGCCCTGCGGGTAATTAACTTGCGAAAAGGAAACGAAGTTTTGTCTCCGGAAAAGATTCCGCCGGAATTACTTACAGAAGTTCCCCAAATGGCCTTGACCAGTGGGTTCCGCAAGCTTAGCGCGTAAAGGAGGGGTAGAATGAGCATACCGTACTTTCCAGGATGCACCTTGTATACCAAGGCCAAGGGGTTAGATAGTTCCACCCGGGAATCGCTGGCCGCCCTGGGCCTGGAATTGGCCGAGTTGTCCGAGTGGACTTGCTGTGGCACGGTATTCCCGCTGGCCCAGGATAACTATATGGGCATGGTGGCGGCGGCCCGTATTTTAGCCAATGCAGCTAAACAAGAGGACGGCCGGCTGGTTACCGTATGTTCCTTTTGTTATAACGTGTTAAAGCGGGTAAATTATGCTATCAAAAACAATGAAGAGGTTAGAATGAAGTTGAATAACTACCTGGAAGAAAATTATGCCGGGGAAACCAGGCTGGTTCACCCCCTGGAACTGCTCAGGGATGATGTGGGATTTGATTCCTTGAGGAACAAGGTTAACGGTAAACTAAAGGGGATTAAGGTGGCCTGTTACTACGGCTGCATGCTTTCCCGGCCCGCTGCGGAAATGGGGTTTGGAGAGGCTGAAAATCCCACGGTTATGGATGAAATGGCACTGGCGCTGGGTGTTGAGCCAATAGACTTTCCTTATAAAACGAAGTGTTGCGGCTCGTACCAGCTGTTGAAAACATATGAACTGGTGGTCAAGAGGGTAAGGGAGATCCTTGACGGGGCGAAGGCCGAGGGAGCTCAGGCGATAATTACCAGCTGCCCCCTCTGCCAGTTTAACCTCGACTGGATACAGGAAAAAATTGCGAAAGAAGACGGCGACTTCTCTCAAATACCCGTACTGTATTTTACCCAACTTCTGGGCGTGGCTTTGGATGTACCGGCTGAAAAGCTGGGGTTTGATCAGCATTATGTTGACCCAAAACCTTTGCTACAGGGCCTATAATATTGCATTAAAGGAGGCAAGCCTATGGCTGAAGAGAAAAAAACTGTCAGCATATACATTATGGGTAAGCAATATAAAGTGCCCTATGGTGTAACCATAATGAAGGCCATGGAATATGCCGGCTACCGGTTCATCCGGGGTTGCGGGTGCCGGGGCGGATTTTGCGGGGCCTGTGGTACCGTTTACAGGAAGCCCGGTGATTTCCGGCTGAAAGTCGGACTGGCCTGCCAAACCATGGTGGAAGACGGAATGCATCTAACCCAGATTCCCTTCTACCCGGCCAACAAGGCGACTTACAACCTGGAAGAATTAACTCCCACACTGGCTACACTGCTTCAGCATTATCCTGAAATGACACGTTGTCTTGGATGTAACCAGTGCACCAGAATTTGTCCACAAGGGTTATCGGTTATGGATTATATAGCGGCAGCCCAGCGGGGGGACATCGAAAAGGCGGCCCACATGTCCTTTGATTGCATTATGTGCGGGTTGTGCGCATCCCGTTGTCCGGCCGAGCTCGTTCAGTACAATATAGGTATTTTGTGCCGCAGGCTTTACGGGCGCCATATAGCTCCCCGTGCTGAGCACTTGGCCAAGCGAGTAGAGGAAATTAAGGCCGGGAAGTTTGACGAAGAAATAAGTAAGCTCATGCAGATGAGCAAAGAAGAACTGCAAAAGCTGTACGATGCCCGGGATATTGAACAATAAAGCTGCCCGTGATAACCAATTAGGGAGGGTGACAAGCTAAATGTATACGGCTGAAATGCTGGAATTAATTAAAAAAGTTGAGCAAACTAGAGAAAAGCGTTTAAAAGAATCTTTCCCCCGCTTAACAGCAGAACAAAAGAATGAACTGTTGCGCTCTTACCATCCTGATTACATGGAGGGGGCCATGAGGCCGGTAAAGATTGGCCCCAATGAAGGAGACAAGATGCCTCATGAGCACGTTGACCTTTTAGAAAGCCGTTCCGTGATTGACCCGGATGATATATCTCTGGAAAATATTGATTATGATGTGGACGTGCTGGTCATCGGCGGCGGCGGGGCCGGTACTTCCGCTGCTTTGATGGCTCACGAGGGTGGGGCCGATGTTTTGCTGGTCACAAAGTTACGCCACGGCGATGCCAACACAATGATGGCCGAAGGGGGCATTCAGGCTGCAGACAAGGAAAATGACTCGCCGGCCATTCACTACCTGGATGTTATGGGAGGCGGCGGATTCCATAATATTCCCGAATTGGTCAGGGCCCTGGTGACAGATGCCCCCATTTGTATCCAGTGGCTGGAGAGCCTGGGGTGCATGTTCAGCAAGTATCCCGACGGTACCATGAATACCATCCATGGTGGGGGGACTTCCCGCAAGCGCATGCACTTCGCCCACGATTATACCGGTGCGGAAATAATGCGTACGCTGCGGGATGAGGCCCGTAACAGGGGCATTAAGGTAATTGAATTTTCACCGGCAGTGGAGTTAATTAAGGATGATCAGGGCCAGTGTGCCGGTGCCGTTCTGTACAATTTAGAAACTCAACAGTATTTGGTTGTCAGGGCCAAAGCAGTTATTATTGCCACCGGGGGCTCGGGCCGCCTGCATATCAATAATTCACCTACTACCAACCATTACGGCGCCACGGCGGACGGGCTGGTAATGGCCTACCGGGCTGGGGCCAAGCTGGTTTTTCTGGACGCTACCCAGTTTCACCCCACGGGAGTGGCTTTCCCGGAGCAAATCGTGGGCCAGCTGGTGACGGAGAAGGTTCGTGGATTGGGCGCTCAGCTGGTTAACATAGACGGTGAGCAATTTATTTACCCGCTGGAGACAAGGGACGCGGTTTCTTCGGCCATTATCCGGGAATGCAGGGATCGTAAAAAGGGAATTCCCGTTCCCAGTGGTTACGGTGTATGGCTCGATTCACCAATGATTGAGATAATCCACGGCAAGGGGACGATAGAAAAAGAATTACCGGCCATGTACCGTCAATTTGAGCGTTTCGGCATTAACATGGCTGAGCAGCCTATTCTTATTTATCCAACCCTTCATTATCAAAACGGCGGTATATTAATTAATGACCGGGCTGAAACGGAAATTCCCAACCTTTACGTAGCCGGTGAGGCCTCCGGCGGGGTGCACGGGCGTAACCGCTTGATGGGCAATTCCCTTTTGGATATCATTGTCTTCGGCCGCCGGGCCGGCATGAATGCTGCTGAAAAGGTTAAAAGTGTTAAGCTGGGCAAATTGACCCTGGACCATGTTAAGCGCTATAATGAAGAACTTCAGGAAAAAGGGTTGGGCGAAAAGGTTGCGCCGATTTTGCTGCCTGATTACCGTGGCAAGATTAGTGGTTAATCGGTTAAATTTAATAAGGAAGTCGAAAGAAAGGCCCGAGGATTCCGGGCCTTTCTCCTTGTGCGCCCGGCATGGGCGATAACTTGGGGGTGAAAGTCCCCTGCGGGGGTTGGCAGCACCAACCGCTAGCCAACGGCAAGGGTGTCCACGGCGACGTGGAATCCGAAGGAAGCCCGAGGCAAAATCCCGACCCGAGGACCACGAACCGCGGGCGAGGCCGTCATATTCGGGCGAGCCTGCAAGACAAGGCAAAGCCCAATGCTGCCAAGGGGTATGGCGGTAAACGCGGCGGGTGTGGGAGGAAAGTTATCGCTCTTACCCGGGGAGGTCTGCCGGATATGCCCAGCACTCAGAACTTGAGTGCTGGGTAACCCGGGTCGAGAGGCCCGGCTGAACCGGCAGAAGTCAGCAGAGGTCATAGTACCTGCTTCAGACGTCAAAGCAGGGAAGGACCGAACACCAGGTGGAGGGATGAACTTGGCAAGTTCGCGAGACATGCGAAGACAGCAGAAAACTCCAAACGGAGCCTGCCCGCGGGAGGAAGCGGTGAAGCCGCGGGGGACCGCGGGAGGGCCGAGTGTGTCTCCGGCACGACCCGAGGATGCATCCCGCGAAGGAAATGATAACAACCTGCTGGAAGCCATGCTTGCGCGAAGCAACATGCTGGCGGCACTAAAGAGGGTAGAGCAAAACAAAGGAGCCCCCGGGGTAGATGGAGTGACGGTTGAATCCTTCCGTGCCTATCTGCGAGAGAACTGGGAGCGCATACGTAAAGAACTGCTCGCCGGGACCTACAGGCCGCAACCCGTGCGCCGGGTCGAAATCCCGAAACCGGGCGGCGGAGTGCGACTTCTGGGAATCCCAACCTTGATAGACCGCTTAATCCAGCAGGCACTTCTGCAGGTACTGACGCCCATATTCGACCCTGGATTTTCACCCAACAGCTATGGATTCAGGCCCGGGCGTCGCGCGCATGATGCCGTGCGCAAAGCGCGGCAATATGTGCAAGAAGGTTATGAATGGGTAGTGGACATCGACCTGGAGAAATTCTTCGACCAGGTGAACCACGATATCCTCATGGCCAGGGTAGCGCGCAAAGTCAAAGATAAGCGCATACTCAAACTAATCCGGCTATACCTGCAATCCGGGGTCATGGTAAATGGTTTGGTCCTGGTAACGGACGAGGGCACACCACAAGGTGGGCCTCTAAGCCCGCTACTGGCCAACATCATACTTGATGACCTGGACAAAGAGCTGGAGAAGCGGGGACACCGCTTTGTCAGGTATGCTGACGACTGCAACATCTATGTTCGCAGCCGCCGGGCCGGAGAAAGGGTCAAGGCCAGCATAACCGCCTACCTGCAGAAACGGTTAAAACTCAAAGTAAACGAGACCAAGAGCGCGGTAGACCGTCCATGGAAGCGCAAATTCCTTGGTTTTAGCATGTACAAAATCAAGGGGCAAGTGCGCATCCGCCTGGCCCCTCAAACCATCAAGCGGCTGAAGGACAAAATCCGGGAACTAACTTCTCGAAGCAAAAGCATAAGCATGGAAGAACGCATCCAGCGGATTAACCAGTACCTGATGGGTTGGGTAGGATATTTTGCACTGGCCGACATGTCCAACAGATTAATGGATATTGAAGGCTGGTTACGAAGGCGCCTGCGCATGTGCCTGTGGAAACAATGGAAACGGGTTCGCACCCGTTACCGGGAATTGCGGGCCCTCGGTCTCCCGGAATGGGTCGCACACCAGCTGGCGAACACCCGTAAGGGATACTGGCGCATAACCGGCGGCCCATTAAACAATGCCCTGAACACTGCCTACTGGCAGGCCCAGGGCCTCATGAGTTTAACCGAGCGTTATCATTTTATTCGTAGCGCTTGGTGAACCGCCCAGTGCGGACCCGCATGCTGGGTGGTGTGAGAGGACGGGGGTTAATCACCCCCTCCTACTCGATTTTACGGGCATAAAAATTGTGTAGATACTTAAGAGTGGAAGTATGATCGGGCTGGTGGTACTTATTATGTTATGGAACTATTCTAAAATCTGTCAGCTTTGAGACAAAATATTAAAATATTATTTTAAATTAATTTAAAATATTTTAAAAGTAAGTTTTCAATTTTTTAAAGGTTGACTTATCCACCTTAAACTTAATATAATTTACGAAAAATAATAATAGCTGCGTAAAATTTCGCTAGCATAATTGAAAATAAAGAAAGCGAAAGGCCGGTTTTTCAGGTTTTTCTTTTTGCCATGCGGTTCGCCGATTTTAAGCAAGGAGGAATTTTTAATGAGTAAAAGTGAAAACCACATGAAGGGATCCGTGATGGTGGTGGGCGGCGGCATCAGCGGCATGCAATCCGCCCTGGACCTTGCGGAGTCCGGGTTTAAAGTTTACCTGGTGGAGGAAAAGCCCGCCATTGGCGGCACCATGTCCAGGCTGGATAAGACCTTTCCCACCAATGACTGTGCCATGTGCATAGTTTCCCCAAAATTAGTGGACGTGGGAAGGCACCTAAATATTGATATTTTAACCGGGGCGAAAATAAAAAGTGTATCCGGAGAACCCGGTAATTTTAAAGTGTATTTACACAAAAAGGCGAGATATGTGGATATCGATAAATGTACCGGCTGCGGCGAGTGCGCCGCAGTATGTCCCGTGGAACTGCCCAGTGAGTTTGACGGGGGGCTGGGCAGCAGGAAGGCCGTCTATAAACTGTACGCCCAGGCAATGCCTTCTGCCTACGCCATAGAGAAAAAGGGGGTTGCGCCCTGCAGGGCGGCCTGTCCGGCGGGAGTTAATGTCCAGGGGTATGTGCAGCTGGCGAAGGTAGGTAAGTACCTTGATTCATGGCGCTTAATATACGAAAATAACCCGTTGCCTGCCGTTTGCGGCAGGGTATGTACCCACCCGTGTGAGTCCCGGTGTCACAGGGGCACTGTTGACAGCCCCGTCAGCATCCGGGAATTGAAAAGGTTTGTGGCTGACATGGCCTACCGGGACCTGAAATCCCTGCCCCTACCGGAAATACAGGCGCCCGAGGACGCAAGGGTGGCCATAGTGGGTTCCGGCCCGGCGGGACTTTCAGCCGCCTACCACCTGGCCAGGCTCGGTTATGGTGTTACTGTTTTTGAAGCCCTGCCGGTGGCCGGAGGCATGCTCCGGGTAGGCATTCCCGAATACCGGCTGCCCAGAGAAATTGTGGACCTGGAGATAAGTTTACTGCAAAAAATAGGCGTTGAAATTAAAACCAACAGTAAACTGGGCCGCGACTTTACCGTGGAAGACCTGAAAAAGCAGGGATACAGTGCTGTATTTCTGGCCCTGGGAGCCCACAAGGGCATTTCCCTTAACATTCCCGGTGAGGAACTGGGCGGTGTAATTTCTGGTGTGGATTTCTTAAGAAATGTGAATCTGGGCGAAAAGGTCGGGGTAGGTAAGCGTGTTGCCGTTATCGGCGGTGGTAATACGGCCATGGACGCTGCCAGAACGGCGCTGCGCCTGGGTGCCGGAGAAGTTACCGTTGTTTACCGCCGCTCCGAAGCCGAAATCACCGCTGCGGAAGAAGAGATTCGCGAGGCCCGGGAAGAGGGTATAAAATTCCGGATGCTCACCGGCCCCAAAAGGATATTGGGGGAGAACGGGAAGGTTACCGGGCTGGAATGTATTCGCAATGAATTGGGAGAAAAGGATGCCAGTGGGCGGCGCCGTCCCGTGCCCGTGGAAGGCAGTGAGTTTGTTATTCCCGTTGATACTGTCATACTGGCCGTGGGTCAAAGGCCCGACCTTTCGGGTATTGCTTCTGACCTGGAAAAAACGAAGAGAGATACTATTGTTGTAGATCCGGAAACTTTTGCCACCAATATGCCCGGAGTATTTGCCGCGGGGGATGTGGTAACCGGGCCCGCCACCGTTATCGATGCCATAGGGGCGGGTAAAAAAGCTGCCCGCAGCATTCACCGCTTTCTACAGGGAGAAGAAATGGCCCCTGTAGAGGACGACGAAAGAGCGGGCCGGAAGGAAGCGGAATTCCCCGGGCACAAGGCCGGTAACCTTAAAATCTCCAGGGTGGAGCCCGCCTGCGCCGTCCCGGAGGAGCGAATAAAAGGTTTTGCGGAAGTCTCCCTGGGAATTACGGAGGAAGATGCCCTTAAAGAGGCTGGGCGCTGCCTGAACTGCGGTGTGTGCTCCGAGTGTGGGGAATGCACGAAGGCCTGCCTTCCCAAAGCCATAAATCACGATATGAAAGACGAAGAAGTAGAGATTGAAGTGGGTGCCGTAATACTAAGCCCCGGCGGCGATATTTATGACCCCTCCGAGCTGGAATACCTGGGTTATAAAAAATATCCCAATGTAATAACCAGCATAGAATTTGAGCGCATTTTAAGCGCCTCGGGCCCCTACCAGGGGCACATGATCCGGCCTTCCGACGGCAAGGAGCCCCGCAAAATAGCCTGGGTCCAGTGTGTGGGGTCAAGGAATGTGCGTATAAACCACGATTACTGTTCTTCCGTATGCTGCATGTATGCCATCAAAGAAGCAGTCATAGCCAAGGAACACAGTTCCGAACACCTGGAAACCACCATCTTTCTGATGGATATGCGTTCCTACGGCAAGGACTTTGAAAGATATTTCAACCGGGCCTGGGATGAGCACGGGGTCCGGTTTGTAAAGAGCCGCATATTTGAGGTCAGTCCATCCCCGGACGGCAATGATAACCTCACCATCAGGTATGCCGGCGAGGACGGCACCATCTACCGGGAGGATTTCGACCTGGTGGTTCTTTCCGTGGGCTTTAAGCCGCCCTGCGGTTCTGCTGAACTGGCCGGAGCCGCGGGTGTGGAATTGGATGAATTCGGCTTTTGCAAGACCGGGGAATTTTCCCGGGGTGTTACCAGCCGCCCAGGGATATTTGCCAGCGGTATATTTGCCGGCCCCAAGGACATTCCAGAAACAGTGGTTGAGGCCAGTGCGGCGGCGGGATATGCCTCCCGTCTGTTGTCCGGGGTCCGGGGGACCCTTGCCAGGGCAAAGAAATACCCGCCGGAAAAAGACGTAAGCAAAAGGCCGCCCCGTATAGGCGTATTTGTTTGCAACTGCGGCATCAATATAGGCAGCGTGCTTAAAGTTCCCGAAGTGGTTGAATATGTCCGGAGCTTGAAAAACGTAGTTTGCGCCCAGGAGTTCCTTTTCACCTGCTCCCAGGATAGTATAGAAAAAATAAAAAACATTATTACAGAGCGTGACCTCACCAGGGTAGTGGTGGCCTCCTGCACTCCCCGCACCCATGCGCCCCTTTTCCAAAGCGCGCTGCGGGAAGCAGGGTTAAACCCCTACCTGTACGAGCATGTGAACATAAGGGAGCATTCTTCCTGGGTACACCGGGAAAACCGGCGGGAAGCAACGGAAAAGGCAAAGGACCTGATAAGGATGGCGGTGGCCAAAGCAGCTTTGTTAAAGCCGGTAACACCAACATATACCGAAGTGAACCACACCTGCCTGGTGGTGGGGGGTGGCGTTGCAGGCATGTCCGCGGCATTGTCCCTGGCCGAGCAGGGCTTTGAGGTCTGCCTGGTGGAGAAAGAACAAGAGCTGGGCGGCCATATGAAAAACATCCAATATACGCTGGAAGGGTCCGACCCGCAAAAAGAATTAAGTCAACTGATTGATAAGGTTAATTCCCATGCTAAAATTACAATTCTTACCGGCGCTGAAATAAAGGATACCGGCGGGTATCCCGGCAATTACCGGACTGTAATTAACGTAAACGGTAAAGAACGGGAACTTGTACACGGCGCCGCCATACTGGCTACCGGGGCCCGGGAGGCCACAACAAGGGAGTACCTTTACGGGCAGCACTCCCGGGTGATCACCCAGACAGAGTTTGAACGGAGGCTGGCGTCAGGCGGCGGCTCAAGTCTCAAAAATGTGGTAATGATTCAGTGCGTGGGCTCAAGAGACGATAAAAGGCCTTACTGCAGCAGGGTTTGCTGTTCCCATGCCCTTAAAAACGCATTGAAGCTCAAGGAAGTAAACCCCAGCGCCAGCATATTCATACTATACCGCGACATCCGGTCCTACGGGCTCATGGAGAAATATTATACCGGGGCCAGGAAGAAGGGCATAATCTTTATTCGCTACAGTGAAACGGATAAGCCCGGTGTAACCGCCGAGGGTGACAGTCTGCAGGTGACGGTCAGGGATCACGTACTGGGCGAATATATCACCCTGAGCCCCGATCTTCTGGTGCTCAGTACCGGGATAGCGCCCGGTGAAGATAACCCGAGGCTTAGCCAGCTCTTTAAAGTGCCCCTGGATGCCGACGGTTTCCTGTTGGAGGCCCACATGAAGCTTCGCCCGGTGGACTTTGCCGCGGAAGGCCTTTATTTATGCGGACTGGCTCACGCACCCAAGTTGGCGGGCGAAGCCATTCTCCAGGCCAATGCTGCGGCCATGCGCGCGGCCACCCTGTTATCCAAGGATAAGCTGGAGAACGTAGCTATAACCGCCACGGTAAATAAGAAGCGCTGTGTGGGCTGCGGAATGTGCGTGAGGGCATGTAATTTCGGTGCCCGGGAAGTGGACCCGGTTAGCGGGGTGGCCAGGGTCGAGGAAGCGTTATGCCAGGGGTGCGGGGCCTGCGTGGTGGCCTGCCCCAACGGTGCCACCCAGCAGAAAGGCTTTGAAAAGTCCCAAATGATGGCGGCCCTTAAGGCGGCCTTGAAGTAGGGGTGAAAGTATGAGTGCGCAAGTTAACGAGATGCTCGAAAAGAAGGTAGGAGCGGTTTTAGTGGTGGGATCCGGCATCAGCGGTATGCAGTCGGCTTTGGATCTGGCCGAAGCGGGCTTTAAGGTTTATCTGGTTGAACGCAAGCCCAGTATAGCCGGAACCATGCCCATGCTGGACAAAACTTTTCCCACCAATGATTGTTCCATGTGTATCCTCTCACCCCGGGTGGTGGATGTGGGGGGGCACATGAATATTGAAGTTATGACCATGTCCGAGCTGGTGAAACTGGAAGGCGGGCCGGGAAATTTCCTGGCTACCATAAAAAAACACCCGCGCTACGTAGACACGGACCTGTGCGTCAGCTGCGGCCGCTGCGAAACCGTTTGCCCGCAAACGGTGGAAAACAAGTTTAACCAGGGGCTTGACCAGAGCAAGGCTATTTACAAGCCCTATGCCCAGGCCTATCCCAATGCCTACGTCATCGATAAGGAAAACTGCATTGAATGCGGGGCCTGCGAGGAAAAATGCGCCCGCAAGGCCATTAATCACCAGATGGAAGAAGAAATGGTGGACATTCAGGTGGGAGCGGTAATCCTTGCCCCGGGCTTCGAAATTTTTGACGCGGGGCTGCGGGGTGAATTCGGCTACGGAATTTACGAAAATGTGGTAACCAGCCTGCAGTTTGAAAGGCTTCTCAGTGCCTCCGGCCCCCACCAGGGTCACCTGGTAAGGCCCTCTGACGGGAAAGAGCCCAAAAAGGTTGCCTTTATCCAGTGTGTCGGCTCCCGGGAGCCGGGCAAGAACAGGAATTATTGTTCAGGTGTTTGCTGTATGTATGCCACCAAGGAAGCCATGGTGGCCCGGGAGCACGTTCCCGGCCTTGAGGCCTCTATATTCTGTATTGACGTGCGGGCCTTCGGTAAAGGGTTTGAGCAGTACTACGAGCGGGCCCGAAAGGAATACGGAATACGGTATGTAAAATGTATGGTTTCCTCGGTAAAGGAGCTGCAGCAGAGCAAAAACCTGCTGCTCAGATACCGCACTCCTTCCGGCAAAATGCTGGAGGAGGAGTTCGACCTGGTGGTCCTTTCGTGTGGGGATAAAGCCGTCGGAAGGAACTGAGGAACTGGCACGGGTGGTCGGGGTTAATCTTGATGAATTCGGTTTTTGTGCTCAAGGGGCTGAAATCTGCACTACCAGCCGCCCCGGTGTATTTGCGGCAGGTACATTTGCCGGTCCGAAGGATATCCCCGAAGCCGTTGTGGAGGCCAGCGCGGCTGCAGGCTATGTTTCCCGCCTCCTGGGTGATGTCCGGGGCACCTGTATCAAGAGCAAGCCTGAAGTTCCGGAAAGGGACGTTACAGGTGAACAGCCCCGGGTGGGGGTATTTGTCTGCAATTGCGGAATTAACATAGGCAGTGTAATTAATGTTTCCGAAGTGGTGAAATACGCCAGGACCTTAAAGGACGTAGCCTTTGCCGAGGAGTTTCTCTTTGCCTGCGCCCAGGATAGCCTGGATAAAATTAAAAAGCGTATAAAGTTCCAAAAATTGAACCGGGTGGTTGTTGCCTCGTGCACCCCCAGGACCCATGCCCCGCTGTTCCAAAATGCCCTGAAGGAAGCAGGCTTCAACCCGTATTTATATGAACACGTTAATATCCGTGAACATTCCTCGTGGGTGCACAGGAAGCAGGGGGAGGCGGCAACGGAAAAGGCAAAAGACCTGGTGCGCATGGCGGTGGCCCGGGCCCGCATGCTGGAGCCCATTCCCACAACGTATACGGATATTAACCGCAGCGCGCTGGTGGTGGGGGGCGGGGTTGCCGGCATGGCTGCCTCCCTTTCCCTGGCGGAACAGGGGTTTGAAGTGTTCCTGGTGGAGAAATCTTCCGAGCTGGGCGGGTGGCTGAGAAACATCCGCTATTCCATTGATGGGCAAGATCCCGCCGCTTTACTGGAAGATATGCTGGGCCGGGTGCAAAACAACCCCAAAATTCATGTATTTACCGGCAGTACGGTGGCGGAAGTGAGGGGGTACCCGGGTAATTACAGGACCAAAATTAATGTGGCCGGTGATATGAAGGAAATTGTGCACGGCTGCGCCATCCTGGCCACCGGCGCCCGGGAGGCAAGGCCTGCCGAATACCTGTACGGGGAAAGCCCCAATGTGGTAACCCAGACCGAGCTGGAGAACCGGTTGAGCCGGGGTGAAGCAGGCGGTATTAAAAATGTGGTTATGATCCAGTGTGTAGGCTCGCGGGATGAAAAAAGACCCTACTGCAGCAGGATATGCTGTACCCAGGCCGTTAAAAATGCCCTGAAGATAAAAGAGATGAACCCCGGTGCCAATGTTTATGTCCTTTACAGGGATGTGCGCGTGTACGGAATCAGGGAAAAATATTACACCGAAGCAAGGCAAAAAGGTGTTGTCTTCGTCCGCTATGAGCCGGAGGAAAAACCCGAGGTAACCGCCGGAAGCAGGGGTATAGAGGTTAAAGTTAAAGATCACGTCCTGGGATATACACTGGCCATTGATGCCGATTTGCTGGTTCTCAGTACCGGCGTGCAGCCCAACGAAGATAACGAAAAGTTAGGCCAGCTGTTTAAAGTGGCCCTTAACGACGAGGGATTTTTACTGGAAGCGCACATGAAACTGCGCCCGGTGGATTTTGCCGCCGAGGGACTTTACCTGTGCGGTCTGGCCCACTCGCCCAAACTGGTGGGCGAGGCAATTGTCCAGGCCAACGCCGCGGCCATGAGGGCAGTAACCCTGCTTTCCAAGGACCGTTTGGAAAATGTGGCCATTACCGCTTACGTGGATGAGGAGGCCTGCATAGGGTGCGGGCTTTGTGTAAAGGCCTGCAGCTACGATGCCCGGTATATCGATGAAAATACGGGCGTGGCCGGTGTAACGGAGGCGCTGTGCCAGGGCTGCGGCGCCTGCGTGGCGGCCTGTCCCGGCGGGGCGAGCCAGCAGAGAGGCTTTGAAAAGGGACAGCTGCTGGCAATGATGAAGGCGGCAATTTCTTAGAGAATAACGTAAGGAGATGGTTTCCCATGAGCATGCCCTTAAAAAAAGATGACAAGCTTCCGGTACAAGAATACATTAAAGAAAAAACTGAAAAGGCGCTTAATCCGGAAGAGGGCTTTGAGCCGCAAATAATCGGCCTGGTATGCAACTGGTGCAGTTATGCCGGCGCCGACCTGGCCGGTACTTCAAGGATCCAATACCCGCCCAATATCCGCCTGGTGAGAGTAATGTGTTCGGGGGCCGTGGACCCGCTGTATATTCTGCGACCTCTCCTGGACGGGGCGGACGGTGTGCTGGTGGGCGGGTGACATGCCGGTGACTGCCACTATGGTAGTGGCAATTACAAGGCCCGCCGCCGGATAGCAATATTAAAATCCTCCCTTGAGGCCTTCGGTATTAATCCCGAGCGGGTTTGGTTCCGCTTTATCAGTGCCTCGGAGGGGAAGTTATTTGCCCAGACCGTTGCCGAGATGGTGAAAAAGCTAAAAGAACTGGGGCCCAATCCCACCCGCAAGTTGTGGGAAATTTAATGCAGGAGGTTTTAAGGTTTAAATGAGGACTTATACAGTGGAAACGGGAAAACAGAATATCAATGGAGCCCTGGCTTCCTTTTTCCGGGGGCTGATGGAAAAGGGAGTAATAGATTCCCTGCTCGTGCCCCAGGAGGTAAAATCCGGCAGTACCGTGGTAGCCACACTGGTAAAAAGCCCGGAAGGTTTGCATAGCATTAATCCCCTGGCACCGGTGGCCATGGTAAACGCTGCCAGGATAGTTTCCAGTCTTACCGTTAAGGACCCGGGGGAGAAAATAGGTGTTGTTTTGCGCTCCTGTGAAACCAGGGCGCTGGTGGAACTGGTTAAGCTGCAGCAGGCTTCCCTGGATAATTTGGTGATAGTCGGCGTGGACTGCGTGGGCACTTTTGAGCCCGGGGATTATCGCAGCCTGGTTGCCAATGGAAATTGGAACCTTGATGAATGGCTTACTGCTGCTGCCAGGGGAGAAACTTCTGCCGGAGACAGGGATATCCGGCCCGCCTGCGCCATGTGCGGGCACATAGCGGCGGAACATGCCCAAATATCCATTGGCTGGGTCGGCCTGGATCCTGCTAAGGAATTAATTATAGAAGTAGATGACCTGTTGGCTGGCGAAGTTGGCAAATTGGGCCTTAAAGAAGCTGGGGAAGTTTCAGGTAGAGGGGATGCCGTTGAACGTATTCGCGGGGAAAGGGAGTCTTTCAAAGAAAAGCAGTTTGAGGAGTTTGCGGCCCGGACGAGAACTTTACCGGCCATGGTCGATGAACTGGCCGGATGCCTGCGCTGCTATAACTGCCGCCAGGCCTGCCCCATTTGTTTCTGCCAGGAATGTGTTTTTACCTCGCCCGTGCTTAAGCACGAGCCGGACGACTATCTGAAATGGGCCCGGCAAAAAAACGTTATCAAGATGCCCACTGACACCTTGCTTTTCCACATAACCAGGGTAAACCACATGGGACTCAGCTGTGTTGGCTGCGGGCACTGTGAAAGTGCCTGTCCCGGCAAGTTGCCGCTTACCTTGCTCTTTGGGCTGGCGGGCAGGAAAGTTCAGGGTATTTTTGATTATGTTCCCGGGCGGAGCCTCGATGAAGAACTACCCCAGACAACGTACAGGGAAAATGAGCTGGAGCCGAGGTAGGGGGGTAAGCCTGTGAGAATAATTGACGGTGGAGAGGTTTTGCAGAGCGACCCTGATTTTTTTGCGCAGGTCAAAGAAAAAAGCGGGCAGCCCATTGAACTCTGCTACCAGTGCCAGAAATGCGCTGCCGGCTGCCCCATAGGAGATTATTTTGATTATACCCCCAGTCAGGTTATAAGAATGGTTTACTTTGGCTTGAGGGACCGTGTTTTAAGAAGTTCGGCCATCTGGCTGTGTTCCGGCTGTGAAACCTGCGGTGTACGCTGTCCCAATGGCATCAGGATTTCCGAGGTAATGGATGCCTTAAGGGCCGTGTCATCCGCCGGCAGTATGGCCGGGGAAAAACAAACGGAGACTTTCCACCGCATGTTTCTGGATGAAGTCAAGGCCAGGGGCCGTGTGCATGAGAGCCTGCTCATGGCCAAATACAAGCTAAGAACGGGACAGATGTTTACTGACCTGGATCTTGGATTTAAATTGTTTAGAAAGGGTAAGCTGCCCCTTCTACCAAGGGGCATCAAAGATAAAAAGGGCATTCGTAAAATTTTTACCAGAGTGGAGAAGGCCCGGGAAGGGGGTAAACAAGGATGAAAATGGCCTATTATCCCGGTTGTTCCCTGGAATCCACCGCCAAAGAATACAACCATTCTTCCCGGTCGGTGTGCGCCGCCCTGGGGCTGGAACTGGTGGAACTGGAAGATTGGAGTTGTTGCGGGGCCACTTCCGCCCATAATTTGGACCACAGGCTGGCCGCAGCCCTGCCGGCACGCAATATTGCTCTGGCCCAGGAGAAGGGCCTGGACGTGGCGGTTCCCTGTGCCGCGTGTTTTAGCCGTCTTCGCAAGGCTGATTATTTGCTGCGCCATAATGAAGGGGTGCGCCGGGAAGTGGAAGTGATCGTCGAATTCAAATATGAAGGAAAAATTAAGATTCTGTCGCTGCTTGAGGCCCTGGTAACCGGGGTGGGCTTTGAACACATTGCCGGTAAGGTTATTAAGCCGCTCCGGGGGTTGAAGGTGGTTAGCTACTACGGCTGTCTTATGGTGCGCCCCCCTGAAGTAAGGGGCTTTGACAGGGCTGAACATCCCGAAATGCTGGATAGACTGGTAGCAATTTTAGGCGGGGAGTCGCTAAAATGGTCCTATAAAACGGAATGTTGTGGGGCCAGCCTTTCCTTGACCAATACCAGCGTGGTGGAGGGTGCCGTGGCCCGGCTGGTGGGTGCTGCCCGGGAAGCGGGGGCCTCGGCTATTGTTACGGCCTGCCCGCTCTGCCAGAGTAATTTGGAAATGAGACAGAAAAAGGACCGGGATATAATGCCTTCCTTCTATTTTACCGAACTGGTCGGGCTGGCCCTGGGCTTGGATGAAGCCCAGGGCTGGCTGGCAAAACATTTGATCGACCCGGTGCCTGTTTTGGATATTATTACATAAACCGTTCATATGAGCGGTTTTTTATTTTTGGAGGTCGGGAAGGGCTGTTATTCCCTTCCCGGAACTCTAACGCTCATGGGGTTCCTTGGTCATATCCAATATTCCGTAAACTGTTTTAGCCAGGCCTATTCCCGTGAGGCTCCATCCCAGGAGAGGGTTTCTTTCCCGCAAGGCCAGGCCTGTTCCGGATTCAATGGTACCAAGGACGGTCATTAATGCGCCGGTATTCATATATATCCCCCCTTTGTTAGAGTTCAAGTTTATTTTAACCATAGCAGCTTTCTTTATGTTTGGCATTGAATTTAAAGAGGATTTTTTCATGTACCTGGATAAAATTAATTGATAG
This sequence comes from Desulfofundulus sp. JL263-se, assembly GCF_056316025.1. NCBI lineage: Bacteria > Bacillati > Bacillota > Clostridia > Eubacteriales > Peptococcaceae > Desulfofundulus > Desulfofundulus sp. JL263-se. Next base: position 2,477,214 of record NZ_CM149993.1, on the reverse strand, counting down.
ATTCTTATACATCCTTTATTGTGATTAGCCGGTGAAAAAAGATTTCCGGTATTTGGAATTGATGCACAATGGTAATGACGGGAGGTCAGGTTTATTGGTGGTGGGCGTTTTAACTGTAGAACTTTTTATGGGAGAGGTAACATCTTTAAAGGGGAAAAGAAGGGTCTTAAAAAGTTTGCTGGACAGGCTAAAGACCAAGTTTAATGTAGCGGTGGCCGAGGTCGGCAAACAGGATTCCTGGCAATTTTCAACCATTGGTGTTTCCACGGTCAGCAATGAATCGGCCCATGTACATAAGGTGTTATCAGCGGTGATTAGTTTTATTGAGTTTCATAACGGGGTGGAATTGCTGGATTATAGAACCGAGCTTTTATGAAAAAACCTGCTGGGGAACCCGGCAGGTTTGGTGCTTGTGCGCCCGGCATGGGCGATAACTTGGGGGTGAAAGTCCCCTGCGGGGGTTGGCAGCACCAACCGCTAGCCAACGGCAAGGGTGTCCACGGCGACGTGGAATCCGAAGGAAGCCCGAGGCAAAATCCCGACCCGAGGACCACGAACCGCGGGCGAGGCCGTCATATTCGGGCGAGCCTGCAAGACAAGGCAAAGCCCAATGCTGCCAAGGGGTATGGCGGTAAACGCGGCGGGTGTGGGAGGAAAGTTATCGCTCTTACCCGGGGAGGTCTGCCGGATATGCCCAGCACTCAGAACTTGAGTGCTGGGTAACCCGGGTCGAGAGGCCCGGCTGAACCGGCAGAAGTCAGCAGAGGTCATAGTACCTGCTTCAGACGTCAAAGCAGGGAAGGACCGAACACCAGGTGGAGGGATGAACTTGGCAAGTTCGCGAGACATGCGAAGACAGCAGAAAACTCCAAACGGAGCCTGCCCGCGGGAGGAAGCGGTGAAGCCGCGGGGGACCGCGGGAGGGCCGAGTGTGTCTCCGGCACGACCCGAGGATGCATCCCGCGAAGGAAATGATAACAACCTGCTGGAAGCCATGCTTGCGCGAAGCAACATGCTGGCGGCACTAAAGAGGGTAGAGCAAAACAAAGGAGCCCCCGGGGTAGATGGAGTGACGGTTGAATCCTTCCGTGCCTATCTGCGAGAGAACTGGGAGCGCATACGTAAAGAACTGCTCGCCGGGACCTACAGGCCGCAACCCGTGCGCCGGGTCGAAATCCCGAAACCGGGCGGCGGAGTGCGACTTCTGGGAATCCCAACCTTGATAGACCGCTTAATCCAGCAGGCACTTCTGCAGGTACTGACGCCCATATTCGACCCTGGATTTTCACCCAACAGCTATGGATTCAGGCCCGGGCGTCGCGCGCATGATGCCGTGCGCAAAGCGCGGCAATATGTGCAAGAAGGTTATGAATGGGTAGTGGACATCGACCTGGAGAAATTCTTCGACCAGGTGAACCACGATATCCTCATGGCCAGGGTAGCGCGCAAAGTCAAAGATAAGCGCATACTCAAACTAATCCGGCTATACCTGCAATCCGGGGTCATGGTAAATGGTTTGGTCCTGGTAACGGACGAGGGCACACCACAAGGTGGGCCTCTAAGCCCGCTACTGGCCAACATCATACTTGATGACCTGGACAAAGAGCTGGAGAAGCGGGGACACCGCTTTGTCAGGTATGCTGACGACTGCAACATCTATGTTCGCAGCCGCCGGGCCGGAGAAAGGGTCAAGGCCAGCATAACCGCCTACCTGCAGAAACGGTTAAAACTCAAAGTAAACGAGACCAAGAGCGCGGTAGACCGTCCATGGAAGCGCAAATTCCTTGGTTTTAGCATGTACAAAATCAAGGGGCAAGTGCGCATCCGCCTGGCCCCTCAAACCATCAAGCGGCTGAAGGACAAAATCCGGGAACTAACTTCTCGAAGCAAAAGCATAAGCATGGAAGAACGCATCCAGCGGATTAACCAGTACCTGATGGGTTGGGTAGGATATTTTGCACTGGCCGACATGTCCAACAGATTAATGGATATTGAAGGCTGGTTACGAAGGCGCCTGCGCATGTGCCTGTGGAAACAATGGAAACGGGTTCGCACCCGTTACCGGGAATTGCGGGCCCTCGGTCTCCCGGAATGGGTCGCACACCAGCTGGCGAACACCCGTAAGGGATACTGGCGCATAACCGGCGGCCCATTAAACAATGCCCTGAACACTGCCTACTGGCAGGCCCAGGGCCTCATGAGTTTAACCGAGCGTTATCATTTTATTCGTAGCGCTTGGTGAACCGCCCAGTGCGGACCCGCATGCTGGGTGGTGTGAGAGGACGGGGGTTAATCACCCCCTCCTACTCGATTAGTTGCAATTTTATAAATTGCAGGAGGATTTTGGCAGGGCTAATGGAAAATTTAAGTGTTATAAAAAAAGGAAGGTGCCTTTGGAAGGGGAGGGAGGTTAAAAGAGTTTTTGTTTTTTCTGAGTTTATACGGGAGGGAACCATTAATGAAAAAGTGGCTCAGGTTGGTATTTATAGTGTTATTCGTTATAGTCCTGGCGGCCGTTACCGGCTGCAGCGGAAAGGATACGGCGGAGACTGCCAGTGAGCCGGTCGGTAATGGGGGAGCTGCTTTATCTCAAAAGTTTATAGTTGCTTCGGCTACTGATCGCGCTCCCTTTGCATTTCTGGATGAGAATACGGGAGAATATATTGGTTTTGATATGGACCTCATTAAAGCCATAGCCGGGGTTAACAGCTGGAATTATGAAATTCGCAGTATGGATTTTGAGGATATTATTCCGGCCCTGGAGAGCTCCAGCGTAGAGATGGCCATTTCGGCCATAACCATTACCGAAAAACGCAAGGAGAAAGTAAATTTTTCTTATCCTTACTATCGTTCCGGCCAGTGTGTGGCGGTTCAGGCCGCCAATGAGGATATTAAAGGGTTTGACGACCTGGAAGGTAAGACAGTGGGAGTTCAAATTGCAACTACCGGCGCCGATGAGGCTCGCAAGATTCCCAATGTCAAGGTAATTGATTATAATACCATTAACGATGCTTTCATGGCATTGAAAAGCGGAAACGTGGATGCCGTAATTAATGATTTCCCTGTTATTGCTTATTTTATCAAGCAGGGTAATGACGGTGTGAAAATCGTGGGCGATTTAAAGACCAGTAGATACTATGGTATTGCAGTACCCAAGGATAAACCGGAAATTTTGGAACAAGTTAATAGTGCCTTGGAACTTTTAAAGGAAAACAGCAAGTTTGATCAAATTTACAAGAAGTGGTTCGGTGAAGAGCCACCGGAATATTTACCGGGAGAGGTGTTCCAGCAATAAAAATAGCAGCAATGTTTAAAAGCCCTCCACCTGGTGGCGGAGGGCTTTCATAATTAACTTACTACGAATTTTAACTTGCCTTCAAAGGTCATTTGTTCAAATAACATGCGGTCTTCCGGGGAAACATTCTTACCAAATCTGGCCATAAGTACATTGGCCGGGTGTTCCAAAATGTCCGGGTCGTCAGTGGGTACCTTTTCTAATCCTACCGAGCCAAATAATTTGCTGAGCATCCTCTGGTAGTCCCAGATATCCAGTCCCGTTTCCCTGACATCCCAGTGCCAGCAGAATTCCATGGTAATAACAATGTAGTTTTCCAATTCAGGATTGGAAAAAGCAAATTTTAGAAGATTTTGGGCTATTCTGCACCGGCGCCAGTCCTCGCTAATTTCGATGGCCCCCATTTCTAAAACCCTGGGGTGCTTTATCCACCTTGTATATTCGTCGGGTTCGTGAAAGGTAATATAACCTATAATTTCGTTTTCGTGACGGGCAATATAGACCATGCCTTTGGGTAATTGGCTGATTTCTGCGAGGGCTTTTTTCTGTTTTTCAGGAGGTCGAAAGTTACTTAATTTATCGTTCATGGTCAGTGCTTCAATAGTTTTATCAGCAACCGGGCCCTCTAAGACCACTATGCCCTTGGGAGAATTATAATTTACTTTTTGTGCCATAGGGCACCAACCTCCTTTTTAACCGCTGAGCGGTTAAAAGCGACCACTTAACCCTCTAAAATTACCTTTTAAGTTATTATGCCAGTGCGGTCATATTTTTGCAATAAAGGCGGTATAAGTCCTTAAATTAAAAATTTTCTTATTATTGCGTCTTTAAGATAACAATTAATATTATTTTTTACGAATTACTATTTTTTAATCAGCCATTAACTGGCTTATCAAGCAAAAAGCCGGGTAAAACTTACCCGGCTTTGGCAATTAATTCAAGGAAGTCGTCTCCCAGCGGTGTAAGACTGCAAATTTTACTTTTACCTTCGGTTTCCACTTCGATCAGGCCCAGGGCATAAAGCTGCATTACCACATGGTCCAAAACTGCCCTTTTAACCTTTGCGGTCAAGGAAAGACCTTCTTTGTTCATGCTGCCTTCTTCGCCAAGGGCCCTCATGACTCTCATGGCTTCTTCAGGCAAACGCTCCTTGGCTTTAAGTAAATATTCATTTAGTGTCAACGGGCTATCACTCCTTGCAAATATTTTTGTTACATATAGTATTAACATTTTTTCTTTAATTAATAAGCTGTCAGGCCAATGATTTTATTGTAAAATTATAGGAAGTTTAGAAAAATAAGATAATGCTTATAAAGAATATTAAGGTATGTATATCCAGCCCAAAACACGGTTATATTATTGTAGTAATGCCAAAGGAATAAGGGGGGCTTGTATGCAAAGGGAAGAGCGCAGGTTTTACGAAAAAGCGGGGAAGCTGGCTGCTGAAGCTGAAGAGTTGCTTAACGAGGCAAGGTGGTTTGCCGGTGTGGAGACCAAAGATGCCTTGAATATGGAAAAAATAGCTGAATGCTTGGAAAAAGCTTATATAAAAATCGAAAGCATAGAAGGACTTATAAATAGGGTTATGTTAACTTTGAATCAATTGAACCAGCCAAGTAAAAAGGGGATAGATTTTTTAAAAAATCTATCCCCAAAATCATTTGGAAATATTAGGTGACAAATATTCCTTCGGGATCGATTACATTGTAAAGCAAATGTAATTCATGATAAGTGGGCGGTGGGGTTTCTCCCCTGCACCGGGATACATCAATGTCAAAGCCCATATTTTCCTTAACGTCGTCTACGGTAAATCCGGGGTGAACGGTATCCAAATACATTAAGCCGGTCTCTTTATCGAAGCGGAATACAGCCATATTGGTTATTACGGCATGCGGTCCGCCGCGGAATACGGTTCCGTAAGCTTCCTGGCGGGTTACCCACTTCCCGGATGGCCAATCTCTAACCCTCCAGCCGGGGGAAGTAACATAGTCCACGGCTTCTTTGAAGCGCCGCTTTTCCTGTACCATGATGAAAACGGTACGGCGGGCCAGGGAGTTGATGTCAGCGTTGCCGCCACTGCCGGTGAAGCGCACGGTGGGCTTCATATAATCTCCAATGGCAGTGGTGTTTACATTGCCGTATTTGTCAATTTCCGCTCCCCCCAAGAAGGCCAGGTCTATGGCGCCACGCTGGAGCTGGCTGAACACATCGAAAAGGCCGCTGGATACTGATGCTTTATATTCGCAGCGGGCGTCCCCCACCGATGCCGGCAGGTGTATTGGCCTCCCGTCCATGGAGCCGGCCTCGTATACAATGGAAGCCCGTGGTGCTGTGGTACGCTGGGCCATGGTTACAGCCAGCATGGGGAGTCCGGTTCCGGCAAAGACTACCTCGCCGTCCCTAACTTCCCGGGCTCCGGCTACCGCCAACAGGTCCAGAGTCTTATATTCACCCGGCTTAGCGGGCTGGTGATTGTTTTCCCATTGCATTTATCTCGCCCCCCTCTTGACACGCAAGCTGTATTTCATGGCAGCATTGGCCCGCAGGCTGTCCAGGCGGTTAAAGCCAAGCTTATACAAATACTCGTTAAAGTCACCTACGCCGAATATCCATTCTTCCGCCCAGGCGTCAAATCCCTCTTGAGTCTTGGTTTTGGCATAAAAGTCGCGGATAAAGGCACCGTCTACTTCATAGTAACCGAAACACCCGGTGGGGTGAGCCCCCCACGGTTGTTCTATTATGGCATCCACCAGGTAATGGGGTATCAGGTTTGCTGTGGGGTCCTGGCGAATAACTTCTTCCGGTACGATTTCTTCTGCTACCACGATAAGCTTGTCAGCAGCTTTCATGGCCTCATTGTCAGAGTACCTTTGACCCATCACTTTTACGGTTCCTTCGTCCCCCACCTGCTGGACGTGGGCAATACAAACATTGGGTCTTGCAGCAGGTACATTGATAACCTTTTGTTCACCAAAGAAAGGATCTTCCACGAAGCTAAACTTCTTAGCGGGGATGCGGGGATTGCTGCCGTCTCGCAAACCTTTCTTGCCCAAAACGTCGTATTCCGGATTCAGGATATCGGTGCCCAGGGAAGCATAAGTGGGCAGGAAGGGTACACCCATGGCACCGGCAGCAAGGCGCATTACCATGTGTACGTGGCTGTAGTCCTCAACGATTAATTCCCCGTTTTTAACTTTGCGGGCCATATTTGCGCCCAGCTTTCCATAGAGTTCGTGGCCAATCCAGCAGGATTCCCAGATTTTTACGCAACCGGCGCCTATGAGAACTTCACTGTGGGTGCCTGAATTCACCTCAATGAGGTGAAGGTCTTTTATCCCTTGACGAACTATTTCATAGACTACGGCCATGGGGCGGCGCCAAATGGTAAAGCCACTGAAGGTTATCATATCTCCGTCTTTTATAAATTTTCGCACTGCCTCGGGCACTGTCATCCTTTTGTTGTTAATTCTTGACATTTTTATGCCCCCTTTACTATGCTCTCTTTTTTAGTCAGCCAGTATGCGCTTGGCGATAACCATGCGCTGAATTTGGTTGGTGCCCTCATAAATTTGGGTTATCTTGGCGTCCCGCATGTAGCGTTCCACCTTGTACTCCTTGCAGTAACCGTAGCCGCCGAAAATCTGTACTGCATCGGTGGTTACCTTCATTGCCGTATCGGTGGCGAACATTTTAGCCATGGATGCTTCTTTACTGTGAGGGAGACCCATGTCCCGCATCCTGGCGGCCCGGTAAACCAAAAGGCGGGCTGCTTCAACTTGGGTAGCCATGTCGGCCAGCATGAACTGGATGGCCTGGTGCTGGGCAATGGGCTTGCCGAATTGTTCCCTTTCCTTGGCGTAGGCCGTGGCGGCATCCAGGGCGGCCTGGGCTATGCCGACGGCTTGGGCGCCAATACCGATCCGGCCCCCATCCAAAAGGGACATGGCTACCTTAAAGCCTTCACCCTCTTTGCCCAGCAGATTTTCCTTGGGCACTTTGGCGTTGTCAAAGATCAATTCTGTGGTCGAGGAACCGTGCAGGCCCATTTTTTCCTCTTTTTTACCCACATAGAAACCGGGAGTGTCCTTTTCTACCAGGAGGGCGGTGATGCCCTTATGCCCCTTGCTCTTGTCAGTAACCACGAAAGTGCAGTAGATATCGGCTTCTCCGCCGTTAGTGATGAATATTTTGCTGCCGTTTACGATGTAATAGTCTCCTTCCAGCTTGGCCGTAGTTTTAATTTTTGAGGGGTCGGAGCCGGCGTGGGGCTCGGTGAGGGCAAAAGCCCCCAGGTATTCACCGGATGCCAGTTTGGGAATGTACTTTCTTTTTTGTTCTTCAGTGCCGAAATAAAGGATGGGCAAGGTTCCCACCGAGGTGTGCACGGCCAGAATGACACCGGTGGATGCACAGGCCCGGGAAATTTCTTCAATGGTGATGATATAGGACAAGAAGTCGCACCCTGCTCCTCCGTATTCCTCTGGAATGGGTACACCCATGAGTCCCAGCTCGCCCATTTTTTTGATATTGTCCCGGGGGAATTCATGGGTACGGTCTATTTCCACTGCCCGGGGAGCAATTTCATTTTCAGCCAGCTTTCTTACCATATCACGCATCATTTTTTGCTCTTCGGTCAACATGTATGGCATATTTATCCAACTCCTTTGTTAAAATTTGTATGCCGGCTATTCAACTTTTACTAACATTGCATCACCTTGAGCCGCACCGCTGCAGATGGCGGCAATGCCCAAGCCGCCGCCGCGGCGCCGCAGTTCATAAATCAAGGTCATCAGAATGCGGGCCCCGCTGGCGCCGATGGGGTGGCCGAAGGCTACGGCTCCGCCGTTAACATTGGTCTTTTCCAGGGGATAACCTGCGATTTTATGGCTCACCAGAGTTACGGCGGCAAAGGCTTCGTTAACTTCGAAGAGGTCAATTTGTTCAATGGTCAAGCCCTTTTGCTTTAAGAGTTTATTTATGGAAAGACCGGGTACGGTGGCGATGTACTTGGCATCCTGGGAAACCGAAGCGTGTCCTAGGATGGTTGCCAGAGGTTTTATCCCCAGTTCTCCGGCCTTTTCCTTGGACATGACTACCAGGGCGCCGGCACCGTCATTGACGCCCGGTGCGTTACCGGCGGTAACGGTATTATTCTTGTCAAAAACAGGTGGCAGCTTCCTGAGTGCTTCTATACTTGTATCCCTGCGAGGTGCTTCGTCCGTATCCACCACCTTCGGCTCACCTTTCTTTTGCGGAACGGTGACCGGTACAATTTCATCTTTAAGCCGGCCGGCATCTATAGCGGCTATTGCTTTTCGGTGGCTTTCCAGGGCCCACTGGTCCTGTTCTTCACGGCTGACACCGTACTCCAGGGCAACTTCTCCCCCGTGAATGGCCATGTGACGGTTATAGAAAGCACACCAGAGCCCGTCATGTACCATCAAGTCTACAAATTTGGTGTCGAACATCCGCAAGCTCCAGCGGGCATTAACGAAATAAGGTGCGTTACTCATGCTTTCCATGCCGCCGGCTACTATGATGTTGGCATCCCCGGCGCGAATGGCCTGGTCGGCCATGGCGACGGCCCTGAGGCCTGAGGCACAAACTTTGTTTATGGTTTCAGAGGGTACATCCCAGGGCAACCCTGCTTCCCTGGTAGCCTGCCGGGCAGGCGCTTGCCCGCATCCTCCCTGAAGAACTTGGCCGAAAATAACATTATCCACCAGGGCGCCGTCAATTCCGGCCCTGTTGACGGCTTCTTTGATGGCAATGCCGCCAAGCTGTACGGCTTTCAGGGGCTTAAGTGCTCCGCCCAGTTTCCCAAAGGGTGTTCGGGCCGCACTGACTATTACTGACTCCCGCATTATTGTCGCTCCTTTCTAACGTTATTGGAAATTCAAAAGTATTGGAATGATTAAAACTTTCAGAATACCCAGGGTCCAAATGCTTCACTAAAAGTTGTAATGCAAAGAATGTGCCATTATTTCACTGGCCAATGATTTCTTCTTGGTCCTGGCAAATTAAGTTCTAAGAATTTTTAGATAAATAGAGAGGGTATTTCTCAATGTTATTGCCGTAGACAGCATATTCTCCAAATGTGTAAATAAGTAGTCAAATGTCGATTTTTGGTGCTAATAAAAATTCCCGTTCTTCACAAAAGAACGGGAATTGGTGTGAGATGGGAACGAACTTTTGCATATTGTATACCTCTATGCTGTATACATATATTCAGTATATTGTATACTTGTCAGTTGACTAATTAAGTAAGGGAAGCAATAAAGGCGCCGGCACATACTGCCGTTCCTATAACTCCGGCCACATTGGGGCCCATGGCGTGCATAAGCAGGTAGTTTTGCGGGTTTTCCTTTGAACCCATTATGTGTACAATCCTGGCAGCCATGGGAACCGCCGAAACCCCGGCTGCACCGATAAGGGGATTGATCTTATCTTTGCTAAAAAGATTCATTAGCTTGGCTATAAGAACGCCACCGGCAGTTGCAATAGTGAAGGCCACTATGCCGAGGATAAATACTCCGATGGTGTCAAAACGCAGGAAGGTATCAGCTGTCATTCTGGAGCCAACGCCCAGGCCTAAAAGAATGGTAACGATGTTCATAAGGGCGTTGCGGCTTACATCGGTGAGCCGTTCCACCACGCCGCACTCCATGAATAAGTTACCCAGCATGAACATGGCAATAAGCGGTGCGGACTTTGGCACCAGCAGGATAATGATAATGCTGGCCAGGATAGGGAAAATAATTTTTTCCGTCTTGCTTACCATGCGCATTTGGGTCATTACAATTTTGCGTTCCTCCTGGGTGGTAAGGGCTCTGGCCACCGGCGGAATGATAATGGGAACTAAGGCCATATAGGAATAAGCAGCCACCGCCACCGCGCCCGTCAGGTGGGGTGCAAGGGCGTTGGAAAGGAATATAGAAGTGGGGCCGTCGGCACCGCCGATAATGGCAATGGAAGCCGCCTCGGGCAGGGAGAATCCCAAAAGCAAGGCAAAGATAAAGGCTCCGTAAACGCCCAGCTGTGCTGCCGCGCCCAGTAAAAAGGTTTTGGGGTTGGCCAAAACCGGGCCGAAATCGGTCATTGCCCCCAGGCCTAGAAAAATGAGCGGTGGAATAAGCTCATTGGAAATTCCGTATTTATAGAAGATTTCAAATAAGCCGTGACTTTCCAGTAGCCCGGTTAAAGGGAAATTAGCAATAAATATACCAAACCCAATGGGTATTAAAAGTAACGGCTCTACTCCTTTTTTAATGGCTAAATAGAAAAGGATAAACGCAATTACCCACATTATAACGTTGCCGATGTTGAGGTAAAAGATTCCCATACTCGCGAGGTTTTCAAGTATTTGTTCATACACGGGAATTACCTCCTCGCCATGCGTAACATGTATAAAATGTTTTTAGCGTAATGAAACAAGGGGAGACACATTTATTCTTGTCTCCCCCCTTATTATTCAAGGGTCATGACCACGGTATCGGGGTTAACAACGTCACCGGGTTTTACCTTTATTTCCTTAACAGTACCGTCGGCAGGAGCATAAATTTTTACATACATTTTCATTGCCTCGATGGTAGCAACCTCATCATTTGCTTTAACCTGGTCGCCCGGTTTTACATCAATTGAAATTACTTTGCCCACCATAGGTGCAACTACGTCCATGCTTATGTAATACCTCCTCTAAATATTTATCCCTGGGCCCTGGCATCTTTCTTAACTGACCGTGCTTTTGCTTCAAAAATTTTACTCATGCTGGTTACGGCCACCTGTAAAATACCCAGAACACCAAAAACCATTATTATTCCCGTAAGTGCCACAACGCCGGCCTCAGACCAGTTCGTCAATTCCGACCCCCCTTGCGGCAGTGGAAAATTAAATAAAAATAAAAAATTTAAATTAACCTATTTTTCTTTTACCCAACCCCCTTCCCGGCATTCATGGACGGCAGGTCAGTGATAGGATGTCCAGGGTGTAAGTAGTAAGTGATAACAACATTGTGTTATTATGTAAAAATTATGTCACATTTAACAGGAAGCGTCAAGTCTTTTTGTATACAGTATCCAAAAAATTTTCCTTATTTACATGGTGGAAATCAAGTCAAGTAGAGTATTGCCCGGTAATTAAAATCATGTTAAAATAAGAGGTCAATTGGGTGAAGTAGTTTTTGGCTTGCAGGTATTGATTTTTATTACCCTAAAAAAATAAATTTATTATTTTTATTTTGGGGGAGCTTAAAATACGTGTATTACTGGAGGAAATATCCTTTAGCTACAGAAAAATAAACTATAGAGGTAAAACTATAGAGGTAGATTGAACAGGAGATGGTTACACTATATTTATGATTATATATTTCAAGGGGGAGCAATGGGATGAAAGCAACCGCGGAAAGAATAGAGAAAAATACCGTAGTTATGGAAGTGGAGGTAGATGCGGAAAGATTTGAGAAGGCAGTGCACCAGGCTTATAAAAAGCTTGTAAAGCAGGTTAATATCCCGGGTTTTCGGCGCGGAAAAGCACCCCGGCGGGTAATAGAAAACTATTTGGGGAAAAAAGCCTTATATAATGAAGCTGTGGAAATGGTAATTCCGGATGCTTATGTTGAAGCTCTTAAACAAACTGGAGTAGAACCCATTTCCCGGCCCAAAGTGGAACTGGTGCAGGTGAAAGAGGGCGAGCCGGTTAAATTTAAGGCTACCGTAAAGGTTAAGCCGGAAGTTAACTTGGGACAATACACAGGGTTGGAGGTAACAGAAGTTCCCGCCAGCGTTACCGATGAGGACGTGGATAAGGAGCTAGAGGCCCTGCGTAACAGGTACGCCAAACTGGTTACGGTGGAAGAAGGCAATGTGCAGAAGGGTGATATCGTTACTATTGATTTTACCGGACGTGTGGAAGGGGAGAAGTTCGAAGGAGGCCAAGCTACTGATTATTCCCTGGAAGTAGGGTCAGGTACGTTTATTCCCGGTTTTGAAGAACAATTGGAAGGTATGTCTATAGGCGAAACCAAGGAATTTTCCGCTACCTTCCCCGAGGATTATCATAATAAGGATCTTGCAGGTAAAGAGGCGCAGTTTACGGTAACGGTTAAAACATTGAAGCGCAAGGAGTTAGCTCCCCTTGACGATGAGTTCGCCAAGGACGTAAGTGAGTTTGATACCTTGGAGGAATTAAGGGCGGATGTGTTGAATAACTTAAAACAAGCAGCTGAAGAAAGGGCCAGGCAACAGATGCGTTCGGAAGTTGTCTCCAAGGCTGTGGAAAATGCCGAAGTGGAACTGCCCGAGGAAATGGTGGATAACCAGATAGAAGAAATGGTTAAAGACATGGAGCGTCACCTTATGATCCAGGGGCTGTTATTGGAGGATTATTTAAAACACACTGATTCCAGTTTGGAGCAGTTAAAAGAAAAGATGCGCCCTGAGGCCGAAAGGACAGAAAAAACGGCACTGGTTCTAGATGCTATTGCCAAGAAAGAAGGTATTGAAGTTACCGACGATGATTTAGGAGAAAAAATAAAGGAAATGGCAGAACAATACCGGCAGGATCCGGAAGCTCTCCGTAATATATTAGAAAAACAAAATCAGCTGGGTTATTTGAAGGTAAGGATTCGCCGGGAAAAGACCGTCGATTTCTTGATGGAAAAGGCTAATATTGTGCAAAACAACACAAAGGAAGCGGCCCAAGAATAGTTTTATAAATAGAGTAGTGAATAAACGGACAATAAGGAGGGAATTGATGTGTCATACCTCGTACCAATTGTAGTTGAGCAAAGTAATAGGGGTGAACGTGCCTATGATATATATTCCCGGCTTTTAAAGGATAGAATTATTTTTATCGGCGGTCCCATTGATGATAATGTTGCCAATCTGGTAATAGCTCAGCTTTTGTTTTTAGAAGCTGAAGACCCGGAGAAGGATATACACCTTTATATTAATTCTCCCGGCGGGGTTGTTACTGCCGGGATGGCCATATATGATACCATGCAGTACGTTAAGCCGCCTATTTCTACTATCTGCATGGGGCAGGCTGCGAGCATGGGCTCGTTCCTGCTGGCTGCCGGGGCAAAGGGGAAGCGGTTTGCCTTGCCCTACTCCCGCATAATGATTCACCAGCCCCTGGGAGGTGTTCAGGGGCAGGCTACGGACATTGATATTCATGCCAAAGAAATATTACGCATGAAGGCTGTTTTAAATGAACTCTTGGCTAAGCATACAGGTCAGCCAGTGGAGGTTGTGGCCCGGGATACGGAAAGGGATTTCTTTATGTCAGCTCAGGAGGCCAAAAAATACGGCATCGTGGATGAGGTCCTCCAGGTCCGTAAGCAAAGCTAAAAGAGGTGGAATTTATGTTTAATGAAAAAGGTCAATTAAAGTGTTCCTTTTGTGGTAAGTTGCAGGACCAGGTTAAAAAACTGGTTGCCGGGCCCGGTGTATACATTTGTGACGAGTGTATCGAATTATGTAACGAAATTATCGAGGAAGAACTGGGTGAAGATGTTGGATTGGAACTGGGTGATATTCCTAAACCACGGGAAATTAAGGAAATACTGGACCAGTATGTAATCGGCCAGGAAGATGCCAAAAAAACCCTGGCAGTGGCGGTTTATAACCATTATAAGCGGATAAACCTGGGTGGAAAAATCGATGATGTGGAACTGCAAAAGAGCAATATTGTTATGGTGGGGCCCACCGGCTGTGGTAAAACGTTGCTTGCACAAACCTTGGCACGCCTGCTGAATGTTCCTTTTGCCATTGCCGATGCCACTTCCCTTACCGAGGCCGGTTATGTGGGGGAGGATGTTGAAAATATCCTGCTCAAACTTATCCAGGCTGCCGATTATGATGTAGAAAAGGCAGAAAAGGGCATTATTTACATTGACGAGATTGATAAAATTGCCCGTAAGTCAGAGAATCCTTCCATAACCAGAGACGTTTCCGGTGAAGGTGTTCAGCAGGCACTGTTAAAAATACTGGAAGGGACGGTGGCCAGTGTTCCGCCTCAGGGCGGCCGTAAACACCCTCACCAGGAATTTATCCAGCTTGATACTACCAATATTCTGTTTATCTGCGGTGGTGCCTTTGACGGCATAGAAAAAATCATTGAAAATCGTATCGGAAAGAAAGGCATAGGTTTTGGGGCTGACATTAAGCCTAAGAAGGAGCGAAATATCGGGCAGATCCTTAAGCACATCCTTCCGGAGGATCTATTGAAATACGGTCTTATTCCCGAGTTCGTCGGACGCCTGCCGGTTATTGTTACCATTGATGCCCTGGATGAAGAGGCACTGATCAGGATCCTCACTGAACCCAGGAATGCTCTCGTCAAACAATATCAAAAATTATTTGAACTTGATGGTGTAAATCTGGAGTTTCAGCAGGAGGCCCTCGAGGCCATTGCCCGGGAAGCCATGCGCCGCAACACAGGTGCCCGTGGCTTAAGGGCCATTCTGGAAGAAATAATGTTGGACATTATGTATGATATTCCGTCCCGGAATGATATTACCAAGTGTATTATCACCAAAGAAATTATAGAAAAGAAAGAAAAGCCTCTTGTTATCTCCGTTGAACGCAAGAAAAAAGAAGAATCGGCATAAATAAGCCCACGATGAATGTGGGCTTATTTAAACTTTATACTGGACAAATTGGTAAATTTGTGTTAACATTAAGACAGCTAATTAATTTAATAATTTTTTCTACCCAGGTGCCCGTACCGAAAGGTAGGGATAATAGGGAACCAGGTGAGAATCCTGGACGGTCCGGCCACTGTGATTGGGGAGCCTCTTCCTAAAGGCCACTGTCCAGCCCAGCACTCAATGGTATTACTATTATGATATCGGATTACCGTAGGCAAGTTTATTATCTTGCAAGCTACCAAAATACCTTTGAGTGGTGGACCGGGTGGGAAGGCGGAAGAAGGTGATGAACCATAAGTCAGGAGACCTGCCTGGGTAGCGCACTGGTGATGTCCTCCCGTGGAGAGGGGCAGTGTACCATTTTGGTAGGGGATAAATACGCTGTAAAGTGCTAAAAAGCACCCTGACTCTTCGTGGAGAGGGGTGCTTTAAATTTTTAACCCGTACTCTCTTCCTGGCAATGTACTGCCAGGACTCCTTTCTTTATTTTAGTTTTTTATGGGCAATTGAATATGAAGGACAGGTGCCATGATTCGAGAAATCGTGGCTTAAACCTGAACCTTTGTTTTTTTCGCTGTTCGGGAAAGGTTACCCAAAAAGGTGATACTCACTTGGGGCCGCAAAACCTTGAACAGCGAACGGGCCTGTCTAACTTTACCACTAATCCGCAGGGTGTTAGGGGGTGGTTAGATGTGGCCAGATTTAGGTAAAAATCTGTCCCCGGTACATCCGGGGGCTTTTCTTTAGGTAGGTGAGCAAGTTTGATATTGATTTTGGGTGGTATCAGTGAAGGCCGTAAATTGGTTCAACATTTAGTTAAAGAAGGCCAGGAAGTAGGAGTTATTGCTTTAAGTTGTTACGGAAAAGAATTGGCGCGGGAAGACGGGGCCGTTGTGTTTGAGGAAAAAATTCCCGCCGACCCTGGTGAGTGGCTTAAAAACATTAATGTGCGCGCTGTGGTTGATGCCAGGCATTCTTCCGTATTCGACAACTACAATTCTACCAGTGACAATTGGGTTTCTGTTTGCGATATTGCAGGGATACCCTTTTACCGTATTGGGCGTGAAGAAACGGTTTTTACTGAAAATGAACTTATTCATACGGTATATTCCATGGAGGAAGCCGCTGAAAAAGCAGCCCAACTGGGAAAGAACATATTTTTGACAACAGGAAGTCACGGGCTGGAACCATTTCTGCGGCTTAAAGAAAAGCATGGCATACGTTTGGTGGTCAGGGTGTTGCCTGAGCACAGGGTTATTAAAAAATGCCAGGATATGGGTATAAAACCCAAGGATATTGTGGCCATGCAGGGACCTTTTTCCAAACAAGTTAACAAGGTCCTGTTTAAAATGTACCGGGCATCAGTGGTAGTCACCAAGGACAGTGGAAAAGCCGGGGGTACGGATACCAAGTTGTCTGCGGCCCTTTCCTTGAAAATACCGGTAGTCATAATTAAGAGAAAAGCTAATGGACCGGTGTTTAAGTGGCAGGAAGTATTTCGCTTGCTTAGGGAAAATGGGAAAAATGGAGGAAGGTGATTTAATGATTTCCTTTAAGCGAACTATTTTGTTAAGTACTTATATGCTTGTCCTGTTCATGACGGTACCCAGGCCTGCTTTTGCCATGCATATTATGGAGGGGTTTCTCCCTGTGGGCTGGGCGGCATTCTGGGCCCTGGCTACCCTGCCCTTTTTGGTGCTTGGCATTCGCTCTATTACAAATTGGGCAACGTATAATCCCGGCACTAAAATATTGCTGGGATTGGTTGGTGCTTTTGCCTTTGTCCTTTCTGCTTTAAAAATTCCTTCAGTAACGGGAAGTTGTTCCCATCCCACCGGCGTGGGATTGGGCGCCATCATGTTCGGGCCAATCCTCATGACTGTACTGGGATTTATAGTTCTTCTGTTTCAAGCATTATTGCTGGCCCACGGGGGGCTTTCCACTTTGGGAGCCAACACTTTTTCCATGGCCGTGGCCGGGCCGCTGGTGGCCTACGGTGTTTATAAAGGTGCCCGAAAACTGGGGGTGCCCACCTGGCTGGCGGTGTTCCTGGGGGCCGGGCTTGGTGATCTCGTTACATACGTTGTTACCTCCCTGCAACTGGCCCTGGCTTTTCCGGCAAAAGCCGGCGGGGTGGCAGCATCCTTTGCCAAGTTTGCCACGGTATTTGCCGTTACTCAGGTTCCCCTGGCCATAAGTGAAGGCCTGCTTACGGTGCTGGTATTTAACATAATTGCCACCTATGCTAAAGAAGAGATGCGGCAATTGCCCCTCCATCTTAATTCTAAGGAGGCCGGATTATGAACCATACCCAAAGCAGAAAGAACAATCTTTTCTTAAAAAACCTGCTCCTTTTGTCGCTGGTAGTGATTTTAGTCGCTTTCCCAATGATTTACCTCCAAGGGGCCGAGTTTGGAGGTGCGGATGGTGAGGCCGAGGCAGTTATTAATGAAATTGAGCCTAGTTATACACCATGGTTTGAAAGCATCTGGGAGCCGCCCAGCGGTGAGATTGAGAGCCTTCTTTTTGTTCTCCAGGGGGCCCTGGGAGCGGGAGTTGTCGGCTATTGTTTGGGTTACTTAAAGGGCCGTAAAAAACGGGAGGATTAAAAGGGGACTGGATTATGCTACCCATTGAACAATATTCTTATTGCAACGGTTTAAGTAATGTTCATCCCGGGGAAAAATTTACCTTTGCCATTATTACCTTAATAATCTGCCTTGGTGCTTCAGACATTTTGACTTCACTGGTTATTATTTTAATGATGGCCGGCGCGGTAATTTTCCGCGCCGGAATACCCCCGGCTTTTTACTTTAAATTAATAACTATACCCATTTCTTTTTTAGTGATAGGTATTTTGACTATAGCCATATCCGTAACAAGGGCCGAGGAAGGATTTTTATATGCCGTTAGTCTCGGTAATTTTACTGTGGGGGTTACCGGCCAAAGTATTATGACTGCCGCCAATTTATTTTTTAAGTCCCTGGGGGCCGTTTCGTGCCTTTATTTTTTATCTTTGACTACGCCCATGGTAGAAATTATACTAATTTTAAAGAGGCTACGTGTTCCGGTAATATTTATAGAACTAATGACTCTCATTTACCGGTTTATTTTTGTTCTTATGAAAACTGCCGGCCAGATGTATACAGCCCAGTCATCCCGCCTGGGGTACCGATCGTTGAGGCTGGCATATGCGTCTTTAAGCCAGTTAATAGCAAATCTTTTTATCAAGGCCTACAGCCGGGCGAATGCCTTGTCCGTAACCCTGATGTCCAGGTGTTACAGCGGGGAATTAAATGTCCTGGAACCCCAGTACATCATTTCCAGAAAAAATATATTGCTTATAACAGCAATGGATATGGCACTGGTGTTAATATCCCTTTTAGGTGGGGGTAAATTGTTTTGGCCAAATATATAATTGAAGCCCGAGACATTGAATACAGTTATCCGGACGGGACCAGGGCCCTTAATGGTTTGACCCTGGCAGTGGAAGAAGGGAAAAAAATTGCCGTATTGGGGGCCAACGGTGCAGGTAAGTCCACGTTATTCCTTCACTTTAACGGAATTTTACGCCCCGGAAAGGGTAAGGTGTTTTTTAACGGTGAAGAGGTTCGGTATGACCGCCGCTCCCTTATGCAGCTAAGGCGGAATGTAGGCGTTGTTTTTCAAGATCCGGATACCCAGATTTTTTCCTCCAACGTGCTGCAGGAAATTTCCTTTGGGCCTTTAAATTTGGGCTTATCCCGGGAAGAGGTGCTGCACCGGGTAAAAGCCGCAATGGAGGCTATGGATATAAGTGACCTCCGGGACAAGCCGGTTCATTTTCTTAGTTACGGGCAGAAGAAGCGGGTTTCCATAGCCGGGGTTTTAGCTATGAATCCCAGGGTAATGATTCTGGACGAGCCAACCGCCGGACTTGATCCCAAGCTTACCCTTCAAATGGTGAAACTGTTGGACCGTATTAGCAAGGAAGGCGTAACGGTAATTCTTTCTACCCATGACGTGGACCTGGCTTACCTCTGGGCGGATTATGTATTCATTTTAAAAAAAGGAATAATGGCCGGTGAGGGAGCACCTGAACAGGTTTTCAGAAATGAAGAATTGTTAAGGCAAACTGACCTAACTGTTCCCTGGATATTAGATGTGTTTTTACATCTGCAGGAGAAAGGGTGGCTGAAGAACGGCCTTCCTATACCCAGAACCAAAGAAGAATTATTTAATTATATAGAAATGACAGAGAAATATTTACCCAGATATCCTTTGGAAGCTAAAGGCAATTAATAAATAATTATAGCAAATAATGACTTCCAGGAGTGATAACGGAAATGGAAAAAATAACTGTAAACGATGGTGAAGTGGAAGTCAGGGGATTTTCTTTTTTAAAAGAAATTTTCGATGAAAGAAAATGGCCTTTCCCCTTAAAGGTACGTCTCGATAAGGAATGTTCTGCCTCCCAGCTGGCGGAAATGCTGGACCTGCCGCTGGACAAGATAGAAGCGGTTTTTATCAACGGTGTGGCCTGGAGTCTGGGCCGGGGAAGGGTCAGGCCGGGCGACCGGGTGGCTTTTGTTCCGCCGGGTACGCCGGGGCCCTACAGGGTCATTTTGGGTATGGTAAAGGTACCGAAAGGCGGAGCTAGTTGATGTTTTTTTTTGCGGTATTGTTCCAAGAAAGAATTATTGACATATGTTAATAAGTAGAATATTATACAGGTAGAACCGGGTTTTGTAATTTTCCTACATTTAAAGGGGGTGTTAGAGTGCCACGTGGCTTTAACGGTTGCCGGGGCGGGCCCGGTGCCGGGAATGGAAGGGGCCGGGGAAGAGGCCGTGGAATAAAACGGGGAGTGGGTATGCAGCGAGGGTTTAACGAAAACGTTAGAAAGGCAAGTCCCCGCTCTCCAGGCTTAAATTGGATAGCACCGGTTATTTATGAAGTACTAAAATTTATAGCTGAAAGGAGATTAAAGCCTCCGAAAAATTCAGTTGAACTTACCAGGTTTTCGAGGTGACAGGAGATTGTACCACGAAAAGATGTTGGAACATTTTTTAAACCCGCGTAATTTTGGAGAAATACCTGATGCAGATGGTATTGGTTCAGCAGGAGACCCGAATTGCGGGGATTATTTAAAGATATATATCAAGGTCAAAGACAACCGTTTAGTTGACGTAAAGTGCAAAGTATTCGGCTGTGCCGCCTCCATTGCCACAACCAGTGTTTTAACGGAATTGGCCCTTGGGAAAAACCTGGATGAAGCTGCGGAAATAAGCCATTTGGATGTAGCTAACGCCTTAGGGGGCCTGCCTGAAGAAAAGATGCACTGTTCCAATCTTGGAACTGCAGCGCTCCAGGAGGCTATCTGGGACTACATTATAAAGCGTTCAGGTGTTAGGGCATCCGACCAAGTATAAAAAGGTGCCCGATCTTACGGGTCGGGCACCTTTTGTACTTATAATTTTATTTATTATTGCCTGGGTCCTACAGGAAGAACTTGTTTTTTGTATACGGTATTTAAGATTCCGGCCGCTGAAGTATACCAGGCAGCGAAAGCTGTGGCTATTCCGAAATAACCGCCAAGAGTATGGGCAGTGGGACTTCCCAGGGCACCTATATCCAGTAGCACGAAAGTGATAATTAACAGGGTAAATACCGTGACCAGCGCATTATTGAGAGCAAAACTACCAATCCACATGTATATTGTGAAAATGGTCCAGGCTATCAGGAATAATGCCGTTCCTGCTGGTGTAGCCTCAATCCATCCCCAGGAGTGGGAGCCCAGTACGTATAATGCAAAGGATACCCAGAATGCACCGTAGGAAGTGAAGGCGGTGGCCCCGAAGACATTGTTTTTCTTAAATTCCCACATGCCGGCCAGTATTTGCGCAGTTCCGCCGTAGGCAAGGGCGAGCATAAGTACCATTCCTTCGGCTGCTGCGTCCACAATGCCGGCGTTAACCACGCTGAGGCAAAGAGTGGTAAGGGCGAAACAGGCCAGCCCCAACGGGCCCGGGTCGGCTATGGACGCAGTTTCGTTGATATGGTAAACTTTGTTTTCTCCGCTCATACCTATCCCTCCTTTTTATTTTTTAGGATCTCAACAGGAAAAATTTACCTTTGCAAATTTGGCATATCACCTCCTACACTCCCGGTATACTTATAACTATCCTAAAAATAAATAAAATGACTGTTAATATATTTTGTTTGAATTATCAAAATTTACTGATAAATGGTTTGTAGTTTGGTTTTACCGGTAAACTTAATATTTATAATTTTTATTAACCGGTCGAATATAATGCCTGAATGGTTTAGTACGGATAAAAATTGAAAATGTTAGCAATAATATAGAAAAAAGGTGTAATCTTTACCATGGGACAAAAAGCAAGGAGGCATCGTTTATGGGTGATTTATCCGGTGGAATTGCCGGGTTTATAACCTTTATCCAGGTATTCTTTGCCGTAATTATAGGGTTATATTTTTGGAATCTTTTAAAAACCCAACAGGGTAACAAATCGGCATTGGAGTGGGAATCCCGCAAGGAAATGGAAAAATTACAGCGCATGCGGGCCATTTCCCTAACGGAGCCCCTGGCGGAAAGAACCCGGCCCACCAGCTTTGATGAGATTATCGGGCAAGAAGAAGGCCTTAGAGCCATGCGAGCCGCCCTTTGCGGGCCCAACCCCCAGCACGTGATAATTTACGGCCCTCCGGGGGTGGGTAAAACTGCTGCTGCCCGGTTAGTGCTGGAAGAAGCTAAAAAGAGTAAACTTTCACCTTTTAAAGAAGACGCCAAATTCGTGGAGGTAGATGCTACCACCGCCCGGTTTGATGAACGGGGAATAGCGGACCCCCTTATTGGTTCCGTCCATGACCCCATTTACCAGGGAGCAGGGGCAATGGGTATGGCCGGGATTCCCCAGCCGAAGCCGGGTGCCGTTACCAAGGCCCACGGGGGGATGTTGTTCATCGATGAAATAGGAGAGTTGCACCCTATCCAAATAAATAAGCTGTTAAAGATAATGGAAGACAGAAAGGTGCTCCTGGAAAGCGCCTATTACAGCTCCGAGGATAAAAATATTCCCAAGCACATCCATGACATATTCCAAAACGGTCTGCCGGCTGATTTTCGCCTGGTGGGAGCCACCACCCGAACTCCGGAAGAAATCCCGCCGGCAATAAGGTCCCGCTGCCTGGAAATATTCTTCCGGCAGTTACTGCCGGAAGAAATTGAAATAATTGCCCGGAATGCCGCGCAAAAGGTGGGTTTCCCTTTAGATGGAAAAGGGTTGGATTTTATAAAGAGATATGCCACCAACGGCCGGGAAGCGGTAAATATCATTCAAATTGCCGCCGGCATTGCCATGACCGAGGGCAGGAAGAGCATTACCACCGCCGACATTGAATGGGTCATCCACAGCGGCCAGTATGTGCCAAGGCCTGAGAAAAAAGTCCCCTCCAAACCCCAGGTGGGCCTGGTGAACGGCTTGGCGGTTTACGGGCCGAATATGGGAACTCTGCTGGAAATTGAAGTGGGGGCAATGCCCGCGGCCCGCGGCCAGGGGAAACTAATCGTTACCGGTGTGGTGGAAGAAGAAGAACTGGGAAGCAGGGCCAAGACCATCCGGCGCAAAAGTATGGCCCGGGGATCGGTTGAAAATGTGCTCACCGTGTTAAGGCGGGTCATGGATGTGGACCCAAGGGATTATGATTTGCATGTAAATTTTCCCGGCAGTGTTCCGGTGGACGGGCCTTCTGCGGGAGTTGCCATTGCCACCGCGGTTTATTCCGCCATAAAAGGCATACCGGTGGATAACAAGGTAGCCGTGACTGGTGAGGTATCCATTAGAGGGCTTATAATGCCTGTGGGCGGAGTGGTTGCCAAGGTGGAGGCGGCCAGGCATGCGGGTGCCACCAGGGTGTACATACCCAAGGACAATTACCAGACCCTGCTGGAAAAGGTAGAAGGTGTGGAAGTTATACCGGCTGAAAGGCTTGAGGAGGTGATTGAAGGATCTCTGATTTCCACCCCGGGGGATAAGGAGGCAGAAGTAAGGCCTTCTTTGGATGTGGTGGGCGGCGGGAGCTTTATTCCTGGACTTCCCTTTCCACTGGTAAACACAGATAAAAAGAGCTAATAGACGCAAATAATTGAAAAATTCCCTGTATTTCTTAATTATACCTGGCAAAAGCCGGGTTTATTTTATGCCTGGTACTTATTGTTATAGCCCCGTACCCCCCCGTTATGATAAAATGATTAATGTATCCGCCCGAGCGATGTGTAGCAGTGACCGTGATTAAGGGGAGGTGCATTCATGAACTCCGTCGAACGGGTTTTACCTTTGTTACCACTTAGGGGAATTCTGGTTTTTCCCTACATGGTTATCCACCTGGATGTGGGTAGGGAAAAGTCAGTGCAGGCCATAGAAGAGGCGATGATGCAGGACAAAATGATTGTTTTGTCCACGCAAAAGGAGGCCCAGACCGACGATCCCGGGCCGGATGACATTTACGCTATCGGCACCGTGGCAGAAATAAAGCAGTTATTAAAGTTGCCCGGCGGAACAATCAGAGTATTAGTGGAAGGTATCGCCAGGGCCAGAATTGAGGAATATATTGAAGAGACCCCTTTCTTTAAAGTAAGGGTGCTTCAATATGTAGAAAAGTTTGAAAAAACTGCAAAAATAGAGGCTTTAATGCGCAATTTAGTCAACCAGTTTGAACAATATGTCAAGGTTTCAAAGCGTATCCCACCGGAAACAATGGCTTCTATTGTTAATTTGGATGACCCCGGACGGCTGGCCGACATTACGGCTTCCCACCTTAATCTCCGGTTAGATGAAAAACAGGAAATCCTGGAAGCTATGGATATCGTCAAAAGGCTGGAGAAACTGTGTGCCGTTGTTTCTAAGGAACTGGAGATAGTGGAACTGGAGCGCAAAATTAATGTTCGCGTGCGCAAACAGATGGAAAAAACCCAAAAGGAATACTATCTCCGGGAACAAATAAAAGCTATCCAGAAAGAACTGGGCGAAAAGGATGACCGGGCTGCTGAGGGCGAGGAATACCGGGAAAAAATAGCCAAGGCCAAGCTGCCCAAGGAAGTTGAAGAAAAAGCCCTCAAGGAAGTTGAACGGCTGGAGAAAATGCCGCCAATGGCAGCCGAGGCCACGGTGGTACGCAATTATCTGGATTGGCTGCTGGCACTACCGTGGACTAAGGGAACCAGGGACCGCCTGGATATTAATGTAGCGGAGAGAATTTTGGAAGAGGACCATTACGGTTTGAAAAAAGTCAAGGAACGGATCCTGGAATTTTTGGCCATCCGTAAGCTGGCTAAGAAGATGAAGGGGCCCATCCTTTGCTTTGTAGGTCCTCCAGGTGTAGGTAAGACTTCTTTGGGCCGTTCCATTGCCCGGGCCCTGGACCGTAAGTTTGTAAGATTATCCCTTGGCGGTGTAAGGGATGAAGCGGAGATACGCGGACACCGCCGTACCTATGTAGGAGCTATGCCCGGGCGGATTATCCAGGGCATGCGAAACGCCGGCTCAAAGAATCCTGTCTTCCTGCTGGATGAAATCGACAAGATGAGCATGGATTTCAGGGGAGACCCTGCATCGGCACTGTTGGAGGTGCTGGATCCCGAGCAGAATAATAGCTTCAGCGATCATTATATTGAGTTGCCCTACGATTTGAGCAACGTAATGTTTATCACTACTGCCAACGTACAGCATAACATTCCCAGGCCCCTTTTGGACAGGATGGAAATTATTCATATTCCCGGTTATACCGAAGAGGAAAAGGTTCAAATTGCCCTGCGGCACTTATTGCCCAAACAAATTAAAGAACACGGGTTAACTGATAAAATGATTAGCGTATCAGAAAATGCTGTGCGCAAAATCATCCGGGAATATACCCGTGAAAGCGGTGTACGTAACCTTGAGCGGGAAATAGCCGGCATTTGCCGTAAGACTGCCAAGCAGATTGTATCTAAGAAGGCTAAAAAGGTCAGGGTTACGGTGCAGAACCTTCCTCAAATGCTGGGGACACCGCGGTATCGCTTTGGTATGGCCGAGAAGGAAGCCCAGGTGGGTATTGCCACCGGCCTGGCCTGGACAGAGGTGGGTGGGGACACCCTGGCCATTGAAGTCACTAAGTATAAAGGTAATGGAAAGCTTACCCTTACCGGTAAGCTTGGGGACGTTATGAAAGAATCGGCCCGGGCCGCATTCAGTTACATTCGCAGCAGGGCTGACCAATTAGGTATTGACCATAGTGAATTTGAAAAATATGATATTCACGTGCATATCCCGGAGGGGGCTATTCCCAAGGACGGGCCGTCTGCGGGTATTACCATAGCCCTGGCCCTGGCATCGGTGTTTACCGGGCGCAAGGTCAGGAACGATGTGGCAATGACCGGGGAGATTACCCTGCGCGGCAGGGTGTTACCCATTGGCGGCGTCAAGGAAAAGGTACTGGCCGCACACAGGGCAGGTATAAAGACGGTTGTATTACCGCAAGATAATAAGAAAGACCTTGGTGAAATTCCTGCTAATGTTAAAAAGCAGATGGAATTTGTCACGGTTGAAAATATGGATGAGGTTTTAAAAGTAGGGTTACTGGAAAGTGATACCCGGGGCAGGACAGAAGTAAATTCTCCGCCTGAGGTTTCGGTAGAAATGTCATATAATCCAGTGGCTGAGGCTGAGGGAGGATCCACCATCATCCATGAAAATTGTTTCCGCGGAATTCGTAAAAAGTAGTACCAGTTTGAAGAATTGCCCGGCCCAAGGCTGCCCGGAGGTGGCCCTGGCCGGGCGTTCCAATGTGGGAAAATCTTCCCTTTTAAATAGACTGGTTAATCGTAAGAAGCTTGCCAGGATCAGTAATACTCCCGGGCGCACCCAAACTATAAACTTTTATTTAATTAACGGTAATTTGTATCTGGTGGACCTGCCGGGTTACGGTTACGCCAAGGTGCCGGAAAAGGTGCGGGCCAGGTGGGGGCCCATGATTGAGGGTTACCTGGCGGGGCGGGAGCAGTTAAAAGGGATAATTCTCCTCGTGGATATCCGCCATAAGCCTACTGCCCAGGATGTACAAATGTGCCGGTGGCTCCGTTTTTACGGGCTGCCCTATGCGGTTGTGGCCACGAAAAGCGATAAAATCAGCCGCGGCAAGTGGCAAAAGCACTTGGCGACAATAAAAAATGTCCTCCAACTGAGCAAGGAGGACATCTTAATACCTTTTTCCGCCCAAACCGGTGCGGGGCGGGAGCAGGTGTGGAAAGTAATAGAACGGTGGGTTAAAGGGTAGATATTTAGAAGGGCCATAATTTTTTGAGGCCCTTCTTTTTTTGTTCCGGCGGAATGTATTCCACCGTCTCCAGGGCCTCGCGGGTAAAATTGTTTTCCACCGCTCCGGAGCATTCCACAGTGCCCGGTAATTCTCCCGCTGTAAGCATCATGTTCTGGAATTTTTGCATGGATTTTTCATCTATCAGCGGTGTTTCCGGCCATATTTTTTCCCGTAGATACCTGTTAACGGCGGAATTCATTATGGCGGGGTCAATATGTTTAAATTCCGGGGCCATATCCTTTGCGATCACTTCCGAGTGATATTTCATCCATAACAGGGCTTTATAGATGCCGTTTGTAAAGCGCTGAATTTTTTCTGGGTGTTTAGTGATATGTTTACTGTCGGTCACGTAGACCAGTGCGGGTATCCTTTCCCCGGCCAGCGAGGCTATTACTCTGGCCGTACCTTCCAGTTCCAGGCTGGAAACCAGCGGTTCGGATGCTTGCAGGTAGGTGCTGCATTCCGCCTTAAAGGCACCTTTGCGAAGGTCGTCCGGGATATTATAAAAAACGGTTACGTTACGGTAAGGTGCCAGTTCATTTCTGCGCAGTATCGTTTCCAGCAGTATTCCGGCTGTGCTTTCCGGGGGGGCACCAATAATGGTTTTGTTTTTTAGATCTTTCCAGTTAAAGTCCGGGATACTTTCCCGGGCCATTATAAAGGAAGGCTCTCCGGCAGTTAATGCAGCAAAGGCTACCAGGTCGGCATTCCGGTACCGGTTATATAAAAAACCGGCCAGTTCCATTGTTATTATATCTGCTTTTCCTCTGGCCAGGGTTTCTTGGGGTGTCTCCTTTCCGGAGTAAGTTTTTATCTTTACATCAGCCAGGTATTCTTTAAAAAATCCTTTTTTTAGGGCCAGGTAATGGGGTATCATGTCCAGCGATAGCCCGGGTTGGGCCACGGTTATTTTAATGGCCCTGGGTTCAGGGGTTAGCAATCTTTTTTTTATTTCCAGTCCTCCCGCACCTAAAAATAAAGCAAGTAACAAGAATATTATTACTTTTTTCTTGAGCAAAAAAACCGGCCCCCTTTAGATTAATCCGTAATATATTTATTTTTTAGGCAATATTTTCATGCCATATGAATAAATTAGGTATAAATATGTCCAGCTGGCATATTATGGATATAAAAGTAAGGGGGTTAAGTGATGTTTAAAAGGTTTACCTTTTTATACTGGTCACGTCCGGAATTGCGGGGTTCCCGGCAAATTCAAATGTCCGCCGTGGCGGTAGGCCTGATATGGGCGGTAATGGTGACCTTGTTTTGCGGCGTAATTTTGGCACTATGGGTAACGTTCTCCGAACAGCCCCGGTATCACCTTTCCGGTATATTGGGGGTATGTATGCTGGCGGGGGCGCTATTGGGCGGCGGTACTGGCGGGTTATCCGCACGCAAGCAGGGGTGGTTACACGGTGGCACCGTTGGTTTAATTTATGGCCTCCTGTTTTTGGTCATGGTGGGTGTTGGAAGCCTGGAGGTCCTGCAGAATCCTTTAATCTGGGTTCGCCTGCTCCTTTTGATCCTGGCCGGGGCCCTGGGGGGAATTGTGGGAGTGAATTTACCGGTCAAAGGATTTGGCACGTTAAGGCGTATGGGAAGATAAAGTTAAAAAATTCTGGAGCAAGGTTTATTCATAGCAAAGGAGAGAACCGGGTTTTGACGGTGGTTCTCTCCTTGAGTTTTTTCACTGGCAGGGGCTGTTACGGCTGGCCATTGTCATTACCGGGTTTATCGTTTATTTTTCCGATTTCAAAATTAAATTCCGGTTTCGGTGACGGGTAGCCAAAGATAAAAACTGGCTGCCTTTCTTCTGGCTTGCCCAAGCGGCTGTGCTTTATTCCATATGCGAAATATACTGCCAGCCCCAGTACTATCCATATCACAAATCTGATCCAGGTTACGGTGGGCAGGTTTACGGCAAGGTAAATAACAGCCGCGGTGGAAAGCAGTGGAAAATATGGAATCCAAGGCAATTTAAAAGGTCTGTCGAGATCCGGCCTTGTTTTTCTAAGTATTACCACTCCAATGGAAACCGCTGCCAACGCTGAAAGCGTTCCGATATTTGCCATCTGGGCAAGGACTCCTACCGGCAAAAAAGCTCCGATGACACTTACGGCGATTCCAACGATTAAAGTATCAAGATAAGGAGTTTTGTATTTATTATGAAGTTTAGAAAAGAACGGTGGCAGTAGTCCATCCCTGGACATGGCGAAAAATATCCTGCTTTGGGCGAAAATCGTTGCTAGAAGGACGCTTGTCAAACCAGCCAGTGCCCCAACCGAGATAAATGCCGTTGCCCACCTTATGCCCGCTGCTAAAAGAGCGGCGGTAATTGGCGAAGGGGTGTTCAATCGCGTATAGGAAAGCATACCCGTCAAAATACCTGCCACGAGGACATATAATGTCGTTGATATTGCCAAAGAGGCAATAATACCCCTTGGTAAATCCCGTTTCGGCCTTTTAACTTCTTCGGCTGCGGTAGCAACGGCATCGAACCCGATATAGGCAAAGAAGATAATTGCTGCGCCGTGGATTATACCTGAAACTCCAAAGGGCATGAAGGGAACCCAGTTACCGGGGTCTATGTGGAATAGCCCCAGGGCGATAAAAAGAACTATAACTGCCAGCTTGGCAGCCACGACGATTTTTGTAGCTCCGGCGCTGTGCTTTGTCCCCCGGATTGCCACCCAGGTAATTAAAAGTACAATTATAATGGCCGGTATATTTATTATCCCGCCGGTAAAGGGAGATGAAGTAATTGCTTTAGGCAGTATAATACCCATGGACTTTAAAAGATCTACAAAATATGAGGCCCAGCCAATGGCAACTGCACCGGCGGCAACGAGATATTCCAGGATAAGGTTCCAGCCAATGAGCCAGGCCACCAATTCCCCCATAGAGACATAAGTATAGGTATAGGCGCTTCCCGCCACCGGTACCATTCCCGCAAGCTCTGCATAGGCAAGGGCTGCCAGACCGGCTACAATTCCCGAGATGATAAAGGAAATTACAACGGCGGGCCCGGCGTATCTTGCCGCCGCCACACCGGTCAGAACGAAGATACCGGTACCTATAATGGCTCCAATTCCCAGTGCGGTCAGGTCAAATACACCCATGGTTCTGGCGAGGGTATTTTTGTTGTTATCATCTCTTGCTTCTTTTATTATATTTTTTATTGATTTGGTGCGTAAAAGTGTTTTCCATTCCATATTAAAATGAACAACTCCATTTTTTATGGTACTTATTAGTTTTTTTAAATTTAAAACTATTATTCAATAGATTTATAACCCAAAGCGCGAAAGTTGACAGCTTGGGGGGAAGGCTTTAATATATTAGATAGATTTTAGGCAGGTCGCAATTAGAAAGGCAGTGAAGGAGAGGGTGCAGGTTCACCGGGCCCCAGAGAGGGAATCCCCGGGCTGCAAGGTTTCCCGCCCGGTTCCTGTACATGTCGCTCCGGAGCCGCCGGGCTGAAAGTTTCAGTAGGTCCGGCCGGGTTAGCCCGTTACAGCCCTTGAGGGTCGGCGAATATATTTTTGCCGAAAGTAAGGTGGTACCGCGGGCTCCTCCGTCCTTGCACGGGAGGAGTTTATTTTTTGTATGGAAAGGAGTGAACTTAATTGCCGGCATTTAACATGCCCAAAACCTATAACCCCAAAGAAGTGGAGGCGAAATGGTATGACTGCTGGGAGAAAAATAAGTATTTTCGCTCAAAGGTTGACCCCAACCGGGAACCCTTTTGTATAGTAATGCCCCCTCCCAATGTTACCGGGCAATTGCATATGGGACATGCACTGGACAACACTCTCCAGGATATTTTGACTCGCTGGAGACGTATGCAGGGGTATAATGCCCTGTGGCTTCCCGGTACCGACCACGCGGGTATAGCCACCCAGGCCAAGGTGGAAGAGCAGCTGGCCAAAGAGGGCATCAGCAGGTACGACCTCGGGCGGGAAAAGTTTCTCCAGCGGGTCTGGGAATGGAAAGAAAAATACGGCGGGCGCATTACCACCCAACTCCGCCGCCTGGGCTCGTCCTGTGATTGGGACCGTGAGCGCTTTACCATGGATGAGGGGTGTTCCAGGGCCGTTTTGGAAGTGTTTGTTCGCCTGTACGAGCAAGGTCTCATTTACCGTGATTATTATATTGTAAACTGGTGCTGTCACTGCCGGACTACCATTAGCGATATAGAAGTGGAACACATTGAAAGGCCGGGACACTTGTATTACATTAAATATCCGGTGAAGGGAAGCGAAAACGACTTCGTGCCCATTGCCACCACCCGGCCGGAAACCATGCTGGGGGACGTGGCGGTGGCGGTACACCCCGATGACGGGCGCTACAAGCACTTGGTGGGGAAAACCCTTATTTTGCCTCTTGTGGGGAGGGAAATCCCTGTTATAGCTGATGAGTACGTGGATCCGGAATTCGGTACCGGTGCGGTGAAGATAACCCCTGCCCACGACCCCAATGACTTCGAGATCGGGAAAAGACATAATCTGCCCGAAATAATAGTAATCGACAAGGATGCCAAGATGACCGGAGAAGCCGGGCCCAAGTACGAGGGAATGGACCGCTGGGAATGCCGCAAACAGGTGGTTAAGGACCTGGAGGCCCGGAATTTGCTCATAAAAATAGAGGACCACAATCATGCCGTGGGACACTGTTACAGGTGTAACAACGTTATTGAGCCCATGTTATCCAAACAATGGTTTGTGCGCATGAAGCCCCTGGCCGAGCCCGCCATAAAGGCCGTCAAGGAAGGGCGCATAAGGTTTATACCTGAAAGGTTTACCCGTATATATTTGAACTGGATGGAAAATATACGGGATTGGTGTATCAGCCGCCAGCTATGGTGGGGACACCGCATTCCGGTGTGGTATTGTAATGAATGCGGTGAGACCATAGCTTCCCGCGAGCCGGTTAAGGAGTGCAGTGCCTGTGGCTCGGATAATCTGAAGCAGGATCCCGATGTTCTGGATACCTGGTTCAGCTCAGCCCTCTGGCCCTTCAGCACCCTCGGGTGGCCGGAAAAAACAATGGACCTGGCCTATTACTACCCCACTTCGGTACTGGTTACCGGAAGGGATATCATCTTTTTCTGGGTGGCCAGAATGATTTTCAGCGGTCTGGCCCACATGAATGACGTGCCCTTCAAAGAAGTATTCATTCACGGGCTGGTGCTAGATGCACTGGGAAGAAAAATGAGCAAATCCCTGGGTAACGGGGTGGATCCCATTGAGGTTATAGAAAGTCACGGTGCGGACAGCCTCCGGTTTATGCTGGTGACCGGAAATACTCCCGGAAATGACCTGCGCTTCCACTTTGAGCGCCTGGACGGGGCCAGAAATTTTGCCAACAAAATCTGGAATGCCTCCCGGTTTGCCCTCATGAATTTACAAGATTACGACCCGAATTACGTCCCGGACAAGGAAAGTTATACCCTGGCTGACCGGTGGATTTTGAGCCGCTACCAGCAGGTTGTAAGTGATGTAACCGGGAATTTGGAAAAATATGAGCTGGGCGAGGCGGCCCGCGTACTATATGAGTTTATCTGGAGCGAGGTTTGTGATTGGTATATTGAACTTGTAAAACCCCGCCTGTACGGAAAAACCACCCCTAAAGACAGGAAAACCGCCCAGTATGTACTTGCTTCGGTGCTACGGGGTACCATGGAACTTTTACACCCCTTCATGCCCTTCATTACCGAGGAAATCTGGCAGCGCCTGCCCCACAGGGGAGAGACCATTATGCTGGCCCAGTGGCCCTGTTATGACGAAGGTTTACGGGATACCGCGGCTGAGGAAAAAATGAACTCTATCATGGATGTTACCAGGGGCATAAGGCAAATAAGAAGTGAAATGAACGTACCGCCGGGCAGGAAGGCGGAGGCCCTTGTGGTTTCTGCTTCAGCTGAAATCAGGGAGGCTCTGGAGGAAGGCCGGGATTATATTGAAGGCCTTGCAAATGCCGAGCTCAAGATTTATTCTTCCCTGGATGAAAAGCCGGAGCAGGCGGCAGCGGCCGTGGCCAGGGGCGTGGATATATACGTTCCCTTAAAAGGTTTAATTGATATTGATAAGGAAATAGCCCGCTTGAAAAAGGAATTGTCTGCCGTGGAGAAGGACCTGGCCAGGGTACAGAAAAAACTTGGCAATGAAGCCTTTTTGACCAAGGCTCCCGCCGAGATTGTGGAGAAGGAAAGGTGTAAAGAGGTCGAGCTCTCCGGCAAGGCCGAGACCTTGAAAGAACGCCTGGCCATGTTTGGCGCGATGCAATAAACAAGGCCCGGGAAGTGTAACCCGGGTCTGAAACTTCTACTCGAACTTCCATATCCCGGCCACCTGTCTCAACTCTTCGGCAGTATTGGCCAGTTCCTGGGCTACGGCGGAAGTTTCTTCTGAGCTGGCAGCCGCTTCCTGGGCCACGGCAGAGATGGATTGAGTGGCGGTAAGCATAGATGAGGTTGTTTCGGCTTGATTTTCCACGGTGATAGCAATATCTTCCACCATTTTGGTTGTTTTCTCCAGTAGTTGCATAATGGAAGCAAATTCTTGTCCGGCTGATTGGGACAGTTCCACTTCCTCATTGACGAAGGAAACCGTTTCTTTTACGGCATCCCGGATATCCGAGGTAAGCTGGGCTACTTCCTGGGTTGCCTTTTCCGATTCATCGGCCAGTTTTCTAATTTCTTCCGCCACCACCGTAAATCCCCTGCCGTGTTCCCCTGCCCGGGCGGCCTCAATGGCAGCGTTCAAGGCCAACAGATTTGTTTGGGAGGCAATATTTTGAATGACGGTTAGAAAATGGTCTATTTGTTGAACGCTTTGGGTCAGAGAAGATATCTTTTGGTCTATGCTACGCATACTTTCGGAGAGCCGGCTTATGATTTCTCCCCCTTGCCGGGCCCTTGCGTCGGTGTCACGGGCCAGCTCCGCAGCGTGTTTTGCCTGCCGGGCGGCGTGTTGGGCAGAGTTGGTCAGGCTTTCTATGGAAGTTAAAAGCTGCTGAACCTGGTTGGCCTGATTCTGACTGCCGCTGCTCACCTGTTCGGTTCCCGAGATTATTTGCTCCGATGCCCGGTCCAGGGTAGCACTGGTATCTCGTACAAGGGCAAACCACTTGTGCACTCCCTTAAGAACCTTATTAACGTTTACAACCAACTGGTGAAAGTCACCCCACCGGTAGTTTCGCTTCAGGATTTTACCGGTAAGGTCTCCCTGGATAGCTTTATCGGTGCAATCCAGAAGCTGCTGCATACCGATTCTTACCGGCGCCAGGGCGAAATAAGAAACACAGGTGCAAATGGCAATTCCAATTAAGGCCCCGGTAATCAATCCCGAGAAAGAATAATTGCCCAGCCGCCACCCGGCTATGATAGTGCAGGCAGTGAAGATGTTTATGGTGGAGATAAATGTAATAAGTAAATTTATAAAACGGTTCATAAAACTTCTAAAACCTCCGTATAGCAAAATGTAGTAAAAATGTTCGGTAAAATTTTAAATATTCCTGCAAGTGTCAAGAAACTTATCCGCCATTGACGGTGTCCGGTTCTTGGTGCCAGTAGGATTTTACCCGAATGATGTAGAATAACAAAATTTAGTGTTCCTAATAAAGAAATTAAGTTTATACGGTCTATCGGGGGGAGAAGATTTTGAATTTTGAAGAGGCAATGAGCTATTTGCAAAACCTGACAAAATTCGGTATGAATTTCGGGCTGGGCCGGATAACGGAACTTATGCGCCGCTTGGGCAACCCCCAGGATAAGCTTAATATAGTACATGTGGGAGGAACTAACGGAAAAGGTTCTACGGGTGCCATGCTGGCATCGGTCCTGGCGGCCGCCGGGTATCGTGCGGGCATTTTTACTTCACCCCATCTACATTGTTATACGGAAAGATACCGGATAAACGGAAAAAATATTGCCCGTGAAGATGTAGCGGCCTATATAGATAGGTTGCGCCCCCACCTGGACGCCATGGTTAAAGAAGGCTTTGAGCACCCCACCGAGTTTGAAGTCAGCACGGCCATGGCCTTTTGTTATTTTTACGAGCAGCAGGTGGACCTGCTGGTACTGGAAGTAGGTTTAGGAGGCGCTATTGATTCCACCAATGTAATTAAGAAACCGCTGGTTTCGGTTATAACTAATGTGACTATGGACCATATGGATTATCTCGGGAGAACGGTTGCGGAAATAGCCCGGGTGAAGGCCGGGATTATCAAAAAAGGGGTGCCGGTGGTAACCGCCTCCCGAAATCCCGAAGTACTGGGGATAATCCGGGAAACCTGTGCCCGGTGTAATGCGCCCTTAATAGAGGTCGGCCGGGATGTTACCTGGGAGGGGACCGGGGAAATATCCTTAAAGGGGCAGCAGCTTAATGTACGGGGGCGGTGCGGGGAGTACAAGGATTTGTGGCTTCCCCTGCTTGGGCGGCACCAGCTGGAAAATGCAGCTACGGCGGTGGCCGTTTTAGAGCTGCTGGGTGAGAGGGGCTACATCATTACCCGTGATGCCCTCCGGGAAGGTTTCAAATCCACCCGGTGGCCGGCCCGGCTTGAGATAGTGCGGGAAGAGCCCCTGGTACTAATTGATGCCGCCCACAATTACGAGGGGGCCAGGAGTCTTCGTCGAGCCCTGGACGACTACTTCCCCTCGAGACAAGTTGTTTTAGTGATGGGTATGCTGGGTGACAAGGAGCGGGGCCGGGTGGCGGCGGAGCTGGCTCCCCGGGCCCGCATGGCTGTTGTCACCAGGCCCAACAGCCCCCGGGCCGGCGACTGGCAGCAGCTGGCCGAAGAAATTCGGCCTCTGGTTTCCGAGGTCCGGGTGGCGGAGGAAATAAAAGAGGCGGTACGCCAGGGACTTGAAGCCGCCGGCCCCGGTGACGTGGTTTGTATTACCGGCTCTTTTTACATGGTGGCCGAGGCCAGGGAACACCTGGTGTCCAACCTCGAATGGTAAAGATACCTGCCGATTACCTAACGCATAAATTTTTACGGGCTAGACATCGCTATTCGGAAGAACTATAATTTTAGAATAAAATTTGTGAAATTCCGGGGTGATCATTTGTTAAAGGATATAGCAATACTTTTTACCAGTCTCGGTATTATACTTGTAGGCGCTGCCTTTTTTACCAACAGTGTGGAGTGGCTGGGCAAAAAGCTTAATCTTACCGAGGGGGCCGTGGGCAGTATCTTTGCCGCTGTGGGCACTGCCATGCCTGAAACCCTTATTCCCCTAACGGCCATACTGCTGGGCACCGGGGAGGCCGCCCATGAGATAGGAATTGGCGCCATACTGGGCGCCCCTTTTATGTTAGGTACCCTGGCTATGTTCCTAGTGGGAGCCTCAATTTTTTTATTTCGCAGCCGGCGGGCCGTCAATTTTCCGCGCATTGAGCCGGACCCGGCGGTGATCAAAAGAGATCTGGGGTTTTTTATAGTTGTTTACACCCTGGCCATCGGCGCTGCATTTATGCCCGGATGGCTCAAGTGGGGCGTGGCGCTAGTGCTGGTGGTGGCATATATAATTTTTGCTTATAAAACACTGACCAGCGGAGAGGAATTTGGGGAGGAACACCAGCTGGATCCCCTTTACCTGGCCAGGAAAAAAGAAGAACCCCCTGCTTTCATGGTGATATTTCAGCTGTTACTTGCCTTTGCTGCCATGGTAATAGGGGCCGGGTTTTTTGTCCATGCCGTGGAAGATTTGTCCATGATATTGGGTGTACCGGCCTTTATAATGTCACTGTTAATAGCTCCAGTGGCCACGGAAATGCCCGAAAAATTCAATTCTATTATTTGGATTTCCCAAAATAAGGATACGGTTGCCCTGGGGAACATAACCGGGGCCATGGTGTTCCAGAGCTCGGTAATCCCGGCGGTGGGTATATTGCTAACGCCCTGGGAGCTCACCCTGGCTGCTAAAATAAGTGCCGGCCTGGCCTTGGCGGCATCTATTATGGTATATTTTTTCATTCACTATAGAAATTACCTGGATGGAAGGATTTTAATGGTAACCGGGGGCCTTTTTTACGGCCTTTTCGTAGCAACGGTGCTAAAAGGAATTGTTCGCTGAAGGGGTAAATGGCGTGCTTGCCTATTCATGTTGATCTAAAATTTGGGATATAGCTTGTCACAAGTTAGTGGAAGTGATAGACTGTTAAAAGGTATTACCGTATTTGTGTCGCCTGTGGAGGGCATTATATCTTTTAAAATGGGTGTGGGAAAAAATAATGAGTAGATCTTCCAAAAGCCCGTGGGTACTTTTATTGCTTTTACTCGCCGGGGCGATGGCGGGTAGTGCTGTTGCCCAATCTTTATCCATGTTACCGTATATAAATACTTCTGCCTCCTTTGGAATAAATCCTCCGGTAGTGCTGGACCTGCATTTTGCCACGGTTACCTTTGGTTTTAATATTACCCTTGGCCCGCTGACCGCCCTGGGCATGGTACTGGGATTATTAATTTACCGCCGCATTTGATGGCAGGAGGTTAGCAGTGACAAAAATTATTTTGGCTTCTTCATCACCCCGCAGACAAGAGCTGTTAAGACAGCTTGCCATTCCTTTTACTGTACGGGCCGTTCCTGTTGATGAGAATATTGAAAGGGATATGCCTCCCGGACTATTGGTGGAAAATCTGGCTCTACGCAAAGCCAGGGCAGTGGCGGGGGAGCTGGAGGAAGGGCTGGTTATCGGCTCAGATACGGTGGTAGTCCTGGATAACAGAGTGCTGGGGAAACCCAGGAGCCGGAAAGAGGCCCTGCAAATGTTAGAGAACTTACGGGGTAGAGTACACAAGGTATATACGGGACTGGCTTTAGTAGATGCCGGATCCGGCAGGTCCGTCACCGCTCATGAATGCACGAAGGTACATTTTCGAAAGTCTGCCCGGCATGAGCTTGAGGCTTACGTGGATAGCGGTGAGCCCATGGATAAGGCCGGTGCCTATGGTATTCAGGGATTGGGAGCGGTTTTTGTCAGTGGGATTAAAGGTTGTTATTACAATGTGGTGGGCCTTCCCGTGGCAAAATTGGTGGAGATGCTGGGCGAATTCGGAGTAGATGTGACCGGCTTCTGGAAACGTAGACCCTGAAGGGTGTGACCGGTGCTCCCCCTGCGCTCATGTTAGAGCCGCCCAGGCTACTTGGAGGTCTTTAATGAAAAAATCCCGAACTTATCACGGTACAATTAAAGAAATGCCCAGTGAGCTCAGGCCCAGGGAGCGCCTGCTGAAAGAAGGCGCCGGGGCCCTTTCGGATATTGAGCTGTTGGCCATTATGCTTCGTACCGGGACGTCGGATATGAGTGCCATAGACCTGGCCACACTGCTGTTGAGCAAATATGAAAACTTACGCAATTTGCTCCAGGTTTCAATGGAAGAACTTAGTTCAATTAAGGGTATAGGTTTAGCCAAGGCCGCCCAGATACGGGCCGCGCTGGAATTGGGGCGAAGGGTAGCCATGGCGGTGGCCGGTGAGCGGAAATCCATCAGGTCGCCGGAAGATGCTGCGGCGCTGGTTATGGAGGATATGCGTTACCTGGACAGGGAACATTTTGTAGCACTGTTGTTAAATGTAAAAAACCAGGTGATAGCTAGGGAATTGATATCTATTGGAACATTGAATACGTCGTCGGTGCATCCCCGGGAGTTATTTAAGCCTGCCATACGCCGGAGTGCGGCTTCGGTCATACTGGTTCACAATCATCCCAGCGGCGACCCGGAGCCCAGCAGGGAGGACCTTGAGGTTACGGGCCGGCTGGTGGAGGCCGGTAAAATTTTAGGTATTGAGATTTTGGATCACCTTATTATTGGTGATAATAAATTTATCAGCTTAAAGGAAAAGGGATTCGTTTAGATATTGCCAGTGGATTATTTTAGCTAAGGAAGGGGCCGCGAAATGCGTTTCGGTCTGTTTTCCAAAGATATGGGTATAGACCTGGGAACTGCCAATTCCCTGGTTTATGTGAAAGGTAAAGGAATAGTGCTGCGTGAGCCGTCAGTGGTGGCTATACAAAGGGACAACGGTCAAGTTTTGGCCGTGGGGGAAGAAGCCAAGCAAATGATAGGGCGCACCCCCGGAAATATAGTGGCTATTCGCCCCATGAGAGACGGTGTAATTGCTGATTTCGATGTTACCCAGAGTATGATAAAATACTTTATAAGTAAGGCCTTAAGGGGCAGAACTTTCTTAATACGCCCCCGCGTTGTGGTTTCTGTTCCCTCAGGGGTAACCGCCGTTGAGGAGCGGGCAGTGCGGGAAGCGGCTTTGCAGGCCGGCGCCAGGGAGGCCTATCTCATTGAGGAGCCAATGGCTGCCGCCATAGGGGCGGGGCTGCCGGTACATGAACCTACCGGCAACATGATCGTTGATATCGGCGGTGGTACCACCGAGGTGGCTGTTATTTCCCTGGGCGGGATAGTAATCAGCCGCTCCATACGTATTGCCGGAGATGAAATGGATGAGGCTATAATCCAGCACGTTAAAAAGACTTATAATTTAATGATTGGGGAGCGCACTGCGGAAGAAATAAAGATAGAAATTGGAACTGCCTACAGGGATGCAACTCTGGAGAATTTCGAGGTGAGGGGGCGTGACCTTGTCAGTGGTTTGCCCAAGACCGTGGAAGTAACCGCTGAAGAAATATATAATGCCCTTTCCGAGCCGGTGTCCAGTATCCTTGAGACCATTAAAGGTACTTTGGAACATACCCCGCCGGAATTGGCGGCGGATATAATGGATAGAGGTATAGTGATGGCTGGAGGAGGTTCTTTGCTACGGGGACTGGACAGGCTGGTTAGCGAGCAAACCGGAATGCCGGTTCATCTTGCCGATGATCCGCTGCTTTCCGTTGCCTATGGGACCGGGAGGGTATTGGAGAATATAGATGTATTGCGTAAGGTGCTAATTCAGCCCAAAAAGTTGGCTTAAATAAAGGTGTGTGTTGGCTTTGCCCCGTTTTCTGCAGGGTAAAAATATTTTTCTAATAATTGTTTTAGTGTTATCGGTATTAGCTACCATACAATATGCCGGAAGCACGAGGGAGCAACTTACTCCCGTGGAAAGAATTCTGCGGGATGGTTTTGCTCCTGTTTATCATTTAATGACCGATGCCGGGGAAAGGATCAGGAACTGGGTTTTATACCCGTTTTCCCTGGCGGGAGTCGTCAGGGAAAACGAACAGTTAAAAGAAAAGGTACAGCGCTTGGAAGCCCAGTTACGAACAATGGAGGAACTAAAACAGGAAAATAAAAGGCTCAAGCGCCTTTTAAACTGGCAGCAAAAAGAGGGAAAGCGATATACCTCCGTTGTGGCCTCCGTAATTGCCCGCAATCCCGATAACTGGTTTGGAACGCTGGTAGTAAACAGGGGTAAAGAGGACGGTATAAAGCCCAATATGACAGTAGTTGCCCCGGCGGGATTGGTAGGAAGGATTCTCAATGTTTCCGAGACCACCTCGGAGGTTCTGTTAATTACCGACCCCCGTAGTGGAGTGGGAGCCCTGATCCAGAAAACAAGGGCTCCTGGTATAGTTGAAGGATTTGGTTTCGGTTCTGCTTATTTGCGCATGAATCATATACCCGGCAACCTGGCGGTGGCCAGGGGAGAAACTGTTATGACGTCGGGGCAGGGAAGTATATACCCCAAGGGGATAGCCATCGGCGTGGTGGTGGATGTTAAAAAGGAAGCTTCCGGGCTTTTTAAAGTGGCTACAATTAAGCCCTTTGTAGACTTTAATCGATTAGAAGAAGTGTTAATTATAAAAGATGAGCTGTAGGAGGTTATATTTTTGCGTTTTTTAACTTTTGCGGGCCTTGTAGTACTGGTCTTGGTGGCACAGGTAACCCTGACGAATTTTATTCAGGTTTGGGGTATAAGGCCGGATTTGATAATGATTTTGATAATAATAAATGGCTTCCTCCGTGGTATTCGGGAGGGGGCTTTTTTGGGTTTTATGGCCGGTTTATTGAAAGATGTGGTAACCGGCAATTTTTTGGGGGTTGGTGCCCTGTCAGGCTTGGTGGCGGGGTGTGCCGCAGGGTATGCCGAATCCAGGTTGTTTAAAGAAAATCTTATTATTGTAATGGGACTTATTTGGTTCATTTCATTTTTGGGACAGCTGGTG
Organism: Desulfofundulus sp. JL263-se; assembly: GCF_056316025.1. Lineage (NCBI taxonomy): Bacteria > Bacillati > Bacillota > Clostridia > Eubacteriales > Peptococcaceae > Desulfofundulus > Desulfofundulus sp. JL263-se. Next base: position 2,436,788 of record NZ_CM149993.1, on the reverse strand, counting down.
TCATATATATTGTTATCCATGGCCGGCCTGGGGCTGTCCCCGCTTATTGCCCTGTTTAAGGTTATAATACCGGTTTCTACTTATAATGCGCTGCTGGGGATTGTTTTTTACCGCTGGTATTACCGTTCGGTACAACGGGGTTTGCTCAGTTGAAAAGTAAAATCGTTAGCCCCGGGTAGTTGGGAAAAATTCAAAAGGGGATCGGGTATTGGTGGAGCGCAAAGTTGTTAAGCAAAAAATAACGGTGTTGCTGGCTATATTAGGTTTAATATTTGCGGTCCTTTTAGGAAGACTAGCTTATCTTCAGCTGGTGCAAACCCAGAAATACCAAGTATTGGCCCAGGACAACCTGGTTCGCATCATTCCCATTACCGCCCCCCGGGGAGAAATAAGGGACCGTAATGGCCGGTTGCTGGTGGATAATAAGCCGGTTTATACTCTTTCCCTTTCTTTCTTCGGCGTAAGCGAGCAAAAAAAACAGGAGGTCAAAGAGTTACTTGCCCAAATACTTTCCGGAGATAAAAAAGTTGGAAAACCTGCTTCTTACTGGTTAAAAGAAATAGACAGCCGGCTGGAAAAACAAACCCGCCCCTATGAGCCGGTTAAGGTGGCCGCGGATGTATCATGGGAAACGGTTGTACAAGTGCGGGAGCGGCAAACTGAATTACCGGGGGTTATTGTGGAAGAGGAGCCGGTACGCAATTATCCCTGCGGGGAACTTTTGGCCCACGTGCTGGGATACGTGCGGGAAATGAATGAAGCCCAGCTTGAGGCCCACAGGGATGAGGGCTACCGGATGGGTGACAAGTACGGGCAGGATGGTTTGGAAAATTCCTTTGAGAGTTACCTGCGGGGTGAAAAGGGTGCCCGCCAGGTAGAGGTTGATGCCAGCGGGCGCCCGGTAGATGTAAGGGGTGTTAAAAAGCCGGTGCCCGGGAGTAGCCTTATACTTACCATAGACAGCCGCTTGCAGGAAGCTACAGAAAAGGCACTGGCTGATGGGATAAAAAGGGCGCAGCAAAACGGTTACCGGGAAGCAAAGGCCGGGGCGGCAGTGGTTTTGGATATAAGAACCGGCGCTGTACTGGCCATGGCCAGTTATCCCACTTATGATCCGTCAATATTTACGGATAGATTGTCGGAGGAGGAATGGGAAAAAATTAGTAAAACCCAGGCCCTGGTAAACAGGGCCCTGAGGTTGTATCCTCCAGGCTCCGTTTTCAAAATGGTCACTGCTGCAGCTATTCTGGAGAACGATATTGTTGACCCGGAACATTTCATTAACGACCCTGGTTATTATATGCTCGGGCCGACGCGCTTTAGTGACTGGAAGCCGGGGGGACACGGCAGGGTAGACCTCAGAAAGGCGCTGCAGGTATCCTGTGACACTTATTTCTGGAAGTACGGGAGAGCCGTAGGTCACCGGGAAATTGCCCGTTATGCCAGGGAGTTCGGGCTGGGACAAAAAACAGGAATAGAGCTTCCCGGGGAGCGGGCGGGAGTTGTACCCACCCCGGAATATAAGCGGGAAAATGTCAAAGCCTTCTTAATGCTTTATAACGAAGAGTTTGTAGAAGTACGCAAGAAGTATGAGCGATTGATAAATACGGCTCCCACGGATAAGCAAAAGGAAGTACTGGCAAGAGAACGGGATAAAGAGATAGAAGCACTTCTCAACAAGTACAGGTGGCACCTTGAATGGCAGACTTATGATACCCTGAATATGTCCATAGGCCAGGGTGATAACTGGTATTCTCCCCTGCAACTGGCAAGCTATGTGGCAGCAATCGCCAATGGAGGCACCCTCTATAGACCTTATATTGTTAAAAAAATAATCGGCCCCGACGGTAGCACGGAAAAAATTTTTAAACCCGTCGTGCGAAGAAAGGTAAATATATCCCCTGAAAATATAAAAATAATTCAGGAAGGCATGCATATGGTCACTTTGCCGCCAAACGGTACGGCGGCCGGCATCTTTGCGGGTTTTCCCCTTACGGGCGCGGCCAAAACAGGAACAGCTGAGGTAGCCGGGCACGACAACCATGCCCTCTTTTCAGCTTACGTGCCCTTTGAAAAGCCTGAAATTGCAGTGGTGGTAGTGGTGGAATACGGAGGTTCCGGTAGCGGTACTGCCGGCCCGGTGGTCCGGGATATATTGGACGCTTACGTTAAAATTAGCCGGGGAGAGGAATGGAAACAGGATAAAGCGGATAAGGATAATATAACTTCTCCGGAAAGACGGCCTGCCTCCGGTGAATTCCGCAGGCCTCCGCAGCAACAACAGGAACAAGCACCTGGGCAGCCAGGGCCAACGGCTGGAGAAAGGGAGCAGCAACAGGTGAATCCCCCCACGCCCACCGGAATCGGGCCGCCGGAACAGAACGGGGGGAACCAGGGTGAGGTTTCCGGGCCAATGGTTAACCCGGGGCCCCCGCCGGATTCCTCCCGGCAATCTTCTGCCGGCGGGCAGGTGAGTAACACCCAGAATAGTGAATCATTACCTTCCAGCGGGGCGCTTCAAGGCCAGTAGGGGCCGTTTGGGGCAGATTACTCCCCGCTGGAAATTCTTTTATTTATTTTTTTGCACTTATTAGCAGGATTTGGTTATTAGCTGTAGAAAGTTTTACACTAGCTTTTTGCAGGAGGAGAATGGTGTGGCTGAGAGCAGCAGTGATGGTGTCCTGGTAAAGTTTCCGGGGACAAGCTTAGCTGATCTGGATGAATTTGCAGATGAAAATACCATTTTAATTCAAAGAACTATCCGTTCCGGCCAAACAGTACGTTATAACGGAAATGTTGTGGTGTTAGGAGACGTTAACCCCGGCGCGGAAGTGATTGCTGCCGGTAATATTATTGTTATGGGTGTGTTACGTGGAGTTGTGCATGCTGGGGCTTCAGGGGACGGGAACGCCGTAGTTATTGCCTACCGGCTACGTCCTACGCAGCTCCGTATAGCTGATCATATAACCAGGGCCCCGGATGATGAGGAGGAGGTTTCCCAGGGACCGGAGGTGGCCCGGATAAAAGACGGGGTTGTAACTATTGAAGCTTTTCAAGCCAGTAACATCTTTCAGGGGAAAGTTACTTGACATAATTTGCTTATAAGGAGGAAACGGTAAAAATGGGCGAAGTAATCGTCGTTACTTCTGGTAAAGGTGGCGTAGGTAAAACCACAACTACTGCCAATATAGGTGCCGGCCTTGCCGAACTGGGACATAGGGTTTGCCTGGTGGATGCGGATATAGGGTTGCGTAACCTGGACGTGGTTTTAGGGCTGGAAAACCGCATAGTTTACGATATAACAGACGTAACTGGTGGAAACTGCCGGTTAAGGCAGGCACTAATCCGGGACAAGCGGTTTGACGGGCTTTTTTTGCTGCCGGCAGCACAGACCAAGGATAAAACTGCCGTTAGCCCCGAAGAAATGCAACAGCTTTGTGCTGATTTGAAGGAAGAATTTGAGTTTGTAATTATAGATTGTCCGGCAGGTATAGAGCAGGGCTTTAGAAATGCCATAGCCGGTGCGGAAAAGGCTATTGTGGTGACTACCCCGGAAGTATCTGCGGTACGGGATGCCGACCGTATAATAGGGCTGTTGGAGGCCGCGGACTTAAACGGGCCCCTTTTGATTATCAATCGCCTGCGCCCGAAAATGGTCCGGGCCGGTGACATGATGAGTATAGATGATATTATTGACATTTTGGCCGTGGATTTACTGGGGGTCATTCCCGAAGATGAGATGATTGTGGTGACGACCAATAAGGGGGAACCCGTAATATTGGACCGGCGTTCATTATCGGGACAAGCTTTTAGGAATATAGTTCAGCGCCTGAAGGGTAACGATGTTCCGTTCCTGAACCTGGACGACCAAGGTTTTTTTTCCCGGTTGCGAAAGATGTTCGGCCGGAAATAATTCCGGAAGGAGGGATACTGAGTGCTGGAGTTTATAAGCAGGATGTTCGGGAAGGATACCGGTTCCAGCGGCAACGTGGCCAAAGAGAGGCTGCGCTTGGTGCTGGTACATGACAGGGCCAGTGTCTCCCCGGAACTTTTACAAGTCCTTAAGAATGATCTGATTCAGGTAATATCCAAGTATATGGAAATTGAAGAGGATCAGCTGGAGGTTACCCTTGACAACAACGAGGATCAAGTGGCCCTGGTGGCCAATATACCCGTAAAAAAGATGAAGAGAACGGCTAAAATTATGGTTTAGTGAAGCAGGGAAATCGTTCGGCGATTTCCTTTTTATTTTGGTCCGATTTTCCTTAAAAGTACAATATTTAAGGGTTTTTTGAGGTAGTTAGCTGGTATATAATCTAACCTGGATGTAGTTTATCTTGATTTGTCCTTAAGATTTGGAAAGGGGCACCAGGGTGTTTCGTAAGCAGCTTTTGAAAAAATTGGATTTTTTACTTATGGCGGTCATGTTTTGTATACTTTTTTACGGCCTCCTGGTTGTGGGTACTGCTGGGACAAGTACTGCCTGGATAAGAGATTTACTGGCGCAAAGGGGCATCCATGGAAATATTTTGGAATACCTTTGGCAGGCGGGTCTTTGGGACCGTTTTCTGCTGATAGATTTCCAGCTTGTAAAAAAGCAGGGTACCTGGGTCTTGCTGGGCTTGATTCTCATGGCGGCAGTAATTTATTTTCCCTATGATAAATTGCCGAAGTACCAGACAAAGATTTACCTTTTTAATCTGGCCATGCTGGCGTCGGTTCTGGTACTGGGGCATACGGCCATGGGAGCGCAGCGCTGGATTCAATTGGGCCCTTTTACCTTTCAGCCATCAGAATTTGCAAAAATTTTAATGATTATCTATTTAGCCAGTTATTTATCGTCACGGGAAGGAAGGCTTGAACGCTTGCAGGACCTTTTGCCCTGTTTTATTTATGTGGGGATTCCCATGCTTTTGGTTTTAAAACAGCCTGATTTGGGCACATCCCTGGTATTCACTGCTATTGTGTTTGGCATGCTTTACGCTGCCGGGGCCCGCCCCCTGTTGCTGGCGGGTATAATGGGCCTTGGGCTGACCGTGGGAGTGGGTTTGGTATGGGCCCACTTAAAATTCGGCACCTGGATTCCATTAGCGGACTACCAGTTAAAACGGCTGACCATTTTTTTGGATCCCTGGAAAGACTTTCAGGGGGCCGGTTATCATATGATTCAGTCCCAAATTGCCATTGGCTCCGGAGAGTTGTTGGGAAAAGGGTTTTTAAGGGGCACTCAGAGCCTGGGCCAATTCCTTCCCATTCCGGAATCGGACTTCATTTTTTCCGTGCTTGCCGAACAGTTTGGATTTTTAGGCGCCCTGTTTTTGTTATCCTTATATTTTGTGTTGCTGTGCCGCATATTGAAGATAGCCACAGAAGCCAAGGATACATTCGGCATGTTGCTGGCGGTAGGAGTAGTAAGTATGTTTGGCTTTCACATACTGGTAAATATAGGAATGACCATGGGCATAATGCCTGTTACGGGGTTACCCCTTCCCCTTTTCAGTTATGGAGGAAGCAATATGATTGCCAATATGCTGGCCCTGGGCCTGGTTTTAAATGTTCATATGCGAAAGGAAAAAATAATATTTTAGAATGTCCTGCGATATGCGGGACATTTATTTTTTTAAATTTAGTGGGTATCTCACGGCCTAAATTGGCGCAGTATAGAATATGGCTTTTAAATAACAGGGGGTAGCGCAGTGGCTGGTGCTAAAAAGATACGCCGGGAAGTGAAAAAGGATTTTAGCTGGTATGGCTTCCTAGCCGTACCCGGAGAAATTATGGATCCTCAAGTTTACGCCCGCATGCAATCTCTCCACACCCGGCTGTTGGAAGATTCGGTCTTGCGCGTAGATGCCGGTATAAGGATTTTTGTAGTGGGAAGTGTGGAGAAGGATGTCTCACAGGAATTTGAAAAGCCGGGCATCAGAAAAGTTCATAAGGATGTGGATACCACTACCTTTATAAAGTTACGGAACGTGGACAGCATGAAGGATGTTGTGTCAATACACCATGAAGTAAGGGTGGATAAGGTAAGTTACAGGGGGGACAGGGTTTCAGTAATAGGTACTGTATCCTTTCGTGTTGTGTACCTGGGGCCCGTTATACTGGGAGGTACTGTTACCGAATTTCCCCGGGGTAATCCCGTAAATGGAGCTACGGTAAAGGTTAAGGACATGGACAGCGGCAAGCTACTGGCTACTACTACCACCGGGCCGGATGGCAGTTATGCTTTTAATGATATAAATCCCGGGGCCTTTACGGTGGAGGTGGAGGCAGAGGGTTTCCAAAAGGAAGAACGGGTGGCGGTAGTAATGTTAAAGGATATCGTAGATTTTACTTTACATAAAAGTGTCAATGGGATGACCGAAGTTGACGTAAAGTCACTCAAAGAGAACCTGGGTGCCGAACATAATTAGACGCTATTTTTAAAACAGTGCCCCGCGTTGTGAGGCTTGTCATATTTATCCACGCCCTCCAATATACTGTAAATGGAAATATTTGCAGAGGAGGGTCGGGATGTTTAGGATAAGATGGCCCCAAAAAAAGAAAGGTACTGGTAATTCCGGTTCTAACAATGATTATTGGTCAAATTATTACCGGTATTATTATCCGGGAATGCGAAGGCCTCTTTCCACCCAAAAAAGCTGGCGCAGGCTGGTTGCCCGGACTATGGTTACTTTGCTGATACTGGTAATATTGCTGGCAATAAGGGAAATACAATTGCCGGTAGGCCAGCAAGTTCGCAACAGTATGCGTTACCTGCTTACTACAGAGTGGAATTTTGAGCCTTTGTTGCAAGGAGCGGTGAGAGTTGCCAGTCAAATAGTCAACTGGGGTAACCCCACGTTTAATGAGTGGCCTGGCGTGGGGCCCTCCAGCCCGGTCAGCAGCAAAAGTATGCTTTCGGAAGAGCTTTGGGTACCAGTATCCGGGAAGGTTATAAGAGAATTCGGGTGGTCGGAGGATCCCTTGGACGGCTTAAAAAGATTTCACCCGGGAGTGGATATAAAGGCCGAGCCTGGAACTCCCGTCCGGGCCGTAATGGACGGACAGGTTGTCAAGGTTGACAAAGATGCCCGGTTAGGGGAGTATATTCTCCTAAGTCACGGAGACGGTTGTTACAGCATGTATGCCGGTCTCAGGAATATTTCACCCAAGGAAGGCCAGTGGGTTCTGGCGGGGCAGGAAATTGCCGAGGTGGGTGAAAATGGTGACGTTCCCGGGGGAAGTTTACACTTTGAATTGCGGGAAAAGAATGAACTGGTTGATCCCTTAAGCCGCCTGCATATGGGGAAATAAGCGAGGGTTTGTGATGAAGATATTTCGGTTTATGGGAACGGATGTATACCTTAATCCCTTTTTTTTGGGTCTTCTGGCGCTTTTTTTCGCGGCCGGCGTGCTGGTTAAGGGGCTGGTTGCCTTTGGCATTGTGTTAATGCACGAGTTTGCCCATGTTGCGGCGGCCAGAAAATTAGGAATAACGGTAACCCAGGTGGAACTTTTGCCCTTTGGGGGAGTAGCCCGCATGGGGGAGGAACTTTCCCTGGAGCCGATCAAGGAAGCAAGGGTTGCCGCAGCGGGGCCGGCCTGTAATTTTTTAATGGTTTTATTAGCCGTAGCCCTTAAGAATTACAACATTTGGCATAGTGACCTGGGACCTTTTTTTATTCAGTGCAATCTTTTGGTGGCAGGTTTCAATCTGTTACCGGGCCTGCCCCTTGACGGGGGGAGGGTTTACAGGGCCTGCCTGGCCAGGAAACTGGGGCTCAGCGAGGCAACCCGCCTAACAGCCAGGTACGGGCAGGTATGGGCTGTTGTGCTTATTATTTTTGGATTAATAGGCATTTACTTGGGGGCCACCGGTGTTGATATTTCCTTAACAGCGCTCTTTCTTTTTTACGCTGCTACCAGGGAAAGAAACATGGCGCCTTATCTCTTCATTAATCACCTTATTCGTAAGAGGGACGAGCTTTTAAAGAACGGTATGCTGCCTGCAAATGTATTGGTGGCCCTGGAAAATGTGCCCCTGGGTAAGATAGTTAAGGGGTTTTTGCCGCAAAAATATCACCTTATAATGGTAGTAGATTCCCAGGGGCAGGTTAAAGCCAGGACTACGGAGTGGGAAATTGTGGACAAAATAATGGAAGGTGGCTTTGAGACGCCGGTGGGCCAACTTAAGAAGCAATAATATTCCAATTGCATAAGATAACCTTTATAATTTTTTGTAAGGAATATTTTTCCGCAATTTGGGGGTAATATATAGAGATGACTGCTCCTTGCGGAACATGTTTTCATCATTTTAAACTTTGCAGGGGGATGCTAAAATGGAGCAGCTGCTGGAAAAAATTTTGGCTACAGTGGAAAAACCGGCCCGTTACGTGGGCGGCGAGTGGAATGCGGTGCAAAAGGATTGGGATAGCGTCAAAGTAAAAATGGCCTTTGCTTTTCCTGATGTTTACGAGGTGGGCATGAGCCACCTGGGCATGCAGATACTTTACAAGGTGGTAAATGACCGTGAGGATGCACTCATGGAAAGGGTTTTTGCCCCCTGGGTCGATATGGAGAAGAAAATGCGGGCGGTAGGGATGCCCCTCTTTAGCCTGGAATCCAAAAGGCCCTTACGGGAATTTGATATAGTGGGCTTTACCTTGCAATATGAAATGAGTTTTACCAATATTTTAAACATGTTGGATCTGGCAGGTATACCTTTGCACAGTGATAACAGGGGGGAGAACGTACCCCTGGTAATAGCCGGCGGCCCCTGCGGCTTTAATCCCGAGCCTTTGGCCCCGTTCATCGATGCCTTTATAATTGGAGAGGGAGAAGAAGTAATTAACCATGTGCTGGATGTTTATATTGATAAAAAGAAGCAGGGCGGCAGCCGGAGGGAAATTTTGAGTGAATTGGCCGGTATGGGTGGTATATATGTGCCGGCCTTTTATAAATTTGAATATAATCCCGACGGAACTGTGAAAAACATTGAGCACGACCAGGTTGCTCTCCCGAAGGTAAGAAAGAGGGCGGTGGCGGATATGGACGGAGTATCTTTTCCCACCCGCCCCATAGTTCCCCATACCGAAGTGGTGCATGACCGAATAATGCTGGAAGTGATGCGCGGCTGTACACGGGGGTGTCGCTTCTGCCAGGCCGGTATAATTTACCGGCCGGTGCGGGAAAAGGAGCCCGAAACCCTTATGCGCCAGGCTGAAGAGTTGGTGCGCAGCACGGGTTGGGGGGAGATATCCCTCACTTCTTTGAGCAGCAGCGACTATTCCCGCATAAGGGAAGTTATGAGCCGGCTGGTGGACCGCTTTGGCCCGGAAAGAATTAATGTATCCCTTCCTTCTTTAAGGGCTGATGCCTTTTCCGTGGAACTGGCCAAGGAGGTACAGCGGGTGCGGCGGTCCAGTTTAACCTTCGCCCCGGAGGCTGGTACCCAGCGCCTGCGGGATGTAATTAATAAAGGAGTTACGGAAGATGACCTTATGGAAGCTGTTTCTGCGGCCTTTAAGGCCGGCTGGTTTTCCATCAAACTCTACTTTATGATTGGCCTGCCCACGGAAACTGACGAAGACCTGGAAGGCATTGTCCGGCTGGCCAGGAAGGTATTGGAAATAGGGAAGGCTGTAAGCCGCGCCAGGGGGCGGCTCCGGGTAACGGTGAGCGCTTCCTCCTTTGTGCCCAAGTCACATACCCCCTTTCAGTGGGAGCCTCAGGATTCCTTGGAAAGTTTGCGCCGGAAGCAACAATTTTTAAAAGAAAGATTGCGGGGGAAGGGACTGGTATTTAATTGGCATGATGCCGAGGTAAGCTTGCTGGAGGCCGATCTGGCCCGGGGCAACAGGGATATGGCACCGGTCTTGGAGAGGGCCTGGGCCCTGGGATGTCGTTTTGACAGCTGGTCCGAATGTTTTGACTTTGAAAAGTGGCGGCAGGCCTTTAAGGACAATGGCATGGAGCCGGGGAAGTATGCATATCGCCGCTACCGATATGAGGATATATTGCCCTGGGACCATATTGATGCCGGTGTAAGTAAAAAGTACTTAGTACGAGAGCATAAAAAGGCCATGCAGGGTATTCCCACGATGGACTGCCGGGGAGGAAAGTGTTCGGGGTGCGGCCTTTGCCCGTCCCTGGAAATAGAGCCGGTGCTGGTAGGGGGGAAGACCGTTGTATCGGTACAGAATTCGTTATAAAAAAACCGGATCTATGCGTTATATTTCTCACCTTGATCTTTTACGTACCATGGAAAGAAGTGCCCGGCGGGCGGGGCTTCCCCTGGCCTTTACCGAAGGCTTCAATCCCCATCCCAAAATGAGTTTTGCCGCTCCGCTTCCAGTGGGAGTGGAAGGACGTGACGAGTATTTGGATTTGGAATTAAGAACGTCCATGGAGCCTTCCCGGGTGGCAGAAAAATTGAATGCTTCTTTCCCCAGTGGGCTGGAAGTGCTGGACGTGAGGGAAGTCAGCGGAGAAGGCCCTTCCCTGATGGCGCTGGTGGAAAAGGCTACCTACCTTGTGCGGGCCCGCCTGCCGGTCCAGTTGGATGAAAGGGAAGTGGCCGGCAACTTGAAAAGATTTATGGAACAGAAAGAAATAAAAGTAGAGCGAAAGACTAAAAAAGGTGAAAAGGTTAAGAATATCCGTCCCGGTATTATTGATCTAAAAGGGCAGCTTGACGGGAATGACCTTCTTTTAAAAATGATCTTAAAAACAGGAAGCAGGGAAAATGTTCGCCCGGAGGAAGTTTTACGTGCACTGGTAAAAGGATACCTGCCCGCTAATGTGGAAGATTTTAGGATAACTCGCACCGGCCTGTTTGCTGCAGGTAACAGGCTCCTATAATGTCGGGTTATTAGCGGGTAATATTGACGGGAGAGATAACATGTATAAGGAAATAATTATTAATGTGGGAGAAGAAGAAACCAGGGTGGCGGTGTTAGAAAATAAGGTCTTGGTGGAAATGTACATTGAGCGGGCCGCGAGGCAGAGACTGGTGGGCAATATTTTTAAGGGACGGGTGGAAAATGTTCTGCCGGGAATGCAGGCCGCCTTTGTGGATATTGGCCTGGAAAAAAATGCTTTTCTTTATGTGGAGGATGCCTACGGCGGGAAACATGGAGAGCAGGCGAATTTTGACCTGAAAACCAATATTTGTGATGTGGTAAAACAGGGGCAGGAAATTATGGTTCAAATTATAAAAGAACCCATTGGTACCAAAGGTGCCCGGGTGACAACTCAAATTACCCTTCCCGGGCGCTACCTGGTATTGATGCCCACTGTGGATTATATAGGTATTTCCCGGCGCATAGAGGATGAGAAGGAAAGGGAGCGCCTCCGGTTCCTGGCCTCCAAGATAAAGCCTGAGGGCATGGGGGTCATTGTACGTACCGCAGCGGAAGGCGTAGAAGAGGGAGAGTTTCTCCAGGATATTAATACGCTTACCCGGCTTTGGAAAAAGATATTGCACCGCTCGTCCCATAGTCCCGTGCCTAACTTGCTCCACCGTGACCTGGAACTGGTACAGCGGATATTGCGGGACATTTTTACGGAAGATGTTGACCGCCTGGTAATTGATTCCCGGTACGAATATGAAAAAGTAATGGAACTACTGGATATCGTTGATCCCGACTTAAAAGTTAAGGTTTTTTGGGAAGAAAGGGAAAATATTTTTGAAGAGCTGGGCATCGAGAAAGAGTTGGAGAAGGCACTCCGGCGTAAAATATGGTTAAAGTGCGGCGGGTATCTGGTTATCGACCAGGCCGAGGCCCTTACCGCCATCGATATTAATACGGGAAAATACGTGGGCAGTATCGATTTGGAAGATACAGTACTAAAAACCAACCTTGAGGCCGCAGTGGAAATTGCCCGGCAGCTTCGCCTGCGCAACCTGGGCGGTATCATAATAGTGGACTTTATTGATATGGCCCGGGAAGAACACTGGCAGCAGGTGTTGGAGCGGCTGGAAGAAGAGATTAAAAAAGATAAAACTAAAACCAACATTTTGGGCAGAACTCAACTGGGCCTGGTGGAAATAACCCGAAAAAAGGTACGCCCAAGCCTGTCCGAGGTGCTGCAGAAGCCCTGTCCTTACTGTGAGGGGCGGGGTAAGGTGCTTTCCGAAGAAACCCTGGGAATTCAATTTAAGAATCAAATACTGCAATTGGCCAGCCGTACTACTGCAGAAACCATCCTGGTAGAAGCCAACCCGGCAGTGGCAGCCCGGCTGATAGGCAGCGGTGGTGCAAACTTGCGGGAACTGGAAAATAAAACTGGGAAAACCGTTTATATTAGGGGTTCGGTGGGTCACCACATTGAGTCGGTGAGCATCAAGCCCTTACACAGCCAGGCCGATATCCAGGCTGCCACCTTTCCAGTGAGGCCGGGCCAGGTGCTGGAAGTGCGGGTGGAGGAACCCCACATAAGTAACCTTGCCGACGGTATTGCTCGGGTAAACGGCTATATACTGGACATAGAAGGTGCCGGTTCCATGGTGGGAAAAGTGGTGCCCGTGGAAGTAAATAAGGTTCACAGGACCTATGCCAAGGCCCGGGTTTTAAAGTGAATAAGGTCAAAGGTCCCGGGGATAATGTTGATTTGCTTAAAGCCACTTGGAAAGTTTGCTGTTTAAAATAGCCGGCAGCAGTTATAATTGACCCGGGGGTGTTTTACTTGACGCCAGAGCAAAAATTGGAAAAGCTGAAGTATTTTTTACAGAAGAAGGGGAGCGCTGTAATTGCTTTTTCAGGGGGAGTGGACAGTACATTTTTGCTCCACGTGGCCCGGGATGTTTTGGGGGATGGGGTGGTAGCCGTAACTATTGACAGCAAAATCCATTCCCGCAGGGAAATAGCCCAGGCACAAAAAATGGCAGCTTTCTGTAAAGTGAGACATCTTATCTTTAAGGATGATTCCTTATTAAACAACGGTGACTTTTTGTCCAATCCTCCTAAGCGCTGTTATATTTGTAAGAAGATAATGATGGGTAAGTTGAAGGAAAAGGCAAAAGAGCTGGGAATAGCGGCGGTTATGGATGGGGCCAATGCCGATGACCTTAACGACTTTCGGCCGGGAATGCAGGCTGCAGCCGAGGTGGGAATATTAAGCCCCTTAATGGAAGTGGGTTTGCGAAAGAGTGAAATTCGCCGCCTCGCCCGGCAGGAAGGATTGCCGGTATGGGATAAGCCTTCGTCGCCTTGCCTTTGTTCCCGTATCCCTTACGGCCAGCTTATAACATTACAAAAGCTTGATCAGATAGAAAAAGGAGAAAATTTATTAAACGAGCTGGGCTTTGGGGAAATGAGGTTGAGGCACCACGGGGATTTGGCGCGAATAGAAATACCCGCGGCTAAAATGCCGGAAATATTGGGCCCGGATACGCTGAATACGGTGACGGAAGGGCTTAAAAAACTGGGTTTCAACTATATTACCCTGGACCTGGAAGGTTTCCGCAGCGGGAGTTTAAATAAAGCACTTTAATTAAAGAAAGATTAATTGATAATTAAGCATCAAAAATATTATTATATAAGCAAATTTATTATATAATTTAATAGTTTGTGGGGTTTGAGGTTAATATATAAAACATTTTTTTGGTAAATGTAGCTCTATCCTTTAAGCGGAAATGTTTTGAGTACGAATTGCCGGAGACAAGTTAATGAGGATAAAATAAAAACCGGGAGGTGGTTAGTGAACCTCCCGGTTTTACCATTATTTGGAGTGAAAATTATGAAGGATGTACTTAATTTTTTAAAAATAATTGCCGATGAAACCCGGTTGAAAATAATAATGATGCTGTCCCGCCGGGATATGTGTGTTTGTGAAATCATGAATGAACTGGGTATGTCCCAGCCTTCCGTTTCGCACCATCTCAGGATTTTAAAAGAAGGAAAAATAGTTCTGGATGACAAGGACGGCCGGTGGGTTTTTTATTCCTTAAACAAAGATGAGTTTTTCGCCAGAATGAAAAGCCTAAACAATGAATTATTTAGTGAGATATGCAATAACCTTGATAAACGTCAAACTGCGAGGAATTATGGTGCTTGCAGGAAGATCGAAAAAGAAATGTACTTATATCATAAAGCAAAGGATAAAAAAATTAATTAAAAATTAACGCTTTTCAACCTACAGAAAAAGGGTTTCATCCCATACTGTGGAAATCTTTGACCGTTATCGGGTTTCGGGGCCGTAAGCAAAGTAGCTACTTTCCAGGTTTTGTCCAATAAAAACAAAGTGTTGGCCCAAGCCCTTTCGGTAAATTGTCAATATCCGCCTTATCTAGGTGATGCACTATGAACTTTACTTTCCTGGCCCCGCCGGTAATCCGCTTCGGCCGGGGGTGTATAGCTGAACTTGTAGCCAGGGAAAACCTGGCCCTGGGCAGCCTTATGGCAGGAATCGCCCTGGCCAACGCCCGGCTGGGGGCGGTGCACGGGCTGGCGCACCCGGTGGGACACCGTTGTCGTAAACCCCATGGTTTGGTATGTGCCGTATTGCTCCCCCCGGTGATGGACTTTAACTTGCCGGAGGCAGCGAGGAATTACGCCATTTTAGCCCAGCGTTTGGCCCTGCCCGGCGAGAATGAAACAGAAAAAGCCCGGACCCTGGTAAGACTGGTGCGCGATTTGAACCGGCGCTTGGGTATACCTTCCCGGCTTGGCGCCCTCGGGCTGAAGGAGGAGGACATACCGGCCTTGGCAGCCCAAGCACTGTCTTCCGGCTCAACCCGGGCCAACCCGCGCCCGGTTTCCCGGGAAGAACTGGCACATATATTACGTGATGCCTTATGAGTTAATCTGCCATGTAAAACCGCTTAGCCCGCTATTTTTAGCCATGGTAATTATGTTATATTCCCGTCCGTTTAAGGTTTAATCCTTGCCATATTGTTTTCGGGATTCAAGTGGTGTGCATATTGTTCTTGGATTTGTGTTATGTTAGAATTTAATTCGTGAAAGTATATCGTTAAGCGCCTGGTTTTAGTTGTGGGAATTTCAACGGATGGTACGATACCTGTACCGAAGGAAAAAATAAGGTGTGCCCTGTTTCTTTTCTTGACATTGATAACTAATGGCGGTAAAATGACATAATGTAGGCTTGTTTATACCTGCGAAACCGCTCGGGCCGGGTTTAATAAGGAAGCAATTTCACCCGTACCGGCGAGTCCTGAAAAAGGGGGTTAGTGGGTATGTACGCTATTATTGAAACCGGAGGCAAACAGTACCGGGTTTCGGAAGGGGATACCCTGTTTATCGAAAAGGTGGATTGTGAGCCAGGTGGGTCCATCGAAGTGGAAAAGGTTTTGGCGGTGAAAAAAGACGGCCAATTAAAGGTTGGCACTCCTTTGGTTGAAGGTGCCAAGGTGCGTTTGAAAGTTAAGCGGCACGGAAAGGGTAAAAAGATTATTATATTTAAGTATAAACCCAAGAAAAATTACCGCCGCAAGAAAGGTCACCGTCAGCCCTTTACTGAAGTTGAAGTTGAGAAAATTGAGGTATAGACAGAGCCTTCGTTAACGGGAGGTGAGGGTATGGCTCATAAAAAAGGAGTAGGTAGTTCCAGGAACGGCCGTGATTCAAACCCTAAGTTTCTAGGGATTAAGAGGCAAGACGGGCAGTTTGTAACAGCAGGTAGTATTCTTGTGCGCCAGCGCGGCACAAAGATTCATCCCGGACGTAATGTTGGTCGGGGAGGGGACGACACTCTTTTCGCCAAAGTAGATGGCATTGTAACTTTCCATCGTAGAGGAAAGAACAAAAAGATGGTAAGCGTAAAAGAGGTTGCCGCCTCTGTTTAATTAAAATTCACGGATGAAAGGCCAGCCCTGGGCTGGTCTTTTTTGTTCCCGTGAAAATTAAGATTCCAGGGGGAGTTTTATATTGAATTCCGGTGATATGATGAAAGTAATATCCATATTGCGCCATGATTTTTTAAACCACCTGCAAGTTATTTCCGGTTACCTCCAGCTTAATAAAACTGACCGCGCCAGGGAATATATACGGGAGGTAACCCAAAATTTACAAAGATTAAGTAAAGTAGTACACTTGAAAGTGCCTGAAGTAGCCGGTGCCTTTCTCCTTGGCGAGGAAATGGCCGCAGGGATTGAGGTGAGGACCGAATATAACGTGGAATCTGACTTGGAAGGGTGCATGGTATCCGGGCAGGTGGCAGGCAGGGCCTTGTACGTCTGCCTGCAGCAAGTTTTTCGCCATATTGATTCCAGTATCCCGGGGGAAAATCCCCGCCTGGTAATTGATATTAAGGAGAACGGGAAAACTTGTGGCTGCGTGTTAAGATTCAATGTATCACCGGAGGTTAAAGAAATGGATAAATACCTGGGTGAAATTGACCGGGAACTGGCAAAATACGGCGGGCGGCTGGATTGGAAGGTGGATGCCGCATCAAGAAACGGAAGGTTAGAAATAATTTTACCCCGCCGTGTACCTGAAGGAGCTAATTAAAGGTATACTGGAAGAAGGGTGAAAAAATATGTTTTATGATAGTGCAAGAATTTACGTTAAAGGTGGCGACGGCGGCAACGGGTGTGTAGCCTTCCGCCGTGAAAAATACGTGGCCGAAGGCGGACCCTGGGGCGGTGACGGGGGCAGGGGCGGAAGCGTGATTTTGCAAGGGGACCGCGGCCTCCGCACCCTGGTTGATTTTAAATATAAAAGGCATTATGAGGCCGAGCGGGGCCAGCACGGCCAGGGTAAGAACATGCATGGCAGGTCGGGGGAGGACTTGATCATACGGGTTCCTACCGGGACCATAGTCAAAGATGCTCAAACGGGAGAAATCCTGGCTGACTTGGTTGAGCACGGCCAGGAAGTAGTGGTTGCCCCCGGGGGGCGGGGAGGCAGGGGTAATGCCCGCTTTGCCTCGTCCAAAAATAAGGCCCCTTCCTTTGCTGAAAAGGGCGAGCCCGGGGTGGAACGCTGGCTGGAACTGGAGTTGAAATTGCTCGCCGATGTGGCCCTGGTGGGCTTCCCCAATGTGGGCAAATCCACTATTATTTCACGCATTTCTGCCGCCAAGCCTAAAATAGCCGACTATCATTTTACCACCCTGCACCCCAACCTGGGGGTGGTTAAGGTTGAAGATACAAGTTTTGTGGTTGCGGATGTGCCCGGCTTGATTGAGGGTGCCCATACTGGCGCCGGGCTGGGACACCAGTTTTTGCGGCACACGGAGCGTACCCGGCTGCTGGTGCATGTGCTTGACGTGGCAGGCTCGGAGGGGCGTAACCCGCTGGAAGATTTTCACATAATTAATAACGAGCTCCGGCTTTACAGCCCGGAATTGGCCCAAAGGCCGCAGCTGGTGGCGGCCAATAAAATGGATATTCCGGGGGCCCGGGATAACCTGGTTTTACTGCAGAGAGAATTACAGGGAAAATATGAGATTTTCCCCATCTCAGCCGTAACCGGAGAGGGCCTTAATGCCCTGGTCCGCAGGATAGCCACCGTGCTCAAGGAATTGCCGCCTGAATTACCTGCGTGGCAAAGGCAGGAAGAGGTAATTACCCACCGCTATGAGCCCCGCTTTACCATTGATAAAGAAGACGGGGTTTTCGTGGTCCGGGGGAAGGAAATTGAAAGGCACGTGGCCATGACAGACCTGGAAAATGAAGAGGCCGTTCACCGCCTGCAGCGCATTATAAAAGTAATGGGGCTGGAAAAGGCCCTCAGGGAAGTCGGGGCCCGGGAAGGCAGCACGGTAAGAATCGGGGATTTCGAATTTGAGTTTATGGAAAGAGGTATGTAGAAAAAACAGAATAAATTTGCTATATTAAATAAAGATGACCCTAATAGTTGGAGTATTCTGCAAATGACAGCAAAGAAGAGAGATCTTTCCAAAGTAAAAAGACTGGTTGTGAAAGTGGGGTCCAGTTCCATAACCCACAGTACCGGCAGGCTTAACTTGTTCCAGCTAGAAAAACTGGTGCGACAGCTTTCCGACTTGTACAATCAAGGTTTAGAGGTGGTTTTGGTTAGTTCGGGGGCCATCGGGGCGGGTTTGGGTAAACTGGGACTTTCCCGGCGCCCGCGGAATATTCCTGAGAAACAGGCGGCGGCTGCCGTTGGTCAGGGTATACTGCTGCACATGTACGAAAAGTTCTTTGGCGAATACGGGGTAACGGTGGGACAGGTTTTACTTACCAGGGAAGATTTTGCCGACCGGAAGCGTTTTTTAAACGCCCGCAACACCCTCCTGGTCCTTTTGCAAATGGGAGTGGTCCCGGTTATCAATGAAAACGACACAGTGGCGGTGGATGAAATAAGGTTGGGGGATAATGACAACCTGGCTGCTTTGGTGGCCGGTTTGCTGGATGCCGATTTGCTCATTTTGCTTTCCGACATTGAAGGATTATTTACCGGTGATCCCAGAACGGATAAGGATGCCCGGCTTATACCCGAGGTAACGGAAATAACCCCTGAAATTGAGGCTTTGGCCGGCGGCGTCGGCACCAACCTGGGCACCGGGGGCATGGTTACCAAGCTGCAGGCAGCGCGAATTGCCATGCACTCGGGTATGGTAACAATTATCGCTCGGGCCGGGGAGGAGGACGTGCTCAGGAGAATTCTTGCCGGGGAGCCCCTGGGCACGGCATTTTGGCCTTCGGTGAGGTTGAGGAATAAAAAGCGCTGGATTGCTTATGGTTCTGCCATTCGGGGGAAAATTTTCATTGACCGGGGGGCCGCCCGGGCCTTGCTGGAAAACGGAAAAAGCCTTCTTCCATCGGGTGTGATTAAGGTTGAGGGCGACTTCGGCGTGGGCAGCACCGTAAGTGTTATATACGGGGATAAAGAAATAGCCCGGGGTATTGTCAATTATTCCGCGCGGGAAGTGGATGCCATTAAGGGGCTGCAAACCAGTGAAATTGCCGGTGTATTGGGCTACAAGGATTTTGATGAGGTAATACACCGCAATAACCTGGTACTGGATATATAGTTGGGGGGTAATCCAATGGAATTGGAAAAGGAAGTTATCAGCAAAGCCAAAGAGGCCAAGGAGGCCGCCAGGAAACTGTCTTATCTTTCCACGGATGTAAAGAATAAGGCGCTTCTGGCCATAGCCGCCGCCCTGCGGGAAGAAAGGGACTACATACTTAAGGAAAATGCCAGGGATGTTGAGGCCGGTAAGGAAAAAGGGCTGTCCCGGGCACTTATCGACCGCCTGCTCTTGACGCCGGAGCGGGTGGAGGAAATGGCCCGGGGCCTGGAAATGGTTAGCTCCCTCCCCGATCCGGTGGGTGAAGTGGAGGCCATGTGGACAAGGCCCAATGGGCTGCAAATAGGACGTATGAGGGTTCCCCTGGGCGTGGTGGGCATCATTTACGAGGCCAGGCCCAACGTCACCGTTGATGCTGCCGGCCTCTGCCTGAAGGCCGGCAATGCCGTGGTGTTGAGGGGCGGCTCCGAGGCCATAAATTCCAACCGCGCCGTTGCTGGTGTAATTGCCAGGGCCGCCGAGAAGGCCGGGATACCCAAAGGCGCCATTCAGCTTATTGAAAATACCGACCGGGCTGCGGTTAATGTAATGCTAAAATTGAACGAGTACCTGGACGTCTTGATTCCCCGGGGGGGAGCCGGGCTTATTCAAACGGTGGTTCAGAATGCCACCGTGCCCGTTATTGAAACCGGGGTGGGTAACTGCCACGTTTATGTGGACAGCGAAGCTAACCTGGACATGGCCCGGGAAGTCGTATTTAACGCCAAGTGCCAGCGCCCCGGGGTATGTAATGCCATTGAATCCTTGCTGGTGCACAAGGACGTGGCGGCACGGTTTCTGCCGGAGGTTTTGGAAAAGCTCAGGGAGGCCGGTGTGGAAATCCGGGGATGCGAGGAAACCCGCAAGGTGGTTCCATGGGTGAACCCGGCTACGGAAGAAGACTACGCTGCGGAATTCCTGGACCTGATTATAGCCGTCAAGGTGGTGGACAGCCTGGACGAGGCCATAGATCACATCTACAAGTACGGTACAAAACACTCCGAGACCATTATTACCGACAGCTATCATAACGGGCGCAGGTTCCTGCGGGAAATTGACGCCGCAGCCGTATATATAAATGCCTCCACCAGGTTTACCGACGGGGGCATGTTCGGATTCGGCGCTGAAATAGGAATAAGCACGCAGAAGCTGCACGCCCGGGGGCCCATGGGACTCAAGGAGTTAACAACCGTCAAATATATCATTTTCGGGGAAGGTCAAATCAGAGAATAGATTTTAAAAGCACATTGGGGGTGTTCCCCGGTGTGCTTTTTAATTTTTATGTATAAACAACAAAAAATAGGTAGTCAACATTGACGGCTGATGTGAATACTATAACTAAGATGGTGGGTAAAAAAATTATGGTAAGTGCCGCTAAATTTGTAATATTGCTTTTGGGAGTGGGGTATTTCATGTGGTATTCCTTTGTTCCGGAATTGACGAGAGTCACCATACCCCTTAAAAACTTACCTCCTTCTTTGGAGGGTTTTTCTATTTTGCATCTCAGTGATTTACACGGTGCCCGGTTTGGTAAGGGTCAAGCAGGGATTTTTAAGCTTTTGGAAGATGCACGGGTGGACATGGTTGCCTTTACCGGCGACTTGATGGACGCCCGCAGGAAGGAAGTAGAGCCGGGAATGGAATTGATAGAGAGAGCCGGCGATTTAGCGCCGGTTTATTTTGTTCCCGGAAACCATGAAAAGGCCAGTGGAATGTACCCGGAACTGAAAAAGATGCTTAGAGATAGAAATGTTATTGTAATGGGTGAAGGCCTGGAGGTTAGTTACACTGTGGGAGACAGTTCCATTACTGTCATAGGTGTAGGTGTAGACGGAAAAACGAAGAGAAAGGATTGGAATAAGATACGGGTGAAAGGGCCGGTAATAATGTTATCTCATTACCCCCGGATATTTAAGCGGGTTGCCGGGAGGGGGGTGGACCTGGTACTTGCCGGCCATACCCACGGCGGGCAGATACGCCTGCCGTGGGTGGGCGCCCTTTATATACCCGGCCAGGGGAAATTTCCTTATTACGATGCCGGCCTGTTTTTCCGGGAAGGTACGTACTTGTATATAAACAGGGGGCTGGGTGCCAGCGGGATACCGGTTCGCTTTATGTGCCGCCCTGAAGTGGCAGTAATTACCCTTGCCAAGGGCGAGTGAATATATTAATTGCTTAAACTGTGAATGGGGGCCGGAATTCTTCCCCCCCGGCGCACAAAATTGTCCGCGGAAAAGGGGTGGGTCGGCATTACCGGGGCCCTTCCCAAAAGGCCGCCGAATTCCACATAATCTCCCACTTTTTTGCCGGGGGCCGGTATGATGCGCACGGCGGTGGTTTTTTGGTTGATTACTCCTATGGCCACTTCGTCGGCCAGAATGGCTGCAATGGTTTCCGCACTGGTATCACCGGGCACGGCAATCATATCCAGGCCCACGGAGCATACACAGGTCATGGCTTCAAGTTTATCCAGGCCCAGGACCCCTTCCTCCACGGCCCTGATCATGCCGGCATCTTCGCTTACCGGAATAAAGGCTCCGGAGAGCCCGCCTACGTAAGAAGAGGCCATGGCCCCTCCCTTTTTAACCGCATCATTCAAAAGGGCCAGCGCAGCGGTGGTTCCATGGGTTCCACAGCGCTCCAGGCCCATTGCTTCCAGTATTTCGGCCACGCTGTCTCCCATTGCCGGCGTGGGCGCCAGGGAAATGTCTACAATGCCAAAAGGAACCCCCAGCCGGGATGCTGCCGTGCGGCCCACCAGTTCTCCCATGCGGGTTATTTTAAAGGCGGTTTTTTTAACGGTTTCGGCCAGAGTGCCGAAATCGGCCCCTTTAATCTTTTCTACTGCACTTTTAACCACCCCCGGCCCGCTAATTCCCACGTTAATGACCGATTCCGGTTCTCCTACGCCGTGGAACGCCCCGGCCATGAAGGGGTTGTCTTCGGGGACGTTGGCAAAGATAACCAATTTGGCGCAGCCCACCCCGTCCTTGTCCCGGGTTCTATGTGCCGTATCCTTTATGATCTTCCCCATAAGGTATACCGCGTCCATGTTGATTCCGGCCTTGGTGGTGGCTACGTTTACGGAAGCGCAGACCCGCTCCGTTTCAGCCAGGGTCCGGGGGATGGATTGGATGAGCTTGCGGTCCCCCCCGGTCATGCCCTTGTGCACCAGGGCGGAAAACCCTCCTATGAAGTTGACTCCTACTTCTTCGGCCGCCCGGTCCAGTGTCCGGGCATACATGAAATAATCACCAGCTTGGGCGCATTCGGCCACCAGAGAAATGGGAGTAACGGAAATGCGCTTGTTAACGATGGGAATGCCGAATTCCCTGGCTATATCTTCACCCACCGGCACCAGGTTTTGGGCGAGGCGGGTTATTTTATCGTAAATTTTTTGGCAGGCCTTCCGAGGATCGGGGTCTGAACAATCCCGGAGGCTTATTCCCATGGTAATGGTTCGGATATCCAATTTTTCTTCCTGAACCATTTTTATGGTTTCCATTATTTCTTGCATGGTCAGCATGGCATAAATTCCTCCTAGATTCTGTGCATGTACCTGAAGGCGTCTTCATGCTGGGCGTCAATGCGAACGCCGATTTTTTTACCAAGGGTGTTTAACTCTTTCTTAAGGGTCAGTAAATCTATCTTGCTTTTTTCCATATCGGCAATAAGTACCATGGCCAGAAATTCCTGCAGTATGGTTTGGCTGATATCCAGTATGTTAATGTTATTTTCGGCCAGTATTTGGGCTACCCCGGCAATTATACCGACCTTGTCCGGGCCCAGGACGGTTACAATTATTCGGTTTTTCTTTTTCATATCCCTTTGGCTGGACAAGCATAATCACTCCTTGCTTTATAATGACGGCTTAATAACTTCTTCTTCCGCAGGTAATCCTTAGTTAAATTTTAACGTTTTTTGGGTGCAGGCAAAATGTATACTTAATACAATAACTTACTTCCCCGTCCCGGGCAAGATTTTTGCTAAAATATTTAAGGTGAAAATTAAACAATAGTAAGAAATCCATTGAGGTGTTGGTATGATTATAAACAAGTTTGTAGCGCCGGAAATAATTTTTGGATTGGGTGCTCTTAACCAGGTGGGTGAGAGTGCCCTGCGCCTGGGGGCTAAAAAGGTTTTTGTGGTCAGCGACCAGGGAGTTATGGATGCCGGGTGGGTGGAAAGAGCGCTTTTTTATATTGGTCAAGCCGGGCTGGAATACGAAGTATGGCACGATATTACCAGCAATCCCAAAGATAATGAAGTGACGAAAGGCGCGGAACGATACCTTGAATCCGGCTGTGATGCCGTTATGGCCGTTGGCGGCGGCAGTCCCATAGACGTTGCCAAGGCGGTGGCCATGCTTGCTACCAATAAAGGTAATGTTCAGGATTTTGAAGGGGTAAACAAAATTACAAAGCCCCTGCCGCCCATGTTGATGGTCCCCACCACAGCCGGTTCGGGATCCGAGGTATCCCAGTTTGCTATTATAGTTGACCGAAAACGAAAAATAAAAATGGCCATTATTTCGAAATCCCTGATCCCCGATATTGCCATTATTGATCCCTATTTATTGCAAACCAAGGATGCCCGGCTGACTGCGGCAACTGGTGTGGACGCTTTGAGTCACGCTATAGAGTCCTTTGTTTCTCTGGCGGCTACCCCGCTGACGGATGTGCAGGCTCAGAATGCTATTCGTTTAATAGCTAATAACTTGCGAGAGTCGGTGGCATGCAGTACGGATATAGAGGCCAAATCGGCCATGGCCATGGCCAGCCTGCAGGCCGGGCTGGCCTTTTCCAACGCCATTCTGGGGGCGACCCACGCCATGACCCACCAGGTGGACGGTCTTTTGGATCTGCATCACGGAGAAACAAATGCCATTTTGTTGCCCTATGTTATGGAATTCAACCTTATAGCCTGTGCCGACAAGTATTGCCGGATTGCGGAATTTTTTGGCGAAGATATTACCGGCTTGAGCAAATGGGAAGGTGCGGAAAAGGCCATAAAGGCTGTTCGCCGGCTTGTGCGGGACATTGGGATTACTCACGGCCTTGCTGCTATGGGCCTTAAGGAGGAATTGGTAGAGAGATTAAGTAAAAATGCTCTTAATGACGCTTGTATCGTAACAAACCCGCGGGATGCCAGTGAGAAGGATATCGCTGAAATTTTTAGGCAAGCGCTTTAAGTGTCGGGGGGATTTGCGTGTCGGAAAGGCTTTTTAATGAAAAGATAAGGTTAATAGAAAATTTGACGGGAGTAAATTCTTCCAAGCTCAACTATTACCTGGAGGCAAAGAAGAGAAGCGAAGAAGTTGTCAAGCAGAATCACCGTCTCGAGATAATTTACCAAATTGTACAGGATATCAATATCGATATGTCTCTGGAAGACGTTATTACCCGGGTTCACGAAAAGCTGCCCCAGGCCATACATTGTGACTTCTGGGGCCTGGCATTGCTAAAAAGAGACAACCTGTACATGACGGCCATGATTCCGGGCTGTGCTTGTATAGGAGAGCCCGTATCGCAAAAATCTCTCTTCTGGGAAGCGGTTAGGCAAAAGGATATCAAAGTATATCATTTGGAAGGTGACGGAAGCGAATTGACCTACCCGCCCATAAAGAAAATGAATATCACGTCCATGGTTGTAACTCCCATGGTAGTAAAGGGGAACGTTATCGGCGTGCTGATCATGGGCAGTAAAAACAAAAACGTTTATGGTGATGATGAGATTAAATTTATCCGTCAACTGGCCGGGCAACTGGCTATTTGTATAGAGAATGCCAGGTTGTATGAACAGGTGCTGCGAGGTAAAAAGGAATGGGAGGAGACCTTCAGAGCAGTTACCGACCCCTTTTTCCTTATAGATTTGAATTGTAATATTTTGCGTTGTAATGACCGTTTGGATAAGCTTCCCGGTGGAGTTAAGGAATATGCCGGCGAGAAAAAATGTTACCGCCTCCTGTGGAACCGGGAAACCAAGTGCCGGCCTTGCTTAATGGATGAAGTTTGCGCAGCCCGGGAGGCGGCTTACAAGCGTATGCAGCTTCCCACGGGTATGGTCTACGATGTGTTTTATTACCCTGTTTTTAATGAAAAAGGTGAAATTTATGCTGTAATTCATCACATTAAAGACGTTACGGAAAACGTTAAAATGGAGGCCCAGCTGATGCAGTCGGCCAAACTGGCGGCCATTGGAGAAATGGCTGCGGGAGTGGCCCACGAGCTGAACAGCCCTATGACGGCCATACTTGGCAATGCCCAAATGTTATTACGGGATTTGGAGGAAGGCGACCCTAAGATCGATTATGTTAAAGATATAGTTAATTGCGGATTGCGCTGTAAAAAAATCATTCAGAATTTGCTTACCTTTGCCAGGCAGGATGAGAGGCCCAGATCTTCTATAAACATCAATGAAGTGGTTAAAAGGGTTTTAAGCATTATAAAATATCAAATTAACAGAAATAACGTGGAGCTGAAAATGGAACTGGAATCCGGGTTGCCTACCGTACGTGCTAATGGGCACCAACTGGATCAGGTCCTGATTAATTTCTTGCTCAATGCCAGGGATGCATTAGAAGGGAAGGAAGGAGAGAAGAAAATCCAAATATATACCGGTATTACCGAATTAAAGGGTAAAAGGGCCGTATATGCAACAGTTGTGGATAACGGGGAAGGTATTGCCCCGGAGAATATGGGAAAGATTTTCAATCCTTTTTTTACAACCAAGGAAGCCAGCAAAGGTACCGGCCTGGGCCTTTCTGTAAGCCTGGGTATTGCCGAGGCTCACGGTGGCACCATCAGTGTTCAAAGCAAGGTCGGAGAAGGCAGCAGTTTTTCCCTTATCTTACCTGCGGAAAGTTAAAAAGGGAAGTGGTAGTAGGTGGATAATTTGTACAGAATTTTAATAATTGATGATGAACACGAAATCGGAAATTTTTTTAGAAGGCTTTTGGAACGAAAAGGGTATAAGGTCCGCGTGGCCTGCAACGGCAGGGAGGCCGCTGTCCTTATTGATGATGAAGAATTTCACGTTGCCATGGTTGATCTAAAATTACCTGATACCGACGGCCT
The DNA here is from genome assembly GCF_056316025.1 of Desulfofundulus sp. JL263-se. NCBI lineage: Bacteria > Bacillati > Bacillota > Clostridia > Eubacteriales > Peptococcaceae > Desulfofundulus > Desulfofundulus sp. JL263-se. The sequence goes on along the minus strand of NZ_CM149993.1, from coordinate 2,410,728 downwards.
GGAACTACTGCAACAGATTAAGGCGGTCCAGCCCTTTTGCGAAGTTATAATAATGACTGGCTATAGTACCACTCGAACGGCGGTTAAGGCCATACATCTGGGTGCCTTTGATTATATTGAAAAGCCCTTCGAGGATATTGACCAGCTGGAGGATTTAATTGAAAAGGCCCTGCAATTCAGGCACCAGGCTTCGGGAGGTAAAGGGAGCCGGCCCGAGTGGATGGATATAGCAGCCCGGGTGGGTTTTCAAGTAGGGGCAACCCCAAAGATGAAGAGGCTGGCTATGGTAGCCTACAAGATAGCAAAAAAGAATATTAATGTGCTTATCCAGGGGGAAACCGGCACCGGCAAAGAAGTTCTGGCTAGGTTTATTCACCATTGCAGTCAGCGCTCACAAAATGCTTTTATTCCCATCAACTGCGGTGCTCTCCAGGAAAGTCTCCTAGAAAGTGAGCTTTTTGGTCACGAGAAGGGGGCTTTTACCGGGGCATCCAGCCAGCGCAAGGGTATATTTGAAATAGCCGACGGGGGAACCCTTTTCCTCGACGAGATAGGAGAGGCCAGTCTTGCCATTCAAGTGAAACTACTCCGGGTCTTGGAAACCGGTGAATTTTTCAGGGTTGGCGGAGAAAGGCCCATTTCCACCGATGTCAGGATAATTGCTGCCACCAACGTGGATTTGCAGCAGGCCGTAGAAGAAAAAAAATTTCGTGAGGACCTGTTTTATCGTCTGAATGTGGTCAGTCTGGAAATCCCCCCTTTAAGGGAAAGAAAAGAAGATATTCCCATGTTGGTTAACTATTTTTTGAAACGGGCTGGAGAGGAGAGGCAGTTTCAGGTATCTCCCGAGGCCATGCAGATACTTAAGATGTATTCCTGGCCAGGGAATATAAGGGAATTGATAAATACCATTGACCAGGCTATGGTCCTTACCGAGGGAAATATAATTGTGCCGGGATGTCTTTCGGAAAAGATAATAAACGAGGTAAGAAAAACTGATGATAGCATTAACATGGTGGGAATACCCGCCGGAGGGTTCAGATCCAATTACAGGGACGTTGTTTACTGGCTTGAAGAAATGTTGAGCAAGCAAAAATACCTTAACGAGCTTTCCGACGAGGAAATATTAACTGCGTACCGGCTTGCAAAACAGCTGGAATCTAAGATTAGAGAGTCGATGAGCCAAAGGGGACTTCCCGGTCTGTCTCCTCCGTCCATGGAGGAAGTGGAGAAAAAAGTTATAAAAGAAACCCTTGAGTATTACCGGGGGAATGTTAGTAATGCCGCCCGGTCCCTGGGAATAGGCCGTAATACCCTTTATCGGAAAATGAAAGATTATGGGATCAATCCCAACAAGTAAGGGCGCTTTAAAAGGCAGTCTAAGCCGGTTAGAAAACCGGCGTTTTTTATTGCCGGTGTTCCCTGCTGTGCATAGGTGCTTCGCGCTTTTTTTGTTCCCATGTGGTGCACTTGTTCCGGTGTGGAACAGGTGTATGTGTTATATTTGCACGATAAAACGCACTTTTATGAATTTTTTGTCCAAATATTTAAGGATATTTTTTAACATTTGTTGCCAGCATTCAGTTAACCTCCTATAAATATAGGGTTTGGGCATTATGGCACGGCAATTGCTTTTCAAAATAGTCAAATAAACAAAAATGAAGGGAAAGTTCAGCCTTTTCTTTCCCTTCCAAATCAAACAGCCTTACAAAAAATTATAACATTAAGGAGGTTATAATTAATGGCGGTACGTGAGCAGGTTTATGGTTATTATATCCCTACGGTTAACCTCATGGGAATAGAAGCAGCTAACGAGATTGGCAACCAGGTAAAGGTTCTCGGCGGCAGCAGGATTTTACTGGTAACGGATGCCTTTTTAGCTGAAAGCGGTATGGCGGACGACATTAAGGCAAAGGTAGAAGCAGTGGGAGCCAAGGTTATAGTTTATGCCGGTGCGGAGCCTAATCCCACTGACAAGAACGTTCACGACGGCTTGAAGGTTTTCCAGGAAAATGAATGTGACATGATAATTTCCCTGGGTGGCGGTAGTTCTCACGATTGCGCCAAGGGTATTGGAATCGTGGCCACTAACGGGGGAAACATCCGGGATTATGAGGGAATCGATAAATCCACCAAGCCCATGCCTCCTTTTATAGCAGTTAATACCACTGCAGGAACGGCTAGTGAAATGACCCGATTCTGTATTATCACCGACACCGACCGCAAAGTTAAGATGGCCATAGTTGACTGGAGAGTAACTCCTAACGTGGCAATCAATGACCCCCTTTTAATGGTGGGTATGCCCCCGGCATTAACGGCCGCAACGGGCATGGATGCTCTTACCCATGCCATAGAAGCATACGTTTCCACCGCTTCAACTCCGGTAACCGATTCCGCCGCCATCATGGCCATTAAGCTTATCTCTCAAAATCTGCGTAATGCAGTGGCCAACGGCCAGAATATCGAGGCCCGGGATAAGATGGCTTATGCTGAATTCCTGGCCGGTATGGCCTTCAATAACGCCAGCCTGGGTTATGTACATGCCATGGCCCACCAGCTGGGCGGGTTTTATAACCTTCCTCACGGGGTTTGCAACGCCATATTGCTTCCCCATGTGTCCAGATTCAATATTATCGCCTGTCCCGAGCGCTTTGCCGATATAGCGAGGTTCATGGGTGAAAATACCGAAGGGCTCAGCGTCCGGGCTGCTGCTGATGTGGCGATAGAAGCCATTAAGCAGCTTTCCGCGGACGTGGGTATTCCCACTGGACTAAGGGAATTGGGAGTCAAAGAAGAAGACATCGAAGTAATGGCGGAAAATGCTATGAAAGATGCCTGTAGTCTTACGAATCCGCGGGCGGCTACCCTTGAGGATGTCAAGGAGATTTACCGCCAGGCCTTATAAGTATCTTTGGGTTCATGTATGCGGGGAGAGGGGGGTCTCTCTCCCCATTTCTGTTAGGCTTACCCGATAAAGGCCTGTCCTGCAATAGAACAGTTGCCTCGTTTCGGAACACTGGCGATGTGTCAATGCAGTACATAACGGGTTCATTATTCCCTTCAAGTATTGGTATAAATTTTGCACTTCAAAATAAAAGGAAAAATGAAATTTTTATAGTAATTTAATACAGTAAGGGGGACATTGGATACTTGTAAGGTAATTTAAGGAGGGTTAGGATAATGTCAAAAATTTTGCGGGTCAACATGACAACTCAGGAAGTAAAATTTGAAGAAGTACCGGAGAAATATACTGCCTTGGGTGGCCGGGCTTTAACCTCCCAGATTGTGGCCGATGAAGTACCCCCCACCTGTGAGCCGCTGGGAGAGCTAAACAAACTGGTTATTGCCCCGGGGCTTTTGTCCGGGACCAACGCGCCTTCTTCCGGACGCCTTTCCGTGGGCGGCAAGAGCCCGCTGACCGGCGGTATCAAAGAAGCTAATGCCGGCGGCATTACGTCACAAAAGCTGGCCAGCCTCGGCATCAAGGCCATTATAATTGAGGGTAAGCCCAGGGAAAAGAAAACTTTTATGCTGAAAGTTTTCAAGGAAGGGGCGGAATTAACCTCTGCTGACGACCTCGCCGGTAAGGGAACCTATGAAGTAACTAAAATCTGCCGCGAGCGTTACGGTGAGAAAGTGGCGGTTGTTACTATCGGCCCTGCCGGTGAAATGTTGATGCCTGCCGCCGGTGTAACAAATAACGATAGTGAAGGAAACAGCAGCCGTTATGCCGGCAGGGGCGGGCTTGGCGCTGTAATGGGGTCCAAGGGACTTAAAGCCATTGTGGTTGACTGTGATAAAACCTTTGATGCTCCCGTCAAGGATCCCGAAGCCTTCAAGGCTGCAGCAAAGAAATTTTCCAAAATCCTGTTGGATCACCCGGTATGTGGACAAGGACTCCCGTCCTATGGAACTAATGTACTAATGAATATCATTAATGAAGCAGGTGCATTACCTACCCGTAACTTCAGTATAGGCCGGTTTGACAAGGCCAGTGAGGTAAGCGGTGAAAAGCTGGCTGAAGTTGCTAACCAGCGTGGCGGGAAGGCAACCCACGCCTGCCACCCCGGCTGCGTAATGCGCTGCTCCAACGTTTATCCCATGCCGGACGGCAAGGTGTGTGCCCCCATTGAGTACGAAACTGCCTGGGCTTTCGGGCCCAACCTGGAAATCGGCGACCTGGATGTTATTGCCAAGTTGAACTACATCTGCAACGATGTGGGCCTGGATACCATTGAGACAGGTTGTACCCTGGGTGTATTAATGGAAGCCGGAGTAATTCCCTTCGGTGACGCTGAGGCCGCCATCAAGGCCCTGGAAGAAGTGGAAAAGGGAACTCCCCTGGGCCGGATTATCGGCAGCGGTGCCGCCAATGCCGGTAAAGTGTTTGGTGTAACCCGGGTGCCTGCCGTTAAGGGCCAAGGTATTCCCGCCTACGACCCGCGGGCCTGCAAAGGTAATGGCGTTACCTACGCTACCACTCCCATGGGCGCTGACCATACGGCCGGGTATGCCGTAACGGCCAACATTTTGAAGGTTGGCGGTTATGTAAACCCGCTGGGAACTGAAGGCCAGGTGGAGCTTTCCCGTAACTTGCAGGTGGCTACGGCGGCTATTGACAGTACCGGTCTGTGCCTGTTTGTAGCTTTCGCGGTTCTGGATAATCCCGAGGGACTGCCCACCATAGTGGATATGATTAACGCCCAGTACGGCACCCAGTTAACCGTTGACGATGTAACGGCACTGGGACAGCAGGTGCTCAAGGTGGAGCGGGAGTTTAACAAAAAAGCGGGCTTTACCAAGGCTGATGACCGTTTACCAGAGTTCTTCTCCACTGAAGAGCTTGAGCCCCATGATACTAAGTTTGACGTTAAAGATGAGGAACTGGACCAAGTATTTAATTTCTAATAATTAAGTGGTTGCATGCTGCGGGTTTCCGCAGCGTGCAACCGTTTTTTAAAAAGTATGTGCGGGGTGGACGTTGTGCGGGTTGAAGTACGGGTTTTCAGTGGATTGGAAAAATTCCTGGAGCAAAAGCGGTTTGGCGAACCCTTTTTCGTAGATATTGAAGAAGGTGCAAATTTAAGAAAGCTTCTGGCTAAACTGGGGATTCCCGAGGAACATGTATTTACTGTTTTAGTTAACGGCCAGCACCGGGATTTGGAATATACCCTTCAAGAAGGCGACCGCGTATCCATGTTTCCTCCGGTGGGAGGCGGTTAATATCCAGGGAGCATCGGAGGTGAAAAGTTGCAGCGCGCTCTTTCAGCCGCGGCAGATGATGGTACAGGTATATTTAAGGATGTAAAGGCCGGTTTCAAAATATGGCTGGAAAAGAGTGGTATAACTTTTGGTGACGGGCTGTTTGAACTATTGTGCCTTATCGCCAAATATGGTTCCATAGCCCGGGCTGCTTACTCCATGAACATGTCTTATCGCGCGGCGTGGGGAAAGATCAGGTCTTTTGAAAAACAATGGGGAGTATCTTTGGTTGTAAGCCGCGCGGGTGGGGAAAGCGGAGGGGGAACTGTTTTGACTCCCGAGGCAGTAAGACTGGTGGAGTGTTACCGGTGTTTCCGTGATGACATCCAATCAGCCGTGAAAAAGTCATTTAAAAAATGTTTTTCGGGATTAATTTTTTGACATTCGTTATGCATGGAAAAGCATAAAGGTTGTGGCCCGGCCAATTTAAAGAAGGTGAAATAAATATGCAGGATGCATTTAAACGGGACATTAATTACCTTAGAATATCCGTAACGGACCGTTGTAATTTACGCTGTGTTTACTGTATGCCCCCGGAGGGGGTCAAGCATGTACCCCACCAGGAAATTTTAACTATAGAAGAAATTGAAACCCTGGTTAAGGCAGCAGCAGGTATCGGGATTCGAAAAATACGGCTTACGGGCGGCGAACCGCTGGTTCGCAAAGGGTTGACCAAGCTGGTCAAGTCCATAGCCGCCATTGATAATATAGATGACATTGCCCTCACCACCAATGGCATATTATTGGAACAGATGGGGAAGGAATTAAAGGATGCGGGGCTGAAAAGAGTGAATATAAGCCTGGATACCCTGAATCCAAGGCGTTACAGGGAAATTACCAGGCTTGGAAGGTTGGAGGATGTTAAAAGGGGTATTGATGTCGCCTTAAGGCTTGGTCTGCACCCGGTAAAGATAAATACCGTGGTTGTCAGGGGATTCAACGACGATGAAGTATTGGACCTGGCCAAACTGGCCCTGGACTACCCGCTGCATATTCGTTTTATTGAGCTAATGCCCATTGGACAGTCGGATCCCTGGGCCAGGGAGCGCTTTGTCAGTGCGGGTGAAATCGGTGCCCGTATTGAGGCCGGCCTGGGAAAACTTCAGGCAGTCAATAAACCAGCCGGCGCCGGCCCGGCCCGGTACTACCGATTTCCTGGTGCTCCCGGTACCGTGGGATTTATAACCGCCATAAGCGACCATTTTTGTGCCACTTGCAACCGCTTGCGGCTTACGGCTACCGGAAGGCTTCGCCCGTGCTTGTACAGTGAGAGGGAAATAGATATAAAGGGGCCCTTAAGAGGTGGTGCCTCCTTACTGGAACTCAGCAGGCTTTTTGTCCAGGCGGTCAAGAAAAAGCCGGATAGACATAATATGGCCGGTGGATGGAAAGATAAAATGAAATTAATGTCGCAAATCGGAGGCTGATAACTTGAGCGGCAGCAGTAAAATGAGCGGCGGAATGCCAGGTTTTCCTCAGTTGAGTCATTTTGACGACCGGGGAAGGGCGCGGATGATTGACATTAGTGCCAAGGGAGAAACCTTAAGGGAAGCCGTGGCAAGGGGAGAAGTGCTGATGAAGCCGGAAACCCTGGAGTTGATTAAGAAAGGTCAAATGGAGAAAGGTGACGTCTTAAATGTGGCCAGGATTGCCGGTATAATGGCGGCAAAGGAGACGGGACACCTCATTCCCATGACCCACCCCATTGTTTTAACGGGGGTTAATATCGACTTTAAGTTTCGGGAACCTGATGCCGTTGAAATAGAGAGCCGGGTGCGCACAACCGGCAAGACCGGGGTGGAAATGGAGGCATTGACGGCAGTTTCCGTGACTGCCCTTACCATATATGACATGTGCAAGTCGGTGGATAAAGGTATGGTAATTAATAACATTCGCCTGGTTCGAAAAACGGGCGGAAAAAGCGGGGAGTATCGCAGGGAGGGTGAGGAGCCTTGGGAATAATTAAAGCGGTATGCATCAGCCCCAAAAAGGGAATGCGTAAAAAAAATGTGGGGTCGGGCGTTCTTGTTCCCGGCTGGGGACTGGAAGGTGACGCCCATGCAGGAAACTGGCACCGCCAGGTGAGCCTTCTGGCCATGGAAAGTATTCAAAAAATGATTGAAAAGGGACTGGATGTGGGCCCCGGCGACTTTGCCGAAAATATAACCACGGAGGGCATTGACCTGCTTTCCCTGCCTGTTGGCACAAAGTTAAAGTTGGGTTCCCGGTGCTTGGGTGAAGTTACACAAATCGGCAAGGAATGCCATGAGCGGTGTGCCATTTACAAGCAGGCCGGGGATTGTGTAATGCCCAGGGAAGGTATATTTATAAAGGTACTTAAAGGCGGCCCAATAAAGGTGGGCGATGAAATTCAGGTGGTGGAATAGGTTGCAGACTCCAAATATCCCGCCAGTGGTCTCCATTGTGGGGTGGTCAAATTCCGGTAAAACAACTTTTTTGGAACAGCTGGTGCGGGAACTTAAACGCAGGGGTTACCGGGTGGGCACTGTAAAACATCACCATGGAGATATTAACTTGGACCGGCCGGGCAAGGATACTTGGAGACATGCCCGGGCCGGTGCAGATGCTGTGGCCCTGGCCGGGACCTCGGGGTTTGTTTTGTTCAAAAAATGGGAATGCAGCGAGGGATTGGATGAAATTGCTCGCCTTATGCTGGAAATGGACATAATTATCACAGAAGGATTTAAGTCGGAAAACAAGCCCAAAGTCGAGGTGCGCCGCCGGGAAATTAGCCGGGAGCCCGCAGCTCCCAGGGAGGAACTGATAGCTCTGGTGGGCGAAGCAGGGGCGGGAGAAGGGGTACCCTGCTTTAATTCCGGAGATTTCAGCGGGGTGGCCGACCTGCTGGAAAAATTATTTCTAAAGTAAACTGTTAACGGCGGTGGGCTCTAAAAACCCACCGCTCTACATAACAGGAGGTTATTTACTTGTTAAACGAAAAACAGTTGAAACGTTATAGCAGAAATATCCTGCTAAAAGGGGTTGGAATCGAGGGACAGCAAAAATTGTTGAATTCCAGGGTGCTGGTGGTAGGTGCCGGCGGGCTGGGCTCTCCCATTACCTATTACCTTGCTGCCGCCGGGGTGGGGACCCTGGGGCTGGTTGATTTCGATACTGTGGAATATTCTAACCTGCAGCGCCAAGTTCTTCACACCACCAGTGACCTGGGAAGGCCGAAAGTTATTTCGGCCAAAGAAAAACTCAGTGTCCTTAATCCCGATGTAAAGATAATAACCTACCAGGAAAAGTTTAATGAAAATAATTACCTGGATATAGTTAAAGAATACCAGGCCGTGGTGGACGGCACCGATAACTTTTCTGTCCGCTTTCTTATTAACGAGGCGTGCGTGCGCTGTGGGATTCCCTATATGTATGGAGGGGTGCTGGGCTTTGTGGGACAGGCCATGACCATTATACCCGGATCATCTCCGTGCCTGCGCTGCGTATTCCCCGAAGAGCCGGGCAGTGATGCCCCAACCACTGCGGAGGAAGGGGTCCTGGGAGCAGTGCCGGGGGTGATAGGTTCCATACTGGCCACCGAAGTCGTTAAATACCTGCTGGGGCTGGGGGAATTGTTAACCGGTAGAATTTTAACCTATGATGGTCTTGCCATGCAGTTTTACAGTGTGAACGTGCAAAGGAATTCCGAATGTATCACTTGTAGAAAGAAAAATGCTAACCCTGCCTAAAGATTTTTGCAAAAAAGTTATCCTGTTCTACCCCTTGCCCTTCTTTACATTACCCAACTTCAAAGCCTTGACCGCAGTATGGGGTGGTTTTTCATAAAATGGCACGTTTGAAAGGGTAGGGGTGGATTTACCGCAGGTGCTTTGAGGTGCTGAGATAGAGTTTAGTATTGGGGCAGGTTTTTCAGAAACCTGCCCTTTAATTTTGCCCTTTGCAAAGTTGGCACCGGGAGAAAAAAAGTGATACACTATAAAAACAAAGGAGGGCGAAAACCGTGGCAGTGATTGAAGTAAGTATAGTACCCATAGGGACTTCTTCACCGGGCCTCAGTAATTATGTGGCCGGGTGCCTCAAGGTGCTGGAAGAGGAAAAGGATGTCAAATACCAGCTTACACCCATGGGCACCATTTTGGAAGGGAACCTGGACCGTTTGCTTCAGGTGGTGAGGCGAATGCACGAGCAGCCCTTTAGTGAGGGAATCGGCAGGGTGCTGACCACCATCCGGATTGACGACCGCCGGGACAAGGAAATTTCCATGGACTCAAAGGTTTCATCGGTAAAGGAAAAACTTTAATGTTCACGGAGAGGGTAAATTTTGAAATATTATCTGCAGCTTTTGGATAACCTTAAAAAAGGAAAAATTGCTCCTGTAAACCTTTTTTTCGGGCCTGAATCATATTTGCGCGAGCAGGCGATATACCAATATAAAAAAACGTTGATAGCACCGGAAGCGGCTGAATTTAATTTTGACCTGCTGGACGGGCTGGAAGTGTCCGAGGAAGATGTTGTGGCTGCGGCTTCCGCCCCGCCCGTCATGGGAGAAAAGCGCCTAGTGGTGGTCAAGCGGGCCCGTTTTTTTAAACCTTCCCCAGGGGGCGGTGAAAAATTCACCCCAAAAGGCTCGCCCTTGATTATTTATTTTTCTTCCCCCCTTAATACCACCTGTCTTATTTTTGAAACCGGAGAGCCCGTAGACCGCCGGAGAAAGATTTTCAAGGAATTAGTCCGAAGCGGAGAGGCGATAGAATTTTCGCTGCTTAAAAATACGGACCTGGCCAAGTGGATAAACCAGCTGGCCGGGCGAAAGGGGAAAAAGATTTCCCGGCAAGGTGTGGAGTTATTGCTTAATCGCTGCGGGCGAAAGATGCATGATATTTATAATGAAATGAATAAATTAATTGATTATACTGGTTCCCGCCAGTTAATCGGAGAGGAAGATGTTCGCTTTGTGGTGGCCGACAGGGGAGAGGAAAATATATTTGCGGTGGTGGATGCCCTGGGGAATCAGAAGTATACCGATGCTTTGGAAGGGATCCGTTATCTCTTACTGCGCAAGGAGTCTCCCCAAGCCATCCTTGGTATGCTGGCCCGTCAGGTACGCCTGATAATTCAGGCAAGAGAATTGTCCGAAGCCGGGTATTCCGGTGCGGAGATAAGTAAACGAATGGGTGTACCGGCTTTTGTTTGTAAAAAGGCCCTTGCCCAAAGTAAAAATTTTCAACAGGGAGAATTAATAGGACTGCTCAGGGGAATGTTACAGGTTGACGAACAGGTTAAAACGGGCAAGCAGGATTTCTATTCTGCAATTGAAATACTCCTAATGGACTTTTGTACTAAATAGTAAAACCACCCTCCAAGGGTGGCTCTTTATTAACCGGCGAGTTCTTTAAGTTTCTTTGCCAGGCGAGATTTTTTGCGGGCTGCATTATTTTTGTGCAAAACGCCTTTGGTAACTGCCTTGTCGATAACCGCCTGCGCCCGTTTAAATTTTTCCAGGGCCAGTTCTTTATCATTGGACTCGAGAGCTTCTTTAAAACGGCGAATAGCTGTTTTTACCATGGATTTAATTCTCCTGTTTCGCGCAGTACGCCTTGCGGTAACACGGACTCGTTTTGCAGCGGACCTGGTATTGGGCATAACAAATCACCTCCTCAACAGGGTGCATTTTACCATGCACTGAAAAAAAAAGCAAGAGCCGTCGGTATATCGGCGGTTTTTTTGGTTTATTCTAAAAATACATTATCAAGGGAGGGGGTGAATTTTTTGCTACACTGGGTTGGAGTGGCCGTAAGGTTCGTTGTTTCCGCACTTGTATTGATGCTGGTAAGTTGGCTTGCTCCCGGATTTGTGGTTCGAGGAGGTTTTGTGGGCGCACTGATTGCAGCTGTGGTTATTGCCGTTATAGGTTACCTTGCCGAAACCCTGTTGGGCGACAAAATATCGCCCCAGGGCAGGGGACTGGTGGGTTTCATTACCGGTGCCGTGGTAATATATCTTGCTCAATTTGTTATCCCTTCGCTGCTCAGTGTCAGCCTTGTAGGAGCGCTTATCTCCGCCTTTGTAATTGGCGTAATAGATGCAATAGTACCTACAGTTGTACGGTGATCTGAAGCCCTGCCTCGAGGTAGGGCTTATTATTTTTCATAATTGGAGCTAAGGGGGCATAGGATGTACAAACCAGTTTGCTGGGGGAGAGACTATGTATCCTGCTCCGTATTATTACCGAAGGCGCTTTTCGAGGCGCGGTGCCGGCCGAAAACAGGGCTTGGTCTTTTTTTTGCTCGTATTTTTCCTCTTTGTGGGCGGATATCATCTAATAAGATTTGTAAATGTTGGCGTTACTGCCCAGAAATTATCCCATTACATTTTGGGTGATAAAGGCCAATATGCCTTAAACTTAATGTGTTCCACAGTGCCTCTTTTAAATCACTCTCAAGCGGCTGGTAGCTATTCATCAATGCCATTGACTAACCTGTTAGTGCATAAATTTTTTGCTACTTTAGGATTGGACAGGCCGAACCCGCTGGCATTGTTAGAAAAGGAATTACCCGCCCTGGCGATAAAAGAAACCACTGCCGCCGTTCCGGCTATAAAGAAGAGGGTTCTGCCACCCCCGTCCGCCCCTGGGCGGCAGGAGGCAAAAGAGCCGAAGTTATCGAAAGACTGCCTGGTGGCCATATATAATACCCATACCGGTGAAACCTATGCCCTTACTGACGGCGTAGAGCGGCTGCAGGGAAAAAGGGGTGGGGTTGTGCAGGCCGCCGCTGCCCTGGAAGAAGTGCTGGAAAAAAAATTCGGTGTTCGGGTGGCGCGTTCCGATGCCATCCACGATGATGTTTACAGCTATTCCTATGCAAAATCCAAAGAAACCTTGAAACGGTTACTGGATGAAAATCCTAATATTATAGCGGTATTTGATATTCACCGGGATGCAGGAAAGCCCCGGAAGGAGAGTATTGTTGATATCAACGGTGAAATTGTTGCCCCTGTGTTAATAATTGTAGGCTCAGATGCCAGGGCCCCTTTCCCTGGCTGGCGCAAAAATTACGAATTTGCCAAAAAGCTGACAGCGGAAATAGATAAAAAATATCCGGGATTGTGTCTGGGGGTCAGGGTAAAGGACGGTAGGTATAACCAATTTTTACATCCCCGGGCCCTTTTACTGGAAATAGGAAGTGTTAGTAATTCCACCGGGGAAGCCGTACGCTCGGCTCAATTGCTGGGAGAAGTCCTGGGGCCAATGGTACTGGAGCTCTGGGGAGAAGAGCAGAAGGAATAAAAATTGGGATTTATAGGAATGCTGGAGGGTGGAGGGATGGAAAATGCCTGCCACAAAAGCAGCCGTAATAATTAGCCTGGGCCTTTTTCTCGGCATGTTGAATTACGGCCTGCAAACAACATTAATTAATTATAATCGCCTGGTGGACCCGGAAGAGCCCCTGAAAATAATTACCGTGGATGAACAAGGCGATAAACTGAGTTTCATGGGTGAAAATTTTTCGTTAACCCGGCTTGAAATTGATACACTTAGAAAAGAACTGAGCGGCCTTAAGCGAATTGATTTAAAAGAAATTGCCGGTGATGTTTACCGTCGGTTAATTGAAGATTATCACCGGTACATAAGCAATGACGATCCTTGACGGGCAATAACGGCAGCGGTAACAGGTATACCTTCCCGGTGGGGAAGGCTTTTCTTTGCCAAATTTTAATGTTCTTCTCATGTTCAATGTACGGGTGTTATAATATTATGAGTTGACTCCAAACAGGGGGTGACACAATGGAAAGACGGCAAGAGCGGATACGTAATTTTTGTATCATTGCCCATATAGACCACGGTAAATCAACCCTGGCAGACAGGCTTTTGGAATATACGGGGGCGCTGACGGAAAGGGAGATGTCGGACCAGGTACTGGACCAGATGGACCTGGAGCGCGAGCGGGGGATTACCATAAAAATGCAGGCGGTTCGCCTGAACTACCGGGCAAAGGACGGGCGGGACTATGTTTTGAATCTTATCGACACCCCCGGACACGTGGACTTCACCTACGAGGTATCCCGCAGCCTTGCCGCCTGTGAAGGGGCCCTGTTGGTGGTTGATGCGGCCCAGGGTATTGAGGCTCAGACCCTGGCCAATGTATACATGGCCCTGGACCATGACCTGGAGATTATTCCGGTAATTAATAAAATAGATCTTCCTGCTGCCGAGCCGGAAAGGGTAAAGAGAGAAATAGAGGATGTAATTGGACTTGACTGTTCCGACGCCGTTTTGGCTTCCGCTAAAACGGGTGTAGGTGTAGAAGAAATATTGGAACAAATTGTTAAGAAGATCCCACCGCCTTCCGGAGATGACACTGCTCCCCTAAGGGCATTGATTTTCGATTCCCATTATGACAGTTACAAGGGTGTTATTGCCTACGTGCGGGTGGTAGAGGGAACGCTGAAAAACGGTATGAAAATAAAAATGATGCAGACGGGCAAGGAGTTTGAGGTTAATGAAGTGGGAGTCTTTTTGCCCGAGGCCAAACCTGCCGATGAGTTGTATGCCGGGGAAGTGGGTTATGTGGCGGCAAGTATGAAGAATGTTAAGGATACCCGGGTGGGTGATACCATTACCGATGCTAAGAGGCCCGCTTCCGAGCCCCTACCCGGCTATCGCAGGGCTACGCCGATGGTTTATTGTGGATTGTATCCCGTGGATACCGTAGATTATGAAGATTTGCGGGATGCCCTGGACCGGTTACAGTTGAACGATGCATCCTTGATATATGAGCCGGAGACTTCCGAGGCCCTGGGATTCGGGTTCAGGTGCGGTTTTTTGGGATTACTGCACATGGAAATTATACAGGAGCGCCTGGAGAGGGAATACGGCTTAAATTTAATTACCACCGCTCCCAGTGTTGTTTATAAAGTGCATACTACAGGCGGTGAAGTTTTGTATATTGAAAACCCCACTCACCTGCCGCCGCCAAATAAAATTGAAAGGCTGGAGGAACCCTTTGTACGAGCAACCATAATGGTACCCAATGATTTTGTGGGCCCGGTTATGGAACTTTGCCAGGACCGCCGGGGGACTTTTAAAAATATGGAATATCTCGGGGTTAACCGGGTTGTGTTGACTTATGAACTTCCCTTGAGTGAAATCATTTACGACTTTTTCGACCAGCTTAAATCCCGTACCCGGGGGTATGCTTCTCTGGATTACGAGATGGCCGGTTACCGGGAATCAAAGCTTGTCAAATTGGACGTGCTTGTCAATGGTGAGCCCATGGACGCTCTGTCCTGTATAGTACACAGGGATAAGGCTTACCAGCGGGGCAGGGCTCTTGTATCAAAGCTGCGGGAGTTGATTCCCAGGCACCTGTTCGATATTCCCATACAGGCTGCCATTGGCAATAAAGTAATTGCCAGGGAAACAGTAAAAGCTCGCCGTAAGGACGTGCTGGCCAAATGTTACGGCGGAGACGTAACCCGCAAGCGCAAGTTGCTGGAAAAGCAAAAGGAAGGCAAGAAGCGCCTGAAACAGGTGGGTAACGTGGAAATTCCCCAGGAAGCCTTTATGGCCGTATTAAGTATAGATGAGGAGTGATGTAAAACAACTGTTGCTTTAACGCAATAGTTGTTTTTATTTAGGTTGTTAAGTAGGGTGCTTTAAAAAATATTGAAAGTGTGGATAAAATAAGTAGAAAAAAGAGGGAGAAGCTTGCTGACCGGGCTATATATTCACGTGCCTTTTTGCTTAAAAAAATGTAAATATTGTGATTTTATTTCCTATCCTTACCGGTATGAGGATGTATCAGCATACCTGGAAGGGCTTATACGGGAGATGGAAATCAGAGCTTCCTCGCCGCCGGTACGGGGTCGTAAGATAAATACCGTTTATATCGGCGGTGGAACCCCCACCTGTTTGCCTGCCGCCTACCTGGAAAAAATCGTGCAGAGCTGCTTTAAGTATTTCAACACGGAAGACGGGGCGGAAATAACCGTGGAGGCAAATCCGGGCACTGTAAATGATTATTTGTTAAGCTGCCTTATCAATTTAGGGGTAAACAGGTTGAGCCTGGGGGTCCAGTCCTGCCGGGAAGATGAACTTTTATTACTGGGCAGGATACATTCCTTCCGGCAGGCGGAAGAGTCTTTTTTGCTGGCCCGGGAAGCGGGATTCAAGAATATTGGTGTAGACCTTATTTTCGGTATCCCGGGACAGTCTACGGAAAACTGGCTGATGTGCCTGGAATCAATTCTTTCCCTGGAGCCGGAACATATTTCCGCTTACGGCCTGCAAATAGAGCAAGGTACACCGCTGTATAGGGATGTTAGGCGGGGGGAGATAAAGCTTTGCGGTGAAGAGGAAGAGCTGGAAATGTTTGAGCAGGCCACAAGGGTCCTCACCGGGCATGGCTTTGAGCATTATGAAATCTCCAATTATGCCCTGCCGGGCAAAAGGTGCCGGCATAATCTTATTTACTGGCATAACCAGGAATACCTGGGCCTGGGCCCGGCGGCCCATTCTTACCTGGAGGGATTCCGTTATGCCAATGAAAAGGAATTGGATGCCTATTTGAAGGCCCTTAACAGGGGAGATTTGCCCGTCGCCCTCAAGGAAGAGATTGACCGGGAAACGGAGATGGCGGAAACGGTATTCCTGGGGCTGCGCTTGATAGAGGGGCTGGATTTGGACCGTTTTTACAGGCGTTTTGGCTGCTCTTTGCAGGATATTTATTCCGAACAATTGAGCCGGTTAATTGAATACGGGCTGATAGAAATAAAGGAAAATCACTTGAGGTTGACCCGCCGGGGACTGCCCGTGGCCAACCAAGTTTTCATGGAATTTTTGTAAAAAACTCATTGGAAACCGATGTGAGGGACTGCAATTAGCATAAGAAATAGCGGAGCATCATGTGCAATATGTAGAAGCGCTTGGGCCGGTCCGAAGCGAGACGTAGTCCCGTCGACGCGAAGCACCTGAGCGAAGCGGGGAACACCGACCCTTTACATCCTAAAATTGTACAGGCACCGTCTTATTTTCCGGGGTCGTTATTGCTTGACAAAAGCCGGTTACGGTGCTATGTTTTATTTAAGTGTTTAGCACTCAAGCAATGGGAGTGCTAACAAGGAGGTGCTTGCGGGGTGAAGCTGAGCAGTCGAAAGCAGCAAGTATTGATGGCGATCATCCAGGATTACATTTCGACTGCAGAGCCGGTTGGTTCCAGAACCATTGCCCGTAAATATAAATTGGGAGTAAGCCCCGCTACTATAAGAAACGAAATGGCCGACTTGGAAGAAATGGGTCTAATAGAGCAGCCCCATACTTCTGCAGGGCGCATTCCTTCGGATTTAGGTTACCGGTATTACGTGGATAATTTGATGCAGCGGGAAGGACTTACCAAGGAAGAAGAAGACCTTATTAAAAAGGGTTATGAAACTAAAGTTAAAGATATTGGAGAGGTTATTCAACGTACGGGGGATATGCTGTCTCAACTTACAAACTATGCTGCCGTGGTAATGACTTCACAAAGGGGTAAGGTTTCCTTTAAACACATTCAGCTGGTACAAATGAATGAAGGCCAGGCCATGATAATTGTAATTACAGAAGCCGGGACAGTTCATCACCGTATTATCGAAATTCCGGAAAGTATTACTTCCGCGGACCTTGAGACCATTTCCTCTGTACTTAACCGCAAGTTGCAGGGACGTACCATGGAAGCCATCAGGCTTACATTAATTAAAGAAATCTATTTTGAATTAGCCAAGCAAAAACAAATTTTAAGTAAGGCCATGGAATCAATCAGGGAAGGCCTGATAATGGAAGCTGAGGATAAAATTTACCTGGGCGGGGTATTTAATATTCTTAACCAGCCGGAATTTCACAACGTGGAGAAGGTCAAAACTTTATTGAGCCTTCTGGAACAGGAGTCCCTGTTAGCCAGCCTGATGTCCGATGTAATGGAAGATTCAAAGGGAGTTTTGGTGCGTATTGGTGGCGAGATGAGCAACGAATACATGCGCGAATGCAGCATGGTTATGGGAACATATCATTTTGGCGGCCAGCCGATAGGATCGATAGGGGTACTTGGGCCGACGCGGATGGATTATGCCAGGGTAGTTGCAGTAGTGGAATACATGACAAAGAATTTATCCCTGGTAATGGACCGGTTGTTCAAGGGGCGCGGCAGGTGAGGAGGATTAAAGCTTGAGCCTTAAACAGCAGGCCAACAAAGGATCGGAAGTTGACGAACGGCTGGCTGCGTTAATTACCAACAGTAATGCCGTTCGGGCCATAGTTTCATCGGTGGAAGGTACACTGGGGCCGAAGGGCCTGGATACAATGCTGGTTGATAAATTCGGGGATGTGGTGATAACCAACGATGGTGTTACCATCCTCACTTTAATGGAGGCAAATCATCCTGCTGCCCGCATGCTGATCAACGTGGCCCGGGCCCAGCAAGATGAAATCGGGGACGGTACCACCACGGCCACCGTCATGGCCGGAACCATGGTGTCCATGGGAGTTGATCAGGTGGCCAGGGGGGTGCCCGTTGCCCGGGTAATAGAGGGCCTGAGGTTTGGAATAAAGCACGGGTTGGAGTTAATGCAGGCTAGAGTGCGTCCTGTAAGTGGTACCGGTGATCCTGTTTTGTGGCAAGTAGCCCTGGTTGCCGGGAGAGAGCACCATGACATTGCGGATCTGGTGGTGGAAGCGGCACATCTTATCGGAAGAAAAGAGATCGTTGATCCGGATTTTAAATTTTCTGACACCGTAGTGGCCGAGGAGGGTACGGATAATCAGGTATTCCTGGGTGTAATTATTAATAAAGAGCCGATGAACCGCCAGATGCCCGCTGAACTGGAGAATGCCGCCGTACTGGTCATTGATGATGCCCTGGAGCCGGAAGAAATAGAAACTGAAGCCCTTTCTACGGAGGCAGGTTTTAACCGTTACCTGGAATTGCAAGAACAATTTAAAAAAAATGTAGAAAAGATTGTTTCTGCCGGGGCAAATGTGGTACTGGTTGATCGCGGTGTGCATGATGCAGCAGAAGAAATCCTTACCGATGCCGGTATAATGGTTGTGCAGCGCGTTTCCAACAAGGAGCTGCAACGGGTGGCCGAACATACGGGTGCCCGGATTATAAAACGTACAGCCCTTAAAAGGGATATTGGCCAGATAAAGGGCTTTTTAGGCCGGGCAGAAAAGGTCTGCCATAATAAAAAGCTGGAGCAGGTTTGGGTAACCGGCGGGCAGGGTAAGCCCATGGCCACCGTACTGGTAGGCGCTGCCACCTCAGAGGTGGTGGGGGAAAGGGAGCGCATTGCCAGGGATGCTGCCTCTGCCGTTCAGGCCGCCCTGCGCGGAGGGGTTGTTCCCGGGGGCGGTGCGCTGGAACTGGCGGTGGCAAGGGAAATAGAACGGAAGAAAGCAGGCATCAGGGGAATGACAGTATACGGGGTAGACTGTGTAATAGAGGCCCTCAAGCGGCCTATGTCCCAGATTGTGGCCAATGCCGGCTTTAACCCGCTGGAGAAAATAAGGGACGCAATGGCCGCCCAGGAGGATTCGGGCTTGGATTCCCTGGGTATTGATTGTGATGACGGAAAAGTAGTGGATATGTATCAGTTGGGTGTTGTCGACCCGGCACTGGTTAAGATATATGCCTTGAAAGCAGCGGGAGAAATAGCCGAAGCTATTTTGCGTATTGATACGATAATTAAGAAAAAAGAGGAAAAGGAGAATTCCGGGGTTGAAATGGATAGAGTTATTCCCAAGGGCTGAGAGGTAGATCCTTTTAGAGAGGTGAATTCAGATGAGCGACAGAAATAACGGAAAGTTGGAAGAGCAAGAAGTTAACCCGGAAGAAATAAGTACAGCCAGTCATGATAATAAAGATGATGCGCAAAAGGTTCAGACCTGTGATAACACGGTTGAGAGCGCGGAAGAACAAAAAGGTGATACAGCTGATGAGGGTAATACCGGGGAAGGTGAGCCCCGGTGCGATTCTACGGAAGTTGAGCCGGAAGAGATCGGTAATACCGAGGAGCAGCAGCAAACAGGTGCAATAGATGAATTGAACAAATTAAAGGAGGAACTGACCCGGGAAAAGGCCAGGGCTGATGAATATTTTAACCGCTTGCTCAGGGTGCAGGCAGATTTTGATAACTATCGCAAAAGAACCCAGAAGGAAAAGGCAGAGTTTTGGAAATATGCTTCGGAGCCCCTGGTATCGGCACTTTTGCCGGTGCTTGATAATTTCCAGCGGGCTCTGGAAACTCCTCCGGGAGATGTTGATAAGCTTTTAGAGGGAGTTAAAATGATATACCGCCAGTTAAAGGAGATCCTGGAGAATGAAGGTCTTAAGGCCATCTCCGCTAAAGGTGAGGAATTTGATCCTACACTGCACGAAGCTGTAATGCAAGAAAAAACTGACCAGTACCCCGACAATACAGTTATGGAAGAGTTGCGCACGGGGTACTTTTATAAAGATAAGCTAATCAGACCGGCCATGGTAAAAGTGGCTCGTTCTTCGTAGATATGTTTAATAAGGAGGTAGTAGTAATGGGGAAAGTAATAGGTATTGACCTTGGAACCACCAATTCATGCATGGCAGTTATGGAAGGCGGCGAGCCGGTAGTAATTCCCAACGCCGAAGGGGGACGTACCACCCCTTCCGTTGTTGGTTTTTCCAAAACAGGTGAACGCCTGGTAGGTCAAGTGGCCAAGCGCCAGGCCATAAGTAATCCAGAAAGAACTATTCAATCCATAAAGCGGCATATGGGCACTAAGCATAAAGAGGTTATTGACGGCAAGGAATATACACCGGAAGAAATTTCTGCCATGATTTTACAAAAGTTAAAGGCCGATGCCGAGGCATACCTGGGTGAAAAAATTACCCAGGCAGTGATAACGGTGCCGGCTTACTTTACGGATTCCCAGCGCCAGGCCACCAAGGACGCCGGAAAAATTGCCGGGTTAGAAGTGCTGAGGATAATCAACGAACCTACCGCGGCGGCCCTGGCTTACGGTCTTGATAAGGAAGAGGACCAGACCATATTGGTATTTGACTTGGGCGGAGGTACATTTGACGTATCCATCCTGGAGTTGGGGGACAGCGTATTCGAGGTCAAGGCTACCAGTGGTAATAACCGCCTGGGTGGAGATGACTTTGATAGGCGGATTATGGATTACTTGATAGATGAGTTTAAGAAAGAAACGGGCATAGATCTGAGTAAAGACCGCATGGCTCTGCAAAGGATAAAAGAGGCGGCGGAAAAGGCCAAGGTGGAGTTGAGTACCGTAACCACTACCAATATTAACTTGCCTTTTATTGCTGCAGATGCCGATGGCCCCAAGCACCTGGATATGAATCTTACCAGGGCCAAATTTGAGGAATTGACCGCAGACCTGGTGGAAAAAACCATGGGACCTACCAGGCAGGCCATGCAGGACGCCGGGCTGGAGCCCAAGGATATAGATAAAATTTTACTGGTTGGCGGTTCCACCCGGATACCGGCCGTACAGGAAGCAATAAGAAGATTTTTCGGCAAAGAACCCCATAAGGGTATCAACCCGGACGAGTGTGTGGCCATTGGCGCGGCCATTCAAGCCGGGGTGCTTGCTGGTGAGGTAAAAGATGTGCTGCTCCTGGACGTCACACCTTTGTCCCTGGGTATAGAAACGCTGGGCGGAGTATTTACCAAGCTTATCGAGCGTAATACCACCATTCCCACCTCCAAGAGCCAGATTTTCTCCACCGCCGCCGACGGTCAAACTACCGTGGAGATACACGTATTGCAGGGCGAGCGTCCCATGGCCAGGGATAACAAGACCCTTGGCAGGTTCCAGCTGACGGGTATTCCGCCTGCACCCCGGGGGGTTCCTCAAATTGAAGTTACTTTTGACATTGATGCCAACGGTATAGTGCATGTCTCGGCCAGGGATAAGGGTACCGGTAAGGAGCAAAGTATTACCATTACAGGGAGCTCCAATCTTAGTGAAGAGGAAATTGAGCGTATGGTTAAAGAGGCCGAAAAGTATGCGGAAGAAGACAAAAAGCGCAAAGAGTTGGCCGAAATTAAAAATCAGGCCGACAGCATGATTTACCAGGCTGAAAAAACCATTAAGGATAATAAGGATAAATTAGACCCGGCCCTGGTTGAAAAAGTTGAAAAGGCCAAGGAAGAATTGCGAGAGGCCCTCAAAGGAGACAATAAGGAAAATATCAAGGCGAAGCTGGAAAATTTGACCCAGCCTCTTTATGAATTAACTTCCTCAATATACCAGCAGCAGGCACAGCAGGGTCAGGCAGGAACACAGGGAGATAAAAAGGAGGAAAACGTTGTGGATGCGGAATACGAAGTAAAGGATGACGGAGAGAACAAGGATAAGTAACAGGATTTTAAATTCTAACGTAGAATGGTAATATACGGCGGCCATGATTGGAAAAAATTGCTTTATAAATAGAAGCAGAGTATGTAGCATAAGGAGGGCGGCGAATTACCGGTCTTGCCGGACACCGCCCTCCTTGTGGTGTTTATAATCGGAAAGGTGGTGAAACCGTGGCTAAACGAGATTATTACGAAGTACTTGGGGTATCCCGAGACGCTACTAAAGAAGAAATAAAAAAGGCTTACCGAAAACTGGCCCGCAAGTATCATCCCGATGCCAACCCGAACGACAAACAGGCGGCGGAAAAATTCAAGGAGATTAATGAAGCTTACCATGTATTGATGGATGATGAGAAGCGGGCTGCCTATGACCGTTTCGGCCATGCTGCAACTGACGGCCAGGGCGGATTTGAGGACTTTGGTGGATTCAGCGGGTTTGGCACTGACTTTGGAGGGCTTGGAGATATATTTGATATGTTTTTCGGCGGGGGACGGCGGCGAACCGGCCCCCAGAGGGGTGCCGATATCCGGGTGGATATAGAACTTTCCCTTGAAGAGGCCGCATTTGGCCTGGAAAGAGATATCAAGGTGCCCCGGACAGAAGATTGTGGGACCTGTGGCGGCAGCGGTGCCGCCCCTGGAACTAAGCCGAGGCCGTGTATGCAGTGTGGTGGCACCGGGCAAGTGCAGTTTGCCCAAAATACTCCCTTTGGCCGGGTGGTACAATCCCGCACTTGTGACCGCTGTCGTGGGAAAGGAACCATAATAGAAAAGCCGTGCCCCACGTGTTACGGTACGGGCCAGGTAAGGCGTACGAGGACCATTCATATTAAGATTCCCGCAGGGGTGGATAACGGTTCCCGCCTGCGGGTGCCCGGTGAGGGAGAGGCTGGGACCCGGGGAGGTCCCAGGGGGGACCTTTACGTTTATATCCGGGTTAAACCCCATAAATTTTTCAAGCGGGAAGGAAACGATATCATTTGCGAAATGCCCATTTCCTTTGTGCAGGCCGCCCTGGGAGATGAATTGGAGGTGCCTACCCTTGAGGGTAAGGTCAGCCTGAAAATTCCCGAGGGAACCCAAACGGGAACGGTTTTTCGCCTGCGGGGCAAAGGAATTCCCGATATCAACGGTTACGGCAGGGGGGATCAACATGTCAAGGTGAGAGTTGTTACCCCAACCAAGCTTAATGAACAGCAGCGGAAGTTATTGAGAGAATTTGGCCGCAGTATGGGAGAAGAACCGAAGGAAGCCGAAAAGGGTTTTTTCGAAAAAATGCGCGACGCCTTTATGGGCTAGGTGATCGCGCCAGGGCAGGAAAGGGAAAAAAGAAGAAGTTATGGCAATAAATAAGAAATAAGAGATGTGAGCGAGGCATGTCCAAATGGGTGGAAATTGCAGTATACATTCCAGGGGAATGGATTGAGGCTCTGAGTTACGCACTGAGGGAGATGGGAGCCGGGGGCGTTGTCATTGACGACCCGGCCCTTTTGTGGAATTTAAGCCGGGAAGAGCCGGAAATAAGGCCTGATACCTTACCTGAGCCCGGTAGCCCGGCCATTGTCAAGGCTTATTTCCCGCAGGGAACGGAAAAGGAAAAACTGCAGGGTTTAAAAGTTTTTCTGGATAAAGCTGAAGTACACGGGGCCCGGGTGGAGACCCGGGAGTTGAAGGAAGAAGATTGGCAAAACGCCTGGAAGGCTTATTATAAACCCGTAAAAATAGGAAAGCGGCTGGTTATAAAGCCCACCTGGGAAGAATATCATGCACAGGGGGAAGAAGTCATCATAGACATAGACCCCGGCCAGGCCTTTGGTACTGGAACCCATGCTACCACGGCCATGTGCCTGGAAATGATTGAAGAATATATAAAGCCCGGTGACAAATTAGTTGACGTTGGTACCGGTTCCGGAATATTGGCAATTGCTGCGGCGCGCCTGGGAGCGGGAAAGGTTGTTGCCGTGGATTCAGATCCGGTGGCGGTGCGTGTTGCGAGGGAGAATGTACGGCGTAACGGGCTGCAATCAATAGTGGAGGTTCGGGAAGGAAATCTCCTGGATAATGTAAGTGGTACTTTTCAGCTGGTTGTTGCAAATATATTGTCTTCCGTTATCAAGGAACTTGCCCCCGATGTTGCCGGGATGTTGGAGGCCGGCGGTTATTTTATAGCGTCAGGTATCATTAAAGAACACCTGCCGGAAGTTTGCGAGGCCTTAAAAAAGACGGGATTGGCAGTGGAAAAGGTTTATGAAAAAGATGAGTGGGTTGTCTTGACTGCTGTACGCTTGTAAGAAAGTGTAATGTGGAAGTCCATATTTGGAGGGCCGGTTTTATGGCGCGTTTTTTTGTGTCTCCCGAACAGATAAAATCCGGGCGTATTACTATCTCGGGGCCGGATGTTCGCCATATAACCCGGGTATTGCGAATGGGCCCCGGGGATATAATTACTGTATTAGATGGGGATGGTAAGGTATACGAGGTCCGAATTGAAAGTGTCTCCAGGGATAAGGTAAGGTGCGAGATTTTGGAAGAGGGACAGGCCGGGGGAGAACCTCCGGTGCGGGTTACTTTAGTGCAGGGCCTTTCTAAGGGTGAAAAGATGGACCTGGTGGTTCAAAAGGGAACCGAGCTGGGAGTGACTTCAATAATTCCTGTAATATGCAAATACTCCGTGGTAAAACTCTCACCCAGGAAGGCGGCTGAAAGGCGGGACCGCTGGCAGCGCATAGCCGTTGAAGCCGCCAAGCAGTGTGGCCGTGCTGTAGTACCCCGTGTTGTAACTCCCATGACCTGGTGGGAGGCCCTGGAGGATATTCCTAACGGAGCTGTGGCTTTAATGCCTTATGAAGGTGAAAGCGAGCAAAAAATGCGGGACGTATTGAGGAAATTGGCTGCCCCCCCGGAGATTTATATTTTTATAGGTCCCGAGGGTGGGATTCACCCGGAAGAGTTTGAGCAGGCCTATAGGAAAGGGGTTGTACCGGTAACTTTGGGCCCGCGTATTCTACGTACTGAAACCGCGGGGCTGGCTGCCCTTTCCCTGGTACTTTATGAATGGGGAGACCTTGGTGGTGCACAAAATGGAAAAAAAGAAAGTGGCGTTCAGCACGTTGGGGTGCAAGGTTAACCAATACGAGTCATCTGCTATTAAGCGACTGTTCAAAGAAAAGGGCTATGAAGTTGTAAATTTTGACGATGCTGCCGATATTTATGTCATCAATACATGTACCGTTACTCACATAGGGGACCGCAAGTCCAGGCAGCTTATACGCAGGGCAAAGCGAACCAATCCGGATGCCTTGGTGGTGGTTACGGGCTGTTATGCCCAAACTTCTCCAGGAAAGGTATTGGAAATTCCCGGCGTTAATCTCGTAGTGGGCACCAGAGACAGGTCAAGGATTGTGGAACTGGTGGAGGAAGCCGCCGGAAACGGGGGCCCGATTAATGCGGTAACGGATGTAATGGCCGCTACCGGATTTGAGGAATTACCGCCTGCCCTGGAACAGAACCGTGTTCGTGGTTTTTTAAAAATTCAGGAGGGTTGCGATAATTACTGTGCCTATTGTATCATTCCCTACGCCCGGGGGCCGTTACGCAGCCGCAGCCTGGAAAGTGTCCTGGCGGAGGCCAGGCGCCTTTTGGATTGCGGTTATAAAGAGATTGTGTTGACAGGTATTCATACCGGTGCATACGGGAAAGATATTCCCGGGGAACTGAACCTGGCTGTTTTGGTGCGGGAGATTTCCCGCTTGGAGGGGTTATACCGGCTTCGTTTAAGTTCGTTGGAGCCTCAAGACGTTGATTTTGAACTGATTGATGTTCTGGCTTCGTCTCCCCTTGTTTGCAGGCACTTGCATCTCCCCTTGCAGAGCGGG
The DNA here is from genome assembly GCF_056316025.1 of Desulfofundulus sp. JL263-se. Classification (NCBI taxonomy): domain Bacteria; kingdom Bacillati; phylum Bacillota; class Clostridia; order Eubacteriales; family Peptococcaceae; genus Desulfofundulus; species Desulfofundulus sp. JL263-se. Next base: position 2,385,220 of record NZ_CM149993.1, on the reverse strand, counting down.
GACGACCAGGTGTTAAGGCGAATGAGAAGAAGATATGATACCAGGCACTATCGAAATCTTATAGATAGAATAAGAGAAAAAATGCCCGGTGTTGCCATTACTACCGATGTTATGGTAGGATTTCCCGGAGAAACAGAAAGGCAATTTAAAAACACCTTTAATTTTGTTAAAGAAATAGGTTTTTCCAACCTCCATGTCTTTAAATATTCTCCCCGCCGGGGTACGGCGGCAGCTTCTTTTGAGGATCAGGTTCCTGCCGGGGAAAAAGAGCGTAGAAGTAAGGCTCTAATAAAATTGGGCAAAGAACTGCGCCGAAAATTTATATCCAACTGTGTAGGCAAAAAAATGACGGTTCTGGTTGAACAATTATGGGATAAAAGTAATAATTTATATGAGGGCCTTACGGACAATTATATAAAAATGGTTTTCCCGGCTGAACCTGAACTGCGTGGAAAGCTGGTGGATGTTAAGGGAGAAAAAGTTCGGGAGGATTATTTACTTGGAAAAATAGTTTAAATGCCGGGAGGAGGAAGGATTTATTCGTTTTATGTTGAATAAACTTTCAGGAGTAAGGCTGGTCTGCCCATTTTTTATGGGGGGAGGTGGCAAGGGTGCAAGATTGTATTTTTTGTAAAATAGTAAAAAAGGAAATTCCAGCAGATATAGTATACGAAGACGAAAATGTAATGGCCTTTAAGGATATTAACCCGGCAGCTCCTACCCACCTGTTATTTATTCCCAAAAAGCACATTCCTACTTTATTTGATATGGACGAGGAAAACGGGCAGTTAATGGGTGACCTTCACCGGGCGATAGCCAGCGTGGCCCGGGAAATGGGACTGGAAAGTGGCTTCCGTCTCGTATCTAACTGTAACGAAGATGCCGGCCAGCTGGTATTTCATGTTCATTACCATCTTTTGGCCGGAAGGCCCTTTAAGTGGCCACCGGGTTGATTAGCAAGAGTTGAACCGCTTTTAGCCGCCGGGGTTTTAACCGTGGCATTGAGGCGGGTTTTGGAAACATATTATAGTAAGTGAAGGATGTGTTCAAAGTTTATGTGGGGTTGGTTTTATTTGCCGGCGGAGGGGGGGATAACGCAATGGCGGTTGTCAGGGTTGGCAAGAACGAAACACTGGACAGTGCCCTCCGGCGCTTTAAACGTACCTGCCAGAAGTCCGGCATTCTGGCAGAAGCTCGCAGGCATGAACATTATGAAAAGCCGAGTGTAAGGAGGAAGAAAAAGTCCGAGGCAGCTAGAAAACGCAGAAAACGGTAGTTGCCCGTTTTTATTATACATTTCGGTGAAGGATAGCTCTTTTACTGACCAGCCTTTTGCCCTTCCTCGCCGGAAGCAGCGAAGCAGCTTTGTCTGTTATGCTCGGCCCCTGCTTTTGCGGGTGTCGAGCATTTTAAATTTACCTGTGGGGGAGTTGTGATGGCTTCTGATCTATTACCCTGGCTGGCGGTATTATTTTTTATACTGGGTATAATGGGATTGGCACTGGAAATATTTATCAGCCCCGGCTTTGGCATTGCCGGTGTGACAGGATTGCTTCTCCTGGGGTGGGGCGTTTTTCTGCTGGTTGTAGATGTTACCCGGGCGATGCAGGCCGTGGTTATAGCCCTTTTAGTTACCATTATACTTTTTTTTATGGGTGTAAGGGGGGCGAGTAAATTAAAATTGTGGCAGCGGCTTTCCCTCGGAAGCCGGCAGTATAAGGAGGAAGGATATCTGGCTCCTAAAACGGATCTGGCCCGTTACGTTGGTCATACCGGTACGGTTCTTACCCCCTTGCGCCCGTCGGGGACCATTGAAGTGGGAAACATTAGGCTGGATGTTGTTTCCGAGGGAGAATATATACCCAGGGGTGTAAAGGTAAAGGTAATTGGCGTGGAAGGCGGCCGGGTAGTGGTCCGTAGGATAGGCAAAGAAATTTAAGGAGGTTATTCTCTTGAGTATTGGACTTGTTTCCTTTTTATTGGTAGTTTTTTTTATAATTATTGCAGTGGTTGTCATCCTTAGCTTCATACCGGTGGGATTATGGATTTCCGCTCTGGCTGCGGGGGTAAAAATCGGAATCATAACCCTTATAGGTATGCGGTTGCGCCGGGTACCGCCGGCTAAAATTGTTAACCCGCTGATCAAGGCGGATAAAGCCGGGTTAATGGTAACGGTTAACCAATTGGAGGCTCACTATCTTGCCGGCGGTAATGTTGACCGGGTGGTGGATGCCCTGATTGCTGCCGAGCGGGCCGACATTTCCCTGCCTTTTGAAAGGGCGGCCGCCATTGATTTGGCCGGCAGGGATGTATTGGAAGCGGTGCAAATGAGTGTTAATCCTAAAGTTGTCCAGACTCCCTGGGTGTCGGCGGTGGCCAAGGACGGCATAGAGGTAAAAGTTATGGCCAGGGTTACCGTCAGGGCCAATATTGACCGCCTGGTGGGCGGCGCCGGGGAGGACACCATCCTTGCCCGGGTGGGCGAAGGTATTGTTACCAGCGTGGGTTCCTCTGCCAGCCATAAGGATGTTCTGGAAAATCCGGATTCCATTTCTCATACCGTGCTGGAAAAGGGTCTTGATGCCGGGACGGCATTCGAAATTCTCTCTATTGATATTGCGGATGTGGATGTAGGGCGCAACATCGGGGCTATCTTGCAAACCGACCAGGCGGAGGCGGATAAGCGCATAGCCCAGGCCAAGGCTGAGGAAAGGCGGGCCATGGCAGTGGCCAGGGAGCAGGAAATGAAGGCCTATGTGGAAGAAATGCGGGCAAAAGTTGTGGAGGCGGAGGCTGAAGTGCCGAGGGCCCTGGCGGACGCATTGCGGCAGGGCAAAATGGGAGTCATGGATTATTACAATCTGCAAAACCTGATGGCCGACACAAAGATGCGTGAAAACATATCTAAAGTCGGGCAGGGAACTGATGATGCTGGTTACGGGCAAAAATTTGAAACAGATTAGTGGAAGTGTTAAGCCATGAAAACGCTAATTTGGATTTTAATATTCATTTTCATTATTCAAAAAATAATGGCAAGGGCAGGAAAGAGCACCCGGTTTCCCGGCCCGCGTCCACAGTTTCCGCGAACCGAGATTCCCGGCGAAGATGTTCCCCTGCCCGGGCCGTGGAATCACCGGGAAAAGCCGGTGGAATTGCCGGGCCCCGACGATCCTTTACCCGGGCTCTGGAACAGGAAACCCGGGGGTACTGCTGCGGAAAAAGAACAAATACCCGGTATTTCCTGGGAGGAGCGGAAAAATGAATCTGCTGTTCCGAATCAGGTATTTGCGGGTGGGACCCCGGAGAGCAGCAAAACAACGGAACCTTATGAGCGGGATGCCGTTGCGGAAGCCGGAGGCGGGCCGGGCGTGAAAAGGGGGGGCGGGGACCCTGGTCCCTGTTTTTTAAGTTATCAAAAAGGCGGGGCTATTCCCCTGCAAAAGCTAATAAACAGCCGGAACGCCCTCGCTGCATCAATTATTATGGGTGAGGTTTTAAATAACCGGGGCGGCAGGAAAAGGCGGACAATCAGGCAATGGTTATAACTTTATTGGGGCCGGTGATTTTGCTGTTAATTTCATACATGTTGGAAATGGTACCTACGGCCAGTTTTTCCCGTAGCCGGTAGTAATCCAGGCAGGTGCCGCAAGCTAGGATTTGGGTACCTGCTTCCGAAAGTTTTTGGAGGTATGGCAATACTTCCGCCCCCTCGCAAACTAGATACACCCCGGTATTTAAAAATATCAGGGCTTCGGGAAAGGGCTCGCTTTCTGCCAGGGTCTTCATCAAGCTTTTCATTAATACCGTCCCCAAATCCGGTGAACCCTGCCCCAGGCAGTTGGTGGTAATAAAGTAGATTGGTTTTGCCGCCGATACCGGCTGCGGCTGTTCCTGTTCCGGTTGCTTTGTTTCAGTTTCCCCCTTGGTAATGGTAATATAAAAATTTCCGTTTTCTTCTTTATCTTCCACCCGGTGGCCGGCATTCCTGGCAAAGCGGGTTACATTTTGGCGGGCCACGGGGTTGTCCACTATGACCACTACTTGTCCGCTTTCAATTTCATCCAGGGCCTTTTTAGTGTTTATTACCGGCTGCGGGCAATTCAGCCCCCGGCAGTCTACTTCTTTTACCACGATTAATACCTCCTATTTTACACCACATTAATCAAATAGCGCCCTCGCTTAGTCACTTTGCCCATTACAGATGCCTGGGACACCCCGGCGTCATCCATGCCCTGCATTAGTTCCTCCAATTTTGCTTCCGGTACGGAAATGAGGAGCCCCCCGGAGGTTTGCGGGTCACAAAGGATTAATTGCATTTCTGAACTTATTTTACCGTAGAAGTTTATTTTGTCTTTGAGGTAATCTTGATTGCGGTAGGCGCCTGCAGGAATCATGCCCATGGCGGCCATGTCCATGGTATTTGGCAGCAGGGGAATTGTCTCAGCCCATATTTCCAGACTTACCCCGCTGGCCTCGGCCATTTCCGCCCCGTGTCCCAAAAGGCCGAAGCCGGTTACATCAGTACAGGCACTGGCACCAACCGCGGTCATAACCCCGGCTGCTTTTTTATTGAGTTCTCTCATTACTTCCACTGCTTTCTCTGCTATCTCTTTAGGGGCCAGCCCGCCTTTAACTGCGGTGCTGATAATTCCGGTACCCAGGGGTTTGGTTAATACCAGAAGGTCTCCTTCCCGGGCCGAGGAATTGGTAGTTATGTTCTCTGGATGTACCAGTCCCGTTACTGCGAGGCCGTACTTGGGCTCGTCATCTTCAACGGTATGGCCGCCAGCTATGATTGCCCCGGCCTCCATTACTTTGTCGGCACCTCCCCGGAGAATTTCCGAAAGCATTTCCGGGGGGAGGCAATTAGGGTAACATACTATATTCAGGGCAAGCAAGGGCTGCCCGCCCATGGCGTAAATATCGCTCAATGAGTTTGCTGCTGCAATTTGCCCGAACAGGTACGGGTCGTCTACCACAGGGGTGAAAAAGTCAACGGTGTTGATGATGGCAGTGGATTCATTAAGCTTATAAACCGCTGCATCATCTGAAGTTTCCAGCCCCACCAGGAGGTTGGGGTGTTCAAGTTTCGGTAGCTGTCGCAGTACCTGCGACAGGGCCAGGGGCCCTAATTTGGCCGCTCACCCGGAACTCCTGGTCATTTGAGTTAACCTATGTTTTGGTTCAGTCATGCTCTATCGTTCCTTTTAGGTTTTTAAATATAAATTATAAATGTTTACATATTTCTATTATTCTTTATTCATTCCTTTATAAAGCTCATAAAATAATTTTATCAAAAATACTATATTAATAAATTTTTTTAGATTATTGTTTTCTTTTTGGGGTTATATGGAACAAACCATTATTAGCCAGTACTGAGTAATCTTTCCTCTCCTAGCCGCATAGATTTATGGTTAAGGAGGGGTTTTTTTATGGCCTGGCGCGATGTAAAAAAGAAAGTTAAGCAACAGTTTTCCGAGATATTGGAAATTCCTGGTGATGTAATGTTAGACTTGCCCAAAATTATTTTGGTGGGAAACATGCAGGTTTTTTTGGAAAACCACCGGGGAATTACAGAGTATACCCCTGAGCTGGTGCGCGTGGCAGTGGGAGAGGGGGAAATTGAAATAGCCGGGAAAGGACTTCAGTTACGTAACATCCTGCCTGATGAGATGTGCGTGGAGGGGCAGATAAAAAGCATTATATTTTTAGAGTAAGGAGGTAAATGGATGACTTTATTTAGAATCATTTCCTTTTTAATCGGCTATGTCACGGTGGTAATTCGCGGTGCAGCCCCCGAGCGACTGATAAATATGGCATCCAGCAGGGGCATTTGGCTTTGGAATATAAAGTGGATAAGCCAGGACAGGATTATGGCCAGCATACGTTTAAGTGGTTTGCGCCCGCTACGGCATATAGCCCGTGAAACGGGGTGCCGGTTCTCCATTGAAGGCCGTTACGGATTTCCCTTTTTTATTTCCAGAATTCGCCGGCGTAAAACCATGGCCGTGGGGGCGGTTTTGTTTCTGGCTTTACTGTACATGCTATCTTCTTTTATTTGGTTCGTAGAAGTAACCGGCAATACAACCGTAACAGATGCGGAGGTATTAAAGGTGGCACGTCAAGCCGGTCTATTCCCAGGTGTTTTAAAAAGGAATTTGGATATTTTTAAAGTGGAGAAGGCTATTCAGGACAGATTGCCGAAGGTATTCTGGGTAGGTGTGCATATTAAGGGGACAAGGGCAGTGGTAGAAATTGCAGAAAAAACATTGCCCCCGGAGGGCGGGGACGATAACCCTACCCATATTGTGGCTGTGAAAGCAGGTTTAATAAAAGAAATATTGGTTCTTAAAGGTCACCCGGTGGTGGAGGAAGGTCAGACGGTTAAAAAGGGGCAGATACTAATTTCCGGGGAAATTCCGCCGCCTGAAGTTAATGAAGAAACCGGGAAACAGGAAGGAACGGCTAAAGGACGGCCCCGGGAAGAACAACCCCGCTATGTTCACGCCCGGGGCATTGTTCATGCCAGGGTTTGGTACGAAGGTTACGGTGAAGTTGAGTTGGTAGAAACAGGGGTTCGCCGAACTGGAAATGAAATTTCCAGGGTTTGCATGAAAATAGGAGACAAGGAAATAATTCTAGCAGGGCCCAAAAAAATACCATTTAATAAATTTGATAAAGATGTTGTTACTAAAAGATTACCCACATGGAGGAATATTAACCTTCCCGTAGAAGTCAATACGGAACGATATTTCGAGCTTGAGTCTTTCAAGGAAAAAAGGAGTTATAATGAAGCCCGGAAAAAGGCCGTGGAAATGGCTATTTCCGAAGCAAAGAGTAAGCTTTCTGGCAATGCTAAGATTATTGGCCGGAAGGTTGAAGAAATAAAGGTTGGCCACAGGGAGAACATGGTGAGAATGAAAGTTTTAATAGAAACCTTGGAGGAAATCGGCATTGAGGAGCCATTTAAACCCTAAGGAGGGGCTGGCAGTATTGACGGACTATACGGAAACCAGAGTTACTTTGGATGATATAGGGGCTGCCGCCGAAATATTCGGCAGACATGATGAAAACCTTTCCCTTATTGAAAAAACATTAGGTGTGAGGGTGGTGGTACGGGGTGAGGAACTGGTCATTCTGGGTCCACCGGAGCAAGTACGCCAGGCCCAGAGAGTATTAAAACAACTACAAGAGTTTTACCGGGCCGGAAACCACCTGACACTTCACGAAATTAATTATACGATAAAGGCTGTAAAGGCTGGGATGAGCAATGCCCTGTCGTCTTTAGTTCGGGATATTACCCTGGTTACCCCCGGAGGGAAACAGATTAAGCCAAAGACTTTCGGGCAGCAAAAATATATTGAGGCAATCCGCAAGCATGATATAGTTTTTGGCATCGGGCCGGCAGGGACCGGGAAAACTTACCTGGCAGTGGTAATGGCCATTAAAGCTTTAAAAAACAAAAAAGTTAAAAGGTTAATTCTTACCCGCCCCGCGGTGGAGGCCGGAGAAAAGCTTGGATTTTTGCCCGGTGATTTACAAGAAAAGGTAGACCCTTATCTTCGTCCACTTTATGATAGTTTATATGATGTATTGGGTATTGATAGCACTCAAAAATATCTGGAACGGAATATTATAGAGATTGCACCTTTAGCGTATATGAGGGGTCGTACCCTGGATGATGCTTTTATTATTCTTGACGAGGCTCAAAATACAACGCCTGAACAAATGAAGATGTTTTTGACCCGCATAGGCTTTGGTTCAAAGGCCGTTATCACTGGTGATATTACCCAAATAGACTTACCAAAGGGACAAGTTTCGGGGTTAGTAAATGCCCGGCAGGTTTTGAGAAATATTACAGGTATATTCTTCCACGAATTTACCGAAGAGGATGTGGTCAGACACCCCCTGGTACAAAAAATTATCAGGGCATACGACTCCCATGGCAGGACAGACGTCACCAAAGAGGAGTGAAATAATGTTTTCCCTTAAGCGGGTCGGGGAGAGATTCCTTGAATTAATTTCCTCCCTGGCGCAGAAACGCAGGGTGCGCAGGGGCATCGCTGCGGTGCTTTTTTTTACCTTGCTTACCTTGATAATATCCGTGGATTACGTTCCCCAGAAAGTAAACCTGCAGGTGGGGCAAGTCTCGCCCATCGATGTTTTTGCCCCTCGCAGTATTGTTTTTGAAGATGAAGTAAAAACCAGTGAAGCCAGAGAACAGGCTAAAGAAGCCATTGAAAAACAATATAAGGTGGACCCCCAGGTAAGTGTGGCCGTGCAGAAGGATATTTCTTCCGTTTTATCGGCGATTGGGGGTATACAGAAGAACCAATCGCTGAGCCAAGAAGAAAAACTAAAGCAGCTTAAAGAGGTTATAGAATTCCCGCTGCCTGAAAATGTACTCAAGGATCTTGTTCACAATTCCCCTCAGGATTTGGAGCGAGTGGAATCGGGGGTAAACGGCCTGGTAGCTCAGGCCATGGAGCAAGGGATTACCTTTGAAAATCAAGGGCAAATTGTGGAAACATTGGTTGGGCAGATAAAGCACCTGGGTTTGCCGCCTTCTTATGCAAGCCTGGCAGAGGGTCTGGTCCGTAAATTTATTCGCCCGAATAAGTTTTTTGATAAAGAAAAAACAGAGCTTTTACAAAAAACGGCCATGGAATCTGTTTCTCCGGTGATGGTTACGATCAAAGAAGGGGAAAAAATAATTGGAGAAGGGGAAATAGTTACTGAGGAGCATATGGCCAAGTTAGAGGCCCTGGGGTTAACAGGGCCGTCCCTGCCGATAAAGTCTATTGCCGGGACCGCGCTGCTGGTAGCCCTGTTGATGGTTGTGGTTTTGTTCTATCTATACCAGCAGAACAAGGAAATTTACCAAAATGCAGGGCACCTTTATTTATTGGGATTGATAGTAGTTGGCGTACTGGGTGTAGGTAAGGCTATTATGGCCATCAACGTGACCCAATGGCCGCAATTTGGTGCATTGTTTGCCTATATGGTGCCCTTGGCTGCGGCAGGTATGCTTATTGCCATCCTGCTGGATTCACGGCTGGCTGTGCTGGTTGTGGCGGTAATGAGCTTTCTTATAGGAGTTATGACGGGCGGGCAAATCAGGTTTGCCCTGGTTGGTTTGATTGGAGGCATTACCGGGGTTTATGGTGTGAGTAAATTAAGCCAGCGGGGTGACATGGCCCGTGCCGGAGTTTATGTCAGTGCAGCCAATGTGTTAGCTATATTTACCATGGGGTTGGTATCCAATACACCAATGGGCCTTGTGATAACCTCCAGCCTGGCCATGGGGATAACTAATGGCATACTGTCCTCCATATTAACCAATGGGGCACTGCCTTACCTGGAAAGTACCTTTTCCATTACCTCATCCGTCAGGCTGCTTGAGCTTTCCCACCCCAGCAATTCACTTTTACGGCGTTTACTTACCGAGGCTCCGGGCACTTATCATCACAGTATTTTGGTGGGTAACTTGGCGGAATCGGCTGCCGAGGAGGTTGGGGGAGAACCGCTCCTGGTACGGGTGGGGGCATATTACCATGATATTGGAAAGCTTAAAAGACCTTATTTCTTTATAGAAAACCAAATGGCTTCTGAAAACCCCCATGAAAAAATTGCCCCCAGTTTAAGTACCCTTATTCTTACTTCTCACGTTAAAGACGGTGTGGAAATGGCCAGAGAGGCTAAATTGCCACAGAAGGTTATTAACATAATTGAGCAACACCATGGTACAAGCCTGTGCAGTTTTTTTTACCACAAGGCTATGGAAAATGGGCGTAGCGAAAACATTTCCGAAGATGATTTCCGTTATGATGGGCCCAAGCCCCAAAGTAAAGAAGCTGCCCTGGTGATGCTGGCCGATTCCGTGGAAGCGGCGGTGCGTTCCATGCAAAACCGTACCCCGGGAAGAGTTGAGGGGACGGTTCGGAAGATTATCAAAGATAAATTATTGGACGGTCAACTGGATGAAAGCGACTTAACCCTAAAGGATTTGGACATCATTGCTAACTCCTTCCTTAAAGTTTTATCGGGAATTTTCCATTCCCGAATCGAATACCCGGATTTTTCGGAAATGGAAAGGGGAAAATTCAAGCGTGGCGGTGCTCGTAAACAATCTGCAGGAAAAGGTACCGGTAACTGATGAACTGGTAAAACTTGTGACTGATGTGGTAAACATTATACTGGAAGAAGAAGGCTGTGATAAAGAGGCCGAAGTCAGCCTGGTCTTTATGGACGACAGTGGGATTCATGAATTGAACAGGAAATACCGCCAGGTAGACAGCCCCACTGACGTACTGAGTTTTGCCATGCGAGAAGGTCCTTCCATGCCGGGCGGGGAGGCTGAGCCGGTGCTTGGCGATGTTGTAATATCCCTGGAAACTGCCCGCCGCCAGGCGGTGGAATACGGGCACGGCTTTGACCGTGAAGTGGCCTATTTGACGGTTCACGGGGTATTGCACCTTTTAGGTTACGATCACGAGAACGAGGCGGACAAAAAATCCATGCGGGAAAGGGAAGAGGCGGTAATGAGGCGGGTGAATCTTTTAAGGTAGGTGTGTCATGGCAAAATCCAGCAAAATCGTGGGATTTAAATGTGCTGTCAGGGGGATTCTTTACGCCTTAAAAACACAGTTGAACATGCGTATTCACTGTTTAGCTGCTGCAGCGGTCTTGGTGCTGGCATGGGTAATAGGTATTAGTAGGTTGGAATTACTTTGGGTGATCCTGGCCATTTTTTTAGTACTGGTAACGGAACTTTTAAATACTGCTGTAGAAGCAATGGTTGACCTTGTAAGCCCGGAATATCATTCTCTGGCCCGGGCTGCCAAGGATGTGGCGGCCGGGGCGGTGCTGATGGCCGCCCTGCATTCCCTGGTGGTAGCGTTTTTTGTATTCGGAAAGCACATATTTAAATAAGATTTCATGCTGCACCTGAGAAGAAAAGGGGTCACTTTTATGGAAGTTGAAAAAGATATAAAGAGACTTATAGATTATGCCAGAAAGGTCCGGGAAAATGCATACGCTCCGTATTCTCGCTTCCAAGTTGGGGCTGCCCTCATAACGGCAGGGGGAAAGATTTATACCGGGTGTAACGTAGAGAATTCTTCCTACGGCTTAACAGTATGTGCCGAGCGGGTGGCTCTTTTTAAGGCTGTTTCCGAAGGTGAGCGGGAATTTAAAGCAATTGCCATATTTGCAGATACCCGGGATTATTGCAGTCCCTGTGGTGCCTGCCGCCAGGTTTTGCTGGAGTTCGGCAGGGATATAAAGGTTTACATGGCTAATAACGAAGGAGAATACAAGGTAATGACGGTGGACGAACTATTGCCGGCTGCCTTTGAACTGGATATGGAAGGGAAGTAGGGGGTGGGGGTAAACGGTGAAATTTAAGTCAGGTTTTGTCTCTATAATCGGCCGAACTAACGTAGGCAAGTCTACGCTGCTCAACAAGGTTGTGGGACAAAAGGTAGCCATAATGTCTGACAAGCCGCAAACCACAAGGCATAAAATTCACCTGGTGCTAACCAGGGAGGATGCTCAAATAGTTTTTCTGGACACTCCCGGGATACATAAGCCCAAGCACAAGCTTGGGGAGCACCTGGTGGATGTGGCCCTTGGAGCTCTAAAGGAAGTGGACGTGGTATTATTCATGGTAGAACCATTTCTCCCCGGTGCAGGGGATAAGTATATTCTTAAGCTTTTAAAAAAGCTGGGCGGTCCTATATTTTTAGTTGTAAATAAAATAGACTTGGTGCAAAAGGGTGAGCTGGAGCCGGTTATCGGTGCCTTTAAGCGGGAATTTAATTTTACGGAAATTATATCGGTTTCGGCCCTTACGGGGGAGAATGTGAATATATTGATAGAGAAGGTAATTGAACATCTACCTGAAGGGCCGAAGTATTACCCGGATGATATGGTTACCGATAAGCCAGAGCGCTTTATAATGGCAGAGATAATCAGGGAAAAAGTACTGCATTTGACCAGCCAGGAAGTACCTCATTCCGTGGCCGTGGTAGTAGATGAAGTTAAGAAGCGTTCGGAGAACTTGGTGGTGGTAAATGCCACCATATATATAGAAAGAGATTCTCAAAAGGCTATCCTTATCGGTAAGGGTGGCAGAATGTTAAAACAGATAGGGCAGATGGCCCGGGAAGAAATAGAGCAACTTCTTGGTTCCCGCATATACCTGGATTTATGGGTCAAGGTCAAGAAAGATTGGAGAAACAGGGAAGGATTACTTAGAACTTTTGGTTACGTGGAAAAGGAATAATTTCTTGACAGAGGTAGTAAAAGTTGATAAATTTAAGTGTGGTTCAATGGCAAAAAGGTGGTGTGGCTAGCCTTTTTAAGTTGTGGCCCCGGAGAGGGCCTTGTTTACTTTAGGAGGTGGTAGCGTGGACCCGGATCCCAGTAGGCGGGGTAAGTTAAATATTACATGGGTTGCCCAGGTTACCACCTTCCTTTTTTTGGTACCGGGCCGCCCTGGATGAGGAGGTGGACCCGATGTCCCATAAGGATGTGGACCGCGTATGTCAGGCTATAGAATCGTGTCTTAATGAAGTATCCACCGAAAGGCTGCGGGAATGTCTTAAACGGTTCCATGCTGCCGATATTGCAGAAGTAATGAAATCCGTAAACCTGGCCCAGGGGGTTAAGGTTCTGCGGGTGATGGACAGCAATAAAGCGGCTGGGGTATTGATGGAATTGGACAGGGAAGTGGTTCCCCAGCTTTTGGAAGGGCTGGGGAGGCAGCGTACTGCCGAAATCTTCGCCCAAATGTTTACCGATGACGCCGTTGACCTGGTAGGGGAATTGCCCGAGGATAAGCAGCGAATGCTCCTGGGCTTTATGGATGCAAGCGATGCCAAAAGCGTCAGGGAATTATTAAAATACGGCAAGGAAACTGCCGGCGGCATCATGACTACCGAGTACGTGGCTGTTCCCAAGAATATTACCGCAGGGGAGGCCATTGAGATTCTCCGGGAAATAGCGCCGGATGCTGAGACCATTTATTATATTTATGTAGTGAATAACAATAATCAGCTGGTAGGAATTATTTCCCTCAGGGAGCTTATACTGGCTCCTCCTAACTCCTTAATTGAAAATGTTATGAGAACAAATGTCATTAGCGTGCATGTTCGTACCGACCAGGAAGAAGTTGCCCGCCAGGTGGCAAAGTACGACTTCCTTGCCATCCCTGTTGTTAATGATAATGGGGAATTGCTGGGGATTGTAACGGTAGACGATGTGCTTGATGTTCTTGAAGAGGAAGCTACTGAGGATATTATGTTGATGACCGCCAGTATGGACAGCGAAGGGCAGGAATTTGATGTGAGTGCTTTTCAAAGGGCAATCAGGCGTTTGCCCTGGCTGGTCGTTCTTCTTTTTGGCTCCCTGCTGGCGGGTAATGTTATATCCCATTTTTCCTCTGCTCTGGAGCAGGTGGCCGCTTTAGCTTTTTTTATTACGGTAATGGCCGGGGGCCCCGGAAATGTGGCTACGCAGTCGCTGGCCGTGGTTGTACGGGGACTGGCCACCGGCGAACTCGGTTCCCGGGGGGTCTTGCCCGTAATTTTCAAGGAGGTTCGGGTAGGTCTTTTTGTGGGGGTAGTTTGCGGAGTAGTACTGTCTATAATAGGTTATCTTTGGCAGCAATCTCCCCAATTGGGGTTGGTGCTCGGGTTATCCCTGGCCTTGAGTATGATAGTGGCAACTATCCTGGGAAGTTTCATTCCCCTTATTATCCATAAAATGGGTATTGACCCGGCCCTGGCGTCGGGACCGTTTATTACAACTTTGATGGATGTAACAAGTATGTTGATTTACTTTTTCCTGGCCAGCGTAATATTATTAAAGTGAAAGCGGGAGATTATATAAAATTATAAAGAAGAGAGAACCTTGAAACATTAAGGTTCTCTCTCTGTTTATACGTAAAGTATTCCGTTACTCATGCTACGTAGTTTATAGATAATGTGACATGTAATTATTTTCGCGAGTTTATCTTGCTGATTGCAGTTGAAATCCCAATAAATGTACACCCTATAAGTAACAACGATAATCCCATTATCATTTGGAATGGCCCGCCTCCAAAATGACTAAAAGGATAGGGACCATTGATTATCCATATATATCTTTCAGAATCACCGTGTATAAACCACCATAGAAATAATGGGCTTGTCAATGATACAAAACCTAACCCCAAGCAAAGACTCGAAATATAGTACAAAATCTTGTTCCTACCCAGTAGACTCTCCTCCTTGTTTCATATTTACTATCTAACCTGCCTAATTTTTTAAATGCCCCACCGCTTGACCAGGTGGTTTTCAATCCCCAGCAAATCCAGCACTCTCCCTACCGTTTGCTTTACCAGGTCGGTAATGGTTTTGGGGTGCTGGTAAAAAGAGGGCACCGGGGGCATGATGGTAACCCCCAGGCGGGAGAGCTTCAGCATGTTTTCCAGGTGAATGGGGCTCAGCGGAGTTTCCCGGGGCATTAAGATAAGCTTTCGTCCTTCCTTAATGCATACGTCCGCTGACCGGGCCACCAGGTTATCGGCAAGTCCCGTGGCTATGGCAGCCAGGGTTTTCATGCTGCAGGGTGCCACTACCATGCCCCGGCACAGGAACGAGCCGCTGGCAATAGGGGCTGACATTTCTTCATCATGATAGTTGTTGGTTGCCAGTTTGCGCACCTGCTGGGGGGTATAATCCGTTTCCATAAGGATGTTCTCTTCGGCCCACCGGCTTAAAATAAGGTGGGTTTCAATATTTAATCGCTTAAGCTCTTCCAATAAAGTTATTCCATAAGTAGAACCGGTGGCGCCGGTGATGGCGACTATTACACTCATAATTACCTCCGTTATGGTAGTTTTATTAAATTTGACATCAATCGGACCCAAAGGAAATGTATAATAAAAGTATAACATAAAAGCAAAAAGGGGTATTCCCAATGAAATTATATAAAGTGGAGGCTGTAGTTTTAAGTTCCCGGGAAATGCGGGATGCTCACCGGTTATTAACACTTTTTTCCCGCCAGCAAGGAAAACTAAGGGTTGTAGCCCATGGTGTAGATAAGCCTTCCAGCCGAAAGAGGGGGGCGGTACAGCCCTTTTGTTATTCTTCCTTTCTTATTTACAGGGGAAGGGAGCTGGATTCCGTCAGACAGTGTGAGGAAATCAATGCTTTTCCCGGCCTGCGGGCCGACTTGGATAAATTTTCATATGCCAGCTATATAGCCGAACTTGTTGATGCATCCACTATGGAAGGCGAGGTAAACAAGGAACTGTTCCTTTTGCTTTTGGCCACTTTACAGTTGTTGTCCCGGAATGGTGCCGATATTGAATTGTTTACCAGGGCATTCGAAGTAAGGTTGATGGATGTTTCAGGCTTAAGACCCCAACTGGAGCAATGTGTTGGCTGTGGGGCCCGAATTAATTCAGGGGCTGTAGGTTTTAGCAGCAGTGCGGGGGGAGCGGTTTGTAGCCGGTGCATGGATATAATTCCGGGGGTAAAAAAATATCCCCGTAGTACCGTTGAAGTTTTGCGGCTGCTATTAACCTGGAACCTCGTAAAATTGGAGCGGATAAAAGTATCTTCTGGCGTAAGACAACACCTTAAGGGATTGTTACATGATTATATAAGCTACCACCTGGATAAAAAATTCAATTCCATGCAATTTCTTGAGCAATTGCAATCATACCATTACAAGTAAAAGTGTATAAAAATTTGTCTTCACGGGCTAAATAAGGTTAAGTGGAGAATACGTAAACCGGAAAGGAGGAGTACCTTGTGAGCAGCGAATTAGAAAAGATTGATATAATTAGAGCCAGAACCAGGGTAAGTTACAGGGAGGCCAAAAAGGCGCTGGATGAGGCAGATGGAGATGTGGTGCAGGCTTTGATTAATTTAGAAGAGGGTAATAAGCAATTCAGTGAAAGGTTGTACGGAAAAAGTGAAGAGGTTATAAACCGTTTGAGGGCCCTTTTAAAACGAGGGCAAAAGACGAAGATTAAAGTAAAGAAAGGGGGCCAAACGGTTTTTGAGGTGCCGGCTACCGTTGGTGTAGTGGGACTTCTCGCTGCCATGGCCAGCAGCGAGCTGGCCTTGCTGGGTATTTTGGGGGGCGCGGCGGCCATGGCAAAGAATTATACCCTGGAAATAGACCGGAAGGGAGAAGACGGAGAGGTGAGCAGTTTTTTCGGCTCGAGTAAAGAGCAGTAGCAGGTAAAATATTTAAAGAATATTTGTTAATTATAGATAGCATTTGACTTTGAAAAGGAAATTTGGTAAATTGGTTTCCAAAAATAAATATTATGGCGATGATGGAAAGAGTAGGCGGGGGTAGTTCTGCAGAGAGCCGGGATGGTGGAAACCGGTGAACGAGCCCGGCCGAAAGGGGTTCCTGAGCTGCAAGAGGAAAGTCGCTTTTTGCGATGAGTAAAGCTTGCACTCCAATTAAGGTGGGCAGTTGTTTAACTGCCAAACAGGGTGGAACCGCGGGAAAATTCCTCCCGTCCCTGACTTGATGCCGGGGCGGGGGGTTTAGTTATGTTTGGGGGGATGATGATTTGACTATAACTATTGATGATTTTCAAAAGGTAGAGATGAGGGTGGGCAGGATTATTAGTGCAGAAGATTTTCCCGAGGCACGCAAACCTGCTTACAAGTTAACTATTGATTTCGGTAAATTTGGCATTAAGAAGTCCAGTGCCCAGATTACCCACAGGTACACCAAGGAAGAGCTTGTGGGCAGGTTGGTGGTGGCCGTCACCAATTTTCCCCCGCGTCAAATTGGTCCCTTTATGTCGGAGGTACTGGTTTTGGGTGTCAATGACAGGGAAGGAAAAGTTGTACTTTTAAAGCCCGATAGTGAAGTGCCACTGGGAGAGAGAATTTATTAATATGAGGGAGGGGATAAGCTTGAATTTTCAGGATTTAATACAGGCCCTGAACAATTTTTGGGCCAAGCAGAAATGTGTTATCCAGCAGCCTTATGACATAGAAAAGGGTGCAGGTACCATGAACCCGGCCACCTTTTTGCGCGCGCTGGGCCCGGAGCCGTGGCGGGTGGCTTATGTAGAGCCCTCCCGCAGGCCCACTGACGGGCGCTACGGAGAAAATCCCAATCGCCTTCAGCATTATTACCAGTACCAGGTGATATTGAAGCCGTCACCGGACGATGTGGTGGAAATTTACCTTGAAAGCTTGCGGGCAATTGGTATTGACCCCGAAGTACATGATATTCGCTTTGTAGAAGATAATTGGGAATCCCCCACCCTCGGTGCCTGGGGATTGGGCTGGGAAGTTTGGCTGGACGGCATGGAAATAACCCAGTTTACCTACTTTCAGCAGTGCGGCGGCATTGACTGTCGTCCGGTGAGCGCCGAAATTACCTACGGCCTGGAAAGGTTGGCCATGTACATCCAGGGGAAGGATAATGTGTTTGATATAGAATGGGTTGAGGGTATAACTTACGGCGATGTACACCACCGGGGTGAAGTGGAACATTCCTATTATAATTTCGAAGAGGCCGACACCGGCATGCTTTTTAAGCTGTTTGAAATATATGAGGGAGAGGCCCTGCGCATTATAAAGAAAGGATTGGTGCTTCCGGCCTACGATTACGTCTTAAAATGTTCCCACACCTTCAACTTGTTGGATGCCCGTGGGGCTATAAGCGTTACCGAAAGAACCAGTTACATAGGACGGGTGCGCAATTTGGCCCGGGCCTGCGCCCAGGCGTATGTAAAACAGAGGGAAGAATTGGGTTATCCTTTGTTGAGAAAGGAGGGGGCGTAGATGGCAAGGGATTTCCTTTTAGAGATCGGCGTAGAAGAAATGCCGGCGAGGTTTTTGAATCCCGCGCTGGAGCAATTAAAGGACCTGGCTGCATCTGTTTTGGAGGAAAACAGGTTGCAATATGAAGATATTCACACCCTGGGTACACCGCGCCGCCTGGCGCTTTTTGTGCGGGGCCTGGCGGAACAACAAAAGCCTTTGGTTAAGGAGGTAAAGGGTCCTGCCGTTAAGGTGGCCTTTAAGGACGGCAAGCCTACCAGGGCGGCCCAAGGGTTTGCCAGGAGTCAAGGCGTCAGCGTAGATGAACTGGTCACCAGGCCTGTGGGCCCGGTGGATTACGTTTTTGCCGTAAAACGGGAAGAGGGCCGTGCCACCGGCGAGCTTTTACCTGAAATTGTGCCGCAATTTATAACCGGCTTGCATTTTCCCAAGCCTATGCGCTGGGGCAACCTGGAGTTTCGCTTTGCCCGGCCCATCCGCTGGTTGGTGGCGTTGTACGGTGAGCAAGTAATTCCTTTTGAATTGGCGGGATTAAAAGCCGGCCGGATAACTTACGGCCACAGGTTCTTAAGTAAGGGCCCCGTAACCATTAACAGGCCGGCGGATTACCTGGCCGTGCTGGAGGAAACTTACGTGCTTGCCGAGCCAGGGGAACGCAAAAAGCGTATACGCTCCCAAATTGAAAAACTGGCCGCGGAAGTAGGGGGCCGAGTTCTGGTTGACGAAGAACTTCTGGATGAAGTAACCAATCTGGTGGAATATCCCACTGCTATATGTGGAAGTTTTGACCCGTCTTACCTGGAATTACCTTCAGAAGTGCTTATAACGCCTATGCGGGAGCACCAGCGTTACTTTCCCGTGCAAGATAAAGACGGAAAGCTCTTGCCCCGCTTTATTGCCGTCAGTAACGGCAGTATTAAACACATAGATATTGTGCGGGCCGGAAATGAAAGGGTTCTCAAGGCCCGGTTGGAAGATGCTGCCTTCTTCTGGCAGGAGGATCTGAAAATTCCCCTGGAATCCAGGGTAGAAGAATTGAAAAAGGTGGTTTACCAGGAAAACCTGGGAACAATGTACCAAAAGGTGGAGCGAATTTCGCGCCTGGCGGGATTTATTATCAAGGCCCTGGGAGGGAACGATGAAGATGTTTCCGTTACCTGGCGGGCCGCCCGGCTGGCGAAGGCTGACCTGGTAACCAATATGGTTTACGAGTTTCCTGAGTTGCAGGGGATTATGGGCAGAGAATATGCACTTCGCTCGGGGGAAGACCCGGCTGTGGCCCGGGCCATTTTTGAGCACTATCTTCCGCGCCATGCCGGCGACGAGCTGCCCCGTTCCCTGCCCGGTAAAGCCCTCAGTTTGGCTGACAAAATGGATACTTTGGTGGGCTGTTTCGCTATTGGGATTCAGCCTACGGGGTCCCAGGATCCCTATGCCTTACGCCGCCAAGCACTGGGAATATGTCATATTATATTGGAATATGGTCCCGGCCTTTCCCTTAAGGATATGATTCACTGGGCCTATGAGGGGCTTAGCGAGATGGTGGAACTGCAGTATAGCGAAAAGGATGTGTGGGAAAACCTGCAGGAGTTCTTCCGCCAGCGCTTACGCGGTCTCTTCGGGGAAACGGGGCTTAGTTACGATACCGTTGAAGCTGTACTTGCTGCTGGATTTGACGATATAGCTGATGTCTACTTGAGGGGCCGGGCGGTGGAGGACTTCAGGAACAGGCCGGCCTTTGAGGCATTGTTTACCGCTTATACCCGTGCCTTTAATCTAAGTAAGAAGGCTGGGGATACTAAAGTGAAAATTGATTTGCTGGAAGACGTTGCCGAAAAGAAATTATATGATGCTCTAACGGGGCTTGTCCGGGAGGTGCAGCCCTTTGTGAAGGCGCGGGACTATATCCAGGCCCTGGAAAGTATGGCCCGCCTGCAGGGGCCGGTGGATGAGTTCTTTGAACAGGTTATGGTGATGGTGAAAAATCCACAGGTCCGGGATAACCGCCTGGCCTTGCTAAAAAATATTGCAGCATTTATAGGGTCGGTGGCCGACTTCAGTAAAATAGTGGTGGAAGGGGAAAATGAAAAGTAATAATATATAAATAATTTGCTGTTTGGTAATTGGTAAATATAATTCTTTAAATTTTTTATGATATGCGGAAGGGAATTAAAAATGGACATATAATATATATTAATTATAACAGGTGCTCAAATAGTATGGCATATTTGCTCTGTAAGGGGCGATGGTTTTGGAACTTACCAAACGGCAAGAACAGATATTGGAAATAGTAAAAAAATACGGGCCCATTACCGGTGAGCAGATTGCTGAAAAGCTTAATTTGACTAGGGCTACTTTAAGGCCGGACATGGCAATTTTAACCATGTCCGGCCTTTTGGAAGCAAGACCCCGGGTGGGCTATTTTTACAGCGGTAAATCTCCTTCCCGAATACTGGCCGATAAATTACACCGGATAAAGGTTTCTGAAATAAAATCAGTACCAGTGGTCGTTTCCGAAAAATGTACGGTTTATGATGCCGTTGTTACCATGTTCATAGAGGATGTGGGTACACTTTTTGTGGTTAGGGAAGGAGGTTTTTTAGACGGGGTACTTTCCCGTAAGGATTTATTGAAAATTACCCTTGGCGGGCAGGATATTCATAAGTTGCCCGTGGGGGTGATTATGACCAGAATGCCCAATGTTGTTACGGTTGGCCCCGATGATTCCGTGTGGTTTGCTGCCCAGAAAATAATAACCCATGAAATAGATGCCGTTCCCGTGGTCCGGGCGGTTGAAAATGATAACGGGGATAAAGGTTACGAGGTACTGGGCAGGGTAAGTAAAACTAATATAACAAGGTTATTTGTAGAATTGGGTGAAGGCAATGATTAAGGAGGCGGTTCCCATTTCCACAGGGAGCGATAACCCCATGCCAGTTGTTTATATACTTTCCGATTCAGTCGGGGAAACGGCGGAACTGGTAGCCAGGGCGGCGGCAAGTCAGTTTGACGGGGGAAGCATTGAAATAAGGCGGGTCCCTTACGTAAATGACCCGCGGGAAATCCCTGAAATCATTGAAGAGGTTAAACAAACCCGGGGTATGATTGCCTATACATTGGTATTGCCCGAATTGAAGGAAGCCCTGGAGCGTGAGGCCCAAAAATATAACATTATAACGGTGGACTTAATGAGTTCCATGCTGGACGCTCTCACCAAGTTGCATGGCAAGCCGCCGAAACTGGAGCCCGGCTTAGTACGTAAAATGGACAGGGATTACTTTCGCAAGGTTGAGGCTATTGAATTTGCCGTTAAATATGACGATGGAAAGGATCCCCGGGGGATATTGAAGGCTGACCTGGTAATTATCGGGGTGAGTCGAACTTCCAAAACCCCCCTTTGTATGTATATGGCCCATAAAAGGATAAAGGCCGCTAATGTGCCGCTGGTGCCGGAAGTTCCACCCCCTGAAGAGATATTTAGCCTGCCCCCTCACAGGCTTATAGGGCTGACCATTCGGCCCCAATTGTTGAATGAAATCAGGCGGGAGAGGCTTAAAACGCTAGGTTTGACATATAATGCAGATTATGCCAGTATGGAGCGTATCTTGCGAGAGTTGGAGTATGCCGAGAGTATTATGAAAAAGGCCGGCTGTTCCATAATTGATGTTAGCAACAAGGCCGTGGAAGAAACCGCAACCAGAGTGTTGGAAATATACTACAGGGGGGAAAGACATGTCAAGTAAAAAATATGTATACCTTTTTAAAGAGGGTCGCGCCGATATGAAAGATCTTTTGGGCGGTAAAGGAGCCAATTTGGCTGAAATGACCAATATTGGCTTAACGGTGCCTCCCGGATTTATAATTACCACCGAGGCCTGTAATGAGTTTTATGCCCGGGGGAAGCAATTCCCGCCCGGTATGGAAGAGCAGGTACGGGAAAAATTACAGGTTCTCGAACAGGAAACGGGTAAAAAGTTCGGTGATCCCCAAAATCCTTTGCTGGTAAGCGTTCGCTCAGGGGCGCCCATATCCATGCCCGGCATGATGGAGACAGTTTTAAACTTGGGGTTAAACGACGAAACAGTACAAGGATTGGCCAGGGCCTCTGGGGATGAACGGTTTGCCTTGGATTGTTATCGCCGGTTCCTGAGCATGTTTGGGGACGTAGTGCTGGGCATCGAGCACCTTAAATTTGAGCGCTATCTGGAGGTCAAAAAGGAAGAGCGTGGTGTTCAATTTGATAACCAATTGACTGCTGAGGATTGGAAAGATGTTATTGAAAATTATAAAAAGTTAATTGAAAGGGAGACTAAAAAACCGTTCCCCCAAGACCCCATGGAACAGTTGTTTAAGGCCATTTACGCCGTGTTCAGTTCCTGGAACATTGACAGGGCCGTTGTTTACCGCAAGGTAAATAAAATTCCCGATGACCTGGGTACGGCAGTAAATATTCAGGCCATGGTCTTCGGGAACCTGGGAAATGATTGCGGTACAGGAGTGGCTTTCACCCGTAACCCGTCAACAGGTGAAAATGTTTTGTACGGTGAATACCTGGTAAATGCCCAGGGGGAAGATGTGGTGGCTGGCATAAGGACACCGCAGCCCATTGCCACCTTGAAAGATGAAATGCCTGATGTTTATGAACAATTTCTAAACACTTGCCGCCTTTTGGAAAAACACTACCGTAATATGCAGGATATCGAATTTACCATAGAGCGTGGCAAACTTTACATACTTCAAACCAGAACCGGCAAGAGAACAGCCCAGGCAGCTTTGAAGATCGCAGTTGATATGGTTAACGAAGGTTTAATTACCAAAGAAGAGGCGCTGACCAGGGTGGAGCCTGCTCACCTGGATCACCTCTTGCACAGGTGTATAGATCCTGAAGCCAATCTAGAGGTTATTGCCAAAGGGCTCCCGGCTTCGCCGGGCGCGGCCAGCGGTCAAATTGTTTTTGATGCCGATGAGGCCGAAAGGCTGGGGCAAGAGGGGCAGAAAGTTATTCTGGTGCGCACTGAAACCACACCTGATGATATTCATGGTATTGTTGCGGCCCAAGGTGTACTTACCTCCCGGGGGGGTATGACCAGTCATGCTGCGGTGGTGGCCCGGGGGATGGGTAAGCCCTGTGTTTGCGGCTGTGAGGTTATACGTATTGACTACGAGGCCGAACAATTTACCGTGGGGGACCGGATATTTAAGAAAGGTGATCTGATTTCCATTGACGGTGCTACTGGCCAGGTTATTATTGGTGAGGTACCCATGCTGGATCCGGAACTCAGCCCGGAGTTTAAGCAACTCCTGGAATGGGCCGATGAAGTTAGAAAACTGGGGGTCCGGGCCAACGCTGATACTCCTGAAGATGCTGCCAAGGCCAGAGAGTTCGGTGCGGAGGGTATAGGGCTTTGTCGTACAGAGCATATGTTCATGGCCCAGGACCGTCTGCCCATAGTCCAGCAAATGATTTTGGCAAACACAAAGGAAAAGCGCCAGGAAGCCCTTGATAAACTTCTTCCCATGCAAGAGGAAGACTTTTATGGAATCTTAAAGGCCATGGAGGGCCTGCCCGTAACCATAAGGCTTCTGGACCCGCCCCTGCACGAATTTTTGCCGAATGCAGAGGAATTGCTGGTTGAAATCACCGAGCTTCGCTTGACCAACGGGGACCGCAAGAAATTGCAGGAAAAGCAGGAATTACTCAAACAAATAAGACAACTCAGCGAGTTTAATCCCATGCTGGGCCACCGGGGGTGCCGCTTGGGAATAACTTACCCCGAAGTGTATGCCATGCAGGCCAGGGCTATTTTCCAGGCAACTGCCAGGCTGGTTAAAGAAGGTGTCAAGGTGTTTCCAGAAGTGGAAATTCCCCTCGTGGGCGATGTTAATGAGTTAGAAGTTTTACGAAAAGTAGTAACGGAAGTTGCCGAAAGGGTGGCCAAAGAAACCGGAACTAGTTTCGAATATACGGTAGGTACCATGATAGAGGTCCCCAGGGCGGCTTTAACAGCCGGGGAAATTGCCAAGATTGCCGACTTTTTCTCCTTTGGTACCAATGACCTTACCCAAACAACCTTTGGTTTCAGCAGGGACGATGCTGAGGGCAAGTTTTTACATGAGTATGTGGAAAGAAAAATACTAAAGGAAAATCCCTTCGTGGTACTGGACCGTGACGGAGTGGGCAGGCTCATGGAGATAGCCGTGCGAGAAAGTCGCCGGGTTAAACCCAATATGCTTATAGGCATCTGTGGTGAGCATGGTGGCGAGCCCAGTTCCATAGAGTTTTGTCATATTACCGGGCTTGATTACGTAAGTTGCTCACCTTATAGGGTTCCCATTGCCCGGTTGGCAGCGGCCCAGGCCCAGATAAATAATAAGTGATGGGAAAGGCAGCTTAAATGCTGCCTTTCCTGTTTAAAATAAATCTTAAATTAAATTTTTAGCGTAAACAGACAGGAAATTTACTTATTGTAGAGAAAAAATTCATTAGTCTTACAGGAATATCATTATATGGGGGTAAAAGGGTGCAGCGAATGCGTCTTTTTTGGGCCATAAATCTGCCCAAGGAACTTAAAAAACATTTGTATAATGAAATAAAACATCCACTGCAGGATATGCCGGTTAATTTAAAATGGGTGGAAGAGCAAAACATACATCTTACATTACAGTTTTTGGGTAATGTAGAATCCGGCCGGGTGGAGGAAATTGTCAGTGCTGTGCGAAAGGAGATTGGGGGATTTGGCCAATTGTCGTTTGAAGTAAAGGGTATAGGGTGCTTTCCGGGAGACAGCCGCCCGCGGGTGTTTTGGGCCGGGCTGGGTGGCCAGGTGGAAAAGCTTCGCACTCTACAAAGTAAAATCCAGCGAGCCCATATCCCTCTGGGGTTTTTGCCGGAAAAAAGGCCCTTTTCCCCTCATATAACCCTTGCGCGCTTCCGTTCTTCTGCTAATAGTGAGATTTTTTTGCAAAGGCTGCGAAAATTGGTACCAGTTTCCAGAAATTTGGGCTCCTTTAAAGCTAATTCTGTGGAACTTATGCAAAGTATCCTTTCCCCCAAAGGGCCGACTTACAAAATTTTGGAATCAGTGCTGCTATAAGTTACTTGATGTAAAATAAAAGCATAAGTTTCACTAAATTGGTCCGAAAACAAGTAAAATTAAATAATAGTATTGGAATAAGATTTATCAAATTTTTACTGAAAGAGGGATGTAACATGCTCATTTTAGCAATTAACGGAAGTACAAATAAAAACGGGAATACGGCGTATATGTTGAACATTGCCCTTGAAGAGGTGCGCGCGTTAGGAGCAGAAGGGGTTTTTCTCCATGTTTCAGATGTTTTAAAAGATGTTAAGGTACCCTTTTGCATAGCTTGTTCCAATCCGTGTGAAGGAAAGTGTTATAAAGGAACTGCTTTGGAAGAGGCTTTTAACCTAATGCTTAAGGCCGACGGTATTATTATAGGCAGTCCGGTTTATTTCTGTACCATTTCGGCGCAGTTGAAGGGTTTTTGGGATAAAACCAGGAAATTGCGTACCGGAAAAGGGCTTATTAATAAAGTTGGAGGGGCACTGGCAGTTGGCGGAGCGCGTTTTGGCGGCCAGGAAACTACCATAAGGGCGATACACGACATGATGCTTTGCCAGGGAATGACTGTTGTTGGAGACGGCTACCATGCTGACGATGCCGGACACCAGGGAGGCTGTTGCCAAAGGCCGGCCAGAGATGACCAGGAAGGGCTGAAGCGGACCCGTATACTGGCCAGGAGGGTGTTTGAAGTGGCGGAGGCTACAAAAAATCTCAGAGCCGGCAAGTAATTTCCGTGCCGTTTCATATCCAATGTCATGCCCCGGCGGGACTCTACCTGTCGGGGCATGACTTTTGCCGGTAAAATGAGGTGGTATTGGTGAATATTCGCGAGCATACGGAGAGAATGGAGGAAAAGCTTCTTTCTCCCTTTGCGTGTTGCAGTACCCGCAGTAAGGGTCGGGCGGTGCCGGAGGAACCCTGCCAGGTGCGCACGGCCTTTCAAAGGGACAGGGACAGAATTATTCACTCTAAAAGTTTTCGCCGGCTTAAACACAAAACACAGGTATTTATTATTCCTGAAGGAGATCATTATCGAACCAGGTTGACCCATACCCTGGAAGTGGCCCAGATAGCAAGAACCGTAGCCAAGGCGCTGCGCTTAAACGAAGATCTAACCGAGGCCATTGCCCTGGGTCACGATTTGGGTCATACACCCTTCGGTCATGCCGGAGAGGCCGCCCTAAATGAGGTTTTTCCGGGAGGATTTTGCCACAACCAGCAAAGCCTCAGGGTGGTGGCGGAACTGGAGGGGGGTAAAGGGCTTAATCTTACCTGGGAAGTGCAGGACGGCATTGTTAATCATACCGGCCCGGAGCAGCCGGCTACCCTGGAGGGGCAGATAGTCAGGATAGCTGACAGGGTGGCCTATATCAACCATGACATAGATGATGCCATCAGGGGAGGGATTTTGCGGGAAAGTGATCTACCTTCGGAATGTATTGAAATATTGGGAAGAACTCATAGGGAAAGAATTAATGTGATGGTTATGGACTTAATTGAAAACAGCTGGCAGCGCCCCGTTATAAGTATGAGTCCGGCGGTTCAAAAAGCTACCGATGAGTTGAGGGAATTTCTCTTTGAAAAGGTGTATGTGGGCTCTGAAGCTAAACGGGAGGAAAAAAAGGCCCGTCATGTGGTACAGTGCCTGTACACGTATTTGGTAAAAAATCCCGAACGGTTGCCCCGGGAATACTATGCGCGCTGCGAGAAAGTGGGTACGGAGAGAGCCGTTTGTGATTATATAGCGGGGATGACGGATAGATATGCTATTCTTATCTTTGAAAAATTGTTTATTCCCCGGGCATTTAGTATTCCCGATCAAGTTTAGCTTTAGCAAATATTGGGAATGCTAAGCAATATCCCTTTATTAAAAATTTGTCGAAACGCTGGGAGGAGAATCTATAGCCGTAGAGAATTACAGTAAGAAAGGCCGTTTTTAAGTGTTTTAAAGGCCTAATTAAAGAAAAAGGGAAAGAATAAAGACATGTAGAATCCTTAAATTGATAAAAAAGTTTTTGCGGGTGGTTTTGGTGGCAGGTTTCATCCCCGAAGATGTTGTGGAAAATATTCGCAGCCGTGTTGATATCGTAGAAGTTATTTCAGACTACGTACAATTGAAAAAAAAGGGCAGGAATTTTGTAGGGCAATGCCCGTTTCACCAGGAAACCAACCCTTCCTTTACAGTTAGTTTTGAAAAACAAATTTTTTATTGTTTTGGTTGTGCTGCCGGGGGAGATGTCTTTAAATTTTTGATGCTCTATGAGGGCTTAACCTTTCAAGAGGCAGCACAAGCCCTGGCGCGAAGGGCCGGAGTAGCCCTTCCCGATACTGGAAAGGGCGGTAGCAAGGAAGGACGCAAGAGGGCAGATCTTAGTTTTAAGGTTAATTTGCTGGCGAAAGAATTTTACAAGCAGATTTTACAGCATGGGGGAGAATCTGCCCCTGCCCGGGAATATCTTATTGAGAGAGGACTTTCCCAGGAAACGATTAATCTTTTTGAATTGGGATATGCTCCAAATTCCTGGGACCGACTGGTGAAATATTTAAATAAATATGGCTATGACGCAGATACTTTGGTAAAACTAGGACTTGCCGTCCCTGGCAAGAGAGGGGCCTATGATCGTTTTCGCTCACGTATAATATTTCCCATCCGCGATGCCGGCGGAAATGTAGTGGGCTTTGGCGGTCGTGTTCTCGGTGAAGGGGAGCCAAAATATCTTAATACTCCGGAAACGGAATATTTTAATAAAAGCCGGATTTTATACGGCCTTTATGAGGCACGCCGTTATATCAGGGAATACGGCTACGCGATAATAATGGAAGGCTATATGGATGTAATTACCGCCCATCAGTGTGGTGTAGTTAATGCTGTGGCATCCCTGGGCACCAGTCTTACAAGGGACCAGGTGCAGTTGCTTATGCGGTATACCCGCGACGTTATAATTGCTTATGATGCTGATTCCGCCGGTGTTGCCGCCACTCTCCGGGGTTTGGATTTAATGCAAGAACTGGGTTGCCGGGTACGGGTAATTAGTATTCCCGACGGGAAGGATCCGGATGAGTTTTTACAACGCCGCGGCATTGAGGGCTGGCAGGAGCTGGTGTCCGGTGCGGAATCTTTATTGGAATATAAAATCCGGCAGATTAAATTAGGTTCTTTAGGGAAGGAAGTTATAAGCAAGCCAGCCATTTTGGAACAAGTTTTGCCTAATTTAGCCTATATTCAGGATGAGGTGGAAAGAGCGGAGTCCATCAAGCTGTTGGCGGCAAGACTGCACACTAGTTGGGATGCAGTAGCTGAAGAGTTAAAGAGATTTATTAAGAAAGAACGAAAAAAAAGGCCAAATTCGGATAAAATTGCTAAAATAAAGCATAATATTATACAATTGGATGCAAGAACGAAGACAGAAAAAGTATTGCTTAAACTTATGCTGGAAAATCCTCAATTGGTATCAACTGTTCAAAGAGAATTGGAAGAAAATTTCTTTAAAAATCCCGTATATAGGAGAGTGTTTGAAACAACATTACCGCTGATGAAGCGGACCGATTACAGTCCGGCATTCCTTTTCAATGTTCTTGAAGAGGATGACCAAAGAGTTCTTGGTGATTTGCTTATGGAAAACTTACCCGATGACGAGCCGGACAAAATATTACCTTCTTATATTAAAGCCATGCAAAAGTTTCTTAAAAAAGAACGTCGAGAGAGTTTAATGGATACACTGGTTGAAGCCGAAAAAGATGGTGACCAAAAACGGGTTGGTCAAATATTGAAAAAGCTGCAAACCCTTTTTTAATATTTGTAGGAACACCCTAAGAAGGGGAGAGAAGCGATATGAGGGAAAATATAAGGCCAGAAATCATGAAAGACGTTAAGGAGCTTGTGGACAAAGGGAAAAAACGGGGAGTCTTGACATATACCGAAGTTATGGATAGCCTGCAGGGAGTTGATCTGACTCCAGAAGAGATAGATGATGTTTACGAGAAACTTGCGGGTATGGGGATAGAAGTAGTTCCCGAGGCTACCGACTTGGAACCTATTGAAGTTAAAGATCCTCCTTTGGAGACAACCGAGTCCGAGGAAGTGGAAGTTGACCTCAGTGTGCCGGAAGGTGTAGGCATAGATGACCCGGTGCGCATGTATCTTAAGGAAATCGGCCGCATTCCCCTGCTTACCCCTGAAGAAGAAATTGAGTTGGCCAAGAGAATGGAACAGGGGGATGAAGAGGCTAAAAGGCGTTTGGCAGAGGCCAACCTGAGATTGGTGGTTAGTATAGCCAAAAGGTATGTGGGCAGGGGAATGTTATTCCTGGATCTTATCCAGGAAGGAAACTTGGGTTTAATTAAAGCAGTTGAGAAATTTGATTATCGCAAGGGGTACAAATTCAGTACCTATGCCACGTGGTGGATCCGCCAGGCGATTACCCGGGCCATTGCAGACCAAGCCAGGACCATCCGCATTCCAGTGCACATGGTAGAAACCATTAATAAGCTAATCCGCATTAGCAGGCAGTTATTGCAGGAATTGGGCCGCGAGCCTACACCTGAAGAAATAGCCAAGGAAATGGGTATTTCCGAAGATAAGGTGCGGGAAATAATGAAAATCGCCCAGGAGCCGGTTTCTTTGGAGACTCCCATAGGGGAAGAAGAGGATTCTCACTTGGGAGATTTTATTGAGGACCAGGAGGCCAAGGCCCCGGCAGAAGAAGCATCCTTTACCTTATTACGGGAGCAGCTGGAGGAAGTGCTTTCTACATTAACCGAGAGGGAGCAGAAGGTATTGCGGCTGCGGTTTGGGCTGGATGACGGGCGTACCCGCACCTTAGAGGAAGTGGGACAGCAATTCGGGGTTACCCGGGAGCGGATTAGGCAAATTGAAGCCAAGACGTTACGTAAGTTG
This sequence comes from Desulfofundulus sp. JL263-se, assembly GCF_056316025.1. NCBI lineage: Bacteria > Bacillati > Bacillota > Clostridia > Eubacteriales > Peptococcaceae > Desulfofundulus > Desulfofundulus sp. JL263-se. The sequence continues at coordinate 2,355,425 of NZ_CM149993.1, read as the reverse complement.
CGGCATCCCAGCAGGAGTAAAAAATTAAAAGATTATCTGGAGTGACAAAATTTGTTTAAATAAAGGTGTTGACCATGGGGCCTGCTTAATGTATAATAAACAATGCGCGGCGTTCCTCGATAGCTCAACGGTAGAGCATCCGGCTGTTAACCGGAGGGTTGCAGGTTCGAATCCTGCTCGGGGAGCCATTTTTGTGGGCCCATAGCTCAACTGGTAGAGCATCCGGCTCATAACCGGCTGGTTCTGGGTTCGAATCCTAGTGGGCCCACCATTTTCAGGCCCCATGGTCAAGTGGACTAAGACACCGCCCTTTCACGGCGGTAACCCGGGTTCGAATCCCGGTGGGGTCACCATGGGAGCATAGCTCAGTTGGGAGAGCACCTGCCTTACAAGCAGGGGGTCACAGGTTCAAGTCCTGTTGCTCCCACCATGCTAAAAACCCGTGAAGCCAGTAAAATCAAGGCTTCGCGGGTTTTTTAATTTCAAGGGAGGGCCGGGCAAGTAGTTCTTGTAAGTATCTCTTAAAACCCTACTGGAAATTTACTAAGTGGGACCTAAAATATTTGGGAGATCCCAAGGGTGTTTATGGCGGGGAGGAACATATCAATATCGTGGCCCGTCAAGGCTTGAAGAAGGACGTGCCTGAAGTATATAAAGTTGCTGATAACTTCTATTGATTCTCGAAGGAAATAGATCCGGTAATGATTGATATCGAGAATGGAATGAGCCCTGACGATGCAGTTAAGAAGTTTATTAAAAATCATCAAGAGCTGGTTAATGAGTGGACTTCTTAAATAATTAGGGACCCATTAATACCTGGTTGTTTTTTAGACAACCGGGTCATTTTTTGTAATGTCGGTAACTTTTTTATATAACCGGTTCTTATAATTACCATAGTTAATCCTTTCTTGCTTGAGGCTAAAAGAAATGCTAGCATAAAAGAAAAAGGGACAAGTAAAAAAATGAGACTAAGGATTTAGATAGTTTTAAAGATTTTTGTTTTAAAAAATATGTAAAGGGGAATGCTGTTAATGATTAAGCCAAACGAAATTTGTCCTATTTGTGAAACAAAATTAAATGAGGAAAATGTAGCCAAAAAAGATTGGTTAAAAACTAAACCTATTAGGTTGGATTATGCGGGAAGGGCCCTGTGCAAGAAATGTGCAGAGTGGCTAGATAATACTGAATGGGATTAATTAACCCGTTATCTATTAAAAAATAAATTATTAATGTAATAAATTATTAATGTAAAGCCCCGCTTTGTAAGAGCGGGGTTTATCTTTTTATTTACACTTTATGAAACCGGTATACCCATTTTTAGTCTATTAAGCGCCGGTGCATGAGGTAAAGGGGAAGCTTGAAAATTAGTACAATGAATGCTACCAGCCAAAGGACGTGGTAAAGTAAATCAGAATTTACCTGTCCGAGAACAAGACTGCGCGTCAGTTCAACTACGTGGTAAAGGGGCATAAACCAGGCCAGAGCCTGTACGAAGGTCGGTAGCCCCTCCAGTGGGAAAAAAACGCCAGAAAATAAAAACATGGGCGTGATTATAAGGGTAAAGAAATAACTGAAACTTTCCATATTGGGAACCAGGCCAGTCCAGGTAATGGCCATTTCGGCAATGGCTAGGCCCGCAAGTACCAGCACCGGCAATACGAGCAATGCCCATAGTGAAGGTATCAGCCCCAGCGCCAAAAGAACAAGCATGATAACTCCCCCGTAAAGGACACTTTTAAATGTGCCGAACAGCATTTCTCCCACTATAACTTCATCCAGATTGATAGGAGTGGCAATAATGGCGTGATATGTTTTTTGAAATTTCATGCGCATAAAACTGTCGTAAGTACATTCCGAAGCTGTAGCCCACATGGCCGACGAAGCAATCAACCCGGGCGCTACCCAGTTTATATAAGGTAGGCCGTCAATGTCTTTTACAAAGACTCCCAAGCCGAAACCCAGTGCTCCAAGGTAAAGCAAGGGTTCTATGAAATTAAACATTATATTTGCAAGCCAGGTTTTTTTAAATACAATAAAATTACGCAGGAAGACCCGCCAGGTACGGTAAGAAATGTGGGCTATACTCATTACCCCGACCTCCTTCCGGTAAGCTTAAAAAACACGTCTTCCAGGTTAGCCGGGCGCAAGAGTTGATAGCGCAGGGTAAAATTTTCGTTTTGGAGCCTTGCCAAAAGCATCTTGCCGTTTTTGGGGAAAAGGTAAAGGTTTGAGCCCAGGTTAAGATGTCCGCAAATATCCTTTTGAACCCGTTTCAACAAACATTTCCGTTGGTCCTCCGGCACACTGAGTTCCAGAACTTCATCTCCTGCGTGCTTTTTAACCAGTGCCCGGGGGTCCCCCTGATCCAATATTTCCCCTTTATCCATAATTATCAAACGATCACAGAGCCTGTCAGCTTCTTCCAGATAATGGGTTGTAAGCAAAAGGGTTATACCTTTATTTTTTAGTTCTCTTAGTTGTTGCCATACCAGGTGCCGTGCCTGTGGGTCCAGTCCCGTGGTAGGTTCATCCAGTATTAAAAGCCCGGGTTTATTGATGAGGGCCCGGGCAATGGTAAGTCTTCTCTTCATACCACCGGAGAGATTATTTGCCGGAGTGTTCTTCTTATCTGTAAGCCCGAAAAACTCCAACAACTCGTCAGTCCGCTTTTCCGCCTCGGCCCCAACAATGCCAAAATACCCGGCATAAATTAAAAGGTTTTGCCGGACCGTCAATTCATGGTCCAGGTTGTTTTCCTGGGGTACTACTCCCAGTCGGGCTTTTATATCCCGCTGATGTTGCCGTACGTCCATTCCCATAACTTTCAAAGTACCGGAGGTTACCGGAGAAAAGCAGTAAATCATTTTCACCGTGGTGGTTTTGCCGGCCCCGTTGGGGCCCAAGAATCCAAAACACTCCCCTTCCAGTACATGAAAATCAATGTTATTGACTGCGACAAAATTACCGTATTTTTTGGTAAGTTCCTTAGCCTCCACTACTTTTGACTTTTTCAAAGAAATCACCAGCTTTCCTAACTTTTAAATTAACACCTGACACGATAAAAACCGAGCGTTAGCACCCGGCCTTTGTAATAATTTTATCTTATCATTCACTTAAGTAATAGATTGCAAGGCTATAGGGCTGTAAGGTACCAATGTTATTATACCAGGTAGGACTGGGTAAGTATTGAAGTATGGGTTTTATGATATGTGAAAGCAGATGGATGGGGGCTAAACGTGCTTTACCGGAAATAAATTGTGTCATCAATTAATCAAATTGCCATTGGAGAAAGGAGGGCAGTTCCATTTTTTTAATTTGGTTAGGCAGAATTATTTTGAGCTGGACTTACGTTTTTGTTTAATGTTCGATAAATAGCCAGGTTAACTCGTTCATTGGTTCTTATCCAGCGGATTTCATTGTGATTTGGCCAGAGATTGCGTGGCACTAATTCGCCGCAAACATCTACACCGACAATTTTCCATGTATACTTGGCCCACCGCAACCAGGCCAGCAGTTCATTAAGGGCAATCGGGCCGTTTCCCCAGCTGGTATTAACTTCTCTGAGAACGTCCTTGTCAATGGAGATATATATCCTTTTCGTTGGTATCAATATTTTAAAGGAGTGCCATCCTCGCTTGAAGATTGCACGCCACTGGGCTGGGGGGACGGTAGTTACTTTTGAAAGGGATATGGGTTCATCGGTACCGATTAGGACTATCCGGCTTACCGCAGGTAGTTTGGCAACTTCTGCTAGCCAGGACCCACAGCTAATAAAACCTTGTATTGCCGGGCTGCAGTCGGCGTGGTGGTCAAAAACAATTAAAGTAAGGGATTTTTTGGCGTGAACCCGGATAAGATGGTAGGATAGGTGGTGAAATTCTCCGCTTCCCAAAAAGGTTATGCCGGAGGAGAGCAGGCTCAGCTTCTTGTTTAATTTTTCAAAGGTTTCTCGCTTGCTGAGGAGCTTTAGCCCGTCTTTGTTGATTTTAATCCTTCGAGCAGCGAGATCTAGAAGCTTAGGTTGCCAAATTAATGTGTCTTCGGTGTCAACAATGAAAAGGTTCACTGTTAACACCTCTCGTTAACTATTTTTTTATTAATTATAGCATAAGGCTAAGGAAACGGTTTTTACGGTCGGGTTATCGTTGAAAAAAGTGAGAGTTTTGTGATATAAAAATTTTAAGCCCGGTATACTAACACCGGGCTGTACTTATCTTGTGTTTAAAATTGATTTAACATAGTAGTTCCAGGGAGTGATAGTGTGAGGGTAATAATGCGCAGGGAACAAACCGTAAAAGAGATTTCCGGTAACCATACGGTAAAAAATATTCTTCGCATGTTGAACATTAATCCGGAAAACGTGCTTGTAATGAAGGATAAGCGCCTTTTAACCCCTGATGTAATGGTGAAGGATAACGAGGAAATAGAAATTTGGCCGGTGACTTCCGGGGGATAGAGCTTATGTAGGGGAGGTTATGCTACAGTGAAGTGCAGAATATGCGGAAAACTTGCTTGTCTGGATATACGGCGGCATAATGCCGCCTTTTGTCCCGAGCATTTGCTGGAACACCTGGGGAACCAGGTGGAAAAGTGCATTCGCAAGTTTAAAATGTTTACCAAAAGGGAAAAGATATTGGTGGCTGTATCGGGGGGCAAGGATAGCCTGGCCCTGTGGGATCTTTTGCTTGAAAAGGGCTATGCTGCCGATGGCCTGTACATTGACTTGGGGATTGATGAATATTCCGCTGCTTCAAGGGAAAAGGCCCGGGTTTTTGCCTCGGCCAGAGGGGCACTTTTGAAAGAAGTTTCTCTGGTTAAATTATATGGTGTCGGTATTGGTGATATTGCCAAACGTAACCGCAGAACTTATTGTTCTGCCTGCGGACTGGTAAAGCGGTATATTATGAACGTGGTTGCGGAAAGAGGAGAGTACGCCGCCGTGGCCACAGGGCACAACATGGATGATGAGGCGGCGACTCTGTTGGGAAACGTGCTTCACTGGCAAATAGGCTACCTGGAAAGGCAATCTCCCAACATGCCGCCCGATGAGAAAGGACTGGCCCGCAAGGTGAAGCCTTTATGCCGGCTTACGGAAAGGGAAACAGCGGCTTACTGCCTGTTGAAAGGAATTGACTATATACTTGAGGAATGTCCCATGTCCGAGGGGGCCCGCTCTCTTTTGTACAAGGAAGTTTTAAACCGGCTGGAAGAAGTTTCTCCAGGCACAAAGGAACACTTCTACCACGGTTTTCTGCGTAACGGTAAGCTTTACTTTGAAAAAAGGCAGACTAAACCCGAACTGGTAAAGTGTAAAAAATGCGGCCAGCCCACCACCGCTGCAATATGTAATTTTTGCCGGCAAATGGAAAGAGCGGGGCTTGATCCCCTGCTAGTTCAGCAATATTTGGGAAAATAGTAAATGAATTAGCAAAAGAGAAACCCGTCTGCCCAAACTGAATTTTCCTTAGTCGGAGGCGGAAATATGCCTTTAAAAATTGAATCTTTTAGCTTTGGCAGGATTTTTATTGGTGCCGGGGAATATACTTCTGACCTCATAATATTTCCGGGTGAAGTGTACTGCCCGTGGTGGCGAAAGAAAGGCCATGAGGTTTGTCCCGAAGATGTGGGGAAAGTAATAAATTTCGCCCCTGAGGTGGTGGTTTTTGGAATGGGAACCGGCGGCCTTGTGAAAGTACTTCCTTCTACGGTGAGAATGCTGGAGGATAAAGGGGTTAAAGTATTAATTGCACCTACGGACAAAGCCTGCAGCTTATATAATGACTATTGCGAAAAAAGAACTACGGTGGCCTGTTTACACTTAACCTGCTAATTTATTGAGTACAGCGGGAAGTACCGGTCCAAAGGTCAGGTTATTATTAGTGCAAGGTAGTGATGGCTTATGCAGCTTTCCCGAAGGTTAGCTGCTCTGGCACAGCATGTACCCCGAAATTCAGTTGTGGCAGATATAGGTACAGACCACGCCTATTTACCGGTTTACCTGGTCCGAGCGGGGATTTGTCTCCGGGCTGTGGCCAGCGACCTGAATTCCGGCCCCATAGAATCGGCCAGGCAAACAGTGTGCTCCTATGGACTGGGGGAAAAAATAGATATACGGCAAGGGGATGGCCTGGAAGTTTTAAAACCGGGTGAAGTGGATGTAATTATCCTGGCGGGCATGGGAGGAAAGTTGATAGCCCGTATATTGGAGAAAGGTCCCGAGGTACTGAAAAGTGTATCACGTCTTGTTTTGCAGCCTAATAATAATGCGGGGGCACTGCGCAGCTGGCTGGTGGAGAACAATTGGGGTATTGTGGATGAACAGCTTATACAAGAAAACAGAAAGCTTTACCCCCTTATCGTATCTGTAAGGGGACGGGGAAGCTTTCCCAAAGATCACTTTTCTTTCGAAATCGGGCCCTGTCTTTTACAAAAGGGAGGATTGCCGCTTAAAAAACTCCTGGAGCAAAAAAATAAGGAATACCTGCATATTTTAGAGGGCCTGTCCAGGAGTTCGGATCCAAAAGCGGCGGAAAAAGAAAAAAAGATAAGGGAATTAATAGAAAAGGTAAGGGAGGCCCTGTGTAATGTCCGTAAAAGCTAAGGAGCTGGTTGCCCTTATGGAAAAATTGGCGCCACCTGCCCTGGCTGAAGGCTGGGATAATAGCGGGTGGCAGCTGGGCGACCCGGCAAGCGAGGTCAGCAGGGTAATGGTAGCTCTGGACGTTGATGAGCAGGTTGCGGAAGAAGCGGTGGAAAAGGGTGTACAGCTGATAATTTGTCACCACCCCTTGATTATGAAGGGCCTGAAAAATATTCGCCTGGACAATGCCGCGGGACGGCTTATAGGCAAGTTAATTCAATCAGGGGTAGGGGTTTTTGCCGCTCATACCAATTTGGATATTGCGGAAGGCGGGGTAAATGATATACTGGCTCAGAAATTAGGACTTCAGGATATCCGGGTGTTGCAGGTGGTAAAAAGAGAAAAATATTTTAAGCTGGTGGTATTTGTTCCCCCGTCGCACCTGGATGAGGTCATGGAGGTTTTGCGCCGGGAAGGGGCGGGCTGGATTGGTAATTACAGTGACTGTACCTTTCAGGTGAAGGGCACAGGTACGTTTCGCCCGGGAGAAGGTACCAATCCGTACATAGGAAAGCAAGGTCAGCTGGAGCGGGTTGAGGAAATCCGCCTGGAAACCATACTGCCTGCGGCAAATACGGACAGGGCAGTGAGGGCCATGATAGATGCCCATCCTTATGAGGAAGTGGCCTATGACCTTTATCCCCTTGCCCAGGAGGGGCCGGCCAGGGGTCTGGGACGAGTGGGGAATTTACCTTCCCCGGTAAAATTCACCGAATTGATACAATTGGTGAAGAAAGCTTTGAATGTTCCTTATATCTGCTACGGCGGTGAGGGCGAAGAATTTGTAGATCGGATTGCTGTGTGCGGGGGCTCGGGGGCCGATTTATGGCCCGTTGCCCGGGCTATGGGGGCAGATGTATTGGTAACAGGTGATGTTAAGTATCATGCAGCCAGGGACATGCTGGCGGAAGGGATAAAATTTGTGGACGCGGGTCATTACGGTACAGAGAAAGTAGTAATTGAGCTTTTAAGTAATTACCTTAAAAAACGTGTTCGGGAAAAAGGGATGGATGTAGAAGTTCTACCAAGTAAAAAAGGATTTGACCCATTTCGTATAGCTTAGCTTGCAAAAATTGGAAAACTGCAAGAAAATTTCGTAAAAAAAGAGAGAACGTGGTTATCATCCCACGGTTCTCTCTTTTCGACTAAATAAAATTATTTGTTTTAAATACTCTCGGCCAATATCTGGCTAATGTCCTTAACCGCAATTTCTTCATCTTTATTGAGGTTCTTGCAGCTGTCTTCCAGCATTACTATGCAGTAAGGGCAGGCAGTGGCAATAATTTCCGCTCCCTTGGCAGCAGCTTCTTTGACTTTTACGTCGGAGAAGCGTAAGCCGGATTCGGTTTCCATCCAGATGCGGGCACCGCCGCCCCCGCAGCAGAGGCTGTATTCCCTGTTATCATCGTAATCCATGCACTGCAGTCCCGGTACCGCCTGTAAAAGTTGTCTCGGCTCTTCGTATATCTTGCTGTGCCTGCCAAGGTAACAGGGATCGTGGTATATAACTTTTTTAGCATTGGAAGTGTTAAAACTTAGTTTACCTTCCTTAACCAGTTGGGCTAACAGTTGAGTATAGTGGACGACTTCGAACTTTCCCCCCAGTTGCGGATATTCTTGGGTAAGGGTATAGTAACAGTGCGGGGAAGTGGTAATAATTCTTTTTACTCCTTTTTCATTAAAGAGGTTAATATTATATTCCGCCAGGTTGGTAAATTCTTCTTCGGCGCCAATTTTTCTCGTAGCTTCCCCGCAGCAACGTTCTTCATTACCAATTACTCCGAAACTTACCCCGGCTTTTTGCAACAAAGTTACCACCGAACGGGCAATTTTCTGGCTGTCATAAGCAGATGTACAGCAAACATATAATAGATACTCGTGGTCTTCAAAAATGGGTACTTCCATGTCCTTTATCCATGAAATACGTTTATCGGAATCCTGGCCCCACGGGTTTCCGTTGCTGTTAATGCTGCCCACCACAGCTTTTAAATTTTTGGGTATACCACCGGTTTCAGCGACAACCGAGCGCATTGCCCTTACTAGATTAACAACATTTACCCCCCGCGGGCACTTTACTACACACTGGTTGCAGGTGGTGCATGCAAAGAGCACATTGTCATTTTCAAAACCTTCTATTCCCATCCGCCCCATGTGCAGCATTTTCCGAATAATAAATTCACTTTCCTTTTCCATTTTGCCCCAAGGACAGCTTCCGGCACACATACCGCACTGCAAACACAGGGTAATATCTTCGCCACCCATTTCCTGGATGACTTCCCTAACCTCATCGAAATAAGTTATAGCTTCCACTGCTGTTCCTCCTCTCCCCACGGAAGAAAGTGTAAAAAATCACATATCTTTATATGCCTTTTACTAATTATTCGCCAAAATTTTCTTAATTTCCTGCTTTTTAAAATATAAAAACCCATTCTTAAAAAAAATTATAATTATTCCATATTATTTTACCTGTTGTATGGAAAATCTTTCAAAGAATTTAATTTTATTTTCCTACTTTTAGTATTTTTTATCTCACCCTAATTGAAGCTTATTGTCAAAATAACTATCCCTGCTATTATAACATACCAGTTCAGTTAAAGCATTCCTGCAGCTAATTTGGTCAGGCAGGAAATTAGAGTTGGGTGTCGTAATTTTTATTTTAATTAAAGAAATAAAGTTTTGGGGTGGGGTGACCTTTTGAAAAAAGACAAGCCGAAAAAGATAGCTATTTTGGGCGGGCCCGGCACCGGGAAGACAACCCTTTGCAAGCAGTTGGATGTTGATTACAGTCTGGCCGGTTATGTTAGCAGTGTTTGTCTGGAATTTGCCAGGTCCTACATTGCCTGGTATGGGCCTCCGACTACCATTTTTGAACAGTTTTTGTTGTATGAGGGACAAAAGAAAAGGGAAGAAGAGCTTAATTACTGTGATATAATTTTCTGTGACAATGCTACCATTTTAAATTACGTATATGGTTTAATGTCCTGTAATTTCAAAGATCCAAAAGAAATATATGCCTTAATGAAATTATTCGAGTGGGCCATGAAGGATTTGCCTGAATATGAAGTATTCTATATACCCAGGGAATTTGCCATGGATAAAGATGGAATCAGATATCAAGACGAGGAATTTGCCCATATGGTGGACCAAAAGATTAAAAATTTCCTGGATATTATGAATGTACCCTATTGTTTGGTCCAAGGAGACTTGGAAACAAGGGTAAAAATAGTCAAGGAAAAGATTGGCTTTGTAAATAAGCGGCAGAATGTTAAAAAATAAAAGCGGTAAAAAATGTCGAACCCCGGTGCGAGCCGGGGCTTTAAATTTACATGATTATAGACTGTTGATAGGTAAGTTCTTCAAAAGCCTTTAAATGGGCATCGGTTACATTTTTCCCAAACCGGACCATGAGCATATTGGCCGGATGTTCTAAAATTTCCGGGTCATCGGTATGGCGCCTTTTAAAGCCGACGCTGCCAAAAAGTTTTTTAAGCATTTTTTGATATCCCCATATATCCAGGCCGCTGCCTTCAATATCCCAATGCCAGTAAAACTCTGTGGTTATGACGATGTATTCTTCCAGTTCCGGATTCTTAAAAGCTTCCTTAAGGAGTTTCGTTGCGAGTCCCAATTGTTTCCAATCCTTACTTATCTCAATGGCTCCCAGTTCCAACATGCGGGGATGTTTGCTCCACCTGCTGTATTGGTTGGGGTAATGAAACAATACATAGCCTATTATCTCGTTTTCATGTTTTACTATATATACAATACCTTCCGGCAGGTCAGCCACAAGCATCAAAGCTTCTTTTTGCCTGGAGGCCCTGCGGAAGTTATTAAGGTTTTTATTCATATTAAGACCTTCAATAAATTCCTTAGTTACTGGTCCCAATATTTCAACCCGACCTTTGGGTGTATCAAATACCGTCATAGTCACCACCGTTTTTTATTTAAAAATAATATGAAATAATATAAAATATTCTGACAATGTTAACTTAAATCCTCCTCTCAAAATCAACTAACATTTTTTAACATGATTCATGGGGAACGGTAGAATGCGGCCTGTACAAAAAATAAAAATTAACTATTAATCTTAATTATAACATAGTCTTTCAAGGGATAAAGGGAAGCTGGGAAAAATTCCATTCAAAAATAAAAAATACGGGGCCGAAATTTACCTTCCCCGTTTTTTAATGGAACATTTTCTTTAAAGCGCGTCCCCTGGGGGTGTATTTTACGTGGAGTAGTTCTTTTGCCTTTTGGCCCAGGGGCTTACCCAGGTAGGTTTCGTAAAGCTCTTTTACCGCCGGGTTTTCATGGGCCCGGCGCTTCTTTTTATCCAAGTCAATGGTGTACAGGGCGGTGGCCCGCTTGCGTAATAATTCTGTGGATTGCTTTCTATCCCTTTTTCCTATTAAGGGTTGCCCGCCGCCACCGATACAGCCGCCCGGACAGCCCATTATTTCAATAAAGTGAAATTTATCGCCGGCTTTGACCCGTTCCAGCAGGCGGCGGGCGTTTCTGGTACCGTGGGCAATCGCCAGTCTGATCTTCCTTCCCCCAAGCTCTATGGTTGCTTCCCGTATGCCCCGCATTCCCCGTAATTGTTTGAACTCTATGCGCCCGGGCATTTCTTCTCCTTCGGTTAGGGCATATGCGGTTCGGATGGTTGCTTCCATAACACCGCCGGTGGTGGCGAAAATGTTACCTGCCCCCGTAGTCATTCCCAAGGGCTTGTCGTATTCTTCTTCAGGAAGATTTTTAAAATCTAGTCCTGCCTCTTTAATCATGCGGGCCAATTCCCTGGTTGTTAAGACAAAGTCCACGTCCCTGGTGCCCCTGGTGATCATTTCCGGCCTAGCCGCCTCAAATTTCTTGGCTGTGCAGGGCATGATTGCTACCACCACCAGTTTATGGGGGTCAATGTTTTCCTTTTCAGCGTAATAGGTTTTAACGAGAGCGCCCAGCATTTCTTGGGGAGACTTGCAGGTGGAGAGGTTATCGACGAATTCGGGATAAAAATGTTCGCAAAACTTTACCCACCCAGGACTGCAAGAAGAAATCAGGGGCAGTTTCCCCTTACCTTCCAATCTCTCCAGCAATTCATGGGCTTCTTCCACAATAGTTAGGTCGGCGGCCAATGCGGTGGAAAAGATCTTATCAAATCCCAGCCGGCGCAGTGCCGCCACCATTTTACCCGTCACTACGGTGCCCGCCGGCATTTCGAAGAATTCTCCCAGGGTAACCTGGATTGCCGGCGCAGTTTGCACCACCACTATTTTGTCGGGGTCGTTTATGGTATCCCAAACCTGGTCGATATATTCTTTTTCAGCCAGGGCTGCGGTTGGACAGACCGTTACGCACTGTCCGCAGGCAATACAATCCACTTCGGATAAATCCTTCATAAATGCCGGTCCAATCACCGTTTTAAACCCGCGGTTTCTGGCCGCAACGGCATTTACACCTTGTATTTCCCTGCAAACGGCCTCGCACCTCCGACATTTGATACATTTATTATAGTCTTTTACAATAAATGGGTTTTTGTTGTAGATTGGATATTTTATTTTTTCTCCTTTTAGGCGTATTCTGCGTACACCCATCTTTTCAGCCAAGTCTTGCAGCTCGCAGTTTCTGTTTCGTATGCAATTAAGACAATCTATTTGGTGCTCCGACAATAGTAATTCCAGCATGCGCCGCCGGGCGTTACGGGCTCGCCGGGAATTGGTATAAATTTTTAAGCCCGGTGTTACCGGGTAAACGCAGGATGCTTGTAGTTTTCTTTGCCCGTTTTGTTCCACTTCCACCAAGCATACCCGGCATGAGCCAGCCCTGTTTATATCTTGGAGGTAACACAGGCTGGGGATTTCTATACCTGCATATTTTGCTGCTTCGAGCAAATTTGGTGTGTCTGAAGGCACTTCCACCAACCTGTTATTGATCCAGAGCTTTATGGTATCGGTTGCAGGACCGGTTTTTTCTTTATTGGTTAGGGCGGTTTCCAAAAGTTTGCACCTCCTGTCTTCTTAAGCGGAATTTTTTTTATTGTTTATCAGGGAAGATATTTTAATACTCCGAAAAAAAGATATCGTTTTTAACCGCGCCTTGGCCCTGCGGCTGGTTTGCGATATTATTTTTTGTTGCGTAAAAAACTATGGGCCGTAAAATAAAAAACCGCCTGGTATGAAAATACCCGGCGGTATCGCTATTTTTCTAAAATGGCAATAAATTTCCGGAGCTGTCAAATTCCATTTCCGCAGGTTTTTTAATTAACTGAATCCGGGGATTGGCCACAATTTCATCAAGCACCGAGTTTGAAACCTGAATTTCAGTTAGGTTCAGGGTATTTTTTATCCGTATAATCCTCGCCTTTTGGAAATCTAAATGTCCAATGCTTTGAAGGGCAGTGCTGATGGCCTCCCGATCATTTTTCAGGATTATGGGTATCATAGCCCGCTGGGTGAAGGTGGCGGTTAAAGTATTTTTATAGGTGATTTTAAAATCGATTTTATCTACCAGCCTGCGGGTGGTGAAGTCAGCCAGGCCAATGCCGTTGGCGTTACCGTTACTTTCGGGGCTCAAATCCAAAACGGCAATGCGTTTTATTTTTGGGCTTTCAGGCTCGGGCATCCCTTGTATGCGAAGTCTTCCAATAATATTTGTATCCATGCCTGTACCGCTGAAATTTTTACCCATCTGGTCTACAATTAAAAGGTCAATTTCATTTATAGGGAGGGACGGCATGGCTTGGCGGGCTTTTTCCAACAACAAGGTTTCCTTTTCCCATAATTCTTCCGGCAATACAGAGGCTATTAGCTGTGTTTCTTCGTAGGCGTTTTCAATTATGGCCATTCCCATAATAATGGGTACGCGCTTCATTATTTCTTTGGCTATTTCCGGAATTATTTTGGACAGGGCCGGGGCTCCGGCCCTGTGAATGACTTCGGCTCCCGCGGGCCCTCCCAGGCCGACGGCAATCATTTTATGGATGCCGCTTTCTACGGGCCCATGAAAGGATGTATGGGGCTTTACCCGGTTTACAACTATTATGCCGTCGCAGTTGAGGGCTGCGCGGTTTATATGTACCGGAGTACCTTCATTTGTGTACCCTAGAAGGATTCCTTCGGTTTCGGGTATAATTGTGGTACCCATGCTTTCTTCGGTTATTCCGAGTTTATGGAGAATTGCCAGCTGACCTTCCGGGGTTCCCCCACCGTGACTTCCCATGGCAGGTATTAATACCGGGCGGGCACCCGCATCTTTTACGGTTTTTACTATTTCCCGCAATATATTTACTATATTAGTTATTCCCCGGCTTCCGGCGGTAATGCCGATTGTTTGGCCGGCACGTATTCGACTGTTAAGGTTAATACTTTGCAATTGGGATTGCACGGAAGCTTCAATATCAGTTATGCGTTCTGCAGGAAATTTTTGTCTAACAGTTGCCATTAAGGGTAAGGACATCGCTTTTACCTCCAAGTACATTTTAATTACAATTATTTTCATAAGGTGTAAAATATCCTGCAGGATAAAATCTTTAAAAAACAAGAAACTTACCTCTTTATGGGTTTTGTCAACTTGCTTCCTTACGGTTACGGCAGGGGTAATATTGTAAAATTGTTATACTGTTTGGTATAATCATAAGAATTGATATGCAGGAATGGAAAGGGGATAGAGAAATGTATCCGGTGGAGAAACAGCTGGAAATAATCAAAAGAGGCGTTGCAGAAATTACGCCGGAAAATGAATTGGTCGATAAATTAAAACGTTCGGTGGAAACCGGGAAGCCTTTAAAAATAAAGCTGGGCCTTGATCCCACCGCCCCTGATATTCACTTAGGCCATACCGTTGTATTGCAGAAAATACGCCAATTTCAAGAACTTGGTCACGAAACAATCATTATTCTCGGCGATTTTACCGCACGCATAGGTGATCCTACCGGAAAGTCAGAAACCCGCAAACAGCTCACCGAAGAAGAGGTTAAAGAAAACGCCAAAACTTATGAAAAACAAATATACAAGGTTCTGATACCAGAAAAGACCAGGCTGGTATTTAATAGCCAATGGCTTAGTAAGTTGAACTTTGCCGATGTGATTGAATTGGCTGCCAAATATACCGTAGCCCGAATGCTGGAGCGGGATGATTTTCATAAGCGCTATCATGCTAACCAGCCCATCAGTATACATGAATTTTTCTACCCTCTTATGCAAGGTTATGATTCCGTAGTCTTAAAGTCCGATATTGAATTGGGGGGTACAGATCAAAAATTTAACCTTCTCATGGGGCGCCATTTACAAAAGGAATACGGCCAGGAACCCCAGGTAGCCATTATGATGCCTATAATTGAAGGCCTTGACGGTGTACAAAAGATGAGTAAAAGCCTGGGGAATTATATAGGTATTGATGAGCCGCCGGAGGAAATGTACGGCAAAACAATGAGTATACCCGACGAGCTTATGATAAGGTACTTTACTTTGCTTACCCCTGTGCCACTTGAGGAAGTGCGTAAAATTGAAGCTGGGTTAAAAGACGGCAGTGCACATCCCCGGGATGTAAAGATGCGGCTGGCCCGGGAAATTGTAGGTTTTTATCACGGGGCGAGTGCTGCCAGAGAAGCCGAGGAATACTTCAAAAGGGTTTTCCAAAAGCGGGATTTACCGGAAGATATACCGGAGTTTCATGTTCCCAAGGAAAACTTGGAGGCCGGGGAAATATGGTTGCCCAAATTGTTGCAATTGGCGGGTACCTGTTCCAGTACCAGTGAGGCAAGGCGTATGATACAGCAGGGAGCGGTTAAACTGGATGGGAAAAAGGTTAGCGACCCCGGTATCAGGATTAAGCCAAAGCCGGGAACGGTAATTAAAGTAGGGAAAAGGAAGTTTTTAAAACTGGTGTAGCTTAATTTAAATATAGTTATTTAAAGGAATTTTCTACCGGGGGCTGTATTAGCAGTGCCCGGTTTTTTTATGAAAGTATAAATGTCTCAAGCATAAATTATATTATAGAGAAACTTTCTTATTTTATTTCGGTTTACCCCCATACTTTAGTTTGAGGGGGGATTCATTTGTTTAAACAACCGCGGCCAATAAAAAAGATAATAATAACTTTAATGGTTATTGCCCTTTTAATCAGCAGTTTTTTGTTTTTGGACCGGCGTGTACGGCCCGCGGTATATTCTATTGCCGAGGTTGAAGTAACTCAAATGGCCGTGGATGCCATAAACAGGGCGGTTCGCAGTGAAATAGCCAAAAGTAACATTAGCTATCAAGATTTCATAACCTGGCAAAAGGATAATCAGGGGCGGGTAGCGGTCATGCAGGCCAATACGGTGAGGGTCAATCAGGTACAGGCGGACATGGCCCTGGAGGTGCAAAGAAGGTTGCAGGAATTACAGGGAGAAACTATTTCCGTTCCCTTGGGACAAATTTTGGGAAGCTTTATACTGGCGCACTGGGGACCTAAAATTAATGTTAGAATTACACCCATTGGTACGGTGGATGTACAAATAGATGACAAGTTTGAGCATGCAGGGATAAACCAAACCAGGCATAAAATATATCTTGATTTTACTACAATGGTCCGCATATGGATTCCGCTGGAAAGTGCCGAGGTTAAAGTGGCCACCCGAGTACCGGTGGCAGAAAGTATTATTGTAGGAGATGTACCGCAAGTAGTGGCTGATTTTTCAGGCAGTATTTTCGGTAATCTTGCCGGCAGGTAAAGAAATTGTATGAAGAAATGAATAAATGAAAAAAAGAAAGTTACAATATAAATCGAATAAAAAGACACAACTTTCCTCTTGCATTTAAATCTGTTTAGTGTTACTATGTTTTTCACCGGCGTCAAGCTGGGGTTAAAAAATTACAAAATTTTAGAGTAATGTGTCGAATGCAGGAAAATTTACCCTACAACTTTTAGAAATTTTTTTTAAAAGGTTTCCTGAAATTGCTATTGACAAGTGAAATTTTCTTTGATAAATTATATTACTGCCGGCGGCAAGCCGGCAGGGGAGGGAAAAGGTCTTTGAAAACTGAACAGTGACCCTGGTTTTGATAGAGCCCTTGGAGGTAAGAGATTAAACTTTCCGGATAAATAAATGGAGAGTTTGATCCTGGCTCAGGACGAACGCTGGCGGCATGCCTAACACATGCAAGTCGAACGGGGCAGCCTTTGGAAGTCCTTCGGGACGGACGGGGGAGTGCCTAGTGGCGGACGGGTGAGTAACGCGTGGATAACCTACCCGGAAGACCGGGATAACACCGGGAAACCGGTGCTAATACCGGATGAGCTTTTACTGTTGCATGGCAGTAGAAGGAAAGGTGCGGGAGCGCCGCTTCTGGATGGGTCCGCGTCCCATTAGCTAGTTGGTGTGGTAAAGGCGCACCAAGGCGACGATGGGTAGCCGGCCTGAGAGGGTGACCGGCCACACTGGGACTGAGACACGGCCCAGACTCCTACGGGAGGCAGCAGTGGGGGATTTTCCGCAATGGGCGAAAGCCTGACGGAGCGATGCCGCGTGAGCGAAGAAGGCCTTCGGGTCGTAAAGCTCTGTCCAGGGGGAAGAAGAGGTGACGGTACCCCTGGAGGAAGCCCCGGCTAACTACGTGCCAGCAGCCGCGGTAACACGTAGGGGGCGAGCGTTGTCCGGAATTACTGGGCGTAAAGCGCGCGTAGGCGGCCGAGCAAGTCAGGGGTGAAAGCCGGCGGCTCAACCGCAGGAGTGTTCTTGAAACTGCTCGGCTTGAGGGCAGGAGAGGGGAGTGGAATTCCCAGTGTAGCGGTGAAATGCGTAGATATTGGGAGGAACACCAGTGGCGAAGGCGGCTCTCTGGCCTGGACCTGACGCTGAGGCGCGAAAGCGTGGGGAGCGAACAGGATTAGATACCCTGGTAGTCCACGCTGTAAACGATGGGTGCTAGGTGTTGGTGTCGCTGAGGCATCAGTGCCGTAGTTAACGCGATAAGCACCCCGCCTGGGGAGTACGGTCGCAAGACTGAAACTCAAAGGAATTGACGGGGGCCCGCACAAGCGGTGGAGCATGTGGTTTAATTCGACGCAACCCGAAGAACCTTACCAGGGCTTGACATCCCGCGACAGCCGTAGAGATACGGTTTTCCATAGTGATACTATGGGCGCGGAGACAGGTGGTGCATGGTTGTCGTCAGCTCGTGTCGTGAGATGTTGGGTTAAGTCCCGCAACGAGCGCAACCCCTACCTCTAGTTGCCAGCACGGGAGGGTGGGCACTCTAGAGGGACTGCCGTTGACAAGACGGAGGAAGGTGGGGATGACGTCA
>NZ_CM149993.1:2105000-2332500 GCF_056316025.1 Desulfofundulus sp. JL263-se | reverse complement strand
GCACTGCCGCAGAAATAAGGCATTGTTTTTCCAAGTATGGTGGAAACCTGGGAGAAGCCGGTTGTGTATCGTGGATGTTCGAGAAGCAAGGGATTATTATTGTAGGAAAGGATTCGGGGATTAATGAAGATGATTTGATGCTTATGGCCTTGGATGCCGGTGCTGATGATTTTAAGGATGAAGGAGAAGTTTATGAAATAACTTGCACTCCGGACAGTTTGAATTCGGTTAAGGAAAACCTTGAGAAACAGAATGTTTCGATAATGGAAGCCCAGGTCACTATGATCGCTCAAAATACTGTAAAACTTGAGGGCCAAAATGAAGAAAGAATGAAAAAACTAATAGATATTCTGGAAGACCACGACGATGTGCGAGAAGTTTATACAAATTGGGAGGTGGATAATTAGGGGTTACCGAAAATGCCGGTAACCTTTTTCATTTTGTATAAAAAATGGCCGGACAGGAAATAATGGATTGATGAGTTAATTTGGAGGTTTGGGTATGATTAAGGGCATGTTAAAAATTGGTACGGCTGTGATTTTAATGCTGACTGTAGCCAGTATTACTTATTTTTCTTTTATGTATCTGTTCCCGCCGGTGGAAAAACCTGTTTCCACTGTTTTACAACAACTTATTAACTTGGATGGGGAAGATGATGTTTTAATTAAACCGGGTATCATTGTCCGAATAGAAAAGAAATATGCGTGCGGGGACGTATTTGTTGATTTCCAGGGACCTGCGCCAAAGGATCTGCAGGGATTGTCTGAAAAGGAAGTCCGGGGAAAATATTCTCCCGATAAAGGATGGAGCATAAGCAAGCTTAGCGGTGGCATAGTAAAATTAAGTCAATCTGTAAATAATCTTTGTGACCGACACCGCCAGTACAGGCACCTGGGAATTTATCAAGGTATGCTTGCCGTATATGAAGGGCCCTTGGGGTATAATGAAAGTTTGATAAGGGTGGAAAGAAATATAGCTGTAGAAGATTTGCCGCCTGAATTACGTATCAAACTTCAACAGGCGATGGATTTTGAGCGGCAGGCTTCTTCCACCAAGCTACAATTACGTAAACAGTTGGAATTTCCCAGTGAACAAGATTTAAATACCGCCCTGGACAGCTTAGATGAACTGGGCGGAGAACATTTGGGGTCATAAAAATTATTTTTTATGAAGAAGAACGATAATCAATTAGTTGCTTGAGCTGGGGGGATATGCTACCATTAAATGGGGAGTGTATGTTAATGCGTATAATTGGTATTGATCCCGGAACGGCAATTACAGGGTACGGTGTTATTGATTATCTTGGCAATAAATTTCGCCCCATTGACTATAACTGCATAAAAACTTCGTCCAAGTTGCCTCTGCCAGAGAGGCTTCAATTACTTTACTCGGGAATTAATGAGATTCTCCGGTCTTACAGGCCGGAGCATTTTGCCGTGGAGGCACTTTTTTTTAACAAGAATAGCCGTACGGCCATGGCGGTGGGACAAGCACGTGGGGTCGTACTGCTGGCAGCCGCCCACTGGGGGTTGCAGGTATATGAATATACTCCTTTGCAAATTAAACAGGCGGTTGTTGGTAATGGCAGGGCAGATAAGAGGCAAGTTCAATATATGGTTAAAACAATATTAAATTTACCCTGGATACCCCGACCCGATGATGTGGCAGACGCATTGGCCGTCAGTATCTGTCACGCTCACCACCGTACCGGGTTGAGGTGGATTTTATGATTGCCTTTTTAAACGGTGAACTGGTTTCCACTGAGCCTGGAGCGGTGGTGTTGAACGTGGGAGGAGTTGGTTATCGTATTTTAACTCCTGATTCAACCCAAAACCGCTTACCGGCTTTGGGAAAGAAAGTCAAGCTTTTTACACATCTCGTAGTGAGAGAAGATGAACTGCAATTGTACGGCTTTTCCTCTCAGGAGGAATTATCTTTTTTCCTGCTCCTTTTAAGTGTGAGCGGTGTGGGCCCCAAGGGAGCAATGGCCCTGTTATCAAGTTTCAGCCCGAAAACCATTCACCAGGCTGTGGCCGAGGAAAATGTCGCTCTTTTGGCCAGGGCCCCTGGTATAGGAAAGAAAACGGCCCGGCGGATTATTTTAGAATTAAAGGATAGGTTGGGGCCGGTGGTGCCCGGTAGCTTTCAACAAGACAAAGTTTTACCGGCCCCGGCGGGTGAAGCGGTAACAGCTCTCACGAGCCTTGGCTATCGGCAAACTGAAGCCCGGACTGCAGTGGTCAAAGTTATAGAGCAAAAAGGTGAGGATCTGAAACTTGAAGACCTTATAAGATATAGTTTAAAGTTATTGGACAACGTATAGGTTCGGCTTTGAGTTTTAATATGGGATTAATGAAAGGGTGTTTTTAAATGGGGGAGGACGGTAGGTTGGTATCCGCTGCGGCGCGGGAAGAAGACTTTGATATTGAGGTGAGTCTCCGCCCCCGCAGGCTGGACGAATATATAGGCCAGCAAAAGGTGAAGGAAACCATTGATATATTTATTCGGGCTGCCAAGGGACGCGGTGAGGCGTTGGATCATGTTTTGCTTTTGGGTCCTCCCGGATTGGGAAAAACAACCCTGGCCCATATAATAGCAAATGAAATGGGAGTAAATATAAGGGTTACTTCCGGCCCTGCAGTGGAGCGGCCAGGCGATTTGGCGGCCATTTTAACAAATTTGGAGGAGGGAGACGTATTATTTATAGATGAGGTGCACCGTTTAAGTAGAACGGTGGAAGAAATACTCTATCCGGCCATGGAGGATTTTTCCCTGGACATAATCATAGGTAAGGGGCCGGGAGCCCGTTCTATCCGGCTGGACTTGCCCAGGTTTACTTTAATCGGGGCAACTACCAGGGCCGGGCTTTTAACATCACCTTTGCGTGATCGATTTGGTGTTATTAGCAGGCTGGATTACTATCATTGGCAGGATCTGGTAAAGATTATTGTGCGGGCGGCAAAGATTTTAAATGTGGAAATAGAACCTGCAGGTGCCGAAGAGATTGCCCGCCGTTCCAGGGGCACACCCAGGGTAGCCAACCGCTTATTGAAGCGGGTGCGGGATTATGCCCAGGTAAAGGCAGAGGGTATAATAACAAAGGAAGTTGCCCTGGAGGCTTTAACATTTTTTGAGGTGGATCCACTGGGTTTGGATAGCGTGGACCGAAATATATTACAAACTATAACAGGAAGGTTTAACGGAGGGCCGGTTGGTTTAGAGACCCTCGCCGTGTCGGTAGGTGAAGAGGCCGAAACCTTGGTAGATGTTTATGAGCCCTACCTTATACAACTGGGCCTGTTAGCCAGGACTCCCAGGGGAAGAGTGGCAACCCCCTCGGCCTACCGGCATTTGGGAATTGAAATGAAAAAAGAACAAAATCTCTTCAATGAGTTAAATGAAGGTGATTAGGTGTTATACTAACAGGGTAAGCACGGAGGTAATTTTATGCGCTTGTTGCTGCACATTTGTTGTGCTCCCTGTTCCATATATCCCGTGGATTTTTTGCGCGAAAAGGGTCTTGAAGTTTACGGCTACTTTTATAATCCTAATATCCACCCGTACACCGAGTGGAAAAAAAGGCGGGATACACTGGAACAGTATGTAAAGGATATTGGTTTAAAAGTAATATTCGATGAGGGCTATCATTTGGAGGATTTTTTGCGTAAAGTGGTACACAGGGAGTCTGTGAGGTGCCAATTTTGCTATTCAATGCGGCTTAGCCAGGCGGCAGCAGTTGCCAGGCGGGGTAAATTTGACGCTTTCAGTACCACACTTTTAGTAAGCCCTTTTCAAAAACACGAGCTGGTAAAAGAAATCGGCGAGGCGGCAGGACGGGAAAAAGGCATACCGTTTTATTACGAAGACTTTCGTCCCGGATTTAAAGAAGCTACGGCCAGATCAAAGGAACTGGGGCTTTACAGGCAGCGGTATTGTGGCTGTATTTACAGCGAAAAGGAACGCTACCTCAGAAAGTCCAAGAAAGAAGGTGGTGCTTAATGCCTTACCTGTATTCCATTGGCAAATTATTACTGGTGCTGGGAGTAATGCTTGTAATTTTGGGCGGGCTTTTAATGGTAGGAGGGAAATTGGGCCCGCTGGGCAAACTACCGGGGGATATTTTCATTGAGAGGGGTAACGTAAAATTTTATTTTCCCCTGGCCACCATGCTACTTTTAAGCTTAATTCTTTCCTTGTTTTTGAATCTCTTTTTCCGACGTTAAATGTATACAAAAAATGACTTGAGAATATCTATTTTGTCTTCTGCCGGTATGCAGGCAGGAAAATGGTTAATCAATGTCGAATTTCCCTGGACATGCGTTGTGAGGAGGCTTTCCGGGGAGGTTTGTTTTATGCGGGAAACAGGAAGCATGAAGAACATGTTTAAACTGCGGCTGATTTTAATGCTGTTCTCCACTTTGTTTATACCTTTACATCCCGCACGGGCTGAAGTGCAAGTAATCCCCCAAACGGTGCGGGTTTGCATTGCTCAAAAGGTTACCGATGCTTTTTTTTGTGTACAGGGCAAGTACCGCTTGGTGGACTATAATACGGGAACGATTATAGGGTTTCCCCGGGAGGCTGAAGAATGGAGGATTACCTTTTCCGGTAACCGAATGGAAATTTTCAATGAACAAAATAAAATAGGTGGCTACATTGGCCCGGTGGGATTGGAGGAAATAAAATACCGGGTAAATATATTATCGGGAAGCGGTTCTGTGCTTCAAAAGGGTAACGCCAGTGAGCTGGCAATTTTAGGGGCGGAAGGTAATGTCATTTATCCCAAAGGTGCTCTTTCTGATCTCTGGGCCCAGGGAAAAGATGTAATTTCTGTCCTTAAGCCAGCCGGCGTATTGAATTTGGTTGACGTCCAGCTCGGAAGCGGACAACCCCGGCGGACGTACCGGGGAGGACTTGAATTCCGTAACGGCGAAGACGGCCTTTTGGTAATTAATCAACTGGGTATTGAAGAATATTTATACGGGGTTGTCCCGGCGGAAATGCCTTCCTGGTTTCCTCTGGAGGCCTTAAAGGCCCAGGCGGTGGCATCAAGGAGTTATCTTGTGTCCCAATTTGGGAATTATGCATCTCAGGGATTTGATATTCTGGCCACTCAAAACAACCAGGTGTACAAAGGATATTCCGCCGAACACCCGGTTACATCAAGGGCGGTGGATGCCACCCGGGGAGAAGTTGTGGTTTTCAGGGGACAGTCAATTCCGGCCTTTTTCCATTCCAGCAGTGGGGGATATACTGAAAATAGCGAGGATATCTGGAGTGCTGTCTTACCGTATATAAGATCCAGGCCTGATCCTTATGACAGGTCCGAAGAAAGTGAAAAGCATTATAACTGGCAAGTGGTTTTATCTCAAAATGAGCTGGTTGATCAATTAAATCAAAAGGGTTATCAGTTACAAAGGATTGATGACATTAAGATAATGGAATTAACTTCTTCCGGGAGGCGGGTTAAAAGGTTACTTGTCAGCGGAATTGATGTGGCGGAAAATCCGGTAACCGTAGAATTGTCCAATGCCGATAAGGTGCGCAGGACTCTGGGTCTTAAAAGTTCTATGTTTACGATAGAAAAGGAAATTGACCCTCAGGGACGTCTGTTGGCGGTAACCTTTACCGGCAGCGGATGGGGCCACGGCCTGGGCATGTCCCAGTGGGGGGCCAAGGGGATGGCCGAACAGGGTTATAGCTACCGGGAAATTTTGCAATACTATTATACAGGTGTTTCCATAGCCAATAATTACGGCCTGTAAATTGAGGCAAGGTGAGTAATCCATTGAAGTTATCAGAATTTGATTATTATTTGCCCGAGGAGTTAATCGCCCAGGAACCGGCTCCAAAAAGGGATCAGTCCCGGCTTATGGTGGTAAAAAGGGATTACCCGGAAATAGAACATCGCCATTTCCGGGATATTTTGGATTACCTGCGGCCGGGTGATACCCTGGTGCTTAATGACAGTAAGGTTATACCTGCGCGCCTGATGGGCAAAAGGGAAAAAACGGGTGCCGGGGTAGAGGTTTTATTACTTAAGCCCGCCGGCTCCCGTCGCTGGGAGGTTTTGGTGCGGCCGGGTAAAAAGGTACGGGTGGGAGAGCGGCTTACTTTCGGTGAAAAGCTTTCCGCGATGGTAATTGATAGTGCTCCTGCCGGAGGGCGGGTGCTGGAATTTGAGTTTGCGGGCTCCTTTCAGGAAATATTGGAACAGGTGGGAGCTATGCCCCTGCCGCCCTATATTAAAAGGCAGCCCCAAGACCCCAGCCGCTACCAAACAGTATACGCAAGTAAGCCAGGGTCGGTGGCCGCTCCTACGGCAGGGTTACATTTTACCCGTGAACTTTTAGAAAAAATTAAAGAAAAAGGGGTAAATATTGCTTTTGTTTTACTTCATGTCGGGTTAGGGACATTTCGGCCGGTGCGGGTTGAAAACATCGAGGAGCACCATATGCATGCAGAGTATTACGAAATAACGGAGGAAACGGCAAGAACCATAGAAACTTCCCGGCGCAATGGGGGAAGGATCATAGCCGTAGGGACCACCACTACCCGTTGCCTGGAATTTGTTGCCGGTAAATACGGAGGTGTAATCTCGTGTTCCGGGTGGACGGATTTATTTATTTACCCGGGATATAAATTTAAAGTTATTAATGGATTAGTAACCAATTTTCACCTACCTAAAAGTACACTTTTGATGATGGTTTCGGCTTTTGCGGGCAGGGAAAAGATATTGGAAGCGTATAGGGTGGCTGTGGGAAAAAAGTACCGCTTTTTTAGTTTTGGCGATGCTATGCTTATTATATAGGGGGAAATATGTCAGTAAAATTTAAAGTATTACAAGAAGATTCCCGGAGCTCTGCCCGCCTGGGGTCCCTGGAAACTCCCCACGGCAGGGTGGATACACCGGTTTTCATGCCGGTGGGCACACAGGCTACTGTGAAAACAATGACTCCCGAAGAAGTTTACGATGTGGGTGGGAGGATTATCCTTAGCAATACCTACCACCTGTATCTTCGTCCGGGGCACCGACTGGTGCAGGAGGCCGGGGGGCTGCACCGGTTTATGAACTGGCCCGGGCCCATTCTTACTGATAGCGGCGGGTTTCAGGTTTTTAGCCTAGGTCCCCTCCGTACCGTTACGGAAGAAGGGGTAACCTTTCGCAGTCATATAGACGGATCCAGGCATTTTATCAGTCCGGAAAAAGCAATGGAAATTCAAATGGCCCTGGGATCCGATATAGCCATGGCCTTTGATGAGTGTGTTCCGTATCCCTGCAGCTGGGAGGAAGTCCGGGCCGCCGTGGAAAGGACCACGCGCTGGGCGACCCGCTGCAAGGAGTTTCATAATCGGGAGGACCAAGCGATTTTTGGCATAATACAGGGAGGGACATTTAAGGACCTACGGGAAAAAAGTGTAAAGGAATTAGTAGAGCTGGACTTTCCCGGTTACGGCATAGGAGGGCTCAGCGTAGGGGAGCCGAAGCCGTTAATGTATGAAATTTTGGAACATACGGTTCCTTTACTGCCACCTGACCGCCCCCGTTATTTAATGGGAGTGGGGTCACCGGACTGCCTGCTTGAGGCGGTGGCCAGGGGCGTGGACATGTTTGATTGTGTATTGCCAACCAGGATTGCCAGGAATGGGACGGTGTTTACTCATGAAGGGAAGCTTGTGGTGCGTAACGCCCAATATGCCAGGGATTTCGGTCCTTTGGATCCCCGTTGTGATTGTTATGCCTGTCGCAATTATACCCGGGCTTATATCAGGCACTTAATAAAGGCCAATGAGATATTAGGTATACGCCTGACCACAATACATAATTTATATTTTTTGGCCAGGCTCATGGAAAATATTCGCCGGACCATTAAACAAGGCAATTTTTTGGAATATAAGCAGCAATTCTTGCAATCATTTTTAAAAAACGAATAAATTCCGCTATCTCGAAAGGGAATTGGAAAATAACAACGAATACCTACAGTATTTGTGGGAAGGGAGGTAAAAGGTAGATGGATCCTAATTTGGTAGGCATTCTTTATATCGTCGGGCTATTTGCTCTTCTTTGGTTTTTATTAATCAGGCCCCAGCAGAAAAGGCAGAAGCAGCACCAGGAAATGATAAGAAACCTCAAGGTAAATGACGACGTGATAACCATTGGCGGGATATATGGAACGATAGTAAAAATCAAAGAAGATTCTTTAATTTTACGGGTGGCAGATAATGTGAGAATCGAAATTTTGAAGAATGCCGTTTCCCAAGTTCGGTCCAGCAGCGAGGGAGAGGATGGCAAGAAGTAGTTGTACCCGTGCCAAGAGTAGACCGAAGTCTACTCTTTTTTCTTGGAAGCTAATGGTTAGACCACTATTAATATCCTGATTGGAGGACGAACTTTGGTCACATTGGAAGATGTCAAAAGCCATCCGGTAATTGACAGCTTTATTCGTAAAGGCAATCAATATCTAGGGGTTCTTGGATTTACTGAACACAGCTACAGGCATGTTAACCTGGTATCCGGTATTGCCAAGAGTATTTTACTTAAATTGGGTTATCCCGAGCGGGAAGCCGAGCTGGCTGCCATAGCAGGTTACCTGCACGACATAGGCAATGTGGTTACCAGGAATGAACACGGCATATCAGGTGCCGCGCTGTGTTTTCCCATATTACTTCAAATGGGTATGGACTCGGATGAAGTGGCCACTGTAATCTCGGCCATTGCCAACCATGAAGAAGAGTACGGCCACCCGGTGAGCAATGTGTCTGCGGCATTAATACTGGCAGACAAGTCCGATGTACACAGAACCAGGGTACGGAACCAGGATTTTGCCACCTTTGATATACATGACCGGGTCAATTATGCCGTGGAGCAGGCGTTGCTCAGCGTAGACAGCGGCCGGAAAACTATTACCATGGACTTAACCATTGATATAAACATATGTCCGGTAATGGAGTATTTCGAAATTTTTCTGACCCGGATGATGTTATGTCGCAGAGCTGCTGCTTTTTTAAACTGCAAGTTTGAATTGGTTATTAACGGGGCCAAATTGCTGTAGAAAATGCACTTGGGGGGAAAAGGAAAATGCGATGGGGTAGATTTTTTATACTTATTGTCATAATTGCCGTAGTAGCAGTGGCAGGGGTATCCGCCGTGGCGCCGCTGAAAATTTTCAATAAATACGAGCAACTACCCTGGGTTCAGGAAAATATTACCCTGGGCCTTGATTTGCGGGGTGGCGTGCACGTGGTGCTTGAGGCTCAGGATACCCCTGAGTCTAAAGTTACGCCTGATTCAATGAGGAGGGCAAAAGGTATTATAGAAGAGAGGGTAAACCAGCTGGGTGTTGCCGAGCCGGTGATTCAGATCCAGGGTGAGCGGCGGCTTATCGTGGAACTTGCCGGGATAGAAGACCCGGAGAAGGCTGTAAGGGACATGATAAAACCCGCTTTCTTGGAATTTAAAACAGCCGACGGAAAGACGGTGTTAACGGGTAAGGATCTCAGAGATGCCCGGGAGTCCAGGGACCCCACCAGCGGAGCAATTGATGTTAATCTAACCTTTAATCCGGCAGGTGCCAAAAAATTTGCCGAGGTTACCAGCGAAAATGTGGGCAAGCCCTTGGGCATCTACCTGGACGGTAATCTGCTTCAGGCGCCCGAGGTGCGGGAGCCTATTCTTGACGGAAAAGCCCGCATTACCGGGTATTCCAGCCTGGAGGAAGCCCACCGGATGGCCATATTACTCCGTTCCGGAGCTTTACCGGTTAAGCTAAAGGTGCTGGAAAAACGTTCCGTGGGTCCCCAATTGGGCGAGGACTCCTTGAAAAGTTCCCTTAAGGCCGGGATTGTGGGATTAATTGCTATATTGGTTTTTATGGCCTTCTATTACCGTGTACCGGGCTTGCTAGCCGATTTGGCGCTTATCATATATGCCCTGCTGGTTCTGGGAGTATTTATAGGTATTAATGCTGTAATGACATTGCCGGGAATAGCGGGCTTTGTGCTATCCCTGGGGATAGCGGTGGATGCCAATATTATTATTTTCGAAAGGATAAAGGAAGAGTTAAGAAACGGTAAAACTTTGCGGCCTGCTATTGACGCCGGGTTTAAGCGGGGATTTGTGGCGGTTTTTGATGCCAACGTAACCACCCTTTTAGTGGCTGTTGTCCTTTATTACTTAGGTGCGCCGCTTTTCCGGGGCTTTGCCGTTACATTGAGTATTGGTATTTTAGCCAGCATGTTTACTGCTATTACCATGACCCGGTGGATGTTGCACTTGCTCGCAGGAAGTAACCTGGTTAAAAGTATAAAAATATAAGGGGCATAAGGGGGAGAAAGAATATGTCATTTCATTTTGTCAAACTGCGTAAAATATGGTACGTGATTTCCCTTGCCGTTATCGTGCCCGGATTGATATCCCTTATGCTTCAAGGACTTAATTTAGGGATTGATTTCACCGGGGGCAGCTTGGTAGAAGTCAGGTTTAAAGAGCCGGTCACCATTGAGGAAGTACGCGGTGTAGTATCCGGGCAGGGTTTGGAGTTCGCCAAGGGAATTCAAAAAAGCGGTAAGACCGACTTTTTGATTCGCACAAGGGAGCTGACTGAGGAAGAGAGTGCCGCTTTAATATCCGCATTGGAGGAGAATGTAGGTGAACTGGACTTGCTCCGCAATGATAGGGTCGGCCCGACAATCAGCCGTGAACTGGTATGGGACGCCCTCTGGGCGCTCCTGGTTGCGGCAGGTTTAATCTTAATTTATATTTCCATCCGCTTTGAATTTAAGCAGGGGATAGCTGCTATCATCGCCATCTTACATGACGTATTTGTGGTACTGGGTGTATTTTCTTTGTTACAAATGGAGGTTAATAGTGCCTTTGTTGCAGCCATGCTTACAATCATTGGTTATTCCATTAATGACACTATTATTATTTTTGACCGGATAAGGGAAAATCTTCGTACCGGCAAAAGGGGAGAAAGCCTGGAAGATTTGGTCAATAAAAGCCTGTGGCAAACCCTTACCCGCTCTTTAAACACGGTGCTCACCGTGGTATTTGTACTGGCGGCCCTCCTCATTCTAGGAGGTTCCACTATTCAGAACTTTGTTTTTGCCATGTTGGTAGGGGTTATAAGCGGAGCCTACTCCTCGATTTTTACTGCCAGCCCCGTTTGGGTGGACTTAAAGTTAAGGGAAAAGATTGCCAGGGCGTAACATTTATGATTTGAAATATGTGCTGTGTAAACGGGGATATATTTACCCCGTTTATTTTTTTAATCGAAGTAGGGAAAATTAACTTTCAGGGAGGGGCATTATGGAAAGCCATCAAGAACGGGTTTTAAAAGCCTTGGAAGAAAGGTTAAAGGAAGTTGCCCAAAACATGGAGCGAATGAAGTTGGCGGAATACGTTCGCCTACTGGAGAACCCTTGGAAGTTACTGTATATTAATTTCATCAGCGGAGTAGCCCGAGGGCTGGGGATTGCCGTGGGCTTTGCCATCCTGGGAGCCATCATAATCATTATTTTAAGGCAGCTGGTGGCATTAAATTTACCTTTAATCGGGGGATTTATAGCCAATTTGGTTGAAATTGTAATGCTGCAGTTAGGCAGGTAACAAATAATTTTTTCTGTAAGGGATGGTGAAAAAATTTGAACCAGGAAAAGTTGCAGTATTTTAAGCAGAGGCTCTTAAAGGAAAAGGAAGATTTAAGGAAAAGTATTTCAAGTATGGAAAAAGACAGGCTTGACGTGGCCCTTGAGGAGTCCACAGGCGAGCTCTCTACTTATGACCAGCATCCCGCGGATGTGGGAAGTGAAATTTTTGAGAGAAGCAAGGATTTAGCTCTGCGCGAGGCCGACCGCATAAAACTCGAGATAATTGACGATGCCCTTATGCGCATAAAAAACGGAAAATATGGTGTTTGCGATACCTGTGGAAAGGAAATTTCTGCTAAAAGGTTGGAAGCTCTACCATATACCACAATATGCAAAGAATGTAAGGAGAATTGGGAGAGGTGCTCCAAAATGTCAGTGCGGCCTGTGGAGGAAGATTTGTTGAATCCTCCTTTTGAGCGGAGCTTCAATGACGGAACAGGTGAAATTATGTTTGACGGTGAGGACAGCTGGCAGACCGTAGCCCACTGGCAGGAGAATGCTCCGGAGACCGGTATCGGCTCATATTACGGTTCCGGTGATATGAAAGCCGAGGACATTGGATATGTGGAAGAAGTGGACAATATTCCTTACGAAGTAGGGGACGACGGCCAAATTTATAAAAGTTTCAAAGGGAGGGATGACGAAAGTTCTCCGGCGGAACAAATCGATGTGGGTATAGAACATACTGAGGGCCCCAGGGCCCAGTAAATAGATGTGCTGTTCTTTTTAGGGGCAGACCTCCATACCTCCTGCGGCGTCACCAGTTGAGGATAAAATTTATGTTACCGATTGCATAAGTTAGCAATATCCAGCCTGGTAATGTTTAGGCCGGTCCTCCCCAGCAAGTGGACTGCGTGGTGCTGTCGGTGCGAATACCTGGGCACAGCAGGGAGGGCCGGCTATAAGCAATGACGTTGTTTTATGGTCAAAGCAAATAGTTTTTACCTTTTACTTTGCGGGAAAATTTTGAATTGGTGCAGGATTTTTATCATTTTATGTCGAAATCTAAAGATAGTGTCAACGTTATTTACACCGTGGAGGGAAAGATGGGAACGGGGTGAGGCAATGGCCTTTGAAACTAACCATGCAATTGATAAAAACCTTACTTTGAAAACAATAGTAGACTCAACGGCAAACGCTATAGTGGCCGTCGACCTTACAGGTAGAATTATTTATGTAAACAAGCAGGTGGAAAATTTTCTGGAAATGCCTGCAGAAGAAATACTGGGACATCATGTTAAGGAATTTTTCCCTAATACGGGGCTTTTGGAAGTATTGGTTGACGGTAAGCCGCAGTTGGGTCGCAGGCTTTCTTTGAAAAATGGTACTTATTTAACGAATAGGACACCCATTTATTCAGATGACGGCGAAATAATCGGTGCGGTTGCGGTTTTTCAAGATATCACCGAGTTGCAAAATATAATTGACGAACTTAGTGATGATAATGAACGTATTCGTGAGTTAAAAAACTTGCTGGAGACAATACTGGACCTTTCCAGTGACGGAATTATCGCGGTAGATCGGAACTATAAGATTACAATGTGCAACAAGTCTTTTGCCTCCTTTCTTAATAAAAAGCCTGAGGATATAATTGGCAAACATGTTAAAGAAGTGTATGGCAATCCCATATTCCCCAGGGCCATGGAAACCGGTGAGCCTGAATATGGATACCTCACCACTTTAAATGGAAAAGAAATAATTGCCAACCGGGTTCCTATAATTAAGGACGGAGAGATTGTGGGTGCCCTTGGGAGTATTGTTTTTGGTAACCTGGATGATTTTTGGGCCCTGGCGAAAAAGATCCAGAATCTTAAAAATCAGCTGGATTACTATAAGGATGAATTGGAAAAAGTACACCGGACAAAGTATACATTAGATCACATTATTGGCCAAAGCAAGGAAATTGTTGCCATAAAGGAAACGGTGCGCCGGGTGGCCCACAGTAATTCAACGGTTCTCATCACCGGTGAAAGCGGGACGGGTAAGGAACTTTTTGCTCATGCCCTGCATACTGAAAGTGCGCGTCGCAAAGGTCCTTTTGTTAAAGTTAATTGTGCCGCGGTACCAGAAAACCTGTTGGAGTCAGAATTGTTCGGCTACCAGGAAGGCGCATTTACCGGTGCCCGTAAGGGGGGACAAATCGGTAAATTTGAAATAGCCAACGGGGGTACTATCTTTCTAGATGAAATAGGAGACATGTCTTTTCATATGCAGGCCAAGCTTTTAAGGGTATTACAGGAGAAGGAAATCGAGCGGCTGGGTGATAATCGCCCGCGTAAAGTTGATGTGCGGGTTGTAGCTGCAACCAACAGGAATTTAGAAGACTTGGTAGCCAAAGGTGAATTCAGAGAAGATTTGTATTACCGGATAAATGTTGTTTCGTTAAATATTCCTCCCTTACGTAAACGTTTAGATGATCTTGAATTGTTAGTGGATTATTTTATTAAGCGTTTTAACAAACAGTTTGGCCAAAGTGTTAAAAAAGTGGACCCCGAGGTTATAAATATTTTTTATAACCATGATTGGCCCGGCAATATCCGGGAACTGGAAAATGTGGTGGAAAGGGCTTTTAATGTCCTGGACGGGGATAAAATCAAAAAGAAACATCTTCCTCTTTACTTACAAAAAATCAGCCTGCATAAAAATAAGCGGGTTGGTTCCGGAGGATTGCCGGAGTTAGTGGAAGAGGCTGAAAAGGAGGCGATTTTGGAAGCCCTTAATGCAGCCAATGGCAATAAAATGAAGGCTGCCAAATTGCTCGGTATATCCAGGGCCGGGTTGTACAAAAAACTAAAGCGTTATAAAATAAATGAATAAAAAAGACAGTCCATGCCGGGACTGTCTTTTTTCCTATGCAACTAGAGCTTGAAAGGTGTTTCAAGGAATGAGTCCGCGGGATAAGGTTAAAGTATCGGTGGTTAAATACCGGGGGGCGAACGGCTATGATATAGCCGTAAAGGAGGAAGATGCCACCCTCCAGGACTACCTGAATGCTTTAAATCGGGCCATAGAAAAGTTGCCTCTTAGCCGGGCCCGCTGCAGTAAGCGAAATACTTGCGCTGGCTGTGATTTGTGCTGCGCTGAAAGGGCCCCTCTTACCTGGATTGACCTGCTGAACTTAAGGAACCCGCTTAATATAAATGAAGAATCTTTTGATGTACAAAAGGTATTAAAACAGGTAGGTTATATAGTTATCGATGGCCCCGTGGTTGATATTATGCTCCGCCGCGGAGAGGATAATAAATGTCTTTTTTTGGACAGGGAGAGTAAACTTTGTACTATCTATCCTTTTAGGCCCCTGGTATGTCAGGTGTTTATCTGTGCGCCTAGTACACACCGAGCCCGGTGGTTGTGGGAGGTGGTAGTTAACAAGGGGGAGGATGAACTGGTAAGAAGGTGGCTTATAGAGGCCAGGGAGAATGGCCGAAAACCCGATTATGATGAAGGATATAAGCCACGCCCCCGCCTTAGTGACTGGAGGCCAACACCCTTTACGGGTAAAAATTCTTATGGGGAAGTATTAATAAGGGATGTATGCCCGACAAAGCTTTGGAAACTCCTGAGAAACGGTAAACAATAAATCAAAACATGGGGGGCTAAAGTTGGAAAACAACACTTTTGCAGAAATAGAACGTGGTTATGCTGTGTGGCTGGAACCTACTCACCTTCATTTTCACCCGGGGAACAAAATAGAAATTAAGGCCCTCTGGGGCAACAAAATGCAGAAGGATGGTATAGGTAACGCGGAGAACTGGAAGGTATTTGTTACTGACCCCTCCGGGAAAAAATTAGATGCGGAAATTACATACGGTGGAGGGTTATACGCAGGAGTATACTTTAAGGCGGAAGAGGAAGGTTTATATCATGTGATGGTAGAAAATGATGCCGGGGTATACCAAGAAAATTATTATTCCCAGTGGGCCAGCCTGCTGGTTCCTGTTGGTCATCACATTATTGTTACCGGACACGGGCTGGAAATTGTGGCTGCAGAGTTTAAGGAGTTCTGCCTCGGGGATACCGTTACTTTACAGGTTCTTTTTAACAGGAAACCCCTTCCCGGTATCGAAGTGAAAGCCACTTATCACCTCTACGAGGGGTCGGGCTATCCTTATAGTGAAACAACCGGTAGTGAAGGAAGGCTGAATTTTACCTTTGACAACAAGGGTCACTGGATGTTCTTGGTAAATTATAAGGAAAATGTTACTGGACAAGAATATAAGACCAGGTACTATACTTCTACATTTGTTGTTCCGGGTGTAAGGTAGATACACCCGGTAACCCGGAGGCCAAGTGCCCGGTAAAGGAAAAGTAAGGAATCATATAAGTACCCGTTATTGTCGAGGACGGCAAACTAATTAATATCCACAGGATATAACAGCGGTGGATGAGGGGTTCAAAAGGTCGGCCGGAGGCCGGCTTTTTCGGGTCCCGCTTAATAAGTTGTTAGCAAATATGACTGTGTGATATACTGAAAATGTCGTTAAAATTTAAGGAGCATAGTGGGGGTAAGTTAATGCTTTCAGTATATCAATTATCGATTCCAACCCCATATCCCGTGGGACCGGTGAATGTATTTTTAATTAAGAATGAACCTCTTACCCTGGTTGATGCGGGGCCGGATACCCCGGAATCCCAAAAAGCCCTCCGGGAAGGCCTTAAATCTATAGGGGTTGAAATTGCCGATATTAAGAGAATTTTTTTAACCCATTCCCACCCCGACCACTGCGGCCTGGCCGGTTGGATAAGTCATATATCCGGAGCCAGAATTTATGCGCACCCGTACGAACTTCGCAGGATGACGGCTAATAGCGACCACGTTAAAGAGAGAATGCCTTTTGTGATACAGTCAGGTTTGCCCGTGGAAGAGATAGCCAAGGTGATGGGGCAAAAAGACAGACTGCCTCGGCCCAATCTCGATCGTAACGATGTAGAGGTTTTACATGGCGGGGAAACTTTTGAATATGAAGGAGAAAGTGTCCAGGTATTACATTTACCCGGACATGCTCCGGGGCACTTGTGCTTGTTCGCTCCCCGGGAGGGGTTTTTCTTTGCCGGAGACTTTTTACTCCCTCATATTACCCCCAATCCCATTATGGAACCGGATCCTGAAAATCCTTCCCGGCGGTTACCTACCCTTCAACAATATTTATCCGGCCTGCAGGCACTCGAGCAGATGGATATAAAATTGGTTTGGCCGGGACACGGGGGTGTTTTCAATGATTTCAGGAATGCCATTAAGGCAGGGCGCAAGCACCACCAAAAGCAATTTGAAAATATAAAAAATATACTGAGCACCGGGCGAAAGAACTGTTACCAGATAAGTAAAGAAATTTACCCCTCTCTAAAAGGTTGGAATGTTTTTATGGGGATTTCGGAAATCCAGGCTCACCTGGATTTCTTGTATGATAGAGGTGAATTGGGCGGGGAGTTTCAGAATGGTGTAATGTATTACTGGAATGTCGGGAGGTAAAGCTTATTGCGACAGCTGGTAATGTTATTGGCACTATGGGCTGCCAAAACTGCCATGTGGCTCAGCAGAGCATTGGGAAAAGGGAAAGGATCATCCTTACCGGGCATGGTTGCCTTAAAAATATATCCGGATATCCTGCCATGGTTCTCCCGCCAGCCTCGCAGGGGAACCGTTATGGTTACGGGAACCAACGGGAAGACCACCACCAACAATATGCTGGCGCAAATTCTAAGTTCCAGCGGTTACAGGGTACTGGCCAATTGGGAAGGGGCCAATTTAATTACCGGAGTGACCACGGCCTTTATACGGGCCTCCAACTTGTGGGGCAAAATCGATTGTGATTATGCCCTGCTGGAAGTTGACGAAGCTGCCTTTCCCATTGTTTCCCGCCGGGTTCACCCTCATACAGTGGTGGTGACGAATTTTTTTAGGGACCAGCTGGACCGCTACGGAGAGCTGGATACCACCATAAGAATGGTGCAGGTATCCCTGGAAAAAATGGGGGAAGTAAAACTGGTTCTCAATGCCGATGACCCCTTGGTAGCCCAACTGAAACAAAAAACCGGCCAGAAGGCTGTATTTTACGGCCTGGCCTCTCAAGAAGGGAATGTTGATATGGGGGCAGATGTCCGGGAAGCTAAATTTTGTCCCTTTTGCGGGGCTTGCCTGCATTATAATTCATATAGTTACAGCCAGCTGGGGGAGTATACCTGTCCCGGCTGTAAATTCCGGCGCCCGGAGCCTGACGTAAAAGCTACCCGGGTAGAAAAACAGGGAGACTTGTTTACAGGGGTTGTTTCCCACCAAGGGCATACCTTTAATTTAATGGTACCTGCGGAGGGGATTTATAATTTTTATAATGCCCTGGCGGCCTTAAGCACTTCCATATTGCTAGGAATCGAGTTTGCTGCCGCTGTAAGTGTATTGCGCAATTATATCCCCGCCACCGGCCGCATGGAACGCTTCACGTACAACGGAAAGCCAGTATTGCTTAACCTGGTAAAAAACCCTACCGGGTTTAATCAAGCTCTTACCATCTTGTTAAATCAGGAAAGGGTACAGGATGTGTTAATAGCCATTAATGATAATGATGCGGACGGAAGAGATATATCATGGCTGTGGGACGTAGACTTCGAGGTATTGGAAAATGTTCAGGACCAATTTATCAGCTTTATTTGTACGGGAAAGAGGGCTGAGGAAATGGCGGTCAGGTTAAAATATGCCGGAGTTTCCCCGGAGAAAATTTTCGTTGAGGGCGATATGGGAGAGGCTGTTTCCAGGGTTATATCCGGGAACGGCCAAATAGCTTTCCTGTTGGCCACTTATACAGCCTTATGGCCGGTAGAGGCTGTACTGGCAAAAAAGGCGAAGAGAGTTGAAGACCGTGTTAAAAGTTTGTCATCTGTATCCTGATTTGTTAAATCTATACGGGGACCGGGGAAACGTACTGGCTTTTACCCGGCGGTGCCAATGGCGGGGGATTCCGGTTAAGGTCGTGAAAGTTAATCTGGGAGAAACGGTTGATTTTAATGAATTCGATTTTTTGTTTATAGGTGGAGGATCAGATAGGGAGCAGGCACTCTTAGCTTCCGATTTGAGCCGGCAGGTTGCAAGTCTGAAAAAAGCCGTGGAAAACGGTCTTGTAGTTTTAGCTATATGTGGCGGTTACCAGCTGCTGGGAAAGTATTACTTGATGCCGGACGGGAGAAAAATCCCCGGACTGGGTTTGCTGGATTTTTATACCGAGGCGGGGGACAAGAGGCTTATCGGCAATGTGGCTGTGGAAGTGGAGCTGGCCGGTAAAAAAATAAAGGCGACAGGTTTTGAAAACCATGGCGGGAGGACTTTTTTAGGCCGGGTAAAGCCCCTGGGAAAGGTGCTTTACGGAAACGGTAATAACGGGGTTGACGGCTTTGAGGGAGCGAGGTATAAAAATGTTTTTTGCTCATATTTACACGGGCCCCTTTTGCCCAAGAACCCCGCCATCACCGACCATATGATATCCCTGGCCCTCCGGCGCCGGGGAAGGGAGGCTTTCTTAATTCCCCTGGATGACCGTTTGGAAGAAATGGCCAACTCCGCGATGTTGAAGAGGCTTTTAAAATAAGCCGCCTGCACTTTTATGTGCAGGCGGCTTATTTATGCTTATGGAAGCTCACGGCTTCTAAGCGGGACCTCACCCGCCGGCTTCCAGGGAACAGGCGAATTTTAGCGGCTGTCGCGGCTCCTTCATCCTTTTCTCTTTCGCCTTTTGGGCAAGCTCCGGTATCTTGGCGGCAATTTCTCTAAATTCCCGCGCGTTGTCACTCTTGCTTACTTCCGACATTCTACCGTTATCTGCTGCTTCCCGCAAGGACTTTCTCATTGGGATGTGCCCCAGTACCCGGGTTCGCAGGTCCCGGGCTATTGCTGAAAGGTCATTGCCGCTTTGTCCGAAAATGTAATGCTTCTCCCCGCACTTATCACATTCAAAGTAGGCCATATTTTCAATTATACCCAGGGTTTGCATATGCACCTGTTTTGCTAACATGCCCAGGCGCGTAGCCACTTGATAGGATGTAACCTGGGGGGTGGTAACTATAATGAACGAGGCCCCGGGCAGTAAATTTATCAAGCTGATGGTAACGTCCCCCGTTCCAGGGGGCAAGTCAACCAGTAAGTAATCCAGCTTGCCCCATTCTACGTTATTTACAAACTGATCTAGGATACCCTGAAGCATGGGGCCCCGCCAGGCCAGGGCTTGGTTTTCAACCACCAGACTGCCCATGGAGATAATTTTTACGCCGTCTTTCTCCACGGGAACCACTATTGTTTCGTTTTTAAGATTTGGGGTTTTGCCCAGGACTCCGGTAAGGCGGGGTATGCTAAAGCCGTAAATATCGGCATCAAGTATGCCCACGGAATAACCCATGTTTCTCAGGGCAAAGGCCAGTCCTACGGTTACAGTGGACTTTCCCACGCCGCCCTTACCGCTGCCGATGGC
This sequence comes from Desulfofundulus sp. JL263-se, assembly GCF_056316025.1. Taxonomy (NCBI): domain Bacteria; kingdom Bacillati; phylum Bacillota; class Clostridia; order Eubacteriales; family Peptococcaceae; genus Desulfofundulus; species Desulfofundulus sp. JL263-se. Next base: position 2,312,398 of record NZ_CM149993.1, on the reverse strand, counting down.
AATTACATGAGTATCGGAAAGGTAATTCTCCGGTGTATCGCTTATAAAATTAACTTGTACTGTTTTTACCCCTTCCACTGTCAGGGCAGCGGTGGATATTTCTTTTTCCGTGCGCAGCCGGGATTCCTTGTCCGGCGGGGTAAAGTTAACATCAATTACTGCCTTACCGTTATCATCGAGGTTAACATCAATGATTACTTCCGAAACAGGTATTTCCTGGCCCGGGAGATTAACCGCACGTAAAGTTCGCCTGATTGTTTCTCGGATATCCACGCATACTTCATCTCCTTTTTAAAACTATTGTTATTATTTCTAGAAAACTGGCGAAATTTCCTTGGTTAATTTGTATTACTTTTTAACTGTATATTTTTCCTTCATTGTTATAAAATTTTAAATGGAAAAACCCTCTTCCGGAAAGGAAGAGGGTTTTTTATGAGGGGCCCGTATGACCTAAGCTACAGTCATTGCGAATATCTGTATGGCCCACGACAACCTTTCGGCTGCCGCAGACCATTACGACATCCGCAATGACCTTTGCTCGACTACCATGGATATCTTAGGAGCCTGCAGCGGCTTCTCGGCCACTGCAGACCCCCAATCCATAAACCTATCCTAAAGGGAACTATGGATAAATCGACACCCATGATAATCTTAGTTCGACCAATGGATATCGCTTATAACCACATTGCAGTCCTTCGGACTGCAATACAGCCTCCCGGAACATCCATTGATCTGTCCTCCGGCTAATATCGAGCCATGCGACCCAGTATTAACCTTCGGCCGGCCGTTACAGAGCCTTTCGACCCTGTAACGGCTTTGGCTCGGCCATTACGAACCCGTTTTTTATTATGGCCCTTTTAACCGGAATTATAGTGGAAATTTGTGGGTGAAAATCAGAATAAAAATAATTGGGCAAAAATACCCCGCTAGCTGTTGACTTCTGGCGGGTATTGCATTTTTAGAGCTCTGGATTGAATCTTTTTTTTACCAATTCTGCATATAATATATTACTCGTTGAATAGTATTATCATAATCTGCCACTTATAATTCTAGAGGAAAGGAGTGAGATAATGGATTTTGTAAAACGGCTGCAAGAATATCGCTTAGCAGAAAAACAGCAAGCCTGGAGAGGAACATTTAAAAAATACCTGCAGATTGTGAAGGAACGTCCCTGGGTATGCCAGTTAGCCCATTCTCGCATATATCAAATGATTAAGGATGCCGGAATCGAGGAAAAAGAAGACGGAACCAAACACTATAAATTCTTTGAGACCGAACTTTTCGGGCTGGATAAAACCCTGGAAAAATTGGTGGAAGAATATTTCCATCCTGCCGCCCGCAGGCTGGATGTTCGGAAGAGAATTCTTCTGTTGATGGGTCCGGTAAGCGGTGGTAAATCCACATTGGTACATATGTTGAAAAAGGGATTGGAGCGATACAGCCGGACTGACAGGGGAGCGGTTTATGCCATTAAAGGATGCCCCATGCATGAAGAGCCCCTCCATTTAATTCCAAAGGACCTGCGGGAAGAATTTCAGAGGGAGTACGGTATTTATATCGAGGGAGAACTTTGCCCGTCATGCCGTTTAATGTTGGAAACCGAATACAACGGAAATATTGAAGACGTTGAAGTAGAACGTATATTTTTATCCGAAGAAAACAGGGTGGGCATAGGAACATTTACTCCGTCAGACCCCAAATCCCAGGACATCGCGGACCTCACCGGGAGCGTTGACTTCAGTACCATAGCCGAGTACGGATCGGAGTCGGATCCCAGGGCGTATAGGTTTGACGGCGAGCTAAACATTGCCAACCGGGGGATTATGGAATTCCAGGAAATGCTAAAATGTGACGAAAAATTTCTATGGAATCTTTTAAGCTTATCCCAGGAAGGCAACTTTAAAGCAGGAAGGTTTGCCTTAATTTACGCCGATGAAATGATTGTGGCTCATACCAATGAAAACGAGTACAAAGCGTTTATCAGTAATAAGAAAAACGAGGCACTGCAATCCCGAATTATTGTTATGAAGATACCTTACAACTTAAAGGTTTCCGAAGAGATAAAAATCTATCAAAAGCTAATTAGGCAGAGTGACCTCAAAGATATTCATATCGCCCCGCATGCACTGCGGGTAGCTAGTATTTTTTCCATTCTAAGCCGTCTTAAGGAAAGCAAAAAGCAGGGCATGGACTTAGTGAAAAAGATGAAGTTGTATGATGGTGAAGATGTGGAAGGTTTTAAGCAAAAGGATGTTGCCGAATTAAAGGCGGAGCACCCCGATGAGGGTATGTCGGGGGTAGACCCGCGTTATGTAATCAACCGTTTAAGTTCTGCTTTAATAAAAACAACCACCAAATGTATAAATGCCCTGGATGTATTGCGTGCTTTAAAAGATGGCTTGGATCAGCACCCGTCAATCACCAAGGAAGAACGGGAAAGGCTTTTGAACTTTATTTCCATTGCCCGCCAGGAATATGATGAAATTGCCAAGAAAGAAGTTCAAAAGGCCTTCGTTTATTCCTATGAAGAGTCGGCCAAGGTATTATTTGATAATTACCTTGATAATGTGGAAGCTTATTGTAACGGAGAAAAAATCCACGATCCCATTACTGATGAGGAAGTTGAGCCTGATGAAAAATTAATGCGCTCTATTGAAGAGCAAATAGGCATATCAGAGAGCGCCAAGAAAAGCTTTAGGGAAGAAATTCTCATTCGACTGTCCAGTTATGCCAGGAAAGGTAAGAAATTTGATTATAAATCCCACGAGCGCCTGCGTGAAGCAGTGGAGAAGAAATTATTTGCCGACCTTAAGGATGTGGTAAAGGTTACCACTACCACCAAAACCCCGGATGCTGATCAACTAAGGCGTCTTAATGAGGTTAGTGCAAAATTGATTGATGAATATGGTTACTGCCCTATATGTGCCAATGAGTTACTCAAATATGTTGGTAGTTTATTAAATAGGTAAAATGTTTTTGTATATTGGTTGCTTTGGGAGGAGGTATAGGAGGGAAGTAAAAATGCCCGCCAGATATATTATCACCCGGGAAGATTGGTCTTTGCACCGTAAGGGTGAAATAGACCGCCAGCGTCACCAGGAAAAGGTTAAAGAGGCTATCAAAAAAAATTTAGCCGACATTGTAAGTGAAGAAAGACTAATGACAATTATCTGATATTCTGGAAGCCCCGGATGGCGGGCATTGGAGGGATTTGATTTTGAACGTTTTGTGCGAACAACTCCGGGACGATATCCGCCGGCTGGGCATGCCGGTAATTATGCTGCAGAGTTTTGCCTTGACCTTAAAAGCCCGGCCAGAGCGGTATAAAGAAGATGAGACCAACATTTCTTTTTTCGACCGGGACGGTCTTGTGGCAACTGTCGGAAAACATTACGCAAAACTCGTTGAGAAAAATCGGCCGGATAATTACGTGCAGAACTGCCGGAAGTGCTATTCGGTGCAGTGTGTGGAAACAGGTGCCCACATAGCCTGGATATTCTGGCCGGGGTAATCCTTAAAACCCACCGAAATTCAATTATAAATCATTGTTACCGAAAAAAAGCCCGCACCTTTTGTGGTGCGGGCCCTATTTTTGGGGGAACGGGTCCCGGATTTTGCCCCCCCACCCCGAAATTCACGTCGTGCAGGGCTTTAAACCGGGATGCACGAACAAAGGAGAAATTCAAGTATATGGTAACAGGAAATGAAAGGGAAGTCAATGATATCCAGGCAGAACCAAGTACATATTTGGAAGATCAACGAAGCCGGGGGTGGTTCTGGGACTGCAACGAAGTTTTTGAATCGGATCTTTCCAAAAATGCTATTATCGTAAGATTATACCTTGCTAAATGTGCCAACGGAGATCGGCAGGCATGGCCTTCTTTGAACACCATAGCCAAGTGTTGCAAAATGAGTAAACCTACAGTCATTAAAGCTCTAAAGGAACTGGAAGAGAAAGGATGGTTGCAAAGGATCATCCGAAAGCGGCCCAATCAAGAGCATGACTCTACCGTGTATATTCTTAAAGATCCTCCTCCAGCTTCAACCACAGTCAATTCAGAGGGGGGTAGTAAAATAGCTTTACCACCGGTAAAAAATAAAACCGGGGGGGTGGTAAAACAGTTTTACCACCCGGTAAAAGAATTTAACCACCTGGTAAAACAGTTTTACCCTAATAAGACCCAAGGAATAATACCCAATATAGATAATACTAAGTTGTTAGTATCCTCACTACGTTCGGATACTAACAACAGCGCAGTGGACTTCCAGTCCACTGACGCTCTCGTCGACAATGAATTCCAAAATAATAAAAATAAATGCGATAGCCACCTGCAAGCGGGTGTAGCAGATGAAAAAGGGAACGAAGAAAATAACCGCGATAGCCACCCACAGGCGGGTGCAGCAGACACAACAGCCAGTGGCAAAAAGCAGGGAACTATGGAGTTACCTGCGAGTAAAGAATTAATAGCTCTTCTGGTTAAAGAATATCACGCTATTGAAGGTATTGAACGAACCAAAGGGGATTACGCTTTCCTTGGCGGACTTTACAACAAATACGGCTATGACTGCGTTTTGGAAGCTATTTATGAACTTTCTCTTGCCGTAGCCGCCCAGAAAATCGACAAACCACTTATTTATCTTAAGGGCATTCTAAGAAATATGGAAAATAATTATAAACAACGGGAAGGAGTTAGGGGTGATACAGCCCGTAATGAGGGTTCTACACCAGCAAAAACTGAAAAAACAGAAAGACAAAAGAAAAAAGAATTTATTAAATCTTTGTATTGTAATTGACCGCCGCGCTTGCAGGTATGGGTGCGACAGGGAGTTACTTTTGGAGTAAAACCGGTGAAGACTTCAACCAACGAAAGTCGGAAACTGATTCCGGCTTTTATTATTTACCGGCCCCCCGGCCTCCCTCCGGTCGGCCTCCCTGTAGGACACCTGCAACACCCAATAGTAGAACAAATGTGTACACCACTTTAGCCCAGGCAGGACCTGGGCTAACCCTGTATACACCCCGCGTACACACACGTTTCAACAGCTCGGAAATCCAGACATTGAGCCTGCTCAACACGTACACACCTCCGGGGTCACCCTGGCGTGCCGGCCCGGCACCCCGGGCCCCTGCCTGACATAACCAAACTTTCTGCTCGTTACCGCGCCAGGCCAGGCAGCCAGGACCGCGGGCCAACCCCGGGCCCCAGCCCGGGAAATCCAGGCCCTGGAGGTCCGGGGCCCTGCGGGCTCGGGATAGCCGGTTACCCGGAAAACCAGGTCTCCGGGAAATCCAGGCTCCCGGGCCTGGTACCGGAACCCGGCGCGGAGCGCCGGGGCCCGGGGCCCGTGATCCAACGCCGGGAGGTCCCGGCGCCCGGAGCCTCCGGAGTGCCGGGCGCAAGGTATCCCAGGGGCGCCTGGTGCCCGGCTGCCCTCCAGGGGCGCTGCGCTGGCAAGCGCCGGGCAGCCGGGCTGCCCGGCACTGGGGCCCTTAAAATTCACGGAAAGGAGTGAGGTATCTTTGAAAACAGAACCAGTCACCATCCGCCTCCCGGTAGGCCTTGGCGACCGGGTAAGAAAAAAGGCAAGAGAAGAGAAACGGAACATATCGGACGTCGTGGCAGAGGCCCTGGAATTTTTCCTGGCCACGGGCCGGGAGGGGTTTTACCGGAACAGCCGTGAGGCCCGGGACTACGCATACCTGGCAGCATACACCCTGGTGTATAACAGGGCCAAAGAACAGGGTAAAGACCCGAAGCAATTTTTGGATGACCTGGCAGAAGCCGTATTGGGAAGGAAAGCAGGTGAATGGTAAATGCCGACGACTGAACAAAGCGTGAACTGGCGGGTGACGGTTTACCCGCAATATAGCGAAATGAGGGTGGTAAGGCTGCTGCAGCGTATCAAACCCCGGGACGAGACCGGGGAGAGGACCACGCCCAGGCAGTGGCTGGGCCGCCGGGCCGGGTACTTCACCCATTTCAAGCGACCCAAGGTGGTGGTTGTGGTGATGAGGCCCAGGCAGCGGGTAGACCCGGGGGCCCTGGCCCGGAGGGCCGCCCGGCTCCTGGAGGCCAGGTCGGGGCTGGTCCTGGATTGGTGCTGGGGGGAGAAAGGAGAAAGCATCTATTTGGTGGTGAAGACCCTGGCCCGGGACAGGGCCGGAAAGAACCGGGAGTTCCGGCTGGAGAGGGACGATATATGGGAGCTGAAGGAGCTGGTGCCGGGAAAGGAGAGATTGAAGCAGAGGGAGAGGGGTAGATGAGGATATACTTCAGCGGGGCGGATAGGCCCAACGCCATCGTATCCTGGCACGGGCCGGGGCCCGGCGGGTGATGGTGAGTTTCGCGGAACCGCTTGGACGTTGTGGGGGATCTGGCTGCCACTGCGGCCAACCAGGTGGCTATGGAGGCGGCTGAGTTCTCGCCGGTGCCGGTGTTCCATTACGGTGAGCCGTGGGACCTGCTCCGGCAGCTTGTGCGCAGGTATCCTTTGTCGGCCTCGGCGGAACTGTTAGCGCGTGTAAGATACATGATAAATCTTGAGAGCGCTTCCAGGACGGGATTTCAGGGGGCGTTTCCTTTTTGAGGAGGGTTTTTTAGCGATGTCTATTTCCATCTGGAAGCAGACCTGCGAAACATGTTATAAGGCAGTAAGGCGCAAAGGCCGGGTGATAGGGTGCCAGGTCCTTAAGAGCAGGAAGTACCCATTTGAGCGATACGGCAAGTGCTGGGCTTATACTGATGACCTGGCCTGGAAACAAAAGGTAGCGCAGGCGGTTGAAAGGTATAAACTTCATCCGGCAAAGGAGAGTGCCTGATGCTCTGGTATACACACCTGGCAATGGGCCTGGCCGCCGGGTACATGGTTGCCGGGCCCGATCCGGTATTTCTTACAGCAGCAGGCATAGCGGCGCTTTTGCCCGACCTGGACCACCCGGGGAGCTATGCCGGGCGCCGGGCCCCCGTGCTATCAACGATGGTGCGGGTAAGTTTCGGGCACCGCGGGGCTCTGCACAGCCTGGTTGCGGCTGCGGCAGCGGCCCTGGCCGTGGGCCTGGCAGGGGGGCCCGCCCTGGCTCTGGCAATGGGCGCCGGGTACCTGGCGCACCTTTTTGGGGATCTGCTGACGCCATCCGGCGTGCCTCTTTTGTGGCCGTGGCCGGGGAGGGTAAGGGTACCGCTGGTACGGACCGGTGGGCTATTGGAGCGGTATATTGTATTTCCGGTAGCGGCACTAGGGTTTGCGGCCCTGACAATAAGGCAAGAGTTATTTTGATGTATGTTATGTTTGTAATGTGTAATTGAACCCTTAATTAGTTATTATGACTATTCTCTAAATACCCATTTTGAGTAATAAGCATTAACAGAAAAATCAACATAAATTCTAGATATTTCGTTTTCAAATACTAATGTAGAAGCCATTCGTTCATCTTCTAAATAATAATAACCACGCTGTTCCATGAAATCTATCAATGCTTGTTGTGCATTATCTGGCTTAGCAAGATAGACTTGGGGATACTCTTGAATTTGCACAATTTCTGATTTGGTAAACATTATTTTAACAAGTCCCATTCCACTCAAAATAGGGTTCGGAGTATCAAATTTATTCATTGATACAATTGTGGACATAGTTAATAAAAACACGATGACAACAAATATTATTGCGATGTTTCTAAATCTTATCAATCTAATCCCCCATATAAACTACTAATTTTTTACCGCATATCAACTATTTTAAGGGGTTTGGAAGTTCTTATCAATCATTAAATGTACAGCAAGTAAGGTAAATAAAGCTAGCCGTTAATTAAGAGGCGAATTTTATTTACAAAAAAAGGAGTTCCGACAAAAGGAACTCCCTTGGTGGGCCATTAGGGACTCGAACCCCAAACCTGACGATTAAGAGTCGCCTGCTCTACCAATTGAGCTAATGGCCCATAGATAGTTGACTACTGAATTTGGAGGGGAGAAGTCGGAATCGAACCGGACTCCCACCTGGGTTACAGGCAGGCCAACGGGTTTGCAGCCCGTGGGGGGACCATCCCCTTTCTCCCCGGAAATATATTAACATAAACATATTTAATAATGCAAATAAACAATATTTATTAAAAGTATTTTTAATTATAAAGAGCTTAAATTGTAAATGAAAAAATATATATTTTTCTTTTCTTAATACACATTCCAAAGAAATAGTGCAGGGTAGATTTTTCATCTACCCTGCACTATACACAATATGTTTTATTAACGACTTAAGATTAGGTCTGTCATGTCTTTTGTCTCAATGCATAATAGTTCACGAACTTCCCCCTGGAATGTGGTTTTATCACGTGGTTTATGTGTGCCTTCAACGATTTCTATATTAGGATATTTTTCCTTAATTGCTTTGATGTATTTGTTAATGAACGGGCAAACAGCGGTCATGCAATATGAGAGGTGAATGGCATCAATCCTCAAGCTTGCAAGGGATTTTACGCGTCTTAAAATTTTTTCAGGAGCTCCAACAGTTGGGCATCCGGCACAAGAGATGATACCAACTAGGATAGTTTCCTGATCCTTGTATTTCTCAAAGAACCCCCTTTTTTTGCGCAAATCGGTCAGGCATACTGCCGAAGCACAATTTAACTCTTGGGTACAGTTCCAACATGTTAATATTCCTATTCTAGGCATTGCAAACCCTCCAATTTAAACTTTTACAAATTATAACATAACCCCAAAAAAGAAATGGAAAGGAGATCAAACATTGGTACCCAAAACAGAGACACTTAAACAGCCTAAAATATATATTTATCTTGCTGCTGTTCTGATATTTATCCCTATCGTACTGAAAACCCCGGTCCTGGCCCTGGTGGCCCTGCTGGCCGGAGCTTCCTGGTGGGCCGGGGGCCGAACTATACGCGGCCCCGTTCTTGTGCTGGCTCTGGCTCTGGCCGGAGGGTTTCTGGCCGGTTCCACGGTGCAGGCTGTGCAGTCAATACCTAAATTTAAAGACGGCAAACTGGTTAAGCCGAAGGTGCAGCAACTGGTGCCGGAATCCTGGTTGACAGCAAAGCCGCTTTCCAACCCAGCCAACCGGGCAGGCAGAATAGGTATGGCCGCAGGTGCCCTGGCGGGCCTGGTACTGGGCGGGATGCTGGGCAGGCGCGGGGTGAAGCATGATGAAAAACATGTTCACGGCCTGCGGGTAGCCGACCATGCCGGTAAGGGTACTTCCCGGTGGGCCGGGGACAGGGACATAGCCCACGTTTGTGAATTCGGGCCGCCCAGAGAAGGGTCATACGGTGGTGGTATAGTTCTGGGCAGACTTAACGACAGGATTGTACGGGCCATGCCGGGCAAGGGTAGGCCGCCGCTGCCCGGCCACGCTATGGTGGCTGCCGGCACGGGCGCCGGGAAATCCTATAGTTTCGGGATACCTAACATTATAGCTGCAGCGTGCGCCGGTGAGAGCATAGTAGTGACCGACCCGAAGGGCGAGCTGGCCTGCCTCTTGGTGCCCTGGCTGCGAAAGCTGGGCTATAAGGTTTATGTATTCAACCTGGCTTACCCGGAGTGGGGTGATCAGTGGAACCCTATACTGGAATGCCGGGACGACGAAGAGGTTTCGGCATTTGCCAGCGCAATAATAAACAATGCCGCAAAGGATTCCAGCGGGTATTTTGTTCTTAAAGAGATTCAATTGCTAAAAGCTCTGACATATCTACTAAAATACGATTTTCCTGTGGAACAGGCTCATTTACGCTCTGCCCTGTCTCTACTATCCTGGCCCCGGCAGGCGTTGGCCGCCCGGTTTGAGGAAGCATACCGTGCCGGGCGACTGCCGCAGACCGGGTATGAAAGCTGGCGGGGCGCAATGTCAGCCAACTTAGAAAATGCTGTTTCCGGGGTAGACGCGAAACTTGATGTAGTTCGGGCTGAAAGCGTGGCCCGGCTTCTGGCAGGGACGCCGGGGAGTATGATTGACCTGTCTGCAGTGGGCAGGGAGAAAGCGGCACTGTTCTGCGTGCTGCCGGTGAATTCCGGGCATCTCAAGCCAGTGCTGGCAACATTTTATTACTTCTTTTTCCGCCGCTTGTATGACCTGGCCGCTGAAAATGGCGGGAAATTACCTAACCCGACAAGGTTTATTTTGGACGAGTTTGCCAATATAGGGGTGATACCGGGTTTTGTGGAGATTATCTCTACGGCCCGGAGTCTGGGTATACAGGTGCAATTCATCTTGCAGGGTTTAAAACAATTGGTCGACAACTATGGGAGCGCCGAGGCCGAGATAATCCTGGCAAATTGCCCGGTACAAATGGCCCTGGGGGGCGATGATGCGGCAACTTCACGGTATTTTTCGAGCCGGCTGGGTGACGCGCCGGTGTGGACGGAGACTGAGAGACACGATACAACGGTACCGTGGCGAAAATATTTCCAACTCCCCAGGAAAACCGAGAGCATTTCCAAACGGGCATTGATGAAGGCGGAGGAAATTTCCCGGATGGAACCGTTGGACGCAATAGCGCTGATTCGCTGGTGTTTGCCGGTGTATCTCACGAAAGTGGGGTGGCCGGAGTTGCCGCAGGCTGAGGAAATAAAGGCTCTGGCGGTGGAAAGGCTGGCCGAAGTTGTACCAAAGAAAAAAATAAGGCTGTCCCTGCCGGAAATGCCGGAAGAAGAACCGGAGCAGCCGGAAGAAAGGAGGCGCGGCGGCAGGGACACCAAGAAAGATCAGGAACAGGACGTGGCTTCGCTGTTGGGAGTTGGGCAAAGGGAGACCGAAAGGCTGAGTGGTGAACAAAGGAAGGATGAACTGCTGGACGGCATTGCAGATGAGTTAGGATTGTAGTCCCGGCTTGGTGCCGGGTTTTGTTTTCTGGAGGTGATACAGTGACAGGGACGACTCACGCTGTAGCCGGAGCGGCCCTGGGGGCCCTGGCGGCCCAGGCTTTTGATGCCGCTCCTATCGGGGCTGCGGCCGGTGCCGTGGCGGCGCTTCTGCCTGACATAGACCATCCCGGCAGTTATGCCGGGAGGCTGGTCCGGCCAATTTCAGCGGCAATTGAAGAAAAGTATGGTCACCGGGACAGCCTGACGCATACCGTCTGGTTTGCTGTACTTGCGGGTATGGTTGCTGGTTTATTTATAGCCGTGGTGCTTGAAGGATATTACCCGGCCCTGGCCCTGGCCGGGGTGCTGGGAGGGCTGTCGCATATACTTCTCGATGCTCTTACGCCGTCCGGTGTCCGGCCTTTCAGATTGCCAAAAGAAAGGGGGTGGGACAGGAAGTTTAGCTGGAAAATAAGAACCGGTAAAAGCCCGGAAGAAAAGGCGCTGGCGTTGTTGTTTTTAGCTTGTGTGATGCTAATTCTGACAAAGGGAGTGGTTTTTTGAGCCGGTTGAGTTGGGAAATGATATGGAAGGATGGCAGATACCGTACTATAACCTGCCGTTGAGATTGGATGACTTTTATGACGCGGTAAGTTTTCGTCATCTCCAAAAGGCTCTACAGGGATTAGAAAGGGTGTGGTTGTTTGCGTATTTTATTGCTGTTACTGGCACTGTTCCTCCTGGTCCAGCCGGCCCTGGCCGCTGAAACAGGGCAGGGCGGGGGGATAGAGCCGGTGAATGTGGATGAGGTAGTTGGGAAAATAAATAGTTTGCTTGATAACCTGTACGATCTGGCGAAACCGGCAGTGGCAAAACTATCCAGGCTGTTGATTGCCTTTGCTGGAGTAATGGCCTTAATCGGGCTCTTTACCGGGATTAAGATACTTATGAAGGCAGTTTTTGCCGTTTTGGCGGTAGGGTTGGGCCTGTTTCTGTTTGATAATGCGGATACAATAGTGGGGCTGATTTACTATTTTTCAGATTGGTTTTTTAACTTTCCCGCCGGGAAGTCCCCGTCCTGAGCCTTCCTTGCTCGCGAAGCGAGGGCGAAGGGCGGGGATGAAAGGCGGGCCATGTTTTTCCAGGGAACTGTTGTTTTGTATTGGTGCCTCCTGTAAAATAAACTTATGAACTACCGCAGACAAGGTGAAACACCGATAATGTCAAACGATACGTCCAATCCCAAGGTAATCCGTAACTACAAATTCCGCATATACCCCAACAAAGAGCAGGAACGCAAACTCCTGCGCTGGCTGGAAACCTGCCGGCGGATATACAACACCGCCCTGGCCCAGCGTAAAGAAGCATGGGAGCAGGAAAAACGTTCCGTCACCCGTACAGAACAGCAGGTTTGGCTGAAAGAAGCCAAAAAGGATAACGACTACTTCAAAGAAGTCCACTCCCAGGTGGCTCAGGAAGTGCTGTTCCGGGTGGAAAGGGCTTTCGCCGGGTTCTTCCGCCGGGTAAAAAACGGAGAGGCCCCCGGCTATCCCAGGTTCAAGGGTAAAGGCCGGTATAAGTCCCTCATCTTCACCCAGTTCGGCGATGGCCTGGGCGCGTCTTTCCAGAACGGCAAGCTCAAACTCTCCAAGATCGGCCTGGTCAAGATAAAGCTGTACCGGGATATACCGGGTACTATCAAGACCGTAACCGTAAAGCGGGATACTACCGGCAAGTGGTTTGCCGTCCTTGCCGCGGAAACTGAACTTGACCAACCCGGAACGCACCACGGTACTGCCGCGGGCCTGGACGTGGGCCTGGAGAAATTCGCAACGCTGTCCGACGGCAGCACCATTGAAAATCCCAGGTATCTCAGGAGAACCGAGAAGCGGCTCAAGCACGCCCAACGGGCGCTCTCTCGAAAACAAAAGGGTTCCCGCAACCGGGAGAAGGCCAGGTTGAAGGTGGCTAAACTACATACTAAGGTTCGCAACCAGCGCAGGGATTTTTTGCACAAAGAATCCCGCAGGCTGGTCAACGTCTACAAGCTGATAGCGGTTGAGGATTTGGCCGTCAAGAACATGGTCAAGAACCACCACCTGGCGAAAAGCATTTCCGATGCGGGCTGGAGCGAGTTCCTTACCATGCTCTGCTACAAAGCGGAAGAGGCTGGCAGCAGGGTAGTCAAGGTAAACCCCTCCGGTACTTCGCAGGAATGCAGCCGGTGCGGGAAAACTGTATCGAAAGATTTGTCCGTCCGGGTGCACCGGTGCCCTCACTGCGGCCTGGTGCTCGACCGTGACGTGAACGCTGCCCGGAACATTCTAAAAGCAGCTTTGGCCTCGGAAGCGGCCTAAACAGCTTCCCTACCGTGGGAACCGCGGAAAGTTACGCCTGTGGAGCTGGGCCGGTAGGCTCACAATGAAGCAGGAAACCCACGAATTCGCTTCGCCCGGGAAGCCCCTTCCTGAGCGAAGCGAAGGGAGGGGTAGTTCACGTGACTAAGGTAATTTAGAAAAAAAGCAAAAGGAGGGTTTTTAATATGACCAAATTAAAAAACTATATAAATTTACTAGGAGGAACCTTACTGGTGTGGTTAACCAGCGCCCAGGCTGCCCTGGCGCAAAATATTAGCGACAAGACAGCAGAAGAAGTAAGCGGCAAGGTAATAGAGTTGGTATCCAGCCTGTTAAAGCCCTTCGGCGGGGCAGTTATTTTCATAGCGGTTGTTGTGGCGGCTTTCAAAATTATCGCCAGCGGTAACAAGCCGGAGGAGCGTGCCAGGGCGATCAGTGCCTTGCCGTATATTATAGGCGGCGGTGTCCTACTGGGCGGCGCGATGGTGGCAGCCGGGTTTATAATGGGCCTGTGGAACAAAGTGCAGTAAGGAGGTATTTTTTCTGTGCGTGCCTTTCCGGTACCGGTGCAGATAACGGATGAGGAACGACTCATAGGGGGTTTCCTATCCCTCCGGCAGCTGTTGTACATCATCCTGGGTGCGGCCCTGGGCGGGGCCGCCTTTCTTTTGACCTTTATCCCGCTGTTATTACGCCTGGTATTCTTTCTGGTGCTGGCAGCCGGAGGGATAGGATTTGCCTTTTTGAAAGTGCAGGAAATGAGGTTGGATTATTACCTGTATTTATATCTCAAATGGCGTGTCAATCCCCGGGAATTGTATTTGGAAGGGAGGAATCTCAGTGGCTGAACTGGTAATGTGGCTTTTTCTTATCCTTTCCGTCCTGGCCGGCGCTGCCATACCGGTGGCTCTAAAGTACCAGCAGAGACAGCAAAGAGGCGGCGAAAGCCGTGCCGGGCGGAAAGCCAAAAAAACCGAGATAAAGGACATATGGGAGGTAGACAATATAAAACAGGGCCTGGTTATCATGCCGGGCGGGCGCTACCGCATGATACTCCGCCTGGCGGCGGCTGACTTTTTTCTTTTAAGCGAGGCTGAGCAGAACCAGGTGGAGGATGCCCTGGCCGCGGTCCTCATGGGGCTCTCTTTCCCGGTGCAGTTCCTGACCACATCCCAGGCCGTGGATACCCGGCAGGCAGTGCGTGATGTAAGGGAAAACCTGTTTAGGCTCCACGAGGACGTAAAGAACTACGCCCGGGAGTACGCGGCCTACCTGGAGGGACTGACAAGCGAGCGCACGGCGGCGGCCAGGAGCGCCTACGCAGTTATACCATTTGCAACGGACAAAGGCCCAGATTACGCCCGGACGGAACTTCTGGCGCGGGCCGCTTCGCTGGCGGATGGCCTGCGCGGCTGCAAAATTCACTGTGAAGTTCTTGACACTCCGGCGGTGGTGGACCTGCTCCACCACATGCTGAACCGCGGCAGCGCCTGGCGTCCCAGCCAGGCCGACACCGCGGGGGTAATGGACGAATACCACGTTTCTGAAAGGCAGGTGCTCAGGCAAAGTGTTGGGTAAAATCAGAAAGAAGCTGGGGTCAGGCAGGCAGCAGGGTGCCGGTGACAGCGGAAACGGGAATGAGCCGAACATATTTGATCAAAACTCCCTGAACGTTAAGGATATGTTTACGCCCGACGGGCTGGAAAACTTAAAGGATCGGGTGCAATTGGGTGCTGACCGCTGGTGCAGAGTGTATGTGGTACATGCCCTGCCCAGGATGCTGCAGATCGGCTGGCTGGACGAGATATTCTACCGTGCCGGTGACGTGGATGTAAGCATTCACATGGAACCGGCTCCGGACCGGACCGTGATTAATTCTTTAATACGCAAAGAAACTCAGGTGCAAGCCCAATATGTATTAGATCAAAAAGCCGGTAACATCTCCCGCCTGCCGGAATTGGAGGCGGCCATAGCCGACTACCGGGCGCTCCGGGAAGCGGTGCAGCTCGGCAGGGACCGGCTTTTCTTTTTGGTTATTTTTATAGCGGTCCATGCGAATACCGAGGAAGAACTGCGCCACCGGTGCAGTTCTATTGAGGATGTTCTGGCCCGGAAAAACGTCCGCGCCCGGGCATTGATTCTCAGGCAGGAGGAAGGCTTGAAGTCGATTTTACCTGTTAGTAACAACAAGATTAATGACTTCTGGAAGAACCTTACTACCGGCGCGGCAGCCTGCTGCCTCCCGGCCTCCACGGCGGTGGTGGGTCACCCGTCGGGGATCCTGCTGGGATTCAATATTTCCACCGGCGCTCCCATCTTTGTGGACCGGTTTGCCGGCGAGCACATTGTGTCGAACCAGCATCTATTTATCTCAGGTGAACCTGGTTCCGGGAAGTCGGTTACAAGCAGGCTGATCGCCCTTCGGGAAGGCGCCATGGGCGTGAAAACCGTCTTCGTGGACCCGGAGGGTGAGTACGTGCGTCTGGCCCAGGATATGGGCGGCCATGCCATTCGGATAGTGCCCGGTACTTTTTCCGGGATTAACGTGCTGGATATAGAGCCTGCCGTCGAAGAAAACGAGTATGGCGAGAAGCGGGAAGTGGTCAACATCCAGGACAAAGTGGCGGAAGTGCAGTCCCTGGTAGGCGTGGTGGTACGGTACCACACCGGCCGGGGCCTGGGGGCGCGGGAGATTGCGGTGCTGGAGGAAGCCATTCGGGAAGAATATACTGAACGTGGAATAACTGCTGACCCGGAAAGCCTTTACGAAAATGGCGTCAAAAAAATGATGCCCACTCTTTCTACTTTGCACGAAAGGGTAAAACAAAGAAATGAAACCCTTGCCGATGTGCTGCGTCCCATGCTGGCAGACGGCAGCCTGGGCATGTTCGACGGCCAGACCACGCTGAAGCTGTCCGAAGCGCCCATGATTACATTTTCCTTGAAAAATATAAGCGTGGACTTTACGAAGTTTTTTGCCACGTATGTGGTACTCGGCTGGGTGTGGCAAAAATTTGCTCAAAAAGGAGGCCGGGCCGTAAAGAAAAGTGTCCTGGTGGATGAGGCATGGATGTTCATGCGCCATCCGGATGCGGCATACTACCTGGAAATACTGGCACGGCGGGGCAGGAAGCACGGGTGCGGCTTAATAGTGGCGACCCAGAGGTTTGAGGAATTCGCCTCCACCCAGGCCGGGTGTTCGACAATTGAATCTTGTGCCACGGTACTTACACTAAAGCAGGAAGAACATGCTATTGATGCAGTTATAGACTATTTCAAGCTGGCCGGCGGGTGCCGGGAGATACTCACCAGGGCCGAGCCGGGCATGGGTATACTTCGGCTGTCCGGCACTGTAACGGCGGTGCAGGTGACGCCGGCCCCGTTTGAGTGGCAGTATGTAGAGACAAATGTTTAGAGAGAGGGGTAATAGCAATTGGGAAAATCTTGTGGAATATCGCCCAGGCCCTTTACCTGGTCCACCGGCAGAAGAAAGAAGAATTCCGGAGGCAGAGACAGGCCAGGTAAGGCCCGGCATTTTTGAAAGGAGAGGTATCTTGAAAAAACTTACAGTACTTTTGCTATGCTTCTTTTTAACCTTCTCCGCCCTGGCGCCTGCATACGCCGACATAATCGGCGGGGACGAGGGCGTAAGGGAAAGTATCCGGCGGGTCATCGACAAAGACAGCGAGGAGCCGGTGGCGGATAAAGGAGGGCCCCTGGAACGAATCCTGGCCGCCATAGTGGAAGTGCCCTGCGTGGTGGTCCGGGGAATAGGCGGGGCCGCCGGCTTCCGAGAGTTGGACGAGTTGGTGTTCTCCGGGAACATGTGGGTAGATAGCGAAGTCCGGTTTATCCGGTACTGGTACCTGGCCCTGGCCGGGCTGGCTATACCTTTTTTCATAATCGTCATCATCGTAACAGCCTTCAAACTCGTGGCCGCCGGGGTGAACCCTGCCTCCCGGGCCGAAGCCGTAAACTCAATCTGGCGGTGGTTTGCGTCCCTGGGCATCGTCTTGATTGCACCTCTGTTCGTGGACGTGCTTTTACACGTTGTGGGAATCATGCTGGACGGTATCAAGGTCGCCTTTCAGGCCGTGGCAGGGGCAGCCGGGATAGACCGCGGCATTGATGATTGGAGCAGTGTAGGTTTTGCGGATGTGAACGTTGTCACCGGATCTGTGCTGGGGACGGCCTTTGTCAAGTTGGGTTTCACAATTATTTATATCTACTTCAACATTCTCTATCTAATCCGCAAGCTCGCCGTCTCGGTGATGCTCTGTTTTACTCCGGTCATGGCCGTAATGTGGGCCTTGAACAGAAACGTCAATGCAGCCGGTATCTGGTTGGGTGAAATCGTATCCAATGCATTCATGCCCGTAGCCCACGCCCTGGTCCTGTGCATGATTTTGGGTTTCTGTGACGTTAAGAACGTCACCGAGGGCGGAACGTGGGTGGCCGTGCTGGTGTTCCTCTACACCCTCATCCCGCTGGCTGAGGTTCTTCGCAACTCCATGCAGAACCTCTTCACCCGCATGTCCGGCATGCACGAGGAAGGCGTGGCCAGAAAACTCACTGCGGCAGCTTTCGGCCTGGGTGGCCTCGTCTCCCTGGGCCGGGTGGCGGGCGCCACCGCAGGCGGCCATGCCGTTTTTGGAGATGCCGGTATAACCGGTATGAGGAAGACCCTCGAGCCGGTGAAAACCAGCGGCGGGGGCTGGACGGGCGGCGTGCCGGGAGGGTATGCACCGGATATATTTGCTTCAGCTGGTGGCAGCGTTGACGGGAGCACTCAGATAGGTTTTCGCCCACCAGGCGAGGCTGAAACCGGCAGTACGGCATCTGTGAACATCAGCGGCAGCAGGCAGAGCGGTTTTCACTGGCCAGGCGAGGCCGGAACTGCCGGTCCTGCTCGAAGCACGCCCGGGTTTTCGGTACCGCCCAAGGCGATGCAATACGGTATGGCAGCCGCAAACGCTGCCGGGAAAGCCCTGGGCGCCATGACCCGGGTAACGGGCGGTGTAGTACCCGGTGGCGAGCGGCTGGCCGACGGCTTGGCCCGCGGCATCGAGGGAGGTGCGCGTGTCCTGGGCGCGGCAGGTGCAGCCTTCGGGCATGCCGTGCACCAGCGCATAACCGGCCAGGCGGACAGTATGGGGGAAGCCGTACGAAAAACCACCGGGGTTAAAGAAGATGGCATTAAAGGCACCATGAAGGCCGTGGGCAGGGCAGGAAATATTGCAATGCAGTCTGCCAGGGATGTAAAGGCCGGCATACAGCAATTAATGGCTTACCAATCCCAGCAATTCCTGGAAGAAAACCTGCAAAAACCTACAATCGGATTCCGCCAGCCGGGGAAAGGGTTGAATTGAAGTGCGTTATTCCAAGCAAATTGCTAAACAACTGGCTAAACAGGCCGTTTAAAAAGGGATTAAGCTTGCCGGAAAGGCCCTGGCCGGAGCGCTGGGGCCTTTACTAATTCCTATCCTGACTGCCTGTCTCCTGGTCATCCTATTCCTGGCGGGAGTTTACGGGGCGATGCCGGTGGGTGGATATTTGTCTGGTGTCGAGACTTCACCGGAAGATGAAGAAATAAGGCGCGAGCTGGTAGAGGTAACCAGCAGGCAGAACGTGGCTGATTATTACATCGTGCCCGGCGAAACACCCGGCGAGGGCATGACCTGGTATGAGGAAGGCGGTGGAAATAAGGTTAACGGGCTGTACGATGAAGAAACTGGAGAAGTACGCTGGATGGATGACCACGGGAGGGATGCCCGGCTGGCTAACCGGTGGAGCGATGTGTATGCTGTGCTATTTTACGATGCGGCACAGAAGAACCTCTCTGAGTTTCCGGTTGAACAAATAGAGCCGGTCGCCAGGGATCTGCGCCCGTATTTTTATGTAAAAGAATCCAAAATCATACGCCGCCGTTGCCATGAAAATGAAGAAGGAGAAAAAGTATGTGATACCGACACGGATACGGTTTACCTGCTTGTGGAAGCCAAAACTGTCCGCGGCTGGTACCAGTACCGGTACGAGTGGGTAAAAGAAGAAGGACCGGAGGAAGGCGAGTGGACAAAGTATGAGCGGCTTAAAAAGGTTATAACCATCGAACCGAAATGGAAGTGGTTGGAAGATTATTTGGTTCACTTCTACAGGTTGGAAGAAAAAGAAAGAGTCCTGACCCGGATACTGGTTACCAATGCATCCGAAGCTTTTTCGGAGCAGAAAGAGTGGTTTGACTGGCTAATGGATGATTACGGTTCTGCGGCATGGGCTTCCCGGGCCATGATACCTGCCGACCTGTTGAACTTCTTCAAGGAGGCGGAGAAAAGGTACGGCATACCCTGGTGGTTTTTGGCCGCAGTGGCTTATAAGGAATCTACTTTTAACCCGCACGCCGAGAACCAGGAGACCGGCTGTTACGGCCTGATGCAGGTAAGCCCGGACAACTGGGAGGCTTATGCTCCCGGGCTGGGTTATGACGTGAAGGCCGACCGGGATAACCCGGAGGCGCAAATTATGGTGGGAGCTTATATGCTTGCCCGCCAGGGTTTAGGTGATGTGGACTGGGAAGGCGAGAGCTGGAAAGAGGACACCCTGGACGCCTTAACATTCTACGGCGGCTTCCGGGGGCCAGCGGCCAGGGAGCGTTGCCGGGAGCAATATGCGGGCGATATATGGGAGGCCGCGGAGCGCTTCCGGGACGTAAAGGCCGGCTGGCCGGTGCAGGGAGAAATAACATCACCCTTCGGGTGGCGCATACACCCCATTTTGCGCACTAAGAAGTTTCATAACGGTGTAGACATTGCGGCTCCCGAGGGTACGCCGGTGGCTTCGGTGTCAGCCGGGATAGCTGAAACAGGCTACAACAGCGCGGCAGGGAATTACGTCCGGGTGGTTGACGGAGTTTATGTTTATGTTTACTGCCACCTGTCCTCTATCGCTGTCTCGGACGGCCAGGAAGTACAGCCGGGCGATGTAATTGGCGCCGTGGGGAGCACAGGGCGATCTAACGGGCCACATCTGCATTTTGGTGTTAAGCAGATTGGCGGGACGTGGATTAACCCGCTGGGTATTTTGCCATAGGGAAAAAAAGAAAGATTAAGCGAAAGGAGCTGGTACCGCATGATTTTCCGTCCAGAAGGCTTCGAGATAACTGCAGACCGGTGGGAGCAGTTGCACGATGCTTACGAGCGCGGGTACCCGGTAGAAGGCAGGGTAGTTAGGGTAACATGGGAGGACGACCGCCCGGTGTGGGAACTGGACATGGGAGAAGGTATTAAGGGCCTGGTGCCTTCCAGTGAAACGGGCCTGGGCGAAAACGGCCTTATGAAGCGTTTCGTAGGCCAGAGAGTGTTTGTCAAGGTAAAGGGATTCGATAAAGAGAACCGTATTGTGGCCCTGTCCCGGCGGGAGGCCATAGCTGACGCCGAGGAAAGATTTTTTGCCGAAGCAAAGGAAGGTATGAAGATACCGGTTGTGGTAAAAGCCATCCTGTCTAGAGACAATGAGAAGGGAGAGCGCCTGCTGGTGGACGTGGGTGGCGGCGTAACGGTGGAAGTTCCCAGGAAACAGGCTACCCGCAGCCTGGTGGCCCGGCTGGGCGAGTTATACCAGCCGGGGATGGCCGCCGAAGCTACAGTGCTGCAGGTGGATAAACAGACCCGTACCATCCGCGTTTCCCTGCTGGATGACGGCGACCCGTGGGATAGCTTTGACGCAAAGCGCGGTGACTTCCTGGCCGGCAGGGTGGTGGGCATCCGGGGGGATGTGGTGCTCCTGGAAGTTAAGCCCGGTATTACCGGGATTGCCAACCTGCCTTTGCGCGGCAGGCTCCGGAGGGGTGACATTGTGCCGGTTACTGTAAATACTTTCAACCGGGAAGAAAAGAAGCTGCGCCTGCGCATACGAGGCGGCAAGCTGGCGTAGGGCGGTGTTAATATGCCGGTTCTGATAGATGACCCGAAGGAGCAGGGAATTATAAACGACCGGCGGGTTTACGACGTCCTCTGTTTCCTTGAAAAGTGCGCCGGCGCACCGGAAGGCGCGCTGGCGCTGCTCTTTCCGTACTACCGCCGGGCGCTCCGGGTGCTTCGCGGCGCCGGGTTCGCCCGCCGGGCGTGGAAGGTGGGCAGCCGTGAGGCGTTCTGGAATCCGCACGGATTTCCCCCGCCGACCGATACTACTTATGAGGCACGATGTGCCCTGGGTTGGCTGGCGGCCCGGCTGGTGGAAGCAGGCGCGGACCTGGAAGGCAGGGACGCGGTGTTCCCGAACGGGAAAAGGCTCCCGGTGTATACCGTGCCGCCGGCGCCCGGTGGGAAGCAGGGCCTGGCTGTGGTGCTGGATGGGAATACTGAACAGGTACCGGAAGGCTGGTATTTTGTAGAAATGTCGAGATTGTGGGAGGAAACTTTGCGAGGTTGCCTGCAAAAAGCCTGAACGTGGTTTTTTGCAGGCTGGGTACATATTGTGCGGCAAGCGTGTTTTTGGTACCATATATACAGGGTTTTTGCTACCGTTTTTCCGGCCACGAGCCGTTTCCCGTTTAGTGACGGGCTGACTGTTTTTACTACCACTCCGGTGGGAGTGGGAATTGTACAGGGTTATTCCTGTACTGCCGGTGGCGGGGGTTTTCCCCGTATGCGACCGGCCGTCTCTCTTGGGACGAAAAAATCAAGAGCATATTTGGTATAAATTTGTAAGCTAAGCACAGAGGCATTCTGTGCTTTTTGTATTTTCTTGGAAAGGAGAGTCTAAAAGCATGACAACGGGAGCCGCCATGTGGTATCATAACCCTGGGGTGGTTTACGTGTCGGCCAGGGTGGATAAGTTGCTCAAGGAAATTGAATGTTTATCGGAAGACGAAGTAAAAGAACTAATAGCCAGGACGATTGATAAGTTTGAACTTTTAGGCTGGTTGAAAGTTGCAGAATCAGCTTTCTCCGATTGGGACAACGAAGAGGATGCTGCCTATGACAACTTATAGGATCGCCGCAGGAAGACTCCTCTTCTTATTTTCACTTAATTATTCAAGAGTTTGTCGGCAGATTAGGTAAAACGGAAGAATACAAAGAGATTCTCAACAGGACGATCCATATTTTGAAACAAGGTAAAAATTAAGCTGAAAGGCTTGTAACGGGCAAGCTAAAACGGTCACCGCGGAAGTTTAAGTTAAACTCTCGTGAAGTGGCCGTTTTTTGTTTTTTTAAAGCGGCCTGCGGGCCGTAAACTAAACTCTTGCGAAAGGAGGGAGGTTTACGGCCTTGCCGGCCGTGAACCGGATTAAATGTTAAAAGGCAAGCTGGCAGAAAAACTTGTTGAAAAACTGCTATCTCCCGGCCTGGATGGTATAACCATAGAACTCCACCGCGCGAGGGCCGTAGTTTTTGACCTGGCCGAAATTCCGGTGGAGAAAAGGAGCCAGGAGAAGCAAGAGAAGCTGAACAAGGCCCGGGCCGCCTTCGCCCAGGCCGAGGCAAAGCTTAATGAAGCAAGAGCTGAACACGCCGGCTTGGTTGCCCTTACCGGGCTTCTGGCTTCGGCCGCGCAGGCTGGCCAGGATACTGCGGCGTTGGAACAGGCCCTGGCTGAAAAGCTGGGAGTGGAATATTCCCGGGAAGGCCAGGGGCAGGCCAGGGTTAACGTACAGGAAAATACCCAGGCATCTGGCAACGGCCATAGTAATGGAAAGGCTGATGATGACGGTACGCTTAGCGGCATCTTTACCGTATTGGAAGTCCGGCCTGGCAAATCGGAAGGTACCATTCGGGCATACTGCCAGGCCGAGGACGGGCGAAAGGTGGCCGTCTATGGAAAGAATGGGAACGGACAGACTCTGGCCGCCTGTATAGGAAAACAAGTACAGGTACGCTTTAAGCATCTCGACAAGGGATTGTTTGCGGTGTCGGTACAGCCTGTAGAAAACTAACGTGTGGCAACCACTCCCGGTAAGCCGGCGAGCGAAAAACAAGCAAGGGTAGGTAACAGCCGGATTATAAAAATAGGAGGTGAAGGGGGCGGTCACCAGGACTGCCCCTGTATAATGCAAAAGCAGGCTAATATGGAGATTTGTGCAAGGTATGTGCGGCTGGTTAATGATCCTTTCGCACCAATAACGAAAGAAGTCGTTAACTACGAGTCGGGCGTTCCCCGTGTAAGAAGAAAGACCGTGCAGGAGGTTCTTGATGAGTTAAAAGAACGGCTCAGAACTGATGGGTGTTATCCTGATGAATCCATTAGTCTTTCCGGAGAGTATATGTTTGATGGTGAAAAGGAATTTCCCTCCGGGTATTGGTCGCTTGCATGTTACGCTGTCAGCGGCGCCAGCGAAGGCTGGTATATCCATGTGGACGCGATCTACCCGCCTGGGAAAATTAAACCTATATTCTTAGGGAAAACTTTCCAGGGCTTAGAATTCGCGTTTAAGGTAGCTCAAGCTTGTGCTAAACATCTGGGAGTATAGAAAAGGCCGCTTAAGACCGTATGCCGGCTAGTCTATAAAAAGCCAACGCGCGGCGATTCTGCCGTGTCCAATCTCCGGGAAAGGAGGGAAAGGGCGCGGCAGGGGGCCGCGCCCGCCTTAATGGAAAATAGGAAACTATATAAGGTTCGGTTGGAAGAATTGTTGGTGTTGGCGGAATCCAGAGAGGCGGCAATTGAAGAGGCCCGAAGAAGCCTGATAAAAATGGTGGAACAGGGCACAGCGAAAGTATTCGAGTTCATGGAATTCGAAGCAGAGGAAATGTAAACTACCAGGCGGCCCGGCCCGCCTTCACTCACCAGACGTTAAGGAGGTGAGAGGGGCGGGCCGTCGGGGGCCTGCCCTTGAGGTTATGGGATGGACATACACTTATAAGCCTAAAAGCGTGAGTGTTAGGCAATTTTTCGAGGAAAGATTTAACTATACCAAAGACGACGGAAAGTACGGTAAAATTCTCGACTGCGCCGTGGTAAACCTGTGCACGGCATACATTGCCTATGAAATCGGCGATGCGCAGGGGAAACGAGAAGTAATAGCCATTGTTTGCGCCCTGGACTATAAACCCAACGATTATTACAACTTTGGGTATAAGGACATGGACGAAACGATGGGACCCTACCTGTACGATTGCCCGGAGCGCATACTGAAAATGCTCACTCCCACCGAGCACGAGTGGGCCAGGAAATGGCGTGAAAAGTGCTGGGAACGCATTCGGGCGAAAAAGGCTCGTCCGAAGCTGAAAAAAGGGATGGTAATTAAGTTTGCCGATTCAATTGTGTTTAGCAGCGGACGGCAGGAAGACACGTTCAGGGTGGAAGACCCCCGGCGGCTGATACTCACCGATAGGTGGGGAAGGCGATATAAAATCCGCCGGTATATCCTGGATTGGGGATTCCAGGTGCTTGAGGATTTTCCACCTGAACGGGAAACGGCTTAATCAGAAAAACTTCCGGCGGCCCGGCCTGCCCTGAAATCCTGGAAAGGAGGGAAAGGGGCGACGCCGGGGCCGCCCCGTGCAAATGAGTATCTATGCAAGATTTTTTATCTTAAAAGACGGGGAAATAGTCGGGGCTGATATATGGCCGATTGAGATTGCTATTTTTAAGCCTGTGCCGGGGAAACCCGGCTACGTCCGAAAAGTCGGTATGAAAACAATCGGTCAAGTGTTTGAAGAACTCCGGGAAAGGCTTCAAAAAGAGCAATTACAAAACCCGCGCGGGAAAGCCCACGGCTTTAGTTAAATGTACCAGATTAAAACACCGTATTCATAGTAAACAATGAACCTTATTTCAGGGTAAATCCTTCGTTGTTGAATTTTTAACTATACTTAATCAACAATGTGGTTATTAAGATCAGTAGCCGTGGTTGTGGGGCTTGTGGGTAACTCGAAGAGTTATCCACCAAACCCACAACCAGTATGTGTACATGTAAACAACAATAGAGTCTTTGATTTTATTGGTATTTTTAGTTTCGAGTATAGATAACTTTAGCCGTGGGATGAAAGCGCGGCTTCGCCCCGGCGAATTAAAAGGTATTTGCTGGGGCGAAAATTAGCGGAATTAATCCGTCGGGTTGAGGATGTAGAAAGAAAAGTGGGGCATCAGTTGAAAAATGAGCTAAAAAAACCTGATTTTGCACGGAGGGTGATTTGAAAGTGATAATTGATAAAACGGTAGAGACCTTTTGTCCAGCCTGTAACTATGATTTTAACTTTGAGTCAGACAAAGAAGATGGACTGGTAAAAGCGACGTGTCCTGAATGTGGGGCTGTTCAGATTTTAGCTGTGTCTACCCAGGTGGTTAAAAGAATTTGCAGGGATAGTGACCCTGAGTTGCTTACAGAATGATATTACACATGACAAAAAGGTATCTCCGTGAGACCGGCCCTGCCGGTTCGGTCGGGAGTAGTGGGCGTGCTGGCACGCCCTGCGGTCAACCTGTTCGTGTGGAGAAAAACCACACCGCTAGGCCGTGAACAGGGGACGTTCAGGCAAGCCGTTTAGACATCGAGGCTATTCTGCCGGAAGGAGAAAGGTATCCGCTGTACCTGGGCAAAACTTTTCAGGGAATGGACTTCGCCTATGAAGTAGCGAAAGCATGTGCGAAACACCTGGGCGCATAGCCGGTTTACCGGCTCGCAAACCAATTCTCAGGGAGGAGGGAATTGGGGGCGGGCCGGTGCCGGCCTGCCCCCGCAGTGTATGGAAAAAGCAATCCTGGAAGTTGTCAAGGCCGAGCTGGAATCTCTCGGCCCGGAGAGGGTTGTAAGTGCAATCACGGCATCCAGGGGTGCCCGGAAGGGACAGCTTCTTAAATCCCTGCCTAAAAATGCCAGCGGCCTCCTGCGCTATATCTGGCAGGTGACCTCTTGCCACGCCGGGCGGCCGGGTGTACCCAGCGTGGCCTTCAAGGAACTCCGAAAGTGGTTGGAGGAACAGCTGGGCAGGAAAGTATCTCCGGCTGAGGTCGTAAAGAGCGGAGTCTTGGAAGAAATATACGAGTATTGCTGGTGCCTGTTGGATAACTTTAATCTCCCAAAAGCTGTATAGGGCCATTCCGGCCTAATCCAATTTCCCGGAAAGGAGGGATTGGAGCGGGCCGGTTGGCCCGTTCCGTGACGAATGAAACAGTTAGAAAAAGCCTCCCGGAAAAACAAGAAAGTTCGTGAGCTTTTCGAAAAACTAAAGCATGGCGTCCAGGAGGTTTTTAACAGCGGGCGGCTTCAGGAACTCCTGCGTTTCCAGGCGAAGTTTCACAAGTACAGCTTTAACAATACCCTGCTCATCCTGACCCAGCGCCCCAACGCAACCCTGGTGGCCGGGTACAACACCTGGAAGAAGATGGGGCGGCACGTTAAGAAGGGTGAGAGGGCAATCAAGATATTTGCTCCCCTGATTGTCAAGGAAACTCGTAAAAACGAGGAAACCGGTGAGACGGAGGAAGTTTCCAAATTAACCGGATTTAAGGTTGTTAACGTGTTCGATATCAGCCAGACCGAAGGCAAGCCGCTGCCCTGCGAGGAACTGAGCATGGGTGATACTGTGAGAGGGCAGGAACTGTTCGAAATTCTTATTCGGGTATCTCCCGTGCCGGTGCATTTTGAAAGCCTTCCCATGAGGGCCAAGGGCGCGTTTAGCCCGGACAAAGGTGTAATAATTCTTTCGGATAAACTGTCCGGAGATGAGCGCGTGGCTGTCTTGCTTCATGAACTTGCCCATGCTTTAGCCTTCAGGCTGGGCGAGCAAAAACGGAGCAACTTCGGCGATGAAGAATACATCAAAGGCGAGGTAATTGCCGAGGGAGCCGCTTTCGTTGCCGGCGAATATTTCGGATTGGAGATTCCCTCCAGTTTTGAGTACGTGGCCGGCTGGGCGAAGGAATCGGAAAAAGTTCTCCGCTGGGGAGAGGCGGTTCAGAAGGTTGCTTCTGAGCTTATCTGCCTGGTTGAGAAGGCCAGAAAAGAAGGTATTGCGGCATGATAATTTAATGCGATGCCGCAGTCCGGGCCGTCCTATCTTCGCCGCATGGGTTGCCCTTGACCGCTGCGGCGGAAGGATAGGCTTTTCGGCTGAGCGTGTGCAGGCCCGGGGTATTGTACCAGTGCTCTTGGGAGTGATTTTTCGTGAAGGAAGAATTGAGGGAATTAATTCAAATTTTGCTGGAAACGTTTGTGGGTATACCGGAATGCGGTGGGGATTATGACCCTTCAAGATATAGTGAATGCGCCAGCTGTCAGCACTATGGACAGTGCAGCAAGGAATATCTATTAGAAAACAAACTTAGGGATTTGCTCGGAAAAATTGAGGGTATACGTTACGGAAATAAGTATTATCCATATATGGATTAATTATTCTTCCGGAAGTCGATCGGAAAACTAATGAAATCACGGGCCATACCGGCCTGATACAATTTCCCGGAAAGGAGGGATTGGAGCGGGCCAACCGGCCCGCTCCTTATAAATGGAAGAAAGACTGGAAATCATTAGTAAATTGCAAAAACTTATTTATTGCCCTGATGCAGTTGAGTGAAGCCTGGGAAAATATTAATTCGGAAACTGAGCAAGTTCTTGCTAAGGTAATGGAATAAAACGCACGATTACTGCAGGTGTTATATATACTTCCACCACAGCAGCGACAAATAAAAGCGGAACCACTGTTTTAAGGAAATAAATAACATCTTGTATATGAATTTTACGCCACGTTTACGCCGCCAAAGATGCCAACCCAAAGCAAGGGCAATAGATACAGCCGGGATTTCGATAACACCATGTGGAAGCAGGGCGATTACAAAACCTGGATACATTGACAATAGAGCACCTATTGCAGCCGTATTTACTAACAAAAATATAAAAATAGGTATCCCGTAGAGATAACAGGACGTAAAGGCTACAAATAAACTGGCTATTAAGTTTTTACTAAAATCCCTGCCAGAATGCCCCCGATTTTAATCGGGGGATGAATGGCAGTTTGGTTTTTCTTTCCGGTTATGCTATGATTTAAGCAAACCGGAGGAGATGCTGAATGCAGGCGGTAACTCTCAAAATAAAGCTTCTGCCTCCCAACAAAGGCAAGCTGGAGAAAATGGTCCGCATGGTGGAAACCTACCGCCAGGCGTGCTCCTGGTTTCTGGAACAGGCCGAAACCTTAAACACCACCAACCGGGCACACCTAAACAGTGAAACCTACCGGCAAGCATGTGGGTTGTTCGACCTCAACCGCGGCACGCTCCAGTGCGCCATGCTTAAAGCGCTGTCCGCCAGGCGCTCCTATCTTTCCCGCATACGCAAGAGCAAGAAGGCCAGCCTGCCCAAATTTGAGAAAACAGTTCCGGTAATGGTGCGGCAGGACTGCTACTCAATACATCAACTGCCTTCTGGCACATGGATTATCAAGTTTCCCGTCTCTTCCGGCAGAAGTCAGATAGCAGTACCGCTTGCCATTTCTGAATACCACGCCAGGAGACTTCAGGACCTGGCGGCAGGAGGTTCCTGCCGCCAGGGGTCCATGGAGATATGGCGGAACAAAAGCGGCGAGTGGTATGTGGCAATATCCCTCGTCTACGAAACACGTCTTAACAAGCCAGGCGGCGTAATCGGGGTTGACTTCGGTATCGTCAAACTGGCCGTCCTGTCCAATAACGTGTTTTTTGACGGCCGCCGGGTAAGATGGCGTAAGGAACGATGGGCTGAACGGCGGAAAGCTCTCCAGCAGGCAGGCAGGCTCTCCCGCGTCAAGAAAGAAGCCGGCCGCGAAGAAAGGTGGATGCGCTACATCAACCACTACCTCTCCAAACGCATTGTCGAGATAGCGAAGGCTGAAGGTAAGGCCATCGCGCTGGAGAACTTGCTGGGTATCCGCGAGCGAACCAAAGGCTCAAAGAAGTTCAAGCGGATGATGTCCGGCTGGAACTTCCGGGAGCTGGCCTCGTTCATTGAATACAAAGCCACGCTTGCTGGTGTATCCGTTATCTACATTGACCCCAAGGAAACCTCCAAAACCTGTCCGAAGTGCGGGAATGCTTCCCGCTATAATCGTAAAACACAGGGCTGGTTCAAATGTACCAAATGCAACTACCAGTCTGATGCGGACAGGGTTGGAGCTTTGAACATTGCCGCCAAAGCGCTCGATGCTCTCGGGGCATGACCCTGGGAGAGAGGGGAGTGTGACACCCCTTAAGGCCAAGGTGATGATCCGGGTTGTCCGGGGAATGTTGGCTAACCTGCCCAGCACTCAATAAATTGAGTGCTGGGCCGTCCCGCGCCGGGATGCTCCCCAATTCATTGGGGAGAGGATGTCACTAAAAATTGCTACCAACAACTGTAAGGGACTTAAACCGGCAAATCCCGAAAATCCTTTCTCTATAAAATTTAAAAGATTACCGGTCAGGTTTGAAAGCAATCTGCCAGCTGCAGTAAATATGAAACAGAGTCCTAAAAATATAAACAAGAATACAATAGTTTTTTTCTTCAAATATCTCCACCTCTGAATATCCAACCAAAGGATATTTTCGTGCAAATAGTTGCATGATAGTTATCTTTATTTTACGTCCCTATAATAGTTATGACGATCTCCCGGCTTTTCCTCGGCCCGTCAAACTCACATAAAAAAATGTTTTGCCAGGTAGAAAGCCCAATTTGGTAATCTATAATTGGGATTGTTTCGCCGGGGCCAATCAAGCCTGATTTCAAATGTGCATCACCATTCCCATCCTGCCTGTCATGTTCCCATATTCCTTGAGGGATATATTTTTTAAGAAAATTTATTACATCCTTTTGAACGCTTTCATCCCAATTTTCCTGAATCATAATCGCTGCGGTTGCACCGCGAACGTATACATTTACAATTCCGTTTTTAATTTTCGATTGTGCAACGACTTTTTTAACCTCTGAAGTAATGTCATAAAGTCCCTCACGGCTGTGTGTTTCCACTTTAATCACTTTCTGCATATTCGATACCCCTTTCCGCCTGCAAGTCCTTCCGGTACATATTACCAATCCCGGGTATATTTTTCAATATTATCTTTGCCCGGGCCCGGGATTAATAAATAATTCGAATTAAGCATCCTCCTGATCCATTGACATCCAATGGAATAAATTGTATATTGAAGTAAAAATTTGAGTGGAAAAATTTATAGGCATCGGACCTAAGTTCCATCGGTACACTTTTTTCGTATAAAAGCTTCTACGTTGTGAATATATACAGAAAGAGAGAACCTTGCATTTCAGAAGATCTCTCTTTATTAGTATAGATAACTAAAGTCAGGGTAGGGCGTTACTCAATTTTTTGCATAGAAAAGCTGATAACATTGTTTTTCACCGGCGGAACACTTTCCCTCACTCTTTTTTCAATTTCCTCAGTTATGTCCGGGTTTTCCTTTAGAAACTGGCGAACGTTTTCCCGGCCTTGGCCGAGCCGGGTTTCACCGAACGAATACCAGGATCCGGATTTTTCGATAACCTTGTACTTCTCTCCCAGGTCCAGTAAACAGGTTTCGCGTGATATTCCTTCACCGTAATACAAATCAACCTCAGTCTCCTTAAACGGTGGAGCAACCTTATTTTTTGTAACTTTGATTTTTACCTGGCTTCCGACGATTTCTGCATTCTTACCCTTAATTTCCTGCCCCTTTTTAACCTCCAGCCTTAATGTACTGTAGAATTTCAACGCGCGTCCACCGGTTGTAACTTCCGGATTTCCGAACTGGTCACCGATTTTTTCCCTCAGCTGGTTTATAAAGATAACAAGCGTTCTTGTCTGGCTTACCGCGGCGGTAAGTTTTCTTAATGCCTGGGACATTAACCGGGCCTGCAGCCCGACATGGCTATCTCCCATCTCACCTTTAATTTCGGCCAGGGGGACCAGCGCTGCAACGCTGTCAATGACTATCACATCAACAGTTCCACTTTTTATAAGTATATTTGCTATTTCAAGGGCCTGCTCTCCCCAATCCGGCTGCGATACCAGCAACTGTTCTATATTAACCCCCAAATTCTTTGCATAAAGCACGTCCAGCGCGTGTTCGGCGTCAATGAAAGCGGCGATTCCTCCATTTTTCTGGGCCTCGGCGATAACATGTAAGGCAACCGTTGTTTTGCCTGATGATTCAGGGCCATATATTTCCACTACCCGGCCCCGGGGCATTCCCCCGATACCAACTGCGATGTCAAGGGGCAGTATTCCGCTTGAAATAACTTCAACGTTGACTTTTGCTCCTTTTTCCCCGAGACGCATAACGGACCCTTTGCCAAATTTTTTCTCAATGTCCGCCATTGCATTGTTTAATGCGGTAATTTTATCGCTGTTTTCGTTCTGGGTTTTTGCCATATAATTCCCTCCCCAAAACACATGTTCTTATTTATAAAAAATATACCACGAACGTGAGTTTGGTTCAAGGGAAAAAAATAAAAATTTAACTTAATTACTGAGCCTTATCTACATAAATGCTTAATATTTCTTGAACCAAATCATCGTATTTTTGAATATCATTTTCTTCTTCATAAACAAAAGCCCCGAATACCTTTCCGTTAGAAAATTTTTGCGCGTAAAAACTTATGGTACGTCCCATAGGATTGCTATGGGTGGTGATACTTGTTTCCTTTTTTTCGAGATTTAAGTAAGTATCTAACAATATCTTTTTGGCTGAAAAACCCAACTTGAATCCGTTGTAGTTGTAGGCAAAATATAAATTTTGCCGGTCGTATAAAATATAAGCTCCTTTCACAATGCCGACTTCCAGTAAACGGCGGCAGGCAGCTTCCATAGAAACCCAAAAATATTTTTTACTTCTTAACTTATGTACCAGTTTTAGGGGATTAAGTTTAAATAACTTGGCTGCTGCGATTCTTACCTGAAACCGGGGCATTAGAATTTCTGTAGCAAAATCGTCGGCTTCATCCTTTATGTCCGGGTCTTCATCGTCTCCGATGGAGTAACCGTCATGGCCCAAGTAGAGGTGCGCCAGCTCGTGGGCTATCCCAAAACGGATTCTCTCGTCATTGTATATGGGGTTGTGCAATATGTAATAGTAACGTAAATCTGGGTGGGGCACCAGTGTGGCAGTTACTTCATCAGGGAGCCTGTTGCAAGAAAGTATTTTTACGGGTTTATTCAAACCCAGCTCGGGTTGCTGAGAAAACCATTCCAGGTCAAGGGGATACCTGGGTTTAATTTTCTCAGTTAACGAGCGTGCTTTGAGTGCTCCAATTGAGTCCATGTATGTCCTCTCCAGCGTTTGATGTAGGTTTTTGTCGAAAAACAAAAGCTGCTATTGCCAGGGCATAGCAGCTTTTTGTCTTTAATTCTTTGATTTTTTAAACCTTCTGTTAGCAATTTTTTTACCTCGCTTTATTCGTCTTTTCGAAATTTCTCCAATTCCCTTTCTCTGGCATCCAGTTCTAAAACCCACTTAATAGCATCCTTTAATTGTTCTCTGGCTTTAGGGGTAAGCTTCCGGGCCCGGTTTAATATTTTTACGGTTTCCGGGTCGAGGTTGTCAAAATGACCGGGCTTACGAATATCGGTACGACCCAGGAGGAAATCCACTGAGCAATCAAATAAGTCGGCCAGGCGTTCCAGAACCTGGGCATCAGGGATGCGTTTACCATTTTCCCACATTCCAACT
Organism: Desulfofundulus sp. JL263-se; assembly: GCF_056316025.1. Classification (NCBI taxonomy): domain Bacteria; kingdom Bacillati; phylum Bacillota; class Clostridia; order Eubacteriales; family Peptococcaceae; genus Desulfofundulus; species Desulfofundulus sp. JL263-se. The sequence continues at coordinate 2,279,631 of NZ_CM149993.1, read as the reverse complement.
GCAGCGTCCGTTACACCGAGTATTTCGCCAAGTTTTTTCTGCGTAAAACCCATTTTTAGCCTTTCTTGTTTTAAACGTTTAGCAAACATAATGTTTCCTCCTGAAGGGATTTTACAACATACTGTTGGAAAAGAAAATATTATTAACAAATTGTTGGCAAAAATATTGACACCAAACAAAGCGTTGGGTAAAATAAAAAACAACGTAGCGTTGGCATATGCAAGAGGTGAGGCGATGCCTAAAAGAAATTATTTAGTTCAGCTTAGAAAACAAAGGGGATGGACACAAGAGTTTGTAGCAAAAAAACTAGGGATTACAACCAGTTTTTATGGCATGATTGAGCAAGGTGTTAGAACTCCAAAGCTACCGTTGGCTATACACATGGAAAAATTGTTTCGAAAACCAGTAAGCGAACTTTTCAGTGATATAAAATCAAACATTATGTTGGGTAGTATTGATGCTGAATGTTTGGATGCAAAGGCAACCGGCACTGAGTGAAATCAGATTAGGGAATAGCAATTTCCATTCATAAATTATTTCATGCGCTTAAGAATATATGTTTCCTGTTCTTGTTTAGTCAATCTATCATCAATCTTTCTTATGTCGTCCCATATATATTTAAGTTCTTTTTGGATTTCCTTTTGGCCTTCTTTGAGGGCAGCGACATCTGTTTTGAGAGTATCAACATCTGTTTTAAGAGTGGTGACGTCTGTTTTGAGAGTAGTGACATCTGCTTTGAGGCCGGATTGGCCTTCTTCTAACTTTCCAACACGTTCATTTAAAGTTGTTAGTTCCCTTGTAATGGCTTGAAGCTGTTGCAGCACGGCTTCTTGGAATTTTTCATTATTCATAAAAAATCCCCCTTTGCTTGCAGCGACCTGCCGGCGGAATCCGGTATATTTACGCTACCGCCGCCGCGGGTCGTCACTGCGGCCCACCAGGTAGTCAAGGGATACGTCCTTTGTTTCAGGTCCCTTAATTCACTGAGGATTTGTTGGAGGAGTTATTCGGTCACCGTTATTCTCCTTTCGAGGGATCAATCCATTCATTAAGGACATCGTTTAATATCTTTAACTGTCTTGGTGTAAGTTTTTTAGCTTTATTTATTACCTGGCGAAGCTCCGGTGGCATGTCCGGGGCCTCTTCGGCAAAGAATTCGGCCAGAGTGATGCCAAGGGCGGTGCAGATGCGATAAAGAACATCGACGGTCGGTTGTTTTTTGCCTGCTTCAATTTGACTAACATAAGCTTGTGATATGCCAGCCTCTTTTGCTAGTTTATTTTTACTCCAGCCTGCGGCTTCTCTTAAAGCAGTTATTTTAGTTGATATATTCATATGTGACCCTCTGTATATATAACTAAAGTTATCATACCATAAAAATTTTTACAGTCTATTATAACTTTAGTATTGACATAATCAAAACTATAGTTATATTATGGTAGTAGGGTGAGGTGAAAAAGTGGAAAATCTAAAAGTTAAAATTAAGAAACTAAGGGGTATTCGTGGTTTAAGTCAAGCTGAACTTGCAGCAATGTCGGGACTTTCTCAACCGGCTGTTGGTGCCATTGAATCAGGAAAAAAAAGCCCAACACTTCGCACTCTCCAAAAACTTGCCGCCGCCCTGGGCGTTAGCATAACCGATCTTTTAGAAGAAGATACCAGGCCAACGGGCACAGGTTAATTCATTCTTTTATTCTACCATTACTTAACCAGCAAAAAATGCAAAATCCTGCCGAAAACCGCTTTTAACCAACTATCTCCCACCTGACGAGCCCCGGGTGGTCCCCGGGTGAAACCGGCGGCAAGCTGCCGGTCGTGGGAAACCATTTCCCTGTTCTTTGACAACCAGACGGCACGCGTACAGGGTAGGGAAGAAGGCCCAGCCGGTAAGCGGCGCCCTGTGGTCCGCTCCGTCCCGAGCTCTTTGGCTATTTTAAAGAGTCAAAGAGCTCGGGAGACCTTCTATGTCAATAGTGTAATCTAAAAATTTTTCATGGTCGAGCAGTACAAATGTTCGTGGCCTTTTAAAAGGACGGGCTTTACCCGTTCCGCCTAGCTATGGGCCGGATCAAAATCCCGCCCTCCTTGCTGGCGGCTTAAGAACTTTGAAAACCGAATATTTAACATTATGCTGCCCGATTATAATGCTTGGCGCGGGCTGCTATAAACGTGGCTTCGTCGTAACAAGTACGGTTTTTCCACATGGCAAAGATGAGCCGCACCCAGATATTTGCCAAAGCCCGTAAAGCTTCATGATGGGTTTTGCCCTGGCTTCTCTTGGTATCGTAATATTCCCGTGCCCAGGAAACCTGCCTGATACTCTGGAAGGCGAACAGGTGCATAGCTCGTCGGAAAGGTTTCACACAGGATTTGCGCTGCCTGGCAAAGCGGTACTTACCGCTTTGAAAAAGAACCGGCGAGGTACCTGCTAAAGCCTGGACCACGGCTGCATTTTCGTAACGTTCCCGGTCGTCCCCCCACTCCGCCAGCAGTCTTGGCGCGAGCCGCCCGGCCGCCCCTGGCAGGCTAGCGAAGATCCTGCTGTCGGAGTGCTGCTGAAAAAGGCGGTTGATCTCCTTGTCGTAAGCAGCGATTTGCTCCCGGACCACTTCCAGCTGACTCACCAGGGCGAGCATTAAGCGGCCTTTTGCCCGTACGGTGGGAGCACTGGCCCGAAGCTGCGGCTCCTGCGCCTTCTGCCAGATGGAGACAGCCGTTTGATTGGGCCGGGGATGTTTATGACTCTTAAGAAAGGCGGCTATCTCTGGAACGGTAGCTTCCCTTACCAGATCCGGGGTAGGATAGCGCTTGTAAAACTCCAGGGCTACCGGTAGGGTTGGCTTCGAAAAGAAACCTAAAGCTACCGGGTAATATTCCTTCAAGCAAGCAATGAGCTTGTTGGTCAGCCGGGTGGATTCCTGGATAAGGCCGTCCTGGTCTCGGGTGAACATTTTTAGTTCCGCGATCAGTTCCGCATCTGGCTTAAGCCTCTTTAGCTGCGCCAGGTCGGAGCGGCCGATGTTGGCCAGCAGCCTGGCATCGATTGGGTCACTCTTCGCCCCGGAGGGCTTTCGCCGGTAGTCTACAACCTTCGGGTTGAGCGGGTAAACCGGAAAGCCGGCTTCCAACAGAAACTGCACCAGAAGACCGTTTTTGGTTTCGATCAGGCAGGCGAAGTTTTCCGGTTCGGGATCGATGCTCAAGAGCCTTTTCTTTAATAACTCCATGCCTTCCCTGTTGTGAGGGATGGTGAAATACTTAAGTTCTTGACCCTTTTCATCGAGCACGGCTACGTCATGATGTAAGTCAGACCAGTCAATCCCTACAAAGTACATGTTAAGAACCTCCGCAAAAGAAATTTGCTGCAGACTGGCAGTGGGCCTTATCTAACGCGGTGCTCGAAGCACAACCCTTCTATGAACCGCAGTCTGCAAATTTGATCCGGGAAAGGTGGCTCTTCCGACAGCAGTCGAACTGCCAGGAGGTGGAATCCTTTTCCCGGAAACCTTTGGCTATATTTTTGGCCAACTTAGGCTAGCTTTCCTGCTACCTAATTTGAGTTTAACAGATAAGGGGGTGGATAGCGTGTCGGGAATACGCAATATGCGCGATATTGAGCGTAGGAATATATATGACTTTTTGCAGCCGTACAAACAAAGGATAAGGAGTGTCTTTGAGCGGGAAGGCACGGCGGCCGCCAGGCGATTTATCTATCGCCTGTACCGCATAAGAATGCGGGGAAGTGAAATAAGGGAGTTTCTGGGGGTAGAGCGCAATGAAGGTGCTCTTTTCGCGCAACAGGTTCACAGGCTGGCCTGGGACGCGGCAGGCTGGTGCGGTGAATACGCCCCCCTGGGGTATGCTCCGGGGGATTGCAAGCGTACCGAATTGTTGGCAGCAGGGCTGCTTCGAAAGAATGAAAAACTGCTTATTAACTAAGCCAGGCTTCAGGCGAAGGGGCAGCGTTCAAAAAGGGGGAGCGAAAATGCCGATTAAAAATCCCGCCTTTGGCAAATACCTCAGCGACGACGATCTCGCGGATTATGGATGTTTTAGAGATGTCGCAGATAAAAGGGTTAATGTTGAACAGCAGGCTCTTGAATTAGCAATGAATAGGGATACATATCCCGCCAGCCGTGAAAAATTCAGCGCAAGTCTAGAAACAGATCTTTCCAGTAAGATAATAATTCAGGAAGGCCAGTTTCAAGTAATTTGGACGAGTCCCCCGGGCCCATGCATGAATGTTCAGGCACGGGACAAGCTGTGCGATGGATTAATCCCGTCTTGCTTGCCGTATCAAGGGGTATCGCAACAGGATGCTGCTAAAGGCTTGGAACCCACAGGATGTAAAGCCTTTCATAAATGTAAGCACAATTGGACCCAAAAGGTCCATTTCAGGAGGATGAGGCGTTGAGCACGGAAATTCCAAAACCAACCGAGAAATACTACCGTGCTTTTTTTAAGATAAACGGTGAGGTAAGATTTCTGCGTATAAGCGGTGACAATAGTTCTGAACAGGTAAAGAAGATGTGCGAAGTTTTAGCTGCGGAATGGCGAAAAAATGGTGATGATGCGGAATATCTGTACTATGATGAGAAAATGGAAATGTACTTGTATGATAGGGAAACCGGCAATATGACATGCCTGTATTGCGGTAACGTGCAAAATTACCCTCAAGATGGTTGGTGGTGTGCAAGGTGTGGAAGGTTGCTCCGGGAGTGATAATATAATGATAACAAAGGCAGTCCGTTTTCAAATCGTAAAACCGATAGACGCATCATGGAAAGAATTTGGGGAAGTACTGCGGGACTTGTCATACTGGACGGCGAAGTTATGTAACTTCGCCGTCCAATTATACTGGGAAAATCATAACTTCCGGCTCAAGTACAAAAAAGAAAAAGGGAAATACCCGAGTGCCGCAGAGGAAAAACAAATATATGGATGCACTTTCCGGAACTACGTCTACCGGCGAATGAGGGAGATATACCCGCTCATGGCCTCGTTAAACACTAGCCAGATAAACCAGTTCGTGATGAACAGATGGAAAAATGACGTGCAGGAAGTGATGAAGTTACGAAAGTCTATCCCGTCTTTCCGGTTGAACGAAGTTCCTATTCAGATTGCCAACCAAAACTACTGCTTATCACTAATTGAAGGAGAAAAACCGGAATATCGTGCAGCAGTGACACTTCTCGGAAAAGAAGCGGAGCAAGGCCGGTTTCTCCTAATTTTAGACTGTGGGGACGGTTCGAAAAAAGCCATATTCCGCCGCATACTGAGCGGAGAGTACAAACAGGGTGTTATGCAGATTGTGAGGAACCAGCATAAAAATAAGTGGTTTTGTATCGTGGCTTATTCCTTTGAGCCGGAAAAAATTGTCGGTCTGGACGAAAACCGTGTCATGGGCGTGAATTTCGCCTGTGCGGACGAAGCAGTCACGTGGACATTCAACTACGGCCACAAGCGTGGGAATATCCCGGTTTCAGAAATTAAGGCGGCAGAAGCAAAAATAGCGGCCATAACAAAACGCCGGCAGGAGATGCAGCGTTGTATAGGCGTAAAAGGCCACGGCAGGAAAAGACGGCTTGCCGCCACTAAAAAATTAACGGGAAAGGTTACGCAAATCCGGGACGCTATCATACATAAATACAGCCGGCGAATAGTGGACATAGCGGCGGCAAACCGCTGTGGAACAATTCGACTGGCGGACATGTCAGGAGTAGAGCTTGAAAACGGAATAAAACGTTTCCCCTGGGGTGCGCTGATAGAGAAGATCTGTTATAAAGCGGAGGAAAAGGGAATCGTTGTTCAAAAGACGGACCGACAGAAGGCGATGCGTACTTGTTCGCGATGTGGGTACTCGCACCCGGAGAGTATAGATAAAAATACCGTGTTCATGACTTGTAAAAATTGCGGAAGTAAAAAGGATATGGCATATAATGCTGCCCGGAACATAGCATACGGCACAGACGCAAAGTAGTGTAATATTGTAATATTACTTTTTTCGGGCGATTCGGCGTCCGTGGGCGAGAAGTGCCGGCAAGACTTCAGCGGGACCGGTAACGCTCGCCAAGCCTCCGCCAAGAGGCGGGAAACCTCCTGTCTGAACTGCTAAAGCAAGGCGGGACAGGACGCCCCATTACATAAGCAAAAACAGTCGATCCCCCCGGTGACAGCCTATACTGGGGCGGAACATGAGTAAAGAACGTCTCGCACAATACTGTCACCAAGTTTCGAAACAACCTATACTGGGGCGGAACTTATCTACAACAACAACATTTTTATCTGATACTGGGGCGGAACACTCCGTACGCGGACCTGGAGCAGATCAACTCTCCCCGGGTTTCGAAACAACCTATACTGGGGTGGAATAACGATGACTGAAGAATTCAAAATACTCCACATATTCTCCGGCCTCGGCGGGGCTGCGCTTGGGTTTCAGCAGGCAACCGCTGAATGGCGCGGCATCTACGATTGTTATAAGGAAACACCTGAGGATTTCCGGAATTTTACTGGTGCCAGGGACATTCAAATGGATGTGATAGAACCCAAAGGAGAATTATTAAAACGGTTACTTCAACTGTTGAGTATTAAGTATTTTACCATGCTTAATAGTAATAGTTGAATTTTTTTTGCTATCATAGAGTTGTGCCATTAGATTTTGTTTTTCATTAAAAAGTAATTCAAGGAGCTTTGATCCATTAGATTTACCAGAGTCTGCAACTATCCACATATCAAAAGTTCCTGCTAATAATGAATACCTATTATTAAGTCTGATACTTTTGCCCCGATAAAGTAATTCAGCCAATACCCGATAATAGTCTTCTTTGGAAATTATTTCTATTGGTTTAATTTTTTTGCAAGGGTTGCCTGCGGTTCCAAAGGCCCTACATACCCATGGCCGCATCGGATAGATAGCACAATGTTTGTTATTTTTAATTAAATCAGTTGAGAAGTTGAGGAAAGGGCAAATGGGTGTATTGGTGTCAGGTCTTAGGAGTCCCAATCTTTTACTATATAAATGAGTTAATTTATCTTTATCCCAGTTTTTTACAATATAGTAAAGTATGAGGTTATATTCATGATATGATATTAAAATTATATCATTACAACATTCAAAACAGCCGGGAGGGCACCCATAACTAATATTATTGGGGATTAAATCTAATTGTAATTTGAGTGCTTTTTCATCTTTGTTAATACCTAAAGTTACGCTAAGAAGCATCATATCTAAAAGGCCGTGTAAAATTTCAGTAGGCACCAGAAGGAAATCAACCTCCTAGAAATAGAAATGAGACCTCACCCCAAAAACACTCCAACGGAAATTAAAGGAGGGCGAGGTCTCATGTTAAATATTCGCCACATAGTGGGGGCAGTCCTTCTATTCGGTTCTGGCCTAACTAAATTAATTGGCGAGTGCAAAGACTTTTATGAGCTTGAAAAAGGCATCCATGAGCTGTGCCAGGCAGTCTGCAACCAAATTTTCACCTGGGCCCTGGAACAGATCGATACCCGCCTGATGAATGAACGTGACCGGAGCACCTGGGAAGTGGTCGGCTTTCGGGCTAAAACAGCAGTAAGCACCTTTGGGGAATTTCTCTTCAAAAGGCGCCTGTACAGGAACAAAAAAACCGGGGAAACCAAATTCTTTTTAGACGAGCTGCTGGGCTGGCCAGCCCGGGCCAAGATCACCCCCCGTTTAAAAGAACTGGCCGTCAAACTAAGCACCGAACTTTCCTTTGCCCGTGCCGCCGAGATCTTAAACCACCTTGTTTCCGGCCTAAGTCCCATGACCGTCTGGCAGGCTACCCAAGAAGTGGGAGAAGTCTTGCAGCAAGAAGGAGAAGAAAAAAGGGCAGCGGTTTTTGAAAAGGGCGAAGCTCCCGGCGGGAAAGAGGTAACCCCGGAGCTGTGTATCGAAGCCGACGGAGTGATAATCCGCCTGCAGAAGACAAAAGAGAAAAGAGGAGAAATTAAGCATATGGTCGTCTACGAAGGGAAGGAACAAATTGGCCAAGGTCGCTTCGCCCTGAAAAACAAGCTTGTTTTAAGCAGCCTAAATGACGGTAAGGCAGCCTGGGAAGAAAACTATGCCGTAGCCGGGGGAAAATGGGACCTGAGCCAAACCGAAAGGATCTTCATCGGCGGCGACGGGGCAGACTGGTCCAAGCAGGGAATTGATTACTTTCCCGGCGCTGTGTATCGCTTAGACCCATACCACCTGAGCAGGCATTTAACCGAGGCCCTCTGGTACGACGAAGAAACCTACCGGAAGGTGGCCCTGGCCATTTCCCAGGGTAACTGGGAGGAGACCCAAAGAGTTCTTACGGAAGCAGCAAAAAACACCAGGGGCAACCGGAAGAAGAGGATCACCAAACTTCTGCATTATCTTGAGGAAAACTGGGCGGGGATCGCTGCCTCGCCGGGAGCAAAACGTTTGGGCACCATTGAAGGGCAGATTCAACACAACGTGGCCCGGCGGATGAAACGCCTGGGAGCCAGGTGGACAATCCCTGGAGGAGACCGGATGGCCCGTGTTTTGGCCGCTAAGGCAAACGGGGAGCTTGGCAATTATACTTTGCGCTGGCCGGTGAAACACCGGAAATTGAGAGAAATTGCGCAGTTAAAGCCAGTCGAAAAACAAAAAACAGAGGATGTGGAAAAATGGCTGCAGGCGTCTGTTCCGGCTTTAAAGGGTCCTTTTGCTGACCGGCTGTGGATTAAGTATGTTTTACGTGAACTTAGCCGTCCCAGCTTTTCTGCTCTTTTGTAAAAGCATGTTCCTTGGAGAGCCTTTGAGGTTTTCAGGCGGCGCCGGAGGGTAGCCTTGACAGCCGGGGTCCCCGCATGTGATAAAATGTACAAGCCGGCGGGGTATGCTAAAGTATGCAGCATGTTCCCCGGAGCCGCCCCGTCGGTACTGAAACTATATCACATGCGGGGTGGCTGTCAAGGCCGCCGCCGTAAAACTAATGTTTTAAGCGGTGAGGTCTCATGTTAAAAGATACCTACTGAATCTTGACACGGACTATCTAAAAAATTAAATGGAAGACGGGGTAATTGTGTGATATCATATTTATAAATTGCATTTGAGCGCTTTTTTATCATATTTTTGAATTTTTTTATAAAATGTTGGATTTTCATAATAGGGTATACCTCCATAAAGAAGGGGGGAAAGTTGATACCTCTTAATTTGATTCTTATTATAAAGAATCAACATTACCAATAGTGTCGGATTTTGGAGACAAAACTAAAATTCTTCCAAGAATCCTTATACGAACAAAACCCCTGGAAAAGTTCGTATAAGGTGGCAGGATTCGCCCATCTAAGGGCGAATTTTTTGTTCGTATAAGCAAAAAGCCGAAAGGAGAATTTCAGTGGGAAAATCCGAAACGGCTATTCTGATGGAAAACAAGCCAAAGCCACCGGTTAAGTGGGCCGGCGGCAAGGGCCAGCTCATTTCCCAATTCGAACCGTTATTTCCCAAGCAGGGGTTCCGCCTTTATATAGAACCTTTCGTCGGCGGCGGTGCCGTATTCTTTCACCTGACACCGCCCAGGGCCGTTCTCATAGACAATAACCCGGAACTCATAAATTTTTACCGCACGGTCAGGGACAACTTGGAGCCACTAATTACTGATTTGAAAAAGCATAAAAATACCGCCGATTACTACTACCACATCCGGGCCCTTGACCCTGAGAAGATGGACGAGGTGAGCCGGGCTTCCCGCTTCCTTTATTTGAATAAAACAGGGTATAACGGCCTCTGGCGGGTTAATAAGCAGGGGAAGTATAATGTTCCCTTCGGGCGTTATAAAAACCCGAAAATTGTAGACGAGGACAATCTCCGCAAAGTAAGCGAAGTACTGAAGCGGGCCGAGATAATCCTTGGTGATTTCAGTAAAGTCCTGGAATTTGCCGGGCCGGGTGATTTTATTTACTTAGACCCGCCGTATCACCCTCTTTCGGAGACTTCCAGCTTCACCAGTTATACAGCTGATTCTTTTACCCGGGAAGACCAGCGGCGCCTGGCGGAAGTTTTTCGCCGGCTGGATGCCAGGGGCTGCATGGTAATGCTCAGCAACTCGGATACTCCTTTTATTCACGAGCTTTACTCTGGGTACGACATCCGGACGGTTTATGCCAGGAGGGCCATCAACTGCCGTGCGGACAGGCGTGGATCAATAAGCGAATTGGTAATTCGAAATTATTCTTAAGGGGCGAAAAGCATTGACACCAGGAGGAAGGGGAACAAAAACAGGAGCATTCTGGGAGAGAGTTATTAAGCCCGTGCTGGAAATCCATTACCCGGGGCGGTTTCAAACCCAGATAGTAGTTGGTACTCAACTGTTTGGCGGTAATTATAAAGCTGATTTTTTAATACATGATTCTGATAAAGGTAATGTTATTGTAAGCGCGAAATGGCAGCAGGTGTCGGGTACAGCGGAACAAAAACTTATCTACGAAATCGCCAGCCTTATTTCCATTGTTCGTAACTCAAAGGAGTACCGCAAAGCTTATGTGGTGCTCGGAGGTGGAGGCTTTTCACAGGGGGCACGCAGCTATCTATTTAAACAAAAATTCAGGACATTATTCAATGATGGCCACCTGATAGAGGTAATATCCCTGGAAGATTTTCTGGCCCGTGCAAATAAAAAGAAGTTGTAACGTGAGAGGTTTTAGAGATGCTGGATAGATTTGCCGAAGCTTTAAAAAGCCGTGGTTTAGCTCCAAGGACAGTGATAACTTATCTTTCAATTTTGAGGAACTTTAAAACATGGTGGGAAGGGATTACCGGTGAACCCTTTACTTTAAACGCCGTTACTTCTTTAGACATAGCCGATTACCGGCGGTATCTTTTGAATCAAAACCGTAAGCCCGCCACAATAAATTTGCACCTGGATGCCGTTTCTTCGTTTTTCTACTGGGCCATGTCTGAAGGCATAGTTTCTTCTAATCCAGTGCAAGGCGTCAGGCGGGTACCGGAACAGAGAAAAGTCCCACGGTGGCTTTCCAGGACAGAACTAGGAAGCTTAGTGCGTGCTTTTAAAAAATACGGCAAGGCCAGAGATATGGCGTTTCTGGCACTTTTACTTCATGCAGGGTTACGGGTAAGCGAAGCCGTTGCTCTACGTACCGAGGATCTGGTACTTAGAGAAAGGTCAGGCTTGATCCAGGTTCGCCGCGGTAAGGGTGAGAAGTGGCGGGAGGTTCCACTTAATGCTACGGCCAGAAGGATGCTAGCAGAATACCTGGCCGGGCACCGTGGTGGTGAGTGGCTCTTTCCCGGGCGTGGAGGCGGGCATATCACTGCCCGGGCCATACAAAAACGACTGGCCGAACTGGGACGCCTGGCGGGAGTAGAAGTAACTCCGCACCGGCTCCGGCACACTTTCTGTAAGATGCTGGTGGACGCTGGTGAATCGCTGGACCGGGTGGCCATGCTGGCCGGCCACTCCAATTTGAACACCACGGCCAGGTATACCAGGCCGTCGGTGCAGGACCTGGAGCGGGCGGTGGAAAAGCTGGCGTGGGAATAATATTGCTATTTATTTAGACATAACTTAAAATATAAAAAAGAGAGGTGGTGAGTTGTTATGCTCGGTAGATTGATTAAAATGTTTAACTTTCACAAGAATCCTTTAGAAAGATATAAAGACCAAATTTCGGAAGCAAAAGATATAATCAAATATTATGAACAGAAATATAAAATGAGTTCTGAAGAGTTTATTTCAAAAAGATACTCCCAGACATGTTCAGAAGTTGAAGCTGCCGATGCAAACAACTGGGCCACTTTATACCTCACAATCGGGAAGTTGGTTAGATGAGTCAAAAAGTTACCTCAAAAGATATTATTGAGTCAGCCAAAAAATATCCTTTGGATTACAAGAACTTTAGTAGCTATGTTTCTCAGATTAAGAATGAGATATGGACATCTAATTTAAGTATAAAAGAAGTAAGCATGGGCTTTTCCCAAAAGGGGAAGCCCATATTCGATCTTGGTAAGAAAAATAAGCTAGTTGTTGTTGGGGAAAGTTTTTCTTTTAATGCCCCGACAATTGGCTAGGAATATGGCTATATCATTGAAGAAATGTTTAACTTTAAAATACAGATTACTATTTTTAAAATAAAAAGACGGCTTTACGTCAGTTCATACTCTTATCACTTTGAGTTATTACAGGATAAGACTAAGTTTTTTCGATATGAAAAATCCGAATATACAGCAAGTCAGGATAGTGATTATAAACCAGAGCTTCATATGCACTGTATGGGCAGGCTTCCTCACTATCCTGCCCCTTTTGTTACAATTGGTCAATTGTTAAGAAATCTTAAAACCAACATTTTTAATCCTACTAATCGTGACAGGCTTGATCCACCATGGGGATTATTTGCAAAGAAATGATAGATTTTTATAGAATTCCACCCCTTTCAACCCACGGCACAAGGCCGTGGGTTTTCAGAGGCAGAATTCTATAAAAAATTTCATTTACAAGTACTGGAAACGAGCTCTTTTTCCGGGTTATAATGAACTTAGGAATTAATTATAGTTTTTGAGATATGCTGGCAGGGGTGTCACTATGAATTTTGAGGTGTTAAAACAAAAAGCTGTCCCCATATTGAAACGCCATGGGGTTGTAAGTGCTGCTGTATTTGGTTCTTATGCCCGGAACGAACAAAATGACCACAGTGACGTAGACATTATAATTCGGTACTCATCAAAAAATGATAAAACCTTGTTGGACTTGGTGAGATTACGGGATGAACTCAAAGAAGTATTACAGGTAGAAGTTGATTTGCTCACTGAAAAATCAATACCGCAATCATTGAGGGATGATATCCTGCGGAATAAGCAGGTGTTAATGTGAATAATAGAGATATAATTTACATCAAGCACATGCTGGAAAGTATTGACTTAATTGAGCAATATACTACAAATGTATCTAAGGAGAAGTTTCTTTCGTCGCCCCAGCTCCAGGATGCGGTCATAAGAAGATTGGAAATCATAGGCGAAGCCGCTAAAAAAGTTTCAGTGCAGACCAGGCGGAAGCATCCGGCGGTCCCGTGGAAGGCAATGGCGGGGATGCGGGATGTTCTCATTCATGAGTATTTCGGTGTGGATATGGACCTGGTGTGGAATACTGTTAAAGACGACCTGCCCAAAGCAAAAAAGCAGTTGATTGAAATAATTTAAACCAGGCGCATATGTTCAAAGTGCCTGGTTTTCATTTTTTTAAGTGCCGCACAGAATAGTAGTCTTTTTATTTTTGGAGAGGTGGAATGCAAGATGAAAAAGTGCCTCGTTGTTGGAGCCGACAACCTCGGCGCTACTCCGAAAATCCTGCGCCAAAATTTTGGTTATAAGGTTATTCACTGGAACGGAAGGTACGCCCGCCCCCCCTAGTTCGCTGCCCAAAGATGTGAAGTTGGTGCTGGTATATACGAGGATTGTCTGAACTTTTCACTATGAGGGAAGTACAATAAAGTTTCTGGCCTAACTTTATATATGAAAAGCTGGGAGTTGAAAGGGGATTTTTACCATGTTACGCTTATTTATCGGTTATTCTACTGGCCCTGGCCGTTATCTGGATACCGTGGCTGGGGCCGTAGGCGATGAGGTGAAAAAAGAATGAATCCTATCTTGGTTATATCCAGTGACCCCGATAACACGGTAGGATATTTGAAACAGGCAGGGTATGATGCCCTGCCTGTTTACGCTAATGATATGGCCCTGGATATGGCAAAGAAGAACCAGTCTAACACGGTTTTATACTATACGACCGCAGGGCCTGTGGAGCATGAGCATATTTTAAAAATGCTCCGGGAAGCAGGGCTGCGAATAATTTTAATTTCGTCCCCCGGAAATCAGGTTCTTAGTTACGGGGCGGCAATTGGAATATATGATATATTATTTACTCCGGTAGCCCCTGAAGAAATAATTTCCAGCCTGGAGAACCCGGCCACGGCCTTTGACGCAGCAGAGAAAATAAAAAGTATACTACAACAAATGGATAAAGAACAGGAGAAAGAAAAACTGAAAAAAACTAAGATAAATATACGTTTACCCTTTGGACCCGTAAAGCAAAGGGTAGTATATTTCCAGCGAGTAGCATTTTTAAGCCTGTGGTCTCCAGGTATTGGCGTTACAAGCACTTTAGTGGATACTGCTTATGCACTGGCGCGGCACAAATTTAGCGTCCGCATGTTTGATTGTGATATTGTCGGGCGCGGGCTGGGGTGCCGCTTGGGGCTTGAGCCAAATCGAATCCATGACTGGCGCGATTCTATTGATTATCTTCAAGTGAATGATTATATTGAGATAATGCCTATTAGTCCATATACTGGCTTTGATGGTGAAAAAGAATTCACGCCCGACCGTCTACGCAAGGCGCTTCGGGTTTCCCGGGTTACCTCTGGGTTCCTCCTTGTTGATGCTGGGCATGACCCATTGTCATGGTATGCTCAACAGGTTATGGATATAATTGATATGGTTATTTGGGTGACAAGAAATGACCCGTTGGTGCTGAACAGGGCAGTAACGCGCTGGCTTAGAAACAACCTTAACCAGATAAACGGAGCAGTGCTTTTGCTGGATGCCGGAAAAGAGGAAGCTGAAGTTGTGAAGGAATTTCTTCAAACTGACTCGGTATTTGCCGTACCGGTTCTCAACGGGAAAAAGAAAAGGAACAAGGAAAACCTTGGAGAGTGGATAGCGGAGAATATATTCGGAATCATGGGTTAGGCAAAAAAGAATGTGGAACAAAAAGAATTATTCACTTGTCAAACTTTAAAAAGGAAAAATATTCAAAGGAGATGAGATTTATGTTTAAAAGCAAAAAACTTATAATTATAACTTTGGCTGCTCTGTTAATCATGACTGTGGCAGTGCCCGCATTTGCCGGCTATGATTACAACCTCACTGTAGTCATAAACAAAATGCCGGTATACTTCCCAGATCAGGAGCCATTCATTGATACCGACACCAGCCGAACCTACGTCCCGCTCCGCTTCGTCAGCGAAGAACTGGGCGGCGCGGTTGGCTGGGACGGGGCTAACCAAACTGCCACTGTAGAGAGAAACGGTAAAAGCATAAAAATGAAGATTGGCTCAAAGAAACCCGCGGTGAACGGCCAGGCCAAGTCCCTGGACGCCCCGGCCCGGCTGATGAACGGCAGGACTATGGTGCCGCTCAGGTTCGTAAGCGAAGTGTTGGGCGCGGAAGTAAAGTGGGACGGTAAGGAGAGAATAGTGTTTATTACTGATACGTCGGTTCCGGAAGGCAATAAAAACAATTTTCAGGGGGAAGTCAATTATACCGGCAGTTTGGAAGATGAATACGTTTTCGTAAACGGAACTAAAAAGGTGGTTTTCCCAAAGGATATGCCCATTGAAGAAAGAAAGCGGCAAATTCAAAAAATCGCCAAGGATATTGATTCCGGTGTCCTGACGCCCGGCGGAACTGTAGTTATACTTCCCAGCGGGGGCGGAGGTACAAATGATACTCCGGCGGATGATACCGAGTGGCCAACGGTTCAGTAAAACAGCCTTTAAAAAGGGCTGTTTTCTTTTTGAAAAAAATAAACGGGAGGTAACGAAAGGTGAAGCGATTGCCGGTCTTGGTTTTTGTATTGTTTGTCTTGGCCGCCCGGGCTTTTCCCGCCCTGGCCGCGCCGGTAGGTGAAGTAACTACCTTCGGTTTCACTCCCGAGCGCAACCGGGACGGCCTGGTGGAAGGCACGGCTATGGTTTTTTCCTGGTATCACTTCGGCGGGCCCAGTTACAGCCAGCCCCTGATCCTGTCCGGCGATAGGTGGGGCGGTGACCTGGCAGGGAAGCTGGTGGTTATCACCGTAGAGGGCAACCGGCTGAACGGTTATATTTGCCCGGAGAAACAAGTTTACCTGGGGCCTGATTCCCTGAAAATGCAGGAACTCGACCCGGTGTGGTCGGTGAGGCTTTCTGGTTCCATACCTACCAAGAGCCACCCCACGTATTATGAATGGCAGGGGAGAAAGTATATTTACATTGGTACCTACAGCAACAGCCTGGACATTATTGACGTTACCGATTTTCACGGAGTGTCAGAAAGCAGCAAAACCTCTTTTGAATCCCTTGACGTAACTGACATAACTTCCGCTCCCCTGGTTCTCACCTGGCGGGGTCACGAAATTATTGTAGCCACCAGCGGCAACACTGGCAAAATCCTTATCGTGGCCGACCCCCACGATGAAAAGAAAAAACATTCCTTCTTTATTGAGGTTGCCGATTACGGACGTACATCATCTTCTCCGGCCCCCGTGGACGGTGGCAGGGGTTTTGCCGTTGGTGTTGACCAGGGGCGATCCAGAGGGGAACTGCAAATTTATTACCTGGACGACATTTTAATGGAAGATCAAGACGGTAGGGTGAAACTTAAAAGCGATGATGCCCGGGTTGTTAAGAAAACTGACGCCGGCATAGCGGCTAGCTTTAGCGTAGATGGTAATATGCTGTATTTTGGAGATACACAGAGTAACGTATACGCTTATAATACAGCTACACATACACCGGTTTGGGAAAATAATAAAAACCAAGGCATCTTTTCCAACCGCTCCCCAGCCCTGACCGGCAGCCGGGTGTACTTCCCCGCTGTGGGTGAAAAAGGGGAAAGCGGCAAGATACTGGCAATTGACCGTGCAACCGGTCATACTGCATGGGCAGCCGGGCTCGGTGACAGGGCCATGACCGCGCCGGTAATAATGCGGGCGGCAAACTCGGCGGCTATTCTGGCCGGCAAGGGCAACGGAGAACTGGCCCTGTTGGACCCCA
This sequence comes from Desulfofundulus sp. JL263-se, assembly GCF_056316025.1. NCBI lineage: Bacteria > Bacillati > Bacillota > Clostridia > Eubacteriales > Peptococcaceae > Desulfofundulus > Desulfofundulus sp. JL263-se. The sequence goes on along the minus strand of NZ_CM149993.1, from coordinate 2,262,825 downwards.
ATAACGGCGAAGCATATAGCAATCCCAAAGTGGCCGCCCCCGTAAACCTCAGTGATTACGCCTCCGGCGTCACCGGTGAAATATCGGCGTCCCGGGATATGCTGGTGGCCACCACCGAGCAGGGGGTAGTGGCCTTCAGCTTAACCGACATAAACTTTGCGGTCGTATCTATAGATGACGGCATCCCTGAGGGAGAAAAAGCCGAGCCGGGACAGACCTATACCGGTACCGTTACTTTCACGTACAACGGCCTGTACAATGTTGAAGGCGTGGGAATAGGAGTATTCGCCAACGGTAAATACCTGACCCTCAAAGATACTGACGGCAATGAACTGCCTAAAATTATAGATACCAGGATCGAAAAAGAGTTTTACGGCTTGAAGGACCTCAAACCGGGTGATGAAATTACTATCACATTCGATTATACCGTTCCCAACGGGCAGCTAATGTTAACGGGTACTATTAATATTAATAAAGACCCCTTGGTGAACCTTTATAACGAAAGCACTTTTAATGATAATGAAGTTAGTGTTAATGTTTCGGTAAACGTGCAAAATCTATGGGTTGAAATAACTGAACATAAAAAAGAAGCTAAAGAAGGCAATTCGGTTATAGTAACTGCAAATATTCATAATGACAGCGGAAGAATGATTGTCACCCGACTGGTCTGGAAGCTGGACGGAAAAATTATAAAGGACATACCGAACTTTGATGTTATCAGCCAGGAATCCGATTCTGTAACCATCACACCCGGAGCAGGCAGTCATACGGTGATATTGGAAGTAAACCCGGATAAAGATAAACCTGCAAATGAAACTACCTATGAGGACAACAAGGATATTTGCAGTATTAATATAATTCCTGCGGTTCAGGAAGCGTCGGGAGATATACGGATAATTGGTCCCGATATATGGCCGGGTTTGAAGCCATATCCCTTCACGGTAAAGATAACCGGGTACTTGCCCTATAAGAAATATAGAGATTCTGACGGGCATACACATTACCGGCGCGTTAAGTATAATCTAAATGTCAAAACACACGGCGAGGGTGTTCTAACAACAGAATGGTCATTATCTGACCCTTCAGGAAACCCCCAAAAAACTATACCAGTTAAAAAAAGCTGGTCAGAAAACTATACCAGGTGGTCAGGCCCATATTCGAAAACAATTAAATACGAATTTCCCGCTGTTGGTATGCGCGGCTATGCCAGGTCTATCCTGGTTATTGAAGCAACCGACACCAGGGCCGGAACGGCTCGAAAAGTGGTAACTATTAATCCCGTACCGGTGAAGAGGCCGGATTTAAAGCTGACGAAATAAAGGACCTGGCTGCCAGCCACTGGATAGACCCGCTGTTGGTGATACAGTCGCAGTAGTTATGCTGGGCACGTGCCCGGTTTTTTTTATTAGGGAGGTGTTTTTTGTGAATGAAGAAAAGATTCTCGAAGGCGTTAAAGGCCTTGTTAAGCCGGATGTCTTCGCCGTTGCTGGCCGTACTGACCAGCGAGGGAGAGGTCATACTTCGCCCCATAGGCGGGCACTGGGGGAGTGGAATCAGGGATGCGATTAAAGGAATGTCAGAAAGGTACCCCGGTTGTAAAATGCAACTTTTCAGTCGGGAAAGCGACCAGAGATACTTTAATGGTATTGTTTCTAAAGAACAGGTATTGTCTTACGCAGCGTTTTCCCCGGAGCTTAAGGCGGCCATAAATGCATTGCGGCGGAAGGTTTTGGGGTGATCATGGGGAACTTTTTGGGGAAGAACTAGCCGGTTTGAGGGGAGTAAGTTGTGGTGAGAGTAGAACTGCACACTGTAAAGGTAGCAGATATTGTTGAGTTTCCAACCATGCTGGGTAACAGGTGCCTACTGTTGCAGGAATTAGGTTTTAACGCTTACTGGAATACTGAGGAAGAGCTTCTCGAAGTGCTTAGCAACAGTGCTACAGACTTGGAAATGCTGGAAGTCTGTCTTAATTACAGCCCCTGTCGGAGATTCTGGGAGGAATTCAGGCAAGGGCGCACCCCCTTTATAAAGAACGACCCCCATTCGCCTTACAAAGTATAGGAACCGGTACTGGGTGAGCGGAGGGAAACACCGATTGTGTCTGGCGAAAAGGGCCGGGGTAGAGAGTTTGGAAGCCTTTGTATATTGCCTTGAAAAAGATACCATGTTGCTATTGTCTCCGGAAGGAGAGCCAGGTCGGTTCTGCTTTTCCTATTCTGTTGGAAACCGCAATCTTGCCATGCTTTACACGGTGACTAAAGTGCTGGCGTCAAAAACCGCGCAGACGGTAATTAACGCGGCTCCTTAAAACGAGGCCCATCTTTATAAGGCGGGTCTTGTCAATTTTTTTACCTGGAGGTGTTTTTGTGGATCGTGATTTTTCGGAGGTTATAAAGACTCTTAACGTAGTAAGCGGCAGATTATTTTATGTTCTTGTGTTTATTTTGGCAGTTACTTTGTTTGCCATAGTTGCAGTTATCGCTGGCCTATACAGACTTAATTATTTTTTAAACGGGCCTTTAATGAACAGTATTGCGGTAAACAATGACATTATCAGAGATGTATTTCAGTGTATTTCATCTGAATCAGTACTGTTTGTATTTAATTTCACAGTTTTAACTTGGACATTCTTTATTTTAGCTAGCTGCATATTGCTAATTAAAACAATATCCACCAGGTAATATAGCGTTTTTTAAGATGGCATTTATAATGCTTGTCAGATAAATCGCAAGCAAAAAAATGGCGTAACAAACCCCAAGGGTTAAAGAAATGCGCATTGATAGGAGAGGGGCTTTAGTTGAAACCCAAATATTGAGCAGTGTTAGAAAAGAGAACATTAGCATAAAGAGTTTTTCTGGCGAATTAGTCTGCATATTGAAAAATATATTAGATATTTCTACTAAAACCTGAATTAGGCTTGAAGGGGACAATAGTATACCCGTTATTGTATATCTAAAAAGATCTATGTCAAAATGCGGTGGTGGAATGTTTAAAAACGGCAGTTCTTCCAAAACAAACAAATGTATATTTTGGGCAAACTGGAAAAAGTAATTACCGATAAGATTGACGATAATTGCCACCGCAACCGAGGTTAGGAGTGGTGTTGTAATGTCTTTATTTTCCATAACTAATCACCATATTCAAAAGTATAAAAATTATAAAGGTATGTTTGCCGTAGTTTCGTTCTTTTTTGTTGTTTTTTTTAATATTGAAATCCTGGCATTTAATAGCGCAGTAATCAATTTTTCATTAAATTTTTTTAATCAATACGGAGAAGAGTTTCTTTATGCGCTTGCAAAAAACTATTTTTGGATAAACGTGTTTTATGTTTTTAGCTATGAATTATTTGCCTTTTGGGGTTTAATGTGGATATTGGAAATAGTTAAGAAAAAAGAATTCATTAGTCTTTTTAAGCTTCTGGTAGATTTTTGTACATCAAAACGGACTATCTACCTGGCGCTTTTTCTCAGTGTAATATTTCTTCTGCTTGCTGTACCAGCACTAATGCCTTTTTTGCCGATAGAGTTGTTTGCCTTTGTTTCTTTAGCCACCGTTTTCTTGATTTTTATCGGCCATTTTTTAAAAATGAAAAAAAGTAAATTTACAGGATAAGACTAAGTTTTTTCGATATGAAAAATCTGAGCACCTGGTTTTCATTCTTTAAAGTGCTGCACAAAATAGTGGTCTTCTGAGCCTCCCCCCGGCTTTACATACGGAATGTTTAACTAGTGAACATCCTCTGGCACAAGGCCGGAGGCTTCCCGGGTCACAGGCCGAAGCCCTGCTGAGACAGCAGGGTCTTACACAGCCTCGCCTGGCTACACCGGGGGCTTGTTATGCCGCCCGGCGGCCTGGTCCATAGGCGTCTACTGCTCGGGCGGCCAGTACCGCCGGTCGCAGATACGTTGTTTTTGGCATGGTTTTGAGCCCGGCCTTTATTTCTCCGTACAGCCCTATGGAACGGATATTGATACACCCTACCACGTCACGATGGCAAGAGAAGCCGCAGTTCAGACAGTGAAATACCCGGCCCCTGAAAGTGCCTTTTGTACCGCATGACGGGCAGGTGGAAGATGTACCTTCTTCGTTCACCGGCACAAACTCTATACCATGGGCGGCCAGCTCATATTTCAGCAGGTCAAATGTTTGGCCGAAGGCCCACTGGTGCAGCCGCTGGTTGTGCTTTTTGCCGCAGTCTTTAGCGGTGATATTCCCCGGGTTGCCGGCATACAGGGTCTTAACCCCTCGTTCCAGGCACCACCTCACGGCCCGGGCGGTAATCGTGTGTAGAAGATGTTCTCTCCTGCGTCGAATCAATTCAAGGAACCGCCGCTTTTTGCAGTTAAGCCGGCGCCAGCGGCGTGAACCTTTGGTCAACCGGGAAAGCCCGCGCTGGTATTTAGCCAGTTCCTTGTTTTGCAGCCGCCACCAGGAACGCAAGAGCCTGTCGGATATCACCAGGCTTTCTTCCCCGTCCGTCAGGGCCAGGGAATGCACGATACCGGGGTCCGCCCCGGCTGCCTTGCTGCCTCTCACCTGTTCCGGAACAGGTTTCTCAACGCTTATGTGCAGCCAGTACCCGGTTCCCTTCCAGACAAGCTGCGCCTGGCATACGGCAGCAGGGTCAATCCTCGCAGGCAGTTTAACCTCCAAAGGTTCCCGCCCTCTACCGTTCGATAGGCAAATGCAGTTACCTTTAAAAGTGATGGCGGCTTTCTTCCAGGTGACGGTAAGAACGTTTGTATTATGTGCGAAAGTATATTGAGTATCAAAAAACCAAGCGCCCCTTTCATCCCACGGCACAAGGCCGTGGGTTTTCAGAGGCGGAATTCTATAAACTGTCCGGAGATGAGCGCACGGCTGTCTTGCTTCATGAACTTGCCCATGCTTTGGCCTTCAGGCTGGGCGAGCAAAAACGGAGCAACTTCGGCGATGAAGAATACATCAAAGGCGAGGTAATTGCCGAGGGAGCCGCTTTCGTTGCCGGCGAATATTTCGGGTTGGAGATTCCCTCCAGTTTCGAGTACGTGGCTGGCTGGGCGAAGGAACCGGAAAAAGTTCTCCGCTGGGGAGAGGCGGTTCAGAAGGTTGCTTCTGAGCTTATCTGTCTGGTTGAAAAGGCTCGAAAAGAAGGTATTGTGACATGATAATTTAACTTCTCCCGCCAGGAAGTCTCCTTCCGTGAGGGAGGGGATGAAAGGCGGCTACCGTGGGGACCACGGGAAGTTACGCCTGTGGAGAGATCCGCTCGATGAAGCAGGAAGCCCCTTTCTGAGCGTAGCGAAGGGAGGGGTAGTTCACTATGAAATGAATTATATCGACTTCCAAAACTCTTCTTCCGTAATTTTAAGTTGATGTTTTAATATTTTTCGCCACAAGTTACCGGGAATTTCTTTTTTGGTGGAATGGCTAACTCTGGTTCGCAAGATTTCACCGTTTGGTAAAACTTTTTCATAGTACCAGTGATCTGTATTTCGAACCAAAACCCAGCCGTTTTTCTCACAATATTTCTTCAAATGTCCAAATTTCGGAGGCATTGTTACAACTCCAGGAGGGATTTAATTTCCCGGTCATCGTCACAAAGCCATATTCTGAGCATATATGGAAAATGTTCTCTGCGGTTGGGCGCGTTCAAAAAAAGTTGAAGTCTGTCACGGTAATCCTCCGCGTAAACTTTTAATTCTTTAACAAGTTCGTCAATCGCGTTTTCTAAAGTGGAAGCATTAACAGCAATACCTAGTTTATCTAAAGCAAGAGTAATTGAACCATCATCTTCCGGTAGTTTTTCCGGCTTGAGAGCGTACGCTTTTAAAATATCTTTTAGCAAATCCTCTCTTAACATTAAGACTTCTTCATTTTTCCGGCGATTAATAATAGTCGGCAAAGAGTGATGCCAAACTTTATCAAATAATTCGGTAAGCGTTTTCCGTGCATTAGTAAAGTTAACTTCAGTCAACATGGTCATCCCTCCTTTTCACCTCCAGCATAACAAAAAATGTACATAATGTACAGATAAGTATATGCTGGGGTGGCCCCAAAAATACTTTACTAAAACTCCGCCAGAATACCCCCGGTTAAAACCGGGGGATGAATGGCGGAGTTTTAGTAATTGCCGGGCTTTTCTTATCCAGGGAGGGCTTGTATGACGAAACCTTTCACTGGGGGGTGTTTTGTTGAAGAAACTGATGAAAGGCCAAAAAGGTGTTCTTTCCACAACCTTCGCTATCTTACTGCCGTTAATCTTAATCTTTATGGCCGTTGTTTTGGACGGTTTCAGGATATTCATCTTAAAACATGAACTGCAGTCCGTGGCTGATTCTTCCGCCCTGGCCGGCGCCAGCGCCGTCCAGGGAAAACTTATCAGAGATCCCATTACCGACGAAGTTATCGGCCAGAAAATTGCCCTGGACCCAATCCTCGCGGATACCTACGCAGTCCAGCTACTGGCCGAAAACCTAACAGCTCACAATTTTGCGGGGCAAGGCATCAAGAATGTTCAAGTGATAGAAAAAAGGGCTATAGACAAGAACGTGGACGGCACCCTGGACGGCTACTACATAAAGCTGTCTGCCGAAATTGACTCTTTGATTTACGGTCAGTTGACCGGTGCCGGAAAAGTAATAAAAGTGATAAGGGAGGCGGAGGCGAAGGCAGAGGATGTTTAAGGTATTCTTTAATAACTATGCGGGCCTAGTGATTGAAGGCTGTTTTTATAAATATAAACTGCTGCTCTTGCCGGCAGTTTTTATATTTTTCGGCCTAGCGCTCGCGATATCCATATTGGGGAATATGATATTTTGGTATGTCATTTGGGGGACAATAACATTTTTATGGGTTTACCTTGTAATTTTGGCGCTCGTTCTGCTTTGGTGGCGTCATGAATCAACAAAGATGGGCTTTAAATCATTTATTATTTTCCCCGGCTCGTCATTCTGGCTGAGGAAAATGCTGGCCAAAAGAAATATCGATATTCCGGTTTTAAACGATGTCATTGAAATACACGTCAACACCCGGAAAAAATACAAAGACTGGAACGAATATAACAGCGGAGTGAATAACGACATTGAAAGATTAATCAGCTGTCTAAACGCGGGTGAATTCGGCAGCCGGGTGACGGTTACCTTTAACACTTTCAACCGCCGTTTGGTTGACAAGCTAGGAAAAGCTTTCAACGGCCGGGGTATTAGAATAAAACAAGTAACTTTGCCGGATTGGATAATCTACTCGTACCACCCGGGCCGTTTCAAAAAAGTGCAGCGAAGAATGTTCGGGGAGGTGAAATCCACTCGCGCTGTTCATGTTCCCAAGGCATGGGAACTTCTAATTTATAATTTTGAGCTGAAAGGAGGGAAGGCGGTATAATATACCGCTGATATTTATGACCAAAACCATCTCAGCAAAAAACCCTTTTGTAATCAAAAACTCCGGAATTTATCTTCTGGCCATCGGGCTGATTCTGGCGGGAGTTGCGGCATTTGGGGTTATGAAATTTATGTATATCTCAACAAATTCCGTCCCGGTAGTGGTCGCCAAACATAAAATTATGCCCTATACCGTTATAAGACCTGAGGACCTGGAAATTAAGCAACTGCCGCAGACAGCGGTTCAGTCCACTATGTTTCCTTCTATTGAGCCGGTAGTCGGGAAATATGCCAGGACGGTTATACCCGCCGGCTATCCGGTCAGCGCCGATGTTTTTACAGCGGGTAACAGCGCTTCCGGTTCTCTTACCACTGTTTTGGATGAACTGGAGAACGGAGCTTTGCGGGCAAAATCATTTCCTATTGATAATGTAGGTGCTTTAAACGGAAAAGTAGGTCCCGGAGACCGGGTTGATGTAATCGGTGCTATGAAGTTGCCACTTAATGGCATGCAGCAGCCGGTGGCACAGATAATCGCCACCAATGTGCCGGTGCTTGATTATTTCGACGGGGGTGTAACGCTGGCACTTACTCCCCAGCAGGCCCAGGATCTTGAGTTCGCCCTTATTGAAGGCTCTATTAGTCTCCAGTTGTGCGGTATCAATGCAGATGTTAAAGCTTCCGATACTACTGTCACTACGGCGGATGATTTTGTCAAAAGGTATTTAAAACAACCGCGACAGCCTGTTGCGCAAAATCAAAACAAGAAAGAAGGGCGGGGTAACTCTTGAGGATATTAATTTGCGACCCAGAGGCCAGGCTTAATGACCTGGCCCAGTCCCTTTCCGATTATGATGTGGTAACTGCGACAACCGGGAAGGACTGCCTTAATGCCGGCCCGGTAACAGCGGCATATATTTCAAAAGCTATTTCTGATATCATGTGGGACAATCTGGTTGCCGCCCTGGCAAAGCAGGGTACAGCTGTTTACTTGATTGGTGAAACAGACCTTGGGTCACTGCAAGCTGTCATTCAAGCCGGCGGCAAGGGCATAGTTGCGCCTGACCCTGCGGAAATAATCAAGACACTGAATCATTTTACCGCCATAACTTCACCACAACAGCAACAAATACAACGAAAGCGCCCCCTGCGGGGCAGGCTGGACAGAAATTCAACAGCACAACATTCCGTCCCGGCTAAGCCGGAGGCAGTTCGGCATCCGGCCATCTCCAGCCGCAGTAAACAGAAAGAAGTAATTATTCACGGTAATAAACTGGTGGTTTTTTACGCTTACAAGGGCGGTGTTGGCAAAACCCTTCTGTCAGCTTCCCTGGCTGTTGCCCTGGCTAATAACCCGACAACCAAACTCAGTGTGTGCCTCGTAGACTTTGACCCCTTTAATGGAGATATTGGCAAGATTTTCAGCATTCCTCCGAAATGTTCCATACTAGACTGGCTGGCCAAAGATACCGAAGATATGAAAGATTACCTGGTGGACCATTCTTCCGGCATAAAAATACTGCCGGGGCCGCACAGCCCCATGGACGGTATCGCCATAGGCCGGGAAGAAGCCAACAGGATACTTTCAACCTTAACCCGGCGTTTTGACGTGGTAGTGGTGGACACCACCCATATACCAAGGGACTCGGTTATAGTGGCCATTGAGAACGCCAGCAAGGTATTTATGATTGCAACGCCTAATCGCATTGCTTTGCGAGATAATACAAATATTGCTGAAACTTTCAGGAATGCCCAGATAGATGTTTCAGAATTTAATCTTCTAATTAACATGATGCCCAAGAAAATGCCATTGAGGTTATCGGATTATATGGATGTATTGCCGTGGGAGGTATCAAATATCATCCCCCACGATCCGGCTGTAGACAGGGTAATAAATTCCGGCGGCATACCGGTGCTGGACAAGCGCTGCGGGGCTTTCAACCAGGCAATTTGCCAGTTGGCAAACTCTGTCATACCGGTATTTAACGGCCGGAAAAAGAGATTTGCTTTACCCAAATTATTTGCGCGAAGGGCGGTGAACTAATGCTAGACGAATTCAACGACCTGGGGATACTTTTCAACCGCAGCAAAGAATCCGGCAGTACCGTCCTGGCCCTCGGTCACCTGGGGAACAAGGACATAGCCGAGATAAAGGCCAGGGTTAAAAATATGGTCTATAACGACATGGACAAACGCCTGCTGAGTAATCTTCATTTGCCTGACGTGCAGGAAAAGGTGAAAGAGTATATTAAAAACGCAGTTTTAAGAGAAGGACAGAACTTTTCCCGCATCATGCGCCCGAAATTACTGGACGTTGCGGAAGAGATAATAGATGAGGTTATGGGACTGGGGCCGATTCAAGATCTCCTGGATGACCCTGAAATAACTGAGGTGATGGTTAACGGGCCGGATGCGGTTTATATTGAGCGGCATGGTGTTCTGGAACTTACGGATATCAAATTCGATGACGATAAACAAGTATTGAATATCATTGACCGGATAGTTTCACGGATTGGCAGAAAAATCGACGAGTCAACGCCTATGGTTGACGCCCGGCTTCCAGACGGTTCCCGGGTAAACGCAATTATTCCGCCCCTGGCCTTAACCGGCCCGACGCTTACCATACGGAAATTCAGCAAAGAACCATATACCCCTTTTGACCTGGTCTTCAGGTTCAAAACCTTTTCCTGCCGGGAGGCATTTTTGTTTCAACAGGCCGTATTTGCCCGGCTCAACATATTAATTAGCGGCGGCACCGGCTCCGGTAAAACAACTACTTTGAACGTTTTATCATCATTCATTCCCAATAATGAACGAATAATTACCGTCGAGGACAGTGCAGAGCTACAGCTGCAGCAGCCGCACGTAATACAGCTGGAGGCCAGGCCGCCGAACGTGGAAGGCAAAGGAGAGGTAACCATTCGTGATCTGGTAAAAAATTCGCTCCGCATGCGCCCTGACCGGATTGTGGTCGGTGAGGTCAGGACAGGTGAAGCAATTGATATGCTGCAGGGGATGAATACCGGCCATGACGGGTCCCTAACAACCGTCCACGCAAATGGTGCCAGGGATGCTTTGCTCAGGCTCGAAACAATGGTACTATTTAGCGGCCTTGAACTACCTGTACGGGCTATACGCCAGCAGATAGCCAGTGCTATTGACCTCATTATCCACCAGGAAAGGTTCAGGGATGGCAAAAGGCGGGTTACGGAAATAGTTATAGTGGAGGGTATTGAAGGGGAGGATATACTTACCAGAAATGTACTAACTTATGACAGGGATAAGGATATGCTGGTTCTCGATGAAGGGTATGAAATACTGGATAAAAAGCTGCGTGAACGCGGGGTAAAACTGCCGGAATGGATTTGGAGTGAATTGCCGTGCCGGTCTTAATTATTCAGATACTTATATTTGCTTCAATCATTCTTATTTTTGGTGCCCTTACTTCCGTAAGAAGCGCTCGTAAAGAGTTTGTAAGGCAAACATTTGGTATCTCGGATAAACAACAGAAAATTGAGGTAAGACCTAAAACTAATCTTAATATTTTTGAAAAAGTAATTGTTATCGCCCGTAAGGCCGGATTCAAGAATAATAACCAGGAAATCATCTTAATGTTGCTAGGTGTAGTAATAGCAACTTACGTAATAGGTTACTTTCTTTTTGACAATTCAGTTGTAGCCTTATTAACCTTACCGGCAGGGTTATTTATTTTTTATAACTTCCTTAAAGGGCGCATAAGAGCCCGAGCGGAGAAAATGTCCAACGAGATGGAGGACTGGCTTTTAGTGCTGGCCAGTCATTTGAAATCAGGTGTTTCTCTGGCCCAGGCCCTGCGCCTCAGCATAAACAGGCTTGACGGGCCGCTTAGAAACGAAGTTGAGGATATTGTTAAAGCTATAGACTTTGGCAATACGGCCAAAGACGCTCTGGAAATGTTTGAGGACAGAATACCGGCTGTTGAATACAAAATGGTTATAGTGGCAGTTAACGTCAACTCTGTACTGGGCGGAAACCTGGCGGAGGCATTCAAGAATATTGCCAATACAATTGCTGAAAGGAGACGAATACGGGAAGAAACCAAATCTCTGTCAAGCCAGGGCAGGCTGGCAAGTAATGCTATTGCCCTGGTTATTGTGGGCTTGATTGTCGCGCTGCGCATAATAAGTCCTGATTATTTGGACCCATTCTTTAAGACACCTTTGGGTATTTTAGTTTTTACCCTGGCTATTGGCTGGGCTGTTCTGGGTTGGTGGCTTGTGCGCAAAGTTAGTATGCCTAGATTGTAGGAGGTGGTTAGTCTGCTGGATATTATCGACATGATATCTCAACCACAAACGGTTGCTTTAGTATTGTTCTGTTCAATAATGTTTATCATTGCCCATTTTTTTTCTAACGAGCGAAAAAGAAAACGTCGCGTGCTGGAATTGTTTTACGGGAAAGCGCATGATAAACCAGCAAGAAAAGGTTTGCTGGACTGGTTCAAAAACATAATATCGCCCCTGTTGCCAAAAAAATCAACTCTGATTTCAACACAAAACATGTTAAGCCGGGCCGGCATAAAGATGTCTCCCGAAGAATTTTTTGCCGCCAGGATAGCAGCAGGAGTTATTGGCGGGGGGCTTTTTTCTTTGCTTTTTATTCCCAATTTGATGCAAATGTTGTTATTTGGAATTGCAGGAGGGTATATGTTTTTTCTCATTCCACAAACCTTTGCGGCCAGCAAGTCGCAGGCCGTGAAAAAAGCCGCCGACAGAGAATGTCTTGACTACGTGGACCTGCTAAAAATTGCCGTAGCAGAAGGGGCGGATATGATTCATGCGGTAGAAATGGTTTCCAACAACTATTCGGGAGTGCTTGCAAATGCATTCTTAGACGCCATAACAAAAGCGAAAGGAGGTAGACCGCTTACTGAGGCCCTGAAGGGTATGGCATACTGGCTTGATACTAAGGACGTTACCCTGCTGGTAGATAGTATCGTTCAATCCCGCAGTACAGGTACTTCCCTGGTAAGCGTCCTGGAGGCGCAAAGTATACGTATGAGGGACGCCCGCAGGGCAAAAGCGACGGAACAGGCCCAAAAAGCGCCGGTAAAGATGGTCTTTCCGTTGATGCTTTGTATTCTGCCCTCGCTAATGATTATTGCCATGGGACCTCCGGTGATGAAGCTAAAAGATATATTTCATTTTTAGGATAGGAGTGGTTCTGCTGTGTTCAAAAAAGAGCAGGGCAGTGAGTCTACGCAAATAGCAATAGCCATTGCCATATTGTCTGCAGTTTCGATTGGTATCTATACAAGTCTGGCGCCGCACTTAAAGGGTATTGTGGACAAGGTTATCTCAGCATTAACCAGTTAAAAAAATTAAAGGAGGTTTTCACGGATGAAGAAAATTATTAATTTCCTGCGGAGCGAAAACGGTGGTGAAGGTTCTCAGACTGCTATTTTAATCGCCGTGGCCAGTGTTGTTGTATTGGGTTTGCTTACTTTTGCTGGGGCCAAGATAAAAGCTGCTGTTGATCAGGGTGGTGCAACCATAGACAATGCGAAGGATTGGCAGTATGGTGATACTCCATTGAACAAGTAAGGTGGTAGCTAAAGAATGGACCTGGTTTACAAGTTGATTCTGGCTGTAATGCTGGCGGGGGCGGTTTATACCGACCTCCGCTGGCGCTTAATTAAAAACGTTGTGGTTTTTCCGGCAATAATTCTGGGTCTGGTTCTTCGTTACATTGATGCCGGCTTGCCCGGGCTTGGTTTTGGTCTAAAGGGCCTGTTGTTTGGATTCTTGATGCTGTTTATACCATACCTGGTAATAGGCGGTCTGGGAGAGGGTGACGTCAAGCTTATGGCCGCTGTCGGAGTTTTAACCGGACCGCATGTAATCTGGGCGGCGCTTTTTGCTTCCCTTTACGGGGCGCTAATTTCTCTGATTGTAGTAATAAAAGAAAAGAAGTTGAAACAAACATTGTCTTTTACAGCAAGTTACTCATCGTTCCTTGTTTTTAAATTTATTGGCGGTGATTTTTCCAGGGCGGAAATCAAAGATGCCGGCACCAAGATAGCATATGCGGTCCCAATCGCCCTGGGAGTTGTAACGGCAGGTTTTTATGTGGGGTGGTAGCTTTGATTAAAAAAGAAAAAGGAACACTGGCTGTTGAGTTCGCTATATTGGTTCCTTTAATTATTTTTATAGCTGTATCAGTTTTATCGCTAATTCTTCTGGGTTGGGCCAAGATGATAACTTCCGACGCTGCGAGGGAAGCAGCCAGGTACGAAGCATTAAACCTGGGAAACGCCCAGGATAAAGTAAATGAAGTTATCCAGGAGGGGAGCCTTAAAACATCCAATATAACCGGTGTTACCGTTACGAAAAACGCCAATTACGTCACCGTTACGGTAAATTACGACCAACCTTCGCTGGTGCCCGGCCTGCCGCTCCTGTTCGGAGGTAGCATGTGGGATGATTCTTTTCACCTGACCAGCAGTTCAGTATTTAAGAAGGAAAAATTCTGATTCGGTAATAACTAAGTCCGGATGGATTTAAAACCGTGAAATATCGAAGGAGGGGTTAAATGGAAAAAGTTGTTAAGGAGGCAATCGCGGGTGAACCAGAACTGCTTCAATATTACCAAAAACACATTGACGAAATTAATGCTTTAATAAATAAATTTGCGATCCCAAAGGAGGAAATAAAAGAGACGATAATCGTTCTTAAAACAATAGACGAGGACATTAGTAAAAAGTTTTAAAAAATTGCAGCCTACGTATATAGGCTGTATCTCCGGCGGCGGCGTTAGCTTTATCCCTGGCTTCTTTTGCCAGAGTAGCCGCTGATTTACCTTCAATAGAATCCCATGTATGATTAGCAGCCGCTTCAGCATCGGCATGAGCAGCGTTAGCAGCGTCGCGTGCTTCCGTTGCACGGGTTATAGCGGTTGAAGCACGGGAAGCTGCATTGCTGGCGTTTGTGTCTATACGGCTCATTATAGTGCTACCGGTTACTCTGTTCGCAATATCTTGTTTATCTGTATCAGTTATATTCGCTGAAATTGTGCCTGTTATAGTAGCTGAATAACAATAACCAAAGTCAGTATCAGTACTATACCAACGACCGTAACGAACATCCTGTGTCCCAGATGAAAAACTTCCATAATAATCACCAGTATGATAATAATGAAATTTAGTACAAGTCCAAGTTAAATTTGCACAAGCTGCTTTTATGTTGATATTTAGCATTATTGTTGCTATTAATAATATATTTAAAAACTTTCCTATTAAAGATGTATATTTATTAATAATATTACTCAAATTATCACCTCCCGTTTTGAATTATGGTTCCTAACATGCCAATCTTTATCGCATTCTTTTCATCTACATACCATGCATTGTTTTTCTTTTTTAAAGGGCTTAACAATTCGTACTTATAGTAATTCCCCTGGCTATCGACCAAAAATATTTTGCTTACTTTATTAGACAGAATTAATCCTATAAACGGATAATCGCCCTCCAATATTATTACGTCTTCGGTATCAAAATAAAAATTTTCTTCCGGAATACCACTTAGAGAGAGTATGTCTGAGATTTTATAATATTCTTCGCCATTTTCAATAAAAGCAGGCTCCGGTGAAATGCTTTTACTTACCACTCTTTTTGATTCGTTTAAGATTATTTTTCTATCATTCCAGTTTACTGTATAATTAAATGCTTCTGCTATATATTTTGCCGGCAAAAAGGTGCGCCCTGCGTGTATTACCGGCGTAGCATCAATGTTAAACTGCTGGTTGTTAATTATTATTTTGGGCTTGTTTATTTGGAGCTTTACTGTTTTATTATTCTTGATTAATGTAATGATACCGTGTGAGTAAGTTGTTTTTTCTACACCGAGCGCATCTGCCAAGTATCTAATTGGGACATAAACTCTCCCGTTTTTTATAAAAGGGGCAGCGTCAATATCGATTCGGTTTCCATTTGCAATATAGAACTTCTTGTCGGGAATAAACTTAATTACCCGTGACTTTAATATGTTTAAAAGTTCTGTTAACTGGTTTTTAAAATGCAGGCCTTCACCTGTTGCAACTACTTTTCCTTCTTTATTTCTCACCTGAAAATATGGAAGAGATTCATTATTATATCCTTTGCTTGCCGCCACATTAGGATTAGACAGAATATTAATTTTTTCAACTTTAACCCGAGCTAGTTTATCCGCGTTATCTTTTAACCACTCATTTAAAATAGGCTCCTGTTCTTTGCAATAACTGCAATTGGGACAATAAAAGTATTCCAAAGTTCCTTCTATTTGTGCTGCCTGCGCAACAGAAGCAAGCATTAAAGATATTATAAATAAAACGATACTCTTACGAATCACTTATTACTTCCTCCTTATGAAATTCTTCCTATAAACATATGCTGGATCTTAGATACTTGTAATTGGGATGGTTGTCAGGAAACCCTGGGTCCCGGGAGCCCGGGAGTACGCGTTCATCGACGGGGCTTATTGGGAGGGTGACCTTCCGTTTGTCGGGTTCCCGCAGACCTTTGGCATCGGGGTCGACAGCATCTCGCCTGGTGGCGGCGAACGCTCGGTAATCCTGGATTCGCCCGGTTGCGTGGTCGTTGTCCGGGCGGCGACGAGGAACGTCTTCAAAAACTCTAGCCTGGAGCCCGTGCGTTACGCCGCGGCGCGGCTCGTTTGGTGGGAAGGGAGGTACCACTGAGGCGCTGGGGCGTTCTTCCGGCCCGAGGCTTCCCGGTAATTTCGGTACCCTACGTGCTGGAGCGCGGTTTCGCTTCCCAGGGCGCTGTTATGGAGACTTCTTTCTGTTTTAAATACACTATGAAAGGACAGGTGATTTAGGTGAAAACAAAACGTTATATTGTCGCCTGTATGTGTTTATTGTTAATTTCCGCTGTTATTACGCCGGCCTATGCTTATAATACAGTTGTATACACCAATGTGTCGCCAACTTGGATTGATATTAGCGTTGGTACCAACGAGACGGTTGAGATGGGTTACTTTGCGGCCGACGCAGGTGCAAAATTGATCTTATTAGAAAATGCATATTCTGAGCTATTTTTTTACTCCGGATCACACACAGATAATAAGCTTAAGAACGGAACAATTACCGTTAAAATCACCGATGGGGGAGTTAGTGGCAACGTTCTTGCACAATGGAGCAGCACATATAGCAACTATCGGGGGACACATTACAAAGTACCATTTGCTGCGGTTGCTTCTAACAGCGCGCGTTTGTCAATAGTAGTGTCGCATAACCTAAAGTATTATAGTGATGGCGCATGGCACACTTTTGTAATATACCGTGACTCTCCTTATTGGGATTTTTTCACTATAACTAATACTGACTTAGTAGCAGCTGATATTAAGAATATAGCTACAGATGCCAAGAACGCCGCGAACAACGCCTACAACAAGGCTAGCAGCAACTACAGCGTGCTCACGAATTCCACCTACGGACTGAATGCCATCAAGTCCAAGGTGGACTCGACTTACAGCAAGGCAAATGCCGCGGCTTCCAACACGTCTTATAACGGCAACACTTCCGGGTACTGGTCGTACAACGCCTATTCCAAGGCTAACACCGCCGTTGTTGATACAGCCTATATACGTAATACGCAACTTCCAGGGATAGAAAATAAAATCGATAATCTACAAACTGTTGTGAACAATATAAATAATTATATAGGTGCTGATACTACGGCTCCAAGTCTTGATTGGGCTACGGTCTCAGGTGCATATTCCACCAGCGGGAGTAGTATAGATATTATCATCACTGCCTCTGATAATGTAAGTTCCAATTTGGAATATAGTATTAACGGCAGTGCATATTCGGCCCTTCCATCAGACGGAATAGTTTCAGCACCAGTCACGAATTCTGGCCCTAATGCTATCGTGGTTCGAGTAAGGGACGAAGCCGGCAATGTAGCCTCAAAGGTAAGAACAGTTTGGAAATTGTAAAGGATTTTAATCCCGGGGATTAGAGGTGTCCCCGGGATTTTTTATTTTAAGAGGTGATTTTTTTTGAAAAAGTTATTACTGGCCATTCTCACTTTAATGTTTATTTTAGCCGGATGCACGGATTTTAAAGACCCTCGAGAGATAGATCCGGATCCTGCAATTTCAGCAACAATTAGAAACTTTTTAAAGTACAGTTCCCAAAATAATTGGGACAGCACTTTAAAATTGCTTTCAGGTGAGGCACTGATAAACGCCCGGGGGAATATAAAATTCAACCAGGTTAAGTACGAACTGTTAAACAGCAATATTGACATATTAACCTTTAATAAATCCGGTACCTATGCCCGGGCAAGGGCTGATATAACAATTAAATCAGGAGAATATACAGACCGGCAATTCTATGAATTTGAATTATTAAAAATTAATGGCCACTGGAAGATATATAAACAGGAAGAAGTTAATCCGGAATTATTGGGTTTGATTAGTAAAGGAAATGTGCCTGACAGAGTTATAGAAACTGTCAGGGATTACATTACCCTGGTTGCTGCTGGCCAGTGGATAGAAGCAAATAAAATTTTGACGGGCCAGGCATTGCGGGTAGCTAAAAGAAATTACCGGGGAAATGTGAAAACTGGAATGTCGGTTAGCCAGCTAAATATTGAACCAATTGGAGCTCAAGATAAAATTTGGAAAATAAAAGCGAGTTATAAAATCAATAGTTTTAGCCAGGTAATAATTTTAAATGTTATTGATTTAGACCGGCCCAAAATTTCAAATATTACTTTGGCAGAAAAGGGGGAGGGATAACTTTGTGGAGTCAATAAGGGTCTTCTTGTTATCTTTATTTTTATCGCTAACAATTCCCTCCCTGGCCTGGGCAACGGTAATCCTGGATGATAGTTTTAATAACACAAATTATGTTGATATGAATAAGACCACTGCCAAGGTTGATACCACTGCAGGTTGGATCACTTTGCCCCAGGTCAGTAAGCCCAACGCAATAGCAATGAGGCAGTTTGGCTATGAATATGCCGTTGCGACTAAGAATGGGGTCAAAATGTTTTCCTACGATGATGCTACAGGAACCATGACAGAGAATACAGCCCTTTCAATTCCTGCTGTCACAAACGCTCTGGGGATCGCCGTTCGACAGGACGCACCGAGCATCTGGATTTTAACTGAAAATGAAGTTTCATTATATAAATTCAATGGTAGTGCTATGAGCACCAACCCTAACTTGAAGGTTTCCGGGCTGACCGACGTTGTATCCGTAAGTTCATGGTCAGACCAGGATAAAGCTGCCGTGTTATCCAGGTCCGGCAGCGGTATCGGTATAATCAATATCTACAATGCCAGTTCAGGCACTGTTGTGCCGGAGATTAGTTTTGATACCGGTAAGGCAAACCCAGTGGCCGTTTCTGTAGTATCCGGTTCCCCCGACCTGGTGGTGGCCACAAAGGACGCGTATTATTATTACGCTTATGATGATGCTACTGGCAGTTACGTGGAAGACCCGCGCAGAACCGTTCTGGGACTGGCCGGGGTTATTTCTGTAAGCAGTCATAATTTCGGTAGCGCGGTCCTTATTCAGAACGAAGCGCAGTATTACTTCAATAATGATGCGGGCACTCCACAGCAAGCCGTAGCTCTAAGCACAGGGCCGGTTTCAGGAGTGGTGGCTATATCAGTGAAGCCGGACAGTTATGACTATGCAATAATTACTGAAAATGGAGACGTTCGGTATTATATGTACGATGACGCTACCGGGTCAATGGCCCGGGTAACTTCGCTGGAAGTGACGGGCTTGGCCCTGGCCGGAGGATATATGCACCCACGGGAATACTATTCCAGGGTAATAACTACGGCTCAAAATTATGACGAACTCCGCTTGACCGTAGAACAGGATGTTCCGGCCAGTACCTCAATCAGCTATTTTGTGACTTCGGACGGCGGCGCTAATTGGATTCCTGTAACGCCCGGGAACTGGATTACCGTTCCTCCGGGCAATAAATTTGCCGTAAAAGCGGTACTGGATACAGCGGATACGGCTGTTTCACCGAAAATACTGCAAGTTACCCTGGAAGTAACGACGCTAAATATAAAGGACCTGAAAGTGCTGGCCATTGCATTTAATGACCCGGCCCAACCTTTACCGACCAGTTCATTCCCGGTAAAAGTAAAAGCCGGGGCAGAAATTCAAATGGAAGTAACAACAGAAGGTTTTGCTCAAACGGTTTACGCTGATTTTTCAACCTGCGCCCATGTTGTTTTTTATCCAATGGGTGATATAAACAGTGAAACCAATACATGGCACGGGCTGTTTACTGTACCGGTGGATGCCTTGGAAGGGGCTACTTTTGCCGTAACCTTAACGGCTGAAAGGGATTCCAAACAAAAGCACCTTACTGTTGACCCTTTTATTGTAGCCAACGGTAAGGTTTTATCTGTGGTTGATTTGAAAATGACTAAATGATATGGAGGGCGATATGCTTGCGAGTATTATTGGCAACGAATGTAGATGATCTTGATGATGCCATAGCTTCGGAAAAAGGAATAGAAGTGGTAAGTCAACCTGTTCAGTACCGCGAGGACGTGGTAGAAATTGCTGGACAAACAAAACCGGATGTTGTAGTTTTAACCGCCTGGCTCGAAGGAAATATGGATATTATTGATGTTGTTTACCAACTTCGTTCCCTTGATATCCGGGTTGTTTTTATCGCCGGGACATTAACTCCAGAGGACCTTACCGTTAGAAGAATTTTAGAACTTGGCGTTTATGACATTCTTTTTGGTGAAGTCAGGATTGGCCAAATATTAGAAAAAATCTTTAATCCTACATCCCCTTTGCAAGGGTCACCGGTGAAAGTAGATGAGATGGGGAATGACAAACAAAAAAGCGTACAACCTGGCGTATTAGGTAATGAAGATGACAACTTGGAGGAAGAGAAAGAAAGTGCGTTTTCCAAACTGGTTAAATTCGGCGGAGATATCAAAAAAAGTATTTCAGTGCCCAAACTAAGTAAGTGGGTATATAACGGTCGAATTTTAGAGAAAGTAGTTGCGGTTTGTTCACCGGTGCATGCAGGTAAAACATTCGTTTCTGTTAACTTGGCTACCGTAATAGCGCAAGAAGGATATATTACCGCGCTCGTAGATATTGATTATAAAAAATTTAGCATATATACCTGGCTTAACTGTCCAGATGGCGAAGGTAGTTTATTGCAAGCATTGCAGGATAATTCGGACCCGCTGGTATACGCATACCAGCCAGGCTATATTCCGGGTTTATATGTTTTTACAAGTGATCCCGGAGAAAAATTGCCGCTGATCAATGATAAAAACTTGATGTCGTTTTTAGGGTCACTTCAAAATTTTGTCGATGTAATCATTCTTGATACTCCTTGTGACTTCAATGCACCGGTTACAAAAATAGCAATTAACGCCGCAAGTACACTTATGATGGTAAATGATTTTGATTTTAGTCATTTGCTAAGTGTACAAAAAGAAATAGACCGCCTCCCGGACGACTTTGATTTTGAAAAGTGCGTAATAATTGCTAATCAGGTAATTAGCAGCGATAAACTTCCATTAAGCGATGTGGAAAAGGCAACGGGTATGAAAGTTTCGTGTACTATACCAAGCAAGCCACGAGCTGTTCTGGAAAGTATTAAAGCAGGGATACCCGTTGTGCTGTTTGACTTGGAAATAAAGGAATCTTTTAAAAGTTTAATGGTTGGGGAGCTTGCTGAAGCTGGTTAATGTTTCAAAGAATATGTGGGAAGGAGTTTTATGTATGACTGAGATAGAACATATCATCAAATACAGGGAAATAAACACCGTATTTCAATCTATCCATGATTTGCGAGATAACTCAGTTGTCGGTTTCGAAGTTTTAAGCCGTGGGCCGGAAGGACGTTATCATGCTCCACAAAATCTTTTTGCGGCGGCCCTTAAAGAACGGCGCCTGGTAGAAATGGAAATGCTCTGCTTTAAACAAGCCCTAAAGTTTATACAAACCTTTCAAGAAGCTTTTTATATAAGTTATTTTTTAACTTCAATGCTATTACGATTATCCATCGCCAAAAAGAGATTGAAAAAAATCTCAGCTACTTGACTGATGCGGTAATTGAATTATCAGAAGTTGGAACAAGTTTTAGCAAGCGTGACAGATTGATAAATACCCTTGAATCCCTTCGTGAAGAAGGAATCCAAATAGCGCTGGATGATGTGGGGGGAGGTACCAAAGATTTTTCTCATATGTGCGAAATACCTTTTGATTACCTAAAAATTGATCGCAGCCTGATTAGAGGAATTACTCGGTACAAAAACGGAAGCGCAGCTTATTATAAAAAAGTTTTGCTTTTTATAACCGATTTGGCTAAACAACTAAACGCTCGGGTAATTGCAGAAGGTATAGAAACAGAAATGCAGCTTGCCGGTGTTAAACGCGCCGGCATTAATCTTGCCCAGGGCTTTTATTTTTCAAAGCCTATGTCTGCGGAATTCCTGTGAAAATCCAAGAGGCTTAAATTAAAAAGAAAAGTGGTAGATTATTATGACAATGCATGAAGTTCTGTCTTGCCAGTTTCCCCAAAGGAAGAGGATTTTTGCAGTAGACGTGGGTTATGGTTACACTAAGGGAGTTTCCAATTGCGGCAAAAGAGTTTGTTTTCCTTCAGTGATTAGCCCGGCCAGGGATTTACCCCTGGCCGGGCTTGCCAATGGTACTATTGGCCACAGGATTACCATTCGTAAGGAAGGAATGCCAAAGGAACGATTCTTTGTCGGCGACCTGGCGCTGCGTGAGGGACACTCGGCACATTTCACTCTGGATGATGTAAAGCACAAGCACCCTGTCCACGATATTGTACTCCTAACCGCGTTGGCGCTTTTGGAGCCCGGAGGAATTGACAGGCTGGTAGTCGGGTTCCCGGTTGATTATTACCGTGAACAAGGGAAAAGTCTTATTAACCACCTTACCGGCTTAACTGCCGTCATAGTGCGTCAGCGTGGAGGCCGGCGTTTTGCATGTTCACCGGGTCGTAGAGGAAGAATTCTTAAAACGTACCGGCACTCGTCTTCCAGCGGCCTACACTGAACAGGTAATGCGCACCGGGCGGAGATGGTTCAAAGGAGAAGAACTGGACTTGAGTTATGTTCTGGCTGATATTCGCAGGATAGTGGCCAGGTCCATCGCGGACGGGGTACTTGCAGCATGGGGCAATCGTGCGAACTTCGACGTGCGTCGGATTTACCTGGTAGGGGGTGGAGCTCTGGAATTGTCGGAGCTTGAGGAAATGTTTCCGGGGTCTTCGGTTGTTCCCGTCCAGTTTGCCAACGCTCTGGGGTTTTTGAAGGCGGGTGAAAGTCAATAAGGGTTTTGGATTCGTATTGCAAAATCTTTAACTTACAAAAAAAGATTTAGGGTACCACTTTTAACGGTCGCATCATTTCATTATCCTCGTGATCCAATATATGACAATGCCAAACATATCCTGGGCCGCGGGTGGGATCGAATGAGTATAGGTTAACTCCAGGTAGGGTCAGGGTTGGATTAGCATCTTGTGGAGCAAAGCGAACTCTTATCCGAGTGACCTCACCTGGATTTGCCTGAACAGTGTCCTTCCATCCCATTTCATTCGGTGCTGGATTAATAGGTTGGCCCTGCAGGTATCTGGTAACAGGTAGTGTTACTGTGGGATTAGTGAGCGGTGGTGTGCCATTAATCAAAGTCCAATCTGTCTTATACCTATCAGCTTGGAATTTCTGGCGGTTTATGATTAGAAACTGAACTAAGTGTAGGTGGATGGGGTGAGTATCTCCTGTTAAGTTAACAATTTCCCAGTCTTCCGTTGCCCCGACTTTAGGCATTTCACTGGTTGGGGCACCCCACCTCTGCCCGTCTAAAAGTATTACCACTGGACCGGCGGGGCCCATTACCTCGATTAGAGTCAAAGTTCTGGTGGGGGCGGTAGGCGTTAAAACAGGAATAGTGTTTAGAGTATCAGGCAATTCCGGCGGGATGACTGGCGGGGGAGCTGTAAGTGGAACAGTAAACCGCATAATTTGCCCAACTGTTTCAGGATCCGGAGGATCACCATCAGGGTAAGGAGCATTAGCATCATTTTCAAGAATAATTGATGTACCCGGAGAGAGAGCTGAGAAATCTACCAGGATATCAGCACGCTCACCTGGAGCTATAAGTAGAGAGGTAATTGTAACCGGCTTTGGTAAATAACCTCCATCGGAACCGATTTGTATAAAAGACTGTCCGTTTGAAAATTTCAGGTTATAGAAACGGGCGTTTGAGCCATTCAGAACCCGGAAACGGTACTGCCGTGGTTCTACGTTCAGGTTTGGCCATACCTTACCGTTTACCATGATGGTATTGCCGAAAAATTCTGGCTGCCAGTATGGGTGAATGTTAGGGTTGTTGCCGACTTTATCAAAGAACAGAGATCCATCCAACTTGAAAGTACGATCTTGAATTACCAAAGGGATCTCATATTTTCCGGAGGGTAGAACAGGTGAATCCGAGTTTTCAAGGGGGTCATTCGGATCCCGCAGCAGGTAGAAGCCGGCAAGTCCTGCATACACATTAAGTCGGGTAAGACCTAAGGCATGATCGTGATACCATAAAGTGGTAGGCTGCTGCATGTTTGGATAAGTATAAAGCGATGTTGTGAAGGCCTTCCCCCTAATTGTACCAGCGGTGAACCACGCGTCAGGGTGGCCGTCGGAATCCGAAGGCACTTCACCGCCGTGCAAATGCGTGACTATGGGGACCGGAATTTGTGCATTCAGGAACCCGGGCGGAAATGGTGGCCAGGGGCGAGGGGGATTCATCGACATCATATTGGGGTTTGCCCAATGTAAGGTGGGATCAACTGCAAATAAGTGTGGTTCGACAAGATTATTTACCCATTGTACGTGAACAGGAATGCCGCGGGTAGCTTCGAACGTAGGACCGGGTGTGCTTCGAAAATAAGTAGATTTGCCGGTTTCTGGGTCCTTTATCAGACCTCCGTAACCCCATACGGTTGTCTTAGGGAACCCGGGTGGAAGGATCTGCTGCTTAAACTGGCTTACGTCAACTGTATATTCGTGTCTTAATACATCACCTGTATTCGGGTCCGTTATAACGGTCGGTTCATATACAGGAGGAATTACCAGCTGGTTTACATATTTTGGGATAAGTTTTGGGGGAAGAATATAATTGTTTACGGAATCTTTAATTAAATGCGGCAGCATAATATCGTTGCTGTTCAAATCATTGGAATTAAATTCTTGTGTAGTATGCACTTGATTATACCTATCCATTAAAAATAACCTCCTTATATATTTTACATTATATGTTTTTAGTAGTTCTGGAGATGCGGCAGAATTGGAAAAACTTTGAAAACTATCCTCTTGATGTAATAAATGTGAGAAGCCTTAATTCTTGAGGCTTCTCACTTATTCATATTTTTTATTGGGAAACAAAAAACTGGCTACCTATAATGTTTTACGAATCTTTGGTTTTGGGCATATTTAAAATTTTCGTTTTGAAATCTTCTTCCATCGCAAGAATAGATTGAATTCCTTCTTGAATGTTAATTGTTGAAGTTTTCAATCTATCCATAAAATCGCGGGCAAAATCTAATTTTTTTCCGGTATTAGGATCTGAACCTAGTATCAGTAGAATTAAAATTAAAAACAAAGAAAAAGGATTGGGGCCCATTTTATGTCACCTCACCATTCAACTCACGATAGTATAGTAATATAAAATTTTTTATCGAAAATTTTATATATAGCTTGTCATTTTTATATCCATTTTGTTGAATTAAATGTTTTGTAAAAAGATAGAAACCCAAGTTTTGTGGGTTTCTATCTTTCACAGAGATGGTGCTTCATTGGGCAATTTACTACTTATTGACACCATAGCACCCAAAGAAGGGAAACATACCGAAGACCAGCAGGATTAGAACCAGAAAGAGAATGAAGCTGCCATCAAAGTAGGGACCGGGCATTAAAAATCCTCCTTTCGCCACCATTTTTTATTCACGATATCAAACTATTCAATAAACAGTCAGAATGTTCCACGTCTCCCTAAAAATTTGTCACAAAGTGAACCTCCTCCGGCACAAGGCCGGAGGCTTCCCGGGTCACAGGCCGAAGCCCTGCTGAAACAGCAGGGTCTTACACAGCCTCGCCTGGCTACACCGGGGGCTTGTTATGCCGCCCGGCGGCCTGGGCCATAGGCATCTACTGCTCGGGCGGCCAGTACCGCCGGTCGCAGATACGTTGCTCTTGGCACGGTTTTGAGCCCGGCCTTTATCTCTCCGTACAGCCCTATGGAACGGATATTGATACACCCTACCACGTTACGGTGGCAAGAGAAGCCGCAGTTCGGACAGTGAAATACCCGGCCCCTGAAAGTGCCTTTTGTACCGCATGACGGGCAGGTGGAAGATGTACCTTCTTCGTCCACCGGCACAAATTCTATACCATGAGCGGCCAACTTATATTTCAGCAGGTCAAATGTTTGGCCGAAGGCCCACTGGTGCAGCCGCTGGTTGTGCTTTTTGCCGCAGTTTTTAGTGGTGATATTCCCCGGGTTGCCGACATACAGGGTCTTAACCCCTTAAATAAGAAAGGATTAGTATAAAGGACTTTGTCACAAAACATCGAAAATGATGCAGCGTTGCTACACTTTGCTATCAGTGATGGTAGTCGTGTTACTGTATTGAGAATTCCGAAGACGATATGCTGCTTGAGATGGACCAGGACATTTCTGATTTAGAAAGTATAGAACATGCAGAAGACATTGTCGCAGAAAAAGTTGGAATGGATCTCCTTCCAGAGCCTACAACTGTTTCCTTCTATCTTAGCGGTTTGTTTAAAAGGGAAAAGTCTGAACGGTATACCCTCACGACAAATTAAAATTTCACTAAATTGAGGAGGTAAAATCGAACCCCCGGGGTTCCCGGGGGTTTTATGTTGACTTAAATTTAGCTATCGAGATTGAATGGAAATAAAAACAGGCCTTAAGTCCTATAAAAATTCAACCTTTTATACCCTACACAGAAAACCAAAATTACGTAATTAATAAGTAGGATACGATTTAAGGAGGGATTGAATTGAGAAAGGCATTGACGTTAGCCTTGGTACTTTTACTGGTGACGTTACTTTTTGCGGGAGCTGCGTGGGCCAAGCCTAGCAAAGGGCACGGGTTGTACTGCGGGAATGATGCAGATTTGATAGATAAGCCGGGTACCATGAATTCAAAAACCGAGGACAGAGCCGAGGCGGAGCAGGACGAGGATGAAGATGAAGCAGATAACGATGAAATTGAATACACAACCGAAGACGAGGACATGAATGAAGATGAAGCAGATGACGATGAAATTGAGAAAGATGCTGGCGAAATTGAGTACACAACCGAAGACGGACTCAAAGTAGAAATAGAGAACGGGAAAATAGAAATCAAAGGTAACGGCTTCAAATTTGAAATGAAAAACGGCAAGGTAGAATACAAGTCGGAAAATGGTAAGATAGAAATCAATCGGGAAGGCATAAGGGTTAAAGGCAATGTGTTGAAAGAATATAAGCAAAAACTGGAAAGTTATAAGAAATTAATCGATTATGCTATAGAGGCCGGCAAGAAATTTTCCGATATCGAAGAACACTGGGCCAGTTCATCCATTGAAAAGATGTCGGCTATTGGTCTTTTCAAAGGATATGAAGACGGTACTTTTCGCCCCAATAATTCTATAACCCAAGCTGAGGCCGTTGCACTAATTGTCAGGATAGCTTTGAAAAATGAAACGGGAGATGAAGACCAGGTTGACGAGAGTGAGCTTGAAGATGTGCCCGGGTGGGCCAGAGCGGCGGTCCGGGAAGCGGCGAAGCACGGTTTTATCAACTTGAATCGCTTCCATTCTCATGTCCAGGCCAGCAGAGCCCAAACCGCCGTCATGATTGCCAAGGCCCTGGGCCTGGAGCCTGTTGATGTCACCGACATACCCTTTAGGGACGGAATATTGATATCTCCGGAAGATGTGGGTTACATTATGGCTCTCTATGAACAGGGCATAATTAAGGGAACCCCTGACGGCAAGTTTAATCCCAACAGTGCAATTACTAGGGCTGAAATAGCCGCTATTATGGAAAGGATTGTCGCCGGGCAGGAGGATGATGAAAATGGCCAAACCGGTGAAGATAGTGCCGCTGAAGATGAGTTCACCAATGAAGAAGAATCTAATAATGAGGAAGGGTCTACTAACGAAGAAGAATCCACCAGTCAAAATAATAACGAGGAAACTGTCGAATATAACATCTAAAGTTTCGGAATGCCCTTTAACGGGGCATTTTATTTTGGAAAATAGATATATGTACAATTGATTGAAGATACATGGATTCAAATATACACGTATACTGTCCCTTATAATTATTTGGGTAGGGAGAGTACAAATTCGTGTTGAAAGAAGTACTAGTTCTGGCGCATGGCAATGGAGGCTCAAAGATTCTGGAGGTAATGTCCTATATACATCCCCTTAGAAAAGCAATATTTGGCACGACGGTCCAAGGACAATAATATTAAACGAGCCTACTCAACAAATCAAAATAGAGGTAATTGATTATTACAACGATAATGCTGCTAAAGTGCAAAGTTCACAAAGCATAGCATATTATGGACCCTGGAATGCCGACGAAGTTACAGCACGAAGTCAACCCCAGTCCTGAGAGACACCGGTGCAATCCCGTGGCCTTACGCATGGTGCAGCGGTACGCCTCAGGGAGACCCACCACCGTTAGGTGCCCGGATCACAGGGCTCCTCACGAGAGGAGGTAAAAACATGATATTTACGGCTGACAGAAACGGTAGTCCTGGCCATCCGACGAGAAGGTTTGACATGATTCGGAAGCTGAGAAAGCGCGGGGGAGTGAAGATCGTTGGTGGCGGTGCTTCCGGCAAGCCGCCGGTTGCGGTCTTTGTCGACAGGGAGTTTGACTACACACGGACTATGGGAAGAAAGCTCTTCGTAGTACTTGACTCCGGCTACCGGAACATCGGTTTTGCCGTCTGCGAGCCGAGGGACGGAGATCTGATCGTCTACTGCCGTGGGGTGCTCGCCACCCGGATTCCGGAGATCAAAGGCCTGATGCTGGAGAGGAAAGCTCACCGGCGTTTCAGGAGATACCTCTCCCGGCTTAAGAAGAAGCGCCTCTCTGCCAGGCAGGGCAGAGTTCTAACGAAGTACAAAGCTCTGAGAAACGTAAGATCGAAAGACAGGCTCAGTGCCACGCTCAGGCACGGCGTTGAGACGCACCTGAACCTGTTCCGGAAGCTGCTCAAACTCTTCCCGTTTCCTGCCCACCAGGTCGAGTTCGTTGTAGAGGACAACATCTTCGATGTGCGGGCAATGACCTGGGGAAAGGTCTCCGGAAGGGGTTACCAGGTGTCGCCGCGTACTCCCGTTGAGAGGAAGTGCATCCTGTGCGGGGCTGAGGACGATCTTCATCTGCACCACCTTATCCAGAGGAAGTACGGCGGCACGGAAGTGAACGAAAACAAGGTGTATCTCTGCAGGAACTGCCACGAAGATGTTCATGCAGGGAGGGTCTACATCCCGGTCAAAGGCGTCAGGCAGTGGCGTGAACTTGGTACGGTGAACGCTGTTGTTGGGGTGCTGAAGGGTGTGCCCTGGCTCAAGTTTGTGCCAGCTCCCAAGGTGATTCTCAAAAGGAGAGAGCTGGGACTGGAGAAGGGACACGGAGAAGATGCCCTTGCAGCAGCCGCCACCTTCTGCGGGAGTGCTGTGCTTGACACTTCCGGTGAGCGCCGCCTCTGCCTGGCCAAGTTCAGGAGGCACAGCCGTGCGAGGGTACATGCCCAGAGGGATCGGCTCTACAAGGTAGGAAAGGTTATCACGGCCAGGAATAGACGAAAGAGGGCCGACCAGAGGGAGTCGTCTCTGGCTGACGTGCTGCCCCTCACTCCGGAACAGCAGAGGAACCTCAAGGTGTATCCGGGGATCAAGATCCTCAACCCCTTCAAGAGGGACATGCCGTCTGTGGGCGGCGACGTCTGGGTTCACCTTCCGACGGGCAAGCGGTTTGTAGTGACCGGGGTGGTGTCGAAGAAGTACCTGTACTCTCCGGAGCTGAAACAGATTGTGGGCAAGCCTTACGTTCACCCGGATTGCTGCCGGCAGGTGATCCGGAACGAGGGGATAGTGGTCTGTGAATAGCCGCCTTTCATCCCCGCCCTCACGGGCGGGGTCTTCCCGGCGGCACTAGATAAATTAATTCAACTGGAAACAAAAGTCACAAATATCGAGAATGCCATTTCAGCCGGAGATACAACTCCTCCAACAATATTTTCTGTGAAAGGTTATAATAACGCCACCTGTACGACAGGCAGTACATTTAAAGTGGTAGTTAAAGCTCATGATAACAGCTCAGATTTATTGGAGTTTCGCGTCAAGGCAGACACCGGTAGTTGGAGCAGCTGGACACCCATCAGCACTTAAACCACGGCAGTGAGATAAGCGGCACCGGAGCGCATGAAATTACTGTGGAAGTCCGGGATTCGGCTGGCAATGTGGCTCAAGATAAATTGACAATTTTCAAGATATAGATAACCCCCGGGGGAAATAATCCCCGGGGGTTTTTTTTAGGGGGTGAAAATATTTCACGCAAGGTTTTAATACTAAGTGTCGTTGGTCTGTTAATTCTCATTGATGACTGAAATAGAACGAATTATCAAATACAGGTTGATAAGTATCTTATTCCAGCCAATTCATGATTTTCGGAATAACAAAGTAATAGGTTACGAAGTTTTTAGTCGTGGGTCGGAAGGACGTTATCATGTCCCACAAAATCTTTTTGCAGCGGCAAAAAAAGAACGCCGGCTGGTGGAAATGGAAATGCTCTGCTTTAAGCAAGCCCTAAAGTTTATACAAACCTTTCAGGAAGTTTTTTATGAGAGTAAATTATTTTTTAACTTCAATGCTATTACGATTATCCATCGCCAAAAAGAGATTGAAAAAAATCTTGGCTGCCTGGCTGACACGGTAATTGAATTATCAGAAGTTGGAACACGTTTTAGCAAGCGTGACAGATTAATAAATGCCCTTGAATCCCTTCGGGAAAAAGGAATCCAAATAGCGCTGGATGACGTAGGGGGAGGTACCAAGGACTTTCAGCATATCTGTGAAATTCCCTTTGATTATTTGAAAATTGACCGCAGCCTGGTCCGGGGAATAACCCGTTACAAAAACGGAAGCGCAGTTTATTATAAAAAAGTTTTACTTTTTATAAATGATTTGGCTAAACAACTAAATGCCCGGGTAATTGCAGAAGGTGTAGAAACAGAAATGCAGTTTGCCGATGTTAAACGCGCCGGCATTGATCTTGCCCAGGGTTTTTATTTTTTAGAGTCTATGCCTGCGGAATTTCTGTAAGAAAGGGGATTGAAAGAATGTCATTCATAATTGCGCTTGACATCGGTTACAGCTGCACCAAGGGAATATCCTCAGACCACCGCACCCTTATTCCTTCGGTTGTCGCGCCCTACCGGGAACTATCCCTGGAAGACTTATCCCGAGGAACTGGCCACATAGTGGAAATCCGTCGTGTAGATGGCACCAAATCCAAACACTTCGTGGGCCACCTAGCCCTCCGCGAAGGTTACGCGGCCAGCTTTACCTTTGACAGGGAGAAACACCGCCACCCGAACCATGACATACTGGCCCTTACGGCCGCCCGGCTCCTTGGCGCAAAACCGGGCGCTACCCTGGTAGTTGGGCTGCCGGTGGCCTACTACCGGAGCCAAAAGGAAGAACTGCGAAAACACCTGGAGGCCCTCCACGCCGACGTAGCCGTGGGCGACGGCCGTCCCGAGCGGGTGAGCTTCGGAGACGTGGTAGTCTACCCACAGGGGGCTGGGGCCTTGCTTACCGCGCCCGGTCTTCCGGTGAATGGCCTGGTGCTCCTTGTAGATGTTGGCCACAAGACCACTGACTACGTAACCGCCGAGGCAGCCGGCGGCACGGTGAGGCCGGTATCCAGCATGTGCGGCAGCGTGGAGACGGGCGTCCACGCCGTCCACGAGGCCATAGCCCAGGAATTTCAGGCCCGGACGGGGGCACCTTTGGCTGCGGTGCGAGTGCCGGGGGTGCTGGCCGAAGGGAAAGTGGTGTATTACGGGAGGTCGATAGACCTCTCTGGCGTGGCAGAGAGAGCTCGCGCCGACGTAGCCCGTGTCATAGCAGACCAGGTAAAGGCTGCCCTGGGCGACCGGTTCGCTTTTATCCGCCGGGTGTACCTGGCGGGCGGTGGTGCAGAAGCCTTGCCGGAATTGGCCAGCCACTTCCCGGTAGTGGAAGTCCTCCCCCACCCGCAGTGGGCAAACGTGGAAGGTTTTCTCAAGGTTGTATCCGGAAACGATAAACCCGCATAACACCTGGCTTTGAAGGGGTTGACCTCCCCTGGTTTCCGGAAAGCTTTGAGCTGAATGCAACGCTTCAAATCGACTTTCCGGAAACACGGGGTTTGAACAGGGCTTGAGGCCGCATCATAACTGGGCAGGAGGCTTCCGGGATGAAGCAAAAAACAAGGCGGTTGGAGATACACCTGCCGCGTGACCACCCAATTTTCAGCGTACCACCCGGCCAGAGGAGCCAGCGGGTACGGGAGGCTCTGGAATTAGCTGGCAAGCTAGAGCAGATTCTAACCTCTTTGGACACCCGCCTGGCCCGGCTGGAACAAAGACTTTCTTCAGGTATAGTGGTTCAATTGGAAGAAAAGGGTGAACAAGAAAAGCCAAATATTCGGGTAGATATAGGAGCTTTCATGGACCTTTGATAAGGGGGGTATATTATGCTTATTTATCTAGCCCATCCGCTAGCGTCTGATCCCGCTGGAAACTTTGAAAAAGCTAAATGGGTAGCCAGGGAAATTATTAACCGGTACCCGGATGTGGTACCGGTTTCGCCTGTGTTGAACTTTTGCTATTTCCACGAGCCTGAAGAAAGACAGAGAGTGATGCAGTATTGCTTTCGCCTTTTATCGGAATGTGAAGAACTATGGTTAACAGGGGAGTGGTGGAACTCTCCGGGATGTTTGCAGGAAAAGCAGGCAGCCGAGAAGCTCGGCATACCTGTAAGGATATACAGCTTGCCGCCCAGAATAGCCGCAGTGAAGTGAAGTCAAGGGAATATTTCCCGGCAGGGTTGAACCCGTAGCCGGGACTTTTTTATTTTTTGAAAGCTTTTAGTTGTAGGACAATCCTTGGTCTGCGTAGAATTTACCGAAAGGAGTTGAAAAGGTGGGGGTTAAGGTGACGGTGCAATTTCGCAATGATGAACAGGGCGTTAAAAATTTGGAAGCTGCCTATAAAACCGTGGCGAGTATACTTTTGAAACATATACAAAACGAAAATGCCCGAAAAGAAAAGGTGGTGAGGGAAGTTGCTTGCAGCAATCTACACCAGGGTAAGTAGCGAGGAACAAGTGAAAGGTTATTCCCTGGCTGAGCAAGAGCTGGCATGCCAGGAAAAGGCCCGAGAACTGGGAGCCGATAACATAGTTGTTTATACCGATGAGGGCATTTCCGGTAGTTTGTTGGAACGGCCGGGCCTGACTGAACTGCGGGAAGCTATTTGTCGAGGGGAAATCGATGTGCTTATATGCCGTGACCCCGACCGGCTGGCCCGGAACCTTGCCCACCAGTTAATTATAGCCGATGAGTGTGAAAAACACGGGACGGAATTGATATTTACCGGCTGGGACTGGCAAAAGACGCCTGAAGGGCAACTGTTTTTTGCCATTCGTGGTGCGGTAAGCCAGTATGAACGAGAAAAAATCCGGGAGCGGATGAAGCGCGGAAAGATACAAAAGGCCAGGAGCGGGCTGGAACCTAACCGGATTAATGTGTTTGGGTACCGGTATAATGAAAAGGGACAAGCTTTTATAGAAGAACGTGAGGCGGGTATAGTTAAAGACATATTCCGGTGGTTCGTCAGCGAGGATATAAGCCTGACGGCTCTTGCCTACCGGCTGGAGGATCTAGGCATCCCGGCGCCCGGGGGCCAAAAGAAATGGTATAAACAGACAGTTCGCTATATATTATCCAACCCAACGTATATGGGAAAACACGTCTTCAATAAAAGAAATGATAGCGGAATAAAAAACAATAAGTATACCAGGGAAAAAGCCAAGCGGACATTGCGGCCGGAATCAGAGTGGATTGAAATCCCCTACCCGGCAATAATCGACCCGGAGACTTTCGCCCAGGTTCAGGAAAAGCTGGCCCGGTGCAAGCGGCTCTGGTCGGGCGATCCCAAATATGTTTACCTGCTCTCCGGGTTGTTGCGGTGCGGGAAATGCGGAAATACCATGACCGGTATGCGCACAAATTACCGGAAGCCTGACCATCCTGACAGCGTTGTGTATTCGTGCCGGCGGGAAAAAGGCCAAAGGTGTTGTAAGCCAAACCGGTACGTTAAAGGAAAGCCGCTGGAGGCTATTGTATGGGAGCACGTTGTAAGCTGGATAAACCAGCCGGAGAAGATTTTTGAATACATCAAAAACATCCAGGACAACACAGAACCGGTAGACGAGCGCATTTCCCAGTTGGCTAAAGAACTGAAAACCGTTGAAAAGGGCCGAAAAAACATCCTGGATGTGCTGGCCTCTGGAACAACCACCCTGGACGACATAACGAAGAAAATATTAAAAGAGCTGACAGACAGGGAGCAGACCATAAGACGACAGATTAAAATGCTCCAGGCGGAAAAATACAGGCAGGTGTCCCACAAAGAGATTAAAAACATAGCTTCTGCCGGAAAAGTATTAAAGAGTTATCTGGATAAACTGACAACTTTGGAAAAGAGGGCGATTATAAGGGCCTTTATCAATGAAATAACAGTTTATGGTCGCAACAAGGATATCACCATAAACATATCAGCCAGTGTGCCCTCGATGGAATTATTATCCAAAATTACCACAGATATTTGTAAGTAGTGAGGAAAGCATCGTTTTGTCGGACGGACAGAAAATTATAAAGGTTCCTATCCGTTCTCTGGAGGAGTTTCATTTTAAGTTTGACGATGGAAAAAGGGTGCACGGTGGTCAGGGAAAAGGAAACAGCAAAGTAGGAGATGTCCTTGGAAGTGCTCAAAAGAAGGCCGCCAAGGGCTCGAGCCAGGGCCCGGGGGCCGGAGAAGAACCGGGGGTGGATTATTACGAAGCGGAGATTACTATAGATGAATTGGCCCAGATGATATTTGAAGATCTGGGGCTGCCTAACCTGGAACAAAAGAAAAAGCCTAAATTGTTATCTGAAGGGGTAGAGTTTCGGGATGTACGTAAGGTCGGTATCCAAAGTAATATAGACCGCAAGCGAACCATACTGGAAGCCATGAAGCGCAGGGCCCTGAAAGAAGGAAAGCGCGGGTTAGGGAAAATAACTCGGGAAGACCTGCGGTTTAAAACTTGGGAGCCCACCTATAAGCATGAAAGTAACGCTGTGGTACTGGCTATGATAGACACCTCCGGGTCTATGGGGCCCTTTGAAAAATACATTGCCCGGAGTTTTTTCTTTTGGATGGTGCGGTTCTTACGTACTAAATACCAAAACGTAGACATTGTTTTCTTGGCCCACCATGTAACGGCCAAAGAGACTACGGAAGAAGAGTTCTTCACCAAGGGGGCCAGCGGGGGTACCCGGTGTTCCTCGGTGTATGAATTAGCCCTGAAGATCATAGCTGAAAGATTCAACCCGGAAGATTATAATATTTACGCATTTCACTTCTCAGACGGGGATAACCTTTCTTCAGATAATGAAAAGTGCGTGCGCCTGGTCAAAGAATTGTTAAAGGTATGTAATCTGGTGGGATACGGTGAAATAGAGGGTCCGTATTACTATTCCAGTACGTTAAAATCTGCTTTCAAAAAAATTGAAGACAAAAATTTCATATCAGTCTCCATCCGTGATAAGAGCGGAGTATACCCGGCCCTGAAAAAATTTTTTAATCCGGATCTAGGGAAGTTACAAGCGTAAAGCGGACCGAAACACCGGTCCGCTAACTGGTGATAAAAAGGGAATGGGGAAGTGATACTATGATAAAAAATGAAATAAAAGAATTAGAGGAAGCTCTGGAAAAAATTATTGAGATTGCCAAGGGATTTAACCTTGATTTCTACGATATGTATTTTGAAATATGTCCGGCAGATATTTTATATACTTTCGGTGCATACGGCATGCCCACGCGGTTTTCTCACTGGACCTTTGGCAAGGCTTATCATAAAATGAAAACTCAGTACGATTATAATTTGAACCGCATTTATGAAATGGTTATTAACTCGGACCCCTGCTACGCATTTTTGTTGGAGGGTAACTCACTAATCGAAAACAAAATGGTTATGGCCCACGTTTTAGCCCACTGTGATTTTTTCAAAAACAACGTTCATTTCCGGCGGACCTCCCGTAAAATGGTAGAGTCAATGTCCGTGGCAGCCCAGAGGATAAGGAAATATGAGTTTTTATACGGTAGGGATAAGGTTGAGTCATTTTTGGATTCTGTGATATCAATACAGGAACATATTGATCCCTACGGGCACATTGGAAAGAATGACCTGGTAAAGCAGGAACCGTCCGCCGGCGGGAAATGTTGTTCAGGGGGGAGTTGCAAGGGTGGATGCGGTTATAAGCATCATCACAGTAGGCAAGAGACTCCTTATAATGATCTCTGGGAGTTGGACCACAGGGACCATCAGTATAAAGGAGAATGCGAGCCTCCGAAAAAATTTCCGAAAAAACCTGAAAAGGACTTATTGTTGTTTATAATGGAGCATGCCCGGGATTTGGAAGATTGGCAGCGGGATATTGTTTCCATAATTAGGGAAGAAATGTTCTACTTTTGGCCGCAAATGCAAACTAAGATTATAAACGAAGGATGGGCTACATATTGGCATTTACGTATCATGCGGGAACTTGATTTAGATGAGGATGAATCAATTGAATTTGCCAAATTGCATGCCGGAGTTATACAAACGTCGAAGGTAAGGATAAATCCGTATTATGTGGGACTAAAATTATTTGAAGACATTGAAAGGCGCTGGGATGAACCGACCCAGGAGGAAAGAGAAAAATACGGGCGTGTAGGCGGTGAAGGCAGGCAAAAGATATTTGAAGTACGGGAACTGGATAACGACATTTCCTTTTTGCGTAATTACATGACAAAGGAATTTGTAGAGAAGGAAGACCTGTATTTATATAAAAAAGTTGGTTATGAGTGGAAGATCGTTGAAAAAGATTGGGAGAAAGTACGGGATGGTTTGGTATCCAGCTTGAATAATTGTGGTTACCCCTATATTGTTGTGGAAAACGGAGATTTCGGTAAGAGAGGCGAATTATATTTAAGACACATATACGAAGGTATGGAATTAGACGTTTATTATTTGGAGCGTACCATTCCCCATGTATATAATCTTTGGGGAAGACCGGTGCACCTGGAAACTATATTGGATAATAAACGGGTGTTATTTACGTATAACGGAGAGAGGGTAAGTAAAAAATTTATTTAATAATAAATTGAGGCTGTTGACAAAAACAAGTCAACAGCCTTTTATTTTATGGTAAAATTGAGTAAATAAGAATTAGGAGCGAACAAACATGTTAAAAAAACCAGAGTACCGCCAAGGACAACTGGAACTTGTTTGCCTAGAACAACTGGTACCTGAAGATCACTTGCTGAGGAAAATAAGTCGCTTCATAGACTTTAACTTCATAAGAGAAAAGGTCAAACACCTATATTGCCCGGATAACGGTCGTCCTTGTGTAGATCCCGTAATGCTTTTTAAAATGCTTTTTATTGGCTACCTCTTTGGCATAAGATCTGAACGGCAACTGGTTAAAGAAATAGAGGTTAACATAGCTTACCGTTGGTTTTTGGGCCTTTCCCTAACAGATAAAGTTCCTCATCATTCCACCATTAGCCAGAACCGGCGGCGTAGATTTAATGGCACAAATATTTGTCAGGAAATATTTGATGAAATAGTTATGCAAGCAATTAAGAAAGGACTAATAGATGGAAAAGAGTTATTTACGGACTCTACACATTTAAAGGCCAATGCCAACAAAAATAAATTCACACTCAAAAAAGTGAAACGTTCAACTCAAGCTTATTTGGAAGAACTGGAGCATTCAGTGGAGGATGATAGAAAAAAGCATGGAAAAAAGCCGTTGAAACCAAAAGAAGAACAACTTGAAAAAAACAAAGAAATACGGGTGAGCACCACGGACCCGGAAAGTGGCTACATGGTTAGGGACGGCAAACCCCAGGGTTTTTATTACCTTAACCACGTAACGGTTGATGGAAAGCTAAGCTTGATTACCGACGTATATGTTACCCCCGGAAATGTGCATGATTCTGCACCTTACATAGGCCGTTTGGACCGTCAGATAAAGCGCTTTGGCTTTGAAGTGGAAGCAGTAGCCCTGGATGCCGGGTATTTAACCATGCCTATATGCCATGAACTGCAAAAAAGAGATATTTTTGCTGTTATAGCCCATCGACGTTACCATCCTAAGAAAGGCTTATTTCACAAATGGCAATTCAAATATGATAAGGAAAATGACTGCTATATATGTCCTGCCAAACAGAAACTTACCTACCGTACCACCAACCGCCAGGGGTTCCGGGAATATGTTTCAGACCCCCGGATATGCAAAATCTGCAAATATTTATCTAAATGCACCCATTCCAAAAGCTATACTAAAGTAATTACTCGACACGTTTGGGAAGATAGCAAAGACTGGGTAAGACAGAACCGCCTCAGTGAGCGGGGGAAAGCCTTATACAAAAGAAGAAAAGAAACTGTTGAGCGGAGTTTTGCTGATGCCAAAGAACTCCACGGGTTACGCTATGCCCGTTATAGGGGTAGAGCAAAAGTTATGGAGCAGTGCTTATTGACAGCTGCCTGTCAGAATATGAAAAAGATGGCAAATTATCTCTGGAAGAGGGGTAACCCTCCTTTTTTACCACTGCTGGTTCGGATAATACAAAAGTTTTCGCAAAAGCAATTTAGCTTGAAATATGCAATGTAAAGTTAAACCCGGGGTAAAACCCGGGTTTGTCAGCAATCTCAATTTATTTAATAATAAATTATTTATCTACAACTAGTTTTAGGCCGGGTTAATACCCAGTTATTTTTTGTTTATATGTAAAATAGAGTTATGAGAGGCGCAGGAAGGAAGTTCTAATCCTGCGCCTTTTCAAGTTTCATAATATTATAAATATAAAAACTATTGTTGTTGCTGTTGCTGCTGCTGCATCTTGTATTGAGGTTCCTGTTGTTCAATATAGTTTACACGATCTTGCAGTTGTCGGGTCATATTTTCCAGTTGTTGATTCATTTGAGTGAACATTTGCTTGGCTTGTTGATCCTGAGTGTCTAAAGCGAATGATTGCAAGTTGGCAGCAGCTGCCTTAAGGCTGGACAGGGTTTGGTGCATCTTATTGCCAACTGTCATATTTTTAAATAACCTCCTTTTATGTTGAGCTTATTAAATATAATTACCCTTTTTAATAAATATAAAGCCTGTAAAATTATTAAATTAAGTCATTTAAAACCAGTATTCTTTATATAATTAATTATTGAAATTAATTAATATAAGGAATAAAAACCTCTTTTTTGTCTAAAATAATACCAATAATTTCTAAGGAGGAGTACATGTGTCAAAAATCAAATGTTCCGTTAAAGAGTGTATATATCAGAAAGGAGAAGAATGCCGGGCTTCCAGTATTCACG
Organism: Desulfofundulus sp. JL263-se; assembly: GCF_056316025.1. Taxonomy (NCBI): domain Bacteria; kingdom Bacillati; phylum Bacillota; class Clostridia; order Eubacteriales; family Peptococcaceae; genus Desulfofundulus; species Desulfofundulus sp. JL263-se. The sequence continues at coordinate 2,223,690 of NZ_CM149993.1, read as the reverse complement.
TCAGACCTATTCGCAATCATGCGTGATCGGTTTACCAGATATGTTACTTATTTCCATCTAATACCTGGGAATTTACCGCCTTTACCCACGGTGACAACAGGCGTTCTCTGTTGACACTGGGATTAACGCCCTCAGTCATGAAGTAAATTATGAGCAGGAGAGGATCTTCGTCAATTCCGATAAACTTGAGTACACGAGTCATTATAACCGGCGCAATAGAGTAAAAAGACTCGGCCCAGCGCAAAGGTGTAAAGCGAGTGCTTTTCTCCGGAGCCAGCAACCGCATGTGGTTAAGCAGCCGGTGGCTTACGACCAGGGTCAGCATGGCCACCAGGACCAGGGATTCTACCACGGCAGGCGCGCCGCTGGAGATCACATCCAGCTGGTAGAGGCGCTTCAGTTCTTTGAAAACCAGTTCGATACTCCAGCGCGCCCGGTAAAGGAGCGCCACATCCTCTGCTGAAAGCTGTTCCGGCGTGATGTTGGTGAGGTAGAAATGGTACGTCTTGCTTTCCTTGTCGAGCACTCCCACCAGGCGGAAGGTTTCTTTAACTTTAGACGTGCTGCCCTTGGGACGATAAACCTCGAACGCACCATCTTTCTCGGTCTTCTTGCCTTTGATGGAGACCTCCACCTCGACGTCGATTATCTCCCCCTGCAGATGGGGGAGGATCTCCTTGAGCTTTTTGCCGGCAAGGTCGATCGGATTACCCCGGTAGGCGTGCAGCACCGAGACGATGGTCGGGTTGGCCGATTGCTTGAGCCTGCTTACGAAGTATCCTTTATTTTCCCTGATCCTGCTGAACAGCTCGTATTTGAAGTAACCAAGTTCAAACAGGAGGATGTTGTCCTTCACCCAGGGTCCGATGCGCATGGTTTTTATATCAGCGGTCTTGCCGGGATAGATGGCTATGCTCTTTTTGTTGCTGGTGATCCCGATGACGGTATGTATTTTGAGTTCGGCCTTGCCCCTCGCCCCGGGAAACTGTGCAGCCAAATTATCGTGCAACCTGACAATGCTGCCGTCTGCCACCATCAGGTCCTTGAATCCCTTTAGTTTGTCTGAGAGCGTAAGGCTGGCATGTTTGGCCAGTTCCGCTATGCCGTGCGCCAGGCACTCTTTCAGAAAGGCAGTGAGCCTCTTGTTGAAGCGGTCATAAAAAGAGGATGGGACGAGCGTTTCCGCCGAGACCGTCTCGTAGGCCCTCCTTAAGGAGGCAGTGGTGCGCTGCACTCCAACTCCAAAGCCAAGCACCAATACCCAGAAAAAGGTGACCGGGTCGATCTTCCGGTTGCGCTGGACGTACCCGACTTTGGCCGCTGTTTCCCTTAGCCACTCCGGAGAAAACATCTTGGTCAGAACGTTTTCTATTTCGTACGGATTAATTTTTCCGGGAATTAGAGTCAGTTGTGTAACCTCCTCGGGAGGATTATTTGGAGAAGAATTCCACAAAGGGAGGGACCTATTCCTTTTTTTCAAAGAACAATTTTCGTCACTCATTTTCCAGGGATAAAGCCCCATCTCTGGTTGTTAATGGAATATCCGGGGCTTAACCGAACACCAATGATTCGCAATAACTTTATGATTAGTAGTTCAGATGATACTGCCTGCGAAACTTTTAAACCACGCCGTGGTTAAACATTTTAAATTAAACCTAAACGTTATAAGGAAATGTTGTTCAAATTATAGTGCTTGAGGTTAAAAATAAATGCCCACGTCAGTGGGCATGAGATTGCTGACAAACCCGGGTTTTGCCCCGGGTTTAACTTTACATTGCATATTTCAAGCTAAATTGCTTTTGCGAAAACTTTTGTATTATCCGAACCAGCAGTGGTAAAAAAGGAGGGTTACCCCTCTTCCAGAGATAATTTGCCATCTTTTTCATATTCTGACAGGCAGCTGTCAATAAGCACTGCTCCATAACTTTTGCTCTACCCCTATAACGGGCATAGCGTAACCCGTGGAGTTCTTTGGCATCAGCAAAACTCCGCTCAACAGTTTCTTTTCTTCTTTTGTATAAGGCTTTCCCCCGCTCACTGAGGCGGTTCTGTCTTACCCAGTCTTTGCTATCTTCCCAAACGTGTCGAGTAATTACTTTAGTATAGCTTTTGGAATGGGTGCATTTAGATAAATATTTGCAGATTTTGCATATCCGGGGGTCTGAAACATATTCCCGGAACCCCTGGCGGTTGGTGGTACGGTAGGTAAGTTTCTGTTTGGCAGGACATATATAGCAGTCATTTTCCTTATCATATTTGAATTGCCATTTGTGAAATAAGCCTTTCTTAGGATGGTAACGTCGATGGGCTATAACAGCAAAAATATCTCTTTTTTGCAGTTCATGGCATATAGGCATGGTTAAATACCCGGCATCCAGGGCTACTGCTTCCACTTCAAAGCCAAAGCGCTTTATCTGACGGTCCAAACGGCCTATGTAAGGTGCAGAATCATGCACATTTCCGGGGGTAACATATACGTCGGTAATCAAGCTTAGCTTTCCATCAACCGTTACGTGGTTAAGGTAATAAAAACCCTGGGGTTTGCCGTCCCTAACCATGTAGCCACTTTCCGGGTCCGTGGTGCTCACCCGTATTTCTTTGTTTTTTTCAAGTTGTTCTTCTTTTGGTTTCAACGGCTTTTTTCCATGCTTTTTTCTATCATCCTCCACTGAATGCTCCAGTTCTTCCAAATAAGCTTGAGTTGAACGTTTCACTTTTTTGAGTGTGAATTTATTTTTGTTGGCATTGGCCTTTAAATGTGTAGAGTCCGTAAATAACTCTTTTCCATCTATTAGTCCTTTCTTAATTGCTTGCATAACTATTTCATCAAATATTTCCTGACAAATATTTGTGCCATTAAATCTACGCCGCCGGTTCTGGCTAATGGTGGAATGATGAGGAACTTTATCTGTTAGGGAAAGGCCCAAAAACCAACGGTAAGCTATGTTAACCTCTATTTCTTTAACCAGTTGCCGTTCAGATCTTATGCCAAAGAGGTAGCCAATAAAAAGCATTTTAAAAAGCATTACGGGATCTACACAAGGACGACCGTTATCCGGGCAATATAGGTGTTTGACCTTTTCTCTTATGAAGTTAAAGTCTATGAAGCGACTTATTTTCCTCAGCAAGTGATCTTCAGGTACCAGTTGTTCTAGGCAAACAAGTTCCAGTTGTCCTTGGCGGTACTCTGGTTTTTTTAACATGTTTGTTCGCTCCTAATTCTTATTTACTCAATTTTACCATAAAATAAAAGGCTGTTGACTTGTTTTTGTCAACAGCCTCAATGCCCACGTCAGTGGGCATTTTGGGTCACAAATAATTACTTACTGTCACTCATTAAAACTCCGCCTTTGGCAATATGTTCCTGGGACGATTCTCTGATTACAATGATAACTGCATCCTCAGGACAGTTGCAATTCTTTGCTATGACCTCGGTGATTTCCCGGGCCATTTTTCTTTTTTGCTCCACCGTTCTACCTTCTAACATGTCAATTTGAACTATGGGCATTGAATATTCTCCTTTCTTTTTTGGTTTAATTATAAATTAGTGCTTGTTTTGTGTCTAATTATTTTCTGTCAATCACTTCAAAATTTTTCCAGTTCTTGAACGATATCCGCAGCTTTAGGTGGAACCCGGCAACGTAATAGCTGGCTTTTCGGGTGCATGTACCTACTCCTAAGCCCTCTAAAGGTTTATTTTTATATCCCTGGCCGATAGCTATTTTTGTCTTTAATTTTTTCAATTTTCCCTTTTCCCGCATTCTTCCCAATGCGTACACCAGGCTGCCGTAGCAGGCGGAGCAAGCGTTCTTAGTCATAATCCACCGGGCCAGCTCTTTTATTTTTTCAGTTGGTTCAAGTTTTTGCCGGGAACAACTGTCTTTATTTATTTCCGTTATTTTGGCTTTATTTAGGTCCCCCATTCCTACTCCCAATTTTTTCCGCTAGGCCGATGTATTCAACCTCTTCCCGATTATAGCCCAGAAGCTCACAGGCATAGGAGTCCACCAGTACCGGGTCCTTGCCCAGAATAATCCTGTTCATCTGAACGGGATTACCTCCCTCTTCGAAAGTAAGGTCCCCAATAATCCCGTCTACTATAGCCAAGTCGGTTTTAATGATACTGTTCAGGTAAGCAATGGGCTTATGCAGGCCCAAGGTGTGGAACCTGCGCTTTTCTGCGTCCGGGATGCATCCCTTCAGGTTTTTAAGGGCACAGGTAAGTTTAGTTTGGCAGTGAGCTTTTAAAACAGGAATATTAATAAGGTAATCCACTGCCAGCACACTTTTGGCTACTTTAATACTCATTCCCTTTATATTAAGCTCTACGGTTTCGTCTTTCTTTAAATCAACCAAGGGTACGTTATACTTTTGAGATATTGTATCATATCCACACACCTTAAAGGCCCGTGAAGTCCTGTCCCCTACCCAGGAACTCTCCATGATTTTAATATTGTCAAACCCATTTGTCCTTAGAAATTCAAAATGCCGCTTACCAGTTCCGGGCTGGTGGTTGCTCCCGATTCCGACGGCTTAGCTAAAATCAGGTTTGGTTTAATGCCAATAAGCATATCCCTTGATAAATCGGCTTCTACTCGGGCTCTTTTTAAGATGTTTTTGGCCATGGCTTTGGGATCGTTACTGTAAATTACTAATAATTCGTGACTTAGGATGTGAATCACTCCTTTCTTTTTAACGCTCTTATGTGGATATATTACGCCGGTGATTTTTGCTTTAAATGCAATATATTACGCCAAATAGGACATAATTTATCCCAATCTGACTAATGATAATAAGCGCTTAAATCCTGTTTTGAATTATGCTTGACGGGAGGTGAGTTGTATTTCCATCTGGCAAAGGGTAAAAACCTTATTAACTTTTCAACTCCTCGAAGGTATGACCTTTGAACTGACAAACCTCGGCCAAAGAGCCGGGGCCCCTGGTGACGAAAAGACCGGGACAAAGGAAATTTCAAATACCGGAGGGGATGATGAAAAAAGCAAGGGCGATAATGAGCGTTCCGGGAAAAACAGGGTTCGTACCAGAGTCATGCGCAAGCCCGATACGGCTGGGCAAAGATGACGGCGAAATAAAAAAGCAGGAAGATAATCAAGAGTCGGTCGCTACGCTGCAATGGAAATTGTGAAAGTATAACAAGCCTGATTATTTCGGGGATTATCATGGTGGTTATAGTGTTGATTTACCTTTTAATTTTTCCCATACCCGTAGCGGAAGAAATTCCCCTATCCGCTTTTGAAATGACAAGACTTATTTATTGGGGCAGATTTGTTCAAAGATTGGAACCGGTCTTTTTACCCATGTGGGCGCTGGCTGCCCTGTTATAACTTTCCATAGGGCTCGGAGTAAATATATTTTACCTGGTTATATCATGGTTTCAGAAAATGAAAAAGAGGTGATGACATTGCGGCCTTTATGGAAAGGTGCTGTTAGTTTCGGGCTGGTTTATGTTCCTGTGAAAATGTATGCGGCCACTGAGAAAAAGGATGTTCGATTCAATTACCTGCATGACAGGTGTAAAAATCCCATTCAGTACCGCCGTTACTGTCCCTATTGTGATGAAGAAGTACCCGTAAAGGAATTGGTCAGGGGGTATCAATATGAAAAGGGAAAGTATGTTGTTATAAGGGAAGAGGAATTTGAAAAGTTAGCGGCGGAGATTACCAAAAGTATTGATATTATGGACTTTGTGGACCTTACTAATATAGACCCCGTATATTATAACCGGGCTTACTACCTGGTCCCCGGGGAGGGGGGAGAAAAGGTATATGAACTCTTGAAAAGGGCCATGGCGGATACTGGAAAAGTTGCCATTGCCCGGGTGGTTATCAGGAGCAGGGAATCCCTGGCGGCCTTGCGTGTGGCAGAAGATGTGGTGGTAATGAGTACGATGCATTATCCGGATGAAGTTCGGGAAAGTAAGCAACTGCAGGAACTTAATTATAAAGTCAGGCTTCATGACAATGAAGTAAAAATGGCAGTTAACCTTATAGAAAGCCTTTCCAGTGATTTTGAGCCGGAGAAATATACCAACGAGTACAGGGAAGCATTGATGGAGGTAATTCAGGCCCGGATTGCCGGTAAGGCGGTGGAGGTACCCGCCAAACCCGAAACCGGTAAAGTGGTTGATTTGATGTCCGCCCTGAAAGCCAGTATTGAAATGGCAAACAAGGAAAAAGAAAACAAGTCCGTTAAGGCGGGTAATGGTGGGAAAAAGCATGGTTCGGGAAGGCAGGCGGTGGACGGTTAGAAGTTTTGTGGGAGGGAAAACTATTGAGTTTCCTGGATTTACCCGTGCTTAAGCCCATGCTGGCCGTACCTTCTTCACCCTTTGATCGCAAGGAGTATCTGTTTGAGATAAAGTGGAACGGATACAGGTGCCCCTGTTATTTGAACGGAAGAGTCAAGCTATTTTCCCGGAACGGGGTGGATATGGACTATGACCTTTCCCGAACTGGCCGGGTTGAATTCCTCGGTGCCGGGCAGACCGGCGGTGCTTGACGGAGAAATAATTGTACTTTAAAACGGGAAGCCGTCCTTTCACAGTCTGCAGTCTCGTGGCAGGCTTACCGATATTAAGGAAGATATGGGGTGCCGCGGCCGGGGATCCTGCCATATATGTAGCTTTTGATATTCTTTACCTGAGGACCTCCTGGTGAAAAGGAAAGAAATTTTGGTTAATAGTACCAAGGTTGCTGAGCATCTTTAATCTCCGCATACATTCTGGAAAAGGGAAAGCAATTTGTAAAAGCATGTGCGGCCGAAGGCCTTAAGTGGGTAATGGCAAAAAATTGCGGAGCCCCTATTTGCCTGGAAAACGTTAACCCGGGACGGGCTCCTTCGCCTTTTCTGGCCTCATCGGCTATTAATAAATTAAATTTTGATTATTTTGCCGGTAACAATTATCGTTACATTTGCAAGAGATAATTTCACAAACGGAGGTGGGTAATTGAAAGCTACAATAGTTATTGTAGAGGGTAAGGAAATAAATCTTACTAATTTGGATAAGAAGTTTTGGCCAGGAGAAGGGTTAACTAAAGCCCACCTGATAAAGTACTATTCCGAAATGGCCCCGCTTATCCTGCCCTATCTTAAAAACCGGCTCCTGGTGATGAAGCGTTATCCTGACGGCATAGGGGGTCATTCCTTTTATCAAAAGGACTGTCCCTCCTATGCACCGGAATGGGTGAAAACCTTCCCCGTTGAGCACTCGCAGAAAATTATCAATTATATCATTTGCAATGATGTTGCCACTTTAATATGGCTTGCCAACCAGGGGTGTATAGAGATACATGCCTGGCTGAGCACATTAAGTAATCTGGATTGCCCCGACGTGGCGGTAATGGATCTCGACCCGGCTGAAGGAGTGAGTTTTTCGGAAGTGAGCAAGGTTGCTTTACTGGTTAGAAAATCATTGCATTTTTTTGATTTGAATTCTTTTGTCAAAACATCGGGCGCCAGCGGGCTGCATATATTTGTTCCAATCTTACCTGAATATAGCTTTGAAGTGGTAACGGAGTGCATAAAATACATCGCGGAATTGGTTGTTAAAGTATTTCCGCAAAAGTCCACCGTTGAAAGAAGAGTAAATAAGCGCTATGGTAAGGTATATCTGGACTACTTGCAAAATGGGAGGGGTAGAACTATGGTTTTTCCTTATAGCTTGCGTCCTCTTCCGGGGGCACCTGTTTCAACGCCTGTAAAATGGGATGAAGTGCCAAGTTTAGCTTCATCAGCAGCCTTCACCATCCATACAATTAAGCAAAGGGTATTTGATTTAGATGGGGATCTTTGGAGGAAAATGCTATCTTATCGGCAGAGTCTGGATAAGTTGGTGGAAACCGTGAGAGGACGGAGGTGCCGTGGGTTAAGGGAACTTAAAAGTTACTTATTACCGGTGGAGTTGGATTAAAATTAAAAAGTTTTTGCAGGAAATTCCAGTTAGATCCCGAAAAATTAGCGTAATGCATTAGGGGGTGTACTACATTCAGGGTGAGGTTTATATGGATAAAAGATTATACTGGCTTGGCTGGCAATTTTTGCTGCCTGGTTCTTCATCCAAAATATGGTCGCTGGTAAAATACTTCGGGTCTCTGGAATTCGCATGGTATGCCCAAGATAAGGAATTGGTACAAGTTATCGGATTAAAAGATGATTCAGTACAGAATCTTCTCCGAAGGCGGGAGTATATCGATCCGGAGCAAGAATTGGAAAAATTAAAAAATAATAATATTGACTTCATATGTTATTATGATACTAATTATCCCCAATTGTTACGGGATATTTATGAGCCGCCCCCTGGTTTGTTTGTCAGGGGAAAACTTAAGCCAACAGGTTCTGCTGTGGCCGTGGTCGGTTCTCGTAAGGCCACTGCCTATGGCTTAAAAGTGGCTGAACAATTAGGCCGTGATCTGGCCAGGGCCGGTGTTACCGTGGTGAGCGGCATGGCCAGGGGCATTGATACCGCGGCCCATAAGGGGGCAATGAAAGCAGTAGGAGGGTATACCATTGCCGTTCTGGGGTGCGGTGTGGACGTGGTCTATCCACCGGAGAATGACAAGGTTATGCAGGAGATAATATCAAAGGGGGCAATAATAAGTGAATTCCCTCCGGGTTCCGCGCCCGAGCCCTGGCATTTCCCGGTTCGCAATCGCATTATAAGCGGCCTGTCACAGTGTGTGGTGGTGGTAGAGGCCGGTGAGCGCAGTGGGGCCCTTATAACTGCTAATATAGCCCTGGAACAGGGGCGAGACGTAGCGGCAGTGCCGGGTAATATTTACAGCCGCATGAGCAAGGGGCCCAACGGTTTAATCAAGCAAGGTGCTAAGCTGGTGGAAAGTGTTACTGATATCCTGGAGGAGTTAGGGATTGGTAATCTCTTCCCAAACGAAGAGGTGCCGGAGAGCAGGGTGAATATTAATTTATCTACTAAAGAGAAAAAAATTTTTAATTTATTATGTTCAGAGCCCATGCACCTGGACGAAATAATCAGTCGTTCAGGAAGTTCTCCAGGAGAAGTACTTTCGCTGTTAATGTATTTAGAAGTAAAAGGTGTTGTTAAACAACTTCCAGGCAAGAGGTTTGTGCAAAATGTCGGTTAAAATTATATGAAATGGATTAGATATTTTTATTGAAAAAAGCTCACCTTAATATAGTAATAATACAAGATAAGTTTTGATAAATTTTTAAAAATAATATTGTGGAAAATACCATTTGTACGGTTATCGTAAATGGGGTGACCTGCTTGGGTAAGACATTGGTTATTGTAGAATCTCCGGCAAAAGCCAAAAGTTTAACTAAATTTTTGGGAAAAAAGTATACTGTTAAAGCTTCTATGGGACATGTGCGGGATTTGCCCAAAAGCCAGTTTGGAGTTGATGTGGAAAACGGGTTTAAGCCCAAATATATTACCATCCGGGGCAAGGGAGAAATTATAAAGGAGTTAAAGTCGGCGGTTAAAAAGGCCGATAAGGTTTTACTTGCTTCCGACCCCGACAGAGAAGGGGAAGCCATTGCCTGGCATCTTAGTAATCTCCTTAATATTGATGAGGACGGGCTGTGTCGCATCGAATTCAATGAAATTACTAAACAAGCGGTGCAGCAGGCGGTGAAGCGCCCCAGACCCATTGATCGTAACCGGGTTAATGCGCAGCAGGCCAGGCGTATTCTGGACCGGTTAGTAGGATATAACCTGAGTCCCTTACTATGGCGGAAGATTAAAAAGGGCTTAAGTGCAGGCCGGGTACAGTCTGTGGCCGTGAAACTTATTTGTGACCGGGAAGAAGAAATTCGCAATTTTGTTCCCCAGGAATATTGGACGCTAACTGCCAAGCTGGCCAAGGGCCGTAATTCCTTTGAGGCCAAACTGTACAAAATTGCCGGTAAAAAGGCTGAAATTTCCAACCAGGAGCGGGTAGAGCAAATAACAAAGGACTTGGACCGGGCAAGCTACGTTGTTACCAAAGTCAGTAAGAAGAAGAGGAAGCGCAATCCCCCTGCTTCCTTTACCACAAGCAGTTTGCAGCAGGAAGCTTACCGAAAGCTAAACTTTACAGCCAAGAAAACAATGATGGTGGCCCAGCAATTGTACGAAGGCCTGGACTTGGGCAAGGAAGGCCCGGTAGGTTTGGTTACTTATATTCGTACGGACTCTACCAGGGTTTCGTCCACAGCCAGGGAAGAGGCTTATGCTTACATCAGTGAAAAGTTCGGCCAAGAGTATTTACCCAAAGAAAAGCGGGAAGAAAAAACTAAAAAAGGTAAAATCCAGGATGCTCACGAGGCTATCAGGCCTACTTCCGTTTACAGGGACCCCGATACCGTCAAGCCATATTTAAGCAGGGATCAATTCCGCCTGTATCGTTTGATTTGGGAGCGCTTTATTAGTAGTCAAATGAGCGCTGCTGTTATCGATACCACCAGTGTTGATATTTCAGCCGGGGACTATGTCTTTCGTGCTACCGGCTCAGTGGTAAAATTTCCTGGATTTATGCAGGTATATACCGAGGCCAATGATAACAAGGAAGAGGAGGTTAATAAATTACTTCCCGAATTGTTTGTGGGGGAAGAACTTAAGCTACTTTCTTTAGCTCCTGAGCAACACTTCACCCAGCCTCCCCCACGCTATACCGATGCCACGCTGATTAAAACATTGGAAGAGAAGGGGATTGGCCGCCCAAGCACTTATGCCCCTATTGTTGATACAATTTTAAAGCGGGGGTACGTGGTTAGGGAGAATAAGAAATTTTTTCCTACCGAGCTTGGTATGCTGGTGGTAGACTTGTTAAAGGAATACTTTCCCGACATTATTGATGTGGAGTTTACTGCAGAAATGGAGGAGAGCCTGGATAGTATAGAGGAAGGTGAAGTGGATTGGGTAAAGGTTCTCGAGGATTTTTATAGGCCTTTTATTGAGAGTCTGGAGAAGGCTGAAGATGAAATTGGGAGGGTAGAAATAGCTGATGAAGTTACGGATGAGATATGCGAGGAATGTGGTAAGAATCTGGTTGTCAAGATGGGTCGTTACGGAAAGTTTTTAGCTTGCCCGGGTTTTCCGGATTGTACGTTCACTAAGCCCTTGTTAGAGCCCACTGGAGTGCCTTGTCCCGAGTGTAACGGTGAATTGGTGCTCAGACGCAGCAAAAAGGGGCGTAAGTTTTACGGTTGTAGCAATTATCCCAAGTGTGAATTTGTAACTTGGGATGAGCCTACGGCGAGAAAGTGTGTCGAGTGTGGCAGCATGTTGGTGAAAAAAAATAAAAGAGGTAAAGAAGTCTATTATTGTATTAATGAAGATTGTAGCCTGAAAAACAGGAAAAAGAAGAATGGCAAGAAAAAGGATGCTCAAAAAATAGAAAATATGTGGTATAATAACTTGGTTAAGTGGAGTGTCTAGATGAAAAAGAGAATGGTAACAGTTGTGGGTGCCGGCTTGGCCGGTTCCGAAGCTGCGTGGCAGGTAGCGGAAAGAGGAATAGAGGTTCACCTTTATGAAATGCGGCCGAAAAAAAGTACACCGGCCCACCATACGGGGGATTTTGCCGAATTAGTATGTAGTAATTCGTTAAGGGCAAATGCCCTGGAGAATGCGGTAGGTTTACTTAAAGAGGAAATGCGCAGGTTGGGTTCCCTGATAATGCAGTGTGCCGACGCTCACCGGATACCGGCAGGTGGTGCCCTTGCCGTGGATAGAGATGGGTTTTCCAGGGCTGTAACCGAGAAGCTTATTAATCACCCGCGGGTTACGGTTTATAGGGAGGAACTTTCAGACATACCCCCCGGCATAGTAATTTTGGCCACCGGTCCCCTAACCTCGGATGCCATGGCTGAAAGTCTCAAAAAGTTTACGGGGGAGGAGTACCTGTATTTTTATGATGCGGTGGCCCCCATTGTAACCCTGGAGTCGATAAATCAGGAGGTGACCTTTTGGTCTTCCCGTTACGGGAAGGGGGAAGCGGCTTATATAAATTGCCCCATGAATAAAGAAGAGTATGAGCGTTTTTGGAAGGCTTTGGTTTCCGCCGAAAGGGCTCCCCGAAAAAAGTTTGAAAAGGAAATTAACTTTGAGGGTTGTATGCCCATAGAAGTTATGGCAGCTAGGGGGCCCGATACCATGAGGTTCGGCCCCCTCAAGCCGGTGGGGCTGGTGGACCCCAGGACCGGCGAGCAGCCGTATGCAGTGGTGCAGTTACGCCAGGATAATGCTGAGGGTACCCTTTATAACCTAGTTGGCTTTCAAACCCACTTAAAATGGGGCGAGCAAGAAAGGGTTTTCCGGATGATTCCGGGATTGGAAAAGGCGGAATTTGTCAGGTTTGGCGTTATGCACAGAAATACTTATGTTAATACCCCTGTATTGCTTAAGCCTACTTATCAGTGTAAAAAGCGTGAAGACCTTTTTTTGGCGGGGCAAGTGACCGGCGTAGAAGGTTATGTGGAATCAGCTGCTTCCGGGCTGGTTGCTGGAATTAACGCAGCCAGGCTGGCCGGGGGCCTAAAACCAGTTGTATTCCCCCGGGAAACGGCTCATGGAGCATTGGCCCACTATATTACAACGGCCGATCCCCGGAATTTCCAGCCCATGAACATTACATTCGGCCTATTACCTCCGCTGGAGAAAAAGGTGCGGAACAAAAAACAGCGAAACAGGATGATTTCCGCCCGTGCCCTGGATGTGCTGGAAAAGTGGAAGGCTAAAATAGAGGATTGGGCTACTCCTGCCGGAGATGATTAGTAATGTATAGTTACATAGACTCTTTCATGGTATACCTGAAGGTGGAAAGGAATTGTTCTCCCCTTACCCTGGAAAGTTATCGCAGGGATTTATTTGACGGAATAGATTTTTTTTCTCAAGTGTTGGAAAAGAAGGATGAAAAAATAAAACCAGAAGAAATCAATTATACATTGTTGCGTCAATATCTGGGTCAATTGCGGGCACGGGGCTTGTCCCGGGCTACAGTGGCCCGAAGGTTGTCGGCCTGGAGAACTTTCTGCCGGTTTTTGTGCCGGGAAGGGTATTTAGATACAAATCCCCTGCACCGCCTGTCGGTACCCAGGCAAAGGAGACAACTTCCTAATTTTTTGTATAAAGATGAGGTTCGAATGTTGATAGAAATGCCTTCGCTGGACCGGCTCCTTGGCATTCGGGATAGGGCTATTTTAGAAGTTTTGTACGCCACAGGTATCAGGGTAGGTGAGCTTGTTTCGCTGGATTTGTCCGATATAGACTTTGTGTCACAATCCGTACGAGTTACGGGAAAAGGAAATAAGGAGAGGATTGTGCCTATTGGCTCTTATGCTTTAAGGGCCCTGGAGGATTACTTGAAAAGGGCCCGGCATAAATTGATTTCCCGTGCTGGTGCCGGCTGCGAAGCACTGTTTTTGAATTACCGCGGCGTCAGGTTAACGGCCCGGGGAGTGAGAAATATTTTGTCCGGTTATGTGCAAAAATTACACTTGGAGAAAGGAGTTAGCCCCCATACCATAAGGCATAGTTTTGCCACCCACCTGCTGGATAATGGGGCTGACTTGCGGGGGGTGCAGGAACTGCTGGGGCATGTTCGCCTGTCTACCACCCAGATATATACCCATGTGACCAGGGAGAAGCTTAAGGAACAATACAAAAAAGCACACCCGAGGGCTTAGTTCCCTTTGATATTATGGAAAGGGGAATTTCAATGTTTCACGGTACTACCATAGTAGCGGTAAAAAAAGGCGATAAAGTAGCCCTGGCGGGAGATGGTCAGGTTACTTTTGGTGAAAATACCATTTTGAAACATCAGGCCAAAAAAGTTCGGCGCCTTTATAATAATAGTGTTTTAGCTGGTTTTGCCGGCTCAGTAGCTGATGCCTTTACCCTTTTTGAAAAGTTCGAGCGCAAGTTAGAAGCTTACCACGGTAACCTGCAGCGGGCGGCGGTGGAACTGGCCAAAGAATGGCGGCTAGATAAATTTTTACGCCGGTTGGAGGCCTTGCTGATAGTGGCAGATAAACACCACCTGCTGGTTATTAGCGGAAGTGGTGAGGTTATAGAGCCGGACGACGGTATAATGGCTATTGGTTCGGGAGGTGCCTACGCTCTTGCTGCGGCTCGGGTACTTGCCAAAAACACGGACATGACTGCGCCGGAAATTGTTAGAGAAGCCTTGCAAGTGGCTGCTGAGATGTGTGTTTATACTAATGACCGGATAACAGTTGAAGAGTTGTAGGCGCCCGCCGGGCGCTTACTTAATTATTAATAGCTCCAAGCAGCATAAAATTTGTTCAAAGCCGAGGTGGATACAGTGACTCTGACTCCGCGAGAAATTGTAGCAGAACTTGACAAATACATTGTCGGACAAAAAGAAGCAAAAAAAGCGGTGGCCGTTGCACTTCGTAACCGATATCGCCGCAGTAAGTTGCCTAAGGATTTGCGGGAAGAGGTAATGCCTAAGAATATATTAATGATCGGCCCTACGGGGGTAGGGAAAACGGAAATAGCCCGCCGCCTAGCCCGCTTGGTTAATGCTCCCTTTGTTAAGGTGGAGGCAACAAAGTTTACTGAAGTAGGTTATGTGGGCAGGGACGTTGAATCCATGGTCCGTGATTTGGTTGAAACCGCTGTTCGTATGGTTCGCCAGGAAAAAATGGCCCAGGTAGAAGAAAAGGCTTCCAGGATTGCCGAGGAAAGGCTTGTAGAACTTCTGGCCCCCATGCCCGGGGATAATTCTGCTCCTAAAAATCCTTTGGAGATGTTATTCGGTGGCGGGTGGCAAAATCAAAGGGAAAGCACAGTTAATGAGCAAATGAGGCAGCGGATAAAATTTGAGCGGGAAACTATAAGGGAAAAGCTGGCGCGGGGTGAACTGGAGGATGAGTATGTGGAAGTGGAGATTGAGGAAAGCTCACCTCCTATGTTAGAAATTTTTACTGGTTCCGGTTATGAGGAAATGGGAATAAATATGCAGGACATGTTAGGAGGCCTTTTCCCAAAAAAGAAGCGCAAAAGGCGGGTTACTGTAAGGGAAGCCAGGAAAATACTGGCTCAGCAGGAGGCCCAAAACCTTATTGATATGGATGAGGTTAAAGCCGAAGCGATAAACAGGGTTGAAGAACAGGGCATTATATTTCTCGACGAAATAGATAAAATTGCCGCCAGTGACCGTCATGCCGGTGCAGATGTATCCCGGGGAGGAGTACAGCGAGATATCCTTCCTATCGTTGAAGGTTCCACGGTGGTTACTAAGTACGGCCCGGTTAAAACCGATCACATTCTCTTTATTGCAGCTGGGGCCTTTCACATGTCAAAGCCTTCTGATTTAATACCCGAGCTTCAAGGGAGGTTTCCGATAAGAGTGGAACTAAAAAGTCTTACTGAAAATGATTTCCTGCAAATTTTAGTGGAACCCCAAAATTCATTAATTAAGCAATATACGGCATTATTAGCGACAGAAGGCCTTGAATTAAAGTTTTCACAAAATTCACTTGTCGAAATTGCAAAAATCGCGTATACTGTTAATGAGCAGACAGAAAATATAGGGGCTAGGCGGTTGCATACCATTATGGAGAAACTACTTGAGGACCTTTCCTTTGAGGCACCCGAGCTGAAGGGGAGGACCATTACCATCGATGAGAATTATGTGCATCAAAAACTCGGCGAAGTAGTAACTAATCAAGATCTTAGTCGTTACATTCTTTAGGAAAAAGGAGCGATACTAATATGCGCAGTTTACTTGAAAAAACACGTTCGATTAATAAGCTTTTACAAAAATCAGCGGGATACCCGGTAGATTATAAGGAAATTGCTGCTATTCTCAGTGACAATATTGAGTGCAGCGTTTATATT
This sequence comes from Desulfofundulus sp. JL263-se, assembly GCF_056316025.1. Lineage (NCBI taxonomy): Bacteria > Bacillati > Bacillota > Clostridia > Eubacteriales > Peptococcaceae > Desulfofundulus > Desulfofundulus sp. JL263-se. Next base: position 2,207,849 of record NZ_CM149993.1, on the reverse strand, counting down.
ATAGACCGCCGGGGAAAACCGCTGGGCTATAACTATTTAAAGGGTTTTACCTGTGAAATAATGCAGGAATTTGTAGAATCTCCTGCAGGTTTTCCCGAGGAGTATAATGATTATCTACTTGGGATTAATGAAACTCATGCCAACTTTTGTCAAAAATCCAATGCTTGTGTATTTCATGACGGGACACCTTGTAAATTCAATAACAAGGTTACTACGGTAGTTCCCATCGTTGGTGCTGGTTCTCGTCTCGGTACGCTGATATTGGCCAAGTTTGACAAGCACTTTACAGATGAAGATTTAATTCTCGCTGAATACGGTGCCACCGTGGTTGGTATGGAAATTTTAAGGGCTCGGGCCGATAGAATGGAAGAAGAGGCCCGTAAGCGGGCAGCTGTGCAGATTGCCCTGGGAACCCTTTCCTACTCAGAGCTGGATGCAGTACAGCATATCTTTAGCCAGTTAGATGGGGACGAAGGACTTTTGGTAGCCAGTAAGATTGCCGATAGGGTGGGCATAACAAGGTCGGTTATTGTCAATGCCCTGCGCAAGTTTGAGAGCGCGGGGGTTATCGAGTCCAAATCCTTGGGAATGAAGGGTACTTATATTAAGGTCTTAAACGACCGGCTTTTGGAAGAATTAGACCGTATGAAGCAACATTAAAAAATCCACAGTTTATAATAAACTGTGGATTTTTTATATGGTTCACCTTGCACCCTGTTAAACTTTGTGTTAGAATACATCCGGTTAAAATTACACACGTTGCTGGATTTTCACGGGTGGTGCCCCGCGCGGGGGCGGGGTTCCCGTGAGTGGGAAGGCAGCGGAGGCAAAACCAAAGGGAGGAGGTGTACCAGTGGCCGTTATTACAATGAAGCAACTGCTGGAGGCCGGTGTGCATTTCGGACATCAGACCCGGCGCTGGAATCCTAAAATGGCCCCCTATATTTTTACCGATCGTAACGGCATCTACATTATTGACCTGCAGAAAACAGTCAAAAAAGTTGAAGAGGCTTATAACTTTGTAAGGCGTCTGGCTGCAGAAGGGGAATCTATTCTTTTTGTGGGGACCAAAAAACAGGCCCAGCAATCGGTAAAAGAAGAGGCCGAGCGCTGTGGCATGTTTTATGTTAACCAGCGTTGGCTCGGTGGAATGCTTACCAACTTTCAAACCATTCGCAAGCGAATTGACCGGCTGCATGAGCTGGAGCGGATGGAAGAAGAAGGCCGGATGGCTTTGTTGCCCAAGAAGGAAGTGGCCGAACTCCTTCACGAAAAGGAAAGGTTACAGAAATTCTTGGGCGGTATTAAAGAGATGAAAAAACTTCCTGGTGCCTTGTTTATTATAGACCCGCGCAAAGAACGTATTGCAGTTGCGGAAGGGAGAAAGCTGGGCATACCGATTATTGCCATTGTCGATACCAACTGTGACCCCGATGAAATTGATTATGTTATTCCCGGCAACGACGATGCAATTCGGGCGGTTCGCTTGTTGACTTCAAAAATGGCTGATGCCGTTTTGGAAGGCAAGCAGGGGGAGCAAGTTGCTGCTGAGTAATAAAAATTGGTGGGGGATTGATAAGCAACCCCTGCCTTTTTTCTACGTGTATTAGTTTTGGTGAAATCGTTTTTGGATATAATTAAACGAAAAAGGTGGCATGAGGGAGGGTAAACTATGGCACAAATTACGGCAAGCATGGTTAAAGAACTCCGGGAAAGCACAGGTTGCGGTATGATGGACTGTAAAAAGGCTCTTCAGGAAACCGGCGGAGATATGGAAAAAGCCAAAGAGTATCTCCGGGAGAAAGGGCTGGCTGCTGCTGCCAAAAAAGCCGGAAGGATTACTGCTGAGGGCTTAGTTGACTCTTACATTCACGGTAACGGGCGTATCGGTGTCTTGGTGGAAGTAAATTGTGAGACCGATTTTGTAGCCAAGACCGACGAGTTTAAACAGTTTGTACGCGATATCGCCATGCAGGTGGCGGCATCCAAGCCGGAATACGTATCCCGGGAAGAGGTCCCCGATGAGGTTATAGAAAAGGAAAAGAGAATTTTAACGGCGCAGGCAAAAAATGAAGGCAAGCCGGAAAAAATAATTGAAAAAATGGTCCAGGGGCGACTTGAAAAGTATTTTAAAGAAATCTGCCTATTGGAGCAACCATTTATCAAGAATCCCGATATTTCGGTAAAACAACTTTTAACAGAGAAGATCGCCAAAATTGGAGAAAATATTACTATTAGGCGGTTTGTCCGGTTTGAATTAGGAGAAGGTATAGAAAAAAAGAAGGATGATTTTGCCGAGGAAGTAATGGCTGCTGTTAACAAGGGGTAATATATGGGTCAATTTTTTGGTTTTAATAAAATTAAACTGAAGGGATTTCTTTTGGTTATGTAGAATCAGTAAGCGACTGGAGGTCTATAAACTCCTGATGGTACTACCGAAATATAGGCGTGTAATCTTAAAATTGAGCGGCGAAGCTTTAGCCGGATTGCAGGGCTATGGTATTGACCCCGATGTTGTTAATTCTATCGCCGCCCAAATAAAAGAATTGGTTGAGTTGAAAGTGCAAGTGGCTGTTGTTGTTGGCGGTGGAAATATATGGCGGGGAGTTGCCGGCAGTGCCAAGGGCATGGACCGGGCTACAGCCGACTATATGGGAATGTTAGCTACTGTTATAAATTCCCTGGCCCTGCAGGATGCTCTGGCCAAGCACGGAATAGATACAAGGGTTCAAACGGCCATCGAAATGAGAGAAGTGGCCGAGCCATACATAAGGCGCCGGGCTATGAGGCATTTAGAAAAAGGACGGGTGGTAATTTTTGCCGGCGGTACGGGGAACCCCTATTTTTCCACGGATACTACAGCGGCTTTGCGCGCAGCTGAGATTGAAGCAGAAGTAATACTTATGGCCAAAAGAGTGGACGGAGTTTATGATTCTGACCCTTTGGAAAATCCAAACGCCCGGAAATTCGGAAAGCTTAGTTATATAGAGGTTTTAAATAAGGGATTGAAGGTTATGGATGCCACGGCAACTTCCCTTTGTATGGATAATCGCATTCCGCTGATTGTTTTTAATATTAATGAAAAGGGAAATATTAAGCGGGTTATTGCCGGTGAGAACGTTGGTACTTACGTTGGAGGTGATTTGGTTGGCTAATCCTCTTCTTGCAGAGGCCGAGAGTAATATGAAGAAATCCGTAGATGTGGTTAAAAAGGAAATGGCTTCTTTACGGGCAGGTCGGGCTACGCCGGCACTTCTTGATAAAATTATCGTTGATTATTATGGTACACCCACCCCGCTTAATCAACTGGCTACGATTTCGGTACCCGAGCCTAGGTTATTGGTAGTTCAGCCATGGGATAAAAATATTATGGCTAATGTGGAAAAGGCAATTTTAAAATCTGACCTGGGGATAACACCTACCAATGATGGTAATGTTATTAGGTTGGCCATTCCCCAACTGACCGAAGAACGCCGAACTGAGTTGGTGAAGGTTGTAAAGAAAAAGGCTGAAGAAGGCCGGGTGGCTATAAGGAATATTCGAAGGGATGTTAATGATAAATTGAAGGGGCAACAGAAGAACGGTGAGATTTCAGAAGATGAGTTAAGACGCCTGCAGGATGAGGTACAAAAGCTGACCAATAAATATATAAAAGAGATCGACAGCTTGGTTGCCGCTAAGGAAAAGGAAATCATGACCGTATAAGAGGTTAAGTATGAAAAAGCCAAATGTTTTGGCCCTTATTCTGGATGAAGCTTTGGCTCGCTGTGCTGATGCCGGCTGGGATGTAGAAGTTGTTTATACAAGAGCTCCGGGTGATGCGTCCCAAGGTAAGGCGAGAGTAATAAGATTTAAAAAAGTTTCTTTGGGAAAGGGAGTGCTAACGGTTGCCAGAGAACAAGGAATGAAGGGAGGTGCGGGGAATGGCCTATAAAATTACAGATGATTGCGTTGCATGTGGAACCTGTATAGAAGTCTGCCCGAACGAAGCTATTATTGAGGGAGATATATACAGTATAGATACTGATAAGTGTGAAGAATGTGGCAGTTGTATTGAAGAGTGCCCCAACGAAGCTATTATCGAAGAGTAGAATAAAACCCCCTCATAAACGGAGGGGGTTGTTTACTAATGCGAATTTACCTTGTAAGTGACGTTAATGGCAAAGAGGAGGGCGTCAGCGTGTCACAAACCGAGGGGGGTATTTTCGAGCCTCGCGATATTGAGGAAAATGAAGAGGAACTTAAAAAAAGGTTGGATTATTCCCGTCTGCCCCGTCATATAGCCATTATTATGGACGGTAATGGCCGCTGGGCTACCAGAAAGGGCCTGCCCCGGGCCGTCGGTCACCGGGCCGGGGTAGAATCCCTTAGGAATATTGTTAAACTTTGCGTGGAAATAAAAATAAAGGTATTAACCGTTTATGCCTTTTCTACGGAAAACTGGAAGCGTCCGCAGGAAGAAATAGATGTTCTTATGAATCTATTGGTGGAATATCTTTACAATGAAATAGACGAGTTGCATGAAAATGATATATTATTAAATGCGATTGGAAGAATTCGAGAGTTGCCCGAAAGCGCTCGTGAAGCCATAAAAATGGCAATGGAAAAAACCCGTAATAACCGGGGACTGGTATTGAATGTCGCCCTGAATTATGGTGGCAGGTCAGAATTGGTAGATGCTGTAAGGAAAATTGCAGAACAGGTAAAAGGCGGTAAATTAATGCCCGATGAAATTGATGAAGAAACTTTATCCCGGTATTTGTATACAGCCGGCTTGCCGGACCCGGACCTCTTGATCCGTCCCTCGGGAGATTTTAGAGTTAGTAATTTTTTACTTTGGCAGCTAGCCTATACTGAATTTTGGATAACTTCTGTGATGTGGCCGGAATTTAAGAGGGTTGATCTTCTACAGGCAATTATTGATTTTCAAAGTAGAGAAAGGCGTTTCGGAGGGCTTATACATTCATGATATCAGGTTGGTGAATTTTGGTGTTATGGAAAAGGGTCTTAAGTGCCCTGTTGGGAATACCCATTGTAGTTCTTGCTGTATGGTATGGCGGGCTTTACCTGTTTTTTTTAACTGCCCTGATATTATTGCAGGGATTAAGAGAAATGTTGCACATGTTATTTCGGCTGGGGCTTAAACCTAAGCCGTTGCCGGCCTATATTGGGGGAGGAATAATATTATTTGAAGCCTATGCCTATGGAAGTACATATTCCTTGAATTCTCTTACTGCTCTCATTTTAATTTATTTATTAACCATGTTGTTTTCCAGGGAACAGAATAATTTAGCCGGTATTTCCGCAACTTTTTTCAGCACTTTGTATATTGGGCTAATTACTTATATATATTTATTACGAAACCTTCCGAATGGCTGGATTTGGTTAATATTTTTGCTGGCCTGTACGTGGGCCAATGATACAGCAGCATATTTGATGGGTAAAAAGTTCGGCCGAATCCCCTTGGCCCCGCGGATTAGTCCAAGAAAAACCCGGGAAGGGGCGGTATTTGGAATTATAAGCAGCCTCCTTACTGCCTACCTGTTTACGCTTATTTATCCTACATTGCCTTTATTTTCTGTTCTTGTTTTAGGGGTTATTGTGGCGGCTGCAGGGCAGATAGGGGACTTGGTAGAATCTTCCATTAAGCGGGAAGCAGGCATAAAGGACACTGGAAGATTGATTCCCGGGCACGGGGGAATTCTGGACAGGTTTGATAGCATGTTATTTGCAGCACCGCTAGTATACCATTATGTTGGCTTGTTTATAATAAGCTGAGGTGACGCGGGTGCACCGTTACGTTGAACATTTGTTGGTGGCATTTTTGGGAGCGCTCACTCTATTGGCTTTATATGCTGCTGCCAAATATGTGGTGCCGCAGGTTTTAATCTGGCTCAAATACATATTGATAGTATTAGTGCCGTTCGTAATAGCCTTTGTGGTAAGTATATTGCTTGAGCCATTGATTGTGACCGTTCAACAATATACAAAGCTTTCCAGGCCTCTGGCGGTAATTATTGCCATGTTGGTATCCCTTGGGGGGATTGGGCTTTTAATTACCATTATTATATTACATCTCGCAGCAGAGCTTACAGACCTTTCAATGGTCTTACCGGCTTACGTAAAATTAATTCAGGATTACCTGGAGGATATAATTGCCCGGGGACAGTTGTTTTATTTAACTCTACCGGAACAGGTAACAAGTCAACTGGAGCGGGTTTTTGATCTTGAGCAAGTAATGCTCAGTCTAGGAGTTACTTTACAAAACTGGGCCCGTTCACTGGCCGATTCCCTTTTAACCTTAATAGCGGGGTTACCCGGGGCAATAATAGTAATAATAATCAGTATTGTGGCTACTTATTTTATAAGTCGCGACCGGGCGGAAATGGCAAAGTTATGGGTAAGGATAATTCCAGCTCCGTGGGGAGAGCGTTTTTTAGATATTAGCCAGCAAGTTGTCCGGGCTTTTTTAGCCTATATAAAGGCACAGCTAATTCTTGTTCTTATTACCAGTGTAGTTAGTATAATAGGTTTAAGCATAATAGGATCAAATTATGCTATAACATTGGGATTGATAATCGGGTTTTTTGATTTAATACCGGTTTTAGGTCCTGGTACTGTTTATGTCCCGTGGGCAATATGGTCCTTTATAGTTGGTGCACCGGGCCTTGGATTTAAGCTTTTAGGCCTGTATGTAATTGTAATGGTGATACGGGGATTGCTGGAAGCCAAAGTTGTTGCCACCAACCTGGGCTTGCACCCTCTGGCTGTATTAGTAGCCATGTATGTGGGGCTGAGAGCCATAGGGGTATTGGGATTGGTATTAGGGCCTATTGTAGTTATAGCTATTCAGGCTGCCGTTAAGGCCAGTATTAACGCATATAAAATAGATTAATTTATTTTATATATTGACTGAAAACTTTTCTGCATTTCGGGGTGGGTTATGAAAGGTATTGCAATACTGGGTAGTACCGGATCCATAGGAAGACAGGCTCAGGAAGTGCTTTTAGAGTTCGGTACGAAATTTAAAGTATTGGGGATTGCAGCGGGGCGCAACAAAGAATTAATGCTGAAGCAGGTGAGAATTTTTCGTCCCCAAATAGTATCTCTGGCCAGGGAAGAGGATGCAGAGTGGCTAAAAAGAAATTTGGATCCGAGTTTGAATACCGAGGTTGTCTGGGGAATTGACGGCTTGGTTGCGGTTGCCACTTGGCCCGGAGTGGATGTTGTTCTAACGGCGGTTTCCGGCGCCGTAGGCTTGTTTCCCACTATAAAGGCCCTTGAAGCGGGAAAAGATATTGCCCTGGCCAACAAGGAAACTTTGGTGGCCGCAGGTTTTTTGGTTACACAATTGGCCCGGGAAAAGGGTAGCCGTCTTTTGCCGGTGGATAGTGAGCATTCAGCCCTTTGGCAGTGTCTCCATGGAGAAAATCCGGATGAGGTAGCCAAAATTATTCTCACCGCCTCAGGCGGTCCTTTTAGAACATATAAAAGGGAACAATTGGAAGGGGTAACCCCCGAGGAAGCCCTAAAGCATCCCAACTGGAATATGGGTGCCAAAATAACCGTTGATTCCGCAACTTTGATGAATAAGGGCTTGGAAGTTATTGAGGCCAAATGGCTTTTCGGCCTGGATTATAACCAAATACAAGTAGTAATTCACCCACAAAGTATCATACATTCAATGGTTGAATTTATTGACGGATCGGTTATAGCTCAAATGGGTGTTCCCGATATGCGCCTCCCTATTCAATATGCCTTGACGTATCCCCGGCGGTATAAGGGCTCCGCTCCCAAGCTTTCCTGGCCTATTGGTGACCTTACCTTTGAAGCTCCTGACTTTAATCGTTTTCCTTGCTTGCGATTAGCTTACGAGGCCGGTGGTATAGGGGGGACCATGCCGGCAGTTTTAAATGCCGCTAACGAGGTTGTGGTGGAAGAATTTCTTGCCGGGCGACTGGGATTTATGGATATTCCAAGGATTTTGGAAAAGGTAATGGAAAAACATAAAGTTATTCCCGAGCCATCCCTTGAGGACATTATGAGTGCGGATAAATGGGCCAGGGAAGTGGCAAAATCTTGCATTATATAACAAACTTCAGAGGTGGGGCCTTTATGAGTACTTTTTGGGCATCGGTATTAGTTTTTGGAATGTTAATTTTCTTCCATGAACTGGGTCATTTTGCCGTTGCAAAACTGGTGGGAATTCAAGTACACGAATTCAGCGTGGGTTTTGGTCCAAGATTGTTAGGGTTTAAAAAGGGTGAAACCAATTATAATTTGCGTCTCTTTCCACTGGGAGGATTTGTTCGCATGGCCGGTATGGATCCGGAGGATGAAGAAGTGGAGGAAGGTAAAGGATTTGGTGAAAGGCCTATCCTCCAGCGGATAAGTGTTATCTTTGCCGGCCCTTTAATGAATTTTATATTGGCCGCCATGCTCCTGGGAAGTGTTTTTGTAATTCAGGGTATACCTGTTTCCAGTACGGAGGTTGCCCGGGTCTTGCCTGGCAAACCTGCCGCTGAAGCAGGGTTTAAGCCTGGGGATCGGATATTGGCAATAAACGGTGAGCCCGTGGAGCAGTGGGTTGAGGTTGTGGAAATTATAAACGGTAATGCGGGTAAAAAGATTGAGGTAACCGTGGAAAGAAACGGGTTCCATTTAGTTCTTAATGTGGTACCCGAGAAACGTGATGACGGGCTGGGCTTGATAGGAATTGAGGGGCCTAAGCCAGAGTTTCGAAAGCTGAATCCTTTGTCAGCCCTTGCTTACGGGGTAAAGTATACGGCCCAGGTAACAATCTTAATTATTAATTTTATTGGTAAAATGATTTTCGGTGAGGCGCCTGCTGACTTGGGGGGCCCGGTGAGGGTAATATATGAAATTAACAGGGCGGCAGAACTCGGTTTTGTATATTTGTTACAACTGGCTGCTTTTTTAAGTATTAACCTGGGACTTTTTAATCTCTTTCCTATACCGGCTCTGGACGGCAGTAGAATTATGTTTTTAATTTTGGAGTGGATTAGAGGAAGGCCGGTTGACCCGGCAAAGGAGAACTTTATACATCTTGTGGGATTTGGTCTTCTTTTGATATTGATAATATTTATTACTTATAACGATGTATTACAATTATTTGCAGGTAACGATATGTTTCCATAATATCTCTAAATTTTTGGAGTTGTTGTGTTAATATGATTACTCGGAGATATACCAAAGCTATTAAAGTTGGCTCTATTCAAGTGGGCGGCGGTGCGCCTGTTTCAGTGCAGTCTATGACCAATACGGATACCCGGGATGCCGATGCCACAGTTAAACAAATAAAAGAGTTGGAAGCTCTGGGCTGCGAGATAGTCCGGGTAGCTGTCCCGGACCGGGCGGCGGCAAAGGCGCTCAGGTCAATTTTGCCGCGGATAAAGATTCCACTGATCGCGGACATCCACTTTGATTATCGGCTGGCTTTGGATGCCTTAAGCGCGGGGGTTCACGGGCTGCGCATAAACCCTGGTAATATTGGCGGTGAGGAAAGGGTTGCGGCAGTTGTTTCAGCGGCAGCCCCAAAAGGTGTGCCCATAAGAATCGGCGTAAACGCCGGCTCTCTGGAAAAGGATTTGTTAAAGTCTTACGGCGGGGTTACGGCGGAAGCTATGGTGGAAAGTGCCCTGCGTCAAATCCGCCTCATGGAAAAACTTAATTTTACCAATATAAAAATTTCCCTGAAAGCTTCTCAAGTTTCGTTAATGATACAAGCTTATCGTATTCTGGCCGATAAGATTAACTACCCGCTGCACGTAGGGGTAACCGAAGCAGGCACTTTGCGCTCGGGGACCGTAAAGTCGGCTGTAGGGATAGGTGTGCTGCTGGCCGAGGGGATAGGGGATACCATACGGGTTTCTCTGACAGGGCATCCCCGCCACGAGGTGATAGTTGGATATGACATTCTAAAAGTTCTTGGCCTTCGTAAAAGGGGAATAGAGCTCATTTCTTGTCCCACCTGCGGAAGAACGGAAATTGACCTCATTGCCATAGCCGAAGAAGTGGAAAACAGGCTTGCGGGAATAGACATGCCTTTAAAGGTAGCCGTAATGGGGTGTGTGGTTAACGGGCCGGGAGAAGCACGGCATGCAGATGTAGGTATTGCTGGTGGCAAGGGGGAGGGCCTTCTTTTCCGGGAGGGCCGGGTAATCCGCAAGGTTCCGGGGGATAAGCTCGCTGATGAGCTTGTGAAGGAAGTGTACACTATTTATAATGAGAGGAAATTCTCTGGATAGCTGGGGGTGTTAAAGTGCGGGTATCACAATTATTGATTCCTACTTTAAGAGAGGTACCGGCCGAGGCCGAAGTGATCAGCCACCAGCTGCTGGTCAGGGCTGGTTTTATCCGTAAAACGGCAGCCGGAATTTATACATATTTGCCGCTGGCCTGGCGGGTGATTGAGAAAATTGAAAGGATTGTCAGGGAAGAAATGAATCGCCAGGGCGGTCAGGAATTGCTCATGCCTATTGTCCAGCCAGCTGAACTCTGGCGGGAATCAAGCCGGTGGGATGTTTACGGCCCGGAACTCTTTAGACTGAAGGACCGACATGGACGGGATTTTTGCCTGGGCCCCACCCACGAAGAAATAGTTACAGCTCTGGTCAGGGGGGAGGTTAATTCGTATAAACAGTTGCCTCTTCTCTTGTATCAAATTCAAAATAAGTATCGGGATGAGCGCAGGCCACGTTTCGGCTTGATGCGGGGAAGAGAATTTATCATGAAGGATTTGTATTCTTTTGATAGGGATGAAAAAGGCTTAAACATTAGTTATGATAAAATGTACGAAGCCTATAGCAGGGTGTTTTCCCGCTGTGGCTTAGAGTACCGGGTGGTGGAAGCTGATTCGGGTGCCATTGGCGGAAGTGATACTCATGAGTTTATGGTATTGGCGGAATCCGGAGAGGCAACCATAGTATACTGTGAAAATAACAGCTGTAACTATGCTGCCAACATAGAAAGGGCCGATGCGGTATTCATAGATGAAGTTTCAAATGAGATACCGGAAGAACTAAGGGAAGTGCACACTCCGGATAAAACCACCATAGAAGACGTTACCACCTTCCTGGGCGAAAGCCGGAAGAAAGCAATAAAGACTCTTCTCTATAAGACAGAAAAAGAAGTTGTGGCTGCCCTGGTACGTGGTGACCGAGAAATTAATGAAGTTAAATTATATAATGCTCTGGGTTGTTTGCAATTGGAATTGGCGGATGCGGAAACTATCAGGCGGGTTACCGGTGCTGAAGTAGGATATTCCGGACCGGTGGGTCTAGATGTCCGCATCGTTGCCGATTTCGAAGTAAATAACATGGTAAATGCCGTTGCCGGTGCTAATAAGACCGGGTATCACCTGGTAAATGTTAATCCGGGCCGTGATTTTAAGCCTGATTTGGTGACTGATATCAGACTGGTCAGGGCAGGGGAGCCCTGTCCCCGTTGCGGGGCTGTTTTAAAGGAGGCCCGGGGTATTGAGGTCGGTCAAATTTTTAAGCTGGGGGATAAATATAGCAGGGCCCTGGGGGCTACCTATCTGGATGAAAACGGGCAGAAACAATATATTATAATGGGCTGTTACGGAATTGGAATTACCAGGACAATGGCAGCTGCGGTGGAGCAGAATCATGATGACCAGGGTATAATTTGGCCGGTTTCCATAGCACCTTATCACGTTATCGTCATTCCGGTTAATACCAAGGACCAAGCCCAGGTGGACATGGCCGAAAGGGTTTATGATAATTTGTTAAAAGCAGGTGTAGAAGTAGTTATTGATGACCGGCCGGAGCGGCCCGGTGTAAAGTTTAAGGATGCCGATCTTATAGGCTATCCTTTGAGAATAACTCTGGGTTCCAAGGCCGTGGAATCCGGTCAGGTGGAAATCAGGGAACGGCGTTCCGGGGTAACGATTATGGTGCCTGAGAAAGACGTTGTTTCTAAAGTGCGCCAGCTCTTGGAAAATGCAGAAGGACTGAATAAGAATATTATGAAATCTTAAGGATCAAAATATTATTGCCGGCGTGTATTTTGGTATCATTAACACTGGTTCTTGTCAGTATGTATCTTCTGTGATATACTTACGTTGGTTTAGGCATGATTTTTTTAATTTCTTTGTGTAACCAAAATGGTTATTTTAAGGAGTGGGTAACACCCACTCTTTCGTCTTATACCGTAGTTATAAGAACTTCATAAGGGAGGGCAATTTAAAAGTGGGTAAAAATATTGCTGCAATTGTCGAAGAATTAGTTGCACCCGTTGTCGAGGCAAATAATATGGAGTTAGTGGACGTCAACTATGTTAAAGAGGGTGGACGCTGGTTTTTGCGGCTTTTTATTGATAAAGCGGGTGGTGTCACTTTGGATGACTGTCAGCTGATATCCGAAGTAGTGGAGCCGTTAATTGATGAACATGATCCTATTAACAATCCATATATATTGGAGGTATCTTCTCCAGGACTGGATCGGCCTTTAAAAAAATTAGCGGATTTTGAAAGGTTTGCAGGGCGGCAAATTAGCCTCAATACCTTTGGCCCGGTTGACGGCCGGCGCCGTTTTAAAGGCGTTTTAAAAGGTGTTGAAGGGCAGAACATTAAATTGGAGGTAACAGGCCAGGATGTCCATATACCTTTTGAGCAAGTGGCTAAAGCAAAACTGGTTCCTGAATTTGATGATTCGGGGGGCTAAACATAGATGAATAATGAGTTTTTAGATGCTTTGCGGGACCTGGAAAGGGAGAAAGGAATTGATATGGAAACCCTTTTGGAGGCAATTGAAGCGGCGTTATTGTCTGCTTACAGAAAAAATTTCGGATCTTCGCAAAATGCTCGGGTGCATATAGACCGCGAGACCGGTGATTTTAAAGTTTATTCGCAGCGTACTGTTGTTGAAACAGTAGAGGATCCCCTTCTGGAGATTTCAAAGGAGGAGGCTCAAAAAATCGATCCCCGCTATGAAGTTGGGGATGTGGTGGAAAGCGAGGTCACTCCCAGTAATTTTGGGCGTATTGCTGCTCAAACCGCCAAGCAGGTGGTGGTACAGCGCATTAGAGAGGCTGAGCGCAATATTATCTATGAAGAATTTGCCAATCGAGAGGGCGATATTGTTACAGGAATCATACAAAGGGTTGAACAAAAAAATGTGCTAATAGAGCTGGGAAAGGCCGAGGCCATATTGGCCCCTGCTGAGCAGATACCTGGAGAAGAGTACGTGCAAGGAAGCAGAATAAAAACATATATTGTTGAAGTTAGAAAAACTACTAAGGGGCCGCAGATTTTTGTATCCCGTACTCACCCGGGATTATTGAAAAGACTATTTGAATTGGAAGTTCCGGAATTACAAGAGGGTGTTGTTGAACTTATGGCCATTGCCAGGGAAGCCGGGCAGCGGTCTAAGATAGCGGTATACTCTCGGGATGAAAATGTAGACCCTGTTGGGGCGTGCGTAGGGCCTAAAGGCATGCGAGTACAGGCCGTTGTCAACGAGCTGCGTGGAGAGAAGATTGATATTATCAAGTGGGATCCCGATCCTTCTAAATATATTGCCAGTTCCTTAAGTCCTGCCAAGGTGGTGGGTGTAGAAATTTGGGAGGAGGAGAAAATTGCCAGGGTGATTGTTCCCGATTATCAACTTTCTCTGGCCATAGGTAAAGAAGGACAGAATGCCCGGCTGGCAGCAAAATTAACTGGATGGAAAATCGATATAAAGAGTGAGAGCCAAATGGCAGAGCTATACCCCGAAGAATATGAGCAATTGTTCAAAGAAGAAGTTGAGGAATAGGGGGGGGGTATATGCCCAAAAGGAAAAAGATACCGCAGCGTATGTGTGTGGGATGCCAGCAGGTGCGCCCTAAGAAAGAAATGATTAGGGTTGTACGAACACCGGAGGAAAGCATAGAAATTGACCTTAAAGGAAAGCGTTCCGGAAGGGGGGCCTATATTTGCCCTTCTGAAGGATGCTTTGAAAAGGCCAAAAAAGGAAAACGCTTGGAGAAAGCTCTTAAAAGTTCTATTCCCGAGGGAGTTTACGAGGATTTACTAAAGCAGTTAGGGGAACGAAATGATTGAGCCCGTAAGACAGCTTTTGAACCTTTGTTTAAGAGCCCGCAGGCTGGTAAGCGGTGATGCCGCCGTTCGAAAGGCCATAAAGGATAACAAAGCATATTTGGTTCTCTTGGCGGAAGATTCCTCTGAAAGAACAAAGCGGCAATTTAGAAAATTGGCGCAGCAAAATAATATTCCTTTGTCTTTTTGCGGTACCAAATTTATTTTGGGTCAGGTGTTGCAAAAGCCGCCGCGGTCGGTGGTGGCGGTAACGGATAAATACTTTGCCCGGGGAATATTGCGGGCGTTGGAAAGGGGAGAAGGCCATATTATGAGTGGCTTAAAATTTCGGAGGTGATTAGGTTAAATGGCTAAAAAGCGCGTGCATGAGCTGGCCAAGGAGCTTAATATAGAGAGCAAGGAATTAATAAAAAGGGCGGCGGAAATAGGAATTAATATAAAGTCACATATGAGCACACTGGATCCAGCTGAAGTGGAGCGGATAACCGACTTAATCTCCAGTGGCCTGAATACAGATGTTGCCCAGCGGCACGGCGGGAAGGTTTCCGCCGGGGAAAAAAGGAATGAAGAGGCTTTAAAAGGGGATAAAAGAAAAGATCAGGGCCGAAGTGATAAAAGGGATAGCCGTGGTGACCGTGGTCCCGGTTTGGTTGATAAGGTTCCTTCCAGACCGCCGGACCGTAGATTTTCTGACAAACCTTCCCGTTCCAAAGGTACTGGCAGGTCCCCATATAAACAGCGGCGTATCGCTGCTAAGCAAGGAGACGATAAGGCAGGTCAGGACGGGAAGAAATTTGCAGGGCGCGAACCACAAGGTGGTAGACACGGGAGGCCCCGCAAAGGAAAGCCTATGGATAAAATAAAAGCCGCGGAGAAGGCAAAGCCGGACGTAACCCGGGCCCAGGAAAAAGTCAGGGCGCAAGAAAGGGCAAAACAGGTCGAAAAGCAGGCTTACAGGGAATCTGCCAAACAATATAAGAAAAAGTATGCCGACTGGAAAGAATATGACATAGGGAAAGTACTCTCCAGGCCCAACCGCAAGAAAGGTAAGGCCAAGGGAACCAAGGAAGAGAAACAAGTTGTCAGGGAGAAAAAGGTTATCATTATACCGGAATCCATTACCGTTAAAGAATTATCTGAAAAGATGGGCATTAGCGCTTCAGAAATAATCAAAAAGCTAATGTCTTTAGGGGTAATGGCTACAATAAACCAGGAAATTGATTCCGATACTGCTGTCATTGTTGGAGAAGAGTTTAATGTTGAGGTCAATATCAAGGTTGAGGAAGATGAGGAAGCCTTACTCTTGCAGGAACCTGAGGACGATGAGGCAGCCTTGGTACCCAGGCCTTGTGTGGTAACGGTGATGGGACACGTTGACCATGGTAAAACTTCGCTTCTCGATGCCATTCGGGAAACCAGGGTTACTGCCAGTGAGGCCGGAGGAATTACCCAGCATATAGGTGCTTACCAGGTCGAACGCAATGGTCAAAAAATAACTTTCTTGGATACACCGGGGCACGAGGCCTTTACTGCTATGCGCGCCCGGGGAGCACAAGTTACCGATATCGCCATTTTGGTTGTGGCGGCAGATGACGGAGTTATGCCACAAACTGTGGAGGCAATTAATCACGCCAAAGCAGCTAACGTTCCCATTATTGTTGCCATTAACAAGATAGATAAACCTAATGCCGACCCGGAGCGGGTAAAGAGCGAACTTGCTGAACATGGGCTGGTCCCCGAGGAATGGGGAGGCGAAACCATTTGTGTTCCCGTTTCTGCCATTAAGCGTAAAGGACTTGATGAGTTGCTGGAAATGATTTTGTTGGTGGCGGAAATGCAGGAACTTAAGGCCAACCCCAATCGCTTGGCGCGAGGGACTGTTATCGAAGCCGAGTTGGATAAGGGACGGGGCCCCGTGGCTACGGTTCTGGTGCAAAACGGAACATTGAAGGTTGGGGATGCGGTGGTTGCCGGCACTGCATACGGTAAAGTCAGGGCAATGATGGACCATACCGGTAGACGGGTCAAAGAGGCGGGACCTTCGGTTCCGGTTCAAGTTCTTGGATTTTCTGAAGTGCCCGAGGCCGGCGAACTGTTTCTGGCCATGGAAGATGAGAAAAAGGCCCGCCAGATTAGTGAAAAACGCCAGGCCCGTAAGCGGGAGGAAGAATTAAAGGCATCCACCCCCAAAGTGTCACTGGACGATCTTTTTGATCAAATTCAAGAGGGTGGAGTAAAAGAGCTTTCCATAATCATTAAAGCTGATGTTCAAGGGGCAGTGGAGGCTTTGAAGTCGGCTTTGGAAAAACTATCCACTGAGGAAGTTAAGGTGAATATTATTCACGGGGGCGTTGGGGCAATCACTGAAACTGATATTATGCTCGCTTCCGCATCCAATGCTATCGTAATTGGCTTCAATGTTAGACCTGATGCTAATGCCAGGAAAGCAGCTGAGACTGAAAAGGTCGATGTCAGGTTGTACAGGGTTATTTATGAGGCCATTGATGATATTAAAGCAGCCATGAGCGGCTTGTTGGAGCCCGAATACAAGGAAGTTGTTTTGGGCCGTGCCGAAGTACGTAAGACTTTCAAAGTATCCAAAGTCGGAACCATTGCTGGCTGTTATGTAACTGATGGAAAGATTGTCCGGGATGCCGGTGTTCGCCTAATTCGTGACGGTGTGGTCGTTTATGAAGGTAAGTTAGATTCTTTGAAGCGATTTAAGGACGATGCCAAGGAAGTTGTTCAAAACTATGAATGTGGGTTGACCCTGGAAAAGTTTAATGATATTCAAGAGGGAGATATTATAGAGGCCTTTACCACGGAAGAAGTAAAACGGGAATTGGCGTAAGGGGTAATTTGAATTCCATATTGTTTAGGGGGTGTTCTGGATGGCACACCGGCCGGAACGTTTAGCTGAAGCAATCAAACAAGAAATTTCAGACATAGTGAGAGATGAATTGAAAGACCCCCGTATTGGATTTGTGACTATTACCAGGGTAGAAGTGTCTACGGATTTACGACATGCCAAGATATATGTTAGCGTGTTTGGCGAAAAGAAGGAACAAGAAGATTCCATTGCAACCTTACAGCGAGCAAAAGGTTTTATACGCTCGGAATTAGGAAGACGGATCAGGTTGCGATATATCCCTGAAATAAATTTTATACTGGATAAATCCATTGACCGAGGTTCTAAGGTCCTGGAATTGTTAAGCAAGGTTAAAGATAAAGGTGAAATAGGGGATGGTTAGTCTTAATTCAATTATGGATTTTATTAAATCCCGGCAAAGTTTTATTTTGTGCGGTCACATAATGCCCGACGGAGATTCCCTGGGTTCGGTATTGGCACTGGGTAAGGTGTTAAAAGAAATGGGGAAAGATGTAACGATGGTGAGTTTTGACCCAGTGCCTGATAATTTTTCCTTTTTGCCTGGAATAGAGCATCTGATTATTGGTGATAAAGAATTAGATAAAAATTACGATGTTTTTGTGGTATTGGACTGTTCAGTACCTGATCGTCTCGGTCCATATGGTAGAGTATTAGATTGGGACCTGACGGTCATTAATATTGACCATCATCCGGGTAATAGCATTCCAGCCGATTATAATTATGTAGACCCCAGGGCAGCCGCCACCGGAGAAATTCTTTTTGATATGTTGGTACAATCAAATACGAATATATCACCGGACGTGGCTACATGCCTGTATACAGCTATAATTACTGATACGGGTTCTTTTAAATATGAAAATACTACACCGGCCACCCACCGCAGGGTAGCCGATTTAATAGAATGTGGAATACAGCCCGGTAAATTAAATGCAATGATATATGATGAAAAGCCCTTACCTTCTTTGCTTTTGCTTCGGGCGACTCTGCAAACCCTTAAGCTCAGTGATTGCGGAAGGGTAGCCTGGATTACGGTTTTAAGGCGCACCCTTGAAGAGGTGAGTGCCCGTGACGAGCATACGGAAAGCCTTATCAATTATCCCCGTTCCATAAAAGGTGTTAAGATTGCAATTTTGTTTCGTGAATTAAAATCCGGTGTTTTTAAAGTAGGTTTTCGCTCTAAGGGAGATGTGAACGTAAATGAGCTTGCCGCCAAATTCGGTGGCGGTGGGCATGCAAAGGCATCAGGTTGCATTTTAAAAGGAAAAATTGAAAACGTTACCAGGGAAGTGGTGGCTGCAGCGGTGGATGCGGTCCGGGAGAGGGATAGAAGTTGATTATGGATGGTATAATAAACGTTTTAAAGCCTCCGGGTTTGACATCCCATGACGTCGTGAATTTTATCAGAAAATTAACCGGACAAAGAAAAGTGGGACATACCGGAACACTGGACCCAGGAGCAGCCGGTGTACTGCCCATATGCTTGGGAAAAGCTACCAAGATTATACAATTTATGGACCACAATAAAGAATATCGAGCAGAAATTACCTTTGGCAGGGCAACTTCTACCCAGGACGGTTTTGGTGAAATTATTAGAACCGCAGATTGTTCCTTATTAACCCTAGAGGATATAAATAAAGGTTTACAGGAATTTATCGGTGAAATTGAGCAAATTCCTCCTATGACTTCCGCCGTTAAATATAAAGGGAAAAAACTTTATGAATTGGCCCGGGCGGGAATAGAGGTTGAGCGTAAAAAGCGTAAGGTCCGGGTATACGACATCCGTATTGTTGATGCCTTTGATCTGGGTACTTCTACCCCTAGGGTTATTATTGATATAAAATGTTCTGCCGGTACATATATTAGAACTATTTGTTCCGATTTGGGTGAAAGCCTGGGTTACTGCGCTTATATGTCTTTTCTTTTACGTACCCGTGCCGGTTCCTTTAAAGTTTCCGGTGCTCTTACTTTGGAAGAATTACAAGAATTAAAGGAAGACGGAAAATTTGAAGATGCCATAATTTCTATTAGTGATGCTTTGGATAATCTTCCACAGGTGAGAATTGAGGGTACTGCCGTAAAAGCGGTTCGGTGTGGGAACAGAATTTCATTGTCTGTGGAAGAAAGTATGCTGCCGGAATTGCACGAAAACCAGTTGGTAAGGATACAAGGCCCGGCGGGGATTTTAGCCATAGGGAAGACGTTAAAAAAAACTGAGCAGGGAAAAAAAAGATACATATTTCAGCCTGTCAGGGTGTTGATGTGATAATTAGTTGGGGGTCTTGGCCAGGTGAAAGTATATCAAAGCTTGGAAGATGTCAGAGACAAGTATCAGAATGTGGTAGTAGCACTGGGTAACTTTGATGGAGTGCACCTCGGTCACCAGCACCTAATAAGGAACATGGTTTTTAAAGCAAAGGAAATAGGGGGTACGTCTTTCGTTTTTACCTTTTACCCCCATCCTAGGGCAGTATTACACCCTCAAAGTGCACCACCCATGCTATTAACTCAAGAAACTAAGGAAAAAATGATTTCAGCTTTAGGCGCAGATGTTATGATTAGGGCTAACTTTACCCGACAATTTTCGCAAATGTCGCCGGAGGAATTTGTTAGCCGGATTTTAATAAATGCGCTGCAAGTACGCTGGGTTTTTATTGGATATAACTATTCTTTTGGCTATAAAGGACAGGGAACACCCGACTTGCTTAAAGAACTGGGGAAGAAATATGGTTTTAATGTACATATAACAGCTCCGGTGACGGTGGACGGAGATGTGGTTAGCAGTACGCTTATCCGTCACCTGCTTCGCGAGGGCGACATATCTAGGGCCCGCAAGTTTTTAGGTTATTGCCCGTACGTGGAAGGTGATGTGGTCCTAGGAGAAAGGCGAGGAAGGATGCTGGGCTTTCCTACGGCAAATTTAGAAATCGACTCTCGGATTATGGTCCCCGCCAACGGTGTTTATTCCGTCAAAGTTCAAGTCGATGATGATAATTTTCTGGGAGTTGCCAATATAGGAGTTAAACCAACCTTTCACGGGGGAAATAACAGGAGAAATATAGAAGTACACCTTTTAGACTTTTATGGTAATCTATACGGTAAAAGAATTAAAGTTTTCTTCAATAGGCGGTTGAGGGAAGAAAAAAGGTTTTCTTCAGTATCCGAGCTTATTCGGCAAATTAAGCAAGATATTTTACATGCCAGGGCAGAGCATGTGGACTAAAGAATAAAACAATTTTAGCTTTAATATAATTTTTAAAGAAGTTTACTTCCACTGCCAATTATGCTACAATTAACGCGGTAAACGTCTCGAATTTGAGGGAAGGAGACGTTTGATTAATGGGTGTTCCTAAATTTGACTTATCCGAAGAGGAAATTAAAAAGTGGTTAAATCAAATAGCACTGATTTGTTTAAGTGAGGATTTTCAAAAATTAAAAAATGAGTTGGAAAACCTTTATTTACAGTGTAATATGGAGGAAAATGTTAGCTTAATTGCCTTCCAAGATGCCTTATATGCCTTTTTGGCTGAGCAGGAAGATGAGCTGATATGTAAATCTAAGGCCTATTAGTGGTGACACTAATATGCGTATCATTATTACAGAGCATGCCCGTAAGCGATTACGGGACTTAAGGCAGGAAGGGATTATTACTGAGGATATTGTTGAAGCAGCCAGTGGCATACCAGGTCGTATTCCTACTGCAACCCGCTTTCGTGGCTTTTTTGCTAAATCGGGCCGCATGTTTGACATTGTCGCCAAAGATATTCCAGGCGGGCGCCTGGTAATAACTATAATAGGAAAGTAATTATCCTCTTTAAAGGATACGAACTATTAGCTAGGTGATTCGTTTTTTTCCAACGATTAACTTGGCTAATAGGGATTGTAATGAAAAAGGAGGTGAGCATCGTGGCTTTAACGGCAGAAAAAAAACGGTCACTTATTGAGGAATATAAGACCCATGAAAATGATACCGGTTCTCCGGAGGTACAGATTGCCATCCTAACTGAACGAATTAATAATCTTACCGAGCATTTAAAAGTCCATAAAAAAGATCATCATTCCAGGCGCGGGTTATTAAAAATGGTAGGAAAACGCCGGGCATTACTCAATTATCTCAGAGCCCGGGATTTTGAGCGTTATCGTACTTTAATCGAAAGACTTGGCTTGCGCAAATAGAATGAAGCGGGGTATAGACCCGCTTCTTGGTATATACTGGGTTAGTTTAGTTAGTGATGTATGTTAATAAATTAGGATTGTAATACTATTAAATGGTGTATTATTATTTTTGGTTTATATAGGAGAAATAGGTAAAATATTTAAACGTTATTACTCTGAAATTATTCAAAATTAAATGTTTTAGCAGGTTGGTGATAACCTATTATGCAACAGCGAAAAATATTAAAAAAAGAAATAGATTTAGCCGGGAGGCCATTCAGCTTAGAAACTGGACGCGTGGCAAGACAGGCTAATGGTGCAGTATTGGTTCGTTATGGTGATACTGTTGTTCTTGTTACTGCTACCATGTCTAAAAATCCAAGGGAAGGTATTGATTTTTTGCCTTTAATTGTGGACTATGAAGAACGACTTTATTCAGTAGGTAAGATCCCAGGTGGATTTATAAAGCGGGAAGGTAGGCCAAGTGAAAAGGCGACTTTATCAGCTCGTTTGATAGACAGGCCTATACGTCCTTTGTTCCCCAAAAATTTAAGAAATGATGTTCATGTTATTGCAACCATTATGTCTGTAGATCAGGATAATGCTCCCGAAGTTTCGGCTTTGTTGGGTGCTTCCGGTGCCTTGACTATTTCCGATATTCCCTTTTATGGCCCCATTGCTGGAGTGATTGTGGGAAGGGTGGATGGTCAATTTGTTATCAATCCCACCCTGGAACAGCATGAAAAAAGCGACATGCACCTGATAGTAGCCGGTACGGAAGAGGCTATTATGATGGTTGAGGCAGGTGCGGAGGAAGTACCTGAAGAGGTAATGTTGGAGGGCATTTTATTTGGTCACGAAAAAGTTAAAGAACTTGTTCGTTTTATAAAGAGTTTCCGTGAAGAAGCGTTAGAAATGGGACTAGCCTTTCCTAAAAAGGAAGTGCCCGAGGAAAAATTGGAAGAGGGCCTGGAAGAGGCCGTTACCGGAAGGGCTGTCGAAAAATTAAAGGCTGCCATCCGGGAGTGTATTGTAAAACAATACGGCAAGAAAGCCCGAGAAGAGTTTTTAGAGTCCATAAGAGAGGAAATAGTTGAATCCTTTGCGGAGGAATATCCGGAGTGCGAAGATCAAGTACGAAAAATTATCGAAGACGTGGAAAAGAAAATTATTCGGAGATCTATTCTGGTTGACCGTGTTCGTATAGATGGGCGTGCCCTTAACGAGATACGTCCTATTAGTGTTGAAGTTGGGCTACTTCCACGAACCCACGGTTCCGGATTGTTTACCAGGGGAGAGACGCAAGTTTTATCAAGCGTAACCTTGGGAGCCATTTCCGAGGAACAGATTCTTGACGGCCTGGGGATAGAAGAAACAAAGCGTTTTATGCATCACTATAATTTCCCACCGTATAGTGTTGGTGAAACACGTCCTATACGTGCCCCGGGACGCCGGGAAATAGGGCACGGAGCATTAGCTGAAAGGGCTTTGGAGCCGGTTATCCCTTCTGAGGATGAATTTCCATATACTATACGAATTGTATCGGAGGTTTTAGAAAGTAACGGTTCTACTTCTATGGGAAGCGTTTGCGGTAGTAGTCTCGGCCTAATGGATGCCGGTGTGCCCATCAAGGCAGCCGTTGCAGGAGTGGCCATGGGCTTGATCAAGGAAGGCGATGATTTTGCCGTTTTAACTGATATTCAGGGTATGGAAGATCACTTGGGGGACATGGATTTTAAAGTTGCCGGAACTAAAAAAGGTGTAACGGCTCTGCAAATGGATATTAAAATTGCCGGTATCAACCGGGAGGTGCTCAGTGAAGTTCTATCACAGGCACATCAAGCCCGGATGCAAATTTTAGATAAAATGGCGGAAGTGATCTCGGAACCAAGGCCTGATTTGTCACCGTATGCACCCAGGATTATTCAAACCCAAATTGACCCTGATAAGATAAGGGATGTTATTGGTCCCGGCGGTAAAACCATTAAGAAGATAATTGAAGAAACCGGTGTTGAAATTGACATCGAAGATGATGGCCGTATATTCATTGCAGCCGTAGATCCTAAAGCTGGACAATATGCCAAGAGCCTTATTGAAAGAATTGCTCAAGACGTGAAAACGGGTGAAATATATAATGGAAAAGTAACGAGGATAACGGATTTTGGGTGTTTCGTGGAAGTTATACCTGGAGTTTTGGGATTGCCTGGAAAAGAAGGACTTGTACACATTTCTCAGCTGTCACACGAGCGTGTAAACAGGGTTGAGGATGTTGTTAGGGAAGGCGATGAAATACTGGTTAAGGCAATCGGTTATGATAACCAGGGCAGATTAAAATTATCCAAGAAAGATGCCATGCCTGAACCCCCAAAAGGTATAAAGAACGAAAGAAAAAACAAGAAGCTACAGGGCCAAAGGAACCGGCGTAAGCAGCATAAAAGCTATTAAATAAATCCCTACTTAGTAGGGGTTTTTTTAATTTTATTATAATCCCGCATACCTTTGCATATTATTTTTTAGCTTTAATTTTAACCATTAAGAGGTGTATGTTGTTGCGGGTAATATTAATAAAAAAATCTTTGGCGTTTTTAGTGTTAGGCATACTATTTCTTTTTGCCGCTTTGGGTACGGGTTTTTCGCTTTTTTCCCCGCCTACGTCATCGACGGTATTAATTGATCAGCAGCCCATATATCAGGGCAGTTCAGAGAGAAAGGAAATTGCCTTGACATGCAATGTTTTTTGGGGAGAAGAATTTTTACCCCAAATGCTGGCTGTTTTGGAGCGTTACGAGGTTCCGGTCACATTTTTTGTAGGGGGAGTTTGGGCAGAAAAGTTTCCGGACATGACAAGGGAATTGTTGGAGAAAGGACATGAAATTGGGAATCACGGATATTCCCATCCACATCCGGACCGTCTTTCCAAAGAGGGTAATCTTAAAGATATCATTAAGTGTGAGAAAGTTCTAAAGGAGATAACCGGTAAGCGGCCCACTCTTTATGCCCCACCTTACGGCGAGCGGGGACCTGCAGTATTACAGGCTGCAGAGGAAGCGGGATATCGCACCATTTTATGGAGCATAGATACCGTTGACTGGAAACACCCCCCGCCTGAGGCTATTATAAATAAAGTGGTAAAAAACGCTCATAATGGGGCAATAGTTTTAATGCACCCCACTGCCCCAACGGTGTATGCTCTGCCCCAAGTAATAGAGTCATTACAGGAACAGGGGTATAACCTGGTCACTGTCAGCCAATTGCTCCGAGATAAAAAAAAGAGCGATAAAAAGTTTTATAATTAAAAAGCATACCGGGAAATATTAAAAATTGGACTCAAGATTATTAGCAGGGAAACGGTGAAATATATGTTGCAACTGATATTTGTTATAGTGCTATTTTTGCTTTTCCCGGGACAGATGGGTTGGGCGATGGAAGAAATTTCAATTACTGCCGATTCCGCTATATTGATGGATGCTCGTACGGGGCAGGTGTTGTTTGCAAAGAATGCTTGCGAGCCGCGCCCGCCTGCCAGTACCACTAAAATTGCAACCGCTCTGGTCGCTTTGGAAATGGGTAAATTGGATGAAATAGTAACCGTAAGCGAAAGGGCGGCCTCCGTGGGCGAATCCAGCATGTATCTGGTACCGGGAGAAAAACTAACCCTGGAACAATTGCTGACTGGTGCCCTTGTAAGGTCAGGCAATGATGCCTGTGTGGCCATAGCAGAACATGTGGTCGGCTCGGAAGAGTTGTTTGCCCGGTTGATAACCGGCAGGGCGAGGTTTTTAGGTGCCACGAATACTTCCTTTGTTAACAGCAACGGCCTTCCTGCCCGGGGACATTTTTCATCGGCCTATGATTTGGCCCTCCTTACTCGTTATGCACTTTTGGACCCTACATTTCGTAAAATTATAGGTACTCGCTTTACTATAATACAGGGGCAAGGCCACTGGGTACATAACCTCACTAATACTAACAAGTTGCTATGGGAATATCCCGGTGCCACTGGTGTAAAAACCGGTACCACTAATGAAGCGGGACAATGTCTTGTGGCTTCCGCCATCAGGAATGGCAGATGTTTAATATCTGTTGTTTTACACAGTGATAATCGCTATAAAGACACTATTAAGCTTCTTGAATACGGATTTAATAATTTTACTCCAACAACGGTAATACAGGAAGGAGAAATCCTTAAAAAAATACCGGTAAAAAATGGAGCTCTAAATTATTTGCCACTAGTAGCTGATAGGTCTCTTATTTTTTTAAGTCCTGCTAACGGGCAACCAAAAATTGAAAAACGTGTAATCTTATGGGATAGTGAGCCGGAGGCTCCTCTTAAAAGTGGTAGCAGCCTTGGGCAAGTCTGGGTTTTTTACCAGGGAAAAGCAATTGGATGTGCAAAGTTAGTGACAAAAATTTCAGTTGCCCGTGATTCTTTTATTTTTTCCTTATTGCATCGTTTTACCAGGAGATGAATAAAGATGACAAAGGATTTACGAAGTTTTTGCCGAAAGATTAAAGACATAGAAACTTTTAATATGTTCAAGGAGGTTACCAGGTGCATAAAAAGACCGTTCTGGATAATGGCATACAAATTTTGACTGAAAAGGTCCCCCATGTACATTCGGTGGCGGTAGGTTTCTGGGTGAACGTGGGGTCAAGGGACGAGCCCCCGGAAGTTGCTGGTATAACCCATTTTATAGAACATATGGTGTTTAAAGGAACAAAGACCCGAACTGCTAGGGAAATAGCGGAATCATTGGATGCAGTAGGGGGGCAATTGAATGCTTTTACTACTAAAGAGTATACCTGTTATTATGTTCGGGTGTTAGATGATTTTTTTGAATTTGCCGTAGATCTATTAAGTGATATGTTGCTTAATTCTCGTTTTTCTTCGGAAGATCTTGACCGGGAGCGAAACGTCATTCTAGAAGAAATAAAAATGTATGAGGATACTCCTGATGAGCACGTTCATGACGTTTTTATACAAACTTTATGGCAGGATCATCCTTTGGGCCGGCCAATAATCGGTTCTGCCGAGGTTATTGCCAATTTAACCCGTGATAAAATATTGGAATTTTATGAGGAGCACTATATAGCATCTAATATTATTGTAACAGTGGCTGGTAACATAGAACATGAAAGAGTTGTGGAAAAGATTATTAAGTCCTTGGGGCATTTAGAATCTAAAACACGACTTCGTGTGCTTCATACTCCTAAGCCTCACAGTGCTGTCAGCTTTCAAAAGAAGGATACCAAACAGGTACATATTTGTATTGGTGCTCCGGGACTTCCTCTGAGACATGAAGATGTATATGTACTTCAATTAATTAATACTACTTTAGGAGGCGGGATAAGTTCCAGGTTATTTCAGCAAATTAGAGAGGAACGGGGATTGGTTTATTCTGTATTTTCTTATCATAGTTCCTATCATGATGGGGGAGTCTTTTGTATTTACCTGGGGTTAAGCCATGCAAATGTGGGGCAGGCCGTGGATCTGGTATTTAAAGAAATTAGGGATATTCAAATTAACGGTGTAACTGATGAGGAATTGCAGCGGGCCAAGGACCAGCTGAGGGGTAATCTGCTGTTAAGTCTTGAGCATGTAAATAACCGTATGAGCAGGCTGGGTAAATCCCAGATATACCTGGGGAAGGTAATTCCCCCAGAGGAAATTGTCCGCAGGATAAACAGTATAGGTAATGATAAGGTTAAACAGGTCGCAGGTCAGTTTCTGGCTCCGGAAAATTTTTGTCTGGCCAGTATAGGCTCTTGGGAAGATGCTGAACTGGTAAGGCGGCTTAAAGGTGCATAGACAGTAAAACCGGGCCCCGCAGAGGGGTTCGATCTTGTTTTTCAGAGAACTTTTATGAAAGGATGATGACGGTGGAAAGGGAAGGGGAAATACTCAAGCGTTTAGAGGGCTTATCCCCGGAAACTTTGGAGGCGCTTATTGAACTGGCAAAATCCTTGTTAGAGAAGAAACAAAGAGTTCGAGGATTTGAAGTTGCGAGAGGCTTTGAAAAAAAGGTGGTTCATATGCCCCAACGAGCTACTCCCGGTTCCGGCGGTTATGATTTCTGGCCTTTGGAAGAGGTTACATTACAACCCGGTGAAAGCCATATCTTTTATACTGGCATTAAAGCATATATGCCGATGGATGAAATTCTTCTTATTAACATACGTTCCAGTTACGGAATGAAACATGGCATCGAATTGTGTAATGGGCAAGGTTGGATAGATGCAGATTACTACTCTAATGAAGATAATGACGGAGTGATTATAATTAAAGTAAAAAATTCCGGGTCAAAACCCTTTACTTTTAAAAAAGACGAACCCTTTGCCCAAGGAATGTTCGTAAAATATTATATAATCAACAATGATAAGCCCCGCCTGTCCACCCGGCGTGGAGGATTGGGCCATAGTTTCTAAGTACTTGACTGTTCAACATTAGAATAATTTTAATTTACCCCCAATAGAATTTTATTGGGGGTGGGACAATGTCTATCGGTGTTTGGTTGGTAATTATTGTTGTTTTAGTATTAGTAACTCTTTCCGTTAGAGAAAGGATAAGATTGAACAGGTACCGGGATAAGGATTGGGATACCATTGGGGAGGCTAAGAGTACTCCCATTTCCCGGGCATTAACAAATCTTGTGGGTATGGCAGGCGGGATATACCTTTCAATAATACTTTTGGTTACATTTTTGGAAATAAAGGTTCCCGAGCGAATTAAATTCGGTATGGTTAGTTTGGAACCCATTGCTACAGTATCCATACTTATAGCCATTATTCAGCCTTTTATTATAAGGGTGTTAGAGATGCGCAATCGTTTTTAAAAAATACCGGGACAGGAGGATGGTCATATGAGAATGGGGGAATTGGCCGGTAAGGAAATTGTTAATATTTTTGATGGTGCCAAGCTCGGGGTAGTTGGGGAATCGGACATAACCATTGATGCTGAATCGGGACAAGTGGAATCAATTATCTTACCTCTCCGGTCTAACTTTATAAATTTCTGGGTAGATAAACAGAGCTTAATCATACCCTGGCGAGCTATAAAAAAAATAGGGGCTGAGGTTATTATTGTGGAGCTGGATCAGACAAACCTGGATTACCGAAAATATTCGACATAAAAATATTATTAATTCAGTGGAAAGCTTATCCCACTGAATTTTTTATTTGTAGGTAATTATTAAAGCGTCGCCCTGGCCATAATAACTTTAAAATGGAACGTAACGTGGAGGCAGGTATGGGGCGGGAGCAACGTATAAATTTAATGCAACAAATTTCAAAATTAAGAGGTTCCTCAATCATTTGCTATATTACCGGTGACAGGGAAAATATTAACACCAGGATTGCTCCTGACGCAACTCAGGTATTTTACCGACACTTGGAAATGGGGCAAAAAGGACTACCCATTGACTTATTTTTATATACCCGGGGAGGGGACGTCCTTACTCCTTGGCGGCTGGTTCATCTTATACGGGAATATACCAATCATTTTAGCGTTTTAGTTCCTTTTAGGGCATATAGCGCGGGAACCTTGATATGTTTAGGTGCCGACGAAATTGTTATGGGGAAGATGGGAGAATTGGGTCCCATCGATCCCAGCGTGGCAAATGCTTTTAACCCCCAGGATCCTTCAAATCCGGCTGCCAGGGTTCCGGTTAATATAGAAGATGTTTACTCTTACCTTGCCCTTGTAAAGGAAAAGGCCGGAATTCAGCAGCAAGAGGAATTATCTAAGATTTTCCGGTTACTGGCAGAAAAAATTCACCCCCTGGCTTTGGGAAATGTTCATCGAAATTGGCTGTTAATTCGCTCATTGGCCTGCCGGTTACTAAATTTGAGACAAAATCGGATGACCGAAGAAAAGGTGCAAAATATAGTAGATAACTTGACAGAAAAGCTTTATGCTCACAATCACATGATTTCCCGGTGGGAGGCATACTATGATATCGGCCTGCCTGTGGTTTTTGCTGATGAAGGGTTGGACCGCTTGATGTGGAGCCTTTACAAGGATTTTGCATTGGAACTCAGATTGCTGGAACCCTTTAATCCGGCGGAATATTTAAAAGGGAGGCGCGCGGAGTTTGAAGTGCCCAGTGGGGTAGTTGAATCACTGGAGGGGCAGGATTACTTTATATTTACAGGGCTGGTGGAGCGTCAAGATTTCCCTGACGGGGGCCAAATTAATGTAAATATAACAGGACACGGCTGGAGGACAATAAGCTAATTTCCCCGGGGGTGAAAAAATGAAAGAGAAGGATAGGATAAAAGGTCATTCCAATTTCCTTTCGGATACCAGGTACTATATTCTAACAGGTAGTTCTGGTTGTCCGTCTGCTGATTACATGTATATGTCGAAAAAGGTAATAGGAGGTGGAGTAATACCGGAATTCAAAGAAAGTAGTGCCAATGAATATCCCAAAGGATAAAAGATTAATGTTAGACACCTATGGGTGTCTTTTTTATATCTCGGGCAAACACTACGGTTTGGGTAGGGAAAAGTAACGTTTACCGGTTTTACCTTGACAACCTTTTATTCATATAAGAAAATTAACTTCAAAAACATCTGCTAAAAATTTTTTTGATAATCTTACAGGAAAGGGGGCAAGAACTGGTTTTCACAGGTCCTTATTTTATTGTTTAGTTTTTAGGTGAAAACCAGGGAATATATGATAAGGGTTGTAGTAGCAGGTGCTGCAGGTAGAATGGGCAGAGAAGTACTAAAGGCTGTTGGGCATGCAAGGGATATGGAATTGGCAGGTGCTGTGGATACCAGGTTTATTGGTGACGATGTCGGAGTTTTGATGGGTAGCGGAGAGATTGGTATAACGGTTCAGCAAGATTTAACTGCTGCCCTGGAAAATTTACGGCCCGATGTTATGGTTGATTTTACCAACCCCCAGGTGGTTGGCGGCAATATTCGTACCGCTCTGGAGCATGGAGTAAGGCCGGTTGTAGGAACTACCGGTATAAGCAAATCGGAGCTTGATAATATACGTAAACTTTCGGAAGAAAAGGGCCTGGGTTGCATTATTGCCCCGAATTTTGCGATTGGTGCCCTGTTAATGATTAAATTTGCTGAAGAAGCTGTAAAGTATTTTCCCCATGTGGAAATAATTGAGCTACATCACGACCAAAAGGTGGATGCTCCCTCCGGCACAGCTATTAAAACAGCTGAAGTTTTGGCTCAAAGGCGAAGTGAATTTCGGCAGGGATTGCCTACTGAAGTGGAGAATTTACCTTGTGCCAGGGGAGCTCAATTTGACGGGGGTATAAGGATTCACAGTGTGCGCCTGCCGGGCCTCGTGGCACACCAGGAAGTTATCCTGGGCGGGTTGGGTCAGACTCTTAAAATAAGGCATGATTCCATATCCCGGGAATCATTTATGCCTGGTGTTTTAATGGCTATAAGAAAAGTAATAAATGTGAAAGGGATGATATATGGGTTAGAAAACTTAATTTTTGAAGATTGACCACTTAAGTTCAAAGGATGACAAGCACCTCCTGATTAAGCCTTTCATATATTAGGTTATCAGTAAGGCCGTAGGAGGGTTAGCAACATGCAGTTTAACTTAAGCGAGGTTAAATTGGCAATTTTGGGTGGGGATGCCAGGCAAGTAATTCTGGCACAACATTTGGCCGAGCAAGGTGCTCTTGTAAAAGTGGTGGGGCTGCCGGTTGAAGGAGAAAACATTATTAATTGCCTTCAACTCTCCGAGGCAATGGATTCGGTCAATGCTGTAATATTACCAGTTCCCGGAGTAAGTGAAGAATTAAAAATATATTCGGCCTACTTAGAGCAGCCAATGTTTTTAACCGAGGAATTGCTGGCCCAACTCCCCCAAGGGAGCCCCGTTATAGTAGGAATTGCCAGGGCCTCGCTAAAGAGATTGGTAGAAAAGTTGGGTTTGCGGTTAATAGAAGTTATGAAGATTGATGAGGTGGCCATATTAAATTCCATTCCCTCGGCAGAGGGGGCTATTCAACTGGCCATGGAAAAAATGTCCATAACTATCCATGGAAGTAAGGCCTGGGTATTGGGTTTTGGTCGTACAGGCATTACCCTGGCCCGGCTTTTATCCGCCATGGGAGCCAAAACTACCGTAGTTGCGCGGAACCCTTCTCAGCTGGCACGGGCTTACGAAATGGGTTTAGAAATTGTCACTTATTCCCAAATTGAAAATTTTTCAGGAGAGGTAGACGTTATTTTTAATACCGTTCCTGCTCTGGTGTTAAGCCAAACGGTTCTTGAACGCTTACCAACCGACGTATTAATCATCGACCTTGCATCCGCACCGGGCGGTACAGATTTTGAGGCAGCCAAAAGGTTAGGGATTGAGGCCCTGCTGGCACCGGGATTACCTGGGAAAGTGGCTCCGAAGACTGCAGGTCAAATATTGGCCAGGGTGATACCCCGCTTATTAGCCGAGGAACTAACCCTCCGTTGAGCTGATTTTGGTAGGAGGTGTTTGTCATTGCGGCTGAAGGGTGTTAGTATAGGTTTTGCGTTAACGGGTTCCCATTGTACTTTGGGTGAGGTAATACCTGAGATAAAAAAATTAGTTAAAGAGGGGGCTGCAATTTATCCTGTGATAAGTTCTTCCGTGGACCAAACTGATACCAGGTTTGGTACTGCGGAACGTTGGAAAAAGGTATTGCAGGAAATTACGGAGATTCCCATAATTAATACTATTGTGGGGGCAGAGCCCATTGGGCCTCAAAAGCTGGTTGACGTTGTGGTAGTTGCTCCTTGTACGGGGAATACGCTGGCTAAACTGGCCAATGCCATTACAGACGGCCCCGTGTTAATGGCTGTAAAGGCTCACTTGCGTAATCAGCGTCCCGTTGTACTGGCCATATCCACCAATGACGGACTGGGTATGAATGCAAGAAACTTAGGAGTGCTTCTTAATGCAAAGAACATTTATCTGGTGCCCTTTGGTCAGGATAACCCCACAGGTAAGCCCAATTCTTTAAAAGCCAAGATGAATTTATTAGTTGATACCATAGAGTTGGCCCTGCAAGGTAAGCAAATCCAGCCTGTGTTACAAACCTTTTGAAAGGAGTATAATGTTTTAGGGGAAATGGTCGGTCCGGGTCAATAAAAGAAATATAAGGAGGGAAAGCATTTTGAAGCAATACAACGTTGTAGTAGTGGGCGCCTCCGGGGCGGTAGGAAAAGAAATTTTGAAAGTTTTGGAAGAACGCAACTTTCCCGTAGGAAAACTGCGTCTTTGCGCCACCTCTCGTTCCGCCGGTAAAGAAATGAGCTTTAGGGGACAGAAGTATGTGGTGAAAGAAACTACACCGGATTCATTTAATGATATGGATATAGCGCTATTTGCCGGCGGTTCCGCCAGTAAAGAATTTGGACCGGCGGCAGTGGAGCGGGGCGCGGTGGTAATTGATAACAGCAGTAACTTTCGTCTTGACCCGGAAGTGCCATTGGTAGTACCCGAAGTTAATCCGGAAGATGTGAAATGGCATAAAGGGATTATCGCCAATCCAAACTGTTCCACTATTATAATGGCCGTACCTTTAAAGGCTATTCACGATGCTGCTGGCATAAAAAGGGTAGTAGTTTCCACTTACCAAGCCGTGAGTGGGGCTGGTGCCGAGGGTATTGAGGAATTGACGGAACAAACCAAGGCCGTTCTTGCCGGCGAAGCTGTTAAGCCGAAAAAATTCCAGTACCAAATTGCTTTTAATCTTATTCCGCATATTGATGTTTTCCAAGAGCTTGATTATACCAAAGAAGAATGGAAGATGGTTAAGGAAACCCGGAAAATCATGCATGACGAAAAAATGGCCATTACCGCCACTACGGTTAGGGTGCCGGTCTACAGGAGTCACTCGGAATCAATTAACATAGAAACAAAGAAAAAGCTTACTGCTGCGGAAGCTAGAGAGGTTTTACAAGCATTTCCCAACATAATTGTTGAAGATGACCCGGCTAATAATAAATATCCCATGCCTTTGTTTACATCCCATAAAGATGAGATCTTTGTTGGCAGGATTAGGGAAGATAATACCGTGGAGAATGGCTTGAATCTTTGGGTTGTGGCAGATCAGCTCCGTAAGGGCGCTGCTACCAATGCAGTACAAATTGCCGAATTGGTTATAAAATACGGTTGCCTTCGGGAGAGATAAATAGTGAAGTTTCTGGTGCAAAAGTTTGGTGGCACTTCCCTGGCTTCACCTGAATTACGAGAAAGGGTTGCAGATAGAATTATTGCAGCCAAAGATGAAGGCTATATGCCGGTGGTGGTTGTTTCAGCCATTGGCAGGGAAGGGGAACCTTATGCCACTGACAGCTTGCTGGGTTTTGCCCGGCAAACTTACCGTGATGTTCCACAAAGGGAACTGGATCTTTTGATGTCCTGTGGAGAAATTATTTCAGGTGTAATTTTGGCGGCCACCTTACAAAGGAAAGGGCATCAAGCGGTGTTTCTTACAGGGGCGCAGGCCGGTATTATTACGGATTGCTCCTATGGTGAAGCCAGGATATTAAAGGTACAGCCACAACGGGTAATAAAGCATGCCCAGGAAGGTAATATAGTAGTGGTTGCCGGTTTTCAGGGAATAACCGAGGATGGAGAAATAACTACCCTGGGTCGCGGGGGCAGTGATACCACTGCGGCAGCCTTAGGTGTTGCCCTGGATGCCGTTTACGTGGATATTTATACCGATGTTGAAGGTATTATGACCGCTGACCCCCGAATAGTGGAAGAAGCCAGGGCGCTGGAATCAATTACCTATGACGAAATATGTCACTTGGCCCATGAAGGTGCAAAGGTAATACATCCCCGGGCTGTGGAAATAGCTTCCCAAAAAAGTATTCCCATAAGGGTCCGCTCCACATTTACCGACAGTCCCGGTACGTTGGTGACTAGCAGCAGTGAAGTTTACAAGGGTACTATAGATATAACCAGAGACCGAATTATTACAGGTATAGCACAAATTTCAGGTATTTCGCAATTTAAGGTTGCGGTAGGAAGCGGCGCCAAGGGGTTGAAGCATCAGAGACGCTTGTTCAGAGGGGTGGCCTTGGCAGGTATAAGTATTGATTTTATTAATGTTCTTCCGGAAGTAGTGTTATTTACCGTAAAAGATGAATTGGCCGATAAAACAGCTAAAGTTCTGGAAAATACGGGATTTTTGCCGGAAGTGGTGCAAGGATGTGCCAAGGTTTCCTGTGTAGGGGCGGCAATGACCGGGGTGCCCGGAGTGATAGCCGATATTGTTGAGGCATTGACTAAAGAAGATATTCAAATTTTACAATGTAACGATTCCCATACAACGGTGTGGGTATTGGTCAAGCGGGAAGATATGGAAAAGGCTGTAAGGGCATTGCACAGGCAGTTTTTGCTGGCCCAGTGATGCCCTAATTATGGGGAAGGAAGGTGAACAAATTGGCCATTGATTTTGGTCGAATTTTAACGGCCATGGTAACCCCGTTCGGCAAAGACCTCTCCGTTGACTATGCCCAGGCAAAAAAATTAGCCCGTTATTTGGTGGAATCAGGTTCTGAAGGGCTGGTAGTGGCCGGTACTACCGGGGAGTCTCCAACTTTAACCAAGGAGGAAAAAATAGAACTCTTTAGAGTTATAGTTGAGGAAGTGGGAGGCAAGGCGGCAGTAATTGCCGGAACCGGTGGTAACAACACGGCTGAGAGCGTAGCTTTGACCCGGGCCGCGGAGAAGGTCGGTGTAGACGGGGTAATGTTGGTCGGACCATATTATAATAAACCTTCCCAAGAAGGTTTGTATCAGCACTTTAAAACAGTGGCTGAAAGTACTGACTTGCCGGTAATGCTGTATAATGTACCTGGCCGCACCGCGGTAAACATTTTGCCGTCTACCGTGAAAAGATTGGCACAGGTAGAAAACATAGTGGCCATAAAAGAGGCATCCGGAAGTTTGGATCAAGTTAGTGAGCTTCGCCGTATCCTGCCCGACAGTTTTGCCATATATAGCGGGGATGATTCCATGACACTGCCCATAATGGCGTTGGGTGGCAAAGGAGTCATCAGCGTAGCGGCGCATGTGGTGGGCCCTAAAATAAAAGAAATGATTAATGCCTTCACCTCAGGAAATATCACTATGGCTACCAAGCTGCACATAGAACTGTTTCCGGTATTTAAAGCCATGTTTATAACAACCAATCCTGTACCGGTAAAGGCCGCCTTAAACTTGTTGGGTTGGCAGGTAGGATCTCCTAGGTTACCTTTGGTAGAAGCCAATGAAACTGAAAAAGATACATTAAAGAAGGTTCTTTCCGATCAGGGATTGCTTTAAAGTTCAAAGTAAAAACTTAACCGCTCCGGAAGTTCCCGGGGTGGTTAATTTTTTATTCAGTGGTTTTTATTTTATATTTTGTATTATTAAACCATTATTTGGATATGCTAATCTTAAATTGGGTATGTCCGGCTTGTTATCTATATTAGTTTAAAGTATAATTACGTTTGGAGTTTTTTGAACGGCTTTCCCTTTGCGGTCAACCAAATATTTTCCCCCCCTTCTCCTGAGTCTCACCTTTTTTAAAGGCGTAATATTTAGGTATTCAGTTATAGGAGGTGGGGAATTGGCTCGTGATTCTAAGTTATTCCTGATTCCCCTTGGGGGTTTGGGAGAAATTGGTAAAAATATGATGGCGGTGAGATTTGGGGAAAATATTTTATTGGTTGACTGCGGTTTAATGTTTCCGGAAGAAGATTTGCTTGGCATTGACGTAGTAATACCTGACATAACTTACCTGTTAGAAAATAAAGAACTTATTAGGGCTATTGTTTTAACCCACGGCCACGAGGATCACATCGGGGCTTTGCCATATGTATTAAGAGAAATAAATGTTCCCGTGTACGGTACTAAGCTTACCTTGGGAATTGTGCGGGCTAAGTTAAAGGAGCAAAATATCGGCGACGAGGTGCGTTTTCATGTGGTAAAACCTAGAGATGTAGTTCAGGTGGGGCCCTTTAAAGTTGAATTTATAAGGGTGTCTCACAGTATTCCCGATGCCGTGGCACTGGCCATTCATACACCCATCGGTACTATTGTTCATACGGGTGATTTTAAGATAGACCAAACACCGGTGGACGGTGAAGTTACGGATTTCCACAGGCTTGCACAGCTTGGAGAAAGGGGTGTTTTGGTCCTATTAAGCGATAGCACCAATGTGGAACGGCCCGGCATTACCATGTCCGAGCGGGTTGTGGGGCATACTTTTGACACTACATTTAGACAAGCTCAGGAGAGGATACTTGTCGCCACCTTTGCGTCGAACGTGCACCGTATACAGCAGGCTATAATAACTGCTCACCGTTATAAT
Source organism: Desulfofundulus sp. JL263-se (assembly GCF_056316025.1). Lineage (NCBI taxonomy): Bacteria > Bacillati > Bacillota > Clostridia > Eubacteriales > Peptococcaceae > Desulfofundulus > Desulfofundulus sp. JL263-se. The sequence continues at coordinate 2,171,391 of NZ_CM149993.1, read as the reverse complement.
CGTAAGGTGGCCGTGGTGGGTAGAAGTATGGCAAATGTAGTAAATATAGCCCATGAATTGGGTTACCTGGATATTCCTGAGGGTGTACTGGTGGATTTGGAAGAGATTAAGCGCTTACCCAAGCATAAAGTGGTAATACTTACCACCGGCAGCCAAGGGGAACCTATGAGTGCGCTTACAAGGATGGCTGCGGGTGATCACAAGCAGGTCGAGATAATGCCGGGAGATACTATTATCATTTCCGCTACGCCCATTCCGGGTAATGAGAAGTTGGTAGCTCGAGTTATCGACCAGCTTTTCAAACAAGGTGGCCGGGTTATTTATGAGGCAGTATCGGGTATTCATGTGAGCGGACATCCCAGCCAGGAAGAGCTTAAGTTAATGCTTAACCTGGTAAAACCTAAGTTTTTTATTCCGATTCACGGGGAATATCGTATGCTTATCAAGCATGCCCAGTTGGCACAGGAAATTGGAATTCCGGCTGATAACATTTTTGTTGCCGAAAACGGTCATGTACTCGAGTTTACAAAACGCTCTGGCAGGGTGGCGGGAAAAGTGGCTGCCGGCAGGGTATTGGTTGACGGTCTCGGTGTTGGAGATGTGGGGAATATTGTATTAAGGGATCGGAAGCAATTATCCCAGGACGGCATATTAATTGTGGTGGTCACCATTAGTCGAAAAAACGGAGAGGTGATGGCAGGCCCCGATATAGTTTCCAGAGGGTTTGTCTATGTCAGGGAATCCGAAGAATTAATGGAAGAGGTTAAGGAAAGGGTTAAGGGTGCGTTAGAAAAATGCCAAAGCAAAAAAGTATCAGAGTGGTCAGTCATAAAATCTCAAATTCGAGATGCATTGGGAAAGTTTCTTTATGAAAAAACCAGGAGAAGGCCTATGATCTTACCGATTATCATGGAAGTATAAATGACTGAACAGGGGGATGGAATTCGCAATTCTGCGAATTCCATCCCCCTGTTTACTTAAAGAGTTTTTGTTTATTTTATTGAATTGTCAAGCATACTAAAGACAAAGGTTAATCGAAATTCTTAAGGAGAGGATATGTTATGTCTCAAAAGTATATGTGGCAACCTGGTTTGTTTCCGTTTGTTCCCGGTCATCAAGAGCCGTACCCGAACCGGGGTAATGAGCCTGAACGAACTGAAAGGCCCGGTGAGCCGGGACGTACCCGTGTAACGGGAAAATCTAAGCCCAGTATGGAATCTGTAAAAGAGTTAGGTGCCAATAACGTTCCGGAAGTTCACAGTAATATCCATTGTTTAAGTATTGTAGGACAAATTGAAGGGCACCTGGTTCTTCCTCCCCAGAACAAAACAACCAAATACGAACATCTTATTCCCCAATTAGTAGCTTTGGAACAATCCAACGAGGTAGAAGGAGTAATAATAATTTTAAATACCGTTGGAGGTGACGTTGAGGCGGGGCTTGCAATAGCAGAAATGATAGCCAGTATGTCCAAGCCTACCGTCTCTGTGGTGCTGGGAGGGGGGCATTCCATAGGGGTACCTATTGCCGTAGCGGCAAACACTTCCTTTATAGCCCCTACTGCTTCAATGACCATTCATCCTATTCGGCTCAACGGCTTGGTTATAGGAGTACCACAAACTTATGAATACTTAGACAAGATGCAGGATAGAGTGGTAGGTTTCGTTACGCAACATTCAAATATTTCCGAGGAAAAGTTTCGAGAACTTATGTTTCGTACCGGTGAATTAGCTCGGGATATTGGCACCGTACTTATTGGGAAGGAAGCAGTGGATGTAGGTCTTATCGATGCAGTGGGCGGGTTAAATGAAGCCATAACAACTTTAAAAGGAATGATTGAGAGGGGTAAAGAGGTGCACGTACGATGATACTTTACACACCCATGCAATTAGAGCTGGTACTTGATGGGCTGGAAGATATGAAACACCCCAAGGAGAGAGAAGTGAAAATAAATGGTATCCCGGTCCTTGTCCAGGAGGAAGGGCCGGGAAGAGGTAAACTATTAAAGCTTTTAAGTACGGATCCCCGGGATTATTTAAGTCCCCATTTAACTCCAGGTACCCCTGTTAGTTTTAAATGTTAAGGCCGCAGCTTAGCTGCGGTTTTTTATGTAGTCAAAGGACTTGGCTATATGATATAATTGTTCCGGCTTAAAGGGTTAATTTGCGAGCATTTCTGTACATTTGAATCGAAGTTGACCATTAAAAAGACCTCCTGGTAAAAAGAAATAGAACTCACAAAAAACCCAACGAATGAAGCAATACGGCCCTACTAAAATTTCCAAGCGGGGCCGGCCGGGATTGCGCTGCCTTTTATACCAGGCGTCACTGCTCTGGTAGCCAAAAATCCGCAGTTTAAAGCCCTGTACCATCACCTTAAAAACCGACAGGAAAACCCACTTAAGAAAAAACAGGCTTTGATTGCCATTGCTTGGAAACTTTTAAGGGTAATGTTCTTAACCTTGGGTGGGGGAACCTGTAATCTCTCCATTAGGGCATAGACCCTGCATACGAGTACCAGTTCCCCACCCACCCCCAATATGCTGAACGAAGGAAAAACTAATTAAAGTTTTACTGCAAAATATTGAGATAGAGGAGATGTGGTCTTTGGAGTGGTTTCAGGCAGTTATTCTGGGGATAGTTCAGGGAATAGGGGAGTTTTTACCTATATCCAGTTCCGCGCACTTAGTATTGATTCCCTGGCTTATGGGTTGGCCCTATGCGGGCCTGACTTTTGACGTGGCCTTACATATGGGAACTCTTTTTGCTGTTATTTCTTTTTTTTGGCGGGATTGGTTCGTTTTGGCGGTGGATGGTTTACGCGGTCGGCGTACCACTTATGGACGACTCTTTTGGTACCTGGTGGTTGCCACTATTCCGGGGGCATTTTGGGGCTACCTGTTGGAGGACTACGCTGAAACCGTATTTCGCGAGCCTTTGGTTATAGGAGCCATGCTTATACTGATGGGTTTAATTCTTTGGATCGTTGATAGTAGGGCTAAGGCAATAAAGAACCTGGAAGACATAAGCCTTAAAGATAGTCTGTTCATCGGTTTTTCCCAGGCTCTTGCCATCATCCCTGGCGTGTCCAGGGCGGGTATTACCATGACTGCGGGCAGATTCTTAAATTTAGACCGGGAAACTTCAGCTAGATTTTCCTTTCTCCTTTCAACTCCCATTATTTTTGGTGCTGGAGTTAGTCAGTTATCCGAAATATCCATGGCGGATTTAAACGGAAGTTTTATCCTCGGGGTTATAACTTCAGCCGTGGTAGGTTTTTTATCGATAAAATTTCTTTTACGTTATTTATCCAGTCATAGTTTTTTAATTTTTGTTTGGTACCGGCTGGCAATAGGAATAATGGTAATGGGATTGGCCATATTTAGGTAAAAACCGCAATATTGCGGTTTTTTTTTGTTCCAAGTGAAGGGATTTATTGGTTAATATGGTATATAATAGTTAATTGGAGTGGTTTAAAATGAAAAGATCCAATCAATTACAAAAGAACATGAAATGGGAAATTGCCGGTATATCTTTATTGGCTTTGGCGGTATTGGTGTTTTTGTGTTTAATAAATCCTTCTATGGGAGTAGTATCCAATTATACAAGTATGGTTTTAAAAGCATTAGCTGGTGAGGGTAGGTATTTATTTCCCCTGGCAATTGGTACTGCAGGATTTAGTCTCCTGCGAAACAACAGGCGAAAGACTCATTCTGTAAATGTTTACGGTTATTTATTATTGTTACTAACAGGGCTGACATTGTTGCACCTACCCATTCCCGTAGACTATGCCCTACAAGCGGGAATGAAGGGTGATGGTGGAGGTTTAATTGGCGGATTTTCCAGTTACATATTTCAAAAATCCTTTGGTAAAACGGGAGCTTATTTAATACTTTTTACCCTGACTATAATAGGAATATTGATTATAACCGATAGGTCCCTTACTTCCATCTTTTTTACTATCTATAAAAGGATAAATAACTTAATTGAGAAAAGCCGGAAACAAATGTCTGATTTTTTATACGAAAAAGAGATACCAAATAAAACAGTAAAGAAAGAAGAGGCCCAGATAATTTTAAATTATGGTAATGATGCGGAAGATTATTTTGAGGAACAGGCAGCTACCATTGATTATCAACGCGAAAATGAAGAGAAAGATACCTATTTATCAGGTTCGGTAATGGTATCCAAGAATTTTTCCCAGGAGGACGATATGAATTTTGAAGGTGATGAATCAGTAGAGCCTGAGATAAAAGAGGCGGGTAATTACCGCCTTCCTCCTGCCAATCTCCTTATAAAACCTTCTAGGTTAAAGAATGACAAGGGAGAAAAACATATAAATGAAAATGTACGCAAACTGGAAGCTACTTTAGAAAGTTTTGGGGTTAAGGCTAAGGTCAGTAAAGTCGTTCGGGGACCTGCTGTTACCCGTTACGAAATTCAACCTCCACCGGGGGTTAAAGTAAGTAGAATTATGGGCTTGGCAGATGATATTGCCTTAAGTATGGCCGCCCTGGATGTTAGGATTGAGGCGCCTGTTCCGGGAAGATCGGCTGTGGGTATAGAGGTGCCTAATAAGGAAATATCTATGGTATATTTACGCGAACTTATAGAATCCAAGGAATTTTTCCGATCGCCTTCCAAACTTACTCTGGCCCTGGGAAAAGACGTAACTGGAATGCCTGTGGTTGCAGACTTAGCGAAAATGCCGCACCTGTTAATTGCAGGGGCAACCGGTTCAGGAAAAAGTGTATGTTTAAATACTATTATTGCCAGTGTTTTGTTTAAAGCTACCCCTTACGAGGTAAAATTTTTAATTATCGACCCTAAAATGGTGGAGCTGACCAATTATAACGGGATCGCTCACCTGGTGTCACCGGTGGTTACCGACCCGAAAAAAGCGGCTACTTCCCTCCGCTGGGCAGTTAAAGAAATGGAGCATCGCTATGAGCTTTTTGCTAGGGCCGGGGTGAGGGATATTTACCGTTATAATATATTGGTTAAAGAAAAAAGGAAAACAGAATTGCCCTTACCTTTGATCGTGGTGATTATAGATGAATTGGCGGACTTAATGATGGTAGCCCCGGCAGATGTTGAGGATGCTATATCCCGCTTAGCTCAAATGTCCAGGGCGGCGGGAATGCACTTGGTAATAGCAACCCAGCGTCCTTCGGTGGATGTCATTACCGGTCTTATCAAAGCTAACATTCCCTCGCGGATATCCTTTGCAGTTTCTTCTCAAATCGATTCGCGAACCATTTTGGATATGGGTGGGGCGGAAAAACTGTTGGGAAAAGGGGATATGTTATTTTACCCCGTGGGAGCTGCTAAGCCCCTAAGGGTTCAAGGAGCTTTTCTTTCCGACCGAGACGTGGACAACTTGGTAAGTTATTTAAAAAAGCAGAGTGTGCCGGATTATGATGAATGTTTTATAGCAGGGGAATTTCCAAGGGAGGAAGAGCCGGTTGAGGATGAGCTCTTTTCCGAGGCCGTTCGGATTATAACCGAATCGGGTCAGGCCTCTATATCCATGTTGCAACGGAGATTACGTATTGGGTATGCCCGGGCGGCGCGCTTAATTGATATTATGGAAAGGAAAGGGATCGTGGGAGGATATGAGGGAAGCAAACCAAGGGCAGTGTTAATGACCATGGAACAATATGAAAAAAACTTTAAAAATTCCCGCAGGTAAGAAATCATATTAGGGGGAAGGAAAAGTGGGGTAATTGTCGAAAGGATGACTTCAAAAAGATTGGAAAAAGTAAAGAAAGTAGTTTTTTGCGTTATGTCCTTATGGAGGTTAGACGTTGATGTTCAAGGATATCAGTGCGGAAGAAGCTTTTAAGCTTAGCGAAAAAGTGATTTTGGATGTTCGCTCTCCGGGCGAGTATGCTCAAGCAACTGTTCCCGGGGCAATAAATATCCCCTTGCTGGATAATGTGGAAAGATCCCTTGTGGGAATTACTTATAAACAAAAAGATCCTGAAGCAGCAAGGTATTTGGCCATGGAGATTGTATCTCCCAAACTACCATCAATAGTTAATGCGGTCAAGCAGGCGGCTGGAGGAAAGGCTATAGTGCTGTTTTGCTGGAGGGGCGGTGAACGGAGTTTATTTATGGCCAACATCCTGGGCTTTATGGGATTTAAAGTTTACAGGGTGGTAGGAGGGTTTAAGGCTTACCGCGGTTTTGTAAGGAATTACCTTGAGCAGGAATCCCTTCCTTTAAAAGCCGTTGTATTACATGGACTTACCGGTGTCGGTAAAACTGAAATTATTGAATTACTGGCCGAGAAGGGGATTCCTGTTTTAGACTTGGAGGGTCTGGCCCGTCACAGGGGATCGGTTTTTGGGAAAATTGGTATGCCTCCTTCTCCCAGCCAAAAGATGTTTGAAGCGTTGATTGTGGAAGAATTAAGAAAAGCGGAGCGGTTCGGTGTTTTTGTGGTTGAATGTGAAAGCAGGCGATTGGGCAATCTTTTGGTTCCTCAATCAGTGATGCATACCATGAAAGAAGGGTATAATGTGCTTCTTTACGCTTCCATGGAGAGCCGGGTAAACAGGATTAGACAAATTTATGCCGCCCAAGGCGCTGATGCCGTCCAAAGCCTGCAAAGGGCAATAAGCCGCTTGACCAAATATCTTGGTCGGAAAAAAGTTACAGAGCTTAATGAGGAAATTGAAAAAGGAAAAATTGAGCATGTTATACGCTTTTTGCTTACCGACTATTATGATCCGTTATACGGTTATCCCCATGCCTCCAGCGATGAATATGATCTTTGTTTGGATACTACGGATATTCCCAAGGCTGTTGAGCAATTAAAGACGTTTATTTGCCGGCTGCCTGAGTATGGCGACTCACTTTCTCGGGGAGGTGCGTTGGATGGATATTGGAGTGACCTTAAGAACGGCGCGGGAAAGACAAGGTATATCCTTGGAAGTTGCGGAGAAGGAGACCAAAATAAGGAAGAAATATCTGAATGCTTTGGAACAGGAGAATTTTGAAATTCTTCCGGGGAAAGTATACGTTCGCGGGTTTTTAAGAAATTATGCCCGGTTTTTAGGATTAGATGGTGAGGCTTTAGTTGAACAATATAATAATTACGTGGCTTTACAGGAAAACGAAAATTTTAAGCAGAATAACGTACGAGCATCAATTACAAAAGGAACACCTGGACGGCATTATGTTCTAATAGCTGTATTAGGGGTGTTTTTATTTGCAGGAATTATAATGCTATTTTCAGGGCTGTTTGGTAACGCCAATGAAACAGGGAACGAGATTTTCAAAGGAAAAGAAAATAATGTAATAACGGACCAGTCCAAAACCAATAAGCCAATTTTGAATAATGACTTGCAATCTACTGAAACTGCTAAAGATAACGAAATAAAAAATTCGGCGGATCCTGAGAGGGTAAATTTGGTTCTCAGTGCCGAAGGTCGTTCCTGGATGCGGGTAGTAGTGGATGGAAATGTGGTCCAAGAGGGTTTTATTGTTCCCGGTGAGAAAAAAGAATTTTCCGGGCGGGAAAGTATTAAGCTGCGTCTTGGCAACGCGGGTGCTATAAAGGTTAAAGTGAACGGTGAAGATAAAGGTTACCTGGGAGGAAAAGGACAAGTTGTGGAAGAAACTTTTTGGGCCGAAAAAACAACTGATTCTTAGGTTAAGATTATGCCGGGGGGTAAATCCCCCGGCAATGTGGTGATAGACATTTTGACACGGCATAAAAGCTAAAGTATATTAAATTTGTTAAAAACATAGCAATAAAAGGTGAAATTATGGGTATTAAGGTTGGAACCATAAGTCTAGGCTGTCCTAAAAATACAGTTGATACTGAACTTATGTTAGGCTTTCTAAAGGAAGAAGGTTTTGAGATTGTAGATGAAGCTGTAGAAGCCGATGTGATAATAGTTAATACTTGTGGTTTTATTACCGCTGCCAAAGAGGAGTCCATTGAAGTCATTTTTGATATGGCCCGCCTTAAAAAAGGAGGAAATAGGCCCTATATACTGGTGGCTGGGTGTCTTTCCCAGCGGTACGGCAGGGAATTGTTAAAGGAAATGCCTGAGATAGATGGGGTTATGGGTACCAATGAGGTTGCCAATGTTGCCCAAATTGTGAGAAGGATACTTAGTGGTGAAAGGGTTCTAACAATAGATAATAAGAATTCCCTGCATGAAGATTACCGCATAAGGGTTCCATTGGAAACTTCCCCTACAGCTTATGTTAAGATAGCAGAAGGTTGCGTTAATTATTGTTCATATTGTGTCATTCCCTATATAAAAGGCCCCTACCGGAGTAGACCTATGGAGGCTATCATTAATGAGGTGCAGAAACTTTCCGAGGATGGGGTTAAGGAAATTATCCTGGTTGCGCAGGAGACTACCCGTTACGGATTGGATATTTATGGAGATTATAAGCTGGCAGAACTTTTACGTCATTTGGTTTCCGTGGAGGGATATGAATGGTTACGAGTTATGTACTGTTATCCAACCAATGTTACGGAAGACTTAATAGAAGTGATTGCCCAGGAAAATAAAATCTGTAAATACATTGATTTGCCCTTGCAGCATGCCAGTAACGCAATGTTACGGAGAATGAACCGTAGGGGAAGTAAGGAAGATGCTTTACGCTTAATTGATAAATTACGGTCTTCTATTCCTGACTTGTCCTTGCGCACCACTTTTATAGTGGGTTTTCCAGGAGAAACAGAGGCTGATTTTAAAGAACTCCTGGAATTTATGGAAGAGGTTAAGTTTGAAAGGGCGGGAGTTTTTGCCTATTCCAGGGAAGAAGATACTCCTGCGGCATCAATGTCCTACCAGGTTCCGGAAGATATAAAGCAGGCCAGGGTACAGGAAGCAATGTTACTTCAGCAACGGATATCGTATACCAATAACCAGGCTAAATTAGGACAGATGGTTGAGGTTTTGGTAGAAAGATTTGATGAAACCCGTCAGATGTACGTAGGACGCACCCAGGCCGATGCACCTGAAATAGACGGACAGGTATTTTTTACTTCTTCCCGGTGTCTTACACCCGGCTTATTGGTTCCAGTACGGATAATTCAGGCCGACGAATATGATCTTACAGGAGAGTTAGTCCATGAATTTGCCAAATAAGCTGTCCCTTGCAAGGATTTTTCTTGTGCCTGTGTTTTTAGTAGTTGTTTCCTTAAAAGTTCCATACGGCGATTATGTTGCCGCGGGAGTTTTTATTCTCGCTGCCTGTACCGACGGGCTGGATGGTTATATTGCCCGTAAGCAAAAGTTGGTTACCAGGTTAGGGAAGTTATTGGATCCTTTGGCCGATAAGTTATTGATTTCTGCTGCCCTCATCGCCCTGGTGGAACTGGGGCGCTTGTCGGGATGGATTGCGGTTTTGATTATTGGCAGAGAGTTTGCCGTAACAGGCCTCCGTTCTGTGGCGGCAGGGGAGAATGTTGTAATTGCAGCCAGTTGGTTAGGGAAAATTAAGACTATTTCTCAAATTGTGGCTATAGTGGCCATGTTTTTACGTGATTATCCCTTCAACCTGGTAAATATTCCCTTTGGAAATATTGCCATGGGGGTGGCTGTTATTTTTACCGTTTGGTCAGGGGTTGACTACTTTCAAAAGGGATGGGTTTTACTTAACAAGGAAGAGAATTAATTTGTTATACCAACAGTTACCTAATGTATCAATGGGGTTTTGTGTTATAATTATGAGTTGTATAACATATAAGCTTCTCCCAATTTGCATTTCAGCTGCCTTGAGTTGGTGAGGGAAGGATGGTATAATGCAGTGGCACGGCTTCAGGATACCCATTGTTCTCCTTGCTTTAATAGTGGGGCTAACCGTCCTTTTAGGAGGCCAATGGGCCTATAATAAGTACAATTACCAGAAGCCTCTCGAACAAGCGCTGGAGGAAGTGGATACCGTAGCGGATTATTCAATAAATGACGATGATGAGGTACTGGTTATAAAGTTGAAATTAAGTAATCCTGATAATCTTATGGAGGAATATCAGAAGATTAATAATATAGTCCGAAGGATTGTGAATGAACGTGCATTCCGCATCGATTTAATTGATAACCCGGATTCTGCTTTGCAGGAAGCTTATTATAATAGTCAGTTCGTTATTCATGAAGCCATTATCCGGGGTAACTTTAGAGAAATGGCTGATGTTGTTCATGATTCAGCTGAAGCTGTGAGGGGGAGGGCAAAAATTTATGTGGGTTCCCGGAATATTTACCTGCAAATGGAACATGGGAACCATTACCTATATGAAGTTATTCCCCGCAACAATAGAAACCCGGGATGTATTCCGTAACGGCCGGGGAGGGAATAAATTATGATTAAAGAAATCAGCGTTGGTCTCGGACTGGCTGCGATAATATTTTTGGCCATAGTAGGATATGATATAATACCCATAATTTTCCTGGGGGCAGCCGGTGTATTATTATACCTTATGACCCGTTCCAGGGGGATGTTCGGTAAAAGCTTCAATTATGTACAACCGGGTTCAAGGCAAGAGGTTTCTTTTTCCGATATTGGAGGACAATCCTCAGCAATTAATGAGCTTAAAGAAGCCTTAGAGTTCATTCGGAACCATGAAGAAGTGAAAAGATTAGGGATTCGGCCTTTGAAGGGGATATTGCTTACCGGCCCCCCGGGAACCGGCAAAACATTAATGGCCAGGGCTGCCGCCAATTATACAGATGCTGTTTTTGTTTCTTGCAGTGGTTCCGAATTTATAGAAATGTATGCCGGAGTCGGGGCCCAAAGGGTGAGGCAATTATTTAAGTCGGCAAGGGAAGGGGCTATACGGCAGAGAAAAAATAATGCAGTGATATTTATTGACGAGATTGACATCCTTGGTGGAAAGCGGGGGCAGAATGCCAGTCATCATGAATATGACCAAACTTTAAATCAATTACTTGTTGAGATGGATGGTTTAAAAATAGATGACGGGGTGCGTATATTGGTAATAGCAGCCACAAACAGGGTGGATATGTTGGATCCTGCATTGCTCCGGCCGGGACGTTTTGACCGGCAGGTAACCGTGGACCTTCCTGATAAGAATGGTCGGCTGGAAATTTTAAGGCTGCATACCAGAAATAAGCCTTTGGCAAAGAATGTGTGTCTGGAAAGTATTGCCAAGGAAACTTTTGGCTTTAGCGGAGCTCATTTAGAGAGCGTTGCCAATGAAGCTGCCATTTTGGCCATGCGGGAAGGGTGTACTGAAATAAGTCATAAACATTTTCATGAAGCGGTGGACAAAGTAATGATGGGGGATAAATTGAACCGAAAGCCTTCGAGGGAAGAATTACGCAGGGTGGCCATTCATGAGACCGGTCACGCCTTAATGAGTGAACATGTTCGTGCTGGCTCGGTTTCTACCTTGACCATTACTCCCAGAGGAAAAGCACTAGGATATGTACGTCAAACCTCGGAAGATGATAGCTACCTCCATACCCGTCAATACTTGGAGAACCAAATAGCAATAATGCTTGCCGGCGCACTGGCGGAGGATATTGTACTGGGTAATAGAAGTACTGGTGCATCCAATGATTTTGAGCAGGCGGTCAAAATGGCAGAGCAAATTATTAAGTCGGGAATGTCTGAATTGGGAGTAGTATCCATGGATATAGTTCCAATAGGGACGCGTTTCCGCATAATAAATAAGATTATCCGGGAACAAGAAGAGCGAGTTCGGAACTACCTTAAGCAAAATGAAGTAGCTTTAAATGAAGTTGTTAACTTGTTGTTACAAAAGGAGAGAATATCCGGCGAACATTTCCGTTCAATCATTGCCAAGCAAGTTGCCTGATGATAATTTAGCTGTGGTCGCAATTGGTCAGCATCGTACAATAATGGAATGCTGGCTTTTGCGGCCTTTAATAACCTTTATTGGGCAGTTTTTCTTTCCCGAAAAGAAATTATCAATTGGAAATGAGGTGTTTGAGGTGCGTGCTGGGCTTATTTTTACCGGTACCGAACTATTGCTCGGACAAGTTGCCAATACTCACGGGCAATATTTGGGGCGTAAATTATCCGCCCTGGGTATTGAAGTAATTATGCATATAGTGGTTGGTGATAATTCGAACAATCTCAAAGAAGTTTTTTACCAGGTCTTTAAAAAATCAGATCTTATTATAACTACTGGGGGGTTGGGGCCGACAACTGATGACATTACCAAGGAAACAGTTGCAGATTTATTGGGGTTGGAAATGGTTCTTGATGAGGGCGCTTTAAATTCAATGCGGGAGTTTTTTAGCCGCAGGGGCGTTATTATGCCGGAAATTGTGATTAAGCAAGCATATATCCCTAAAGGTGCAAAGGCATTGCCCAATTTTGAAGGCTCTGCTCCGGGAATAATGCTTGAGCATGAAGGCCGAATTATTTTCATGTTGCCGGGGCCCCCACGGGAATTGCGTTCAATATTTGAAAATTCCGTGGAACCTTACCTGGTCAACCTGGGACCAAAGGGAGAAGTAACTTTTTCCAAAGTATTTAAATTAACCGGCATTTCAGAATCTGCCGTTCAAGAGAGATTAGCCAACATAGGAGGACAGGGAAATCCCGGCCTTGCTTACATTGCCAAACCAGGGGAAGTTCACGTTCGAATAAGTGCCCGGTCATCTGAAATTACTAAGGCAAAGGCTATGGTTAATGAATTGGCCGACAAAGTAAGAAACCGTATGGCAGGCTACATATTTGGTACGGATGATGAAGTCTTGGAAGAAATAGTAGGTAATCTCCTTGCGGAAAAGAAAGTTTCCATTGCCGTGGCTGAATCTTGTACCGGAGGATTGATTGCCAAGCGGCTTACTGATGTCCCTGGAAGTTCCCGGTATTTTATGGGAGGTATAGTGGCTTATGATAATTCCATAAAAACCAAGTTACTGGGAGTTCCTTCAGAAATCCTCCAAACTCATGGTGCTGTAAGCCGGCAAACTGCAATAGCCATGGCTGAAGGCATTTGTCAAGTAACAGGGTCAAGCCTGGGGTTGGCTGTGACCGGTATTGCGGGGCCTTTGGGGGGAACTCCTCAAAAGCCCGTAGGCTTGGTTTATATTGCCCTGGCTGCCTCCGATGGTACTTGCTGCCGAGAGTTTCGGTTTCCTGGACAAAGGCACGGGGTCCGTTGGGGAGCCGCTAATGCCGGGTTAAATATGATTAGGCTTTACTTACTTGCTCAATAGCAACTTAATAATTTTATTTAACTAATTATTGACAACTGGCTGTAACAAGCATTAAAATTTACTTCGAACAAGTGTTTTTCGGGAGGTATACATGTTGGCTATTGATAATGACAAGCAAAAGGCGTTGGAGGCTGCCCTTTCCCAAATTGAAAAGCAGTATGGTAAAGGTTCTGTAATGAGGCTGGGTGAAAATGCCGGCAAGATGAATGTTGAAGTAATTCCCACGGGGTCACTGGCTCTGGATGTAGCTTTGGGGGTGGGGGGAGTTCCCAGGGGAAGAGTAATTGAGATATTTGGCCCTGAGTCCTCCGGCAAAACCACCGTTGCCTTGCATATTATTGCCGAGGCCCAAAAAATGGGTGGTATGGCAGCCTTTATTGATGCAGAGCATGCCCTCGATGCTACTTATGCCAAAAAGATTGGAGTTGACATCGAAAACCTGCTGGTTTCGCAGCCTGATACCGGGGAACAAGCTTTGGAGATAGCTGAAGTACTGGTACGTAGTGGAGCTCTGGATGTGGTGGTGGTGGATAGTGTGGCCGCCCTGGTTCCCAGGGCGGAAATTGAAGGTGAAATGGGCGATTCCCATGTGGGGCTGCAGGCCCGGTTAATGTCTCAGGCATTACGTAAGCTTACAGGTGTCATTAGTAAATCCCGCTGTATTGCCATTTTTATTAACCAATTGCGTGAAAAGGTCGGGGTAATGTTTGGAAATCCGGAAACCACTACTGGCGGGAGAGCGCTTAAGTTTTATTCTTCTTTAAGACTGGAAGTACGAAAGGTTGAACCTTTAAAGCAAGGTACAGAAATAATCGGAAACAGAACCCGGGTTAAGGTTGTAAAAAATAAAGTGGCTCCTCCTTTCAAGCAAGCTGAATTTGATATCATGTACGGAACCGGCATTTCCAGGGAGGGAAGTATTTTAGATGTTGCAGTTCAATTAAATATAATTAATAAAAGCGGAGCTTGGTTCTCTTACGGGGAAGAAAGACTGGGACAAGGAAGGGAAAATGTGAAGGAATTTTTACGCCAACACCCGGAGCTTACCAATGAAATTGAAAAGAAGGCCCGGCAAGCATTGAACATGGGCGGGGTGAATATAATGGAAGTTGCTCACGTAAAAGAAGAGAAGGTGGAACTGAAAGAGAGAAAAAGATGACCGGTGGTAATTTATGGCGTCAAAAGAGCTGGAGCGGGCTAAAAAGAAGGCCTTCCGTTTACTATCTTATAGATCACGTACTGAGTTTGAAATTATTATGCGTTTAAAGCAGTCGGGGTTTTCTGATAAGGTAATAGCTGAATTGATGGGGTTTTTAAGAAAATATCATTTGGTGGATGACCGGGCTTTTGCCGAGGAATGGGTGCGTTTCAGGCTTAAAAACAGACCAAAAGGCAGGCGATATTTATATTTAGAGCTTATAAATAAGGGAGTATCTAGTAAATTAGCCGCCCAGGCGGTAAATTCTGTTTCCGATGAGGAAGAATATAATATTGCTGTGCATCAGGCAAAGAGCAAACTGAAAAAAGGTTGTTCTTGGTCTGCGGTGAGACGTTATCTAGAAAGGCAGGGCTTTTCAGACCAGATTATATATAAAGTTTACCGTTTTTTAACCGGAGAGTCCATGGATGAAGAAACTTGACATTTTGACATAAAATTTATAGAATAAGTAATTGGGAGAAAATAGAATTGGATACTACTTGGGAACGGGCAAGTTCTCATTTTTATTAATATATGTAATTTATAGGTAATTTAAAAGGAGTAATTTACCTTCACTTAAATTATTGAAAAAGTAAATTGGCTTCTGCTTAGTTATATTAGTTATAGAGGTATAATTTAGTTAGTAATTTCAGGGGTGATATTGCCTTAAAGTTATGCTCTGCCTTAGAACATTTGTTGTCCTGCCCGTATTGTTTGGGTGGCTTGCTTTTAAGGTATTCCATATTAAGACTTTGGTTAATGAGTCTCCATAATATAGCTTTAAAGTAAATTTTTTACTATAAAAGAATATTTAATGTTAATTTGCCCGTTACCATAATAAGAGTAGTGTCCATTATTCTATTTTTGCCGAGTGCCCCTCGGTCTTTTTTTTGCCGACTGGGGCTATGGACTTTTTAATGAAGGGGGGGAAACAGAATGGAAGGTAATATAATTATTATTTCTATAATTGTGACGCTAATTGCCTTTAGTGCCGGTTATTTTACGAGAAAATTCCTGGCCGAAGCAAAAATAAAATCCGCTGAAGTACAGGCCAGTAGAATTATTGATGAGGCAAAAAAAGAGGCTGAGTCTAAAAAGCGCGAGGCAATATTGGAGGCGAAGGAAGAAGTTTTAAAACTCCGCAATGAGGTGGAGAAGGAAAATAGAGAGCGAAAATTGGAGTTGCAACGTCTGGAAAGACGGTTGGTTCAAAAGGAAGAATTTCTGGATAGAAAAGTTGAATCGGTAGAAAAAAAGGAGGAGGCTTTGGCGCGAAAGGAAGCCGAGATCGAAGAAACAAAGGTAAAATTAAAGGAACTGCATGACCAGCGGGTAGCCGAATTGGAGCGTATATCCGGGCTTACTTCCGAAGAGGCAAAACAAATCCTTTTCTCTGAATTGGAAAAGGAAATTGAGCATGAAGCAGCACTTATGATAAAGGAAGTGGAGAATAAAGCAAAGGAAGAGGGAGAAAAGAGAGCCCGGGAAATTATATCTATGGCTATTCAAAGATGTGCTGCGGACCATGTGGCAGAGACCACGGTTGCCGTTATTCCCTTGCCCAACGATGAAATGAAAGGAAGGATTATCGGGCGGGAAGGCCGGAATATCAGAGCATTTGAAACCCTTACAGGAATTGACTTGATTATTGATGATACTCCTGAAGCAGTTGTTTTATCAGGCTTTGATCCTATTCGAAGGGAAATTGCCAAGATTGCCTTGGAAAAGCTTATAGTTGACGGGCGCATACATCCGGCCCGGATTGAAGAGATGGTGGGTAAGGCCCGAAAAGAAGTAGAACAACAAATTCGGGATGCAGGTGAGCAGGCTGTCTTTGAAACGGGTGTACATGGGATTCATCCTGAACTTGTTAAGCTGTTGGGACGACTTAAGTTCCGTACCAGTTATGGGCAAAATGTTTTGAAACATTCCATTGAAGTAGCTTACCTGGCAGGTTTGATGGCAGCAGAGTTGAACGTTGACGTAAAGTTGGCTAAGCGAGCCGGATTACTCCACGATATCGGTAAGGCTGTAGATCATGAGGTTGAAGGGCCCCACGTTAGCATTGGAGTTGAGCTGGCGAAAAAGTATAATGAATGCGAAGAAGTATTGCATGCCATTGCTGTTCACCATGGTGATGAAGAACCTAAAACTATTATTGCTGTACTTGTACAGGCTGCTGATGCCATATCTGCTGCAAGGCCAGGTGCCCGCAGGGAAACCATTGAAGCTTATATTAAAAGACTGCAAAAGCTAGAGGAAATTGCCTGTTCCTTTGAAGGTGTTGAAAAGTCCTATGCTATTCAAGCAGGAAGAGAAGTACGTATAATGGTGAGGCCTGATAAAGTTGATGACCTAGCAGCAGTTAAATTGGTTAGGGAAATTACCAAAAAGATTGAAAATGAGCTCGACTATCCTGGACAAATAAAAGTAATGATAATAAGAGAGACCAGGGTAGTTGATTATGCAAAATAAAAAATTAGGTTGGACAAAAACGGCCCTTGCCGGGCCGTTTTTATAATTTCAAAAGGAATAAATTTTCTGCTGTGATTAGATGCCGTAATTTATTTAGTGGAGTAGAACGGTACATTTTCAGGATCGGAAAGCAGGATTTTTAATATTTACAGGGAATTGAAAGAAAAGTGGTAAGATTTTTATGTGTATATAAGTAAATACTAATATTTTAGCTAAAAGAAAAAATACTTTTATATGAGATATGGAATTCGGTATAATTATTAATAATAAAATGCGCCATTTCTAAACAGGAGGATTTTAATTGCGTATTTTAATGATTGGGGACGTGGTTGGTCGCCCGGGACGTAGGGCACTGCGAGAAAACCTCCAAAATCTGGTAAAAGAATTCGATCTGGACCTGGTAATAGCCAATGGAGAAAACGCTGCTGGGGGTAATGGTATAACTAAGGATATCGTTAAAGAACTTCATGGATATGGTATTGACATTATTACTATGGGTAACCATGTTTGGAATAAAAAACAGATATTTGAGTTTATTTCCCAAGAAGATAGAATTATTCGGCCGGCTAATTATCCGCCTGGCACTCCGGGAAGAGGTTGGCAGATTGTTAAATCTAAAAATGAGGTTGAAGTGGCGGTTTTAAATCTTTCAGGGCGTGTATTTATGGATGCCCTTGATTGTCCTTTTCGCAGGGCAGATGAATTGTTGCAGGAGATAGCTGAGCATGTTCGGGTAATAATTTTAGACTTTCATGCTGAGGCTACTTCCGAAAAAGTGGCCATGGGCTGGTACCTTGACGGACGTGTTACAGCAGTTTGCGGTACTCACACCCATGTGCAGACTGCCGACGAGCGTATTTTACCCGGGGGAACGGCGTATATAACAGACGTTGGTATGACAGGGCCCAGGGATTCGGTGATTGGTTTTAAAACTGATATTGTTTTGGGAAAATTTATAACTCAGTTGCCTCGAAGGTTTGAGGTGGGGGGGGGATTATATCAGTTTAATGCCGTTATTATAGATATTGACGATGATACGGGACAGGCTAAGGATATATGCCGCGTCCAAAATTATGAATAATACACAATCATTTCTAAAAATAAGGAAATATTTTAAAATTTTCTTTAGGATAGAAAAAAGGAATTTTTTAACCCTCGGCGAATAAAATATTCATACGGAATATTATGAAGTAATAGGTCTTCCAGTTTAGAAGGAGGTTCGGAAAATGGAGGTTTTAAAGGTTTCAGCAAAGTCTAACCCAAATTCCGTAGCAGGGGCCCTGGCTGGAGTATTGCGCGAAAGAGGATGTGCCGAAATTCAGGCCATTGGAGCAGGGGCCCTCAACCAGGCTGTTAAAGCAGTTGCCATTGCGAGAGGGTTTGTAGCACCTAGTGGAATAGATTTAATTTGTATACCTGCCTTTACAGACATTATAATTGATGGTGAGGAACGGACAGCTATAAAGTTAATTGTTGAGCCCCGTTAAAGATATATAAATATATTTAGTTTATTGACCTGTTTATTCTTTAAATAGAATAAACAGGTTTTTTAATTTATAAATTAAATAAATAAAAATTTATTGGAGGATTTAATTTTTTATGGTGATACCCAGTTTAAAGTCAAAATTTAATAAAATAATTGTTGATGCTCATTGCGATGTCCTATCTGTACCGGGTAATAAAACCCTTAGGAAAACCAATGGACAATTTGACTTTGAGCGGATGCGGGAAGGAGGAGTAGTAGTACAATTTTTTGCTATTTTTGTTGCCTCCGGTTGTAAGGGCCGTGAGTTGGAGAGGGCTATGGAGCAAATAGACATGTTTTATACGGAATTGGAAAGAGAGGCCGATATTGAGCCGGTAACAAGTGTTTATGAGTTGGAGAATTGTATTAAGTCAGGGCGGCGGGCAGGCGTACTGGCTGTAGAAGGCGGGGAGGTTCTTTGCGGAAATATATCGGTGCTTCGAGCATTGTATAAACTTGGGGTACGTAGCTTAACGTTAACGTGGAATAACCGAAACCAGCTGGCGGATGGGGTTGGGGAGAAAAACAGCAAGGGGGGGCTAACGGATTTCGGGGTGCAAGTTGTAAAAGAAATGAACCGCTTGGGTATATTAGTAGATGTATCCCATCTTTCGGAAAAGGGTTTTTGGGATGTCTTAGAGGTATCCACTAAACCCGTTATTGCTTCCCATTCCAATGCCAGGGCCATATGCGGCCATCCGAGAAACCTTTCTGACCAGCAAATAAAGGCTCTGGCTGAAAAAGGCGGGGTAATAGGTTTAACCTTTGTACCTGAGTTTGTTGATCCGGAAAATCCTGATATATCGCGCCTTTTAGACCACTTGGACCACATAGTTGCCCTGGCAGGTACCAATTGCGTGGGTTTTGGCTCGGATTTTGACGGGGTTAAAAAAACCATTAAAGGTTTGGAGGATGTAACTAAATTTTCAGGCTTGTACCATGCGCTTATAAATAGAGGGTATTGTGAGGAGGATGTGGAAAAAATTTTAGGAAAGAATTTTTTACGGGTAATAAAACAGGTATGGAATTAACAGAGGTTTAGGCAAACTGGACAAATGAAAAAAGGAAAATTAGGAGTTTATGTAGAAAGAGAGACGGGTGGAAAAATGTTTGTGGATTTACATGTGCATACAACCGCTTCCGATGGCTCAGATAGTCCAAAGGAGGTTGTTTATAAAGCTAAAAAACTCGGGCTTAAGGCTATTGCCATTACCGACCATGATACCATTGGCGGTATAAAAGAAGCTTTACAGGTATCCGGAGAAACGGGCGTGGAAGTTTTAAGCGGTATTGAGTTAAGTACTGAATACCAGGGTATGGAAGTTCATGTACTGGGATATTTAATAGATATCAGAGATGACAGGTTATTAACTTACCTGGCTAATTCCAAGGAATCCCGGTTAAAGCGCATCTTTAAGATTGTAAAAAAGTTACGAAAATTAAATTTCCCCATATCCTTTGAAGATGTATTGGCGGAAGCAGGTGACGGGTCTATAGGGCGCCCGCACGTGGCTAGGGTTTTGGTGCGAAAAGGGATCGTCAGCTCTATAGGGGAAGCCTTCGACCAGTATATTGGACAAGGCAGGGTTGCCTTTGTGCCCCGGGACAAGTGTACCCCGGTTGATGCGGTTAATTTGATCCGCGGGGCTGGAGGTGTGGCAGTGTTGGCTCATCCGGGTTTGGCTGACATAGATCAATATATTCCTTATCTTGTTAAGGAAGGGTTACAGGGAATTGAAGTTTATCATCCCCAGCATAATCAAACTGATATAAAACATTACTTAAGTATTTCCAGGCGTTGGAACTTATTGGTTACCGGTGGATCTGATTATCACGGGAAAGATGCTAGAGGGCATGAAGCACTGGGTACGGCCACTGTACGATATCAAGTGGTAGAAGAATTATATCGTTTAGCAAAAGGCTAATAAAAAATGAATTTAATCAATTAATTATTTAACTATAAATGATTTTAGGGGGATATGGAGCTGTGCAAGTGGCTCGTAGAATTCAAAATTTAACGTCGGCAATATTCAATGAAATGGAACAGGTAAAAAAGAAGGTAGAAGCAAGGGGAACAACCGTAATCAATTTAGGTGTAGGGAGCCCTGATTTACCTCCTGCTCCCCATATAATTGATGCCATGCGCAAGGCCCTGGAGAATCCCGTTAACTTCAGATATCCTTTGGAAGGATTACCGCGTTTGTACCAAGCGGTTGCCAAATGGTATAAAAGACGCTTTGGTGTAGAGATTGAGCCGGAAAGGGAAGTGCTGGTACTGATGGGATCTCAGGATGGCTTGGCACATCTGGCCCTGGCCTATATAAATCCGGGAGATGTAGCTTTGGTCCCCGATCCTTCTTATCCCATTTATTCATGTAGTATACACTTGGCGGAGGGCCAAATATATTCTATGCCCTTATTAAAAGAAAATGGGTTTTTACCTGATTTAGATGCAATTCCGGAAGATGTGGCCTATAAGGCAAAGCTTATGTGGCTAAATTATCCCAATAACCCCATAGCTGTGTCTGCTGATAGGCCTTTTTTTGAAAAAGTAGTCGATTTCGCAAAAAAATATGATATTATTGTTTGCCATGATGCTGCCTACTGTGAACTGGCTTATGATGGTTTTAAGCCTATGAGTTTTTTGGAAGTTCCGGGAGCGAAAGATGTAGGTGTGGAGTTTTACTCCCTATCCAAAACATATAATATGGCCGGATGTAGAATAGGCTTTGTGGTAGGTAATGCTGAGATCCTTGAAGTGCTGGGAAGATTTAAGTCAAATATCGATTATGGGGTATTCAGGGTAGTTCAAGAGGCAGGTATAGCTGCTCTTGAAGGGCCTCAGGATTGTGTTAGCCAAAATGCTCTCACTTACCAGTCCAGGAGAGATGTATTGGTTAACGGGCTGGCAAAATTAGGATGGTATATGCCAAAGCCCCGGGCATCAATGTTTGTTTGGGCACCTTTGCCGGGAGGCAGGACATCTTCGAGAGAATTTGCCTTTGAATTACTGGAAAGGACAGGAGTGTTGGTGATTCCGGGCGTGGCATTTGGCTCAAGGGGTGAGGGTTATGTTCGCATCGGATTGGTGCAGGAGGAGGAGTTCTTGCAACAAGCAGTGGAGCGCATAGGAAAAGCCTATAAATTTTAGTTGTTGTTACCAATTATATGATTATGTCTATTAACAACACCACCGGCATATATTAAAAATTAGCATCTGTGGTAAGGTGGTGGTGTTGTGGAAGGTAGTGAAGAAATTCTTTATCTCCGGCGTCGGGTTAGGGAGCTGGAAGAAAAGGTGGCCCAATTGCGCTTAAGTAGAAGGGTATTAATGAACCTTTTGGAGCGCTTGGAAAAAGAAAAATGGCAATTTTGGATACGTTTAGAGAAAGAAAATAAAAGGTTACACCGGGTCAATTACAATTATGCTAAACGGCTTATGCATAAAAATAAGCGCATTGTTGAGTTGGAGGCTCAATTGAACCAGTATAAATCAGGGAATTCAGTCAATTAGTAATCTCACTTGGAGCTTTCGGGGAGATGTTTATGCGTATTGCTGTGGTTGATGGGCAGGGTGGCGGGATTGGAAAACATATTATGGAAAGAATACGTAAAATAAGCCCTGAAGGTATATATTTACTTGCCCTGGGTACCAATGCATTGGCTACTTCCGTTATGTTAAAGGCCGGCGCCAATGAAGGTGCTAGTGGGGAAAATGCCATAGTTTATAATGCACCCAGGGTAGATATTATTGTAGGGCCGGTTAGTATCATGTGCGCAAATTCCATGTCAGGAGAATTAACTCCTAAAATGGCCGAGGCCATAGCATCCAGCCCGGCTAAAAAGATATTACTTCCTTTAACCAAATCAGAAGTAGAAATTGTAGGTGTAAGGTCCGAGCCCTTGCCTCATCTTATTGATGAGCTGGTGGACAAAATAAAGAAATTATTAATAGAAGGGTAATTTATAGTTGGTGAAGGATTTTAATTTTAGATGTAGAATTTTTTAAAGTAAAATCAAATATTTTAATTTCCAGTGTCCCCTCCGGGGGAGATTAAGGAGTGTAGCTTAAAAATGTGTATCCCTCTGTTAAGAAGAGGGTATGGCTTGTTAAGTTAAAGGCAAAACCTCGGTCCGGGAGGGCTGGGGTTTTTTATTTTTTGAAAGGGTGGCAATATGGAAAAACTGGGTATAATTTTGGTACTTGGCGGCGCTCGCAGCGGCAAAAGTTATTTTGCTGAAAGGATAGCCCAAAATTCGGGTTTGGAGGTTGTTTATGTAGCAACTTCTGAAGTGCGTGATGAAGAAATGGCTTTACGGGTAAAAAAGCACCGGGACCGTAGGCCGGTTCATTGGCGAACGGTGGAAGAGCCCTTTGCCCCGGAAGAGGAAATTAGCAAGGTTGTGGGACCGTCAAAGATTATTTTGTTTGACTGCATTACGTTATGGGTATCAAATCTCCTACTGCACCGAAAATTACCTTATTGGGGAGCAGGGACCGATGAGAAAGAAAAGTATATATTGAAAAAGGTAGAGAAATTGTTGGAATTATTGCGTAGCAACAATACCAGTGCAATATTGGTATCCAATGAAGTGGGGTGGGGTATAGTTCCGGAGAATTCTCTGGCAAGGACGTACAGAGATATTATCGGCAGGGTGAATCAATTATGTGCAAGGTATGCATCCCGTGTTTATCTTACTGTGGCTGGATTACCTGTTGAGATAAAATCTTTGGCTGTTGAATTACCAGGGACAGGAACATTAAAAGGGGGGTGCCGAATATGACTGCTAAAACTATTATGGTTCAAGGGACGGCCTCCCATGTGGGTAAAAGTATATTAGTTACCGCCCTATGTAGAATTTTTTACCGGGATGGGTATAGAGTAGCTCCCTTTAAGTCTCAAAATATGGCTCTTAACTCCTTTGTTACCCGTGATGGCGGGGAAATGGGCCGGTCAACGGTAGTACAAGCCGAGGCGGCGGGAGTTGAGCCAACGGTAAATATGAATCCGGTTCTTTTAAAACCTACGGGACACGCATCTTCTCAGGTTATCTTGATGGGTAAACCTGTAGGAAATAAATCAGCATATCTCTATCACCGGGAATATGTGAAAGAGGCTTGGGAAGCTATTTGTGAAGCTTTTAACTACCTTAAAAAACAATACGACGTGATAGTGATAGAAGGTGCGGGAAGTCCTGCTGAAGTTAACCTGCAGAAATATGAAATTGTTAACATGAAAGTGGCCAAGCTTGCCGGGGCACCCGTATTATTGGTTGCAGATATAGATAAGGGAGGGGCTTTGGCCTCAATTGTAGGGACTTTGGAATTATTACCCCCGGAAGACAGGGAAAGGGTGGCCGGGATAATTATAAATAAATTCAGGGGGGATATTTCCCTTTTCAAGCCGGCCATTGATTTTTTAGAAGAGAAAACAAGGAAACCAGTGGTGGGAATAATTCCTTATTTTAAGCAATTACGTATTCAAGAGGAGGATACAGTGCCCGAGGACCGGGCCAATTTTAAAGAGAGTAAGGACGGGAACTGTATAGAAGTAGCAGTAATTCACTTGCCGCACATATCCAACTTTACCGATTTCGATCCCCTGGAGGAAGAGCCCGACGTTTACCTTCGATATGTAGGTAGAGGAAGCCGGCTAGGGAATCCTGACTTAATTATAATACCTGGAAGTAAGAATACCATTGAAGATCTTATTTACTTAAAACAATCCGGACTTGCCGGGGAAATTTTATCCCTGGCTTTCCAAGGAATCCCTGTAATAGGTATTTGTGGTGGGTTTCAGATGCTGGGGAAGGAATTACGTGATCCGGAACGTGTGGAATCTGCAATTCCCGTAACGGAAGGCCTCGGTCTTTTAAATACTGTTACTATCTTTTCAGCGGATAAGGTGACTCACCAAGTTGAAGCCCGGGTGGCCCACCAAGGAATATTGACCAAAGGGCTGAATGAAAATTACCTTACCGGTTATGAAATCCACATGGGTCGTACAGAGTTGGGGCCTGAGGTAAAACCGGCTTTTACAATTTGGCAAAGATCCGGCCAGAATGTTTGTGATCCAGACGGTGCCGTAAGTCTCGATGGGAGAGTGATGGGAACTTACATTCACGGCATATTTGACAATGATCATTTTAGGAGGGGAGTTATTAACGCCCTGCGTCTGTTAAAAGGTTGGGAGCCCTTAAAAGAAACACGTCCTTTTTCAATATGGGCCCAGCGGCAAAGGGATTATGACAGGCTTGCGGAATTGGTGCGGGGAAATATGGATATGAAACTTTTATATAAGATATTAAACCGGGAAGTGTAGCAATGGGCTTCCAAGTACTTATTGCCTATATAGTTGACTTACTTGTGGGTGATCCACGTCCTTTACCCCACCCAGTAGTGTTAATGGGAAAATGTATATCATTGATGGAGTTAATTATCAGGCGTTTTGTGCATTCCCCTCGGGGTTTAAAGCTTGCAGGCGCAGGGATAGTTATCGTAATTGCAGGGGGAAGTTATATTGTTACGGCCATATTGTTACACTTACTGGCTCTTATTCATCCGTTTTTGGCCTATGCGGCGGGAACATGGTTAATCTCCACCACCATTGCCGCTCGAGGTCTTTCTCAGGCAGCCCATGAAATTCGGCTCAGTTTGACTCAGGGGCGTTTACAGTCTGCACGGCAGCAGGTGGGAATGGTAGTGGGACGGGACAGTGCCCAAATGAATGCTTCGGAAATTTCCAGGGCCACAGTGGAAACGGTGGCGGAAAATACAGTAGATGCCGTAGTGGCCCCCTTATTTTATGCATTTATTGCCGGCCCCCCCGGGGCAATGGCTTACCGTGCCGCGAATACCTTAGATTCCATGCTCGGATACAGAGACAACAGGTACTTATATCTGGGGTGGGCTTCGGCAAAGTTTGATGATATTATAAACTATATACCTGCGCGGCTTACGGGGTTATTGATGCTGGTTGCTGTCTGGATGACAAACCGCGATGTTAAAGGAGGTCTTAAGGCCTTATTAAAGGATGCCTGTAAACACCCGAGTCCAAATGCCGGTATACCTGAATCGGTGATTGCCGGGGCCTTGCGGGTGCGCTTGGGAGGATTGAACTATTATCGGGGACAGCCTTCCTTTAAAGCCTACATGGGATCAGGAAATGCAATGGTCCTGCCCAGCCACATCAGGCCGGCTGTGGATTTAATGCTCTTAACCTCATTTTTGGCTGCTTTTCTGGGGTGGCTGGTCTACCTGATATTATGAATGGCTGAAGAGGATGTGAGAAAAATGCATGTCGAGCATATCCACGGAGGAGATGTTTTAGGGGCGGCAAAAGCCCTGGGTTTGGAACAATCAAAAATTATTGATTTTAGTGCTAATATAAATCCCCTGGGCCCACCACCAGGGGTGTTTGATTCCATTTCCAAATGTATGGATATGATTGTGCATTATCCGGATCCCCATTGCCGGGAGTTAAAAGGGGCCTTGTCCCAATATCTAGAAATAAAGGAAAAATACATCATTGTGGGCAATGGGGTCTCCGAGTTAATTTATCTCCTGGTTCGGGTATTAAACTGCCGGCGGGCTTTAATACCGGTACCTACCTTTACGGAATACGGTATAGCGGTAATTACCGCTGGAGGGGTTGTAAATGAGTTTCCTCTGCAACCCGAAGACGGTTTCCGCCTGGATGCTGATAAAGTAATTTCTCAGTTATCTCCCGGCGATTTAATATTTGTATGTAACCCTAACAATCCGACCGGGAACTTATATCCCCGAAGCGCCCTTTTATATCTCTTAAAAAATGTGGAAGCAAAGGATGCATATTTGGTGGTGGATGAAGCTTTCATAGATTTCGTCAGTGACGTTAAAGGTCATAGCATGGTTTCCCGGGTTGTAAAAAGTTCCAATTTAATTGTGTTTTATTCCCTAACTAAGTTTTTTGGTATTCCGGGGTTGAGATTAGGGGCTATGATTGGGCCTTCCCAGCTGGTTGAAAAAATGGTGGCAGCGAAGGACCCCTGGAATGTTAATCTGTTTGCTCAGGTAGCGGGCGTAGCGGCATTAAAAGATGTTGAGCATATGAAAAAAACCAGGGAATTGGTTAAAACGGAAAGGGAATATCTATATAACAGACTGGTTGATTTGCCCGGGATTAAGCCTTTCCCCGGAGAGGCTAATTACCTTTTGGTAAATATAAAGGACACAGGCTTTAAATGTGGTGAGCTTACAAAATTGCTGGGGCAAAGGGGAGTGTTGGTGCGAGATTGTAGCAGTTTTAGCGGGCTTGGTGATGATTATATTAGGGTGGCGGTAAAAACCAGGGCGGAAAACCGTCATCTTATTGCCGAATTGGCAAAGGTTTTGGAAGGAGAGAGGTCATGAATTGCCGTGTTTATTTGGTAAGGCACGGGGAGACAGCGTGGAATGCGGAAATGCGATTCCAGGGTCATTCCAACGTTACTTTAAATGAAAAGGGCAGGCAGCAGGCTCGTGCCCTTGCCGATAGACTGAAAAAGGAAGATTTCAACGGTATTTATGCAAGTGACCTTGAGAGGGCTTATGAAACTGCAAAGATAATAGCCCGCCCTCATAATTTGGAAGTTCAGCGGGAACCGGGATTCAGGGAAATAAATTTTGGTTTTTGGGAAGGACTTACTTTTCAGGAAATTCGCAAAAAATATACCGAAACCGCTGCAAAATGGTGGGAAAAACCCCTGCGAACTCCTGTCCCCGGCGGAGAGTCCCTGGAAGAAGTAGTAAACAGAAGTATGACTGCACTGTACAATATCTGCAACAAGCATAGGGGCCATAATATATTAATTGTTTCCCATGGAGGTGTCATCAGATCCATAATCAGCAGTGTGCTGGGGATGGATTTAAATGAATATTGGCGGCTACGGCAAGATAATTTAGCATTGAATATAATTTTTTTCCCCGAATGGGGAAAAGGTATTTTGGAGCTCTTTAATGATTGCAGTCATCTCGATAAAGAGTAACCTCCATGGTTTACCTAGTGATGCTCTTCCATTACAGCCGTGTTATCGGCCTCCGGTATTTGGGCGTTCTCCAGAATTCTTTTGGGGTAGGCTAATTTAACACCTTTTTCATAACATTTCTGCCATATAAGTTCTTTGATTACTTTCTCTACTGTCCAAAGGGAGGCGGGTAAAGTTTTTGCAATAATTATAAAAGTACCTCCTCGGTCATTGTTATCGATATCTGATACTCCGTAAACTTGTGGTGGTTCAACATAACGGCCCTGCTGATCCTTGAGTAGGTGTTCTCCATAACTTTGTTCGAATTCACGGCAGACCTCTTCCAATAAACTGCGAATCCTTTTGGGGTTTTCTTCGTAGGGAAAGGTAGCAGAAACGATGGCCCGGAGTTCCTCTCTGTTATAGTTACGAACAGTTTCAATTTTAGAATTGGCAATGTAAAACTTTTTTCCCGACCATTCCCTTATGGTTGTCATACGCAAGCCCATTTCTTCAACGGTACCTCTTACTGAATTATTTACTTCCACAAAATCGCCCACGTGAAACTGGTCTTCAAACATAATAAAAAATCCGGTAATGATATCTTTTACCAGACTCTGGGCGCCAAAACCTATAGCTAGGCCCACTACGCCGGCTCCTGCAAGAATAGGCGTAATTTGTTTCATGGGTATGAATACAGTAATTATAAGCAAGGCCGATATGATAAATAAAATATATTTGGTGGTTGACATAAGAAGGGAAATTAACGTTTCCTTCTTATTTTCGTTCAAACGGGCGAGGCGGAAAGCGCGAACAATGATCTTGTAACGTATACGTAACAACAGATACGTGGCAAAAATTATAAGTGTAATATATATGGCCCCTTGAACAATGTTTAAAAAGTTTATATCAGATAAAACCGTCATTAGATGGGAAAGGTTAAGTTGCTCGGTTAATGCTTGCGTGAATTGCTCCATATTGATTCACTCCTTCTTGCAGAATCTCCCCAGCTAAATATATTCCGTAAGTTTATTCTAATCCAGGAGCATTTACCGTTGAATATCATAGTTAAGAGTTTCTTTTACCTGCTGGTAGTAAAATAGCTCCGAAAATCAAAATTATTCTTTAAAGAATGAAATAAATCGTCATTAATCACTAACCATCAAACTACTATTTGTGGGCAGATCCCGGGATCTGCCATTTTTGTTTTAACTCCTGGCATTTTATGGGTACCTGGATTCATATAATGTAAGCAAAAAGGACAAGGGCGAGAGATAAATGGAGGCTTTTCAACATAAATTACTTTTAATTTTTTTTACGGCTCTTGGCATGATGCTGGGAGCCGCTTTAATCGGTTCGTTAGCGGCTCTTATAGCAAAAGAACCACCGGTGGCTATAATGTTAAAATTGGCCAGAGAGATAAAAATATGGGCGGTTGCCGCCGCCCTTGGCGGGACTTTTTCGTTTCTAGAAGTTTTGGAGTCCGGTTTGTTTCAGGGTGAAATAAGGGCTATGATAAAGCAGTTGTGTTATGTAATAAGTGCAATTGCGGGTACCCAAGTGGGGTATTATTTATTGATGGCCCTGGTTGGCGATAAAGGATGAGAAGCTGGGGCAGATTTTTTGCTACCTTTATTATCGGAGTATTGGCGGGGGCTTCCCTGACCAATATAATTATAGGGGTACAAATTGATAATTTGCATATGAGCAATCAGGCTCTCCAGCAACAATTGTCGGTTAGTGAAAAGGAACTCCAGGCCTTAAAAGAAAGCCTTGCTGAAAAGAAAAAACAAATTATAACGGGGATAGAGGTCAAAGTTGATTTTATCGGGGAAAAATTAATAGGGTACGAGGAAAGCGCTGCCAGATTAATGGCGGAAAAGAGAGTGGAGGAGTGGTTGGAGGTAATTAAAGGACAAGAAATAGATGATTTGGATTATATGTTGATTCCTAAAATTATTGATAACAGGGAAATAGATGTAGAAGGCAGAAAGTTTAATCTTAAGGTTAAAATGGTAGTAATTACAAAAACAGTAATTATTTATTTGGAAGCAAAACCCGTTGTAGAAAGTGCAGAATAATATCATAAAGTATTGGAGGTTGGTTACACTAAGAAAAAACCAAAGGAAGTGGGGCGCAATGGAAGAATTCATCCGTTCCCGGGTTCCCTGGAGTACTGAGCCTAACCTGAAAACTAAAACTGAAGAAGTAGGAATTGACTTTGATGCCTTTATTGAAGGGCTTAAAAACAATAAATCGGATATCGAAATGGCCCGGGAATTTGGTGTTTCCTCAAAGGTAATTATGCATTTGAAGGATCATTTTATACGCCGGGGGTTAGGTTCCATAATGGGTCAGGATTGAGAACGAGGAGGGCTTTTACCCTCCTTGTTTAACGAAATAGGTTTTGTTCTACATATTGTATCATTTTGCGTACCATGTTTCCGCCAATTTTCCCGCCGATGCGGCCGCCTACCGCACCACAAGCCCTGGATGATACATTGCCCCAATAATTGTTTTCAATTTGGGGTGTTAGCCCCAGTTCATTGGCTATTTTATACTTCATGTTATAAGTAATTTGGTTAAAGTTATGGGGAGTTACCACAGGTTGTCCAACAATGTTACCATAACCTAGTTCAGTAGCCACTTCATATTTAAAATTATTTAGCTCAGAGGCTGATGATGAAATTAGGGCATTGTTATTTCGAGTCATAATTAACACCTCCAGTATTATTTTTTCCCCGGGTTTAATGCATATGTTGTATTAATTAAGGTAGCTTTGTCAGGCTTGTGTTTTTGGCATAATAAAACTACAGAAAACGGCAATAAAAAATACATAGCTAAACAAAGAGGGCATTGCCATCACGCTCCCGAATAAAACCTTCTGTCGGACTAAGACAGGAGGGATGACGAGAGGTGTTAGCAATGCCACAACAACAGTATATCAAATACCTCTACGAAAAAGAAGATTGCAGCATTGCCAAAATTAGCTCAAGAGTTGGAGTCAACTGGCGGACCGCTGCCAAGTATGCCAAAAAGGACGATTGGAACGAACCGTATAAGAAACAAAAGCGCTGCCGGCCGGTTATGGAACCTTACGCGGAAATCGTTGACATGTGGCTCATGGAAGACATGCTTAAACCACGCAAGGAGCGCCGCACCGCGGCCGCCATTTATCGCCAGCTTAAAGCTGAACACGACTTTGAAGGCTCAGGGAGGACCGTGCGGCATTACGTTTCCCAGCGAAAGAAAGAGCTGCGGGCAGAACAGGAAGAAAAGTATTTGAAATTGGAACACCCACCGGGACGGGCCCAGGTGGACTTTGGGACGGTCCACGTGGTTTGGAATGGGGAATTAAAAGAAATCAAGTACCTTGCCTTTTCCTTTCCCTACAGCAATGCCGGCTTCTGCGTTCCGGTACCCAGCGAGAATACCCAGTGTTTTCTCCACGCCATGATCCAGGTTTTTGAAATGATTGGCGGTGTTCCCCAGCGCATTCGCTTTGACAACCTCCCGGCGGCCGTTGTTCGAATTGGTAAGGGGGAAGAACGGGAACTAACCGAAGCCTTCACCAGGTTCATGCTCCACTACCGGTTTGAGCCGGAATTCTGCAGCAGGGGCAAGGGCAACGAAAAGGGCAATGTGGAAAACAAGGTCGGTTACACCCGCCGCAACTGGCTGGTACCCTACCGGGAAATATCAAGCTTCGAACAACTAACCCGGGAACTTTACAAAAAAGCCCTGGAAGACCTGAACCGCACCCATTACGCCAAGGGCGTACCCATAGCAGAGCTTTGGGAAGAAGAAAAAAAGGCCCTTTTGCCCCTGCCCACGGTTCCCTTTGAAGCGGTGGAGATTGAAACCGCCCGGGTGGGCAAATACGGCAAGATCACCTGTCAGGGCGAAGTTTACAACATCCCTAGTGCCCGGATTGGGGATACGGTCCTGCTAAAGCTGTGGTGGGACCGGGTAGAGATCCTGGACCGGAACCAGCAGTGCCTGGGCACTTTTCCCCGGGAGTACACCATGAAAACCAAGCCAATTGACTGGAGGGGATACTTCAGCATCTTTATCAAAAAGCCCAGGGGGGCAAGACACGCCACCATGTACCGTTTTCTTTCCGAGCCGGTACGCAACTATCTGGAACAAGGGAACCCCTCAGCATACCGGGAGCGGCTTAAGTTCATCCATACCCTGCTGGAAGAGAAATTCACCATGGACCTAATTTCTGGGGCCCTTGAGAAAGCCCAAAGCCACCGGTGGGCAGACCAGGCCTTTATCCGGCATTTACTGTACCAGGCTGTCAACCCGGACAAGCCCCTTGAGCAATTAAACGAAAACTATACACCGGACAGCGTGCGGCAATATATGCCCCAGGTCAACGTCTATGACCTGCTGGTGCCCCGGAAGGAAGGGGGTGAAACCCCATGGCCGGAGCGTCTTTGAAAGAACAGTGTAAGGCCTTGAAACTTGCTCAAGTGCCCCGGATTTACCTGGACATCCCCTACAGTGACCGGGAACAGTACCTTACCGACCTGTTTAAGGTCGAGCTGGAGACGCGCTGGGCCAACAAAATCAAGCGCCTGGTCAAGAAAGCCGGCTTCCCTGTGCATAAGACCCTGGGTGATTTTGATTGGCAGCCGGTTACCCTGCCGGAGAATACCGCCATAACTGATCTTACGGACCTCAGCTTTATTAAACGCCGCGAAAACGTATTGGCTCTGGGGGCCGTGGGCACGGGAAAAACCCATCTGGCTATCGCCTTGGGAATCAAGGCTTGCACAGAAGGGAAAACGGTTTACTTTTATCGCTGTCTTGACCTTGCAAACACCTTGTTGGAAAGCCACCGCCAGGGCCGTTTAGGCAAAGCAATGGATGCTTTGAAAAAAGCAGATCTTGTCATAATTGACGAGCTGGGGTTTGTGCCCCTGCACCGTGACGGGGCGGAACTGTTGTTTAATGTTGTGGCCCAGGCTTACGAGCGCCAGAGCATAATCGTTACCTCTAACTTGCAATTCGGCCAGTGGAATACAGTACTGGGTGACAACCGGCTTACGGCCGCCCTGATTGACCGGCTGGTCCACCATGCTCACATACTGGCCTTTGAAGGTGAAAGCTATCGCCTGCAAAAAGCGCTGTCGGCCATGCCGGAGGAAAGAAGCCAAACAAAAAACATTTTATCTTAACTAATTCGCGGGATTTAACCTTTTTTCGAAGGGAGCGGCGGCCTTGACTGCCACCCCGCATGTGGTGATTATTGGGTGCTGACGGGGCGGCTCCGGGGAATATGTCATTATAACTAACCCCGCCGGAATCACCATTGTACCACATGCGGGGGCCCCGGCCGTCAAGGCTACCCTTCGGCGCCGCCTGCTAACATGGATTTTAGCCTCAAAGGCTCTCCAAGGAATATATTTTAAATTGCGTGATGGCAACCAAACTGTGTATTTTTTAATTGCCAAATTCGTTATTTTATACTTGCCAAACAGAGGCTTGACCCTTGACAAACAATGGTACTTGTAATTTGCAATTTTCCTATTATTTTTCTAGACATTTTAAGAAGGTATAAAAAAGTGCTGGCTGGTTTTATTTTAGTACCTTTACTGGAAATGGTTGTTTTGAGGATTGGCTAGGAACTGGGAGTATGGCTAACTCTGGTCTTTGTGGTTGGGTTAGGAGTTTTGGATTTATTTTTAATTAAACACCAAGGCTTTATGTATGGCACAGAACCTGGGCTGAGATATCCCGCGGGGACATTTACCGGGAGATACCATTTTAGACGAGGTTTTGGTGCTCCTGGGAGGTATTTTGTTAATAACCTCGGTTTTTTTAACTGCTATTTGCGGACTGATATTAATGTTCCCTGCTACCAGGCGGCGGGTACGGGAACTTTTAAAAGTTTGGCTGATTAATCAGCTACATCTTGGCAGGTGGTATTTTCGATTTAAAGAGTGGTAAAAAATTTTTTCTTTTCATAGACCCTATATATGCTATAATACTTTAATATATTTTAAAGTTTTTAGTCTGGTAGGAGGGAGTGAGAGGCTATTTATCCGGAAAAATTTGCCCGGGTAGGGTTAACCTTTGATGATGTTCTTTTAATTCCTGCAGCTAGTGAGGTATTGCCGCGGGATGTGGACACCTCTTCATTTTTTACCAAGAAAATTAAGTTAAACATTCCTATAATAAGTGCGGGAATGGATACCGTTACGGAATCAAGAATGGCTATAGCTATGGCCAGGGAAGGCGGAATCGGTGTAATCCATAAAAACATGTCTGTGGAGAGACAAGCCCTGGAGGTGGATAGGGTAAAAAGATCGGAGCATGGTATAATATCCGATCCAATTTATCTTTCCCCTGAAAGTCCCATAAGTGAAGCATTGGTGTTAATGGAGCGCTACAGGATTTCGGGTGTCCCGATTACGGAAAATGGAAAGCTGGTGGGAATTTTAACTAACAGGGATTTGCGTTTCGAAAAGGATTTTAGCAAACAGGTTGGCAAGGTAATGACTAAAGATAATCTTGTGACAGCCCCCGTGGGAACTACTTTAGAGGAAGCCAAGGAAATTCTTCAAGCTCACAAAGTGGAGAAATTACCCATAGTTGATGAAGAATTTAATTTACGCGGCCTTATAACCATTAAGGATATTGAAAAGGCTAAGCAATATCCTCTCTCAGCGAAGGATGCCCGGGGTAGGCTGCTTGTGGCTGCCGCTGTAGGGATCAGTGACGACACTATGGTCCGAGTGGATGCCTTGGTAAGGGCGAATGTGGATGCCATTGTAATAGATACCGCCCACGGCCATTCACGGGGAGTATTGGATGCGGTTTATGCCATCAAAAACAAATATCCTGACCTCCAATTGGTAGCAGGAAATGTGGCAACTGCGGAAGGAACTCGTGATCTTATTGAAGCCGGTGTCGATGCCGTTAAAGTAGGGATAGGACCCGGTTCAATTTGCACAACCCGCGTTGTTGCAGGAGCCGGGGTACCACAAATAACTGCCATTTATGATTGTTCTAATGAAGCTATAAAACACGGTGTACCTATAATTGCAGACGGAGGTATAAAGTATTCCGGAGATATAACTAAGGCATTAGCTGCTGGGGCAGATGTGGTCATGCTCGGTAGTTTGCTAGCCGGGGTAGAGGAAAGTCCCGGCGATATAGAGATATTCCAGGGGCGCAGTTATAAAGTATACCGGGGAATGGGTTCTCTGGGAGCTATGAAAGAGGGCAGTAAGGACCGGTATTTCCAGGAGGACCAAAAGAAATTGGTACCCGAAGGTGTAGAAGGCAGGGTTCCTTATAGGGGGCCGCTGGCCGATACCATTTTTCAGCTGGTTGGTGGCTTGCGTGCAGGTATGGGCTATGTAGGGGCCCGAAATATTCAAGAATTAAAAACCAAAACCAAGTTTATACGTATAACGCCCGCTGGCCTCAGGGAAAGCCATCCCCATGACGTATGGGTTACTAAGGAAGCCCCAAATTACAGTCTTAAATAAAAGGAACTGCCGGATGAAAAGCCGGCAGTTCCTTTTTTAATAGGGAAGAATTTGCTAGGTTTCAATAAACTGAAGTTTTTTAAATTGTTCGATATCATGGGTTGTTAAATTTTTACCAAATCTTGCCATCAATACATTGGCAGCATGTTCGCGGATATCGGGGTCATCAGTATCGAATTTTACCATTCCTACCACGCCAAAAACCTTTGCCAGCATTTTTTGGTACGACCATATGTCAAGGCCTGTATTCTCCAAATCCCAGTGCCAGCAGTACTCGGTGGTAATCACTACCTTTTCCTCCATAATGGGATTGGAAAAGGCAAACTTTAATAATTTTACCCCTAATTTATTATTTCTGTATTTGGGACTAATTTCTATGGCGCCTAGCTCTAGGGCCTTTGGGTGTTTGCTCCACCGAGTAAAAGGGTCTGGTTCGTGAAAGCTTACATATCCTACAATCGTTTGTCCACTTCTAATTATGTACACTATCCCATCCGGAGAATCCGCAATTTCTGCCAGTGCCTTTTGTTGTTTTTCAGGTATACGGAAACTATTGAGTCCTCCATCAAAATTCATGCTTATTATATATTTACTATCAACAGGACCTTCAATGTAAACGTTTCCTAATTTAGTTCTAATATTTTCTCTTTTAACCTGGATTTTCTTAACCACCTTATCCCCCCATTGCCCCCTCATACTTTCGTTCGGGGATAAAAGAAATATAAGCATTATCAATTTAATTAATTATATGGTAAGAATATTTTATTGCACAAGTTGTTTTTCAAAATTTTATAAAAACAAACAAAATGTATTTTATTTCAATATTTGGGAAGGAAAAACAATATTATCCCGAGAATAGGTAAAATATTAATTTTGGAATTAATTGGAATAAGAGGAAGGTGATACGTATTGGAAGGACAACTCCATTCTCTTACGGATGTATTAAAAAAGACATTGTTTTTCTTTGAGGCCATGACGGTGGAAGAAATTACACCTTATGTGCACCGTCAGATGTTAAAGGATTATAATCTGGAACAGGTTGCAGAAAAGGTTTTATTGTGTTTGCAGCAACATTCTTGTTTTTATAGTGACGAGCAAAACCGTTGGTATTTAAATCTGGATGGCAGCAGGGAAAATGATAAGTTTTATAACATGCTTCTTACTAAGCAAAAACCACTGAGTTTAAAAGAGATACAAAAAGGTAACGGCAAAAAGAAGAAGAAAAAAACAGTGGCTGAAGAGGCCGCTTTGATATCCGACGGGCGATTTATTCAATTAAATAACGGTTATTGGGGACTGACCGAGTGGGAAGTGGAAAACAGCAGTTATTCCCTCAAACAGCTGGTGATTAAAGCCTTAAAAATGCACCCCACCGGCTTGTCCTCCCAACAGCTTTATAAGGCTGTAAAGTCCTGGAGAGAGGTTAATTTCAATGAAGTTGAACAGATTTTAAAAAAGTTTCCTTATTTTGAACAGGTGGCGGAAGGGGTTTGGTGTTATAATTCTCAATCTCATTTAGCTTATGAAAGTATCCTTAAACGATTTTTGTCTACCCTGGAGCGACAGCGGAAGCGATGGCACCGGGACAGAGAACGGTGGAAAAATCAGGTGGCGATACTGCAAAAGCAGCTTCAAGAGGTAAATTCGGCATATAGGGAAGTGGCTGTTGCCCTGGCTGAAAAAGTGGAGAAATCAGAACAACAAAATCAACTGTTGACACAGTTGGCCGAAAAAGATTTATTGCTTTCCCTGCGTAAAAAAGAAATTTATAGGTATAAAGAGCATCTTAAAAAGGCGGAGGCAAAAGCAAATAGTATTCTTCACCAATGTAAACTTTGGGTGCAGCGGGCCAGGGAAGCGGAGGTGGATAAACAGCGGTTACAGGAAAATTTGGTCAAGAGCCAAGCCAGTTTAGAATCCCTCTTCACCAAGCTTCAGAAATATAAGGAAAAGGATAGGGAAAATAAAGCCAAGATAGCTGAATTAAAGGAGATGCACGCTACCCGGGTGGCGGAATTACAAACTGAAATTGTGGAATTAAAACAAAAATTGGAGCGTACCAGGGAACTAAATGAACAGGGTGAAAAGAAACTTCGGGAAGAGATTAACCTTTTAAGTAACGATTTAAAGGGAGCACTGGAGGGAAATGAAGAACTTAAGAAATCTCTCCGCATGGCCCAACAAGAGCTGAACCGGGCCAGGGATGAATATAAAAGGTTAGAGACACGGCTTAAAAATCCCGCAGTTCGCTTGGTTATAAAATTTTGTTCCATATTTGATCGTAAAACCGGGCAGGTATTTTAACAAGGGAGATACCTTTCAAGGTATCTCCTGAGGCTGTTGACAAAAACAAGTCAACAGCCTTTTATTTTATGGTAAAATTGAGTAAATAAGAATTAGGAGCGAACAAACATGTTAAAAAAACCAGAGTACCGCCAAGGACAACTGGAACTTGTTTGCCTAGAACAACTGGTACCTGAAGATCACTTGCTGAGGAAAATAAGTCGCTTCATAGACTTTAACTTCATAAGAGAAAAGGTCAAACACCTATATTGCCCGGATAACGGTCGTCCTTGTGTAGATCCCGTAATGCTTTTTAAAATGCTTTTTATTGGCTACCTCTTTGGCATAAGATCTGAACGGCAACTGGTTAAAGAAATAGAGGTTAACATAGCTTACCGTTGGTTTTTGGGCCT
Source organism: Desulfofundulus sp. JL263-se (assembly GCF_056316025.1). Classification (NCBI taxonomy): domain Bacteria; kingdom Bacillati; phylum Bacillota; class Clostridia; order Eubacteriales; family Peptococcaceae; genus Desulfofundulus; species Desulfofundulus sp. JL263-se. The sequence continues at coordinate 2,133,824 of NZ_CM149993.1, read as the reverse complement.
TTCCCTAACAGATAAAGTTCCTCATCATTCCACCATTAGCCAGAACCGGCGGCGTAGATTTAATGGCACAAATATTTGTCAGGAAATATTTGATGAAATAGTTATGCAAGCAATTAAGAAAGGACTAATAGATGGAAAAGAGTTATTTACGGACTCTACACATTTAAAGGCCAATGCCAACAAAAATAAATTCACACTCAAAAAAGTGAAACGTTCAACTCAAGCTTATTTGGAAGAACTGGAGCATTCAGTGGAGGATGATAGAAAAAAGCATGGAAAAAAGCCGTTGAAACCAAAAGAAGAACAACTTGAAAAAAACAAAGAAATACGGGTGAGCACCACGGACCCGGAAAGTGGCTACATGGTTAGGGACGGCAAACCCCAGGGTTTTTATTACCTTAACCACGTAACGGTTGATGGAAAGCTAAGCTTGATTACCGACGTATATGTTACCCCCGGAAATGTGCATGATTCTGCACCTTACATAGGCCGTTTGGACCGTCAGATAAAGCGCTTTGGCTTTGAAGTGGAAGCAGTAGCCCTGGATGCCGGGTATTTAACCATGCCTATATGCCATGAACTGCAAAAAAGAGATATTTTTGCTGTTATAGCCCATCGACGTTACCATCCTAAGAAAGGCTTATTTCACAAATGGCAATTCAAATATGATAAGGAAAATGACTGCTATATATGTCCTGCCAAACAGAAACTTACCTACCGTACCACCAACCGCCAGGGGTTCCGGGAATATGTTTCAGACCCCCGGATATGCAAAATCTGCAAATATTTATCTAAATGCACCCATTCCAAAAGCTATACTAAAGTAATTACTCGACACGTTTGGGAAGATAGCAAAGACTGGGTAAGACAGAACCGCCTCAGTGAGCGGGGGAAAGCCTTATACAAAAGAAGAAAAGAAACTGTTGAGCGGAGTTTTGCTGATGCCAAAGAACTCCACGGGTTACGCTATGCCCGTTATAGGGGTAGAGCAAAAGTTATGGAGCAGTGCTTATTGACAGCTGCCTGTCAGAATATGAAAAAGATGGCAAATTATCTCTGGAAGAGGGGTAACCCTCCTTTTTTACCACTGCTGGTTCGGATAATACAAAAGTTTTCGCAAAAGCAATTTAGCTTGAAATATGCAATGTAAAGTTAAACCCGGGGCAAAACCCGGGTTTGTCAGCAATCTCGGGAGATACCTTTCAAGGTATCTCCTTCATGCTTGTGCGCCCGGCATGGGCGATAACTTAGGGGTGAAAGTCCCCTGCGGGGGTTGGCAGCACCAACCGCTAGCCAACGGCAAGGGTGTCCACGGCGACGTGGAATCCGAAGGAAGCCCGAGGCAAAATTCCGATCCGAGGACCACGAACCGCGGGCGAGGCCGTCACATTCGGGCGAGCCTGCAAGACAAGGCAAAGCCCAATGCTGCCAAGGGGTATGGCGGTAAACGCGGCGGGTGTGGGAGGAAAGTTATCGCTCTTTTTGGGGGGAATTTTTTCACGAAAATGTTTTCGTTTTTAAGCCATACTCAGCTTGGAAAATTTCCCCCAAAACCCGGGGAGGTCTGCCGGATATGCCCAGTACTCAGAACTTGAGTGCTGGGTAACCCGGGTCGAGAGGCTCGGCTGAGCCGGCAGAAGTCAGCAGAGGTCATAGTACCTGCTCCAGACGTCAAAGCAGGGAAGGACCGAACACCAGGTGGAGGGATGAACTTGGCAAGTTCGCGAGACATGCGAAGACAGCAGAAAACTCCAAACGGCGCGCAAAGTCAAAGATAAGCGCATACTCAAACTAATCCGGCTATACCTGCAATCCGGGGTCATGGTAAATGGTTTGGTCCTGGTAACGGACGAGGGCACACCACAAGGTGGGCCTCTAAGCCCGCTACTGGCCAACATCATACTTGATGACCTGGACAAAGAGCTGGAGAAGCGGGGACACTGCTTTGTCAGGTATGCTGACGACTGCAACATCTATGTTCGCAGCCGCCGGGCCGGAGAAAGGGTCAAGGCCAGCATAACCGCCTACCTGCAGAAACGGTTAAAACTCAAAGTAAACGAGACCAAGAGCGCGGTAGACCGTCCATGGAAGCGCAAATTCCTTGGTTTTAGCATGTACAAAATCAAGGGGCAAGTGCGCATCCGCCTGGCCCCTCAAACCATCAAGCGGCTGAAGGACAAAATCCGGGAACTAACTTCTCGAAGCAAAAGCATAAGCATGGAAGAACGCATCCAGCGGATTAACCAGTACCTGATGGGTTGGGTAGGTATTTTGCACTGGCCGACATGTCCAACAGATTAATGGATATTGAAGGCTGGTTACGAAGGCGCCTGCGCATGTGCCTGTGGAAACAATGGAAACGGGTTCGCACCCGTTACCGGGAATTGCGGGCCCTCGGTCTCCCGGAATGGGTTGCACACCAGCTGGCGAACACCCGTAAGGGATACTGGCGCATAACCGGCGGCCCATTAAACAATGCCCTGAACACTACCTACTGGCAGGCCCAGGGCCTCATAAGTTTAACCGAGCGTTATCATTTTATTCGTAGCACTTGGTGAACCGCCCAGTGCGGACCCGCATGCTGGGTAGTGTGAGAGGACGGGGGTTAATCACCCCCTCCTACTCGATTTCTAGGACCGGGATATTTTTATACAGGTGTTAATATTGTGCAAAAAGAAACGAACAATTATATACATACGATTTGGAATATAAGTTACAAATTTGAGATGCCGGGGATGTCCGAAAATCGACAGAAAATACTTACATGATATAATTAAAATCAAAGTATGCAAATAAAAAATTAAACCTGCGAGGTGCTATTTTGGGTAAAAATGGTAGTACCATTTTAAGGGATAGGTTTATACAAGAGGCTACTTTGGAGCCCATGAGCCGGAAAATTTCTTTGGTCCTTGAGCAGCCCAGTCTTACCAATAACCAGGCGGACGTGGATAAGGTTCGACAAATGCTGGAAAGGGAGTTGGGAACGGTAAATGTTCCCCTGCACCTCATGAATAAAATATCCTGGGAATGCCGGGCGGGAAACTGGGAAATTACTGTTATTGTGGGCAGAATGGGCAGGGGATGGAAAGTTATTAGTGTAGAAAGGGGAAATTTCCGCATTCCCCTTTACGGGCTGGCCATTGATGTGGGAACCACAACCGTGGTAGTTTACTTGGTGAATATGGAAAACGGGAAAATAATTGACGTAGAGGCTGATTATAACGGACAGGTTGCCCTGGGGGAAGATATCTTAACCAGGATATACTTAACGAGGGAAAAAGACGGCCTGCAAAGGATGAGGAAGGCAATAATACATACTTTAAACCGGCTTAATGAACGTCTTTGCAAGCGTAATAAGTTGAAGCTCCGAAAAATTGCTGGTGCCGCAATTGCAGGAAATACCACCATGATTCACTTTTTACTCGGGCTTGACCCGAAAAATATATGCATGGCCCCGTATATACCGGTAGTAAATAACCCGGGCTTTTTGGAAGCCCGGGAAGTCGGGTTAAATATTAATCCCGATGCTCCTGTATACTGTCTGCCCAGTGTAGGAAGTTACGTTGGTGGAGATGCTGTGGCAGGTGTCCTTGTGAGTGGTATGCATACTCGAGAAGAAATTGCATTATTTGTTGATATAGGTACAAATGGGGAAATGATAGTGGGTAATAAGGAGTGGCTTGTTGCTTGTGCTGGAGCTGCCGGGCCGGCTCTGGAAGGAGGAGTGGCCCAATGGGGGATGCGGGCGGGACCGGGAGCTGTGGATAAGGTAAACATTTCCCTGGACGGGACCGTTTCTTATAGAGTAATCGGTAATGAGAAAGCGCGGGGAATTTGTGGCTCGGGTTTGGTAGATTGCTTGGCCCAGTTGTTCTTGGCGGGAATAGTGGACAGGGCAGGGAAATTTAGAAAGGGTGACAGGTTTATCGTTGTTCCCAAAGAAGAAAGTGCCACCGGCGAAGACATAGTTGTTACCCAGCGTGACATTAATAACCTCATGCGTACCAAGGGAGCTGTCAGTGCGGCCCTGGAACTTTTGTTGGAGAGCGTTGGGTGTTCCCTGGAAAATTTGGGGGCTTTTTACGCTGCCGGTGCCTTCGGCCAGTATCTCGATCCGGAGTCAGCCATAATAATAGGGTTGTATCCGGATCTCCCCCGGGAGCGTATAGTAAGGCTTGGTAACAGCGCCGGCGAGGGGGCGCGGCTTGTTTTGATATCTGAAGAAAAACGCAGGGAATTGGAACATATAACAAAAAACATAACATATTTTGAATTAAATGCCAATGAAGTCTTTATGAACAAATTTGTAAGCAGCAAGTTTTTACCCCATACTAATTTAGATTATTTCCCCAGTGTTAAAGCCAAGCTGGCCCGGCGGGGATTAATAAACGTTTAGCTTGTATAAACATCACCGTAGCACCAAATAGTAATCTTAAACGGAGGTGTTTGCGGTGATTTATTTTGATAACGCAGCCACATCATGGCCGAAGCCCCCGGAAGTTATAGAATCTGTGGAAAAATTTCTTAAAAGAATTGGTGCAAATCCGGGCAGGTCGGGGCACAAGATGTCCGTGGAAGCGAATAAAGTTGTGGAAGATACCCGGGAATTACTATGCAAGCTATTTAATGCGGGCAGCCCGGAAAGGGTAATATTTACGCTGAATGCAACCGATGCATTAAACATGGCTATAAAGGGGCTTTTAAAGCCGGGTGACCATGTGGTTACCAGTTCTATGGAACATAATTCGGTAACCCGCCCTCTGCATGTATTGTCCCAGAAAGGAGTAAGCATTACAAAAGTTCCGTGTGCCAATGACGGTTCCATAAATCTTGAGGATGTAGAAAATTCCTTGAAGGAAAGCACAAAGGCAATCATTATCCTACATGCCTCCAATGTCACCGGGACATTAATGCCCATCAAGGAAATAGGCCGGCTTGCCAAAGAAAGGGGCTTAACTTTCATTGTGGATGCCGCCCAAACGGCGGGAGTATTTGAAATTAATATGGCGGAAATGAACATTGACCTGTTGGCCATTCCCGGGCATAAAGGGTTAATGGGGCCTCCGGGTACGGGTGTACTTTTAATGGGGGATAATGTTGAATTAGAGCCCTTGCGGGAGGGCGGTACGGGGAGTTATTCCGATGTCTCCGGCCAACCTGACGTTTTGCCCGAAAAATATGAGAGCGGCACTTTAAATACAGTTGGGATTGCAGGATTAAGGGCCGGCATAAAATGGCTTATAAAGGTGGGTATAGAGCGTATAAAGGAGCATGAAGAGGGATTGGTTAAAAGATTTCTTCAGGGGGCCGAAGAAATAGCGGGGCTTAACGTTTACGGCCCCAGGGATCCAAAAAAACAGGCACCTGTAATATCCTTTGCCCTGGAGGGGAAGAATTCGGTAGATGTGGGAGGAGTTTTAGACAAATGGTTTAATATTGCCTGTAGGGCAGGTTTACATTGTTCCCCTGATGCCCATAAGACCTTGGGTACTTTTGAAAAAAAACTGGTAAGGTTTAGTTTTTCTTATTTTAATACCCCGGAAGAAGTGGATTATGCCCTCAAATCACTGGCAGAAATATCCAGATCTAAAATTCCGCAGGCTGAAGGTTGCGGCTGTTAATTATGAAGGGCAACTGCCCAGGGGGCAATTGCCCTTTGCTGCTCTGATACTTAATCAACTTTAACGTTCTCATTTATCCATTTAACGATTTCTTCGATAGGAGTACCCGGGGTAAAAATTTTTGACGCCCACCCGCCCTCAATCAGGGCTTTAATATCTTCTTCGGGTATAATGCCACCGCCTATAATCATAATGTCTTCGGCATCGTTTTCCTTCAGAAGTTCACGTATCCTGGGGAACAGAGTCATGTGGGCGCCGCTCAAAACGCTTAAACCAACTATATCCACGTCTTCTTGAATAGCAGCTTCAACTATCTGCTCCGGAGTTTGGTGCAAGCCGGTATAAACTACTTCCATGCCTGCGTCTCTAAGGGCGCGGGCAATAACCCTTGCACCGCGATCGTGACCGTCCAATCCAGGTTTGGCTACTAATACTCTTATTTTTCTGGCCATATTTTTCCCTCCCGGATAGTCAATTTTTAGAAAGTTGGCTTTTCCTTATATTCTCCAAATACCTCACGCAGAGTATCAACTATCTCGCCCAAGGTGGCGTAAGCACGGACACATTCCAGGATATATGGGATCAGGTTCTCCGTGCCGGCGGCGGCTTTTTTCAAGGCGTCCAGGGTGTCGTTAACCCGGTTATTATCACGTTCCCGGCGCAACTTCTTAACATTTTCCACCTGCTGGCGTTCCAATTCGGGGTCGATTTTAAGGAGTTCGATTTCCAATTCTTCATCTTCATCAACAAACTCATTGACACCCACAACAATTTTTTGTTTCTTATCAAGTTCCGTCTGATACCTATATGCTGCATCGGCGATTTCCTGCTGGAAATAGTTTTGCTCAATTGCTGCCAGTACTCCGCCCCGCTTTTCTATTTCTTCAAAGTATTTTTCAGCTTCTTCCTCCATTTTATTGGTCAGTGCTTCCACGTAATAGGAGCCAGCCAGCGGATCAATTACGTTGGCTGCACCGGTTTCATAGGCAATTATTTGCTGGGTGCGCAGGGCAATTTGTACTGCCTTTTCCGTAGGCAGGGCTAAAACTTCATCCATGGAGTTGGTATGCAGAGATTGGGTTCCCCCGAGGACTGCAGCTAAAGCTTCATAGGCCGTGCGAACAATATTATTTTCAGGCTGTTGGGCGGTAAGACTGCAGCCAGCTGTTTGGGTGTGGAAACGCATCAGCCAGGATTTGGGATTCTTGGCCCCGTATTTTTCTTTCATGCGGCGGGCCCAAATACGCCTTGCTGCGCGGTACTTGGCAATTTCTTCAAAGAAATCAATATGGGAATTAAAGAAGAAGGAGAGTCTGGGTGCAAAATCATCAACATCCAAACCAGCTTTGATTCCTGCTTCCACATAGGTAAATCCGTTGGCCAGGGTAAAAGCCAGTTCCTGTACTGCGGTGGAACCGGCTTCCCGGATGTGATAGCCACTGATACTGATGGTGTTCCATTTGGGTACATAGTCCTTGGCATAAGCAAAAATGTCAGTTATAAGTCTCATGGAAGGTTCAGGCGGGAATATCCATGACTTTTGGGCTATATATTCCTTAAGTATATCGTTTTGGATGGTACCTCTTAATTTTTCCGAAGATACTCCCTGTTTTTCTCCAGTTGCGATATACATGCACCACAGAATTGCTGCCGGGGCGTTTGTAGTCATGGATGTACTTACTTTGTCCAGGGGGATGCCGTCAAACAATGTTTCCATATCTTTAAGGCTATCAATAGCTACACCTACGCGCCCCACTTCACCGGAGGCCCTGGGGTGATCGCTATCATAACCCATAATGGTAGGCATATCAAAGGCCACGCTAAGGCCGGTTTGGCCCTTGCTTAAAAGAAATTTATAACGTTTGTTGGATTCTTTTGCGGTGCCGAATCCGGCAAACTGGCGCATAGTCCATAGACGTCCCCGGTACATGTTGGGTTGAACTCCGCGGGTAAAGGGATATTCGCCGGGAAAGCCCAGGTCGCGCATGTAATCCAAGTCTGCGATATCTTCCGGGGTATAAAGGTCTTTAACAGGCATGCCGGATACCGTTTCAAATTTAATATTCCGGTCTTTCATTTTGGACCTTTTTTCAAGCCATTTTTCTTTGCCTTTTTTTATTTCATTTAATTTGTTACAAGACATTATTATAACCCCTTTCTTTATTATTTTAAAATTCTAAATATTTATTAGCTGGTTAAATAACTGATTAGCTATAGAATAAGGATCTGTATTTCGCTCTAAAATTTTTTCTACCATTTCTTCCACATTATCGTTAGAAAATAATTTTTTCTCTAATTGGGAGTGAATTTTTTCCTCTAAAAGTTCCATAATTTCTTGTTGAATTCTCTTCCGGGCTTTTTCCTTTTGGTCTTCACTTGATTTGATATATTCCCTATGTTTTAGGATCATGTTCCATAATTCCGGTATGCCTTTTCCCTCTATGGCAATCGTTTTCACTACTGGAGGCCGCCAGTTATTATGGTACGGACTCATATCCAGCATTTGTTCTATATCGGTGATTATTTTGACGGTATCGGCCAGATCGGCCTTGTTAATTACGAAAATATCGGCAATTTCCATAATACCTGCCTTTATGGTTTGGACATAATCGCCGGCTCCAGGAGTAAGTACTACCAGAGTAGTATCGGCATAGTGCATTATATCCAGCTCACTTTGTCCCACACCTACTGTTTCAATAAAAATAATCTCGCATCCGAAGGCGTCCAACACTTTTACGGCATCTTTTGTCGCCCTGGCCAATCCTCCCAAACATCCCCGGGTGCCCATGCTACGTATAAAAACTCCGCGGTCCAGGGCGTGTTCTTGCATACGAATGCGGTCTCCCAGCAATGCACCTCCGGAAATGGGAGATGTTGGGTCAACCGCAATTATTCCTACTTTAAATCCTTGTTTCCGTGCCTGTTTGGTAAGAACATCAGTTAAAGAGCTTTTTCCGGCTCCAGGAGAACCTGTTATACCAACGGTAAAAGCGTTTCCGGTATATGGAAAAATTCGAGCAAGGAGACTTTGTTTATTTTCGTCTTCATTTTCAATCATACTGATCGCCCTCGCCGCCATTCGCCGGTCTCCGGCCAACAACTTATCAACATTAATCATTTAAATCCCCACTTCCTTTTTAATACTCTATACCTTTCCTTGCTTTTATACCTTGGTAGAAGGGGTGTTTTATCAATGTTATTTCACTTACCAGATCAGCGACTTCCTGAATTTTTTCCGGCACATATCGCCCGGTAAGTACCAATTCTACGTGAGGAGGTTTATTTTTGATTATGTCCAGCATTTCATCGACGGGAACCAGGTTGTAGTCCATGGCTATATTAACTTCGTCTAAAATTACCAAATCATAGTGTCCTTCACTGATAACCTTTTTAGCAGTTTCCAGGCCTTGTCGGGCCATATCCTGGTCGGATTGGGAGGGGTTTTCTTTGCTGACAAAAGTTTCAAGCCCGCTTTGAACTATAATTAAATTAGGTAAAAACTTTTCTGCGGCCCGTAATTCACCGTATTCTTTACTTCCTTTCATGAATTGAAGCATAAATACTTTATAGCCGTGACCGATTGCCCGCAGGGCCAGGCCCAGGGAGGCAGTAGTTTTCCCTTTGCCGTTACCTGTATAAACCTGTACCAAGCCTTGTTTAATGCGGGGGCGTGACACGGATATACACCTCCCTTTATATTTTAAACTTGATATTTTAAAAATGTTTAGAAATGTTTATCTATTTAAAATTCTCAGCAATATTTATACCAGTTACGTTATAAAGTAAGTAAAAATACTCAAATAGTAGTATATTTTTTAAATTTTAGTCATTTAGTAACTTTTTAGAGTGTATTAAAAAATATACACATTTAGCCAAGGAGCCAGGTTTAAAAAGTTTTTTGGTTTTTTTTTAAATAAAAAAGGATGAGAATGTAAACTTATATAGACAAATATGTATATTAAAAAAACCCCCATGGGGGGTTATTTTTCAGGCTTAAAAAAATGTTTACGCCAAAAAAGATAAACTAACATTCCTAAAAAGATAAAACAAGCGGCAAATATACCCCATATGATAACTTCACCGGGAGGGCGGCCATGTTTTTTTGCATCCAAGGCAACCCAAATTCCAGAGCAGGCCATAAAAGTCAAAAAGAAGATTTGGGTTATTAAAGCAATAGCCGTCTTCACTTCCAAACTCATATCATTCCACCTCAAGAATGTCCCAGCGATTGCAGCGGGAACCCCAACGGCCGATAACTTTACCATTTTCAAGAATTTCGGCAATCTCGCAAGCATTGGGACAGCCATCACATTCAAAGCTGTTGGTTTTATAATCCAAGGATGCAATATAAAATCCCTTAAATTTGGTTTTATTTTTATTTTGCTCAATACTTTCCCGTGCGAGTTGGGCTGCCCCGATGGCACCCATAATATGGTGATGCTTGGGAACATGCACCGGCATGCCCAGGAATCTTTCAAAGGCTGCCTTAATGCCCGCGTTGGCAGCCACTCCTCCCTGGAATACCACGGGGGGTAAAATTTCTTTCCCTTTTCCCACGTTATTAAGGTAATTACGTACCAATGCTTCACAAAGTCCATTAATGATATCAGCTAAGTTATGGCCCATCTGTTGTTTATGAATCATGTCCGATTCTGCAAAAACGGTACATCTCCCGGCGATACGAACGGGGTTAGAAGACTGCAGGGCTAACTTGCCGAATTCTGTTATGTCAATATTCAGCCGTGAAGCCTGCTGGTCCAAAAATGAGCCTGTTCCTGCGGCACATACGGTATTCATTGCAAAATCAGTTACAACGCCGTTTCTTAAAATGATTATCTTTGAATCCTGACCTCCTATTTCCAGGACTGTTTGTACATCGGGTACTATTGTTGATGCTGCCACTGCGTGGGCGGTGATTTCGTTTTTAACCACATCGGCCCCTATCATCACTCCGGCGAGGTGCCTGCCGCTGCCGGTGGTACCTGCAGCGCAGATGGAAATATCTTCAGGTAAAGACTCAGCTATTTTTTGCATCCCGTATTTTATTGTTTCCACAGGTTTACCGCGGGTACGCAGGTAAAGACCTTCTACTACTTCGTTATTTTCATTTAAAACAACAATATTTGTACTTACTGAGCCTACGTCAATGCCGAGATATCCTTTCATAGTGGTCCCTTCCTGCTTATTTTTTACGATATTATGCAGTTGTTAATCGTAAATTCTTTTGAGCTTTTTTCCTTTTCATTAAGTCCACAAAAGCTTCCAGGCGCGTTGCCATTCCTGCCTTTCCAGTTTGTTCGTCTAGGAAGAAAGTGAGAACGGGAATATTATACTTTTTGCTGACAGCAGGTAAAATTGTCCTAGCTACAATTTCAGGAATACAGGTAAAGGGTGCCAGTTGAATTACACCGTCAAAGCCGCGCTTGGCATATAGTATGGTATGTCCAATGGTATCCCTGCCATGTCCTCCGATGAGTTCAGGAAGGTAAGGAGCGGCAGCATCTTTAACACTGAGTATTTCTGCCGTTTCTTTTATGGTATTATCCCTGGTCCACCCGGTAAGGAACATTGACCTTTCCACTTCTGCTCCTAAATTGCCCAGGGTTTCTTCAATTTCCAGATTGCTGGCCGGTTCGAGCAATACATAAATTTCGCCCACCAACCCTACCTTGACAATGGTGCGGGAGGTGTCTTGAGGAATTTTTTGTATTTCTTTTAACGCGGCGGCCTCGGCCTCTTCTATTTCCTTTAGGGTATAGGCCTGATCGATCCAGGTAAGAACTTTTTTATAGATGTGGGTGGTTGTTCCTTGCTTTTGTTCACGGGGGCGGATAATATGAGTCAGTTTTTCCAAGTTATCTAAAGCCTTAAGTTTTTTCCATGCTCTTTTTATGCACTGGTAAATTGCCCGGTAAGAAAGACGTGCGGCGTTTAATTTTTTTACGTTGCGTAAAAAATCTAAAGGATATAATTTGGGAGGTTCAAACACAACCCAGTCAAAGTCATAGCCTAGTTCCCGGAGAATTTCCTTGTGCAGCTGTGCATATTGTCCTGCCCGGCAGGGCCCTACTCCCCCGGTGGTAACAATAAGATTAGCTCCTTTTTCGGCGGTTTCTATGTAAGTTCCTAACAGAATTTTAAGGGGAAGACAGGCAAATTCCGGTGCGTATTGCACCCCGAGGTTCAATGTTTTACGACTGGGACGAGGTGGTAGAACCACTTCATTTCCCAAGTCTTCCAGCAACATTTTAAATGCCCTGTAGGACTCCCCTATGTGGGGAAAAGTTACTTTATTGGGCAACTGACATCCCTCTCTTTTTACGTTTTACCATGTCCGTAAAAGCTTCCAGGCGGGTGGTAATCCCTGCTTCTCCCGTATGTTCGTCAATGGTTAAAGTCATAAAGGGTATGTTGGGATACTTTTTTGCTTCTCGGGCGATAAAGTTGTTTAACAGGGAATCCGGGCCGCACCCAAAGGTTGTAAGGTGAATGGCACCGTCTATCAGACCTGATTTAAAATAATATTTTGCTGCCCGCATTACCTTTTCGCTAAAGGTCCAAAATAGATCCTTTTTTATTTCCATTTTCTGCCTGTTCAATGTCTTGGGAGAAACATTTTCTGGAGTTACTACCTTAATACCCATATTTTGCAGTTTTCTAATTAATTGTACATTTATGTAAGGATCATAAATGGTATATGGATAACCCAGTAGGGCGAAAGTAACTTGTTCTTCTTTTTTTAAGGTGAAGCTAATATTTTTTCCTTTTAAAATGGACATTGCTTCATTGGGCTGATAACCGGAAAGTAATAGCTTATTAAAGCGGTGATATGTCTTTTTTGCCAATCTATAGGCGTTAAATATTTTTCTTTTGCTAGCGCCTAAGAACTTACCCACTTGTTGATATGCTTTCCAAATGGCGAATCGTTGTGATCTTGTATCTACCCGAACGTCAATTAGCGGCGGCATATCGGATAAGCCGTGACGAATCATGTCGGGCATGCCGAGAAATTTGGGGCAGTAAACTGTTTTTTTATTGGTACATACTATTCTGGGTATAAAAAGATAGTCCACTTTGTCTTTAAGGGCGAGGGCATGGCCAAAAAAGATCTTAACCGGTACACATGCATCGGCCAGGGCTTCTCGTACCCCATCGTCCAGGAGTTGTTTTGTTGTTTTGCCTGAAGAGATCACTTCTGCACCCAGTGTTCGAAAAAAAGCCTCCCACTTGGGGTAATAGACATAATAAAAAAGAGCACTGGGTATACCTATTTTGACCATACCCATATCCTCCCAGTTTAAAAGAGGTTTTATATAAACATATTCTAAATTATTCTTGGATCTGAAAAAAAATCCTTTTGCAAATTCCAACAAAAACCGCGAATTACGAATTTTTAGCTTATAATGTGTATTTTACAAATTTATGTTGTTAAAGCAGGCAGGAAACCCAACTATTTTAGAGAACATTGGGGGTGAATTGCGTTTTGTCTCTAATTTAAGAGAGTATGGAATTTTTATTACGGAGGGATGTGAATGGCTAAAATTAACTTGGAACCTGCGCATGCCGTTGCTAAAGCGGAATTTGCTGAAAAGGTGCCAGAGGAAATGGCTAGGAATTCAATGGTTGTTTATGAACCTGAACGTAAAAGATTTATCGTACCCTTTCTAAGACAAGATTATTATATACATTTTCCCGACGGTTCTGTGGAAATGGTAGGAAAAAAAGAAGAAGTAGACCAGACTGTTCAAATATTATTGTTGCATTATTTGACTCATGCTTCACCGGGTCAAGTACAAGATAAATTAATATCCTTCAAAGAACTTCCCGGAGGAATGATATATGTAGAACCATTTACAAACCGTGCTATTCGTCCATTGGTCGGCATTTTTGGCAATAATCCTTCCAAGTTGGTGGAAGCAGGGGAGAGTCTAGGGGGGAAACGGAGAAATATGGGGGACGCTGCGGTAACTGTACCGGTTTTGCCCAAGATTCCTATAACATTTGTAATTTGGGAAGGGGATGATGAGTTTCTTCCTACGGGCAACGTTCTTTTTGATAGTTCAGCTCCTTTCCACTTGGATACGGAAGATTATGCCCTTTTACCTGGGTTAGTTTTATCCGAAATGAAAAAAAAGATATAAAGGATGTGAAAGGTTGAGTGAAGTGATGGAAAAAAAGATATCGTCGGAGGTAGTTTACCGGGGTAAAATTTTAAATCTGCGGGTGGATACCGTTCAATTACCCAATGGTAATTACAGTAAGCGGGAAGTGGTGGAATATACCGGCGCGGTGGCAATTGTGGCCCTCACCCCGGAAAAAGAAGTATTAATGGTACGCCAGTATCGTTATCCTGCTGAAAAGGAATTTTTGGAAATACCTGCCGGAAAATTAGAACCAGGGGAGGTTCCTTTGGAATGTGCTCAAAGGGAATTAAGTGAAGAAACAGGTGCTGAAGCAGGGAAATGGCAGAAATTATGTACCTTTTATTCGACACCGGGATTTTCTACTGAAAAAATGCATCTATTTATGGCTTCGAACCTAAGTTTCAAGGAACAACATTTAGATGAGGATGAGTTTGTGGAAGTGGAAAAAGTAGCCTTTACAGAGGTGCTGCGGATGATAAGAGAAGGTAAAATATATGATGCAAAAACCATTATAGGAATTTTGTTAGCCAAAGATTTTCTGGATATATAAAAAGCCGGGACTACCCCGGCTTTAATTATCCATTTGTGGTAAATATGATTTTATTATTTTTGATAAAGGCCTTATGCGGTCCACAGCTCCCTAAGCGGGGAGGGGGGCCTAAATGTATAAGGTTGGTTATTCTTAATACTTGGGGGGATAAATGAATAGCCGTTATAATGGCTTTTTTATCTCCTTTGGTGCCGGCATAAACAGTACCTGCACAATGTCCCATTACCAAGATGTTACCTCCTGCCTCTACCTTTGCCCCGGGATGTACATTTCCCAATATTATAATGTGGGATGGGTGAGATACAGACTGTCCCGAGCGAAGGGTGCGCTTTATTAAGAGGGCGGGTTCCGCGTTAAGGGTGGAAGTATAATTTTTCCTTTTGGGGGTCGGGGAATATAGTGCCTCAATTTCAGGTGCTACCGGTCCCTTGTTGGGTATCAGGCCATATTGCCTACAAATAGATTCCAGTTCATATTGTTGATGCGGGACTAACTTATACGGTCCGGCAAAAAAAGTAAATTTTGCTCCGGAAAAAAAACCTTTGGAGGACTCCATTTTCTGCTGGAGGTGGTGCTTTAAATCTTCGAATTTACGGTTTGAGTCCAATAATATCACCAGTCCGCTTTTTGTTCCCTTTATACTGACAGCATCCTTGCCCATATTTCCTCTCCTGTTCCATAGAATACAGGAATACTGTACATTTCGATTTTTTTTCAATATTTCCTCCTTAAAAACTTCTTTTTAGTCAGTTTTACTGTCGGTATTTTTTATATTTTTAAATTTATATTACTTTCTACTCTTTTGAATTTGTTTGTATACGACAGGTAACATGTCAATCTAAATTTACAACCTTGCTTTGATGCTGGTTTAAAGAAAATTTTGAGACCTAATCCGTTAATTTTAGTAAACAAATTCTATTCTAATACTCTTTTGTTATATTTTATGCTAACCTTTAAAAGCGGTTTATATAGGTGAGGTATAGCCATTTAAAGAAAAAAGTTTGAAAACTGGTTAAGTTTTTGCATTTCAGTATTTTCAGATAACTCTTAAAAAACTTAAGCAAAGGAGGAGCCTTCGGTGTTTTTAAAAGTTCAAAAAATGACCGATTATGACAAAACATATAAGGAGTTTAAGTGGGAAGTTCCGAAATACTTTAACTTTGCCAGGGATGTCCTGGATTATTGGGCCAAGGATCCTGAAAAATTGGCCTTGTTCTGGGTGGATGATGATGGTAACGAAGAAAAAAGAACCTTCGCCCAGTTGTGCGAAGAATCCAGAAAATTGGCCAATGTCCTTAAGAACCAGGGGGTAAAAAAAGGCGATGTTGTTATTGTGGTAATGCCTCGTCTCATCGAATGGTGGGTGGTTAACATTGCCTGTTTGCGGTTAGGAGCAGTAATCAGTCCCGGTACCATT
Source organism: Desulfofundulus sp. JL263-se (assembly GCF_056316025.1). Classification (NCBI taxonomy): domain Bacteria; kingdom Bacillati; phylum Bacillota; class Clostridia; order Eubacteriales; family Peptococcaceae; genus Desulfofundulus; species Desulfofundulus sp. JL263-se. The sequence continues at coordinate 2,118,092 of NZ_CM149993.1, read as the reverse complement.
CAGTTAACTCCCAAGGACTTAAAATACCGATTTGAGACTTCAGAAGCAACATGTGTAATAACCGATATTAATAATGCCCCCAAGGTGGACGAAGTCCGCAATGAATGTCCCACTTTAAAAACGTTTATTGTTGTTGGGGGTAAAAGGGATGGCTGGCTGAGTTATGCTGACGAAGTACCCAAGGCGTCCAGTGAATTTGAAACTGAAAATACCAAATCCGACGAAAATGCCATTTTGTATTTTACCTCAGGAACTACGGGTTACCCCAAAATGACCGTTCATACCCATGCCAGTTACCCCATCGGCCATATTGTTACGGGTAAGTTTTGGCTGGACCTGGGACCAGATGACTTGCACTGGAATCTCTCGGATACGGGTTGGGCCAAAGCGGCATGGAGTAGTTTTTACGGGCCCTGGAATTGCGGTGCGGCTTTATTTGTTCATCATACTATCGGTTTCAATGTCAAGAAGACCTTGGAACACTTAGAAAAATATCCCATCACAACCTTGTGCGGTCCACCTACCGCTTTCCGGATGTTTGTGCTCGAAGACTTAAGTAAATATAAATTTAGGGCTCTGCGCCACGTGGTAGCTGCGGGTGAGCCCTTGAACCCGGAAATTATTGAGGTTTGGGAAAAGCACACTGGATTGAAGATTCGAGATGGCTATGGGCAAACAGAAAGTGTCTGTTTGGCGGGCACCTTCCCGCCGCTGGAAGTCAAAGCGGGTTCCATGGGAAAACCCAGTCCCGGATTTGATGTCAGGGTAATTGATGATGGTGGCAATGAGGTTCCCCGGGGGCAAGAAGGTGATCTTGCTGTCAGGGTTAAACCGGAACGGCCTGTGGGACTCTTTAAAGAATATTGGAAAAATCCCGAGAAAACCGCTTCTTCCTACCGGGGAGATTTTTACGTAACCGGTGACCGTGCCATTATGGATGAGGATGGTTATTTATGGTTTGTAGGTCGTGCTGATGATGTTATTCTTTCTTCCGGTTACCGTATTGGCCCCTTTGAAGTTGAAAGTGCCCTTTTGGAACACCCGGCGGTAGCCGAGTCGGCTGTGGTATCGAGTCCCGATCCGGTAAGGGGTGAGGTTGTTAAGGCCTTTATAATCTTAGCACCTGGCTACAGCCCCTCTGATGAATTAGTTAAAGAATTGCAAGATTTTGTTAAAAAGAATACTGCTCCGTATAAATATCCGCGTAAAATCGAATTTGTTTCTGAATTGCCCAAGACTATTAGCGGAAAAATTCGGCGTGTTGAGTTAAGGGAAAGAGAGTGGGGTAAAAAGAAATAACAAGCAAAATGGAAAGCAGTGGTTTTAAGCCACTGCTTTTTTTAAGAATTTCTATGACGTAGGATTAAATGGTTATCTTAAACCACGAGTTCAAATGTTTTATAAGCCCGAATAAGGATAAGGGGTAATAGTTAAAATTTTAAGAGAAAATTATTTTGTAAGTTGTTATATGTGTCTTTATGTAGACATTTAAAGAATAGTATTATTAGGGCTTACCAGTGGTATTCATATTAAAGGAAAAGCTATAATGGTAAAAAAATCTGTCTATATTTATAATCAAAAATTTTATTTTATGAGGTTTTACCTTATTTAAAGGAATCACGGTACATCTGGCCTGATATTTATATTCGAAGTTTTCTAAATAGTTGGTATATTTCTTGCTAAGCTAATTAAGCAAAAGCCAGGAAATCAATAACTGGGGCAGAAATAGTCCCTATAAATACTGAAAGGAGGAATGGGTGTGGAGTTCAAGCTTACTGAAGAGCAAGAACTTTTACGCAAAACGGTGCGCGATTTTGCTGAAGAAGAGGTTGCCCCTAAGGCCGCCGAAATGGATGAAAAAGAGGAATTCGATTGGAGCCTTTGGGATAAAATGGCTGAAATAGGTCTTACAGGGATTCCCTTTCCTGAGGAATACGGTGGAGCGGAAATGGATAACCTTTCCTATGCCATTGCGGTGGAAGAGCTTTCCCGCATATGTGCTTCTACGGGCGTAACCATTTCGGCACATACATCTCTTTGTTGCTGGCCAATTTATGCATTTGGCACGGAAGAGCAAAAGAAAAAATATCTTGTGCCGTTGGCCAGCGGAGAAAAGGTCGGTGCCCTGGGACTTACCGAGCCTTCCGCCGGTTCCGATGCCGGTTCAGTAAAGTTAAGTGCTAAGTTAGATGGTAATGAATATGTTCTTAACGGCACCAAGATTTTTATTACCAATGGTGGGAGGGCCGATGTTTATGTTATAATTGCCTCCACCGATAAGAGCAAGGGTCACAGGGGAACAGCCGCCTTTATCGTGGAAAAGGGTACACCGGGCTTTACCTTTGGGAAGAAGGAGAAAAAACTGGGAATCCGGGCATCGTATACCTACGAGCTGGTTTTCGAGAATTGCCGTATTCCCAAGGAAAATATGTTAGGTCCGGACGGCCAAGGATTTAAGATTGCCTTGAAAACTCTGGACGGTGGTCGGATAGGTATTGCCGCCCAAGCTTTAGGTATTGCCCAGGGGGCTTTTGACCAGGCCCTAGAGTATGCCAAAACCCGAGAGCAGTTCGGCAGGCCCATCGGCTCATTCCAAGGTTTACAGTGGATGCTTGCTGATATGCATACCCAAATTGAAGCAGCAAGGCTCATGGTTTATAAGGCTGCTTGGTTGAAAGATAATGATCTGCCTTACAGTAAAGAGGCGGCTATGGCCAAACTTTATGCTTCGGAAACCGCCATGTGGGTTACCACCAAGGCTGTACAAATATTTGGCGGTTACGGTTATACCAGAGAGTATCCCGTGGAGCGTATGATGCGTGATGCAAAAATTACTGAAATTTATGAAGGCACCAGTGAAGTTCAGCGTATAGTTATCTCAAGTAATTTACTTAAGTAAAAATTTACTTAATAAATAATGCTTTTAAGAATGTTATCAGTTAATTAATTATAATCCAAAAGTAAGAAATGAATTAACTAACCCGAAAAAGTCCCTATCCGTAAAGAATAAGAGTGAAACGCGGCCAGGTTGGTTTTCAGGTCAAGCTGCGCGGGACAGTACAAAAAGACAAATACACTAAGCAAAGGAGGAAGCCCATGAACATCGTAGTATGCCTCAAGCAAACCTTTGACACCGAAGCAAAAATCAAATTAACCGGCGACGGTAAGATCGACCGCAGTGGCGTAAGCTTAATTATCAATCCTTACGATGAATTTGCCGTGGAAGAAGCCCTCAGGCTCAAAGAGAAATACGGCGGCGAAGTTACAGTAGTCAGCATAGGCGGCCCGGAAGTGCAGGATGCGCTGCGCCAGGCCCTGGCCATGGGCGCCGACAAGGCCGTGCTGGTGGACCCCGGCGCGGAAGAAATGGACGAATACGCCACGGCAACCATTTTAGCCAAAACCTTAAGCAGCATGGAATATGACATAATCCTCGGCGGCTGGAGGGCCATTGACGACGGCTCCGCCCAGGTTGCCGGCAGGACGGCGGAAATACTGGGCCTTCCGGTAGTAAACATGGCAATTAAGCTGGAAGTGGCGGACGGCAAGGCAATTGTCACCCGGGAAATTGAAGGCGGCAGCGAAATAATCGAAGTACCCCTTCCCGCCGTCATAACAGCCCAAAAAGGACTGAACGAACCCCGCTACCCCTCCATGAAGGGCATCATGAAAGCCAAGAAAAAACCCATGGACAAAAAAACAGCTGCCGGCGTGGGGGTAGACGCCGTCACCAGCAAAATACAGGCACTCTCCTACTTACTGCCCGAGCCCCGCAAGGCAGGCAAAATAATCGAAGGAGAGGCCCCCGACGCTGCCCGCGAACTGGCCAGGCTGCTGCATGAAGAAGCAAAAATAATCTAAGCAAAGACTGGGAGGGTATGTAAATGGCAAAAGGCATCTGGGTATTTGCAGAACACCTTGACGGCAAAATAAAAAAAGTTAGCTATGAAATATTAACCGCTTCCCGCAAAATAGCGGATGAATTGGGTCAGGAGCTTTGCGCGGTGCTGGCAGGCAAAGACATTGCCGGCCTGGCCCCTTCCCTTGGCGACTACGGCGCGGACAAAATATTCCTCCTTGAAGACAATGCCCTTGAAAACTACACCACCGACGGCTACACCAATGTAATTGTCGACTTAATCAAAGAAAAAGAGCCCTACGCCTTCCTGCTGGGCTACACCGTATTCGGCAGGGACCTGGCGGCCCAGGTGGCCCAGCGGCTGGAAACCGGCCTGATGAGCGACTGTATAAACATGGCCCTGGAAGACGGGCAGCTGGTATTCACCCGTCCCATATACGCCGGCAAAGCATTCGTAAAGGCCCGCTGTCCCGAGGCCCGTCCCGTAATGGCAACCATCCGCCCCAATGCCTTCACGGCCCAGGAAAACAAAAAAGACGCCGAAATCATAAAAGTAACTCCCAAAGTTGGAGACATTCGCCAGCAAATCAAAGACATAGTGCGTCAGGTATCGGGGCGTCCCGAGCTTACCGAGGCCGACATAATAGTCAGCGGCGGCCGCGGCATGAAGGGGCCCGAGAACTTCAAGATTTTAGAAGAGCTGGCCGACGTGCTGGGCGCTGCCGTAGGCGCATCCAGGGCTGCGGTTGACGCGGGCTGGGTTCCCCACAGCATGCAGGTGGGCCAGACCGGCAAAACGGTCTCCCCGGTTCTTTACATTGCCTGCGGTATTTCCGGCGCCATACAGCACCTGGCCGGCATGGGGTCGTCCAAGTGCATAGTGGCCATCAACAAAGACCCCGAGGCAAATATCTTTAAAGTTGCCGACTACGGCATTGTAGGAGACTTATTTGAAGTGGTGCCTTTATTGACAGAAGAGTTTAAGAAAATAATGGGTTAGGGGTGAAGTAATAAGGGACCGGGTTTATTCCGGTAGTCTCTGGAAAAAAGTTCATAAGTTAAGCTGCCGGAGTTCTCCCGGAAAGGAAGGCCTGTGCACCCTAACCCTCCTTTGGCTCTTTATGTACCTGCGGAGGTTCCGGCAGCTTTTATTCTACTAGGGAGGGAATACGGTGGCTGAAGCTGTAATTGTCAGCGCGGTGCGAACTGCGGTAGGTAGATTTGGTGGAGCCTTAGCTCAGATCCCGGCAGTTGAACTGGGTAAGGAGATTATTAAGGAAGCCCTTCGCCGCGCTGGTATCAATGGCCAGTTGGTTGATGAAGTTATTATGGGTAATGTGCTGCAAGCCGGCTTAGGGCAAAACCCGGCCAGGCAATCTGCAATTAAGGCGGGAATTCCACAAGAAGTTCCCTCCATGACCATAAATAAAGTTTGTGGTTCCGGTTTAAGGGCCGTGGGGTTAGCTTCTCAACTGATAATGGCCGGGGAAGCCGAAGTTATAGTTGCCGGCGGAATGGAAAGTATGAGTTTAGCTCCTTATCTGGTGGAGAAGGCCAGGTGGGGCTGTAGAATGGGAAATACCCAATTTATAGATGCTATGATAAAAGATGGCCTATGGTGTGCATTTAATGATGTACACATGGGTATTACTGCGGAAAATATTGCTGCAAAGTACGGGTTAAGCCGGGAAGAACAGGATGCCTTTGCTTTGGATAGCCATATGAAGGCCATTTCTGCCATTGATGCCGGCAGGTTTAAAGATGAAATTTTACCCATTAGTGTTCCCAAGAAAAAGGGGGGCCCGGTAATTTTCGATACTGATGAGGGGCCCCGCCGGGATACTTCGCTGGAAGCACTGGCAAAGTTAAAACCTGTCTTTAAAAAGGACGGAACCGTCACTGCGGGTAATGCTTCCGGTATTAATGACGGTGCTGCGGCAGTGGTGGTTATGTCGGTTAAAAAGGCAGAAGAGCTGGGCGTTAAGCCATTGTTCAGCATCAGGTCAACGGCTTCTGCGGGGGTAGATCCTGCATATATGGGCCTGGGTCCTATACCTTCCAGCCGTAAAGCCCTTGCCAAGGCGGGACTGACGGTACAGGACCTTGACCTGGTTGAGGCTAATGAAGCCTTTGCAGCCCAGGCGCTGGCTGTAATAAAGGAACTTGAGCTTCCCACTGATAAAGTTAATGTTAACGGCGGGGCAGTGGCCTTGGGCCACCCCATAGGAGCCAGCGGAGCGCGTATTCTTGTTACCTTATTATATGAAATGAAACGTCGCCAAAGTAAGTATGGACTGGCTACTTTATGTATCGGCGGCGGTCAGGGTACAGCGATGGTTGTAGAAAACATTAGTTGAAAATAATATAGAAAAATCTAGGACAAATGGAGGGGGATATTTAATGGATATTAAAAAAATTATGGTTGTTGGTGCAGGGCAAATGGGTTCCGGTATCGCTCAGGTAGCTTCTGCCGCAGGTTGTGAGGTTATTCTTAATGATATTAAAAATGAGTTCGTAAATAGAGGTATGGCTGTTATTGAAAAGAATTTAACCAAAAGTGTCAGTAAAGGTAAGCTTGAAGAATCAGAAAAAGATACTATTTTGAAGCGTATCAAGCCCTCAACAAGCCTTCAGGACGCTAAGGATGTAGATATGGTAATAGAGGCTGCCGTGGAAAACATGGATGTCAAGAGTAAAATATTCAAGGACTTGGATGAAATTACTCCTGCTCATGCCATTCTGGCCACTAATACTTCGTCCTTGCCTATTACCGAAATAGCCGCAGTAACCAAACGGCCGGAAAAGGTTATAGGTATGCATTTTATGAATCCCGTTCCCGTAATGAAACTGGTTGAAGTTATCCGTGGTCTTGCCACTTCTGATGAGACATTTAACGTGGTAAAGAGTATGAGTGAAAAAATGGGTAAGGTACCCGTGGAGGTCAATGATGCTCCGGGATTTGTAAGCAACAGGGTTCTGCTGCCCATGATTAACGAAGCCATTTACTGTGTATGGGAAGGTATTGCTACTCCGGAAGCAGTTGACCAAGTTATGAAACTGGGCATGAACCATCCTATGGGCCCCCTGGCCTTGGCAGACCTTATCGGCCTGGATACTTGCCTTTATATTTTGGAAGTGCTGCATAAGGGATTTGGTGACAGTAAGTATCGTCCTTGTCCGCTTTTGCGTAAATATGTAGCTGCCGGTTGGCTGGGGCGTAAAACCGGACGCGGGTTTTATGTATACGAATAAGCATTTCATGTTTAGTTCCGGAGGTGTCGCTTAATGGCATGGAATAATATATTATTAGAAAAGAAAGAGGATATTGCTGTTCTGACCATTAATCGTCCCAAGGTTCTTAATTCTTTGAATGAAGAGACGCTGCGGGAAATGGATGAAGCCTTGGACCAACTGGCAAGTGATGATGAAATTAAGGCTGTTATTATTACCGGTGCCGGAGAAAAGGCCTTCGTGGCCGGTGCAGATATTGCATTTATGCAAAATTTAACTCCCATGGAGGCAAGAAAGTTTTCCCGCCTGGGACAGTCCGTTTTCAGTAAAATTGAGAATTTGCCCAAACCGGTTATTGCTGCCGTTAATGGATTTGCCCTCGGCGGTGGCTGTGAATTGGCCATGGCGTGTGATATTCGCATTGCATCCCAAACTGCCAAGTTTGGGCAGCCGGAGGTCAACCTGGGTCTTATTGCTGGGTTTGGTGGTACCCAAAGGTTGACAAGGTTGGTGGGGCCCGGCCGGGCAAAGGAAATATTGTTTACTGCTGATATGTATGATGCTGATACTGCTTTCCGGATGGGGCTTGTTAACCATGTAGTGGCGCCGGAAGAACTTATGAATTTCTGCACTAATATGGCTAAGAAAATTGCCAGCCGCGGGCCTATTGCCGTACAGTTAAGCAAGGAAGCCGTTAATGAGGGCTTGGAAATGGATCTGGAAAAAGCTTTCATTCACGAGGCAAATTTATTTGCCGCCGTGTTTACCACAGAAGACAGGGATGAAGGAATTTCGGCGTTTCTATCCAAGAGAAAACCGGAATTTAAGGGCCGGTAATGAACATTTTCGATACAGTTGCCGGGCGACCTTTAAGGTCGTCCTTATGTTTTCTTAAGTATAAGGGGTGGTGGCACATGCTGGTTAACAAAATTATTTCTCGGAAAGAAATAAATAGACGTATTACTGCCTTTCAAGGACAACTGGCAAAAAGCGAAATGGACGGGGCGCTTATAATGCAATCTTCTGATCTGGTTTATTTTACGGGTACGTTTCAAAATAGTTTTCTTTATATTCCGGTACAAGGTGAGCCCCTTTTAATGGTTCGTCGCAGCATGGAAAGGGTTAAAGGAATAACTCCTCTAGATAAGGTGGTACCCGTTAAAAGCATTAAACAGGTGCCTTCAGTAATGGAGGATAGTGGTCACAAGAATATAAGTTATTTAGGAATAGAAATGGATGTAATACCGGCATCTATTTATTTTAAATTGCAAAAGTTGTTTCCATCTGCAAAATTAATGGATTGCTCGTATTTAATAAAGAAATTACGGGCAATCAAATCCAATTTTGAAATTAAATTACTACAAGAAACCAATGCTATGATGGATAAAGTTTTTGCTACAATCCCCAATTTCATATGCCCGGGCTTAACTGAGGTTAATTTGGCTGGCCAATTGGAAGCTAGGTTGCGAAGGGAAGGACATCAAGGGCTGGTTCGGGTGCGTGGTTTTAATCAGGATTTTCACTACGGTTGTTTACTTTCCGGCCCAAGTGGAGGTATACCCAGTTTCTTTGACGGCCCTTTGGGTGGACCGGGTATTTATCCCGCTTTTCCCTTTGGTACGGGTGCCCGGGTAGTGCAAGAAAACGAACCCATATTAGTAGATTACGTGGGAGCGATGTACGGTTATGCGGTGGATATGACCAGATTATACGTTTTAGGAAAATTGAATCAGAGGTTAAACAGGGCCCACCAGGTAGCTTTGGAAATTCAACAAGCGGTGGCGGAATCGGCTAAACCGGGCGTCTTGGGTAGCAAAATATATGAGATGGCTTATAACATTGCACGTAAGTATCACCTGCAGGAATACTTTATGGGATGCAAAGAGCAGGTTTCTTTTATTGCTCATGGAGTTGGCCTGGAGCTGAATGAGTTGCCGGTTATTGCCCGGGGGGTGAATATGATTTTAGAAGAGGGAATGGTGATTGCTTTGGAACCAAAGTTTATCTTCCCCAATGAGGGAGCTGTGGGTATAGAAAATACCTTTGTGATTACCTCCCAGGGACTAAAACGTCTTAGCCAATATCCTGATGAGGCCGTTATAATTTCGAGGTAGAATTTTTCGGGAAGCCGATGTTCCGGCTTCTTTTTGATTAAGCTAAGGTTAAGGTTAGGAAAAGAGCCAATTGCGCTGTCCGGAAGTAAGCACAAATAGTCAGTTTTAGGGTATCAAACAAAACATTTTACTCCAACCCAATCCAGGATATAAGCGGGTTTTTGGAATGGTTAGGAGTAGAAATACCAAAATTGACCCCAGAGGAGGAAATTAAAGAGAAAAGAAGAAACAAAAAGCAAAACAAAGAAAAGCAGGAAATAGAAGAACTTGGTGATTTAAAGCGGCTGGTATTGGTCTTTCGCAACCTGCCCGATGAAGAATTAATGTGCAAACTGGAGCAGGAACGCGGTAATGGCCGGGATGATTATCCGATACGGGCAGTTTGGAATTCAGTAATAGCAGGGATTATATACCAGCACCCGTCCATAGAGAGCCTGCGGTGCGAGCTGTTGCGGAACGCGCAGCTGCGGGAGATTTGCGGATTTGACCCGTGGCTGGGAGAACGGGCGGTTCCGCCGTCTTACGTATACAGCCGTTTCTACCGGAAGGCAACCTACAAAAAACGTACGGCTGTAGAAAGAGTGAATGCACGCCTGGATGAAGCCTTTGGGTTTTAGAAGTATTTTATTCGGGGTTTGCAAAAATGAATTTACGCTGTTCGCTGGCCCTGGCGGTAATGCTGGCGCTGGCCATGAGGCAGATACGGGAAAAACGCGGGATAAATTTGCGCAGCCTGGTCAAAGTGGCCTGACCGGGTTCCCAGTTAAGAAATCTAAAATTTTAAAAAGAAGGGATAGCAAAAGAAGGGTAAGTGCGTCCTTTTTTAGGTATTCTATGGGGGGTTGTGTCAATTGAACTAATATCAGGTAAGCGTCCTGTGCTATCAGGGCTCAAATTACTTTGGCCCGTTGCCAATCTTATCTTGCCAGACGCCCGAAGTGTTTTACAAAGCAAGTAGCTCAAACAAAAATTACCACTTGATTAAAGAAGAAGATTTTGATAAATTATATTACTGCCGGCGGCAAGCCGGCAGGGGAGGGAAAAGGTCTTTGAAAACTGAACAGTGACCCTGGTTTTGATAGAGCCCTTGGAGGTAAGAGATTAAACTTTCCGGATAAATAAATGGAGAGTTTGATCCTGGCTCAGGACGAACGCTGGCGGCATGCCTAACACATGCAAGTCGAACGGGGCAGCCTTTGGAAGTCCTTCGGGACGGACGGGGGAGTGCCTAGTGGCGGACGGGTGAGTAACGCGTGGATAACCTACCCGGAAGACCGGGATAACACCGGGAAACCGGTGCTAATACCGGATGAGCTTTTACTGTTGCATGGCAGTAGAAGGAAAGGTGCGGGAGCGCCGCTTCTGGATGGGTCCGCGTCCCATTAGCTAGTTGGTGTGGTAAAGGCGCACCAAGGCGACGATGGGTAGCCGGCCTGAGAGGGTGACCGGCCACACTGGGACTGAGACACGGCCCAGACTCCTACGGGAGGCAGCAGTGGGGGATTTTCCGCAATGGGCGAAAGCCTGACGGAGCGATGCCGCGTGAGCGAAGAAGGCCTTCGGGTCGTAAAGCTCTGTCCAGGGGGAAGAAGAGGTGACGGTACCCCTGGAGGAAGCCCCGGCTAACTACGTGCCAGCAGCCGCGGTAACACGTAGGGGGCGAGCGTTGTCCGGAATTACTGGGCGTAAAGCGCGCGTAGGCGGCCGAGCAAGTCAGGGGTGAAAGCCGGCGGCTCAACCGCAGGAGTGTTCTTGAAACTGCTCGGCTTGAGGGCAGGAGAGGGGAGTGGAATTCCCAGTGTAGCGGTGAAATGCGTAGATATTGGGAGGAACACCAGTGGCGAAGGCGGCTCTCTGGCCTGGACCTGACGCTGAGGCGCGAAAGCGTGGGGAGCGAACAGGATTAGATACCCTGGTAGTCCACGCTGTAAACGATGGGTGCTAGGTGTTGGTGTCGCTGAGGCATCAGTGCCGTAGTTAACGCGATAAGCACCCCGCCTGGGGAGTACGGTCGCAAGACTGAAACTCAAAGGAATTGACGGGGGCCCGCACAAGCGGTGGAGCATGTGGTTTAATTCGACGCAACCCGAAGAACCTTACCAGGGCTTGACATCCCGCGACAGCCGTAGAGATACGGTTTTCCATAGTGATACTATGGGCGCGGAGACAGGTGGTGCATGGTTGTCGTCAGCTCGTGTCGTGAGATGTTGGGTTAAGTCCCGCAACGAGCGCAACCCCTACCTCTAGTTGCCAGCACGGGAGGGTGGGCACTCTAGAGGGACTGCCGTTGACAAGACGGAGGAAGGTGGGGATGACGTCAAATCATCATGCCCCTTATGTCCTGGGCTACACACGTGCTACAATGGCCGGTACAGAGGGCAGCGAAGCCGCGAGGCGGAGCGAATCCCAAAAAGCCGGTCTCAGTTCGGATTGCAGGCTGCAACTCGCCTGCATGAAGGCGGAATCGCTAGTAATCGCAGGTCAGCAAACTGCGGTGAATACGTTCCCGGGCCTTGTACACACCGCCCGTCACACCACGAAAGCCGACAACACCCGAAGCCGGTGAGCTAACCCTTTTAAGGGAGGCAGCCGTCGAAGGTGGGGTTGGTGATTGGGGTGAAGTCGTAACAAGGTATCCCTACCGGAAGGTGGGGATGGATCACCTCCTTTCTAAGGAGTTTTTGCGAAAGAGCGGGAAACAGAGGGGGGCTTAAGAGACCGGGGTTCACTGTTCGGTTTTGAGAGACCAAATGCTCTTTGAGAACTGCACAGTAGAGAAGGTAAGATACCGTAGGTCAAGCTAATAAGGGCGTACGGTGGATGCCTGGGCGCTAAGGGCCGAAGAAGGACGTGGCAAGCTGCGAAAAGCCACGGTGAGCCGCAAGCAGGCGAAGACCCGTGGATTTCCGAATGGGGCAACCCGGTACCGCAAACCGGTATCATTCCGCACTGAACACATAGGTGCGGGAGGGGCACCCGGGGAACTGAAACATCTAAGTACCCGGAGGAAAAGAAAGCAAGAGCGATCCCCTGAGTAGCGGCGAGCGAAAGGGGGCCAGCCTAAACCGGCGGCATGCAGCTGCCGGGGTTGCGGGACTCTCCGAAGGGGTTAAGGAGTTCTAGCCGAAGTGGACTGGAACGTTCCGCCGGAGAAGGTAAAAGCCCTGTAGGCGAAAGGGCGAATTAACCTGGAGAGGATCCCAAGTACCGCGGGGCACGGGGAATCCCGCGGGAATCGGGGAGGACCACCTCCCAAGGCTAAATACCCTTAGCGACCGATAGCGGATAGTACCGTGAGGGAAAGGTGAAAAGCACCCCGGGAGGGGAGTGAAAGAGAACCTGAAACCGTATGCCTACAAGCAGTCGGAGCCCAGCACTCAACCAAGCATTTAAGGGAACAGAGTGTTGATTTGGGGAGTATTTACCAAACCCGGGCACTCAACTTAAGTGTTGGGTTGAGTGCTGGGTGACGGCGTACTTTTTGTAGAACGGACCGGCGAGTTACGTTTGGCGGGCGAGGTTAAGGGCCAGAGGTCTGGAGCCGCAGCGAAAGCGAGTCTTAAGAGGGCGCATAAGTCCGCCGGAGTAGACCCGAAACCGGGTGATCTACCCATGTCCAGAGTGAAGCGCGAGTAAAGTCGCGTGGAGGCTCGAACCAACCGTCGTTGAAAAGGCGGTGGATGAGGTGTGGGTAGGGGTGAAATGCCAATCGAACCCGGAGATAGCTGGTTCTCCCCGAAATAGCTTTAGGGCTAGCCTCAAGGGGTGATATTCGGAGGTAGAGCACTGATTGAGCTAGGGGCCTTCACGGGTTACCGAACTCAATCAAACTCCGAATGCCGGATATTGGACCTTGGGAGTCAGACTGCGAGTGCAAAGATCCGTGGT
>NZ_CM149993.1:1195000-2102500 GCF_056316025.1 Desulfofundulus sp. JL263-se | reverse complement strand
AATAAGGTTTTTGGTTTAATTGGCAGGTTACGTAAGCTTAAAGAAGCTAATCCTGAAATGATAATCGCTGTAGGTGGGTGTATGAGTCAGCAGGAGGGGATGGGTAAAAGAATACGGGAAAGGTTTCCACATGTGGACATTGTTTTTGGTACACATAACATTAAAAGGCTTCCCGAACTTATTGCCCAAGTACTGGAAAAAAGGAAACGGGTGGTTGAGGTTTGGTCTTCGGCACCTGAGGTATTGGAAAATATACCTGAAAGAAAGGTATCGGGAGTACGGGCATGGGTATGTATCATGTATGGATGTAATAATTTTTGTACGTATTGTATAGTGCCCTACGTCCGTGGCCGTGAGCGGAGCCGTGATCCTCTGGATATAATCAGTGAAGTTAAAAGTTTGGTTGCCCAGGGTGTTAAGGAGGTTACACTTTTAGGTCAAAATGTCAATTCCTATGGCCGAGATTTAAGACAAAATGTTGATTTTGCTGATCTTTTACTGATGTTGGAAGATATAGAAGGACTCCAGCGAGTTCGTTTTATGACATCCCATCCCAGGGATTTTACAGATAAGTTAATTGAGACATTATCGAGAACTAAGAAGGTATGCGAGCACATACATCTTCCGGTTCAGGCAGGGAGTTCCGCAATACTTAAAGCCATGAACCGTGGTTATACCCGGGAACAATACTTGCAATTGGTTGATAAAATTACAAGCTTTATACCTGATGTTTCCCTAACCACTGATATAATTGTAGGATTTCCCGGGGAAACCGAAAAGGATTTTCAGGATACAGTGGATCTTGTAAAAAGGGTCAAATTCGACGGGGCTTTTATTTTTGTTTATAATAAGCGGCGTGGTACTCCTGCTGCAAAAATGGTCAATCAAGTTCCCGACGAGATTAAGAGCAAACGAATTCAAGAGTTGATAGCTATTCAAAACCATTTTACCCTAGAAAGCAATGGTAGAGAAGTAGGAAAAGTACATGAGATATTGGTGGAGGGTAAAAGCAAGACCCGAGAAGACAAGCTCAGTGGCCGTACGCGAACCAATAAGTTGGTGGTATTTGACGGCAGTGATGACTTAGCCGGCAAGTTGGTGCCGGTGAGAATTACTAATTTTAGCTTGACCCACCTGGAAGGAGAAGTTGCTTTTTCATAGAATGTCCTTTATAAAGGCTTTGAAATGTAGATTTATTAGTTGCCTTTATGTTTCCTTATAAGTTTATTACGGAGGGATGTCATGATTTCAATTTTAAAAAAGGCCAAGGAGTTGGGGGATGAAATTGCCAGTTCCAAAGAATTGGAGGAAATGAAAAGTGCTCAACTGGCCGTAATGCAGGATCCGGAAGCCCAGGCTATAGTAAAAGAGTTTCAGGAAAAACAAAAAACTTTTTACCTCATTCAGCAGCAAGGACATGAATTAACGGAAAGTCAGAAAAAAGAAGTAGAAGAATTGGAACAAAAAATGACTAATAACCCTTTAATTGCCCGGTACATTAAAACGCAACAAAGGTTTGAAAAGCTTTTGGAGGAAATCAATAACATTATTGCCCAATCAATTTCGGATAAACATTTTTGTAGTGACTCATGTTGCTCATCATGTAACGGCGGATGTGATGCTTAATAACATTACCCCGGCGATGGCCGGGGTTAATCTTTTGGAATAATTACCTTTATGATATAATAATACCAGGGGTGATATGCTTGCAATACACTCCCATGATACAGCAATACTTGCAGATAAAACAGAATTATCAGGATGCTATCCTCTTTTTTCGTTTAGGGGATTTTTATGAAATGTTTTTCCAAGATGCGGAAATAGCGTCCCGGGAATTGGAAATAACCCTTACCGCCAGAGATGGCGGGGGCGGTAAAAAGGTTCCCATGTGCGGGGTACCATACCATTCTGCTGAAACATATATTGCGAGGCTTATAGCAAAAAATTATAAGGTAGCTATTTGTGAACAAGTGGAGTCACCCGGTGAATCAAAAGGAATTGTTCGCAGGGAAGTAACCCGTGTGGTAACGCCGGGAACGATTATGGAAGGACAATTTTTAGATGAAAAATCATATAACTATCTGGCATGTGTGGTTAAACTGGCTAATTTTTGGGGGCTTGCATACGCAGATATTACCACCGGACACTTTATGGCCACCCAATTTTCTGGATTAAGGTCAAAAGAGTCATTATTTGATGAGCTTACTAGATTACAGCCTAAAGAAGTTTTGCTCTCTGATGAAGGCATACTTCAAGGTATGGAAACCGGGAAATTTATGGTTTCCTTTTTGGACCCGGAGGCATGTACCCTTTCCCAGGCTAAAAAGCTCCTTGAACGACATTATGGCCCCGGGTGGAAGCATACCGGCATAGAAAAGTATCCGGGGGCCATTTGTGCAGCTGGAGGGCTTTTGGCTTATTTATATGAAACCCAGAAACAAAGACTTGCTCAAATTGGCCAGATAGGTATTTATTCAACTGGTCAATTCATGATACTTGATGCCACCAGTCGTCGTAATTTGGAAATAACCACTTCTCTCATTGATGGCAGCCGGCGGGGCACTTTATTATCGGCATTAGATTTTACCCGTACGGCAATGGGGGGGAGAATGTTACGGAGTTGGCTGGAACAGCCGCTTATGGATATTCGAGAAATTAGCCGGCGCCAAGATGCGGTGGAAAAAATAGTAGAGAATATTTTTTTACGAGATTCACTACATAACATTTTAAGCCCAATATATGATCTGGAAAGATTGGGTGGCAAGGTAGCCAGTGGAACGGCCAATGCCCGGGATTTGATATCTTTGAAACAATCATTAAAACTTATTCCAGAACTCCAAAATGTTTTGGCAGACTCAGGGGCCGAACTTTTGGATGATATCTCCTGTCAGATAGATCCCTTGGAAGATATATATCAATTGCTTGAAAATTCTATAATGGATGAACCTCCTCTATCAGTAAGGGAAGGAGGCATAATTAAACCAGGGTATAACGATGAAGTAGACCGTCTTCGTAAGGCCAGTACGCAGGGTAAAACATGGTTAACGGAATTGGAAGCTAAAGAGAGGGAAAAAACGGGAATCAAATCTCTTAAAATTGGATATAATAGAGTTTTTGGTTATTACATAGAAGTAACGCGGGCAAATCTTAAGCAGGTACCAAACGATTATATTAGGAAACAGACTTTGGTTAATGCTGAAAGGTTTATTACACCTAAGTTGAAGGAGTATGAGGAACTCATCTTGGGGGCTGAAGATCGCCTGGTACAAATAGAATACCAGCTTTTTTGTGAGGTACGTAATAAGGTAGCAGATGCTGTGGGTCGCCTCCAGCATACGTCGGAATGTATAGCAAAGGTAGATGTGTTGTTGTCCTTGGCTGAGGCAGCCGTTAGGAACAATTATGTCCGTCCTGTTTTAAGTGAGTCCAGAGACTTATTTATTAAGGAAGGCCGGCATCCGGTAGTAGAAATGATGTTGGGTTCCGGGGAATTCGTCCCCAATGATACTAATATGAATGAAAAAGAATTTCTGTCAATTATTACCGGGCCTAACATGGCAGGAAAGAGTACATATATGCGCCAGGTTGCCTTGATTGTTCTTATGGCTCAAGTAGGTAGTTTTGTTCCTGCCGATGAAGCCATTATCGGTATTGTGGACCGCATTTTTACCCGGGTGGGAGCAGCTGATGACCTGGCAGGGGGAAGAAGCACATTCATGGTGGAGATGAGTGAATGTCGTACCATAATGGAATACGGCACCGGTAAAAGCTTGATTATTATGGACGAGGTAGGTAGGGGAACAAGTACCTATGACGGTATTAGTCTGGCCCGGGCCATGGTCGAGTATATTCATGATAAAATCCAGGCAAGGACCCTTTTTTCTACACACTATCACGAACTTACAGACCTGGAATATTTACCTGGAGTAAAAAACTATACCATACAGGTTCAAGAGCAGGGTGAGGAAATTGTTTTTTTGCGCAAATTGGTGCCCGGTAAGGCTGATCGAAGTTATGGCATCCAAGTGGCCAGGTTAGCGGGGATTCCTGAGGCAATTTTAAAAAGAGCCCGGGAAGTACTAACAGTTTTAGAAAAAAATCAAAGAAGTAGGCAAGAAGTTACTTGTGCTGGAGAAATGCAGGCATGTAGTAATAATGAAAGGAATAGTCTTAATGAAAATCACCCTATACTGCAACAATTAAAAGAAATAAACGTTATAGAAATGACACCTCTAGAAGCGTTAAATACAATTGCCAACTGGCAAAAAATATTGATAAATAAAAATAATGATAAAGTAATAAAAAAGATAATGATAAAGTAATAAAAGTTAAAAGTAATTCCTGTAATAAGTTGTTTATTTAGACTTATAGGGTCAGTGGGTTTTGTGTTGTGCTTGGGGCTGGGGGTGGATTTTTTGTATATAGGTATTGATGTAGGAGGAACTTTTACCGATGCTGTTCTACTGGACAAAGGGTGGGTGCGGGCCACTGCCAAGGTTCCAACCAGAGAGGATCTTCTTTCCTCTTTGTTAGAAGCACTGGATAAAATAATGAAAGGTGTTCCCGGTGATTTGATAGAGCGGGTGGTTTTAAGCACCACCATGATTACCAATTTAATTATGGAAAAAAAATATGACCCGGTAGGACTGATATTAATCCCCGGGCCCGGTTTAAGTCATAACCATTTTAAGTATGATACCGACACTTACATAATTTCGGGCGCCATGGATTACCGTGGGAGGGAAATCATTCCCTTAAGGCGGGAAGAAATTGAAGAGGCAATTGTTGATCTGGCAGCTAAGGAATATAAAAAAGTAGCCGTGGTGGGAAAATTCTCTTCCCGCAATAATCGTCATGAAAAAGAAGTTGCTGCCAGAGTTTGCTGGTATCATCCCGACTGGCAAGTAGAAATGGGACACCAGATTGCCGGACAACTAAATTTTCCCCGCCGGGTGATGTCAACACTATTAACATGTGCAACCAGGGATAAGTATGAATTTTTTGCCGATTCGGTATTGAATGCCCTTTCTCAACGGGGAATCGATGCTCCGGTATTTATTTTGAAAGCTGATGGCGGTACATTGCCATTGGCATGTTCTGTTAGAGTTCCCATTGAAACTATTTACAGCGGTCCTGCGGCAAGCACTCTTGGTGTTCAGGCTCTGACGCCGCCCGGAGAAACTTCGGTAGTGGTGGATATAGGAGGAACTACAACGGACTTGGCCTTAATTTTAAGCGGCCGACCTTTACTTTCTTCCAAGGGTGCTGCCATTGATGATAATCTTACCCACGTTCGGGCACTGGCTGTTAAGTCTGTGCCGGTGGGCGGAGACAGCATAGTTGAAAGGGTTGGGAAGGAAATTATCATTTATTCCGAAAGGCTCGGACCGCCTTACTGCCTGGGCGGGCCTCTTCCAACTCCTACAGATGCCTTACGGGTTTTAGGTTTAACCAGGATCGGTGATGAAGAAAGGGCCCGGGAAGCCATGGAAAGTTTAGGTTCTCCCCTCAATATGAGTGCAGGGGAGGTGGCAAATATGGTGAGCAATCTGGTAATAGATGCCATAGCCGAAGAAATCCAGCGCATGTTCATCCAATGGGAACAAGAACCGGCATACAGGGTTTGGGAAGTGTTGCAAAAGCGTAAGGAACGGCCGAGTACGGTAGTTGGTGTTGGCGGTGGCGCCGCCGGATTTATATCTCAAATCGCAGCTAAGTTGGGTGCTTATCCGGTAATTCCTCCTTATGCCCCCGTTGCTAATGCCATAGGTGCCGCGGTTGCTTTACCTACTTTACAGGTAACACTGAGGGCGGATACCGAACAGGGTTATTATTCCATTGAAGAAGAAGGTTACCAGGGCTCATTGGAGGATGCCAATTTTACGGAAAAACAGGCCTTAGAACTGGCTACGAAGTGGCTGCATAAACGGGCCGACAAATATGGATTGAATATAAAAATTGAAGAAGTAGAAATAATTCGCCGGGAAGTTTTTAATATGGTTAGAAATTGGGTAACCACCGGTAAAATTTATGATATTCAAGTACAGACACCTAGAGGTATTCTTGGTCACATTGGGGCAGGGGGGGAGCTTAAATAATGGAAAAAAAGACCGGTCTCATTTTTTTCCCTGCTTTTGATTGGGCTATTTCGCCTACCCATCCGGAACGGGAGGAGCGGTTATTATATACCCGGGACCAAATTTTTGAAGAAGGAGTCATGGATCTCTCGCAAATTAAAGAATATGCCCCTAGACTGGCATCGCTGCATGATATAGCAAGGGTTCACTTTTGTGTTCCCAGGGTTCAAAGCCAAGTTACCGAAGCCCATTTAATCGCAGCCGGATCGACCCTTCAGCTAGGGGATGCAGTGGTTTCCGGTGAAATAAAAAACGGCTTTGCCATGGTTCGCCCGCCGGGACACCATGCCATGCGGGTTGTACATGGAAATAGGGGGTTTTGTAATATTAACAATGAAGCCATTTTGGTAGAATATTTGCGCCGGCGTTATGGATTGAAGCGTATTGCCATAGTTGATTCTGATGTTCATCACGGCGACGGAACCCAGGATATTTTTTACCACGATCCCGATGTCTTATTTATTTCCTTTCACCAGGACGGAAGAACTATTTTCCCCGGAACAGGTTTTTCCCATGAACTGGGAGGACCCCAGGCTTACGGCACAACGCTCAATATACCCATGCCACCGGGGATTGGTGACGAAACGTTAGAATATATTGTGGATAACCTAGTACTGCCGGTTATCAAAGATTTTAAACCGGATTTTATCATTAACTCTGCCGGCCAGGATAATCATTATTCCGATCCTTTAGGCAGCATGCGGTTTACTGCCCGGGGTTATGCCAATTTTACCCAAAAACTTAATCCTGATATGGCTGTGCTGGAAGGTGGTTATGCCATTGAAAGTGCTCTTCCTTATTTAAATCTGGCAATTATTTTAGCCCTTGCCGGCTTGGATTATTCTTATGTTGTAGAGCCGGATTTATGGCCGGGACGTTTTACAGAAAATGCCGAGCGGTCCTCCCAGGTATACAGGACGGTTAATTACTTGGCTGACGTTTGGGAAAAGCGTAAAAGTGCCGATATAGATAAAATATTCGGAAAAGGAAGATTTTATCAACGCAAGAAATTTATTTATTATGATACTGACTATATAGAAGAAGAACAGATAGAACGGGTTAAAAGATGTGCTAACTGTCCCGGCTATATCCTTATCGATTCAAAAGGTGAGCGGAGCTATCGGGAAACGATCCGAATTTATGCCGTTTCCCTCCCATTTTCAGCTTGTGGTATTTGTCAGCAAGAGGCCTACGATGCATATCACCAGGCAAAGAAAGTGCAACAATATGATTATGTCTATATGCAGGATAAATCATTGGATACTTGTTTTAATTACGATAGGGATAAAAACCAGGAATGGTGTACTGAAGGATAGGAGTATCGATTTATGAGCAGAATACGCATTCTGGATGATATAACAGCTGGGCGAATCGCTGCCGGTGAAGTCGTTGAAAGGCCGGTTTCAGTTGTTAAGGAGTTGGTGGAAAACTCTCTGGATGCCGGGGCCGACCAGGTTGTAATAGAAATTACGGAAGGCGGTAAAGAGAGTATTACGGTTACTGATAATGGTTGCGGTATGAGCCAGGAAGAAGTAAGCCTGGCTTTTTGCCGTCATGCTACCAGTAAAATTACCTGTGCCGAGGATCTCTATTCTTTAAAAACATTAGGATTTAGAGGAGAGGCTCTCCCGAGTATTGCGTCCGTATCTCACCTGGTCTTAAAAACAAAGATGCACTCTGAGACAGTGGGGCACAGAATTGAACTCATGGGGGGGAAAGTATTATCACTTAAATCGGTAGGATGTTCTCCGGGTACATCCGTTATGGTGACCGATTTATTTTATAATACGCCGGCCAGGCGTAAACATTTAAAGTCTAAAGGGACGGAAGCAGGGCTGGTGGTAGATATGGTGCAAAATATATCCCTTGCCCGGCCAGGGGTGCGTTTTTTATTGCGGCATAATAACAGAGTGATTTTTCGTACGCCCGGGTCTGGCAGGTTAATAGATGTCGTGTCCTCTGTGCACGGGGTTGAAGTTACCCGGGAAATGGTTGAAATTAGGGCCGAAAAAGGAAATGTCAGCTTAACGGGTTTTGTTAGCAAACCTTCCCTGAACCGTAAAACCCGCTCCCATATAACCTTTGCGGTTAATGGCCGTTATGTAAGAAGTAAATTTATCAACCGGGCAATTGAAGAAGCGTACAGTGGATTAATTCCTTCGGGACGGTACCCGGTAGTGGTACTTTCTCTGGAACTGGAACCGGCTATGATAGATGTAAATATTCACCCGGCTAAGATGGAGGTGAAAATTAATAACGAAAATGAAATAGCCAGATTTATTAAAGATACTATCCGGAAGCATTTGCAAAGTTCAGATTTAATACTAAATTATAATTATAAAATTCGCTCAAACACTAAAAAGTATTATTACGTCCAAAATGTACCTGTTAGTGCCAATGGTACAGCCGGGCAAGGGAGCTTGGAGCTCGAAGCCGGGCAAATTGGTGAAGGCATAGATATTGGAAATTGGGATTTATTAAATAAACAAAAAATTAATGACCAAACTTTACTGCCGGTAAATGTTAAAGAAGAACAGGAGGTCCTTAGTCAACCTTGTGCTAACACTAGATCGAAAGTTAACGAGAAGGTGTCAAATTTTCCGTTTTTACAGGTAATTGGGCAGTTATTACCTACCTATATAATAGCCGGTGGTCCCGATGGCCTATATATTTTAGATCAACATGCCGCACACGAGAGGATTATTTTCGAAGAACTTTTAAACTCGGTTAATAACGGTGGAAATCATACGCAGATGCTATTGAGACCAGTTCCCCTGGAATTAAATTATAAGGCATTAACTGTTTTACAGGAGAATTTAAATAATTTTAAAACTTTAGGATTTATTCTTGAAGAATTTGGAAGCGGGGCATATATACTACGGGGTATCCCGGCGAATTTATCTACAGAAAAAGCAGTATACCAATTTATTGATTTACTTGACGAATTGGCAGTTACCGGGCGGGAAGAAAGCTATGAAGATTTTAATCGGGCTGTTGTTACCCGTTTAGCTTGCCAGGCGGCTATAAAATCAGGTGAGAAATTGTCCTTAGAGGCAATGAATGCCATTGTACAAAAGCTTTCCCGGGCAAATGAACCTTATACTTGTCCCCATGGACGGCCCACCCTCGTAAAAATTACAGAGCGGGAATTGGCACAAATGTTTAAAAGAACAAATTAGTGCAGGAAGAGATATGGTAACGACAGGGTAGTTATTATAGTTACCACTTCACATGAATCTGATAGACAAAAAGAAAACTGGCGCAGAAGGGGGTTTTTCTCCGGGTAAAGGCTACCTGTGTGTATAAAAGGAGTAAAGGCTGGGAAAACTGACCAAATGATTAAAGCGATGGACCTTATATCCAGGCAAATACCGTTAATTTTTTCCCCGGCCTGGCTACGGATTAATTGCGGTAAGTTACATAACAGGGAAGACGGCAAAGGGTTAAAAATGAATTTTTTCAATAATTCAAAAGTGAAGCTTGAGGGTAAAAGAAAGGTGGGGAATTTATTTGTTTGGGCGCTGATATGATAGCAGGTGGTAAATATTTCCCTATGCAGTATGACGCTTGGCTGGAGGAAAGGTTGGTGCGCCCATGGTAACAGAACGCTCTACTTTATTGGTAATATTAGGTCCGACGGCAACTGGCAAAACTGAGGTTGCAATAGAAGTTGCCTTACTTACCGGTGGTGAAGTTGTTTCAGCCGATTCCATGTTAATATATAAGTATATGGATATAGGTACTGCCAAGCCCAAGCCGGAGGAACGTAAAGGGGTGACTCATCACCTCATTGATATTGTTTTGCCGGATGAGGAATTTAGTGTAGCTCACTATCAAACCAGGGCCCTGGCTGCCATAGAGGACATACTAAGGCGTGGAAAATTACCGATTTTGGCAGGGGGTACCGGATTGTATATTAATTCCATAATATATGGTTATAAATTTGGGGAAGTAGGAATTGATTATGAAGTAAGGGCCAAGTTAAGGCGTTATGCCCTTCAACATGGTAACGAAGCGTTGCATAACCGGTTGAAGCAGGTAGACCCTGTCACTGCTGCCCGCTTGCACCCTAATGACCAAAAACGCATAATAAGGGCATTAGAAATTTATGAAAAGACCGGAAAGCCCATGTCGGCCTTTGCTGCTAATGAACGCAATCAGTCTCGGTTTAATGTTAAGCTTTTTGGATTGTATATGCCCCGGGAGGAACTTTATAATAGGGTTAATAAAAGGGTAGAAAAGATGCTGGATGAAGGGCTTGTGGATGAAGTTAAAAGATTATTGGAACTGGGTTATGATACTCATTTAGTATCCATGCAAGGCTTGGGATATAAAGAAATTGCTTCTTTTTTGAAAGGTGAAATTAACTTTGAAAGGGCTGTATATTTAATAAAGAGGGATACGAGAAGATTTGCCAAAAGACAACTAACTTGGTTTAGACGTGACCCGCGTATTAAATGGATTAATGTAAAGGATTACTATAATGCACGGGAAATAGCCCTAGAAATTATCAGAAGCGCGGAAGGAGTTACCGAAGACGTGTCGAACCATTAATGAAAAATATTCCAACGGAGGTACTGTAATGTCAAAGACACAAATAAATTTACAAGATGCATTTTTGAACCAGGTTAGGAAGGAAAGCATTCCTGTAACCATTTATCTTATTAATGGCTTTCAACTCAGAGGAATGGTTCGGGGATTTGATAATTTCACCGTAATACTTGAGAGTGAAGGAAAGCAAATGATGGTTTATAAGCATGCCATTTCAACGGTGAGTCCTATGAGATCAGTGGGCACTTCGTTTTCGGAAACCAAACCTAGTAGCCAATAACAGGAAGCAGTCCCTCTGTGGGAGGGGCCTTCATTTTTAGGTCAGCTGTACACTTGCCGGACGTATAATTAATTATAATAAGTATGGTCCGGCGAGGTGACAGAATTTGGTTTGTATTAAATTACGTAACAACACAAAAAGTTTTATGAGTTCCTCCCGGAAAGATGGTACTCGAAAAAAAAGCTCTGTTAAGCAGGTATCCAATAACTATAGCGGGGGTTCTTATGAGGGCAAAACGGAATTACATAAAATTAAGGAAGAACTGTACAGTTTGGTTGGATTAAGAAATGTAAAACAAATGATTGAAGAAATTTGCGCTTTTGTAGAGATACAAAAGTATCGTAAAAAGGAAAATTTAGCTACTGAATCCCAGGTGCTACACATGATTTTTAGGGGTAATCCCGGCACTGGAAAAACCACCGTGGCTAGGATTCTAGCGAAACTTTTTAGAGAACTGGGTATTTTACCTAAAGGGCATTTGGTAGAAGTGGAAAGGGCTGATCTGGTAGGTGAATATATAGGGCATACGGCTCAAAAAACAAAAGAGCAGATAAAAAAAGCAATGGGTGGTATTTTATTTATTGATGAGGCTTATTCCCTGGCAAGGGGCGGGAGCAGGGATTTTGGCAAAGAGGCCATAGACGCGCTGGTAAAGGGGATGGAAGACTACAAAGATAATTTAATTGTTATATTGGCAGGTTATAAAAAGGAAATGCAACGTTTTATCGAAGTTAATCCTGGCCTTCGTTCCCGTTTTCCAATTTATATTGATTTTCCTAATTATACCACTCAAGAACTCTTAAGTATTGCAGATTTAATGTTGAAAAAAAGACAATATTATCTGGATACTGCAGGGCGGGAAGAGCTTAGATTAATCATTGAAGCGCGATCCAGACAGCACCAGCATAGTGGGAACGCAAGATTGGTTCGCAACCTCGTGGAGCGGGCCATTCGTTTACAAGCAGTGCGTCTGGTAGAAAAGAAGAATTTTACCCGGGAGGAACTTATGACTATTACCAGGAAAGATGTACTAAGGGCTCGGGATGCTTTTAACGATTTGGGAGGATGGGATGAGAGGTAGTAAATATGATCTTAAACAACTAGCCCGAGAAGTAGAAGAAGAAATCCAACCGATACTGGCCAGGTTAAATGAGGTATCCTTAGAAAATCAAGAAAGGGTTTTAAGTGCTTTCAGAAGTTGCAGGGTTTCAGATTATCATTTAAAAGGTTCTACCGGGTATGGATATAATGATCAAGGCAGAGAGGTTCTGGAAAAGATTTATGCTAAAATATTTGGGGCTGAAGCAGCTCTGGTTAGGGGACAGATTGCCAGTGGTACCCACTCTATTGCGTTGTGTCTGTTTGGAATTTTGCGTCCCGGAGACAGGTTGTTATCAGTAAACGGAGCACCGTATGATACCTTACAAAAAGTGATTGGTATAGCCGGAGGAGTAAAAGGTTCTTTAATAGATTGGGGAATTAAATATGAGCAGGTGGAATTGCTTCCCAATGGAGAACTTGATTGGGAGGCTATTAATAAGGCATTGGATAGACCTTTAAGGATGGTAATGCTACAAAGATCTCGGGGGTATAGTTTGCGGAAATCCTTAGATATTGGAACAATAGGTAAAATTGTTGAGTTTGTCAGAACCAAGCAACCGGATGCCATTGTTTTTGTTGACAATTGTTACGGCGAATTTGTGGAAAGGTTAGAGCCGACCATGGTCGGTGCGGATATAATAGCAGGTTCCCTTATTAAAAATCCAGGAGGGGGGCTAGCACCTACAGGTGGGTATATAGCAGGAAGAAAAGAACTGATAGAAATGGTTGCCTCTCGTTTAACCGCTCCAGGGATCGGTGGTGAGGTGGGGGCCACTTTGGGCTGGCAAAGACTGTTTTTCCAGGGAATTTTTTTGGCCCCTTCTGTAGTTTCGCAGGCATTAAAAGGAGCGGTTTTTGCGGCCAGGCTTTTTGAAAAGTTGAATTTTAAGGTTTCTCCTTTGTTTTATGAAAACCGAACCGATATTGTACAGGCCGTAACCTTAGGTTCGCCGGAAAGGCTTGTGGCCTTTTGCCAAGCAATTCAAATGGCTTCCCCGGTGGACAGTCATGTTCGCCCTGAGCCTTGGGACATGCCGGGTTATGAGGATCCTGTGGTAATGGCGGCAGGTACTTTTATACAGGGAGGGTCCCTGGAACTTACTGCTGATGGACCCATAAGACCGCCTTATGTGGTATACCTTCAAGGCGGCTTAACTTTTGAGCATGTTAAAATTGCTACTTTGGCTGCCGCTAAACAGGTATTGGAAGTAAGGGACGGGTTATGAACTTGAAACAATTAGAAGCTTTTTTATGGGTTGCTGATCTGAAAAGTTTTACCCGGGCGGCCAGAAAATTATATATGAGTCAACCTGCAGTAAGCTTTCAAATAAAGGCACTTGAAGACGAGTTGCAAGTTTCTTTGTTTCAAAGGCGCGATAAAAAAGTAATTCTTACCGAAGCTGGCCGTTTGCTTTACCCCGCGGCTAAGGAAATACTTAGGCATTACTACAAGGTTATTGAAGACTTGGATAATCTCAAAGGCCTAAAAATTGGGCAACTTAATATTGGTGCCAGTACCATTCCAGGAGAATATGTTTTACCACTTTTTATAGGCGGTTTTAACAAGGTATATCCCGGCATAAAGATTTACCTAAGGATAGGCGGAAGCGGTGAAGTTATTAACTGGGTCAATAATATGGAGGTTGCTTTGGGAGTAACTGGCACCATTGTGGAAGGTAATGGATTGGAATGTGAGCCCTGGATATATGATGAATTAATTTTAATTGCTCCACCAGACCCGTATTGGCAAAATAAAAGGGAAATACCCTTGGAAGATTTGTTAACCCATCCCCTGATCCTTCGCGAAGCCACTTCTGGCACCAGGAAGACAATAGAAAATCGTTTGCAAAAAAAGGGAATTTCTCTGGAGCAGTGCCGGGTTATTATGGAAGTGGGCAGTACCCGGTCGGTAATCACAGCTGTTCAGGCCGGCTTGGGCATAAGTTTTGTTTCTCGCTGGGCGGCAAAGGAACCCCTGGCACTTGGCAGGGTGATTGAGGTTAAAATAATGGAACTTTATCTTGGCAGGGAGCTTTATTTAGTGCGCAATTCCCAGGCTTTAGGGGGAGGGTTTGCCGCAACGGCCTTTATTAAATATGTTAAGGACCGGCGTACTTTAGAATTGTTAGGTTTTTGAGTTATTATAATTTCCTTAAAAGTCCAATGACCTTACCTAGAATTGTAACATCCCGGATAATGATAGGAGCCATATTTTTATTTTCCGGCTTAAGTTTTACGTGATCTTTTTCTTTTAAAAATCTTTTTACGGTAGCCTCCTCCTCCAATAGTGCCACTACAATATCTCCATTGTCGGCGGTAGACTGTTTTCTTACTATAACCAAATCTCCATCGAAAATGCCGGCGTCAGTCATGCTCTCTCCTTTTACCCTCAGTATAAAAAATTCACCTTCTCCTATGAAATCTGAGGGTAAGGGGAAGAATCCTTCCCTGTTTTCCATCGCTAGCAAAGGGTATCCTGCTGCTACGCGGCCCACAATCGGAACCCAATTAATCTTTTCATTGGGTTCATTGGGCATTCCCAGTACTTCAATGGCCCTGGGTTTTGCAGGGTCCCTTCTAATCATTTCTTTTTCTTCCAACCTCCTTAAATAACTGTGCACAGTTGAGCTGGAACGTAAGCCTACCTTTTGGCCGATCTCTCTGACCGAAGGTGGGTATCCTTTTTTATGAATCGTTTCTTTAATTACATTTAAGATAGCTTCTTCCCGTGGGGTTAGTTCTTTGGACATAAGATAACACAACCTTTCTGAGTTATTTTTAGAAATTATATCACATATAAGACGATTAGTAAAACGTATGTTCGAAACTTTTATTTAAGTTTTAGTTAATTAATATGGTTTTATTTTTTAGAAGGATATTAAAGTAGATTTGTTGAATTTGTCTGAATATAAAAAATTTTTACCTAAAGAAGGTGGGGCTCTTGAAGAAATTTAAGATTGCTATTATTGCCGGGGATGAACGGGGATATAAAGTGGTAAACAGGCTTTTGAGGATAAGCAAAGTGGAAGTAATGGCAGTTTATTTGCTTGAGAAAAATGATCGTTCCTTGAAGGATATGTTCCATGATATGTTAGGTGAAAAGGTTAAGATTATTACTGAAATTGATAAATTAGAAGAAATATCTTCGTTAAGTATAGATGCCGTTATTGAGCTGTCAGGATTAACGGGAGTTCAGAATATTTTAATCAACATGAACCTTCCCGGCATAATAATTTTGAAAAAGCGGGCGATTGAGCTGCTGGAAATTATCTTCCAAGAAGAAGGGTTGTTGGAATATAATAGGATCCAGGGTGAGCTATCCACCATCTTAAACTCAGTTCAAGAAGCTATTGAAGTAGTTGACGAAAAAGGTGTAATAAAATATGTAAATCCTGCCTTCACAAAAATTACGGGCATAAAAGCATCCGATCGCATCGGCAAAAATATATACGATGTTTCTCCTGAAGGGGCTTTAGCTAAAGTATTAAAAACGGGTAAGCGTATTTTTGGTCACCGTACCACCGTAGGTGGAAGTAATGCGGAAGTTATTAGCAATGCTTCTCCTATTATTGTTGATGGTGAAACTCGGGGAGCAGTTGTAGTATTTAATCATTTTACGGATATTATGAAATTAATGGAAGAATTGAAACAAAGTACATCTATTATAGAAACCCTTTCTGATAAATTTGGTCAAGTTGCAACCAGTAAATATACCTTCAAAGATATTTTAGGTAATAATCAGGAACTAAAAAAATGTATTCGACTTGGTGAACGGGCTGCTAAGAGTGATTCAACTGTGCTTCTGGTAGGAGAAAGCGGGACGGGGAAAGAGCTATTTGCCCATGCCATTCACAGCGCTAGTGCAAGAAGAGGTAAGCCTTTTATAAAAGTAAATTGTGCTGCAATTCCGGAGAACCTGTTAGAAAGTGAGTTTTTTGGTTATGTTAAAGGTGCTTTTACCGGTGCAGTTAAATCTAAGATAGGAAAGTTTGAGCTGGCTAACGGTGGTACCATCTTCCTTGATGAAATTGGAGATATGAATCCTAATTTGCAAGGTAAACTTTTGCGGGTTTTACAAGAAATGGAGTTTGAAAGGGTAGGGGGAAATGAGACTATAAAAGTTGATGTGAGGGTAATTGCTGCTACCAACAGGAATTTACATGAATTGATTAGGCAAGGTAAATTTCGTGAGGATTTATATTACCGCTTAAATGTGGTTGAGATACATATTCCACCCTTGAGATACCGTAAAGAAGACTTATCTGTTTTGACTAATAACTTAATCGTTAAGTTAAATAGGAAATTAGGTAAAAAAGTTAAAGGCCTCTCGAAAGATGCAGAGGAGATATTATATAGTTATGATTGGCCTGGTAATGTTAGAGAACTGGAAAATCTTATTGAACGAGTTATGGTTACCGTTGATGATGAGATTCTTACTAAGAACCACTTCATCCAGCATGTCAGTCAGCTCAGGGAAGTGCCAGATAAAGATATAGATTTAATTCCAATTGATCAAATGGAACAAATTTTAATACGAAAGGCCATGGCTAAGTTCGGGGCTACAGTAGAAGGAAAAAGAAGGGCAGCGCAGGCCTTAAACATTTCCTTAGCTACACTATATAATAAATTAAAAAAAGTAAAAGTAGAAAATTCTAATAATTAGAAGTAAGTTTTATATTTTCTAAATTTTTTTGACTAAAAATTTCCAAAAATAATAATATAATATGTTATAATTATTAAAAATTAGTGATTATTTATAATTAATCAATATTTATATATAATCTTTGGAACTGTATACCCAATATTAATTTGGCATGACATTAAATTCCGGTATAATTTTTGCTTAACTAGTAAAAATATAGATACTTTTTTAAAGGGGGGAATTGTCATTAAAGTAGTCAGAGTTGAGCAAATTATCGACGCAGTTGCCCGTCTCTGTCAGCAAGCCAATTATGATTTGGGACAGGATGTACTTGATGCCATTAAAAATGCCTACGAAAGTGAACAATCGGTTACTGGAAAAGACATTCTCCAACAATTGGTAGAAAATGCTCGGATCGCAAAAGATGAATCAGTTCCCATGTGCCAGGATACGGGATTTGCTGTTGTTTTTCTGGAGTTGGGTCAGGATGTGCGAATTGAAGGCGGTAGTCTTGAAGATGCAATAAATGAAGGTGTGCGTAAAGGTTACCAAGAAGGTTACTTGAGGAAATCTATTGTAGGACATCCTCTTGATAGAAAAAATACCGGTGATAATACCCCCGCTGTAATTCATACCCGGATAGTCCCCGGTGATAAGTTAAAAATAACTGTAGCTCCTAAAGGCGGCGGCAGTGAAAATATGAGTGCTATTAAAATGCTCAAGCCTGCGGAAGGAGTTGAAGGTGTTAAAAACTTTGTTATTGAAACCGTTAAAGCAGCTGGTCCAAATCCTTGCCCTCCCATTATTGTAGGAGTGGGTATCGGAGGAACCTTTGAAAAGGCTGCCCTGTTGGCTAAAGAGGCACTGCTGCGTCCAGTGGGACAGGCCAGTGTAGACCCGTATGCTGCCCAATTGGAGAAAGAATTATTGGAAGAGATTAATAAGCTGGGAATCGGTCCCCAGGGGCTTGGTGGAACGACTACTGCCCTGGCTGTGCACGTAAACACTTATCCGGCACACATTGCCAGTTTACCCGTGGCAGTAAATATAAATTGTCACGCCAGTAGACACAAAGAAATTGAATTATAGAATTTTAAATTTATTTGGAGGTGTAATTACTTGACTCCAATAGTTAAACTTACTACTCCTCTAACCAGTGAAACAGTTAAAAAGTTACGTATTGGTCAAAGGGTTTTACTTAATGGGAAATTGTATACAGGGAGGGATGCTGCTCATAAAAAGCTGGTGGAGCTTTTGGAAAAAGGTGAGGAACTTCCAATTGAATTGGAGAATCAAGTGATTTATTACGTCGGGCCATCTCCGGCCAAGCCAGGTCAAGTGATCGGCTCGGCAGGTCCTACAACTAGCGGTCGCATGGATGCCTATGCTCCAAAGCTGATTGCTAAGGGGCTTAAAGGAATGGTAGGTAAAGGGAAAAGAAGTCCGGAAGTTATAAAGGCCATGAAACAGCATAAAGCTGTTTATTTTGCAGCAGTCGGCGGTGCCGCAGCATTAATAAGCAAAAGGATTAAATCCTGTAAAGTGGTTGCCTATCCGGAACTAGGGCCGGAAGCAATTCACGAGTTAGTAGTGGAAGATTTTCCTGTAATTGTGGTTAATGATGCCCTGGGTGGTGACCTTTATGAAGAGGGAATTAGGATTTACGCAGCTAAGTGAAAAAAGAAGAGGCATATTGGAGTAGCTATTATGAAGGAAATTTTAAATGGTTAAAGAAATATGTTCTAATATCTAGAAATAAAATATTTAGAAGTATTTTAAATGTTTTGTATACCCGGTTTTTTTACCTTAATTAGTAAGGGAGGAAAGTTTTGTGAAGTTATTTGAATATATGGGTAAAGAATTATTTTCACAGTATGGGATCACCGTACCCAAGGGTAGAGTGGTTTTCACCCCAGAAGAAGCAGCTGAAGCGGCAAAGGAAATTGGGGGCGCGGTGGTTATAAAGTCGCAGGTTCTCTCGGGGAAAAGGGGTAAGGGGGGAGGAATTAAATTTGCCGAAACCCCCGATGAAGCCCGTGCTGCTGCTGAAGAAATCCTGGGGATGACCGTTCAGGGTTATAAAGTAGAAAAGTTGTTGGTAGAAGAGAAATTGCAGATCGATAAGGAGTTATATCTTTCCATTACCGTGGATGGTGCAGCGAAAAAGCCTGTACTTATTGCTTCTGCCGAGGGAGGTATGGACATCGAAGAAGTACCGGAAGAAAAAATCTTGAAAAAGCATATAGACGTATTTGTTGGAGTCTATCCCTACGTTGTTCGGGAAGTGGCCAGGCGATTGGGACTTACCGGTACGCTGGCAAAGGAATTAAACAAGTTACTCCCTGCGTTATATAAGATGTTTAAGGAAAAGGATGCCGAGTTGGTAGAGATTAACCCGTTGGTTATTAGCGGAGAAAGGCTTATTGCAGCAGATTCAAAAGTGACCGTAGATGATGATGCGCTGTACAGACAAAAGGAAGTGCCGATGGTTGAAGAACGTACCGATATTGAAAAAAAGGCTCATGAATTAGGACTTGCTTTTGTTCAACTGGATGGAGATATTGCCATAATGGCCAATGGTGCAGGAATGGCCATGGGAACTCTGGATACCATTCAATATTACGGAGGGTCTCCGGCCAACTTCCTTGATGCCGGTGGCGGTACCGGCATGGAAGAAACAGCTCAAGCCCTTGAGCTGCTTCTCGCTACTAGCCCGAAGGTCATATTTATAAATATTTTTGGTGGTATTACCAGGTGTGATGACGTTGCTAACGCTTTTGTTAAAGTTAAGAATTCAAGGGAAATACCGGTTCCAGTGGTAATTCGGATGGTTGGTACCAACGAAGAGGAAGCCGTTAAAATACTTAAAGAAAATGGAGTTGAAGCTTATAAGGTAATGCATGAAGCAGCTCAAAAAGCTGTGGAATTGGCTAAGAATGCTTAGAAAAGGAGTTGTTGACCGGTGGCAATTATTATTGATGAAAATACCAATGTTGCTGTCCAGGGTATAACGGGAAATCAGGGTCGGTTCCATACCAAGCAAATGCTTGCTTACGGAACAAAAATTGTTGCAGGCGTTTCTCCCGGAAAAGGTGGCCAGGAAGTTGAAGGGGTGCCCGTTTATGATACTATGACTGCAGCAGTGCAAAATCGCAGGATAGATGCTTCAGTTTTATTTATTCCTGCACCTTTTGCTAAGGACGCGGCCTTTGAGGCAATTGATGCGGGAGTAAAAGTCTTGGTTATAATTACGGAACATATTCCGGTACATGATGAAATGGAAATAGTGAACTTGGCCAGAAGTAAGGGAGTTACTGTTATTGGTCCTAATACTTTTGGTATAGTGTCTTGCGGCAAATGTAAAATTGGTATTCCTCCCAACCAATTCTTTGTACCCGGCCCGGTTGGCGTGGTGGCCCGTAGTGGAACTCTTACCTATGAAATAGTTGGAAATCTGACCAGTAATGGTTTGGGCCAGTCTACGGTGGTAGGGCTTGGCGGAGACCGGGCTGTAGGTTTATCATTTGTTGATGTTTTGGAGAAATTTGAAAAAGATCCGGAAACCAAAGTGGTGGTAATGGTTGGTGAAATTGGTGGGAATGCTGAAGAACAGGCAGCGGAATATATCAAGAAAAATATGAGTAAGCCGGTAGTTGCATACATTGCCGGTAAAAGTGCTCCTCCAGGAAAGAGAATGGGTCATGCCGGTGCAATTATCGAGCGTGGGAAAGGAACTTTTCAGGGTAAAGTGGAGGCGTTACAGGCTGTTGGAGTACAAGTGGCCACGTTACCCTTTGAAGTGCCCGGATTGGTAAAACAAGTTTTGAAATAAGAAAGGAGGATCAGCCTTGTTCAAACGCGATAAACTGGAAAAAATCCGGGAAAGTGAAAAGGCTTATAGGGAGAAGTTGCAGAAGGTAACCGAAAAGCGTCCTGAGCGGCAGCCGGAGTTTAAAACCGATTCGGATATCACTATTAATACCGTTTATACTCCCAATGACATTGAGGACCTGGATTATGAAAGGGATTTGGGATTTCCGGGAAGTTACCCCTATACACGGGGCGTTCAACCCAACATGTATCGCGGCCGGCTATGGACAATGAGGCAATATGCCGGTTTTGGATCAGCGGAAGAAACCAATAAGCGTTTCCGCTATTTACTGGAACAGGGGCAGACTGGATTAAGTGTGGCTTTTGATTTGCCCACTCAAATAGGGTATGATTCTGATCATCCTTTGGCCAAGGGCGAGGTAGGTAAAGTAGGGGTTGCCATTGATTCACTTTGGGATATGGAAACCCTTTTTGACCAAATCCCGCTGGATAAAGTTAGTACATCCATGACCATTAATTCTCCGGCGGCTATATTGCTGGCCATGTATATTGCCCTGGCAGAAAAGCAAGGGGTTAAGTCGGAGCAATTAAGCGGTACCATTCAAAATGATATTCTCAAGGAATATATCGCCCGGGGCACTTATATTTTCCCGCCCCAGGAATCAATGAGATTAATTACTGATATTTTTGCCTATTGTAAGGATAATGTTCCGAAATGGAATACAATTAGTATTAGCGGTTATCACATCAGGGAAGCGGGCTCCACTGTCGTTCAAGAAGTAGCCTTTACGCTGGCTGACGGAATAGCCTACGTTAAGGCTGCATTGGATGCGGGATTGAATGTTGATGATTTTGCCCCGCGGCTTAGCTTTTTCTTTAATGCCCATTTGAATTTCTTTGAAGAGATAGCTAAGTTCCGTGCTGCAAGGCGCCTGTGGGCTAAAATTATGAAAGAACGTTTCGGAGCTAAGAATCCCAGGTCGATGATGTTACGCTTCCATACTCAAACGGCGGGATGCACACTGACGGCACAGCAACCTGACGTGAATATTATGCGGGTTGCTTTCCAAGCCCTTAGTGCTGTCCTGGGAGGCACTCAGTCATTGCATACCAATTCCAGGGATGAAGCCCTGGCCCTGCCCAGTGAAGATTCAGTACTTATTGCACTACGTACACAGCAAGTGATAGCCTATGAGATTGGCGTTGCTGAGACCGTGGACCCGCTGGGTGGATCTTACTTTGTGGAGAAACTTACCAATGAAATTGAGAAAAAGGCCATGGAATATATTGAGAAAATCGATGAACTTGGCGGAGCTCCTAAAGCCATTGAGTTTATGCAAAAGGAAATTCAAAAGAGTGCTTATCGGTACCAGCAAGACATTGAAAGCGGGAAGAAAGTTGTTATCGGAGTGAATAAATTCCAGCTGGAAACCGCCAGACCAGAGGGACTGCTCAAGGTAGATCCCGAAGTTGGTAAGCGACAAAAGGAAAAACTAGAAAAGTTACGTGCTGAACGGGATAATGCTAAAGTTGAAAAAGTCTTAAATGACTTGCGTAAGGCTGCCAATAGCGACGAAAACCTTATGCCTTACTTTATTGAGGCTGTAAAAGCTTATGCTACACTGGGAGAAATTTGCGGTGTTTTGAGGGAAGAATTTGGAGAATACCAGCAGCAGATTGTTTTCTAGCCTTTATTTAAGGAGGAGAAGTAAATGAGCGAAAAACTTCGCGTATTGGTGGCCAAGCCCGGGCTGGACGGCCACGACAGGGGAGCAAAAGTTATTGCTCAAGCTTTGCGCGATGCGGGGATGGAGGTCATATATACTGGGCTGCGGCAAACGCCCCAGCAGATTGTAGAAGCTGCCCTGCAAGAAGACGTACAAGTGGTGGCCCTGAGTTGCCTGTCTGGTGCTCACATGGATCTTTTCCCGGAGGTTGTTGAAGGGCTGAGGGAACAAAATGCATCGGATATTTTGGTTTTGGGCGGAGGGATTATTCCCGATGAGGATATTCCAGGACTAAAAAAGGCTGGTATTGCGGAAGTTTTTGGTCCCGGCACACCTACCTCAACGATTATAAACTATATTAAGGAAAACGTGAAAGGATGATAACTTAATCTTAAAATTCTGCGGGAGGTATTTTATATGCCTGCCGCAGAATTTAAAAAAATAGATTTAAAAATTGTATAAGCTTACTTATAAGGGGGGTAAAAAATGATTAAGAAGATAGATCATGTGGGGATTGCGGTTAAAAATTTGGATGCCGCAATTAAGTTTTATGAAGATGTGCTGGGCATGAAAGTTACGGAAACAGAAGTAGTAGAAGAGCAAAAAGTAAAGGTGGCATTTATCCCAACCGGTGACAGTGAAGTTGAATTACTTGAAAGTACCACTCCCGATGGACCCATTGCAAAGTTTATAGAGAAAAATGGTGAAGGAATCCAGCATATCGCTTTTCGAGTGGATAATTTGGAACAAAAACTTGAAGAATTAAAGGCTAAGGGGATTAGGCTCATAGATGAAAAGCCCCGCAAAGGGGCCGGCGGAGCCAAAATTGCTTTCCTTCAT
The DNA here is from genome assembly GCF_056316025.1 of Desulfofundulus sp. JL263-se. Classification (NCBI taxonomy): domain Bacteria; kingdom Bacillati; phylum Bacillota; class Clostridia; order Eubacteriales; family Peptococcaceae; genus Desulfofundulus; species Desulfofundulus sp. JL263-se. Next base: position 2,079,391 of record NZ_CM149993.1, on the reverse strand, counting down.
CCCAAGGCGACCTTTGGAACACTGGTAGAGCTATGTGAGCGTGATTAAAAATAGGAGGTCTGGAAAAAATGAGTATGCGGGAAAAATTAGAAGAGTTGAAAAAATTAAGGGATATAATTAAAGCTGGCGGCGGAGAAAAGCGTATACAAAAGCAGCATGATGCCGGCAAGAAAACTGCCAGGGAACGTATTGATATGCTGCTGGACCCGGGCTCCTTTAATGAAATTAATGTTTTTGCCGGTAACTCTGATATTAAAAATGATTTGAAAAATCCCGGTGAAGGTGTTGTAACCGGTTACGGAACCATCAACGGGCGTAAAGTTTACGTATTCGCCCAGGACTTTACCGTTGCCGGAGGTTCATTGGGAGCCGTACATGCGGCGAAAATTTGTAAGGTTTTGGACCTGGCCATGCGTACAGGTGTCCCGGTTATTGGTCTTGATGATTCCGGTGGTGCCCGGATTCAAGAAGGAGTTGATGCCCTAAACGGTTATGGTGAAATTTTCTACCGTAATACCATCGCTTCTGGCGTGATTCCGCAAATTTCTGTTATTATGGGCCCCTGTGCCGGAGGTGCCGTATATTCTCCTGCCCTTACGGACTTCATTTTTATGGTAAAAGGTACCAGTCAAATGTTTATCACCGGGCCGCAGGTAATTAAAGCGGTAACCGGGGAAGAAATTACCATGGAACAGCTGGGAGGGGCAAATACACATAACCAGGTTAGCGGTGTAGCCCATTTTGCTGCCGAGAATGAAGAACATTGTTTTGCCATGATAAAACAGCTGCTCAGTTTCTTGCCCTCCAATAACTTGGAAGAACCGCCGGTATACGAGCCATCGGAGCCCGAAGGCAATCCGGAGGAGCTTTTGGAGATTATACCGGATCATCCAAATATGTCCTATGATGTCAAGCGCATTATAAATTTAATAGTGGACCGCAGTGAGTTCTTCGAGGTTCAGGCCGATTATGCCCGTAACGGGGTCGTTGGCTTTGCCAGAATCGGTGGCAGGTCAGTGGGTATTATAGCTAACCAGCCGGATTACCTGGCAGGTTGCCTGGACATAAACGTTTCCGATAAGATAGCACGATTTGTCCGTTTCTGTGACTGTTTCAATATTCCCCTGGTAACCTTTATGGATGTACCGGGATTCCTGCCTGGTACGGCTCAAGAATTTGGCGGTATTATTCGTCACGGTGCAAAAATGCTTTATGCCTATTCAGAAGCTACAGTGCCCAAAATTACCATTATCCTGAGAAAGGCTTATGGCGGAGCATATTTGGCTATGTGTAGTAGTTCATTGCGGGCGGATATGGTTTACGCCTGGCCGACAGGCGAAATTGCAGTGATGGGACCTGAAGGAGCAGTTAATATTATTTACCGGAATGAGATTAAAAATGCTGAAAATCCTGCCGAAAAGAGAGCTGAACTTGTTCAGGAATACCGCGATAAATTTGCTAATCCGTACGTGGCATGTTCACGGGGTTACATTGATGACGTTATAGATCCGCGGGATACCCGCAAGAAGATTATAGAGACCCTTAAGGCCCTGGATGGTAAGCGTGTTGATCGGCCACGGAAGAAGCACGGAAATATTCCTTTATAAGAGGATTACCTCACCACAGAGGTGGAAGGAGGTTTTTAGAGTTGAGTGTTATTCCGGAGATTAATAAGGTGGGTGCCAGCGCAAAGCCATCAACAGTTGCTGTCATTGTTGCTGCCCTGGCGGCAGGTGGCTATTTATCACCTGGGGACCGGATTGTCGGGATACGCCGGAAGGATAAAATGTCACCCTGGAAAAAATCAGGATTGATTAAGCAAATATTGGGACGCGATCTTAGTATAGACTTCAATAGTTTGTAAATTGATTAGGGCCTAGGTTCAATAAGGAGGGGTATGGATGAAAAAGTTCAGAGTTGTGGTTAATGGTGAGGTTTTTGAAGTGGATGTGGAAGAAATTTCCACAAATCAACCTTCACTGGTAGTACATTCAAATACGGCACCGCCACCTGTCGCGCCGCCTGCGGCTGTTTCGAAACCGGCTGCCAATCAAGTTACTGCAGAGCCGAAGCCGGAACCCCAAAAGCTCGAAGCGCCAAAACCTGCCGCCCCTCAGGGGGCAGGTAGTGTTACGGCTCCCATGCCGGGAAATATAAACGATGTGCGGGTGAAGGTAGGTGATCAGGTGAACAAGGGCGATGTTCTCGTAATTTTGGAAGCCATGAAAATGGAAAATGAAATTGTTGCACCTGTCGCCGGAACCGTAAAAGAAGTAAAAGTTGAAAAGGGCCAAGCTGTAAGTAACGGTGACCTGTTAGTAGTTATTGGGTAAAAAAATTTTAATACGTTATAATAAAAAATGGAGGGTGAATTTCCTTGAGACGTAAGAAGATTACGATTGTCGGTGCCGGAAATGTAGGAGCTACTTGTGCCCACTGGGCGGCTTCCAAAGAACTAGGTGACATAGTATTGCTCGATGTGGTGGAAGGCATTCCCCAGGGTAAAGCTCTCGATTTAATGGAGGCTGCTCCAATAGAAGGTTATGATTGTAAGATTATTGGTACCAATAACTATGAAGATACTGCCGGTTCAGATGTTGTTGTTATAACTGCGGGGATAGCCCGCAAGCCCGGTATGAGCAGGGATGATTTAATTGGTACAAACTCGAAGATTGTATCGGATGTTGCATCCAACGTTGCCAAGTATTCTCCCAACGCCTTTATCATAGTAGTTACTAACCCCCTGGATATTATGGTTTATGCGGCTTATAAGGCCAGTGGATTTCCGCCGAATCGTGTTTTCGGTATGGCTGGCGTCCTGGATTCCGCCCGCTTCCGCACTTTTATAGCCCTCGAGCTGGGGGTTTCCTTTGAAGACGTCAGTGCCTTTGTAATGGGGGGGCATGGCGACGATATGGTACCACTGGTACGGTATAGCTATGCCGGCGGAATTCCAATTGAGAAACTGATTCCCAAGGACAGGATAGATGCCATTGTAGAACGTACCAGAAAGGGTGGAGCGGAAATAGTTAATTACCTTAAGACCGGTAGTGCTTATTATGCTCCAGGGGCCTCTGTTGTTCAAATGGTTGAGGCTGTGCTGAAGGATAAGAAGCGTATTTTGCCTGTTGCGGCCTATCTAAACGGTGAGTACGGTGAAAAGGATATTTATTTTGGAGTTCCTGCCATTATTGGCGGTGGCGGGGTAGAGAAGGTTATTGAATTAGATCTGACGGAAGAAGAGCAAGCTGCCTTGAAAAAGTCAATTGAAAGGGTTCGCAAGGTAATGGCCAAGCTTGAAAAGTAGTTAAGATTAAACTAGGGGGGCTAGCAAATGAGTACACAAAGGAAAGTTTTAATTACAGATACTACCATGCGGGATGGTCACCAGTCTTTGTTGGCCACCCGTATGCGTACCGAGGATATGTTGCCCATTGTTGAAAAAGTCGATAAAGTGGGTTTCTATTCCGCGGAAGTGTGGGGCGGGGCTACTTTTGATTCCTGCATGAGATTCTTAAATGAAGACCCGTGGGAGAGATTGCGGGTTTTGCGCAGGCACTTTAAGAATACCAAACTTCAAATGCTGCTGCGCGGCCAAAATGTTGTTGGATATAAGCATTATGCTGATGACGTCCTGGAAGCGTTTATAGTTAAGGCCGTAGAAAACGGTATGGATATCTTCCGCATCTTTGACGCACTGAATGACGTGCGCAACATGGAAAAGGCCATTGAATTTGTAAGACGTGAGGGGGCCCATGCCCAGGGTACGGTGGTATATACCATAAGTCCCGTTCATGACTTGGATTTCTACATGCGTATGGGCAAACAATTGGAAGAATTGGGCTGCCACTCCATCTGCTTGAAGGACATGGCCGGTATTTTGGCTCCTAAACCGGCTTATGAGATTATCAAAGGGTGGAAGGAGACCCTGAGTATTCCGGTGCAGTTGCATTGCCACTATTCCAGTGGTATGGCTTCCATGGCTTATCTCAAAGCCATTGAGGCCGGCGTGGATGTTATAGACTGTGCCATTTCTTCTATGGCCCTCCAGAGTTCTCAGCCTGCCATTGAAACCATGGTGACGGCTTTGCAGGATACACCGTACGACACCGGGCTGGATCTATCTTTACTGTCTGAAATAGCGGAATATTTCCGGGAAGTACGCAAGAAGTATGCCGATGTGGATAATGCTTCCAAGAACCCGGATACCAATGTATTACAGTATCAGATACCCGGTGGAATGATTTCTAACTTTATCAATCAATTAAAAGAACAAAACGCCCTTGATAAGTTGCCGGAAGTTTTAGCGGAGGTGCCCAGGGTAAGGGAAGACTTTGGTTATCCACCTCTCGTAACTCCTTCCAGCCAAATCGTTGGTACTCAGGCTGCTCTGAACGTATTGTTGGGTGAGCGCTATAAGATGGCAACCAATGAGGTTAAGCAGTATATGCGCGGGTATTACGGGAGACCTCCCGCACCGGTCAACGAGGAGGCCCGTAAGAAGATTATAGGTGATGAAAAGCCGATAGACTGCCGTCCGGCGGATCTTATTGAGCCTGAACTGCCCAAGGCCAGGGAAGAATGTGCCGAATATATGGAAAAGGAAGAAGATGTAATTTCTGTGGCCCTATTTCCACAAGTGGCACCTAAGTTCCTGAAAGAAAGGATGGCCCGTAAGCTCAAAGTTGACCTGGAACTGGCTAAGCAGGGAACCGATTTTTATCCTGCATAGGACATGCATTGGGATTAGATAATATTATTTAAATTTAAACTCCACGCCCATGGGAGGTGTGGAGTTTTTTTGTTTATCTTTTAAAACACGGCCCAGTTTACATAATATTGGTAGAAATTCAAAAAACAAAAAGTTAGTTTTTTATTATTTTACTTCCCATAATAAGTATTATGTAAACTAAAATTTTATCTCTCCTTTTCATCAAAACGATTTTTTGGGGCTATAAAAACTTTGAGAGCGCCGTAATTAAAATGGCGCGAATGAACTGGTCACTGGCCATTGCCCACCATACCCCGACAATTGGTTGGAAGTAAATTATTTACCTTTTGGAACAGGAAATGTTCCTCCTTTAATATACCGGGCATCTGAAATGGTAAAAAAAACACTGGGAAAAATTTGGTCGAGAAGTTTTATGGCCCGATTCAAGTCCTTTCTTTTAAGGGTCACAAAGAGAATTGTTCTCTCGCCGTTTCTGCCCTGCCCAGAAACCGTGGTAACACCAAATCCTTCCTGGCGTAACATATTTACAAATTTTCTTTCAAGATGAGGAGGGGGAAAAACCTGTAAGGAAAAATATCCCATTGCCAAGTGTTCCTCAATTAAACTTCCCACATAGGTACCGGATGCAAATCCGCCGGCATAGGCCAGGACCTTTCCGATATCATCCAAACCGCCCTTTAATACCTCATTTAGTGCCAGGATAAACACAGTTACCTCAAAAAAGCCAGTTACCGCTGCCAGTATCCTTCTATCTCTCATTAGCATCAGTATGCGAAGGACATCCAGGGAAACGTCAATAATGCGGGCCCCGAAAATAAAAAGGTATGCTCCCAGTAGTGCTCCTAACTGTTCCATTTTAAACTAACCTCCCTTATACAAGTTAACATAATAAGGGAACACTGGTTGTTAGTGTTCCCTTTATTGCATTTCTTCGAATTCTTCTCTTAATTCAAGCAAATGCATTTTTTTCTCTGTCAGAAGGTCAGAAGGTAGATATGTTGCGGGACGGGTTATTTTTTCTTTGAATTAAGTTCACATAGCAGTCTAACAATTTTAAGGCGCAATTTCTAGCTGAAATCTTGTTTGCGTTGATTATAGCATTCTCTGCCATTTGTTTTCGCAGGTCATCATTCCTAAGCATTAACAAAACCCTGCTGGCAAATTCCTCCTGACACAGTTTTGTCAAAAATCCATCCTTACCGTGTTCTACCATTTCCGAAACACCGTAAGCCTTTACTGCTACCACAGGTAAACCTGCAGCCTTGGCCTCACCGATGACAAGGCCTTGGGTTTCCGTTACAGATGCAAAGACAAAAAGATCGGAACCTTTATAGCAATTAATAACTTTTTCCTTGGGAAGAACTCCCGTAAACGTTACTTTTTTATCAATTCCCAATTCCCCGGCTTTTTCCTTGAGATTCTTCTCTTTAGGTCCCCCGCCCACTATCACTAAGTGGATATTGGGAAACTCTTTTTCGATGATTGCCGTGCATTCAAGTAACCATTCCAGGTTTTTTTCTTTTCCCAGGCGACCCACGCACAATAGGATTTTTTTATCACTTTTTATTTTTAGTTGTTGTCGCAGCCAATTGCTATCTCCTGAGTTATATTCTTGTATTTGAATTCCGGTGGGAATACTGATTACCGGAACCTTAACACCTATAGTTTTAAGGTGTTCAGCAATAACTCTGGTGGGAGTTATTACTAGGTTGCACTGGTTGCAAAAGTCTGAGCAAAGGCGCTGGGTAAGATCCCTGGTGATGCTGTGGGCGAAAGGTACGTAATGAACGTATTCTTCGTAAAGGGTATGGAAGGTAAATACCAGTGGAATGCCCAGGCGTTTAGCGTAGCGTGCTCCTACCCTGCCCAGTAGAAAAGGTGAATGCACATGTATAATATCTAATTTAAGTTTGTGGATTATGTTGCGTAGTCGCGGCGAAAAAGGTATTGCCAGGGTAAAGTCCGGATTGGTAGGGGCGGGGATGGATGGAAATCTGAAAACCCCGTCTTCGTTAGGGCAATTAGGGTAGTTGGGTGCGAAAATAAAAATCTTATGCCCGAGGGTTCGTAATTCCGAGGCAAAAGTATCAATGGAGCGTACCACCCCGCTGGTGTAAGGTCTATAACTATCGGTAAAGATACCTATGTTGAGTTTTGTCACCAAACCACCCACTTCGACCCTGATGTTATTTCTCTAGTATAACCATTTGCTTAATACGCCAGCCTGCCGGTGTTTTTATTAAGATAAATTTTCCGGTGGCTTTGGAAGTGGTTTTGTTTATTAGATTGGTTTCCTTAATGTATGCTAACACTATAGATCTATTTTCGTCAATGGAGTTAATAGTTATTTTCTCCAATTGCGTTGTTGTATACCAGTCGGTATTTAGACATTTGAAACGCCATGTTTGCTCGGTTAAATCCTCTAGAAGCCGACCTGTAAAGTATTGGCTAAAAATTTTATGCAATTTCTGCCTGTCAGGGGCCCGGATCCAACTAATGTCTTCCACTGCTCCTTTTATGATTCTATTAATTTCCCTGGCGCCGGAACTAGAATATTGTTGACTGCCGGCTGGGAGGGAGCATAAAAATGTTAGCAGTACGGCTAGACAGATTACTGATATAAATTTTTGCATAACTTCACCTCTGAAATTAAATGTTAAATATATACATTAATTCTATATGCTGTAAATCCTGCTAAATATAAAAAAAAGTTACCCATTAATGGGCAACTTTTTTACAATCCCCGGGCAAATTCCGGCCTTAGTGGTATTTTTTCCGGCTTTTCCAGGGCCGTTTTAATTAATTCAACTAATTTATCCCGGTCGCGATTTAAAATTCCCCGCAATGGTAAATAATTAGAGGCGTGATTGGAACGGAAAATGCAACCGGAAAGATTAACGTTCTCCAGCAATAGTTTTAATTCTTTTAGTATACCTTTTGAATCCGGCACCTTAAACTCTTTTCGCTGGACTTGTCTGTGTAAAGGAGTATTAGGTATCACCATTAGGGTAAGTGCTGCCAGGTATGTGGGATTTATTGCGCTGACTACTTTTGCCGTTTCTAAGGCATGTTCTTTCCAGAGGTTTTGCCCACCCAGTCCTAATATAACAGTGGCAGATAATTGCAAACCTGCTTTCATAATTTTTTGGCCCACTTCAATCATTTGTTGATTGTTAACACCTTTATTAACGTTTTTAAGAACGGTATTGCTGCCGCTTTCAATTCCCAAATAAACTATTTTTAATCCGGCCTTTTGAAGCGCAATCAATTCATCTTCTGACTTGTTTATTATATCTTTGGGTCCGGCGTAAATACCTACCCTTTGCAGGTCGGGAAAGGTACTATAAAGCAGGTTCAATGTTTTAAGTAGGGTTTCGGTATCCACTGCCAGTGCATTTCCATCGGCGAGGAATACTCTGGTTATCCCTGCGGGTTCGCGGGCACAGCTTAAAATATCGGTTTCAATTTCTTTCCAGGATTTAATTCGAAATCGCTTCCCCTTGTACATGCCACAAAAAGTACAACCATTGTGGGAACATCCCAGAGTAATTTGCAAAATCAGGCTGGAAGCTTCACTGGGTGGCCGGAATACAGGCGGGTCGTAAATCATGTAAACACCTTCTTCCTAAAAACTTTATAAAATATCGACCCGTTGAAGACAAGACAGATTTTAAGCAATTTTGATCAGGCTCTCAGTGTTGCAACCAGTCTCTTTGGAAACAATAATAATTCCAATGCTTCTTCTATGTTCCTGGTAATCACGTCGGCTTTTAATAATCCTTTAAGGGAGGCTCCTTCGGCCTCCAGTACTAGGATGCCTAAAGTTGATTTTTCCAGCATAAGAGTATCATTGGTACCGTTCCCTATGGCTACGGTATTTTCCGCACCCAGTTGGGAAATAAATTCTTCTTTTTCTCTGGCGCCATTGTCAGTTTGCAGGGTTTTTATGGTACAGTTCAACCCTTTACACGCTTTTCGGACCGTACCAAAGGTATCTGCCGTTAAAACATAGCAATTAACCTTTTCAGCCAACCTGTTTAGTCGTGAAGTTACACCCGGCAAAAGTTCACCATCTTTAGCCATGGTTCCATTAAAATCCAGAACCACGTTTTTTATTTGCAAAGGTTTTCTCCCAGGAATATTAATATTAATCACAGGCCCACTCCCTTTCCGTTAATCTCCCAGGCAGATTCCCAGTTTCCGGGCCGCCTTCACCATATCGTTATCCGGCTTAACCAGGTTCAGCTCTCCTACTGCCACTTCCAGCGGCACCGAAGATATTTTTGTTCCCTGCAGGCATACCATTTCACCAAATTTCCCTTCGGCTACCAGATTTGCTGCTCCTGTACCGTATCTGGTGGCAAGGATTCTGTCAAAAGCAGTGGGAGAACCACCCCTTTGCAGGTGACCGAGTATGGTTACACGAGTTTCCTTTCCTGTAAGTTCTTCTACCTGTTGGGCGATAACATTACCTATTCCACCTAAGCGAATGGGATCAAAGCTGTCCTCCACAGTTCTCTGAACTACCATTTCCCCGCCTTGCGGCCTTGCCCCTTCTGCCACAACGATAATGCTGAATTTTTTTTGCTGCTGGCTTCGCTGGTTTATTTTTTCTACAACTGACTCTATCCGGTAGGGTATTTCCGGTATAAGAATAACGTCGGCTCCGCCGGCCAGCCCGGAGGCCAGTGCAATCCAGCCGGCGTACCTGCCCATTACTTCAAGTACCATTACCCTGTGGTGGGATTCTGCGGTGGTATGTAGTTTGTCAATGGCTTCGGTAGCTGTAGCTAAAGCGGTATCGAAGCCGAAGGTTTGGTCCGTGGCCGAAAGGTCATTGTCTATAGTCTTGGGCACTCCCACAACTTTAAGGCCCTGGTCGTACAGTTCCTTTGCAATGGAAAGGCTGCCGTCTCCGCCGATAACAATCAGCGCTTCTACCCCGTGAATACTCAGGTTTTCAAAAACCCGGTCCGAGACGTCTACAAAGACTTTCTTGTCTCCCTTTACCACCGGGTAATGAAAGGGGTTGTCCCGGTTGGTGGTGCCGAGAATTGTCCCTCCCCGGGGCAGAATTCCGGTTACGTCCTTTTCAGTTAGTTCCTTGATACGGTTTTGAATAAGGCCGCCAAAGCCGTTTTCAACGCCCATGACAGTCATGCCGTATTCCCTGATACATGTTTTAACCACTGCCCGGATGACGGCGTTAAGCCCGGGAGCATCTCCACCTCCGGTAAGTACGGCTACTTTTTTCACCATTTTTTCCCCTCCTTCTTTAGTTATAGGCTTGTTATGAAGTCCTCCAGCAATTTATTAAATTCCTGTGGTTGCTCCAGCATCATCATGTGGCCGGCCTTTTTAATGACGCGCATTTTTGAATCGGGAATATGGGAATTTAAATATTCTCCGTATTTTATGGGCGTAAGAATATCTTCTTCAGCCGATATAATAAGGGTTTTTGTATTAATTTTCTCCAATTGGTCCAACATATCAAATTTATTACAAGCCGAAAAATCGTTGAAAAACACCTTGGGGGAGACTTTATCCATTTCCGTCCTTGCCAAATCTAACAATTTACCCGGAGCGCTCTTTCCGTAAGCCATATCAATCAACTGGCGAAACAAGTGTCCCCGGGCGAAAGTATTTAGAATGGCGGGAAGAACCTTCAGGCGGGCGCCGGTCCCCGCCAGTACCAGCCCCAGCAGCCTTTCCGGGAAGTTATAAGCAAAGTTTAAGGCAATGGCGCCGCCCATGGAATGTCCTACCAAAATAAAGGGGCACCCAATGAGGTATTCGGAAAAATTTTTAATAAATGATGTATATTCGGAAATATTATTGGCGGAATCGCCTTGGGATTGGCCGTGTCCCGGCAGATCTACCGCTATGGCCAGGTGGTTTTTGCCCAGGCCGTCCAGCTGATGGGCCCAGTGTTGGTGATGGCCGCCGGCGCCGTGGACAAAAAGGATAATATGTTTCGGCTCTTTATTTGCAGGTAATTGGGCCTCGTAATAATAACGTTTTCTATTAATGTCGATAAACGGCATTAGTGTCAACTCCTTATTATTTAAAAAGAAACTACCGGCCACCGTGCCGGTAGTTAAAATCAAGCAGTCAAAGTTTAATGGTGGTGGTGGGCGTCACAACTGGGAGCAGGCTTTTCCGGTTTATCTTCATACTTTTCCCACATTCTGTGAAAGAAACTGGCTATAACAAGCATTCCTACGGTAGTAACTGCTCCGAAAGCAATTGCCTGCCACCATGTTTCAAAAAAGGGCATGCTCATCTCCTCCTCGTTATTGTACTACCTTATTAAGTGAATCCTTTAATTAAATGTTACTTTGTGCGGCCAGTTTTTTCAATACGGCCTTAAGCTCCTCCATGGCTTTTCCGTAACCAGCCCAGTCACCGTTTTTGAGCCTTTCTTGTGCTTCGTCAAAGAGCTGGTTGGCTTTCTTTATTAATAGTAGATCTTCCGTAGGTGGTTGTTGTTCCTGCGGTGGCGGTGTTATTTCTTCACCAATATCCTCGCCGAAAATTCTTTGTAGTGCCAGGGTCAGCGTTGGTTCCATAATTACCCTGTCCCCGTGGGCAACTATAACCCGGCGTAATTCGGGCATTCTACTTTGCTCGGCCTGCAAATAAAGGGGCTCCACGTACAAAAGTGAATCTTCAACAGGTATAACCAGTAAATTGCCTCGGATTACGGATGAACCCCTTTGGTCCCACAGGGATAATTGCTGAGAAATAGTTGTATCCTGGTTAATCCTGGCTTCAATTTGCATGGGGCCGTAAACCAGCTCCTGTTTGGGGAATTTGTACGCCAGGAGTTTGCCGTAATTATCTTTGTCGCACCTGGCGGCGAGCCAAGCAATCATATTTTTCTTGTTTTTAGGGGTGAAAGGCATTATCAAAACGAACTCCGGTTTCTGCTCTTCCGGTAACTTGGTTATGGTATAATACGGTTCCATGGGCTGCTCTTCCCTGCCGTATTGTTCAGTGGGAAGATTCCACTTGTCCTCTTTATTGTAAAACATTTCCGGGTCTTCCATATGGTACAGGGTGAACTTCTTTGCCTGGATAATGAACATGTCCACCGGGTACCTGATATGACTTTTAAGGTCTCGTGACATTTCCGATAAAGGTCTGAACAGTTCCGGAAAAATCTTTTGGTATGTTTTTAAGACTGGGTCAGCAGGATCAGCCGCGTAAAAAGTTACGTCCCCGTTATAAGCATCTACAACGACTTTCACTGAATTGCGTATATAATTATCCCTACTGTTAAACGGTTCCGAATAAGGAAACATATCCGTGGTGGTATACGCGTCCCACATCCAGTATAATTTGCCCTCGCTCAAAACCAAATAAGGATCCTGGTCGTATTTTAAAAAAGGTGCAATGCGTGGTACTCTATCCTTTATGTTACGATAAAACAATATTTGACTTTCCGGCTTAATGTCGGACGCCAGTAAAAGCCTGTAATCACTGAAGGCCAGGGCGAAAATAGCCTTTCTGAAGAAGGAATTTACTTTAACGCCACTCTTTTCTTTATATTCGGTATAGGCGTTTTGGTCCCCACTTAAGGGGTAATCAAATTCCCGGGTTTTGGTGTTGACAATTACATACTGGTCGGTGGCTTCGCCATAATAAATTTCCGGCCTGCTTACCTTGAGGTTTGTATCGCCTGCCGGGGGAATGTTTTTGAGGAAAAACTCCGGCAAACCTTCTCTGGTTATTTCATTGACGGGACTCATAACTAACCCGTATCCGTGGGTATATTTTAGACGCTGATTTACCCAAGTCTTGGCCTGGTCGGGCAGTTTATCCTGATTCAGTTCTCTAGCTGCCAACATTACCTGCCTGTACTGCCCGTTTACCACATAACGGTCAATGTCTATATTTTTAAGTTCATAATACGGGCGCATTTCCTGCAGTTGGCTGTACGTATCCCTAAGGGGTCTCCAGTCCCATAAGCGGATATTACTGATTGTTTCAGGATTTCGCCTGATCTGTTCTTTACTGAGGGTTCTTCCTGCAGGAAATGGTTTTTCCTCAATGTTATCCAGGTTATAAGCTAGACGTGTGTATTTGATGCCGTATTCTATATAAGGTCTTTCCTTGGCCAGTTCGTTAGGAGATACGATAAAATTTTGAATAGCTGCTGGGTATAGGCTGCCAATTAATATGGAAACACCCAGTAGGGCCCCGATGCTGTATAAAATAATCCGGAAGCGACGCAGAAAAATATTTACCAGTATAACAGCCGCCGTAATGAGGGCGATGATCATTAAGATTTTCAAGGCCGGCAGCCGGGCATGAACATCGGTATATCCGGGCCCGAAGACAACCCCGCTTTCCGAGAACATGAGGTTATATTGTTGTAATTTGTATCCCCAGGCTTTAATGATGAAGAAAAAAGCTGCAATAGCGGAAAGATGATACCTGGCGGACTCCGACTTGAACAGTTTGTTGAGCCCACCCCGGGTTGAATCAATAAAAAGATAAATAGTTGCCACTGCCATTACAGACAGTAAGGTAACCCACATCAACACCTGATAGATAAACTGGTAAAAGGGCAATTGAAAGCTGTAAAACCCGGCATCCTTTCCAAATATGGGATCTTTTATGCCAAAGGGAGTTGCATTGAGAAATTGCTGCAGGACTATCCAATCGCCCTTAACGGCAGCACTGACTAAAAAGGCGAGAATGAAACTTACTAAAATAAATGCGGCTGTAACCGATCTAGGTGTTATAATTTTTCCCAGCGGTGGTTGGTGCAGAGTTACAATACCACCTTCGTCTTCCCGGGGACGGGAGGAATTTAAGGCTTCAATTACGGGCTTACGGGTAAGAAACAGGTTAATAAATAATACCAAAAAGACAATAAACCCTGTAACAAGCCTAAGTCCCAAGTCTGATAACAAAACGGTATAAAATACCGACTCGTATCCTACAGATTTGAACCACAATATGTCCACATAAAGATTGATACCCCACTTAAAAAAGGCAATTAACAAAACTAATAAAGTAATAAGTACAGTTAAAGTTCTTTTTAAAACTTGTCCCAATAAAATACCTCCTAGTTTAAAATTCCGTAGGTTTACATGGGCTTGGAAGGTTTTTGCCTTTCTTCAGCCTCATTTTTAATTTTAGCAAGGCATCTCTGGCAGAAGGACGGCGACTTTTTGGGCATATATTCATCATCATAATCATCCTTATTTTTCCATTCGATTTCTTCTATTGTTCTCCCGCACATTATGCACCGAGCCATTAAGGTTCACCTCCCGTGAAGTGCCGCTTGGAGACTTATTTAATAAATTCGCTATTGACTGGTGAATTCCTGCACTAACGAGTTAACTGAAATTTTGGGATAGCAGTTCTCAGGTAAAAGATTGTTGTTTATTTCCCGTTGAAGTCCTTTTTAAGGTCTTCAGCCAGTTTTTCCGGTAGTAAAACGGTCCAAGGATCGTCATGAAGAATTTGCATGTGGGTTATATCACTGCCAACCAGCGGAAATATAGTAAACCGTCCGACCATGCGTATTGTTATATAAAAGCTGCCATCGCTCTCGAGGCCAAAGTACAGTGCTGCATTGAATGAAGGCAAATTAATACGGTCATAATAATGGACTACTTTTATCATGCCTTCTGCAATCTGTTTAAGGTCGTTATCAGTCAAGTCCCCAATGTTGGTTTTGCCGGGCAAAATTCCGGTAACATCTGCAACGTGTCTGGGGGCAAAGGTGGATAACCAGTGAACTTGGCCCGTCCGGCCCAAATAACGTTTATTCTCCTTTTGTTCGGCCTTAATTAATTCGGTAAAGAAATTTTTGCCGGTTTTATCGAAGTATTCTTTGGCTGCAAGGTACATTTTTTTATCATAAGTGGGAGGTTTTGGCCCGGCCAAAACTTGTAAATGAGGGTGTATCACGGAACCCCCTGCGTAGGGCATATAGTTCCAGTTGATAGAGCAGTAACGGGCTCCGGAAGAATCGTATTTTTGGGCGTATTTCAGGTATTCCAGGGCTGCTTTAAAACTTTCAGTAATCATGGAAGGATATATATCCTCCATAGGGACATAATGTTCACGGCACATCACAACCACCGATGCGTATTTTTCATAAGGATGTAGATTAGGTACAGCCGTGGCACCACCTGTGCGAATATATCCTTCCGGGTAAAAATCCGGTAAAAATCGCGGAGTAGTCTTGTCCAGATTTTCCGGACAAAAAGGGCAAAACTGCTGCCGCGACTTTTCTACAAAAGGTTCCCAGTCGTGACGGTGGGAAATTAGCCGCCGGAAAGGAAAAATTCTTGAAATTTGTCCGGTTAAGGGGTCGTAACGAACCTCACTGGTTATCACTTTCTTTTCATAATTTTTTCTTGGATCCAAAAATGCACTTTCAATAAACTCGCGCCGGAATTCAATGGTCATTATCTAAAGCCTCCTTCATGATGGTTACACCGGAACTGGTGCCCAGCCGGTGAGCACCGGCTTTTATCATCTTCAGGGCCGTGTTAAGGTCCTTTATTCCACCTGAGGCCTTAATGCCCATACCGGGGCCAATGGCCTTCTTTAATAATTGAATATCTTCCACTTTGGCACCGCCGGTGGAAAAACCGGTGGAGGTTTTTACGTAATCTACTCCGGCTTTCATTGCAATGTTGCAGGCCCTAATTTTCTCCTCGTCGGTTAGAAGACAGGTTTCCAGAATTGCTTTGGTTACGGTATTCGGGGCAATTTCCTTAACAGCATTGATTACGGCCAACATATCATTTTTAACCTCTTTATAATTGCCGGCTTTCAATTGGCCTATGTTAATAACGAAATCTATTTCCAAAGCACCACGTTTTACGGCTTCCGCCGCCTCCACGGCCTTAATCCTGCTAGTAGTGGCCCCGAGGGGGAATCCCACCACCGTGCAAACCCTGGTTGCCGAGCCGATAAGTTCCTGCGCTGCCTGCAATACGTAATAAGGGTTGACGCAAACGGCGAAAAAATTATATTTCTTGGCCTGGGCGCATAATTCGGCTATTTGCTCCCGGGTTGCTTCCGGTTTTAATAATGTATAATCGATAGTCCTGGCTATATCTTCTGGCTTGATAAACATGTTTATCGCTCCAGGGCCAAATGTACAATTTTTTCTACCAGATCTTCAAATTCCATTCCAGCTGCTCTGGCGGCATCGGGGAATAGACTGGTTTCCGTCATGCCGGGAATGGTATTAACTTCGAGGATGGTTGGATTACCCTTTTTATCCACTATGAAATCTACTCTGGCAAGGCCACGGCAACCAAGAATCTTAAATGTCTTAACGGCCATTTGCTTAATCTTTTCCTGTTGTTCGTGTGGTATGCGCGGTGGTATGATGTGTTCGCTCATACCCTTTGTATATTTTGCTTCGTAATCATAAACTCCGGTAACTGAATATATTTCAATTAGCGGTAAGGCAACGGGATTATCATTACCGAGAACCGAGGCAGTAACTTCAATTCCCTTCACCATATCTTCAACTAATGCCCATGGGTCGTATTTAAAGGCTTCTTTCAGGGCGGGCTGTATTTCCTGCTCATTGTGGACGAAGGAGGTTCCGATGGTTGAACCCTGGGTGGGAGCCTTAATCACCACGGGTAATTTGTGACGGGATAAAATATGTTGAATTATGTTGTTTATGGGTTTTTTCTTGTAGTGGGATTTTTCAATTACCGTAAAATTAGGAGTCGGAAGTCCTTCTAAAATTAGCATTTTCTTGGTAGCAATTTTATTAATTGCTAGAGCACTGGCTAATACTCCGGAACCAGTATAGGGAATATCCAGCATTTCAAGAAGTCCTTGTATGGTGCCGTCTTCACCGTAGCGCCCGTGTAGGGCAATGAATGCTAGTTGAATCCCTTTATTTTTAAGCTGTTCAACTATATCGAAGTCCACAATAATCTTTTCAGCTGGAAACCCTTTATTGATCAGGGCATTATATATTGCTTCTCCGGTTCGTAGTGAAACTTCTCTTTCGGCGGAACGCCCTCCCATTAAAACACCGATTTTGGGGGCCACCGCATCACCTCCAGGAATTTTGTAATAATATATTATTCTTAACAAGGGTTAAAAATCCTTTGTATTTTATTAATTTTCCTTGACCGGAAGTTGGTCTTGGGTTATAATAATATGTGTCTTTTCCGAAAAGTTTGTTGCAGGGGAGTAGCTCAACTGGCAGAGCATCGGTCTCCAAAACCGAGGGCTGCGGGTTCGAATCCTGTCTCCCCTGCCAGCTTGAAGTTAAACGCCGCAAGGGTTTGCGGCGTTTTTAATTTATGGCGAAGATGGCAGAATTGGCGAGTTGGAGATAATTTGGGGATAGTTTAATCAAAATTTAATCCAAAAAAACCAAAAGGCGGCTTGTAGTCGCCTAATTTTTTTGTGCTTTTTTACCGGTAAAGAGTGCATCTAGGTTATCAGCCAGTTGCCTGTCAACCGACTTTAAGGCATGGCCGTAAATATCCCTGGTGGTGCTTATATTGCTGTGCCCCAGCCTGCTACTGACATTCTTTAGTGGTGCTCCCTGGCCTACCAACAGGGTGGCTGATGTATGGCGGAGACCATGGAACGGTAGCGGTGGTAGCCCGTGCCTTTCCAGGAACTTCTTGAATCAATGGCTAGGTGTGTCTGGGTCTGGATCCATTGGCCTGCCGTCCCATGTGGTAAATAATCTATTTGAACCTTTCCACATACAGAAACTTCAACCTCACCAGAGAACAATTCCGTATCCTTATCAGGTAGTGGGCGGCCCTGTTTCTTTTTAACGCCTTCAGGTAACCGGAAATAGCTTCCCTGGCATTGTCCAGTGCTTCCTGGATAGTATCCCCTTCGGTAATACAGCCGGGCAAAGCCGGGACCGTTACCGTATATCCCCCCTCCCCTTCATTCCACTCCAGGATAACCTTAAACCTGCGTTTAGGCATTTTCCTCTTTTTCCGGGCGCAGCCAGAATACTGCTGGTTGGCGCAGGGGGCATTTTTTTCATACTGCTATAACAGTAACATGATCTAAAGGTACTGGTATGTACGTTTACTGGAAGCAGGTTAAGGGAAGGCGATATGCCTACCTGGGGAAACAATGATAAAGACAAAAAGGGGCCCAGAACCAGGTTGATTTACCTGGGAGGCACGCTGGAGGAGGCCAGGCGCAGGCTAGACATTGTCCTGACTAGCAGCCGCCTAGTGCTACCGCCCGAGCAGCGGTTAAAGCTGTGTGGAACCTGCAGGAGAAAGTCCCGGAGCAGGTCTGGAAGCCAAGGCGGGACGTTGTTTGTCCGGAACAGCTCCGCCTCTTCCTATGGAAATGTGAACCTTTCAAATTTATCAAAATCCTTAATACAAAGTCATTCCTTTGGAGACAATATTTTTGATTTCCGTTATTAAGTTAAGCTTAATTAGGTGCGGATCTTGTGTTGGGTATAGGTTTTGGGAGGGTTGGTTAATATGGCAGAAATCCAGGTCCGCTTGCTTTATCATTTAGCCCGTCTGTATGGTGTGGAGCCTGTTTATTACGATGGGATGGGCCGTTACCGACAGGCCCCGGTGGATTCCTTATTGGCTATACTCCGAGTGCTGGGTGCACCGGTTGAAACATTGGAAGATGTCCCTGGTGCTCTTAGGGAATTCAGGCAAAGGCAATGGCAGCGCTGTTGCGAGCCGATAGTTGTAGCGTGGGATGGGGAACCCGCCCATCTGGAATTGAGTTTGCCTGCTGACCGGGAAGGTGGCCTGGCTGATTGCCGGTTGGAGTTAGAAAACGGTGAGGAGCGCTGCTGGACTTGCAACTTGGACCGTCTTCCCGTGCTGCGGGTGGCGGTGGTGGAAGGTGTGGCCTATGTGGTTAAGCAACTTACCCTACCTTCAGGGTTACCCTGGGGATATCACCGTTTTACGCTGGCCCTTCCGGCTCGCTTCTGGCAAGTCTTGATTATAGCTGCCCCGCGACAGGCCTACATTTTTTCTTCCGGAACACCGGACCGGATTTGGGGGGTTTTTCTCCCCCTCTACGCCCTCCGCTCCCGGCGGAGCTGGGGTGCCGGCGACTTAACGGATCTGGAGACCTTAGTAAGTTGGGTTCAAAAGCTGGGGGGCAATACGGTGGGCACTCTTCCGCTACTGGCGGCTTTTCTGGATGAGCCCTTTGATCCGAGTCCCTATGCGCCGGCCAGCCGCTTGTTTTGGAATGAGTTTTACCTGGACGTTACCCGGATACCGGAGCTGAAGTGGTGTCCGGAGGCGCAAGATTTACTTAGCTCCCCGAAATTTCAAAAAGAGATTGCGGATCTTAAGGCCGCGCCCTTAGTAAATTACAGCCGGGGTATGACATTGAAGCGCAAGATCCTGGAATGCCTGGCACGTTGCTGTTTTGCCGGGGATTCCGGGCGGCTGGACGCCCTGCGGCGCTGGGTGGCGGAGCATCCGCGGGTACAGGACTATGCCCGCTTTCGCGCCGCAGTTGAGCAACAGCGGGCCGGGTGGCCCGCATGGCCCCAGCGGATGCGGGATGGGGTTCTCCGGCAGGAGGATTATAATCCGGAGGTTGAGCGCTATCATCTGTATGTACAATGGGTGATCCACGAACAATTTCAGACCCTTTCGGTTCAATTCCGGCAGCAAGGGGCGGGATTGTGTCTCGACCTGCCATTGGGGGTTCACAGTGCCGGCTATGACGTTTGGCGCGAGCGCGATGCCTTTGCTTTGAAAGTAAGCAGCGGCGCTCCGCCGGATGCCTTTTTTACCCGGGGGCAGGACTGGGGTTTTCCACCGTTACACCCGGAGCGAATTCGAGAACAAGGCTACCGCTACTACATTGCTTGCCTGCGTCACCACCTGCAGCATGCCGGTATTCTGCGCCTGGATCATGTTATGGGCCTGCACCGCCTCTTCTGGATACCTGCAGGCCTGGAAGTAAGTAAAGGAGCTTACGTGCGTTACCGTTCCGAAGAATTTTATGCCATATTGGCTTTGGAATCCCACCGGTATAAAACGGTATTAGTGGGTGAGGATCTCGGTAACGTGCCCGCCTTTATTCGTACAGCCATGTCCCGGCATAAGGTATTTAAGATGTACATATTGCCATTCCAATTAACCGATAAATCCTCCGAAGGATTGCGTCCCGTTCCTACGGACACTCTGGCGAGTTTAAATACTCATGATATGCCTCCCTTTAGTGCTTTTTGGTTGGAAAAGGATTCGGATGAACGTAAGGCTTTAACTTCTTTTCTAAAAAGAAAAGGCTGGCTTGAAGTTCCCGCCGTTAACATTGAGGCTGTCCTCAAGGCCTGCCTTAAGTTCCTGTCTGCCAGCGGGGCCCGGATTTTACTGGTGAATCTGGAGGACCTGTGGCTGGAAATGGCTCCCCAGAATGTCCCGGGTACCAAGGACGAGTTCCCCAACTGGCGGCGAAAGGCTCGCTATACTTTTGAGGTATTCAGCCGGATGCCAGGGGTTTTGGCAACGTTACAGGATATTAACCGTTTAAGAAAGATAGATGCAACCTGTCTCACCATTTAGTTACCTTTGCTTATTCATGGGGGAGGAATACGGTGAAAAGACATCCTTTCAGTATTTTACAAGTCATACGGATCTTGAACTGGCTGAGGCGGTGTGGAAAGGGCGGCGGGAGGGATTTGCTTCTTTTAAGCAGGAGATCAAGATGCCTGACTCCAAAATGAGGCAACTTTCCTGTGTCCCGGGTTCGATCATAAGTTGCACGAGCAAGGAAAACACCGGGAGCTTTGGGAGTTCTACTGGGAATTAATCCGGCTGCGCCGTGAACTGCCGGCCCTGTCGGATTTAAACAGGGAAAATATGGACGTTATTACCCGGGAACAGGAAGCGGGGGCTGGGTAGCGGCGGTACGGCACCGGTAGAATTCGAGTCAACAGGCAAGGCCTGGGTTGCCTTAAGCCCTTTAATCTGCATTTTGTTTCGGCGAGCAAAGGAGGGGTAAACGGATTAATGGAACGGTATATCTGTATTCACGGCCATTTTTACCAGCCGCCGCGGGAGAATCCATGGCTGGAGGACATAGAGCTCCAGGATTCAGCCCATCCCTACCATGATTGGAATGAGCGGATTGCCGATGAATGTTATGCACCCAACGCTGCCTCGCGCATTCTGAACGGTAAGGGTCGGATCAAGGAAATTGTTAATAATTACACTAAAATTAGCTTTAATTTCGGTCCTACACTTCTCGACTGGATGGAAACCAATGAGCCCGAGTTATATCGAACAATAATTGAAGCCGATAAGGAAAGCCAAAAAAATTTTTCCGGGCATGGCTCTGCCATAGCCCAATGTTATAATCACATAATAATGCCCCTGGCCAACCGGCGGGATAAGCATACACAGGTAATCTGGGGGATCCGGGATTTTGAGTACCGCTTTGGCCGGCAGCCGGAGGGAATGTGGCTCCCGGAAACCGCGGTGGACCTGGAAAGCCTCGAGGTTATGGCGGAACAGGGCATCCGGTTTACCATCCTTACCCCTTATCAGGCAAAGCGGGTGCGTAAAATCGGTGAAAACAATTGGCACGATGTGGGGCCCCAAGGTATTGATCCCACTATGCCCTATCTGCTTCACTTACCCAATTCGGGCCGGAGCATGTCCATCTTTTTCTATGATGGTCCTATTTCCCGGGCTGTTGCTTTCGAAAAGCTGCTTTCCAACGGGGAGCGCTTCGCCCGGCGGCTTTTAGATGGTTTTGACGATGCACGCAATCGGCCGCAGCTTGTTAATATTTCTACCGACGGCGAAACCTACGGCCATCACCACCGGCACGGGGACATGGCACTGTCCTACGCCTTGCATTATATTGAAGCAAATAACCTGGCGCGGATTACAATTTATGGGGAATACCTGGAAAAATTTCCTCCCACCCACGAGGTAGAGATTATCGAGAATAGTTCCTGGAGCTGCGCTCACGGTATTGAGCGCTGGCGGAGCAATTGCGGCTGTAATTCCGGCATGCATCCGGGGTGGAGCCAGGCCTGGCGGGCTCCGCTGCGGAACGCCTTAAATTGGCTGCGAAACACGCTGGCACCCCTGTGGGAGGAGAAGGCGCGTCAATTTCTCAAAGAGCCATGGGAAGCGAGGAACGATTATATTTCCATAATCCTCGACCGCTCGTTAGAGAATTTCCGCCGGTTTTTAGGGAAACATGCTACCCGCGAGCTAAATCCGGAAGAACAGGTAATAGTTTTAAAATTGCTGGAACTCCAGCGGCATGCTATGTTAATGTATACCAGCTGCGGTTGGTTTTTTGACGATATTTCTGGGATTGAGACGGTACAGATAATGCAATATGCCGGCCGCGTAATCCAGCTGGCGGAGGAATTGTTTGGCAACAAGCTGGAGCCACGCTTTGTGGAAATGCTCGGACAGGCAAAAAGCAATGTTTCCGAACACCGGGACGGTGCCCACATTTACGAAAAATTTGTTAAGCCGGCAATGGTGGACTTGCCAAAGGTAGGTGCCCATTATGCCATTAGCTCACTGTTTGAAGATTACAGTGAGAGGTCACGCATTTATTGCTATCTTATAGAACGGGAGGATTGTCGGGACCTGGTGGCGGGGGAGGCAAGACTTTCGGTTGGACGGGCACGGGTTACTTCTGAAATTACAAGAGATTCAATGACGTTGAGCTACGGAGTGCTGTACTTTGGCTATCATAATGTAAATGGTGGTGTCCGGGAATACCGCGACGAAAATGCCTACCGGGAAATGGTGGAGAAAGTAACGGATGCCTTCGACCGGGGTGACCTTACCGAAGTAATTCGACTCCTAGATCAATACTTTGAAGGGACAACTTATTCGTTGAGGCAACTTTTCCGGGACCAGCAGAGGAAGATTTTGGATATAATTCTTGATTCTACGCTGGAACGTGTAGCATCTGAATACCAGCGGATTTATGAGCGTCATGCTCCATTAATGTTATTCTTAAAAGACCTGCACATTCCCCGGCCCAAGGCCCTTGATACCGCCGCTGAGTTTGTTTTAAATAACGGCCTGCGCCGGGCATTGGCGGGCGAGGTGCCGGATTTTGAGCGTATCAAAGTTCTTCTTAACGAGGTGCGCATGCTGGACGTGCCGCTTGATGATACCGATCTCGGGTACGCTTTGAAACAAACTGTAGAAAGGATGGCGGAACGATTGCGAAACCGGCCGGCCGACCTTTCTTTGCTTCAAAACTTGGACCGGGCCATCGGTTTAGCCCGTTCGTTACCCTTTGGAGTGGATATGTGGAAAATGCAAAATATCTATTACCGGTTGTTAAAAACGGTTTATCCGGATTTCAGGCGAAAGGCCCAGCAAGGGGATGACAGTGCCCAGATATGGGTTGATCACTTCTCGGCCCTTGGTGACAAGCTTCGGATGCGGGGTGGTACTTGAGATGGTGTGCCTGCATATTCCCGCTGCCACTTACCGGCTTCAGTTCAACCGGGAATTTCGTTTTGCCGACGCCGAGGCCCTGGTATCATATCTGCACGCGCTGGGCATTACCGATTTCTATGCCTCTCCCTTGCTAAAGTCCAGGCGGGGAATCCCCCACCACGGGTATGATGTAACAGACCCAACCCGGTTAAGCCCGGAGCGGGGAGAAGAAAAGGCATTTACTTCACTGGTTGGTGCTTTACAGCGACATGGAATGGGGCTGTAATTAGATGCAGTGCACTTAATCACATGGCCGCCAGCGATGAGAATCCGTGGTGGCTGGATGTTCTTCAAAATGGCCCGGATTCTCCCTATCCTCCCTACTTCGATATTGATTGGTGCCCAACCCAGGCCGGGTTTGGAAAACAAGGTTTTGCTCCCGGTTTTAGGTGCCCCTTACGGCAAGATACTGGAAGGCCAGGAACTTACCTTAATGCTGAGTATTTCAGAATTTTCCCATTGCTTTGTTGGTGGGAGAAAGGTAAAAAAGAAAAGTCGGGATTTATTAATCCCGACTTTTTATTGTATTTTTACATGTTTACTTTTCAGACTTAGCTTTTTCCTCTTGGGCCTTCTTAATAATTTCTTGAGCCAGGCGTTCCGGTACTTCTTCATAACCGCTGAATTTCATGGAGAATGAACCGCGTCCTTGGGTCATAGCCTTTAAATCTATGGCGTAAGTATACATTTCGGCTAAAGGTACCATGGCTTTTACCTTGGTTTCATTACCGGCTGGATCCATGCCGAGAATTCTTCCACGCTTACCGTTAAAATCACTTATAATGTCTCCCATAAAACTCTCCGGTACGGTGACCTCCACTTCCATGATTGGCTCCAGCAATACCGGGTTGGCTTGCTCCACCCCTTTTTTATAAGCTATGGCAGCAGCTATTTTAAAGGCCATTTCTGAGGAATCCACCGGGTGGTAGGAGCCGTCGTAAAGCTCGGCACCTAATCCTGTAACGGGATAACCGGCCAAAACTCCTTCTTGCATTGCTTCCTGGAGTCCTTTTTCCACAGCCGGTATATATTGCTTGGGTACGGCACCGCCGAATATGCTTTCACTGAATTCAAATTCTTTTTCTGTCGGGTAGAAACGAATCCAGACGTGACCGTACTGGCCGTGGCCGCCTGTTTGTTTCTTATGTTTACCTTCTACCTTGACTTCTTTGCGGATGGTTTCCCGATAAGGAACCTTGGGAGTTTTGACATCCACGTCCACCCCGTAGCGGTTTTTCAGCTTGCTAACAACAATATCCAGGTGGACGTCTCCCATTCCAGTAAGAAGGGTTTCCTTTGTTTCGGTATTTTTTTCCATTCTTAGCACCGGGTCTTCTTCCAAGATACGGGATATGGCGTTACTTAGTTTATCTTCGTCTCCCTTGCTCTTTGGATGGATGGCTACGGTGTAAGTAGGTTCGGGGAAAACGATACCTTCCAGTTTAACGGGGTTTCCTTTTGTACAAAGGGTATCCCCTGTCTCCGTTACTTGTAGTTTTACAAGAGCCGCCATATCCCCGGCAGGCACTTCCTGGGTTTGGGTGCTGTTTTTACCCCGGACATAAAAGATTTGGCCGACTTTTTCATTCTTTTCCTTGGTGCTGTTGTAAAGATTTGTATCAGAGGTAAGTTTACCGGCATAAACACGGATAAAGTTCATCCTGCCAACATACGGGTCGGCCAGGGTTTTAAATACCAAGGCCGAAAATGGAGCATCGGGATCTACTTTAGGGCTGGGAAGGTAATTCACTATATTGTCCATTAATGTTGTTACACCCATGTTTTTAGTGGCTGAGCCGCAAAATACCGGAGTGATTTTTGCCTCTCCTATTCCTTTTTTTAGACCTTCCTTAATTTCATCCTGGCTGAGTTCTTCACCTTCAAGGTATTTCATTAATAATTCATCGTCAGATTCGGCAGCAGCCTCTACTAACTTTTCCCTATATTCACCTATTTTATCGTTTAATTCTTCCGGTATTGGTATTTCCTGGGGTTGACCCTTATCATCGTATTTGTAGGCTTTTTGTTCCACTAGGTCTACGATACCGCTAAAGTCTAGGGCCATCCCAATGGGTAGTTGCATGGGGGCGGGATTGGCTCCCAATTTTTCTTTAATCTGGTTCATTACTTCATAAAAGTCAGCATTCTCCCGGTCCATTTTATTAATAAAAATGGCCCTGGGCAAGTTTGCTTTTTCCACAAAATTCCAAATAATTTCCGTTTGTACTTCCACTCCGTCAACTGCCGATATAACAAATAAAGCCGCATCGGTTACCCTTAGCGCTCCTTTTACTTCTCCGATGAAATCGGAATATCCTGGTGTATCCAGGCAATTAATCTTTGTTTTATTCCATTCACAGGGAACTAAACTGGTATGGATAGTAATTTGTTTATCAATTTCTTCCGGATGATAATCAGATGTGGTGGTGCCATCTTCTACTTTACCAATCCTGCTAATTGCTCCAGTATTATAAAGCATTGTTTCAACCAGCGAGGTTTTTCCGGCGCCACCGTGAGCTACTAGAGCGATATTTCTGAGCGCGTTGCTTGGATAGTTCTTCAAAATTTCGTACCTCCTTTTGTAAATAATGGATTCCCTAAAAGCCCTTGTTCTATACTTAACAACAGCCAAATTTGGGCGATTTTGGCATAAATACAAAAAGAGCCCTACAGCCTTAAAAATACATTGGGCTTTCTATGTAATTCTACATAAAGACTATAAAATCCTTGTAATAAAAAAAATTAGGGCAGCTTTTTTTTAACAACTTGTTGACATAATATTCCACATAGTCGCTGCCCTGTGAACATACATTTTACTAGTCCCGATTTAACGATAAGAAAAGAGGTATGTCCATGGTGCGGCAATCTTTTATATATGGGGCAATCATATTATTAATAACTAATTTTTTCAATCGTGTTGTTGGATTTGTTTACCAAATTTTAATGATCCGCTTAATTGGTCCCGAAGGTGTCGGGCTTTTCAATATGGTTTACCCTATTTATGTTTTGGTTCTGGTTGCTGCAACTGCTGGAATTCCCGTAGCCATAGCAAAGCTGGTGGCCGAAGAAGTAGCTAAAAACAACCTGGCAGGAGCATACCGGGTATTCAGGATATCCTTTTTGTATATTTTTACGCTAAGCATATTTTTTACGGTGGTTTTATTGGTAGGGGCACCACTGTTAAAAAAACATGTATTTCTCAATCCAAAGGTATACTATTGTTTTCTTAGTTTGATTCCCGGCATAATAATTGTGTCTTTATGTTCTTCTTTTCGCGGATTTTTCCAGGGGTTGCATCAAATGGTGCCAACTGCCGTTACTCAGGCTACCGAGCAGCTGATTAGAGTGGTTGCAGGTTTAAGCATAGCTTATTTTTTACTTCCCCAGGGAGTTGAATATGCTGCCATAGGTATTTCCTTAGGAGTTATATTGGGTGAATTTACAGGATTCTTATTAATGCTTATCATTTACTTTTCAAGCCGCCCCCAAGTTCAACAACCTTATAATCCCGTAGAAAGTTTCATAGGGCAAGAAACAGCGCGTATTTTTAACCTCGCTGTTCCCGTAACCCTCACTAGATTGGTTGCTACGGGATTCATGTCTGTTGATGCCATACTAATCCCTCGGCGGTTATATGCGGCGGGGCTTTCCCTGTCGGAAGCCACAGCTGCATACGGTGAGTTAATAGGCATAGCCATGTCCCTGGTTTTAACTCCGGGAATAATTACTTTTGCCCTGGCCACGGCCTTGGTACCCGCCGTATCTGATGCTATAGCTATAAAAAATTATTCCCTGGTAAGAAGCCGGGCAAGTGAATCCTTACGTCTTACCATGCTGGCCGGGATGCCGGCGACTTTATTACTATTGATCATGCCTGAACAGATTTGCGATTTGTTTTTTGGTTATCCAGGGGCAGGAACTATTATGAGGGCACTGGCACTGGGCGGGCCGTTTTTATATTTTTCCCAGACGGCAACTGCAATTTTACAGGGGTTTGGAAAGGCTGAAAAACCTTTAAAGAATCTGCTTATAGGCTCTGTAGTAAAAGTAGTGGGTGTTTACTACCTTACTGTTATTCCCACCCTGGGAATTGTTGGTACAGCTTATTCGTTATCCTTTTCATATGCCGTTTCCGCCCTGCTCAATTATCGCGATTTACGTATCCTCACGGGAGTAAAGCTGCACTTGACCGAGTGGCTGATTAAACCGTTATTTGCCTCTATTTGCATGGTTTTTATTATTAATATTTGTTCCATATTGACTATCCTTATTGGAACTGGGAAGGTATGTACCATAATTTCATTATTATTTGGCATTCCGGTCTATATGATTATAATGTTCATTATAGGTGGAATTAAAAGTCATGATCTTAAAAGGTTTAAAAGTTTGTTAAAAATAAAGTAACAAATAAAAATTATTCGATCTCCTTTGCATCAAACCACTGGCAAAGTTTTTTTAGTGATTTATAATCGGTAAGGTCAAAATGAATGGGAGTAACGGATATATATCCCTTTTTTATAGCTTCGATATCGGTTATATAGCCATCACACTGGTTCTGCGGAATTTCGTCTCTTGGCTCTCCTCCCATCCAGTAATATGGTTGACCCCGGGGATCACTGCGTTTATGAAACACGTTTTCATATTTTCTCCGGCCCAGTGAGGTGACTTTGACCCCCTTTGGTATTCCTTCTGGTATATTTATGTTGCAAAGGCAGTCTTCTGGAAGGCCATGCTTCATTATTTTAAGAACTATTTCTCTTATAAATTCCGTGGCCTGGGAAAAATCAGGCTCATTATGGGTAGCCAGGGAAATAGCCACGGAAGGAATGCCATTAATTAGGCCTTCTATTGCCGCCGATACCGTTCCGGAATATAAAACATCAGTTCCTAAATTAGGCCCCCAGTTTATCCCGGAAACCAGCATATCAGGCGGGCCGGGTAACAGTGCCTCAATTCCTAATTTTACACAGTCTGCTGGGGTTCCGTCCACTGCCCAGGCAGCTTTAACATTGTCCATGGAGATTTGTTTAGGCCTTAAGGGGGCGTGCATGGTGATGCCGTGTCCGGTTGCGCTTCTTTCTCGGTCAGGGGCTACTATATATATTTCCCCCAGGGGCGATAGAGTGTTTTTTAGGGCCTTCAGGCCTTCGGCTAAAATTCCGTCGTCGTTGCTGAGAAGAATGCGCATTGGTTCCCTCCGGCTTCCTTATGTTTCGTAAATCGATATTAGCATATTCCCGTTATTTGTTTTTGACAGGCCAAATAAAAGTCTTTTATCTTTAAGATTTTTGTTTAGAAAATCAACCACTTTATACATATCTGAATAGGTTTTAAATTCTTTCGTTGCAATTAATTCCAATTTGTTTTGAGATTTTTGACCCAATTTCATTCCTCCTTAACTATTTTTTATAAGTGCAAATGCCTCCGCCCTGGTGGCATCATTTTTGGCTAGCAATCCCCTTACTGCCGAAGTCACCGTTTTTGACCCGGGTTTTTTTACCCCTCGTAATGTCATGCACATATGCTCGGCTTCAATTACTACCAATACCCCTTGGGGGTTTAAGCGTCTCATTATGCTATCTGCAATTTGGCTAGTCAGCCGTTCTTGCAATTGGGGTCTTTTGGCATATCCCTCAACAACCCGGGCAAGCTTAGATAAACCAGTAATATTTCCGTTTCTGGGTATATAGGCTACATGAGCTTTTCCGTAAAAAGGTAAAAGGTGGTGCTCACACATGGAATAAAGGGGAATATCCTTGACAAGCACCATTTCCTCATGTTCTTCCGAAAATACCTTTTGCAGGTGCTCTTCCGGGTCTTCCCAAAGACCGCAAAAAATTTCCTGGTACATTCTAGCTACCCTGGCAGGGGTACCTCGCAGGCCCTCCCGCTCTGGGTCTTCTCCAATGGCTTCAAGAATCATCCTTACTGCCTCTTCTATCTTGGGGGCGTCAATCATTTGGTTTCTATCCCTCCCTACGACCACTACAGCCAGTTCAATCTTGTTTTTAAGATATTTTACTTGGAGCCCGGGCCTGCAGGATAATGTTTTGTGAGGTGGTAAGTCATCATAATATTATAATCCCACAAATCTATTATAACTCAGGATTACGAATCTTTTAATAATTCTTCATTATGATATAAAGCTCCTTCTTGAAAATATGAAATTGTGTTCATTAGAAACAAAAAACGGACAATTAGTCCGTTTTTATCCCGTTAGGCCTAGAGCCCGCCTGTAACTTTCAGTGGCTTCATTGGTTCGGCCCAACTCCAAAAGCAATTCTGCCCTTAAGCCCCATAATTGGTGATTATCCGAGTGGGTGCGTAATATCTCTTCATATATGTTCAAAGCCTCTTCTAACCTATTCATCTTTGTTAGACAATTGGCCTTATTCATTTTAGCAGCTATATTATGGGAGTTTAATTTTAAACTTCGGTCATAATGAAGGAGGGCGGTTTCTAAGTCACCGGTATTTTCCAGGCAAATGCCGAAATTATTTTCAAGGGTATCATCATAGGGGTGAGCTTTAAGTGCCGATTCAAAACAGGATATGGCCTTTTTATACTGTCCACAGCACTGGTAGCATGATGCTAGGTTGTTCAAAACAGTGACATCCGTTGGGACCATGCCCCGGGCTAGTTCGTAACAGGCCAATGCCTCTTCGTATTTTTCACAATAAAACAGGCTGTACCCCTTATTATTCAATAATTCCAGGGAATTTAAACCTAAGGACTGCGCCTTGGAGTAATAATGAACGGCTTCTTCGTGTCGTGACAGCTTACTTAGAGCCAGGCCGGCATTAAAGTAAACGTATGTATCCGCCTTACCATTCTTTAATATTTGCTCGAAAATTAAGAGGGCTTCACTGGGTTTTCCCGCTTCCAGAAGGGCCACTCCTATGTTGTTGAGTGCCAATTCTTCAACTTGCCCGTTCTGCATTGACATTTTATTTTCCCTTGTATATTCTTTAACTTTTTTGGGGTTCTGGTAGATATTTTCCGTGTAATTTTCTTTATTTAGTTTGGAGGATGACCTGTATGTTTTATTAAACCAATAAAGAAAACTGCCAATATTTTCAGCGCCGGCGCCTTTTTTCCAGTGTAATACGGCCCGGTCCACCTGGCCTTTTTTCAGGTATAAACGGCTGGCCTGCAAGTGTAGATTAGGATTAGCCCTTTTAGTGTCAATTTTAATGGCCCTGTCTATTATGTTAAGGGCATAATTATGAGCACCTAAGGCTTCAAAAAAGTGCGCTGACAACCGCATTAGGCGTACCTTCGCGTTTTCCGCCAGCTTTCTGGTTAATGGCCACACTGCGTTACACCCCCTTCGCAGTTGCCATTTTTGAAGTAATTTCTTTTCTAAATTACCTTTTCCTGCCAGATATATAAAAAAATCGTTCAACAAATATCTACTCTCTTTGGCAACAAATATTGCCAAATTATTAGAATAAATATAAATTAATCCCGGTTGGGAATGATTTTATTTCTTAAAATGAAACAAAATAATATTATTAGCTAGAACAATCATAAGGAGGGATTGGGTGTCTAACAAGTTCCATAGAGGTGATGCTTTTGTAAAAGAACCTACCGGGTCGGCCACTTTGATTAACCTTGATGGCAAGTGGGAGCACGATTTTGTAGACGACAAAGAGCCGTCCGAGGCAGAAAATGAAAAGGTAAAAAGACCTAGAAATGACCGCTAAAAGCGGTCATTTCTAGGTCTTTACTGATGACTTCCGGCGTATAGATACTAATAAGTGATATAAATGATATATAGGGGGTGCACATGATGTCTTTTTTAAAAAATGATTCTTCAAATAGCTTGGTATTTAATTTTCCTGCTGTACTTCGTGGCACTGTTATTGCTCTAATAGTTTCAATTTTGGGAGCTGCCGCTTTGGGCTTGGTGTTTTATCTTTCCAATTTATCGGAAAAGATTATGCCCTTGGCAGCTGTTTGTATATTGTTTTTAAGTGTTTTTATTGGAGGATTGTTGGCTGCCTACAGTGCTGGTAGTAGGGGAATTTATCACGGTTTGGCCGTTGGTCTTTCCTTTTTTGTTGCATCATGGCTATTGGTAGTTTTATTTTTTCCCGGAAACACGGTATTTTTAAGTGTTTTACAAAAATTTTTGGTGACTGCAATAGCTGGCGGGCTGGGAGGTATTTTGGGAGTAGGGCTGAGTTCCTAGAGAATAAGCGGTTATTTAATTAATAAGGTGACACTTAATAATATAAGGCCAATGCAGAGGAAAATTACGCCTGCGTAAATCTTAAGCGGCTTTTTAAGTTTAGCCACCTATTTTATCTTCCTCCTTATTTTTTTATTTTATTATATGCAAAGATTATATGCAAAGGACTCACCCATTGGAGTGAGTCCTTTTAAAATTCCGGTGGTAATTGTTTTAACTGGGCGAGATTAAATACCGGCCCATCCACACAGACATACTTGCTGCCTATGTTACATCTACCGCATTTTCCTATGCCGCATTTCATCTTTAATTCTAGGGTGGTAATTATTTGTTCATCCCTATATCCCATTTTTTCCAGTGCTTGTAAAACGAATTTTATCATTATTGGCGGGCCGCATGTAATAGCCACTTTATTTTCCGGGGATGGGTTAATTTCTTCAAGATAGGAGGGGACGAATCCTACGTGCCCGGTCCATGCTATTTCTGGCCGGTCAATGGTAGTATAAACTTTGGTACGGGGGTGGCGGGGCCATTTTTCAAAAAGGTCGCGCTTAAAACATAAGTCACCCATGGAGCGGGCGCCGTAAATAATGGTGACTTTTCCATAGGAATTTCGGTTTTGCTCATCCAATACAAAATCAATCAGCGAACGCAAGGGGGCAAGTCCTATACCGCCACCGATAAAAAGGAGGTCTTTACCTTTCATGTCTTCATAGGGAAAATAATTTCCGTACGGGCCGCGGATACCTACTTTTGAACCTACTTCCAGTTCATGCAGGGCTGAAGTTAATTTACCTACCTTTTTTACACTGAATTCGAGGATACCTTTCCTGGTAGGCGAGGAAGTTATACTAATGGTTGCCTCTCCTGTTCCAAAAACAGAAATTTGGGCCACCTGACCGGGCTTCTGGCGAAAATTTTTTTGTACCTCCGGGTCGTCGAACACCATTTGAAAGGTTTTTACGTCTCCTGTTTCGTCAATTATATCGGTTATTGTGGCCGGGTAAGGCATAAGAGGGCTATTTTCCATTTATTATCCTACCTCCTCAAGGTCGGCGATAATCCTGGTTATGTCCATATTTACAGGACATTTTACTATACATCTCCCGCAGCCCACGCACCCGTCTATGCCGTAGCGGTCAAGGTGATATTTTAACTTATGCATGAACCGATTGCGAACTCGTTCCTTTTTTGTGGGCCTCGGGTTATGCCCACCCGCCATTTTGGTAAAATCACCGTACATGCAGGAATCCCAGCAGCGGTATCTGCTGCCTTCCGTTTTATTAGGGGTGAAATCAAATATATCAAAACAGTGGCAAGTAGGACAAATATAGGTACATATTCCACAGCCCAGGCACTTGCGGGAAATTTTATCCCAGTAAGGCAAATCGAAATTTCGGTCTACAGTTTCTTTTGCCTTGGCCGGTGAAATATTGTGTATTAGGTGTTTCTTTAAATGGTTTCGCTTTTCTTCTTTAATACGCTCGAGATCAATATCTTCCGTGGTGAATAGTTTTTCATAACGTTTTACTAACTGGCTTCCCCTATCGGTATTTTCTTCAACGACAAAGCCGCCGTTATGGCCGATGAGCATTAAATCCGCTCTTTGCTGCCACACGGGGTCTATGTTAAAGGCGTTGCAGAAACAAGTGGGAAGTGCTTCTTCGCATGAGATGCCAATGATAATGGTTTTCGCCCTCTTGGCTAAGTAATGAGGGTCTTTTATTTTACCGTTAAAAACAGGATCCAGCGTTTCTAATGCTTTAATATCACACGGGCGGATTCCAAAAATAATTCTCTCTTGTTTGGCTTGTTGTTGGGGAAAATCCAGTTTTATTTCTTCCTTGTTTTGATTAAAACTAAATAATTCTTCTGTTTGAGGAAAGAAATGTTCCTTGGGAGAAATATCGCTATTGTGGAATTTTAGTGTCACATCTTCCGCTCTGGTTACCTCTGCAAATCTGATCAAATCTTTCTTTTGTTGTACGGGGGCAATCAGGGTATAGTCCGACAGCAGGTTGTTCAATAGCGCCTTAATGTTATCTTGGGTTATTGTTTTTACGACCATAGAAACACCACCTTTATTTAAACTCGTCCGGGTCATCCACGGAGAAATGACCCAGCGCCGGCTTTTGCTCCATATCGGTGCCCGGTAGCGGAGCATTATAAAGTTCTTCAATATCTTTCAGTATTTTTTGATTGAGGTGGCGTAAGGGGATATTTACTGGACATACCCTTTCGCATTCTCCGCAATCTACGCAGCGGCCAGCCACATGTAGAGCCCTGATAATATGAAAAGCGGTATTTTCACTTAAATTATTGCGCTTGGATATCCAGTCGGGCCCTGCCTGGTCAAATATGCATTCCCGGCAATTGCACGCCGGGCAAACATTGCGACAGGCGTAGCATCTGAGACAACTACGGAAGTGGCTGTCCCAAAAGCTGCTTTTTTCCGGGGGGGACAGTTTTTCCAGGGCCTCAACTTCTTCGTAACGTTTTTTGTAAGGGGTTTGATTATCAATCCTGTTCCCTACAAATATATCTGACAAAACCGGGTTGGGGTCGGTACATTCCAGGCACTTGGGCAGCAAGTATTCTTTTTTGGAAAACCGGTATTGTTTCTTGTTGGTAATAACAAGGAAATGGTCACCCCCGTCCTGTACGTCCGATAACCTGGCGTAAGGATCTATTTCCCTCATGACTTTGTGCGAATCCAGCAATCCCTGACAGGGAACACCTGTTACATAAATCCTTTCCCGCGTAATCTGGTTGTCCTGGAGCAGGCGAATAATCGAGCGGGAATCACAACCTTTTACCAGCAAGCCTATTTTTTCAGTGGTGTCACGGTAATCCAGTAAATAGGTAACCAGGTTATTTACGCAAAAAGGGGACCAGGTTAACTCCTTGGCAGCAACAGGTTCCGATATAAACAAGGGAGTTGTTCTGGCTACTTGTGTTCCCTGGCCATACCCAATAAATATATTAACCTTTTGTTCGGTTAACATTTCTTGTACTATTTGTTGTAACTGTTCAACTATTTCTTTAAATGATTGGCTCATTGGTCATCCCTCATTTTCTTGTTGGGTCCTAAAGAGCGTATCCGTTTGGTTATTTCAGTGACGGTTTCACTAAATTTTGCTCCTTCAGAACCGCTGATCCAGCTTAAATGAATTCTTTCCGGCTCTAGCCCTACAAATTCCATCAGGCGCTTAAAAATTTGGAAGCGCCTGCGGGCGTAATAATTGCCACTACCATAGTGGCAGTCACCGGGGTGTCACCCGGAAACCAAGACGCCGTCT
Organism: Desulfofundulus sp. JL263-se; assembly: GCF_056316025.1. NCBI lineage: Bacteria > Bacillati > Bacillota > Clostridia > Eubacteriales > Peptococcaceae > Desulfofundulus > Desulfofundulus sp. JL263-se. The sequence continues at coordinate 2,044,702 of NZ_CM149993.1, read as the reverse complement.
GCCCCGCGCTGGAAAGCCCTGATAACAAATTGGGGATTTACTCTACTGGAACAAGGTACTCTTATAATGTGGATACTGGCAGGATAGCGGAGCCTGCTTGTTCCCGCCAGGTCGGCGCCGGCGTAACTGCACCAGTTGCAGCAGAAGCCTATTATTTTGGGTTGCCACTGCTCATTATTGGTTTGGTTCATAGACATACGGCATCCACCTCTGCGAGTAATTGTTCGTTGGTAAAGCCCTTAAGGTTTGCTGCACCTGACCGGCATATCACGGTACAGGCGCCACATCCCTGACATAACCCGCTGTTTACGCTGGCTACGGTTCGTTCGAGGGTTTGCCCGCCCTTACGGTAAGTTATAGTCCGTGGTTCAATAGCTTTATAAGGACATGCGGATTGACAGTTCAAGCACCCGGAACAGAGTGCTTCGTCAATGGTAGAAATCATTGGGTCAATAGATAATTCATCCTGGGACATTAAGGCACATACTTTGACCGCGGCAGCGCTTGCCTGGGCCACCGTGTCGGGAATGTCTTTAGGGCCCTGGCAGGTTCCTGCCAGAAAAACCCCCGCAGTGTTGGTTTCCACCGGCCTCAGTTTGGGGTGAGCTTCCTGGAAGAAGCCGTCCTTATCGGATGAAATACCGATTATCTGGGCTAATTTTTCAGAACCCTTACTGGGGACCATGGCGGTGGCCAGAACTACCAGGTCGGCTTCTACTTCAACGGGCCTGCCTAAAAGCGTGTCGGCCGCCTTAACGATTAATTTATCACCTTTAGGATAAATCTTTGACACCCGGCCCCTTATATATTGCGCTCCCTCCCGGATGGAGCGCTGGTAAAATTCCTCATAATTTTTCCCCGGGGTTCTAACATCCATGTAGAAAACGAATACCTGGGAGCCAGGTATTTTTTCCAGCACCTGGTGGGCGTGCTTGGCTGTGTACATGCAGCATGCTCTGGAGCAGTATTCTTTGCCCTTGGCTTCGTCCCTTGAGCCGACGCACTTGATAAAGACGACGTTTTTGGGTTCTTTTCCGTCGGAGGGCCTGAGTATTTTGCCCCCGGTGGGGCCCGAGGCATTGGACATGCGCTCGAATTGCAGCCCGGTGATTACATCGGGATATTTCCCGTAGCCATATTCTCCGTATACTTGTTCCCATTCCAGAAGGTCAAATCCAGTGGCAACTACTATGGCACCTACCGATTCGGTAAAGGTGATATCCTTCTGTTCAAAATCAATGGCTCCTGCCGGGCATACTTTTTGACATATGCCGCATTTACCCGCGGTTAGTTTTCTGCAATTTTCTTTATCGATTACAGGCTTATTAGGTACTGCTTGCGGAAAATTAATATAGATGGCTTTCCGGGTACCGATACCCAGGTTATACTCGCTGGGCACCTTGGTTGGACACTTTTCGGAGCATATTCCGCAACCGGTACATTTGTCGTGGTCAACGTAACGAGCTTTTTGGCGGACCGTAACTTCGAAATTACCAATATAACCGTCCACCTTTTCAAGCTCACAATAGGTTAACAGTTTAATATTAGGGTGCTGCGCCGCAGCAACCATTTTAGGCGTGCTTATTCAGGCCGAGCAATCCAGTGTGGGGAACGTCTTGTCAAGCATGGCCATTTTACCACCAATAGTTGGTTCCCTTTCCAGGAGAAGTACTTCATGCCCAGCATCGGCAATATCCAAAGCGGCCTGAATTCCTGCAATTCCCCCTCCTACTACCAGTATCCTTTTGGTGACCGGTATTTGGGACTCATAAAGGGGTTCCAGCTGTAAAGCCTTGGCAACTGCTCTCCTAACGAGAGCTATAGCCTTTTGAGTGGCTTTTTCCGGCTCATGTGGGTGAACCCAGGAGCACTGCTCCCGAATATTGGCCATTTCCAGCATATACGGGTTTAAACCCGCCCGGGCCAGTACTTTACGGAATGTTGTTTCGTGCAAGCGCGGTGAGCAAGAGGCCACCACGATGCGGTCTAAGTTATTTTCTTTAATTGCCTGTAGTATTTTTTCCTGGCCCGGTTCAGAGCACATATATTTGTAGTCAGTGCTATAAACCACATTGGGCAATTGGGAAATTTCACCGGCAACTTTTGGCACATCTACAACTCCGCCAATATTTGAACCACACCAGCAAACGAATACACCGATTTTTTTCATTACCCATCGCTCCCGTTCACTGTTCTGTTAAGGAGTTTAAAAGGATCTACGAAGTGAGTTCCTAGACTGAGGTCTTCCGGGTAAATTCCCAAACTTATCCCTATTAACTGGGTGAAATAAAATACAGGTAGTTCAAAGTTAGTTCCAAAAGATTTATTTACTTTTATTTGGCGTAAATCCAGGTTAAAATGACACAGGGGGCAAGCCGTAACAATGCAGTTGGCCCCCGCTTGTTGAGCGGATTCAAGAATGTTTAGGACCAATTTTAAGACAATATCTTCGTTAGAAATGGATAGAGATGCGCCGCAACACTCGGTTTTATGTCCCCATTCCCTTACCTGGGCCCCGGCTATTTTCATAAGCTCATCCATCATTTGCGGATTTTCCGGGTCATCTATTTGTACAGAAGGGGGTCTGACTAAAAGGCAGCCGTAATAGGCTGCTATTTTTAAGCCTTTAAGTGGCTTGACGATATTTGTGGCAAGGGTCGTTTTCGATTCAAAAATTACTTCCAACATGGACCGCACTTTTATACTTTTTTGATAAGGCCGGTCAATTATTTGGTTAACCTTCTCCAAAAGTTCTTCGTTATTATTGAGATGATAATTGGCCATGGCCAGGCGCTGGTAACAGGCGGCACAGGAAGCTACAACGTCAAGGCCGGTTTTTTCGGCAAGGGATAAATTTCTCGCGGCCAAAGAGGTAGCCAGTAAATGGCTGGTACTGTGAGCTGCCGTTGAACCGCAACAGTTCCAGTCAGGTACGTCGCTCAACTGGATACCCAGTCTATCACATACCACTCTGGAGGAAATATCGTATTCCTTGGCACTGGTATGATAACAGCAGCCGGGGTAATATGAATACTTCATGATTTTTTCTCCTCCAGTTCCTTTGTCTTGGTAAAGATGCGACTTATTTCATCCATCCCTTTGGGAGATGATATGATAAATTTTAATTTCCCTTTGGTAAACATGGACAGGCCGGTTTCGGCATCACGAAATGGATTACCACTTTTAATATTAAAATTTAACATGGTAGCGAACTCGTGGAGCCTGCCAAATTTGCGCAGGGAACCAAGGAAGTTTTCATTAAAGAGTAAAACCTTTTTCGCCCTCCCTGAAGGACGGATCCCTTCCCTTTGAGCCGTAATCCGCAAGGCGTCCATAACCTCGGCTAATTCAATATTACGGGGACAGCGAGCTGAACAGGTAGAGCAATAAGCGCATATCCAGATTGACTGGCAGTTAAGTACGTCATCCTTAAGCCCCAGTTGGACCATTCTAATTACTTGATTCGGGATTAAATCCATAAAAGATGATAACGGGCAGCCTGCGGTACATTTTCCGCATTGATAGCACCGCTGCACTTCTTGACCGCTTTCCCTGTTTATTAGGGAAGTAAAATCTCTGTTATTTTTTATACTATTGGTCAGGTTAATGTTTTGCATAGCGTACCCCTCTTTGCGGTAAGTAATACGGTGATACTAAAAAGGGTTTATGCCATAAGTATAATTCTGCGAAAAAGCCTTAAACGTTAAGCTATTCGATAATGATTTTAAAAGTCCTCCTACTTGTCCTAAAAAAAATTAGAGAAGGACAGGCCTGTTTTGACCTGCCCTTATGATTTACTTCCAAAACTTTAATAGAAAATTTCTTAGGAATGACGGTAGCCGGACAAAATATACACGCAAAGTGAATCACCCCTTTTAATGCCGTTGATATATATATATTATTTGGGGTTAATGTTAAATGTGTCTTCGATTATATATTGCAAGTATCTTTTTACGTCGGCTGTCTTTTCAATTTTAGTCCATTGAGGCTGATACCCAGAATTTTTCAGCCAGTTCACAATTTTATTTTTAATTGTCTTGGTGTCTCCCTGAATATGAGTATTTAAAGGGAGAGAATTTAAAAAAATTTTTCCGTATTTTTTTGTTATTAACCTTTTGTCCATTATTATTACTGAACCCCTATCCCGGCCTGTTCTGATTAACCTTCCGAAACCTTGTTTAAAGCGAATTACTGCCTGGGGGAGTGAAAATTGGTTAAACCCGTTACGGCCGTTACGGTTAAGTTCTTCTAGCCGCGCTTCCACCACAGGTATATTTGGCGGCCAAAACGGCAGTTTTACAATGATAACATTACTTAACGCCGGGCCAGGAATGTCCACGCCTTCCCAAAAACTGGAGGATCCGAGCAATACGGAACGAGGAGTATTTTGAAATTGCTCGATTAAACGGGTTCGGTTACCGTCGAGTTTATGAGCTAAAAGACAAATATCCCTCTCTTCCATTGCATCTTTTAGCCTGTAATAAATTTCCCGGAGGGCGTGGTGGGAGGTAAATAATACCAGTGTTCGCCCTTGTAAGGCCAATATATATTCTTTAAGGGCCTCTGCCAGCCGGTTAAAATAAATTGTATCCCCGACTTCTCCCGGCAGGTCCACATTTTTATCTATACAAAGGATACATTGCTGCTCGTATTTAAAGGGTGAAGGGACAACTTCCAATAAAACCTGGTCCTCCGGTAATAAATCGACTCCGGTGCGCTCCATGAAATATTGAAAACTTTCATTGGCCGTGAGGGTTGCCGAAGTGTAAATGATACCTTGGTTTTGTTTTAACAAGTTTTCAAAAAGTAATTCTCCTACCTTTACCGGAGCGGCAATTAAATTAAAATTACCTTCACCGCTTATTTCAACCCAGTAGACGTGATTTTCATCGGCAGTGGCGGTGATGAAACTCAGGTCGTCGGCAATGGTATTACCGGAAATAATTAATTCCTTCAGATTCCATGCATGTTCCAGCCACAATTCATCTGTGGCCCCCCATATTTCCAACAAGTCCGACATTTCTTTCAAGTTCTGTATTGCCGATTTTAAACTTATTATTAAATTAATCCCCTCGGCCCTGAATAATGGGTGTATCTTTTCATTGGGCTTGAGGCGAATAGACGTTTTTACGTAATTTTCATTGTCAAATGGCCCAACAGCCTTGTTTAAAATATCAAAAAAGTTGTTAATCTGCTCTAATATCCGGGATCTATTCTGCTTTGCTTTATCCAGGAGTTGATGCCATTGTTCAGTGTTTCTGGGAGGGGCTAATTCGGATAATTTCCCCAGGGTTTTATAAATTGATTTTACCCACTGCTTTAATATACTGCGGGATACTTGTTTGCTGAAGTGGTATGTTGCTGCATTTTCAAGGTGGTGTGCCTCGTCAACAATCAAGGGGCCAAATGGGGGCAGAATTTTATGCGTGGAGCGCAAGTCCGAAAATAGCAGGGAATGGTTTGTAATAATAATATCTGCATTTTCGGCCCTTTTTCTGGCCCTGCTTACAAAGCAATAGCGCCTGAACCACCTGCATTGGAAACCTTGACATATTTCAGGGTCCGAACAGATTTGTGCCCAGCATTCATTTTCTTGTTTATTGAGATTTAATTCATTTTTATCTCCTGTTTTGGTCATGTCCAGCCAAATCAATATGCGGGCGAAGAAAAGCGCTTCTTGGGGGGTAAGGTGATGCTGCCTGGTTAAAATGGCCTCCCAGCGGCGCAGGCATAGATAATTGTTTCTGCCTTTAACCAGTGCGGCAGAAAAGCTTTTTCCCATCAGGTTTTTAAGTATAGGAATATCCTTGTTCCATAATTGATCCTGAAGATTAATGGTATGGGTGGCAACCAGGGTTCGCTGCCCGTTGGCCAGGGTCCATAAAAGGGAAGGAATTAGATAGGCCAGGGTTTTCCCCGTTCCGGTACCCGCTTCCATTAAAAGACACTTATTTTCATTAAGGGCACGGGTAACAGTGGTGGCCATTTTTACTTGTTGCGGTCTTATTTCGAAGTGTTTTAACTGTTTACTGAGCGGTCCCTCACTGGAAAATATTTGTTTTATTTTCTTAATGCTGACGGGTTCATTTATGGACTGTTCCCGGTTCCTAGGTATTTTTTTTTCTTCTTCCGGCCCGGGGGGCGGGTAGTACAGGTTAAGGGTTTCTCCTGAAAATCGGCTGGTTTTGTTTTTTATGATGGAAGTGGAGAAGGACGCCCAAGGCGAGCCTGCCTGTTTGAGAAAAGCATCCACCCTTACAAGGTAACCCAGGCTAAGTTTTTTAAGTTCACCCATTAACTTTAGGGCCAATTGGGTGGTGGCCAGGGCATCTGAAAGGGCCCGGTGTTGATTGTTAAATTCTATGCCGGTATATTTACACAGGTCGGCCAGGCGGTGTCCGGGGGCGTTTGGATAAACTATTTTGGCCAGTTCCAAGGTGTCAAACCGGCTGGGAAAGTGTACACCCAAGTGATATTCAAGGAAATTAGCGTCAAAGGGAATATTATGGCCCATAATGGGAAGATGGCCGATAAAATTTATAACTTCACCGGCTATTTTGCATAGCTGTGGGCTGTTTTCGAACATGTGGTCTTCCAGCCCGGTTAAACGTTTGATTTTTACCGGCAAACGGGTTCCGGGATCGATTAGCGTTTGAAAGGTATCTTTAATTTTCCCCATTTGAATTTTAACAAGCCCTATCTCGATTATTTTATCCTTATGGGGTTCTGTTCCGGTGGTTTCCAGGTCGCACACCACGAATTCCCGCATTTTATCACGCCTTTGGGGTTATTATACCTTGCTAAAATTCTGTGATATAATTCGTTTCAGGAGTGGCAATTCCTTCACTTTATTCAAAAGGATAAAAATAAAACAGGGGGAATAAATATGAAATGGCATCACCTGGAAGATGCCCTAACTTTTGTGGAAAATATATTCGGGATGGGCTGGTTAAAAAATTGGGTTGATAAAATTAAGGAATTAGACCCTGAAAAAACCACAACGGGACGGTATATAAATCTCAGGGATGCGGGTATTCCCCCCCTTGTTTTAATGTGGTATAAAGGCCGTGAACAACTGGCCTTATATCATCTGACCGGGCAGTTTCTCCCTTCCCCAGAGGCTCTACTCTTAGGGGACCTGGTTGATGATATAAAAAGTATGGAACATTCTCCGGGCCTTGACATGCGGCTCGAATCTTTAAAAGATTTTTTCCATTACGCCCCGACGGCCTACGAAATTCACATTGCTGCGGGCTATGTGAATCAGAGCTACGAAATTTCCTTTGGCCGGGACTTGGGAATGTTCCAGGCAAATAAGGGAGACCTTTCAATAATATGCCATAAACTCCTTGACACGGGGGATGAGGACTCTATTGTCCGGGAGTTGAAATTAGCCCCGGCTCTGGGGGGCAGCCAGGCAGGTACGGTAATCCATTATGTTGACTGCGAAATGGTGCCGGGCGAGGAACCAGGGAAAGGATTAAAGCAAAGGGCGCGGTCTTTAACGGAAAAGTTAAGTGATGGCCCTAATATTAATGTCATCTGTACTGCCACGTTTTTGGAAAGAAATAGCCGGGGATTTTGCCTGAAGGAAATATCAGTGCCTTTATTAAAGGCCACGGGGAATTTAAACATTTTTTTACCCGGCAAAAAGAGGTAGCCCGCTGCCGGGCTACCTCTTGGCAACATTTGGCCCTATAATTCTTTATCGTTGCATTTACATTTATGCTCGGTGAGAACCGGCCTGACTTTAAATGCCGCCTTTTCACCCCAATTCCCAGGGCCCGGGAACAATATTTTCAACGCCATTGCTATACCGTAAATTTGACCGTGAACAAAGGCCAAATATTCTTCCGCGCTATTTACTGACATTTTTTGTAATTTATCTAGAGCCAACTCAAGGTAATCCAATAGATAAACAGCTCTTTCAGCCAGCTCTTGGTCAGAAGACAATTACTTATACCCCTTTCTACTAAAGATATCCGGTTTTTTAAACCTGGTAGGATTCACCGGGCTTTAAAATAATTACTTTTGCTGGCGTTTCTCTTTCCACATCTTTCTTAAATTTTTCAGCGTCTTGGGCTATCAGCGGCCAGGTGTTGTAATGCATTGGTATTATAATATTCGGTTTTAAAAGTTTTACCGCCTCCAAGGCATCATCCGGCCCCATGGTAAAATTGTCGCCAATGGGAAGGAGGGCGATGTCCAAGGGATGCCTGCGCCCTATCAGTTCCATATCGCCAAATAATCCTGTATCCCCGGCATGATAGATAGTTTTTCCGTCCATGGCCAGAATAAATCCACAGGGCGTTCCCAGGTATTCCGCCGGGCCGTTCTCGTTAGTATAAAAGCCGCTGCCGTGCCAGGCGGGGGTAAGCTTTACTTTTACCCCGTCGAACTGGTGGCTACCACCTATGTGCATGGGGTGGGAGTTAGCTCCCTGGCGGGCAGCATAACTTGCTATTTCAAAAACTGATACCACAGTGGCATTGGATTGTTTGGCTATTTCCACGGCATCGCCCAAATGGTCTCCGTGGCCGTGGGAAACAAGAACGAGATCTGCCTTGAGGTTACCGGGATTGACGGTGGCCAAAGGGTTTCCGGTGATAAAGGGGTCAATGATCAAAGTTGAACTTCCTTCCAATATGAAGCCCGCGTGGCCAAGGAAGGTAATTTTCATTATATTCCGCTCCTTTCTTATAGGTTTTAGTATTTCATTTCTTAACCTAATTTTAACCATGGTTTCCATGTTTATTCAAGTCAAAGTTAGCCGTAACATATTCCAATATAGAAGATGCTGCTTCGTAGGGATTCATGTCCATGTTGGCAACTTTTTCCAGTAATTCGCTTACCTTTCCGGGGGAACTTGTATGCTGTTTTAAAAGCTGGTGCCAGCGGTAGTCCACAACTTCTAGGGTCTCTGCTTTGGCTCTTTCCCGGCGTTTTTTCTCCAATAAGTTATTTTCCTTAAGGTATTGGAAGTGTTCGATAATAGCATCCAGCAGTTGGGGAAGGCCCTGGTTATTGACACAGGAAACCTGTATTACCGGCGGCCTCCACTTTATCTCATCACACTGTTGGTCCAGCATGATATTTACATCGTTAGCAATTTTGTCTGCACCGGGTAAGTCGGATTTATTTATGGCGAAAATGTCGGCGATTTCCATAATGCCTGCTTTAAGGGTTTGAATGGCATCTCCGGCCCCGGGGGTGAGTACCACTATTACGGTATCTGCCACATGCATAATATCCAGTTCAGCTTGGCCCACTCCCACGGTCTCCACAATCACCCAGTCCATACCGAAGGCATCCATTGCCTTTACTACTTCTTTAGTGGTCTTGGCTAGTCCACCAAGACTGCCGCGGGTGCCCATGCTGCGAATAAAAACCCCTTTATCTAAGGCGTGCTCATTCATTCTGATCCTATCTCCCAGCAAGGCTCCTCCTGAAAAGGGACTGCTGGGATCTACTGCAACAATTCCTACAGTTTCGCCCTTTTTCCTTATTAAGCGTGTAAGTTGGTCAACGAGGGAACTTTTACCGGCACCTGGTGAGCCCGTTACCCCTAAAATTTTAGCATTACCGGTCAAATGATATAGTTTTTTGAGAATTTCTTCCCGGTCAGGAGCTTCATTTTCCAGTTTAGAAATGAGACGGGCCAGTGCCCGTTGTTCTCCGGATTTAAATTTATCTATTAAATCTTGCAAAATATTGCACCTCCAAGGAAGTTTTAAAAAATTAGAATATTTAAAATAAAAGTTCGCCGTTAGCGGTAAAAATCCTGTTGGTAAGTGGTTGTTTTTAAAATTGAAAGGCCCACCTTGGACGGTGGGCTTTAAGTATGTCTGTAGCCCGATAAATAAATCCGTTAATGGATTAAATATTACCGTTAAGCAAGTAAAGATTCCCTTAACTTAATTTAGGATATAAAATATTTAATAATCCAGGGGAAAACTCGATCTCCTCTCCCTTTCTTTGCTGTATCATAGGGATACAGCTACTTTTTTTTAGCAATTTCATCTAAGTATTTTTCAGCAGAAACGGCAGCAACGGCCCCGTCGGCAACTGCCGTGACCACTTGTCGTAATGTTTTTTTTCTTACGTCTCCGGCTGCGAAAAGCCCTGGTTGCGATGTTTTCATTTCTTCATCTGTTATTACATAACCATCGGGATCCAATTCTACCATACCGGCTATCAATTCTGAACTTGGTTGAGTGCCTACATAAATGAAAACTCCATCTACGGCAAGTTCTCTGGTGGTATCATCTCTGGTATCCCGCAGTATAATGCTTTCAACGGTTGAAGAGCCTTTGATTTCACCTACCACGCTATACCACTCAAAATCTATTTTGGGATTTTGTTTTGCCTTTTCTTGAATAATTTTTGTCGCCCGTAATTCACCCCGGCGGTGTATTATGTACACTTTTTCTGCAAACTTGGTTAAGAATAGCGCTTCTTCTACAGCAGCATCTCCTCCTCCTACCACAGCGACCTTTTTATCTTTGAAAAATGCGCCGTCGCAGGTGGCACAATAAGATACCCCGCGCCCGTGGAATTCCTTTTCCCCTCTTACGTTAAGCATTTTGGGTGAGGCGCCGGTGGCCAGAATTACGGTTGATGAATTTATGATTCCGTCCTCTGTTTGTATTTCAAATCCGCTATCCAGAGGTTTAATTGATTCCACATTGGTGTTTTTTATCTGTAAGCCAAAGCGTATAGCTTGATTTTGCATTTGCATGACGAGTTCAGGCCCGCTAATACCCTCGGCAAATCCGGGATAATTTTCGATAAATTCGGTATTCGCCACTAAACCACCTGGCATACCTTTTTCCAATAATATAACCTTGAGAGCGGCTCTGGCTGCATATATTCCTGCTGCAAGGCCCGCCGGGCCGCCACCAATTATAACTAAATCTTGCTTTTCCAATACGGTCACTCCTTTCTAAAGTGAGCAGCAATTAATTTAATGTTAACTTTTTTATAGTATAGCCGTCAAGGTGTAGAAAATTTACCCCTATGTATTTGGAGGCGATGGTATTGCCCGGCTTAAAAGTTGGTTTAATTGGGAGACGGGTAAGGGATGCAAGACTTAAGTTAGGTCTTACTCAGGAACGTTTGGCCGCAAGGGCTAATCTTCATTACAGTTATGTAGGTCAGGTGGAAAGGGGAAATAAGATACCGTCTTTAAAAACATTAACCAAAATAGCCAGGGCGTTAAATTTAAAGGTGGAAGATTTAATTAGAGAGAATGAAAAAGGTAATGATGTTTCTCCCCGGGATTTGTTAGTACAAGAACTTTTGTCACTGGTACGGGAACGGCCGGAAAGCGAGTTGAGACTATATATTTGCCTGATAAGTCAAATTAGGAAGTACCTTGATAAATTGGAGGGTGAACTTAATATTGAAACTGATTAGGGGATGATAAGAAGGTTTAAATAATAGATTGCTAATTTGTCCTCTAAAAAAGAAAGTCACACAATATTAAATAAAAGCCCTTGCTGCTGCTTTAAGGCAGGAGCAAGGACCCTTGAATAAATAATATGGTGTAGAATCGCAAGTCCCGTAAACCGAAGGATGGCGGGGCCCCGCCATCCTAGTCTTACTTGCGTTAAGTGTGAAGTTTTTATTTCTTTTTCCCTATAGCACCACCTCACTTTCAGCAAAATTGTATGCTGGGTTGTTAATAAGATATTACTGGGATATTATACCTTTTCTTTTAGAAGGGTTTCCTTGCGTAGTTCGTCGCAACCGCAATTTTTCTTCAATTTTACAGTTGCCAGTGCGTCGAGCAAGATTTTACCTATTTTCCGGGCCTCTCCATAATATATTTCTTTAAGTTCATCATGTTTCCAGTTTTCCACTACACCTTCCGCATAATTTACCACCATATCCACCCTGCCGTAACAGGCACCAATTTCTCTGGCCAGATAAACTTCCGGGCACATGCTCTGCCCCACTATATCTGCGCCCATGCGCCTGAGCATGTCAATTTCCGCCCTGCTTTCAAAGTGCTTTCCATCGGTTACGGCATAGATGCCGCGGTCAAAAATACGGCTACCTTCCGGCTTATTTTCTTCCATGGCCACCAGCAAAGATTTCCTGATTTCCGGGCACACCGGCTGGCGCATTATCAATAAGTATTGGCCGCCCAGACTTACGTCTTTGCGCATGGAAAAATCCAAATAGTCGGAGGGAACCAGTAAATCCCTTGGTTTTAAAAGATGGTTAATTGCGCCTACGCCGCCTTCGGCTATAATCTTTTTAACGCCGGCCTGGCCCAAAACCCAAAAGACTTGCTGAGAGGCCTGCCCTCTGGGAGTGTCGGGACGCCAGCCGTGGAGTTTTACCGTTAAAATATCTTTATCTTTAAAAGTAAACCATTTAAATGGAGGACTAATGCCGTAAGGGGTTGAGAAAACCATATTGCTTTCAACCAGCTTTATATTCGGATAGTGGTGAATAAAATCTTCCGGAAAATTTATGGAGAAGGTGCTGGAACCTCCAATTATGGCAATCTGGGCCTTTGGAATGGATTTATTGTCCATTTGTTTCACCTCAATTTAATTTTTTTTGGCTACATAAAAGTGCCGGCGGCTGTTTGGCTTAGGCGGCTCAAAGGAAAAGGCGTCATATATATTAAGTAAAGTAAGTCCTGATTGTTTTAAGGCGGGCTTTACCTGCTCGGGGGTATATGCTTTTTCTTTATGGGTTTCTTTAAACTTTTTATAGTAATCCCCTTGTTTAAAAAAGCCAGTCATGTTAATTTGCCAGATTGATTCGTTATGGTTGTATGAACTCTCCCAAATAATTGTGAGTTCCGGTTCATCAATACAGGCGGTTTTAGTATCGCTACCGGAAAGCCAGGTTAAAGTATTTAAATCAAAAATAAATATACCTCCTTCAGTAAGGTGGTTATATACGCTTTTAAAGGTTTTTATTAAATCTTCAATGGATAATAAATAATTTAGACCATCGTGAAAACAGGTGATTAAGTCAAATTTTCGGGGGATGTTGAGGGCCCTCATATCCTGCTGAATGAAATTAATATTAAGACCCAGACTTCGGGCTTTTTCCCAGGCCCGGGCAAGCATTGCGGGGGATATATCAACCCCTGTTACGGTATAGCCCCGCCGGGCAAAAGGTATAGTGGTATTTCCAGTACCGCAGGCAAGGTCCGCAACTGCCTCCACTGGGGCTTCTAATTTATTAATAATTTTTTCCACGTAATCAATCCATCCTTCAAAATCAACGCCAAGTACCAGGTAATCGTATGCAGCGGCCAGCCCGTTATATTGGTTCATCAACAAATCCCCTTCCTTATCAGGGTGAGCATCGCAATTTATTTTACCATAACTAAAAAACCCCCGGCTTGTACCGGGGGTAAAAATTTATTTTTTCACTGCTTCCAGGATATCCTCGAGAACATTGTTGATTTCTTGGTCTCCATTAATATTTATCAGTAATCCCTTGTCGGTGTAATAATCAATCAAGGGTTTTGTTTGTTCTTCGTAAACATCCAAACGCTTGCTTACTGCCTCTTCGTTATCGTCACTGCGCTGGTAAAGTTCGCCGCCGCAAACATCACATTTACCTTCTACCTTGGGCTTATTAAAAATCACATGATAACTGGCCCCGCAATTGCGGCAAACCCTGCGGCCGGTCAGGCGTTCCATTAATTTTTCCCTTGGTACTGCAATATTAATTACCCCGTCAAGGTTAATGTTCATGGCCTTTAGCGTTTCATCCAAAGCTCTGGCTTGCTCGAGGGTTCTGGGGAAGCCATCAAGTAAAAAGCCTTTTTCGCAGTCGGGCTTGGAAAGGCGGTCTTTTACCATTCCAACCACAACGTCATCAGGCACAAGAGCACCTTTATCCATATATTCTTTGGCCTTCTTGCCCATTTCCGTACCCTCTTTAATTGCTTCGCGGAACATGTCGCCTGTTGAAATATGCGTGATGTTTAGTTCCTTTACCAGTCTTTCCGCCTGGGTGCCTTTACCGGCCCCTGGTGGTCCCATGATAAGCAGGTTCACAAATATCCCTCCCGGATTGTTAAAAATTTAACAAGCATGCTGGCTTGTACCTATTATAGCATAAATAATACTTTTGTGGAAATAACTTAACAATTAAGGATAAAGTCATTCAATTAGGAAATTTTACCTCTCCTGCAAATGGTTAGGCCCGATATTTTTTATCTTTACAAGGGATAATAGATAATAAATTGCAGGAGGTTAAAAATATTGAACTTAACATTTTCAATTATAGTTTTAAAAACATTATTTATTACCCTGGCAACCATGCTGGTCCTACCGCTGTTTTCCGTTATCAATGTAACTCAAGCCATATTGACAGGATTAGCCATATCCTTTATCACCTACATCGGTGATTTACTCTTACTGCCAAGGGTAAATATTTACGCAGCTACCGCCGCTGATATAATAAGGAAAGCAGTCCTTGGTGGCCATTTGCTGCAGGCTTTTGCGCATCATCTTTACCCTGGTATGCAAGAAAATAGCGTATAACCGGGATTTGGTTTTGCCTGAAAGCCATCCGGCATCCGCATTCGCACACAACAGACCGAGTGGATTAGCCGCAAAAGTAGCTGCTTAAGCCAGTATCCGAGTAACGGCTATAAACCTGCTTTGGTTTTCCTTCCGTTCCAGCGGGCTGCAGGTGGAAGGTGCTAGCTGCATCATAACATTGTACCGTTATAGTGCCTTTTCTACATGAACCTTGACATATGTATCGCGGAGAGTCAAAAATTAATCCGTGAGGGCAAGTAAACCCTGTTAGGTAGCGCAAAATGGTCTCCACCCCTGGGCAGGTGGGACGAAGGAAAGTCTGGAACCGGCACGGTTCACTGGTATCCCGGGAGACATGAGAGGGTATATCGCCAGGGTAAAGTATGGGGGAAGACCGCGCAAAAATTGTCATCAAGCAGCCCTGGTATGAGTGCGCATATCACCTGCCAGTTAACGGCATATCTGGGCATTACTATCATTTCGAGCTTTGCTTTAAAAATGAAAATGGCTGAAATCGTGAGATTAACGGAGATTATAAAACCTTATTGAGAGAGGTGGTTGATAGTAGTCGCAGTAGTGGCTGTGGGTTTTGTGGGTAATTCGCAGAGTCATCCATCAAGCCCACAGCCATGTTTATCACGTAGAATCCTTGAATTACCTGCATTTTTTGCAGGCAAGTATAGTGGATTCTGCATACGGCAATCTTTGGGGGTTGCTACCATAGCCCTACCCCTGCCCCTGCTCCTGCTGGAGCCGGGGTTTTCTTCCATAATAGCACAGTATCTCCTCCCTGGTTTTTTAAAAAAAGAAGGGGGAAGGCCTACAGGCCTTCCCCCTTCCGTCACTGCACTTTGTCCGCAAAGTCCAGGAAAATCAAGGGTTTCACGGGATACTTGGGGAACTATTTTGCCCGGCCCTCCCTTGGAATTAAAAAACCCGCGAAACCTTGATTTTACTGGCTTCGCGGGTTACTGGTTTGGTCGGGATGACAGGATTTGAACCTGCGAACCTCTCGGTCCCGAACCGAGCGCTCTAGCCAAACTGAGCTACATCCCGTTACCACAAAAGATATTATGCCTTAATTAAAGGCAAAAGTCAAGGGTAGATTATTGGCAGTCCGTGTCAAGATTCAGTAGGTATCTTTTAACATGAGACCTCACCGCTTAAAACATTAGTTTTACGGCGGCGGCCTTGACAGCCACCCCGCATGTGATATAGTTTCAGTACCGACGGGGCGGCTCCGGGGAACATGCTGCATACTTTAGCATACCCCGCCGGCTTGTACATTTTATCACATGCGGGGACCCCGGCTGTCAAGGCTACCCTCCGGCGCCGCCTGAAAACCTCAAAGGCTCTCCAAGGAACATGCTTTTACAAAAGAGCAGAAAAGCTGGGACGGCTAAGTTCACGTAAAACATACTTAATCCACAGCCGGTCAGCAAAAGGACCCTTTAAAGCCGGAACAGACGCCTGCAGCCATTTTTCCACATCCTCTGTTTTTTGTTTTTCGACTGGCTTTAACTGCGCAATTTCTCTCAATTTCCGGTGTTTCACCGGCCAGCGCAAAGTATAATTGCCAAGCTCCCCGTTTGCCTTAGCGGCCAAAACACGGGCCATCCGGTCTCCTCCAGGGATTGTCCACCTGGCTCCCAGGCGTTTCATCCGCCGGGCCACGTTGTGTTGAATCTGCCCTTCAATGGTGCCCAAACGTTTTGCTCCCGGCGAGGCAGCGATCCCCGCCCAGTTTTCCTCAAGATAATGCAGAAGTTTGGTGATCCTCTTCTTCCGGTTGCCCCTGGTGTTTTTTGCTGCTTCCGTAAGAACTCTTTGGGTCTCCTCCCAGTTACCCTGGGAAATGGCCAGGGCCACCTTCCGGTAGGTTTCTTCGTCGTACCAGAGGGCCTCGGTTAAATGCCTGCTCAGGTGGTATGGGTCTAAGCGATACACAGCGCCGGGAAAGTAATCAATTCCCTGCTTGGACCAGTCTGCCCCGTCGCCGCCGATGAAGATCCTTTCGGTTTGGCTCAGGTCCCATTTTCCCCCGGCTACGGCATAGTTTTCTTCCCAGGCTGCCTTACCGTCATTTAGGCTGCTTAAAACAAGCTTGTTTTTCAGGGCGAAGCGACCTTGGCCAATTTGTTCCTTCCCTTCGTAGACGACCATATGCTTAATTTCTCCTCTTTTCTCTTTTGTCTTCTGCAGGCGGATTATCACTCCGTCGGCTTCGATACACAGCTCCGGGGTTACCTCTTTCCCGCCGGGAGCTTCGCCCTTTTCAAAAACCGCTGCCCTTTTTTCTTCTCCTTCTTGCTGCAAGACTTCTCCCACTTCTTGGGTAGCCTGCCAGACGGTCATGGGACTTAGGCCGGAAACAAGGTGGTTTAAGATCTCGGCGGCACGGGCAAAGGAAAGTTCGGTGCTTAGTTTGACGGCCAGTTCTTTTAAACGGGGGGTGATCTTGGCCCGGGCTGGCCAGCCCAGCAGCTCGTCTAAAAAGAATTTGGTTTCCCCGGTTTTTTTGTTCCTGTACAGGCGCCTTTTGAAGAGAAATTCCCCAAAGGTGCTTACTGCTGTTTTAGCCCGAAAGCCGACCACTTCCCAGGTGCTCCGGTCACGTTCATTCATCAGGCGGGTATCGATCTGTTCCAGGGCCCAGGTGAAAATTTGGTTGCAGACTGCCTGGCACAGCTCATGGATGCCTTTTTCAAGCTCATAAAAGTCTTTGCACTCGCCAATTAATTTAGTTAGGCCAGAACCGAATAGAAGGACTGCCCCCACTATGTGGCGAATATTTAACATGAGACCTCGCCCTCCTTTAATTTCCGTTGGAGTGTTTTTGGGGTGAGGTCTCATTTCTATTTCTAGGAGGTTGATTTCCTTCTGGTGCCTACTGAAATTTTACACGGCCTTATTGGCAGGATTGCGTCAAGAAGGCCACACTATCCGGGGATGAAAATTTTTTCATATTTTGCTAGGCAATTTTCAGCAATAAATTGCTTAAACTAGGAATGCTATTATAAATGACTTAGGAGGTGTTAGAATTGAATACATTACGACCATATAAATTTTCTGTCCCCATTCAAGGTGTACAAGTTAAACCCATGTCTGAAGACGGGACAACCGTAAGGATACGGTATAAAGGTTTGTTGAAAGAATCTGGAGCTCAGCAAATATGGATGCATATGGGATTTGGTAGTGCAAACAATTGGAAAAATGTTAAAGATATCCCGATGGAGCCTACGGAAGAGGGATGGGAGCAAACGGTAAAAATGGAAGACCGGCAATTAAATTTCTGTTTTAGGGATAATATTTATAATTGGGATAATAATAATGGCATGAACTGGATATATAAAATTTCATAACACAAAGTGGGGGCATTAGGTCCCCACTTTAATCCTAATTGTTAGAATCATTGATTTTAGCGGGCCCCAAAATATAAAATAATTGCCGATATAACTCCCACTAAAATTATCAGCATGCCCATACCGCCGAAATTTGTTAAGGCTTTTAACTTTACACCCTCTTTTTCCGCTTGTTCTCTTAGCTGTTTGTAAACCTCCAGTCTGCCAAGAATGTCCATAAACAATCCATCAGCTATGGTAGGTTCTCCTTTACGTGCCAAAAGACTGGTAACAACCATATTTTTTAATTGGTTTTGTTTTTCTTTATTTGAAGAATGCAGCATTTCCTTAAAATATTCTTTAAACTCCCTTTCCCTGGGTTTTAATTTTTGAAAATAATATCGGCGTTCATAACGGTTTAATTCCCTGGTATTTTTATTTAAAATTTCCTTATCCATAGAAGTAAGAATAAAATTTTTCTCTAAAAGGGATATTACTTGGTTTTGCATGTTAACTCCCCCCAATTAACCGATGAATGTTCTATTCTTTTTCTTTGCTAACGTTCCTCCTCAATTTAATATTTTTTAAAAGTTTAAAATGGAGAAGTAAAAAATTCCATAAATAGTATAATAATACTTAAAGGGAAATCCATCAACTATGCAAAAGTATTTCGGGGAGAGTGGTCGCTTTGGAAGTATATGCTTTGGTAGGTCCTAGCGGTACGGGTAAAAGCCATAGGGCCAATATAGTAGCCCATAATATTGAAGCGGAAATTATAATAGATGATGGTTTATTAATTAAAGATAACAGAATTCTTGCCGGTATTTCGGCAAAATGTCAGCCCACCCGTATCGGTGCCATAAAAACTGCCCTTTTTATGGATAATGAGCAGGCAAGGAAGGCAAAACAAATTTTATCTGAATTAGATGTGGAAAAGATATTAATTTTAGGTACCTCTAAGGAAATGGTAGAAAGGATTGCTTCCAGACTGGAGTTACCGCCAATTACTAAAATTTTATGGATTGAGGATATTGCTTCCTTTAAAGAGATTCGTAAAGCACGCATAATGCGCAGCCAGTATAGTAAACATGTTATTCCGGCACCTACAGTAGAGGTCCGAAAGAGTTTACCCGAAACCCTAATTGATCCTCTTCAAGTATTTTTGCGGCGTAAGGGTAAGACGGGTAGCAAAAGTTGGCTTGAGCAGTCGGTGGTGCGTCCTACCTTTACCTATTATGGTAAACTTACCATATCTCAAAATGCCCTGGTATCTATTGCTACTTTAGCAGCGGAACAAGTGGAAGGAGTTAAAGCCGTAAAGGGAGTGCACTTAAATCGTACTGATAATGGAATAATATTGGAAATGGAACTGGTATTATTCTTGGTTAATCGGATGGATGCCATCAGTCGAAATGTTCAACTTGCGGTAAAGAAGCAAATGGAGAATATGACCGGGTTGTTTGTAAAAGCTGTTAATGTAATTGTAACTGCCATTCGAATGCGGGAGAATAATTAGTAGAAAGAAATTAAGGGGTGAGAAGAAATATCACCCTTTTACCATATTTTTATCTTTAAGCTTTAGTTGCAAAAACATGATTGCCGATTCTAGTTACCACCGGTAAGGTAGTAATCCAACGGTCGGAACTTATTTCTGGATTATAAAAAAATAGTGCTCCCCCGGTGGGATCCACACCTTTTAACGCTTCTAAAGCTGCCCTGATAGCTGTTTCATCAGGAGAAAGATTAATTGTTCCATCAGCCACCGGAGTAAATTGTACTGTATGTTCATTTTTTTGCATTATTACTTCACGTATGGTATTGGGAAAGTTGCTACTTTTAACACGATTTAATATTACAGCCCCAACTGCTACCTGTCCGGTGAACGATTCACCCCTGGCTTCGGCATATATAGCCTTTGCCAGTAACATTATATCATCCCGTAATACATTTCCCCTGGAAATAGACGATGAGTTTGTTTTATCTGGAATAATTAAAATATCGTTGGGTTGTATGATATTACTTTTTAGGTTGTTTGCTTCTATAAGTTTTGAAAGGGGTATTTGAAATTTTTGAGCGATCTCGAAAAGAGTGTCGCCGGGTTGAACCGTATAACAAACTATGGGGGTTTTGTCGCTTGATGCTTCTATAGAGGCCCAGGCGTCTATACAGGGGGTTTTAGCCTGTATTGTAATAAAGGAAAACACTGAGCAAAAAATCAAGAAAAGCTTTTTAAACATGACCTCCTCCTCTCCACAATAAAAATTTTTTCCTCCAGCACAATAATATTATACATGAAATTAATTACTTTTAAGTCAAAAAATTACAATTATTTTCAAAAAATATACTTATAGGCTATAGCTGATGAAGAAATAACTTAATTATCACATTATAATTTTGCCTTAGAAATGGGTGGCAAGGAATATTTCCTTTTTAAAGCGCGGATGTCCATTTCGACCAGTAATTTATAGGGACGACACATTTCATATATACGTGAAGTGGTACGTTCTCCCAGGTACTCTTCAAGATTCTCTAAACTTATATTTGTAGTAATGATGGTTGCAAGTTTGTGGTTCAATCTAAAATTGATTATGGAATATAGCTTATTTATGGTCCAATCTGTATAATTATGGGCTCCCAGGTCATCAAATATTAATAAGGGAACTTCTCTGGCCGTATCCAGCAGTTCCTGTTCGGTATATGCATTTTCGTTCCGTAATGTGTTATATGTAGCTTTTAACATATCCAACAAGTCGGGAACAACCATGAACAATACTGTTTTACCTTTACTTATTAAAGCATTTGCTATACAACACGCCAAAAAAGTTTTGCCACTGCCTACTGGGCCGGTTAACAGCAATCCTTCAATATGTTGATTTTTTTCAAAGTCCATTACGAATTTTTTAGCGGCATCATAGGCCACTTTAGCTAACTGAAAGTATGATTTATTTTTATCAGGATCCACTTTTTCTCTTGAATAATACTTGAAAGAGAAGTTTTCAAATGTATTCTCTTTCATGGCTACAGGCAAACGGGAATTTTTGAAGCGGTTGTAAAGAGATCTTTTTTTCGAGCAACTGCAAGGTATTGCATTATTTCCTTTAATAATAATACCCCTGTCTTTGCAAATGTCACATGTAAAGCCATCCATGGCATTACCTTCCTAACCCATATATAAGGTTTTGATAAACTCTTTTTTCTTATCATCATGACTGGTTGATTTGGTTTTTTTACTAGTAGTAGATTTAGCTTTTCTATAGTGGAATTCCTGGTCGTACTTTTCAATGTCGCGTGGGGTGCGTAAATTATTCTTTTTCCATTCCAAAAGAATACTATCGATATATTTAAAATTATGCTTGCCCATTAAAACTGCCCGCCTAAGTGCTTCCAATACAAGTTCCTCATGTTCAGTATCTTCCAGCCACTTTTCTATTTGGTCAATTTCAATGGGCGAGAGGGGTCTGCCGAATTCCTTTTCAAAGATGCGGTAAAGGTTATTGGTTGTTTGGGCATTTTTCTTGCTCTGGGTGTCTAATAAGAACCTGGTTTTTTCAATTTCTGCCATTTTGGCGCAGGCCCATATTTCAGATAACTTTTCCATCAATGGTTCAAGGTCATAACCGGTAAGAATTTCATCCAGATCCTCGTCATAATATTGTGTTAGGGAGATAATTTCTTTTTCCAATAAATTATTTAATGAATCTCTTATCTTTTCTACAGAGCTGGTGAGACATTCCGTCAATTGACTTGGTGTAGGTTTTAGATTTTTTTCTTCGGTTCTTAGCCTTAATAATTGTATTAATATCATCATTTCTTCGTCTGTTATTCCAATTTGTTTATAAAATCTAAGTAGTAAGTTGGGAATTGCCGTTGATCCTAAAGTAAGCAGTTCTGTTCCAAAGGCTGAAGTTACATTGCCATGACGATATTTTTTTACAGTCTTATTGAAATTCCTCAGGACCATTGGATTAGCCCCTCCCCAGCTCGGTGATGTCATTATTTTATGGCAATGCCGGGGGGGTTGTCCAGCCTTTTTCTTTTTGGTTTACTCCTGTTTGTTCCCTTCAATTTCTCAAACTCATATCCACAGACATTAAATCTTAATCTTAAAAAATTTATAGAACTGGTTTTCAGGTTTTTTTAAAGTTTTAAATTATTTTGGCGCCAAGTACCGTTTCCATTTGTTTAAGAGCCCAGGAATGGGCCTCAGAGTCAAAACTGGTCACTCCGTTTTTATGGATAAAGGTAAGATAATCCCGGTTACAGAGTTCTTCCACGGTATAAAGTACACAAATATTTGTGCACACTCCCACAACGTGAATCTCGTCCGGCTTAAGATCGGCAAGAATTTTTTCTAGGTTAGTGTTATAGAAGCCGCTGTACCTGTTCTTGGGAATGGTATAGCAGTTGGGGTTATTTTTTTCCCGCAGGGCTTCAAGTTCCTGAATTAATTTAGCCCCCGGGGAATTCTTTACACAGTGGGTGGGGAAACGGTTAAATTCCAGATCGCTCGGTTCGTGTTCATCATTTATAAAAATTACCGTATTGTTTTCCGATTGAAATTCTTTTACTTTTTCCACCACATAAGGAATAATCTTTTGAGCAGCGGGCCCGCAGCTCAAGGCACCGTTTGGCTCTATAAAGTCCCGCAGCATATCAATTACCAACAAAACCCTTTTGCCCATTTAACTTTCCCTCCTTATTCATAACAATTTCAATATAAACACTGGCTATTCCTTCCTTTACAAAAACTGAAAACTGATTTATAAAAGCTCCTTTAGAATACCTAGTGATATTCTACTGTAATTCTTTTGTTTTTTTCCCTTAAGACTTGAATTAGGTCTTTTATGATTTGTTGTTTATAAGCGAAAATTGCAGGAATTTCCGGGCTTTTTTGGGCGGGATTTTCAGCAGTGCCAATAATAAAGTGTATGAAATCCGCCTCCAAAAGTTTAGCAGCAAGCTTACTTGCACCATCGTTTTTCCGGGCCAAATCAGCCGGAGTGCTGTGGCCGGCCCGCAAAATTTCCAGGGCATACACCAATGTTAGGGTGCCTTCGGTTACCAAATCAATGCCAGATATTATTCCCATTGGAGGTACTTTTTCATCATTGGACTTTAGGTCAACGGCTACATTTTTTCCTAGATGCCGTCCTACAATATTACCGGTGGTGCCCCCGCAAACCACCTTTTGTCCCTTGGATTCCATTAATTTGGTCACTACTTCCCGGTCGTGTTCTCTCCGGGCAGGGGGACCGATGAGTACGGTGAGGTAACGAGGATTACGTATCTTTACTACTACTACGCTGGCATCGTCTCCAGGCCTGCCGCCATACAAGTGGTTACATATCCTGGTAATGTCCTCGGCCCATTCTGCAGCCTTTTTATCCTTAACTGTACTTTCTTCTAAGAATTTGCTTACCCTTTCCCACCCCCACCCAAAGTTGAATAAGCCACCCATTCCGGCATGCAAGATGCCGTCACTTATCAAGACAAGCCAATCTCCGCCGGTTACTGTAAAGTAAGATTCTTTAATAATCTTTCGATCAATGATCCTTTCCTGGTATGGCGGAGTATAAACTTCTCCCTTATGGCCCCAGAATACATGCGGGTTATCGTATTCAGCCAGGTAAACCTGGCCGTCTTGGAATATTTGCACTATGGTAAAAGTACTATAGGATAGCTTCCTGGCCTGGCATACGGGCAAGGTATGGGCAAGTGTTTCGATAACTTCATCTATCTTGCCGCCCTTCCGGAGCATAGTAACGGCAATTTTAGCGGTAACCTGGGAGAGAATATTGGCTTTTACTCCGCTTCCCAGCCCGTCGGAGAGTACAATGATGTGCGAATCTTCCGTCTGTTGTATTTCAATGGTATCACCACATAGTTCTTCCCCGGCTTTTATGAGTTGTGAGGTGCTTATATCCAGGTGGATTTTCATCGCCCTTCCGGTCTCCTTTCGTCCAGTGCCGGGGACTCTTCCATTAATTGAATGAGTTTGCTGAGAAGTACCTTGGTTTCTGCAGTTGTTTCACCAAGGAGTCCTGCTATTTCCTGGGCTACTTTCATTTGTTTTTCAATGACTTCCCGGGCTCTTTCAATGGTTTGCTTTTTCATTTGGTCCAGAGTTTCCTTATGGCGTTGTTCCTCGGTTATATCTACCAATATTCCCACCACGATTTGTTCCCTTTCCAGGGGAAAAATAATCTCTCTGGTTACAATTCCGTATTTGGGATATTTAGCAAGAACATTGAGCAGTTGTTTCTTTTCAAAGGCCAATTGGAAATTTCGGGGGTCAATTAAGTTGTCCAGTTTTTTACCAGTTACTTCATCGGCACGGCAGTTAAACATTTCTTCGGCCTTGGGGTTTATTTCCAAAATGTCCATGTTGTTATCTACAATTAGAACACCGTTGGGCATGGAATTCAATACTAGGTTAGACATGGATTCCGCCCGCTTGCGCATGTAAGGAATGCACATTTGTACTTCAGCCATTCCCTGGTATACGGCGATAGCTTTATCTCGACAAGAGTTGTAGCCACAAGCCCCGCAATTTAATTCGTCTTCCGGGCGATATTTACCTGTTTGGGCTAAAATTTCCTTGATTATTTCTTCATTAGGGATTTGGCGTTTTATTTGTTTGTTGGTATACCCGCGCTCAAGTAAATGGGGTGATATGAAAACGGTGTCCTTCTGCCTGCCTGGGCTCAATTTGTAGTAGTTTATTATTTTCCGGCGCTTGACTAAAATGTCATCGTTCGTAACTGTCCTCGGTCCCCCTATACAGCCGCCGCTGCAAGCCAGCAGTTCCATTAATTTCGGGGGGTGCTCAATCTTTCCAGAGGACAGGTGTCTTAGAAAATTTATACAGTTGTGCAGGCCGGTGATGGAAACGATATTAATATCCAGCATATCGGTATTAAGGGAAAAAGTTCGCAACATGCCCCCTTCCACTGGGAAGAGGCGGGCTATGTCGGGCCACGGCTTGTCAAAGGGTGTCGGCTCAAAGGTATCTAGGTTGACTAAAGATCTTTTAATCCACTCCCATATTTCGTCGAATCCCAGAACATAATCAACAGCACCTGCCACAGCCGGGTTTGTTGCTTCTTCTCTTTTAGCTATGCAGGGGCCTATGAAAACCACGGGAATATTGTTATTTTCCTTTTTTATGTAGCGTCCGTGGGCAATCATGGGTGAAACCACAGGAGAAAGCCGGGGGATAAGTTCAGGATAGTGCTTTTCTACCAAGTTTACGATTACAGGGCAGGAACTATCGATAACTGGCTTTTCAAAGCCCCTGCGCCTTACTTCCCTGGCCACGAGTTCCGCCCCCAGGGCGGTTTCTTGAACCAGGCTAAAGCCGAGGTGCCTGAGAACGGAAGGAAAAATTGCAGGATTCTCCAGGGGCAGTGCCGCGGCAAAGGAAGGGGCAACGCTAGCCGCCAGGGGGACGCCCCGGTTTAAAAGCTCCTTTACTTTATCCAGGTCAGATACAACCTTTTTGGCACTTTGCGGGCAGGCCAGAATACACCTGCCGTCCATCACGCAGAATTCTTCCAGCACTTGAGCGTGAATCTGTTCCTTTTCCCCGGATTTTATTCTAATGGCCTTAACCGGGCAAGTACGGACACACCGGTAACAGTCCTGGCATTTTGCCTCATTGGTGATTATGAGATCCATATGCATTCCTCTTTCCAATAGGATTTAAAAAAAGAAACACCGCGAGGTTTGGTGCCCTAAAGGGTGTTTCGATAATCACTTTCGAAATTCCTTTCACCAACTTAGGGTTTCAAAACCAACGGGTGTTAACGGGGTTGGAACATTATCCGATGGGGAGAGTTGTTACAAGAAGTTAGTTAGCCCACGGGGGGTCGGTTTTCATAGCTATTCGGGCTTTAAATACCTGCTCGGCATTTTCCGGGGTGATACCGGTGATTATTTCATCATCAACTTTTACCGATACGCCTTCATCACAATGTTCCAAGCAATTTGTTAATTCTATAAATTTACTTAATACATCATATGCGCCCCTGAGATAGCAACCGGTACCGACACAGAAGGTGCCATTTAACCTGATGTAATTTTCCAGGTTTAATTGTACCGATACATTAACGGTCTCGGTATCTTTTATCCCGTTAACCTCGATGGGCTTGCCGGTGATTCTCCGGCGGGGTATATAGCTTGTATGCAGGTCGTGGTGAGTTTGCTTGTTTGCAGGTCCGCCGAACCACTCAACCAGTATTTTGTTAACAAATACGTTATCCTGGGCCTTGTGTACCTGTTCTACCGAGTCCAGGTTGTAAATATCCCTGATTCTGCGTATGCGTGCCGCCATGTCGTTGGTATCCGGCTGACCGCCGCCGCCTACGCATCCGCCGGGGCAGGCCATTATTTCTATGGCGTGATACTCTGCTTCACCGGATTTTATTCGCTGCAGAAGCTTTTCTGCGTTGGCCAGGCCGTGAGTTACGGCCAGTTTTAATTTTTGTCCCTCCACTTCCAATTCCGTTTCCTTGATTCTTTCAATACCCCGTACCTGCTCGAAATCTACCCTGCCGATGTCAGGGCCGCCGGTATACCCGGCCACGAAGCGAATCACTGCTTCCATTACGCCCCCCGAGGCTCCGAAAATCAAGCCTGCTCCCGAGCCCATGCCCAGCGGGTTGTCAAATGACCGGGGCTCTATTTCGTTAATCGCTATTCCCGCTTCTTTGATCATTTGAGCCAATTCTACGGTAGTCAGGACAATATCCACGTCGGGAACGTTTTCAGTCATGAATTCGGGCCGCTTGGCCTCAAATTTCTTGGCCGTACAGGGCATCACTGATATACAAACTATTTCTTCTGGTTTCAGGCCGTTTTTCCGGGCATAGTACTTTTTAATTAGTGAGCCGAACATTTGCTGTGGTGAGCGGCAGCTGGACAAGTTATCAAGTAGGTCTGCATGGAATTGTTCACAGTACTTAACCCATGCGGGACAACAAGAGGTGAATAAAGGTAGCCTGCCCCCGTTTCTTAACCTGCCTAAGAACTCCATGGATTCTTCAATGGTGGTCATATCTGCGGTAAATACGGTATCGAAAACTTTATCCACGCCCAGTTTCTTAATGGCAGCAACAATTTTGCCCGTTGTTGTTTTTCCCGCTCCCAGGTCGAATTCTTCCCCGAGGGCTACGCGAACCGCAGGGGCAATTTGCACTACCACTGTCTTACTGGGGTCATGTATGGCTTCCCAGGCCTTATCTATTTCCGGTTTAACGGTAAGTGCCCCCGTGGGACAAACAGCCACACACTGGCCGCAATTGATGCAGGCTACCTCGGAGATATTCTTACCGAAAGCGGTGGTTACTTGGGTTTTGCTGCCCCTGAAGGCGAACTCCCAGATGCCAATGCCCTGTATTTCTTTACACATCCGAACACAATCACCGCAGAGGATGCACTTGTTGGGGTCTTTAATAATGCTAAGGCCGGAATCATCTACAGGCAACCTTTCGTCCCGATGGCCAAAGCGGACTTTATCTACCCCAAATTGTTTAGCCAGTTTTTGCAGTTTACATGAGCCGCTTTTGTAGCAGGTTGTGCACTCCCGGTCATGGTTGGCCAGGAGCAGTTCCAGGATCATTTTTCTTAGCCTGCGGGTGCGCTCGGTATTTGTTCTTATGACCATGCCGTCCGCGGGCGGGGTTGAGCAAGATGCCACCAGGCCTATGTTTTCCACTTCAACCATGCACAAACGACAAGCTCCATAGACGCTAAGCTCGGAATGGTAACAAAATGTGGGTAATTCAATGCCGGTTTTTCTCACCAGTTCCAAGATGTTTTTCTCTCCGTTAATATCTACCAGGTTTCCGTCAATGGTGACTTTCCCTGTACTCATGCCGGTATACACTCCTTTACGAAGTATCTGGCCCCTGCCGGATTATGTGGTATATACGGTGTCGAATTTACATTTTTCAATGCATGTGCCGCATTTTATGCACTTGCTGGTATCAATTTTATGGGGTTCCTTCTTGTTCCCGGATATTGCTTCAGCCGGGCATATCTTGGCACAAAGGCCGCATCCCTTACATTTTTCGGGGTCAATGAAATAATCCTGTAAGTTTTTGCATACTCCGGCCGGGCATTTCTTGTTAAGAACATGAGCCTCGTATTCATGGCGGAAATAGCGGAGTGTTGTAAGCACCGGGTTCGGTGCTGTTTTACCCAAGCCGCAAAGGGAGCCGTCCCGGACAATCTCTGCCAGTTCTTTCAAAAGGACCAAATCTTCACTGGTCGCCTTACCTTCGGTAATTAAGGTCAATATTTCTAACATGCGCTTGGTTCCTTCGCGGCAGGGTACACATTTACCGCAAGACTCATTTTGCACAAATTCCATAAAGAATTTGGCCACTTCTACCATACAGGTGTTCTCACCCATTACTACCAGGCCGCCGGAACCAACCATTGCCCCGACCTTGCGCAGTTGGTCGTAATCAAGGGGGAGATCCAGGTGTTCTTCGGTTAGGCACCCTCCCGAGGGGCCGCCTATTTGAACGGCCTTAAACTTATGGTTTTCACGCAGGCCGCCTCCGATGTCAAATACCACTTCTCGCAAGGACATGCCCATGGGGATTTCCACCAGGCCGGTATGAGACACTTGACCTGCAAGGGCAAAGGTTTTGGTGCCGGGACTTGTTTCGGTACCGAAGTTCTTAAACCATTTTCCGCCTTTAAGTATAATGGGTGCAATGTTTGCCAGGGTTTCCACGTTATTAATAATGGTGGGATATCCCCAAAGCCCTTTGTTAGCGGGGAATGGCGGTCTTGGCCTGGGCATGCCCCTCTGGCCTTCAATGGATGCAATCAGTGCCGTTTCCTCTCCACAGACAAAGGCTCCCGCTCCTTCTTTTAAATTGATTTTGAAGGAAAAGCCGGTACCCATAATGTTATTTCCTAAAACTCCCAGTTTTTCGGCTTCCGCTATTGCTTTGCGCAGGCGCTTGACGGCAAGCGGGTATTCAGCCCGCACGTAGATGTAACCTTCATCTGCCCCGATGGCATAGCCGGCAATTATCATGCCTTCCAGGACGCGGTGCGGGTCTCCTTCCATAAGGCTGCGATCCATAAAGGCACCGGGATCTCCTTCGTCACCATTGCAGATTATATATTTTTTGTCGCTCTCGGCATCGCGGGCAAATTGCCATTTTTTGCCTGTAGGGAATCCCCCGCCGCCTCGGCCGCGTAATCCCGAGGCGAGAACTTCATTTATGACTTCCTGAGGGGTCATTTCAAACAAGACCTTGGTGATTGCCTGGTATCCGCCGTGGGCCAGGTAGTCATATATGTCATCCGGATTAATTCGCCCGCAATGCTCCAGCGCCACGCGAGTTTGCTTTTGGTAAAAGGGTATTTCGTCCTGGGTTTTGACGGTTTTGTTGGTTTGTGGGTGATGGTATAATAACCTTTCAACCAGTTTGCCGTTTAATATATGGGATTCAACTATTTCCGGGATGTCTTCCGGTGTTACTTTGCAGTAAAGGATTCCTTCGGGCTCAAAGCGTACCAGGGGTCCCATTTGGCAGAAACCGTGACACCCGCTGATATTTACGGCATGATTTTTTTCTTCCACTTCTTCTTTCAGTTGAACTTTGACAGCCAAGCCTTTCGCTTGCAGTTGCTCTTTTAATGCTTCATAAACCCTTAACGAGCCGTTGGCTACACAGCCGGTACCGGCGCAAACCAGTATGCGTATTTTTTCCCTGGTTAAAGAGGACCGGGACTCTTCAGCAAGCCTGATAAAGTCTTCCCTTGATTTTATCATTTTAACTTACCCCCGTTTTTTAAACGTTTTCGCCAATAGTTTCTGGCGCGTTTTCCGCTGACTTGAGTTTTTTTATGACTTCTAAAATGCCTTCCGGGGTCATTTGTCCGTACACTTCTTCGTCGTTGATGGTAACTACCGGAGCCAGGCCGCAGGCACCTAAACAAGAAACGGTTTCCACTGTGAATTGTAAATCTTCAGTAGTTTCACGACCTTCAGGCAATTTAAGTTCTTTGCGCAGGGCAAAATTAATGGGACCGGAACCGCGGACGTGACAGGCGGTGCCGTCACATACCCGGATAATATATTTACCCTTTGGAACCAGGGAGAATTGCGCATAAAAGGTGGCTACTCCGTAAACCGCTGCCGGAGAAAGGTTCATGACAGTGGCGATGTAAGTAAGAACTTCCTCGGGGAGGTAGCGGTACTCTCCTTGTACTTCTTGCAAGATAGAAATCAGGTGGGAGACTTTTCCTTCGTACTTGTCAATAATTTCTTGAAGCTTTTGGAACTTTCTCTCGGCTTTTTCCATAAAGAAAGGCCCCCTTCACGTTCGTGCAATAAAAGTGAAGTTGATATTTTGGTTTTCTCACGATTAACCTGAGTTGATATTAAAACTCTAGGTTTTTTTGTATCTTTTTTAAATAGTTAAACTTTAGTCGGGTAGTTTAAAACTTTCAGGCTTTAGGAAACATAAAAAACTTAATTAATTAGTTAACTTTTTTTAAGTACTGTTTGGGGTGACTCCAAAAGAAGAGGGTAAATCCTGAATTAATATCGTTTTATTGTTAACAAATATATTGCATTACTTTAAAAATGTCAAGTAAAAATAACAAATAATAATTCAATTTTCAAAATGCAAAAAAATATTACAAGTAATTAAAGTTTAGGAAGAAAAAAGAACCCCCAGGGTTTTAAACCGTGGGGGTTGATCTTTAGAATTGTTTTTACAGTTAGTCAACTTTAGGTCTGGGATACAAGCCGCAACGCTCAACAATTTCGGGAACGACTTCTTCCCATGCAATGGCCATAATGTGAACCCCGTGAACGCCTTTAACGTTCTCTTTAATGTATTTAATTTGCTCAATGGCAATTTCAATTCCCTCTCGTTTTTGATCCTCGGCGTTCTTCAGGCGCTCTACCAGTTCGTCAGGAACAATCATACCACTGACATTGTTACCGATGTACTTGGCAGCACGCCAGCTCTTTATCGGGGTTATACCGGCCAATATATATACGCGTTCATGGATGCCCCGTTCGCGAACCATTTCCATGAACCGCTCGAAGCGCTCCATGTCAAATATACATTGGGTTTGAATAAATTCAGCCCCAGCCTCTACTTTCTTTTCCAGGCGGTCCACGCGGAATTCAAAGGGATCGGCAAAGGGGTTTGCCACTGCTCCCACAAAAAAGCGAGGTTCATGTTCTTTGATTTCTTCACCGCAGAAGAATTTTTTCTCATCGCGCATTCTGCGTACCAGGTGGATAAGCTGTATGGAATCAATGTCGTACACATTTTTACTGGTTGGATGATTACCGAACGATTGATGGTCACCAGAAAGGCAAAGTACATTTCTCATACCGAGGCTGTATGCACCAAGCAAATCTGCCTGTATGGCAATCCTGTTTCGGTCACGGCAGGTCATCTGGACAATAGGTTCCACGCCTCTACTCAATACGTGCACAGCACTGGCTATGCTTGACAGGCGCACAATGGCAGTTTGACAGTCTGTTATATTTGTGGCATCAACATAGTCCTTTAGCATGTCAGCATGATGTATTATGCCCTCTGCTGAAGCATGTTTTGGTGGGCCAATTTCTGCCGTAACAACAAATTCACCCTTGGTTAAGAGCTTTTCCAGCTTGCTTTCAGTTTTCAATCTATCATCACATCCTCCCTGGTAGCTCTTCGAGGACCGCCGTCACGGGACTTGGACCAGTCTTTGGGAGGCTGGTATTTCATTATTTTATCCAACTTACCCAAAGCCTTCATGCGCTCGTAGATAAGGTGCCACGCGCAGTCCACATCCTTGCTGATTTCACACTTCCCGTACTGGGAACCTCCACAGGGTCCGTTCAAAATACTCTTGGAACAACGGATAATGGGGCAAATGCCGCCGGTAAGATGTAGAATGCAGTCGCCACAGAGACCACAGCGCTCTTCCCATTCTCCATGAACAATCGATCCACCGATAAATTTGGTATCCAGTGCGGGTACCACCCATTTATCGGAGAAACGTTCGGCAACGTACTGGACCCCAACACCGCAGGCCAAGGAGATAATTGCATCCACGTCTTTTACATAATTATCCAAAGATGTTATATATTCAGGGTCGCACTGGCGAGTGGCCACGTAAGTGACTGTTTCTAAGGGGTTGTTTTCCATCCTGCGCTTTATGCGCAGGGCAGCTGCCAGTACTTCTGTTTCTTTTTCGCCCCCTGCCAGGCAAACGGTAACGCAACCGGCACAGCCAACTAGCAATACCTTTTTGCAATCACTAATCATCTCGGCAATGTCTTGTATAGGTTTTTGTTGGGCAATAATCAAGCTGCGCCACCTTCTTTCTGGGTAGAATTTTTAAGGGGATTGGGTCCTAGTTTACGGATGCGCTCGGTCATTTCCGCAACAATTTCGGCAAACCGCTGTGCCTGGGCGGCGGACAGGTTAAAGAAATCCAAACGTTCCCCGCCGAAGCCAATTTCATCCAGAATTTTCTTAACATGTTGCACGCGTTTCTTGGCGCGAATGTTTCCTTTTAAAAAGTGGCAATCGCCTTCCATGCAACCGGCTACAAACACCCCATCCGCACCATCTTCAAAAGCTTGTAGGATTACGCGGTGATCAATGGTGCCTGAGCACGGCATTTCAACAATTCTTACGGTAGGAGCATACTGGAGTCGCATCGAACCTGCCAGGTCCGCAGCCGAGTATGCTCAGTAATGGCAGCAAAAGGCTACAATTTTCGGCTCGAATTCCGCCACCCTAAAGCACCTCCTTGTACAACCCGTTAACCATGTTCATGAGCATAACATCTTTATAACTCTGCAAGGTAATTGCTTTATTGGGACATTCGCCGGCGCAGGTGCCGCATCCCTGACAAATAACCGGCTGGATCTCTGCTGCGTAATTGTTAATCCGCGGCGCGTTGAAGGGGCACAACCTGACACAGGTAAGGCATGCTGCACACTTATCCGGCTGAACAACGGCCACAACGCCGGAGGATTCGATGGAACCCTTACTTAAAATGGTGGCGGCCCTACCCGCTGCAGCTTTTGCCTGGGCAATGTTTTCCTCCAGAGATTTGGGCCCGTGCGCCAAACCGGCCATAAACACACCTTCAGCGGCGGTATCCACGGGACGCAGCTTCATGTGAGCTTCAAGGAAGAAGCCGTCTTCGTTGAGAGGCACCTTGAACAGTTGGTTCATTTTGATGTTGTCTTCAGGCGGTAATATTGCCGCTGCCAGACCGACTACGTCCGCATCAATGATAATGGGTTCACCGAGAACGTGGTCGATAACGGTAACTTTCAAACCGCTCCCGCTGGTCTCAACCTTAGGCTTATTATCGGTATTGTAGCGGACAAAAATAACTCCTTTTCTGCGCGCTTCGCGGTAATTTTCTTCGTTAAAGCCGTAAGTCCTGATGTCACGGTAAAGAACGAATACGTTAACACTGGGGTTAATTTCTTTAAGTTTTAAGGCCAGTTTAACGGACTTGTTACAACAAACGCGGCTACAGTATGCCCGCTCGGGCTCCCTGGAGCCCACACACTGAATAAGAACAATATTTTGGGCTTCTTTAAGTCGTAAGTCGCCTGCCGTCAAGGCCTCCTCCAGTTCCAGTTGTGTAAATACGGCGTCATGTTTACCGTAAAGGTACTCTGTGGGCTTATACTCCTGTCCGCCAATGGCAATAATCGTTACGCCGTGTTCTACTTTTTTACCGTTGCTCAGGGTGGTTACAAAGTTGCCCACATAACCGGACACTTCGGTTACCTCGGTACCTGTGGTAACCTGAATCTTGGAATTGGATTTTACCTTTTCAATGAGTTCGCTTAAGAATGCCTGAACATTTTCGCCCCGGAAACCTTGCTTAATGCGAAGGGCATTACCTCCCAATTGAGCAGCTTTTTCTACGATGTGCACGTCATAGCCCTGTTCAGCAAGGCTTAGGGCACTGGTCATACCGGATATGCCTCCGCCGATAACTAATGCCTTGGGGGTTACTCCCACGGATATTTGCCTCACCGGTTCGAGGAGGGCTGCTTTGGCAACCACCATCTTAACCAGGTCTTTCGCCTTTTCAGTGGCCTTTTCCGGCTCATTCATATGGACCCACGAACACTGGTCACGGATATTGGCCATTTCGAATAAATAACGATTTAAACCGGCTTCCCGTATGGTTTCCTGGAAAAGCGGCTTGTGAGTGCGGGGGCTGCAGGAGGCGACGACTACCCGGTTAAGTTTGTGTTCTTCAATGGCTTCCTTAATGGCTGCCTGACTGTCCTGGGAGCAAACGTAGAGGAATTCACCGGCATAGACAACGTTAGGAAGCCTCTTGGCCATTTCTACAACTTCAGGTACATTAACCACGCCTCCAATGTTAACACCGCAGTGACAGACAAATACCCCTATACGTGGCTCTTCACCGCTGGTATCCTTTTCCGGCGGAAACTCTTTTTCCTTAACAGCGGTTCCCCGGACGTCACCTAAAAGAGCCACAGATGCCCCAGCAGCAGCGCTTGCCTGCATTACCGTTTCGGGGATATCCTTTGGCCCGCCGAAGGCACCGGCAACGTAAATGCCAGGCTTTGATGTATTTACACCAGTTAAAGGCTCGGTTTCTGCGAAACCGAAATTGTTAAGGTCCAGGCCCAGTTTCTTACCCAGCTCAATTACACTTTCTGAAGGTTTAAGGCCTACGGACAAGACTACCAGGTCGAATTCTTCGTAGTGGATGGTCCCTGCTTCATCAGCATATCTAATGACTAAATTTTTGCTTTCGTCATCCAGTTCAGAAATATCAAAAATCCGTGAGCGCACGAATTTAACTCCGTGTTCATTACGAGCCCTTTCATAATATTTTTCAAATCCCTTACCGTAAGTCCGCATATCCATGTAGAAGATGGTTGTCTCCAGGTCGTCCTCGCTATGCTCTTTGGCAATAACTGCTTCTTTTATTGCGTACATGCAACATACGGAAGAGCAGTAACCTTTCTCTTCCCGTACGTTTCTGGAGCCAACGCATTGAATCCAAGCTATTTTCTTGGGTTCTTTATGATCATAGGGTCTTACTAGATGTCCCTGGAACGGGCCTGAAGCACTAAGAATCCGCTCAAATTCAAGGCTGGTAAGTACGTTGGGATATTTCCCGTAGCCATAATATTCCAATTGGGCCGGGTCATACTTTTCAAAGCCGGGGCACAAAATGATAGAACCGACATTTAATTCAACTATTTCTTCTCCCATGTCGTGGTTAATGGCATCCGCCTGGCAGGCCTCTAAACATTTACCGCAGGCCTTGGGCTTTTTAATTTTTAAACACTTGCTTGCATCAATGGTATAGGCGTTGGGGTATGCCTGGGCATAAGGCTTGTAAATGGCCTTGCGGTTGTTTAAGCCCTGGTTGAATTCATCCGGGGTTTTGGTCGGGCATTCTCCGGCGCAGTCTCCGCAGCCTTTACACTTGTCAATATCAACGTACCTGGGGTGCTTGGTTACCGTAACCTTAAAATTGCCAGGTTCTCCTGTTACTTCTGTCACTTCGGAGCACGTAAGGATTTCAATGTTTAGGTGTCTTCCGCATTCAACTAGCTTGGGAGAAAGAATACACATGGAACAATCATTGGTGGGAAATGTTTTGTCCAGCATAGGCATGGTCCCGCCAATGGCCGGTGATTGTTCTACGAGGTACACATAGTAGCCCGACTCGGCAAGGTCAAGAGATGCCTGTATTCCGGCAATTCCTGCACCAACCACCATTACGGCGCCGACCTTATCAGCACTCATGGCACCACATCCACCCTCTCATTTGGAGTCCACCGTTACAGTACGGTGTTTTTAGTATAAATTTATTCTTTTGTAAGGACAGACTATTCCTTTCAACTCAAAATGGAATAGTCTGTCCTTACAATTAACTCCGTGTTTTAGTATTCGTTAGGCAACTCTAAAAGTTGAGCTCTGGTAAAAACAGGACCGTCTTTGCATACATATTTATTTCCAACGTTACACCTGCCGCACATGCCGATTCCACACTTCATTCTGTTCTCCAGCGACATTATGGTGTACTCGGGCTTAAATCCTAGCTTTTCCAGTACTGGTATGGTGAATTTAATCATAATTGGAGGACCGCAGATGATGGCATAGGCGTTATCCGCACTAGGTGCCACCTCTTCGGTTACCTGAGGAACAAAACCTACTTTGCCGTTCCAACCTTCCACCGGCCTGTCAATAGTAGTAACAAGTTCTATATCGGAGCGCTTTTCCCATTCGGCCAACTCATCCTTGTAGAGTAAGAGACCAGGATTCCTGGCACCGTAAATTACGGTTAAATTACCGAAATCGCCGCGGTTATCGGGGTGTAGTATATAAGTGGTAAGGGCACGTAAGGTGGTAAAAGCAAAACCCCCGCCTATGATAACAATATTTTTACCTTTTAATTCTTCAATGGGAAAATTATTACCCAGTGGGCCGCGTATTCCTACGATAGTTCCTTCTTCCATTAAGTGAAGAGCTGTGGACACAACCCCTACCTTAGCAACTGAGAACTTTAAGTGACCTGGCTCGGTTGGGGATGAGGCGATGCCAAAGGGTGCTTCTCCTTTACCAAAAACACATATTTCAGCAAATTGGCCGGGTGTATAGGTAAAACTTTTTTCATCTTCTTCGCTGAGAAATTCGAAAGTAAAAGTATGAATAAGTTTATCCTCAGTTTCTGTAAAATTTTTAACCAGTTTCATTGGTAGCGGCAGATATGGATTCTTCATTAG
The DNA here is from genome assembly GCF_056316025.1 of Desulfofundulus sp. JL263-se. NCBI lineage: Bacteria > Bacillati > Bacillota > Clostridia > Eubacteriales > Peptococcaceae > Desulfofundulus > Desulfofundulus sp. JL263-se. The sequence goes on along the minus strand of NZ_CM149993.1, from coordinate 2,008,052 downwards.
CTTACCGACCTCGCTTCCGACGCCTTAATCTCCGCCAAAACTTCCCGGATATCCAAGTTTACAGGGCAGTTTTGGATGCACCTGCCACAACCTACGCAGGCCGTGGCATTGAAATTATCCACGAAGTATTTAAATTTATGCATAATACGATTGCGGAAACGTTCTTTGCCGCTGGGCCGCGGGTTGTGGCCGGAACCGTGCAACGTAAACAACGGGAACATGCAGGAGTCCCAATTGCGAACACGGCATCCATTGGTGTCCACGGCGTCGTCCACAATGTCAAAGCAGTGGCATGTAGGACAGGAATAGGTACAAGCAGCGCAACCCAAGCATTTTTCAGATATAAAATCCCAAATTTCGTCGTAAAAATTAACGTCCAATTTAGCCTTAAGACCGTCTATATTGATAGCATTAATAAGGGTTGCATTGCTCTTTGCTCTGGAGGCAGCCTCTTTGTCAGTATCAGTTGCTTCGACACAATTGGCATCACTTAGTAGTTCTTTACCTTTATCTGTAATAATCTCTACTACATATTTATCTCCTACATCTGTCAGAAGCAGGTCCAAGGCACTGGTGTCAAAGGGCCCGCCACCGATGGATGTACAGAAACAGGTGCTTTGGGGCTCATTACATCCTATCCCTACCAGCACGGTGTTTTTACGGCGGGTTACATAATAAGGGTCCTGATATTTATCATTACTGAATACATTGTCTAGTAAAGCCAGGCTTTTGGCGTCACAAGGACGAATCCCAAAAATTACTTTTTTCTGGCTGTCGATTTTTTCTTCCAGTTGAGCACCTTGTTTATCTACCTTGTAACTAAACAGTTCTTCAGATTGAGGAAATAAAATCCCTTTAGGTGGAATCTTGGAATTACTATAATCCAATAAGACATCTGAGCCGGAGGTGATTTCTTTGAACATTACATAATGATTTTGCTTTACGGGTGCATATACTTGATAATTGGCTTTTAGGCTGTCCAGGAAATTTGCGATATCTTTTTTGGTTATTATCATATATTTTCACCTCATTCCTTCACCAAAAAAGGTTGTGGGTCATTCAATTCAAAAGTGGAGAGGGCCGGCTTATCTTCCATGTTTACGCCTGCCTCGGCTCCGAAGAATTCCTTGGCGTCCTTGACCAGCTTACGGGTAAGAATGCTTAGATTAATACCCATGGGGCAGGCGCGTTCGCATGCGCCGCAGTCTACGCAGCGGCCGGCACTGTGAAATACCCGAACAGCCTGGAATAAAAGGTTATCTTGAACATTGGTAGCACTTTTACCTATCCATTCAGGAGTGGAACAGTCCACAAAGCACTCCTCACAGTAGCACATCGGGCAGGCATTCCTGCAAGCGTAGCAGCGAATGCACTTACTTAGTTCCCCGACAAGGTAGTTGCGCCTTTCGGCAATAGATTTTGCTTCGAACTCCTTAATATCGGAAAAGTCATCATCTGTTTTTTCAGGAACAGGTTCTCCTATCATTTCATCATAAATTACCGGGTTTTTGTGGCGGCAAGCTTTACACGACCCATGAAGAACTTCGGAAATATTAACGGTTTTATTGAAATCCCGCCCTTTAAGTACCAGGGTTTCTCCCTTTTCTTCTACTTCTAAAAGTTCCTTGCCCTCTAAAAGTTCTGCAATCTTCTTACGGTCAACCATACCATTGCACGGTACACCTATAATATATAGATTTTCCCTGTTAACCTGGTTTTCCTTAATTAAAGCCACAATAGAGCGACTGTCACAGCCTTTTGCCACTACCCCTATTTTTTGGTCCTTTTTTCTTAGATAGTTAGCCAAGTTATTTTCACAGTTTAAGTTCCATGTTAACTTATCCGCATCTTCCGGCTTGCGTATGAAGACGGGAGTACTGCGGAGGGGCAGGCTGCCCTTGGCAAAGCCGATTACCAAGTCAACTTTATTTTCTTCTAATAATTTTTTCGCCGCATTTTGGACTGCAGTTGCTATTCCTTGCATCCGCAACACCCCGATTCGTTTGCAACCAGTCCTTTGTTCGGGCCCAGTTGCTTAACTTTTTCGGTTACTTTAGTAATTACTTCGGCGAAACGGGCACCTTCAGAAGCCGAAATCCATGTGAAGTTTATACGACCTTCTTCCACTCCCATGTATTCCAAGAGGTTTTTGAGTAAAGCAAACTTCCTCCGTGCAACCAGGTTGCCACTAACATAGTGGCACTCTCCGGGATGTCACCCGGAGGCAAGAATGCCGTCAGCACCGTTTCGCAACGCACTGATTATAAACAATGGGTTAATTCTGCCGGTACATGGTATGCGTACAACCCGGACGTTGGGAGGATATTGCATCCTGCCTATACCTGCCAGGTCAGCGCCGGCATAACTACACCAGTTACAAAGGAACGCCACTATTTTAGGTTCCCTTTCCATTCTCTGTTTTCCCTCCCCAGTTGCTACAGCGCATTAATCATAGCTACGATTTGTTCGTTGGTGCATCCCTTGACGTTTAACGCTCCGCACCGACAAGAGGAAGCACATGCTCCGCAGCCCTTGCACAGAGCCTCATTTACAACAGCTACTTTTTCTTTTTCGTCAACGGAAATTGCTTGTGCCGGGCATACCGATTCACAGGTGCCACAGCCGGTACATTTCCTCTTATTAACCACTGCGCACTTGCCTTCCACTGCAACTGTATCCCGGGCCAAAAGGGTGCAAGCTCTTCCAGCTGCGGCCTTAGCTTGAGAAATGTTTTCTTCCAGGTTCTTGGGGCCATGTGCCAGTCCGCACATGAATACGCCCTCGGTACTAAAGTCCACAGGACGAAGCTTCATATGAGCTTCCAAGAAGAATCCTTCTTGGTTCATGGGAACCTTGAAGAACTGGCTGAGCTTGCTGTTGTTTTCTTCCGGAGCAACAATTGCAGCTGCCAAACCAACCACATCAGCTTCAATAACTACCGGAATTCCCAATACATGGTCGGTTACGGTCACCTTAATGCCCTTGTCGGCATTCTCCACAACGGGCTTGTTTTCTTGGGAGTAACGTATAAAGATGATACCCTTCCTGCGGGCTTCCCTGTACATTTCCTCAAAGAAGCCGTAAGTTCTAATGTCCCGGTATAAGATGTAGATATTGGCATCAGGGTTAGCTTCCTTTATCTTCAGGGCCAGTTTGATAGATTTGGTGCAGCAAATGCGGCTGCAGTAAGGGCGTTCCTCATCCCGGGAACCAACACACTGGATAAATACGTAATTCTTGGCACCGGTAACCTTGCTATCGCCGTCGGCCAAAGCACCTTCTAATTCAAGGAGGGTCATTACCCGGTCACTCTTACCGTAAAGGTACTCCTTAGGTTGATATTCTTCTGCCCCGGTGGCGATAACGGTTACCCCGTGTGAAATTTCATTGCCGTTGCTTAATGTAGTTTTAAAGTTACCTACAAATCCGGTGACGTTTTTGATGTTGGTGCCGGTAAATATGGTAATTAACTGGTTATTATTTACCTTTTGAATTAAATCTGCCAGATATGCTTGAACGTCTTCACCCTTCATTCCGTAGCGAATGCGGTTGGCAATGCCGCCTAGCTTATCTTCTTTTTCAACTAAGTAAACCTTATAGCCCTGTTCTGCTAAGGTTAGTGCGCTAGTCATACCGGAGACTCCGCCTCCGATAACCAGCACATCGTGGTTCATTCCCAGTTCAGAGCCCTGGATGGGCTGGAGGAGAGCCGCCTTGGCCACAGCCATTTTTATAAGGTCCTTGGCTTTTTCCGTTGCCTTTTCAGGTTCATTCATGTGTACCCAGGAACACTGGTCCCTGATGTTGGCCATTTCAAACAGGTGCGGGTTAAGGCCGGCCTCCCTCAGTGTTTCCTGGAACAATGGCTCGTGGGTTCTTGGACTGCAGGAAGCTACAACTACACGATTTAGATTATATTCCTCGATGGCTTCCTTAATTTGGGCTGAAGTGTCTTGAGAACAGGCATACAACTTTTCGGTAGCGTAAACAACGCCGGGCAGCGTTTTAGCGAATTCAACAACTTCAGGAACGTTAACTACACTTCCAATATTAATACCGCAGTGGCAGACGAAAACGCCTGTACGGATAACTTCCCCTACTACGTCCTTTTCCGGCGGGAATTCCCTGGTTTTGGTCATAGTTCCCCGGGCCGCTGCCAGGATTGCCCCGGAATTGGCCGCAGCTGCACTGGCCTGCATGACTGTTTCCGGAATATCCTTGGGCCCGCTGAATGCACCGGCAACATAAATGCCGGGCTTGTTGGTTTCTACGCCGGTAAGATTTTGGGGTTCACAATAATTGAACTGGTTCAGGTTTAGTCCCAGCTTGTCTGCCAGTTCAACAAGATTAGCTGGTGGTTCCAGACCAACGGAGAGAATTACGAGATCAAACTCTTCATAATGTATGGTACCATTTTCGTCAGCATAGCGAATCAAAAGATTGCCGCTGTTATCAGGTTTTTCGGTTACTTCGTAAATGCGGGATCTAATGAAGTTGACTCCCTGTTCATTCTTAGCCTTTTCGTAATACTTTTCAAAATCTTTGCCGTAGGTGCGCATATCCATGTAGAAAATAGTTGTTTCCAGGGGATAACTGGCATGTTCTTTGGCAATTACGGCTTCCTTAATGGCATACATGCAGCATACAGATGAACAATAGCCGTGCTCTTCCCGGCAGTTACGGGAACCTACGCATTGTATCCATGCAATTTTCTCAGGTTCCTTGTCGTCGGAAGGACGTTGCAAATGACCTCCGTAAGGTCCGGAAGCACTTAAGATGCGCTCAAACTCGAGGCTTGTAATTACATTGGCAAACTTACCGTAGCCGTAGTATTCCAGCTTGGAAGCGTCAAACTTTTCAAAGCCTGGAGATAAAATGACGGAGCCTATTTCAATTTCGATGGTTTCGTCTTGCATCTCGTGGTTGATTGCGTCTGCTTGACAGACTTCTAAACATTTACCGCAGGCCTTGGGCTTTTTAATTTTTAAACACTTGCTTGCATCAATGGCATAGGCGTTGGGATATGCCTGGGCATAAAGTTTGTAAATGGCCTTGCGCTTGCCCAGCCCTTGGTTAAATTCATCGTCTACTTTAACAGGACATTCTTCAGCACAAGATCCGCAGCCGGTACATTTTTCCGGGTCAACATACCGGGCATATTTTTGGATGGTGGCTTTAAAGTTACCCGGTTCACCTTGCAGGTCTACTAATTCGGCGTTGGTAATGACTTCAATGTTCAAGTGCCGGCCGCATTCTACCAGCTTGGGAGATAAAATACACATGGAACAATCGTTGGTAGGGAATGTCTTGTCCAGCATGGGCATAGTCCCGCCGATGGCCGGTGCTTTGTCAACCAGGTATACATAATAACCCGATTCGGCCAGATCGAGGGATGCCTGTATACCGGCAATACCAGCACCAACTACCAATACAGCACCAATCTTATCAGGTTTCGTGGCACTCATCTTAGCATCACATCCGTCCTCCTAAAATTGGGGGTCAAAGGGGATCTAAAAATATTCCGCCTTCTGGCTAAAAAAGTAATAATTATGATAAATTATAATATAACTGATGTGACTGCTCCCGGTGCAAAAATAAAATAACTGCTGGAATAAATGGGGATTTGCTACTGTAATTGAAGGGGACTTTTATGATGTGAAGTGTGGTGCAAATAATGCTAGAAAGGAGCTTTATTGTTTAAGTTAAAATTTAATTAAATAATTGAATTTAAGGAAGGTACTGAATTGATTAGAGCTTTCTTTAGTAATTTCCGCTGCTGTATTGCTGAAAATACGAATGTTTCTGAACGGACTGTATGTAAAGCTACGGTACCAGGATAATCACATCTTGTACCTAGTATAATATTTCTCCGTTTGACTGTCAATTCTTTTAAAAGGTCGTGAAAAACGCCATATATGGTGTATAAAAAAGGGCAGAGCCCCCTCTAAGGGTAACTGCCCTTTTTTATATTTACCTTTGGAGGTAAGTTTTTACAAAAGAATCGCAATAGATATCCTGGTTTAATAAAATCCTGGCTGCTGCTACTTCTTCTATAAGTAGGGGATCATAAACATCAGCAATGGCGGAATCAAGTCCGCAAGCCATACTCATAACAAGGAATGTTCTATTAATTAAGTGGCGGTTTGAGCAACCTTGGGAAGCGTTACTTAACCCCATGGTTGTTTTAGGAGGAGGGTCGGCCAAGGTTTTAACTTGGCGCAATGTTTCCAATACCTCGACGCCGTGTTCCTGGGCCACGTTACAGGGTAACATAAGGGGGTCTATATATAAGTCATCGGTAGGAACGCCATGCATGTCGCAGTTTACTACAATCTCCATGGCCAGGGCGATACGGTCGCTGGCACTCTTCGGTACTCCCTTTTCGTTCATGGTTAGGCCGATAATTGCCGCATTATACTTTGCAGCAAGGGGAATATACCGGTCCATTTTATGCTGGTCGGCGGTAGTGGAGTTTATTATCGCTTTGCCTTTATGAACTTTGAGCCCAGCCTCAATGGCATCGGGGTTAGTAGAGTCAATGCAGCATGGTAGCGGGCAGGCCTCTTGGGCAACCTGAACCAGCCACTCCATAACCGCGGGCTGATCCTTGGGGTCCACGGTGGGGCCAGTGTTAATATCCAGGTAACGTGCACCTGCTTCATATTGCTTGATGGCATGTTGCTTAATAGGTTCGGGGTCTCTGTTCAGGATGGCTTCCCGAATATCTTTGAACATGCCGTTAATCCGCTCACCTATAAGGATCATATTGTAGCCTCCCCTTTATTTTAATACTCATTACTCTTCATGAGTTGATCAAAGTGAACCTTTAATTGTTTTACGGATTCAGGGTGACGGAGTACAAAGATGGAACCACTTGCTTGGGCAAAGGCGACGGTTGTAACTATTTCCCAAAGGATAGCCCGTTTCTTCTGCTCTCCCCATTCGGGAGTTTCTTCTTCCGGACTTTTAGCCTCTTTAGTCTTCCATGCTTCTTGTCCGACGGTGCAGATTACGGGCATGGATAACATTTTATCCCCCATAAGTGCCCCGAGGCGGGCGCGTTCCATGATGGAATAAGCATATTCTATTCCGTAGCCCAGTGCGCCGACCAGCGGGTCAATAACGATTTTGTTAGGGCTCATGTTCATTTCAGTAATTAAAATATTAAGCTGCTTTGCTAAGTTGATATCCAGTGGGCTGGCGGCTATGATGTTGTGCCCGTGCCCCATGCAAGCAGCTGTAATTGTCTTATAATTATTTTCTGTGGCCGGGCCGAGCAGGAAGTTCTTGCCTGAAAGGGCTTCCGCTACTGCCGGAAGGATTTCGGCGTCTTTTTCTTCCGAGCCGCAGCCCAGAATGATAAGAGGAACGTTTACGGCCTCTGCTACAGCTTTGGCAATTTCAGCGCACTGTTCACCACTGGTATCTTTGTTATCAGGGTTGGCACTTATTAAACGCAAGGCCACCAAATCGGCACCATACTCAACATTCTTTTTCGCCCATGCCACGGGATCCGATAAGACATCGGCAAAGGGCTCCTTCACTGGCTCAGGCCAATCTGTGGGTTCCATATCCCACACTTCCAGGGCCAAAACAGGCCTGTGGGGTATTTCGCCTTCGAAGTGCAGGAAAGGCAATGTGCTTTCGCCGCCTACTTTTACGACATTGGGTTCTGTACCCAGGACCACTTCTCCTACATTGCTGGTCCATTTTTCTTTAACTATGTTAACAGGCATTTGTTCCGCTCCTTTCTGCTAACACATAAATCTTTTTCATTTAAAGAGGCAAGGCTGTTATTATAGGACTCCGGTTTTTCTCAATATATTTGTAACTGCGCTTACCACAGGTGAATTATCCGGCAGGTCAATTAATGGCTTGCTGTAAAGGTCATATTCGTAAACCTGATTGTCTAATGGAATGGTACCCACTAACTTCAAGCCGGTACGTTCGACTTCAGGCATTAAGGGTTCTATAGTATTTTGTTCCACCTTGGTCACTACCAGATAAATTTGTTTAATATCCAGCTTAAGTGTATCTATCAGTTCTTTTATACGCTTGGCCGAACGAATTCCCCGGGCGCTGGCGTCACTGGTTACGAAAAGGAGGTCTACGTTCTGGGTAGTGCGGCGACTGAGATGTTCCAGGCCTGCCTCGTTGTCCATTACCAAATAGGGATAGTTTGCACTGAGTTCTGCCATATAGTTGCGGAGTAAGTTATTTGCGTAGCAGTAACACCCTGGTCCCTCAGGTCCGCCCATAACCAGAAGGTCTACATCATCTCCTTCTGATAAAGACTCATGGATGCGGTATTCCATGTATTGGTCCTTAGTCATACCGGCTGGCAGGGATTGGGTGGCATTATATAAGCTTGCCAGAATCTCAGCGATGGAATCTTCGATTTCCATACCTAATGCTTCATTTAAATTGGCATTGGCGTCTGCATCTACAGCCAGAACGGGTTTTTTACCGTTTTTAATTAATTGCCTGATGATCAGTGAAACCAGAGTGGTTTTCCCTGTACCCCCTTTTCCGGCTACAGCTATATTAAATGCCATATCGTCACATCCTTTCCGAAGCTTATTGCATATATTTCTGCATTTTTGGAACAGGGTTTTTATGCGCTGAAGTTAATAATTAGCTAACATTCCAGCGCTGCTTAATAAAGCTGGGAATTGCGGAGGACTCCCGTGGGCCAACCATTACGTTCCACCCACTAATTTCTTGCAGTTTTCCGCTCATAACAGCAACGCCTCCGGGGATGATTACAGTCTTATGCTTTACTTTCTCCTCCATATTGGTTTCTTTTAGCATTTCAGCAATTTTTTCAGGAGTAAATTTACCAGCTGCCCATCCGGTCAGGACGGAAATGCCGTCGGTGTCAACAGGGAGGATGTAACCGGAAATTCTGGCTGCTTCAACATCGCCCTGTACGCAGAAGTAGCTGAGGGAGAAGTTAGTTGTAATAAATACCGGTGAATTTTCATCCGGTGTGCCAACTTCATAAACCTTAGATTCAACAGCTATGGGCTTTTGTGGGTCGGTATAAATATTCAGGCGTAAGGTAATCAATGGTAAAATTTCAGCCGGATCGGCAGATGGGTAAACAACTATGCCGGCATACTTAGCGATACAAACACTTGCCTCTGCAACTGCCTGGATGGGATCTTCATTGGTTACCACAGTCAGGGTAGGATAGCCGAAAGGACGGAACCTGCGCAAAGCCTGACGCCGTATTTGTGTTTGGTCAGCCAGTACCTTGCTTAATTCACGACTTCCGGAATCGATAACCAGCTGCTTGTATCCAAGCCCGTGAATCTTTTCTACCAGTTCTGCCAAGCTGTTAAGGTCATTTCCCTTGACACCGAGGACCACTTCATTTTTCTTGGCCAACTCGGTCATGGTTTCGTAGTTATCAGCAGTTGCTCCGTAAAGTAATGGCTTACCTGCAGCACAGATTTCCAATGCTTTTTCAGCAGCCGCCGTATTTTCCGTCATTAAGATCATGGGGAACTTGGAATTTTCTTGGACAATTTTAACTGCTTCGGCGAACTTATCGGCGTTTCCGGAATCATTCTTAACAGCCACCAGGTTTACGTTATGGATTTGACCGACGCGATCGAATACCAACTTATTAATTTCGTTGACCTTTGCGGTAATGGCATCGGTATCGTCAGCATCTGATACAGCAATAGCAATACCGGTCATATTTTCAAAACGTTTGTCGTGGCGGAAAAGGACAGTCTCTCCACCTAAGGTAAGTTCTTGTTCACCGGTGCCGATTTTAATGGTGGCAATGGGTGGAGCAGATGCAGAATCTAAGGCCTCTCTTGCTGCGTCAGATACGTGCGGGCAACTATCTAAACTAGCTTTACCACTTGCTAATGCCATTGCAAAAGCCAAGCAGGTAGGGTGACCACAATCTTTACAGTTTGTTTTAGGTAATTGCTTAAAAATCTCTAAACCTGTCAAACCCATACTCTCTCTACTCCTTTCTTTCAATCATTTATTACTTGCAACAAAGAATGCCCTACCGGAACCCTTATAATAAGGGTTCCGGTATAGACAATTCATATCTTAGTTTAATATTTACATTAACGGATCCATGGTTAAGGCCGGGTGGCCTTTTTCTTCCAGGAAGGGCAGTATTTCTTCTCCGCTGGTGCCCACTGTCTCATCGGCAATTTTGTCCACAAAGTCCTTGCCCAAACCTTCCCGCTCGGCTGCTTCTTCCAGCATTTCCCGCAGTTCTTCCTTCAGTGCCTTGGGCATCCAGACCAGGCGGGCCAGCCCGCCGTCGGCAGGAATAAACTTGGGCGAGCCAAGATATGACTTGCCGATACCCATGAACCCGGGCATCTGGGCGCCGCCTCCTATGGTCCCGGCCAGGGTACTGAAGGTCATTCCGGACGGGGTCATGCCGGAGTGCTCGCGGTTAACTACCATGAAGCCGTTGCACTCGGGAACCATGGCCAGGATGCACTCAAAGCAGCCGCAGGAGGTCATGGGATGCTCCATGATGGTGTAGAAATTAACGGCTTCGACACTGCGCTGCGAGTTTTTATAGACGAAGTCGTTAAAGGATTTCCACTGACCTTTGACCTCGTCGATAACGCCCTCCTTGGGAATGGGCTGGTTGTTGCCGTGCGGGTTAATTTCATAGGCCGCCTTGGCATCCAGCCAGCTTACGGCACCGCACAGTCCCACCCGCTCGGGGGCGATAACGCAAACATGGGTGGGGGCGAAGGACTGGCACAGGGTGCAGGAGTAGAAGGTATCCACCTTTTCGTCCTTCAGTTCTTTCAGGCGCTCGTCCCGCCTCTGGTAGTACTTCCGGGCCACTTCCCGCATCTCCAGGACTTTTTCCTCATCGGTATAAATGGTGACCTGTACCCGGTCTACGATGGAGGCAAATTCAGCCTTGAATTTGGCGTATAGTATATCGCCTATATGTTTCAGGCGGAATCCCTTTCCAAAGGCATCCTTGCTGATGCGCACCCACATGATGTCCCTCTGGCCCACGTGCCACAGGCCTTCACCGTAGTTGGTAAAGTAGTGGATCTGGCGCTCGAGAACGGGTTCGAAGTCTTCCTGGAACTTCTTGCCGTATATGTCAACCACTATACCCAGGGGCATGCGGCCGCCGGCTTCTACGGTGTCGATATCGGGGCCGATGAGTTCAATCTTGCCGTCTTCCACTTCGTTTTCACCGGCCATGCGCACCAGCTCGAAGCTGGGAGTCTTGGTCCCGCCGAACTCCACGTACATGTCCTTCTTGCGGATGCTCTCGCCCTCGAAGGCGGGGCCGATGGTGATGGGTACGTCGATGCTGATGGATGTAATCTTAACTCCACGGGTCTCCAGGGCCTTCTGGACGATCTTATCGTAATCCGGCTCACTGATAAACCAGTCGGGAATCTGCTTGTCTTCCGGGAGTTCCTGGTCGGTTATAACGGGGAAACCTACGTTAATGCAGCCCATGGCGGCAGCGGTTTTTACCATGTCGTGCTCGCCCAGGTAGAGCACGAAGGCTAGAATCCTGTCGCGCTGGTACTGGCGCTGTGCGTCATAATCTCCCGGCTTGATGCCGCCGAACATCATGCCGGCCCGGAGGGCGTAGTTGGCCGCGTGCACCACCTGGGTGAAGTTGCCCAGGGGATAGGCTATATAGTCAACGCCCAGCTTGACGTTTTCTTCCAGGAGTTGTTCTATAATTTCATCGCAGAGGAAGATCATGAGGCCCTTACCCATTAAGTCGTCGACTATTTTTTTGGCTGCCTTGGAGTCCTTGGCCCGGCCGAGAATTACGGCCTCACCCGGGATGGTCCAGTCAACCATCTTGATGCCGTACTGGCGGACCACCGGGTCGCCGATGAACCCGGTCCACGGTGGAACGTGCAGCGGGTTTTCCGGGCTGTGCTTCAGGTAGCGCACGGCCTCGATAATCTCTGCCGCGTACCAGGTGGCTTCACCCCACTTGCGGGCGTTTGCAAAGGTTTTTTCTTCTTTGACGGCGTGGCGCATGCGGTTTAACACCGGCACGCAGTCACCCAGGGTTTTGATTTCTTCACCGCTCAGGCAGCGGATTACGGGCAGGTAGTAGGCGGTATCGGGGTATCCTACCGGATGATCTTCACCATATTGGCGAATGGCCTGGTTAAGCAGTATTTCTGCGTAGCTGAGTGCGGTTATGGTACCTTCATAGGCTTCTTTAAAAAGCCTTTTCGGCTCTTTGCCCGGTTCTATGGCACCTTCAAAGATCTGATCAAAAGACATTAAAATTCCTCCCTTCGACCCGGTTTATTAATAACCCTGACAGAGTTCGGTTTCAAAGTTCTCGGCAGTTTTCTTGTGCACACCCAGCTTCCAGGTGCGATATTCGAGAGCACTTAAAATCTTCTTAGCTGCAACTGCAGGATCCATTTCAAACATAAAGTACCCGCCGAAAACGTCACCGGCAATCTGGGTCAGAATACTGTAAATCAGGTCGCTGCCTTCCGCAGGTGGCATAGCGCCTACGTGTACCGGACAACCCATAGCCAGGAACCATGTACCGATAGCCACTGCCTTGCCGCTCATGGCTTCCGGCGCGGAGGCTACAAACGGTACTTTAGGAGTAGGAACGTTTAGTTCTCTGGCCATATCCATCAATAGATCGGAACACCTGGTGTTGTCCACACAGGAACCCATGTGGAATACCGGTGGCAGACCAGTGCTCAAATCGGCTTTTTCACTAATGCGGGCCAGGAAGTTCTTCAGCCCTTCGCCAGCATATTCTTCTACTGCTTCGGGGGCTAAAAGTCCTGCTTTCGCGCAGGCTTGCATTGCACAACCAGTTCCGATTACGAAAACGTCATTTTTGAGACATTCCTTAATGATTTCCAGGTGGCTCTGATCTTGAGGTCTCTTCAGGTTGTTGCAGCCGGCAAATACTGTAACGCCCTTCAATTCGCCACTTAAAATGGCATTGGTTAGAACACTTACCGGGTTATCGGGATTGACGGATTTGAATACTTCATATAGAGCTTCCTTGCTCCAACCGGCAACTACCTTGTTTTTAATAGTCGGAATGTGTACCTTGCTGTTATCCCTCTCCTTGAAAGCTTCTATAGCAATTCGTATTGCCTGCTTGGCGTTTTCCAGGGCTTTATCGGTTTGGAAATCGATATGATATGCTCCGGGTATCTTAACAATGGGTGAAGTGGTAATGATACGGGTGTGGAAGCATTCAGCTACAGTTCTAATGGAGGGCATAATACACTGTACGTCTACGCACATGGCGTCAATTGCGCCGGTGGCTATGGCATACTCCTGGGAAGCAAAGGAAGTTACCAAGGGTACTCCCTGGCGCATTAATACTTCGTTACCCGTACAGCAGATGCCCATGAGGTTGATTCCTTCAGCGCCGGCATCCTTGGCCTCGCCTTCCAATTCCTTTGCTGCTTGAACGATAATTTCACTAAGGATGGGGTTATGGCCATGTAATACAAAGTTAACCTTCTTTTCGTCAATTACGCCCATATTAGCTTCGCTAACAACAGGGCTAGGTGTTCCGAAAATGATATCGGAAAGATCAGTTCCCACATGCATACCTACGTAGTCTGCCAGGGCTACGCGTACTGCAGCGAAAATGATGTTAACCGGATCGTTATCCATACCAACGTGAGCTTGGGATACCAGTTCGGAAATTGTATTATAAACACCGCTTGGCATAACATCATGGGTGCGGAATTTTTCAATACGGTCGGGGGTAACTGTAGTATTTACCCAGGTAGATTCTCCGAACCCTTTGAGCCGGCTATAATCGGCCAGCGCTGCTTCAGCCAGTTCTTTGGCCAGCGTCATATCATCTTTGCCTTCTATTTCTATACCAACACGCTTACAAACAGCACGTAGTTTTTCCGGATCCTTTACGCCGTAATCGGGTGCATGTCCTTCAGCTGCTTCCAACAGGGTATGGGCCATGTGGCTGGCGTGCTCACTGTGGGAAGCGGCACCGGTGAGCAACATAAGGCCGGTATGACGGGCGGCAATGGTCCATGCCGAAGCACCACAAATACCCCTGCTGGCAGGACCTTCATCGGACTTGATACGGCACGGCCCCATCATGCAAAAACGGCAGCAAAGACCCTTGTACCCGAACTGGCATTGGGGTTGCTGGGCAACGGCCCGATCAAAAGCAGTAATTATACCTTTTTCTTGTGCTATGTCGACCATTTCAATCACTGCCGGGTCAACGGACCGTTTAATCACCTTCGGATCTAATACTCGAGGCGCATCCGAAGGCCGGCAGGTATGGTTTACATCTCTAAACCTTGGCATTAAACTTCAACCTCCTCAATTTAAGAGTTGCTATTTAATTAGTAAACTAAAAGCCTCGCACCTTTTTAAGAGTCAGAACTAGGTGCCTAGTGGGGATAAGTTTTTTTGGTTATTTATCACCCACCCCTTCTTTCTCAATTTTTTGGCAAATTTCCCTGATTTGTTCCACCAACTCTCCCCCTGACTTCATTACATCTTCTGAATCCATTGAGCTTGCCCAAAGCCTGTCATTGAACTTTATAAATCCCAGGACATCTCCGTCCCGGAAGCTTTTTTCGATAAATTCTTTTTGTTTTTCGGAACTGATTTTGTTTCCAATAATTTTAATACTTTTTATCCCCAAATCACCCGCCAACCGTTGAACCCGGTGAGCAGTATTGATGCTGTTCTTATTGGGCTCTACCACTACAAGCATCATATCAACGCCTTTGGCGGTACCTCTTGTTAAATGTTCTATGCCTGCTCCCATATCCATTACAACTGCTTCGTCTTTATCAAGAAGTAAGGAGGAAACAAGCGCGTTTAAAAAAGTGTTTTCCCGACAATAACACTCGGACCCTCCTTTTTTTACATTTCCCATGCGGAGGAACCAAATGTTACCATGTTTGTAACAATAGCTTTCTATAGAATCATCTAGTTTGGGATTCAATACGTAAAATGTGCCACCCCCAGTTTTTTGCCGGATTAAGTCTTTCATTTCCACGACTGGCTTTATGTCTTGAGCTTCTTGGTCCGGAATTCCAATGGCCGATGCCAAACAAGCATCGGGATCAGCATCTATAGCAAATACAATTGAACGTTTTTCTGCAAGAGCCTTGATTAGAGCAGATGCTATAGTTGTTTTACCTACTCCACCTTTACCTGAAATTGCTAGTTTCATATTATCACCTCTGCGTCGTCTAAAGGTGAATCATTTGACTGAATAATTGGACATATTTTTAGATTAAATTTCTACAAATCCTAGCGAATTTCCTGCTTGCGATAATTTTTAAAATTTCGGATAAATTTCTACGGAAATTATTAAAATCCTGCTAACAAAAAGAAAAACATTGGACATATGCCAATAAAGTTTTTACAAAAAAAACATAAAACGTTTCTTTAAGTAACGATATTCAATATAAAGGGCTGCAACGAATATTAATAAAGCCGTGTACCCGGCAAGCTTAAACAGGGTTATTTTAAGTTTAAGCTTATTAATTTCTTTTTGTTGGTTTTCAATTATCTTTCCAAAGCGTGCTTTTTCGTTATCCAGCTCGTTTTGCCGGCGTTTTACTTCTTCATATTCATTGAGCATTTGTTCAATTTGATTGATTGCCCGGGCATACGCATCGGATAATTCTTTTACTCTTTGTTCCAATAGGTAACTTCGTGAATACGTGGTATCGGGCTCTATTGCTTCGTAAAGTACCATTCCAGTACCGTATCTGCCTTGATTATTTAGGAAGCTTAAGGTAGCAGCCACATCTGCGTAGGTGGCAATGGGAATTTTGAGCCCGTTTTGAATTTTGGGCCCGTTTAAAATGATTGGGGGGTTTCCAGTAGTACCTGTTATGGCAACACAAGTATCACTTAATATATTAAGGTTTCGCAGATGATTTAATAATAATCCTACCTGATTATCGGCTATTGACATGGCCTGCTCATATTTATCGTAGGATCGGCTATTTTTTTCTTTAAATTGGGATAAAACAATTATACAAAAGAAGTTTTTCGAGGGATTGATTTCCTTAAGGGCATCAGTCATAATTTTATCGGCCTCGTGGTAAGGGCCCCTGTTTACAATGGAAGCTCCTTGGGTTACTGACTCTAATTTCCCGCCGGTACCGTCAATAAATATAGTTTTAATACCGTTTTTACGTTGGGAGGAATAAAATTCAGCCAGTGTTTCTTTGTTAATACCAGAAGTCCCCGTAAGTAAAGCTGAAACTGTATCTGAAATGCCGTCAGGAACATTGGCAACTTTTTGGATGGTTGTTCCTCTTTTCATTAAACCTTTAATATTAGGGATTTTTGCCGTTTTAAGATGATTTTGCTGAAGTCCGTCAATGACCAGGATTATTGTTGTAATCCTGGGTGATTGGGTTACAATGCCTTTATGGCTTGTTTTAGCAGCCAAGGCAGTTCCCGGTGCGATTGTTAAAATAAATAAAAGAGCGAGAGTGCCGGACAAAAGTTTTTGATAAATATAAGACATATAAGGACCCCCCCATTTATCTATAATTGGGGATGTCCTAAAAATATGCTAAAAAATTATAAAACTTAAGATTATTTATTTTCCTGGTTAGATAATAGCTTTTTTTCCAACTGTGAAATTCTTTCCTTGAGTTCATTAAGTTCTTCCCGTGATACCAGATTCAATTCACTTTTAACCTTTTCCAATTCGATTCTGATAGCTTGTTTTAGTACCTGCCTTTCTTCTTTACCCTTTTGCATCAAATTTTCTAGAATCGATTGAGCATCATCCTTTTTTACCTGCCCCTTTTTAACCATTTCATTGATAAACTGTTCTGCCTTTTCCCTGGTTAAAGCAAACGCACCAATACCTGCCAGTAACATTTTTTCAGTGATACCCTTCAAAAAAGCCACCTCCGGGGGAATAAGTTTTTATTTAAAAGTATAACACGAGTAACTATAGATTATTGCCCCAAAAATTTTATTTACCATAGAATATTAGACAGGGAATGGGAGATACTATAAATACTCCGCTTTGGTGAGTTCTATCTCTCCCCGTCCAGCGAAAGCTGGACTTTTTTTTAGCAAATAAAAGCCCGGAGCATTTTGCTCCGGGCTGAGGTTGTTGACAAATCATTGTTAACAACCAGGTTACTTATTTGGGATAAGATTCGGAAAGGTGTAAGAGAAAAAATCTAGGTGGACCCCATTAAAATTTTAAGCTGCAAATATATGTTTGGTCGTGGTGATTAATTTTTATAATCCCCGGCTTGTTTCGGGCCAGGGCACCCTTTACAGCCTCAACGAAAGGTAGTTCCAGAGTTTGATCGAGTTCTCAGCTTACCACGTAACGGGAGTACCAGTCCATGATGGCCAATTTTGCAGGTGAATGTAGGTGATGTCAATACCCAAGACGTGGTTGGGATGGGTGATGTCAAGGTTTCTGAGCAAGTAAGGGTATACCTTGGTGCTGCTGGCTCCGCTTGCTCAGGTTCGGGCCCAGGCAAATGCCGGCGATTTCCATTTCGCGCATGTGGCGTTGAATGCTTTACGGTTGATAATAAAACCCTCCCGGCGGAGCTGGGCAGTAATGCGCCTTGAGCCGTAAAATGGAAATGTACTTTATGACAATTTTCTCGAAAACAATAGCAGACGGGTTTTCTTTTGACTAAACTGACCAATGCGTTTGCTGGAGGCGTCCATTATGCCAACCAATGGATTGATTATCTACTGGCAATCCGCAAACCAAGCTGCGGTACTTTGTCCCGTCATAGCTTTGTTGACAAGAAAATGGTTTGCCAGAGTGTCTCTCCTGGTTTTTAAAGAAGCAGTAAAAAATTATATTCCCAGGCGGTTTAACACCATCTGCCACGCTTTTTTCGTGGTGGCCGGCTCAAGATTGGCCCCGCTGCACCTGGCGCTTTCACCGAACCCCAAAAGCTCTAAAAATTTTTTTCGTTGAGGATGCCGGGGCAGTGTAAATTCAACTCCGGTTAGCTTACGGGCCCAAAGGAGCCGGCTTAAGCCGGCCGGGCCGAGTTCACACAGACCGGTTAAATCTACAATCGCCCGGCCGGCACGCCTTTCTCTCAAACGTTCTTCTAATGCCTGCGGGTCCAGGCGCGTGCCCACATCAATTCTCAGGGCTACCTCTTTTTCCACTTTAATCTCATCACGGACCAGTTCTACTTCTTTGACCTCGGGAATAGCCTGAAGGGCTTCCTTTACAACATCTGGGCTCTCCCCGGCAAAAAACCGGACCTTTATTTCTGTACCCTCAAAGCCATGTTCTTTGATTTCGTCAAATGAAGGTTGGGCCTCAATAATTCTCACCAGTTCTTCCAGAGTCTTTAACACCACGAAAGCACGCGCCGCCTTCATACTGCAATCTTCCTCAAATTTAATCATTAGTTCGTCTTCTCTTGATTCTGCAAAGGCACCCGCATCATGTCCGCTGCGAGTCAGATGCTCCAGTTTATTTACCAGGCTTTCCAGCTCAAGGACGTCCCCGCCCTCTCCCCGGGCCTTGCCGGCCAGTCCTTTTAGCGCGTCAAGGGCATTGAATAATGTGTCGATAATTTCACCGGAGGGGTGAATCCCCCTTTTTCTCACACCATCCAGGAGGTCTTCCATGCGGTGAGCCAGGGTGGCCATTTCTTCAAAGCCGACTGTTGCCGCGTTGCCTTTAAGATTGTGGGCAATCCTGAAAATTTCGTCTAAACAGGTGCGGTCGGAAGAGTTCTTTTCCAGGAATACCAGTTTACCTTCCAGCTCCTGAAGTTGTTCAGTGGTTTCTTCCAGAAAAACCTCTATATAGGGAAGGGACTCTTCGTTAAACATCGTCTCAGCACCTCCGCTTATTGATTTGCCTGTTGGAGCTGCCTCCGCATGCAGTGCGGGTCCAGCACCGGCAGGATACTCCCGTCTCCCAATATGGCTGCTCCGGCGAAACAGGAATCATTACCCAAATCTGGAAGGGATTTAAGTACAATGTCTTCTTGACCCAAGAAATCATCTACGACCAGTGCAAAGCCGTTCGTCAGGATTACCAGGCACAATTCCTGGTCACCGGTCTCTTTTTTGCCACCCTCAAAAAATTCACCCAGGAAAAGCACCGGCACCAACTCGCCGCGGATCACCGCAATCCTTTTCCCCTGCATGCTGGCCAGTTTGCCAGCATGCACTTTAACCATCTCTCTAACATCCGCTATCGGCAACCCGTATTTCCTGCCGTCCTGCACCACCAGCAGGACGCGGGAGGTGGCCAAAGTAAGTGGAAGTTCCATTCTCACCCTGGTGCCGGCTCCAAGACTCGTTTTTATCTTTACACTCCCCCCCAGGTTACGGACAGCCGTCCTGATTGCATCCATGCCTACCCCTCTGCCTGAAACCTTTGTCACTTCTTCTGCCGTGCTGAAACCGGGGACAAAGAGAAACTCGAGCACCTGTTCCTCAGTCAGGGACCTGGCTTCTTCTGCTGAAACAAGTCCTGCCGAAACCGCTTTCTCCCGCACGCGCTCTACGTCGACACCCCGGCCGTCGTCTTCCACCTCCAGCACCATTTTGTTTCCTACCCTGAGAGCCCGGAGAGTTATTGTGCCCTCGGCTGTTTTCCCCCGGCCTAGCCGCTCTTCAGGAGGTTCAAAACCATGATCTATAGCATTGCGCACCAGGTGGACCATGGGCTCACTGATCGCTTCCATAACGGCCTTATCGATTTCCGTATTTTCCCCTTCCAGCCGCAGTTCAACCTTTTTACCCAACTCCCTGGCCAGGTCACGTACCATCCGCGGGAACTTTTGAAAGATATAGCTTGCCGGAAGAAGTCTCATGTCCATCACGGCATCTTGCAACTCGCGGACCAATCTGTCCAGCCCTGCATGCTGTTCTTTTAACTCTCTGGCAACTTCAGCCAGCTCGTACTCTTCCTCTACCTTCCTTGCTACATAAAGCAAAGCATTGCATTTTATCACCAGTTCGCCTGCCAGCGCCATTAGCCGGTCTATCTTAGTTTCATCTACCCGGATGCTTTTACTCAGTGCAGCGGGAGCAGAAACTTTCGTTCTTTCAGGTTTTACAGGCGTAGGTACAATTGAAGTGCCTTCTTTCGCAGCTAAACCCCTGACCATTTTTTCGGCTGCATCCAGGAGTGAAAAGAGTTCCCTTTGCCATTCAGAACCCGGCTTTTCCAGGAGTTCCTCAGCTTTCTTCAGCTCAGGCTTGTTAAAGTATGTACCAATCCCCGCTAAAATTCTGGCTACCGAAAGACCGTACCGCGGAAAATCTTCACGGCTACACGGTTGTCCGAGGTATTCTCTCAACTGAGCCAGAATCAACTGCAGAACTTCTGTTTCTTCCTGATTTAACTGGATATCAGGAGGAGAAGCTGGTTTCTCTTCCACCCGGGACGTCTTTTTCTCTTTGCCGAAGTTTCCTGGGTTGACATCTTCCGGTCTAGTACCGGGCTTATCTGTTTCCAAAAAGACCGGGCAAATAGTTAGGTGCAGGTCGGGCAAATCTCCTAAAACTTCAGCAAGCGTATTTTCCAAAGCATGTGTGCTGAGGTCAGAGCTAAGGTAAAAATGCAGGGACAAGAAAGATGGCACGTCAGTCGCCGCGCCGGTGTCCAGCTTTCCTACCTCGTTTGCCACAGCACGAATTATCTCTCCGCAGGAAGCCAGTTTTTCATAAATTGCCAGCAGATCGGGTGATTCGGCTGAGGCCCGCATTTCCAGGTTCACTTCATAAACGCACTTCCCGAGTGCCATTTGGTCGGCCGCTTCCGGCATCCGGGAAACATCGGTCAGATTGGTTTTATAAGGCAACTCTCCCAACCTATCAATCCTTTCCCGGCAGGCATCTTCGTCCACCTGCAGCTCCCCTTCTGTTTCTGCTTTTTCCACGACCTCCAGCAGGAACTCAAGGGCGCTGCTGACAGCTCCGGCAAGCTGCTCCGATGCGGCAATCTCCCCTGTTTTTACCCGGTTTAGAATCCTCAACAGTCCTTCTGCCAGCTCGTTTAGGGCCTCATATTCTTTGGTAAGCCCTACCAGGGCCTTTATTTTTTCTAAAAGCTGGTCTAACGCCTGGCTGTCGGGGTTGTGAACCAGGGAGAGGGCTAAAAATCCGGTTTTGTCGAGAACCTCTTTAAATTTTTCCAGAATTTCATCCATTTTTCGCTTAACTACCTCACTCCAGCGATAGTTTTGGTTAGAAAAAGAAGCCTTTCTGGCTTTACCGGCTTTACCAGAAAGAGGTTAGCCCCGGCTCGGTAGCCTTCCAGGCGGTCGCTGTCCTTTGCCTCCGTCGAAATGATTACCACTGGCACCCTAACCCCCCTTTCATCCTCTCTAAGTTGCCGTACCAGTTCGTAGCCTGACATCTTGGGCATGTTTATGTCCACAATGAAGAGGTCGTAATCAAATTTTACCGCCTTTTCCAGGGCTTCGTAACCGTTGACTGCATGGTCCACAGTAAAACCGGCTTTGCTTAAGATGGAAGTGTAATAACCACGAACCGTAGACGAATCATCCACTATCAATACCCGTACGGCCATCTCTCCCTCGCCTCACTTTTTGATATATAATTGCATCCTTAAAGTTTTCTCAGCCTGAAAATAGGAGCAGTGCGGCTCATTGACACCGAGCGGCCGAGGAAGAAGAAACCGCCTTTCCTCAAGGCATCGTAAAAGTAAAGGGCCACCTCTCTGCGCGAAGCGTCGTCAAAGTAGATGAGAACGTTGCGGCAGAAGATGGCATCGAAGTCCGCCATTTTCCGCACGTTTTCCCGATTTAGAAGGTTGAGGTGGTAAAAAAGTACCTGGCGGCGTAATTCGGGACGTACCTCGAACTGTTCCTCCACCTGGGAAAAATATTGCATGAGGTAAACTTCCGGAACGTCTTTAACGGCGCGTATGCCGTAAAGTCCTCTTTTTGCTTGTACCAGCACGTCCGTATTCAAATCGGCAGCGTGAATTTCCCAGGCAACGGGCAGCCCTCTGGTCATTTCCTTCATAATGATGGCTAAAGTGTAAGCTTCTTCTCCCGTGGACCACACGCGTATTCTATTGGTATTCTGACTGCTTTTGTTTTCCAGGACCTCAGGTATTACTTCTTCGGCAAAGCAGCGCAATTGCTGATACTCGCGGAAAAAGTCGTTGACGGTCAGGGCGTTGAGAAGCTCCTGCAGCTCACGGCCCGAGGTATCGAACCGCATCCAGGCAAAATAGGCACGGAAGCTGTCCACGCCAACTGCACGCATGCGCGCTTCTATTCACTGCGCAGGCCCATTTCGCCCAGGCATTCCACCGCCGCAGCCACCACGTTGATATTCTCATCTTCTTCCACAACCCGGCGCAAAAGTTCTACGGCCTCCTCGGCCTTCAGTTCTCCCAGGACGTTCACGGCAAAAGCCGCACATCCGGGTCAGGGTCCTGCAAAAGTTCTCTGACTGCCTCCAGCGCTGTATGTTGCAGTAACTGCAGTACCTCTATTGCCGAATTCCTCAGGTAAGCGTCCTCGCTGCGCAAAAGCTCAGCACACCGCCTCACCACTGCCTCCGTACCAATAGCAATAAGTGCGCTCACAATGGTCTCCTGCACCGGGCGGCTTTCCTCTTCTACCAGCCTCTTTGCCAAATACTCCACGACGTTATCCTGGGAAAAACCAGAGAGTTCCACGGCCGCATAGCATTTTTCCCTCTCTTCCGGGTGGGTGGACAGAATATCCATAAGCTTCTTAACCTGGCTGGCTTTCAATCTCTCTTCACCCTTTCAATAATTTGCCCGGCAATGAGGTGGGACGGAGCTACCACCTCAGCTCCGCCCCTGAGATAAGCCTCCCTGGGCATGTCCCAGACCACCGCGGTTTCTTCCGCTTCAGCTATGGTGTAGCCACCCTGCTTCCTTATTTTCACCATCATGCTCGCTCCGTCGTCGCCCATTCCGGTGAGAAGTACTCCTATGATATTCCGGGGAGGTACTTTTTCTAAGACCGACTGCATGGTTACGTTAACCGAGGGAATATATAAAGCATTCGCCGGCTGCCGGCTAAGCCTGGCCACCAGCCTGCCACCGGCATTCTTTTTTATTTTTAAATGATAACCCCCTCTGGCCACCAAGACCTTCCCGGTGCCTTAAGCAGGATGCGCTGGAGGGCAGTGAGGCCGTCCATCCCGGGCATATTCACGTCCATGGTAACCACGTCAGGTCTAAGCTCCAGTGCCTTCGTTACTGCGTCCTCACCGTCACGGGCGGTGCCCACTACTTCGATTTGAGCATCAGAAGAAAACATCTCTTTAAGGATTCTCCTCATGAGAGCAGAGTCGTCAGCCATCAGTACCCGTAGCCTCTTCGAGTTCCACGTTTTGCCCAAAGTCCACCAGTTCCTCCTTTTCTTTAAACGAGAGAACCTCCTTAGCGTTCAATACGATGATCAACCGCTCACCTTCCACGGCTTTAGCTATTCCCCTGACAAAGCGGCTGTCTACCGAACCGGTCAAGAGTTCCGGCGCTGCTTCGATGGCCAGGCGGGAAATCTTCAGCACTTCCCGTACCGAGTCAACAACAAGGCCGGTCAAAAGCCCGTCTATCTCTACTACTACAACCCTTGTATGGTCATTTCTAGATTTTTCTTCCATTTCGAATCTTTTTCTGAGATCAATTATGGGAATTATGGTTCCGCGAAGGTTAATTACTCCCTCTACAAACTGCGGAGCCTTGGGAACAGCCACTATATCCGGAACTCTGATGATTTCCCGGACATCAGTAATGCCAGCCGCAAATTCTTCTTCGCCCAGCTTGAAAGTCACCAGCTGTTCTTCCTGTTCGTTAGTGCTGGCCATTTCTTCTTCGCTGTCCAGCGCTTCGCCCACTTTCAGGAGAACATTCAAGGCGAGGAAGCCTGCCGGGTTAAGCACGTATACCAGCCGCTTACCTCCCGCTATCTTGCACACTCCGCTTATACCTTCGCGGTTCCCGGTGCGCAGCAGGCCCGGCACAGGGTCAATAATCGTTTTGGGAATGCGAAGAACCTCAGTTACCGCGTCAACTATCAGACCCACTGCAACCTTCCCCTTTTGCTGACTGCAAAGGTTCACCACTACTATGCGCGTCCGGTCATTTACTTCATCATCTCCCAGTTGAAAGAGGGTTCTCAAGCTGACCACCGGCAGAACGTGACCCCGCAGGGCTGTAATTCCTACAAGATAAGGGGGTGCATCGGGTACCTGATTAATGGTCTCCGGCAGGTGGACGATCTCTTGGACCATCCCTATGTCAATTCCGTATTCTTCATTTCCGAGCCGAAAGGTAACGAGCTGAACTTTTTCTTCCTTTTTTTCTTCCCCTTTCCTTTGTTCCTCTGGTTGGGCAAATGCCTGAGCTTCAACAGCATCTGCAACTTGCTCCCTGTTTTCCCCCATCTTCATAAAATGCTCCACATCTATTATCATCATCAGGTGTTTGCCTCCCGCCAGCCTGGCTATGCCCCTGAGAAAATCTGCCCTGGCCTCTCCTTCCCTGACCTCTTCAATTTCGTCAGCGGCTATGTTCACCACCTCGGATACCCTATCCACAATGAAACCCAGCCGCTTGTGGCCGTCGTCCAGGACTATAACCCTGCTGGCTTCGTCCAAGGGCTTTTTTTCCAAACCAAGTCTGATATTCGTGTTCATTACGGCGAGGATATTCCCTCTAAGATTTGCCAGCCCCTCCAGATAGAGCGGGGCCCGGGGAATCTTCACCATTTCCGGGACCCGAATTATCTCCTGGACGTACTCGGTTTCTACACCGTAAGCTTCGCTACCTACGTAAAAGACAATATACTGCCCAGCAGCCCGTTTTTGTTGTCGCAAAACCATCCCTCCCCTTAAAGCTGCTGCAGCTCGTCTGTCAGCGCAGCTATTTCATCGATAGCTTTGGACAGTTCTTCCATTCCCTGGGCCTGCTGCTTGCTGGCACTTGCAGCCTGTTCGGAGGCTGAAGCTGCTTCCTGGGCCGCCTGGGCAATTTGCTCCACGGCCTTTCTGATCTCCCCGGCAGCGGTTGCCACCTCGGCCGCATTCTCGATTAATCCTCTGGAGCCGTCTAAAGCTGCCTTTATGTCCGCTTCGATGCGAACCAGGTCTTGAGTGGTCTTTTTTGCCTTTTCTACCTCCTGACTCATTGTTTCTCCTATCTCTTCAATGTCCTTTAATACTATGCTAACCTGCTGCTGGATACCCTTCACCAGCTCCTTAATCTGGTCGGCATTACGGGCGCTATCTTGAGCCAGGTTGCGGATATCGGAAGCAACCACGGCGAACCCCTTGCCGTACTCGCCGGCCCGGGCAGCCTCGATGGCCCCGCTGACCGCCAGCATATTGGTCTGGATGCCTACAGTAACAATTGTTTCTACTATCTTGTCTATCTCTTTTGCCTTCTTTTCTAAAGCTTTGACCTTGTCGACATTTTCAATGTTAGCCTTCATGGCCTGGGAAATCCCTTCGATCAGCTCGTCTACGTTAACTTTGTTGCGGGCCTGGACCTCAGATAGTGTTTCCATCTTTTCCAGGGCAACCTTTGCCAGTTCATCGATGAGCTTGGCCTTCTCTTCTGCCTGGCCGGCAGCGCTGGCACACTCTTCTGACGCCTTAGCCTGAGTTTGAGCCCCCTTGGAAATTTGGTTTAGGGCCGCCATGATCTCCTGGGCAGAGCGGGTAGACTCCTCAATAGCCGCCGAAAGCTCCTCCGCTGCAGCGGCTAGGCCTTCTGCCGATTTGGAAATGTTGGTGGACATCTTGAGGTCTTCGCCCATTTCGGCCAGCTCGCTTGCCGAGGTGCTGACGTCGCTTAAAGCTTTGGTCTGTTGCTCTACGGCTTTTAGCGATTCCTCTGCTGCACTGGCCTGCTCTTCTGCCGCTTTAGCAATTTCACCTGCCCTCTCTTGGAGATATTGGGCGCTGCGCTCGGACTCTTGGGAAGCATCGTAAGCCTGCACTATCGCCTTCGTCACGTCTTCCATGGCACCTGCGGCCTCTCTCAGCTCGCTGGTAATGGCTTTACCTTTTTCCATTTCCTGCCGCGCATTAGCGGCAACCTGATTAATGGCATCGGCCACCACTTTGACGTCCTGCTGGATGGCCGCGATAAGCTCGCGGATGTCATTGGCTGCCTTCTCGGATGTCTCCGCCAGAGTCCTTACCTCATCCGCCACCACGGCAAATCCTTTGCCGTGGTCTCCGGCCCGGGCCGCCTCAATGGCCGCATTAAGGGCCAGCAGGTTGGTCTGGTCGGCAATTTTAACTACGGTCCGCACAATATCTCCAATGTCTTCTGCCTGCTTCTCCAGTTCGGCTACCAGCCTGGCCGAGTTTTCACTCCTGGCACCGGCTGAATTAACGCCATCTATGAGTTTTTCAATGTCGGAATTTATTTCCTTCATCAGAAGCTGAACGGCCTTTATTCGCTCTGAGACCTTAGAAGTATTCTCTGCTGCTTCCTGGATACCTCTGGTTGCCTGCTCAGCAGCTGCTAGCGTTTCCTGGGTGGCGCTGCTGGCCTCCTCGGCCCCGCTGGCTATCTGCTCCATGGCCGACCGCAGCTCCTCTACTGCCCCGGAAGCTTCTTCTACTCCGGCGGAAAGCTCTTCGCTAGCTGCGGCAATGCGCTCGGCTATTTGCTGCTGCTTGGCGAAGGTCCTGGCCTTTTTGCGTTGATTTTCCAGCTTTTTGGGGTCGACCTTCTTTAACTCAAAATCCGCTTTGCTCTCGCTTTTCTGTTCCTCTGCCTTTGCCGGCAGCGGTGCTAACTTTCTCTCCTTAACCACTAAACAATACCTCCTTCTTAAAATTTCAAACTAAAAAACTGTCATATATATAGGATGTTCTGGCTGCTTTTGATCTACCGGCATGTGTCGTCCTTCCCTCCCACATGTCGCGGAATGCCTCGAACAGTGCCGGATCAAACTGTCCTCTGCTTTCTGCCATAATCTCCAAAGCTCTACCGGGTTCGACCGGCCTGCGGTAGGGCCGGTAGCCGGTCAACGCCTCAAAGGCATCAGCAACGGCAATCATTCTGGCTACTAAAGGTATCCTTTCCCCGGCCAGCCCGCATAAATATCCACCGCCGTCAAATCTCTCGTGATGGTACAGGGCACCCTTTACAATTTCCTCCGCAAACCCTAAACTTTTGAGCAATATTCCTCCGATGCGAACATGCTGTTTCATTTCCTCCCAGTGGGCTTCGGTATATCTTTCGCGGGATTTAAGCAGCCGGTCGGAAACGCCGATCTTGCCAATGTCATGTAAAAGCCCCGCCTGGTAAAAAGTCAATACCTCTTTTCCTTTTAGTCCCCAGGTTTCAGCTAAACGTACCAAATAATTTGCTACTTTGTAACTATGGACCGCGCTCACCCGGTCCCTGGCTGCCAGGGCAAAAAACAATGCTCGGTCAAATCTTGCCACAAAAACACCTCCATTTCTCCCGGCATTTGCAAATAGGTTTTGTCACCTCCTCTATCTCAATCTCAGTCAATTCAATATTTGCGCAGACCTATTATGAGTACCGGGCCAGGTGCAGGGGATGGAAAAAGTAATCCACTTACCAGAGGTGTACCATAACAAAGTATTGCATTAGTTCTGGAGAATCTGAAATGACTTCTTGTATAGTACGACTTGTCACTATAACACCTCCCGTTATCATTCTTTTAAAAATAAAAAATCCCAGACGTTTCATTGCGTCTGGGAAAATTTAATCACTGCCCTGAATAACTGTAAACCAGTCCTCATATATACTGCTTGAGGAGGACCTTAACCGCAGCAAGAAAGTTGAGCTTTGGGCCGAGGTATACGACTATGCCAGTCACAAATACCACCGCGGGTTTCGCATGTTAACCCTGGGCTGGTCGGATGGAAATACCTTTTTACCCCTGGCATTCTCACTGCTTAGTTCAGAAAAGGAATGGAACCCCATTTGCGGTATTAATACCAGGGTTGACAAGCGCACCAACGGCTACAAGAGAAGAGTCGAAGGAATCAATAAAATACCGATGTCATGTTTGACTTACTTGAGCAGGTTAATGCTTATAAAGTTCCTGCCAGGTACCTGCTGTTTGACAGCTGGTTTGTATGCCCGGCATTAATCCGCCGAGTCCTGGAACATAAATTGCACGTGGTTTGCATGATTAAAGCAACATCCAAGATTTTCTACTAGTACCGGGAAAAACAAGTGGGCCTAAAAAAACTCTCTATGCTTCCTTGAGGGAAAAACGCGGTAGAGCTAAAGTTCTCGCTTCTACTAATGATCTCAGAAGGCTGGGCGAGCTTTTCTACCTATCGAGTTTGTTGAAGCGTTTGGTCTTTTGATGGAGCTATTGAAAAATTATTTACAAAAATATTTGCTTCTATCTGGCACTAAAATAAATGAGTTGCTCGACCATTTTATAGTCGGGCTGCCGGTGTTTTTAAAGGTTCGACTACAACTTTCGGTGTGCGAAAGTTGAGTTGTATATTTGAACATCTTCGTTCTTCAGGTCCGAGAAGAAATTTAACCATTCTTTCTTCGTATCGGGACGGGAAGCAAAAAAGCAGGTCTTTATAAATATATCCCGGGCCGTAAAGCCATATTTCTGGTGATGTTTTTGGGAATTTGTGTAGTGCATTCAAAACCACTATCAGCTGCCCCTTTAATTTATAAATAATTTTTTATTAGGTATAAAAAGTGACTTAATTTGTACTATAATATCTATTGGCCAGTTTAACAATGTCAATTTATTTCAAAGATCTAATTTTGTAGCTTTAAGAAGAGCCTGCACTATTCCCTTACTGTTAAAGGGAATCCTCCACCCTTTAGCATCCAAGACTTTCAATATTTTGAGAGGCAGCTGAATTATTGTTTTTTTGTATCGTTTCACGGCAATAATTTCTTTAAACTTTTCCTGCAATTTCTTTATGGTATTATTGTCATGTACCTGTACTTCTCCGATTCCTTGGCATTGATCCTGAAATCTTTCTATTTCGTACGGGTCGTTAACCCGTCCTAAAACTGAGTATACACCAGGAAACCTGCGAAGTATGTGCCCAATTTCCTTATAAGCTTCGGACAAGCACTGAATAAATATATAGCCGGGTAATAAAGGCTTGAAAATAATTCTCTTTCTATCAAAGACGAATACATTTTCTGTAGCTGAAAAGTACTGTTTAATCAAATGATCGGCTCCCATTCTATCCATAAATTTTTTTAAGCTTTGCGTTACATATGCTTCTTGTCCTGTGGAGACACGGAGAGCAATCCAACAGTATGACATATCATTTCTTCCTCCCCCAGGTATGGACTTTAATTGCAAAGGACCGTTTACTATGGTCAGTTTCAGGTTTAAACCTGTTCATCTCAGGTTTTTCGTTCTTTTCTAATAATTGAATATGGGTGCTGAGGGTGTTTATCTGACTCGCCAAGTCCATGGCCTGGAAATAAGCCTCGCTGGTACCATAGTAATACATTTCTTCAAAACCCGTATTTCTCAGCTTATGTTGCTGCTGACTCAATGTCCTCCGCATTTCTTTAAGTTTTAACATTTCCGGCGAGGACACTATCACACTCCCCTTCTATGCGGGTGTTGCTGGCACTTGTATTGTTTTAAACCGAGTGCCAGAAAACACCCATTTTTTAAAGCGAACTGACCCCCTAAAATAGTCTTCCATACTAACTATTTTATAGAGTTTTATAACAAGGCTGCCCTCCGGCGCCGCCTTAAAACCTCAAGATAAGGGCTCACCAAGGAACATGCCTTTATCCTACTATAATTTAACCGGCTTCAGCTTAACCGGTAACATTTTGCTGGTGCCAGATATTTAATAGCTGAGTGAGTACGAATTTTGCTATAGAGCCGAATAAAGCTGTCAACAATCTCATATGCCTCAGCATAACTGAGAGATTCGTGTCGGGATAAGCATTCCTCTTCCAAAATAGCGTGAAAGGCCTCTATATGGGTATTTAAATTTGGCGCTTTAAAAGGTATCCTCTGCAAGTTTGGGTTGGTTTTTTAAACAAGTCGTGGAGAATGGCAATTTCCAATTTTTTTCCCCGGGAGTTTCTTTAACTTTTTATTTTATTGCATACTGCTTTATATTCCTTAAGAGAACAAGTGTTTTCTTTTGTTTTACGTTGTTCTTTTATTAAGTGAAAGGTATCGTATTTTTTATAATTTCTCACCCATCGGCTGACCAGACTGGGTGTGATATCATGCCTTCTGGCTACGATAGAGGTGTTGCCCGTCTCCATAGTTTTTTTAACGATTTGCATTTTTAGTTCTGGCGAGTAATGCTTTCTAGTCATTCTTAATTTGTGCCCCCTATTATCCATTAGCTGTAACAGATTCAACTAAACTGTCCAACTTATCTAGGGGGCTAAAAAGATCCGTGGCTTATCCATTTTTTAGAGACACTTACTTTTTCCGCCAGGGGTCTGGTATTTTAACAGTCCTTCAGTATCTCTATTTCGAGGTTTTTTCGTCAAGCAGTTTTTTAGGTCGATCGTTTTCTTTATGCCGCGACCTGGACAACTGCTGCCTGCCTTTACCGGTAGGCCCCCTACTCAACTAGCTTGCTTACGCAAGCCCCTTCCTGAACGTTGTCGTTAGCGAAGGGAGGGGTGGTTGATTTTATCACCCGGCTAGTTATTTTTTCCTGATTAGTTTAGTACATTGTATAACTATAGATAGCAAATGTCAATAGTTTTTGCAATATTTGTATATCTATAGAGATACATTTAAACGGGGGTTACTATGGATATCGGTCGACGTATTAGGCAATTGCGTGAAAAAAAGAAGGTTTCTTTAAGGAATCTTTCTCAAATGACAGGTTTGGCCCATAGCTTTCTATGGAACGTTGAAACCGGGAAGAAAAATATCTCTTGCAAGAATCTTGAGCTGATATGCCAGGCACTGAATATTTCTATGGCTGAATTTTTTTCGGAAACTAGACCGCAATTAAGTTTTAATCAAGAGCAAATCATTAAATATGTAAAGCAGCTAGATGATGATGATGTCAGCTTCGTCTTAAGTGTTATCGAATACATTATTAAAATCCGAAGCAAAATGGATGAATGAATTTTAGCCGATGAAAAAGTGTGTGAGATCTGCAGTTGATTCCAGGCCATTGTTTGCCAACGTTGGCGGGCCGAAAAGAAAACGCTGTAACTGCGATGATAAAGAGAACTGTTCCTGTGAAATTCACCGACCCGGATGCTGCCGTGGGCACCATGCGTAATAAGACTAACGTAAATAAACATTTTGCGGGTTGCTGCAAACGTACTGTCGTCTGTCATTCCAAACAAGGGCTGGTACCGTTAATCTCCATTATTTTACCTGCCAACGTGCATGACGTAAATGTACTGCTCCCATTATTGGAGAATTTAAAACAGGTAGAAAATAATCTGAAACTTGAATATTTAGCGGCTAATCTTGGACATTTTAGTGAGGATATTAATGTCGAAGCTTTGTGATTGTATCTACTGACATTAAGAAGAATACCGGGCTGTCGGAAATTCCCGGTACGTGGCCTGCCCGGAGTACAAATACTTGGCATAATGGCTGATACTTTCAGCTAATTAAGCTTATGATAAAGCACATGCGTGATACTGTTGTGCCTGAAGACAGGGATGAATTTTTGAATAGAATGCGAATTGCACAATTTACTCACCCAATCACTGCATGGAAAATGTTGCAATGATTCGAAACTCCACAAGCCAGAGGGTACGTCTGTCCATTTTTAAGTGATTTTAGCCAGTACCATTGTCATCCCCAGCCGGGAAGGTAATTCCTATTTTACTATCAGCTAACAACCTGATACCAGCACTTGCACTAGCGGAAGGCAACGGGTATGCCATCCAGCGTGCGGGCTTCAATTGACTGACGATATAATGCGGTTTCCGATAATCTCGCTGTCGTCCTTGATGGCTTCTTTTTTGCGGACATCAAGCCGCGTCGTCGAAATTATTTGGTGGGAGAAAAAGAAAAGACTTTCAGGAGAAAAACCCTGAAAGCCTTGAATATTGGGACTTGGTGCGGCAGAGAGGACTTGAACCTCCACGAGCGTGACGCCCATAAGATCCTGAATCTTACGTAAAGTACCGAAAATTTGTTTTTTCGGCTTAATCCCTGTAAATTCAAGGGTTTCCGGGTTTCTCCCGCGCCTTTTTCTGTAAAGCTACACGCAAGACACTTTGTTTATTTGGAAAAAGCGAATAGTACTTACTCAAAGTTTTTCGCAAGAGTCTGGTCGCGCGCTGTTTTTTAAAAAGTTATTTTTTACCTCTGTAGCAAAGTTCCTCCTTTCTTTTTTAAACTTTTCATTGACGCTGATGGACAAAACCTGGTTAATTTTTTCCTGATGTCCGGGTTGAACAACCGCCCGTAACGCATGGTCATATCAAGAGTAGAGTGTCCCAGTACTTCTTTCAGGGATGCCAGGTCTCCGCCGGCCATCAGGTAATGTTTTGCCAGGGTATGGCGGAACGTGTGAGGGGAGACCCGCACTCCTTCAATGCCGGCTAGGGCCCCGTAGCGTTTTATGTTTTGCTGCAGGCTCCTTACGGCCAGTTTACCGCCGCGGGAACTGGGGAAGAGCCACTCGGCTCCCGGCATGGCCTCGTCCAGGGCTTTTACCCACTCAGCTACTACGAGGGCGGTGTCAGGTGGCAGGCAAACCAGGCGTTCGCGCCGGGCCTTGGGGTTGCGAATGCGAAATGCGTCCGGCAGTTTGGAGGTTGGATCCCACTCAATATCTTCCCGGCGTATTCCAAGCAATTCTCCCACCCTTATGCCGGTGTCCATCATTACAAACATAGCCGTGTAATCCCGGAGTCCCACAAAGGTGCTTCTATCAGGGACTTCCAGGAGTTTGGCGAGTTGTTTCAAATCAAAAGTGGGCACAATCGAGTCAGTAACCTTGACAAACTTCACCCCGGTTGCGGGGTTCCGGCGGGTCAGCCCCCGCTGATATGCGAAGTTAAAAAAGCATTTCAGGCAGCGGAGCCGGTTATTTACCGTGGCTGGACGATTACCTTTCTGAAACATCGAGGCAATATATCCTTCGATAATTTCCTGTGTAATACCTGAAAGCAAGCCGTTCTTTTCTTCTGCTTCCAGCCACTTCTCAAAATGGCCTAGGGACTGGCGAAACCACCTGATGGTAGAGGGCCGGGAATTTGAAGCGGTATGATAACGGAGAAAAATGTCTATTGCTTCTGTCAGGGTAGCGTTTTTCTTGATTACTGAGAGTTTTGCCTTCAATTAGCTCACTCCCCTTCTTCGAGGTTTTGAAATTTTATTTATAAAAAAACCACCCGGGTAATCTCCGAGTGGGCTTAACGCTGAACATAAGCAATTGTTTTTTTTTTTACGGGCTTTTCTTGATATTAGTTAATCAAGTCATCCATTCGGCGACTGGCAGTAAGAAGGGTTTTTTTACCTTCCCAATCGGTATCCAATCAATACCCCCTTCCTTTCTTCCCAAAACAAAAAGTGCCCGCCGTTTTCCAACAAAAGAGCTAGAGAAGCACCTTATTTATCAGGCCCTGCAGCTCAAGGACGTCCCCGCCCTCTCCGCGGGCCTTGCCGGCCAGCCCTTTTAGCGTGTCAAGGACATTGAATAATGTGTCGATAACTTCACCGGAAGGGTAAATCTCCCCTTTTCTCACACCATCCAGAAGGTCTTCCATGCGGTGAGCCTGGGTGGCCATTTCTTCAAAGCCGACTGTTGCCGCGTCGCCTTTAAGATTGTGGGCAATCCTGAAAATGTCGTTTAAGCAAGTGCGGTCGGAAGGATTCTTTTCCAGAAGTACCAGTTCACTTTCCAGTTCCTGAAGTTGTTCAGCGGTTTCTTCCAGAAAAGCTTCTATAATAAGGCAGGAACTCTTCGTTAAACATTGTCTCCAGCACCTCCGCTTATTGTTTTTCAATACAAAACCCGCTTTTTAAGAATAATCAAATTTTTTCCTGGCACATTGAACTTTACTCCAAGTTTTGAGCCCGGTACATAAATTGTTGTAGTGCCAAATGCATCTCAGACACTTGGCGCAGACTATGGAACCTGTTTTTGGCATGAAAATCACCCCCAAAAAGAAAAGCCTGGCTTAATAAGCCAGGCTGAGGCTGTTGACAAAAACAAGTCAACAGCCTCACCGGGCTTTTTGCCCGGTCTTACTTAGTTTCACAAAATTTTCAATGTGGTGTGCCCTCATCCGTTACCAGGACCAAACCATTTACCATGACCCCGGACTGCAGGTACAGCCGGATTAATTTGAGTATGCGCTTATCTTTGACTTTGCGCGCTACCCTGGTCATGAGGATAAGGTTGGGATTCCCAGAAATCGCACTCCGCCGCCCGGTTTCGGGATTTCGACCCGGCGTACGGGTTGCAGCCTGTAGGTCCCGGCGAGCAGTTCTTTACGTATGCGCTCCTTTACCGCCATACCCCTTGGCAGCATTGGGCTTTGTCTCGTCTTGCAGGCTCGCCCGAATATGACGGCCTCGCCCGCGGTTCGTGGTCCTCGGGCCGGGATTTTGCCTCGGGCTTCCTTCGGATTCCACGTCGCTGTGGATACCCTTGCCGTTGGCTAACGGTTGGTGCTGCCAACCCCCGCAGGGGACTTTCACCCCCAAGTTATCGCCCATGCCGGGCTCACAAGAAAAAGCACGGTCGTTTTTCGACCGCGCCGCGTTTGAACTGGGTATATATGCTCTAATTTTTTCTGGTCCTTGGAGTTTTCCGGCATATAGTTGACCAGGCTTAACAAGCGGGTATTACGGTTCTGCACTTCTCTCTTCCAGAATGAGCTCGGGCATGTCGTTTTTTGGTGAGTTGACCAGTTTCGAAACGGGGTAAATTGAACATACCGGGTTTCCCTTCTCACCGTCCAAAAGTTGCGTACTATTTCCCGCATCGCTTCCTCTTTTAATACGGCTTTCCTGTACGGCCTCTCCGTGGTCATCGCATCGAACGCATCGGCGACGGCAATTATCCTGGCCAGTACAGGAATGTCCTTGCCTGACAGGCCTTCAGGGTAACCGTTCCCGTCCTACCTCTTACAAATCCAATAATCCGAAGTACTCCAAATGTTTAAGGGCATGTATCCCCTCCCGTTCGCCATACACTGCTCGGAAATCCTCCGCAAACAATTCCGAAAAAGCAAGAAAGCCCGGTGCCAAAAAGCACCGGGCTCCCGCACGATACTATACTACGGTTCATTGACTACCGCCACCTGGCCGTCCTTAAGCCATTTGACATTTTTACCAAAAGCTTCGCTTATAAACCTTAAAGGTACCGCTGTCCGCCCTGGCGGCACCACTTTCGCCGGCACGTCAAGATTTATCTCCCGGTTGCCGACTTTTGCTTTGTTCTGGCCGAGGTATAGTACCACCGTTTTTCCGTTGGCCGGGTTTGTGAAGGTTGCCGTGCTGGACTTCCGGTCATAGTCTACCTTAAGGCCCAACCCCTCTGCGATGGCCCGGACAGGTACCAGGGTGCGGCCTTTCTCGATAAAGGGCTGAGCATCAAAGCGAAGTTTCTTGCCCTTCACGAAAACCTTAATACCCTTCTTGCCCATTTCTTTGTAGAGCTCGCCGACCTTGTTGTAAAGAACCTCGTCCCTGGGTTCAGCAGCAATGGCCTTCTCAATATCTTCTGCCGCTTCATCTACCTGGCCCAACTCTTCTTTCAGGATAGCCCTGTACGCGTATACCGCTCCAGGCACGGTGGCCGTTTCGAGCAGTTTCTCCAGTTCGGCCAGCGCTGCTTCCTGGTCACCCTTCGCCTTCAGGCACTGGGCCAGCAGCACCGCTACCCTGGCGGTCGGGTGCGGCATCTGCGTTTCGAGTTCCTTCAATACTTCAATGGCCTTATCGTACTCCCCGGTGTTCCGGTAAGCCACCGCCAGCCGCCAAAGTAACTGCGGGTCGCCAGGTTTTTCCGCCAGCTTCTGCTCCAGCCTGGTAATGAGTTTTTCAAGTTCTTTTTCCTCTGCATTTTCAATTCCCTCAATGATCTCGCTCTCAAGCCTCTGCTTCACCCTGAGCCGGAATTCCTCTCCTGCATTCCGCGTGCGCGTTTTGACCTCGAAGTTCTGACGCTCTTTGTGCTGTACAACTGGCGGTGCAACCTGGCTCATCTCCCTCCAGGTTTCGGCCTTGTCCACTGCCTTGGGGAACACGCCGGAAACATCGGCGCCAAAAGCCGCTTCCACAACACCACACACAAACGCACTCACGGTCAGCAAAGCAACCAGCAAGCGAAGTTTTCTGCGCACCTTTTATTCCTCCCAGAAATAGTTTGTGTTGTCCTGTTTCATCCTTTAAAAGAATTTTTCCCGGTAATCGACCACATCCTCTCTTTTGCCGGGCAGCCGGTCACCGGGGAAACTTCATTCGGTAGTAATGGAAATACTATATCTACCGGGTTAACCCTGTTGTTGTAAGTCTACTAACTCCTATCCCCGAAGGGACTCGGTAGTTATCTTTAAAGTGATAGGGGGATAAAGGGTTGCCATCTTTATTAATGCCGCCGGGAATACCTCCCATTTTAATGGGAGGATGAAAGGCGGCAAATCTATGTTTTCCAAACGCTTGTACTAACCTTGCTCCATGCGGTAAAATATCTCTGAGGTGTACATTCCATGGAAAAAACGTACTTCTCCAACCGGGTTTACAAAAACACACTTACTGTAAAGCAGGTATTTTCTACTACCAATGCCTTAATCGATTTCAACCGGGCCAAGCACAAGGTATATAGGATGCTTCTGGCCGAACATAACTACGGAATAACCCACGACCCTTCCGTGCACCTCCAAATAAAAGAGATTTTCGGGTTTGACGATTACTGGGCCAATTCCGCCGTCCAGGACGCGAGGGCACAAATAGCTTCTCAGAAGGAACTGCAGAAAATGTACATCGCCGGCAAAAAAGAGCAGATCGACGTCAAGAAAAACAAGGTAAAAGAACTAAACAGGCAAATCGGGCGTCTAGAAAGACTGCTCTCCGCGCTGAAGAAGGGCAGGTTCAAAATCTGGCGCGGATCTAACATCGTCAGGCGCGAATCCGGCGTCATCAGTGTGGACTTCAAGAAGAAGTCCCTCGTTTTCTTCAATACCTACAATTTCGAACACCGGTACCTGCGCCCGGAAATAAAAAGTTTGAAAAACAGAGTAAAACTCATCAAATACTCGATCACCCGCTTGGAAGAAGAGTTGGAAAAGCTCCAAAACGGCTTTTTGAAGGGCTGCGTTTTCGGCACAAAAACCCTCTTCAAAAAGCAATTCACCGTTGAGAAATACAAAAACGACCATGAACTGTGGCTGGAAGAGTGGTGGAAGGCCCGGTACTCTTCCCTTCGCATATCCGGCCGGCTGGACGCGAAGTACGGCAATTTCGTGTTCAGGTACGACGTTAAAACGAAAACTCTCAAATACGACCTGCCGGACGGCACTACGGTAACTGTGCCAGTCGTCTTTAAATACGGGCAGGAAGAAGTCGATTCCGCCATCATCTTCCAGAGTGAAAGGAGAAAACCAATTGCCTGGGCCATCGAAGACCATGGGGAGTATTACATCTTCAAAGTTACCGTGGATGTACCCAGGAATCCTTACATCAACTATTACAAAGGCGACGGTGTAATCGGCCTGGACATGAATTACGACCACGCGGCTTTAGCGGAAACCAATCAACACGGAAACCTTGTTGACTGGTTAACTGTTCCTTACAATCTGGACGGCTTAACGAAAGGTCAGGCGGTCAAAGTTTTGGAGCAGGCCGCCATCGACATCGTGGAAATTGCCAAAATCAAAAAGAAACCCATTGTCATCGAAGATCTGGACACCACCGATTCGAAGTTCCGGTTGAAGTACGGCAATAAGAAGAGGAACCGGAAAATCACCCTTTTTGCTTACCGTACGTTGACGAACGCTATAATCGCCCGGGCCGATAAAGAGGGCGTGGCCGTCTTCAAGGTAAAGCCGGCCTACACCTCGGTCGCGGGGAAACTCAAATACATGGCGCAAAGAGGTATCTCCATTCACGTTGCGGCGGCTTTGGTCATCGCCCGGCGGGGGATGGGGTTCAAGGAGAAGGTTCCACCGGTCTTGTCGGCGGCCTTACCGGAGAAGACAAGGCGCCGGCACCACTGGGCGCATTGGGCCTATCTCCAGAGACGGGTGAAGGGGGTAAAGACCCACCACCTGTACCAGTTGGGCAAAGAGTTGAAAGGCGGCGTTCCCTTCGGGGAAGCGCTGGAACGGTTGAAATCCCTGCCCTGCGCGGGGTGAGTATGTTTTCCACGCGCCAGCCCACGTCGCATAAACAGCTCTTTGCAAGTGGCCTCAGTTGAACGGGGCCGCCTGCCGGTCTTACCGGTGGAATCCCCCTACTGAAGTAGGGGGAGGTTCAATCTAAACTAAAACCATCATGACTAAAAGCCTCCTCACTATAAGGAATACCCTGTCTTGCGGCAGGTTGCCCCCGCCTGCCCCGTGCACTTCCCCCTGGGAAACGGACAGGTTCATCGGGAGCGTGTCAACACTGCCGGATTGTCACCGCAGGGGCGACACCGATTTCTGTGACTCTTCGCCGCAAGCCCCGGCCGCCAGACCAGGGTAGTTGACGCAATGCTTTGATATTCAGGTAGCTGTATAATTACAAAAAGCCCGGCCCCCACTAGGGGAGCCGGGCTTTCTAATTATCTTCTCTTAAAAGGAAGAAATTTTCCAGCACCAGTCTTATTTTCCCTACCCTGCCCTGGAAAACCAAAAATTAGTCTCGGTACGCACTCTTCTCAATACAAACAATTTTTTAATGGCGGGTTGCCGAGGTCAGCGGTCGCTCGCCTCAGTCCTCCCAACGCAGCGTTGTTGTCCAATAATATCTGTGTTTTTTGACATGGGCCAGATACATCACCGGCCAGAAATCACCAAAAGCGGTCTTGCCCCTGTAGTGACTTTCTCTACCGGTGATGGACAAGGAGGGCTTGTTCCAAATCGCCTGCCAGACCTCGTCAACCGGGCGAGCGCACACCCCATCCGTCGGGCTGAAATACGGGTTGAAGTACGAAAGCGGCTCCAGGTACCTTGTCCTTGCCACGGCTCCGAACGTGTAGAATCTGTATTTTTTCTCGCCCTTCCTCCTGTACGAGTACCGCGCCAGCGCCTGATTCAGACTCGCGACGTTGGACCCCGCACGTTCCACGGTAAATTTCGGGTACCCGCAAAAGCAGGCTTCCCCAGACCAGTTGAAATAACGGGAAAAAGCCTCGGACACGGCACGTTCGACTACCCAGCGTGGAATATCATATTTGTGAACCTTCTCGGTGTACTTATTCCTGACGTAGACCTCATCAGGTATCACAATATGAGTGACCACGTCGCCGTCATAAAGAACTTTGCTCTCGCCCGGGCCGAGGGAAAAGTTAGTCAGTCGGTGAAAGACAGGATCATAGTTAGAGCTCTCATAGTCGGGAGAGATAACATCAACGTCTACGTCCATGTAATCGGAGAGATAAGATTCGATATGTTTCACAGCCAACTTCAGATTTGTGAGGGCAAACCCGCTGCTTGAAAAGCTCACCGCGGCGTCGTCCGGGTTGACCGCAATCAGCCGGACGTGGTGCATAATGTAGACGTCGTACAGCCAGTGTGTGTATCTTCCACTTCCGTACTTATTAAAGGAGATCGAGTAAGTGATTCCCTGGCTCTCCTCACGGACGTACGGTCTCCGAAGGTGCGAAGCGTAGATGTGGTAGCCTGGGGATACCTCTTTAATAAGAGCACCTATGTCCGGGGTATCTGTCGGAACAAACCGGTACGTCTCGATGAACACGGGTTTATACCGGAGAACTGGAATGCTGTTGGTCCAGCCTACGTAAGAAGGGTTGTCTACATTAAATATGCGCTCATAGCCGCTGTTGAGTTCCAAACTTTCGGCGTCCGGGTCGGTTATCGCCGGCCCGGGTAAATCGTACCAGATACTTGTCGGGCCTGAGCTGATGCAAGCACTCGTCCCTCCTACCTCGCACCGGTAGAAGCGGATGTTGTCAATTACTACAGTTCTGTCATCTTTATCGACACGCGGTACTTTCGGCCAGTGCTTCGCGAAAAACGCTTCTACCGCGGCCTTTGCAGCGTCCGAGTTCTTACTGTTTTTTCCGGGGTATGCTACCCAGCCGTTCTCCGTGAGGGTCACGTATCCATCGAACCACCAAGCAGATCGCCACGACGTGTTTAACCGGCATTCGACGCGGTATGACACGGTGAATCCCCCGCTAAGATCCTTCGGCACGGGCGGACCCCAAGCGAAGTACTGGAACGCGATAAAACCTTTGTTTGGCTTCAAGTAGTCCGGGAGTTCCGGATCCATGCTCTCTACAATGTCACTGCGGTAATGCCCCTCACTCCACGATTCCTGCCTGTCGGGAGATCCATCTCTCCACTCTGTGTCGTCCGCAAGGAAAGCGTTCGAGAAAGGTTTCCCGCGGTTGACGAGCACAAACTTGGTTTCGTTGGGCCCTAGAGAAAGTTCCTTATTAAACCTCAAAATTTTCGTGTCTTCCCAGTGCCCGAAACCCTCCCGGAACTTCTCAATGTCCCCGCTCACCTCTACCTTTACCGGCCACGGGTTCGGGTTGGTGACCTGCGCCACTATGAGCCAGTAATCGGGGTCGGAGTCCGGGAGCAAGTAACCCTTCGTGGAACCCGGCCACGATACAGGGCCGTAAGCCACTCTCTTCAGCTCACCGGTCAGTTTTTCTTGTTCCCAACTGTATTCCGTATACGCTACTCTATCGAAGACATTGGGGGCAATTATCCTCACCTGTACGGGATCAATTCGCTTGACGACAGTCCAATCCTCGACCCTGCGCCGCTCATACCTCACGAGCTTCTGGCCCTTCTTTTCACCTACCTTCGTACCGGGGACGTAGGCCCAGCCGGTCTCCTTCCCTGTCTTCGGGTCGCAGATGACGAAGACCTGCCCGAATCCCTTGACGTCCGCGTAATAGCCGAATGCCCTGGTGGTAACCGTGTTACTCCCCTTGTTTACGCCCGTCACCAGGTCAACCCACTGCAGCTGCGGGGCGGCCAGGGCGGGAACGGGAGCACTTGCCAGGGTCACCAGGAGTACCAGGAACAGCGACAGGGTTTTCAGGATTTTTCCGGACAAAGCCACCACCTCTCTCCTTTAAATTTTGGTCTTTAGGAGGGCACGGCCTAATTATTGGGTACCAGCCGCACCCGAACCTTTTCCTCACCCTCTTCCTTGACAAACGGCACTTTCTTCCAGCCATAGACGTCCTCCGTGTACTCCTCGTATACGGGTACTTCCTTCCACTTCATTGGGTGATAGTAGAGCGGGTAACTCCACCGTCCTGGTGTCGGCGGGCCTTTCGGAATATCCGTTCCAGCCGTACTTAATTCCCTTTTGTTATCGTCATATGTTGCCTCAGTCTTCCCTTCAAAGGGCTCTTCCTTCCACTTGGACTGCTGTTCCCACCAGCGGTAGGCTACGGTCGCTATTAACTTCACATTTTCACTCATCCCGGTCCAGTTCCAGGTCTTTTGGACGGTTCCTCCAGGCTCGAAGTATACGTTTTCTTCTTTTCTTAAATCCATCCAGCCGGCTTCGCGCTTGACGTAAAACCTGACTTTGGCCCAGCCGCTGAAATCGAAAGTGGAATTGAACGTGGCTTTGACCCTGTACGGCTTGTTTACCTCAACTATGCCGGAGACGGGCTCCTCCTCGCCCTGCTCGTTGACCTTGAACAGTTTGAGATTGATGACCGCCAGGTTGTTTGGCCGGTTGTTCTGGTCTCCGTTACCGTCTTCCGGCGGCGACCACCTTGCTTGCTGATTACTTTCGGCGTAGTTATCCAGATAAGCCTTAGCTCCGCCAACGGCATCTACAGTATTTCCTGGAAAAGAAAAGTACTGTGCGGTTTCAGGCTTCGTCCCGGTGAGCCCCACAACATTACCGGCGCTGCGCCCGTAGGCTACGGTCGTCGCCAGCGGCTCGGGATAGCCCCCCGACCCATCGAACAGTACGTTGGCCGAAACAAGTAC
Organism: Desulfofundulus sp. JL263-se; assembly: GCF_056316025.1. Classification (NCBI taxonomy): domain Bacteria; kingdom Bacillati; phylum Bacillota; class Clostridia; order Eubacteriales; family Peptococcaceae; genus Desulfofundulus; species Desulfofundulus sp. JL263-se. The sequence goes on along the minus strand of NZ_CM149993.1, from coordinate 1,965,991 downwards.
CTTGTAGTCGTCGCTCGGCACCGGCACGTCAAATGTCCAGGTGACCGTGTTGTATAACGTGCCGTCCTGCCGTACGCCTGATCCGAGATTCCACGAAACTGCCGGCTGTATCAGGCCGCCCCGCCCGTTGCCCAATAATACCGGCCCGATGTCGGTAGTGGTATTCGCAACGAGTTCGTACTTTCCACTGTGGACAAGGTAGGCCCGTAATTTTACGTTCTTCGCGATGTACGGTGTGGTGTTAAAAACCGTCATTTTCCAGGTCTGCTTACCGTCCGACGGAGATCCCACCGGTTCGAGGCCCGTCACTGTAAGCCCGTAGATGTAGGAATAGCAGATCGCCGCGCGGGTAGTTGTGCTCAGTTTCCAGAGGTTGGAGGCGCACTCCCTTGTCAGCCCCACCGGTGACCGCTGCCCCTGGGAAAACCAGTGGTACCCGGTTCCGCCGTAATAACCGCCCGCGTGGAACCCGTCCGGGCCGTTGCTGAAGTATTTGGGGTTTTTGATGGTGTCCCGATTAGGATTCAACCCGCTGCTGTCCCTTACGGTGGTCACCGGCACGTCGAAGATCATCTCGCCGGAGCCGGTGAAAGGGGCGGCGATGCCACCCAGCGTGGAATGTTCTCTCCAGTACGCGGGGCTTACGATCCAGTACCCGTCGATATTCGGCACACCCAGGGCATCCAGGTAAAGTGCCGCGTCAGAGGGCACATCGTCCTTGTCTCCTACAGCTGTGTAACCGCTTCCAAAATCCCCGGGGATGTCGAAGACTGAACAGTGACCGGAGAAAAGCAGCCGGGACCCGGGCGAGTACTGGTTCGCGCTCACCATTGACTCATTGACGTAGAAGTCCACCCGGTGCTGGCGGGTGTACTCCCGGCCGGCATAACAGGAGGGAGGTGGGTTGTCTTCGGGAGGTATCCATCTAGTTCCCGCCCAAGCCGGAATAGCTAGATTCACGATAAGCAATACCGCGAAAATCAAGACCTGAATTACTTTTCGCATAGTGATCATCTCCTTTCCGAAAAACTATTTTAAAAAAGAAAAACACCGGTGTTTTTTCCCGGTGTTTCACCAAATGCTTAAACCTGGCAGTTTTCAGGTTACCACTTTTTCAGTTTTAAGCCTTCTACTTTTTTGAAATGCTCGTCACGAGTGACCAGAACAAGGTCGTGCTGTCGCGCAATGGCCGCGATCCAGATATCGTTTTCCGGGATAGGTTATCCCCTCTTCCGTAGCTGATCCTTGATCAAGCCGTATTCGCGGGCCGTACCGGCGTCACAGGCCAACACCGCAACGTTGCTTATAAACTCTTCGATGTGCACCAGATTCTTTTACCAAGCCGGACTTACGGGCACCGTAGTACAATTCTCCCAGGACGGTAGCGGGTATGAATACCTCATCTGCTCCGGCCAGGTTTCTCTGAACGATAGCGTCTCCCTTGAACAGAGCGATAACGATGTTTGTGTCCAGCAAGAACCTACCACTCATCCGCATCCACCCGCTCGCAGCCTTCCTCGATGGCCCGTTCCATCAATTCGGCTTCTTCCGGTGCCAGGATGCCAGCAAAACGGAGGAGTTCTTTACCGGGCACGCCTTCGGTTTCAGAAAGACGCAACGTCCGGACAAAATCAAGCACCCTTAACTGTAACTCGAGAGACAGCTGCTCAAGTTCCCTCAGGATTTCCTGTTTAATTGCCGTCGCATTCACCTTGACCACCCAGTTCAGATTTCGTTTCCGTACTTCAGTATAACGCGGTTCGATTTTTCCGACAAGCAGAATTCATAGTTCTCCCACTACACCCGCGGTACCGGTCTCATAATCCCAGCCGCCGCCGTCCGCCATTCCCGGCCAGATGTTAACGATAGCACAGTATCCACCCGGCTTGCGAAACAGAATCACCTCAAAATCGTTTAAACTATTAATCCCGACCATCGGCACGCCGTCCTTCACGAAGAGCGGGTAGGCTAACTTGCCAACCGTTACCTCTCCGTTGTGCCACTTCACGAAGGATTCCTTCTTCCCGGCTTCGCAGACCTTGTACCCGTCCGCCCGGCCGTCCCATCCAAACACCGCCAGGTGCTCGCCGTCCCAGACGATGTTCTCCTTCGGCACGCCGAAGGCCTCGGCCACAGGAATAAAGGGGACGTAGAAGGCCCAGTATTCTTTCTTCGGATCGTCTACAATCACATAAGTCCCTGGCTTGTAAACCAAGGGATAGTTAGATTTGAGCCAGTCAACGTCCTCTTTAGCTGTCACTACCACGCACGGCGTCCCCAGGTCAAGCTGGTACGTGTTCTCGTCAGTTAATTTCTGTTTCTGTGCCAGTAGACTGTCGTATTCCGGGTCGCGATTGTTCTGGTACCATTTCTGGAACCGCTTGCCGCCAGGGTTGTCTTCGGGAGTTAATCCTTCGTTTTTGTAGGGGCTGATATCGCTCCAGAACCATTCGACGTATTTATACCACAATTCCCTGGCTTTCTTTTCTATCTTTCGATCCAGTTCAGCCATTTCAGGAGTGTAACCCCACACCTTTGCGTACCGGTCCCCCACCTTGAACTCCATCCGCACGGCTTTGGCCGGGAAACCCCACACGTCCGGAGGAGCAATCGCTCCCACCGGCGGCTTGAGCGTGCCGTCCCTGGCCGCAGTCATGTCAATCTTGCCCTGTACCGACTCAAGTTGCGGCAACTCCACTACGGGTGGCTCCTGCCCGGGCGGGCAAACCAGCACAGCCTGGCTTTCCTGCTTCCAGTCTACCGTGTACCCGAACGCCTCGGCCACCCACCGCGCCGGCAGGTAGGTGCGGCCGTTCCGGATCAGTGGAGATACGTCCATCTGTTTAACCTTGTCGTTGACGTAGATAGTCCGGCTGCCGATGACCAGCTTAACCGTGGTGTTGCCCAGCTTCAAGGTCACGGTAGCCGTTTTACCGTCCCACATGATGTCTTTTTCCGCCACGCCCAAAGCCAGGGCTAAATAACGCACCGGAACGTAAGTGCGCCTGTTTTCGATGAACGCGGCGGCGTCCATTTGTTTCTGCTGATCGTCAACGATATATGCTTTCTGCCCTACGGTGAACACGGCCTTGTGGGCCGGAGCGGCCAGGGCCGGGAGGGCGAAGACCAGAATCAGCAGAAAAGCCAGTATAAAAATCGAAACCCTGCGCTCGAACATAAGACCACTCCTTTTCCGAGATTTTCTACACCGGATGCAGACCCGGCATAAAGATGACGAAAAGCGCCAACAGCAGAATGAACAAACAAAACCTCAGCAACGGCATTACCCCTTTCTATTGATTTTGTCTTATTTTACCGCATCTGCACGTTCCGCTTCCAGGAGTCCCCGCACGTCCTCCAGGGCCTCCCCGTCCACCTCGACGTTTACAGGAACGACCACCAGCGCCCTGCCGTACTGGTAGACGGCCAAGTGCCGGTAACCGTACTTTTTTACCACAGAACGCAGAAACGAGGTCGGCAGGGTGAAATGGTGCGTGCTCAGCTTCGCGATCTTGAGGAACTGGAGTTCGGGCATATTCACCACTCCTGACCTACTTTAACTTTGACTTTGATTAACTTTATCGTAACACATACTGGCAAATATATCAAAAGTGGTATTTGACCTTATTTGATTAAAACAGGTGTTCCGCAGTTAGAAATGTTTATTTTTCTAAACAAAATGTGGATTTTTTGTTAATTTTCGCTGTTCTTTACCAGAATAGCTCCAGTGAGCCGGGATTATTGATTTGTTACATTTTATGTAATATAATATTACAAAAAGAGTAATATCCTGGGAGGTGCACAACTTTGCCCACCAGATTATTTCCTGTCGGTGGTCCTGTTTCAGAGAAAGACATCGTGGACAGAGAGGATTTTATCACTTCCCTTCAAACCAGATTGGCTGATGGACAGAGTGTTATGCTGGCCGGCCCCCGCAGAATAGGGAAAACTTCTATCGCTTACGAAGTTCTAAGACGGTTGAAAGAGCGGGGTTTTTACACGGCATCTGTAGACTTTTTCCGCCTTTCAAACAAACGGGAATTCGCGGTTTCTTTGATCAACGCCTGCCTGGAAAACAGAACAGGGATTCGCAAAACGCTGGACGCTATGAAAGACCGCGCCAAGGCCATCGCCGGTCTGGCGAAACTGACAGTTAAGCTTGAAGACCTGGAATTCGGTTTCGGCTTTCTCCAGGGAGACCCGGACGAAAATGCACTGCTCGAATATGCTCTGGATTTACCAGAAATCCTCGCGACCCGCGATGGGAAAAATATGGTGGTCCTGTTTGACGAATTCCAGGATGCTTCCCGTATAGCCGGCCAGGATGAGATCTATAAGAAAATGCGATCCCATTTTCAAAACCATAAAAACGTGTCTTATCTTTTTCTCGGCTCCAAAGAAGGCATGATGAAAACTCTATTCGGTAACCGAAAAGAAGCATTTTATCGCTTTGCCGTGGTCCTTCCCATCCCCTCTATTCCCGAAGATTCATGGGTGGTATACATCACCCAAAAATTTGCTGAACAACATATTGAAGTAAACAGAGAAATTATCAAGGGAATCTTGCAAAAGACCGGCGGCCATCCACAGGATACAATGCTGGTTTGTTCGGAGATTTACTACGCTCTTCTCGAAGTAGGGAAAAAAACCGTAACTTCAAAATTTGTTCAGCTGGGATATGACCGTGCTTTACTGACCCTGGCTCAAGTTTATGATGAAAAGCTGGATGAGCTCAGCCAGAAATTCTATACCCGCAAAGTGTTGAAGCGTATTGCTGCGGGAGACAAGGTTTATACTCGAAAAGATAATCCCAACGAGATTAAAAGAGTGCTGGATTACCTGATTGCCAAAGCAATCATCGAAAAAAGCGGGCGAGGGTCGTATAAATTCATTGAACCGATGTTTCAGGAATACATTTTGCGCGAGCTTCAGTAGGAAGCTCTATTTACAAAAAACCCCGCCAGAATGCCCCCGATTTTAATCGGGGGATGAATGGCAGTTTGGTTTTTTTCCGGTTATACTGTAATTTAAGCAAACCGGAGGAGATGCTGAATGCAAACGGTAACTCTCAAAATAAAACTCCTGCCTCCCAATAAAGGCAAGCTGGAAAAAATGGTCCGCATGGTGGAGACCTACCGCCAGGCGTGCTCCTGGTTTCTGGAACAGGCCGAAACATTAAACACCACCAATCGGGCACACCTGAACCGCCAAACCTACCGGCAGGCATGCGGGTTGTTCGACCTCAACCGGGGCACGCTCCAGTGCACCATGCTTAAAGCGCTGTCCGCCAGGCGCTCCTATCTTTCCCGCATACACAGGGGCAAGAAGGCCAGCCTGCCCAAATTTGAGAGGATAGTTCCGGTAATGGTGCGGCAGGACTGCTGCTCAATACATCAACTGCCTTCTGGCACATGGATTATCAAGTTTCCCGTCTCTTCCGGCAGAAGTCAGATAGCAGTACCGCTTGCCATTTCTGAATACCACGCCAGGAGACTCCAGGACCTGGCGGCAGGAGGTTCCTGCCGCCAGGGGTCCATGGAGATATGGCGGAACAAAAGCGGCGAGTGGTATGTGGCAATATCCCTTGTCTACGAAACACGTCTTAACGAGCCAGGCGGCGTAATCGGGGTTGACTTCGGTATCGTCAAACTGGCCGTCCTGTCCAATAACGTGTTCTTTAACGGCCGCCAGGTAAGGTGGCGTAAGGAACGATGGGCAGAACGGCGGAAAGCACTCCAGCAGGCAGGCAGGCTCTCCCGCGTCAAGAAAGAAGCCGGCCGCGAAGAAAGGTGGATGCGCTACATCAACCACTACCTCTCCAATCCAGCACTCAATTTATTGAGTGCTGGGCCGTCCCGCGCCGGGATGCTCCCCAATTCATTGGAGAGAGGATGTCACATCAATCATCCATCGACCAGGTATTTCCACAACCGTCTCTTTTCCCTTCCAGCCTTTCAGGCAGTCCTTCGTCTATAAAACGCAGATACTCTCCCTGGTCGTAGTGCCGTGTCTTCTTCAACAAAGCCCAGTTCTTGAGATAAACAGCTTGTACTTCGGATAATTTGATATAAACCATTGCGATCGATCCATCTTTTTCTTCTAGGAGCAGGAGAGAAGGTGGGTCAGACCACTGGTACTTAATACACTCACCCTCGTAATCCTTCGCGGGAGTAATAACTTTCAATAGTGGTCGCACCTTTAACGAGTGACATATGAAGAGGAGATGTTCCAGGATATTCCTGGAAACAAAAAACTCTCCTTCTCCGCGAAATCTCTTTTCAATGCGTAACCAGAGTGCTGCGGGACTTTTGGATAATCTAAAAATTCTCCAGAAAACACCCAGCAGAAAAGCAGCCGAGTAGTCCACTATACCAAAATCAATGACATTTAAAACTTTGCCATCATTAGTCAAAACGCTCCAAATAGCATCAGTCCTACCCAGAAATGTCAGACAAGCGGACGTCAGAAACGAAAAAACAAGACCTAGAAGCATCGCCCACAACCAACCTGACGGAGACTTTACTTCGCTGTACTTGCCTGCCATGACTAGAAACAAAATTCCCGGCCCGACCAGAAGCAGCAGTAAAAGCCCTGAAGCGCTCACCAGTTTTCTCTCCTTCCCTCATAGAAAAACACATATTTGTTTTTCTTTTCTTCTTCGTCCAGTTTCCACCAAATACCTGCCAGAGGGTTAACCAGACACCAGAAAACATTAACTAAAAAATAAAGAATTAGGGCTACCGTCCCCATCAGCAAAGACAGTAAAACGTTCAAAGGCACCCATAAAACAGGATCGCTGCAAATAGCCTCCCAAAAGTCGGGAACCCAAAGCAAGAAAAACGAAACTGCCGTGGATAGCAGGAACACGCACTTCAACCGGCCGGACTTGCGTCCCGTGCCCCACTCTCTCCAAACGTTACCCGCTGTTCTCAAAACGATGAACCACAACACTAAAAAACACCTCCGAAAATAACAAGGCCGGGTTATCCCCGGCCCTCCGTTACAACTACCGCAATCGCTGGATAGAGCCTCACTTTCACAAGGCAGCTCGCAAACTAGCCGATTTTCTACACGAAAAGCTGCTCTTGGAAAACAAAGGGCCGAGCTTCCCCGGCCCCTGATCATTATAGAACCGCCGCGGGAAAACCCGCTCCCTTTTAAGGGGCGGGATGAAAGCGGCGGCTTTTTGATTGAACGCATTGCATTTTAACAGAAATATCGGTATACTTAACTCGCTATGAAGATAAAGAAAACCAGGTATGCACATTACAACATTAACTATCACTTTGTTTGGATACCCAAGTACAGGAGAAAGATCTTGACCGGAGAAGCAGCTGAAGAATTCGAGCGGCTGTTGCGGAAAGTATGTAAAGAACGAGAGGTGGAAGTTTTAAGCTTGTCTGTGCAACCGGATCATGTGCACCTGTTCGTTTCCGCACCACCAAGACATGCGCCATCCGAACTGGTCAACATGTTCAAAGGCTACACGTCCCGGTACCTGCGCCAGAAGTTTCCCGAGTTAAGCAAGCAAACGGGAAGCAGGGGACTTTGGACCCGCACTTACTACGTTGGTACAGCCGGCACCGTATCAGCCGAAACCATCAAACATTACATCGAAGAATGTCAAGACGAATAAGTGGTGAAAACGATGGGTTGGGCGAAGAACAAAGGCAAGAAACAGGATAATCGTCTATACCTTACGAGAGTGGTACCGCTTTCCCTGAATATATGGTTGCCCGTATTTGAGAGGCTTATGCTGGCCGCTACGAAAATCTGGAACTCCTGCGTGTGGGAGAGCTGGGAAGCCCGCAAGAATGGTGAAAAATACCCGACTGAAAGCGAACTGAAGGGAAGATTTAAACGCTACAAATCGTGGAAACAACTCCATTCCCAAAGTTCCCAGGCCGTGGTGGAAGAATATTTCGAGGCGGTACGCTCCTACATTAAACACAGAGACAACGGTCACGACGAGATGTGCCCGCCGGGCTTTAAGAACAAGAACACCCTGCGCACTGTTACCTGGAAACGGCAGGGATTTAATTACCAGGAAGGTCAGTTAATCCTGAAGCTGTCCCGTAGGTTGGACGACATAACGGTTCCCTTGCCGGAAGATTCCGATGTCCTGGAACTGCCGGACGGCACAGTTTTAAAGGGCATTCCGGTCGAGGTCAAGGTAAAGGCAATTTACCGCAAGAAGAAAGTAATCGGGCTGGGGTTGCACGTCACCTGGGACTTTGGGGTGGTGCCGATGGTATTGGCCGGCAAGGTATCGGCATACGATTTAAACTCCCCCCTGGTTGCCAGGGCATCTACGGAAGGTAGCCAGCAGTTGATCATTTGCCGGGAACTACTAGCGCTGATACAGTACCGGAACAAGGTAATCGCTGAATTCCAGCAGAAGATGTCCCGGTGTAAAGAAGGTTCCCGAAAATGGAAAGCGCTGCTTGCGGCCAAACGCAACAAACTCAAAAAGCTTGACCGCCGGATTAAACAGTTGACTAACGCGCTGACGAAATTGATGTCTGAACTAGATCATGCTGAGGATATAACCTTTTCCGTTTTGGGCGATTTAACCAACATCCGCCGCAGGACACGCACCAGCGACAAGAGCAAAAAAGCTAGTCAGAAGGTTAACCAGCTGCCGTTTGCGCAAATTAAGCAACAGCATGCGTACAAATCCCTGCTCAAGCAGGTATATCCCGACAAGACAAGTGAAAGGTATAGTTCCCAGATATGCAGCCGGTGTGGAGTGAGGAACAAATCTTACCGGATTCACCGGGGCCTTTGGCGCTGCAGGAGCTGCGGCGCAATAATACACGCCGATTTAAACGGTGTCAACGGCATCATCAAGAACTACCTGTTCGGCCGCTGCGATATGAGACAGGTTTTAAGACTTAAACCGCCGGAAGTGTACCGGTGGGACAAGAGGTATAACAAATTCGTAAAAGTATCTCTAAGGGCTGCGGCGTAGAGCCCAGTACCTGGAGTAGTAGTGGCGTCAGTGACCGCCCCCTCTGGGAGCCGAAAGGTGTCTAACCAGAGTTACCTGCATAAATTTGTCCAGTCGCAGCACGGGAAGATAGTCAGTTTGCAGCACCCGGTGCACCAGGCAAACCGATGATCCTGGAGGTACGGGTAGGGCTCATAGAAGCCCTACCCCTTCAGGGGTAGGGAGTAGTCACTAATCCAACTTTCTTCTGTACCTCTCTTCCACTTCGTCCCCATACCCGGGGTGAATCATGTTCAGCAACTTCCTCGTCTTGTGGTCAAGCATCCCGCACTCAGGTTTGATACCAGGATTTTCAAATACCACTGCTTTTATGTCCTGCATCGGCACCCAGAACACATTTTGCGGAAAGTCCATATCGGCGATCAAAATGCCCGGTCTTAACCCCCAACTCACCTTCAACACTTCCCCACACAACCTGCCGGTAGAGGTATCTCCGGATACTGGTATGCTGTCTTTATCCAGGACTACTGTGACCAGGGGGCGTTTACCAACCGCACGGTAGCACTGAAATATTTCCCAGAACATGTCGTCGCGGGGCGACAGCTCAAAAGCAGTGTCTTTCATCAAGAAGTGCCGCCACGCCCGGCTCGTCTTAACAAGATAGGCAAAGCGAAGGTTGTCCGCAAAATCTGCAAAGCCGAGAAGTACAGCGGGAAGGCAGAAAGCGGTGAACCACCCAAGCAACCTTATCGACGTCAGGTCAGAATAGTCTTTTCCCGATAGAACGTCGAGAAAAACTTTCGCTTCTCCTGGAAAAACAGATAAGAGCAAAAGAAACGCCACACCAAAGCTCGTTACGCCCCGGTAAAGCACTGAATGAAGCTTGTGCTGGGCTTCTCCAACTCTGCCCGCCGCCCACATCCCCATGTAACCCGGAACCAGGACGAACAGAAAGAACAGCGCCGCCTGCAGAGACAGCCCTTGCATCAGCCGCACCTCCTGAAATCGATATACCTGCCCAGCCTCTCCTGCCAGGTCAATTTCTGGATTTTCGTCCTGCTGCCGGGTATTTCCTTCAATTCCCTCGCCAGCAAGGATACCCATGCAATAAAGCACCCTACCGCCACAATTGCGAGTGATACCAGAACATCAAGTACTGCAACCCCAAGCAGGTGCAGCATGAAAAGGAACAGCCCGTGTCTTTCCGCAGGTGTATAAGTTGGATCAACCAGCACCCGCTTGTTAAGAAAAGCTTCTGCGCCTGTTGGAACCGGTATCGTGAACAGGAGAACCGGACCAAGGATTAACCAGGCAAAAACAGCAAAAACCAGTTGGTCCTTAAAAAAGTTCCAAAAATTCCTGTACTTCTTGTTGTAGCCCATAAAAACCACCTCCAACAAAAAGGCCGGGTCATCCCCGGCACTCCGTTACTGCTTCTGCTGCGGCTGTTCCTGCTGCTGCGGTTTAGTGACCTCCTCCCACCATTTCAATGGTGGGAGGAGGTCACATAGATAAATATTTCCGATCCTCTACTACTTCTTCCATTTTGTTCTTACCGTATACAATCGCTTCTGCACATCTTCTAGTCTTTCGATTTTGAGCTTGAGGTCCCGGATCATTTGCCGAATTTTTTCCCAACTGTATTCTTCTTCGAATTTCGCCAGGTTGAAATGGGGCATTTTGCTCATGTCACCGGAAGGGAATACCACAGGTTCAGGCCAGTCTGCGAGGATTATTCCGGCAGGGTTGTTTTCCAAACGTTCGCCCAGTAACTTGATGTGGCAACCAATAGTCTTGAGCCGCTCTTTTAGCTCCTCAACATCAAGCGAAAGTTCCAGCTCGGCGTAAAGCAACTCTTTGATTTGTTCCTTGTCCAAAAAAACCACTCCCATAGATTTGCTCCTTTCCTCTCTCTTTTGCACAAGAGAACGGTTTCCTTTTTTTTGATACAGAAAAAAGGACCGGAAAAACAATTCCCGGTCCCGTCCCCGCTATTTCCCAGCTTGTCCCTATTGTTGCTGTCTCCGGCCCAGTTCGACCGGCCCCTGCAGCGTCTGCGGCTCCTGCTCGCCCGGCCTCAGCTCCCGGTGCAGGGCTAATACCTGGCCGTCCTTGACCAGCATATCCACAAAATCTCCCGCTTTGAACCACTGCGTCAGGTCGGTCTTCTTACCCGGCTCGCTCACGAAATTCATGCCTATCTGGACCGACGTATACTCGTTGGTTCTCACGGTGATGACCTTCCCGACGTCGCCGCCGCCCTTCTCCACCTTGACGGTTAGCTTGTCGGGCTCGACGGATACGATCTCACCGCGCCGCACCATCTTGTTGAGTTCTTCCTGCTGTTTCTTCGCCACCTCCTGTGCCTTCTTCTGCGGGGCGTAAACGTACTTATAATACCCGCCGCCGAAACCGGAGGCAAATCCCGCCAGCAGAGAAACGATAATGATTACCGCCAGGATGCTTTTGCGCAAATACAGCACTTTAAAATTCCCCCTTCACTCTATCCCAATTGTGAACTACCCCTCCCTTACGGAAGGGGCTTCCTGCTTCATTGGGAGCCTGCGGCCCCTCCACAGGCCTGACTTCCCGCGGTCCCCGCGGTAGCCGCCTTTCATCCCCTCCCTCACGGAAGGGGACTTCTCGGCGGGAAAGTTAAAAGATTGTTCTTTTTTTGAGAAATCAACCTTCCGGCATCCGGTACTCGTGCTTCGCCGCGCCGGCCACCTTGAATACGAAGTGATCATCCGGCCACCATTTTTCTTTACCGGAAGCATCCTTTTTCCAGAGCAGCCTCGGCGCTCCGGGCAGAGGATTCGGCACGTAGTAGGTAATGGTGCACCTTGCCCACGTGCCATCGTCGGAGAAAGAGATATTTGCACCCCTCTTACCCCTGGCAGGTCTTGTGCTGCCCGGCAGAAAATCGGCGTCCGGCGGGAGCATCTTTTCCTGAATCAGGACGTCCAAGGCACGTCTCCGCGCTGCTCCCTCGGCGTAGGGTACCCCCTGCCCCAGCTGTATGCCGTACTCCCGCGCCCCCTCCCGGGCGGCCATGGCGACGCAAGCTCTGACCTGATCCAGGTAAAAGTAAACGAACCCGAAGGCAGCGAAAAAGAACAACACCGGGAGGACGAGAACCCACCCGATGACGGAAGAACCGCGTTCAGAATAAATGAAGCGCATCACGAACCAGCACCCCCAGCCTCGCCGGACTTGAAGAAAGCTTCACCGGTAACACTCTTGGACAGCGGTTCTGGCGACTTCCACATGCCCCTGCCGGAAGCCCACTCCCAGAATTTCCTGAGCGGCACCGGGTAGTGGTACGTTACCCGGCAGTAGGCGTAGCCGTCCGTGCGTTTCCGCCCGACCGGGTCTCCGGGCGGGGCTTCGGGGTCGCCCTGCACCGGGTCGTTGCAGAGCACGTCCTTATTGGGGTCGAAAGTGATAACCGCCGTCCAATCGCCCGGCAAGTACTCTTCCACCGAGGTTACGCGGAAGAACCTCTCTTTCCCGGCGTAGTTGCCCCACAGCGTGACCTTCCGCCCGGCGAGTGTTGAGAGGTCCGGGCTGGTGGAGCGCACGAGGACGTTCCCCACCCAGTAGTCAGCACCGTCAAAGGTGAGGAGGCCCTTCAGGACATCTCCCTGCGGCACCTCCACCGGCGCGTCCACCACGGGGCAGTCCTTCTGGCTGAACCACGTAACGCCTTCATGAACCATGTCTAGCTCCAGAACATAACTTCCCGGGGAAGAAGGCGCGGTCACAGGAAGAGTGAACGTGTAGCTCCCACCAGGGGGCACGGGGAACTGGACGTAAGTCCTCGTGCCGTCCCGGGTGACCACCGGGGGCTTCTGCCCGCCCGCGTTTCTGAGCCAGTGGTATGAAAGGCCGACCCTGTTTTCCGGCGTCCACGTCAGCGAGCCGGTGTTCTTCACTGTCACCCGGAGGGTGTAGGTCTTCCCAGCCTCCATGTATTTCGGCACAGAAACCGGGCTGTAGGAAACGCCGTAAGACAGGTTAACCACGTCCACCCACGCTTCAACAGCGGGCCAGTTGACCCCCTGCAGCGGGCCGAACCATGCACAATACTCCTGCACGCCGTCTATGACCAGCCTGTATCTGCCCGTTTGGGCCGGGGCTTTTATTTTTAAGTCAAGGGTTACCGTCTCACCCGGCCGGACGTTGCGGGGCAGAGCAGTTCTCAGTCCGTTCCGCACTACCAGGCTGCCTTTATTGCCGTACCAGTGGTAGGAAAACCGCGTTTTCCAGGAATCGGGACTATTCCAGTTATTCGGCCACCAGGATGGCCGGGACGCAAACCACTCCTTGCGGGCGGTGTTGGTCACGCTGAGCTTAACAATAAACTCTGTTCCCGGCGCAACCTTCTGCGGCAGCATTACCGGCTCGTATCGTACACCGTCCACGGGAGTGTACCGCCACGAAGAATCTGAGTGAAGAATAATCCCACCGTCGAGGTTCACAGTAACTTCGTACCCCTGCCCTGACTGTTTCTCCACTACAACTTCGGGAACGTCCACGTAAGTCGGGCTGTAGAGGACACTCCTGTCGGTAGTAAGCCTGACCTTTATCTGCGTGATGTTCTTGCCGGAAACATCGATCCACTCATCGTACTCCCTGTCACGCTCAGGGCTGCATCTCTTGGTCAGAAGTACCCAGGAAGAACCGTTCCAGCCGTAGACGTAGCCGTAATCGTATCGCCGCTCGCTCTTGCCTTTGATGTGAATCTTTTTGATCCTCCCCCCGCCGGGCGGTGACCAGGGGTTGCTCCAAACGTCTGCCCGGTGGCGGTTTACCTGAAGCCGTAGCGCGCCGCCAGTTGATGTGTTACTACCGTCATATGAGGAGGCTATGCACACAAAGTAATCGGTATTGGGGTAGGCGTAAAAATAGAGCGTGCCGTTCCCACTTGCCACCCAGTCATAACCTACCTCTACTTCGGGAACGTCCACGTAAGTCGGGCTGTAGAGGACACTCCTGTCGGTAGTAAGCCTGACCTTTATCTGCGTGATGTTCTTGCCGGAAACATCGATCCACTCGTCGTACTCCCTGTCACGCCCAGGGCTGCATCTCTTGGCCAGAAGTACCCAGGAGGAGCCGTTCCAGCCGTAGACGTAGCCGTAATCGTAATTGCGCTCGCTCTTGCCTTTGATGTGAATCTTTTTGATCTTCCCCCCACCGGGCGGTGACCAGGGGTTGCTCCAAACGTCCGCCCGGTGGCGGTTTACCTGAAGCCGTAGCGCGCCGCCAGTTGATGTGTTGCCGGAATTTCCCTGGTTTCCTGTTCCAATATAAACAGGTACCGCCTGCCCGTAGCGGACCTTCGCAGTTACAGTAACCCACTGTGCAGAGGGCACCGTCCACGCGGGGTATTTAACCAGCCCGCCGGAGATGGGCTGAGGCTGGTACGACACGGGCCAGTGCCATCCAGTATGGCGCACGGAAAATAAGAACCCCGCTGGACCGTAATTGTTCCGGGCATTTACCACAAACTGAACAGCGCGGTTTGGTCCCGGTTCCCAGTCTTTAATCTTCGCCCCGCGACCGGACCCTTGGAGGACAACAGTATTGTCGATCTTTACATTAAAGTGGTCATCGGCTGTAGCATAAAGCCGGTACCTGGCGTAGTTCTGCGTCCACAGGACCGGCGATGTCAGCGTTACTTCCTGTCCGTTCGGGGCGCACCGGTCCGCGCCCGGCTGTCCCCAGATCCACCATGCCTCCGGGTCAGGCCAGCCGAATTGTCTTCCCTCAACCTCAACTTCCGGTACATCAACATAAGTAGGTTTATAAAGGACACTGCGATCCGTAATAAGTCTGGTCTTTATTTTTGTTATATTCTTACCGGAAACGTCGATCCACTCATCGTACTCCCTGTCACGCTCAGGGCTGCATCTCTTGGTCAGAAGTACCCAGGAGGAGCCGTTCCAGCCGTAGACGTAGCCGTAATCGTATCGCCGCTCGCTCTTGCCTTTAATGTGAATCTTTTTGATCCTCCCCCCGCCGGCCGGTGACCAGGGGTTGCTCCAAACGTCCGCCCGGTGGCAATTCACTTCAAGACGCAGGGTGCCGCCAGTAGAAACTTTCTGGGTACCCGACTGGGCAGAACTTATCCCCCACGTCCCCCAGGGTCCCTGCCCGTACCTGGCCAGCGCCGCCGCCGGAAAAGGTCCGGGGTGCCGCACCTGGTCTGCCGTCTGTTTCCCCGATGTGCCCGGCTGGACCCCCGATTTCTCACTTTGCTGCTTTACCGTCTGCGCCTCCGGCGGGTTGGTCGTGGCAACTCTTACTTTGAACACGTCGGCCTCGATCCAGGTACCGGCGGCCAGCACGGTCCGCCCCAGGAGCTCCTCCATCTGCCGCCTGACGTTATCGTTGGCGGGCTTCACCCAGTTGCTCCCAATGTAGTACCGGCTGCCGTGTTTGGTTAACTTGCCTATCAGCTTTCCTTCCATGCTCCCCGGGTCGATGGGCTTCTTCACGGTGTAAGACCCCAACACCACGTCCGCCGCTTTCTGCTTCGCTCCTTCGATGTCCCCGGGGTGCACCGCCAGCCACCTGGCCCCGGCCCGGGCCGCTTCTTCGACCACATTTTGGACGTCAGCCATCTGGCCAAGCCAGGTGACGCCGTAGATTATGACGGCCAGGAGGGGAACGAGAAGTACAAAGCCGATGACGGGCGCGGAGCCGCGCTCGGAGTGCAGGTAATAACGGAGAAACCTGATCACAATGTGATCACCCCCAAATTTTTCAGTAAGACAGCCAGGCAGTACCCCGCTGCCACGAACGGGGCCAGCGGGAGCCTGGTCAGGTCAAACTTTTCCGGTGATTCTTGCCTGAGCCTTATCCGGGCGGCAAGGAAGAAGAGACCCTGTTTTTCGTGCTCCCAGAACTTTCTAAAACCCCACTTCCATATCCTGAGCGGTGCGGACCACGCGACCAAACAGGCCAGCCCGCACAGCAACGTCAGGAAAGTCAGGTCCTTCCCGACCGTTGCTCCCACGGCGGCCAGCATTTTAACGTCCCCTGCACCGAACAGGCCCAAAACATAAAAGATTATACCGAAGAAAAACCCCCAGCCGAACCCGGTGGCCGCCTCCCGGAACTCTCCGGAAACGGCATGCAGCGCGAGACCGAGAAGCGCAGCTACCAGGTTGAGCCAATTGGGTATGCGTCCCTTACCTTCTTTCAGGTGGTGCTTGATGTCGTAGAAAGAAGCCGCTACAAGAAACGCCAGGCACAGCAGTTGCAGTGGTGTTGCCAAACCCAGCACCTACTTCCCCTGCAGGGCATCGCCCATGCTCTGAGACGCACCCTGTACGCCCGGTTTCAGGTTTTTCATGATCACGGCGACCAGGAGCGCACCGCCGATGATGCAGAGAAGCCATTCGACGGTCCCGCCGGATTCATCGCGGAGGAAAGAAAAAAGTACCCTCATTTCCAGATCACCCCCTCAAAAAACAAGAAGAGGCGGGAGTTGTTCCCCGCCTTCTTCCCGCTTATTACTGCAAAACCGGCCGGATTTGATCTACCACACCCTTGGCCGCCGTGCCGGCGTCCTGGACGCTTTTTCCGATGTCCCCGGGAGCGCTCTTCAGTTTAATGTAGGCCACAGCGGCGATTATCGCCCCGGCGATGATGGTGATGATCCATTCCACGGCGCCGCCGTCCTCGGCTAGGAGGAAAGACTTAACTGCCTGGAACATGCCCGGTTCACCTCCTTTTCAAAAAAGAGGCGGCCCGAACAGCGAACCGCCTTCCCTTTTAAGGCTTCATGTTCTGCTGCACCGCATTGGCGGCCTGCGACCCGGCGCTGGTAATCGATTGCCCCAGGCTCCCCGGGGTACCCTTCAGTTTACCGTATGCCACGGCGACGATCAGCGCCCCTGCGATAATGCACAGGATCCACTCTACCGCACCGCCGTCTTCAGTCAGCAGGAAAGACCTGACCGTTTCAAGCACTTTTGATCACCCCTTTCAGTATTATTGACTCTTGCCCGGCAGTGCCTGAGCAGTGCCTTCAACCTTCAGGGGGATTACTCCCTGCCACCCTTTCGGGAGTGAAGAATCTTTTTGTACCGCTCCCGCGAGCCATTTTCCTAAAGGGCCTGCCAGGAGGAACGTCCTTACCCCGGCCGTTGCCTTGAATTTGTACTCGTCGTAGTAAACGCTGCCGTCTCTGGCGTACTTCGGCCTGTCAAACCTGACCTCGCCAGCGGCAACATAGTTTCCGGAAGCGGCGTTGTCCGAGCCCTGCGGCACGTATCCCGGTGGCAGGGCGGCTCCTTTCATGGGCATCTTTTCACCGAAAATATTTTTTCGGAACGTGTTCTCTGCCGCCGCCCTGGCCGCCCACTGCCTGTTCTGCAAGTCTGCGTGGTACCCGGCGATTTTCGCGCGGACTTCAACGGCCCTGCCGGGTTCGCTGGTTATATTGCCGCCGGAGTCGAGCATTTCGTACTCGTACTCCGGGATGACCTTGGCTTCCATGCACGCCGCCAGGGCCGCCGCGTCCGCCGCCGTCATCAGCCGCGCCCGGGCCGCGTGCGCCCGGGAGTAATCGAAGGCCAGCACGCCCAGAATACAGAAGATCATGATGAGGTACATTACCAGTACTGCGTCGCCCCGCTCGTCCTTTACAAACTTTTTTAAGAAAGCCAAGCTATCCCTCCTTGCGAAACATGTACGATACCTGGGCCGCCGCTGCTCCCCCGGCGTTCGCGGCCCACACCAGGACGGCCCAGGCAAAAGCGGGGTTGCCGGCCGCTTTAAACCCGAAAAAACCAATGCCCAGGGCCACCGCCCCCAGGGCGGCCAGGCTTGCCCCGGCTCTCCCGAGGAACGGCGAAAGGAAATTTCGAACCACCAGGTGAAAGACCGAAACGACGGCCAGCAGCACGGGCGCGCCCTGCATGAACAGCACGGCCTTGTGGACGGTCTGCCTGAACAGGAACAGCGTGCTGTCCATGTTTACCAAAAGTCCTGCAAACGGATCGATGTCCCCCAAAGCGGATCACCTTCCCTACGGCCCGAACAGTCCCTGCTGCATCAGGGTGATCCCCATCGGGGCAAGAGTCAGGAACACCGTTGGCAGGGCCATGACGAACACCGCCATTTGGAGCTTCCGGTCGGCGCTCTGCGCCTGGCCGATTATCTCGGCCTTCCTCCTTTCCCTGGCATCCCGTACTGCCTCGGCCAGCTTGTCGGCAATGGACCCGCCGAATTTCTGCGCCTGGATGATTACCGTTGCCAGGCGCCGCGCGTCCAGGAGACCCGTGCGCGAAGCGAACTCGTCCAGCACCTCCTCAAACGGCAGGCCTGTCCGGGCCTTCTCGATGCTCCGGTTAAGCTCCTCGCGGAGCGCCGCCCGGTGGTACCGCGCCCCGGAGGCCGCCCACTCCAGGGCGGCGTCCACCGGGAGCCCGCCGGAAAGGGCCGTCGCAAGGCGGGAAGCTACCTGCATGAATTCCCTTTTCATCTTCTTGCGCCGCTCGGTGATCAGGTACGAAAGCCACCAGTCCGGTGCTTTCAAGACCAAAACAGGCAGGAACGCAAACATGTTTCCTAACGTCAGGCCTGTTACCACGGTCACCGCGGCGAGGCCCGCCGCGCCCAAACGCAGGGCGTAGAACTCTTCCGGCTTGAGCTTCAGGGGGTTGCCCGCCAGGGCCAGCCGCTCTTCCACGTCCGACGGGCCGAGGAATTTTGCCAGGTTCGGGTACCGCTTTACCAGGGAGTCGACGAATTCGAACACCTGTTCGCGCAGGGAAGGGCGCGGGCCCACAAGGTCGAAGACCGTCACCGTAGCCCTGATGCGCAGGGCCACCATAAAAGAGAAGACCGCAGCAGCGGCCAGCAGGGGGACGGAGATCGGGACGGCAAAGTGAAAGTACATGGAACCACCCCGCTTTTTGTAAATTACTAAAACTCCTCGATACTCCGCAAGATATTCCAGAGCAGCCAAACGCCGAACCCGAAGATAATCAGGCAGCCAAAGATTACCGTTCTCCCTGTAGGTGTGCTCACCAGAACGCTGAAGAGATCCGGGGCGATGAAGGCCATGAACGCGATGTACGTGACAGGCACGAGCGCAACCATGACCGCCGTGGTCTTCGCCCCCCGGACGTACTGGTCAACCTGGAAGCGCGCGTTCATCCCCTCGCGCAGATTAGTTACCACCGACCGGAGGAGGTCCAGCGCCCGGGGGCCACCCACCCGGCTGTACAGTTCCACCGCGTCGCGGAGTTCCTCCGACTCCAGACAGGGGATACGCCGGGCCAGGCCCTCGAACGCTCTCACCGGAAGCTCCCCGTTTTTTATTTCTTCCGCCACCCTGGCGAACTCCGACTTCACCGGTTCCGGCGACGTGCGGGATGCTTCTTCCAGGGCCGCTTCCAGCGTCATTCCGGCGGAGAGCCCCGCGAGAAGCACGTCCACCCCGAATTCAAGGGCAGATCTGAAGTCCTTCACCCGCCTGCCGGCGGCCAGCTTCGCGGCCAGCTTCGGGATGAAAAGGAAACACAGCATTGCGAGTGCCGCCGCAATCAGAATGTCTACCAGGAGCAATGTCAGGCCGAACACTGCCGCCGCCCCGACAACCCCCACGGTCAGCGCCTGCTCGAACGTCAGGGGGCACAATTCGGACAGCCCCCAGAAGCCGGCGAGGTCGGCTGTGAACTTTCCTTTTTCACTCCCGGGCGACTTGATGCGCTCCAGGATGGGGTTCCTCTGGCGGTACCCCATGACGGCGAAACCGGCGGCCAGGACGGACAGGAACACGGCAATGCCGATAACGGTCAGCATGCGAAAAACCCCCTCAGTTCTTCCATTTCCTCCGGGGAAAGGTATAGAGACAGCTTGCGCTTCTTTAAGAACTCCGGTATTTCCCCCGTGGGGCGCAGCTCGCCCAGGGGGCTGCCGTCCCCGGCAAACCCCTCAATTTGAAAGGTGAACAGCGGCACTACCTCGGGAAGCTCGTCGTGCCCTTTCCGGCGAATCTCCCCGATGTCCAGGAGGCGCCGATAGCCGTTGACCTGTCCCAGGAAAAGCACTACCTCGGCGGCGGCCACCTTCCCGATGCGCGCCGCCAGCTGGCCGTAGGCACCGCCGGGAAACGACGCCAGGAGGTCCGAGAGACGCAGGGGAACTTCTTCTATACCTTCCACGTGCACAGAGGACATAGAGCCCGGGTGGCCGATGTTCATGGCCTGGAGGGTGTAATAAGTTGTAATGGGGCAGCGGCACTCGGAGCAGAGTATCCTGGTTGGCTTCATCCGCATGCACTTCTCGAAAATGAGAGAGAGGGGGATCTCCCCCGTTCCTTCTACTCCGGCCCTGCGCGGCTCGAAGACCCGCACGCGCGGCGTGGGGAGCTCGGGCCGTTCCGGGTCGGGGAGACCTACCTTCGATTCGGCGGGGTCCTCCACGAAGATCAAGTTCTCGTCCGGCCCGACGCACAGCATCAGGGCATTAAGGAGAGTGTTCTTACCGGACCCCATCCCCCCGGCAGTGAATATATTCAGCCTGGCTTTGACCATAAGGTCAAACATCCTAACCAGGCGCGGCGGGAAGGATTCCTTCTTTGCGAGTTCCTCCAGTGTGAAGAGCTGCGAGAACTTCCGGATGGTTATCGTTGTGCCGCGTACGGCTACGGGAGGGAGCGCGGCTACCACGCGGGAGCCGTCTGGGAGGCGAAAGTCCTCTATGCACCGCGACTCGTCGAGCTTGCGGCCAACAGACGCGGTGATGCGGACTGCAAACCGTCTCAAGTGTTCCTCTGAGAGAAAAGTCCGGCGCCAGTCATAAACCCGTCCACTTTTTTCGTAAAAAATTTGGTTATACTGGTTGATCCAGATATCGGTCACGTCCGGGTCTTCCATCAGCTCCGATATCGGTCCCCATCCGTAAATATCTTTCAGCAGGTCTTCGACAACGGTGAGCGGCAGCCCCTTTTCCGCTACAATATTGCGGATGAGCCGCCGCGCCGCATCTTTGTTCCTCAACACGCCCGGGTCCATCTTCCACGCTTTCATGAAAAATTCCTCGCGGAGCGTGTCGCGAAGTTCTTCTTCACAACTGTACACTTCAGGACCTTTTCGGGAGTCAGCAGATATATCTTTAAGTTTTTCAAGATATAAAGACACGAGGTCGCACCTGCCTTCCAAATCTTGACTTCAGCCGCGCGAACAAACCCCGGCGCTCCTTCGCCTGAACAGTGATATCAGCCCCAAATATGTTGCGGCACAGGCCAGCGATCCCCCTGGTGAAAGGGGCGTTGATATCGAAACATACCAAAGGTGCGCCCCTGCCCTTGTGCTTCTCCACCCTGGGATCCTGGGGGAGCTCTCCCTTCAGGGGCAGCATCCCGCCGGCTTCCTGCCCGAGAAGGTTGAACAAGTCCCGCACGGTATACCAGGTGCGGTGCACAAAGTTGATCACCAGGGACACCTTGGCCGGGTCGCCTGTCAGGTGCCTGATCTCACTTTTGTAAGCGTTTGCCAGGAGGCGCGCCGTGTCGGGGTCGAAGTCGCTGATCAGGAGTACATCGGTAGCCGACGACAGCGCGATCACTGCGGGGTCCCGCCTGTCCAGAGCGACGCCCAGGTCCACGACCGTAAAGTGGAAAAACCTCTTCGCCATGGAAAATACCTTCTCCGCCAGTTCGGCGGTAAACCCTTCCCGCTCCACCGGGGCCATGGGAGGGGCGAGATACCAGACGTTGCCGGCTTCGTGGTAGTTCATGCACGCCGCCACGTCCTGCCACCCTGCCGGCATCTCCAGGTCGCTCCACAGGGCCACGGTTTTGGCTTTGCCTGCCGGGCACCACGTATACACCCCGGTCGAACCGTCGCTGTTGAAATCAAGCAGGGCCACCCGGCATGGCGCGGCGGTCTTTTCCTCATGCTGTTTGCTCCACATTCCCAGGTAGGCCGCGATGTTGGAGGCGATAGTGGTTTTACCCACCCCTCCTTTGCTGCTGTATACTCCGATTACCTTTGAAGGTACCACACTTACCTTGTCGTTTTCGGAAAACTCCGGGGGTGAAATATCCTGTTCCTCGAACGCAAAGCGCGTGGGGGCCAGCCGTTTCAAGGCTGAAGCGGTGTCCCGGACAGCTTTGCGCGGCTCGCCGGGGACGGTCAGCACGTGCACGCGGGCGTATTCCGCCCATGTCTCCGCGCTCACCGGCCCGGCGGAAAATACTTTCATATTCGGGCGGAGCTTGGCCAGGTCGATGACCGCCGCAGACCACTCGGGGGATGAGAGCACCAGCAGGGCGTCCGGCCGCACCCTGTCAACCAGGATGTAGAGGTCCTGGGGAGACGCCGCTTCTCCGGCAATTTCAATGCCCTGCCCCTCAGCTTCCCCCCGGCACTCGCGGACGAACTCCGGAGGGCCGCCCAGAAACAGTCCCGGCATGTTACCTCCTCCCTCCCTCAGTTCCGGCCGCCGCCGGAATCCCGTTTTTCAGAGGTTTGTCCTCAACCCTGGTTGCTGCCGCCGGGGTTTCTTCTCCGGTTTTCGCTGTCCCCGCGGGCTTCAGGACGAACACCAGCTTTGCCTGGTCGCCGAACAGGTAAGGCAGGATGCGCGAGAGTTCTTCCTGCTTCAGCGCGATCACCACGCCCTGCGTTTGCTGCTGTCCTTCACTGGTGGCAATGCTCCCCGCCTGGATTACCAGGATGTCTGAGGCCAGCTTTTCGGGAGGCGAACTCTCTTTAGCCCGGGCATATATATCAACCCTGTTCCCCGGCCGCAGGACGCCGGCTACCGTGGTGTACAGGGAATTGGGTACCGCCACGGCCAGAAACTCTTCGCCCATGACCGAAATCTGGCCTGCTGCCCCTGCCGCCCCGGGCGGCAGGAACATCGATTTCCGCAGGACCGTCCCCGCTGGAATGTATCCTTTCGCCACCATACCCGCCACTTCGTTTGTGCTGCGGACAGCGTCGGGGTACAGGTTTCCCCTCGGCACGTCCACCATCACAAGGGAGCCGGTTTCCACTATCTGACCGGCGATGATCTCCCTGGCCGCCGCGGCCACTTTCACCGTGTCTACATATGACTTGACGGCGGAAACGGTCCCTATTCCGGCCAGCACGGCCAGCACCACCGATATAACTATCCATATTCTGTAATTCTTGACAAAATCCATCAAACCGCCACCTTCCTGTTCTTCATAACCTCAAGCACTGCCGCTGCCAGCTCGTTCACCGCCGTGTCCAGGTCAACGCTTTTCCCCAGCGGGAGAGCACCGCTGTGCTGCGCCTGGTTCACAGCGGCCTCTTCGTCAAGCCCACCGGGGATGCCGATAACGCGCTCCAGCCCGAACTCCCCGGCGTACACTTCCGAGGGATAGCCCGCGCCGGGGACGACCCGGTTTACAACGAGCACGTCGAGTTTCCAGCCGCCCTTGATCCAGCTCTGGACTTTCTTGAAGCTGACCGGCGAACCGTCAGCGACAACAACAACGCACCCCGAGCGGTCATATACGGCATCCACCGCTTCCGGCAGGGACACGTCTGCTACTAATATACCGGTTCGCCGGGCTTCTCCGTTTACTTTGCTTCCGTCGAAAAAGGCATATTGTCCCGAGGACACCGCCTGCAGCGGAGAGCTGCCGTAATACACGTAACCCGTAGGTGAAGGCGCGATTTCTATGTGGAAACCGCTGCGGTCGGCCAGAACGCCGGCCAGGCACGCCGCAACAGTGGTAGCCCCAACGCCGCTCTTGACGCCGAAAACGGCCACCGCGCTTTCGGCGGCGGTGAAGAAAGCGTCCAGCAGGGAAACCATATCTGCCCGGGACTCTTTCCGGGCAGTATTCCCTGCGCCGGTCGCAATGGTGCTGTTCTCATCAACCGAATCGGGCTCCCACAGCGCTTCTTCCTCTCCTTCACCTTCCCACAGGGCGATTTCCGGTACCAGGTTTTCTTTGACTGCCCGTTCAGCAGCGGAGATTACTGCGCTTACGCCGATGCCCGTCCCGCGCAGGGCGTCCCCGAGGGGCGTGCCGGCAGCGTCCACGACCCGCCCTCCGTCTACAAAGAGGACGCACTCCCCCGGTACGCCGCAAATCTCGGCCTCGCGTAGGAACTGTTCCCCAACCATGTCTCTAACGCCGGCAATCACAAGCACGGGCACCCCGAAGACGGAAGCCTCCCTCACGGCAGCAAAGGCCTCCTGCATACGTTCGCCCGCCCGGGGGCGGAGGACCACGACCACAGTGCCCGGAGAGGGAGCAGTCCCGTTGAAAGGGGCACACTCCACACCGGCGCGCTGCGCAATCTGCCTGGCTACCTCTTCAGGAGCGGTGACCACCAGTTTTTGCAGCAAGGTATCATCTCCTTTCCACATGCGCTGTCAGGCCGGACGGGCGCGCCAGGACGAAACCCTGCACGCCGACGTCCCATCCTTTTTGAACCAGCCACTCCAGGTCTTCTTCTTTTTCCAATCCTTCGATAATAGGATACACGCCTTTACCGGCAAATGCTTCCACTAATCCGGCCAAAAGTCGCTGCATGTTCCGTTTCCGGGAAACGCCGTCAATCAGGACCCTGTCAAGCTTCACGTAGTCCGGTTTGGCTGCAAACACAAGGTCGAGATTTGAGCCTTTTGTACCAAAATCATCCAGGGCTACGTAAAAACCCAGCCCCACCCACTCTTCCTCTGCGCGCCTGAAATCATCTAGTGTGTACAGGCGCTGTTCCGAAACCTCCACGCACACCCTGGCCGGTGAAACACCCTTTTTCTTTACCGCCCGCTCTGCTCTCACGGCAAAAGTCACGTCGGTAAACGCCTCGGGTGTGAGGTTAAAAAAAAGCATGTCGGAAGTGCGGAGCAGCACTTCTTCAACTGCCTGTTCCAGTACCCGCAGTTCCCACGCCGGAATAGCATTGACGCGCCTGGCTTCCCGCAGGAGGTCGCAGGGGGGCCACCCGGCAGGGTGGCGGAGCAGCGCCTCGTAACCGAGTGTGCAGGTCAGGTCTTGGAGATACAAGATAGGCTGGTAGTGCAGGTAAAAATCGCTCAGCATAGATCCACTCCTTTTGAGGTGCGCGCTTCTGTTTCGCTGAGAAGTTTTAAAAGCGCCAACCCGAGCAAACTTTTCTTTTTAAATAGTCCTTTCTTTTTTAACGCCGGAGGACAGTATTCGCCACTCTTTGCCGCGTCGCTTTCAGCTGATGCGACCGCAGGGTCTTCGGGTATTTCTACATACTGGTCGTTGAAGCCCAGGAGCCTTGCCGCGTCCCGGGGCGATACCCCGCCCCTCACCCCCACGCGGTTTATGACAGCGGTCACTTTTTCTCCACCTACTTCAGAAAGCTCCCGTCCCCGGAACCGGGCCACTGCCGAAAGGGCCGTCCTCAGCGGGGTCGAAACCAGAAACACCCTGTCGGACGCTTTGAGCGCAGTTATAACGGCGGGAGAAGCTGTTTTAGCGCCGAAGTCCAGCACCACGTAGTCGTGTTCGGAAGCGAGCCTCGCTATAAATTCTCCTACTCGCTGCGGGTCCGGGAACCAGCCGGGGCTTTTGAGCGGCGCGGGAATAAGTTTTACCCCTGCAGGGCCATCGACAAAGGTAATTCCCTCTCCAAAACAGCGCGCCAGGTCGGTCGCCGGCGGCCTGTCGTCCGAATACCCGCAGAGCATCGTCAGGCCCGCTTTATCGGTGTCCAAATCCACGATACATACCGAGCGCCCCTGGCCTGCCAGGAGGGCCGCCGTGTTGATTGCCAGGACGGTCTTCCCCTGAAAGCCCTGTGCACCGGAATAAAAAGCAAAAACAAATCCCCTGCTTTGTGGCAAAACAGGAGATGTGGCACATGCTTTCGGTATTTCATAGCCGTTCTGCCCGGCTTTTTTTGACTCCGGTCCGGGGCGAGCAGCATTCAAGCATTCCGAAACCAGGGCGATAACTGATGCGCGGTCTGACGCCACCAGAACGCCTTCATCTGAGACCGAAAACCATTCACTTAAACGACCGGAACCAAGTCCGATCAGCGGGCAGCACAGCTGCCGTGAGATTTCAGGTACCCGTTCGATGTCCACAACCGCAACGCCGGAGGGAAAAGACGGGTCGTTTACGGTCTTCCAGCCCAGAGCGGCCATTTCCGGCGCAAGGGCAGAGGCCCGTGCTCCCACGAGCAGGACGGTCGCAGGGGTTTTAGACAAGCCAGCTGCCGGACGTTCGGGAGCCGGTGTTTTTCGCACCGGCAGAATCGCTCCCCCGGCAGGTACAAGCTCCTGCGGTCCTCTCCCTGGCCGCCCTTCATTGCCTTCTTTACCAGACTGAGTTTTCTTCTTTTTTCTGAAGATGAAGAGTTTGCCCAAGAACCCTGCCTTCCGCTTCCCGGCGGCCGACTTACCCACCGTCTCCTCGTCTGGCTCCACGCCGGCTTCTGCCAGGGTGGCCGGGTTCAGGATTCGCCGGACGACTTTTTCAGCCGTAACCGGGTCGTAAACGAAATCATAAACCCCCAGGCGGAAAGCTTCTTTTACCAGGTACTCCGGTTCTTCCCCGCCTCTGGTCCCAGGAAGCAGTACCACGCGGTACCCTTCGGCTCTCAGTTGATATATTGCGTTGATGACCGCTTCCATTGGCGACGCCAGCGCCCGGGATATTATCGCAACGGAAGGCGCTGTTTTGTCCAACTCGTCCTTTATTTTTATTGCCGTTTCAATTAAGTCCCTGTACCCGGGAATTACGGGTTCGTATCCCGCATCAATAAGTTCTTTATTGTTTGCGAGTTGTTCATCAAGGGAAACAATCTGGGTAGCTATAAGTATTTTTGGCACATTGGACACCCCGCGAATCTTATTAATTCGAAAAACATCATTGTAAAGATAAAAAATGCGTCTTATTCTTGACTAAAGTCAGAAGAACGCGGCGCATGGTTCAATCCTTTTTTTTACCACTGACTCGTCGGGCTCCACGCCCGCCTCAGCCAGCGTGGCCGGGTTCAGCACCCGGTGAACCACCACCGCCGGGCTCACCGGGTCCCACACCAGGTCGTAGACGTCCAGCCCCGCGGCCTTGCTGACCAGGTCTACTGCTTCCGGGTCGTCCCGGCGGCCGGGTAGCAGAACCACCCGCAGGCCGGCCATGCGGAGCTCCTTTACCAGGTCTATCACTCCGGCCTGGCCGGGCAGGTGGGAGGAGAGAATCACTACGTCTGCCCCGCGCTCCCGGGCCAGGGTAAGCAGGTCCTCGCGGTAGTAGCACTCGCCGACAACGTCTATGTTCTGGCGGGAGAGTTCGTCGGAAATACTCTTATCCAGTTCCTTAATGCCTGTAGCCAAAAGCACGCGCAAGTAAAACCACCTACCCTACGGTAAGGAAAGGATTTTGATAACTCGATATAGAATTAAACTTTTGAAGAAATTCCCATGTAACATATTGGTGCATCAACTTCAGTTACAGTTAAGGGTAAAGAGTACTGTTTTCCACACTCTGGGCAAAAAGCGCGAAATTTAACAGGCCATCGAGGTTCCCAAGTTAGTACAAAAAACTCCAATCCACAAGCGTAGCACTTAAAGCGAACAGCATAACTTTGCCGTTGCGAGCCTGGTAATTGTTCTTTAGTTAACCGCGAAATTGCTTGATCCAATAACAAATCAAAATTCTGAACGTGATTCGGAACATTAAGATCACAAAGTAATTTGTAACATTGCTCCGCATATGTCACCCACTGTTGATATTCTTCAGGAGTAAGTTCTTTTACAGGTGCATTGGCCATAGGACACAATTCTTTTTTGTTCGCCGTTTTCTTAAGATTAAACCAACGCAATGATATGTTCTTCCCTTCCTCAAAAAAGTAATGAAAAAGGAGAATCGTGGCTTGTTAAAATCAGGTAATCCAAAAAATTTTTATACCCCTATTACTTTTACTGGTTCATACCATATGGATCCTCGTTTAACCGACGAAGTACCAGTTTTATACTTCAACCATGACGCATTAGTTGATGAAAGCGCGTACCATCCTTATTTTTGCCTGAAGAAAAATAACGTTCTAGATAAATATTTGTACCGGGAAGAGGTCGAAAATGTCGAGGTAATACCGGGCATTTACTTTACAGTAAAGAAGGTCATCAAAAGAAGCCTTTTTAAAAAGCAAACGAAATACGAATGGGTTATAAAGTTAATAGATCCGATAGACTACATCAAACTCTACTTAAGCAAAGACGGAAATAAAATACTACTTTATGAAACTGATATAGAAATAGAAAAAACAAAAAAAAGCAAGGCTTACTATACATGGAAACAATATAACCCTCCCTGGGGTCGTAACCATGAAAAAATTAAATTTGAACATCTTGGGCTTCAAAAAATTAAGGTGGATCTAATTGCTTCTTATCCGGATGGGTTAGGCAAAGGAGCTTGGGGTTGTGTTCAGTTAGCAAAAGAAGAAGCAGCAGGGAATATAGATTTGAGCAATCGTAAATATTCCTTTAAAACGGTTGAACAAATCTTAGAAGAAACTTCACGTAATCCAAAGTGCATTGAAGAATGCCTTGCTTCAAAGCGATGCGGCTGGTTATATTGCGAGCTTAAAAAAGGAAACCGCTTTTTAGAGCAAGTCGATCTAGTAAAAGTAATTGAGTATGAAGGTCTCTATTATCCCGGCGGTAACGGGCATCACCGCATTTGCATTGCAAAAAGAGCAAAGTTACCATACTTGTGGGCAGATGTCACAAAATATTATATAGAATAACACAGATTAGCTATCTGTATTTCCCTTTTCTCTATCAATCAGCACCTCCCTTCCCTTGTTCCCCCTCGCCGGGCCTATCCAGCCGCGCGCCTCCATTTCGGCGAGCAGCCGCGACGCTTTGCCGCCGCCTATACCGAGCTCCCTCTGCAAAAGCCCGGTGGACACCCTGCCGTGCTTCAGGGCCACCTCCAGAGCCTTCTGCAAGGTCTCTTCATCTTTGTTCTTCTTGGCTGCACCCTTCGCGCGATCTCCCTCTCTTTCCTGCGGCGGGGCGAAAACAAACCCGACCTCCGGGCAGTTTTCCCGCCACCACGTCGAAACTTTCGCAGGAACGTCCCCCGGCACCCAGGCTACCTGGGCGCGTATAAGGTCCCCCTGGCCGGGCACCAGGATGAGCGCGTCTCCTTTACCCAATAGCCGCTCGGCCCCTGGCGTGTCAAGAATGATTTCGGAGTCCCCGGACTTGGCGCACCTCAGCGCTATGCGCCCGGGTACGTTGGACCGGATCAGGCCCGAGAGCACCCTGGCGTCGGGCCGCTGGGTGGCCAGAATAAGGTGCATGCCCGCCGCCCGGGCCTTCTGGGCCAGGCGCACCAGGAGACTCTCCGCCT
Organism: Desulfofundulus sp. JL263-se; assembly: GCF_056316025.1. Classification (NCBI taxonomy): domain Bacteria; kingdom Bacillati; phylum Bacillota; class Clostridia; order Eubacteriales; family Peptococcaceae; genus Desulfofundulus; species Desulfofundulus sp. JL263-se. Next base: position 1,936,697 of record NZ_CM149993.1, on the reverse strand, counting down.
CCTTGCCGGAGTCGCCGGACAGGAATAAGTCAGCCAGCTCGTCCACCACTATGACCAGAAACGGGAAGGGGCGCTTCTCTTTCGGCAAAGAAGTAATTGAGCGCACGCGCAACCTCTTCAATTCACCGTAACGGCGCTCCATTTCGTCCACCGCCCACCGTAAAACGGCCACCGCTTCCTCCGGCGTCCCGGCTATCGGTGCGGCCAGGTGCGGCAGGTCCTCGTAGGCCGCCAGTTCCACTTGTTTTGGGTCAATAAAAACAAAACGCAGTTCTTCCGGAGGAAATAATGCCAGCAGTCCCAGGAGGACACTGTGCACGCACACGCTTTTCCCCGCCCCGGTGGCCCCGGCCACCAGGACGTGAGGAATGCCTTCAAGGGGGAGGGACAGGGGTTTGCCGAATACGTCCACGCCGACCACCAGGGGGAGTTCGCCCTTGGGCAGTTTCCCCCGGTACTGCTCCAGCACGCCCCGGAGAACGACGGTGCCCCGCTTCCGTTTGGGCACTTCGAGCCAGAGGCGGCCGCCTTCCTCCACCACCCGGACGGACGGCACGCCCAGTGCCAGGGCGAGGTCTCCCTCCAGGGTGTAGAGCTTCCTGACGCTCACACCGGAGCCGAGCTTCAAGCCGTACCGGGACACCACCGGGCCGGTGCGGACTCTGGTGACCTCAGCGGGTACGTTGAACTCCGCCAGGGCCGCCACCACAGCACGCCCGGCGTCCTTCGCCGCGCTGTGGGCCGCGGGCGGGCCGGGAGGACCGAAGAGCTCCAGGGGAGGCAGTCCCTCGCCCAGGGGCTGCCCGGAAAGGGCGGCGAGTTCCGTTTCGTTGGTGGCCGGGCCGTCCAGGCGGTCTTTGAGCGCCGCCGCCAGGGAAGCAATGAGCCCGAAGGGGAACAGGAAAATGGAAATACCGTGCCGGGAAAAGAGCCGGACCGCCAGGGCCAGGGCCCCGCCGGCCACCAGGAATTTGACGCCGGTGTCGGCGGAGACGCCGGTCAATGCCAGCCCGAGCCCCAGGGCGGCAAAGCCCAGGCCCAGGTAGAAGAGCCGGGCGGAGGTACCGGGGTCGCCGGGATGCTGCTGAAAAAGTGCGGAGGATTGCTTGGTAGTTTTATGTGGTTTGGGCGGCATTCTGGAACCAACCTCCTTAATGGACCTAAATGGAAACTGGTGACAAAATTGATCATCCGAATCTAACACAAAAGTTTTTCAAAGAGTCCAAGCCACTGAACTTCCACTCCAACTTTGGAAAGTTTCTTATACGTCGTTAATTTTACCGCTCTGTATGATATTATTAAAAAGCAAAAATTGGATTTAATTAAAACTTGGACTTTTATATGTTGGGGTCTAGCAATTTATGTATTTTGGGTTTTTAACAATCCAAACATAGGACCGGAATACTTTCAATATTTAGAGGCTATAAAACAAGGAAAAGAAAATGCGAGATTAAATGATTACTCATTTTTTGCTTCATATCAGGTTTTTGGCTTATTTTTATTAGCTATGGTTTTATTAATGAACTTGCTCCAATCCTTAATTATTTTTGCATGGCCAATAGCTTACAATAACGTACTAATACTTAAAATAGTTTCTAAAGGGAAAATATTTGTCAACAATTACATTATGTTATTACAAATCTTGTTTCTTGTCCTTAGCTATCTTTTTATCAGTGGTAGTCTCATTAATCTTATAAACAATGCCAGCATTAATTTTCTTCAATAAATTTTGCATAGATAAATGCATCCATATCAGCAACAAAAAGAAGGACATGATGTTAAAGTATATTATACTTTTGACGATGTTGAGCTCTCCTTTTGCATTGGCAAAAAAAATAAAATCAGCAAAGGCAAGTAGTATCAGCCAAAATAGTGAAGCCTCTCCCGCCTACGCTTCGCTGAGAGGCGGGAGCTTCCTGGTTCATCGACCGCAGCCGCATGGGTCTTACGCAATCTCCGCAGGCGTGAGTTCGGGTGCTTCCAGCCCTACTGAAGCAATGAAAACTTAACCTGCTCTTTGCAGTATCACCATTGCCGAAACCACATCTCGGTCAGCAATCAGGCCGCATACTGGGCACTTATGCACCCGGACGCTCAGGTCCTTGGGTACATGAGCACCGCACACGCAGGTCTGGGACGTACCACCGGGCGGGACTTTTACAAATGTCTTACCGTATTTTAAGCACTTGTATTCCAGGTAGTCCACAAACTTGCCCCAACCGGCATCGGCAATGCTCTTGCTTAAATGGCGATTTTTAATCATGTTCTTAACAGCTAAGTCTTCCACGGCAATTAAATCATATTTTTTGACTATGTCGTAGGAAGTCTTGTGCAGGAAGTCTCTGCGCTGGTTAGCAATTTTATCGTGCAGCCTGGTCACTTTAGCTTTAACCTTCCCTCGGTTGTTTGAACCTTTCTTCTTGCGGGAAAGCCGCCTTTGCAACCGGGCCAGTTTCTTCTCGGATTTGCGAAAGTATTTGGGGTTGTCGATTTTACTGCCGTCGGAAAGCGCGGCAAAGGTTAATAACCCAACGTCAATACCAACTTTGTTTATAATTTCTACTGCCTCGGTTTCTTGAATTTCCGAGGTAAGATTAACGTACCACTTGCCGTTGTGGTATTTAATATTGATCCGGCTGACCTTTGCCGGATCAAATGCAAAGTGCGCTTTCATTTTAACGTACCCTATCTTCGGTAAGTAAATATAGCCCGACTTTTTAAAATGGTTCTGCTTATCCGCTTGTGGGTAGGTGAAAGAACGATAATGATAACGGTCTTTATAGTGGGGATACCCGGCCAGCCCCTTGAAAAATCGGTCAAACGCACTATCCAACCTTTGCAGGCAGTCCTGTAATACCTGGGCGTTAACTTGTTTATATTCCGGCAATTCTTTTTTTAACGCCGGCAGTTCATTTTTTTGTGAAGTGCAGGAAGGCGATTTACCTCTTTGCCGGTAGCAGATTTCCCTTTGTTTCAGGGCTGCGTTATACAGCTTGCGGCAAAGGGTGAGAGTTTGGAATAACTTCTGCTCCTGCTCTTTGGTCGGTTTAATGCGGAACCGGTGGACGATTATCATCTCTTCTCACCCTGAGACTCGATGTATTTTTTAATTACTTCAGTCGGTGCTCCCCCGGTGGTTAAGAGACAAAAACTACGGGACCAGAAATACTCTTTCCAGAGATATTTCCTGATTTCCGGAAACTCTTTCTTAACTAGCCGGGATGAGGCACTTTTAAAGGCGTTGATATATTTGGACAAGGCGCTGTTGGGATGGGCACTAAAAAGTATGTGTACGTGATCATGGTCGTGGTTGAATTCCAAAAATGTAATGTTGTAGTTTGGTGCGATATATTCGCCGATTTCCCTGATCCGTTCCGCAATTTGTTTGTTGATCACTTTTCGGCGGTACTTGACTACCAGGACAAGATGATAAGTTAACTTAAACACTGAATGGTAATTGCTATCCAGTTTCATAATTATATCAACACTTTCATTAATTAGTTACTGATTATATTATACAGTAACTTTTAGCAAACAACAAACAAATTGCCAGGCTTTATAGCCTGGCCGCCCATTCACTACCCGCCTGTAGAGGCGGGTGTCCTCTGGGCGGATTTCGATAGAACAACCAAAGCCATTGAATATCTAAATGACATGATTTTTTTGATAAAAATGTTCTTATGTAATCTATTAGTCATTTTACCTCAACTCCTTAAACTCAGTTTTCTTTCAGGGCCAGTACGGTACCCAGGCCTCTCATAACCCAGAATTTTCAGACTCTTTATCCTTATCCACATTCAAAATCTTCGCAGGCTTCTTTATCGCAATCAATCCCGCCGATAGTCCGAAACCAGCCGCGGATGCCGCGCCACTCCGCGGTTGCCTGCTGGAAACCAAGCGCGTCTCCCGCCGAGGCCGGAGAATATGTGGAGGATTTTGAATTCTTCAGTCATTTCATGCCTCCCATTAACAAGGTTTTATAAAAAACCCTCTGGGGCTTCTGCTACCCTTATTAACTGCTATTGCCTCTGTACTGAAGCCATGGCAATCCGGCGGCCGACACCCTGAAGTCCAGCCACCTTTTTCGCGTTTTCCTCCGCCATTTGAAATCAGTTCCGCTAAACTTTTTGTATATATCTCGGCACCACCCATATTCCCGTCGCGCTCAATTCTCACGCATCCAATCTACTCAACAGCAACGCCCGGAGGATTACCTCCCCCACCGTCCTGGCGGAAGGCAGCGGGACGGCGTTACCAATACGCTCCCTCCACCTGGAATCCGCCCTGCCCGCCAGGGTAAGCGGGCATCCGTATACGAGCCCGACCGCGGTTTGCAGCCCAGGCGGTAATCAGCTACGGATATTGCGCCGACCTGAAAATCAGGAATACCGTAATATAGGGGTGCCGGTCATAAAATCTTATCACCTCTGTCGAGCACTCCTTCATCGCAGTACCGAGTGCATAAATCCTGCAAACGCGTCCGCGCCCTTTGATGCGGCCTTTGCCAGAACCGGCCAGAGGGTGTCGGAGATCTCCTTGAGCAGTGCCACTACTTCCGGCCCGTAGCGGAGAACCGACGCCACCAGGAGGACAGTGCCGGCCAGGCTGAGCCACTGTTTTACCGCGGCGGTAGCATGCTTGGAGACCACAACAACTATCATAGCAACTCCTAAAATAAAAAAAACCTGATCCCAGGACAGCATTGGAAAATGAGCTCCTTTCGAGTATTTTTACCCTGAAAATAAAAAAACCGGCTATTTTGCCGGATTTATAATGGAAGCTGTAACTGTTGATAAGTTTGACCGGGTATATGGTTAAAAAATTTTATTACCTTATATTTTTTGTTAACATAGGTATTAACCTCAGAATCAAAAACTTTTGTTACCTCAAGATCAACAATAAGAATATCTCCATTAGAAAAACTTAACTCTCTAGCACTTACTTTATTCCAAAATTCTTCATCCTCTATATAGGCAGAAATTTTATTTCCTTCATATATGAAATCCCACTTTCTATTTCTCTGAAAGACCACCTTAACAACTGTTAGCTTGACTTTTTCTTTAACTTCTTTTTTTTCTTTGCTTTCAGTAATTTCGTTATCATTAGCTAGTCCATAGAACTCTTCTCTGTTAGCACAGAAAGTACTACCTTTATTTGTTTCGATGTTAAAACCCTCTATTTCTGGATTTTCAGACAAGCCTTCAAACATTTTTTCCAGATGGAAATTTGCTTTTAAATTTTTACAATATATCTGATATACATTTTGAGTAACAACTATTTTGGCACCACCTTTTTCAACTGTAACTTTTTCATTTTCAGTCTCTATATTATCTGGTTTCTTGCCTTTTAAGAAGCGTTTAAGATTTAAAACACCTAGGGTTGTATCAATAACCTTATGAATGGAATCGATTACTTCTTTTTCATTTATCAAAAAATCAAACAATCCTTTAATTACTCCTTTTACTGCTTCTAAAACAACAATAAAACTTCCTTTTTCTGTTGCCTCAATTTTTAGCTTTATTTCGCTTTCTGAAATTAGTTCTTTAGATACTGCGTTAATTAGTTCAGAGAAGTGTAAAAGCGAAACAACTAACGTATTAACATCTATTTGATATAACTGGCCCTCATATTTTATACGCAGACTAACTTTGTTCTTCATAAACGCTCTCCAGAGAAAGCTTCTTAAAACAATCTTTTTTGAAAAGATTTTATCACTGGTAATCATTTCCCTCAACACCTTCTATTCGACAAATTCTCCTTAGTTTCGATAAAAGAAAAACCCTTTCCCACGGGAAAACTTCAGCTGAAAAAGAAAAAAGACCGTTAGGTGTAGGGAGGAAGTCACTCTCAACCAAAAAACCTGAAAACTACATCTCCTTCTGCAGCGCTTCGAAAAAATACGTCACCCCCCGCCACCAATTTGGGTCCGTGGCATACATGCCGTTCGGATTATCACGGGAATTCAGCCAATATATGGGGTGGACGTCCCCCGGCCTGCCCCGGCTTAGCTTCACCACTGTCCGGGCGGCGATTTTTGCCGACTCATAAAGGCCCGGGGAATAATTCTGCCAGGAGCCGTAGACATTGAACGGGTTGCCGAGCACCGCCGCCGGGCTCCCCTCCGGGACGAAACCCTGCTCCTGGCCGGTAATGGCCACGAGCAGTAGCGGGTTAACCCCTACTTCCCGGCCGGCCTTGATTATTTCATCCACGCGGCCGGCCAGCATGGATTTTTTGCCCCTGAGCCACGCGGCGAGCTTCCCGGCGTCCACGTCCCGGTACGCGAGGTCTCCCGGGAGGACGCTCCCTTGGAGCAATGGCAGCGGGTCAACCCACCTGCCGCCCGCCACAACCCCGAAGTGGAGGTGCGGCCCGGTGCTCCTGCCGGTGCTCCCCACGAAGCCGATCACCTGGCCGGCGGAAACGGTTTCACCGTCTGAGACGTGGTAGCCCGAAAGGTGTGCGTAGTAGTACGTCCTCCCGTCCTCCCCGTAGAGCCAGAGCTCCAGGCCGCCGTGGGCACTGGAGGAGAGGCGGACCCTGCCCGCCGCGATGGCCAGCACCGGGGTGCCCTCCGGGCAGGCCAGGTCAATTCCCATGTGCACGTGGTCCCCGCGGTCTTCCCCGAACTTCCCGGTCAGCGTCCACCTCCCGGCCACGGGGGCGAGTCCCAGGCCGATACCGCCGTCGAAGTAGCCGTATTCCCCGGAGTAGTAGAAGTCGCGCATCAGGCACGCGAAGGGAACTATTAGGGCGAAAAACATCAGGAGTATGATAACAATGACAATGGGGCCTAAGGTGGCGAAGAGCCACTGTATTACACCGTGTGTTGCTTTCTTTACTGTTGCATTTACAGCGATCTTGCCCGCTTCCTTTGCAGAAATGTTTGGAGACGATACAGCCGGCAAAACATATTTGTCATACAACTTCATCACCAAACTTTTCTGTAGTTCGATTTCGCTTTCTGAGCAAAAAAGAAATTTGTGATTGAATGTTGTGGAAGAACAACCAGGGATTGGGTATAATAGTACAGAGGTGAAAAATATGGATATTGAAAAAATTAAGGAAATTGCCGTACCAATACTTCAGCGACACGGTGTTAAAAAAGCCGCTATTTTTGGCTCCTATGCAAGGGGAGAGCAGACTGATAACAGTGATATTGACATTCTGATTGAATATGCCCCTAACGCAAGGAAATCCCTTTTTGTTCGAGCCAGAATTGCACATGAACTGAAACAGGCTCTTAATAGAGAGGTTGATGTTGTTACCGAAAAATCACTATCGAAGTTTTTTAGAGATGACGTTTTACGCGAGATGAAGGTGATCATGTGAACGGAAAAAGCGACACAATTAGGTTGATGCACATCTTAGAGCACGCCAGGGCAATCCCCCGCTGGCTTTCGGGAGTCAAGAAAGAAGACTTTTTCAACAACGATCAACTCCAGGCAGCTATCATCAGACAGCTTGAGGTCATTGGTGAAGCCGCAAAGCATATCTCTAGTTCACTTAAGGAAAAATACCCGCAAGTGCCTTGGAAAGAAATGGCCGGTATGAGGAATATATTGATTCATGAATATTTCGGTGTTGACTTAGAGGAAATCTGGATTACCAGTACAGAAGACGTCCCCAAGCTGATTGAACAAATATCAAACATTTTATCGGAGATAGATAATTGATCCGCCCCAAGCCGCAATACTTTAATTGCTTGATGGGGCGGGTCAATTTTTATCTTTTTTTTAAAACTTCCCGTTTTGTACTAATCCATTAACCGGTTAATCAGGTAATATATACAACTTTGCGGCGGCACAAGAAGAACAGCCGTTTTATACCAGTTTCTTCCTTAACAGGTGCCGGCGCGGCGAAACAAGGATATTTTTTTAAAGAGCGCAAGGCCCCCGTTTTAAAGGGGGCCTTGCGCCCCTTTAAAGTCTTTTAAGTCTTTAAAGTCTTTAAGGGACCGGGAGGCCTTGGTGCTGTAGGGCTGAGAGGGTGCGAATGTGGCTATTGGTGAGCACGTTTGTGGCTATTGGTGAGCACGTTTGTGGCTATTGGTGAGCACGTTTGTGGCTATAGGTGAGCAGGTTTGTGGCTATTGGTGAGCACCCCCCGGGCTATTGGTGAGCACCGGAACAGCTGTTCTTAGGAATTTACCTTTTGCCAAGCCCTCTCGTTTTATACAGTGCCAGCTCTTCCTCTGGCAAACTCAGTTTCAGGACATCAAAGCCTTTATCCAGCGCCCTGAAGACGAACCTGTGCGTCCGCTTCAGGCCCCTTATGGTGTCCAGCACCGGGCCGGGTAGTTCGGCGTTTTCTTCAACCGCCTTCATGTCCGCGTCCTCCAGCCAGAAGAGGACCTTGTATGCCGAGTTGCTCCAGAGCCCGGACCCGCCCTCGGTGCCGCCCTCCGCGTGCGCCCAGAGCACCGACGGCTTGTTGGTGGCCAGGACCAGGAGGCCGTTCCACTTCCGGATGGTCGTGGCCAGGGTGTTCACGAACCGGCTGGCGTTGGGGTCCAGGAGGAGGCGCTGGCCCTCGTCGCAAAACACCGCCGACCACCGGTTGCCCCGGATTCTGTTGCGGCGCACGGCGTCCCACACGGAAGTCAGGGCCAGGGACATTTTGACCGCCGCCGTGTGCTCCTCTAATTCGTTGTTCACTGTCTGGGCTACGTGGAAGACCACCAGGGGCGAGCCGCCGAAGTCCACGTCGTCCGACACGGCGAACATCCGGCTCTGAGCGCCCTCGAAAAACCGCCAGAGCTTGTCGGCCAGGGACTCAGCCCCAGGTGCGCCTTCACCCGCTAGCGCCTTCAGTTGGACGTACCAGTCGTGGACCCGCCTCCCGTTCAGGCGCGCCCACGTGCCCTGGTCATCCCGGTTGACCCCGCATTCGTCCCAGAGCCTCATCAGCGCCCGGTCGGCGGCGTTTGCCTCGGCAGGCGACAGTCCCCCGGCCAGGAGGCTCGCCGCGCGCATCACGGCATTGAGTACCCCGTCCAGCCGCGCGGCGTCCTCGTTCGGATCCCCCAGCGGGGGCGGCACCCTCAAGGGGTCAACATACCGCCCGGACGCCAGGGTATGATCTATCCAGAGACCGCCAGCAAAATCGCACAATTTCCGATATTCCCCGTCCACGTCGAACACAAAGACTTGGTAGCCCTCCAGGAGGAGAGAGGCGAGAAGGCTTTTCATGAAGGTGGACTTGCCCTCACCCGATGCCCCCAGGACCACGAAGTTCTTGTTCCCTTCTGGGTCCCGTTCCAGGTCGAGGAAACAAAAAGAGCCGTCCCCCGCGTCGGCGGCCCGGTTCCCTATGTAGATCCCCGTACCGTCGTCAAGGGTGCCGTATACCAGGGGATACAGCGCGGCGGCGCTGTCTTCATCGGCCAGCCGGCCCGGGTGCCTCTTGAAGAACTCCCCATCCGGCACGCCCGCGACCCACCCCGCCCTGAACGCGTCGGTCTGCTCGTAGGGCACCTTCGAGATGGCCAGCCGCGCGCTGCGGCAGCACTTCTCCAACCGCGAGGAAGCCACTTCCAGTGCTTCCAGAGAAGTCGCAGATACCGTAATTGTACACCAAACGTCGAATACCCCGGCGCCGTGGTAAAGGGTCTTTTCCTGGAGCGCCCGGATGGACTCCAGCGCCTTTACTTCTTCCGGCGATGCAACGGACCCGGACTCCGCCGCGCCCTGGACACTACGCTCGAGGCGCCGCACCCGCATGTTGGTAGCCCAGTTCCAGTTCACTTCGGCGGGCCTGAAGTGCAGGGCTATGCGGAGCGAGCAACCTTCGGGAAGCGGCTCACGGACTATGGGGAGTACCCACTCGGGGGAAACCGCCGAGGGCCAGCCGTGCACCAGGTAAGTGCGGTGGTAGACCTCATCTCCCACGACAAGGTAAGTGCGCTTGCGCTCCAGGCCCCCGGCGCGCTCGGCAAGCCAGTCGGCGAGCTTATTAATCGAACCGGTTGGCTTGGAATGGGCTTTGCCGCGCTTCAATCTTGTAAAAAACATAAAATAGCACCTCTTCCGGATTGTTGATGTTTTCATTGCTTTACAGTAACATCTTGGTATAACAGGAGGTGTTATAAAATGAGTAACAACCGAATGGTACACGTCCGGTTTCCAGCCAGTATTATTGCCCAAATGGAAAAAATCCTGAAACATCTCGGGATAAGCCGCAATGAATTCATCGTCCAAGCAGTGGCCGAAAAAATGGCCCGGGAAATACGGGCTCAGGGGTTAAGGGAAACGCGGGGAGTTCTCGGGCCGGAAGACGCGCCGGAATGGGCAGAAACCCCGGCGGCAGAATGGGTCCGGAAGATCCGCAGGGAGGAGAAAGCAGGTTCAAGGACTTTCCTACCGTGACTGTATTGCACCCCGAGAGTATTGCTGGCCGTGGAATGTAACTGTAGTCAACTGGGAAACCTGTACCCCAAATTTCCTCGCCGCCTCCACGAGCCGGCCCTCGCCTCCCGGCACGGCCGCCATCAACTTCCCCGCACGGCCCGGAGGGAAGACCCGGTGTATGACTTCTAAATCTTGCTCGCTGGTAACCACTGCAATGACAGCTTCCGGGATTATCCTTTCCGGGAGAGTACCGGTACCCAGGTTTACCACGGCAGAACCGGCACCCTCCAGAATCTCCCGTAAATTCCCGGAATAGTCGCCAACGCCGAAGAGCCGCCCGGAAAGCGGCCAGAAGCGAAGTCCGCCAGGGAGCGTTATGCCCCCGCTGTCCGGGTTAAACCGCCAGTCGAAGCGGCCGGCGGTGTCTTCCCCGATGCCCGCTTCCCCGGCCAGGAACCCCTGCGGGTCGGCGTCCACCAGCGGGAGCCCTTCCCTCTCTGCCACTTTCAAAGCTGTCCTGGCCGCCTCTTTTCTTCCTGCTTCCGACATCGCGGCCACTGCGATGACTTTCACCTGAACTTGCGGCGCAGCGGCTTTTTCTTCCACCTGCCCCCGGCCGGCACCGCCCCGGCGGAAGCGCGAAACGAGGCGTTTTTTAATGCTGCCCGCGCTGCCTTTTCTTCCGGAACTACCCGTTGGGGTATCGAGCCAGTCAGTCCCGGTAACCGGCAAAAGCTTCCGCCAGTCCAGGGGGTGGACCTGCCTTGCGGCCAGGTCGCATACCGATTCCGCACCCAGGACGCGCACCCTGGCTCCCGAGCGCTCAAGTTCCGCGGCAAAGCCGGAAACCAGGTCGGCGACGGCCCGCCGGGCCAGCACCTCCCGCTCCGCTTCGTCCCTGGGCTTCCTGGGTAGAGAGGCGTCGTACGGCCTCCACTTAATGCGGATGGAAGCCTCCGGCCTGGGCCGCACCGATGTGCGAAAGTGCGCCAGCCTCGCCTCGGCCAGTTTTCTGAGGCCGGAGTCTTCCGGGAAGGATCGATGCCACCGCGCCTCCTGCCGGTCCCACTCCGCCCTGGGGAGGTCGGCGTCCACGTCCAGGTACACGGTCACCTCGGCCCCAGCCATGCTCACCCTCGTGAGCGCCGACCCGAAGGCCGCCACGGCGGACATCTGGTCCCCTTCCGTCATCACTTCCCACGGTATTGGAATTATGGAGAGTACTGTTCCCTTGGACCCGTCGTCGAAATTTAGTATAAAAGAATCCTCCACAGTCGATGCCGATACTAAGGACTGAAAACTTCTCTGTCCTCCCCGTGCGTCCGGGAGCCGCAGGGCTGGCTCCTTCCTGTAGGCGCGGAACTTCTTCCACAGCACGTCGACCTGCGCCGCAAGGAAAAAGAACAGCGCCAGAGGGGGCACCACAAGGATCAGGAACCGCGGCAGTACCGGGAATCCCGGCGGGAGGTATACAAAGAGAAGGAATCCGGCGAACAGCCCCAGCGCCGGGATCCAGAGAAGTCCCACGCGCACGCCGAGAACGGATATGTCCTGTCTCACATCAGCGGGGAAAAATACGGGCTGCAAACGGTATCACTCCTCGCTTCTAAAAGTAAGAAAACCCGGCTTTTCTTTGTTTTTACTGCCCCCACCGCCCCATGTTCACGCCGTTATCCGGGGGCACCGGGACGTGGACGGGCACACCGTCCTGGATGACGACGTAACCGCTGCCGTCCGTCCAGTAGGGGATCCGTTTTTTGAACGCCTTCCTCAGCACGTCCACAGCTCTGGAGCTGTAGCCGTAAGCCACGAGCACAGAGTCCGTAACGTTGGGGTCCAGGCGAACTGCGGACCCCGGGACACCGGATTTTTTCAGGACGTTCGCCGCCTTCTGCGCCTCACCAGCCGGGACCTTGACCACCGACCACTTCACGCCGCCTTCTTCAAACGACCTTCCTTCCACACGCACCACCTCCACGGACTGGATCTTCTCCGGTACGGGGGCGAGACGGTCCAGTGCCCTCCCGAGGACGCCGCCTTGTACCCGCTCCAGTTTGCCGAGGGCACCCTTTCCGGCAGGGCTCCGCCTGAGCAACTCCTCCCCCCGGCTGCGGAGTCTCCCGGCGTATTCCCCGAGCTTGATGCCCGCCGCGCCGATGCCCGGGTTGTGCATGGTTTTGGAGACGAGGCCCAGCATGCGGCTAGCGCCCGAGGCCAGGGAAGCCGCCGAGAGGAGAACGCCGCCCCCGCCGAGCATCACGGGGTCCCTGACGGCCGCCCACGCAGGCGCGGCCCAGTACCTCCACGTCACGTAGATCAGGACTGCCAGGACGACCATCTCGATGAAGGTGGCCTTGACCCCGAAGTACGCCGCCGTAGGGAGCGCCAGCGGGCCGGAGGCCGTGGCCCCGCCCTCTTCGGCCAGCCTCACGTTCACGCAGAAGGCCCATGCAGCGGCGTACACCAGCTGGAAGAACACCGTCCGGGCCGCCAGCGACCACCAGCCCACCAGTGTTTCTATCTTCGATGTGAGCGACGCGCCCACGAAGTAGAGCGGCGCGGCGACGGCCAGCGCGCACAGGAGGAAGAAGCGCGCCAGGGCGAAAAACGCCAGGACGAAAACTTCGAGCATGACCACGAGGAGTATGAAAAGCCCCCCGGGCACCAGCATCTGGTAGAGCACGGGTGGGTTCTTCAGCGTGGCGTCCGAGGAGAACATCAGGCCCAGTATCAGGGCGCCGTCGTCCCTGCCGTTGAGGTTGATCTGCTTGCCCATGGTTGCCACCTGGTTCACTACATCGGCCAGGATAGCCCTGTCCATCTTGTTGACCAGCATGACGAGGAAGTCCACCGCGTAGAGGGAGACAAGCGACGATACCAGGGCTATGCCCACCACCTTCAGCGGCTTCCACATGTCCTTCCCGGGGTCCGCGCTTGCCGTGAATACCCTTATCCCGGCCCAAACCGTGGCCGCGAATAAGAGCCCGAAAGATATCCAGAACGTCCACGACCACCAGGAGTGAACCCAGGGGTGGGAGTGAAGGTAAGGGGTGTAGAGGAACACGGTTCCGAAGGCGCCTATTACCGGGTCTATGGTCTTCTGAAGCTGCTTGCCGAGCCATTCCACGAATATGTCAAATATATCGCCCCGGAGGATGCGCCCAATATTTTCAACGAATGCTTTGATAGTAGCTATCAATTCCTCGATAGTATCCAGAAGGCCGGAGCTGTCATCTCCGCTGTCGTCTTCATCGCTCCCCCCGCTTCCCCCAGGGGCTTCCGCGGCGAAAGCAACGCAGGGCTCGACACTTCCCCCCTGGGCAACCGCCAGGAGTGAAGCAGGGCAAATAACCGGGAACAGCGCGACCAGGGCGACCGCTGCGGTAATCAGGAGCAACTTGCCGCGGGCAAACATAAACATTCTAACTGCCTCCCAGCGTATTTATCAGCGGCGTCACGATCTTGTCCCAGATGACCTTCACCACGGTGTACCACTGCCCGGTGAGGGCCAGCAATAGGACCATGAAGCATACGCCGAGCGCCGTAAACCGCCCGGACTTGCTCTTCAGGTCGGCCTTCCCGGTAAAAATGTCCCTCAGGTCGTGGAATACGAAGTGGAAGAGTGCCCAGGCGAAGTAGACCCCGGCCACAAGGGCCACCAGCCACGAGATGACTTTGATGAACACCGCCGCCGAGCCGCCGGTAGAGACCACGTTCGGATCTGGTTTGAAGAGGCCAGCAGGCGGGAGATCGCTATTTTTTCCTTCGGCGAACGCCGCCGCGGCGAAACAGAGGTACAAAGGTGTAAAAGCCAAGATGCCCCAAATGTGTTTTAAAAAATGAAACATAACTTAAAACTCCCCCTCAATTTTTTGTCGTTTTTCGTTCCGTTCCACCCGCTCATTTTAATGCCGCGAGAATTCCCCGGATTTATCAACGCGACAAAAGTCCCAAACATTTCGCCACCAGGAACACCGCCCCGAGCCACAGCGCCGGGCGCAAGGCCCACATCTCAATGCGCGAGCCCGTCTCGAAAGTGAACGGCCACGGCAGCACTTTCCTGAGCGACCACCTCTTCCCGAAAGGCCACGTCCACCACACCCCATGGGGGTTGAACGTGTCCAGAATTAAGTGACTCAGGTAACCCGCAAGCGCGGCGGCAAAAAGCGGCGCCGATACCGGCACCGCAAACTTGAGTAAGGCGGCCAGCCCAGCCAGTGCTGCCACACTGTGCGTCGCCGCCCTGTGTCCCAACACAGCCCGCATGGCCGCGCTGGCCACCCCGCCCGCTACGGGCACGGCTTTCCGGAGGACCTGGTTCAAAGCCGCCCGGCCGTGGTCGATGTCCGGGAGCACGGCGGCCGCACCCGCCAGGAAGAGCGCCCCGAGCCACGTTTCCGGCGGGGCACCCATGACGAAGAGCACGGCGGCACCCGACAGGACGCCGCCCGCCAGGTGCGTGTCGTAAAGCATAAAAAGCACCTCCAAACAAAAAACCGCGGCACAGTCTCTGCCGCGGCAACGCGGTAAACCATCAGATTCCAAAGTTTTCGGTTTCCCCCGCGAATGCACCGTACACCTCGCGGCCCCTGATCCCCGCTTTCGCGCGGGCGTCCTCCGCCCGGGACTGGATGAGGTCGGCTACCTCATAGGGACGCCGCACGCCCTTCAGCTCCAGCACGGGGTCCGTGGCGTCGGCGCTGTACACCGCAACGGTGCCGAGCCCCATCAGGCGGTCCAGGATCCCCCGGCGCACCTGGACGTCCAGGACGCGGTACAAAAAAAGGCGGTCTTCTCTGACCGTCAACAAGCCCCTGCGGACAAAAAGCACGTCGCTGGCCAGCCGATACCGCTCGAAGAGCACGGGAAGGCCGGCCCAGCGGGCGACGTCGGTCCAGAGTACAGCTGCGGTTTCCAAAATACAGCACCACCTTCTGGTGAAAATTGTTTGCCGTTCCGTTCCGCCCGCGTGCCTTAAAGAAAAGAGGCGGAACGGAACACTACGCAAGCTTCCTGGCCAGGCGGAGGATCCGCTTCCGCGTCCGCTGGCGGAGCCTTTCAAGCAGGGCCTGCTTGGCCGGGTCCGGGCTCACGGCCAGGGCGTCCACGATCTCCTCCACCACGCGGAGAAAACCCTCGATGTTGCCCGCAACCTGGTTTTCCTTGCGCTCGCCGACGAGAAGGAGCTTCTCCGGGTCGCCGCCGCAGAGGTAATAGACGCCGCCTATGGCGTAGACGGCGAAGTTCATGTCCCGCAGGGCGCGGGCCATCCGGTATATCTTTGCCCGCTGGCGCGGCCCGTCGCCCTGGCACAGCAAATGCGCCGCCTCGGAAACCGGAACGCCCTCCGGGTAGCGTTCCTGCAGGAGCACTAGCAAAGCCTCGGCGTTAAGCTTTTTCCGCACCGTATTTTCCCCCTTTCAGCACCGCCAGTTTCGGCGGCTTTTCCTCTAATAAGTCAAAAAGCCCGACCAGCCGGTCAGACAAAAATTCCAGCGAGAGCCGAAACATCGTGTATGCCATCGAGTCCACCGTCTTGCCGGCGACATCCCGGAGGTCTTCCCCGTCGCCCGCATTGTCCCTTGCAAGCGCAGTCAGCACACTGCCGTGGTTTTTGACCAGGCGATCCATGACACCGCCCAGCTCCCTCGCCAGCGAGGACGCCCGCTCCAGTGCTTGGCGCAATTCAGAGCCGTCCTTGAGGCTACGCTTCGGTGCCGCACGCTCCTTCTTCAGCTGGGCCACCATGGCCTCGAACGCTGCCTTCTCCTTTTGCATTTCCTCCAGTTCCCGGCGGTACCGGTCGGCTTCGTCCCGCACCGCCTCTAGTTCTGCCTCTACCGCCGGGTCCGTCTTGTATACCACTTTTTCCACTACCTTTTCCACTGTTTCCGGCTCGCGGGCTTTCAGCTCCTCGTTTTCCCGGCGAAGCCTCTCGACATCGGCCTTCAAGCGTTCCGCCTCGACGGAACCTTTTTGAGCGAGAGCCGCTGCCTTCTCGACCTCGGACAACTTTCTCGCCAGTTCTTCAACCTTCTTACGCTCGGCTTCCAGAGCCCTTCTCAATTCTTTTGCTTTGGCCACGGAAAGACCGCAAACACCCGCTTCGCCCAGGACTTCTAATAATTTTTCCTGGCCTTCCGGCGGCAGGAACGCCAGTGAATAGGCCGCCGTCTGACCCAGTTTGCCCCGGGAAACCAGTTCCTGCAGAGGCGGGATCAGGTCATTGAGCTTGAGGAGTTTCTTAAGGTTTTCCCGGGTTTCACCCACAGTTTCGGCTACATCATCGAGCGTTTTAAAAACTGGGGAATTTTTACCCAGTTTTTCAGGCCGTCCTTCCCGTATTCCCCAGTACCTTTTAAGAAATTCAGCCCTCCTAGCCTTCTTTACCGGGTCCTGACACACCCGCCGCTCCTCGTTATCTGCTACCAAAAGGTACTCCAGATACTCCGGATCACCGTCGACTATTTCCACCGGGATATGATTCAAACCCAGTTCTCTTGCAACCCGTAACCGCACATGCCCGGCTATAACTGTATAATCCGGAGCCACCTTCAGTGGGTCGCGGATGCCATTGGCCGCAATACTGCGCCTCAGTGTCTCGTATTCTTCGGGTGTCGGCTCCGAAAAATACTTCTCGTTATCCGGATTGGGCTTAAGCAGTTCTATGGGAACCAGCATTTTGTCCGGCATGCTAAATACCCCCTTATTGAGAAGATCGGATGGTCGCATTAAAAAACCCTGTTCTTCTTCCTCTTTTTGCCTGGCAGATTACGATGCTTATCATCTCGATTACTGTGATTTTGTACTTCTTCTTGGTATGCAGAAATATTTTGCTTTTTTGCCCCCACCGGGGAGGAACACGTCTGGCTTTACCGAACCAGAACGCACGCCGGGCCCCGACACTGGGACCTGGCTGTCTTTACAAATTAAATACATCTGTTAAAATTAACTATGAGGTGATTGACCATGAAAACAACTTTGTATGTCAACCGGAAACTTTTACGCGAAGCCATGGATCTGGCGGGCCTGAAGGGAATTACCGAAACCATCGAAGCGGCCCTCACGGAATTCGTCCGCCGCAAACGCCTGGAAAAACTCGCGGCAAGCCTGGGCAAGGTCGACCTGGCGCTGAATGATTCCGTTCTCGAGGAGTTCCGCCGGGATGAATGAGCGGTTTTTGGTCGACACCTCAATCTGGATCGAAGCCCTGCGCCCCGGAGGACAGCAAGAAATCGTCAGCTGGTTGAAGGAAGCGCTGCTCCGGGAAGCCGTGGTCCTCGCCCCGCCCGTAAAAACGGAAATTCTCCTGGGTGCCAGAAACGAAAAACAATTTGCCGAGCTGAACGAAATGCTGAACGCATTGCCTCTGCTCGAAGGCGAGCACGCGGTTTGGGAATGCGCCGCCTCCCTCGGCTTCCGCCTGCGGCGGCAGGGCCTGGTGATTCCCCTGGTCGATCTTCTCATCGTTTCCTGGGCGCTTCACCATTCCTGTACTCTCGTCCACCGCGACAGGCATTTCGACCTGATCGCGGGCGAATTTCCGGAACAAAAATTTCTAAGTTTCATGAAACATTAAAGATGGGCTTCGGTGCCGTTCCGTTCCGCCCGCGCGCCTTAAAGAAAAACGGCGGAACGGAACGAAAGATCAGAGTACGAATTCCGAAAAAGCGTCGTCAATCAACCGCTCCTCGCCGTCATCCCCGGGCCCGCGCTCCCCGGGCGGTCCCGTCCCGCCCCGGACCAGTTCCAACAGCGAATCCAGCTTCTGCATGCAGGGCTCCCCGAAGCGGGCGTACCAGGTCACCGCCCGGGCCACGTAGCCGGGCCGGTCTTCCTGGGCATCCAGCACTTCCGCCACGTCCGAGGAGACCCTGAATTTTATACGGTAGGACTTTTTTTCGGCTTTCAGCGTGCCACACCTCCAACACAGGCCGTCCCTGCTGCGCAAGACAGAAAAAGCCTTTCGCGTGCCACACCCCGCGCGGGCCGTGCCCGCCCGTGGCACGGATCACGCGACAAAAAGGTTTTAATCCCCGCCGTTACCGGCTTTTCCCCGTGCCACGGCGACCAGGCCCTTCGCCAGGAACCCGGCGGCGTTTGCAAATTGGGAATCGGGCAGCACCTCGCAGGGAGCCAGGCGCGACATGGCACCCTGGATCAGGTGGGCACCGCCGCCCGCCAGGAACACCACTTCCAGGCGCTTCAGGCAGTCGCTCCACCGCCGGGCCACGCGGGAGGCCACCAGTTCGGCCAGCTGTGCGGATTTCACTGCGGCCATCCCCGGCACGTCGAACTTCCTCCGGTCGAACGTCAGGGGGATCCCCTTGATCACGGCCTCCTCCACCCACTCCGGGTTGGGGGCCATACCTACTTCGCGCTTTATTTCGTCCTGCACGGCTACGACCACGTCGTTGGTGCCCGCCGGGATGGTGTCGGCGTACCCCTCCAGCGGCTTCTTCGCCCCCGCGTCATAGAGGATCACATCCGAAGTCTTGAACCCGATATCAATCAACCCGACCACACCCGACGGCCGCAGGCCGCCCCGGACGAGGTGCCCGTACAGCGCCCCGACCGCCTGGGGGAACATGATGACCCTCTCGAACACGATTTTGACCGGCCTCCCGTTCAGCCGGATTTCTGTTCCGGAAAGTCCTTCCAGCGACCGCTTCAGCCCCGGAGCCTGCTTGAAGAACGGTTCCAGCGGCAGGCCCGTCACCAGGGTCACCGGCTCGCCCTTGCACAGGGCGCCCACGGCGGCCAGGAGCAGCGGCTTGATTTCCCTTGCGGTGCTCCTCTCGTCCGAAAACGGCCTGGCGGCGTCCCTCGCCTGCGCCAGGGCCAGGTGACCAACGAAGTAGTGCTCCGGCGTATCGCCGAGAACCACCAGGTCGTAGTCGTCAGCCTTGGAAGCACCGTCGTACACCAACTCCGCCATCTGGCGCAAAAAACCCACGCCTGTTACGGAGGGGAAGAGGATGCGTTCTCCAGCCTCGCTCAGGCCTTTGCAGTATCCGTAACCCAGATCAATACCAACAATCACGTATTCCGCCCCTTTCCCTAGAGTCTTTTGTTTGAATTCGCTTGCTTCAAGAAAAGAAAACCGGGGATTCCGGACTGAAGCTGCCGAATCCCCGGTTCCGTACCTCACCCCGCCTAGCCACGCCATGCCTCATCCTCCGCCAACTGCCTTATCACGCCGTTCACCAAAAAAACACTACCGCGAACACCGACAGAGCACTACCCCTGACTGCTCTCACGAGAAATTTCCCAGCGAAAAAGTGGTACATTATGAAGAACAACAATACATTATCCAGGAGGATCGTTGCGAACGCGGCCACATCGAGAAAATCCAGAAATTGATACGTCAGGTACGCCACAACTGGTCAACACCTCATGAAATGCTTGCGCCTGCCTGACAGCATTAACGACCTCTTCCAGGTTGACACAGAAGAATACGCCGCCCAGCAGGGCAAACAGCGGTACGGCCAGCGAGAAAATACAGGCGGCAGCACGCACCGGGTTCCTCTCGACCAGCGCTTCGCAAAACTCCGTCAGACCCTCTAAAAATGCCGGCACCAATGCCGGCAGGCACAGGACCATAGTCACCAATGCCCAAATTGACGCCGCACGCGGATTGCCGCCGGAACGAAACCAGCCGACAGTACCAGAAAATATCATCGCCGATAGGATACCGCCAGCCGTAAGCATCAGCCTTTCAAACCACTCTCTCCATTTCTGGAAACTGCAGGCCAGCCCGTAAACCGCAGCCACACCAAAAACACCGAGCCAGAACAGCATCTCGAAAGTCACGGTATCACATTCCTCATCCTGTTGGCCGCGCACCTCACCCGGTGGATAGCACTCTCCAGAACTTGGGCTGCCTCTTCGTAACTGAATTTCGCGCCCGCCGTCAATCTTCCGGCTTCGACCAGCGCCCCCGGGATACCCTCTATGGGCGCCCGTAGCCTGGCACGGTCCGGATTCAAAGCGGAGAGGGAGGGCTCTTCAACCTTTTCGGAACCACACCTTAGCGACCTCCTTACGGTGTCCACCCCCTCCCACATAACGGGCGTCAGCCTGATTTCGGCACCGGTATCCTGCACCAGTTCAAGGGCGCCTAAAAAGGCATGTGCCGCCTTTTCGAGTTCGCAGTTGTCACACCGCATTTTGCAGCACCTCCAGTTCTGAAAGCCCCCGCCTGAGCCAGATCACCTTTACTCCGGCCTTTCGGACCAGCTCTCTAACCCGGTGCATCAAGGAATGGTTAACAAAGCTCGTGTAAACCACTACCAAGTCCGTACCCCTCGGGAGGCTTTCGGGCAGCTTCTTCCGGCGTCCGTTCCAGTGGACAATTTCCCGGACGCCGTACTTCTGCTTCAACACCGCCGGAGCCGTCCCCAGGCGGTCGGCTCCCACGATGAGACATCGCATTAAAAATCACTCCCTTCTTAAAACCAGGGGGCCGGGTTTTCCGGCCCCCTGGCGATATATTTCCTGCGATTGAACTGTCCAGCCACAGAGACGATATTGTTACTCGGCCCCCGGAAAACCGCCCGACAGCCGCGCCGCCCTCCCCGGGCGGAAAGCCGAGACCTCAAACAAAAAAGCCCGCGAAAATGCGGGCCGCAAAAACCGGGAGGTACGCCAGCCACCTCTGTCCCTCCCAAGTGAAGGAATTGTATTGTCGGTGTAGAAGTGAAGCCTCTCCCGCCTACGCTTCGCTGAGAGGCGGGAGCTTCCTGGTTCATCGACCGCAGCCGCATGGGTCTTACGCAATCTCCGCAGGCGTGAGTTCGGGTGCTTCCAGCCCTACTGAAGCAATGAAAACTTAACCTGCTCTTTGCAGTATCACCATTGCCGAAACCACATCTCGGTCAGCAATCAGGCCGCATACTGGGCACTTATGCACCCGGACGCTCAGGTCCTTGGGTACATGAGCACCGCACACGCAGGTCTGGGACGTACCACCGGGCGGGACTTTTACAAATGTCTTACCGTATTTTAAGCACTTGTATTCCAGGTAGTCCACAAACTTGCCCCAACCGGCATCGGCAATGCTCTTGCTTAAATGGCGATTTTTAATCATGTTCTTAACAGCTAAGTCTTCCACGGCAATTAAATCATATTTTTTGACTATGTCGTAGGAAGTCTTGTGCAGGAAGTCTCTGCGCTGGTTAGCAATTTTATCGTGCAGCCTGGTCACTTTAGCTTTAACCTTCCCTCGGTTGTTTGAACCTTTCTTCTTGCGGGAAAGCCGCCTTTGCAACCGGGCCAGTTTCTTCTCGGATTTGCGAAAGTATTTGGGGTTGTCGATTTTACTGCCGTCGGAAAGCGCGGCAAAGGTTAATAACCCAACGTCAATACCAACTTTGTTTATAATTTCTACTGCCTCGGTTTCTTGAATTTCCGAGGTAAGATTAACGTACCACTTGCCGTTGTGGTATTTAATATTGATCCGGCTGACCTTTGCCGGATCAAATGCAAAGTGCGCTTTCATTTTAACGTACCCTATCTTCGGTAAGTAAATATAGCCCGACTTTTTAAAATGGTTCTGCTTATCCGCTTGTGGGTAGGTGAAAGAACGATAATGATAACGGTCTTTATAGTGGGGATACCCGGCCAGCCCCTTGAAAAATCGGTCAAACGCACTATCCAACCTTTGCAGGCAGTCCTGTAATACCTGGGCGTTAACTTGTTTATATTCCGGCAATTCTTTTTTTAACGCCGGCAGTTCATTTTTTTGTGAAGTGCAGGAAGGCGATTTACCTCTTTGCCGGTAGCAGATTTCCCTTTGTTTCAGGGCTGCGTTATACAGCTTGCGGCAAAGGGTGAGAGTTTGGAATAACTTCTGCTCCTGCTCTTTGGTCGGTTTAATGCGGAACCGGTGGACGATTATCATCTCTTCTCACCCTGAGACTCGATGTATTTTTTAATTACTTCAGTCGGTGCTCCCCCGGTGGTTAAGAGACAAAAACTACGGGACCAGAAATACTCTTTCCAGAGATATTTCCTGATTTCCGGAAACTCTTTCTTAACTAGCCGGGATGAGGCACTTTTAAAGGCGTTGATATATTTGGACAAGGCGCTGTTGGGATGGGCACTAAAAAGTATGTGTACGTGATCATGGTCGTGGTTGAATTCCAAAAATGTAATGTTGTAGTTTGGTGCGATATATTCGCCGATTTCCCTGATCCGTTCCGCAATTTGTTTGTTGATCACTTTTCGGCGGTACTTGACTACCAGGACAAGATGATAAGTTAACTTAAACACTGAATGGTAATTGCTATCCAGTTTCATAATTATATCAACACTTTCATTAATTAGTTACTGATTATATTATACAGTAACTTTTAGCAAACAACAAACAAATTGCCAGGCTTTATAGCCTGGCCGCCCATTCACTACCCGCCTGTAGAGGCGGGTGTCCTCTGGGCGGATTTCGATAGACCGAGTTACAATTTCTTTTAAAATGAAACATTATTTTCGTCTACTACTTTGGTTGAGCACAGGTCGTGGATTTTACGGTGAATACGTTTTTCTAAAAGCACGGAAGTCTATCACAAGCTGAACTCTTATTTTTTTAAATCTAAAAACGTATTGACAAAGAAGTAACAGATTCCATGCAATAACGCCTATGATGTAATGTTTTACAGGTTCACAACAGTGCAATATTAACTTAGAATCTGCCTTACTGAATTGACTAACATTTACTTTCGCTGGATAGACAATCGTTACTATAGATTTTACCAAAGCAAATAAGTTCTCTATACATTGTTCTACTGTCTGTCCATAACCTCTTATCTCATTCCCAGTTTCCAAACAAAAAGCTTCCCATATTTCGCCTCTATTTATAGCAATCACCCTAAATTTTACCAATATGAATCACCCCAGTAGGATCAAGTTTTTCCTAAAATTAGCAAGAATCCCATATCATCTCGGCCCCCGGAATAAACCGCTCACCAGCTGCGCCGCCCTCCCCGGGCGGAAAGCCGAGACCTCAAACAAAAAAGCCCGCGAAAATGCGGGCCGCAAAAACCGGGAGGTACGCCGGCCACCTCTGTCCCTCCCAAGTGAAGGAATTGTACGGTCGATGTAGAAATAGACATGGACTTGATTTTCTAGTTCCTGACCTAACAACCATCCTTTTTTCCAAGAACGGGGGCTTTGTCATCCAGGCAATCAAAGTAAGGAGAAGAAAAAAATGACGGTAAGCGAATTCATTTGGGGAACACTGACCAGCGTTGTCGGAAACGTACTAACGGTATCCCTCGGTGCGCTGATTATAATCGTTAGTTCGGCAATTACCAGTAAAATCAATAAAATGAAAAACAAAAAACCTTATTTTAAACTCGTTGTAACAGATCCCGCGATAACCAAACTGTTTGAATCGGAAAAAGAAACAAAAATTACAGCCCGTTTCCACCGTGAATCCCGATTCACGAATATTTTACCGGAATGGGAAGTGGAGTTTCTGGTTAAATATTACGACAGGTTAACCGGATCCCACTCCTACAACGGCAGGTGTATAAGGCTTGACGGCTACAAAACAGAAAACGGAATTCTAGTTATCGACTTATCCGAAGTCAGCTTTTTTGACCTGCTTTCCACCAATATTACTTTTTTCCCGGGCAACGTAAGGTACAACTTCTGGAATTCTTTACTATTAGCACCATACGCAATAAAATATCTCAGCATCATGTCTGAATACAAAAACAAGGTTCTCGGAAGCAGGGCTATCGAAAATTTTACGGATGTTTTGTCCAATAATAGGTTGGCCAATGTTCTTGCCGTGAGTACCAATATCCTGGACAAGCAAGGAAAAGCCCTAATTGTAAAAAGATCTTCAAGACTATCCATTTCCGGAAACATTTACACTGTAGCTTCTACTGGTACCGTCCTGAACGTTGATTTACCGGGAAGAGAAGGTAACGTTCTCACGAGAGCCGCCGCTCGAGAGATAAAAGAAGAAATAGGAATGGAAGTGTATCCTGGACAAATACGTTTCGTGAACTTGGTTCTCACGAAACAAAAATACCAGCCCATAGCAATCACTGAATGTTACGTAGAAGACATTAACCAAGCCATAGCTTTTGCTGCCCAGGCCAAAGACTTTCGGCTGGAAGTCAAAGAACTGCATGTGCTGGATCTTAAAAACATCTCCACGTTTTTCGCTGTAATCACAACATTGGAGTTCTCGCCCGCTTCAGCTTATTCTCTGGAACTCGCGTTCAGACAACTGCACAACCTGAGCCAGGATGAGTTCAACCATCTCAGGGGAAAACATAGAAGGCCGTTTTTAAATCAAAGACTCTCCTCCGATTGGAAAAAGCGGTCAAAGGTTATAACCACTTCGTAGAGTTTCGGGAAAATTTCCAGTAATTCGTCCAACCTCCGCTCATGCTGTGCAATCTCTAAACATTCCACTGCAAGGGCGAATATTTTTTTAGGGTCTTCACTTTCAGCACAAGCAAGGGCCTCCTGCAATTCTCGCACTTTTTCTTGGAACATATAACATCGCTCCTATGGTTCTTTGTGAAAAAATATATTCCCGCGAGGTCTTTGCAATTCCAACCGGGAACTGATCACCCGACAGCTGCATCGCCCTCTCCGGGCGGCCCCGACAGGTGAAGCAAGACGCTGGGTTAAACGCATGTTTGTCCCTCTGTCAGCAGTAACTAGATGTTTCTTTCATACCCAAGAATTTTCGGATCACCTCACGAAAGATCGACTACCTCGAACGTGTGCACATCGAACAGCTTCTCTTCACTAAACCCGCACCGCTTCAGCGCCACCTCCATGTACTCGCGTTTCAAATCGATATCCTGCGCCAAAAGGCGTGCGCCGCTCTTTCAAGTTCACAACCACCATCACCCTGCACTGCTCAGCATCTCCCTTCGGTCTGTTATCGACTACTACCACACCGGTACGTAGACCAATCCCCGCGGACAGTGCAACAATCTGGTCTTCGAGTACGAAACCTCGAAATTCCCGTCCGCCGCTGTCCGCAGGGTCAGGGCCCGCGCCTTCAGGCTACGCACACAGCCGAAAACAACCTTCCCGGCCCGCACAGCCCGCACCACGTCCCAGTGGAAGCCGTGCTTTTCTTCATAGGTCTTCGTGGGATTATTCTCCCATTTGCGTCTCCGCAAAGGCCATATTACGTACTCCGGCCAGAAAAACGTAAGCATCTCCTCCGGCGGAAAAAGGCACGCCGCACCGTTCGCGTGTGATTTCGGCAGACCCAACCCTTCCCGTCACTCCTTTAGTAGCTTTACCGAAGCTCTCATTGCGTTTAAACAAAAACAAAGCGGCGCCCGAAACAAGCGCCGCTCACCTAACTTGGACCACCTCTCCCACCGGCCTTCCTCCAAGCTCCTTCACCCCCACCTTGGCGAAGGACGCCAGCACTTTCTGCCGGTCGGCCTCTGAGTTTACAAAAATGTACCGCGGGGCGTGTTCGCCCAGCAAGTCTATGCCGTTCTTGAACATCACCTGGCCGCCCCAGCCGCTGAAATTTGATTTCCATGACAGGAGCTTGTCAATATCCTTTGTCCGCCCGGACTCTTTGAAATGGCTGTCAGACGGGTTAGTGGCCCCAAAGTCATCCCCCTTGGTAGCAAACCAGTCCGAGCGGGTGAGAAGTACCTCCGGGTCCCACACAATATCAAAATCATCTTGTTTTTGAACGGGGCGCATAAAGGTAAAAGCGTACGCCGCCCCGCCGGTCTTCATGTCATCTTTCGAAGAAACCCCTTTGTGCGATATTCCCATCCGGTACCGCGTCTCCGTGGCCGCGAGCACGCCGCCGCTCTCTATTACCCGGCAGAGTATGCCGGCCTTGCCTGAATCGCCCGCGCCCTCAATGCGGTGGACAATCCGGTAGCCCTTTGTCTTCTGCCGTACTTCTTCCGGCTTCAAATCAAAGCGGTTCCAGAAATGAAACCCCTTCTGCCTCGAAGTCGCGCCGGGCTCCGGCCGGTATGTGGGGAGCTTGTCCAGCCCTCCCGGGGCGAGGCCCAGCTTTTTCTCGAAGAACCTCTTCAGGAGCCGGGTCTTCTCCGCGAGCAAGGCCCGCTGGTTCTGGAGCACCAACTCTTTGGCCAGGGCGAGTTTTTCTTCTTCGCCCAGGCCGTCCGCGCCGCCAAGAGCCGCCAGAAGCTTCGCCTCCTGCTTCATTTCCAGGGCCTCCAGCCTCCGGCCAATAGCCCTGTATTCCGGGTCTTTCTCGTACCCCTGCGCCCAGATGTTGCGCTCCAGGTACATAACCTCCGCCTCCGCCGCGGTGGCCGGCGGCTCGGCGTGAAGGTGGAGCATTTTCAGCTTCTGTAATGCCTCCCGGCCGTCTTTTACTCCCTGCGGGGCAATTACTTCCAGGGTCCCCCGCAACGAGAACGGCACCGACTTGTCGTTAGGGTGGTACACGGCCTGGTAGCCGTCACCCAGGTCTATGGCGTATTCCACGCCGTAAAAGCTGCTGGTTTCGCGGCCGCCGTCCCACGTGACCGCGCCTCCCGATTCGGCTGCCTTGATCCGCGATCCGGTGCGCTTTTTGGCCGGCAGGCCTTCCCCCTTGCCCGACGGGACGACAACCTCCTCTTCAACCTCGACCAGCTGGGGGGCGAAGTACTGCTTGACGAAGGGAGCCTTGGTCTTGCTGGCCACTGCGGACTCCACCGCCTTGAGCTGATCCAGGTAGTTTTGCACCATGGCCTGGTTTTTTTCATCCTGCACGATACCCTGCAGTTTTTCGAGTTTGTCCCTCAGTTCCGCCATCCCTTTCAGCGTGTGGTCCGGAATGACATTGTCCTTACCCTCACCCGTGTGGTAGTTGACGCTCTTGGCCACCTTCAGGAGCTGGGCGAACAGGCCTTCCTTTTCGTCCAGGAAAAGGGGCGCTTCCTTTTCCACCTGACGCTTCACCTTCATGACGTGGGAGCCTTCAAGGTCCAGGGCGTCCAGAAGTTTGCCTTCGGACTCTTCCCGCAGTTTACCGAAAAGCACCGTGCGGGCTTTGGAGGGGTCTCCGCCGGGATCTTGGAACACGGTAGCCGTCAGCGTCTGGTCCTCTATGTCTGGCCCGGCGACCAGGAAAGGCCGCCCCAGCGGGCCGGCCTCCTCCACGCCGTTCCAGAAATCCTCCCTAACGGGGCTGGCCTCCAGGAGCCAGTCCGGCGTTTCCGGCGGGGCCGCGGGGGAGACGGGCCCTGCCGGCACCGGTTCCTCCTTCGCAGAGTCCGAACCGGGAGAAGGAAGAGCATCCCCACCGCCTGCCCCGGATAGCCCGGAACCGTTTTCCGCGGGACCTCCCAAAAGCCCGAGCTCTGCGGCTTTCGCCTTGGCCCCGGTAACTAATTGATCCGCACTTATCTCGCCGCCCAGGAATGCGGCGTACTTTTCGTCCCACCAGGCCCAGAAGGGATTGTCCGCGGGGACGGTGTCAATGAATTCCATGTCAGGCGGCACGGGCGCCTTCCCGCCGGCCACGAGGCCGGCCAGCTCTTTCTTGGCGGTTTCTTCGTCGGCGGGGTGAAAAACGGTCTGTATCGCCAGCGGTGTCGGTATGCCGAGTTCTTTCGCTTTTTCGTTGGCCAGGAGGTACATCTCAGCGGCGCTTATCTCACCCTTTTTGAAAATGTTATTATATTTCTCGGCGCTCCACTGCCAGAAAACGCTCCATGAAGAAGGGGCTTCCTGGGCCGGAATCGCCGGGGGCTCTGCCCCTCCGGGGACTTCTCCGGCAGTTAGCGCGGGGGCGATGCCCGCTCCTGCCCCGGCCGCGAAGCCGAAAACGCTATTCTTCTTTTTTGTTCCGCCACCCATGTCAACCACCTCAGCTGCAAGACCCTTATCCTTTGACTTTGATTATCTTTGATTATGCGGTCATGAGAAATCTACTTCTACTCCCAGGGCCTTGCCGAAAAACTCCGCGAAGTCTTTACGAAGGTTGTCCTTCCGCTTGCACGCCCGGCGAATGAACTCCTCGGCCACCTCGTTATCCACCGGCTCATGCCCGAGGCGCTGTGCCGCCAGGTTTTTCATCCGCTCCCACCAGGCGACCTTGTCCTTTGACGGGGACTTCAGTGCCGCGTCCACCACCGGGCGGAGCATTTCGCGGTACTCCTCATCCGGGATCTTCTCAAATGCCTCAATCACCGGGAGGGCGTCATAAGGATTGATTTTTACCTTACCTGCCTTTGCCGCCCGGTAGAGGGCGTAGTAGACGGGCTCCTGGGAGCCGTGCACCTTGTTGGGGTGGTAGTCCAGGGAGAGCCTGTCCTCCCCGAAATATTTGAACGCCTGGCCCTTGTCCACTCCTACCACCGCGCCGCCCGGTGTAACAACAAAATTGTCATGCTTTGCATCGTGTTCGGAGAGCGCCCAGGAAAAGACATGTTCCCGCACCAGTGTCCGCACCTGGGCCGGGGAATACTTGGTGGGGTCGGGCCCGAGTTTCTTGGCGTCTTTGATGAACAGCTGAATGCTCCCCTTCCCCTTGGAAGTTTCCGTTACGTACACGTCCACGGCAGGTTGGCCCACGCGGCGCGCTATCCGGGAGGCCGCCGACTCGGCCTCGGCCACCGCGCCCCCGGAGTACTTGTCCGGTTTGAAGAGCCACTCCCGCCCCTTCTGGTCGGCGTATATGTACTTCGTATGGACGCCGCCCAGGTCTTTCGCCTCCTGCTTGAACGAAAACGTCAGAGTTTTGAATTCATCTGCCCCAACCCGGGGGACTTCTTCTTTAACCTTTTCGAAAAAGCGGAGCACGTCCAGGATGCCTTTCGCCTTCTGGGAGAACTCCGAAATGCCCAGTTTCAGGTTGGCCACGCCGTTTTTCAGGGACTCCCGGGCCTTCTGTACGAGCGCGGCCGGATCCAGTGTCACCGGCGGGGTGAGGGCCGCCGCGCCGTCCGGGGTCACGCCGGCCACCACGAAGTCCTCCGCGGCCTTCTCCTTCTCCTCCGCTTCCGCCTGAACTTCTGGTGGGAGTTCCTGGAAGTCGTGTTCCGCATTTTCGTTGATTTTTTCAACTGTCTCGGTCCCGTCCGGGTAGGCGGGGTTGACCGCAGCCTTCAGCTCCGGCGAAGCGCCGGTAATCCCGCCGCCCGCCGACAGGACGGCGTGCTTCAGGCCCTTCTTTTTGCCTAGGCCGACCAGGGTAGTTTCAGGCCAGGAGGACACCACCTTCGCGGCCCCCGCGGCCACCTTGGGAGCTGCAGGCCCGTAGTAGTTTCCCCCGTACCCCTTCGAAACCGCCTGGGAGAGTGCCTGGTAGCCCGCCAGGTCGGGCGTGAAGCCCCCTCCCGCCGCGGACACGTCCGGCGCGGCGGACGGTGCGATGCCGGCCCCGCCGCCGAAACCCGCACCACTGCCCAACCCTGCCGCGCTGTGTTTCTTTTTACCGCCGCCGCCCATGCAGGATCACCTCACTTACGTTAATTCTCCTGGCTCGGTTTAAACCCACGCCATGATATGGACCTTGCCGCTTTACCTTTTTTCATAGCGTCTTGACCTTCAAGAAAAAAAAGACCGGACAACCGGTCTTCTTGATTTTTTTGTGCGAAATCTGTTCCTTACGAAGAAACCGGCGAGGGCAACTCCGCCCCGGTCTCGCCCGCCGCCTCCCATATTTGCATCTGGTGCATGGACTCCTGGACGGCGATCTCCCCGAAGTACCGCCAGAAGTTCATCCCGGTGACGGGAACGATGAGTTCCGGCATCCTGTCTCCATCCTCGCCCATGATCCGGGCCGCCTCCCTCTCCATGGCCTCCCGGTCGTCCGGGTCCACTACGACGCGCTCGACGACCCCCACGTCGTTGGTTACGCCGTTGCAGCCTTCCTCTACCCAGTACTGCAGCGCGCCGAGCATGTCCTGCGGCTCGATGCGCCGGAACACGCCGGGCCAGGTCTTGCCGAGCCGCCAGTCGGGGTACTCCCCCAACTCCTCATTGAACTCCGGCCTCGCACCGGCCTTGTAGAAGTGCGTCGGCACCTCCGCCCACGCCCACCGGCCGTCTTCCAGGACAACTACGAACACCGTCGGCCAGATGGGAGGCATTGCCCCCGGAGCAGGGGTTTCCAGGAAACGGTATATGGTGAGTTTTTCCCCCGCGCGGAACTTGTAGGCTTTCATTTCATCCTCAGTAAAAAACGGGGTATTTATCCTCATGCCCACGGTACTACCTCCTTTCTTGCTTCCGCGCCAATTGAACCAGGCCGGCCGCCGCTTTATCCAGCCTGTCCCTCTGTTTATCGTTGAATTTCTCCAACCACCGTTGCGGAATTGCTTCGTAGCCGTGCAAAACCCCGGCCAGACCGCCAGTGACCGCCCCCACTGTATCGGCATCCCCGCCCAGGTTGACGGCGGTCACCACGGCATCTTCAAAAGAAATTCTCGTGAGCACAGCCCACAAGGCACACCCCAGCGTATCCAAGGTGTAGCCGGTAGGGCGCAGCTCTCCTTCGGCCTTTCCTGACAGGTTTTCAACCCGGGCAACAATTTTCTCTGCTGGTTCCCGCATGGATGGCGGCACCGTCTCGAAAAAACCAACCCGTGCCTCCTCAAAGGCCGCTAATGGATCCTCCGCACCATTAATAAATCGCTGTGCAATTAGACAATACAAGAAGCATGTCAGCCCGGCTTCCGGGTCCCAGTGGGTCATCCTAGCGATCTCCATCGTCCGCATGTAGAGGTCCGCGTCTTCTTCATAAACGAACGCCAGGGGGAGCGTCCGCATGAGCGCCCCGTTGCCGGCGGTCATCCCCGTGCGGGCGTGGACTTCCTCCGCCGCCCGGTGCCAGTCCTTCAGGCGGCCGTAGGTGTGGAATACCGCGCGGGTCGTGCTCCCGATGTCCGGCGGGTTCGTGGCCCGCCAGCGGAGGAAGGCTTCGCCGATGTGCGGGACGGGACTTTCTGGATCTTTCATAACACCTTCGGCGACGGCCAGCGTCATCTCAGTGTCGTCCGTCCACTCCCCGGGCTGGAGATTTAACCACCCGCCCCCCACGATGTCGCGAAGCTCGCTGTAACGTGCGCGGATTTCCTCTTTACCCATAAATTCCAGGGTGGCGCCCAAAGCGTCTCCCACTGCGACGCCGTACAATCCGCCCCTGATTTTGCCGGCTAAATTACTGGTCATCTGGCACTCACCTTCTCTTCCACCGGCGCGTTCTCCTGAACCTTGAACAGCCCGGCCAGCGTCTTTTCCACCTCGGCAGCGACCTGCCCCTCGGTAATCTTGTCCAGAGCTTCCAAAGGAATGCATCCCTGGATTTGGATAGCGACAAATACCTTTGGCTCAGCGCATTTCTTTTTACATTTGCTGCCGTAACACTTCTCAGTGTGCACAAAAGTCCTTAACCGGGGGGGCATGGGAGAAAGTACCTGGTCAGTCAAATAAAGAATTTCGTCCCGCTCGTGCTTACTTATATAGCATTTCGGCACCATATCTACTCCCTTCCGGCATAATTTCATCCAGCCCCCACCACCAGGGGTCGTCTTCCGCGCCCCAAAGCGGCTCAACTGCTGTCTCTTTTTTTCTTGCCCTTCTTTTTCTCCGCCGCTTTGCTTTCCGCTCCAATGCCGCCTCCGCCTCTTCCGGCAAAACCAACCCTTTTTCGACCAGCCATGTCACCGGCACCTCAGCAGCGTATCTATCCAGGCACCAGACGTCCAAAAACCTTGTCATCCCGTACCAGTGCCAATCCGTACCGGCGGTCTGCAGCACGAACCTCTCCCGCCACCTTGAACGCCTCCCGAGCCACCGCGCGGCGTCAAAATTCCCGTTCATCCGGTTCCGCACTTCAACCCCGTCCAGCCCCGCCTCAAGGCACCGGAGAAAAATCTCCGGCCCGCGCTCCCCCTCTCTTGCCGGGTGGGCCAGCACCGCCACCCCGCCCCGGGCGTGGACTTCTTCCACCGCGTCCCACGGGGTTAATGTGTTGGGCGGCAAGTCCTCCCTGATATTATAGGCCAGTACGTGGGCCCGCCAGCCGTTCCAGTTAGTGGTAAGCTCTACACCGGGAATAACGATGATATCAAGTCCCGCCTGCTCCGCCACCCTTTTCGCGAACCACCCCGAAGCGGCACAGTCGTGGTCGGTGACCGCAACTGCATCGATATCCCGCTTCGCCGCCGCAGCCAGAAATTCCGTAATGTCATCGGCGTCCCGCTGCGCCGGCACGCGGGGCGAAGTGAAGCTGCAGTAGTAGCGGTCCGCCAGGGGGTGGGTGTGGAAGTCAACGCGTAAAGTTTTTCTCTTTGCGGCCAAAATATTACCTTCTTTCCCGTTCAGTGAACCCGACAAGTTTCCCGCCGCGCCGGAGGTAAGCTATGTAGTTCCGAAAAATTTCTGAGATAGTTGTGTCCCTGTCAACCGCCAGGCGGCGGATAAACCGCCAGTCGTCCTCGGTGAGCCGTACCTGGATAGCTTTGACCTTCTCTGACATACATAATTCCTCCAAACCTTATTTCATGCTTGCATTATATCATGCTTGCACTACATTGTCAAGGTTGGAGAGAGATTTTTGTAAAAAAGTTCAATATTTCTTTTGAACAGTTCTGAAGCCTTCCCGTACTCATACTCATTCTTCTTTGCTCCTAAGAGCCTCCCGTGCTGAGCTCGTGCCTGGATTTCCCGGCTCACAAAAACCACCCGGGGCAGTACCTTTCCGGACGTAATGATTCTGTCCGGGCGGGAAAGGCCGTTAAGAAATACGGTCACCCTAGCCCCGAGTTTCTGTCCCAAATACTCAAGTCCGGCAATCATAAACGCCCAGTCTTTTTTCGTTTGGTAAGTTTGGACGTTGACGGCCACGGCGGGGATTCCCAAGTCCTCTATGCAGTCGCACCAGCGCTCCAGATCCCTTTTCGTCCACCAGTACACGTTGGGCGCGACCGGGACGCTCAGGGATGCGAGCCGCACGGCCGCGAGGAGGCTGCGCCGCATGTTAATCATATGCTCGAAGCGCGGGTGCTCGCCGTAAACGCTGTAGTTCGGCCCCAGGACCAGGTCGAAGCCCGCCTCCGCCACCCGCTCCCAGAGGCGAGAGCGGAACTGCTCGGTCCAGATTCGCTCGATCAGCTCGTCGGGACCAAACATGTGGAGCACAACCTTTTTGCCGTGCGGCAGGCCCAGCACATCGCGGGCCGTGCGGCCGCGCCACCTCGGGCGAAGCCCCCTGCCCGTTTTTGAGAACACCCGGGAAGCTCCCACGGCATACGCGGGCCAGTCCGCCGCGGCGTCGTACTCGGCCATGCGGTAGCCGTCCATTTCGGGGATTACTGGAGGCAGGCCCTCCGGGAGGGGCGGCCAATGCAATTTGGGTATATTCAAGTCAAGGGTGCCGCCTACGTCTTTTAGCCACAGGTCAACGTCCTCCCGGCGGCGGCAGCGCACCGAGCAAGACGAACACGGTCTGGCGCACCCGGCGTAATTACACTCCGGGTGGCACCCCCCGCAGAAGCTGTAAAACTGGCAGTTGTCACAGTCGCAAACGGTTAGCGAAGCCATTTTCTGATCCCCTTTCCCGGAGAAATTCCCAGTACTGAAAGTACGTCGTCCCAGGAAGGAGCACCCCCGTTTTTTGTCATTGCCAGCCGGGCGCGGTAAAGCCCGGCAGCCATTTCATACGGGGTCAGCGACGCCCGCCGGGAGTTTTCCTCCAGCTGAAACGCCGCGCGCACCTCCCCGGGGAGCGGCGGGTACACCAGGCACCGGGCCGCCTTGAAATGGGGGTTGCCGGGCCAGCGCTGCCGCCCGAGGAGCATGGCCCGGTGGCGGCGCTCCCCGGCGATAATGATGTACGGCCTCCCCGTCTTAGCGTTCTCCTCAACAACCAACGGCTCTATCAGCCCCACCCGGGCGATGCTCGCGGCTAGCTCCAAGAGGCCCTTTTGAGAAAAATTACGCCGCGGCTGGAGCGGGTCAGCCTGGATGTCGTCCGGGGACACCAGGCGGAACTCGGGGCAGAGGTCCCCGGTGCCGGGAAAGGGCGCGATTTCGCAAGGGGGCCCCGTATCCGGAGCGGGGGCAGGTTCGGGGGTGGGCCACATGGGGCCGAAATCCAGGGATAGCTGGAGAGACTCGCCGTTGCGGCCCCTACCGCACCCGGACATACCGGTTCACCTCCCCGCTACGCGGAACTTTTACCGCGGCCGGGGGAGTGCCTCGAGAACTCCCCCGTCAGCAGGACGGCAACGGGACCCCTGCCCAGGTCCACATCCCCTACCTTTACCCGGGCATCTCCCCCGTTTTTCAAAGTAAATGCCTGGGCCAGCCCCAGGGCCAGGAGGAGCCTGGCCAGCGCGGGCTCTCCGGAGGCGGTCACCTCAACGTCACGCCCCCCGGCCAGCGCCTTCGCGAGGGAGCCGGCCACTTTCTCCGGGTCGGAGGAGGCGGCTACCCGGGTGTGAAATACACCGGTTTTCCCGCGGCGGGACGCTCCTGCCGGAGAAGCTATTCCGGAACGGCTTCTCCGGGAGGGGGCGAATATGGGTCTATATTTAGTTTGCCGGTGGTCTTTGAGTTCGTTACCGAGCATTAATTTTTTAACCCCTTTCTGTTCTTATCGACTTTTCATCCCCACCCTACGGGAGGGGACTTCCCAACGGGAAAGTTAGAAAATCTAAGTACTCCAAAAACCTCACTTCCACCAACCCCTCTTCTCCGGCTCGCACTGATGCCGGGCCGGTCTTACTCTTCCACGATGTCCAGCGCTTCTCCAGTTCCGGGAAGGGCAGGACGAAGAACCTTTCCACCTCCCAGAAACCTAACAGAACAAATGAAAAAGCGCCGGTTGCGGCGCAGTCTTTCAAGAACTCAAATTGGTGGGGCTCCAGTTTTGACAGTGACCAACGAAGGCCCCTGTTGACTTCTTTGGCATCAAAAGCCAGAGGGAGTGGGCCGGAAGGCAGGAGGACGTGGCCCAGAAAGTCCACGGCCGCCTTTTTCTCTACTTTTGCCGAAATAATTTTTCCCTTATGCCCGCGAATAGGCAGCCACTCAGTGGGGACTTTGTGAATGACTGCCTTTTTCCGGGCGCGGTAATGTTCATTGGCCGTGATAATCAAATCTTCCAGAGCACGGCCACGGTTAGCCTGCCCCTTGTAAATCGCGCTTCTTTTCTGCACTGCCCTGCAGCTCCTTACCTTGATGGAGCCGGACGTACGACTCCGGAAGTGACAACCCTGCGCAAGTATCCGGCAATTTCCAGAGCACGACCCGTCCTTTCTTCAAGGTGCGCTGCGCGTCGATGATCCGCTGGTTCGCCGACCCGCGAAAGGGAAGCGACTTGTCGGCCTGAGCCTGGACAAACCGCCCGTCCACTACAACATCAGTAAGTGTTAACAATTCGTGGACTTCGGGATTTGGGTTGTTGATCAACTCTTCCCACGTGTACCCCGTGTAGACCCACAAATCCAGTCCCAGGTTTTTGATGTGCCGGGCTATTTCAACCAGCGGGGCGGCCTGGCAGAAAGGCTCGCCGCCGGAAAAAGTCACTCCCCGGATAATAGGACTCGATGGAATTGCGGCCTTTACCTCGGCAACGTCTACTTCAGTGCCGCCGCTGAAATCCCAGCTACCCGGATTGTGGCACCCCGGGCAGCGGTGCGGGCAACCCTGAACAAAGAGTACGTCCCGGAGGCCGGGGCCGTCGACCACTGATTCATAGTAAAGGCCGTTCACACGAAGGGTGATGCCGGTCTCCTTGAAAGCATCCAGAGACTTCGAAAGATTCAGGTGCACCACCCGGTCTCGCAGCTCCGCCTTTTTTGCACTGTTCCAGTTGTCCACCTCGGCCAGGTAACCGGTAATCCGGCGCACACGGCGGATGGGGGACTTCTCAACGGTGCGGACCTCGATTTCTTCACCATCAACGGTCAGCGTAATTCTCGCCACATTTTTGCCCTGTTTTCGGAATGATTCAACTTCCTGGGCCACTATTTCGTCAACTTGTTCTTGTGCGATGTCGCCGTTGACTTGGATTTGCATTGTATCCCTTCCTTTGCCCCAAAATTTCCTCAAACCAAGTTTTTTGTTTTCTCTGTTCGTCAGAAAAGTGGAACATCCAAGATCAAAAAAAAACTGATACATATGATCAGTTCCCTGTCAATCAACTACTCCATGCTTTTATACGTTTTTCACATTCTTTTTTAGGTAATCGCCGGCCTTTTTTTAGCATTTCTAACAAGGCAGCTGCAGCTTGATATGGTGAAATTATTTGAATGCGTACCATCTCATCTAATAACCATAATGTGCCGCGTACTTTAACTCCTTCCGCTGCAGCCGCTTTCCGGAGATTTTTGTCGCCGGTAAGCAATTCTATCGAAATCCGCCCAGAGGACACCCGCCTCTACAGGCGGGTAGTGAATGGGCGGCCAGGCTATAAAGCCTGGCAATTTGTTTGTTGTTTGCTAAAAGTTACTGTATAATATAATCAGTAACTAATTAATGAAAGTGTTGATATAATTATGAAACTGGATAGCAATTACCATTCAGTGTTTAAGTTAACTTATCATCTTGTCCTGGTAGTCAAGTACCGCCGAAAAGTGATCAACAAACAAATTGCGGAACGGATCAGGGAAATCGGCGAATATATCGCACCAAACTACAACATTACATTTTTGGAATTCAACCACGACCATGATCACGTACACATACTTTTTAGTGCCCATCCCAACAGCGCCTTGTCCAAATATATCAACGCCTTTAAAAGTGCCTCATCCCGGCTAGTTAAGAAAGAGTTTCCGGAAATCAGGAAATATCTCTGGAAAGAGTATTTCTGGTCCCGTAGTTTTTGTCTCTTAACCACCGGGGGAGCACCGACTGAAGTAATTAAAAAATACATCGAGTCTCAGGGTGAGAAGAGATGATAATCGTCCACCGGTTCCGCATTAAACCGACCAAAGAGCAGGAGCAGAAGTTATTCCAAACTCTCACCCTTTGCCGCAAGCTGTATAACGCAGCCCTGAAACAAAGGGAAATCTGCTACCGGCAAAGAGGTAAATCGCCTTCCTGCACTTCACAAAAAAATGAACTGCCGGCGTTAAAAAAAGAATTGCCGGAATATAAACAAGTTAACGCCCAGGTATTACAGGACTGCCTGCAAAGGTTGGATAGTGCGTTTGACCGATTTTTCAAGGGGCTGGCCGGGTATCCCCACTATAAAGACCGTTATCATTATCGTTCTTTCACCTACCCACAAGCGGATAAGCAGAACCATTTTAAAAAGTCGGGCTATATTTACTTACCGAAGATAGGGTACGTTAAAATGAAAGCGCACTTTGCATTTGATCCGGCAAAGGTCAGCCGGATCAATATTAAATACCACAACGGCAAGTGGTACGTTAATCTTACCTCGGAAATTCAAGAAACCGAGGCAGTAGAAATTATAAACAAAGTTGGTATTGACGTTGGGTTATTAACCTTTGCCGCGCTTTCCGACGGCAGTAAAATCGACAACCCCAAATACTTTCGCAAATCCGAGAAGAAACTGGCCCGGTTGCAAAGGCGGCTTTCCCGCAAGAAGAAAGGTTCAAACAACCGAGGGAAGGTTAAAGCTAAAGTGACCAGGCTGCACGATAAAATTGCTAACCAGCGCAGAGACTTCCTGCACAAGACTTCCTACGACATAGTCAAAAAATATGATTTAATTGCCGTGGAAGACTTAGCTGTTAAGAACATGATTAAAAATCGCCATTTAAGCAAGAGCATTGCCGATGCCGGTTGGGGCAAGTTTGTGGACTACCTGGAATACAAGTGCTTAAAATACGGTAAGACATTTGTAAAAGTCCCGCCCGGTGGTACGTCCCAGACCTGCGTGTGCGGTGCTCATGTACCCAAGGACCTGAGCGTCCGGGTGCATAAGTGCCCAGTATGCGGCCTGATTGCTGACCGAGATGTGGTTTCGGCAATGGTGATACTGCAAAGAGCAGGTTAAGTTTTCATTGCTTCAGTAGGGCTGGAAGCACCCGAACTCACGCCTGCGGAGATTGCGTAAGACCCATGCGGCTGCGGTCGATGAACCAGGAAGCTCCCGCCTCTCAGCGAAGCGTAGGCGGGAGAGGCTTCACAGTTAGTTCTTTAGCCAATACCAATGCAAAAAGGTCATTGATGGAAGGTTTTCGATATTTTTGAGCCAAGGCAGCCACTTGAACTACCAGACTTCCCGGCATTTCTTTTTTTACCAAACCCAACTTGAGCAAATCATTCCCCTTAGGCTCTTCCAATTCCATAACAATGACATCAGGGGCAACAAATCTCAAAGGCAATTGGAAAACTGGCTTGAGAATCTTACCGCAGTACAAATCAATCCAAATATTCGTATCAGTCACAAATATGAGCCGGGAAGCCATTATGATGCGCGGCAACCTCCTCCCATAACTTGCTCAAAGGCTTGCCCAACAGTTCCGATGCACGTGTTTCAGAAATAAGATCTTCTTGCAAAGCCTGTATAATCAGCCTTTGAAAACGTGTCGGGACTTCTGGAGGCAGCTGGTCACCTGGCTCTTGATAATGCCAGCCTTTAACACGGAAATTTTTAAATATTTGTGCCGCTGCTTGAGCTGATATTATTCCCAAGTCTTTTGCCCGGTAAATCCATGCCTGCATACTGATTCCGTATTTGTGTTTCAATAAATGCAATTCGTACAGGCTTAATTTGCTCCTTTTTTCACCTAATTCAAAGCGCACAAGCGGTTCTGGTACGAGAAATGCCCCAGCAAACCGGTGAGCAGCTTTTTCTTTATCGACCGCACCTGCCGGCTGCAGTACCAAATGACCCAGTTCATGAGCCACATTGAACCGCTGCCGATCTCCCGGCAAATCTTTCTTTACCACGATAACAGGAATCCGGTCATTTGCTATCAATACACAGGCGTCAAATTTTGAATCTCCTTCTATCCACCCAATTTTAATGCCCTTGTCTTCAAGCAATTCAACCAGATTTTCTATCGGATCCAGTCCTAAGTTCCAGGCCTCCCGCAGTTCCTGTGCCACGCGCTCTACATCACTCAATGTTTTTACCTGAGTATTCAAACCCTGCGGTATAACGAAATGGGGAATGCGTTTGCGGGGAAAAAATTTTTCTACTTCCAAATATCGCTCAAGCCAATCCTGGACCCGTCCTTGTAAAATTAATTCACTTTTTTTCGACATTGACTTGAACTTACGATATTGCGGCACGGAAAGCGTCACGTTAATTGGGCGTAAAAAATATTCCACTTTTTTATCTAATGCCTGCGCCAACCGCAATAATACAGCTGAACTGGGCACATTTATTCCACGTTCGTACTTCGAAATAGCTTGGGGGCTGATACCAGCGCGCCTCGCCAATTCACGCATGCTGAAACCGGCAGCGGTACGCGCGGATTTGATACGCTCACCAATGCTCATTACATCCCTCCTTTCTTTGAGGAAGGTTTACATTTTTATAAAATATTATACCATTTGTCAACCTAATTGCAAGTTCTGTAAAAATCATTCAAAGTTCTTAATAGAACATTCCCCAAATCCCCCTAGACATAGACTTCCTTGGCGGTTCTCATTAGCCGCAACCAGGCCGTGCACCACCCCGCAGTGCCCGAAACTTACCCGCACCACCGTAGATAGCACGGGGGCCCGGCGCCCGGCGTAGCTCCCCGGGTGGTCGAAGTCGGGCAAAAGCGCCGCTATGCCTGCTGCTGTAAGAGATACCGGATCGGGCCCGGCAACCATGTACCCGGCGGCCAGGCCCATTGCCAGGTGTGTGCGCCAGAGCATCAGGCACTCTCCTTTGCTGGCTGGGACTTATATCTTTCAACTGCCTGCGCTACCTTTCGCTGCCAGGCCGGGTCATCAGTATAAGCCCAGCACTTACCGTACCGCTCAAATGGGTACTTCCTGCTCTTAAGGACCTGGCACCCTATCACCCGGCCTTTGCGCCTTACTGCCTTATAGCATGTTTGGCAGGTCTGCTTCCAGATGGAAATAGACATCGCTAAAAAACCCTCCTCAAAAAGGAAGCGCCCCCTGAAATCCCGTCCTGGGAGCGCTCTCAAGATTTATCATGTATCTTACACGCGCTAATTGTTCCTCTTTTCTGCTAGCCGGCGCCAATCTCCGTTCTTTTGTAAACTTGCAAAGCCACCACGTAGTGTCGGCACTTGCAAAAGGAAATTGTCGAATTAACCCTTCCCGGGCGATACCCAGGGCGTGGAAGTGACCTCCCGGGCAGGCCGTGAACACCTGGGCGAACCACATTTCCTTTACCCGCAAGGGCAACCCGACAGTTCCGCCGAGACCGACCAAAGGATACCTGCGCACAAGCTGCCGGAGCAGGTCCCACGGCTCGCCGTAATGAAACACCGGCATCGGCGAGAACCCAGCCGCCTCCATGGCCGCCTGGTTGGCCGCGGTGGCAGCCGGATCCCCCACAACGTCCAGGTTGAAGTATTTCTTTATCCCGTGCCCCGCCAGCCAGTCCATGTACTCGTGGAGGCACACGCGGGCCCCACGCCTCCACATACTGAAAGCTCCGCTGTCGGCTATAACTTCAAACCCATATCTCCGGTACAACTCCCAGCACCTTGCGGAGGGCGGTTCCGCAAAACTCACCATCACCCGCCGGGCCCCGGCCCGCGCCAGGATATGGATGGCGTTGGGCCTATCCGCCCCGCTGAAGTATATCCTCATCTACCCCTCTCCCTCTGCCTCAAGCAAACCGCCCGGTTGCCGCCT
Organism: Desulfofundulus sp. JL263-se; assembly: GCF_056316025.1. Taxonomy (NCBI): domain Bacteria; kingdom Bacillati; phylum Bacillota; class Clostridia; order Eubacteriales; family Peptococcaceae; genus Desulfofundulus; species Desulfofundulus sp. JL263-se. Next base: position 1,895,628 of record NZ_CM149993.1, on the reverse strand, counting down.
CTGACTGCCTGCCCAAATCATTAAATATTCATAAAGGCATCTACGTCAAAGTTAACATTTTGATGCACTGTTTCTGAAAAATCAAGTAGATTCCCATAACAAAACACTAAACTAGGCAGGCAAACCCCTTCCAGTTTCCCGGAGGAGCGGCGGCCTTGACATCCACCCCGCATGTGGTATTTCATTTAATGCCGACGGGGCGGCTCCGGGGAATATGCCAGCACATTACCTCATACCCCGCCGGTCCATCCATTGTACCACATGCGGGGGTCCCGGCTGTCAAGGCTACCCTTGCGGCGCCGCCTGCTAACATGGGTTTTTACCTCAGGGGCTCACCAGGGAATATGCCTTTGACTAGGCCGCCGAAAGGGAGCGCATTTTTTGATATCTCTGCCTGTTCAATTCTTTCCTGCGCTCACAGGCCATTTGCAGCTGTTCTTTATACCTCTTTTTAATGGCCTTATCCCGGCCTGTGTACCTCTCGTAAGGTGTCACAAAACCAATACCCTGGTGCAGCCTCTCATGGTTGTAAAAATGAATAAATGATTCAATGTCTTGCCTGGCAGCCAAAAGGTTAGGGTATGTTTCCTTGAGGTAAACGCACTCGTACTTAAGGGTTTTGTGGAAAACCTCTATCCGCCCGTTGCTCTCCGGGTGCCGGTAGGCGGTGCGTATATGCCTGATGCCCAGGTCTTTGAGGAACTTCTTAAAGCTCTTGGACACCAGCTGGGTGCCGTTGTCGGAGACAAGTAATGGCTTGTTTTCTGACGTTATGAGGCCTTCCTTGGCTAGGGCCCCGTCCACTGTCTTTTTCACGTCGCCGGTGGTCATAGTGGCGCGCAGCTCTGCATTTACAATATACCGGCTGTAGCTGTCCAGCACGGATATGAGGTAGCCGTATCCACCGGCTATTGGAATGTAGGTGATATCAATCCTCCATACCTGGTTGGGACCGTCAGCTTTTATCTCGCGCTTTTGGACAGGCTTTTTCGGCGGATTGTAGGCCGCTATCAAGTTGGCCTCTTTTAAAACCCGGTATACGCTGGACGAGGATACATGAGCTATGTTCTTGCGGCGCAGGTCGTAAGCCAACTTGCGGTGGCGATATTCCGTCTTTAAAGCGTATTTGATGATTTTGTCTTTTTCCTCGGGCAGCAGGGCATGGGGGCGCAGGGGCTTTTTGCCGGCCACCGGGCTGCCTTCTTCCATACGCTTGCGCCAGCGGTAGCAGCGGTCGGGGTTAAGCCCCAGTACCCGGCATGTCCTGGCTGCCGGCCAGGGGGTATTTTCAATGATTTCTATTAGTTCTTGCTGCTGTTCAGGAGATATCCAATGCCCTTTCAGGTCATGAGGCAAGCCTAGATCCCGTTTTTTTTAAGCAGCTGGTTCTCTATGGTCAGTTCAAGGAGGGCTTTTTCAAGACGTTCTTTTTCCTCTTTGAGGCTTTTTATTTCAGGGTCGTTCTTTTTCTTTCCATTTTCTTTGAGGCTAGCAATGGCACCGTCCATTACCTTTTCCCGCCAGCGGTAGTAGTCCGAGTGGTAGATCCCGTAGCGGCGGCATATTTCGGCTACCGAGGTGTCACCTCTCATGCCTTCAAGGACGATCTCGAGTTTTTCCTGCGGGGTGAATTTGCGCTTCTTTTTACCCATGGTTTGGTTCCACCTTCCTTAGTATTGTTTTATCAAAAGGAAGGAGGCCTGTCCAATTTAGTGTCCATTTTTTGGGATCTACGTCACCCGTTGTGAAACATTATATTTGACTCTCCTGTTTTTTATCTTTTTGTTCGGGTATTTTCTGTCTCCGAATGTTTAAAGTAATTTCAGGACGGATTTTTCGGGCAATGAGAAACAAAGGAATGGAGAAAACCAAAACTGATACGAACAGAAACAGCAAAGCTAAAACCGGCACTCCTACAGCTATCCCCAAAATAGTAGAAAAAATATCCATACGCTTACCCCCTGTGCTATCTATCTAATCAAGTATGCTGCTCACGCCTCTGTCTTTTTTATCACCCAATCACCTGCTTCAAACGCGCTATTCTTCTAGACGCCTCGTATCTGGTAAGCCCTTCCTCCCACGCGCCGGCCTGTTTTAAAAAATATTTCTGCCTCGCAGTAGGCGCTTTAAGCATTTCGTGAAGTTTCCAGGCCGTAATGAGGTCTGACGCCTCACCGCGCGTTTCTGGCGGGTTAAAGTTTTTCAGACCTTTTTTTGCCATAAACCTGGATATCAATTTCAGCTGCCCCTCGCTCGGAGGCAAACTGCGCCACCCGGCGTCATCACGCAAGAGCTTGGGACTCCCTATCCTGGCCGCTTCGTTCTCCGCCGCGCCGAACACGTACCCCCGGTCGGGACCTTCAGCCAGGACTTTTACACCGGCCATGCCTTCTTTATTGAAATCCTTGCGGACCGCGCGCCAAACGCCGTTTTTCCGGTACACAAGGAGGGCTACGTTAACATCGGAAGCGTAAAGTGCCATGCCGTTCATCACTTTAACCCAGCCGAAGCCGGTCAGAAGTCCTACGGTTTTTTCCACGCCGGCGTAAAGGGTAATGTTGCGGGACTCCCTTTCACTGCTTCCCTCTCCTGTCTTCCGCTCTTTCTCTTCGGGCAAATCCCGGCCATCCAGGGAGGCCAGAGTAATTAGTTTGTGCCGCTCACTGTTTCCAACTACATCCAGGACAAGGCAGTCGGCCTTGCCGGCCCACGGGGCGGGGCGCAGCCCACGGCCCGCAGCTTGTTGGTAAAGGGCGCGCGACTTCGTGGGGCGGGCCATGAGGATGCACGAGACTTCCGGGACGTCAAACCCCTCTGTGAGTACCTGGGCATTTGTCACTACACGGATATCCCCGTCCGCGAAGCGCCGTAATATTTCGCGCCGCTCCGCTTCCGGAGTCTCACCCGACACGGCCTCCGCCGCGACACCCATCCCGCGCAACGCTTCGGCGAGGTCCACCGCCATCTTGACCGAGGGCGTGAACGCAACAGTAAGGCGATTCTCTCCTTTTTCGACCCATGCCCGCGCTATGGCTTCTAACACTTCCGGCGACTCCATAACCTTCGCCAGCGAATTATCGGTAAAATCCCCGGTTTTCTGATTAACGCTCGCCGCGTCCAGGTCTACCCCGACGTTAACAAGCACGCCGCGGGCGGGAACGAGGTAGCCCAGTTCAGTCAAGTAGCCGATGGTCAGGGCATGCACCACTTCATCAAATACGTGTTTTAGGCCCACTTTGTCCAATCGGTCGGGAGTGGCGGTCACCCCCAGGTGCATGCGCCCGCCGGTATCCTGGCCGGGAAGGAGGGAAAGGGCCTCGTAAATGCGCATATATGTGCGGGCCGCGGCGTGGTGCGCCTCGTCCGTTACCACCAGTTCCGGCAGGCCGTGCCGTATGTAAGCCTTCAGCCGCGCCTCCCGGCAAAGGGACTGAACGGAAGCTACGGTAATTTTCGAATCCACCTCGTTATGCGAGGCCTTTACCACGCCAATGAGCGGGGCGGCGTCCGGCCAGATCGTTAAAAGCTTGTCCCGCGCTTGCTGAATCAGTTCTTCGCGGTGGGCCAGGACAAGAGTGCGCACATCTGGATTTTTTCCAAAAGTTTTTTTGATCAGGCTGGACATAATTACGGTTTTTCCTGCTCCGGTGGGGTGCACCACCAGGGGGCGGAAAACGCCGCGCTTCCTGGCGCCATCAATTTTTTCAAGACATTCCTTCTGGTAAGGGCGTAGAGCTAACACGCGCACCAGCTCCCGGTTTCCAAAAGTTTTGCTCTACTCCGGACTTTCTCCTGATAGATATGCGCTCACCGGTCACCTCAACTACCTCATCCCCGGGGTGGAGAACCGCCGCCAGGCCGCACCGGTTCACGCCGTTTGGCGTGATTGCCCAGAGTTTCGATTCCCAGAGTTCTTCGCGCGCCCATCCCGCCGCCAGGGCTTCGGCCTCTATGCGGCTTATCTCCGCAACCACAGCATCCGGGATTTTGGGGGCCTTTTGCCTTCTTTTCTTGACAACGCCACCCCGCCATTTGCCGGCGACCCTGAGGAGCACCGGGCCGAGCCGGTCGAACTGCGCCTCCAGTACCTGTGCTTTTGCCGGCGGCAAGTCCCACACCTGCTCGAAACCGTCGAAAATGCCTTCGGTAAAATGAAAACCACCCTCTTGCCGGGAGGGGGAAAAACCAGGGGCAGGGCCGCTGTTGGAATCCTTTTCCTGGCTTTGCACAGCGCCCTCTGAGGCCCGATAATCCCCTTGCGAATATGAAACCACTCTGGGCGAATTTTCGACGTTTTTTGAGGTATTCTCGCGCGCCTGGGACATGGCAGCCCTAACCCGCTGAAGCGCGCTGTCAAGCGCGGCCCCGGCCCGGCGCAGTTCCTCAGGGTAACCCGCCTCGGCCCACCAGTAAGCCGCCTCGCACTGTTTTTCGGCGGCCCGGACTTCAGCCAGGAGGTCCGGGCGGTACCGGCTGGCCCAGGCTTCCAGCTCAAAGCGGGAAGGTGCATCTTCACTTACCACGGTGGGTGTTTGTTCTCCAGGCGGCTCTGGTTGCCGGAAAGTCGCCGGGACGTTGGGCGCAGCGGGCGGCGCCTCCCTCCGGGACGCCGCTTTTCTCCGTAATGTTTCCCACTTCTCCGTCATCCCGGCGTCTACAGAATCTCCCATATAAACCTGCTTTCCGGCCCGGAAGGGGTATATAAGCCAGGCCAGGCGGGATACCGCCTTTTTATCCAGCCCCGCCGTTTTAATGTCCCTGGCCCGGGCCAGCACATCTCCGGCGCCATCCGGGAGGCTCCCATCCCGGCGGAGAACTACCGCCGCCTTGCCCCGCCGAGCCGCATTCCGGGCAATTTGCCAGTCGGCAGTGAGCACCGCCGTCCCGCCGTCCCAGTCCGGGGGCACGAAAACCGGCCCGCCCGGCGGTGTTCGCGCCGGCTTTTTCGATTCCCGCCGGGCTACGCTCCGGACACATTTCCGGACTTCTTTTTCAGGTAGGGGCGGCCGGTTCCGCAAATTCCAGGCCAGAAGAAGGGCCAGCACCTCGCCCTCCGGGAGGCCCTTCCCGAGGAAATGCCCGGCCAGCCGGGTGCAGGCGTCGTCCCGCATGCCTTCCGGGACGCCGGCCAGGAGCTCTTCCACCCAACCCGGTTCCTGCGTCTTTCCGGGGCCGCGGGCTGTCTCCCTGCCGCGGCGCCCCCGGTCGGCAAGGAGATCCAGGAGCCATTCGGGGCACGGTGCGGGGGGCAGGTCGCCGGGACTGCGCCCTCTGGCCCACCGGTACCGCCTGCCGCTGGGGTGGACCGACGGCGGCGCCACCACGTAGCCCCCGTCGCCCCTGATATCCAGGCCCGCCACCCCGGCCAGGCCGGCGGCATTGGCCACCGGGCGCCCCGGGTGGGCAAGGTAGTAATGGTACCCTTTGCCCGTTATTACACAAGGTGTCGGCGGCAGCCCGCCGCGCTCGCGGACGGCCTGTACTGCGGAATCCCCGTCCAGGTCAACCACTACCAGGCCGCTGACCTCTCCGGTGACGACGCCGATGTTGTTCGCCGGGCGGGAAAACCATGCGCGGGCTTCGGCCTCCGTGACCCTGCGTGACTGGAACTCCTGCCAGGAGGTCAGGGCGGGGCGTTTATCCTGCCTGAGGGGGATTATGTTCCAGCCGCGGGCCAGGTAATCCAGCGCGGCGTCAAAAATTGGGTTCACCTGCTTCGTCAATTTCCGTTACCTCCCCAAAACGGCTCTTGGAGGTCAGCACCACCAGGGGGACTACGCCGGTCTGGCCGGTCACCCTGTTTTTCAGGATATGCAGCTCCACGCGTCGTTCCCGGCTTGACCCTGTAACTTCTTTGCTGTCTCCTTCCGCCTTTTCCCCGGATTCTGCTCCCTGGAGCCTCAGCATCACGTCCGCCGAGTACTCCACGTCTGAGCTTTCCCGGGCCGCCGCCATGCTCCCAGCGTCCTTGTAACTGGCCCGGTTCATGGCTGAAATGGCTATTACCGTGGCGTTCAGGCGGTTGCTGATTTCCCGCAGTCCCGCGATCACATACCCGATGCGGTGCCGCACTGCGTCCTGGTAGGCCCTGTCCTGCACGTTTCCAGCGGCGGTGTTCGCCATGAGTTGAAGGTAATCTACCACCACCATCAGGTGTTTGGCTTTCGTCCGGGCTTTCACCGCCGCCGCTTTCGCCCGGATATGTGCGCACGTAATATTCCCCGCCCCCCGGGTGGCGTCAAGCACCGCCATCCTCCCGCCCAGCGGGGCGAAGTCCTGCGCCGCTTTCTGTAACGCGGCGAAGTCCCCGTACCCGGCGGGGTAATCGTCCCACTTCAGCCCGGCATAGTTGCACCAGGCTTTCAGCACTAACCTCTGGGGAGGCTCCTCGTAGCTGACGAAGAGCACCGCCGTATCTTTTTGCCGGAGGAACTGCACGGCCAGGTGAAGCGCGAAAAAAGTTTTGCCGGTGCCCGGTGCGCCCAGGAGCGTCCAGAGGCCGGGGGCCACGCCGGAGAGCTTCCTGTCCAGGCCCGGCATGCCCGTAGGCGGGTAAAGCACCGCGCGGCCCGTCTCTTCCCTTGCCCTGCGGCACTCCGCCACCCATGAAAGAACCTCGCCTGCCAGGCCGGGGTCGGCGGCGAACACAAGCCGCCCGGCCTCAAGCTCCCTGACCGACTGCTCCGCCCGGGCAAGGGCCTCCCGGAGGTCGTTGAATATATCGTCGGCGGGCTTCGCCGGCAATTCCGCCCACGTCCTGGCCAGGGCCTCGGCAACCAGGCGCTTCCTGGCCAGTTCGGCCAGCTCGCGCGCCGCCTCGTCGAGGTCGAAATCCGGGGGCAGTTCGACCCCGGGCACGGCGGGGGGCGGCTCGTCCCTGGTGAAGGCGTCCAGCAAAGATGAATACGCCTCCCGGTGCGCGGGGAAAGCCGCCGGGGGCAGTAGGTCTACCAGTTCGAAGAACTTTTCCTGCCCGGCCCCGGCCAGCGCCGACAGAACGCGGGCTTCGAGCTCTGCATCTATGAATTGCTGGGCGGGGAAAGAAAACACAGGGACATCCAGCCTTTCTTTCCAGTGTGGCGGCCCCGCAGCCGAGACCGGGAGCCGCATCTATGTCAACCGCTGCCCGTAGAGACGGGAAGCGGGGAAATGAAATGCGTTAATCCATTAACTGGTTAATCAGGTAATATATACAACTTCGCGGCGGCACAAGAAGAACAGCCGTTTTATACCAGTTTCTTCCTTAACAGGTGCCGGCACGGCGAAACAAGGATATTTTTTTAAAGAGCGCAAGGCCCCCGCTTTAAAGGGGGCCTTGCGCCCCTTTAAAGTCTTTTAAGTCTTTAAAGTCTTTAAGGGGCCGGGAGGCCTTGGTGCTGTAGGGCTGAGAGGGTGCGAATGTGGCTATAGGTGAGCACGTTTGTGGCTATAGGTGAGCACGTTTGTGGCTATAGGTGAGCAGGTTTGTGGCTATTGGTGAGCACCCCCCGGGCTATTGGTGAGCACCGGAACAGCTGTTCTTAAGAATCTTTGTTCTCCTGCTGGCAGCTGTCTTCTTCCGCGTGCAGGCAGATATGGTACACTCCCTTTTCGAGAGACCAGCTCCCCACCACCCCGGCATGTTTCAGGAGAGTTAATATTTTTTCAACCCTCTCCCTGTCCCGCCTGGGGCGTTCCTTCTTCAGCCGCGTCAGTTTGAACAAGAATTCGTGCTTCAAGTGGACCGTATGGTTCTTCTTCCTTCCGGGGTCGGCCCCCGCCAGGTAGAACGCCACGTTGAGGATCGCTTCTTCCAGCCGCGGTTTTTTCCGGGCCTCAACCAGCACCGCCAGCGGTATCCTGGCCTTCGGGGTGTCGCTTAAGAGCGCCCTCGCGACCGGCGGGGGGATATGGATCTCTACGCTTTCGGAGCCCAGCGCGAGCCTCGGCGGCCGCCTGGGCATAAACCTGCGCTTCATCTCCTCGAACTCCTTGCCCGTGTCCGTCGGCAGTTTAATCAGGGCCTTCCTGCACCTGTGTTCTTCGTCCGTCTCCCAGGCAAATTTTACGTAGGCCAGCAGGGTGAACAGCTCAAGCTGGTGCTTTTCTTTGAGTTTTCCCTTACCGTCGACGGTGACCATTTCGTAGTTGCGTACATGCCACATTTCCAGTGTAGTGAGCGAAGCGGCTATCCGGTTCAGGTTTTTTCCCGCTGACAGGCCCAAGCGGCGGCAGATTTCCCGAAGACTGGTTTTCACCACCCCTGCCTTCGGTTCACGGGCAGGCCCCAGAATTTCCGGGCGTTCAAGGAAAAGAGTGACCACTGCCGCGTACACACACCGGGTGAGGCTTTTCATCTCCCGCAGGACATCGGTCAAGAGGACGGGGACGAAAAAGCTCCGCGATTTATCCTTCCAGCCCAGGACGTCGATTGTTTGCCCGTCCGGCAGTTCCGCCTTGCCTTTTTCCGGGGCTTTCAACGGGCTGAATATAACCGCATCCCTGGCCATGTTGCGTTCCAAAAATAGTTTGGTGTCCACAAGGAAAAGTCTCCTTTCCGGAAAACTACAAAACCCGCACGAGAAAACCCACGCTTTTAGGCGTGGGATAAAAGCAAACATACGTCAGTCTCACTAATTAACCGCGAAAGCTTTGGATATTCGCCATCCTTCCCGGCGCCCCCGGTGGCAGTAACGAAGGTAGAGATGTATTTCCCGGTCAAAAATCCGGGCCATAATTACCTGGCACCGGCCCTGGGGCTCGTAATAGTCCTGGTGAGGTGTGCCGGAAAGGTACGTGCCGAAAACTTCTGCTTCCTTAATGCCGAGATTTGTCAACACCCGCCGGGCCTCCTCTTTTGTGAACGGCCTGGCATAGGGATCTCCAGCCCGGAATGACGCCGGGGATTCAGCGAAAGCTTTCACGGTGACACTTTGGCGCTTGTTTGCTTGCCGGTAATTCTTCTCCAGTCTGGGCATCTCCGGGCCTCCAAGTCTAAGTTCTTCAAAATTTTCAGGAAGAGGGATTAACTTGGAGGTTTTATCCTTGGGGAAAGAAAGTTCAGGTCGCATTGTTTCCAGCTCCTTAGATGACCTGTGGCCGTTCCGTTCCAACCGCGCACCTAAGGGGTTCGCGCGGAACGGAACGGCGGAATGAAATAGATTATCCTTCCCCTCGCGTAGCGAAAGAAAAAGCCCCCTGATCCATTCCCGTTGACCCATACATTACGTTCAATTTCCGCCCCTTTTCCAGCTTTCCGCCCGACCCTGCCTCGGCTACGGCCATGCGGTGCAGGTCTTCCTCCGAGAACAATGCCTTCCAACCTTCCATGGCCTCCAGGACTTCAGGGTCCGGCTCCCAGTCGTCACCGTCTACCTGGGGCTGTTTTACTACCGCCCTGTACCGGGCTGCCGTTTCCAGGGGTAAACATGCCGGCCCCGGGGGTAGGGGCGGTCCAATTCCCGCTATGGCCAGCACGGCCTGGCGCTCCTTTTCATCAAGGGCCCAAATGGGCCAGAATTTTTGGGCCACTTCCCATGCTAACTCCCGGCGGCGGCGCTCGATCTCGGCCTCGGCCACCGCCCGGTTGTGGGAAGCCGCCACGCGGGGGAGGTCGGCCAGGAGCACTTCCTCCTCAATAGCGTAGTAGCTGGTCGAACGCCCCATGGTTACATCCATTCGCCAGGAATGTTCAACATCAACCAGGCTCAGGGGCTCGACTTCTTTTACTTTCGGCAAGGCAGCAAGGGCTTTTTTAAGGCGCTGGAGTTCCGGGTCGCGTTTCTCAGCGGCGGCTATCAGAGACGCCAGCCAGTGAGCAAATTTAGAGAGCCTTGGTTGGACTGAAGAAAACTTGTTCCGCTCCTTTGATATTTTTCTGCCCCTGGTTTTTCTTTTTTTTGGATACCATCCCATTTTCGTTCCCCTTTTTTAACTTTTTTCGCGGCTGGGGACTGTTTTATGAAAAAGTTAAAAAACGACTGGTTAACTGGTTAACTCCACCTTCAAACCCGCGTCATTACTGGGTTTGCGGAGTTAACCAGTCTAAAGAAGCAGACTGGTTAACACTGGTTAACTGGTCAATTTCTCCGGGGCCCGGCAGACATACTGCATAGGCCCTTCTTACCCTCTTAAAGATCTTGTCCCAGGCCCGGGTTTGAAAGCGGCCATCCGGAAGGGCAGACGTGCTGAATTTTTCATTTTTCAGCCCTCCGAGCCACCCTTTCTTTTTCCAGAACCGGAGAACCGCCTCTCTTTCGGACTTTTTCCTGATCCCGAAGTCAGCAAAAAATTTTGCGAATGAAGAGATCCATACTACCGCGGTACGGCAGTTGTCCTGTTCGAGAACAAAGCCCCAGTCTCCAATGCCGTATTCCGCCCCGAAATTGTCGATATTGTTATCAACCCATTCCCAAAAACCCTCGTACACTGAGGCGGCCTCCGGGTCGTCATCTTCTTTTATTCTCTGTGCAGTAAGAAAAAGGTGACGCCACCTTTCTATCATTTCATCGTAGAAGTATTGTGCCAGTAATTTCGGGTCTCCCCACGCCCCGGCGGCCATCACCGCGAGGGCAAGCCCCATGCTTCCTTTTTCCGCCGGGCTCCGCACTTCCCGGTTTACCGGCTCTCCGAGGAGGGCCACGTACCACTGTTTTCCCCGCTCTTCATCGATTTCTATCCTGGTTATGTTTACCGGTACCGTACAGATGCACTGAGGTCCTTCGTTGTCGCTTATTGCCCAGATTTTCCCCTCTCTGGTATAGAAGTCCCATTTTTTCATAGCGGTACCCCCGGTGAATCAAAAATCGATTTTTGACTGGTCAACTGGTCAACTCCGCCTTCAAACCCGCGCCATTACTGGTTTTGCGGAGTTGACCAGTCTGCTTTTTTAGACTGGTCAACACTGGTCAACTGGTCAACTTCAGTTTTTTTTTCGGGGCTCGCCTCAGGAGGCCGGGCGGAAAAAACCCGGCCCCCCGTTTTTTTGATTAGAACGGGATTTCTTCAGAAGCTTCGTTTTCTCCCGGCGTGGTTTCGTTCACCGTCACTGTTTCTTCGTCTACGTCCGCCTGCACCGCAGGAGGTTTCCGCAATATTGGCTTGAGGGCTTCGGCGTACGCCCTGACCCGGGTATAAGCTTCGTCCGGGAGCTTCTGGGTCACGCCGAAAGTGGCCTCTGCGTACGGGATGTTGTTCGCGTTCTTGACCCGCCTCAGGCCGATCTTCACCACGGCCTGGTGGAGCCTCAGGCGGTTGCGGAACGTGAAAGCTTTGAGAAACCGGTAAAAGGCGCCCAAGGACGTAGGCGGCAGGGTTAACTCTATGGGGAAGAATTCCCCTGAAGTCAGGACGTATAGCTTCCACATATTTTTACAGGCCTTTCGCTTTTCGCCCTTGGAGCCGGGCTTGTTGTAGGGGCACGCGGCGCAAAGGCCGCCGGGGTTCCCCACGCCGTTAATGCCGTCGTGGGCGTAGCATTGCGGCGGGTTGCCTTCCCCGGTGAATTCACCGGGCCAGTACGCGTTTACCCGGTGGTGGTCGATAATTACCCCGGTGATTTCGGGCACCAGGACCGGGTTTTCCGGGTCTTCCCCGGGGATCTCGAAATTCAGCGCGCCGCCGGTGGGGAATTTAACCCGGTCAAAAATGGAGGTAATTTCCACGTCCCCGAAGTTTTCCTTTATAAGCTCCTCCAGGTTTCCCTGGCCGGCGCCGTCCAGCACTGCCAGCTCGAATTTTTTGGGGGACTCCGCCACCGCAAGGTTTTGTTTTTGCAATGTACATCGCTCCTTTTCACTTAATTTTTCACGGCGGTCAGTTCCGCCACCGTCAGCTCGGCTATGGTTTTCCAGGCCCGGAACTCGTCAGCCAGCTGGCCGGCCTCTGTTTCTGCCTCAAATTGTTTGGCTTCGATTTCTTGTATCTGGCCGCAGACTTCGTCTGCGGCTGTTTTTTGCTCCCGGGCGAGCCGCTTCTGCTCCGCGATTAATGCGGGTAACGATAGTCTTTCATAAATGTGGACAGCTGCTTCACGGTCCATTAAAAAGATATCTCTGTATATTCAAACGGATCAGGAACATGCTTCCTTAAATCGCAGCCGTTTGGACACCTGATTTCTTCTGGAATACCGTACTCGTTTTCGCGGTGCTCTAACTTTGTCTTGCATTTGGGACACCGGGCATTACGGTTCCCGGCACAGTCCCATTTATCTTGAAACCCGAAACAATTTTGCATATCATCTTCACTGACACACTGGCAACAGGCAACCCAGCCAATCATAGGTTTGCGCCTCCTTATTTCCTGTGGTATGCGTTGTTTGTCGCCGTTTTAATCTGGTATAATGTTTCTGCTTCGATTTCTTGTATCTGGCCGCGGACTTCGTCTGCGGCTATTTTTTGCTTCCGGGTGAGCCGCTTCTGCTCCGCGATTAATGCGGATAACGACAGTAACTTTTCCTTGATCTGCCTCGTTTTTTCGTTTTCCGGTTCCCTCGCGGGCTGGCCGGGGAGAATTAGAACTTGCGTGGGCACGGGGTTTCACTTTCTTAGTGGGTGTTCAGCCAGATCCACTCTCTCACCGCTTCCAACAAATGTTTCACGGGGCCGACGTAGACGAAGATGTGGTGTCGGGGCATGGAGACACCTCGCTTTCTGGATGAAGAATTATATTAACTGAACAACCTAAAACAATTGCGATCTTGTTAAGTGTTTTAATGGAGGGGTTTACCTTTCCACGCTCTATATGGGAAATTAATGTCGGAGAAACCTCTATTCTGGAAGCAAGTTCTGATTGTGTTAAATTTTTCTTTTTCCTGAGCACATAAATTTGTGTGCCGATTTGCTTATTAATTTCCACTGTGAGTCAACTCCTTTTTTAAAATTTACACTATTTTTCAGGTTCGTTCAAACCTGATTAATACCTGTTTGAGCCAATTTTTAATTGATATCTGCTTAGAGCTTTTTTAATCTGGTTGCTGCACTATATTTCAAGATTTTATCGAAAGAAAAATGAGTATATTTCAAGATTTTTATGGTAAAATTACTTGAAAAATATTCAACATGATGGAGGGATACAATTGAAATTTAAACCTGAGTTACTCAAAAAATTGAGAATTGAAAGGGGATTAACCCAGGAAAAACTTGCAAAAATGGTTGGCATTTCTCCTACTTACATCAGTAAAATTGAGAAGGGTGGGGCTAACCCTTCGTTACCTGTTCTTGAAGATTTGGCGAAAGTATTGCGGGTTCAACCATCTTATTTTTTTGAAGAACCGATAAAAAAAGAAAAACCTTCCGATATTTTTGATCTTATAAAAGATAAAAATCCTGACACCCTCACTGTCGAGGAAGCCCTGGATCTCGTCCTCCGTTCTGACCACATCATGTTTAACGGCAAGCCGGTCGGGAAGCTCGACGAGGACGTGCTCCTGGATATCCGCGATACCGTTGTTGCTGTTCTCAAGACACTCATCTCAAAAAAAGCCGTAGTGGAGACGAAGGGGGTGACGAGTGACTGTCTGGCGGCCGCTGTAGAGGCGGGGTGAAATTTGTTGGACTTTATAAACTAAAATCGAAAATTTATCTCCATAATTTCCAGAATTATCCTGTAGTGCCCGGGATAGTTGGTTTATTCTAAATATAGAACAAGTGTTTTTATGAGGTGTCTTTCGGATTTATGCTGTTCGAACGTGTTTTAAAAACCGTGAAATCTCTCATCGAAAAACACGGCCTCCTCCACCCCCGTGAAATGGCCGAACGCTGTGGATTGCTGGTTCTGGAAATCCCCTACCGCCGCCTGCACGGCCTTTCATTTTTCCTGGGCGGCTTGCGCGTGATTGCTGCGGTAGATGTCGGCCCCGCACCCCGGGCAGTGCCGTCCGGCGACGAGCTGCCTGGCGCGGACCGCCGCCCATCCCGGCTCCGGGGCGGCTTCTACTGTGCATTCCGGGAGGGTGAGCCGCTTGAGGCCGTACTTGTCTAAAATTGCTCGCAGAGTCTGGAGCATTGTCTGCCTGGTAGAACCCCGGCCCGAGCGGGCCAGGACGTTCACGGCGGTCCTGGCCGCCGCGAGGTCGGCAGGGTCGGGGAAAAGATGAATGGTGCAGAGGTTAGGATTGTTGGGCATGGTCGGATTTCCTTTCGTCTGAGATATACAATTCCTCGATTGCTACTCCTAATTCAGAGGCAATGATAGCTAGTTGGTTAGCTTTTATTTGACGTTTGCCTGATTCAAGGTAATGAAATCCGATATGTGTTTTGTATCCTAATTTTTTGGCAAGTTCTGCTTGTGATATTTTTTTACTTTTTCTAAGACGACGGATTTTTGCTAAATCAACAGTTGCTGCCATATAATCACCTTCGTTAGTACCGCCTGTACCTTTATCGTAAGTTTGATAATATTATAATGTACGAAAGCGGTACATGTCAAGAAAAAATTTTCTTTTTCGGTACAAACACTTTTCAAAATGTACGGTACTGGTTAAAATGTTACCAAAACGATACATTATAATTAGGAGGATAAAATATGAGTTTTGGAGAGCGTTTAAGAAAAGCTCGAAAACAAAAAGGCTTGACACAAGCTGCCCTTGGAAAAAAATTAGGTTTTTCTCATGCAACCATTGCACGATATGAGAATAATCAACATCAACCAGACATCGAAACTTTGAAGCAATTAGTAAACATCTTAGGTGTATCAACCGACTATCTCCTTGGCCGTACCGATGACCCCACTCCAAAGGCCCAGGAAAACAAAAAATCGCTGGAAAAGCAGCGCATAGAACTTGAGCAGGCTTTTAAAGAACTCCTCCAGTCTGAGACGGTCATGTTCGACGGCCTCCCCGTGGGGGAATTGGACAAGGAAATTATTGAAGACCTGGAGATAATGCTGAAGACCATCCTGGATTTCTTGAGAAAGAAACGGGCTGAGAAGGCGCTGCCCGCCGAAACCGAAGCGGCGCTTGAGAGGATCGAGAAAAATTTTCCCGCGAGACTGAGGGGGGTGACTGAACCATGTACAGTTATTCCTGTAAGGAGGTAGTGCCGTGTGTTGTTTGAGTGGATTTTAAAAACCGTTCGGAAGGTTATCGACTTTTTCGGTCTTCTCCACCCCAGGGAACTGGCCGATTGTCACGGGATACACGTCCTGCTGGCCCCTATGAACCGCGTTCACGGGGGGCTGATCGTGGTGCCTTCTCTACCGCTGGTTGTCATAAATGCTTCGCTCCCCTATCGCCGTCAGATGGGTGTACTTCTTCACGAAGTGGCTCACAAGGTGCTTCACCCGAAGACGAACCGCCTCATGGACAACCCCTATATTAAGAACCGGTGCGGAAAATATGAGCTCGAAGCCCACCTCTTTGCCCTGATTTACGCTATTTTGTGGGACAGGCAGGGGTTCGAGGACTGCGGGTACGACGTGTACAGATTTGCCAGGATCTACGGCCTTTCACAAAGGGCGGCGGACGTAGTAAACAGGGAACTGCAGGCAAGAGGATTAGGAGTGTTAGGGATAGGAATACCAGGAGAAGAGTTTATACCGTAGGAAATATTGAGAGGAAAAAAGATAAAGCCGGAAAGGCTTTTTATTGTTTTATGGGGGAATGTCGAGAGATATTGAAGAAAGTTTAAGGATCATCGGTTAATGGCCATTCTTATCAATTAATTGTTACGGCGGACGCGGGCCAGGTGGTGCTGAATGGACAAGACGTGAGCGCCTTGCCGCCGGAGGAAAGGCGGGTAGGCTATGTGCCGCAGCATTCGGCGCTTTCAGCCACCTTCTCGTGCGGGAGAACGTCCGTTACGGCCTGCGCGGGGGTCGGGGCTCCGACGAACTCGTACAGAAGGTGGTCAAGATGCTCGACCTGGAGGATGTCCTCGAGCGCAAGCTGGAAGAACTGAGCGGCGGCTACAAGAGCAGAACTTCGCTGGCGCGCACCCTGGCCCCGCAACCCCAGGTGATGCTTCTTGACGAGCCCTTAAGCGACATCGACGTGGCCATTAAAGAGAAGCTCCTGCCGGAATTCCGGGAGGTACTAAAATTTCTCCAGGTCCCGGTACTATACGTGATCCATGACCCTTGGGAGGCAGAGCAGCTCAGAGACAGCTTCTCCGTAATGGTGGACGGCTGTATCCGGGACATCGCCTCTGCGGAGGAAACCTTCGCGTTCATCCGGAAAAACCGCATTGAAGTGGCGTAGTGCCTGGACTACACTTGCGAGATTATAAGCATACCAAGGGGTTCCGTAATTTACACGGGACCCCTTTACTTGTGCGCCCGGCATGGGCGATAACTTGGGGGTGAAAGTCCCCTGCGGGGGTTGGCAGCACCAACCGCTAGCCAACGGCAAGGGTGTCCACGGCGACGTGGAATCCGAAGGAAGCCCGAGGCAAAATCCCGACCCGAGGACCACGAACCGCGGGCGAGGCCGTCATATTCGGGCGAGCCTGCAAGACAAGGCAAAGCCCAATGCTGCCAAGGGGTATGGCGGTAAACGCGGCGGGTGTGGGAGGAAAGTTATCGCTCTTTTTTGGGGGAATTTTTCCACGAAAATGTTTCCGTTTTTAAGCCATACTTAGCTTGGAAAATTTCCCCCAAAACCCGGGGAGGTCTGCCGGATATGCCCAGCACTCAAGTTCTGAGTGCTGGGCATATCCGGCAGAAGTCAGCAGAGGTCATAGTACCTGCTTCAGACGTCAAAGCAGGGAAGGACCGAACACCAGGTGGAGGGATGAACTTGGCAAGTTCGCGAGACATGCGAAGACAGCAGAAAACTCCAAACGGAGCCTGCCCGCGGGAGGAAGCGGTGAAGCCGCGGGGGACCGCGGGAGGGCCGAGTGTGTCTCCGGCACGACCCGAGGATGCATCCCGCGAAGGAAATGATAACAACCTGCTGGAAGCCATGCTTGCGCGAAGCAACATGCTGGCGGCACTAAAGAGGGTAGAGCAAAACAAAGGAGCTCCCGGGGTAGATGGAGTGACGGTTGAATCCTTCCGTGCCTATCTGCGAGAAAACTGGGAGCGCATACGTAAAGAACTGCTCGCCGGGACCTACAGGCCGCAACCCGTGCGCCGGGTCGAAATCCCGAAACCGGGCGGCGGAGTGCGACTTCTGGGAATCCCAACCTTGATAGACCGCTTAATCCAGCAGGAACTTCTGCAGGTACTGACGCCCATATTCGACCCTGGATTTTCACCCAACAGCTATGGATTCAGGCCCGGGCGTCGCGCGCATGATGCCGTGCGCAAAGCGCGGCAATATGTGCAAGAAGGTTATGAATGGGTAGTGGACATCGACCTGGAGAAATTCTTCGACCAGGTGAACCACGATATCCTCGTGGCCAGGGCAGCGCGCAAAGTCAAAGATAAGCGCATACTCAAACTAATCCGGCTATACCTGCAATCCGGGGTCATGGTAAATGGTTTGGTTCTGGTAACGGACGAGGGCACACCACAAGGTGGGCCTCTAAGCCCGCTACTGGCCAACATCATACTTGATGACCTGGACAAAGAGCTGGAGAAGCGGGGACACCGCTTTGTCAGGTATGCTGACGACTGCAACATCTATGTTCGCAGCCGCCGGGCCGGAGAAAGGGTCAAGGCCAGCATAACCGCCTACCTGCAGAAACGGTTAAAACTCAAAGTAAACGAGACCAAGAGCGCGGTAGACCGTCCATGGAAGCGCAAACTCCTTGGTTTTAGCATGTACAAAATCAAGGGGCAAGTGCGCATCCGCCTGGCCCCTCAAACCATCAAGCGGCTGAAGGACAAAATCCGGGAACTAACTTCTCGAAGCAAAAGCATAAGCATGGAAGAACGCATCCAGCGGATTAACCAGTACCTGATGGGTTGGGTAGGATATTTTGCACTGGCCGACATGTCCAACAGATTAATGGATATTGAAGGCTGGTTACGAAGGCGCCTGCGCATGTGCCTGTGGAAACAATGGAAACGGGTTCGCACCCGTTACCGGGAATTGCGGGCCCTCGGTCTCCCGGAATGGGTCGCACACCAGCTGGCGAACACCCGTAAGGGATACTGGCGCATAACCGGCGGCCCATTAAACAATGCCCTGAACACTACCTACTGGCAGGCCCAGGGCCTCATGAGTTTAACCGAGCGTTATCATTTTATTCGTAGCGCTTGGTGAACCGCCCAGTGCGGACCCGCATGCTGGGTGGTGTGAGAGGACGGGGGTTAATCACCCCCTCCTACTCGATTTTGTACCTCAGTATTACTTTCGCCCCTTGCGCGTAGACAACATCCTCATTGACATTGCCCTCTGCCCCCTCTTCTTCTCTCTGTTCAGAAGAAAGTTCTGCCGGCAGAAGGGCCAGACCTTGTGGTCAGTCGTCTGGCCGTGCTCCAGCTAGCAATATTTACTTCGCTTCGCTTATCAGGAGCCGATCTGGAACGAAATTTAAGTGGTCAAAATAGTAAGGCATGTACTGCCGGTACCAAGCGGCGTTGGGAAAAGTGTCGTAATCGAACCGCATGCGCACAGTGACCTTGGTTCCAACAGCAAACCTGCCAGTTGCCGCAATGGTCTTTTTGACGTTTTACTCCAACTCTTCGAGGCTTGTGCCGCCGACTACGATATTGTCGCTGCTCGCGACCCATTGCCGCCCGTCGTGAACCAGCCGCAGATCCATCCGTACACCACGCATGCACCTTACTCCCTTCGCGTGCGTTCTCCGAACCGCTATTACCGGCCTTGACTCCGGATGTGGATATCCCGTTGAGGGAACGGGATCTCGATGCCTTCCGCTTCGAACCGGTCCTTGATGGCCATGTTGATCTCGTCGGTAATGGGCCACTGATCCCGCGCATCCTCAATCCAACACCGGATGAGTAAATTGAGCGAGGATTCGCCGAACTCCGTAAAGTAGATCCGCGGCGGAGGGTCTTTCAAAACGCGAGGATTTTCGTCCAGAATGGAGCGGATGATGGCCTTAACCTTGCGCATGTCGGTACCGTAGGCTACCCCGACAGGAATGCGCAGACGCATTTTGGGATCCGGGAGTACATGGTTAATCACCTGACCGTTGGCAAGGTCCTTGTTCGGTATAACCACGTACTTGCCTTCGCGGCTGAGTATCTTCGTCGAACGCAGGCCAATATGCAAAACGTCACCCCGCATCCCGTTATTCAACTCAATACGATCCCCCTCCCGGAAGGGCCGGTCGGTCAGAAGCATAAACCCGGCCAGCATGTTACCCAGGGTATCCTGGGCGGCCAGGGCAATAGCCAGAGAGGCTACCCCGGCGGTAGCGATGAGGCCGGTTACGTTGATTTCGAAGTGGCTCAGGATAATTGTAAATGCCAGGAAATAAACAACCACCACAAGGACTTTGCGCAGCAATGGCAAGAACAAGTCGTCCAACGCAGTCTGCGTGCGGCGGGCAATGTTATGAAGATACCAATCGATAACCGTGCGCAGGACCAGGTTTAACCAGAGCGCGGCAGCCTATTAGTCCTTTCTTAATTGCTTGCATAACTATTTCATCAAATATTTCCTGACAAATATTTGTGCCGTTAAATCTACGCCGCCGGTTCTGGCTAATGGTGGAATGATGAGGAACTTTATCTGTTAGGGAAAGGCCCAAAAACCAACGGTAAGCTATGTTAACCTCTATTTCTTTAACCAGTTGCCGTTCAGATCTTATGCCAAAGAGGTAGCCAATAAAAAGCATTTTAAAAAGCATTACGGGATCTACACAAGGACGACCGTTATCCGGGCAATATAGGTGTTTGACCTTTTCTCTTATGAAGTTAAAGTCTATGAAGCGACTTATTTTCCTCAGCAAGTGATCTTCAGGTACCAGTTGTTTTAGGCAAACAAGTTCCAGTTGTCCTTGGCGGTACTCTGGTTTTTTTAACATGTTTGTTCGCTCCTAATTCTTATTTACTCAATTTTACCATAAAATAAAAGGCTGTTGACTTGTTTTTGTCAACAGCCTCAACGCCCCTTCACGGGGCGTTCCTTCTGAGAGAGTCTATTTCCTAAGTTGAACAATTTTATTCCCGAGATCATCAATTTTCAATGTTCCCGGTGGCAAATTGCACAAAGTTTCAATTTCATCTACTGGTAGTTTAATAGAATCTACAATTTCTGAAGGTGTTACCACGTTATTTTCAATTAACAAGGTAATAGCTTGTTTTAAAAGGCTTGGGCTCTCAGGTATTAATTCATCGTCTAAAGGCTCTCTAGTTTTCCATTTTAACCTGCTTATTTTTTTAAACAAATAAATCGTTTGAGAATCGGATAAAATGCCCAAATCCTGACAACGTATTATCATAGCAGCAATTGATACTTTCCACCGTTTTTTTAAAGTAATAAAGTGCTCCAATGACGTAGATAATACCTCTTCACCAAAAGTATCCCTTGGCAACAAAAAAGAAGCTGCAAATTTATTTGCCTCATCTTCTAAACGTTTTCTTGTTTTAGGTTCATTAAATTGAACATCATCAACCCACATGTGAAGAACGAGATGGCCCAATTCATGGGCTAAGTCAAAACGTGATCTAACAGCTGATTCTTTATCCGAACCAAGAAAAATAAAGGGACGTCCACCTCTCCATTGAGAGCAAGCATCGGCTTTAGAATAATTAAGTATTGCTCTAGCAATAACAATTCCTTGCTTTTCAAATAATCGTAAAACATTACTTATAGGTCCAAGACCTAAACCCCACTTTTTACGAACAGATACAGCGATATCATCTATTTTTTCATTGCTCAAAGGTTCTGCGTAAGAAAAATCAGGGATATTAACTACAGGGAATTTTAAGTATTTTTCTAAGTAAGTAAATATTTCTTCTAACCATTTTGCTCTAACAGCAATCATTTCTCTTGGTTTCTTTGTAGCAGAGCTTAAGCTACGGAAAAAAGTTACTCCAGAAGGAGAAGTTTTCTCTATGGGCTTTGAGAAATAACCTAATGGAAATTGCAATACACCAATTATTTTTTGAAGTACCTGCCCACTAGGTGTTGTATGGCCAAGCTCAAACTGAGAAATTGCTTGTCGCGTAACACCTGTGGTTTCTGCTAATTCCGCTATTGTATAACCTTTAGCCAACCGGGCTTCCCTTAACCTTTCTGGCACAAGACCAAATAAACGGGGTGACCCAATATTACGTTTCATTTCTTCAACACCTCTTGAGCAAAGTCTTTAAATTCTACCAATTGTTCTTCGGTGATTACTTCAACATCTTCGTAAATCTCAGTTTGGTGTGGTTCATTGAGTAGATTAATATGAGCAAGCCAACTTCTGACTTTTGGTGCAGGTACCCCTAAACAAACATGTTCTGGCACTTTTCCATAATAACCATGAGTTAGAATTATATAATAGGGCCCACCTTCCCATGTGACGGCATCTTCATCATTGAAGCCAGGAAATACAAGACAAGGCTGATTATTCAAACTCCAGTTGTTACGATATACGGCGCGGCGCGGAACCGCATTTGGAGACGTAACTTGGCTCGTCGTAATCACACACCTATTAGTTCTAAGCTCTAAATGACGATAATTATACGAACTGTTATAAGCTATCCTGTACTTTAAAGGTAATTTTTTTCTATCAACCAATTTTTTAAGCTCAAACTCAACTGCTACCCGTCGCACAATACGAAATAAGTCTTTACCTACAGGCCAGTTTAACCAATCAAGCTCTGTAAAATGTTCATAAACCATGGCATATGCCCTTTTAACAGCGGGCACAAAAAGAGACCGTACGGAAACAGGAAGTTCTTCTTCTAGTAAAGTTTTAGCATCGATATTTTTCAAAAGAAAGCCTCCTTCACTTTATAATATTCACTTGAAAGCATATTGCCATAAAATCATTTATTTGTCAAGTAAAATTGTTATAAACTTCCATCATGTTAATAAAAATGCTCACCTCTTTAGGAATTAGCGAAAACGCCCGGTATGTGGAACCGGGCACAGACTGAACAAAGAAAACTGGTAGAGGCTTTCTTCTGTCCTTCGATAACCAGGATGAACCTGGCAGTAGCAGCGTGGGCTTGTCCGAAAAGCTCTCAATTCTAAGCACTGGTGGCCATGGATGAAGTAGATCTTCTTTCCTTCCAACTGCAATACTTTTCTTCCAGGCTTACGCCGGGGAGTTTGTGTCAAGACTCAGTGTTTTTTACGACCTGCATACCTTACATTACTATAGCATTACGTTCAACCAGCTCAGATCGAGAAAAAAATCTTCAGTTCACTGTTATATAATTATTTAAAGTCTGCATAATAAAGAAAAACCCGGCTAATCCGGGTTCCTAACCAGCGGCACTACATTATTCTCAACAACTTTTCCATCTGCTGTCTTAATCCCGGCTTTTTCCACCACTTTCTGCACCAGCTCGGCCACGACTTCCGGGTGTTTTTTCAGGAATTTCCGCACGTTCTCCCGCCCCTGGCCGAGGCGCTCCCCGCCATAGGAGTACCACGCGCTGGATTTCTGGACAATCCCGTGTTTCTCGGCCAGGTCCAGGACGTCCAGTTCCCGGGAGATCCCCTCTCCGTAGAACATTTCCACGGCAGTTTCTTTAAAGGGCGGTGCAACCTTATTTTTGACGATTTTGATTACCGTGCGGTTTCCGACAATCTCGCTGCCGTCCTTGATGGCTTCTTTTTTGCGGACATCAAGCCGCATGGATGAGTAAAATTTCAGCGCCCTGCCGCCGGGTGTAACCTCCGGCGTTCCGCCGCCGAAATTATTCGACCCTACCTTTTCCCGCAGCTGGTTGATGAATATCACTACGGTCCTGCTCTTGCTGGTGATCGCCGTCAGCTTTCGCATGGCCTGGGACATCAGCCGGGCCTGGAGGCCCACCTGGATATCTCCCATTTCGCCGTCGATTTCCGCCTGGGGGACCAGGGCCGCCACTGAGTCAATCACAATCACGTCTACGGCCATGCTCTGCACCAACTCTTCGCAAATGCTCAGCGCCTGTTCACCGTAGTCCGGCTGGGATACCAAGAGGTTCTCGATATTGACCCCCAGGTTTTTGGCATAAAGGGGGTCCAAGGCGTGCTCGGCGTCAATAAATGCTGCGATTCCCCCTGCCTTCTGGGCCTCTGCTATCACGTGGAGGGCCACCGTGGTCTTGCCGGACATTTCCGGCCCGAAGAGTTCCACAATGCGCCCCCTCGGCATGCCGCCTATCCCGGTAATCAGGTCCAGGGAAAGTATGCCGGTAGGAATTGCCTCAACCGCTATATTGGGTTTTTCACCGAGCCGCATCACGGCACCCTCGCCAAATTTCTTTTTGAGGTCATC
This sequence comes from Desulfofundulus sp. JL263-se, assembly GCF_056316025.1. Lineage (NCBI taxonomy): Bacteria > Bacillati > Bacillota > Clostridia > Eubacteriales > Peptococcaceae > Desulfofundulus > Desulfofundulus sp. JL263-se. Next base: position 1,872,373 of record NZ_CM149993.1, on the reverse strand, counting down.
CAGTGCCTTTTTCAGCGCGTCTTCCCTGGTGGCTGGCTTCGCTGTTTTGGGCATAAGACCTCCCCCGTTAATATTTTTCCATAATTATACTTAAAACGATTGTTCCGTGGCAAAACATTAATTGGAAATTTTTAAAAATCTTTTCTCACAATCGGGCTAAACCGATCGTGCTTCCTCCTCAGGTCCGGGGTGAACATGCGGGTATAGTTCTTGACCATTTCGAGGTCTGAGTGACCAAGAATTTCCTGAAGGCTCAATACGTCTCCCCCTTCCATTATCCAGAACTTGGCGAAAGTGTGTCTGAAGGTGTGGGGAGATACCCTGACCCCGATAATTCCGGCCTTCTTCCCGTAAACAGCGATGCGTTCCTGGACTGTCCGCTTGCTGATTGGTTCGCCGTCCTGGTTCGGAAAGAGTGGGGCTTCTCTGCCAAAAAATTCGTCCACCGTTTCCAGGTATACTTTGAAAAGGTTTTGTGTTTTCCCTGAAAGGGGGAGTGTTCTCTGCCGCTGGTTCTTGGGAGACCTCACTATTAGATATGTGGGGTAACCATTTTCAAAGATGATGTCCTTTCTCCTGGTTTTCAGGAGTTCCCCGATACGGATGCCGGTGTCCAGCAGGAGGTACATAATTATGTAGTCCCTGAGCCCGGAAAACGTGGAAAGGTCGGGCTGTTTCAATAGCCTCCGTATCTGTTCCTCTGTAAAGGTGGGGACAACCGGCTTGGGGTGCTTAACCAGAGATATACCTTTCATGGGGTTCCGGGAGATTATTTTATGGTTTATAAGGTAATTGAAAAACGAGCGCAAGCTCCTTATCCGCCCGTTAACTGTAATAGGTTTGAGACCTCGTTCCCTGCAGTAAAGTATATATTCCTCTATGTCTTTTGTGGAAATGTCTTCGAGTATGGCGCTTTCTTTGTTTCTGAGAAGGAATTGATAGAAATCTTTAAGTGCGACAACATACCACTCAATGGTACTTTTGCGGGTACCTTTCAGGTTGTGGTGGCGGATGAAGTATTCCAGCGCTTTCTCGTAACTCCAGTTTTGCGGGGGAAGATTTTGCAAGCGGTTTTTGATGTCCGGGGGGAGGGTGGACACCCTTCTTCTGCGGGGCATGGTTTTCACTCCTTTTCAAAACGCGCCAGACTCCGCGCAAGACTCTGTGCAAGACTTTTTCCGGAGTATTGCGAGGAGAAAAAGAAAAGACTTTCAGGAGAAAAACCCTGAAAGCCTTGAATATTGGGACTTGGTGCGGCAGAGAGGACTTGAACCTCCACGAGCGTGACGCCCATAAGATCCTGAATCTTACGCGTCTGCCAATTCCGCCACTGCCGCATGTAACTTATTTGTTTATAATACCGCCCAGCGACAATAAACATGCTAGCATATATTAAACTATTTGTCAATAGCCTTAAAGTTATCTGTCCGTGTCAAGATTCAGTAGGTATCTTTTAACATGAGACCTCACCGCTTAAAACATTAGTTTTACGGCGGCGGCCTTGACAGCCACCCCGCATGTGATATAGTTTCAGTACCGACGGGGCGGCTCCGGGGAACATGCTGCATACTTTAGCATACCCCGCCGGCTTGTACATTTTATCACATGCGGGGACCCCGGCTGTCAAGGCTACCCTCCGGCGCCGCCTGAAAACCTCAAAGGCTCTCCAAGGAACATGCTTTTACAAAAGAGCAGAAAAGCTGGGACGGCTAAGTTCACGTAAAACATACTTAATCCACAGCCGGTCAGCAAAAGGACCCTTTAAAGCCGGAACAGACGCCTGCAGCCATTTTTCCACATCCTCTGTTTTTTGTTTTTCGACTGGCTTTAACTGCGCAATTTCTCTCAATTTCCGGTGTTTCACCGGCCAGCGCAAAGTATAATTGCCAAGCTCCCCGTTTGCCTTAGCGGCCAAAACACGGGCCATCCGGTCTCCTCCAGGGATTGTCCACCTGGCTCCCAGGCGTTTCATCCGCCGGGCCACGTTGTGTTGAATCTGCCCTTCAATGGTGCCCAAACGTTTTGCTCCCGGCGAGGCAGCGATCCCCGCCCAGTTTTCCTCAAGATAATGCAGAAGTTTGGTGATCCTCTTCTTCCGGTTGCCCCTGGTGTTTTTTGCTGCTTCCGTAAGAACTCTTTGGGTCTCCTCCCAGTTACCCTGGGAAATGGCCAGGGCCACCTTCCGGTAGGTTTCTTCGTCGTACCAGAGGGCCTCGGTTAAATGCCTGCTCAGGTGGTATGGGTCTAAGCGATACACAGCGCCGGGAAAGTAATCAATTCCCTGCTTGGACCAGTCTGCCCCGTCGCCGCCGATGAAGATCCTTTCGGTTTGGCTCAGGTCCCATTTTCCCCCGGCTACGGCATAGTTTTCTTCCCAGGCTGCCTTACCGTCATTTAGGCTGCTTAAAACAAGCTTGTTTTTCAGGGCGAAGCGACCTTGGCCAATTTGTTCCTTCCCTTCGTAGACGACCATATGCTTAATTTCTCCTCTTTTCTCTTTTGTCTTCTGCAGGCGGATTATCACTCCGTCGGCTTCGATACACAGCTCCGGGGTTACCTCTTTCCCGCCGGGAGCTTCGCCCTTTTCAAAAACCGCTGCCCTTTTTTCTTCTCCTTCTTGCTGCAAGACTTCTCCCACTTCTTGGGTAGCCTGCCAGACGGTCATGGGACTTAGGCCGGAAACAAGGTGGTTTAAGATCTCGGCGGCACGGGCAAAGGAAAGTTCGGTGCTTAGTTTGACGGCCAGTTCTTTTAAACGGGGGGTGATCTTGGCCCGGGCTGGCCAGCCCAGCAGCTCGTCTAAAAAGAATTTGGTTTCCCCGGTTTTTTTGTTCCTGTACAGGCGCCTTTTGAAGAGAAATTCCCCAAAGGTGCTTACTGCTGTTTTAGCCCGAAAGCCGACCACTTCCCAGGTGCTCCGGTCACGTTCATTCATCAGGCGGGTATCGATCTGTTCCAGGGCCCAGGTGAAAATTTGGTTGCAGACTGCCTGGCACAGCTCATGGATGCCTTTTTCAAGCTCATAAAAGTCTTTGCACTCGCCAATTAATTTAGTTAGGCCAGAACCGAATAGAAGGACTGCCCCCACTATGTGGCGAATATTTAACATGAGACCTCGCCCTCCTTTAATTTCCGTTGGAGTGTTTTTGGGGTGAGGTCTCATTTCTATTTCTAGGAGGTTGATTTCCTTCTGGTGCCTACTGAAATTTTACACGGCCAAAGTTATCTTCAACAATAAAAACATGGTAAAATAAAGCTTCCGGGATATACCCGGAAGTAAAAATAAGCTATTTGGTAATAACTCTAGCTTGCTTTGTATTCGGGGTTGGGTATACGGGATATTGCCCCGGATGGACAGGCCCGGTAACAACGACCGCAGCGCTTACAATTATTAAGATTGATGGCGTAGTTGATGTTGTCATCGATATAAATGGCATCGTCACGGCATTCAAGCTCGCAAGCGGCACAAGCCATGCATAGCACAGGGTCAATTACAAAGTTAAACTTGGGTATTTTCTTTTTTTTATTCTCGGCCAAAGCGAAACGCCTCCTTTAAATTGAAATAATTATCTAATAATTTCTACGGTTGAACTTTAAATCCTCCTGACAAAAGTTCATTATTTTTTAAAAAATAATTATCTTTATATAAGATAAAATAATATTAAATTAATGAAAAAAGGGGGAAATAAGTATGGTTAAAAGGATTCAAGGTGTAATAAAGAATTATGATAGGCAGTGTACTTCCTTTACAGGATACAGGAATATATGGAATATGGGGCGGGCCGGAAGAATTAAAAGGAGTCAAAGATTAACCGGTATCAACCGGCCAAGTACTTGATGTTAAGTACATAATTTTATATATTTTAAAACCCCCATGGAAATTTAACTCCATGGGGGTTTTGGCTGGGGTGGCTGGATTCGAACCAACGCATGACGGGTCCAAAGCCCGCTGCCTTACCGCTTGGCTACACCCCAGCGTTTGGTGGAGGGGGCAGGATTCGAACCTACGAAGGCAACAGCCGGCAGATTTACAGTCTGCTCCCTTTGGCCGCTCGGGCACCCCTCCCTCTATATGGATGGTGATTCCGCTGGGATTTGAACACTTAGTATCTTTGGACCACTTTGCCCAGGGGACCACCTAGTTTTCATGGTCGGGATGGAGGGATTTGAACCCCCGGCCTCTTGCTCCCAAGGCAAGCGCGCTGACCAAACTGCGCTACATCCCGTTCCTCATGAGACCGAACTACATTATACCTAAAATATCTAAGGATGTCAAATGTCAAGGTAAGTTACAGGTAATGAGTTTACATAATGGGAAATCCCTTTTATATTAACCGGAAATTATTTTTAAATATACCTTTCTTTTTCTAGGTCCATCAAATTCACAGAAAAACACACCCTGCCATGTGCCAAGTAAAAGCTTTCCTTCGTTTATAAATATGTTACAACTGGCTCCAATAAGGGATGCTTTTATATGGGCGTCGGAATTGCCTTCCATATGCTCGTAATTATCTTTAAAAGGTACTATTTTATTCAGCCAGTTCAGGATATCCAGCTGGACAGTGGGGTCTGCACTTTCATTGATGGTAATGGCAGCCGTGGTATGGGGTACGTAAAGGTAACAAATTCCTCCTTTTATACCTGTTTCAGTTATGACTTTATTAATGTCCCGGGTAATATCAACAAACTGTATACGCTTATTAGTAATAATATTTAAGGTAATTGGTTTCATTTTTTAACTCCTTTGCCGTGAAGCTTCAAGAGCAAGACGTACAGCTTCATATGGGGAGGTAACATTAATAAAGCGGTATTTTCTAGGAACGGGGGGTTTTATTTCCCAGGTGTGCAGGCCGATAACGGTTTTTCCCATTTTAAGAGCCAGGCCGATTTCTGATAGGGTTCCTGCTCCGCCGGAAATGGCGATTAACGCGTCGGCTGCCCGGGCAATTATTGCGTTTCGCGCTTCACCCAGGCCAGTGGCCAGGGCTATGGTTAGGTGTGTATTTCCCTCTTGACGGCTGACACCGGGTAATATTCCTACTACGATTCCATTATACTTGGCGGCACCCATGGCCACACCTTCCATTACGCCGCCCCGCCCCCCACACAGGATTGTTACCTTTTTCTTGGCTAGTTCTTCACCCACTTGTATGGCCAGGTTTTTAATTTCTTCACTGCATTGGGCAGCACCTATTACTCCAATGTAGCAAATAATAATCACTCTCCAGGGTTAGAAATACTTCACGAGGTTAACGGTTCTGTGTAGAATGAAATCCCAAATTAAAAGTAAGTATTTCTAATTTAACAGAAAGATCTACATTTCGAATTTCCACATGACTGGGAATGTTTAATGCTACCGGTGCAAAATTTAATATGGCCTCCAACCCTGCATCAACCATTAGATCGGCTACTTCTTGGGCAGCCTTAGGGGGTACCGCGATAATACCTATTCGTGCTTTATGTTCTTTTACCTTTTCTTTAAACTGCTCCATGGGGAGAACTTCAAGATCTCCTATTCGCTTACCAATTTTAGTGGGGTCGTTATCAAAAACCGCTTTAATGGTAAAGCCTCGTGCATTAAAACCTTTATATGTGCATAGTGCAAAACCCAAATTCCCTGCTCCTACAAGAACCAGGGACCAGGGCTGGTCCAATCCCAATATCTTAAGAGTATACTTCATTAAATCTTTTACATTATAACCGACACCGCGGGTGCCGAATTCTCCGAAGTAAGCTAAATCCTTTCTTACTTGAGCCGGGCTGACTCCTACACCTTCTGCAATTTCTCCGGAAGAAACCGTGGTAACCCCGTTTTTATCCAGGCGTTCTAAATAGCGCGAATATATAGACAGCCGGGTTACCGTGGCTTCCGGAACCCTTAGCGTTTTCACCAAGTTCGCCTCCTTTGAGCTTCCCAATGCAAACTTTTAGTGAAAATTTTAACTTAAAAACTGAAACGGCAATATTTGAATTTATGATTTACATGAATAAGTTATGAAATTCACATACCTTAAATACTTATATCATTATTCTATTTATCTGTCAATAAAATTAGATCTGTCAATAAAATTAGACAAGGTCATTATTATTATGGCCGGTGCTCCCTGCTGCGCTCAGGTACTTCATACCTTGCCGCTGGTGTCAATGGCATGGACGTTTACGAGCACCGGCCAAGTGAAAACAACTTTTAGAAATAAAGATCCCTTTCACCGTTTTCTATTCGAAGGAGTCGTTCTCTGGTAGCTTCAAGAATTTCCGGGCTGTCAATTAAGGAAAGATTTTTTTCAATAGTCTGCTCACCAATTTTTCTGGTTTCCTCGGAAGCATAATCCATGAGAAATTCTTTAAAAGTTAAAATGGCATTAGGTTGGCAAACATTTTGAATTTTACCGGTTTTCGCCAGAGACATAAACCGGTCTCCAGTACGTCCCTTGCGGTAACAGGCGGTGCAAAAACTGGGCAGGTACCCGGATAAGCATATACTTCTTAACACCTCATCAGGACTTCTGTGATCTTCAACTTCAAATTGAGCCGTATTATCCCCCACTTTAAAGTTTTGATTTTCCTTTTCGCGCTTATATCCACCTACTCCGGTGCACGAGCCTGCACTAATTTGGGAAACGCCTACAGATAATAATTGATCCCTAAATTCTGGTTTTTCCCGGGTAGATAAAATAATTCCTGTATAGGGAACGGCCAGCCTGATAGTGGCCACCAGTTTTTTAAATTCCTTATCAGACACTAAGTGGGGAAATTGTTTTAAATCAGTTCCCTTGGCAGGGCGAAGTCGGGGAACGGAAATGGTATGGGGCCCAATCCCGAATGTTTCTTCCAAATATAGGGCATGCATAAGCAGGGCCACGACTTCAAATTTATAGTCATAAAGGCCGAAGAGCACACCCAGTCCGACATCGTCTATTCCCGCTTTCATTGCCCTGTCCATGGCTGTAGTGTGCCAGTCGTAATCCTTTTTGGGCCCGGCAGGATGCATTTTTGCGTAGGTATCACGGTGGTATGTTTCCTGAAACAGGATATAGGTACCTATACCGGCTTCCTTTAAAAGTTTGTATTCTTCCGTGGTAGTGGCTGCAATATTCACGTTTACCCTGCGAATGCTTCCGTTTTGTTCCTTGACTTTATAAATAGTTCTAATTGCATCCAGAACATAATCAATGGGGCATTTCCGGGGATGTTCCCCGCATTCTATGGCTAGGCGCTTATGACCCATTGATTCCAAAATGGTAACTTCTTCCCTGATCTCTTCCATGGTAAGACGGCGTCTTTCTATTTTATTAGTTCTCTTATATCCACAATAGACGCAGTTGTTGATACAGTAATTGCTCAGGTAAAGGGGGGCAAATAAAACCAGGCGCTTGCCGTAAATCTTTTCTTTAACTTCCGCTGCTTTTTCATAGATAAGGTCCAACATATCCGGATTTTCAATGTGTAACAGAACCGCCACCTCCCGGGGGGTAAGCCCGCGGGCTTCACCGGCTTTGTAAATGATTTCCTTTACCTCATCTTTGGAGGCAGTGGATGCGTCTTCCAATATGCCGTTAATTTTTTCATCATTAATAAAGTCCGCCTTATAATTACACATTGTTAAAACTCTCCTTTCTCAACAATTTAGGGACAACATCTCCTTTACTATCGGAAATTCTTCTACCCAGAGAGTGTACCAGTTTTTTTAATTTCTCAATGGTATTTCCGGAAAAATTTTCTTTTCCTGGGTAAATTCTATAATGTTTTTTGAATTCCGGGGGGGTAACGTTGGGCATAATTACATTGGCACCGCATTCAAGGGCCAGCTTCCTGCCCTGGGGATGTATGGTACCCACGGCAGTGGTGGCCGGTAAGTTAGCCCAGGGAAGGGCCAAACGGGTTACCGCCAGGACTTTTAATGTAAGGAATAAATCACCCTGTGCGCATCGGGCCAGGGGAGTGTTTTCGCTGGGAATAAAGGGACCTATGCCTGCCATATCCACCTCTAGTTCTTGCATGAGCAATATGTCTTCAGCCAGGATATTGATACTTTGCCCGGGCAGCCCAACAATGTTGCCGGACCCCACCTGGTATCCTAATTTTTTTAAAGATTTCAAGCATTCTAGGCGCTGTGATAAATTAGTTCCGGGCCGCAGGCGGAAAAACAGCTCAGGGTCTGCTGTTTCATGTTTAAGTAAGTACCTGTCCGCACCTGCATCCTTTAAAAGGCGATAAAAATTTTGGGGCTTTTCTCCTAATGAAAGAGTTACCGCAATTTGGTGTTTTGATTTTATATAATGTATTAAATCAGCCAGTGTTTCAGCTGAATAATTAGGATCTTCCCCCGACTGCAGTACTATGGTTTTAAAACCGGATGCTACGGCTGTCTTACAAGTATTAATAATTTCTTCCGGTGTCATCCTATATCTTTTAAGTTGTCTGTTATCCCGGCGTAAACCGCAATAGTGGCAGTTTCTAATACAGTGGTTGGAAAACTCCACAATACCCCGGAAATGAACCTCGTCGCCCACATATCGCCGGCGGATTTGGTCTGCCCGTGAAAAAAGGGCATTCCTTTCTTCTTTATCTTGAATTTCAAGAAGTGTAACCAATTCTTCCCGGGATAGGGGTTTTCCCAGGCATGCCCTTTCTAAGGCCGATTTAAAGCTTTTGCGCATTTAAAATTCCCTCACTATATTTACATTTTCGAAACCTTTAAGGCCCGCTGCCTTTTATAAATTTTTTGTTTCAGTCCTTGGAAATTAAGGCTGATTTAACCCGTACTCCTTTAATATTACCGAGTTTCCCGGTAAGGGCACCTATTTTATCGGTGTCTCCGTCAATGATTAAGGAGATGACCGATATATTTCTTTCCCGGTACGGGATGCCCATTCTGCCCACAATTATATCCGCATATTCTCCTAAAATTTGATTAATTAAGCCTGCGCTTTTTTTACGATCTTCCACTACTATTCCAATTACTCCAATCCGCTGGGGCATAGTTGCACCTCCTTGATTGTTAATAAAGAAAGCCTGCTTTTTCCCATGCGAAAAAAGCAGGCCTTCCTATTTTCCCGCCGATTAATGCCTCCCCTAGAAATCGGGTAATCCTTTTTTCGCAGGGAGTCATTATGAAATTTTTTCTCCCTTCACCCGGCTGCACACCGTAGTGTCAGGATATTAAATAATTATTCACAATACTTATCCAGTATTTCAGAAATCTTTTCCGGCTTGATTCTCGGGTGCACTGCATCGTCCACGGTAATAACCGGACCAAGGGCGCACGCACCTATGCACCGAACTACTTCCACAGAGAACTGCCCGTCAGAGGTTGTACCTCCCGGCTCTACATTTAATTCCTTACTTATCCTTTCTAATATTTCGTTGGAACCTCTGATATAGCACGATGTTCCTTTACAAACACATATTTTATGCCGGCCATAAATATCTTGTCCGTTGCCGTTTTTATTTTTTAGCTCCGGGAAAACGGAAACTAAAGTTCGTATGTCATCTATTGGTATTTTCAATCCAGCCGCAATGTGATCGAGTACATCACCGGGTAGGCGACCGAGCAGGGAGTATACCTCCTGCAGCACTTGAATTAAAGCGTCCGGTTGGTTTTTGTGTTTTTGGATAACGACATCAACTGGTATGAATTTATTATTTGTAATATTCTGGGGACAATTGTATATTTTTTTATCTTTTTCCATGGTATCCCCCCCTACCTGTTACGGTAGGTAAAAGATTATCAAAAAATGAGGCCCGTTAAAGTTATTATATCTGAAAGTTAAACAGATTGACAAGTAAATAACTTTTTTCTATAATTTTTTGCTTTTTTGTAAAAATTGTCTTAAATTTTTTAATGCGTTTTTAGCAGCATCAATTGTTTTTTCTATATGTTCATCAGTGTGTGCCAGCGATACAAAAGCTGCTTCAAACTGGGAAGGTGCCAGGTAGATTCCCTGCTGGAGCATGGCTTTGAAAAAGGTGGAAAAAGCTTCGGTGTCAGACGAGCAGGCTGTGGTATAGTCTGTAACCGGTTGCTTGGTAAAGAAAGTGCACAACATAGAGCCCACCCGGTTAACGGTGACTGGATAACCGGCCTCCCGGGCTGCTTCTTTCAGCCCTTGGGCCAACCGGGCCGATTTTTCTTCCAGCTGGCGGTAAATACCTTCCCGTTTTAAAACTTTGAGGGTAGCTAGTCCCGCTGTAACTGCCAGGGGGTTCCCGGACAATGTCCCGGCCTGGTAAACGGGGCCCGCAGGAGATATGTGTTCCATGATGGCCTTTTTGCCTCCGTAAGCGCCCACAGGTAAGCCTCCGCCAATTATTTTACCGAGGCATGTTAAATCGGGCTCAACTCCGTATAATTCCTGGGCCCCTCCATATGAAATGCGAAATCCGGTCATTACTTCGTCGAAAATTAAAAGTGTGCCATATTGTTGGGTAAGTTTACGAAGGCCTTCTAGAAATCCCGGCTTCGGTGGCACGACGCCCATGTTTCCCGCTACGGGCTCAACAATTACCGCTGCAATATCCGGCCCTTCCATTTCGAAAATTTTTTTACAAGTTTCTATGTCGTTGAAAGGTGCATTTATGGTATTTTCCGCTGTAGAGGGGGGGACGCCGGGACTGGTAGGTACTCCGGTGGTAAGGGCGCCGGAACCAGCCTTGATTAACAGGAAATCGGCATGTCCGTGGTAACATCCTTCGAACTTGAGGATTTTATTTCTCCCCGTATATCCCCGGGCCAGGCGCAAGGCACTCATGGTGGCTTCTGTACCTGAATTGACCAGGCGGACCATTTCTATGGAGGGAACGGCATTTATAATTTCCCGGGCCAGTTCCGTTTCCAGTTCGGTGGGAGCCCCGAAGCTTGTCCCCTTTTCCAGGCACTTGGAGAGGGCTTCTACTACTTCCGGGTGCCGGTGTCCTAAAATAAGGGGGCCCCAGGAGCCAACGTAATCCACGTAGCCGTTACCGTCTACATCGTAGATCATTGCCCCTTCTCCCCGGTCGATAAAAAGGGGATCCATATCGGTAATGGATTTAAAGGCGCGAACGGGGCTATTTACGCCCCCGGGGATTACTTTTTTAGCTTCTGCAAAAAGCTTCTTTGATTTGGTAAAATTTTGATACACTTTACCACTCCTACTTAGAATTTTAATCTTCGAAATATTTCATACTACTTTTTTTTAATTCCCGGGTGCTGAATAATAGTTTATATTTGTGATACCCGGTTTCCCGGGCTATATGCTCGGCTTTTTCTTTACATTCCTCATCGGTTCTGCCGTGGACCACCGTAAATAAGTTATAAGGCCAGTGGGGGTGGGTGGGACGCTGGTAGCAATGGGTAACTTCAGGGAACCGGGCCATGGCCTCTCCTGCCCGGGCGACTTGATCGTCAGGTATTTCCCAGACAACCATGGCGTTCGCTACATAGCCCAAATTTTGGTGCCTGACTGCGGCCCCGAACCTGCGCAGGATGCCCCTTTCTTTAAACTCTTTTATTTTATCGAGCAACTGTGATTCTTTCATACCCAGTCTGTTGGCTACTTCCTTAAAGGGCCTGCTTACCAAAGGCAAATCCTTTTGTAGTTCTTTAATTATTTGTTTTTCCTGTTTACTTAACATTTTCCTCTCTCCGATAGTTCAAAATTTACCCTGATTTTAAATATACGACTGGCAGGGAGGTTCAGTATTTCCCTTATCCCTGTCTTTTCCTGTATTTCGGTGATTATTTCCTCAATTTTTTCGGTAGACTCAGCCAAGAGGGTAAACCACATGTTGTATTCGTGATTGCGTAGATAATTATGTGTAACGCCTGGATATTGATTTATAACTTCGGCTACGGCCTCAATTTTTTCCGGAGGAACCTTTATTGCGCATAGCGTTCCCGTATACCCTACTTTACGGGAATCGAATATTCCACCTAACCTGCGGATAATTCCAGATTTTTGAAGGGCCCGCAGCCTGTTTATTATTTCTTCTTCCGTTGTACCCATTTTTCGGGCCAATTCTTTATAAGGTTCCGGTACTATGGGAAAATTTGTTTGGATTAGGTTTAATAGTTTCTTATCCAGCTTGTCCAAGTTCATTTCAATATCCCTTTCTTCCGTGATAAAGACACCAGGGTTCTTCTGCCATGAAGTCTTGGTGATAATAATAAGCCCTTGCCCTGCATCCGCCGCATACTTTTTTATAGCGACAAGTGCCGCATTGTCCACCGTATTCCATGGAACGCAACTTGTTAAATACCTCGTTACTTTTCCAGATTTCACTGAAAGGTGTGATACGTACATTTCCTACGGGAATGTCCAGGTAAGCGCAGGGCTGAACGTTTCCGGTGGGACTTATAATGCAATAGGAAATGCCGGCCAAACACCCCCGGCTGAAGCGTAATTTCAGGCCCATCTGTTCAGCAATACGCATAAATTGTGGAGCACAGGTTGGTTTAACTTCTATATCAACTTGTTGTTGTATTTTCAATAATCGCCGGATTAAATTTTCGTATTGTGTGGCCCTGAGGCTTTCCTTTTCTATATCAACCGCTCGGCCCGTGGGAACCAGGAAAAAGATATGATGACCCCGCGCCCCTACGGAAACGGCAAAATCAGTTATTTCTTCTATTTCATCGTAGTTCCATTCCACTACCGTTGTATGAATTTGAAAAGGCAAACCTTCCCTTTTACAGGTCCTCATGCCATCTACGGCCTTTTGCCAGGCACCGGAAACAGCCCGAAACTGATCATGCCTGGATGCGTCAATGCTGTCCAGGCTTATACCTACGGCAGCGGTACCTGCTTCTTTGAGTTTTCGGGCCACCGCGGGGGTAATAAGGGTGCCGTTTGTTCCCAAAACTGGCCGCAGTCCTTTTTGTGCGGCGTGAGCAATTAATTGGTAAATATCAGGGCGCATAAGGGGCTCTCCGCCGCTGAAGATCATTATTTTAAATCCGGCTTTGGCTATTTCGTCGATCAGGGCCGTTGCTTCTTCTGTATTAAGTTCGTTTTTCACACTGGTTCCGGCATCGCGGTAGCAGTGCTGGCAATACAGGTTGCAGGCATTGGTTGTGTTCCAAGATACCAGCATGGCATCAAGTCCCTTCCATAAATAAATTTGCTGTCCTGAAGATAGCTCGTCAGTTATGGTTGGTGCTCCTCTACGCTCGTATGCTTCGTGCCGGCGGGGTTCATGAAGCCATGTCTTTCCTCAACCACCGGGCTACGTCCACCGCGTGGTAGGTAAGAATTATATCCGCGCCTGCCCTTTTCAGCCCGGTAAGGTATTCCATAACCACACTTTTTTCATCTATCCAGCCTTGGGCGGCTGCTGCCTTGACCATGGAGTATTCACCACTTACGTTATAAGCTGCCACAGGGTGGTTAAAGGTATCCTTGACTTTTCTAATGATATCCATGTATGCCAGTGCGGGCTTGACCATAACAATATCCGCCCCTTCTTCAATATCCAGCTCCACTTCCCTTAGTGCCTCCCTTGCATTCGGCGGGTCCATTTGATAGGATTTGCGGTCCCCGAATTGAGGTGCCGAACCGGCTGCTTCCCTGAAAGGGCCGTAAAATGCAGAGGCAAACTTGGCTGAATAAGCCATTATGGGGACTTCTGTAAAGCCTGCACTGTCGAGGGCCTGTCGGATGGCAGCCACCCTCCCGTCCATCATATCCGAAGGGGCAACCATGTCGGCGCCGCTACGGGCATGGGAAACTGCGCACTTGCAAAGGAGGCCCAGCGTGGGGTCGTTTAAAACCTTGCCGTCTTCTACCAGCCCGCAATGTCCGTGATCTGTATATTCACATAAGCAAACGTCAGTAATTACCAGCAGATCCGGATAGGTATTTTTAATTGCTTTAACTGCTTTTTGAATTATACCGTCTTCAGCATACCCTTCTGATCCCACGGCATCTTTTTTTTCGGGAATGCCGAAGAGTATAATACCTGGTATGCCTAACTCGATTACTTGCTTGAGCTCTTCTATTAATACATCTATGGAATAATTATATACACCGGGCATGGCACTGACGGCTTTTTTTATTTGCCGGCCGTGGGTTACAAAAACGGGTAATATCAAATCATTGACGGTTAAGTAATTTTCCCGTACTAGTCTACGCAGAGTTGCAGTGGAACGAAGGCGTCTTAAACGGGCTGTCGGAAAGGTCATATAATTACACCCCTGTTAAGCTATTCCTATTTCTTGGTCTGTAAGGTAACAGGCCGGGTCTGGTGCCCAAAAATCACCATAAACGGCTTCAGCCCGGGCCCTGAAGTTACCGTTACAAATATCCAGCCAACGGCACTGGCTGCAACGCCCCTTCAATAGCGGTTTCCGGTCCCTTAAACCTTTTAATACCGGGTGAACAGGGTTACCCCAAATTTGGGAGAAACTTTCCCGCGTAATATTGCCCACGGTATGGTTTTGGGTGAATTGGTCGGGGTGGACGTTGCCCTGCCAGTCTACCTGGGCTATGGCTATTCCGCTCCGATTTCCACCGTTCAACCGCAATAATTCCAGTACTTTTTCTGCCCTGGCCGGCTTTTCGCGCAGCAACCTGAGATAAAGGTATACTCCGTCAGCGTGATTGTCCACCGTAAGAACTTCTTTATCCACGCCTTTCCGGTGGAGCTCAGCCGTACTATCTATGATAAAGTCAAGTGCATTGCGGGTTTCTTGATGGGAAATATCTTCTTCGATCATTTTATTGCCCCTGCCGGTATATACCAGGTGATAAAAGCATACCCTGGGAATGTCTTCTTCTACCACTAACTTAAAAATATCCTGGAGTTCCCGGTAATTGTGCCTGTTGATGGTAAAGCGCAGGCCGACTTTTTGCTGTTGCTCCTTGCAATGTCTGATTCCTCTCAAGGCGGATTCAAAGGCCCCTTTTTTACCCCTGAAGCGGTCGTTACTTTCTCCTATTCCATCAATGCTGATACCCACATAAGAAACCCCTGCTTTTTTCAGGTCTCTAGCTACTTCACGGGTTATAAGGGTACCATTAGTTGATATGGTAACCCTTATATTTCTTTTCCTGGCATGATTAACTAATTTAAAAAAATCCGGGTGCATGAGGGGCTCTCCCCCTGAAAACAATATCACGGGAACGTTAAATTCCGCCAGGTCATCAATGAGGGAAAGGGCTTCCCGCGTGGTAAGTTCGTTTTCCCGGGTGCTGGAATCGGAATCGGAATAACAATGCCTGCACCTTAAGTTGCAGGTCCGGGTGATGTTCCATACCACTACCGGGCCGTGCCCGTGGGAAGTCCCGTGCTTTTGATGCCGCGAAGTTTTATGATATCTTAATGAATCCCCGAAATATTCATTACCGCATAACAATTTGCTAATACTGATCATTTCCTATCAAATCCTTATCTTTTTTAAATATTGTAACATGCAGTATTTAATTAAATTTTAAGTAGTCTATAATCGCTTTTAGCAGTCCTTCAATGGTATATTCACTTGCTTGAACTGAAACCTGTAATCCTGTTTCCCTTGCTGTTTGGGCCGTAATGGGGCCGATACAGGCCACAATGACATTTTTCATTAATTCTTGCAGGTTGGGAACCTGTAACATGGAAACAAAATTGCGAACCGTGGATGAGCTGGTAAAGGTTACAATATCCACTTTATTTGATTGAAGCAACTTTATAATATTTTCTGAATTTTCATTTCCGGTTACTGTTTTATATGCAATAACTTCCCTTACCTTTACTCCCAGTTCTTGCAAGGTTTCGGGGAGAACTTTCCGTGCAATATCCGCCCTGGGCAATAATACATGGTCCCCGGGCTTAAGCCTTTCGCGAAGTCCTGCCGCTATTTCTTCAGCCTTATATTCTGACGGGACATAATCAACCTGCAGGCCATAACTTTCGAGAAAGTTTCGTGTTTTGGGTCCTATGGCACAGAGGTTCACACCTTTTAAGTCCCGGATATCCCTCTTTAATTGATGTAATCGCCGGAAGAAAAACTTTACCCCGTTTACGCTGGTAAAAATAAGCCAGTTAAAGGAAGCTATGTTTTTAATTGCTTCATCCAGGGGAGCGAAATTTTCCGGGGGAACAATTTTAATGGTGGGAAATTCTATGGGCTCCCCGCCTAAAAGGGAAATTTGCTTGGAAAGGAAACTGGCCTGTTCCCTGGACCGGGTAACTACAACCCTTTTGCCGAACAATGGTTTTTTTTCAACCCAGGCCAATTTTTCTCTTAGTTTAACCACTTCACCCACTACTATGACGGTGGGATTTTTAAAATTGGCCTTCCTGGCCCGGGTTGCAATATTTTCCAGGGTGCCTGTAAGTATTCTTTGTTCCGGGCGGGTTCCCCATTGGATGAGCGCTACCGGTGTTAAAGGGGAGCGCCCGTGGGCAATTAATTTCTTTGTGATTTTGGGGAGATTGCCCATGCCCATCAAGAAAACCAGTGTTCCCGTCCCTGTAGCAATGTGCTCCCAGTTGATGTTGGAATCTTCCTTGTTCGGGTCCTCATTGCCGGTAATAATGGCCATGGTGGAGGTATAGTCCCGGTGGGTAACGGGGATGCCTGCGTAGGCAGGTACAGCTATGGCCGATGTTATACCCGGAACAATTTCGAAGGGAATTTCATTCTCGGCCAGT
This sequence comes from Desulfofundulus sp. JL263-se, assembly GCF_056316025.1. Lineage (NCBI taxonomy): Bacteria > Bacillati > Bacillota > Clostridia > Eubacteriales > Peptococcaceae > Desulfofundulus > Desulfofundulus sp. JL263-se. Next base: position 1,855,762 of record NZ_CM149993.1, on the reverse strand, counting down.
ATTTCAGCTTCTTCTCCCCCCCTCCCAAATACAAAGGGGTCTCCTCCTTTTAGGCGAGCTACAATTTTACCCTCTCTAGCTTTATCCACCAGCAGGCGGTTGATTTCATCCTGATTGAGGGTGTGCCGGTCGGGGCTCTTGCCCACGTAGATCTTTTCCGCATCGTTGCGGCAGTTTTGAAGCAACCTGGGATCCACAAGGCGGTCATAGACTACTACGTTGGCTTGTCTTATGCATTCCAGGCCCTTTACGGTTATTAAACCGGGGTCTCCCGGGCCGGCACCGACCAGGTATACTTTTCCGTTAGCCATTTATATCATTCTCCTGTCTGGTTTTTTCTAAAATATCTCCGGCACCCATCCGGAGCAGTTTTTGGGCCAGTTGTTTACCCAGGGCCCGGGCATCCTGTACAGGGCCTTCAATTCTTGAGCGGACCAAATCCCTGCCGTCCAAACTTGCCACTACTGCTTCTAGTTTCAATGTATTACCCTTTACACTGCCCAATGCTCCAATGGGGATCTGGCAACCGCCTTCCAGTGTTTTCATCAGTTCCCTTTCAGCGGTTATTGCATACCTTGATTCCGGGTGGTCCAGCTTACTTACTATGTCTAAGATTTCACGGTCACCTTCTCTGATTTCCAATCCAAGGGAACCCTGGCCCACTGCGGGCAGACAAATGGAAAAAGGTATTTTTTGTGCTATCATTTCTTCCCACCCCATTCGATAAACCCCCGCGTACGCAAGTATTATGCCGTCAAGGTTTTGTTCCTTTAATTTGCGAATACGGGTATTAATGTTTCCCCGTATGGTTATGATTTCTAAGTCCGGGCGGTACCGCAAAAGCTGGGCCCTCCTTCTCAAGCTGCTGGTACCCAGCTTTGCCCTGGGAGGTAGATTATCCAGGGGGGTTTTGGGGTGAGCAATCAAAACGTCACCCGGAAATTCCCGGGGGCAAATTGCCCCGATAAAAAAACCGGAAGGAAGTCGGGTGGGTAAATCTTTCATGCTGTGAACTGCCAGGTCAATTTCTTTTCTTTCCAGGGCCAGTTCCAATTCCTTGGTAAAGAGACCTTTATCGCCTATTTTAGCCAGTGCTACGTCCAATATATTATCTCCAGTGGTTTTCATTCCCCTTATGGTAAAGTGGCGATCCGGATACAATTCCTGTAAGCGATTGCATACCCACCGGGCCTGCCACATGGCCAGTTCGCTCTTACGGGTACCTATGATAATTTCACGCCGCATTTAAGTGCCTCCACTTGCCATATTCTTTTTTGAAATATTCTTTTGCAAAGAATTCCCCTTGCTGTTCCTTAATAACCATGTCAGCCCCAAAAGTGTGGGTGTCTGCAGATTTTTACCTGTGTTACCCGCGTTAATTTTTTCTAATAGAGGGTGGTATTTTATATGAGTATATATTATGACTTGACAGGTTAATTGGCTTCGCCGGCACTTGTAGTATGAACATCTGAAGAGACTGATGAATAGTTCCTTTTCTCTTCATTATTTTCATTGTGCAGGTTGAATAAATTTTGCAGGGCCTCAGAATATAGCCTTCCTTTTTCCGACATGGCATAGGACTTTAAACGGGTAACGGGATCATGTAATAATTGATTAACAATGGAATTGGCCAGAGAACCAATTACCTTTCGCTCGTAGTCCGATAATTCTCCCAGGCGGTTATAGGCCCTGCGTAATTCCTTTTGTTTAATTTCCTCGCCCTTCCGTTTTAATTCCGCTATGGTAGGAATTACAGATTGTATCTTTAGCCATTTTATAAATTCTTCTGTGTCTTCTTCAATTATGGCTTCGGCCATAACTGCTAAGCGCTTCCTTTTGTCCAAGTTGTTGTCCACAACATTTTGTAAGGCATCGATATCATAAACAGTAACTCCGGGTACTTCTCGTACATCGGGTTCAACATCCCGCGGTACGGCTATATCAATCATCATAAGTTTCTTACCGGGATGTTTGCCCATTACTGCTGCAACCTGTTCTTTATGAACAACATAATGGGATGCTGCAGTGCAACTTATTACTATGTCCGCCCCTTCCATGTATTTGAATAAATCATCAAATCTAACCGCTTTGCCGCTAAATTGTCTGGCCAGCGTTACAGCCCGGTCATAAGACCGGTTGGATACAATTACTCCTGAAACTCCGTTTGCCACCAAGTGTTTGGTGGTTAGCTCGCTCATTTTGCCGGCACCGACAACCAGTACTGACCGCCCGCTGAGCTCTTTGAATATTTGCTTGGCCAATTCTACGGCAGCGTAACTTATGGATACTGCGTGCTGGTCAATACCGGTCTCAGCCCGGGCCCTTTTACCCGTTCTAATGGCTTGTTGAAATAAGGTATTTAATATCCGGTTGGTATTGTTACTGTTAAGGGCCAATTCATAAGCAGTTCTAACCTGGCCCAGGATCTGGGTTTCACCCAGTAACATGGAATCCAGCCCGGCTGCTACTTTAAAAAGATGGTGGATTGTATTGTGGTCTTTGTAAATGTAAAGGTACTTATCCAGTGATTCTATCGCAACGCCTGAGTTGCGGGAAAGAAATTCTTTGATATTTTTTATTCCCTGCCCCATATTTTTAGTTACGGCATATATCTCTGTACGGTTGCAGGTGGACAGAATAACCGCTCCGTCAATTTCAGGATAGGAACATAATTCGGCAAGAGATTTAGGCATTGAATGTTCGGAAAAAGATAGTTTCTCGCGCACTTCCACAGGCGCCGTTTTATGATTAATCCCTACAACTACGATAAACATTATTGACCCGCTCCTTTGCCTGTTCCAAACATCCCTGTCGTAAGAGGCAAAGAGTTTTCTTATCAACCAGCGTTGAAAGAATTTTTTGCCTTTTTTGGGGGTTGCTTATGTTATTAATTATTTGTTTCCGAATATTTCCTAGAAACTCAATAAAACTACCGAATTGGGGGCCGTAGAGTGCTTCCAAATCTTCTCTTATTAATCTGGCCATTAAGGGGCTTTTCCCATCAGTAGAGATAGCAATGGATAATGGTCCTCTCCGTACGGTGGCAGGTACGAAAAAGTTTGCCTTGGAGGGTGTGTCCACAACGTTTACCAAGATGCCCTTTCGAAAACACTCCTTGGAAACCGATTCGTTAACATCTTCCCGGTTGGTGGCACTTATAACGAGAAAAGCGCCGTTTAAATCCTGAGGATCATATTTACCTTGTTTATATTCTATTAAGCCCTTATTCACCCAGTCCTTAAGCCGGTTGGTTAAATTCGGGCTGATTACCCGGATCCGGGCGTTACATTCAAGGAGTGATTGCACCTTGCGCTCGGCAACCTTACCGCCACCGATAACAACACATAATTTTCCCGACAGTTTCAAGAAAACCGGGTAGTACACGGTCACTATATCAATTCTCCTGCTAGCAATAATTGTGCCAGTAATAGCAAAACGTTCATTCTACATGTTACCAGAATTTAAGACGGCAAGCAACTGTATACTGCTGACAACTATACTTAAAATTTTCTAACCGAAATAAAATCAGCGATTGCTTTCATTGTTTCTTTTACCGGTAAATCGGGAAGCGGGTCAAGATTCCGTTTAGCTTTTTCAATGTATTTTTGTGCTATTCTGTCTGATTCTTCCAGTCCCCCGTATTTTTTAATGAGAGAAATGATTTCATATACTTCATCATCTGACTTATCCGGCTTATGTATTAGTTCCAGCAAGCGCTTGGGGTGGGGGGCATTTTTTAATGCATAAATAACCGGAAGGGTTATGATGCCCTGGCGCAAATCACCGCCAATTGGCTTGCCGAGGCGTTTTTGTTCCGCCGTCATATCAAGGACATCGTCGGTGATTTGAAATGCCATGCCAATGTTATGGCCATAGCGGCGCAGGGCCATATATATTTCCCTGGGAGCACCGCAGGCAACGGCACCCAGTTGACAGGAGGCCGCAATAAGCAGGGCTGTTTTTCTTTTTATTCTATAAAAATAATCTCGTATTGTTTGCTTTGTATCATAAGAAGCTGAAATCTGGTATATTTCTCCCTCGCACATTTTAACGCTTGTTTCGGCCAGTACTTTAGGGATTATGGTATTTTCATAAGATGATAAGAGGATAAGAGACAGCCCAAAAAGATAGTCGCCTATATGAGTGGAAATTTTGTTACCCCACATGGCCTTAACTGTTGGATTTCCTCGCCTTGTTAAAGCAGAGTCAACCACATCATCATGTACAAGGGTGGCCATGTGAATTAGTTCTAAGGCCACTGCCAAAGACAAAACCTTTTCAATTTTAAAATTATAGAATTTACCTCCTAATAAGCTAAGGGCAGGGCGCAGCCTTTTTCCTCCTGCCTTTATCAAGTGGGTGGCTGTCTCAGTGAGTAGCGGGTCCGGTGCTTTAACCACTCTTATTAATTCTTCTTCCACAATATCTAGTTCAGGCTTTATTACGTCAAATAGTTCTCTCATTGTATTCTCACCTGCTTATTTTTACAGAAAAACATTCGTGACGAATTTTAAAAAATTTCGCCACAACCATAATAAAATCCTCCCTTGTGGTATTAAAACTAAAGTAAAAGTGGAAGACAGGGTTATTAGGGATTGATTTGACGTAACTGTTGTAATTACAGTATAATAACGTGTGGCAGGATGAGTTGGGAGTGGATGGGGCCTGGTGGCCCTCCTGGTCTTCAAAACCAGCCGTGGGGCGGTAACCCCGTCCTTGGTGGGTTCGATTCCCACACACTCCCGCCAGTAATATCGAGGCTTCCGGGGACCGGGAGTCTTTTTTCTTTTTATTAAGGGGCTTTTAGTACCTGGTAACAGCCGGGTATAGGCGGGTAACACCGCTTGGCCAAGGTTAAGGCATCCTGCGACCATTGGTACTTTTCCATTGTTTTAAGCCTGCGTTACAGCGTAAAGTATGGCCGGTTCATTTACTGGCGGTAAATCTTAAATTCAAAAAGTTTATGTTTTAAAATATGGCTTGGGGAATAGACCCTAAACTTTATACCCCAGCGGGCGGAGAGGCCATAGCTTGGAAAGGGGAATATCGGTACGGGCATATTGGAGGTGGCGGATTTGTTAAAGTATGGTGAGTTAGTGGCTCTTGTAAGTCCTAAAGGCCGTGTTTATGTTAAAAGATTGGTAGAGGGGAAAAAGTACCACTTTTCCGAAGGAATTTTAGACTGTGACGATATCGCCGGTCGGCCTGCGGGCTGCGTAGTAGCCACTTCCCTTGGAAAAAAGTTTTTTATTTACCGTCCTACCCTTATTGATTTTATTATGTCCATGCCACGGCGGAGCAATATAATTTATCCCAAGGATATCAGCATGATTCTACTTTGGGCTGATATATTCCCAGGGTGCAAGGTCTTTACGGCCGGGGCGGGCTCCGGTGCGCTGCTGATAGCCCTTGCTCGGGTTCTGGGTGACAGCGGCAAAATTATTGCCTATGATAACAGGGAGGACATGCTGGAAACCAGCCGCAAAAACTTGGAAGAGTTTCTCGGGCCCCGCGGTAATGTGGTTTTATCTCTTGGAGATGTATATAAGGAGATCCCGGACAAGGAATTGGACCGGATTATTCTTGATGTACCGGAACCTTGGCGGGCTCTGGGACCGGTGGCAGAGGCCACGGTTGACGGAGGAATAATAATCGCCTATGTGCCTACCATCGGGCAGGCCGAGCGCTTCTATAAGGCCGTGGAGGAAAGGGACGATTATGCTTATCCGGAAGTTATGGAGGTATTGTTCCGTACCTGGCATGTCAGCGAGATGAGTACGCGCCCCAATCACCGTATGGTGGGACATACCGGTTTTCTTTGCAGGGCCTTTAAAATTTGCCCTGATTCATAATAGTAAAAACGCCCGGGTTAAGAAAGCCCGGGCGTTTTTACTATTAGCCTTTTAGGGTGCGGGCCCCTACGGGGCAAACCCTTATACAGGCGCCGCAGCTGTTGCAGTTGGTTTCACCGAGGGGTATGTCTCCAAAGGTTGTCAGCACCCGGTCAAAGCCCCGGTGGGCAAAACCAAGGACACCCTCTCCTTCTTTACGGCAAGCCGTTACGCATCGCCCGCAGAGAACGCACTTGTTGGGATCGTATATAATGTTTTCCTGGCTGTTATCCACCGGCAGTTCTTTATCCAGCCTAGGTAAATTTTGGGGCTTTAGAGGTATTTTCCTTCCTTTGGCTATTTTTTGTAATTCGCAGCGACCGTTACCAGGGCAGTTTTTGCAGTCGATACGGTGATTGGACATGATTAATTCAAAACCGGTTCTTACCAGGCGATCTACCTGTTCACTGCGAGTTTTAACAGTCATTCCCTCGTAAACGGGCTCGGTACAGGCGGTTACCGGCCCGGGTTTTCCCTCCACTTCTACGAAACAAAGCCGGCAGGCGGCAAAGGGGGAAAGATGATGCTCCCTCATTGCGCACAGGTGGGGAATGTAGATGCCGTTATCCAGGGCCACCCATAATAATTTTTCGCCTGCCCGCGCCGTAATTTGTTTGCCGTCAATAGTTAAAGTTACTTTTTCACTCATTTTTATCCATTCTCCCTTTCCTTGACCAGTTCAGGCGGCGAAAGTTTAATTACCGCGCTGTATTGCGGCGGGCATGCGTCCGTGCAGCTATTACACTTCACACATTTTTCCTGGTCAATTACTTTTATCCTATCTTCATTGGAGAAAATCGCTTCAACTGGGCACGAGCCAACGCAAGCGTCACAGGAGCGCTCGCACTTTTCAGGCACGATGTAATAGGCAATAAGTTCTTTACACATCAGGCTCGGACAACGTTTTTCATTAACATGAGCTTCATATTCATGGCGAAAATGCCTGATGGTGCTCAGCACGGGATTGGGAGCAGTTCTTCCCAAATTACACAAAGAACCTGCTTTCACGTTTTCAGCCAGTTCCAAAAGGATATCTATATTTTCGGGCTTACCTTCCCCTCTAGTTATCTTTTCCAAAATGTCTAACATTTGTTTGGTTCCCAGGCGGCAGAAAGTGCATTTGCCGCAGGATTCCTTTTGGGTAAAGTCCAGGAAGTAACGGGCTATTTCCACCATGCAGTCGTTTTCATCAAGTACCACCATACCGCCTGAACCCATCATGGCTCCGGCCTGATGCAGAGAATCAAAGTCGATGGGGGTGTCCAGGAACGATTCGGGCAAACACCCTCCTGAAGGCCCGCCGATTTGTACCGCCTTAAATTGTTTGCCGCCCTCAATGCCGCTGCCGACATCGTAAATTAACTGGCGAAGGGTTGTACCCATAGGTACTTCCGCCAGTCCGGTATTTATTACTTTACCGGCAAGGGCAAAAATGGCCGTGCCCGGGCTGTCGGGGGTACCGATGTCTTTGAACCAGCCGGCTCCCTTGCGGATAATATGGGGAACATAGGAGAGGGTTTTTACATTATTAATGACAGTGGGCTTGCCCCGTAAACCGGCCTGGGCGGGAAACGGCGGGCGGTGGCGGGGTATTCCCGGCTCTCCTTCCATGGAGGCGATTAAAGCCGTTTCTTCCCCGCAGACAAAGGCCCCGGAACCCTGAAACACTTCCAGTTCCAGGTTAAAATCACTGCCCAGCACAGATTTACCTAAAAGGCCTGCCTCTTCAGCTTGTTTAATGGCTAATTTTACCCTTTCAACAGCCAGGGGATATTCTGCCCGTATATAGATATAGCCCTTTGAGGCACCCACGGCATAGGCCGCCAGGGCCAACCCCTCCAGTACCTGGTGGGGGTTGGATTCAAGGATGGTACGGTCCATGAATGCACCCGGGTCGCCTTCGTCGGCATTACATATAACATACCTGATTTTTTCTTCGGATTTGCTACAGGTCTCCCATTTAATCCCGGTGGGGAAGCCTGCGCCGCCGCGCCCGCGGAGCCCGGAGGCTTTTATTTCTTCTATAATTTGTTGCGGTGATTTTTCCAGGGCCCGGGCCAGTGCTTCGTAGCCTCCATTGGCTATATATTGATAAATGTTTTCCGGGTCAATAAGCCCGCACAGTTCCATGACTATCTTTTGTTCAACCATACCCCGGGGAAAATCTTCAAAAGTGGGAATGAAATCGTTAACTTCCAGGGCGGCCAGGGCAAATTCGATGCAGGGGTCTTCTCCGGCCACAAACTCCTTGACCAGCATCGATGCCAATCCTTCGTTAACATATCCGTAGCAAATTGCCGGGTATCCCGGTTTACAGACAACCACCATGGGTTCGGCATAGCAATGTCCCATGCACCCTACTTCAATTACCTCTGCATCAATTTGCCGGTTAATTAGTTCCTGTTTAATGACTTTTACTATCTCTAAAGCTCCCGCAGCCCGGCCGCAGGTAGCCGTGCCCACCATGATCAACGGTTTTTTCTTTAAGGCTTCCCAGTTTGCCAGGGCTTCCTGTTTAATTTTTTTAAAAATTGAAGCGGCGACTGTGGTTGTGGTACTCAATTTTCTTCGCCTGCCTTTTTATTTTCTTTTTCTTTATTTAATTGATACGAAAATATCAGGCCATCCACCCTGGTTGGAGTTACTTTTCCGTGTATTTCCTCATTAATTACAGTTACCGGGGCTTGGGTGCAACATCCTACACAGGCCACCCTTTCCAGGCTGAATTCCCGGTCTTCAGTTGTTTCACCACATTTAATTTTCAGGCGCCTTTCCCAGGAATCCAATATAATATGTCCGCCCTTCATGTGGCAAGCTGTTCCCATACAAACCTTTACCTGGTTCTTCCCCGGGGGTGTTAAGCGAAATTGGTTATAAAAGGTAACTATACTGTAAACATCCACCGCCGGGACTTTAAAATGCTCTGCCACTGCTTCCATTGCCTGGGGCGGCACATATCCCAGTTCATTTTGTATGCGCTGCAAAACAGGAATCATTTTTCCTTTGTCCTTCTCATATTCTGCCAAAATTTTTTGACTTATTTTCACTGCAATTTTTTTCTCTTCATCAGTTAATTTCAATTGGCACAACTCCTTGTTTTCAATATTGTCATCACAAATATATCATAAATTTCTGATGATATAAACCGTATTATATTATAAAATCTTAATATATTATTAAGATGTTTTTAGTTTAACAAAAAAATGAAATATCTCTCAAAATTATAATAAAAAATTACCGCGTTGAGCGGTATTTTTTACGGTTTCAATAACTGAGCCCGGGCTTTTTGTCTTTCAAGGACAAAAGAAATAACGGCTAAGGAAATGTTTGCTATGCCAAAGAAGGCGTAAACTAGACTTAACGTGGTGTTCTGCCAGAAGAAAGATAAAACTAATAACAATACTCCGGATAAAATAAATCTTATTGTTTTTTGCCGGGAACCAATGATTTCTCTTAAAAGGAGTTTTCTTTTTTCTTGCCGCTTTTTTAGTTGAGAGAATTCATCTGCCAGTGATCGGGACAATGTAATATTCTCCAAAGAAGCGGCCATCTGGGCCAATCTGTTTCTGTCCAATACCTCTACGTACATTTTGTTACGCTCAAGCTCGATAATATGTTGGACCTCGGGCGAGACTTTTCCTTTTATAATTACAATTCCTGCAGTGAAGTCGTGGACAGTTAAGTTATTTATAAGTTTTTTCATAGCTGCTGGGGTTACCTTATTGTCATCAGCGAAAAGTTTAATCCAAACAGGTTTTTCTTTAAATGTTCCTTCCCATATTTTCTCTTCTAAACCTATGGAAATATTTTCTTTAGTGAACTGAATTCCATATTTTTTTAACAATTCAGTTGCGAAGCTGAAAAACTCCTTTTCTTCCATTCGTTCCATTTTTTCCAAATAACTTTGTTTATTCAGTTCCAGGCGGGTGTGCAAAAGCTTTTGGCGCAGCTGCTTGCGTTTAACAATATCCGTTATTACCAGTCCTATAGCCAGTAGTGCTGCCGAAAAAAGCAGGGCTTGTAAGGTTTTGGTAATTCCGGATAATAAAACAAAGCCCAGCAGCCAGGTAACCAGCAGGATGCTTAAAAAGTCCAGCCATCTGGCCAGAATATTCCTATCATCCTCAGGATTCTCAATGTAGTAACGTAGATATGTTCCCCTTTGCCTGCGTTTTTCCCAAGAGCCGAACCCCAGGCTCAAAAAACGTTTTATCATTTGTTCCGGTCCCCTTTACATTTAAATTACACCTTTTTACTAATTATTGCCAAAATAGACTCTTTTTAAAAATAAAACAAGTATTGGTGGTTAAGTAGTATTAAAAGTGACCCGTGGATTAAAAATAACATTAACTACGGGAGGTGGCGATATGGATTGGGAGCAGGAGAATCTTGATGAAAAATATAAGCAATTGGATGAAGTTATTGAGCGGTACAGCCAGGAAGAGGGACAGCTTATAAAAGTACTTAGAGAAGCACAGGAAATTTTCGGTTATCTTCCGGAAGAGGTTCAAACATATATTGCAGGAAAAATGAACATGCCGGTGAGCGAGGTCAACGGGGTGGTGACTTTTTACGCGCTTTTTTCCACTGAACCCCGGGGAAAGTATTCAATTAACGTTTGTTTAGGCACTGCTTGTTATGTACAGGGGGCCCAAGGTATTTTGGACGAATTCAGAAGCCGGCTGGGACTTAACGGCGGTGATACATCGGACGACCGGCTTTTTACCGTTAAAAGTTCCCGCTGCGTGGGTGCCTGTGGTTTGGCGCCGGTGGTAACGATAAATGGTGACGTGCACGGCAAGTTAACCAGAAGAGACGTACCGAAGCTAATAAGAAAGTACGAGCGGCAGGCGGAGGTGAAGTATGATGATAAACGACTTGAGAGACCTGAAAGAGATCAGGCGCAAGTTTCTCCCCCTCATTGAACTCCGCCAGGGAAAATTTCCTGATTCAGATAAGTACCATGTAATGATTTGTACCGGTACCGGCTGTACGTCATCAGGAAGTCATGGGGTCAGGGAAGAGTTTGTAGATCGAGTTAAAAAGGAAAAACTGGAAGATAAGGTTTCGGTTTTTAAAACGGGCTGTTTTGGTTTTTGTAAAATGGGTAGCATTGTGGTTATCCATCCTGGAAAGACCTGCTATTGCCTGGTTGAGAAAAAAGATGTGAAGGAAATAATAGAAAAACACCTTAAGCAAGGTAAAATAGTGGAAAGGCTGCTCTATAGAGAACAATCCGGTGAAATAAAGCAAAAAATAGAGGATATCAACTTCTTTAAGAAACAGCGCCGGGTGGCGCTGAGAAATTGCGGGTTAATTAATCCTGAAAGCATGGAAGAATATATTGCCACGGGGGGGTATTTCGCCCTGGCCGATGTTTTGTATAATCAAAAACCCCGGGATGTTATTGAAGCCATAAAAAAATCAGGCTTAAGGGGACGTGGCGGGGGGGGTTTTCCGACCGGCCGCAAGTGGCAAATAGCTGCCGAGGCCAAAGGTGAGGAAAAGTATGTGGTATGCAATGCCGACGAAGGGGATCCCGGTGCCTTTATGGACCGCAGTATCTTGGAAGGAGATCCTTACAGTGTATTAGAGGCCATGGCTATAGCCGGGTATGCCATTGGGGCCCGTCAAGGATTTATATATGTGCGGGCTGAGTATCCCATCGCAGTGGACAGGCTTCAAATAGCAATAAGCCGGGCCAGGGACCAGGGGCTGTTGGGAAGTCGAATATTAAATACAGATTTCAGTTTTGATATTGATTTAAGGTTGGGGGCAGGGGCATTTGTTTGCGGTGAGGAAACGGCGCTTTTGCGTTCTGTCACAGGGCAGCGGGGTGAACCTGTGCCGCGTCCCCCCTATCCGGCGGAATGTGGGTTATGGGGACAGCCCACATTGCTAAATAATGTAGAAACTTATGCAAACATACCTGTAATTTTACAGTGGGGACCTGATTGGTTTGCCTCTGTGGGTACTGAAAATAGCAGGGGAACTAAGGTGTTTTCCCTGGCGGGAAAGATAATGAATACCGGCCTTATTGAGGTTCCCATGGGGACTACCTTGCATACCATAATCTACGATATTGGTGGTGGTGTGGCCGAGGGGAGGAAATTCAAGGCCGTTCAAACCGGGGGACCTTCCGGGGGGTGTATTCCGGCTGAGCACCTGGATACCCCTATTGACTATGAGTCCCTTAAGGAAAAGGGTTCCATGATGGGTTCCGGGGGATTGATTGTAATGGATGATACAGATTGCATGGTTAATATTGCCAAATTCTATTTGCAATTCAGCCAGGACGAGTCCTGTGGCAAGTGTACTCCCTGCCGGGTGGGTACCAAGAGAATGTTAGAGATATTAGAACGTATTACCGAAGGCAAAGGTACCATGGAGGACCTGGATGCATTGGAGGAATTAGGCAACGAAATACGGGATGCCTCCCTTTGCGGCCTGGGGCAGACTGCCCCTAACCCGGTTTTGTCCACCCTTCGTTATTTCCGTGACGAATATGAGGCTCATATCAGAGACAAAACTTGTCCTGCAGGGGTTTGCCGGGCGCTTTTGGATTATGCGATAGACGAAGAAAAGTGCATTGCCTGTGGGTTATGTGCCAAGGCATGTATTGCCAACGCCATAACAGGCGATAGAAAGGGAGAACCGTATTTCATTGACCGGCAGAAGTGTCTTAAATGCGGCGCCTGCATGGCCAGGTGTCCTCAAGGAGCAATCTTTACCACTGCATTACATTGAAAAAAGTAGATGGCTGCCCCCTTCCTCGCTGCGCTAAGGTGTTTCGTGCCGACGAAAGAAGCCGGGGCATTTAATGCCCCGGCTTCTTTTTAGTACTTAATCCCTGGTGATAGCGGCTATTATTTCGGGCCCCTGCATGGGATAGCCTGTTCGCACCGGATCCCGCCCATAAGGGCTGGTTTCAGTCCAGTCTTTTGTTCCGGCATGGTTGTAGGGAGCATTTGGCCACCAGTCATGGTTATCTAGATATAAATATCAGTGGAAGAATAAAACAATATGCCAGTCAACTATTTTTGTTGACTACTATTTTAAGTTTATTATAACGGCAACTTCCTCACATTTAGGAAACTTGGGACAGTTAATACATTCTTTCCACACTTTTTGAGGAAGATCTTCTTTAGCTATTATGGCAAAGCCGCATTTTTGGAAAAAGGGAGCCTGGTATGTCAGGGCGAATACCCTGGGAATTTCCAATTCATCCGCCTCGGCTAGAAAAGATTGTACGAGCGCCCGCCCGACACCTTCCCTTTGACGTTCCGGGTGAACGGCAAGGGCACGAATTTCCGCCAGGTCTTCCCAAATTATGTGCAATGACCCGGTGCCGATAATTTTGCCTTTTTCCTCAGCTACTGTAAATTCCCTTATATCCTCGTAAAGGGAAGACCTCGACCTGGGAAGCATCAGTCCCTGGCCGGCGTAATAGGAGATAAAGCTGTGAATTGTTTCAACATCGGATATTTTTGCCTTTCGAATCAACATAAGCATCACTCATCCTGTTTAGTTTTATATTTGTTGTGCATACTTCACTGCATTTTCAAATATGGCCAGTCCTTGCGGCTTTGTGGATTGGCGCCGCCAGTTGGGATGGTGGTAAGGTTCAATAAACCTTTCAGGGTGGGGCATCAGGCCCATTATCTTTCCGGTAGGATCGCATATTCCCGCAATGGCATTAAGGGAGCCGTTGGGATTTGCCGGGTATAAGGAAGTGGGCTCCCCATCAGCTGTACAATACCTGAACACCACCTGACTGGAATTTTCCAAGAACTCTAAGGTGTCTCTATCGGTATAAAATTTCCCTTCGCCGTGGGCGGCCTGGTAACTAACTATTGAACCTTCCATTCCCCGGGTAAAAATACAGTTTGACTTTTCCACTCTCATGTTTACCCAGCGGCATTCAAAGCGCCCGCTGTCGTTACCCATTAAAGCGACTGAGATATCCCCCGGCCTGCCTTTGGGGAGCAGGCCGGTTCTCACCAGTACCTGAAACCCGTTGCAAATGCCCAGGATTGGTTTGCCCCGGGATACAAATTCCAGCATTTGTTCCTTTAGAAATGATATCAATTCCACCGCCAGGATTTTGCCGGAATGAACATCATCCCCGTAGGTGAATCCTCCGGGTATAACCAGTATCTGGTAATCAAGTAAGTTTTCCATGCCGCTGCGAAGCTGGTTTATATGAACCAACTGCCCCTGTGCTCCGGCTTTTTCCACCGCGTAAAGGGTTTCAATATCGCAATTGGTTCCGTCTGTTCTTAAAATGCATACTTTAGGCCTCAACCGCCGAACACCTCCCTCATGGGTTTTTGCCAGGCGGCCTTTAATTCATCTAAGCTAATTTCAAATAAATGCCGGTTCCCTTGTTTGGCTGTAATAACGGGGCGGGAGGTGATAACCCCTAATTTCACGAAGGGAACATTATTAAACAGCAGGGCGGGGTCCTTGTTAGCAGGCACTTCCACCAGGAAGCATCCTGCCGTCTCATTAAACAGGAAGTAATCCGGCCTTTCTTTCCCGGGAATATTTATTTCAGCTCCCAAGCCTCCGCCAAAACACATCTCCGCCAAACATGCCGCCAGCCCGCCTTCACTTATGTCATGGCAGGCTATGATGCTATTATTTTTTATTAATTTGTGTATCACTTTCCAAACTTCGTATAACTTTTCCGGCTCTACCCGGGGCAGGTTATTACCCAGGGCACCAAGCAGTTCAAAATAGGCAGAACCCGCCATTTGGGAAGTATCGCGATGACCTACGAAAACAATTTGGTTGCCGCTTTCTTTAAAGTCTGCAGAAGAGGTTTTGGTAACGTCGGGAATTCGGCCGAAGGCTGAAATACAAAGGACGGGCGGAATCTTTATTACCTCTCCTTCTTTGGAGCGGTAAGTGCTGCTTAAACTATCCTTTCCGGAGATAAAAGGCATTCCTGTAGCCCTTACAAAGTCACTGCAGGCATCTACGGCCATGTCCAGGGCGCCCAGCGACTCTTCATCGGGGAAGGGCCATATAAAATTGTCAATTAAACATATTTCTTCCGGGTTTGCCCCTGCTGCCACTGCATTGGATACTGCTTCCGCCGCTGCCCACAAGCTGCCGTAATAGGGATTTATTTTATTCAAAATGGGGTTCAAACCATGACTGATTACCACTCCATAGGGCTTACCCAGTATGGGGGTAATTATAGTAGCATCATTGGGCCCGTCGTGGGCCACTCCACCATAAGGAGGAAGGGCGCTGCCGCTTTGCACCCCGTGGTCATACTGACGTACAATGGGTTCCTTGGAGCATACATTGAGGCTTCCCATTATTTTTTTGTAAGTTTCTTCCCACTTAATTGATTTACTGGTATCTGGTTCCTTAAAAGTTTCAGGCTTCCAGGATGCGGCCATAATGCGTTGCGGCAGGCCATTATAAAGAAATTCCATATCCAGGTCACAAACTATTTCTTTCCCGTAGTATACTTTAAGCCGCCTGTTTCCGGTGAATTTTCCGATAACGGTGGCCTCTACGTTATGATCCTTACATATTTCCACCAGAGATTCAAGGTTCTCAGGTTTGACAGCTACGACCATTCGTTCTTGACTTTCCGATTGCCATATTTCCCACGGAGCAAGGCCGGGATATTTTAAAGGTACTTTATCCAGCCAAACGTCCACGCCTATGTTTTTACCCATTTCGCCCAAAGACGAGCTGAATCCTCCGGCCCCGCAGTCGGTAATGGCCCGGATTAAGCCGCGGTCCCTGGCTAATAGAAGGGCGTCACTCATTCTTTTTTCTTCTATAGGATGACCTATTTGCACGGCGCTGGAATTAACGGACATGGTTCTGTCGGTCATTTCCCCGCTGGAAAAGGTGGCCCCGTGAATGCCGTCTCTTCCGGTGCGACCTCCTATAACCACGGCAAGGTCTCCTTCCACGGGTTCTCCTTTTTTACACTTATCGGCGGGAATTATCCCGTAGGCTCCGACTATGACGGATGGCTTAGCCCGGAAATCACGGTGGAAGTGTACGGAGCCGTTATTGGTGGGGATGCCCATGCGATTGCCGTAATCCCGTACACCTGCAACCACCCGGCGCAGCAGGTAATTAGGGTGCAGGCACCCTTCCGGTACTTCTGAAAAGGGTAAGTCAGGTGGGGCCACACAAAACATGTCCGTGGAGGCGATTACCTTTGCCCCCTGTCCGGTACCCATAATATCCCGGAAAACACCTCCGCTGCCGGTCATGGCACCTCCATAAGGCTCAATTGCCGAAGGAGAATTATGTGTTTCAACCTTACCGCAAATTGCCTGGCCATCGTAAAATTCCATTACCCCTGAATTGTCCACGAAGGCCGAGAGTACCAGGGGATGGTTGGCATTTCGGGTGGATTCCTGTAAGCGGGCCATGAGGGGCTTTTTTTCTCGCCCGTCTACTATCAATTTAGCTTTGAATGTCTTGTGAACGCAGTGTTCCGACCATGTCTGAGCAATAGTTTCCAGTTCACAATCCGTGGGATCCCGGCCTATTTTCATAAAATAGGATTGTATTATTTTCATTTCTTCCAGGTTCAAGAAAAGCCGGTCTTTGCTCAATTCCTCCATTTCACCTTCGGTCATCCGGCGAAGGGGTATAATCTCTGTTTTGCCAGGACTTCCTCCAATAATTAATGTTTTTGGCCTTTCCCTAACCACACGTTCAACGGTATCATTCACCAGAAGGCGTCGGGTGATTAAGTTTATGTCTTCTTCGGTGATGCCAACTCCGGTGAAACCGTATTCCATGCTGGAATCGGCTGCTTTCAAGTGGTTTATGCCAAGGTCCCTGGCTGCTTTCATAAGGGATGCGGCTTCAGGGTTCATAACCCCGGGCTTATAGGCCACTTCCAATATATGATCACAGCCGGTAAGGATGGGCCGGTTCAATGTATAATTTTGAAATATGGATTCAGCCAAAAGTTTTTCTGCCAGGTACTTAGCTTCTTTTTCACTTATACCTTCGAAACGATAAACCTTGGCTGTTTTAACGGAAGTAATATTATCTAAGCGAAGGGAATGTTTAATTTCGTATAATATTTCGTCTCCCCTAGCATCAGGAAGTCCGGGGCGATTTGTTATCCGTACCTCTTGAATACTCATTGTTTGTCTCCACCTCCAGATTGGAGTGCCAAAGCCGGCGACAAAGCCCCGTAACATTGTAGTACATACGCGGACAAAAAACAATCGGGTGTTTTTACCCAGAGGGGCAACTAAATAAAAAACACCTTTTTAAGGTGTTTTAGGAATCAAAGATAATTTTCCCGTTAGCAAGGCTGGTTATAGGGGCCAGGGATTCTATCCGTATTCCTTCTTCCCTGAGGGCTTGTCCTCCTCCCTGAAAGACCTTTTCAATGACAATACCTACCCCTGCTATTGAGGCACCTGATTGCCGGACTATATCTACCATGCCCCTAAGCGCATCTCCTTGAGCCAGGAAATCGTCTACCAGTAAGATATTGTCCGTGGGCTGTAAAAAACGGCTGTTTACATATATTTCCACAGACTCTTTTTTAGTAAAAGAATAAATGGTACTGGAAAACACATTGGGGTCGGCTGTAGCTGCCCGTTTCTTTTTGGCAAAAACCACCGGGACGTTAAGGGCCAGTCCGGTGGCCATGGCAACGGCAATTCCAGAAGCTTCAACGGTAAGAATTTTAGTTACAGAGTCCTCTTGAAATCTAAAGGCGAGTTCCTTTCCCAATTCCATGATAAGCGCGGGGTCAATTTGGTGATTTAAAAAAGAGTCCACCTTAAGTATGGTATCGGACAGCACTTTACCTTCCTTTAATATTTTTTCCTTAAGAGCTTGCATAAACTTAACTCCTTTTACCTGGGATTTGTTACCGTTCTTCCCGGTCATAGGACAGACCTAAAGAGCGGGGTGCCCCGATATGCTTGACGGCATTTTTCCCTGTTACGAGGATGAGGACTATTATTGTGAAAAGGTACGGCAGCATTTTAAGAAAATAGGGAGGTATCAGCACATCCAGTGTTTGCAGGCGGTATCCCAGGGCGTCAATTCCTCCAAAGATATATGAGCCCAAAAGTGCGTGGCCCGGGTTCCAGGTGGCGAATATTACCAGGACAACGGCTATCCATCCCCGGCCGGCCACCATGTTTTCCATCCAGGTAGGTACATAAACCAAGGAAAGATAAGCTCCCCCCAAACCTGCCAGCATACCGCCCAAGATTACGTAAATATATTTGATACGGAAAACATTAATCCCCAGGGAGTCGGCAGCTGCCGGGTTTTCACCCACCGCCCGCAATTGCAGCCCGGGCTTGGTCCTGTATATAAAAAACCATAGCGCAGGAACAAGCAGGTAACTTAAATAAACCAGGGCATCTTGCCGGAACATTATCGGGCCGATGAATGGAATATTACTTAATACGGGTAATTCAAGTGTCTTGAAGGAAATTTCTAACGGTATCCCAACCATGGGCTTGCCCAGGTATCCGCTCAATCCGGTACCGAAAATGGTTAAGGCCAGGCCGCTGACCGTTTGGTTTGCTTTCATGGTTACCGTAAAAAATGCGTGGATGGAGGCCATGGCCCCACCTGCCGCCATGGCTACAAAGACACCCATCCACGGGTTATTTGTCTTAAAGGCGGCTATAAAGCCGCTGACGGCACCAACCAGCATCATACCTTCCACGCCCAGGTTCAATATTCCCGAGCGCTCGGCCAAAATCTCCCCCAGGGCAGCATAAAGGATCGGGGTGCCTGCGGTTATGGCGGTGGCCAGCATGGCGATTAAAATGTCTGAGTTCACGAGGCATCATCCCCCTGGCCGTTGCGGGTATTAATTGAGATCCTGTATCGTGTAAGTATTTCGCCGCCTAATACGAAAAATAACAAGATTCCCTGCAACATTGACACTACAGTGGCAGAGACGCCGCTCATCTGTATTGCGTATCCTCCAACCTGCAGGCCGCCGAACAATAAGGCAACGATGATAATGCCAATGGGGTTTAGCTTGCTTAGCCAGGCCACGATAATTGCGGTATAACCGTATCCCGGGCAGAAACCGTGTTGAAGCCGGTGAGTAACGCCGGCCACTTCGGCCATGCCTGCAAGTCCGCAAACGGCTCCGCTGATCATCATCACCAGTAGAATTTTTTTGGTAATGTTCATGCCGCCATAACGGGCCGCCTCGGGGCTTTCCCCTATTACCCGGATTTCATATCCAAATTTTGTGTGAAAAATTATTATGTAAAATATAATTGCCAAAATAATACCTATTAATAAGCCGGCATGAATGCGCGTATCGTTCAGTGTGGGCAGTACGGCGGATTCCGAAAAAGGAGCCGTTATGGGAAAATTATACCCGTTGGGGTCTTTCCACGGGCCATAGACCAGGTAATCCACCCATAATATGGCAACATAGTTTAGCATAAGGGTGGTAATGATTTCGTTAACCCCCAGATAAGCACGGGGTATGGCGGGTATGAGGGCCCAAAAGGCCCCTGCAATACATCCGGCCAGTACCATCGCAGGCAATACTATCCATACAGGCTGATTAGGAAAGTTTAGCGCCACCCAGGTGGCTCCAAAGGCCCCCATATATATTTGTCCTTCACCGCCAATGTTCCATAGTTGCATACGAAAGGCAACAGCCAGCCCTAGCCCTGCCAGCAGAAGGGGAATTGCCTTTACAACGGTTTCGGTCAGCCCGTAAGTAGAGCCGAAAGAGTTGACGAACATTACTAAATAAACCTGTAAGGGGTCCTTACCGGTGAGACCAAGAAATATTCCCCCGATTAAAAGGGCCAAAGTAATCGAAATTAACGGCACCAGCAGGCTGGCTGCCGGTGAAGGGAGAAGTCTCTTTTCCAGGGATATGGGGGGAAGTATATTTTGCAGGTTGTTCATGATAGCATTTCCCCTGTTTTTTTAGTCCCCATCATCAGGAGACCAATTTCTTCCAAATCAGCATGTTCTGTTTTTAAAATGCCGGTTATTTGGCCTTCGTAAAGAACTCCAATTCTGTCGCTAAGTTTAAAAATTTCATCCAGATCTTCTGAAATGAGTAATATGGCGGTCCCTTTAGATCGCTGTTCAAGGAGCAGCCGGTGCACCGCTTCAGTGGCGCCCACGTCCAGCCCGCGCACAGGATAAACGGCAACCAGAAGAGCCGGGTTTAATGATATTTCCCTGGCCAGGAGCAATTTTTGCAAGTTTCCGCCTGATAGCAGGCTGACCGGCGCACTCGGATTAGTTAGTTTAATATTAAACTGGGATATAAGACTTTTTGTCTTTGAAAAAGCCTTTTTATAATCCAATAAAGGCCCGCGGGAAAAGGCACTTTTATATTCTTTTAACATTACATTATCCACGGCGCCAAGTTTCGGTATAAGGCCTGTGCCTAAGCGGTCCTCCGGAATGTACCCTACTCCTCGACCAATAATTTCACCCGGTTCCAAGTTGGTAATGTTTTTATTATTTAGGTAGATGCTGCCGGAAGTACACTTGCGTATACCCGTAATAACTTCCGCCAGTTCCCGCTGCCCGTTTCCGGCTACCCCTGCAATGCCGAAAATTTCTCCTTTTCGAACGTCCAGCGTAATCCCCCGCAAGGCGGGCCTGCCGTTATCGTTAAGGGCCTCCACTTGATTTAGTTCCAAAACCTTTACACCGAAGTTTTGAGGGGATTTTTTTTGCTGGAAAACTACGTCTCGCCCTACCATAAGCCAAGCCAGATCCTGCTCCGTAATGTCTTTTCTATACAGGGTGGCCACAGCCTTCCCGGAACGTAATACGGTAACCCGGTCGGCAGCTTCCATTACTTCCTGGAGCTTGTGGGTTATAACTACTATTCCCCGGCCATCTTCTGCCATTTGTCTGAGGTTCTTGAACAGGTCGCGGCTTTCTTGGGGGGTAAGAACAGCCGTTGGTTCGTCCAGCACCAGTAATTCCGATCCCCTGTAAAGCATTTTTAATATTTCTACTCTTTGTTTTTCTCCAACAGAGAGCTGCCATATTTTTGCGGCAGGGTCCACCATCAGCCCGTATTTTGCGGAAATTTTTGTAATTTGACTTTCCACAAGAGGCATATTTAATTTAAACTTTTGGCCGGTTCCAAGTATTATGTTTTCTGCTACGGTGAAGGTTTCCACCAGTTTAAAATGCTGGTGAACCATGCCGATACCTGCATCAATGGCGTCCCGGGGCGATTTAAAATTAACTTTTTTGCCTTTAATATATATTTCACCGGAGTCGGGTTTGTAAAGCCCGGCCAAAATGCTCATTAAGGTACTCTTCCCGGAGCCGTTTTCTCCCAGCAGCATGTGAATTTCTCCCGGCTTCACCGAGAAATCAATTTTATCATTTGCCAGTACTCCGGGAAATTTCTTGGTTATTTGTTTCATTTCCAGGAGGAATTCTTGCCTCATACTGTCGCCTCTTAACAAAGGGTTACTGGCAGGATGTCCTGCCAGTAACCCTGGTTGGTATTTATTTAGAGGATTTAAGGCTTCCCCTTACACCTTCTACAAACCAATCCATATTGAGAATTTCTTCATCGGTCATTTTTTGTCCTTCTTCTACCCTGATATTGCCGTTTTGATCTTTAATTGGGCCATAAAATACGTCCCATTTACCATTTTCTATTTTGGCTCTCCACTTTTTAACCAGCTCTTTGGTTTCATCATCCACCATGGGGCCGAAAGGAGCAATATCAACTATGCCCTCGGCCAGGGAACCCCAGTACTGGTTGGATTTCCAGGTGCCGTTTTTTATGGCTTCAAGGGTTTTTACATAGTAGGGCCCCCAGTTCCAAATGGCTGAAGTAAGAACCGCTTTGGGAGCAAACTTACTCATATCGGTGTTATAGCCTATACCGTAGACTCCGGCCTCCTCGGCGGCCTCCTGTGGTCCCGGGGTATCCTGGTGCTGGGCGATGACATCTGCCCCGGCATCAAGCAATGCCTTGGCGGCATCCTTTTCCTTAGCTGGATCGTACCAGGTATTGGTCCACACAACTTTTACAATGGCATCCGGATTTACTTTTCTGACTCCCAAGGTAAAGGCGTTTATACCGCGAATGACTTCCGGGATGGGATATGCAGCCACATAACCTATAATGTTACTTTTGGTTGCTCTTCCTGCCACAAGACCTGTTAAGAAGCGGGCCTGGTACATTCTACCGAAATATGTACCTACATTCTCGGCGGTTTTATATCCCGAGCAGTGAAGAAAAATTTTATCGGGATATTTCTTGGCAACATTAATGGTTGGGTCCATAAACCCGAAGCTGGTGGAGAAAATAACATCGTTACCTTTTTCGGCCAACTGGGTCAGTACGGTTTCTGCCTCCGCCCCTTCAGAGACATTTTCTACTATATCTTCGGCCACAACGTAATCAAGTTTTTCTTGCAGGTATTTTCTCCCCTGATCATGGGCATAGGTCCACCCGGCATCCCCTACCGGCCCTACATACATGAAAGCCACTTTAATTTTGTCATCATTTTGATCCTGTGCCGTGTTCTCGTTCTCGCCACAGCCGGCCAATAACAAAGTGGCTGCAATGGTGAGCATTAATATCGAAAGAAACTTGAAATTTTTTATGGACAACCCCTTCAACCTCCCTTACTTTTCTATGATTTATAAGTTTTAAAAAACCTCCTTGGAAACTGCCACCTCCTCTTAAGCCGTTTCAATCTAAAGTTAACCCTAAATTGATTCCATGTTATTCGCTAAAATCCTTCTTAAGATGACAAAAATCATTGTCGATGGATGATTTATTTAAATCCAGGAGATTCTAAAATTTTTGCTTCTATGCCGCGTATTTACATCCAATGGTAATACGTGGTATAATTCTTACCTAAAAAGTGTAACGGGAGAGATGTTTTTGACGGAAGTTGAAATTTATACGGACGGGGCGTGCAGCGGGAATCCGGGTCCCGGGGGGTACGGGGTTGTTTTAAAATATAAGGAAATTATAAAGGAATTATCGGGAGGGTGTGAAAATACCACCAATAATAGAATGGAGCTAATGGCAGTTATCAAGGGGCTTGAAGCCCTGAAACGGCCCTGCCGGGTTACCCTTTACTCAGACAGCAAATATATTGTTGACGCCATGAATAAGGGATGGGTAAAGCGATGGCAGGCCCAAGGGTGGATGAGGGGTAAAGATAAACCGGCCAAAAACCCGGATCTCTGGAAAAGAGTCCTTGAACTGGCTTCCAGGCATAGGGTTAAATGGGTGTGGGTAAAGGGTCATGCCGACAATAAGTATAATAATCGTTGTGATCGGCTGGCCGTGGAAGCCATAAAAAAGATTAAAGAAAAGCCGCGTGGGTAACGCGGCTTTTATGTTTCCGAGTTGCTTACGGAACAGCTTTCATCCCTTTCTGAAGACTTTATCGCTGCTTCCAGGGTGGCGTCGTCCGGTTTTTGGGCGCATTTGCTTTTTGAACCGGAATTTTTAGCATCAATGGATAAAGAGGGAAAATCAGTATTGCTTGACTTGGACGTTATTATTATCACCTCCGGAAATATCTTTCCCGGAAAAAAAGTATTTATAAACATTTGTAGAGAATTTTAAATTCCTCTGCCCGGACGCAGCCCGAACAGCTGAGGAGGGGTGTCGAATCCTTTATATTGGACCAGTACTTTAAAAACCCTTCCCATTCCTTCGGGCATGATCAATTGTTTTATGGCCATGGTCTTTTTTATTTTTAAGGGGTCGTAGCTATACTCGCGGCCCGTTCTCAGTTCTTCCAGAATACCCAAATTAATTAAAAACTGGGATTGGCTGATTGAACCGAGGCTCTTTAGGCCCACCATTTCACCCCATTTTTCCAGGGCGGTAAAGTTGACACTTGCTGTGATGTCTTGCTGCCCAACGTCTTCCAGGGGGGACGTATTCAGCCGATGCCTGGAAAAGCAGCGAAGGGTGCCGTCAAAGCGAGCCGGGGAATATAATTCCTCAGCCGACATGCCGTAATCAATGGTTAAAACAAATCCCTTATTTAAAAATTTTGCTACGCCGGCAAGCCATGTAATGGCATTAAGATTAACTTCGGCGGTTTGGCCCGGTGCCAGTTCTATACTTTGCTCTGCGAAGTATTCTTCAAGTTTTTCAGTTGATAATTGGCCCGGTATAAAGGTCAATTCCCCGTCTTGAATGGTAACGTATAGTTCCCTCAAGCCATCTTCAGTTTGCCTAACCAAGTGTACGGGAAATGAATCTATCAGTTCATTTGAGAAAATACATCCTTTGAAAGGGACCGGGCTTATTTCATCTAAACTTTTGATCCATTTTACTTTAAGTGGTTTGAAGTTAGATTTCTTCAGAAGTTCTTTTTGTCGCTTGGCCAGGGTGTCACTGGTTTCCAAAAGCCGGTAATTTATGGCATTAAAGAATGACGAGAATTCTTCCTTTATGGTAATTAGAATGTCTCTGCTTAATAAGCCTTCTCCGGGGCCGTATTCCACCAACTCCCACCCGTTGGGCTTCCCTGCCAGCTCCCACATTTCGTGTAGTTGGCGGGCTAACATGCGGCCAAAAACGGGACTGACGTGGGGGCTGGTAAAAAAATCTCCTTGCCGGCCCAACTGGACGTTTTTCATATAGTAGCCCCACTGTTTGTGGTACAGGGCAATATCCATGAATTGGGCAAAGGTTATGGGTCCCTGGCTGGAAATTACATTTCTTATATAATCCAAGAGCGGGTTGGCAGCAGGCAAAATTATTCCCCCTATTCATTACCGGCATTACGCAATTCGCTTGCCAGGAAGCAGCGGCTTTTTTATTCCAGCGCCTTGCCGGCTACCCTCATGTCCCCTACCCTCCGGGTTATTTTCCGGGCATCGAAATATTCCAGGAGCGGCAGGGCGTATTTTCTGGATGTTTGGAGAATGTCCCTGGCCTCTCCAATGGAAATTTCCCCTTTTTCTTTCAGGTAGTTGGCTATTTTTGATTTCGCCTCCTCCAAAACCTCCCGGTGAAAATAAATATTATCGCTTAACTTTATTAAAATTTCCTCCCGCAGGAGATACTGTAAAATTTCGTTAACCTGCTCTTCGTCAAGTTTTACCTGCTTGCAAGTATCGACCCAGGCGGGAGGTTGAAAGGCGGCGGATTTAAATTTTTCTTCGATTTGCTCGATAATTTTTTTCTGCCTGTCGCTTGGCTGCGGCTTAAAACCGGGGGCGGAAATGGTTTGGGCATGTAATTTTAGAAATCCGTCCTCTTCCATTGTTTGCAAAAGTTGCTGGAATTGCTTGGAGGAAAGATTGGAAAATTTCCGCGACCGTAATTCTTCCCTGGGATAGCCTTCTCGTAAAGGGTACTGGCGGTGATATTGTTTTAACAGGTCTGATATTTGTTCCGACCATTGGCTGTAAATGCTTGTGAGAACGTAAAGGTCAGGATCTCCCTCTATTTTTTTAACTTTGTTTTTATTGAGTAATTCCGTTAAAGTATTGATCTTTTCTTTCCGGCTCAAATCGGACAAAGGTTTGATTTCATCTATTGTAAGAAGTGTTTTTTGTATTGCTAAAAATTGTTCGGCCAGTTCAGGTGGGGAACCCTTTTCCCTGGTTTTAAGGGCCTCAATAACTTCCGGCTGCAACCGTTTATGTTTGCGGGCCGTGGGGTCGATAACTTTTCCGCCGCCAATGGTACGCATGGGGGAATAGGAACGAATAACAAACCGGTCATTTTTGGCACATGAAGCCATCTTTTCCAGCAGGAGTTGGGCATAACAATCATTTCCAGGATTTAGTTCTTCTCTGTCCAAAAGAATTACCCGGGATAATATTTCTGCAGTCCCCAGGTATACCCTTACCCTGGCTCTGTTTTTAAGCGGGCGCGGGGTGCTTTCTAAAAGATGCAGCTTTACGTCCAGCCTGTTCCAGGGTTTTAAGGTTCCCGGAGCGGCGAGTACGTTCCCTCTTTTAATATCACTGGTTTCCACGCCCGTTAAGTTTACCGCCACCCTCTGCCCTGCACTGGCATGACTTTGTTTTTGCCCGTGTACCTGCAGGGAACGAATTTTAGACTGAATGCCCTGCGGGTAAATTTCCACGTTTGCGCCGATTTCCAGGCGGCCTGAAATAAGCGTGCCGGTGACCACAGTACCGAAACCGGTAACGGAAAAAACCCGGTCTATCGGCAATCTCGGAAAACCGGTCTCCGGTCTGGGAGGTATGGTTTCAGCTATTTCGGTCAGGGC
The DNA here is from genome assembly GCF_056316025.1 of Desulfofundulus sp. JL263-se. NCBI lineage: Bacteria > Bacillati > Bacillota > Clostridia > Eubacteriales > Peptococcaceae > Desulfofundulus > Desulfofundulus sp. JL263-se. The sequence continues at coordinate 1,829,649 of NZ_CM149993.1, read as the reverse complement.
TTTTTTTAGTTGGTCTATTCCCTCTCCGGTTAAGGAGGAAACTTTAATGATAGGGGCGCCAGCAAGGGCTGTCCGGGAAAGAAAGTCCCGCACATCTTCTTCTACCAGCTCCAAAAGCTCTTCATCCACCAGGTCAATTTTTGTGATGACTGCAATTCCCTTATTTATCTGAAGAAGTTGAATGATATCCAGGTGCTCGCGGGTTTGGGGCATTATACCTTCGTCTGCCGCAATTACCAGCATAACCATATCGATTCCGCCAACCCCGGCCAGCATGTTTTTTATAAAGCGCTCGTGGCCGGGAACGTCAATTATGCTGGCCGTCTGCCCGTTATTCAAGGTGAGGGAAGCAAATCCGAGCTCTATAGAAATTCCCCTGTCCTTTTCTTCTTTTAACCTGTCTGTATTGATGCCTGTCAGCCTTTCTACCAGGACTGTTTTACCATGGTCCACGTGACCGGCTGTTCCGATAATAAAATGCCTCAACATAGCCACCTTCTTCCGGTTTCTTAAAGCAGTGAGTTTACCCGGCATCCCGTAGAATTTTAGCTATTGCTTTAAACAGTTGTTCATCTTCATTTTCTTGTACCGTGCGTATATCCAGGAGGAGCCTGTCGTCCTGGATGCGTCCTATAACTGCGGGATTGCCTTTCCGTAACCGGGAAGCCAGTTCGGATACTTCCATATTTTTAGGTATAATTTCCACTGTATAGGATGGCAGTTCAGCCGTGGGCAGGGCCCCGCCCCCCACCCTCGAGACCGTTTCCACAAGGTTAAATTCCACATGGGGCAGGGACAGTTCGTTGAGCATATCCAACAATTTTTTTGCCCTGGGGTACAAATCTTTTAAAGTGGCTGCCAGCATTCTCAGGGTGGGAATATTGGCCAGTGCACTTGACGGGTCTCGATATTCTCTCAGGGTTGCTTCCAGGGCGGCCACCGTAAATTTATCTATGCGTATGGCCCTGGTCAAAGGGTTTTTCCTCATCTTTTCGATGAAATTCCGCTTTCCCACAATGATACCTGCCTGTGGCCCACCTAAAAGTTTATCTCCTGAAAAAGTTACTATATCTGTGCCGGCGGCAACTGTTTCCTTTACAGTAGGCTCGTAGGGAAGTCCCAAGTCCCGGAGGTCCACCAGTGACCCGCTGCCCAGGTCCGACATTACGGGAATTCCTTTTTCCTTACCCACTTCTACCAGTTCTTTAACGCTCGTTTCCCGGGTGAATCCTACAATACGGTAGTTGCTGGTATGTACGTTCAATAACAGGGCGGTGTTTTCATTAACGGCCCGGCGGTAGTCATCCGGGTATGTTTTATTGGTTGTTCCAACTTCAACCAGCCTGGCTCCGCTCTGGGCCATCACATCAGGAATTCGGAAAGAGCCGCCTATCTCAACCAGCTGTCCCCGGGAAACAATTACTTCCTTATTGCAAGCTAAAGTTCCGAGGGCCAGGAGAACTGCCGAGGCATTATTGTTGACTACCAGCGCTGCCTCGGCCCCGGTGAGTTCCACCAGCAAATCTTCCAGGGGCTCGTAACGGGAGCCCCGCTTACCTGTATCCAAGTTCAGTTCCAAATTACTATAACCTGATGCAACCATTCCCACTGCCTGCAGGGCGCTTTTACTTAAAAGGGCCCGCCCCAAATTGGTATGTATAACAACCCCCGTGGCATTAATTACCCGGCGCAGCCCGGGGATATTATGTTTTTCTACTTGCACTAAAACTTCGGCGATAATTTTTTCTTTTAGTTCTTTTTGAGATGACGGTTTTTCTTGTCCCGCCAAAATATTGCGCCGATTTTTTTCAAGTACTTGTCTTATTGTATTAACAACCAAATTCCGTGGATTTTGTTCCAGAATTTTTTGTAGTTCGAGGCTCCGCATAATTTCGTTCACCGCGGGTAATTGCCTGAGATAATTAACTGGTTTTGAATTTGCCATAGCTTGCCTCCACAGTGACCATTTTGCCCAAAATTATATGGCAGGAATAACTTAAAAGCAAGGGAATCTTCCATTTATCTCCGTTTTTCTTAAGTATTTATAAGGAGATTAAAAAACCCGGCATTTTAAAAGTACCGGGTTTAATAACTTTCCCCTGTGGAAACATCGAATAATTATATTAAAGCTACTTGTCGAAGATTTTTAAAATTTTATAATCCGTAGTTCGCTGCGCGGGGATAAAACCTGCTTTCCTAATACAGTGAATAATTTCATTTAAAGATACCCTGTAAGTCACTCCGGCAGCACGTACAACGTTTTCTTCCAGCATAGTGCTGCCAAAATCGTTGGCCCCGAAAAAAAGGGACACTTGGGCTATTTTTGTACCTTGGGTTACCCAGGATGCCTGTATGTTGGGTATATTGTCAATCACCAGCCTGGAAACGGCCAGGGTTTTTAAATAATCTACTCCGGTGGCAGTATCGCCGCCCAAGCGGGTATTTTTAGGCTGGAAGGTCCATGGTATGAAGGCAGTGAATCCACCGGTGCGGTTTTGCTGTTCCCGTACCCGGATCATGTGTAATATCCTCTCTTCCGGATACTCCACATGACCAAACATCATTGTAGCGGTAGTCTTCAATCCCAGGCGGTGGGCGATTTCCATAACCTGCATCCACTGAGACCAGGAAATTTTATTGGGACTTATTTTCTTCCGCACGCGGTCAACCAGTATTTCGGCCCCTCCCCCGGGCAGGGAGTCCAGGCCCGCGTCTTTAAGACGAGAAAGGGCTTCTTTTATACTAATACCTGAAATTTTCGCCATGTGGATTATTTCCGGAGGTGAAAAGGAATGGATGTGTATCTGGTAGCGTCCTTTGATATCCCGGAGTAGATTTTCGTAATATTCAATACCCAGCTCAGGGTGCAGACCCCCTTGTATTAATAATTCCGTCCCCCCGGCCTGCACCGTTTCATCAATCTTTTGAAATAGCTCTTCTCTGCTTAAGATGTATGCGTCAGGGTCATTGGGAGACCGGAAAAAAGCACAAAATTTGCACCCGCAGGAACAAATATTGGTATAATTAATATTACGGTCTATAACAAAGGTAACTATTTTTGTATTGGCATGTACTTTTTTTTTTACTAAGTCGGCGGCCCGGCCGAGGGTAATCAAATCACCGTATTTTAAAAGGTAAGTACCTTCCTCAAAGGTTAATCTTTTCCCGTCCACTGCCTTTTCCAAAATGTCCTGGAGGTTTATCAAGTATCTTCACCCCAAATTCTTAACCGTGTCCGTTCTTTAATTAAGCCGCTTTTATAAGCATAGTCGAAAAATGTCAGCAAAGCCTTTCTTTCATCTTTTCCCAACTCGTGGTGAATTGTGTTAAAGTAATCTTCCAGTACCGGTATGGGAAGTTTGGTCCTGTAATGGGCCTTTTTAATCAGTGCGGGTATATCTTTGAGACCTATTTCTCTGGATCTATGCAATATTTCTACCAGTTGGTTAACTTGTTCAGGATGGGTTTCGGCCAGGGATTGTTTAACAGCCCAAAGGGCGTAAACCATTTTTAGTCCGGTAAAGTTTTTCCATGCTTCACCAAGATCGGTGACATGTATCTCCCACCCCGTTTCTTTTACCATTTGGTGGGCGAGCATGGCGTCATCACCTATAAGCAGTGCCCCGTCTCCTTTTTTCAGCATCAATTTGAGGTCGGGAGGTGTCGTTTCATATATGGCATCCACGTGGAAATAATGTTCAAAAAGGATTTTCAGCAGGGCGACCGACGTGGCCGATGATGAGGTTAGACATACCTTTTTCCCTTCCAGTTCCGTTACCGGTACTTTGCTAAATAATAATATACTTGCCACCCTCCCGTCGGCGCTTATGGACATTCCCGGGAGAATAATACAGCTGTCACTATTCCGCGCATATTCGATTGAAGAAATGGGGGTAACGGCCAGCCGGTCATTTAAGAACATGTCATTTAATTGAGTGGGCGGCCCCTTAACCAGGTCATATTCCAAAGGTAAAAGATTTTCTTCCAGTGCATGATAAACCGGGAGGCAATTAATGTAATCAACTTGGCCGATTTTAAGCTGGGGCATTTAAAACCCCTCCTCAACAACATTATAAAGGGTATCCCTTTGCACCGGCTCACGCCCGGCAGACTTAATCATATTTATCAATTGGGACTTCGGCAAGTATTGACCGGTCTGTGCTCCTGCATCATGGGCAATTTTTTCTTCCACTACCGTTCCGTCCAGGTCATCTACACCAAAGGATAAAGAAACTTGAGCTAATTTAGGGCCAATCATTATCCAAAAAGCTTTGATATGGTCAAAATTATCCAGCATGAGGCGGGAAATGGCAAGAACTTTCAGGTCATCGTAACCTGTAGTTGTTGAAAGTCCCATGGATTCCATGGCGGTATTTTTAGGATGAAAGGCCAAGGGAATGAAGGCCAAAAATCCTTTTGTTTGGTCTTGTAAGTGCCTTAATTGAATAAGGTGGTCAATTCTATCTTCGATTGTTTCTATGTGGCCGTATAGCATGGTGGCATTGGTTCTCATGCCAATTTCATGGGCACAGCGGTGAACTTCCAGCCATTTTTCCCCGCTTATTTTGTTGGGGCAAACTTTTTCCCTTACGTGGGGGGCAAATATTTCAGCTCCCCCGCCGGGCAAAGAGTCAAGGCCCGCTTTCTTTAAGGTTATCAGTACTTCTTTAATTGACATGTTATGCAAGTTGGCAAGGTATTCAACTTCCACTGCCGTAAAGGACTGGATAATTACCTCCGGTAGTACTTTACGAACCCGCTGCAGCATTTCTACGTAATAGTCAAGGGTCAGTTCAGGATTCAATCCTCCCACTATGTGTATTTCGGAGATGCCTTCTCCTGCCGATTCCCTGGCTTTTTTCTCTATTTCGTCCAAACTCAAGGTGTAAGCGCCGGCAGCTGTCTTGTCCCTGCCAAAGGCACAAAAGCGGCATTGATTGATGCATATATTTGTATGATTAATGTGCCTGTTAACTATAAAATATGTTTTATTTCCGTTTTTTCGTTCCCTGACCAGGTTGGCCAGGTATCCAATGGTTAAAAGGTCTCCGGATTTGAACAATCTTACCCCGTCTTCCCGGCTAAGTCTTTCGCCGTTTTCCACCTTATAAATAATGTCCTTCAATTCTTCCGAGGCAAACAGTTTATTCACAGCGGTCTCCCCTTAATACATAAATTTAAAACAGGTGCCCTGCCGCCTGGGACGGCATTACAGCTTTCATAGTACTTCCAGCAGCGTAAATAAAAATACTACCACGCTTAAAGTTCCGTTCAGGTTAAAAAACGCCACACCCGCCCGGCTCATATCTTCAGGTGATATTAAGCGGTGTTGGTAAAACAGGAGCCCTACTGCTAAAATAATTCCTGTCATGTAAAAGGCCCCAAGGTGTAATATTAGTCCCGTCAGCAGGAACATAAGTGGAGCAATTATGTGGAATATGGTAGAAATGGTAAGGGCCCGGGCAATCCCAAATTTGGCAGGAATGGAGTAAAGCCCTTCCCTGCGGTCGAATTCATAATCGTCACAGGCATAAATGATATCAAACCCGGCTACCCAAAAGGCTACACCAATACCCAGCAATACCGGGGCCGGGTGAAAGGAATTGGCTATAGCTATCCAGGCACCTAGGGGAGCCAGTCCCAGGGCCGCACCTAAAAAAAGGTGACAAGTCCAGGTAAATCGCTTGGTATAGGAGTAAATTACTAAGACTGCGACTGCTATGGGAAAGAGCTTAATGGTAAGGGTACTTAATTGGTAAGCTGAAATCATCAGCAAGCCGAAGGATAAAATGATATATAACCATGCTTCCGTTACCGAAATTAGCCCCTTGGGGATGGCCCGTCCCTGGGTGCGCGGATTTTTTGCATCAATGTGCCGGTCAATTACCCGATTTAAGGTCATGGCGGCGGTACGAGCGCCTACCATGGCCAGGGTAATCCATATAATGTCGTGGGCCAATGGAACTTTCTTTTCCACTAAAAGGGCACCCACATAGGCGAAAGGGAGGGCAAAAATGGTATGTTCAAATTTAATCATTTTCAGAAATATTTTAATTTTTTTAAATACCATATTTACCCCACTTTCTGTCTACCAAGTCTTTAATTTCTTTGGACATAGTTATATCCTCCGGCCACTCCCTCGGATGTCCTTCTTGAGCCCATTTCCTGGTGGCGTCAATGCCCATTTTGCTGCCGTAATGGGGCAGGGGTGATGAATGATCAAGGGCATCCAAGGGGCCGTTAATTATGGTAATATCCCGTTTGGGATCGATATTGTTAAAAACCCGCCACATAACTTCGGAAAGGTTTTGTACGTCAACATCATGGTCAACCACTATGATTAACTTGGCCAGCATCATTAAGCCCATTCCCCAGAGAGCGCACATTACTTTTTGGGCCTGGCCGGGGTAAGTTTTTTTAATGGAAACTATGACACAATTGTGAAACACACCTTCCGGAGGCATATTAATGTCCTGTATTTCCGGAAGTTGCAATTGTATAAGCGGCAGAAATATACGCTCTGTGGCTTTGCCCATATAAGCATCTTCCATGGGGGGACGTCCCACTATGGTGGCCGGGTAAATGGGATCTTTCCGGTGAGTAATACATGTTAAATGGAAAACAGGATATTCGTCAACCAGTGAATAATACCCGGTATGGTCGCCAAAGGGTCCCTCAGGACGTGTCTCTGCAGGATCGACATATCCTTCCAGCACAATCTCGGACCGGGCCGGAACTTCCAGGTCTACCGTCTCACAAGGTACCATTTCCACCGGCTCTTTACGCAAGAAGCCAGCAAATAGCATTTCGTCAATTCCAGGGGGAAGGGGTGCAGTTGCGGCATAAATACTGGCCGGGTCACCGCCCAGGGCTATGGCAACCGGCATTCTCCCTTTTTTCTTTCGATAATGTTCGGCTGCGCCTTTGTGTATGTGCCAGTGCATTCCCGTGGTACGCTCGTCAAAGACCTGCATGCGGTACATTCCCACGTTGCGCCGGCCCGTTTCCGGGTCCTTGGTAAATACCATGGGTAAAGTTATAAAGGGCCCTCCATCCTTTGGCCAGCAAGTCAATACAGGGATTTTTTTTAGCGAGGGATTATCTTTGATTATTACTTCTTTACACGGACCGGACTTTACGGTTTTGGGCAAAAAGGATGATATTTGGGCCAATTTGGGGAGCACTTTCAATTTATCCATAAAAGAGGTGGGTAATTCCGGAGGTTGTATATAACTCAACAGTTCTTTGCCAATTTCATCCAAGTTCTTTGTGTTTAAAGCCATGGCCATTCTTTCCAAAGAACCAAAAGCATTTGTCAGCACCGGCATGTCATAGCCCTTAACCTTTTCAAACAGCAAGGCCGGACCTCCGGATTTACAAACCCTGTCAGTGATTTCTGTTATTTCAAACTTTGGATCTACTTCCACTTTAATTCGTTTTAATAGATTTTTCTTTTCCAGTGCCCTAATAAATTCACGCAAGTCATGATATGCCAATGGAAGTACCCTCTTTCCCTTTGTGTTAATTTTTCGGTTTTGTTCCTACGTGTACTACAGCAATTCCGCCGGTAAGTTCATAATAAGTGGTATTTAACAGTCCGAGCTGAGAAAATAAGTCCTTTATTTCTTCCTGGTGTGAAAAAGTCCATACAGAATTGGGAAGGTAGTTATAAGGCCCGCTCCTTCCTACTCCCAGTTTTCCTAAAATCGGTACCAGGTGGTTAAAATACAGATAGTAAATCTGCTTTAAAATAGGTGTATTAGGTTTGAAAAGTTCAAGGGATACAACCTTTCCACCTGGCTTTACCACCCTTTTCATTTCATAAATGGTTTTCTTTACATCAGGAACGTTACGCAAGGCAAAGCCTATGGTGGCGCAATCAAAGGTGTTATCTTCAAAGGGTAAGTTTATGGCATTACCGTGGATCAGTTTAATTGAACTCCCAAGGGGTGTTTTACTTAAGTTTTCTTTAGCTTTTGACAACATATTCTCACAAAAATCCAGGCCGACCACCTTACCCTGGGGGCCGGCCGCTTTAGCCAGTTCCAGTGTCAGCATACCCGTTCCGCAACATACATCAAGGGCCGAACCATTTTTTTTAAGGCCCGTTTGGGACACTGCAAAACGCCGCCAATACTTGTCACGGTTAAAGCTCAATGTAGTATTAAGCAGATCGTACCGGTGGGCAATAGAAGAAAAAATGGCATGGACGTATTCTTCTTTGTTTTTATATTGAGAAGGTATTTCCATAATTATTATTGCCCCTTTCCGTTTCTGCTTACGGTCCCTTATGCAAAATCCAGCTTGTTTTGTTGAAGCCGATTTAAGAGCTCTTGTAAGATAGACCGGTATTTATTTTGCGGTAGCTTATTTAAGAAGTAGTATGCTTCTTGCAAGTGGGGATCAATGTACTCAAAGCCGGCTTTATTTTCCATTAGTCCGTAGGCTGTACCTAGTTCCCTGCCAAACTTAGCGATAGTATCTTGCTCTTTGGTAGCTGCACCGACAAGGTTGGCAACAAGCCGGCATCCGGTTTCAAAAAGGGTTGCAGTTTCTCTATAGGCGATTTTGCGCTGAATAGAAGGTTTATTTAGGTCCTGCTGTTGTGTTTTTTGTCTTAGAATACCTCCTTCGTGTATGGAACATATCACTTGAGATAATGGCTTAAGATATTTAACTATGTGGGCATCACAAAGGGAATTGAAGAATTTACTGTACAAGTAATCCCCTACCAATACGGGAAATTGACTTCCGTCTTTAGGATCCACAGGAGGTTTTCCATGATGATTATCTTCATTTATTTTAAAGTGGATTGAAGAAGCCATATAAATAAATTGTACCACTACAGCCAGTGCAATGACTTGGGCATTTATGTGGCCAAAGAGCCTGCCCGATAAAATTACCACTCCGGGGCGTATTACCGTGTTTAAGGGAGTAAAATCCAGGTGGGCAAAGGAACTTAAATGCCCGGCCTTTATAAAATACTCCTTGTGTAGCTTTGCATTTACTGCTTCCAAGTCTTTCTTAATCGGGTCAAATATTGACATTGCTTTTACTGCCCCCTCGTGTCTTAACTTTACATATTATTCGGGATTTTAAAAGGATTTCCTTCTAGGGGTGCAATTTAAAATTTTATACTAAAAAAGCAATGGCCTTGCAATTGCTTTGGCTAATTGCAAGGCCATTGCTAACCTTTACCTACCTCAATAAAAATAAATATCTCCCTCCTAAAGATTTACCACAGATTCCTGCTTAATATCAGGCAAAATTCCTCTTTTAGCTTCCCTTGCAGAAACTTGCTTGGCTTCAAAATGCTCCGTGAGATAATTACATGCATCCCAGGGATCTATTTTATCACCGCAGGTAAAAACATCCACTGCGGCATAACCCAATTCTGGCCATGTATGAATAGCCAAGTGGGATTCGGAGATAACCACCACACCGCTAATTCCTTGCGGGCTGAATTTATGGAATACATATTCTCTAACTTCGGCACCTGCTTCCAAGGCTGCATTTATCATAATGCGTTCTACCTTTTGGATGTTGTTTAGTGTCTCAAAATCACATCCATAAATTTCAGCTAAAATATGGCGGCCTAGGTGTTTCATTTTAGCTATCTCCCCCTTTTTGGATTTTATGAAATAGACTCTCCTGTTTAAAGGATTGTCTTGATTCCAATCAAAGTCAATTTTAACACAATATCAAAGATTGTCAACTAAACATTTATGATAGCGTTCGTTAAATCAAAATATCTTTTTTTTATCTCTAAAATGTTTAAAAAACCTCATTAAATCATCAAATTATATGATTTTCTAAATCTCCAATGCCTTCAATGGAAACTCGTACGGTATCTCCAACATTCAGGGGCCCAACCCCTGAGGGTGTGCCTGTTAAGATTACATCACCCGGCAGAAGGGTCATAATGTTGGATATAAAACTTACTAGTTCATCAATGCTAAATATCAGGTTTTGGGTGTTGGAATACTGGCGCCTTTCCCCGTTTAAGTAAAGAGCTATGTTAACATTAGCAGGGTCTATTTCAGTACTAATATACGGTCCCAAAGGTAAAAAGGTGTCGAAGGATTTTGCCCTTGTCCACTGCCCGTCCTTTCGTTGCAAGTCCCTTGCGGTGATATCATTGGCACAGGTAAATCCTAAGATATATTCTCGTGCTTTTTTAACAGGGATACGGGAGGCGACCTTATCGATAACCACCGCCAATTCGGCCTCGTAATCCACTTGCTTGCTCATGGCCGGGTATATTACCGGGCTTTTGTGGGCGGTAATTGTTGTAGGCGGTTTTAAAAATAATACGGGCTCATCAGGAACCGGCAAATTAAATTCCTCTGCGTGATCCCGGTAATTTAGTCCCACGCAGACAATTTTTGTTGGCCGGCACGGGGGAAGTATCCGTATTTCTTTCAGTGAGTAAGTTTTTCCCGTCTTACTGTTGAGATCTTTTAAATCTCTTAATTCACAGACCTCATCTTTTGAGTAATTTAATTCTCCGTAGAATTCCCTACCTTGAAAACTAAATCTTCCTATAAGCATATTAACCATTCCTTTTTAGGAAATTTCTTGCAAAATTAGATAAATCATGGGGTGGACGCCGAAAATCATGGCTGTTGCCGCGGCAACCACTCCGGAGTCGTTAAAAATCAGTGCCAGTATGCTACCTATAATTACTCCTGCGAAACCTTTATAAAGAAGGGGGTACTTTTTTTGAATTAATTGCATAATTCCACTGGGCCGGTAAAAAAGAATGGCAAGACATCCCAGGCTGGCCAGGAAAATGCGACTCCAAATGGTATAGCGAATTAGTTTGATGTTCATGGCTATCTTTCTGGAAATAATATTTGTAACTTCGGAAAACCCGCCGGAAAGGATAAGGGAAGCGGTGCGGCCTATGTGGGATTGTTGGGCTGCAGGCCTGCTTATATCGTAAAGGATAAAAACAATTACCACTGTAACTACTCCGAGGCAAACCAAGCTAATTACCTTGCGGTCAATCTTTACTCCTGTAAGAAGCAGAGCGGTAACCAGGAAGGTCCCCACGGAAGATATGGTGCCTCCCACATTGGTTCCCAGGTTAGGTGCGCCTGTTATATAAACGGCAAAAAGGAAATAAAAGAATATGATCATCAACAGCGGACGCTTATACCTGTTAAATTGAGTTAGCAGGGATGTTGCCGCGATTAATGTTGAACCTAACAAAACACCCATATATTCATTGCCCAGACCGTAGAACCTGGCGCCCATGATGGGATCGTACCCTAGTAAAGAAGTCTTTTGCAAGGGAGCTCCCATTAAAAGGTCGATGAGAATTAGCATGCTTGTCAGGCCGCTTATAAACATAAAAGGTGCAAAACTACCAAACCGTCCAGCCCCCATGGATAGTAAGGTAAGTATCATCACCAGGGCCAGCAATTCTGCCAGCAGGGCTGCGGGGGTAGGCCTGGGCAACAGGGGTAAGATCAATAAAGCAACGGGGACGGACATTACGGCCAGAAGAACGGGTTTTAATATATTTAGCGCTAAAGGCTTTTTCCAAAAAATGAATAAAAGGGAAACTCCTAGCAATAGCAATTGGATTAATACATAATTTTGCAAAATGGGTCGGCGCCAGTGAAAAATCAAGGCCAGTTGCTTTTGTAGGCGGGCAAGGGAAGAGAGTGTATATTCCCCGGGCATAATTTGTATGGTCTGTCCTGTAATACCGGGAGGGATGTTGATATTCAAAAATTGTAATATTGTTGGCAACAGGTCCGTATTTCGTATGATGCCGGGGCGTTTCGTGGTTGGTGAATATATTAGGCCTTTGTGTACTCCGTTGCCGGCTATGAGTACCGGTGTTAATAAGTTTTCGCCTTTGACTGTATTCCCGCCTGGTGTTGGAGAAACGATAATTAGCAGGTCGCGATTTAGGTCGACATGTTGTAAAATTTGGCCTAAAAATTTATCCATTCTTTCCACGGATTTTTTCCGAAGGTCGGAAATAACTGATTCGAAGAGGTTGTTTCTGGCATCTTCGATACGAGAAAAGTCGCCCAGGTCAATAACAACAAACCGGACACTTGGGGATAATGATATAAATTTTTTAAGTAAAAATTGATAGTTAGTTCTAGTTCCTCCGGGAAAATCGGGATCAGTTAATAAGGTGTTGCCGCCAATGGCGCCGGTGTCTACGATGCCCACGTCGTCCATTGCTATGAATACGGCCTGGCGCCGCAGTCCTAATATTCCGTCAGAATTTCCTAAAACAGCGGTTTTAATGCCCGCTTCTCTTAACATTTTACCCAAAGTGCCGGGGCCCAAAGTATAAGGGGAATTTTCGTTTAGGCGATATATTTTAGCTATACTAGTTTGAATAATTGAACTTGGGGGCGGTACGTTCCCGGTTCTTTGTTTATAAACCTCCCATGCCGTACCCGTCTGTAGTTCCTCATCCGCCGGAAAGGCAGAGGCTGCGGTTCCTGGTGCACGTAACGGTATCCCAGAGCCTATAGTCAAGCACGTATCTTCAGGGGTATCCCTCCCGCCGGTTTTGTCGTTCATAAGACCTACCGCGTATTTGGCGGCCAGTGAATGCAGGTTGGGTGCATTCATCTCCACCCAGTCGTCGATACTTGTCCTATCCACTAAAATCATTATTACTTTGCCGCCGGAGGGCTGGTGTTGGAGCGGAACCGGGGCATATATTCCCTCTGAAGGCGCCACCGGCTCCGGTACCAGGGATGCTTCAGCGGTCCCTGGCGGGATCATGAAAGTTGATAGCATTAATACGGAAAGGAAAGTACACCATAATTTTTTCATTGGCGTTTCCCCCAAAAAACGTCTTTAAAAAGTTTACTAAAACTCCGCCAGAATGTCCCCGGTTTTAACCGGGGGATGAATAGCGGTTTAACTTTCTCCTCCAGTTTTGTTATAATTTGAGCAAACCGGAGGAGATGCTGAATGCAGGCAGTAGCTCTCAAAATAAAAGGTGGATGCGCTGCATCAACTACTGCCTCTCCAATCCAGCACTCAATAAATTGAGTGCTGGGCCATCCCGCGCCGGGATGCCCCCGAATTTATTCGGGGGAGGATGTCACTATGATATCTAAGTATAAAGATAAAAAAGACACGGTTCAAGTTACCGTGCCTTAAAACTTTTCTTCGATTACGTTTCCTTATTTCTTCAGTGTTGGGATATGGCATTGGTAGGACAACTTTCCATAGCTTCTATGGCCTGATCTTCAACTTCAGAAGGGACTTCATCCACAATGGCATGAGCTTTTTCATCATCGTTCCAATCAAAAACTTCAGGACAGGTGTCCACACAGGCACCGCAGCTGATGCAAAGATCTTGGTCTACTTCCATATGCATAAAATACACCTCCGGCCTAAATTTTCAAGCTAGAACAACTATAGTTTGGCATTGCGCCGGTTAAATTATGCTTGTTATTTAAATTTTAACATGATGGTTTTACATAAAAGGATTTTAGCGGTTATTGTTTATTTTAATGGGGGAAAACATATGGTAAAGGATTTGGAAAAGAAGTTAAAGGACCGGGCTGCTCGAAAATGGATACTGATGCTTTTTATTGGTCCCGGCATATTTTTTATAGTTTATTGGTTTATGGCCATGGGAATACAGGAAACCCCTTCCCATAGCGTTCCTTTACCCGAAGAATATAACATATCCGGAGATGTTGTACGGGTAGGAGATTTTAAAATCCAGGCGGGTTTGCGTAAACGGAACATATTCACCAGGGAATTGGATATAGGGAAGAATAATCATGCAATAGCTGAAACGGGAAAGGTTTTCTTTATAATATCCGTCTTTGCTGAAGATCATTTAATAATAAATAATAGTATTTTTGAAGTCATAGATAGTAAAGGGGTACGCTATAAGCCTCTTGATGTGGATAAGAAATATTTGGCCCGGGCTGTCCATTTAAAGGAGACAGAAATTCCCCAAGGCATGTCGGAAAGTTATTTGGTATTTAAGGTAAATAAGAATGTAGAAGGGTATTACCTGGTCATGAACACGGAGGAAGAAAAAGTTGTTTGGTATTTTAAGCGCTAGGGTTAGAAAAACAAACCCGCAAGACCTTGAATTCTAAAAAGCCTTGCGGGTTTTAACTTTTGGTCGGAGCGACACGACTTGAACGTGCGACCTCTACCACCCCAAGGTAGCGCTCTAGCCAAACTGAGCTACGCCCCGACACAGATGCACTATGCAATTGCATAGTTTATTATACACATCATTAAAACAAATGTCAAGGGAGAGCGCGAAGTATTACTCTTCCCGTCTGTAAATCAAAACTTGGGAATGTCTCCACCAAATTTCCGGCTTGTCAAAGTCCAGTCCGTTGTCTGTGCGACACATTGACCACTTATTGGGTTCTTTAAGAACGTAGTTGTACCAGCCCGGAAATTCACCGAATGTTTCACAGGTTCCGCAGTTACCGTCAACTTCTCCTATTAAAATATATGCTTTAACTGATTTGCTGGCTCTAAAAGCAGGGGTCCAATCTTCACCTGAAGGCATCCAGCTGCATATTATTAGTTCTGGCTTATAGTTATCAATTGCCACCTTATAATCCATTTTTTCCGGTAAATCCGGTAAATTAAGAGCCCTTTCAGGAAGAGGCTCGTCGAATGTATCGACAGCATGTAATTTAATCCCCCGGCGCCGCAATACCCGGGCCAGGTCACCGCTACCGGCACCTACTTCAAGTATAGGATTTAATCCTAATTTCTTAATTTCTGCAGCCAGTGCATCATTAAATTCTTTGTTTAATATCTGGTAAATGCCGAATTTGTCACAATATGCTTTGAGGAGAGATAGCCGGCAAATTATTGCATTATCTCTCCATTTTGCTTCGGGGTCGTATTTTATCGGGCAATCGGAAAATCCATTTTTCATCCATTTTTTTTCTAAGCTTACTTTTTCCCGGATGTTTTTACATCCAAAAAGCTCCAGAGACATTTTGTCACTCCTAACGGTCTTCCCCTAATAAGGGGTTTCCTTGTTTCATGGGAGCTTTTCTTTTCCATTGGAGAGGTGATAAGTACATTATACGATAAAAAGTATATTTTTGAGAAGTAGTAATCCTTTATAAAAAGATATATTGTAATTTTCTGCTTCTTTGGCCCCCTCGTATATTCATCTCTATAAAATCATGGTATCATGCCAAAATATCCTCCAAACGGAAAGTTATCATTGGACAATTTGGACAAAAAAGTTCCCTGCAAGGTTATTTTTGATATTTTTTTAAGAGAAACTCTGTAAATTCATCCAGACATTTGCGAGCTTGGGGCGGTAAGTCTTCTAAAGAATTCGTGGGACAAATGTTATTTTCAGAATTTACAAACTTTTCTCTGTCATAAAAGTAGTCTATGCTTACACCGAAGAAATCGGCCAATTTGCTTAAGGTCTCGTGATCGGGAAACCTTTTGCCAGTTTCATATTTGGCAATGGCCCAATAGGTTAATCCTAACCGTTTGGCAACTTCACTTCTAGAAAGGGCATGTTTTTCACGTAATGATCTAAACCGTTGTCCTATAGTTAACATTGAATGCACCTCCCGTAGTTTCTCGGAAATTCCTAAGTATAGACTGTCAAGCCTTCCTTCGAAGGCATTTATTTTTTACCACCGAAAGATATAGAGTCGTAAATAGGTGACAGTATTATATATTAAAAGCATTATTTAAGTATATCAACGTAATAATCATCAATGTTTAATTATCGGATTTGACTTTTTTAATCACCCCAAAGTTTTGGGCTCCATGATTTGGAATTTGGGCTGGTTTATTTAGTCTTGGATCTCATTTTATAAATTATTTCTGTTATTCTGTTATTTAATATTTTGGCTCCTAATTGTTTCTGAGATTACTCTTTTAGTGTATTATAATTGTCCAAATTATGACGTAATTTGGACAAAATGGGCAATTTTATGTTTGACTTGGGACATTATGTCCAGTATTATAAAAGAACATAATATAACAAAATGTGACTGAATTAACTTTAATGAAATTATCTGGAAACTGAATGTTGTGGGTTCTGGTTGCCAAAGTATAAGGAGGTAAAATTGTTATGTTGAAAAACTTAAGTGTAAAAAGCATCCTGGTCGGAGGCTTTTTGCTCGTTGCCCTGATAGTGGTAGCGGTAGGCATAGCAGGTTGGATAAGTCTCATGAACGTAAATTCGGAAGCAAAAAAAATCCTCTATGATAGGGTGCCCCAGGTTGAAGCAGGACTGCGCCTGAAGGAACTGGAAAAAGCTATGAGGGTTAACTTGCTGGAAATGTCCCTGGTAAGGACTAATCTGGAAAACTTTAAGAAATACAAAGATGCATATAAAGAAAAATCTGCTGAATTTGAAGAGATTTGTCATGCCCTTTTAGAGGGTAACGAGAAGATGGGAATCAGGGCCTGCCGCAAGGGAGGTAAAATTGAGGCCTATACCAAAGAAGTTCTAGTGAGTTTTGATATCTACAAAGCCCACGCCGAAAAATTAATTAACCATAAAAAACAGTTATTAGACCGGGTAGTTGCCGGGGAACTTGATGAAGGAAAAGCACTGAGCGACAATAACCTCAGGTTATTGGCCCGGGACCAGCTTAGTGCCGTGAGCAAGAACCTCGAAGAGACGGTTGCCAAGATTAATAACCGAGCAAAAGATCAAATGGAAGAGGCTATGAAATCAGCAGATTCAGTGGCAGGTGTCTCACGGATGTTCATAATGGCAGCAATTATTTTCGGTGTACTTTTAGCTGTTGGCCTTGGCTGGTTGATTGCAGGCACCATTACTAAACCTTTATATAAGGTAAGTGATTATCTTACCAGAATTTCCGAAGGTGACGTTTCCCAAAAATTGACCGGGGAATACAGTAAAGATTTTAATCATGTGCGGAACAATCTGAATCTATGCATAGATAATTTAAGGAGTATCGCACTTGGTCTTCAAGAAAGATCTACTAATCTGGCCTCATTAGCACAGCAGCTTTCCGCCAATGCAGAAGAAACATCCACTGGAGCCAGTGAAATATCGTCCTCGATGAATGAAGTTGCTACCACTGTGGAACAGGCTGCACAAAACGCTCAGACAATACGGGAAGCTGCAAAAGCAACCACAAACGAGGCCGAAAAAGGACGCAAAGATATTGAAAAAGTAATTGAACAAATGAAGAGCATCAACAATGCCACTGATAACGTCGGCCAGGCCATCAACAATCTTACGAACGCGTCTGAAAAGATTGGTATTATTGTTGAGACCATCACCAATATTGCAGACCAGACTAACCTATTAGCTCTAAACGCTGCTATTGAAGCTGCCCATGCCGGTGAGCAGGGCCGCGGTTTTGCTGTAGTAGCCGAGGAAGTACGCAAGCTGGCTGAACAGTCAGCGCAGGCAGCCCAGGAAATCCAGGAATTAATAAGAAACGTTCAGATTGAATCCAGACAAGCATCGGAAGCCATGAGTCATAGTGCCAAAGAAGTAGGGGAAGGCGTCAGTATTGTTAATGACATAGGACAATCATTTGTCGAAATTATTAACAAGATTGGGAGCTTAGCCAAACAGGTTGACGAAATTGCTTCCGGCACCGAACAAGTGTCTTCCGCTGCGCAGAACGTTGCCAGCATCACCGAAGAATCCACCGCTGCTATAGAAGAGATCGCGTCATCAACGGAATCCCTAACTCAAATGGCTGACGAACTGCAGAAAATGGCGGCACAGTTCAGAGTTTCAAAGTAGATGATACCGGATGAAAAAAGGGTGGAACAGACGCGGAGGAGAGAATAAAGGCATGATAATGAGAGTGGGTGGAGTGGCGGAGGTACCAGAACTGCATCGAGGAGGTATTATTAAGTTAATCATAAATAAGGAAGTTAAAACAGTGTGCCAGTTGGTGAATGCTCATTTCCAGTTATTTTCTCTGAGGTGACATTTACCCATGTATAACGATAAAAAATTATTATTCACCTTCCTGGTTATCTTTGCCGGCACCCTGAGTATGGTCGGGTTCATTATTTGGTGGCTGTGGCAGCTCAACGGCAAGATAGTCCTGCTTTCAAGGCAAGTTGACAAAGTTTCCCATATCGAGCAAATTAAAGAGAACATTCTGCAGCAGTTTCGCTTGATGGACAGTTATATCATCTCCGGAAATCCCAGGTACCTGGAACAGTTCAGGCAGCTGGCCCGAACCAACCGGCAATTGGAAGGCCGGCTCATTGAGATTGTCAGGGAATCCAGAAAACCGCTGGCTGTGAGAATCAGGGATTTAAATGACAGGTACAACGAGTTTTGTGAACAAAAAATCATTCCCCGGGTGCAAAGCAAGCAGGTCTTGCCGGCACATTTAACCGATAACCTGGCCTGGTTGAGCGAGGAACTGCTGGAATCGGCGGCAGTCATCCAGGATATGCGCCTGAAAGACACCTTCGCTATAGCCGGGGATACCGTACAAAGCAGCAGAAATGTTTTCCGGCTGGGCGTTATCTTTACTGTGCTGGGGCTTGTTACCGGCATATCGGCAAGTTTGTTTACCCTGCGCAAATTTGCCAGTGAGCACTTTTTGCACCGGGATATTGTTGCAACCACCAGGAACGCCGTGGTTACCACGGACGGGCACGGCAAAATTACCTCCTTTAACAGGGTCGCCGAGGAAATCTTTGAAATTGACCGGGGAAAAGTACTGGGTCGGCATTTTGAAGATGTTTTTACCGGCAAAAGAACGGAAACGACGGTAAATTTTACTTGCCCCTTTTTCGAAGAAGTACTTGCTGGCGGCAGGGGCAGGTGTAACCAGGAGGTTTTACACACCACTTCTGACGGGTGGGAAATGGTTTTAAACGTGGATTGTCTACCTCTCGGCGGCAGGGAGCCGGTCGGTATATTGTTAATTGTCAGGGATATTACTACGCGCAAGGCAATGGAACAAAGGCTTTACGAGCTGACGATGCGGGACGGGCTGACAAAATTGTACAACCACGGGTACCTGCACAAAGCCCTAAAAAGGGAACTCAAAAAGAGAAGCGAGCAAAACAAGCCCCTGGCCTTCATCCTCCTGGACATAGATAATTTCAAATACTATAACGACAGGTTCGGGCATCCTGCCGGTGATGAATTGTTGAAAGAATTTGCCCGGGTGCTGCTTAACAGTATCCGTTCCGGTGATATAGCCGGCAGGTACGGTGGAGATGAATTTGGTATAATTCTCCCGGACACCGGCCCGGAGGCGGCCGAGGGCATCGGGGAGAGATTGCGCCGCCAAATCGCGGAATACCCCTTTCCCCGCAGAGAAGATTTGCCCGGGGGTCGCTTGACTGTCAGCATTGGCATTGCCGTGTTCCCGTATCACGGTGCCAATGCACACGACCTTATCAAGATGGCCGATGAGGCCATGTATCACGCCAAGCGCAATTCCAAAAACCAGGTGCAGCTGTATTTTTCAGTGATAAGGGAATTTCAAAAGGAATTGGGTAATTCTGAAACCGAATTGAAGACGTTTTTAAACACCCTTTTAACCGTGGTTGATGCAAAGGACCGGTATACTTACGCCCATTCGGAAAAGGTGGCGGAGTATGCCGCCATTATCGCCGGTAAGTTGCGGCTTCCACCGGAGCAAGTAAAGGAAATAAAAATAGCTGCCTTTTCCCACGATATCGGTAAGCTGGAAATTCCCAAACAGATACTTACAAAAGCCGGGCAATTGAGTGACGAGGAGTGGCAAATAATCAAGCAGCATCCTGTTTTGGGGGTGCAAATGCTCAAATCCTTCCCGCAGTTTAAAAAGATTATATCCTGCATCCTGCACCACCATGAAAGGTACGACGGCAAGGGGTACCCGCACGGCCTGGCCGGGGAGGAGATCCCTTTGTGTGCACGCATCATTGCCATAGCCGACAGTTTTGATGCCATGATATCGGAAAGACCTTACAAGAAGAGCCTTACCGTTGAGGAAGCAATACTGGAACTGGAGAAAAATATGGGCAAACAATTTGATCCTGTGCTGGCCAGAATGTTTATTGATGTACTTAAAGAACGGAGGGATAGAATTTTTTAGTACATGCTGGAGGAAGATGGCCGTTTTTTACCCTTTCGGTGACTCCTGTTGATAACAATAACCTTCGTTTATGTTCTCCAACGACCTTCCCCTAAAATAAGGGGGTTTTTTATTTCACGAGAGCTTTTTCCACATTGGGGGGGGTAATAGGTACGTTGTACGACAAAAGTGTATTTTTGAGAAGTAGTAATCCCTTCTAAAGGGATATATTTAAACAGAACGGTAAAATTTTTTATTTTGGACGTACACCTTTGGAGTTTTGGGGCCATAAAATATATAATCCATTGTTTGATTAAAGGGGGAATATGATTTGCCTGGTCTGTGGACTGTAACCATTGTATCAGTTATTCACGGTATTATGTTGCTATTGTCTTACATCGCTAATAATAGTTTTCCCAAGCCGCTGTCGGAAGAAGAGGAAGCCAAATATGTTAAGTTGCTTATGCAAGGTGATGAAAGGGCCCGTAAAATTCTAATTGAAAGAAATTTGCGTTTAGTTGTACATATTATTAAAAAGTTTGAAGGCGCGGGAGAGGAATTTGACGATTTGGTTTCTATAGGTACCATAGGGCTAATCAAGGCAATCAATACTTACAATTCCGACAAGTCCACAAGGCTGGCCACATATGCCTCCCGGTGTATTGAGAATGAAATATTAATGCACCTCCGCTCCAAGAAAAAAAATAAAGCTGAACTGTCTCTCTTTGATTCCATTGGAGTTGATAAAGAAGGAAATGAAATTCAATTTATTGATATATTAGGTACAGATTCAGAACTGGTGACGGATAAAGTGGCAAGCCGCCTTGATCAAGAACAGCTTTGGAAACACTTAAAAAAGCTTAGCCCACAGGAAAGAAAAGTTCTGGTGATGCGATTCGGGCTAAAAGACGGTATTAAGAAAACACAAAAGGATATCGCAAAAAAGTTGGGCATTTCCCGCTCGTATGTAAGCAGAATTGAAAAGAAAGCTATAAGCCGATTAACAGAACAATTTGTTACTCAGATAACCCAATAGGGAATAGATTAAGTGGATAAATTCAAGCTGCTTTTATCCCCGCCCGGTATTGCTCAAAAGTATTTGTAATTAACCCTTGGGCATAATGAGTTATACTGGTAATCTTTTCCAATATTTGAACATTGTCTGAAAAATGGCAGCCCGGAGCTAGAGGTGGAAAGTTTTAATTAAAATGAATTAACCCGCGGATTTAAGTTTTTTAATTAATTTAACCATATTCTCTCCCAATTTCTTACAAGCCAGCATGGCCGTTTCGTCTTCCTGTACGCTTTTACGCCATATATTTTTACCGTTTTTAAAATCCGCCTGCAGAGAGCCGGCTACCCCGACAAATACCAAGGGATTGTCTTGATCCCGGGCATCCACTACATGTAACCCCTGGGCCGTAAGATAATTTTCCATGATGCTCAGTACCAAATCCTGTCCGCCGTTACGTAAACCCGCATTAGTCACGGCTGCCCCCACTTTTCCGGCCAGCATGTTTTTAACCATGTGCATCCAGCGGGTACGATCCATAAAATTTTTCATCAATGCACTCACATTGCCCCAGTACACCGGTGAACCTAACACGATACCATCAGCAGCCAATAATTTTTCTGCAATAATTGCCATGTCATCATCAGTAATGGAGCACCGGGCCTGCCTCAGACACTTATTACAAGAAAGACAATACTTAATATTATAATCGGTTAGCTCCAGTAATTCTGTTGACGCACCGTGGATACTGGCTTCATCAATCACCGCCCGGAGAAGAGTAGCCGTATTTTTACCCTTTCGGTGACTCCCGTTGATAGCAATAATTTTCATTAATATAAACCCTCCCTATATGATTACTTTTATCAATGATAACATAGCGGCTTTTTTCTTAAAAGTTAGAAGACTGAGAATTTTAAAATCTATTAAATCACCTTCGACATTAGTTTACCAAGATCGGGAAAAGAATGGCAAGGCTTTTGAGAAAGAGAATTTTTTAAAAACTTTTTCGGTTACCGGGTGGGAACTTAAATATAAACCGCTGGGAAAAATGCTATTAATTTGCAACTTATAAAACTAAAAGTGTAAAGTTTAATCCTAAACATATAGCTTTGCTTCTATATGCGTCTCTATTAAATTCCAGTTATACCCTATTGATAAGGCAATTATATAAGGGGTGTACCCCTTATGAAATTAAAGATACTTATTGGGAAAAGGGACATCAAAGTTAAAACCTGACATATTGGACATGCTTGGGAAATACATTGCTGGGTTTTGTGCTCGGTATTTTCTTTTACATTGCTTCAAAGTGTTTAGCGAATCCAATATGAGTAAATTACTAAAAATTTTATTGACAGTTTTATAAGCAGTTGATAGACTGAATAAAGTAATTAAATTATAGTTATTAGTGCTCTTATCCGGAGAGGTGGAGGGACTGGCCCAATGAAACCCGGCAACCAGCCCGGTATTTTGCCGGGTATGGTGCCAATTCCTGCAGGAGAGCGAGCTCTTCTGACAGATAAGAGGTGCTATTTTTTTATAAAGGCCTCTTCAGTGTTCGGAAGGGGCCTTTATATACTCGGAGCAGAGCACTTAATGGAGGTGTGTTCATGGCAGTAGAAAGAAGTTACGAGGAAATTAACGCTAAAATCAAAGAGGGCAAGGCAGTGGTAGTTACCGCTGAAGAATTAATTTCCATTGTGGAAGAAAAAGGTGTTTCCAGAGCAGCCCAGGAAGTTGATGTAGTGACCACCGGAACATTTGCCCCCATGTGCTCCTCCGGAGTATTTTTAAATTTCGGTCACACTACGCCAAAAATGAAAATGCACAAGGTTTGGTTGAATGATGTACCGGCATATGGCGGCGTTGCTGCCGTGGATGCCTACCTGGGGGCAACCGCAGTACCTGATGACGATCCCCTGAACAGCAATCACCCCGGTGAGTTCAAATACGGTGGCGGTCATGTGATTCATGACCTGGTAGCCAGGAAACCTATAAAATTAAGGGCAACGGCTTATGGTACCGATTGTTATCCCCGCCGGGAGATAGAAACCACCATTACCCTGGACGATATCAATGAGGCTATTATGTTTAACCCCCGCAATGCCTATCAAAGTTATAATTGCGCGGTAAACTTGAGCTCCCGGACCATATATACCTACATGGGGATGTTAAAGCCCAATTTGGGTAATGCCCACTATTCCACTTCCGGGCAGCTCAGCCCGTTGCTTAAGGATCCAAACTTTTCCACCATTGGTGTGGGCACGCGTATTTTTCTGGGTGGCGGAGTGGGATATGTAGTGTGGAACGGTACCCAGCATTTCCCCACCTTTTTAAAAGCCGGGCCCGATGGAGAAAAGCAGGGACCTGCCGGGGGTACACTGGCGGTACTGGGCGATCTCAAGCAAATGAAACCCCAGTGGCTGGTGGGAGCAAGCTTCTTGGGTTACGGGGCTACTTTGAACGTAGGAATCGGCGTTCCAATTCCCATTTTAAATGAGAA
Source organism: Desulfofundulus sp. JL263-se (assembly GCF_056316025.1). Classification (NCBI taxonomy): domain Bacteria; kingdom Bacillati; phylum Bacillota; class Clostridia; order Eubacteriales; family Peptococcaceae; genus Desulfofundulus; species Desulfofundulus sp. JL263-se. The sequence continues at coordinate 1,806,104 of NZ_CM149993.1, read as the reverse complement.
GATATGTTATTATGCGGCCTTAAAGGATGAAGACCTGTACGCACCGGTCATAGATTACGGTGAAGGGTATCCAAGTGGGAAAACCGAGCCCTTGGGATTGGTTAGCTATGCGGAGCTGAAGTCGGGTAAAATAACGGTCAACGGCAAGGAAGTCCCCACCGCCCCGCTCTCCAGTTATCCCAAGGCCAGGGGAATTGCCGCGGAACTTAAAGAATGGATCAGAAGCGGCAAATTTCTGCTGGGAGAGCCGGTGCAGCTATTACCTTCTGCCGAAGCAGGCCTAAAAGGTAAACCTTTAAAAGGTTAACAGCGGCATTTGATATTATTATACGGGAGTGATCCGGGATGTCCCCGAAAAGGATCGTATTGCGCTTTGATGCCACAATTGCGGATAAGCCAATTATTTACCGTTTGGTAAGTGATTATAATCTGGTTATAAATATACTAAAGGCTAACGTCAACCCACAAAAAGAAGGAACACTTATTATGGAAGTAACGGGAGAAAGATATGATGAAGGCATGGAATATTTGCGGCAACAGGGTGTTCGTGTACATACCCTAACCGAGAATATCACCCGCAATGAAGAGAAGTGTACCAGCTGTGGGGCTTGCACTGCAATATGCCCCTCCGGGGCCCTTTACCTGGAGCGGCCTTCCATGGAGGTACACTTTAATAGCGACCAGTGTGTTGTTTGTCACCTATGTACAAAAGTATGTCCAGTAAAAGCTATGGAGGTACATTTTTAATTGATTAAGTTTGAAGAGCGTACCTATCGCTTATTAAATCGCCAAAAGGGCTTGGCGTTTTTCCAGGTTATAGTGCGGGAAACCGATTTAGATATTGGGGTATCTAAGGAGAAATTAACTGCTGAACTGGTCCAAAAGGTTCGGGAAAAGGTATTAACTGCCAGGAGCCAATTGGAAGGCTATCTAGAGAAAGATCCTCAATTTTTCCGGGCCATGTCTCCTTATACCCCCATACCTTCAGCCCCAGAAATTGCAATAACAATGGCCCGGGAGGCGGCAAAAGCCGGCGTTGGCCCCATGGCCGCCGTGGCCGGGACCTTTTCAGAGTTGGTAGGGCGCTTTGTCGCCCTTTATTCCAGTGAAGTTATCGTGGAGAACGGCGGAGATATTTATTTGCGCAGCTCACAGGAAAGAATTATAGGAATATTTGCAGCAAATTCACCCTTTAGTAATCGAATTGCCTTAAAAATTAAACCCTATCAAACTCCACTGGGTATATGTACTTCTTCCGGTGTAATAGGCCATTCTATAAGTATGGGTAAGGCAGATGCCATGGTTGTCCTTGCCCCCTCGGTTCCCCTGGCGGATGCAGTGGCAACGGCTGCCGGTAACTTGGTGAAGAAGCCCCAAGACGTGCAGAGAGCCGTTGATTTTGCAATGAAGGTTCCTGGAGTAAGGGGAGCGCTGGCCATTAAGGGAGATAAATTATCTGCCAGTGGAGATATTGAAATAAAGCCTCTTTAAAAAAAGAGTGCCTTGTTTGGAACAAGGCACTCTTTTTTTAAAGAGAAAATTAAGATTTTACCGTTTAGATAAACTCTTTTTTAAAACGTTTAATGTAGGTTCATCATTAATTACTTTAGTTATAAAGATTCTATAATCTTCAGCAAGCCATAATTCTTTGGGTTCGGTTAGCGGGTGTCCATCTTCTGAAAAGAGAATGCGAACCTTTGGTTGCTTCGTGTAGCCGGGTATGTTGTCGACTACGATGGCAATTTCCCCGCTGTTTAATTTAACCAAAGTGCCTGCGGGGTAGGCAGCAATGTGATGAAGAAACGCCTTGATCAAGTATAAATCAAAAAACTGGTCTCCGGAGGCGGAGAGCATTTCGTAAGCTTCATGGGGGCTGTATGCCCGCCTGTAAACCCGGTCGGCCGTAAGAGCATCATACATATCCACCATGCCGGTAATTTTAGCGAATTCATGTATATCATCTTTTTTAAGACCATTAGGATAGCCTTGTCCGTTATATCGTTCATGGTGTTGATGCGCTACAAGAGCCGATAATCGACTTACATTGGGGTTTTTATGCAATATTTCATACCCGTATATGGAATGTTTTTTTATTTCATTAAATTCTTCGTCTGTCAACTTTCCCGGTTTATTTAAAATATGTTTGGGAACTTTTATTTTACCTATATCGTGAAGTAAGGCCCCCATGCCCAAGTGAAATAACTTTGCTTTACTATAACCAAGGTGGATTCCAGTAATTAGCGCCAGTACACAGACATTAACTGAGTGACCAAATGTATACTCGTCTAGGGACCTTATATCTGTTAAGTTGACAACAATATCGGAGGAATAAAGTAATTGATCGATAATTTCATTAACGGTATTGCCGATATCCTTTATTCCCACAATATTTCGCGGTATCGTAGAGCAACATTCACTTTTATTGGAGAAAAAATCCCGTACCTTCCTTGTAACTTCTATTCTTATTTCTTCGGATATTACATCATTCACCTGGATGTCAGGTAACCAGCCATCGTCAATGTATACCGCTGGTATACCCAATAACTTAAGTCTCTGGATATATCGCTGGGTTAAAATTACTCCTGCTTGCAAAAGAATTTGTCCGTTCGAGTTATATATAGAGCGCCCTACTTTCATTCCCGGGCGAACCAAATCTATGGAGATTTTGCGCATTATTATTATCTCCTCATTCTCTTCCCTTACTTACGCTTTTTTATAATAACTTTCGACAAACTGGAAAAATTTCCTGCAGGTTTTTAACTAAATTTGTAATTAACCTTTTAAAAAGCGATGTTTCTATTTTTTTATTTTTTACATTACTTTAATTTATGTAAGAGTTTGCTGGCATTTTTAGCCATGATTGAATATCCTAATTTATTGGGATGTCCCTGATCAAAAAATAAAGAAGGATTAGCCGACTCACCTCCTGGCTGACATAATACATGATAATAATTAATAGTTGGAAAATTGTGCTTGCGGGCAAAATTCAATATTTTTACCCGATATTCATCAAGGAGTTCCTTCATCACTGCCAGGTCACCAAAAAAATTGGTTCCTTGTGGGTTAAGTGGAGTAGGTAGGCCAAGGATGGGACATATTCCTTCCTTTAATGCCATACCGGTCATGGTTTTAATGTTTTTTAAAACTGAATCCGCTGTTTGCTCCAGCCATGCATCGTTGGTTCCACCCAATATATGCACATAAGCCGGTTCATAAGGGATTACGTCTCTTGGAAAACGATGAAGCATGTTTTCAGTAGAATCTCCGTTTATCCCCCGGTTAACTAATGTTTTACCTGTAATTTGAGCTGCCAGGTTGACCCAGGAATGTTCAGGCCCCCAGGGATATCCGTAGGTTATGCTATCGCCCAGGCATACAATAATATGCCTCTTGATTATTTTATTAAGTAATTGTCTAAAGTTATGGTCCGTGGTTATAAAAATGACAGTTTTTAAACACTTGGTGGTGGCCAGGAGTCTGCGGGTTTCCGCTATTAGGAATTTAACCATTTGCTTATTTTTATTATCGGCGTTATTAATCTCGATCAAAATTCTTATTTCGGATAAATTATGTCGGGTGAACTTTTGTTGTAATGTGGTGATTACAGATTTTATATATTTTATATCCTGCAACTTTAAGATAAAATCAGTGGCTTTTATATTTTCTTCCAATTTAATCATTTTAAAACTCTCCTTCCCCGTCATAAAAAATTATCCTCCTCCGGAAATGGCATACCCAGAGAAGGATAAAATGACGTGTTAAAAAGTAATTAAAGCACCTTTGCCGGTCCCTTATAAATTAAACCTCTTTGACCGTCAACGGTGATTACTTGGCCATCAGATAATATTCCGGTTGCTCCCTCTACTCCTACCACCACCGGGATTCCATATTCCAGGCCTACAATGGCCGCGTGGGATGTTAGTCCTCCTGCTTCGGTAATGATGGCCGCTATTTTTTCAATAACCGGAATAAAATCACGATCTGTGGCCACGGTGACCAGAATATCTCCTTCTTTTACTTTTTCCTTTGCTTCTTTTATTGTTCGGGCGATGCGCACCGTGCCGGTTACGGCCCGGGTGCCTATACCTGTACCACGGACCAATATATCTCCTACCGTATGCACCTTAAGCAAATTGGTGGTTCCGTGTACTCCAACCGGTACACCGGCAGTTATAACAACCAGGTCACCGGCACTGATCAGGCCGGCCTCCAGGGAAACTTCCACCGCGGAGGAGATCATACTGTCGGTATCTTTCGTATGGCCCACCAAAAGGGGTTGTACCCCCCAGGTCAAACTTAATTTTCGTAACACCTTGGCATGCGGGGTTACAGCGATTATGGGAGCTTTAGGTTTATATTTGCTTACCATTTTGGGAGTATATCCCGATTCCGTAGAACTAATTATAGCTGCCGCTTCCAGGTCTTGGGCAGTGGCACACGTGGCATAACTTATGGCATCGGTTACAGTGCGGGATAGATTTCTCCCTTTGCGAACCAGAATTTCTTCATAATTAATGGCCGATTCGGCGGTAACGGCTATGCGGGCCATGGTGGCCACGGCTTCCACCGGGTATTTGCCGACAGCGGTTTCACCGGAAAGCATAACGGCATCGGTACCATCCAAAATAGCGTTAGCCACATCACTGGCCTCCGCCCGCGTGGGCCTGGGGTTATCTATCATTGATTCCAGCATTTGCGTTGCAGTAATTACCGGTTTTCCTACCCGGTTACATTTATCTATGATAATTTTTTGAATAAGTGGTACTTCCTCTGCAGGAATTTCAACACCCAGGTCACCCCGGGCTACCATTATTCCGTCGGCTACTTTTATGATTTCTTCCAGTTTATCCACAGCTTCCTGGTTTTCTATTTTAGCAATTATATCTAGATCTGCCCCTTCTTCCTCCAATAATTTCCTAATAGCAATAATATCATCGGGCTTGCGTACGAAGGAGGCAGCTATAAAATCAAGGTTATGGGCTATACCGAACTTAATGTCCTTGATGTCCTGTTCCGTTATTGCCGGCAGGTTTACCGGTACCCCGGGTACATTAACTCCTTTGCGACTTCTTAATTCACCCCCGTTTTCTACTTCACAATTTATTTCAGTACCTGCTACCTGTAAAACTTTTAAGGATATGAGGCCGTCAGCCAGTAAAATAGTATTTCCTTCCCTTACATCTTGGGGTAGTTGCTTATAGGTTACGCTAATTCTTTCTTTATTGCCTTTGATTTCTTCAGTAGTTAGAATTATTCTGTCACCGGACTCTAAGTAAATAGGTTCTTTTTCCAGGATACCCAGGCGGATTTCCGGTCCTTTAGTATCCATTAAAATGGCCACGGTTTTGCCCACTTCAGCCGCTGCCTGCCTAATGGCTTTGATACGTCGTTCGTGTTCTTCGTGAGTGCCGTGGGAAAAATTAAGCCTGGCTACGTTAAGACCCGCCTTAATCATTTCTTTGAGTATTTCTACACTTTCGCTGGCCGGTCCAATGGTACAAACTATTTTAGTGCGGCGCAAGATATAACTCCCCCTTAAATGGATAAAATAGCGGCTAAGCGGTGCATTTCAAGATCTACCTGTTTTTTTTGTATAAAGGCTTCCTCCAGATCCATCGAAACTATTCTTCCTGCTACCATGCCTACCATTTTTTTTGTTTCTCCTTTAATGAGCAGGTCAACGGCTTTTGCTCCCATTATGCTGGCGAGATTTCTGTCGAAAGCGGTGGGGGTGCCTCCCCTTTGTAAGTGGCCTAGAACGGTAACCTTTGTATCCAACCCGGTTCGTTTTTTAATTTCCTTCCCTATTTCGAACCCGCTGGCTGCTCCTTCAGCTACAATTATGATGCTATGTAACTTTCCCCGCCGGTAGCCACGGTTTAACTTTTCGCAAACTTCTTCTATATTATATGGTTTCTCTGGTATTAAAATTGATTCGGCCCCACCTGCCAGCCCGGCGGTAAGGGCTATGGCTCCTGAATTATGCCCCATTACTTCCACAATAAAAGTTCGTTCGTGGGAGGTTGCAGTATCCCTAATTTTATTTATTGCTTCGATAACTGTATTTACTGCCGTATCAAAACCTATGGAAAAGTCAGTACCTGGAATATCGTTATCGATGGTCCCGGGGATACCCACTATCGGCAGGCCGTATTCTTGATGGAAAATATTGGCACCTGCAAAAGAGCCGTCCCCCCCAATTACTATAAGACCCTGGATTCCAAAGCGTTCGACGTTTTCCCAGGCCTTTTTTCTTCCCTCTGAAGTTTTGAATTCCTCTGAGCGGGCCGTACGAAGAATAGTTCCTCCCCTGTGGATAATATCAGCAACTGAACCCAGGTTCATGGGTTCCATATCCGCTTCTATAAATCCGGCAAAACCCCGCCTGATGCCAATAACTTCTCTGCCGTGATAGATTGACTTGCGTACCACTGCTCTAATTGCGGCATTCATACCCGGCGAATCTCCGCCACTTGTTAAAACAGCAATTCTTTGCAAATTTGTCCCCCCTAGAGACTTTAATTCCATATAATATTAAGTTGTTTCTCACTGGTGCCAAATATACGGGGGGTCAATATTTGTCATTGACCGAAATTAATGATTTCCAGTGCTTCACTTGCCTCTGATTCCGGTACCAGGATTTCTACTGATCTACTATTCTTTTGTTGGTCTGAGCCTAAGGAGCGAAGTTTAACCAGCAAGCCTTCAGCGGATAGTACTTTTTGAATGCGTTCAGCTTCTTTCTTATTTGGTGCTATATATATCACTGTCCACACAAAAAAACCTCCTTACATAATTGATCTTTGAAAGCACCTTTCCCCACAAGCAGACGCACCTCACTGGTACAGCCAGTAAGGTGAATGCTGTATCTTCCTTGCAGGGTAATGGTGACAACCAAACCCTAATACTCAGAAAGTTCGTTTTTCTTTCGCCGGCAGGGTTTGATTCTGACACCCAGCATGTTCGCCATAATCGCAGTTCTGGTCCTGATGAGGCTGTTTAAGCCCTGGGGAGTGGTGTTGTCGAGTATTAGGGAATTACCATAACCTGGTCGTGGTACCTATAATAATCCTTGGGTAAGTTGGTAAATTCGTGAAGCCTGTACAGTATTGACTGCTTGCAGAGTCTGTTTCTTCTCTGCCTGCATTAAAGAGCTCTTACACCTGGCCTGTTTGGAATGGCAGTTGACCTGGATGGCGGCAGGTTCAGGTTTGTCTCCCGCTCCATGTCAGTTCTTATCGCGAGTGCCGAGCGGATGCAGGACCGCCTTTGTCATTGCTGATAATCTTAGATTCGGGAGGTTACCAAAGCCTTACGAGGTTAATGAGATGTATCTTCCGCTGCAACGGCTAATCCGTTACAGGTTCCACTTGGTGGGTTTCTTGATACGGGAAAAAAGCTATTTTTTAACCATGTTGTTTTTGAAGTTCAGCAATTATGGTGATGTATTCATCAACGTCTTCGGGGCCACCAGCCGCTCGCTGATTACCGTGTTCTACAGCCCCGAGGAGATCATTGACACCCCTTTGGAGGAATTGGTTCAGTTTCTGGTGGATAAAGCAACCATTTTGCCGAGCCGGAAAAGCTGGCCAGGGAGTTGAAGTGCATTTCCCGGGAATCTTACCGGATGCAGCCCAAGCTTGCGGATTCGGTGAACCTGATACTGGAGACCAGCATGAATAACATTCGGTTTTTTGAGCAGACCTGCCGCAAGCTGGACAAGGTGATTGCCCGGGATATGGCCAAGCTTAACAACCCCCTGGAGTCTGTGAAAGGAATTGGCCCGGTATTATCCGCTGGCATTTATCCTGAAGTATTATCTTGGTTTTATAAATCATCAGAACGTATTTTGCCGTGTTTGGTCAGTACTTCAGCATGTCCCCTTATTTTTATCGCCGATGTATGTTCGGTGAACTGGGCAATCATTATTTCGCCGCGGTCCAATTTTTCTGTATGGTGGAATTTGGTATCTTTCCCCCGAGTCAACCCGATAATGGTTACTCCGTTTTCCAATGCCTTAACTACAATGTAGTCAGCAGATACTTCGTTGACCAATTTAAACACCCCACCGATATTTTATTTTGAATCATAATAACATAAGGAAGGGATGATAACAAGTTATTCCAAAGAGAGAACCTTTTCCCTTATATTACTTGAGGATGTTATTAGTTGAACATTTTAACTTAATTATTTACTTCTTTAACTTTAACCCGAGAGGCACCTAGGATCTGTTGTAACTCTTCTACCACCGGCATCGACAGGTCAACCCAAAAATCACGGTTTGCCCTTGCCATTTTCTTTTCCTTGGGGAAATAGAGATAGACCGGCGTCGGACCGGGAAAATTCTTAAGAATTCTTTGAATCTGCTTTAAAAAATTTCTATCAGTATTTTCAATTTTCAAGTATAACTCACCACTGATTTGTTTAGATATTTCTTGCAAGGAGTCAGCCAAAATTTTAAAGCTATCGCCGTTTATAGCTGTCCTGCCTTGCAGCAAAATTACCCGGTCAGGATGAAGAAGTTGATAAAACTTTTGGAAGACCCGAGGGAATACCACGACTTCCACAGAACCTGTAAGGTCTTCCAGGTTGACAAAAGCCATGGGGTCACCGTTTTTGGTTGAAATTCGCTTAACTGTATTTAACATACCTCCTATGGTGACTTGAGAACCTTCTGGCAATTCTTTAAGCTCGTTAACGGTATGGGTAGCATGTTGTTCTATTGCAGCCCGGTATTCTTCCAGGGGATGGCCGCTGATATATAGTCCGAGAGCTTCTTTTTCCTGGGCCAACAATTCAGACCGCGGGAATTCATCTATGTCAGGAAAATCTATAACCGTTGTGGTTTCTGCTGCTCCTTCCCAAAAATCAAGAAGGGAGAGTTGCCCTGTGGATTTATCTTTATTAGTCTGGTGGGCCAAGCTTAATCCTGTTTCTACGGTAGACAGTAATTGGGACCGGTAATGTCCAAGGGAATCGAAAGCACCGCTTTTAATTAGGCTTTCCAGCAATCGTTTGTTGATGAATTTGGTATCCTGGCGCCGGCAAAAATCTGCATAGCTTTTATAAGGCCCGTTTTTCCTGCGTTCCTGGATAATACTTTTAACAGCTGTTAGGCCGACATTTTTTATAGCAGCCAGCCCGAAGCGGATATTATTATTGCCTGAAATGCTAAAATTTTCCTGACTTTCATTAACATCCGGGGGAAGAACCTTTATTTTTAATCTCTTACACTCTTCAATATAAACTGCCACCTTATCGGTATTGTCCTTAACCGAATTTAACAGTGCCGCCATGTAGGCCACGGGATAATTGGCCTTCAGATAGGCCGTTTGATAGGCAACCATGGCATAAGCAGCACTGTGGCTCTTGTTAAAGCCATACCCTGCAAAATATTCCATCAGGTCAAAAATTTGTCCTGCAGTAGATTCATCTACTCCATATTGGGAAGCACCGTTAATAAATTGTGACCTCAAATTAATAATTATTTCCGGTTTTTTCTTACCCATAGCTCGGCGCAGGAGGTCCGCTTCGCCCAGGGTAAATCCGGCCATGTCGCTGGCAATGCGCATTACTTGCTCCTGGTAAAGGATGACTCCGTAAGTATCTTTGAGTATGGGCTGCAGCATGGGATGCAGGTACTTTACTTTCTTTAACCCGTGTTTGCTCTTGATAAAATCTTCAACCATTCCGCTTCCCAAAGGACCGGGGCGATAAAGGGCCACCAGGGCTATCAGGTCCTCAAATACTTCCGGCTTTAATTCCCTCAGGAGGTTGCGCATACCGCTGCTTTCCAGCTGGAATACCCCGACTCCTTCACCCCGACATAAAAGTTCATAGGTTTTGGGATCATCTAAAGGTATTTTTTCAATATTTATGTCTTCTCCTGTACTTTCCTTTATAAGCCGCAGGGTGTCTGCTATAACGGTCAGGGTACGTAGGCCCAGCATATCCATTTTCAAGAGCCCCAGTTCTTCAACCTGGTCCTTGGCAAACTGAGTGGTAAGGGGGCCATCGGCACTCTTATACAGCGGAACATAATTAGTTAACGGTTCTTTGGTAATAACTATTCCTGCGGCGTGAGTAGAGGCATGTCGCGGCATTCCCTCAAGGAGGCTGGCGGTATCAATTAATTTTTTAACTTGCTTGTCTTTATTATATAATTCTTTTAATTCCTGCGATTCTTCCAAGGCTTTTTTAATAGTTATGTTTAGCTCCGGAGGAACAAGTTTGGCCACTTTATCTACTTCTCCGTAGGCCATACCTAGGGCTCTTCCGACATCCCGTATAGCCGCCCTTGCTGCCATAGTCCCGAAAGTCGCTATTTGAGCAACCCTATCGGCACCGTATTTTTGAGTAACATAATTGATAACTTCTCCCCGCCGCTCAAAGCAAAAATCTATATCTATATCCGGCATGGACACCCGTTCCGGGTTAAGAAAGCGCTCAAACAATAGCCCGTAGCGCAGCGGATCAATATTTGTTATTCCTAAAACATAAGCTACCAGGCTGCCTGCAGCTGAACCGCGCCCGGGACCTACGGGTATTTTATTTTTACGGGCAAAGTGAATAAAGTCCCAAACTATCAAAAAGTATTCAGAATAACCCATTTGACGAATTACTGAAAGCTCGAATTCCAATCTTTTTTTGATAGTATCGCTCATTTCGCCGTAGCGCCATTTTACCCCTTTAAGGCATAGTTCTTCCAGATAGCTGTCTACGGTATGTCCTTCCGGTACCGTAAAATCGGGTAGGTGTAATGTACCAAATTTCAATTTGACATTACATCTTTCTGCAATGGCCACAGTATTATTCATGGCGTCCCTGAGTTCTCCAAAGAGCAGGGCCATTTCACTTTCGCTTTTAAGGTATAGTTCTTGGGACTTAAATTTCATTCGGTCCGGGTCATCAACGGTTTTTCCCGTCTGAATGCAAAGCAATACGTCTTGAATTTCCCAGTGTTCCCGCTCGGTATAATGTACATCATTGGTCACTACCAGCGGAATGCCCGTATCCTTATGAATTTCCAACAATCCTTTATTCGCTGTTCGCTGTTCGTCGAAGCCATGGTCTTGTAATTCTAAAAAGAAATTATCCGGCCCAAAAATATCCCGGTATTCCAGGGCTGATTTTTTTGCAGCTTTCATATCACCTTTTAGGCATTGACTGGCAACTTCACCGGCAATACAGCCACTCAAGGCAATTAAACCCTTACTATACTTGTTTAGTAACTGCTTATCCACCCGGGGCTTATAATAAAAGCCTTCTATAAAGGCGGTGGAAACCAATTGCAGTAAATTTTTGTAACCCTCATTACTTTCAGCAAGGAGAACCAGGTGGTGCAGGTTGTCATCCACCTTGGGGGTGCGATCGGCAATTGTACGGGGAGCTACATAAACTTCGCATCCTAGAATAGGCTTTATTTTTACTTTTTCACAGGCTTTATAGAAGTCTATTACGCCGAACATAGCTCCGTGGTCGGTAATGGCAAGGGCGGGCATACCCAGGTCCGCCGCTTTTTGTACGCTGTCTTTAATGCGGGCGGCACCGTCCAAAAGGCTATATTCGGTATGAACGTGCAGGTGGACGAACATTCCTATTCACCTCCGGTTTCAAGCGCCCCGGGAAAGTAGGGGCCATTATTATAAATTCTTTGCTTCCAATAATGTATATGTATGTTATAGTGAGGTAAAATGGGGTCATCTACAGTTATGGAAATCTGGGTATCGAATCGCTCCCAATGAGAGACTTTTAGCAAATTTTGCATAAATTCGAAGGATGCCTTGCGCCCTGGATGAGATACTAGTAAACTTCCACCGGGTGCCAGATTTTTCTTTATTATATCCAATAGGTAGACATTCAGCTTTGGATTATATGTTACATCGGAGCATAGAATCCATTGAAAGCGGCGCTTTAAGTTAAATCGACGCCAATCACCCAAAAAACTGTCAATGTTAGAAACTCCGTTAATCCTGGCATTTTTCATTGCCAGCTCTAACGCTGATTGGTTAAAGTCTGAAAAAGTTACCTTTGCTCCCTTTAGTGCACATATTATCCCGGGCAAGCCAAGTCCCGTTCCCAGTTCCAGCATATCTTCACCATCAAAGGAGAGGTTGCACCAAACCCAAAGGGCAAGTCCCCGGGCTGCCGGCCATATCTCAGCCCAACAGGGTACTTTATTTTCATCTTCCGGGTCTGTTATAAGCGATTCCACGTCTTTTACCACATTCAATTTGATATCCTTTCCCGGCAGGGGAAAAATAATTTCCGTGGTTGTGATGTCCAATGCTTTCACCACCAGCCAGCAATGTCGGTAATATTTCTTCTACTTTAAAATATGAAAAACCCCCCTGATCCGTTTTTACAAGGGGGATTTTATCGTAAAGAGATTTTGTTAGCAAGGATTTTTCAAGGCAGCTTGATATTGTAATGTTTTATTCTTTTATATAGCCAGGCCCTGGAAATGCCTAACTCTTGTGCAGCCTTGGCCTTGTTCCCGTTATTGTTTTTTAATGCTCGTACGAGGGCTTCTTTTTCAACTTTTTCAATAAGTGCTGGTAAAGTATTAGGTTTCGTGCTAATTTTATTTTCAGTTTTAATTTCTTGCATGTAACTGGGGAGATGTTCGATTTCAATATATTGACCTTCTACTAAGTTAAATGCTCTTTCAATCATATTTTCCAGTTCTCTTATATTACCCGGCCAATTATAGTTTTTAAATAAATTCCATACTTCTTCAGATAAATCTTTAACTTGAATATTAAATTGTTGATTAAACTTATTCAGGAAATAGTTAACTAATAGAGGTAAATCATCTAACCTTTCCCGAAGCGGGGGTAAGTGTAAGTTGATAACGTTTAGCCTGTAATAAAGGTCTTGCCGGAATTTTCCCTTTTTCGCCATTTCCCGAATATTCTGATTGGTGGATGCAATTATCCTTACGTCTACTGGGTGTGTTTTAGTATCACCGAGGCGTACTACTTCTTTTTCCTGTATTACGCGGAGCAATTTTGCTTGCATTGGTAAGGGCATGTCTCCTATTTCATCCAGTAGTATGGTCCCTCCGTGGGCCAATTCAAATTTACCTATTTGCCCTCCCTTTCTCGCCCCGGTAAAGGCTCCTTCCCGGTATCCAAATAGTTCTGATTCTAAGAGATTTTCCGGTACGGCAGCACAGTTTACTTTGATAAACGGGCCGTTTTTCCGTGGTGATTCGGCATGTAGTGCATGGGCAACTAATTCTTTTCCGGTGCCGCTTTCCCCCGTAATTAAGACTGTAGAGGGCCCCCGGGCTACCTTACGAATTATTTTTTTCAATTTATTCATTTCCCGGTTACGGGTTATAAGGTCATTCAGGGTATATTGGCAATTACTTTGATTGTTCTTTTTTGAAACTATATAATAGTCCGTATTTTTGGTATAAACGGTCTTGCTGGGATTGTCAAGGTTTACGCGGATAATTACGCCGGTAATTTTCCCCTCTTGCTTTATAGGGTACCGTGATAGGGTGGCCTTTCTGCCGCGGAGTTTAATCGACTCGTGAATTTGAATTCCGGTAAGGGGCATCAGGTGGAGCTCCGTTTCAGGTATCAATTCTGTTACGTGACGGCCTACGGCCCCTTCGGCGTTAACTTCCAGTAATTGTGCCATAGTTTCATTCATAAAAAGGATATAGCCTTCATGATTAATTGCCAAGTACCCTTCTACGCTTTCCTTCATAATGGTTTCACAAGCTTTGGCAATTTGTTTGTAGTAATCCCTTTCTTCAGCCAGTTGTTGAATTTCGTTTACTTCTTGGACTACCCCGATGGCACCTATAATTGCTCCTTCTTTGATAATGGGGGTGCGATTTGCCACGTAAAGGCTATTACCCAATACAAACTTGCGACCAATGTGGGATTTGCCCGTCTTTAAAACTTTGAGCAAGCCTGTATAAGGTACTACTTCCGTAATGAACCGCCCGAGAGCTTTTTTTGCCGGTATTTTAAAAGCCCGTTCACAGGCCGGGTTAAAGATGGTTATCCTTCCCCGGTGGTCTATGGCAATGACCATATTGTGTATGGAGTCAAAAATTGAAAAGCTGTTATTTGAGACCATGGGTGTTTTAACTGTATTATCGCCTTGGGGCACAGAACAAACACCCCCTTCCCCTGCTTAATTTTTAAATTTGTTTAAAATTTCTGATAATACTATATTACTTATTCGCTCCTTTTTACAAAAATCCTTTTTACTCGACACAGGGTATTTGTCCCATCGGTTTCAATTCGCCTTTCAACTTGATTTCTTCATTAGCCTTTTTAACAAGTTTATTTATTCCGTGCTCCCGGCGCAATAATTCTTGGTCATCGTGGTTTTTAATCAGTAAATTTAATGTTTGGTTTATATTTTCTTCGGTTAAAGTTTCATAATTTAAGGTGGTTAGTGCCCGGGCCCAATCGATGGTTTCTGATATAGAGGGTTTTTTTCGTAAATGAAGATTTTGGCGAATAAAATTAACAACCTTTACAATTTGCTTGCGGAGAACTTCTCCTGCTTGTGGTACTTTTATTTGTAATATGTGCATTTCCTTTTCTATGGATGGGTAATCGATATACAAATATATGCAGCGCCTTTTAAGGCCGTCAGAAAGCTCCCTTTCCCCGTTACTGGTCAAAACTACTACCGGAATGTGGGTACAGGTTATGGTGCCCAGTTCGGGAATAGATACCTGAAATTCAGACAATACTTCAAATAAAAACGCTTCAAATTCCGATTCCACCTTATCTACTTCATCAATCAATAAAACCGGCTTTTTCTTTGAACGGATGGCCTTTAAGAGGGGGCGGGTTAATAAGTATTCTTCCCCGAAGAGGTTCTTTTCAATTTCTTCACCGGTTGTAGAATCCTTCATTATTTGTATTTTCAATAATTGTTTTTGATAATTCCATTCATATAGAGCTTTATTTTCATCTAAACCTTCATAGCATTGTAAACGAATTAATTCTGTATTCATTATCCTGCTTAAGACCTTTGCGATTTCTGTTTTTCCAACTCCCGGTGCTCCTTCCACAAGAAGGGGCTTTTGTAATTTTAGCGCCAGGTAAATAGTAGTTACTATTTCTTTTTCCGCCACGTACCTTTCTTTTTCCAGATATTCTTTTAATTGGTTAATGGTAAGCTCCATAACTACAACCTACCTTTAACAGATTATTTTTCTGTCAAGCCATACTTTATGGTATCACAGGCAATCCGTTTATTCAAATATTACCTTAATCCCGGGAATCCTTGTTGTCTAAGGGCTTCGTAAAGTATTATGGCCACGGCGTTGGAAAGGTTTAAAGACCTAACATCATTGAGCATAGGAATACGGATACATTTATCCCGATAAGCCGATATAATCCACTCCGGTAGGCCTTCGGTTTCCTTTCCAAAAACCAAAAAATCATCCTTCCGGTATTTAACGGCGGTGTACGGGCGTGATGCTTTGGTTGTTGCATAGAAAAAACGGTGATTTGGATATTTGTCAAGTACTTCTTGGAAGTTATCATGGTAATGAATGGTTAAGAGGTTCCAATAATCGAGGCCAGCTCTTTTTAAGTATTTATCGTCAACGGAAAAGCCCAGTGGTTTTACCAGGTGAAGTTCAGTACCGGTTACAGCGCAAGTCCGTGATATGTTACCTGTATTGCCCGGAATTTCTGGCTCAACAAGGACAATATGCAAGGACAACCCTCCCAAAAGGGAGCCGTTTCAAAGCGGCTCCCTTTGATTTTGAATGTTGCCGGCGGTTGAAACACAAAACTTTCTAAACTTGCATTTTCCACAAAGGGGATTGCGTGCCCGGCAAACTTTTCTACCGTGTGTTATTAACCGGTGGTGAAATTCCCCTCTTTGTTGGGGTGGTATTAATTCCATTAATTCTTTTTCCACCTTTTCCGGGGTATTTCCAGTGGCCAATCCCAGGCGTTTGGAAACGCGAAAAATATGGGTATCCACCGGCATTGTCGGGAGTCCAAAAGCCACGTTCAATATCACATTTGCGGTTTTTCTTCCCACTCCAGGCAGCTTGCTTAATTCCTTAAAACTTTTCGGTACTTGGGAATTATATCTTTCAACCAGTATTTGACTGGTTTTTATTATATTACGACTTTTATTTTTATAAAGGCCGCATCCTTTGATCAGCGGCTCCAGCTCTTCGGGAGACAGGTAGGCAAAGTGTTCGGGTTTATTATATTTTTTAAATAACGAGCGGGTTATTTTATTTACTTGCTTATCGGTACACTGAGCCGATAAAATGGTAGCCACCAACAATTCAAAGGGTGAATTAAAGTTAAGTTGAGTATTAACATTTTCAGGGTAAGTACGGGCCAGCAGGTCAATTATTTTTTTCCCTTTGTCCCGGAGTTTTTGGTCCATGGCTTATCCCTTGAGCCTTTGGTGTTCCACCATAATACACTTATTCATAATAACCGGTATCCCCTTTTTTTCAGCCTTTTTTGCTGCTTCTTCATTAACAATCCCTAACTGCATCCAGATAGCCAAAGGAGAGATATCCAGAGCTTCTTCCACTATGGGAGGAACATATTCACTGCGCCGAAAAATATTAACAATATCTACTGGCTCAGGAATCGATTTAAGGTCAGGATATGATTTTTCACCTAAAATGTTTTTTACTTTCGGGTTAACGGGAATTATTTTATAACCCTGCCGCTGCATGTATTGCGCCACTTTATAACTATCCCTGTCCGGTTTATCTGATAGCCCAACTACTGCAATGGTACGGGTTTTATTTAGCAATTCGGAGATATTCATCAATAGTTCCCCCTGTTATTTAACTATTTTAATTACTGGCAGAAAGTTTTTATATTTTAATTTTAGCATAAAAATTATGCACGATTTATTTGGGAAAATTATTATTTATGCTTATTTGCGGTTTTTGGAAGCTATATGTAATGGGATAATCCCTTTCAAATTCACTAAATTTTTTAATTATAAACCTTTTGGTGCCGGGCAATAATAAAAGAAGCCATGGTAATAACAAAATTATTCCCGGCAAGTAACATTTTAAGACCTTAATTTTCCTCCATAATGTTATATATATTAGTTAAATTATGGCTAGAATTACAAGACTGAAGGAGGGCGCTGCATGAATGGTATATTAACCTTGGTCCTCGGGGTTATTCTTTTCTTTTTGCTCCTGGCCGTTTTTTTATGGTCGATGCGGCATCGCTGGGCAAAAAAAGGTGAGGAGCCTCGGTTAGATTTTAATGAAGAAGCGGCGGAAGAATTAGCCGTTCAAGCCTTGGAGACGGAGCCTAAGCCTGAACCTGTACCTGTACCTCTTTCCGAAATGGAGTTGCCTAAGGCATATGGAATAGACCGCTTAATTTTAATGGTTCGAGATCCTCACTGGCTTTATGCTTACTGGGAGATTTCAGCAACTAAGCAGGAGGAATTTGATTCCAATTTTGGGGTGGGAGCCTGGAATTCTTCGCGTCCTGTTTTGCGGGTGTATGAAGTTGCCGGAGAGGAATTTAATGGCTCTAATGCCGTTAGCTATACCGATATAGGTATAGGGGAAGAGAATGATAATTGGTATATTAATGTAGGGAAGCCAAATAGCACCTTTTGCGTTGATTTGGGCAGGATTTTTCCTGATGGCAGGTTTGTTACTCTCTTGCGGTCGAATACAGTTACCACTCCCAGAGAATCCCTTTCGGAGTGCTTGGATGAAGAATGGATGTGGATTGAAGAAATTTATAATGCTTTAAATAAGGTTCCCTACGGGATGAGTTCTCCCTTAATGCTGGAAAGAATGGGACGTAGGGAAGGTTTACTCCCCCTGGGCATAAGTTCTCCAGGGGTAAGTTCTCCCGGAGCGATACAATCAGAGAAATAATATTTTTTTAATTTAAGGAGCGATATTTTGTGGCCAAAGGTTATTTAGCTTTGGTATTACATGCTCATTTACCCTATGTACGGCACCCGGAAGATGAAAACTGTTTGGAAGAAAGATGGTTGTTTGAGGCCATTACGGAAACTTATATACCTTTAATAGAATCTTTTAACAGGCTGGTTGAAGAGGGCGTTCCCTTTAGATTAACCGTTTCCTTATCTCCTCCGCTGGTTTCAATGCTTACTGACAGTCTCCTGCAAGAACGCTATGTAAAACATCTTAATAAACTAATCGAGCTGGCTGAAAAGGAAGTTTACAGGACCAGGAATACACCCTTTCACGAAACTGCTTTGATGTACCGGGAAACATTTTACCGGGCTAGGTATGTATTTTGTGAACAGTACGGGCGAAATTTGGTGCGTGCCTTTAAAAATTTAGCGGAACAAGGCCGGTTGGAGATAATTACCTGTGCCGCCACCCATGGTTTTTTGCCCCTTATGATGATAAATCGTAATGCCGTAAGAGCCCAGATTGGAGTGGCCGTAGATTTACACACCCGTCATTTCGGCCAGTCCCCCAAGGGAATATGGCTGCCTGAATGTGGTTATACACCGGGTATAGATGAAATATTAAAAGAATTCGGGCTTAGGTTCTTTTTTACTGATTCACACGGTATTCTTTACGCTTCCCACCGTCCTCGTTTTGGATTATTTGCTCCTATTTATTGTCCCACCGGCGTGGCTGCCTTTGGAAGGGATATTGAATCCTCAAAGCAGGTTTGGAGCGCTGATGAAGGTTATCCGGGGGATTTCAATTATCGCGAATTTTATAGGGATATTGGTTACGACCTTGATTATGAATATATAAAGCCTTATATTCATCCAAGCGGTATTCGCGTTCATACGGGCTTTAAATACCACCGGATTACAGGACGTACCGAGGACAAACAGCCTTATGTTCCCCATAAAGCCAGGGAAAAGGCTATTGAACATGCAGGAAATTTTATGTTTAACCGGGAGCACCAGGTGGCCTATTTATCAACTTTAATGGACCGGCCACCTCTTATAGTTGCCCCTTACGATGCCGAACTGTTCGGACACTGGTGGTTTGAAGGGCCGATATTTCTTGAATACCTTATAAGAAAAATACATTATGAACAAAATACATTGGAGCTAATTACTCCCAGCGATTATTTACGAATGTTTCCCTGTAATCAGGTTGCCCGGCCTTGTGCATCAACTTGGGGTAACAAGGGATATAATGAGGTATGGCTTTGTCAAGCTAATGATTGGATTTATCGCCATTTACATATGGCGGCGGACAGGATGACTGAATTAGCAAATAATTATCCCCGGGCTGAAGGTCTGATGTTAAGAGCATTGAAACAAGCGGCCAGAGAACTGTTGTTGGCTCAAAGCAGTGATTGGGCTTTTATAATGAGTACCGATACCATGGTGGATTATGCAGTAAAAAGAACCAAAAGGCATTTATTAAATGTTTTGGGGCTTTATGAACAAATAAAACATAACCGGCTGGAAGAACAGTGGATATCGGAGTTAGAATGGAGAAATAATATATTTCCCGATATTGATTACCGGTTATATGCCAGTGATTGTAACAGTAATGTTGCCAATAGGTAACGATAGTTTACACTTTAAAGAACTCCAATATACATGGGGTTCTTTTTTATTTATGGGCATAGAGCTGTTTTTAAAAATAATTGTATACTTGAATGAACAATTTTTTTATTTATTGATTTACCATTTAGGTTTTGATAAAGACCATTAATGTATAAAAATAATCAATTAACGATTTTATTTTAAAAAAAGTCACAATTTTTGCAACTGTTTTTAATGACCAACTGGGAATTTGCCTGTTGGTCAAATCATACAAGGAGGTGGTTAATTTTTAAATTTCTAAAAAATTTTAAACAATATTTTATAAAAGGAGGATAAGAAAAGATATGTCACACGGACACGGACCGGCAAATCCGGGGCCAGCGGGTTTGGTAGCTCTTGCTATGGCTTGCTTCACATTTTTTGCAGTGCATACCGGGCAGGTAGAAGGTTCCTGTATTCCTCTTTTGGGCTTATGGCTACTCGGTGGATTTGTTGTGCAGGTAATTGTTGGCGTGATGGAACTACAGCATGGTAATGTCCTCGGAGGAAACATTTTTACCTTTTTCTCGGCTTTTTTCATGCTGGTGACAGGAATGGAACTAATATTTAAATTCTTTGCGGCTGTAAACGGCTGGCAAATTGACGCCCGGATTGACGGCTGGGCCTGGCTAGCCCTGGCAATTGCCTTGCTTACTTGGACACCCGGTTACTTTAAAGCACCTTTAAGCTTGCTGGGAGTAGTTCTGGCCCTTGATGTGGCTGTTCCCGTGGTTGCATTAATGGATCTCGAAATACTACCCCATTCCTGGCATGCAATTTCCGGCCCCGCCCTGCTGATTGCTGGAATATTCGGCCTTTATACCGCTGCTGCCGTGGTACTGAATACGGTATTCGAGCGTACCATTATTCCTATGGGATCCCCTTTGATTAAACCCAAGCCGGTATCTCAAAGTGGCTCCGGCGCAAGTGCGACTCGCAACTAAAGATTCAAACGAAAAGTGGGAAACCTTTACTTATACGGTTTCCCACTTTATTTTATTCAAATATTATCCGGCCTCTTCTTCCGCACCGATTATGTTTATAATTTTATCAATGTAGAAATCCGACAGGGATTCAGCAACTTCCATGGTAATGCCTTCGCTAAATACACGGCATATCGGTTCTTCAGGATCAGGTAATACCAATGTCCAGCCATTCGGGTGAAATACTTTTACCCCGTCAAGTAATTCCAGTTCCTCAGAAGGTCTTTCTTCTATTAAGCGGCGAATGACTTTTCCTTTATCCTCCCAGGGAACGGAAATATCTCTCTTGTCCATAAAGAAAGCGGGTATTTCTTCTATAAGTGCTGATAAAGAAATATTTTCCCTGGCCATAAACTCTAACAAAGTACAATAGGTAAAAAGACCATCAAAATTCATAAGAAATTGAGAGAATGTATTTTTCTTTTGGTTATTTTTTTCTTCCTCCAAGATGAGTTGTTCCAGGAAATCCTGTACCGCCGTCTTAGTACGAACTACTTTTCCGGAATATTTCCGGGCCAGGGATTCTATTGCTTTGGGTGCCGTTACAGGTACAATTACTGTTCCGCCTTGGGATTTAAGAACAATCAACGCAATGAGGGCGGTCAATAAATCATCTTTAATAATTTTTCCTTTGTCATCCACAAGGATAAGCCTGTCGGCATTGGGGTCCATAATGATTCCCAGGGATGCTGATTTTTTTACTACTGTATCAGTAAATTGGTCTAGATGTTTTTGATAATCCTGCCAGCTTCGGGGTTGCCCATGGCTGCCAAAATCAAAGTGTTCCACTTTAATATTGAGTTCATTACACAGGGGTTTTATAAAGCGGCCCAAACTAAATTGATCATAGGCCATAACCACCCTGTACCGGGAATTACGGATAATTTCTTTATTTAACCTTTCTATTATTGATTCCAAATAAGTTTCAGGAACGTTGGAAACGAAGTGGCTGGGAAGCACCCGGCTTGGTTCAACGCGCTGAAAATCTTCCCTGGCCATAACGTTCTCTATTTTACGTTCTTTATTCCGCGGCAGGTTACTTCCCTTTTCGTTGGTTAAAATTATGTTTATGGCTTCGGGTTGTCTTGGCGATATCTTAATGTGGATGCCCCCGGAATAATTAAATTTTCTAATAGCGAAGCGGTGCATAGGGGTAATTCCCGTACCCAAATCATAAACTTCCGCTCCGGCAGATTGTAATCCGCAAGATACCGCTTCTCTGAACAACTTGGAGGCCCTATAAGGGTCGCTGCTGATTGCGATTTTAGCCCCGCTGCCCAAGGTGGAGGCGTAGGCTGCCGCGAGTTTTACGGCAAATTCGGGGGTTAAGTCCACATTTACCAGGCCGGAAACCCCCTCCAACCCAAAAAGCCTTTTTGTATGCCGGGTACCCCAAATTATGCTGTTTTGAACAATAGAGCCCGCCTCCACTGTTTTTTGCGGCCAAAGCTTTACATTGGGTTTTACCAGGCTCCTTTCTTTAATGTGGCAGTCGCTTCCAATAACTGCCCCTTCGTAAATTCCTGCGTTTGCCTGTATTTGAACCCGGTTGCCGATTACAGTGCCCCTTAAGGATACACTGACACCGACGTTTACATTGTTCCAAAGTACACTTCGCTTAATTGAAGAATTTTGGCCGATTGCACAATTATTTCCTATAACACTAAAGGGTTCTATAGACGCTTCCTGGTCTACCCGTGTTCCTTCTCCGATTAAAGCAGGGGACTTTACTTTTGCGGAAGGATGTATTTCTGCATTTTCTCCCACCCAGATGCCGGGAGACACTTCACGGCCTGGTATCGCCACTTTAACCTTGCCGCTCAGGATATCGTTATGTGCTTGTATATATTGTTGTAGATTGCCGATGTCGCACCAATAACCAGGAAGGATTACCCCGTATAAGGGCTGTCCTTCTTTCAGTAACAAGGGGAAAAGGTCTTTACTGAAGTCAAATTTTTTTCCTGCTTCAAAAAAGTTTAGAACTTCCGGTTCCAGTACGTAAATTCCGGTATTTACGGTATCGCTGAACACTTCCCCCCAGCTTGGTTTTTCCAGGAACCGGCGCACCCGGCCGTCATTGTCGGTTATTACAACACCATATTCAAGAGGAGAGTTTACACGTGTTAGTACTAAGGTGGCAATTGCCCCTTTTTGTTTATGGAACTCAACGGCCCGGGTAAGGTCCAGGTCTGTTAATGCATCTCCGCTGATAACTATAAATGTCTCATCCAGAAAATTCTCTGCATTTTTTACGCTCCCGGCAGTACCTAAGGGAACATCTTCAATAAAATACTTAAAATTAACCCCGTATTCGGCTCCCTTTCCGAAATAATCGCGAATTGCTTCCGGCATATATTGCAATGTGACACCTATGTCCCGCAGGCCGTGCTTTTTTAATAAATTCACTATATGAGACATAATGGGCTTATTCATTATCGGAACCATGGGCTTGGGTCTGCCGCAGGTTAAGGGACGAAGACGAGAGCCTTCTCCGCCGGCCATTATAATTGCTTTCATAATAATAACTCCCTCCTAGCTTAATGATACTTGCTTATAAATTTAGAAAAGCGGTTAGATAGCCAGGTCGGCCAGGTGGGGGTAAAGGTCAGGCTGCGGTGGGCGTTATAAACTTCTCTATAAACATTTAGGGTAGCCTCGGCTATGTGGTACCAATTGAAATGTTGCTCTACCTTTTGGTAAGCTCGCTCTTTAAGTTTTTGTGCCAGGCCTGGCTCATAAAATATTTTTAAAATCATATCGGCCAGTGAATTGGGGTTGCCGGGATAAAATTTAAGGCCGTCTACACCGTGTACGACAATTTCACTTAGACCGCCGGTATCAGATACAATTACCGGCGTACGGGCCGCCATTGCCTCTAATGCTACAATTCCAAAGGGCTCATACAGGCTTGGAAAAACTGCCACATCGGACCAGCTATACAGGCTGTTTCTTATATTGTCATCTATATAGCCGGTAAAGTAGACCCGGTTTGCTATGTTCAGCCGGGCAACTTGGTGGCGAAGGGCTTCCATATGTGGTCCTTTACCGGCAATAATAAATTTTGTATTAGGCTGTCTTGAAAGGACTTTTGGGGCGGCATCCAGCAGGACTTGTACACCTTTTTCTCTTACCAGTCTGCCCACGTAAAAGACAATTTTTTCGTTCGGTGCGGCAAAGTTATTTCTGGATGTTCTATGTTGCTTTACCTTGAAATTTTCAGTATTAACACCGTTTGGGATTACCCTCAGTTTATCCCGGGGAATTTGAAATATATGTATTAATTCCCTTTCCATATAATGGCTACAACATATTACCCGCCAGGACTCGTAAGCCAACCACCATTCTACGTCACTTATATGACGTTGGGTATCATTATGGAGCCCGTAGTTACGGCCCCATTCAGTGGCGTGGATGGTACAAATAAGGGGGAGGTTGCAAGAATGTTTTAAGGCCCTGGCTGTGTAAGTTACCAGCCAGTCATGGGCGTGCAGGAGGTCAAACTGGATATCCCTTATCAGGGGAATTGCTTTTTCCAGCATGGCTACGTTAAATTGAGCTACCCACGTAACAAAATCCGGGGAAGATATGTTATAAGGATTTACCCGGTGTATATGTACCCCTTTTGTTTTTTCATATTCCGGGGCTCCGGCTGTGCCGCAGGTCAGCACGTGAACTTCTACCTTTAATTCGGCTAATGCCTGGGTAAGGTCGTGAACGTGTTGTGCTAGCCCTCCCACGCTTTTGGGGGGATATTCCCAGGAAAGCATCAATACACGCATTTCCAGGCCTCCTTACCGGATGTTAATGAATAACGGGTTAGTTTGAAGAAGTTAATAATCCCTACCGGACTCCCGGTAGGGATTGTTATTTTAGTGTTATCCATTGTGAATTTGGAAACTCCAATTGTGTCCATTATTATTATCCCAGTTATAAGCGTTATCCCGGAAGCAGAAATTAAATTGATTATAATCCTTAACTTCTATCGTTTTTACAAATCCCCACCCTGTGCGGGACATTTTGGTATCTATTATGTCATGCCAGTTATTGGAGTCGCCATAACCGGCATGTAAATATATTTCCTGGGCCCCACTGGTAGCCAATATGCCGTTGTAAAGGATGGTGATTACTTCTCCGCTGGTAATCGGTAATGGGTCTACCACAACGCCTCCCGGGTATAGATCTTTATGCATGCCCTCTAAGCGCGCCTCTCCCGATCCGTATTTAGATATCTGGGCCATAATCAATCACCTCCCTGTTTTATTTTCCAGTTAAGGTTGCAAACATATTATTTTAACTTTTATTGACTTTTATTCATAAAAAAAGCCGGTTTCTTTTTAGAAACCGGCTTGAAAAAAATTTTTTAATAACTATAGTTTTTCAATGATGGCGTCGGCCATTTCACTGGTGCTGGCATTTCCTCCAAGGTCATAAGTAACTTTTTGCTTTTCTTCAAGCACCGCCTTTACCGCCTGCATGATTCTGTCAGCTGCCTGGTTTTCTCCCAGGTGCTGAAGCATCATTACACCGCTAAGCAGAATGGCCAGCGGATTTACCCGGTTTTTGCCGGCATGCTTGGGAGCACTGCCGTGGACCGGTTCAAAAACAGCTGCGTCAGTACCTATATTAGCCCCGGGCGCAACACCTAGCCCTCCTACGAGACCTGCACATAAATCACTTACAATGTCTCCATAAAGATTCGGCATTACCAGTACATCGTAGTTTTCAGGGGATTGCACCAGTTTCATACACATTGCATCTACTATCATGTCTTCAAATTCGATATCAGGATATTCTTCTGCCACCCGGCGGGCGCAGGAAAGGAATAAACCGTCAGTCAGTTTCATTATGTTTGCTTTGTGAACGGCGGTAACTTTTTTCCTGCCCTCTTTTCGGGCTAATTCAAAGGCGAACCTGCAAATCCTTTCGGATGCCTCCCGGGTAATAATTTTTATGCTTTCAGCGGCATCCTTGCCCACACTATGCTCTATTCCTGCATATAAGTCTTCAGTGTTTTCCCTCACCACCACAAGGTCTACATTACTGTACCTGCTGGGGATTCCCTGCAGGCTGCGCGCGGGGCGAACGTTGGCGTAAAGATTTAGTTTCTGGCGAAGGGTGACGTTAACACTGCGAAAGCCCTTACCTACCGGAGTGGTCAGGGGCCCCTTGAGGGCAGTCCCGTTGCGCTTAATGGATTCCAGTACATGCTCGGGAAGGGGGGTTCCGAACTTTTCTATGACCGCTTCCCCGGCCTCAACAACTTCCCAATCTATTGCCACGCCGGTTGCATCGATAACCCGCCGGGCGGCATCAGATATCTCCGGCCCAATGCCATCCCCCGGTATGAGGGTTACTTTATGCGCCACAGTTAATCCTCCTTCTAAAGGTTAAACCCGCCGTATTTTCTAAAATGCGAGGCCAGTCCACCATCATTCAAAATTTTTATCATTACCGGCGGTAATGGCCTGGCTTTTATGGTTTCTCCTTTTGTTTTATTAATTACGATTCCGCCTGCCAGGTCGACTTCCAGCTCGTCTCCGGTCTCAATGCCGTCGGTATCGCATTCTACCACCGGCAGGCCGGTGTTAATTGCATTGCGGTAGAATATACGGGCAAAAGATTTGGCAATTACTACACTTATATTCGCATATTTAATTGCCAGGGGTGCCTGTTCCCGGGAGGAACCGCAGCCGAAATTGCTGCCCGCAACGATAAAATCTCCTGCAGATATTTTATTATAAAAATCCGGATCCAGATCTTCCATTACATGTTTGGCCAGCTCTTTCATATCCAATGTTTTAAATTTATATTTACCCGATATAATGTAATCCGTATTGACATCATTTCCAAACTTGTGTGCTTTACCTTGAAATTTCATTCCTTACACCTACTTTTACTTTATAAATTCTCTGGGATCGGTGATTTCACCCGTCAGCGCAGATGCTGCTACAGTGGCAGGAGACCCCAGGTAAATAAAGGCATTGCTGTTGCCCATCCGGCCTTTGAAATTGCGGTTGGCAGTGGAAATTACATTTTCACCGTCCGACGGTATACCGTTGTGGGTTCCCACGCATGGGCCGCATCCCGGGGTGACCACTGCAGCACCTGCTTCCACAAGGGTTTGCAAGGTACCATCTTGCATGGCCTCTAAATAAATACGTCTGGATGCCGGTGCAACGATGAAACGCACGTCCGGATTTACTTTTCGACCTTTAACTATGGAGGCGGCAATGCGAAGGTCTTCCAGCCTTCCATTTGTACAGGTACCCAGTACCGCCTGTTGTATAGGTGTGCCTGCCACTTCGGAAACAGGGCTTACATTATCCACCGTATGTGGCTTGGCAACTTGAGGTTCCAGATTTGATACGTCGTATTTTTTTACTTCAGCATATTGAGCATCGGGGTCCGGCTGTACAGGTTTAAATTTTTTATCCGTAAACTGGCTTAACCATTTAAAGGTTGTCTCATCTGCTTCCATAATTCCTGCTTTGGCGCCCATTTCAATGGCCATATTGGATATGGTAAATCTACCGTCCATGGAAAGGGAGCTGATGGCTTCACCGGTAAACTCGACAGCTTTATAAGTAGCTCCGTCAGCCGTAACGTCACCAATCAGGTAGAGAATTAAATCCTTTGAGAATACTCCTTGGGGGAGTTTCCCCTTACATATGAATTTTATGGTTTCGGGAACCTTAAACCACATTTTACCGGAAATTAACCCGCCTGCCAGGTCAGTTGAACCCACCCCGGTGGAGAATGCATTAAGGGCGCCGTAGGTACAGGTATGAGAGTCTGCACCTATAACCAGGGAACCCGGGCCCACTTTCCCGCTTTCGGGTACAACTTGGTGGCACACACCGTCCCCTATATCATACAGGTGTACACCCTGGGACCGGGCAAATTCCCTCATTAGTTTATGTAATGCCGAAACCCCGTCGTTGGGACTGGGGGCACTGTGGTCAATTACCAGAGCAATTTTTTCAGGATCAAAAACTTTCGAACCGCCCATATCCTCAAAGGCTTTGATGGCCAGTGGGGAAGTGCCGTCCTGGCCCATGATAAAATCAACCCGGGCCACTACGATATCATTGGCATATACTTTTTGTCCACTGTGTTCTGAGAGTATTTTTTCAATTATTGTTTGGCCCAACTTAACCCCTCTTTCCACCGTAGTAATCTTCAAAAATATACACGAGCTCTTTGTCAAATAACGGCCGCTTCAGGGATACAGTGTAAGAACGAATTACGGGTAACAGCTCTTCCGCCTGGTGTTCCGTAAGGCGTATACCGTATTCTGCATACTTGGCTTTCAAGGCGGCAGTGCCTGAATGTTTACCTACCACAATCTGCCTTTCCAGGCCGACCTCTTCGGGTAGGAAAGGCTCGTAAGTTTTAGGATTCTTTAAAGCACCGTCAGCATGAATTCCCGATTCATGGGCAAACATATTGGAACCGACAATAGCTTTCCAGGCCGGCAACTCGCGACCTGAAGCCCGGGAGACGTATTCGGCCACTTCACGGAACATTTCCGTTTTAATGCCGAGGTCTATCTTATAAAGGTGTTTCAAAGCCATAACCACTTCTTCCAGCGCGGCGTTACCGGCACGCTCTCCAAGTCCTATAACCGTAACTCCCACGTAGGTAGCGCCGGCCCGAATGCCTTCTAAAGCATTGGCTGTAGCCATGCCGAAATCATTGTGAGTGTGCATTTCAATATCAATGTCAACCTCTTCTAAAATTCTCCTAATGTTTGTATAGGTTAAATGCGGTGTGAGAATCCCCACCGTATCGCAATAACGTAGCCTGTTTGCTCCTGCTTCCTTTGCGGCCTTGGCGAATTTAATTAGGAAGTCCATGTCACTGCGGGAAGCATCCTCGGCGTTTACAGAAATATACATTCCTTCTTTGCTGGCGAATTCCACAGCCTTGACCATATTTTCCAGAACCCATTCCCTGGAGGTGCGAAGCTTATGCTTAATATGAATGTCCGAGGTAGAAATGGATATAGCCACAGAGTCAACTCCACACCGGAGGGAGGCTTCAATATCTTTGATTACAGGCCGGTTCCAGCCCATTATACTGGCTTTAAGCCCGGCTTGACATATTTTTTTAATAGCATCTTCTTCATCCCCACCCATAATGGGGATACCTACTTCCAGCTGGTGGACTCCCATTTCGTCCAATAATTTGGCAATCCTTACTTTTTCCCTGTTCGCAAAAACTACCCCCGCCGTCTGTTCCCCATCCCGGAGAGTAGTATCTACAATAGTTATTTTCTTATCAGTTAAGTTTTCAACCATATAATGCACATCATCCTTTCATCGCTAAGGCTGGAAATTGGGACACATCCACCAAAAAGGACACAAAAACTTGAAATCTATAATATCATAAAAAATTGGTTATGAAAAGACTTTATTGGTTGAATACAATATACAAATTAATAAGATGGTTGAAATATAGGGGTAAACGGTTGCCGGACTTAATCATTAAAATGAAAAAGTCGTTTAATAGGCTGGGTAACAGTTAAATGTCAATTTTAGGTCATTAGCGGAAAAACATTATTCTTATCGTATTAAATACATTAAAATAAATAACACAAGGGGTGATGCGCTAAATTTAAAGAAGGAGGGATGTGTATGTAAATAATTATCAGAAAATTCAGACAAAGATATTTCTATTTTGGAGGTGTTACTTATGAATCCATTACAACCTAATCCCACGAAAGCCTGGACAGTTACTTTTGCCGGTACGGGTATTAACCTTGCACTGGGGGTTTTGTATACCTGGAGTGTTTTCGCTAAAGCTTTAGTTGACCAATTGGGGTGGACTAAAACCCAATCGGCGTTCCCGTATACCCTGGCTTGTTTAATTTTTGCCCTGTGTATGATACCTGCCGGGCGCTGGGTTGATAAATCCGGTCCCAGGGTTGTTGCTTCCGTTGGTGGAATACTGGCCGGTGCCGGGATGATAATGGCGGGATTGTCCACGTCGGTGGCCCTTACTACTATTGGATTTGGCTTCTTACTTGGTGCCGGCATGGGATTCGGGTATGCTGCTCCCACTCCGGCGGCGGTGAAATGGTTTCACCCGCATAGAAAAGGGCAAATTGCAGGCCTGGTGGTCGCCGGATTCGGTTTAGCTTCGGTATACATTGCTCCCATGACCAATTATTTTCTTAACGAATTTGGCATTCGAAAGGCATTTATTATTGAAGGCATTTTGTTTTTGGCAATTATCTTAATTTTGGCCCAATTATTATCCTTTCCCCCGCCAGGTTACGTGCCCCACGGGGATCCCGCTCCTAAGCGCAAGACCGCTGCCGCCGCCACTGCAAGTTCAGGAAGAGATTACACCGCTAAAGAAATGCTTTCTACACCGCAATTTTATCTGCTCTGGCTGATGTATTGTTTTGCCGCATCCGCCGGTCTCTTAATCATCGGGCACCTGGCCAAGATATCCCAGATTCAAGGGGACATAAATTGGGGATTTATTCTGGTGGCGGTTTTGGCCATAGCCAATGCCGGGGGCAGGATTCTGGCCGGTTACTTGTCTGACAGCCTTGGGCGGACCAATACCATGCGCCTGGTATTTCTGCTGCAGGCTGCAAATATGTTCCTGTTTATCACCTACAGCAGTCCTGCCTTGTTGCTGATGGGCTCTATTCTCACGGGGTTAGCTTATGGTTCGCTGCTTTCCCTCTTCCCATCAGCTACCTTCGACTTCTTCGGACTTAAGAATGCCGGTTTGAACTACGGAATTGTCTTTACCGCTTGGGGTTCGGCAGCTTTAATCGGGCCCATTATCGGCGGCCGTGCGGCTGACCTTACCGGCGGATACGGTGCTAGTTATATTATTTCCGGTATTTTGCTCCTGATAGCTGCAGTACTTACATTTGTTACCAAGCCTCCCAGGCCGATTTCGGTATCGGTGGATCAAGCTTGTTCGGGGAAAGCTTAATAGAAAAGCAGGGTGACTACACCCTGCTTTTCTATATTTTTAACAACTACATATTATCTAACTTCTCTTGTAAAATCTTATTTACCAACTGCGGGTTGGCCTTGCCCTTGGTTGCTTTCATTACCTGGCCTACTAAAAAGCCCATGGCCTTTTTCTTACCGCCTTTGTAATCTTGTACTGACTTGGGATTGTTGGCAATAACTTCCTTAACGATGGCTTCGATGGCTCCTTCATCGGAAATTTGAACCAGCCCTTTTTCTTCCACAATGGTACCCGGGTCTTTACCTGTTTCAAACATTTCTTCGAATACCGTTTTGGCTATCTTACCGCTAATTGTTTCCTTATCCAATAACTTTAACATTTCAACGAGCTGGCCGGGCTTTATACGGCACTGGGTTATCTCCATATTGTTGGCATTCAACAGGCGGGACAACTCACCCATTATCCAGTTGCTTACTGTTTTGGCATTAGGGTACAGGGTAATACATTCTTCAAAGTAGGTGGCCATCTCTTTCGAGGCCGTTATTACCATGGCATCGTATTCCGGTAGGCCGTACTTTTCAATATAACGTTTCTTTTTTTCATCGGGCAGTTCCGGTAGGCGTTTTTTTATGGAATCCACCCATTCCCTTGATATGACCACGGGAACCAGGTCGGGTTCCGGGAAGTACCTGTAATCATGGGCTTCTTCTTTACTCCGAAGGGGCCGGGTTATGCCCTTATCTTCGTCCCATGTTCTGGTTTCCTGTACAATACGCCCGCCTTCCTCCAATACTTCAATTTGCCTTGCCACTTCATAGGCCAAAGCCCGTTGCACAGCCTTAAAGGAATTCAAATTCTTTATTTCTGTTTTTGTTCCGAATTTTTTTGAGCCAGCGGGCCTTACCGATACATTGGCGTCACATCTCAACGATCCTTCCTGCATTTTACAATCGCTAACTTCAGTATATTGAATTATGGCTTTGAGTTTTTCCAGGTAGGCCCTGGCTTCTTCCGGAGAACGCATGTCAGGTTCAGATACTATTTCTATTAGCGGTACACCGGTCCGGTTATAATCCACCAGGGAGTAAGGTGTGGTGGAAATGGAACCCTGGTGGACCAGTTTCCCCGCATCTTCCTCCAGGTGTATCCGGGTGATGCCAATACGTTTGGTCCCTTCCTCCGTATCTATTTCCAGGTATCCGTTTTGAGCCAGTGGAAGGTCATATTGAGATATTTGGTAAGCCTTGGGAAGATCCGGGTAGAAATAATTTTTCCGGTCGAACTTTGAGAATTCGGCTATTTCACAGTTCAAAGCCAGCCCCGCCAGAATACCGAATTCCACCGCCTTTTTATTTAAAACCGGTAGGACTCCGGGTAACCCCAGGCATACAGGGCACACGTGGTGATTGGGTTCGGCTCCGAATTCAGTGCTACAACCGCAAAAGATTTTGGTATTGGTTTTTAATTCTACGTGTACTTCCAGTCCGATAACGGATTCATACCGGGCCAATCTTTTCCCCCCTTTACAGGTTCGGCTTTTTTTTATGGTGTTCGGTGTTTTGCTCAAAGGTATAGGCCACGCGCAAGAGAGTTCCTTCATCAAAAGGCTTGCCCATAAACTGCAGGCCAACCGGCAGCCCGTCCACCAGGCCCGCCGGTACCGAGATGGCCGGTATTCCTGCCAGGTTCACCGACTGGGTGCATATATCAACCATGTACATTTGCAGCGGGTCATCCAGTTTTTCTCCCCGCTTGAAAGGCAGTACCGGGTTGGTAGGTGACATCAAGACATCGTATTTTTCAAAGGCAGCGTCAAAATCCCTTTTAATCAGGGTCCGCACCTTTAATGCCTTATTGTAATAAGCGTCGTAATAACCGGCAGAAAGGGCATATGTTCCCAGCATTATCCTTCTTTTTACTTCTGGCCCGAACCCTTCGCTCCGGGTCTTTTTAAACATGTCTACTACGTCTTCCGCCCCTTCCGCCCGGTAGCCATAGCGGACTCCGTCATAGCGGGCAAGGTTTGAACTGGCTTCCGCCGGGGCGATTATATAATAGGCGGGAAGGGCGTATTCACTGTGGGGCAGGCTGGTCTCTTCCACTTCAGCCCCCAGGGAGGCCAGTTTTTCCGCCGCTTCTTCGATGGCCTTTTTAATTCCCGGCTCAATGCCTTCCCCCATGTATTCCCTGGGTATGCCTATTTTCAGTCCTTTCACGTCATTTATCAGGTAAGTTGTATAATCGGGTACTTCAAACTTTACGGAAGTGGAATCCATGGGGTCGTGTCTGCAAATTACATTCATTAACAGGGCACAATCCCTTACATCTTTTCCAAAAGGACCGATTTGGTCCAGGGATGAGGCGAAGGCCACCAAGCCGTAGCGGGAAACCGCGCCGTAAGTAGGTTTCATTCCCACTACACCACAGAAGGCCGCCGGGAGACGGATGGAACCTCCGGTATCAGACCCCAGGGCTAATATGGTTTCATCGGCAGCAACTGCAGCAGCCGAACCACCGCTGGAGCCGCCGGGTACCCGGTCCATTGACCAGGGGTTGCAAGTAGGGAAGAACCCCGAGTTTTCACAGGAAGACCCCATGGCGAATTCATCCATGTTGGTTTTTCCTACCATTACTGCATCCACTTCCGCCAGGTGTTCTACAACCGTGGCGTTGTATGGCGGTATATAATTATAAAGAACTTTGGATGAACAGGTTGTGCGTATTCCTTCAGTACAGATATTGTCCTTTATTGCAATGGGGATACCCGCCAGAGGGTGAATTTTTTTTCCTTCTTTTATCTTGCGGTCGACTTTGCGGGCCGTTTCCAGGGCCTTTTCCTTTGTCACCGTAACATAGGCCCGTATGGTTTCATCCAACGCTTCTATGCGGTTTAGTACGGCCCGGGTAATCTCTTCAGAGCTAACTTCCTTGTTTACAAGCATTTCATGCAAGCGGTGTGCGGTTAAGCGGAATAATTCCAAACAAATCCAGCCCCCCTTCACTTATACAATCTTAGGTACCCGGAAGAAATTATCTTCCCGGTCCGGTGCGTTGGCCAGCGCTTTTTCTACTTCCAGATGCTTCCCTGGCTTGTCCTCCCGAAATACATTTTTCAGGGGTAGGACGTGAGCAGTGGGCGGAACACCCTCGGTATCCAGCTCATTAAGTTTTTGGGCATATTTTAAAATATCGCTCAGTTGTTTGGTATAGAGTTCTTTTTCCGATTCGGTTAGTTCCAGCCGGGCCAGTAAGGAAACGTGTTCCACGTCGGCCTTTGTAATCATACTAACACCTTCCTTTATGTATCAAAAACTGACAACATTATAACGCGGGGGAATTACCGGTGCAAGCTATCCCCTATTTTCCACAAGGGAATTAAATTCTTCTTCGTCCAGTATGGTAACGCCAAGTTTTTGTGCCTTTTCGTATTTGCTCCCCGGGTTGGCCCCCGCCACCACGTAATTGGTTTTTTTGCTGACGCTGGAGGATACCTTACCTCCCAGGGATTCGATTTTTTCTTTTGCTTCTTTACGGGTGTAACCTTGAAGGGTACCAGTGAGGACAAAGGTTTTGCCTTCCAGAGGGCGGTTGGATTTATCAAGCCGCGCTGACCGCATGTTTACCCCGGCCTGCTGCAATTTCCTGATTAATTTTTGGTTTTGTTCCTGGGCAAAGAAGGTGGTAACGCTTTCGGCTACGGCGGGTCCTATTTCCGGTATTTCCATTAGCTCATCCTTCGATGCCTGCATCAGGTTATCCATGGAGTCAAACCTTTCAGCGAGGAGCTTAGCCGCCCTTTCCCCCACGTGGCGGATGCCCAATCCGAAAATCAGCCGGTAGAGGGGATTTTGACGGGATTTGTCAATGGCATCCAGCAGGTTTTGTGCTGATTTTTGACCCATTCTTTCCAGCTGTAGCAGATCTTCTTTGCGCAGGTGGTAAAGATCGGCAGAATCTTTTATAAGTCCTGCATCCACAAGCTGGTTAATAATGGCTGGGCCCAGGCCCGCTATATCCATGGCTCCCCGGGATGCGAAATGGATAAGCCCTTCTCTGACCCGGGCCGGGCATGCGGCGCCGGTACAGCGGGTGGCGGCCTCTCCTTCCTGGCGGATTACATCGGCACCGCATTCAGGGCACTTGGCGGGCATTTTAAAGGGCTTTTCATTGCCGGTACGCTTTTCCTTTTTTACCTCCACCACTTCGGGAATAATATCCCCGGCTTTGTGAACAACTACGCTGTCACCAATGCGGATATCCTTTTCTTTTATAAAATCCTCATTGTGTAACGTGGCCCTGCTGACGGTGGTGCCCGCCAGCCTGACGGGTTCCAAAATTGCCGTGGGGGTTAAAACTCCAGTCCGCCCCACCCTTAAAATTATGTCTTTTATTTTAGTGATTGCCTCTTCCGGCGGAAACTTAAATGCTATGGCCCAGCGCGGGCTTTTTAAAGTGGCTCCCAGTGCCCTTTGCTGGTCAAGATTATTTACCTTTATTACCATGCCGTCGATGGTGTATTCAAGGTCAAAACGCCTTTCCTTCCAGATTTGACAATAACTAATAACCTCATCAATATTAGCGCACAGCTGATAATGAGGGTTTACGCGAAAGCCCTGCTCCGCCAGGAAATTTAATAACTGGTAGTGATTTTCAAATTCTTCGGTTTCGGTGTATCCAACGCCATATATGAATATGCTTAAATGTCTTGAAGCCGTTACTGCGGGGTCCAGCTGGCGCAGTGACCCGGCAGCGGCGTTGCGGGGATTGGCGAAAAGGGGTTTTTCGGCCTCTTCCCGCACTTTATTTAATTCCGCAAAGGCACTTTTGGGCATGTAAACCTCGCCCCTGGCTTCCAGGGTTATATTATCTTTCAAGCGCAGGGGGATACTGGGAATGGTTTTTAAATTTGCGGTTATATCCTCGCCTGTTTCTCCGTCGCCCCGGGTAGCTCCCTGCACAAGGAGCCCATTTTCGTAAAAAAGTGACACGGCCAGGCCGTCAATTTTGAGTTCTGTAACGTATTCCACCCTTTCGGTAGAAAGGGCTGATTTGACCCTCCGGTCAAAATCCCGCAGTTCCTGCTCCTTAAGGGCGTTTCCCAAACTGAGCATGGGTACCCGGTGGGTAACTGTTTTAAAGCTTTCCCTGGGTTTGCCTCCCACCCTTTGGGTAGGGGAATCGGGGGTAACCAACTCGGGATATTTCTGCTCCAGTTCAATCAGTTCTTTCATTAGGGCGTCGAATTGGGCATCGGTGATTTGGGGCTTGTCCAGTACGTGATAAAGGTAATTGTGGTGGTTTATTTCCCTGCGCAATTCTTCCGCCCGGGAGCGGATATTTTCCGGGACGGCGGCCATAAGACGCACCTCCAAAATTAGTGGTTAGTTGTTGGTCGCTGGTGGCTGGATTTTGATCATTGTTTTCGAGTCTTTGATTAAGGTTGTTTTTTCAGGGGGGCGTAGCGAGCTAAAAGGGTTTTGACGCCCAGGCCGGGGAAGTCAACTTTAACTTCCAAATTATCTCCCGCACCCCTCACATCCTTAACCACCCCGTTACCCCACTTGCGGTGGTAAACTCGTTCGCCCGGTGTGAAGGATAGGGATGCAGAAAGACTCTCTTGGAAATTCGTTTCTGGGTTGACCGTCTCGTTCCCCGGCATATCATCCAAAGGATCCCTGGTGGTTAAATACTTCATGGGAATTTCGTCCAAAAACCTTGATGCTTTGTTCTTTTTAGTGTTGCCATATAGAGTTCGTTGCTGGCAGTGGGTAAGGTAAAGCCGTTCCCTGGCCCTGGTTATCCCTACGTAGCAAAGGCGTCTTTCTTCTTCCATTTCCCCGGGTTCGTACAGGCTGCGGGAGTGGGGGAAAACGCCCTCCTCCATGCCCACCAAAAATACTATGGGAAATTCCAGTCCCTTTGCGCTGTGCAGTGTCATCATGGTCACTTTGTCAGAATCAGCGTCGTATTGATCAATATCGGTTACCAGAGCCAGCTCTGAGAGAAATTCTTCAAGGTTTCCCTCCGGTTGCTTCCGGTCGAATTCCCGGGCTACGGAAATAAATTCTTGCAGGTTTTCGAGGCGGGTACGGGATTCCACTGTATTTTCGTTTTCGAGGGCTTGCCGGTAACCTGTTCGCCTTAGGGTTTCTTCCACCAGTTCCGCAATGGTCATTTTATCCAGTTTGTTCCTGAGTAGGGATAAAACTTCACCCAGGTTAATGACTGCCGAGCGGGCTTTAGGAGTTAGTCCTTTAATTTCTCCGGCATTTTCGAGAACTTTAGCCAGGTTATTTCCCCGCTCACCGGCATAGGTTAATATTTTTTCCAGGGAAGCGCTGCCGATACCCCTTTTGGGAACATTAATTATCCTGGCCAGGCTCACCCTGTCAGCCGGGTTTGCTATTAGCCTGAGGTAGGCCAGTAAATCCTTTATTTCTTTACGCTCGTAAAATTTGAGACCTCCCACCATGGTATAGGGAATTCCGGCTGCCAGCAGCTTTTCTTCCAAAATCCTGGACTGGGCGTGGGTACGATAAAGTATTGCCAGGTCGTTGTAAGCATATCCCTTATTTTTTAGGCGGAAAATCCTGTCCACCACAAAGGCGGCTTCAGCGTGTTCATCGTACCCGGTAAATACTACGATTGGCTCACCTTTGGGCCCGTTGGTCCAAAGGTTTTTTTCTTTCCTGACTTTGTTGTTTTTGATAACCTGGTTGGCGCTATCCAAAATGGTACGGGTGGAGCGGTAGTTTTGTTCCAGTAAAATTACCCGGGCTTCGGGATAATCCTTTTCGAAGTTTAATATGTTATGCATGTTGGCTCCCCGGAAGCGGTAGATGCTCTGGTCCGGGTCGCCCACCACGCATAAATTCCGGTACTTTTGGGCTAAAAGGCTCACCAGTACGTACTGGGCGTGGTTTGTATCCTGGTATTCATCTACCAGTATATAGCGGAATTTTTCCTGGTAGTAGTTTAAAACTGCTTCATTGGATTTAAACAGCCGTATAGTAACCATGATTAAGTCATCAAAATCCAGGGCGTTGTTTTGCTTCAGTTTCTTTTCATAAAGCTCATATACACCGGCTACGGTTTGTTTGAAAAAGTCATTGGCAACGGCCCTGAATTCAGCGGCTGTTTTAAGGTTATTCTTGGCCGCCGAAATACCGGCGGATATGGCCCGGGGCGGGAATTTTTTTTCATCCAGATTCAACTCTTTTAAGCATTCTTTAATGATTGTTTGTTGGTCGGAATCATCATAAATGACGAAATTATTGGTATACCCCATAAAGCTGGCCTGGCGCCTCAATATGCGCAGGCATGCGGCGTGGAAGGTTGACACCCATAGCTCCGATATTTCCCGGGGGATCATATTCCCTATTCTTTCTTTCATTTCACCTGCCGCTTTATTGGTAAAGGTAATGGCCAGTATGTTGCGGGGGGAAATATTTTTATGTTGTATTAAATAAGCAATGCGGGTTGTCAGTACCCTGGTTTTGCCGGAACCCGCCCCGGCGAGAACCAGAAGAGGCCCGTCGACATGGCGTACTGCTTCAGACTGGTTTTTATTTAAACCTGCTAAAATATCCACTAACAGTCCTCCCATGATGCCTTTTGACGAAAAAATTATATCATAATAAATTTACAGGGGACAGGCAAAGAAAAACAGCCGGGACCCTGCGCCCGGCTATTTTCTTCTCTTCCTCAGTTCAGCACTTACCTCTTCGGGGCTTACTCCCAGCTCGGCTAATAGTACCAGCAAGTGATAGGTTAAATCGGCACATTCATGAATTAAATTCTCCCGGTCGCTGTTTTTTGCGGCCAGTACAACTTCAGTGGCTTCTTCGCCGACCTTTTTTAATATCTTATCCAAACCGTTCTTAAATAGATATGTGGTATAAGAACCATCGGGCAGATGCAGCTTTCTTTCCATAATTAATCTATATAATTCGGCTATAATATTTGTATTATCTTCATCGGCTGCCCAGCTTACTTTTTTTTACCGTAAACTTCTTCCGGGTCAAAAATCCTCTCGCCTTTTATGGAAATTGTACCATCAGATTCTATTTTATTATGGAAGCAGCTGTAGTATCCTTCATGACAGGCAGCACCCTTTTGTTCTACCTGTACCAGGAGAGTATCGGCATCGCAATCGCAGGTTATTTCCCGTACCTTTTGAATATTTCCGGATGATTCACCTTTATGCCAGAACTTTTGCCTGCTCCTGCTCCAGAACCAGGTTTCTCCGGTTTCCAGTGTTTTGACTACCGCTTCTTTATTCATGTAGGCCAGCATCAATACTTCTTTGGTATTTACATCCTGAATAATTGCCGGGATCAATCCGGCTTCATTGTACTTAAGCTTGTCCACATCGAACGGCATGTTTTTTACACCTCGTTTGCCGAATATGTTATTCTTTAGCCGGCAATCTCACCGGTATTCCCTGTGAATGTAAGTACCGCTTGGTTTCTTCTATTGAATATTCCCTGAAGTGAAAAATGGAAGCCGCCAGGGCTGCGCTGGCTTCCCCAACGGTTAGCCCTTCCTTTATATGTTCCAGGTTGCCTACTCCCCCCGACGCGATTACGGGAATGTTTACTGCCCGGGCAACATTTCTGGTGAGGGGAATATCAAACCCGTCCTTGGTTCCGTCCCGGTCCATGCTGGTAAGGAGTATTTCACCGGCCCCTAGTTCTTCCGCCCTGCGGGCCCATTCTATGGCGTCAATGCCGGTGGGCGTTCTGCCCCCGTGAATATAAACTTCCCATTTTTCTTCACCAACCTGCCGGGCATCGATGGCCACAACAACGCACTGGCTGCCGAACCGGGCTGACGCATCCCGAATGATTTCGGGATTTTTTACGGCTGCGGTGTTAATGGAAACCTTGTCCGCACCGGCATTGAGAATGGCCCTTATATCTTCTAGAGTACTGATTCCACCGCCAACGGTATAAGGAATAAAAACTTCCGCCGCAGTACGGTAAACCATTTCCAGGGTTGTTTTGCGCTTCTCGTGGGATGCCGTGATATCTAAGAATACCAGTTCATCGGCACCTTCCCGGTCGTACAGGGCGGCCAATTCTACCGGATCTCCGGCATCCCGCAGGTTGACAAAATTAGTACCTTTTACCACCCTGCCCCCGGTAACATCCAGGCAGGGAATGATACGCTTCATTAACATATGCAGGCCTTCTCGCCGCGGGCAACGGCCAGTGCTTCCTGAAGGTTTACCGTTCCTGCGTAAAGCGCCTTACCTATGATAACCCCTTCTACGCCGAGTGGCTCCATCTCCTTAAGGGCGCTGATATCTTCAATGGTGGATATTCCTCCTGAGGCGATAATTTTTAAATTTGTGGAGTTTGCCATATCTTTTATGGCTTGTAAATTGGGACCTTTCAGGGTTCCATCCCGCCATATATCGGTAAATATAATTCTTTTCACTCCCTTTTCCTGCATTTCTAACGCCAGTTCCACCGCTTGCTTTTCGGCAGTAAGGCCCCATCCTTCAATGGCAACCTTGCCGTTTCTGGCATCAATGCCCAGAACAATGCGCTCGCCGTATTTGTTGCAACATTCTTCAACCAGGTCGGGATTTATGATCGCCACTGTTCCGAGAATGACCCGGGAGACACCCATTTCCAGCAGTTTGTCAACGGTATTAAGGTCCCGTACGCCTCCGCCCACTTGTACCGGAATTTTAACTGAATTGATGATATCAGTGATTACGTCAAGGTTTTTGGGTGTACCGGTAAAAGCTCCATCCAGGTCAACTACGTGCAGGTAACCCGCACCCATTTTCTCCCATACCCTGGCTACCGCAGCGGGCTCATCGGAATAAACGGTTTCCATATCCAGTCTTCCTTCCACCAAGCGCACGCATTTCCCAGCCCGCAGGTCTATTGCCGGGATAATTAACATTTTGTAACCAACCTCCCAAAGTTTTGCAAAATGCGCAGCCCTAAGACACTGCTTTTTTCCGGGTGAAATTGAATTCCGAAAACATTATTCCTTCCAGCCACCGAAGCAAATTTAATGCCATATTCCGTCCGGGCGATAATTATATCATTGCGTTCCGGCTCAACATAATACGAATGTACAAAATAAAATGCAGAATTGTCGGGAATGTCTTTAAAAAGGGCGCACGGCTGTACAATTTCCACCTGGTTCCATCCCATGTGTGGTATTTTTAATCCCGGAGGAAGGCGGCGAACCTTTCCCGGGAAAATACCCAGACCTTCGGTAAATCCCCATTCTTCACTGGCCTCGAAGAGAAGTTGATAACCCAGGCAAATTCCAAGCAGCGGCTTATTTGTTTTTGCAGCTTCCAGAATAACTTCGTCCATTCCCGAGGCCCGCAGGTTTTGCATGGCGTCCCCGAAGGCACCAACGCCGGGAACCACCAGGCCTGCAGCTTCCCTGGCCTCAGCCGGATTTTGGGTTGTGATGGCCGGGTAACCGCATTTCTCAAATCCCTTTTTTACGCTGCGAAGGTTGCCCATTCCGTAGTCAATGATGGCAATCAAGGTTTACAACCTACTTTCCTTTGTTCCGGCGGGTTATACCCT
Organism: Desulfofundulus sp. JL263-se; assembly: GCF_056316025.1. Lineage (NCBI taxonomy): Bacteria > Bacillati > Bacillota > Clostridia > Eubacteriales > Peptococcaceae > Desulfofundulus > Desulfofundulus sp. JL263-se. The sequence continues at coordinate 1,765,084 of NZ_CM149993.1, read as the reverse complement.
CCGCTCTGGGTATAACTCACCTGCTCTATTTTTTACAAAACTCCCTTTGTAGTAGGCAAGTTGTCTGGCCGGTCGAGGCCGGTTGATTGTCTTAATGCCCTTCCCAGTCCCTTGAATATTGCTTCGATGATATGATGACAATTCCTGCCCGCAAGTTTTTGTACGTGGAGGGTTATTTTTGCGTTTGTTGCCAGGGCCCGGAGAAATTCTTCCACCAGTTCCGTATCAAAATTACCTACCTTAGGGGATGGAAATTCGACATTGAAAGCCAAAAAACCTCTTCCACTGATATCAATGGAAATCAGAATTAATGCTTCGTCCATGGGAGTTATGGCGTGGCCGTAGCGGGTTATTCCCCGTTTATCTCCCAGGCAGGTATCTATGGCTTTCCCCAGGCAGATACCTATATCTTCAACTGTATGATGGTAATCTATATGTACGTCACCACGGGCGAAAAGTTCCAGATTGAAATTACCGTGTTTAGACCACAGGCAAAGCATGTGATCGAGGAAAGGAATCCCCGAATCCACCTTATATTCACCTGTGCCGTCCAGGTCCAGCTTCAATGTTATTTCCGTTTCCGTGGTTTTGCGACTTATTTCAACCCTGCGCTTTTGACTCACAAGTTACACCCCAATCTTGGCCCATGACCTCTGCCAGGCTTTTAAGAAAAGCATTATTTTCCTCGTCGGTGCCCACCGATACCCGCAGGCAGTTTCCAAGTTCGGGACTACTGACGTTGCGAATAAGAATTCCTTTATCTAATAATTCTTTATATACTTCTTCCGCCGGCCGGTGAGTTTTAAAAGTAATAAAATTGGTTACGGTTGGCAAAACGTCTATACCTTTGATCCGGCTCATTTGATTCCACAGGTTGTCGCGCTTTTCAATGATAGCGGCAATCCTTTCTTGAAAAAGGGGGAGGTGTTCCAGTACGGCCAGGGCCGCCCTTTGGGAATAGCTGTTAAGATTAAAGGGCTGTTTTATTCTTTTTATTTCTTTTATAACACCGGGGTGGGCAATTATATAGCCGACCCTGAGCCCGGCCAGCCCGAAGGACTTGGAAAAACTGCGCAACACCGCCAGGTTCGGGTATTTTTCCATAAGCGGCAGGCAGCTTTTCCCGCCGAACTCCACGTAGGCCTCATCCACTACCACCAGGGATCTGGTATTTTGCAATAATGTCTCCAGTTCCTCCCATGTCGTTTCATTGGCAGTGGGATTATTGGGCGAGCATATAAAAATAAGCCTGGTATCGGTGCTGTTTTCCTGCTTTATAATTTCGTCCAGATCAATGGAAAAATCCCTTTTCCGGGGTATTGAGACCGGTTCTGCCCCTGCCACCCGGCTGTGTACCTCATACATGGAAAAGGTAGGCGTGGCGATAAGAACTTTTCCCCCTGTGGCAAAGGTCAAGGCCAGGTTCAGTATCAATTCATCGGAGCCGTTCCCTGCCAGTATGCAATTCTTCGGGGCCCCCGTATAACCTGCCAGGGCCGCCAGCAGGTCTTCCGCCAGCGGGTCGGGGTAACGGTTAAATGCCTGGGGGTGCAGGTTTCGCTGGATGTAATCCTTTATCTCCGGGGGAAAATCAAAGGGGCTTTCATTGGCATCCAGCCGGATAACTCCCGGATGTACCACCGCCTCATAGGGTTTCAGGGATTTCAGGTCCGCCCGGACGAGTTCCGCGGCATTGAATTTATTCACTTAAAGCACCCCCCAGTTTAGCAGGTAACCTTATTTCAACGGCTCTGGCGTGGGCATCAAGACCCTCCACCCTGGCCAGTTTAATGATGGAAGGGCCCGCTTTTTCCAGAGCCTTCCGGGAGAAGGAGATTACACTGGTTTTTTTCATAAAAGAGTCTACGTTCAAGGGTGAAAAGAATCGTGCCGTACCCCCGGTGGGTAAAATGTGGTTGGGCCCCGCCAAATAGTCGCCCACCGGCTCGGGGGAATATTCTCCCAGGAAAACAGCCCCAGCGTGGGTTATTTTTCCCAATAGTTGATATGGTTCGGCCACCATCAATTCCAGGTGCTCCGGGGCAAAGCGATTGGCCAGGGCCACGGCTTCCTCCAGATTTTCGGTAACTATAATTGCCCCGTGGTTGGCCAGCGATTTCCTGGCCACTTCTCGCCGGGGTAATTCATTTATTTGCCTGAAAAGCTCCTGGCGTACCGCCTCCGCCAGCGGCCGGTGGTCGGTTACCAAAATGGCGGAAGACATTACGTCATGCTCGGCCTGGGAAAGCATGTCGGCAGCCGCATAGCGGGGGTCGGCCTGCCCGTCGGCCACCACCAGTATTTCGCTGGGGCCTGCCAGCATATCTATATCCACCAGGCCGTAAACCTGCTGTTTGGCCAGGGTAACATAAATATTTCCGGGGCCGGTTATTTTGTCCACCTTTTTGATGGTTTCAGTGCCCAGGGCCAAGGCTGCTATGGCCTGAGCGCCGCCTGCCCGGTAAATTTCAGTTACACCTGCCTCTGCGGCGGCAACGAGGGTATGGGGTGGAATTTCACCCCGGACACCGGGCGGGGTTACCATGACAATTTCCTTTACCCCTGCCACCTTGGCGGGGATGGCATTCATAAGTACCGAGGAAGGATAGGTGGCCGTACCGCCCGGTACGTATATGCCGACCCTTTCCAAAGGCCGTAAAAGTTGTCCCAAAACGGTTCCGTCGGGCTCGGGCTCGAACCAGGAGGTTCGAAGCTGCCTGCGGTGATATTTTGTTATGTTCTCTGCGGCCAGTGAAAGGGCGGACAGAAATTCGTCATCCACCATACGGTAGGCGGCCTCAATTTCTTCCGGAGATACCTTTAATTGCTCACGAGTTATTTGGGCTCCGTCAAATTCAGCAGTATATCTGCAAAGAGCCGTATCACCTGCTTGCTTAATCTCTTCTATTATTTGTGCTACGGCCTTTGCAGCCTGTTCCCGGTTTTCTTCCTTTCTGTTTATGATGTTTTTCAGTGCCGGATGTGTGGGGTGCAATATTTCCAGCAATGAAACTAACCCCTTCCCTTTAATTAGTTAAAACGATAACATAATAACATGATAAAATGAGAGGAGTATAATTGTCAATAATATTTAGGATAGCGAATATTTAGAGATAAGGAAATTAATCTCCGGTACCTATCCGGGAAAGTACAATTTTATAGCCGTCGGCACCATAGTTTAAAGCCCGTTTAACCCTGCTGATGGTGGCGGTGCTGGCCCCTGTACGTGCTGCTATTTCCCCGTAAGTTTTATTGGCCTCAAGCATTCTGGCCACTTCCAGGCGCTGGGCCAAAGATTTCAGTTCCGCTACGGTACAGACATCTTCGAAGAATTGGTAACATTCATCTATATTTTCCAGGGATAGAACGGCTTTAAAAAGCTGGTCCAGTAGAGGATCGCGTAACTTACCAGTGTAAGCCAAAACACCTTACCTCCCGGTATCATTTGGAACATTTTTTATTTGCAAGAATCCTTTTTCGACAAACCTGTCGCATATTCCTTTTAACATGGCAAAGATTTAAAGTGTTACAGATAAAATAAGGGGGTGCAGTATTATGCACCCTGTGATAACGCTTTTTTACCAATATCTTTACGGTAGTGAACATCCCTGAATGATATTGCCTCCACTCCCTTATAAGCCAGTTCTATGGCCGAGGATATGTCTTTTTCTACCGCGGTGACGCCCAGCACCCTGCCCCCTGCCGTGACTATCTTTCCGTCCTTTTCGGCAGTACCTGCATGGAATACCTCGACCCCTTCGGGTACACTTTTAAGACCGTAGATGGGAAATCCTTTGGCGTAGCTGCCGGGATACCCGCCGGAGGCCATTACCACGCAAACGGCAGCCCCGTCTCTCCATTTTAATTCCACCGTATCAAGTTTTTCATCCAGTACCGCTTCTATAACGTCCATCAAGTCCGTTTTCAGCATCATAATTAACGGCTGGGCTTCCGGATCTCCGAAGCGAACGTTAAATTCCAGTACTTTGGGCCCATCACCTGTAATCATCAAGCCGGCATACAGCACTCCTTTATATGGCCGACCCTCTGCCTCCATGCCTTTTACAGCCGGTATGAGAATTTCCTTTAAAATTTGATTTTGTAGTTCAGGAGGGCAAACAGGGGCCGGGCAGTATGCTCCCATACCTCCGGTATTCGGGCCCCGGTCGCCGTCATAAACTTGCTTATGATCCTGGGCGGGCAGCATGGGGAGTACCGTTTTCCCGTCGGTAAAGGCCAGGACACTGGCTTCCTCCCCCACCAGGCACTCTTCCACGATTAACCGGCTTCCGGCATCTCCAAAAACGCGCTCCACCATTATGGATTGTACCGCGGAAAGGGCGGTTTCTTCATCGCGGGCTACGATTACCCCCTTACCTGCCGCCAAGCCGTCCGCCTTTAATACACAGGGCGTTCCCGTTTCTTTAATATACCGGGAAGCGGATTCCGCGCTGGCAAAAACTTTATATTTAGCCGTGGGTATATTATATTTATGCATCAGCTCTTTGGCGAAAACCTTGCTGCTTTCCAGGGCCGCTGCCTTTTGTGTCGGCCCGAAAATCCTCAGGCCGGCGGCCTGAAAGGCATCCACAATTCCAGCTGCCAGGGGGGCTTCAGGGCCAACTACGGTTATGTCCACTCCTTCATTTTTAGCCAGGTTGACCAGGCCGGGAATATCTTTCCCGGAAACATTCACGCAGGTGGCCAGTTCGGCAATACCGGCATTCCCCGGAGCACAAATTATTTTATTCACCCTGGGGCTTTGGGCTAGTTTCCATACCAGGGCGTGTTCCCTGCCGCCCCCGCCGATAACTAAAACCTTCATTAATAAGTGATACCTCCCGAACCTTAGTGTTTAAAGTGGCGCATGCCTGTAAATACCATGATGATGCCATGTTCATTGGCGGCCTTTATTGATTCTTCATCGCGCAAAGAACCGCCGGGCTGAACAATTACGCTTATCCCCGCCCGGGCCGCCTGGTCCACGGTATCACGGAAGGGGAAGAATGCATCCGAGGCCAGTATGGCGCCTTTGGCCTTTCCCCCGGCCTGTTCCAGGGCAATGCGGGCCGAGCCCACACGGTTCATCTGTCCGGCACCCACACCGAGAATCTGCTGGTCCTTGGCCACCACTATGGCATTGGATTTCACGTGCTTGACGACAGTCATGGCAAAGATGATGTCTTTCATCAGTTTATCGGAAGGCTTCTTTTCCGTTACTACCCGTAATTTTTCCGGGTCGACAACCTTTTCATCGGTTTCCTGTACAAGCAGCCCGCCGTTAACCTTGCGGATGTCCAGCCGGTCGGTGGACGGCCCGTCCAGGGTCCCTGTTTCCAGTAACCGCAGGTTTTCCTTTGTTTTCAGTACTTCCAAAGCCTGGGGCTCGTATTCCGGGGCAATAACTGCTTCTAAAAATATTTTTGCCATTTCCCCGGCTGTGGCCCTGTCCACCGGGCGGTTGAAAGCCACTATTCCCCCAAAGGCGGAAACAGGGTCTGTTTCGTAAGCCAGCCGGTAGGCCTGTAAAATACTGTCCGCGCAGGCTGCTCCGCACGGGTTGTTGTGTTTAATAATTACGCAGGCCGGATCACTAAATTCCCTTACCAGCTCCAGGGCGGAATTTAAATCAAGAATATTGTTATAGGACAATTCCTTTCCATGTAATTGCTTTGCATTGGCCACGCAAGGCCCCTGTACCGAATCATCCCGGTAAAAAGCGGCCCGCTGGTGGGGATTTTCTCCGTAACGCAAAAGTTGTTTCCTTTTCACGCTTAACTGCCAGGTTTCGGGGAACAGGTTACCGGAATCCGAAAGGCTTCTAAAGTAATTGCTGATGGCCGTATCGTAGGAAGCAGTGTGGGTAAAAGCCTCCAGGGCCAGTTCCCGCCGCAGCCCGGCGGTGACTTTTCCAGCTTTGAGGGCTTCCAGGATTTCGGGGTACCGCCGGGGATTGACTACTATAATTACGTCCTGGTGGTTTTTGGCTGCCGCCCGCACCAGAGTCGGCCCGCCAATATCTATGTTCTCAATGGCTTCATCCAAAGTGACACCGGGCCTGGCCACTGTCTCCTTAAAGGGGTAAAGATTTACGGCTACCAGGTCTATAGGTTTGATTCCATGTTGTTCGATCTGGTTCAGGTGCTCGGGGACGCGGCGCGCCAGTATTCCGCCGTGAATTGCCGGGTGCAGGGTTTTTACCCGTCCTTCCAATATTTCCGGGAAACCTGTAACATCTGAAACGTATGTAACGGGAATACCGGCTTCTTTCAGGGTCCTGGCGGTTCCCCCGGTTGATACAATCTCGGTCCCCAATTCCACAAGACCCCGGGCGAATTCTACAACGCCGGTTTTATCGGAGACGCTAATAAGGGCTCGCTTTACGCTCATTTTTTAAAAAACCTCCTCCCGCTGAAAAACCGTGGTTACAAAATCCTTACTTTTCTTCCCTCTATTTTGAGCCTTCCTTCCAGGAAAAGTTTTATGGCTTCCGGGTAAATCTTGTGTTCCTGCTCCAAAATGCGGCCCGCCAGGGTATCAGGGGTATCATCCTGTTTTACCGGAACGACTGCCTGCAAAATAATGGGGCCGGTATCCATACCGGAATCAACGAAGTGAACGGTGCACCCGCTGTATCTGACCCCGTAATTCCACGCCTGTTCCTGGGCGTGCAGTCCCGGAAAAGCCGGAAGCAGTGCCGGGTGAATGTTGAGAATTCTGTCTTCGAATTCCCTTAACATTATCTCGCCTACCAGGCGCATATATCCTGCCAGGCAGACAACCCTTACACGGTATTCCTTAAGTTTATCTACCAGGGCCTTTTCGTATTCTTCCTTGGTTTTAAAGTTGGCCGGATTAATGCAAAAGGCCGGTATATTTGCACTGGCGGCCCTTTGCAGGGCATAGGCATTGGGATTGTCGCTGAGCACCACGGCCACTTGGCCGGGGATGGTGCCGCTGGCGCAGGCGTCTATGATGGCCTGCAGGTTGGAGCCCCGGCCGGAGGCCAGTACGCCTATGCGATGATCGGACATAATCTCCCCCCTTCCTTACTCTGTAAAAGTTACTCCGCTTCCCTGAATAACCCTGCCAATACAGAAGGCTTTTTCGCCTTTTTCGGCCAACCATTTGATTATCCCGTCCGCGTCAAGCGGAGATACGGCCATGACCATGCCGATGCCCATGTTAAAAGTACGCAGCATTTCCGCATCCCCGGCGGCTGCAATTTCCTTGATCAGCTCGAATATGGGGTGAATGTTCCAGCTGTTTTTTTGTATTTCTGCACCCAGGCCGTCCGGGAGCATGCGGGGGACGTTATCCACTATTCCGCCGCCGGTTATATGGGCCAGTCCTTTAATTTCAAATTGTTTCAACAAGGGGAGAATTGTTTGCACGTATATGCGGGTGGGTTCCAGGAGTTCCTCCCCCGCGGTCCTGCCCAGTTCCTCAAGGTAGGTATCAACGGTATACCCCGCCCGTTCAAAGAGGGCTTTGCGGGCAAGGGAATACCCGTTGCTGTGCAGGCCGGAAGAAGGGAGGCCGATCAATATGTCCCCGGGCTGGATTGTTTTGCCGTCTATAATATTATTTTTGTCCACTATACCGACGATAAAGCCGGCAAGGTCATATTCCTCTTCACCGTAAAGCCCGGGCATTTCGGCAGTTTCGCCGCCGATAAGGGCGCACCCGGCCAGGCGGCAGCCTTCAGCCACACCGGAAACGATGGATGCCACTTTTTCCGGTACTAATTTGCCAACTGCCAGGTAATCCAAGAAGAACAAGGGTTCCGCCCCTTGCGTCAGTATATCGTTGGCGCACATGGCCACGGCGTCAATGCCAATGGTATCATGTTTATTCATTAATATGGCTACTTTTAATTTTGTACCTACCCCGTCAGTGCCCGAAACCAGTACGGGCTGACGGTAGCGGGAAGTATTCAGGGAGAAAAGGCCGCCAAAACCGCCGATATCCGTGAGCACTTCCGGCCGGAAGGTACTTTTAACCGCTTGGCGGATTAATGATACCGCCCGGTTTCCAGCCTCTATGTCTACCCCCGCATCTGCATAAGTAAGGGGGCTTTTGTCTTCTCGCATACAATTCCTCCCATGTTTTTCTAATATATCAAAATGTCCAAACAATTATCTGTTCTGTAAATCCGTTAACCCGGTCAAAGTATTTTATCACTCCAGGCTGTACTTGCCGGCTTCCTGGGGTTTTGCCACTTTTACCGGGTATTTTCCGCTGAAGCAAGCGGTGCAGAAATTGTCCCGGTAATCGCCGAAAATGCTTAACAAACCTTCCAGACTTAAATAATGGAGCGCATCGGCGCCAATGGATTTGCGAATTTCTTCCAACGGCAAATTGGCGGCAATCAATTCCTTTTCATCGGAAGTGTCGATGCCGTAATAGCAAGAATGGATAATCGGCGGTGAGCTCAGACACATATGCACTTCCTTAACGCCACATTCCCGGAGCATGCTTACCAGCTTGCCGCTGGTGGTACCCCGCACTATGGAATCATCCACCATTACCACTCTTTTTCCCGCCAGTACTTCCCGCACCGGATTTAATTTCAGCCTTACGCCCAGGTCCCGCATATCCTGGGTCGGCTGGATAAAGGTTCGCCCTATGTACCTGTTTTTCATCAGTCCTTCTTCAAAGGGTATGCCGGTTGCCTCGGCATATCCCCGGGCCGAGGCGGTGCCGGAGTCAGGAACCGGAATTACAAGGTCGGCGTCCACGGGGTATTCTGCCGCCAATTGGTGTCCCATTTTTCTGCGCACCCGGTTTACGTTAAAGCCGTCTATTGTGCTGTCCGGCCTGGCAAAGTAAATGTATTCAAATATGCAGTGAGCCTTGCGCCTGGCCGGAAGCGCGCGCAGGGATTGCAGTCCCTGGCCGTTTATTACCACTATTTCCCCCGGCTCAATATCCCTCAAAAATTTCGCCCCCACTGAATCCAGGGCGCATGACTCGGACGCCACCACGTAACCCCCGTTCAGGGAGCCGATGCACAGCGGCCTGAAGCCATGGGGATCCCTAACGGCAATAAGCTTATCCTCGGTAAGAAGGACCAGGGAATAGGCACCCTTGATATCGATCATGCACTTTGTCAGCGCCTCTTCCAGCGGGCTCTGGCTGTAGCGAGCTATCAGGTTAACTATTACTTCGCTGTCCGTGGATGATTGAAATACAGAGCCCGTGGATAAAAGCTGGGAGCGCAGGTCCGTGACATTGGTCAGGTTACCGTTATGGGCCAGGCCCAGCTGGCCGCCCACATAGCGAAAAACCAGGGGCTGGGCGTTTACGGGATGGCTGGAGCCCGTGGTGGAATAACGCACGTGGCCTATGGCCAGGTCTCCACGCAAGTTGTGCAGGGTGCCCTCAGTAAAAACTTCGGGAACCAGTCCCATGCCCTTGTAAAGTTGTACCCGCTTTCCGTCGCTTACCGCTATGCCCGCACTTTCCTGGCCGCGGTGCTGGAGGGCATAAAGGCCGTAATAGGTAAGGCGGGCGACATCCTGGCCCGGGGCATATATTCCGAAAACTCCGCATTTCTCCACCGGCTTGCCGGGTTTATGTTTTCCGCCGTGTTGGCCCACCGTCATGCCAACTCCCTCCCCCCCCTTGAAACTTCCGGGTAATCATGTTCCCTGCACCTATTCCCCCGTCAGCCTGCGCCTGATTTCCCTGTAGGCTTCTTCCACATTGCCCAGGTCGCGGCGGAATCTATCCTTATCCAATCTTTCCTTCGTGGTTTTATCCCAGAAGCGGCAGGTATCGGGCGAAATTTCATCACCCAGGAGAATTTTTCCTTCATACCTGCCAAATTCCAGCTTAAAATCAACCAGATCCAGGTTTTTTGTTTCCAGGTGTTTTTTCAATATCTCATTAACCTTTAAGGCCGTGCTTTTAATGTATTGCATCTCTTCCGGAGCGGCCAGGCCCGCCACGCGGATGTGGTCATCATTAATCAACGGGTCTCCCAATTCGTCGCTCTTATAGTAGTACTCCACCACCGGCTGGGACAGGGGAGTTCCTTCTTCCATGCCCAGGCGCTTGGCCAGGCTGCCGGCCGCTACATTGCGAACAACCACTTCCACCGGGATAATCTCCAGGAATTTTACCAGCATTTCATTGGGGCTTATATATTCTATAAAATGGGTGGGTATGCCTTCCCTTTCCAGCAATTTAAAGAAATAGGTGGAAATTTGATTGTTCAAGATCCCTTTTCCCGCAATGGTTCCTTTTTTCAGGCCGTCAAAGGCCGTAGCATCATCTTTGAACTCCACCCATACGGTTTTCGGGTCTCCGGTTTTATACACGCGCTTTGCTTTGCCTTCATATATGAGTTCTTTCTTTTCCACCGCACGCTCCTCCTTATAGCCCGAAACGGGCATAGATTTGGTCTACATTGCGAAGGTGATATTCATAGCTGAAGAGCTCGTCCAATTCCTCCCCGGATAGCAAGCTTGCCACATCGGGATCCTTTTCCAGGAGACTGCGAAACTGTTCTCCCGTTCTCCAGCACTCCATGGCATTCCTCTGCACTAGTTCGTATGCCTTTTCCCGGCTTAGCCCCTTGTCCACAAGGGCCAACAGCACCCGCTGGGAGTAAATGAGCCCGTTGGTCCGCTCCATGTTGTGCTTCATTTTTTCGGGGTAAACCAGTAGATTTTCTACAATTTGAGTAAATTTATATAACATGTAATCCAGGGTTATGGTGCTGTCGGGGATAATTACCCTTTCCACCGAAGAGTGGGAAATATCCCTTTCGTGCCAGAGGGCTACGTTTTCCATGGCTGCCAGGGCATTGCCGCGGAGCACCCGGGCAAGACCGCTGATCCGCTCGGCGGTGATGGGGTTTCGCTTGTGGGGCATGGCTGAGGACCCTTTTTGCCCTTTAGCGAAATATTCTTCCGCTTCCCTGATGTCGGTGCGCTGCAGGTTGCGTATCTCAGTGGCAAATTTATCAAGAGAGCTCCCTATAATGGCCAGGGTGCACATGTATTCGGCATGACGGTCCCTCTGCAGAACCTGGGTGGAGATACGGGAGGGGCGCAATCCCATCCGCCTGCACACGTGGGCCTCAACCTTGGGATCGATGTTGGCATAAGTTCCCACGGCTCCCGAAATTTTCCCCACGCTAATGATATCAATAGCTTGCTCCAGCCGCCGGATATTACGTTCGGTTTCAGCCGCCCAGAGAAGCATTTTCAGGCCGAAGGTCATGGGTTCCGCGTGAATGCCGTGGGTCCGGCCGATCATAACCGTGTTCTTGTATTCCTTGGCCTTTTCCAAAAGTAACCCGTGCAGTTTTTGCAAGCGGGCCAAAATCTGTTCAGCTGCCTGTTTCATCAGGGCGGCCATGGCCGTATCCACCACGTCCGAGGAGGTAAGTCCCAGGTGTATGTATTTGGAAGCTTCGCCCACGTATTCACCCACACAGGTTAAAAAGGCAATCACGTCGTGGTTTGTAACTGCCTCTATTTCATCAATGCGCTTAACGTCAAAATCAGCCTTCTCTTTAATTTCTTTTAAGGCTTCTTCAGGAATGATGCCCATTTCGGCCAGTGCTTCGCAGGCATAGATTTCCACTTCCAGCCACTTCCGAAATTTATTTTCCTGGGACCAGATTTCTTTCATTTCCGGCAGGGTATAACGCTCAATCAAGATTTACCACTCCCGTTGGCTTTTTCTCCAAGGTACCCCTTAACTCCCAGTGCCTGCAGGCGGGCGTTTTTCTCCTCTACCTGGCTTGCCAGTTTTTCTTTATAAGCCAGAATTTTTTGCCGGATGGAGGGGGTTGTGGCTCCAATAATTTGGGCGGCCAGAATTCCGGCATTTTTGGCGCCGTTTATACCCACCGTGGCCACGGGTATCCCCGGCGGCATTTGAACCGTGGAGTAAAGGGAGTCAATACCTTCCATGGCTCCCGAGCCAATGGGAACGCCTATTACCGGCAAGGGGGTATGGGCAGCGATAACTCCCGCTAAATGAGCTGCCTGTCCGGCCCCCGCAATGATAACCGCCAGCCCGCGGTCAGCGGCGCTGCGGGCATATGCGGCAGTTTTATCCGGGGATCGGTGGGCGGATAATATTTTTATTTCGCAGGGAATGCTGAACTCTTCGAGTATTGCCGCTGCTCCGACCATTACGGAAAGGTCGCTATCACTTCCCATTACTATTCCAACCAGTGGCGTTTCCATGTTCAACCTCCTTCTGACCATAGCATTATGTAAAAATTCAGGACTAAATGTAAAACCCAGGCAGGAGGTCATCTGGTGAGTGAAACCTCCCCGCCTGGGCTTTTATCCCGACCGGTGTAGCACGTGCCCGCCGGGGCACGGCCTGTACCGCTTGGACCGAACCGCCCGCAAGGGCGTGGAACCCTAGGTACACTTTCTCTCAGGTCACATTACATTTTTTATTTTTTGTGACTCCGCTTACATATTAGCAAAGGCCGGTAAGTCCTGTCAACCTGTTCCTGCCCTGTTGTTGGTGGTATCAAGTAATTTATCCTTAAAATTTTAAGCTGTATCAACCTACTCCCATTCTATTGTGGACGGCGGCTTGGAAGTTATGTCGTATACAACGCGGTTCACTTCTTTTATCTCGTTGACAATCCGGTTGGAGAGGGATTCCAGTACTTCGTAAGGCAGTCGTACCCAATCGGCGGTCATACCGTCCCTGCTTTCAACAGCCCTTATGGCTATGGTATAGGCATAAGTTCTTTCATCTCCCATTACACCGACGCTTTTTAAATTAGGGAGAATTGCAAATGACTGCCAAATTTTCCGGTACAGCCCGGCTTTTTTTATTTCCTCCGTTACGATGGCGTCTGCTTCCCTAAGTATATCCAGTTTCTCCCGGGTAACTTCTCCCAGTATCCTTATGGCCAGCCCGGGGCCGGGGAAGGGCTGGCGCCATATTATTTCATCCGGCAGTCCCAGTTCTTTTCCCACCTTGCGCACTTCATCCTTAAAAAGCCAGCGCAGGGGTTCCACCAGTTTAAGTTTCATATCTTCCGGAAGGCCGCCGACGTTATGGTGGGACTTGATAACCGCTGCCGTGGCGGTGCCGCTTTCCACCACATCGGGGTACAGGGTTCCCTGGACGAGGAAGTCAATCTGGCCCAGTTTTTTGGCTTCTTCTTCAAATACCCGTATAAATTCGTTGCCAATGATTTTTCGCTTTTGTTCCGGGTCGGTTATCCCGGCCAGTTTACTCAGAAACCGTTCCTGGGCGTTTACGTCAATTAAATTAATCTTAAAGACATCGCGGAATGTCTTTATTACCTGTTCCTTTTCACCCTTGCGCAGCAGCCCGTGATCTACAAAAATACAGGTTAACTGGTCCCCTATGGCCTTGTGCACCAGGGCCGCGGCCACTGAAGAATCCACACCGCCGCTCAAGGCGCAAATGGCCTTTCCTTGGCCCACCTGATCCTTTATTTCCCTTACGGCATGGTCAATAAAAGAGCCCATGGTCCATGTGCCGCTGCACCCGCATATGTTAAAGAGGAAATACTTCAAAATATCCATTCCCTTGGGCGTATGGACCACTTCCGGGTGAAACTGAACCGCGTAAAGTTTCTTTTCAGGATTTGTCATGGCCGCAACCGGGGCCTGTTCTGTCCGGGCGATTACTTCAAACCCCGGCGGGGGCTCGTCCACTCTATCCCCGTGGCTCATCCAGCACTGTTCAATTTCTTCCATGCAGCACAAAAGTCCTTCCCGGCTTAAAACCTGCAGGCGGGTTTTGCCATATTCCCTGCGGGCCGATGGGGAAGTTACTCCCTTTAATTGGTGGTTCATAAGCTGCATACCGTAGCATATACCCAGTATGGGAATTCCCATATCATAAATGGCCGGATCTACAGTAGGGGCGCCGGGCTGGTAGACACTGGCAGGGCCCCCGGAAAAAATAATGCCCCGCGGCTGTTTATTCCTTATTTCGGTCAGCGGAGTATTATAAGGGATCATTTCGCAGAAGACATTACATTCCCTTATGCGGCGGGCAATAAGATGACTGTACTGTCCGCCGAAATCCAGCACTATTACCAGTTCCTGCTCGGGAACAGTCATGGCTCTTCCTCCTGTTACTTTTTGTAAACATCAGGGCTAAGTACCAATATATCTTTTAAGTTGCGATATTTTTCATTATAATCCAGGCCGTAACCTACGACAAATTCATCAGGAATGGTAAAGCCGTTGTAATCTACGGTAATTTCAACCTGGCGGCGGTCGGGCTTGTCCAGCAGGGCGCAAGTTTTAAGACTTGCCGGGCCGCGGGTCTGCAGGTTTTCCAGCAGGTATTTAAAGGTCAGCCCGGTATCTACTATGTCTTCCACCAGTAAAACGTGGCGCCCTTCTATATTTTTATCCAGATCCTTTAGGATCCGTACTACCCCTGAGGACTTGGTGGAACTTCCGTAGCTGGAAACCGCCATGAAATCCAGTTCAACAGGAATGGTAACGGAACGTACCAGGTCGGCCATAAAAATGAAAGCCCCCTTTAAAATGCCGACCATAAGCAAGTCCTTATTTTCATAGTCCCGGGAAATGGCCTGTCCCAGTTCCTCTACCCTGGTTTTTATCTCTTCCTCGGTAAGCAAAATTCTCTCTGCATGGGAACGCAAAACAATCGCCTCCGGTGAAGTCTTATAAAATCCGGGTTATTATAACAGAGAGGCTCCACCATGTCAATTAGAGGGGGACGAGTCTTCTTCTTCAGGAGGAGATATTTTCATTTGCTTGTTATAGTCCCATAGCTCAATACCTATTTTCATTTTATCATTTTTTCCGTTAATGCCTGTTGCTTCCACTATGGCCTTGCGAATCAGTTTGGTTTCAGGATTAATCCATACCCTGTAAAAAAAGTCATTATAGCGCATTTGAAGAAATTGGTTATTGACATTGGGGCGCATCTCCACCAGAGCCAATTTTTCTTGTCCTACTTTTTCCATTCCCCGGTAGTTGATTTCCGGGATATCCTTAAAGTTAAAATTCCCCAGGGGATTGAGTTCCACGAATAGTTCGGAGTCCACCATTCTATTCCCCGTCAAAGTGAACCACCTGCCGGTTAGGGATTCTTTAAAATAAGTTTTATTACCTATATGCACCAGCTCAAACTGGGTATTCTGTAAATTTCCTTTAATATGAACGCGGTCCGGGGCCACCCGCCTTCCTGTTACCGTTGAGGCTGTGTCTTCCCTGCCCAGTTCCGTATGGACCTTGAAGCAAAAGCTTCTGGCGTTCATGGTATTGTGGAGGGCGGTGGATAATAACTCTTCTGGATTTATTCTGGTTTGCTGCCAGTATTGTACGGTCTTAAAGGATAACAAGCCTAATATAATGACAGCCCCGGCAATTAACAGAGCAGTTTTTCGGTTGAATATTACCCAGCGAGTTTTTGCCAACCCCTTCACCCCTTATAAAAATCCGTTATAAATTTATACTTTAAAAATTGCGTAAATATGCTCGTGCCATTTTTTAAGGCGGTAAATCTGTTTTATAAGATAAAGATATGATAAAATTAACTTGTTTTAGGCGCTTTACTTTTTGTTTTGAGTGAGGTAAAAAGCCTTTCAGCGAGTAATGTAAAAATATAGGAAAAGGGGTTCAGGTCGTTGGACCAAGAAGAAATAAGGTGGGGGAGACGTAGCGTGGCTAAAATAGTTCCATTCCGAGGGATACGATTCGATCAGGAAAAGGCCGGCAGATTGGCTGAGCTGGTGACACCTCCTTATGATGTTATTGACGAGAGAAGCCAGGAGGCTTTTTATCAACGCAGTCCTTATAATATAATTCGCCTGGAATACGGGAAAAAATATGATACCGATAATGAATCCGATAATTGTTATACCCGGGCGGCCGAATACTTTCGCAGGTGGCGTGAACAGGGAATATTGGTTAAAGATGAAAAACCTTCCCTGTATCTTTACCAGCAAGAATTTAAAGTTAACGGGGCTAAAAGGGTACGGTCCGGATTTATTTGCGGGGTAAAGCTTGAGCCCTACGAAAAAGGGGTAATAATTCCCCATGAAGAAACCATGCCCAAGCATAAGGCCGACCGCCTGGAGTTGATGCGGGCCTGCCGGGCCAACTTTAGTCCCATATTTGGCCTTTACGCAGACAGGGAAAGAAAAGTGGACGGTATTCTGGAATCGGCGGTGGCGGGGTGCAGGCCGGATGTGGAGTTCCGGGATCAGGATGCCCAAATCCACCGCATGTGGATTGTTTCAGATCAGAATGTTATTTCCCGGATACAGGAAGAAATGGCCGGGCACCGGATATTTATAGCTGACGGGCACCATCGTTACGAAACGGCCATGACCTACCGGGATGAAAGGCGGGAAATGGAGCCGGTGGCTCCGGAAGGGGAAGTATCTTATGACTATACAATGATGGCCCTGGTAAACCTCTTCGACCCCGGGTTGGTAATCCTGCCTACTCACAGGCTGGTTAAGTGTGTAATGAATTTTGGTGAATTCCTGTCCAGGGTAAAGAGGGACTTTCATGTAGAGGAAATGGCTCCCGCCCGGTATTACGGTAATCCCGGTAGGGTAGAAGAGTTACTCAGGGACCGGGCCGGCCTGGGGAGTAGAGACCCCGGGGAGCACGGCCATGTTTTCGCCTTGTATGGCGGAGAAAAGCGCTTATATTTGCTTACCCTTAAGGATGAAAATATTTTAAAATCCTTAATGCCTGAAACCCGTTCCCGATGGTGGAACAGACTGGATGTTTCGGTTCTCCAGAACTTGATACTGGAAAGGTGTTTGGGGATCGGCGCGGAGGAAAGGGCGTCGGGTAATTATTTGAAGTATACCAGGGACGGGGCTGAAGTCTTCCGCGAGGTTGATGCCGGGAATTATCAGCTGGGTATTTTCACGAATCCCACTCTGATAGAAGAGGTAATCCAGGTGGCCGGCAGGGGAGAAAAAATGCCCCAGAAATCCACTTATTTTTATCCGAAGTTGATTACCGGCCTGGTAATAAAGGAATTATAAGATATTAAAACCGCTCCGTTAATTGGGGGCGGTTTTAACATTATTCAATAATTTTTTCCATTCTTTCAGCGGGGGTTATGATGTCGGTAATTCTAACCCCGAAATTTTCGTTTACCACCACCACTTCTCCCCGGGCCACCAGCACGCCGTTTACCAATATTTCCACCGGGTCATCAACTTGTGCGGAAAGCTCCAGGATGGCGCCGGGAGTATAGCCCAGTACTTCTTTTATGGGTTTTTTGGCCCGGCCCAGAACTGCCGTTACCCGCAGGGGAATGTCCATGAGCATGGCCAGTCGTTTCCGGTCTATGTCCAGTTCAGGATACTGCTCAGCGGAATCAGCAAACGATATTTCAGGTTCCGGTTGTTGGGCTGGCGATACCTGGTCGGGAGATTGTTCGGCCGAGGGTGTTTCTTCTGCTGAATCCGGAATTGCCCGGGCCTGTTCCACGGCGGGACTTTTTTCTCCCGTTTCGTAGATTCCCTGCCATAACAGTGAGGCTACTTCTTTGGCAGTTTCCGTACTTAAAATTTGCATTATTTCCGTGTCCAGTAGTTCACCAATGGTCATTCTGAAGGATACTACCACAATGGGGTCCTCAACAGGCAGGCGGAATCTTTCGCGGTCCGGGGTCTCCAATATTTCTGTTTTGGGAGGTGAAATATTTATAGTCCGGTTAAATAAGGTGGACAGGGAGGTGGAGGCGGTGCCAATCATTTGGTTCATGGCCTCCGAGGCGGCACTGATTTCCATTTCAGAAATTTCTTCCGCCAGTGCAGTACCGTCACCGCCCATCATGAGGTCGGCCATCACCATGGCGTCCCGCAGTTGTATCACTAGTATGTTAAATCCTGCCAGGCCTTGTTTAAATTCCACCTGAATGATCAGGTAGGGAACCTGGAAAGTTTTAAACAATTCCTCCTGGGTCAGAATGCGGACCTTGGGACTGGTGATGGTGACTCGCTGCCGCAGTAGTTCCGATAAAGTGGTGGAGGCAGACCCCATGGATATATTGCCGATTTCCCCTAAAGCATCTTTTTCTTCTTCCGAAAGGTACCGGGATTCTACCTCCTGCACTTCGGATTCCGCAACCGGCTGGGAGGCCTCGCCTGTACCGTTTTCCGGGGGCTCAACTTCTTCATTGTTCCCTGCAGCGAGGGCTTCCGAATCTCGTTCTTCTTTTTCGGGTTCTTCTTTATTCAATTGTTGCCCGAGGAGTGCATCGATTTCCTCCTGGCTAAGCATTTTATCATCAGGCATTTTTATTCTCTCCTTCTTTTAAGGAAACCACTTGAACAGCCCTTTGATTGTCCAGCGCGCCGGCCTGGACTCCGAATTTGGGCACCCCTTCAATTTTAAGGACCAGGTCCTGATTTATCTTTCGCTCCAGTACAAGAATATCTCCTTCTTGAAGCTGCAAGAATTCTTCCACGGTTATGTCGGTGCCGCCCAGGTCAACTTCCAGTTCTACTTCCGATTTGCCCAGCCAGTATTTAATTAACTGCAGGTCTTTTTCCGCGGGGCCCCGGTCTTGCCGCACCTGTAACTGCTGCCGCATGGACAGCAGGGACATTACCGGCTCCAGCACCATGAAGGGCAAGCAGATGTTTATTAAGCCCCGGTTTTCATTATTGATGGTTGCAGTAAAGGTAATTAAAGCCACCACTTCATTGGCTGAATAAAGCTGTTGCATGCGGGGGGTAGTTTCAATGTGCTGTATTTCTGGGGTAATTTCATATATTTCCTTCCAGGTGGAGGCCAAGTTTTCCAATATTTTTGTGTTCAGTTTCCGTATTACCGCCAGTTCTATGTCCGTGAGTTCACGCTCTTTTTCCAGGGAAGTCCCCGAACCTCCGAAAAGCAGGTCAATCACCGGCAGGACAAATTGAATATTTGTCTCCATCAGTGCCGAGCCGGGTAAAGGGGTGGCGGAAAAGACAGTAAGAACAGTGGGACTGGGCAGGGAGCGTATAAATTCATCGTAAATTATCTGCCCCACTGATGCTACCTCAATATTGATATCGGCACCGAGGTACCCGGAAAGAAAGCTTGACAGCAGCCGGGCGAAATGCTGGTGCAGCATTTCCAGCGTGCGTAAATGTTCCTTGGAAAATTTACTGGGACGGCGAAAATCATAGCTCTTTACGCTGGTTTCCGCTTCTGTCTTTTTTGTTTCTTCCAGGTTGAGAGTACCTGCATTCAATGCTTCCAGTAAAGAGTCTATTTCTTGCTGGGATAGGATTTCTTGCAAAATAACGCCTCCCAGATCAAAATATTGCTGTTACCTGTTTAATACTCTTTCTATGGCTTGCATTATCCTGTCCGGCTGAAAAGGTTTAACGATGAAATCCTTCGCCCCTGCTTGAATAGCCTCCATTACCATTGACTGTTGTCCCATGGCGCTGCACATAATTATTTTTGCATTGGGCGCCTTTTTCATGATGGCTTTAACGGCCTCTATTCCATCCATTTCCGGCATGGTAATATCCATGGTTACCAAATCGGGCTTAAGTTCAAAATAAAGTTGTACCGCCTGTTTGCCGTTTTCAGCCTCCCCTACTACTTCGTAACCTGCTTTGGTAATAATGTTTTTTATCATCATACGCATAAAAGCTGCATCATCCACGATGAGTATCTTGGCGCTCATGATTTTTTCCTCCTTAGCTCGGCTGATTATAGGGACAGGCCCAGGGCACTCAGGAGCTTGCCAATATCGTCGGGCTCGGCTAAAAAGAAAAAGTGCCCTTTGGCTTTTTGATTTGCCAGAGTCAGCTCGGTTTCTATTACCAGCACCTTATCTTCCACTCTGTTGCTGGCAATTATTAAAGAAGTTAATATGGCTCCCAGCATGTCAAAGGCGAAAACGGGGACCGTAGTTACCATTTTAAGCTGGGACATCATACCTATGGCGTTAGAGAAGGAACCGGTCAATACATTGCCCACTTCCTTAACTGCCGATTCACTCATTTCATCTAATTCCCTGGTGGAACCTTCCGGCAGGCCCATTAAAAAATCTACCAATAAATAAGTGCTCGGCTCGTCAAAAATAAACATCATGATTCCCTGCACATCCCCAAAAACGCGCAGGCTGACGCAGGAGACCAGTTTTTCCTCTCCCCCTATCAGGGAAATTACTTCTTCCAGAGAGTAAAACCCTGCCCGGGGAACAGTCATGTTAATCTTCTGGTTAACCAGCTGGGACAGTGAGGTTAAGGCGTTACCCATACCAATATTGCTTATTTCCTTTAGGGCATCCAGATGTACCGGTGAAATTTCCTTAAACTTTGACATGGCCAGCTCCCTTCGTTTTATTTGTCTTTTTTCGGTAAAAACAATGGGATATCTTTTCAAACCCCAGTTCCTGGTAATTGAATATCATCTCGCTTCCCCCGATAAATAATATGCCTCCTTCATTGAGAGACTTGGCAAATTGAGAGTTTACCCGCTCCTGGGCCTCGCGGGTAAAATAAATGGTTACGTTACGGCAAAGGATGAGATCAAAGCCGGTGTCGTATCTATCCTGCAGAAGATCGTGGTGTTTAAAAGTAACTTTCTTTTTCAGTACATCTGATATTTTATAACCGTTGTCCTCTTTGGTGAAATACCGGGCCAATCTATCCGGGCTGACATTTTTAACTGCATCGGCCCCATACTTTCCCAAGGCCGCCCGGGCCAGAATATTCTTGTCCACGTCGGTAGCCAAAATACGGTGTCTCACCCCGGGGGTCTTTTCGTCCAGGATTATGGCCACGGAATAAGGTTCGGCGCCGTTTGAGCAGGCGGCACTCCAAATCTTTAAAGTTTTTTTGTTTCTTAGAAGAGCCGGCAGGTGTTCCCTCTCCAATTCTTCAAATTTTTTGGGGTCACGGAAGAACTCGGATACATTAATGGTCAAATAGTTCAGAAAGGCTTCATAAACGACGCGCCGGGCTTTAAGCAAGTTAAAAAAATCGTCATAATTGGGGGACTTATATTTTTGCATAAAACTGTTGATTCTCCTGCGCAGCTGATTTTCCTTGTAACTTTCCAGGTCGATTCGAAATGTCGTACGGGCCCGGCGTTTGAATTCTTCAAAGGTCATTTGTTAAATCACCTTTTGTTCCCTTCCCAGGGTTCTTATATATACTTTTCCGTCACTGGCGTCCAAAATCATGGTCCTTCCTTTATTGCCCCCCACATCTTCGGCCACAATCCTTATACCGATTTGCTTTAAAACTTCCCTCGCTTTTTCCACATTTCGCTCTCCAATATTGAATGTCAGCTTTTCATCCATACCGCTGAACATTTGGGCCCCGCCCACCAGTTTGGCAATCATTTTTTGGGGCCTGGCCCCCATTTTTTTCATTTGTTTTACCAGTAAAGGTATGCCCAGGTCGGCAAATTTTGCCTCGCTGGTAACGCGGCTGAATTTTGTACTGTCGGGAAGCATTAAGTGAAGCAGCCCGGCTATATGGGTAGAAGGATCGTAAATACCGACGCCTACGCAGGAACCGAGACCCAGCGTAATCAAGCGGACCGGTTTTTTAACTACCCTTAAGTCGGCAATACCTACTCGTATTTCTTTTGCATCTGTTTGTTCCATTGTGACTCCTCATTTATCTTCGAATATTATTGGCCATGTCCCACAGCTGGTCGGCAATTTTCACTGATTGAGCATTTAATTGGATTATTCTTTGGGTATTAATGAGCTTAACCATTTCCATGGTCACATCAGTGTTGGACATCTCTACGAAACCCTGTTTCAGTCGTCCCGTGCCGTTTTCCCCGGGAACATACTTTTGAGGGGTGCCGCTTTGCGGCGTGGCTGTAAAAAGATTTTCGCCGACGGCTTTCAGTCCCTGGGGATTACTGAAAAGATATAAGTTAACCTGACCCGCATGGGCGGCATTTCCGGAACTATCCAGGGACTCCACAGTTCCGTCAGGATGAATTAACACCTTAACGGCATCTTCGTCAATTTTGATGCCGGGCAAAAATTTGCCCGAGGCATTAACCAGGTATCCCGCGGCATTTCTGTGAAAATTACCGTCCCGGGTATAAAATTCGTCCCCCTCCTCGTTTTGGACGCGGAAAAATCCTTTGCCCGCAATAGCTATACTATAGGGGTTATCGGATTTCACCATTACCCCCGGGGAGAAATCCCTGGGAATTTCGGCCACCCGGGAGCCGCTTCCGGAATAGATACCATTTGCCCTATTATTAACCGGTTTTCCCGATGCAGACAGTTCCTGGTATACCAGGTCGGAAAAGGCAGTATACTGGGCTTTAAAGGCGCTTGTATTAATATTGGCCAAATTATTGGCCACGGTGTCAAGGCGCAGCATTTGCGATGAAATCCCGCTAACACCGTTCCATAAAATTCTCTGCATAGAGTCACCTCAACATAGATGTTATTTCAATTTTCCTACTTCTCCGATAGCCAGATTGAGGAGCCGGTCGTGGGCCTGCGCTAATTTTTGCCCGGCTTGATACGCCCGGAGAACCTCCATGGCCGTTACCATTTCCTTTACCGGGTCAGTGTTGGAGGTTTCAATGTATCCCTGGCGAACTTCGGGCCTTTCAACGGCAATCACCCTCTCACCGGCCGGGGCGCTGTACAGGTTGTTGCCGCTTTTTTGCAGGACAGACGGGTCATCGAAGCGGCAGATCAGGATCCGGCCAATTTCACTGTTTCCCGAGAAAACTTTACCGCCGCCGGAAACAGTGAATTCTCCCCCGGAAACTTTAAGGGGCCCCCCTTCTCCCAGCAGGCGCAGCCCGCTGGTGTGTACGATATACCCCTGGACATCCACGTGGAATCTTCCGTTTCTGGTATAGTAGCGGTTTCCCCCTTCATCTTCCAGGCAGAAAAAGCCTTCCCCCGTAACGGCCAAATCCCCCGCTTTACCTGTTTTTACCAATACCCCCGGCCTGAAGTCGGTAACCACTTCCCTTACCAGGGAACCCTGGTTGATAGTCCCTATTTCCAGTGAAAAGGGCGGTCCGGTGTAGTTTTCCTTTGAGTTTGAGTTAACCAACATCATTTCCTGGAAGGGGGAAATAATTGCGGTTTCCCTCTTAAACCCGGCAGTTTCCGCATTGGCCAGATTATTGGAAACTACCTCCATCCTGGCCAGCTGGGTATTCAGTCCCGCTATTGCTGTGTAAAATCCTCGATTCAAAACTTTCACGCTCCTTCGGTACCAATTCATTCTCCAGACAATTCGGCCAGTTTTTTTCTAAGCCTGGCAATGGCCCTGCGGTGCAGCTGGCATACCCTCGACTCGCTTACTTCCAGAACCTGTCCAATTTCCTTGAGGGTAAGTTTCTCCTGGTAATAAAGGGCTAGAACCAGCCGGTCCCTTTCGCCCAAAAGTTTTATTGCCCTGGTCAGGGTTTCTTTATCGCTGTTATCGCAAACCACCTGCAGCGGGTCGGGAGAAGAAGGGTCGGGAATCATGTCTGCGAAACGCACGGTGTCGTCTCCTTGTTCTTCCGGTGTATCGTCCAGAGAGAGGGAGGTTAATCTGGATAAGTGACTGTTCAGCTTATGTATTTCCTGGACGGTGGTGCCCATTTCTTCGGCCAATTCCTGATCGGATACACTCCGCCCCAGTGTTTTCTCCATTTTCTCCCGCTTCTGATACAGGTTGTTGAGTTTTTGCCAGGTGGTGCGGGGAATCCAGTTGGCTTTTCTGATTTCGTCATACATTGCCCCCCGTATGCGCTGGTAGGCAAAGGTTTCGAAACTAATTCCCATGCCGGGGTCAAATTTGTCAATGGCTTCCAGCAGACCCAGGATGCCGCAGCTTTCTAAGTCTTCCCGGTTCATACAGCCGGGCAGTCTTACGCCCAGCCTGCCGGAAAGTTGCTTGACCAGGTCAAGGTAAGCCAAAACCAGCTCTTGCCTGGTGTTTTCGTCCCGCGACCGGATGTATTTTTGCCACAAATCCGCCTTTGACATCGCGCCACACCCAAATTAACGCAGTTGATTTTGCCTGCCCATCCTGGCGAATATGAATCTCATAATTTTATCCTGAGTGTTTCGAGTGATATCTAAAAATTCAATGCCCGCGTGATAAACACGGCGTTTGTCTTGTAATTCTATAACTTCCAGGCGCACTATTTCCCCCTTAAGTTCAAAAGTAAGTAATTGTTCCTTGATTTTTAACTGAAAGCGGAGGAGTAGCGTTATCCTCTCCCTGAGGGGTTCTTTTAAGGCCAGCTTCATGCCGCCGGCGCTGAGGTTAACGGTAAAGGCTTCTTTATACTCCGGCTTTTCGTTACCACCCGGCTCTACGGCGTATTTTACCGGTATGGAAATGGGTATTCTGACAAACTTACGCTGTTGAATTCGGTCAACTTTTTCCGGCATGGCCAAAACGTAAAGGGGAATCCGATCTTCGGTTCGGCCCATAACCCGGGCTTTAAACTGGTAGCTGGCATTTTCCCCGACAAACCTGACGGTGACGTTTTCTCCCCGGTGAAGAATTAGGGGCTGAGATTTTTGATAAGGTATGGCGATGGAAAACCTGTCTTCCCCGTATTCCTGTACCGATGTTGTATGCCAATCCACGCCGTCTTTGGATATGGACAGTTTTTGATTCATGGTAAGGTTTAACCGTTCCGGCAAAATCATTACCTCCTAAAAAGCCGGACAAGCTTATTGGCGAATTCCTTTATTCCCAACCGGGGTTCATCGTCTTCTTTAAAACTCCTCCTGATATTGTCACTGATTTTTAAAATACATTTTGCGGCTGGTGTAGAGGCCTTGTATAAAAACAGTGGTTCCTGGGCTTTTACGGCTTCGGGAACAGAACGGTCTTCCAGTATGTATCCCAGGTAATTAATTGATATGCTTAAAAAACGCGTGCAAACATTTTTAAATTTATGTAAAACTTCCGCTGCTTCTCTTTGCCCCGAAACCCTGTTAACAACGATGTGAACCCTGCTGTGCAGGTGGTACTTGGAAACAATTTTGGTAAGGCTATAAGCATCGGTCATTGACGTGGGTTCGGGGGTTATGACCAGGACCAGCTCTTCCACGGCAGCTGTAAAGGCCAGCACGTTTTTGGAAATGCCAGCCGCCGTATCCACTATTATAAAATCGGCTTCATTATCCAAAACCTGTAGGGAATTTATTAAATTTTGTAAATGTTCGTCACTTAAATTAGCCAGTTCCATAAACCCCGAGCCGCCCGAAATCAGTTTTACCCCGGCGGGTCCCGGAATGATTATATCCCGGATCTGGGCCCGCCCCTTTAAGCAGTCGTAAAGACTAAGGGGAGGGTTTATTCCCATCAGAACCTCTGCATTGGCCAGCCCCAGGTCAGCATCAAAAATTACCACCCTTTTACCTGCCTGGGACAGGGAAATGGCCAAGTTGACCGTCAGGCTGGTCTTGCCAACCCCTCCCTTCCCGCTGGTTATGGCCATAATGCAGGGCTTTATAACAGGAGATACGTGGTTTTGGGAGATATTCTCGCTTTGCTTTATTATATGGGGGTTCCTTTTAAAGCGGAATCGCTTCACCGCGATCAAACCCCTCAAGAATTAAATTGGCAAGCCTTTTGGGATTAACCGCCTCAATATCATCGGGGATGTTCTGCCCGTTGGTAACGTAGCTCACGGGGGTTCCCATTTCGCAAATTACATTTAACATGGAACCAAGGGTATCGGTTTCGTCCAGCTTAGTAAAAACCATTTTGGAAAACCCTGCCCTGCTAAAATCCCTGGCTATCCGCATAATATCCCGGTTTTTGGTGGTAGCGCTTAAAACCAGCAAAACGTCCTGCTTATCGCCTATGGCGTCTAAAAAGGTTTTGAGTTCCAGAATCTGGCCGGTGTTTTTGGAGGGGCGTCCTTCCGTATCAATAAAAATATAGTCTTTGTCCTGGTGCTTTTGCACCGCCTTATCCAGTTCTCCCGGGGTCATTACAATTTCTACGGGGGCCCCTATGATTTCGGCGTAATAATTTAATTCTTCCAGGGCGCCGAAACGGTGGTTGTATAAGGCAATGAGGGCAATGCTTTTATGGTGAAATACCTGGTATCTTGTGGCTATCTTTACCAGGGTGGTGGTTTTGCCCACCCCCGTGGGGCCCACAAAGGTCATTATTCTGCTGCTGGCGCTGTTTTTATAGGCACGGTCTACCAGCGCTACTATTTTATTCTTCAACGAAACTTTAAAAAATTCCTCTGTATTAGTAGAATCAACCTCGGAAGTTTCTTTCAAGTCCGACAGAAGGATCTCCGCAATTTTATCGTGAATTTCCATTTCCCGGAGTATTTGTCGCCACTTTGAGGTCGTACTGTCCATTTCTCCAACCTCCCCTTGGTCCGCCATTTTATGTACCAGCATTTTAAACCAGTCGTCTTTTTCCTTTTCTCCGAAATCCAGTAAGGGTTCCGGCAGCTTGGCGGGCAACACATTCTTAGGAATTACAGGTTCCTTCCCGGGCCGGGGACGGCTTATGTCTAATCCGCCGGAAGAATTTAGCGGCGGCTGGGTGCGTAAAACCGCGGCTGCAGCGGGAAGTCTTTTGTTACTGCCGGTGATATCTATTTCTTTCACCTCCGGTTTTTGGGGTATTGTTTCTTCCTGCTGTTCTTCCACCGCTGCCGTAACTATCAGCTGCCTGGGGCCCAGAAAATCCCAAATACTTTTCCTTGGTGCTTTTTCGGAACCGATTATTACAGCATTGGGCCCCATGTCTTTTTTAATTACGTTCATTGCCTCTTGCATACTGGACACGGTATATCTTTTAATTTTCATCCGTACTCACCGTTCCCATGACCTGAATTTCCACTCCCGGAATAATTTCATTAAGGGATAGAACCGCCAGCTGCGGAATGTATCTCTGGGTCAGGCGCTTGAACGGTAGCCGCACCTGGGGCGAGCATATCACTACCGGGCTTGTTCCCTGGGCAGATAACTTTTCTACTGTTTGCTGCAGGTTTTCCATAATCCGCCTGGCCAGTTTCGGTTCCAGAACCGGGTAGCTGCCCATTTGAGTCTGCTGGATAGATTCAGTAATAGTGTTTTCCAGCCGGGGGTGCAGGGTGATTGCCGGGAGGATGTTATTTTCCGTAATATACTGCCGGCAAATTGTTCGGGCCATGGCCTGGCGCACGTAGTCGGTGAGAAAGTCAATATCCCGGTTCAGTCTCACCCCGTCGGCCATGGCTTCCAGAATAACCACCAGGTCTCTGATTGGCACCCGTTCTTTAAGAAGGTTTTGCAATACTTTTTGAATATCCCCCAGCGTAAGGGTATCCGGAAGAAGTTCATCCACCAGGGCAGGGTTATTTTCTTTAACCACGTCCACCAATTCTTTAACTTCTTGCCGGCCCAGCAATTCATCGGCGTGCTGCTTGATAAATTCGGTAAGGTGGGTCACCAGTACGGTGGAACAGTCCACCACCGTGAGGCCGCGCATTTCAATTTCATCCCGGTCGGCGGCGGTTACCCACCAGGCGGGGAGGCCGAATGTTGGTTCCGTGGTGGGAATGCCCTTAATCTCCGTTTCCTGTCCCGTGGGATCCATGGCCAGGAAGTGGCCCGGCATTAATTCCCCGGAGGCCATTTCCTCTCCCCGGAGTTTAAAAACATAACTGTTGGGATTTAACTGGAGATTATCGCATATGCGAATGGGACGCACGTATATGCCCATTTCCGCAGCACACTGCCTGCGCACCGAGGCCAGGCGCTGCAAAAGGTCTCCCCCCTGGCTTTCATCAGTAAGGGGAATGAGATTGTAACCTATTTCTATCTGCAGGGGGTCAACCTGGAAGTAAGAGGATATATCTTCCGGTTCCCGCCTTCTTTGCGACTGCTCTAGAGCTTCCATTTCCTGCTGCCTTAATTCCTGTTTCTTTTTTTCCCTTGTAAGGCTGCGGGCGGCAAAGACCAGCAGCCCGGACAGGGTAATAAATATGAGGTGAGGCATTTGGGGGAGCAGTCCGATAACAAACACTACGCCGGAAACCGGGAACAGTATTTTGGGAAAGTTGGTAAACTGGGCGGTAACTTCCTGGCCGAAATTAGAATCCGACGTGGCCCGGGTAACCAGAATGCCTGCCGCCGTGGATATTAGCAGCGCCGGTATTTGGGAAACCAGGCCGTCCCCAATGGTCAGCAGGGTATATGTATGTAAGGCTTCCGTAACAGACATGCCCATTTGGAGGGTGCCTATGGTTATGCCGCCCACAATATTAATTAAAATAATTACAATTCCAGCGATGGCGTCTCCTTTTACAAATTTGCTGGCGCCGTCCATGGCCCCGAAGAAGTCTGCTTCTCTCTGGAGGATGCGCCTCCTTTCCCGGGCTTCCACCTCGCTGATCAGGCCGGCGTTAAATTCGGCGTCAATGCTCATTTGTTTGCCGGGCATGGCGTCCAGGGTGAACCTGGCCGCCACCTCGGCCACTCTTCCGGCACCGCTGACGATGACCACGAACTGGATAACTGTAATGATGATAAAGACTATCAGCCCCACAATGTAATTCCCGCCCACCACGAAGTGCCCGAAGGCGTCAATTATTTTTCCGGCCCGGGCGTCACCCAGTATGAGGCGGGTGGAAGAGATGTTAAGGGCCAGCCGGTACAGGGTGGTAACCAGCAAAAGGGACGGGAATACCGAAAACTGCAGGGGCTGGGTGGTAAACATGGTGATGAGGATGATTACCAGGGCGACGGTAATGTTAATGGTCAGCAGAAAGTCCAGCATTCCGGGGGACAGGGGAACCACTATCATAAGGACGATGCCCAATACCAGGCCCGCGATGAGCAGGTCCATATTTTGTTTGGTCAGGTTGAGCACGTTGTTTCCCTGGGGCGGGGACATAATTGAAGACCTCCGCATCTGTTAGTTAGTGTGCAGCTTTTTATCCAGCCGGTATACGGTGGCGATTATTTCGGCCACAGCCTGGTAAAGTTCCGGCGGGATTTCCTGGCCCGGTTCCACCTGGAAGTAAAGGGCCCGGGCCACTTCCGGCCTGCGAAGTACGGGCACGTTATGTTTAGCGGCAATTTCCATTATTTTTTGGGCCAGGTACCCGGCCCCTTTGGCGGTAACGGTAGGAGCCTGCATTTCCTCTTCATCGTAGCGCAGGGCCACCGCGTAATGCTCCGGGTTGGTCACCACCACCGTGGCCGCCGGGACCTCTCGGCGGATCTGGTTCAGGGCGATTTCCCTCTGCCGGCGCCGCAGCCAGGACTTCAGGTGGGGATCTCCCTCGGTATGTTTCATTTCTTCTTTAACCTCTTGCCTGGTCATTCTTAAGTTCTTGAAATGCTCATATCTCTGGAACATAAGATCGAATACAGATAAAACAAAAAAGGCGATACCTCCTGCGGTGGCCGCGGCCAGGAGGATGTCCGCAATGACTTCGAAAATCCGCGGTGGATGCTTGAAAACTATGAGTAACAATTCGTGTATTCTGGACCGCATTACCAGGTAGACCACGGCTGCCGTTATCACGATTTTTAAAATACTTTTTAAAAGTTCCACCAGGCTGCGCAAGCTAAAGATGCGCTTAAATCCCTGGATAGGGTTAATCCGTTCCGCCCTGGGCTTGATTACCTCCGGGGCGAAGAGAAAGCCTACCTGGATAAGGTTGGCCAGCAGCGCGGCAAGGATGGCTACGATAAATACCGGTGCCGTTATTAACGCCAGCTCCAGGCCGAAGTCCCAGAGGACGCGGATAAGATGTTCTTCGGGCAGCCTGTAGTGCAGGCTTGTTCTGAAATATTCGGCCAAATAGGCCTGGAAAGCCTGTGTGGATTGGTCTATCCAGGCGTAGGCCAGGACAATCATGGCCAAGAGAAGCAGGGCTGCAGTAAGGTCCCGGCTTTTAGCCACCTGTCCTTTCTTCCGGGCTTCCTGCAGCTTACGCGGCGTTGGTGGCTCGGTTTTTTCCTGGGCTGGATTTCTGTCCGCCATCAGGTTAACCCTTTCAAATTTTGGGGGAAATTTTCCAAGTTAAGTCCTACTTAATTAAAGATAATGTCTCAGTGGGAAAATTCCCTCAAAAGAAGTAACATATCCCGTTCCATTAATTGGAATATATGGTTAAATACTGAACCCAGTACGGGAACCAGAAGACTCAGTGTGATAATGCCTGCCATTATTTTAATGGGAAAGCCGAGAATGAAAATGTTTAGCTGGGGGGCAGTCCGTCCTACCAGCCCCAGGGAAACGTCCACTACCAGCGCCACGGCCATTATGGGGGCCGTTATTTTAACAGCCAGGACCATCATATCTGCAAAGGCCCTTATCAACACCAGGGCAAATTTCCCCGAAACCGCCGCCCCCAGCGGCGGTACGACCTCAAAGCTTTTGGCCAGTATGGTTATTATGTCGTGATGTGCGTTTACGGACAGGAGAAAAGCCATCCCCAGCAGGAATAAAAACCGGGAAATAATTGTGGACTGTCCTCCCTCCATGGGGTCGAATATCTGGCTCATGAAAAAGCCTATCTTAATATCAATTAATTGCCCGCCAACGGACAGGGCACTGAAGAGCAGTGTGCAGATATAACCCAGGGCCAGGCCCACTCCCACTTCCCTGGCCAAAGCCAGGCTGAAATCCAGTGCCCCGGCAAAATTTCCCTCCGGTGACGGTACCGCTGGCACCAGAAGGGCCGCCATACCCAGGGCAAGCGCAGCCTTGAGCATGACAGGAAAATTTTGCAGGGAAAAGAAGGGGGCAGCCACCAGGAATGCCGAAATCCTGGCCAGGACAAGTAAAAATAGTACCAGCGTGTCGAAACCGGGAAGCATTTTTACACCTCAGCCCAGCACGTCCGGGAGTTTGCCGAAGATCCTGGTTGTAAAGCCCGTCATTACCCGGATAATCCAGGGGGCGGTTACGGCCAGGGTAACCAATACGGCTATAATTTTAGGGACAAAAGCCAGGGACTGTTCCTGAATCTGGGTGGTGGCCTGCAGTATTCCTACGATTATGCCCACCAGCAGGGCCATGCCCAGGGGAGGGAGTGCCAGTATACAAACGGTGAGTAACGCTTCCCGTACTACTCCGATAATAAAAGTATCGGTCATGTACCCGCCCCTCTCAGGAAAGGGTTAATTAACTAGCCGAAGCTTTCCACCAGCGATTTTACAACCAGGTGCCACCCGTCCACCATTACGAAGAGCAGCAATTTAAAGGGAAGAGATATAATCACCGGGGGAAGCATAAACATGCCCATGGACATCAAGGTACTGGCCACGACCATATCGATGACCAAAAAGGGAACGTAAATCAAAAAGCCCATTTGAAAAGCCGTTTTCAGCTCGCTGATGACAAAGGCCGGTACGAGTACGGACAGCGGGACGTCCTCTTTATTTTGGGGACGCGGCGCGTCCGACAAGTCGATAAACAGCTTTAAATCCTTTTCCCTGGTCTGTTTGAGCATAAAATCCCGGACCGGGGCGGCTGCCCGGTCCCAGGCTTCCTCCTGGGTGAGTTCATTGGCCAGGTAAGGCTGTATGGCCTGCTGGTTAATCTGGCTGTATACCGGTGACATAATAAATATGGTTAGAAAAAGGGCCAGCCCGATCAGTACCTGGTTGGGCGGTGTCTGGTTTATTCCCAGCGCCGAACGTAAAAGGGAAAGTACTATTATAATGCGGGTAAAGCTGGTCATGGTAAGAAGAAAAGCCGGCACCAGGGAAAGCAGGGTTAGCAGTACCAGCAGTTTGACGCTGTCCACCACCTGCTCCGGGTCGTCCGTGGGCCGCACCTGCAAATCTATGCCCGGCAGGGGTTGAGCCGCTGCCGGGTGGGAAATAACAAGAATTATGACAAAAACTAAAAGAGTCAGCAGTAGCATGCGGCTATTTTTCATGGCCCTTGTTCTCCCGCTGCAGCCATTTTCCCGAAATTAAGGACAGGATGTTGCCGGGCGATGTACCGTGGCCTTCGAACATAATTTCCGCCGGCATTTCGTCCATTACCGCCAGCAAGACCGTAGAACCGTCCTGGTGGGCCAGAAGGTAATACTTGTCCCCCACCTGGACAAGGCTTAATAAAACCCTGGGGCCCAGCGGCACTTGTTCAATCACCCTCATGTACCTTCGCTTACATATCCCAGCGGTACGCTGTCCCAGCCCGTACTTTATGGCAAAATAGGCCAGAACGGCAACCAGGGGCAGGGATACGGCAAGCCGGGCAAGGGCCCGGAGCATTTCATCATCCATCCAGCTTTTCTCCTGCCGCGGGCTCGGGTTCGTAAAGGGTGTGCACGCGCAGGCCGAAGTTGTTTCCTATAATTATAACTTCCCCCTGGCCGAAACGCTGCTGGTTCAGGTATATATCCACCATTTCCCCTGCCGGCCGGTCCAGTTCCAGCACCGATCCTTCTTCCAGGCCCAAAAGCTCACCTACTTTAATCCAGGTGGAGCCCAGCTCGGCGGTGACAATAATGGGGATGTCGTCCAGGTAATTTATGCCTACTTTCATCCGGCTGGAACCTGCTGCCGGTTTCAGTTGGGGAAAGTTAACCTTTTTTATTACCTGTTTGTTTTTGCCGGTGCCCTCCAAAAATTCCTTGATTTCCTGTTCGTTCATCGTGCTGCCGCCTCCCCCTAACTCAGCTGATTATAAACTCCGTAAAAAACACCCGTTTCACCTTGCCTCCCACCAGTATTTTATTTACGGCGTTAATAATTTCGTTTTTGAGCGGGCCAATTTTATCAAGCGGCCGTATTTCGTCCACTGTCTTGCTGCGTAATATTTTTATAATCAGGTCGGTGATTTCGGGTTCTTTTTTTGCCAGCTCCTCGGCGAATTTTTCATCTTCCGGGTACTCCAGGACCACGCCCACTTTTAAGAAACGGGCTCCCCCCGGGTCGGCCAGGTTAACTATTATGCTCCCCAGGTCCATGGTGGCGGTGGGTTCCTCTTTTTTCTTTTCTTCTTTTTTGGACTTTTGAGCCTGTTCCGCCCCGGGGAATCCCACCACGTTAAAATAGCCTATGACCAGCCCGGCCCCCAGCAGGAAAACCAGGAGGCCGGCCAGGACCAGCTGGAGGAAGCCGGGCTGTTTTTGGGGTTTTTCGGGGCTGGCGTTTTGGGCACTACTTTTATCTTTTCTGGGCATATTGCTTCACCTGTTGGTTAGTTAGTGATATTACCTTTTGAGGTTAATGAGTTCTTCCAAAATGGTATCTGATACAGTAATTGTCCGGGCGTTGGCCTGAAAACCTCTCTGGGTGATAATCATGTCGGTAAATTCCTTGGTTAGGTCCACGTTAGACATTTCCAGGTAACCGGAGACGAGGGTGCCGGCGGTACCCTGTCCTGGCTGAGTATAATTGCCTGTACTATTTAGCCTTTGGGTATTAGCTCCTTCAACATATAGGTTTCCGCCGGCTTTTTTAAGGCTTTCGGGGTTGCCGAAAACAGCCAGCCCTATAGGGTTAGTAGTAGATTGAGGGTTTCCGTCTTTATCTATATAAGAAATACTTCCATCTTTTCCAATACTAATAGATTTTACCGGAGCATTGCTAAGTGTTATTGGACTACCTTGGGTATCCAACACTTGGTGTCCAGCACTGGTAACCAAATAACTCGTTTTACTATTATCATCATAGGTTAAAAAGAAGTTGCCATCCCTGGTATAGTATATATTTCCGGAAGAATCTTGCACGACGAAAAACCCGTTTCCCTCAATTGCAACGTCAAGAATCCTATCCGTCATACGCAATGCACCTTGCCTGAAATCATTAAAAATAGTGGCCAAATTTACGCCAGTTCCAACCTGTACAGGGTTGGTATCGTGTTTATGATCAGTTGTACTTGTTCCGCCTTGTAATGTCTGGCTCAATGCATCTTTAAATTCGGTCCTTCCCGATTTAAAACCAGTGGTATTAACATTAGCGATGTTGTTTCCTATAACATCCAGCCGGGTCTGGTGGCTGCGCATTCCCGATGCTCCTGAATAAAGGGAACGTAACATTTTCTTCCCTCCAATACAAATTAATTATTTAACCTCAGGTTCTTGCCCGGGTTCTTCACCGGGTATTTGTTCGGGTTCTTCCGAAACGGGTTTGGTTATACTAACCAGCCGGCTCAATTCATAGCTGGTGCCGTTTACTACCAAAAGAGGTTCCCCGCCATCCATTATCACTTTATCGACAGTTCCCTGCATTACTTCCTCATTTTCACCCAGCACGTCAACTTCATGGCCGATGAGGCTGATTGCTCGGTTAAATTCCTGGGCTTCTAAAAGCCTTTCCATGCTTGTTGCGAGTTTTGTTATTTGTTCCATTGTAGTAAGCTGCACCATTTGGGTAATGAAGGAGTCGGAGTCCTGGGGATTCAAAGGATTCTGATAGTGCAGCTGGTTGACCAGTATTTTTAAGAAAGCGTCCTTATCCAGTTCTTGCTTGGGCTGTGTTGCTTGCCGGTTTTCAGTATAGATAAGGTCAGAACTTGGAGTTACCTGCATATTTTTGACCTCCCCTGGTTAAACCAGGTGATTTATGTTTATTGTTCCTGCAATGCTTATTGGCCCCGTCAGCGTTTCTTCTATAACCGGTTCATCCGGTATTGAGATCGATGGTTCTTTATTATTTATGGCATTAAATTGACCTTGCCGGAATTGGCCTTGTCCAAATTGGCCATTTTGGGCCCAGCTGTTGCTGCCGCCGTTATCCGATGAAGTTGATATATCATTGAGGTTAATATTTAACTGGGCCAGGTTTTCCTTTAGTTGTCCCATAGATTGATCC
Organism: Desulfofundulus sp. JL263-se; assembly: GCF_056316025.1. Lineage (NCBI taxonomy): Bacteria > Bacillati > Bacillota > Clostridia > Eubacteriales > Peptococcaceae > Desulfofundulus > Desulfofundulus sp. JL263-se. The sequence continues at coordinate 1,730,356 of NZ_CM149993.1, read as the reverse complement.
AGTAATTCCTTAGTATGGGCACTGGCGGCAATGAAGTGGGCTTGCAGGTTGCCCTGGTTATATACCAGGCGTATGGTAATCTCTCCCAGGTGTTCGGGCTTGAGTTTTATCCGCAGGGAAGTGGTTCCCTGGTTATTGGATACAGCTTGTTGAATGACCGGGGCTATGCGGGCGGCTAACTGTGCCGGTTGCGGCATGCTAGTGTTTGGATTTCCTTCGAGCTGTATGGTTGGGGTAATAGTTTTGGCTGGTAGTTGTTGATTTTGTTGATATAAAAGGTTATCTTGCCCGCTTTTAATTTCCCTGGCTGTGGTTTGCGTTTGCAACGATTTTTCATTATTTTGAGCCGGTAATTTATACCCCTGCATTTGAGTAAATAGATTAACGGTTACTTGTCGTTGTTGAAAATGCTTGAAACTTTCAGGCCTGGCTGGGTAGCTGTAATTGATTAAATTGCCAGCTGGCTGTGTAGCATTTTGCTCATTTTTAAGACTTGCGACCTGTATTTCAAGGCCAGGTGAGACCGGTTTATAACTGGGGCCCTGGTCTAATAATTTTGTGATTGGCTGCCAAGCTGATTGTTGGTTACCGGGGGTTGAAGGCATTGCTTTGGAATTTTGGGCAGGCTTGCCGGTCCAGGTTTGGCCGGGCGGGATATTGCTTGCTTGTATGAAAGTTTGTTCTCCCTTGGTGTTTGCAGCCCGCAAAATGTTTTCTAGATTTACCTGTGGTAACCCCCAAGTTTTTTCGGTTTGGTTCGAATAATTTAATAAGAGCTGGTATGCGTTTTTTGGCTTCAGCCCGGGATTCTGGGCCAGTTGCTTGAAATCTGTTTCTTCTGGGTTTGTAAAGATATCAACTAATTGTTCTATTACGGGAGATTCCCGGGAACTTAACATGCCGCTAATAAGAGAAATAACTGTTACATCATCTCCTGCCGGGCTATTACTCTTTTGCTGAAAAATTTTTCTTTTAGCTTGTCCCAATAGTTCCAGAAGTACGGCAAAATTTTTATCTCCGGCGGTTTTACCGCCAGGCTTTTGTTCTGGCTGTTCGCTTTTTGGTAATTGGGTTACGGGTGGAGTGTTTATTCCCAGTCACCTCCTTTGATTACCATAATGTTTTATCCCGGTGGCGTATACTTAACTGAGTTGCCAGTTCATCATTTATTTTTTGTTCTATCTTATTTAGTTTTTGCATGTATTTGGCATACTCATTTTGTTTTAGTTTCTCCAAAATAAGTTTTTGCTTGTGGGCCTCAACGGCTTCTCGGCGGTACTTTTCAAGATTTTGGGAAGCTTTGCTGACTTTTTGCTCCTGCTGCGCGGCTTTTGCTTTTAAATATTCACGATATATAAAGGCATTTACCGCGTCAAAGGAGTCCGTGATAGTACTGGTTTCCATTGCTTCCTCCAGGTTTTGCCGGATTATTTCCAGTTTTTCCAGCTGGTTGAGATATTCCTTATGTGCCCTCGCCCGGGCCTGCGCTGCTTCCTGTTCCCTTTTCTCGCGCTGTTTGAGAACCGGTTCCAGGCGGAAGTTAAACCCTGTCATTTACTGTCTCCTTTCGGAACGAGATTAAACAAGCGTTGCAAGGTATCGTCATAATCGGAACTTTCGTTGAGGTCTTGCTTTAAAAATTCCATAATTGCATCGCGGTATTTTATGGCTTCATCTACCTTGGGGTTTGAGCCGGATACATAGGCACCTATATTTATGAGGTCTTCCGCTTGTTTGTAATTGGCCAGCAGTTCCCTTATTTTACCTGCCTGGAGACGGTGCTCTTCCGGTGTAATGTCGGGCATAAGACGGCTTACACTGTTTAATACATCTATGGCGGGGTAATGATTCTGGGACGCCAGTTCCCGGGAAAGTATTATGTGTCCGTCCAGTATTCCCCGGACCGCGTCGGCTACTGGCTCGCTCATGTCGTCCCCGTCCACCAGTACGGTGTAAAAGGCGGTGATGGTTCCCCTGGAGGAAGTGCCCGAGCGTTCAAGCAGGCGCGGCAGCAGGGCAAATACCGAAGGGGTATAGCCCTTGGTGGCAGGCGGTTCTCCCACGGCCAGTCCCACTTCCCGCTGGGCCATGGCAAAGCGGGTGATGGAATCCATGAGCAGCAATACATTTTTGCCCCGGTCGCGGAAGTATTCCGCTATGGCGGTGGCCACAAAGGCCCCCTTAAGGCGTACCAGCGCGGGCTGGTCAGAGGTGGCGGACACTACGACGGATTTGGCCAGGCCGGACTCCCCCAGGTCGTTTTCAATGAAATCCAGGACCTCCCGGCCCCTTTCCCCTATCAGGCCGATGACGTTAACATCTGCCTCGCCGTAGCGGGAAATCATGCCCAACAAGGTACTTTTACCCACCCCGCTTCCGGCAAAAATGCCCACCCTCTGTCCCCTGCCGCAGGTAAGGAGGGCATCAATGGCCCGGATGCCGGTGGAGAAGATCCCGGTAATGGGCTTCCGTTCCAGGGGGTTGGGCGGTGAATTATCCACCGGGAAAGGAGTCCCGGGGAAAACCTCCGTCTTGTCGGCCCCGGAAATGGGACTTCCCAGCCCGTCCAGGATTTGTCCCAAAAGGTGGTCTCCCACCTGTACTTTAAGGGAATTTCCTGTGGGAATGACCGGGCAGTCGGGATAAATACCTTGCAGGTTGTCCAGGGGCATCATAATGGTTTTGTTTTCCTTAAAGCCCACAACTTCTGCCTGTACAGGATGCCGGCGTCCGGGAACCACTATATTGCAAACTTCGCCCACCCGGGCACTTATGCCCCGCACTTCAACAGTGAGGCCTATCACCCGGGTTACCCTGCCTACAGTTCGGAGGACCCGGCTGTTTTTTACCTTCTCCCGCCAGGGGGTAAGGTCTATGCTGCCTGTCATTCGTTTTTTCGTTCCACTCCCAGGCTTTCCAGTATGGCTTCCCAGCGGGCCTCCAGGGTGGCCTCTACCTTTCCGTGTTCTGATTCTACAATGCAGCCTCCCGGGGTAATTGAATCATCACTTAATAAGTTCAGGGAAGCGTGGGCAGGCAATAACCTTTTTAATTCTTCAGTGTTTTTTTCAAAGGTTTCCCGGTCGGCGGGGTTAAAAAAGATGGTTATATATTCTCTGTCTTTAACCAGCTGCAGGGCTTCCCGGGCTATGGCCAGTACCGTCTCGGGGTCTAAGGAGAGCTGCCGGGCTAAAATTTTTTCGGCGATGTCCACGCTCAGGCCTATAATTTCCCTTTCCAGGGATCCGAGGGTTTTGTTCCTTTGTTCTTCGGCTTGTTTTAAAACCTGCCGGGCCCGGCTGCGGATTTCTTCGGCTTCGGCCCGGGCTTGTTCTATTCCTTCCTGGTATCCTTGCTTGTAGCCTTCTTCCCTGGCTTTTTCCGCCAGCTGCTTGGCCTTTTCTTCGGCTTCCCTTTGGGCCCGCGCCAGAATCTGCTCTGCTTCGGCTCTGGCCCCGGCAATAATTTGCCGGCCGATTTCGGAGTGATCCACTTTTTCTTGAGGTTCCCGCGGCTCGGGGAAATCATGGCGCAGCTGCAGGGTCACTTGATGTTTACTTTCCCCGTTTGGAGGGATGCTCCTTATAATTTTAGGTGAGAATGGCATCTTCCCCACCCCGGGCGATAATAATTTCCCCGCTTTCATCCAGTTGACGGATTATCTGGACGATGCGCTGCTGGGACTCTTCCACGTCCCGGAGCCTTACCGGGCCCATGTATTTAATCTCATCACGCAACATATCCGCGGCCCTCTTGGACATATTTTTGTAAATTAACTCCGCCACTTCCTCGTTGGAGCCCTTTAAGGCCCTGGCCAGATCCTTGGAATCCACTTCCCTGAGCACCCTCTGGATGGAAGTGTCGGGTAATTTTACAATATCTTCGAATACGAAAAGATTATTGCGGACATTTTCAGCCAGGTCGGGGTCCTTAACTTCCAATTCTTCCAGTATAGTTTTTTCCGTTGACCGGTCCACCCTGTTCAATATTTCAACCAGGGGTTTCAAGCCCCCTGCGGTCTCATCGTGGTAGGAAACCACCGACAGTTTTCGTTCCAGTACTTCCTCTACGTTTTTGATTATTTCCGGCGATACCCTGTCCAGCAGGGCTATGCGCCTGGCTATGTCGCCTTGAGTTTCCGGTGGGAGGGATGAAAGTACCATGGCCGCCTGCTCCGGGTGCAGGTAGGTCAGAATAAGGGCGATGGTCTGCGGGTGTTCATCCTTTATGAAATTGATCAAGTGCTTGGGATCGGTTTTACGTAAATTGCTGAAAGGCCTCTTTTTGATGGTTAGTGCAACCTTTTCCAGAATTCGCGTGGCCTTGTCCTTTCCCAGGGCCTTTTCCAGCATCTCCCTGGCATATTTCAGCCCGCCGGTGGCCACGTATTCCCGGGCCTGGACAAGCTGGACAAATTCATCAATAACGGCTCTCTGCACTTCTTTGGGAACACGGTCCATCATGGAAATTTGCTGGCTGATCTTTTCAATATCCTCGTCATGAAAGTTCTGTTTAAGAATTTTTGCAGAGATATCCGAACCGAGGGCGATAAGCAGGATTGCTGTTTTTTGCAGCCCGGTGAGCTGGGGAGCGGCACACACAAGTAATCACCTACTCTTTGAGCCATAGTTTAAGTATTTCTGCCACTTCCTCCGGCTTTTCCCTGGCCAGATCCCTTATTTTCTGTCTCTGATCAGGCTTGGGAGGAATAATGGGTTCGGGTTCCGGCGGAGGTGGTGGAGGAGGGGCTTCTTCCGCTGCTTCAGGGGGGCGAATCTTGCGCTTCCTTAGCCTGCGCACCAGCAGGAATAATATTAACAGGAGCAACAATGTGCCCGCGGCGATACCCCCGGCCAGCCACGGGTTAAGCCGGGGAACAGCCCATTTTTGTGCTGCCGGTGTTTTTTCCTGGAATACTTCCTGCAAGCTGGTATCAAAGGGCATACTGGAAACGGTGATCTGATCTCCCCTGGTGGGGTCATAGCCAACTGCGGAGGCGATAAGCCTCTGAATTTGGTTAAGCTGGCCGGTGCTGGGGGGGGTTCCGTCGGCGTCCTCCAGTACCTTCTGATCCACCACCACGGCCACGGAAAGGCGCTTTACCTCTCCCGGACTTTTGATCAAAGTTTCCTGGTAAACGTCCGTCTGGTAATTGGTAATTTGCTCTTCCCGGTTTAAATTTTCCCGGTTATCTTCTGTTATTCCGGGAAAAGTACTAAATTCACCGTCGGTACCGCCGAACCCGCGGGCGCCGCTGCTGGTGCCCTCTTCCGTTACCGTTTGCCGGCTTATTACCTGCCCGGGCCCGTAGATGGTACTGGTGGATTTCTTTTGGTCGAAATCCAGCTCCGCCGTGACCATGGCCACCGCGGCCCCCGGCCCGAAGATGCGGGACAACATCTGCTGGATACGGGTTTCCAATTGTTTTTCAAAATCCCTTTTTAACTGCTGCCAGGTGGCCGATTGCCGGGTGGTTATTCCCTCATTTTCACGCGCTAAATTATCGTTTAATATGTTGCCTTTTGTATCTATAATATGTACATTTTCCGGCTGCAAACCTTCCACCGCACCCGTAACCAGGTTTATTATCCCCTGTACCTGCTCCGGCTGCAGGCGGGCGGCGCTCTTCAGCCTGAGGACTATGGATGCCGAAGGTTTGGTTTCTTCTTCCGCAAAAAGGCTTCTTTCGGGAAGTACCAGGTGTACCCGTGCCTGTTCCACCTCGTCCAGCTGAACAATGGTGCGCCGGAGTTCTTCCTGTAATGCCCGCTGGTACCCTACATGTTGTTCAAATTCGGTTATGCCGAATTTTTGCTCGTCAAACAGTTCAAATCCCTTGTCCCCTCCCGGCAGGGCGCCGGAACTGGCAAGTTTGATACGGGTTTGATAGACCTGGTTTTCCGGAACTTCTATGGTTTTACCGCCGTTGGTAAGGCGGTAGGGAACATTCATTGATTCCAGTTCCTCCACTATGGAGCCTGCTTCTGCCGGGTCCAGTTGGGTAAAAAGAGGTGCGTAAGCGGGACGCAGCAAAATTTGGCCGAGAAAGGTCAATGTAATAAGAATTGCCGCGCCGGCGACAACGAATGCAATTTTGCGCTTGGTATCCTGAGCTTGCCACCATTCCCGCAACCTGGCAAGCAGGTTATTGGGATTCATTGGACCACTCCTAGATGTTTGGCGGGTATATTATATCTGCATGCGCATCATTTCCTGGTATGCTTCCAGCAATTTATTGCGCACCTGAACGGCAAGTTGCATGCTCAGCTTTGCTTCTTCCAGGGTAATAATAACCCGGTGCAGGTCTTGAATATCTCCAGTAAGGAATTGTTTGATTGCCCCTTCCGCTTCTTTTTGGGACTTGTTCAGGTTTTGCAGCGACTGGTTGAGCATCTGGGCAAAAGATTCTTTCTTCTTGGAAGAGGCAGCGGATTGTTTTTCCGCTAGCGTTACAGGTTGCGGAAGAATCGCATTTATATTCAACCTTTACTCTCCTTTCCCGGGTAGGGTAAGTTATTTTAGCCCCGGCTTATCTCCAGTGCCGCCAGCGCCACGTCTTTGGCTGCCTGCAAAGCGGTGACGTTAGCTTCATATGCCCTGGTGGCAGCCATCATATTGGCTATTTCATTGGTTATATTAATATTGGGGTAGGCCACGTAACCCGCCTGGTTGGCGTGCGGGTGAGAGGGGTTATACACCAGCCTGGGCTCATTTTGATCTTCGAGAATTTTAATTACTGTAACCCCTCCCGGCCGGTAACCGGTACCGGCCGGGCTGTGCTTTAATTCCCTTTTTAAAACCTGGGAAAACACCGGGACTTGCCGCCTGTAAGGGGGATTTTTCCTGTCTTCGGGGCGTCCGGTGCTGTTCATATTGGCAATATTGTTGGCTATTGTATCCAGCCACAACCGGTTTGCCGTCATTCCGGAACCGCTGATGTCAAAGGCATCGAGCAAAATTATTACCTCCCTCCCCGGATTACTTCACTTATTATAGACTTGCGCATATTGAAAATTTGCGCTGCGGTACGGTAAACAAGGGTATTTCTGGCCAGGTTAATCATTTCTTCGTCCAGATCCACGTTATTACCATTTGCCCTCATGGTGGTATTTTCCATTTTAACCACTTGAGGCTCCAGTTGGGACAGAGTTGGTATGTTGGAAATGTGCCGGGGGTGGCTGGTTAAGAGTCGCGGCTGTTTTTTGCTTAAGGCTTTTTTTAATTCTCCCTCAAACCTTACCTTTGATTTTTTAAAATTGGGGGTATTTATGTTGGCTATGTTATCTGCAATTACCTTTTGGCGTAAATTTGCCGCATCCAGTTGTTTAATTAAAGCCAGGTTAATTTTGTTGTTATTGAAAAACATGACCAATCACCTTTGGAAATAACTTTTAACTTAAATGGTTTACTACTGGTGATAAAGGCATTATTTTTCTTTACTTCAACAAAATGTTTGAACATCCTGCAAGATATTTATTATATTAAAAAATCCTCCGGAAAAGGCCAGAGGATTTTGTGTAACCTGCTTTTGCAGGGCAGCTGGCTGTCATAGGCTCAAGAGCCCTTAGACCCTCTAGCTTTGCGCCATTACCTTTCGGTAATTTTGCCTAAATATGTCGTTGTATACCATAGAATATTATATAGTTTACTGCCCAGGAAAAGTCAATTGATAATTTATTAAATGTTATCAATTTGACCTAAAAAAACAAAAACCCGCTTTAATTGCGGGCGTTTCTCAGGCTAAATCAGCTCATCCACAATTATTCCCAGCATTTCCTTGATATGGGCCACAATCTGTAATATCTTGTCCGGGGGGATTTTCCGGATTACCTCTTTGGTTTCTGAATTTATTACCGAAATCTGCATTTCGCCGCTTTCTTTGTGCAGCTTAAACCGGAGTTCCGTATTATAGGTCATCATGGTTTTATTTAACTGCTCTATTGCTTGTTGTAGCTGCTGCTCGGAAGGTTTTTCCCTTTGACTGGTTTCCGGATTATTAAATGCTTCTATTTTTTTCCGGAAATTCTGTCTTAATTGAGGACTATCGGGAGATTTCCGAAATTGAGTAACACCGGAGGGGGCTGTGCCCTGGATTTTCACTCTTTCACCTTCTTTAAAATGCTCAACTTATTTTTTCTTATCCACAAAAAATCCCTGTACCTGCCGGGGTGATTTTGTATATGTTTTGACTGAAAGTTTCCCGGCCTGTAAAGATTTCATGCGGTCGAGCAGCCGGGACATGAACTCTTTAAACCTGGCCCGGTTGTCATCATTAATCTTACGCGCTTCTTCCAAAATTTCCGTGATATCGCTTATCATATCCTCCATGACGGCATAGAGTTCCCGCCTGCCGCCCGTCTTGTCGAGCTTTTCTTTTAAAAAAGGTATTTTCCGGTCGATTTGGTCTATCATGTCAATGTATTTTTGTCTCTCATCCAGCAAATCCTGCAGGTATTGTATAAATTTTTCGCCTGTGGTGTCCCTTGTTTTAAGCGCTTCAGCCTGCTTGCGGGTTAAATCCAAAATTTGCAGGGCCAGCGCCTTTTTTTCTTCCATTAACTCAAATAAATTTTGCAATATATTATCCCTGTCCGCCATCGCATTTATCCCTTATTTTCTTCCACCAGTCTGTTTTACGGCCTGTCCCCAGGCGTCCCGCAATTCTTCTACCATTCCCAGCACTTCCTCCAGGATGACTTTATCCTTTTTGATATTTGCTTCCACCAGCCGGCGTTTCATATAATCATAAAGGCTCATAAGATTATTGGCAATTTCATAGTCGCGGTTTAATGTATCCATAAGGTAAGAAATGATATCCTGTGCCCTTATGATGGCATTACTGGCCCCTTCAATGTTTTTATCGTCAATGGCCATCATTCCCTGCCTGATAAACTTTACGATTCCGTTATAAAGGGCAAGGGTCAATTCTCCCGGCGATGCGCTCTTGATGGCGTTTTCCCGGTATTGCTGGTAAGGGTTGGCGTTCATTAATTTTATACTCCTTTCTAGCCCATGCCCAGGCCCAGCTGCTGGGCCAGCCACAGGCTCTGCTGGTTCATCTGCTGAATGGCCTTTTCCATGGCGATAAACTGCCGCCAATAGCGGTCTTCCAGCTGTTCCAGGCGTTCTTCCCTGCGCTCTATCTCTTCTTGTATGCGTTCGATTTCCTTGCCGATGAAGCTGTTGTCCACCAGGCTGTAGTTGTTGTCACTGCCGGCCTTTTCGGAAATCCTTTGCATGGCATTGTTTACATCTTCATAAAGCCTCCTGGCAATGCCCATTTCGCTGTAGTCTTCAGAATCGTGGGTGAACAGTTCCATTACAGCCTGGGGGTCTTTTTCAATGGCGTCGCGCAGCTTTTCTTCATCTACCACCAGCTTGCCGGACGTATAATCCGCCGTGGTGGTGATGCCTATGTCGGCCAGGCGGTCGTAGTCAGGGTTGCTGGTTGGAACCACTGCCGACATGGTAAAGCGCATTTTAGAAAATATGCTGTATAAAATGGGGTCGTTGCGCAAAAGGCCGCTGCGGGCCTTTTCAATCCACCTGTCAATCTGGTCGTCGGTAAGCTTTTCCCTCTGCTCGTCGGTGAGGGGCATGTAGTCCCGGTAGCGCGGCTCGTGCAGTTTATCGCTGATGGCCTCGATGACATTATTGTATTCGTTTATGAAATTAACAATGGAATTGAAGACGGCGTCGGTGTCGCTGGTGATGGTGATGTTGACGTCGGTACCCGTGTCGTCTTTTAATTCCAGCGATATGCCATTGACAGTCACATTGTTGGTGGAACTGGTGAGGACGGTGTCCCCGAAGGTGAAGCTGGCGTCCTGGCCCTTTTGATTGGCAGGAAGATTCGCATAATTAGGATCGGTTTCGGGTTCATCGATTTTAAAACCGCTGGTTTTAAGTAATAAACCTAAGACGTTACTGCCGTCTGAACCGGTAGCATCTGATAAAAATCCGCTACTATCACTGATTACGTTAATAAATTCGTATTTTCCAGTTGATTCGGTGGTGAGGAAAAACCTGTTTAAAGTGGAGTCGTAACTTGCTTTAATGCCGAGGTCGGCACTATTTATCTCGGAAACTACTGTGTAAATGGTATCCGAGCCCGTATCGAACTCAAAGACTTGACTGCCTTTGCTTCCCTGCAGTTCAAAGCTTATGGTTCCGCTGAGGCCAAACTGCTCTGCCAGGGTTTTCGTGCTGCCATCCTCATTCTTTTCGTCGGCTAATCCAGACTGGCTGCCCTTGAAAACACCTGCTGCCAGCTGGCTTATGTTTACGATATAAGTTCCCGGTGCGGCACTGGGGTTTGCCGTGGCCGTAAGCACGCTTTCATCGGAAGAGGATGCTTTCTTGGCCAAATAAGTGGACTGCAGCTTCATATCAAAAACAATATCCCGGAAGCTGCGCAACCTGGTATTTATCTCCCGGTAATCTTCCTGTTTCCACTCCAGGATCTGTTTTTCCTGTTCCAGCTTCTGCACCGGTGCCCGGTGCGCCTTCATTAACTCTTCCACAATGGAATCTATATCCATCCCGGAGGCCAAACCGCCGATACGTAGATTGGAGAACATAATAACCCTCCCTAGCGCCGTCTGCTAATAACTTATTCGGCACAAAACATCTAAATATTTAGTACTTGAAGGGGAACTTTTTTAAGAAGGTTTTTAAGGGCCAGGCAGCCCGGGTACTTGCTTGACTTGTCTAACTTTTAAAGATAACATAATTTTGTGGAATACATCAATAACCTCCATGCCGCCTGCGGAGCAGCAGGTGGCGCAAGGCTTTCATATAAAAAACCTGTGGAGGTGGTATTGATGCAGAAAAAAAACAGCAAAGCAGCAGTCTTTTTCTTAACAATTTTAGTAATATTGGGTCTAATGGTGAACCCCTTTTCTGCCCAGGCCCGCACAGGTTTGGAACTGTCGACGGATTATCCCGGAATTACGATTACACCGGGAGAAGATCTTACCTTCGACTTGCAAATTAAAAATAACGGGCTGGCTTCACAGGCCGTTAAATTGAGCGTGAAGCAAAAGCCGAAGGGATGGAAAACAGTCCTTAAGGGCAACGGTAAAATAATTCACCAGGTTTATGTAGGCCGCAACTCTGCGGCGGGTGCGACATTGCATGTTAAAGTGCCGGATAATGCCTCCCCCGGCAGCTACGGCATTATAGTCGAGGCTGCCGGTGTAAGGGACGGCTGGGATAATTTGCGCCTCGATATTGCCATAACTAAGGAAAATATAGGACAAGACGAACTGGTGACCCAGTATTCAGAGCTCAAGGGGCCCGGTGATGCTACATACAACTTCAGGCTGGATTTATCCAATAACAGTTCCAAAGACCGCTCGTACAGCCTCAGCGCAAAGGTGCCTGAAGGTTGGCAGGTATCATTCACCCCGGCATATAAGGACCAGCAAATTGCCAGCTTGACCGTTAAGGCAGGCCAGACCGAAGGCCTCAATGTTATGATAGTTCCCCCGGCCCGGGTGAAGGCCGGCAAATACACCATACCTGTACAAGCAGTAAGCGGCAGCGAAAAGATCAGTACCGACCTGAATGTAATTATCACCGGCTCGTACGAACTGGAATTTACCACTCCTTCAGGCAGGCTGAGTGCAGACATAGTGGCGGGCAAAGAAAAGGAAATTACCATGGAAGTCCGCAATACCGGCAGCACGGAACTGCACGACATCAGCTTTTCCGCGCAGGCACCCCGGGACTGGTCGGTAAAATTTGACCCCGAAACCGTAGATGTGTTGAAGCCGGGAGAAACACGGCAGATTTCCGCCGTCATTAAAGCCAGCGGCAAGGCCATTGCCGGGGACTATGTTGTTTCTCTCAGTGCCGACACCAGAGAAACCCGTGATGAGGCTGACCTGAGGGTTACCGTTAAGACTTCCACTTTGTGGGGCGTACTGGGCCTGCTTATCGTTTTGCTGGTAATAGCCGGGGTATACAGGGCCTTTCGTGTTTACGGGAGGAGATAAGCATGGCTGCGGGGGAAGAGCCAATTATTAAAACCATAAACCTCACCAAGCGCTACGGCAATATAACTGCCGTGAATAAGCTCAATTTGCACGTAATGCCGGGAACCATATTCGGGCTGTTGGGCCCCAACGGGGCAGGCAAGACGACCATTATCTTGATGCTCCTGGGGCTGAGCGAACCCACGGAAGGCCGGGCAATTGTTAACGGCTGCGATGCTACCAAAAACCCGCTGGCCGTAAAATCCATTACCGGCTATTTGCCGGACAATGTGGGCTTCTATAACGAGCTCACGGGCTGGGAAAATTTAAGCTATACAGCTGCGCTTAACGGCATAACGGGCGAGCAGGCGCGGAAAAGAATAGAAGCAGCCCTGGAGCGGGTGGGCCTGGCGGAAAAAGGAAACAGAAAAGTAGGGGAATATTCCCACGGTATGCGCCGAAGGCTGGGTATAGCCGACTTGCTGGTAAAGGACCCGCAACTGCTGATTCTTGATGAGCCCACCCTCGGGCTTGACCCCGATGGAACGGATCGCTTGCTGAATTTGATAGTGGAGCTGGCGCGAAAGGACGGGCGCACAATTTTACTTTCTTCCCACCTGCTGCACCAGGTGCAGCGGATTTGCGATCGGGTGGGCATCTTGGTTGACGGCAGCTTAATTGCCTGCGGCACAATCCAGGACCTGGAAGCCCAGTTGACGGGCGATACAGTAGTAGTGGAACTGGCCGCCACTCCTTTTGATGAAGCTCTGGTACAGTTTTGCCAGCAGTTTGAGGGCGTAAAGTCAGTCAGCAGGCAGGAAGAACTTTTATTGCTTCACTGTACCGGGGATATACGCCATAACCTGGCAAAAAGTCTATTTGCTAAAGGATACGTAATACAACACTTACGGCTCAAAGGTTTCTCCCTGGATGATATCTACCGCCGTTATTTCCAACAGGAGGGGAACTATGAAAATGCGGGTTCAAGTACCTGACCTCTCGTTTTGGAAAAAATACCTGCCGCCTGCAGGGGGGGCGCCGGTTAAATCTGTAATTCAGGCCAACAGGGGAATTTCGGCGGTGGTGCGCAAGGAAGCGGCCGACCACCTGGGGGGCAATCGCTTTCTTATACTTTTTTTGCTGGTGGCCGTTACCGGGCTGGCCGCCACTTATGTTGCCGCCAGCAATATCAGGGCGGCGGTGGGAGAAGGTGAAACTGAATTTGTGTTTTTGCGGCTGTTTACCGCTTCCGGTTCCACCATGCCCCCCTTTACTTCTTTTCTGTCCTTTTTAGGCCCGCTGGTGGGGCTGGCTATGGGGTTTGACGCCATAAACGGCGAAAAAAACCGGCGCACCCTCAGCAGAGTGTTATCCCAGCCCATTTACCGCGACGCCTTGATAAACGGCAAATTTTTGGCCGGGATTATTGTACTGGCAATGATGATTTTCAGCCTGGGGCTGATAGTGGCAGGCATGGGCTTGATATTGACCGGCGTGCCGCCCACTTGGGGAGAAATATTGCGGATAGGAAGTTATTTATTGATCAGCGTGGTCTATGTAGCTTTTTGGCTGGCCCTTTCCATGCTTTTTTCGCTGCTGTTCCGGCAGACATCCACTTCAGCCCTGGCAGGTATTGCCGTATGGCTGTTTTTTGCAATTTTCGCCTCCCTCTTGGCCGGCATGGCTGCTGACGCGGTTTACCCGGTAACAGGTGAGTCGACGGCACAGCAGCAATTGGCCCATGAGAAACTGGAACAGGGGCTGAGCCGGCTGTCACCCACAATCCTTTATGATGAGGCCACGGCAACCCTTTTAAACCCTTCCGTACGTACCCTGGGGCCCATCTTATTACAGCAGGCCATCGGTGCCATCGAGGGCCCGCTTTCTGTGGGGCAAAGCCTTCTATTGGTCTGGCCTCATATTGTGGGATTGGTTGCGGCTACAATGATATGCTTTGCGGTGGCCTACATTGTTTTCATGCGCCAGGAAATAAGGGCGTGAAAGGGTCCGGCACCGGTGGATGGAGTTGAAAAAGAGCGTTAAACGTAGAAATCCACCAGGTTGGCTGCACCCTTCCACAAAGCACCCACCGTAACGTCAAAAAACAATCCCGTGCAGGGTTCGGTTCTTCGGGCAGGGGCGGTTACGGTCACCGCCTCGCCTCCCGCCACATAAGTCCTGCCGCACTCGGGACACCTGGCGAACTGGTAACTGATATACTGGGTTACTACCTCCCGGCCCTCGAGCCGGGCTTTTGCCTTTTCCCGGGAAAGGTGTTCCTGCTCATGGGCGGTTATGGCAGCAAAGGACTGCTCCGGCGGTATGTGGGCGGGCACCTTAAAGGATACCCCGGGGTCCGCGGAGCCGTCCCGGTACTTGCGGGCCCGGCAGGTTTTGCACTCCTGTACGACCGGCAGTTTGGTCGTTTTTACCGGCTTTAATTTCCCCTTCACTTCACCGCTGCTGCCGTAACCGGACTTTATTTCTTCCAAATTATGCCGGTACAAAAACATGCCTACTTCCTTTTTGCTGCCGGGGGCAATTTTTACGCAGGGCCCGTTTAACAAAATTCCCGGCAGCAAGGAGTCGGCTGCCGAAAAATAAGCCGGCAGGTTCCGCCAATACGAATAATGCCCGGCGTAAAAATGCGGCGCAAATTTTTGAATACTGCCGATGAACATGCACTTCATCTCCCTGAGGTGGCTTTAACAGGTTCCGGAATTCCGCTAAAACTGTGCGGTTAAATCTTTTATAAAAGTTCTTACAAACGGCTGGTAATCAAAATATTCCCGCCATGTCCGTTCCAGAAAATCGTACCTGCACCGGTCATCCCGGCAAAAAAGCAGTATCCCGGCAGTGGCGTGGTAAGCAAAGGCCGCGGAAACAAAGTTGAGAAGATGAAAATCAACTGGCTTACCCAGTTCACGTTCCAGTTGGATTGAAGCAGGTATTTCGTAATCCATTACGTCTTTATGCGAAGTAATCACACCGTCTCTTATATAAGCTGCTATATCAATATCATTGTAATTTTTGTGTTCCAGCACCGACCCGTGGAGGTAAGCAAAAATAATTTCCCTGCGCTTTTGAAGATGCCGGGCAACTTTATCCTTCAACTGCCTGATGTCCGGCCTTTTCATTTATAATTTTCCTCCTGCCAGTTTTCCGACTTCCGCAAGAAAGTCTGTCAAGTCATTTAAATTACCGGCAGTAATGATGTCATAAACTTTATTATTATCAATTATCCCGTATCTGTGAACCAAAAGATTGCGGAATTTTGCCATCTCCGCCAGCCTGGTTGCTAAATGCTCGCTGATTAAGCCTTCGTCACGCAAAATCAGGTAACAGTCGCTGTAGCTTGCCGGGGCCCTTTTGGCCACCCGGGCCGCCAGGTGATTGCATATACTCTGGGCAGCTTCGGCGGCCACAATGAGCTGGTACTTGGCGGCTGAAATGATTGTTTCATCTTTTAAGAATTCATGCCGGGGAATGGCCCCGTATTTGTCAAGCATTTTCCTGGCGCGGGCAATGTCTGCTGCCTTTTGCTGCAGCATATCTATATTCAAGTGGTCCATTTAATCCACCCCAAGGGGATCTTTAAGGAATCAAAAGGATTACAAACTTTATTATACATTAAAAATTCATTTCTGAACCAGGGTGCCGGATTTAAGTTTTTATCGCATTCCAGTTATGCCGCTTTTTTGCCGGTGAGCCGGATATTCTCAGGCACCAGCCCGATGTCAATGTCACTGTCCGGCCTGCATTTTCCCAGGGCGGAGCCAAAAAGGTAGGCACCGGCAATCTCGGGAAAATTTTTCAAAACATTTGATACGTGACGGGTGACAGCATTAGTATCCAGTGTAATTAAATTTCCCATTACTTATCTCTCCCAAATCTGAACTGGATGCATCCCAGGAAAATGAAAAAACTCACAATTTCAAGCCTGCCCCTTTCATTATTTTCTGCGCCTCTTCTAAAGAATTCGCGGTGAACAGTTCCGCCAGTACCTTATCCAGCAGCTTCACGTCAGTCAAGTGCCGTACTTTTTCCTTGACTGCAGCGGCATCCAGCCCGAACCTGGCCGCCAGGAACTTGCAAATGATCTCCTGCTTGGCCTTCACTTCACCGATGGCCTCACCTTCCACCCGGCCTTTCTTCCAGCCTTCCATCCGGCCTTTCTCATGCCAGCTCGTGGTAATCTGCACGATTGCATCGGCCTCCTCTTTATCTATTCTGCCCAGTTCCCGGTAAAACGCTTCTTCTTCCCGCCCGTCCAGCTTCAGGTAAGTTTCGAAAAAGCCGGCCAAATGTTTCCAGCAGTTCTTTGAACAGGCGGTCGTGGTCAATGTGGTTTTTGTTCATCAGCCCGTCTCCTTTTATCAAATTCACATTCCAGAACCGTCCCCAATGTGACCCGACCGCTACATAACCTAATATCTACTAGCCTGAAATATAAATTCGACATCAGTGTTAGTGGTTCATTTAATCCACCCACACTTTTGCTGTGGTCTGCAGCTACTTAAGCAGAACAGAAACCTGGCGGATAAACTTTTCAAAATCTCCCAGTTCATTCTGGACAATTTCCATTACCCTTTCTGCGCTCACTTCCTGGTAACCGTGTACAACTCGATTCCGAAAGCCAACCATGGCTCCGTAAACCGGTAAGTCCTGGCGTGATATTAAACCAGCTTCTGCCAGCTTGTTAAAGGCGTCCCTTGCGTCGGACGGAGCATAATCATATTCTTTTGCTGAAATGTGATACGCCGTGTCAATCATGGCTTCTATGGCTGTTTGTAATGTATATTTTAATCCTTTAATGATCCACGGGTCGTGAATAATATCTTCCTTGCTTTTTTCCGTCAAAAGCCTTTCCACACCGGAAACCTGTTCCCGTATGTAACTTACCTTTTTTAAAATGCGTTCCCGGTCAACTCCCACCGGAGACCACCTCAGCTATTATCTCTTCAAGGGCTAACCTGTACCGGGGGTATACGTCGGCATAGCGCCTGCTGACCAGTTCCATCAGGTCTCGAATCCGCTCTATGTTCCGTACGTAAAACAATTTCCCTTCTTTGATAACCCGAAAACTGAATATTGTGTGACGGGGACTCAGAAATGCAATATCGTAAAGGTGACCTTCGAACGGCTTAAGGGAAAGGGATACCTCAGATTCCAGCTGTGCTGCTTCTCTGTCGGTGAGCCAGATATTCTCAGGCACCAGCCCGATGTCAATGTCACTGTCCGGCCTGCATTTTCCCAGGGCGGAGCCAAAAAGGTAGGCACCGGCAATCTCGGGAAAATTTTTCAAAACATTTGATACGTGACGGGTGACAGCATTAGTATCCAGTGTAATTAAATTTCCCATTACTTATCTCTCCCAAATCTGAACTGGATGCATCCCAGGAAAATGAAAAAACTCACAATTTCAAGCCTGCCCCTTTCATTATTTTCTGCGCCTCTTCTAAAGAATTCGCGGTGAACAGTTCCGCCAGCACCTTATCCAGCAGCTTCACGTCAGTCAAGTGCCGTACTTTTTCCTTGACTGCAGCGGCATCCAGCCCGAACCTGGCCGCCAGGAACTTGCAAATGACCTCCTGCTTGGCCTTCACTTCACCGATGGCCTCACCTTCCACCCGGCCTTTCTTCCAGCCTTCTATCTGGCCTTCCTTCCAGCCTTCCACCCGGCCTTTCTTCCAGCCTTCCATCCGGCCTTCCATCCGGCCTTTCTCATGCCAGCTCGTGGTAATCTGCACGATTGCATCGGCCTCCTCTTTATCTATTCTGCCCAGTTCCCGGTAGAACGCTTCTTCTTCCCGCCCGTCCAGCTTCAGGTAAGTTTCGAAAAAGCCGGCCAGCAGCTCCATCCGCGCCGGGTCCAGCTTCATCCGGACCAGCATGCGCATGAATTCAAGTTTCACCCGCACCCTCTCTTCCGGCTTGAAACCCATTTTGCTTAAAAGTGCCGCGGCCACGGGATTGTCGCTGTGGATGTAGTTGCGCCAGTGCAGCTTCTTTAACTCCAGTTTGTAAAAGCGAAAGTTCAGCACGTCCAGGAAAGGAAAGCCGAGCTCAAAACTGTCCGGCTCGTCGCGGGCCCGGTCGTAGGTGAAAACGGCAATGGGCAGTATTTTCCGCCGGTACTTTTCGTACAGCCGGCTGAAGTAAATGAACATCCGCTCGCTGAATTCCTTCTGCATGTACGACTGGGCTTCCACATGTACCAGGATCAGTCCCGGTTCTTTCCTGAGTTTGGTTTCGACTATTATGTCCGCTTTGTGCTTTTCGCCGGCCGTAACGTCGGTGAAAATCTCCTGCTGTAGAAATTTGATGTGGGTCAGGTCGATGGCCCGGCTGGCCTCGGGGAAGAACAGCCGCATGAACTCGGCAAAGAAGGTCTCCAGCAGTTCTTTGAACAGGCGGTCGTGGTCGATGTGGTTTTTGTTCATCAGCCCGTCTCCTTTTTTATTCCTGGTTACAGTTTACACCGGGCCGCAGGAGGCCGGCAAGATTTTTCTCGCTGTTAATAATGTAATAACTTTATGAATTCTTAACGTTTTGTCCCGGTCTTGGTGGCCGAAACTGACACGTTTTCGTGTAGGTGGGTGATGCTAGGAGTTCAGCGTGGGGTGCCGGGAAATTCGCGCCGCAAAAACGGTCCAATTCGCCGCGCAAACCGGCGGCCTGCATGAACCCGCGCCACCGCTTCCCCGGCCCCGGGAACCGGCGGGGAATAAGGAAAATACCCCGCCGACGGTGACCGGTGAGGGTGATTAGACTACGTGTTCCACAGGGACGGTCCCGAATTCACATCCGAGAACCGTTCCCGATGTGACTATGCTAATAAGGTAAAAGCCTGGGATAATCTATTCGTACAGGTGAACTGTCATGTCTTTTGTCAATTTTAAGAGTTCAATAACCTTATGGAACGATTGTTGTACGTTTTCTTGTGTCTCTGTAAATGTATTGGTGTGATAAACAATATCAGTTATTTCGTCTATGATATTGGCATTGTCATTATATCCCCTTAAGACGTGACGACAATCCTTTAATTCAGGAAAAGTTGCTAAAGCCAAGAGCTTTTTTAGCTGCAAACCAGTCATTAGGATCAGGAGATACACCAATCAAAGACCCTCTAAATGCATCATAGTTTTCTCTTAATTCTGATCTTAATTCCATAGCATGGTAAGGATTTATTACTGTTGACTTATACATATCTGTATATAATTTTATTTCTTCGGGCTTAGCTTGTTCATTTGATCCAAAACCAAGTTCCATTATACTGGGAAGGGCAAACACCAAAACTATACCTCGCGATCGAAGGCCATGAGAAATCTTTTGACTTTAACCACCTTGTGCAATGTCGGCTAAAATATCGGTATCTAATAAGAAATTATTCTTTCTCTTCTATCGCTAAAATATTTAGAAAATAATACATTTTTTAGCATATTTCACCTTCTCTTTGTGACAGAAAAAACACACCTTTTGACTAGCTTTCTTGAAGCTACAATTATAAATTGGGCCGCGTCCCTGCCTTCCGCCGCATTACCCAGCATCTGGTTCACCAGGTCGCCCCCTCGCGCTACGAGGCAACGAACGGCCGCGGGCACCTCTCCAGCTCCTCCCGCCACTGCTGGTAGCCCGGGACGAGGACGAACTGCGTGTACTCCAGGGCCTTGCCCGCGCTACCGCCCTCGTGGGCTGACACCACCAGGTCGAAGGCCCCGCGGAGTTTACCGGTCAATTCGGGGATGCGGTTCTCCGGCAGGCCCGGCAGCAGCGGCTGCAGGCTCGCCTCCATCCTGGAGAAGGCCTCCAGGGCGTCCGCCATGACGGCTAGCGAGTCGCCGGCTATGTCCCGCTTTAAAGCGTCCCTGGCGTACTCCAGGCCCTCCTGGCAGGTTTCTGCCAGCTCCAGCATCCTACTGATGATTTCGAAATTTTCTTTCAATGTTCCCGCCCCGTTTCAAAGTTTATTTTTTGATTCACATCTGGAACCGTCCCTAATGTTCTTACAAACCGGTATCCCATTTTATCGGGTACATCTCTAAAAGTGCTTCGAGGTACTTTGCGCGCTTCGAGTTGCCTGTGGCATTCGATATAATACCAACTAAGTTAATAAGTTAAGTGCCTGGCACCCGGCTTTTCCTTTGGTTAGTAGGATTGCTGCACCTGGCCATAGGAACCTCCCCCTAGCTGTTCCCCCCCTTCCCCTGGTTTCCCCCTGCAAAAAACAAGCATTGGCTATTTTTAGTAGGGTGGCTAAACCTACCATAGGAACCGTTTCCATGGTTGGTCAATCCGTTATAGTTTCTTCTTCTCTAGCTTCAATAATTAAAGCTGTTCGTATATTTTGATTTGTTACTTGATGTAATTGACCAATATCAAATATATTTTTAAATATATGTAAATCGCCAATAAAAGATTTAAAATGATTTTCATAAAAACTGGCTATGCTAACATTATAAAGTTTATCTAACAATAATTCCAACGACAATTCTTCTATAGACAGTACTGAAATTGCAGGGACAACTCTAATGTTATCGCTATTGTAAATAAACACATAAGAGTGTGTAGTTACTTCTAGCATTCTTATACATTGATCCTTTAAACGTTTAATTTCTTTTTTATTATTTTTACCAGTGCCTATTAGTTTAGCTTGAGCCAAAAATCCTTTGGATACTTTATAATCAGATAAATTTATTTTAAGCAATCCTGCAAAATCTGCACCAAATCTTTTTTCTTGTGCATTGTATCCACGATCCGTAAGAACCTTGCCCTTCCAAATAATACCTTTACTACTGTAACCATTTACTGCATCCTGTATACGAGTAAGTAATCGATCGGTAAAATTGGACTCTTGTTCAATCACTCTTTCATTAAAATCCTCTATTGTTTTTTCTGCAGCCCTACTGATAAGCTGAGATAATTCTCGTACAACAGCATATTGCTTCAAAATATCACACTCCTTGTGACTGCACCCAGCATGAGCAGTGAAAATATATAGAAAATATATAATATGTGTTAAGTTGAGTATGGGTTGACAGATTGGAATAAGGTGGAAAAACAAAATCAACCACCTGGGCTTGCCCCAGATGGTTGAGTATCCACAGCGCTCTCCGTATAATGGTGTTTACCACAACAACCACTAGAAGGGAGAGCTGACTGTGTATACTCATCCTATCGTATTACGCTGCAGAAGGCAAGCCATTAAACTCGATACCATGAAAGTTATTAGCCGCCGGGAAATAGCTCAAAGGTGCCAGATGTCCCATACCACCTTTTACAAGGTCCTCAGACGATATGAAGAACAAGGTGAGGCTGGCTTATATGATAAAGAACGTGTCCCAAAGATTTGGCCCAACCAGACTCTTCCAGATGTTGAAGAGGCTATTTTGGCCTATGTCCAGGAACATCCTACTTATGGTCCGAGAAGGATCAGTGCCGAGTTAAGAAAGCCGAAAAACGGTGGCATAAAAGTTGGTGAAACTGCTGTTTATGGGGTGCTTAAACGAAATGATCTTAACACCCGCCAAAAAAGGCTTAGGTGGGTTGATTCACTACAACCTCCAAAGGAGAAAACAGCATGGGAATTGGACAAAGAAGCCAGTAAACACCGGCATGTACATGCCCCGGTACCGGGCTATCTCATGAGCCAGGACGGAAAGCTGATTGGCTATATAGCCGGGATTGGAAGAGTTTATGTCCAGGTCGGTGTCGACTGTGCCAGCAGTTTTGGCTGGGCCCGGCTGTATACCGACAAGACTGCTGATTCTGCTGCTGATTTTCTCAAATACACCCACCACGCCTATGAGTCTATGGGCGTCAAGTTACTAGCGGTTCTTACAGATAACGGCAAAGAATATGGTTCGTCTATGGTTCGTAATAACTGCCGACGGGCGACCCTGGGAACATGTGAGAAAATTATACATCCCCCGTCGAAAACGCCATTGTACCATATGCGGGGACCCCGTCTGTCAAGACTTCCCTTACGGCGCTACTTTGATTGAAATTGCCTCGGGGCTCACCAAGAACATATTGAATTATGCGGAGGGCTGTTATTTATTTCCAATGTGTAAACCCCTTGCCAACGTAACTCAGTTTATTGAATATTATAGAGCGAATAAACTCAACCGCAATCATTTTTCTCACTCCCCACTTATTTCAGTACCCTGGATCTTATTTCCTGAATTTCCTTAAAGCATTCAACCAGGGTATTCTTTAAATCAAGTAAGCTTTCCAATCTCATTTCATAGGCAAGTGCTCTCTTAGATGCGATATCAAAAGGCAGCCTTATTTCTTCTCCCTGCCTCTAAATTAAGAATAACCTCATGAATCCTTTTAAAGCAACAACGGGTAAGCCAAGTTCATATTCATGATCATAAAATAAAAGTTTAACCTTGGGTGGGGGAACCTGTAATATCTCCATTAGGGCATGACCCTGCGTACGAGTACCGGTGCCCCACCCCCAATATGCTGAACGAAGGAATGTCAGGGCACAGACCCAGGGAGACATGATAGGATAAGCAGGGGGTGGATTGTGGGTTAGACCACTCAAGGTAAATATTTAAAATTGACAGTAATTAAAAGCTAATTAAAGCTTTACTGCAAAATATTGAGATAGGGAGATTTTATCATAGGGTGGGTCAGTTTTACTTGACGATCGGAGATCAATTCTATTTTACGATCTACATCCCATCGTCAACCAGTCCGAGGATAACACCCCGGAGACAGCCTCTATATCTTCGGCATCTACCCAGTGTCGGGTATAAGGTAGGAAGCGCTCCCTTGGTAGATTCCCATCATTCACCTTTGCCCCCCAAGCCACCGTAATTCATTCCACTTTGCCTCCACAAGATGTGACTTCAACAGCCGGTGCAAAGCCGGCTGCGGCCACCAATTTGCGTAGCTCGTCCACACTAAGCCATCGTTCATTTTTATCACTCGAGTAACGAAAACCTTCAGGTAAGGTGTGCCCTCCGCCCAGTTGTCCATCCGCCACCACGGGTATAGCGGTCGTATAACGTACATGTCTCCGACGTCTACGACGGTATGCCGGGCCTCGTCTTCGGAAATCAGCACTTCGTGCAACTTTTCTCCCGGCCTTATTCCGATGTATTTAACTCGACAATCTGGAGCCACTACCTCTACCAGATCCATGATGTTCATACTCGGAATCTTGGGCACGAAAATTGCTTGTTTACTTTAACTTATCAAACTCCAATCTAAAGGTGTGCCTTTTGCAATGTCACGCACGGCTCTCCGGCCAAGTACCTCTTTTAAATAGGAAGGTTTAAGACCATAGCTTGGCCGGACTGACCGGACATTTTTCTCAGTGAAGACATCCCCCGCCTTCATGTCTTCAATCACAAAAAGCGAGCGCCTGAAAACTTTGCTTTTAGATTCCTTGTCATTTACTCCATAATGGACCTTCCCCAATGCTTTCTCTGCTGTTCGAATGGCCTTGACCATTTCTGCAAATTCGTGAGGTTCAAGCGAAAATGCACTGTCTGGCCCCGGGATGGAACGGGACAGCGTGAAGTGCTTTTCAACGATGCAGGCTCCGAGTGCCACTGCTGTAACCGGAACCGCAACTCCCAGGGTGTGGTCTGAGAGCCCTACAGGCACTCCGAAAGCTTCTGCTAAGTGGGGAATTGTCCGTAGGTTCATCTCTTCAGGAGGCGCAGGATAAGCACTAGTGCATTTCAGTAAAGCAATTTGGGTAGCTCCGGAAGCTCGAGCGGCCTGCACGGCTTCTTCAATTTCTGCGAGTGTCGCCATTCCTGTGGATACAATCAACGGTTTACCAGTTTGAGCCATTTTTTCAATGAGCGGGATGTCCACGATCTCAAAAGAAGCCACTTTGTGGACTGGCACACTCAGGTCTTCCAAGAAATCGACAGCGGTTGGGTCAAAAGCAGTTGAAAAAAAGTCGAGGCCAAGATCTTCAGCGATCTCTTTGAGCTTCGGCTGCCACTCCCATGGTGTATAGGCTTCGCTGTAGAGATCGTAAAGATTCCGGCCTTCCCAGATTGTTCCTTTCCCAATGCGAAAATATTTATTATTGCACTGAATGGTCATCGTATCAGGAGTATAAGTCTGGAGTTTAACAGCGTCTGCTCCAGCATCTTTGGCGGCTTTAAGGAGCTGAACTGCTTGCTCAAAACTCTGATTGTGATTAGCTGAGATTTCGGCTACCGTGTAAACTGGCTCACCTGGACCTATCCGCCTTTGGCCGATTTTGATGTATGAATTCATTCGATTACCCCCTTAAGAATTACCGTATTGCACGGATCAGTTCGAAGGCCTCGGCAGCAGGGCATCCCACGACACTTCCCCAGCGGCGAGTAATGGTCCGGATAGCTTCTGGTGACCGGTGATGAGGATAGGAGCGCACTTCTGACTTGTAGAGGCTGAGAGCTTCTAACTTGGTTTCTAATGTTGCCGAAATATCAACGAAAAAGTTCGGACGAAAACCCGGCGGGAACTGATGAAAAGCCCACTCTGTCGAAGAGGGTGTTTCAAAAGTATAGATCTCCCGTATTCCTCTGCCTGTTATCGGTCTGGTAGCAGTTAAGACAGCCCGGTGGACTATCATGTGATCTATGTTCAAGTCGTTTCTATTGTGGGTATATATGATCTCTGGGTTGATTGTCTCTACATCTTATTCAACGATCTCGATTACGCCTAAAAGGGACACCAGCATCAAAGCAGTTGTCAGGTAAGTTATGCAAGATTACAGTTTTTTTGCGCCAAGAACTTGGGCCATTTGGCGAACACTATTTTGGAGTTCTTCTATCTGTTTTGTGTCTGCGTCACTCCGGTTCCTGTAACGAGAAGCGATTCCTTCCCTGAGAATAGAAATGTATATCTCACAACTTTCCTTTACTAATCTGGCGATTGTCCACCCACAGCCCAATACCTCGTCATCGGGGTGGGCAGCGACAACAAGAATCTACCTCATTTTGGTTCCTCCACTGGCGGGATGGCAACGCCAGCTACAATTTTTCCGTCATTTCAAAAAGCCTTTGTAAATCAAAAAAGCTTTTGGGTAACCTTTTACATCTAACATTCCAGCTTTTGTAAGAAGGATAAATGAGGAATTTCGCTTTCTTCGGGTAGGCGACATTTAAAGACCACAATATCTCTGCTTTGTGGTTCGGGCTCTAATCGTTCAAAAATGATTTGGCAGATCATTTTCGCAGCAAAATAAGTTGCACGTATGTATATTTCCTCCAGCATTTCCTTCAAGGCAAAGGTCTTCCTTCAAATAAACAAGACCGGCATCGATTTCTGAAGTCATCCGCAAGGCAGAGAGTTTAGTGTGGCGATGCCCTCCAACTATGAGGTTTTGCAACGGGCTTCCACCCCGCCCATAGGGAACATCACTCATGTGAAAGCAGATACACTTATAGTTTTCCACAATCTCGTCTGGAATCTTCCACGACCAGTGGAGGGCAAAGACATAACGAGGATTCAGTTTTGACAGTAATTCGCTTGTTAGCTGTTCGGGGGAGTCTAAAAAGTGCCAGGACCCCGGGTAATTTTTAATAATATTATCGAAGACTCGTCGGTTCTATGGTTTGCTCCCAAGGACGAGGCAAGTATTCAATGCCCCCATCGTTACTCTTCCTCACCGTATTCAAGTTGGAGTCTCATGTAAATCTTTTTCCCGTTCTCTCTAAAAAATGCCCCTTTGTAAGGGGGAAAGGTGCGCGCTTTGAGTATGTTAATGAGATCGCGCGCAATATAGGAGCGGTTCAGGTCAATCTCATCGATTGCATCGACATCTCGTGTGCAATGATAGGTTCCTTCTCCACGTTTTTGTGGTTTACGGGGAGCTCTACCGGTCTTGATGAATGGCCACGCTTCCTGAAACAATTCAATAGAAGCGCGTTCAAGTTTACGGTACAGTGTCTCTCCTGTATCGGTTGGTTCAATTGGAACCTCTTGCTGGGATATGATATCTCCAGTATCTATCCCTTCATCAATGTAATGTAAGGTTACTCCAGCAGGGGTTCCTTCAACAATACTCCAGACGTTGGGATACTGGCCGCGATTATAGGGCAGAAGGGATGGGTGTAAGTTGATTACACCTTTAGGAAAAATTGATATAAAATCAGGTTTTAGGATATAGCCGAATAGAACAGAGAGACCAATATCAGGAGTGAGATCATGTATTAACTTTACTATTTCAGGCTTTGACAATTGTGAACCATCAAAGATTCTGTCTGAGGGAAGATCTGCCTCTTGTAAAATTTCCTTAACATATTTTTGCTTTCCTTGTGGGTGAATTACTAAACCCACTATATTTTCTCCTTGTTTTTTTAGCCATTTTAGGACCTGCCACCCGACCCAGTTGTTACCAAGATATAGAATCCTCATTTGTGCCTCCTAAAGTGAGTAATGCCTTCACAACTCGAGTGTTTCCATTACCGTCCACCAACTTTTTACTCCGACAATTAATTTTTGTTCGCTCAGCAGCGGATACTAATAATTGTTCCAATTTATGAATTACTACTGCCGAAGAAAGTCTGTGATGCCAACCTAAATTTAGAGATGCACCAACTGCCTCAAGTTGGCTGGCAATTGGTTCCTGGTTTTCAGCAAGAATCACGATAAGGCCTGGTAATCCCATAAAGGCAAGTTCCCAGCAGGTACTGCCTCCTCCGGAAATTGCCACATCAGCCCACGCCATCAATGCAGCCATGTCCTTAACGTTTTTTTTCAAAGTAATGGGAATTTGTGAAATTTTGACTATAGACTGTAATTCTTCGTAATGAGGGTTGCTTCCTCCCACCACAACTGTTGCCTCAAGACCTTTTATATTTAGATTTTGTAAAGCTTTAATGACCTTCTCGGTCACGTTGTGGGGATCGCTGCCTCCCAAAGTAACCAGCACTTTTCGGGCTACCTGCGGAATTTCCCGCTTCCACCCCTGCCACTTCAGGAATTCTCTCCGCAAGAGAACGTAGCGAGTGCCTAGAAGCAGCTTAGTGTAAGGTTCTCTGTGGATATACATATTTTGATGAGCATGCATGTTTTGGTTGAGGACTAGATCTGCATAGTAATGCTCTGAATGGGCATTGTCATCTATGAAAAGAAGCTGCAAGCCAGCCCTTTTTATAATCTGCTGGTATTGGGCACCAAAGTGGTAGCCGTCGAGGACAACCCAATCAGCCCTTAATTCGTGTGCTATTTCTGCTGTTCGATGTGCATCTTCATTACTGCCAACCTTGGTTCTCAGATGTATGACGTTCATTCCTTCATCTTTTAGACGGCCTTCAAGAGCGGGACACTTCGTGGCCATTATAAAGGTGGCCTCTCCGCCTGCGTCTTGCCAGCCCTGGGCCAGGGCCAAGCAGCGCATTAGGTGACCCGTGCCAAGATGAAAAGAAGCATCTAAGCGGAATAGCGCCACTTTCATCACTTGTGCAACCCTTTCTGCTGTACATGGGCGTTAATTTTAACCAAATCGGGCTCGGCGTCTAACAGCTCAATAACTTCTTCCGTATGAAAGTACCTGCCATTCTGGCCAAGCCTGCTATAAATAGCTCTGATAAGCTCAAGGTCTTCTGCTGTGTCCACCGTAAGACGCAGGTCGGGACGATGTAATTTTCCTTCAGCTTTTATTCCTTGTAGTTTAAAGATGCCCGGATTGAGATAAAAATACGGCGTTACGTGTTCCCGCTGGTAACTTTCTCTTGCCTCAAAGTAAGCTTTTTCCAGTGCCTCAAAAGAAAAGACTTCTGTATCCAGGCCGCGGGGAAATGTCCGCTTTAAGATGTTAGAAGTATAATCAGCATCTGAGTTTAGGTGGCGTTTAACTACTTCATCAACGATAATAGGGTCAATTAAAGGACAATCCCCAGTCAGCCTTACTACTACGTCCGCATTAAAAACTTTTGCAGCTTCGTAGTACCTTGAGAGCACATCGTCTTCTGAGCCGCGAAAGACTAATACGCCGTTTTTGTAAAGTAATTCTGCCAGAGCATCGTCACCTGCGGCAGTAGAAGTGGCTATGATGATTTTATCAAGCCTTCCTGCCCGGCTTAATCTATGCAGCACTTGCTCAATCATAGTTCGTCCAGCAATTTCTTTCATCACTTTGCCCGGCAGGCGGGTAGAACCCATGCGCGCCTGG
This sequence comes from Desulfofundulus sp. JL263-se, assembly GCF_056316025.1. Classification (NCBI taxonomy): domain Bacteria; kingdom Bacillati; phylum Bacillota; class Clostridia; order Eubacteriales; family Peptococcaceae; genus Desulfofundulus; species Desulfofundulus sp. JL263-se. Next base: position 1,702,240 of record NZ_CM149993.1, on the reverse strand, counting down.
ATTATAGCCGTAACATTTATTTTTACTCTCTCCCCTTCTTAATTATTTTCTAAGTACGTTTCACCGTTTTTTTAACCGCTTCTATTACTCTCCTTACATCCTCATCCTTCATAGCCGGAAAAAGCGGTAACGTTAATGCCCGCTCGTAATACCATTCTGCAGTTGGACATATTCCTTTTTTAAGGATAAACTTCCCTGATGACCGATTTGAGGTTGTTAATAACTCGTTCCGCATCTGCATCCGACATAGCCGGGAATATTGGCAAAGAAAGACATCTCTTATAATAATCTTCGGCAACAGGACACAAACCCTTTTGATAACCAATTTTTTGGTAATAAGGGTGCCAGTAAACAGGAATGTAATGTACCTGTACGCCGATGCCCCGCTCATGCAGGGCCTCATACACCTGTCGCCTGGGCGGGTTTTTTCCCTGTAGCCTTATTACATATAAGTGCCAGGCGGAATCTCTATCAGGGAAAGTAACCGGTACTTGGATTTCGGCAATGTCTTTAAATTTTTCATTATAAAGTTGAGCTATTTCCCTGCGTCTTTTTAGAAACCTGTCAAGCTTTTTAAGCTGACTTATTCCCAGGGCACACTGAATATCTGTAATGCGATAGTTAAATCCTAGAAATTGCATTTCATAGTACCATGGACCGTGATATTCCGATAGCTTCTCTTTATCTCTCATAATGCCATGGTTGCGAAAGCTTAAAAGTTTTTGGTAATATTCTTCGTTATTGGTTGCAACGGCTCCTCCTTCACCGGTAGTGATGTGCTTTACCGGGTGAAAGCTAAAAATTGTCATATCTGCTATCGAACCTATAGGTTTGCCTTTGTAGGTTGCACCTAGGGCATGGGCTGCATCCTCTACTACCACTAATTTATGTTTTCGGGCAATTTCCATAATGGGGCCCAGGTCGGACGGTTGTCCTGTAAAATCTACAGGAGCTATCACCCTGGCGCGAGATGAAATAACTCCTTCTATGTGTTCCGGATTTATGTTAGCAGTTTGCTCTTTTATATCAACGAAAACAGGTTTTGCTCCCAGATAACAGGCAGCATTGGCCGTGGCGGCAAAAGTAATGGGAGAAGTTATAACTTCGTCTCCTTCTTCTACTCCGGCACAGAAGTAAGCTGCATGAAGCGCGGCTGTTCCGGAACTGAAGACCACCACATATTTGGCTCCAACCCGCTCAGCTAATTGTTTTTCAAATTCCTGTATTTTGGGTCCTGTGGTAAGCCAATCGGAGCGGAGAACTTCCAATACCGCCTGTATGTCATCTTCTTCGATGTATTGCTTGCCATAAGGTATGTAGTCCAAGCTTAGTCACCAACCATTTTTCTCAGTTCTTCTACGGAGAGCCATTGATCGTTAGTGTCACTGCTGTATCTAAAACCATCCGGGAGCGGTTTTCCCTCTTTCCAATTATCCTTTCCCCACCAGGGAAACTGGGGCTGGATGACATAAAAATTATCTAATTCCACAGTGTGGCGGGCATCGTCCTCCGGAATCATCACTTCATGTAATTTTTCTCCAGGTCTTATACCTATGTATTTTATATTGCATTCCGGGGCTATGGCTTCAGCCAGGTCGGTAATTTTTATACTTGGTATCTTGGGGACAAAGATTTCACCGCCATACATATTTTTGAGGCAGTAGAGTACAAATTCTACCCCTTGGTCAAGAGTAATCCAAAAACGTGTCATTCGGGGATCCGTAATGGGTATGGTACCGGTTTTTTTCATCTTTTTGAAAAAGGGTACGACACTTCCCCGACTGCCTACTACATTGCCGTAGCGGACAACGCTAAAACGTGTTTCTCTTTTACCGACGTACGAGTTACCTGCAATAAATAGCTTGTCCGCACAGAGTTTGGTAGCACCATAAAGGTTGATGGGGTTGGCGGCTTTATCTGTGCTGAGTGCTATCACTTTTTTTACGCCTTTGTCTATTGCCGCATCAATTATGTTCTGGGCGCCTAGTATATTTGTTTTGACTACTTCAAAGGGATTATATTCAGCAGCAGGAACTTGTTTTAATGCGGCAGCATGAACCACTATATCTACATCATCAAATGCGCGATAAAGACGATCTTTATCACGCACATCACCAATAAAAAAGCGCAGGCGCGGGTCGTTAAATTTTTGGGCCATTTCGTATTGTTTGAGTTCGTCACGGCTGAAAACAATCACTTTGGCAGGGTTATAAGAGATTAATACCTTTTCCACAAATTTCTTACCAAAAGAACCGGTTCCGCCGGTAATAAGTATTATCTTCCCGTCTAGCATTTTTTCCACCTTTAGCTACGTTTTTCTAATAAAAACCAGTTAATATCATCCTGAGAAAAGTTATAATCTCTATGATAAACAAATCCATAATCTATTAGCTTTAAATCTGAAAACCTGTCGAGAATCTCCCTGGGAAAATCACGCTTAAATAACTTGCCTCTGTGCTCTCGATACATCACTTCAACAGGAGTTGGGTTATAGTATTCGGATATTAAAATATATCTTTTACTTGTCTGGTATAACAGATCATAAACCCGTGACAACATTTGCGGATTAACATGAATTAGTACCCCTTTGGTAAAAACTAAATCCCTTTGATAATCGGGCTTAAAATCCAAGATAGACTGGTGGTAAATTTTTACCCCGACCACTCTCGACTTGAGCTGTCTTACAGCTTCATCGTTAATTTCTATAGCTGAAAGCTCAACCTCAGGTAGGAGTCGTTTTATTGCCAGTAAGTTAAAGCCAATATTAGAACCAAATTCTATTACCGATTTAATTAAACTGGTAGACTTCAATATCCTTGCAAATAATGCCGTATTTCTAGCTATCAAAGTTAAATCCTGATTTCTTCTAGTGTATTGATTACCAAATTCTGATGCCCAGAAATATTCTTGTTCTGTTTTATACTCAGGCATTTTTACATCCCTTTCTACTTACAAGGAACTTTTCCAAATAGACAGATAGGCTCATTTCATTAAAATAGATTTTAATTTATATTCCAATATGTCAGCAAGGACTATACCATTTTTATCCTCCATGGCTTTTAATAAATCAGGTAATAATTTAATTATTTCTTTTTGCATGTTTTGTATCAGAAGAAGGTTACTCTTATAAGTAATAATTTTCTCTAAAGAATCTATAATTTTTAGCACTAAATCCATAGCTTTTCTTTCTTTACCATTAATTAAATATTGCCATGAATTTGTGCATAAGTCAGCAACAGATAAAATATGTTTATATAAGATATCGCTGTTTTCCATAAGCTCAATCCTTACCTTCAGTAATTGATTGGAGTTCCTTATCTCCATATTCAATGGCGTTAAGAATGATTAAACAGAGCTCATAGATTTTAGAGTAGTACCTTTTTTTAGATTCTAATTGTTTCCTAATTTCTTTTAATTCATTATCACTTTTAAAATAAAGATTACTAAACAAAAAGTTATATACACCTGTTTCTTTGCTTAAAACTTGATTAAAAAAGTTTAATTTAGTTAGTTTTCTTTCTGACTGTTTAATAATTATGGCCAACTTTTGAAAGTCATGTTTTTCTGCATTTTTCAATGTGGTAATAATTTCGCCGCAGTATTTTTGAATTAACTTTGTCTGGTCCTCTATTTCTTGTATAATTGTTTTGATTTTTTCCGGTGTTACAATATACTTATTTTTTTTATAAACTTCTTTTAGTTTTTGAGTTATATTATAGTTTTTAGTAAGTTCTTGTTTTTTTACATCTTCTAACGTAGAATCTATAGCCCCGGCTATGGGTAAGCCATGCCTGGTGCAATTAATAAAGGTAGTATTAGGGTGTTTTTTTATGATCCTTTCAGTAGACCATCGCATGGCCAACATGGCTCGCGTAGTATAAACTATCTCCCCTTGTTTATTTTTAATTTCTATGTAGCCTTGCTTTTTTAAAGTTTCTGCATCGACTTCATTAAAATAAGTAGCGCCCCTGGCATAGGTTTGGTTTTTGGAATAGCATAAATCCTGTCCGGCCAGGATGATAGGATTACAACCCATTTTTGCTAATATATCCAGGATGGAAATAGAAACTGAACCACCGGAAGCAATGGGTATACAAGATTGTCCTAGTTTATTGTAAATATATTTATCAAAATTGTGCAAAGCAAAGAAAAACTTCTCTTTCTTAAATAAGGGTAGTACTTTATAATTAACCATAAAACTGAAAAATAAAATTATATCTTTGTTATGAAAGTTATTGGTAAAAATTTTATATTCACCATAACCGCCGTCAATGGCACCCACCGCATGACCTTTAATACCGTGGCTATCCAAAACTGAAAAGGCGCTACCTACCGGAATAATAAGTGCCCTATCATAAAGCTCTTTTAAAATTTCCAAATTCTCTTCTAAAGAGGGCCCAGCTCCCACCATAATGGCCGGGATACTTGAGAATATATTGGAAAATTTTTCTATTGTTACAGAGCCGGCTAATTGTTTGAGATTTAAAATATAATTTTGGAACCATTGTTTATCATGTGCCATGATAGTATTGACGGTTACTAATAAGGTATTTATGTTTTCTTTTATAGACATTTCTAACTGTTTAATATGATCTTTGAAAATGTAATGATATCCGGGTAATGGAGCAAAGAAAAACTTTACACTTTTTTCCTGGTTAATAATTTCTGAAAGTAGGTTTGAAATTTCCTCCAGGCGGCTATCTTGGATAAAATATAGTTTATGTTTTTCCAATATAGTGAGATCAAAAAAATGTAGGTTGTAATAAAAAATTTCCTCATCGGGTTCTATAAGGAATACTGTACAGGGTAGATCTTTCTGTAAAAGTTCTTTGAGTTCATACCCTAGGCCCATACCATAGATAATAAGAATTTCATAATTAAAAATATTCTGCTGTACATATTCGAGCCAAAAAGAACATTGCCTGGCCATATTATAATTACTATAAACAGGATATTCTTTATCCCCAATTTTTTTGATCAAATTAAATTCGCCCTGAAAGTTTTTTGTTAAAAATGTATTTTCAGGTATTATGTTTTTTGTTTTATTGTATATGGCGAAGTTATTTTTTTTCAACCACCTAAGGTTTTTGTTAAATAGTTTTTTATTCATGAATCCTCCCCGTCCTATGGGGAATTATCCCAAAAAAACCAGCCATGAGAAGGCTGGCTTTTTTGGGATTGATATATTACCGCAGAAGCTGAAGAATCCCTTGAGGTTGCTGGTTAGCTTGGGCCAACATGGCTTGAGCTGCTTGGGCGAGTATATTCAACTTGGTGAACTCCATCATTTCTTTGGCCATATCCACATCTCTAATGCGAGATTCGGAAGCGGTCAGGTTCTCAGCGGCTGTACCCAGGTTATTAATGGTGTGTTCCAGGCGGTTCTGAATGGCACCCAGCTTAGAACGCTCAGTGGAAACCTTCTCAATAGCATTGTTAATTGTAGAAATAACGGCGTTAGCGCCATATTTATCAGTTACATCAACTGCATTCCCACTGCTGTCTTTAATTCCCAGTGCTTCAGCCCGCATGTCATTGATACCGATTTGCATATTTTGACCGGAATTGGCACCAATGTGGGTTGTAATTGATTTGCTGGTATCAGTGGTTCCAGCCTCATATTTATTTAAAACTATAGTAAAACTTTCGCCAGATTTAAATTTGCCAAAATTATCTATGGCAAAAGTCACGACAGCACCCGTAGCGATTACGCCAGAGGCAAATGTGAATGTGGCATTAGTTGTACTGACAGTAATCTTGCTGCTAGCAATTACATTACCTAATGAATCCCTAAACTCATATGCACTTTCAGCATTGGTGGCTTCTGTAATGCGAGTAATGGTGATGGCACCATTTACAATACATTTATCCGCAATATTGGTAGCCGCGCCTGTCGCAGCCGATAAAGTGGCGGCACTATTGGCTTGGATGGTGTAGGTACCTTTCTTTTCAGGGTTTACACCTACTACTGATCCGTCCAACAACTTTTTGGTGTTAAACTCGGTGGTATTGGCAATACGATCAATTTCGTCGGCTAATTGGTTAATTTCGTCCTGGATGGATTGGCGATCAGCGTCAGTGTTGGTATCATTAGCAGCCTGTACAGCCAATTCCCGCATGCGTTGCAGGATAGAGTGGGTTTCGTTTAATGCGCCTTCAGCGGTTTGCAATAAGGAAATTGTATCCTGGGCGTTGCGGGAGGCTTGCTCTAAGCCCCGGATTTGACCGCGCATTTTTTCTGAAATGGCTAGACCTGCGGCATCATCACCTGCACGGTTAATACGAAGGCCAGAAGAAAGTTTTTCTAATGATTTTTGAGTAGCCATATTGTTGATCGTCAACTGACGATACGTGTTAAGGGCTGCGATGTTATGGTTAATTCTCACAGGTCATTCCCCCCTTAAAGATAGAATTTGCATCCCTGTACTGGAAATTCTCCCGGTGGCCACCTTAAGGGAAAATTTCCCTCGCTATTGTATTCGGTTATTTTAAGGCTTACTTTAGGGTTTGTTAAAAAATTTTGAGTCCGGCTCGGGAATGTAGACGAAAAAAATTATCTGAATTGTTGACGTTATAGTGATGTAATAATAAAGTATATTTAAGCATGATTACATTGCTGTGGAGGAGGGAGTTTATGGTACGTACTCAGGTGCAACTTACGGAAGAGCAGTACGCGGCGTTAAAGACGGTGAGTGCTGCTGAAGGTGTTTCCGTAGCGGAATTGATTCGCATGGCGCTGGACAGGCTGCTGGAAACACGGGGAGCAACTGGTTTAAAGGACCGCACTGAGAGGGCTATTGCCGTGGCGGGCAAGTTCAGGTCGGGGCTGGGCGATCTTGCGGAACAACACGACGAATATTTTGCAGAGGCGGCTAACCATGAATCTCGAATGAAACTTTCGGAGCAGAGGTGATTATTATAGCGGCTGTATATATTGATACTTCGGCTTTTTTAGCGGTTTTGGATGCCGATGACCGCTGTCACAGGCATGCGGCCGCTGTGTGGGAAAAACTGTTGCGCTCGGAAACCCGCTTGGTATGCAGCAGTTTTGTTTTAATTGAAACTTGCGCGCTGATGCAACGCCGCTTCGGAATAGATGCCCTACGTTTATTCCACGAAGATATATACCCGGTACTTGATGTATACTGGGTGGATTCCACGCTCTACGGGGCCGGGATGGATGCCGTGTTAACCGCGGGGCGGAGAAATCTCAGCCTTGTGGACTGCATCAGTTTTGCATTGATGCGGCGTCTCGGCATTAAAAAGGCTTTTGCTTTTGACATACACTTTTCGGAACAGGGTTTTGAAGTTTTATAAGATATGGAAAGCAAGAAAGATAAAGGGCTGCCCCGACGGCAGCCCTTTCCGTTTTAGAAGTATTCATCGATTAAAAGGCCTTTGTTATTTTCCATTCCCCATACGAGCCGGGGCAGTTCTTCCGGCTGCAATTGCCGGGAATTTCCGCTCTCAGTGTTTTGCATGTTGATAAAAATTTTTCCCTCTTCTTTTTTCACTGCAAACTCCAGGGGCAGGTTGTGGGCCCGGGCGTTTTCATTGAGTTTTTCCACGGCCTTGTTAAGGGCGTTTTCGTCCAGGAAGGTGGCGGTTTCCCGGTCTTTCACCAAATTTTCCGTGCCGTCGGGCTTGCGCTGCTGCTGTTCCTGCACCTGCCGGGCCGCCACGTCGTCGTGGGTGGCCAGTCCCTGCAAGCCGCCGTCTCCTATTTTCACCGGTTTCACCTCCCTTTACTTGAGGAAGTTTAAGAGGCTGGTTTGGAGAATACTGGCCCCCGCGGCCAGGGACGTCTGGTATACCAGCTGCTGCTCGCTGAGGTCAATGGACAGCCGGGCTATGTCGGCGGACTCGATATTTTCCAAGACCTGAGAAAGGGTGATTTCCTGGTCCAGCATTTGTTGTTTGACGGCTTCGAAGTGGCGGGTGCGGGCGCCAATGGCTACCCGGTATTTGAGGACGTTGTCCAGCTGGTCTTGTATGTCGCCAATTAGCGAGTTTACCGTTTCATGTTTTCCGCTTTTAAGGGCGTTCCGCAAGTTTAAAAGAGTATCAAACAGGCCTCCGGATACTTCAGCTTCTCCACTGCTTTCAAGGGTGTTGCTGTCTACATTGCCGAAGACGCCTGTAGAATTGCTGCTATTGTCGAGAACGCCGGGGGCGTCCACGGTATGTTCGGAAAGGTTGGCTATTTCACGGGTAATTCTTTTAAGGTCACCCTTATAAATAATGATGTCGCCGCTGCGCTCGAAGGGCGGGCGGTGATTGGTTCTTCCCGCAAAGATGTACTTGCCCCCGGCGGTGGTGTTGGCCACGTCGACCAGTTCATCGATCATTTTGTCAATTTGCTCGGCGATGGCTGCCATGTCTTCTCTGGTCAGGGTGCCGTTGGCGCCTTGCACGGCCAGTTCGCTGGCCTCGGCCAGTATTTCCCCCACTGTGCCCAGGGCGGCATCGGCGGTGTATAAATAGGCCAGCCCGTCATCGATGTTCTGGGTGTACTGCTTGTTTATTTCCCGCTGGGCCTTCACGGCCATGAGGTGGCTGGTTTTCGTGGGGCTGTCGCTGGGCCGCAGAATTGTTTTTCCAGTGGACAGCTGTTCCTGGGTCCGGGAGAGCCGGGAGAGGTTATTCTGTATGTGCTGTTTGAGGGCGTTTCCGATCATCAAGTTAGTCACGCGCACGGGGCGTTCCCCCTTTGAGAAATATTAGACGGCCATGCGGTTGATCAGGGTATCCAGGATATCGTCCAGAACGCTTAATACCCTGGCGGAGGCCTGGTAGCCGTACTGGAATTCAATCACGCGGCTGAGCTCTTCGTCCAGGGACACGCCGGAGGTAGATTCCCGCAGGCCTTCTATCTGATCCAGTATGGCCCGCTGGTTTTCGTGCATGTTTTGGGCCGATTCGGTCAGGGCTCCTATTTCGGCGATATAGCCCTGGTAATAACCTTCCAGGGTGCTATCACCCAGATCTTCAAGATGATTATTCCGCAACCGGGCTACGCCCAGAGCTTCGGTGCCGTCCAGCTTTTCAGGATTATCAATTAGTTCTTCGTTAACGTAAATTTGGCCCGCTGTCCTGCTGTCACCCGTAACCGTACTGCCGTCGGCGTCTTTGAATTCCCAGAAATCCTGCGGCAGTGTTTCATCGTCCGGGTCGTACAGGGCGTTTACCGCGTCCGCCAGGGAGCGGGCGAGCTTGTTCAATTTGTCAATGAAGTGGTTATTGTCTTCCCACGCCGATACGATGCCCACCAGGCTGCCGGTGCCGTTGTTGACCCGGTCGTTGAGGAGGACACTCCCCGTTGTTCCTATATTCAAGGTTATTTCCCTGTTAACATTATCGTAAGTTATACTGACGCCTTGTCGAACCACCTGCAGGCTGGTGCTGTCTGTTTGAATTAAAGCCTCTCCGAACATGGTAAGGTTGATGCCGCCGGTGTTCTGCCCGCGGCTGTCCGTAACTTTTTCCACTTCTATAGGCCCGAACCCCGCCAGCTCATCCAGCAGGGCGTCCCTTTTGTCCAGGAGGTCGTTGGGCTGGCGGCCTTCCCGCTTGACCCGGATGATGGATTCGGTTACGCCTGCAATGCGGTCAACCAGCTCGTCAATTCTGCTTTTCTGGTCGTATAGCTTGCCGCCTTTAATTTCCCTGGTGGTCTCGTCGATGTCAGTCATAATACTCTTGTTTACATTTTCCAGCTGGTTATATGTCTCCCTGAACAGCCTGGCCAGTTCTTTCCCCGACTCCACCACTGCCGACTTGATGCCGGCGTCCTGGGGGGTGTTGTTCAGGTCGTGCCAGTCGCTGAAGAAATTGATCAGTACTTCCTGGATGCCCCGGCCGTCGGGCTCCGGGAAAATGGACTCTACCTGTTCCAGTATCTCCAGCCGGCTTTCCCAGAATTTCTCGGCTGAGGTGGAGTCCCGGTACTGGGCGTCCAGGTATTCGTTGCGGATGCGCCGTATCTCGCTGATTTTTACTCCGCTTCCCAGCTGCCCCGGGGCGGTGCTGGAGTTTAGGGAGGGTGCGGGGTAGGGGGAACCGGCGGCGTGCACCGCCTCCTGGCGGCTGTATCCAGGGTTGTTGGCGTTGGCTATGTTGTGGCCCGTTACTTCCAGGGACTTCTGGTGCGCCATGAGCCCCCGGCGGGCGATTTCGATTCCGAAGAATGTTCCGGGTCCGGACATTCAAAACACCTACTCAAAAGAATTTATTTTGACGGGATTAACAGGATTGAACAGGATAAAAAAGTTATGGAAGTATTCGTTTTGGCAAAAAAAGCCTGTAAAATTTGTTGGCCCTATTTCAATATTTTGTATTGAGGCTATTAAAATGTTATACAGATTTATTTATTCTGGACTTGTTTTCATGGCCTGGTTTTATACTGCCGTTTCGGGTATAGCCGGCGTTTGGGGCCTGCGCGCAAATGATGTTGAGCATAAAATTCGTGAACTGCAAGGCCTGGCGGGTAAGAGTTCTGTTCAACTCGTTGACCTGCTGCAGGTTGTTTATTTTTTCTTTCAGAGAAAGCCCGAGCTTCTTCAGCTGCCCGCGCTCTGGGTCGCCTGCGCGAGCCGCCAGCTCCCGCAGGGCCGACCCCGCGGGTAGGCCTAGTTCTTTTTCCAGGGCCCCCTGCACCTGCACGCGCTTTTTTTCCAGGGCCCTTAGCCCGGCTGAAAGGATGTTTTGCCGCTGCACGATTTGCTGCAGTTTTTTGATATCGTTTTTGCGCAGGCATTCCGCCTGCTCCTCCCCGGCAGATATAAGCCGGTCGATTATTTCCTCCTGCTCTTTTAGCAGCCGCTGGAGTTCCGAAAAGAGCTGTTCCTTCGTCTTCATGCTTTTATACCTTTTCGTCCAGGAGTCTTTCCCGGATCATTCCTTCGGCGATTTTTTCCGGGGAAGGTTTGTAAGTGCCTTCTTTTATCCTGGCCTTGAGGGATGCCACCAGTTCCTGTCTGACCCCGGGCCGCTTTTGCAGCTCCAGGCGGTATTTCTGCAGCTCCCGGGCTTCCCTGGATATTTCCAGCCGGTCGTTTCGGGGGATGCCGGGAGTTTTAGGCATATTCCGGTTATCTTTTTGGTTTTTAATCTGGGATGTATAGGTTTCCAGGGCTTTCAGCCCGTTGGGGTTTATTTTCACGGTACCGACCTTCTTTCCTTGTGGTTGCCTTATTATAATTAATCGGCACGGAATGGCCGGACTTTACACCCTTTTAATAATTTCAGCGGCAATTTGGTGCAGGGGCAGCACGGTGCTGGCCGCGCCGGCTTCCACGGCGGCCCTGGGCATGCCGTACACCACACAGGTACTTTCGTGTTCGGCAATGGTATAGGCGCCGGCCTGCTTTAAAAGGCCCATTCCCCTTGCGCCGTCTTTACCCATGCCGGTGAGCAGCACGCCCATGGCCCGGCTGCCGTAAACTCTGGCCGCCGAGGACATCACCCCGTCTACGGAAGGGCGGAATTCTCCGGGCTTTAAGGAGCGGCCCAGACCTTCATCCAGTTTTACGGTAACCTGTTTTCCGGCAGCGCGGAATTCCAGGTCGAATCCTGCCGGGGCCACCAGTATTTTCCCCGGCTCCACCGGGTCATTTTGCCGGGCGTGGCGCACTTGCATGCGGCACCTGCGGGCCAGGTGGTCGGCCATGGGGCCGCTGAAGCCCCTGGGCAGGTGCTGCACCACCACCACGGCGGCGGGAAAGTTTTCGGGAAGGGCGGGAAGCAATGTTTGCAGGGCGGCGGGTCCCCCGGTGGAGGACCCTATTACCACCAGGTCGATTTGCCCCGGTTCGGGAGGTTGCACCCTCCTGGGAAGCAGGGCTTTGGGTGGTACGGGCGGCGCCGTTTTTTTCTTTATTTTATGTATGGCGGAAGAGAGCACCGCCGCGGTGATTTTTTCTGTTAGCTGGTCGATTATATTTTTCACTTCCGCGGGGCTGGAAGGCTTGGGTACGAAATCCACCGCCCCGGAGGAGAGGGCCTGCATGGTGGTTCTGGCCCCGGAAGTGGTGAGGGTGCTCAGCATGATTACCGGAACGGGACACCGGTGCATTATTTCCTTTAATGCCGCCAGGCCGTCCATTCGGGGCATTTCCACGTCCATGGTGGCGGCTTCGGGCTTGAGGGCGCATATTTTCTCCACCCCTTCCCTCCCGTCCGCCGCCGTGGCGAGCACTTTAAATTTCCCCGTTTCTTCCAGGAGGCGGCTTATCAGGAGCCTCATTAAAGCGGAGTCGTCCACCACGACTACTCTAATTGGCTGCCGCATAGGCCATATCCTCCGGGCTTGCGCCCAGCTTATTAATTATTCCCCGAGCGTCCACGATCAGGGCTACCTTGCCGTCACCCAGTATGGTAGCCCCGGAGAGGCCGTCGATTTGTCCCAGATAGGAGCCCAGGGACTTGATGACTATTTCCTGTTCTCCCAGCAGCCGGTCCACTATGACGCCCACCTTTTTGTCCCCTGAGCCCAGTACAACTACGCAAATTTTACCCTCTTCTCCTGCCGTGGACTGCTGGTTGAAAATGTCCGAAAGCCGCACCAGGGGCAGGATCGAACCCCTTACCACCACCACTTCACTGTGCCGGACCATTTTTATTTCGTTCCTTTCTATGACCAGGGTTTCCACTATGTGGGTTAGCGGGAAGGCATAGGTGTGTTCACCCAGGGCAACCATAAGGGTCCGGATAATGGCCAGGGTGAGGGGAAGTTTAATGGTAAAGGTGGTTCCCTTGCCCGGGGCGGTGCTGAATTCCACCGACCCGTTTATCTGCTCGATTTGGTTTTTAACGATGTCCATTCCCACACCTCGTCCCGAAATGTCGTTGACATTTTCGGCGGTAGAAAAGCCCGGGGCAAAAATGTACTCCAGCACTTCCCTGTCGCTCAACCTCCCGGCCTGTTCCGGCGATACCAGGCCCTTTTCAACTATCTTTTGGCGGATCTTAGAGACGTCCATGCCCCTGCCGTCGTCTTCCAGGGTGATAACAATATGGCTTTCCACGTAGGAAGCCTTCAATTTAACCGTTCCGGTGCGGGGTTTGCCCAGTCTCTCCCTTTCCTCCGGGGGTTCAATGCCGTGGTCAATGGCGTTGCGCAAAAGGTGAATGAGGGGATCGCTGATAACCTCTATTACGTTGCGGTCCAGTTCGGTTTCCTTGCCTTCCACGATAAAATCTACTTCTTTGTGCATTTTATGGGCTATATCCCGCACCATGCGGGGCAGGCGGTTAAATACGTAGGAAACGGGAAGCATGCGGGCTTTCATGATTTCATCCTGGAGGCCGGTGGTAACCTGGCCCAGGTGGTTGGATATTTCCATAATTTCTTCGGCCAGCTCGTTCGAGCCGTACTGGCTTTCAAAAATTTCCACAAAACGGTCGAGGCGGGTGCGGTCTATCACCAGCTCGCCCACCAGGTTCATCAGCGTGTCCAGTTTTTGAACGTCAACGCGAACGGTCTTTGAGGCGGGGGATTTTTTATCCCCGTCTCCCGGGGCGGCTTTTTGCTGCTGCCCGGCCGGGGGACTTTCCCCGGCGGCCCGTGTTCCGCTGCCCCCGGTCTGTTCATCGCCGGACGGCTGTTCCTGTTTTTCTTCAATTTTTACCTGCTTTACATGTACATCCTCTACTTCGGCCACGGAAAGGACCAGGTTTCTGATCCGGTCGGCGTCCTCTTTGGTTAACAGGATAACTGTAAAATGCCTGTCAAACTGGCCTTCCTGCAATTCTTCAGCCGGCGGGCTGCTTTTGATTATTTCCCCGGCCTGCTGGAGGGTTTCAAAAATAAGGAAAGTCCTGACTTCTTTCATCTGGCAGTCCGAGCTTAATAAAACGGTAATCCAGTAGGCCTGGTAGTCCTTTAGCTCGGCTTCCCGGATCAGGGATTCTTCCACGTCTTCCAGCGGGGGGAGCTGGATGCCGGCTGCCGAAATTTCACCGGGCTGTGCCGGGCTTGGGGCAGGGAGTGACTCTTGCCGGTCGTCCTGCGCGTCAGGGGCTTCTGCCCCCTCTTGAAATTTCCTTATTCTGGCCACCACGGGTGCCGTATCCACTTCTTCCCCTTCACCCGTTATTTCGTCCCGCAGGGCGTGCAAGGTGTCCAGGGCATCAAAAAGGGCATCTATCAGGGCAGGTGTCACCTGCAGTGTTCCCCGGCGCAGCTGGTCGAAAAGATTTTCAATTTCGTGGGTAAGGGCTGACATTTTATCGTAGCCCATTACCGCCGACGAACCCTTGATGGTATGGGCGGCCCTGAATATTTCGTGGAGGATTTCCGGGCTGCCCCCTTCCTTCTCCATTAATAACAGGTTGTCACTGATAACCTGGATTTTCTCGTCCAGTTCTTCCATGAATACGGCAATTTCCACATCGGAAAACATTTGTCTCACCTCAAGCCAGTTGTTCCGAAGTCACCATGGACTGCAGAACTTCTTTTTCTTCGTCGTACAGTACCCTGGCCAGGTCCAGCAAAATAATCATTCTTTCGTCCAGGAGGGCTATACCGCTTAAAAAAGACTGGTCCACACCGGTAATTACGGGCGGTGGCGGTTTTATATTGTCCGCGGGTACCCGCAGCACTTCGGAAACCGAGTCCACAATTATGCCCATGCTGGTATTGTCCATATCCACTATTATGATTCTTGTTGAATGGGTATGTTCCGCCCCTTGCAATCAAATCTTTTTCTGAGATCCATTACCGGTACAGCACTGCCGCGGATTTCAATGATTCCTTCAATAAAGTCAACTGAGCGGGGTATGCTTGTAATTTTTTCCATTCTGATAATCTCCCGTACGGCAGATATGGGTACCCCGTAGGTTTGTTCTCCCAGGGTGAATACAACCACTTGTTGGTCTTCGAAAGAATTTGCGGGTGCCATTTAATCACGCTCCCGTAGGGGGTATTTTAAAGTTCCTCTTCGCCTTCAACGGAACTTTCCCGGTAAGCCGGGGCAAGGAAGGCGGTGAGGCGTTCCCTGATTAAAATAGGGTTGTAACCGGCCTGAAGGGATATAATTCCTTCCATCATGAGCTCGCGCACCAGCAATTCCTTTTTGCTCAGGTTTTGCAGCTTGGCGCTCAAGGGCAGCCAGAATAAATTGGCGCTGGCCACTCCGTACAGCGTGGCCATAAAGGCCACGGCGATGGCGGGGGCCATTTTTTCCGGGCTGGATATGCTGCCCAGCACGTGAACCAGCCCCATTACCGTACCGATAATGCCCATGGTGGGGGCGTAGCCGCCCGCGGCCTCAAAAATGGCGGCGCCCACCCGGTGCCTCTCTTCCAGGTTATAGAGTTCGGTTTCCAGAATGTTTTTCACCACTTCCGGGTCGGTTCCGTCAACCACCAGCTGGATTCCCTTGCGCATAAAGGGGTCTTCCACTTCTTCGAGGCGGTTTTCCAGGTACAAGAGGCCCTCCCGGCGGGCTTCCTCGGCCAGCGTAACTACCAGTTCTATAATATCGGCGGGTTCCGGCTGTTTGGAAAAGAAGGCAATGCGCAATAACTTGGGGACGGTTAGGACTTCCTTCGGGGAAAAAGCAATGACGGTGGCCCCGATGGTGCCGCCGAACACAATTATGGCTGCACTAAGTTGAAAAAGGGCCCCTACGTGGCCGCCTTCCAGAAGGAACCCGCCTACCAGCGCGATTGTTCCTAAAATAAGGCCTCCAATAGTGGTGAGTTCCATGGCTATCCCTTTCTGTCGTTAATTGTCTAATTGATTCATAAAAATTTACTGTTCCAGGACCGGACCGGTAATGACTGGAGTAGTATCAGGAGGTGAGGCCGTTCTTGCCGCTTCCGGTTCCGAGCCCTCGTATTTGCTGCGCAAAATGACAATATCCACCCTCCGGTTAAGCTGCCGGTTTTCCGGAGAATTGTTGGGTACCCGGGGGCGGTATTCCCCGTAGGCCACTGCCGATAATCGCCCCGGTTCGAAGTCGGCTGTTTTTAGCAGCTGCTGCAGCACGCTGATGGCCCTGGCCGCCGAGAGTTCCCAGTTGGACGGGTACCTGCTGGTATGTATGGGTAAGTTGTCCGTGTGTCCTTCCACCCGGATGTAATTATTTGTTTCCAGGAGAACCGGGGCCACTTCTCCAATGAGTTTTTTGGCTTCCGGCGTCAGTTCAGCCGAGCCAAGGGCAAAGAGCACGTCTTCCTGGAAGCTGAGTACGATGCCCCTTTGTTCGGTGGTGGCGGTAATTTTGGCTGAAAGTCCTCTTTCCCGGGCAAAGGCTTCCAGTTTCCGGCGAATATTTTCCAGTTCCTGCTTTTCGGAAAGCTCATCACCAGGGCTTTCGCTGGCTCCCGGTACAAAAGAAGGCCCGGGACTTTCCATGATCATTCCCCCGGCCCCCATGGCTTCGGCCAGGGAGGCTGCCAGGGCTTGAAACTTATGGGCGTCAACCCTGCTGATGGCGTACATAACAATAAAAAAAATGAGTAAAAGGGTTATCATATCGGCGTAGGTAATGAGCCAGCGCTCCAGGTTGTTGTGGGATTCTTTTTTTCTTGCTCTCCGCCTGGATATAAGCACCACCCCTAAAGCCGCATTTTGGCTTCAGTGAATTAATATTCTCCTTTGTGATGGAACTTCCTGCCTGGCAGATTAATTTGTCGGAATTTATGTGTCGAAATTGCACTCAGAGTCTTCCGGAGCGCATGATGGAAATGGTCAGCAGCAGTCCCGCCAGGACACTGCCGAAAAGAGCTATTTGTTCCACCGGGACGCCCCGGAGTGTCAAACCTTTACCGGCCAGTAAGGCTGCGCTTACTGTCAGTCCCGCGGTAACTACACTTAAGGCGATTCTGTTTGATATTTTGTGCAGGTGCCTGATGATAATGTCCTGCCGGGGGTTTTCAGCCTTAATTTTGAGCTCGCCGCCGGCCAGCAGATCCAGCAGTTGATTTAGCTGCCGGGGCAGGCGGGCGAGCATATCGCGGTATTCGGGGAGGTTTTCTGTTATAATTTTGCGTATTGCCCGGGGGCCGTACCGCTGGGCCAGCAGTTCTTTGCCCAGGGGTTTCAGTATTTCAACAATACTCAGTTGCGGGTCAAGTTTCAGGGTAATGCCTTCCAGGGTAATGAGGGCCTTTACCATTAAGGTGAATTCAGTGGGGACGCGAATATTATACTTAAAGGCCAGTTGCATGATGTCCCCGAGGGATTCGGAGACACTGATATCCTTTAAAGGGATCTCGTAATATTTATCTCTCAGGCGTTCAATATCGCGCCTGAGGGCGGTAAAGTCAATACTTCCGGGCACTACGCCCAGGCTTACTATGGCCCGCACCACTTCCCGGCTGTTGCGGTGGATGAGGCCCAAAACCAGGTTGATAATTTTTTCTCGAATTTCATCGTCAAGCCGGCCTACTATGCCAAAATCCATAAAGACAATTTTTTCATCCGGAAGGGCGGCAATATTTCCGGGATGGGGGTCGGCATGAAAGAAGCCGTATACGAAAATCTGTCTCAACAGGGCATCGGCCAGTTTTCGGGCCACTGTTTTTTTGTCCAGGTTCTCTTTGTCCATTAACTCCGGCTTACTTAGTTTTATCCCTTCTATGCACTCCATGGTCAAAATTTTGGCGGTGGTATAGTCCCAGTAAATCTCAGGGATGCGAACATCACCGTCATGTGCAAAATTTTTGCGGAAGGTTTCTGCATGCTTGCCTTCAACAGTAAAATCCAGTTCTTCGTGCAGAATACGGTCAAATTCTTCAACCATTTTTACTAAACTGTAATTCCGCCTCCACGGGTTGCGGCGGTCTGCCAGGCGGGCCAGGTCATACAGTATTTCCAGGTCTGCTTCCATTACTGTCTTTATACCGGGGCGCTGCACCTTTACCACCACTCTTTCGCCGGTGGCCAGAACGGCCCGGTGTACCTGGCTGATGGAAGCGGCCGCCAGGGGTTCCTTCTCAAAGGATGAAAAAATATTTTCCAGGCTTGTGCCCAGTTCCATTTGAACCCTTTCCCTGACATTGTTAAAGGGGAAAGGAGGCACTTCATCTTGCAGTTTTGATAATTCCGCCACGTACTCGGCGGGCAGGAGGTCGGAGCGGGTAGACAAAAGCTGGCCCAGTTTTATGAAGGTGGGACCCAGTTCTTCCAGTATAAGGCGCAGGCGCCTTGCCCTGGAGGCGGGCGGGCTGTCCTTTTTTTCGCGATACTTGGGCCGGGGAAAATTGATAAATTCGGCCAGGCCCAGTTGATTTAACAAATAGCCGAATCCGTGCTTGGCCAGAACGTGGGCGATTTCCCGGTAGCGTTTAAAATGTTTATAGCGCTTGCGGAGGTGAAATTGCAAGGGATATTCCCCCCCTTTGGTTACCGGTTAAAAGGAGTATTTCCGGTTATTAGCTAATAATACCATAACGGATTGAAACGGGAATTGTCAGTAAAATTTAGGGAGATATATGAGGGGAGGATTTGCAGGTTGTGAGAATAGATGTTTGCATGCGCGTGGACGATATTACAGAGGAGAAGCTAAAGGGTGCCGCAGCCGTGGTATTCGACGTTCTGCGGGCCACCAGCACTATAGTAACCGCCCTGGCAAGGGGCTGCCGGGGAGTTGTTCCGGTCGCCGGTGTGACCGAAGCCAGAAAGCTGGTGAGCCGCATGAGGCGACAGGGCCTGCAGGTAATCCTCGGGGGCGAGAGGGAGGGCCGGAAACCCGGGGGCTTTGACTGCGGCAATTCCCCCCTGGAATATACCGGCGACGCTATTGCAGGGAAAATCGTGGTACTTACCACCACCAACGGTACTAAGGCCATCAGATCCTGTGAGGCCGCGGCAAGGGTATATATTGGCAGTTTTATGAACGCCAGGGCGGTTGCCCGGCGGTTGTACGGTGAAAATAATGACGTGATCCTGGTCTGCGCCGGCACCGGGGGCGAGTTTTCCCTGGAGGACGCCGTGGCAGCCGGCCTGGTGGTGCAGCACTTAATTTCAGCGGCTGGCGGGGATTCCCCCGTCTTCGAGTTAAAGATGACCGATGCGGCCACCGCCGTGGGCCGCTTGGCCGCCGGCTACGGTGAAGATATTTCCCGGAGCCTTTACGATTCGGTTCACGGCCGGAAACTGCTGGACCTGGGCTTTAAAGAAGACCTGGTGTGGTGTGGGAAAACCGATTTGTTTAATATTGTACCCCGGCTGGATGGAGACGGAATTGCCATGATAAAATAAAGCTCCAGGACGCCGGCCCGGAGCTTTAAAAGTTTTTACCTCTTGATTTTGTTCCTTACCGGGCCCCCCTTCGGGGGTTCCCAGGGGGAAAACTCTACCACGTCATATACATCCAGCTTTGCCTGGATATTGCTTGCGATTTCCTTCAGGGTGAATTGTTGTTCTCCCAGTTTAAGGGTTACGTTTTCGTAAGCTTTTCCCATAAATATGGATTTATCTCCGGGAACCTTAATAAATGTCGGTGTTCCTACTTTTGAGCCGGCTTCGCCCAGGGTAACATTATCACCGGCCTCGATGCTGCCGCCCCTGAATATTCCTGACACGTAAACAGAACCCCCGGCCTTTATCCTGGTGTCAATGCAGCCCTGGCCCATTACGAAAACATCTCCCGTGGCTTCAATGGAGCTGTTCAGGGAATATTGCAGGTAAGCATTGGCCCGGCTGTCCAGCAGAATCTTTAAATAGGAACTTGTGCTGTCCAGTTTGTCCGTAATATCCTTAATGTCTTCTGGACCCCGCAGCTGCAGAACATTGATTCCCCACAGTTTTTTCCGCAAGTCTACGGACATTTGCTCAACTTCCCGGGGGAATTTTGAATCCTTTTCTATGGTATTTAAAATTTGCTTTATTATCCGGGGAATGGACGGAAACTTTTTATCCAGCAGAAGAGCAACCGCTTTTCCGAAAGGGGCTTTCCCATGTAGTTTTGTTGCGATTTGTTCGGCGGCAACTTGCAGGTCGGCGAGGGACTGTTGAAGGTTTTCCAGTAAAGGCAACAACACGTTGATGGTGGATATGGCAGCGCCAGCCTCGACTCTGGAGGCAAGGACATGCTTATTAAGGGTTAAATCGCCGCCCGATACAATTGTTGCATTGCTTACCAGGCCGTCCACCTGTACTTCTCCGGTGCCCGAGACCAGCATTCCCTGTTCAACGTTGCCTTTAATCTGAATGTTTCCTTTGAATCTGATATTGCCCGAGTTCAGGTCAACGTTACCTTTATGAACGAAATTGGGCTGTACAGAGAAATGGTAGGTGGACCCGGACATTTTTATTTCCGGCTGGCCCGCCGTGACAGCTACAACTTTGGTTCCGCTTTCATCGAGCCTGGTTCCGCTGCCGGCTTGCAGGAAAACCTTTTGTGGTTCCCGGGGGTCCACCTTTTTGCCGTACACATCGGTTCCCGGCTTGCCGGGAGCGCCCGGAATTTTTTCTGCGATGATATTTCCTGGCTCCACGCTGATTATGCTGCCGACGGATTCCCTGAAATCCACCCGGCCGTTTGCCTTCATCACCGGCCGTGAACTTTTTTCCGTGAAAAATTTCAGTTCCACCTTTTCATCCCGGGGAGGGGTCGGGGGGGTTCCGGAGGCAATCTTGACCCGCCTGTGGCCGGCGGATTCCAGAGCATTCCTGAGGGCTTCCTGGTCCGCTTTTACGATACCCTGCTTTTTTACTTCCGCCATTACATCGTCAAAAGTATAGGGAACGGTTTTAAAAACTTGTTTTTCAGTCAACAAGCGGAGGTTTTTCACCGGAGGCTGTTCCTTCAGAACGTAAGTTATTTTAATTTCGGGATTAATTTCCAGGTAAGCTTCCATTTTATTTTCTGACACGCTTATCTTAAGTTCTGCCGGGGTAACCCGGGTTTCGGGTTTAATTTCAATGGTGTCGTTTTCAGTGACTTCTGTTTCTTCAAATATTTGGTTTCCATTAACTTTAGCAATAATTCCCTCGGCCGGTGTAATTGTGGCGGGCGGCTCCCCGGGGGAGGGATCGATTACCTTAATTTTACCGTTTTCCACGGCGGCCAGGCCCGGCCCGCGATGTTGTCTTTTTTCCCCTTGCATCGGTATCACTCTTTCTAAAAAATTTCGCTAACTGATCACTTCTTCCCCCTTTTTTAGAATTCCTTTATGATGCTGATTTTTGTAGCAAGGAATAAAAAATTGCCGGCAATTTTACCGCGTTCACCTAAAACCATAATATATAAAACTCCCGCCCAGCAGCACCAGGAATATGCCGCATATGATAATAATTCCCCGGTAAGTTCCGGGTTTCAGAAAGCGCCTGCTGCCCGCCACTGCTGCCGCCACTGAGCAGTACCATGCCAGGTCGGCTGAAATGTGCCCGCTGAAAAAGGAAAGCATACCCGCTGTGCCCTGCTTTAAAGACATGGTAACATATCCCAGCCCGATGGTTGCCCACCAGAGAGTCCAGTAGGGGTTGGACAGGCTGACCAGTATACCCGCCAGTACCGGGGGCATGGAACCGGAGGTTAATTTTGTTCCAGCCGGCCGGGTATCAGGCGGGGGATTACTTTTATCCAGGTTTATGTCTTCCAGCGTTACTTTTTCCAGGTAGGCGTTCCTGGCCATGTCCCATCCCATCCAGATTAAAAACGCCCCGCCCACCACAGCAATAACTGCGCCAACGGGAGGTTTGGTAAGTACCGGGGCCAGGCCGAGGGTGAGGGCAATTACCAGGGCCCCTTCCAGAATGGCGTGCCCGAGAATTAAAAGCGGCCCTGCCGTAAACCCGCGCCTGGCGCTTTCGGTAATGGTTACCGTAAGGAGGGGGCCCGGCATCATGGCGCCTGAAAAGCCAACGATGAAGGCGGTTATGAAAAGGTATGACAAGTCCATTTGGGGATGCCTCTCTTGATAATATTCTTTACGGGGTTCGCCTCAGATCTTGAACTTGATAACTGCATTTTGAAGTTCCCCTGCAATGCTGGCCAGTTCCTGGGCCGCGCTTGATACCTGCTGTATTGAGGATGTAATCTGCTCATTGGAAGCGGAAAGTTGCTGAGTTCCTTCGCTGGCCTGCCTGGAGCCGGCGGCCACATCTTTGATGACTGCAGTGTTCTTTTCTACGGCTTTAATAATCTGCTCAAGGGCAGCACCGGCGTTGTTCGCCATTTGAACACCTTCATTCATTTCCGCGGTCCCCTGGTCCATTGCCTTTATGGCCTCTTCAATGCCAGTTTGAATTTCTTTAATTAAATTGGTAATTTGTTTTGCAGCATCAGCTGATTGCTCGGCCAGCTTGCGAACCTCTTCCGCCACTACGGCGAACCCGCGGCCGTGTTCCCCTGCCCTGGCTGCTTCAATGGCTGCATTGAGGGCCAGGAGGTTGGTCTGGTCCGCTATATTTGTAACTGTGCTTATAATTTCACCGATTTGTGCAGACTGTTTGCCAAGTTTTTGTACTGCACGGGAAACATTTTCAGCGGCGGCAGCAATGGAATTTATTTTTTCTACGGTTTCCCGGACAGCCCGGTTGCCTTCTTCTGCCACCTGCCGTACCTGCTCGGATTCTTCAGCCGCAGCTTCCGCATTAGCAGCGCTCTGGCTGGAGGTGGCCGCCACTTCGCTGGAGGTGCTGGCCACTTCCTCCACAGTAGCACTTACTTCCTCGCTGGATGAGGCCAGTTCCTGGCTGTGAGCGGCAATTTTATCCGAAGTATCCCGGATACCGGCAATCGTGGTCTTTAAATCTGCAATCATTTTATTTAATGCACTGCCCAAAAGGCCCATTTCATCTTTAGATTTGACGTTAATTTGTTGGGTAAGGTCGCCTTCGGCAATACGCTGGACATTTGATACCATTTCTTTTACGGGCCTTATAATCCGGGAACCAAACCAGATGCACAGCAAACAACCCAAAATTAGACAAAAAGTTGCCGCTGTTATAATCTTAAGCCTTGCCCTGTTTATACTGGTATACATTAACTCTGTTGCCTCGGCTGTCTGCCGGTCTACGCTATCAATATAAACTCCTGTTCCAATTACCCAATTCCACGGCTTGAATATTTTGACATAAGACAATTTGGGATATCCTACATCGTCCCGGGCTTCTGCCTTCGGCCAGTAATATTTAACGAATCCCGCACCTTCAGTGAGACATACCTCGTTCATTTTTATAAAAAGGTCCGTAGGCTCAATGTTTTCCCTGATTATTTCAGCATTTTTCGGGTAAATTTCACCGTTGTAAAAAATCTTTTCAACAGTATCGAAATCGTTCGTCCCAGATAAATCACTGCCGTTTAGCTGGGGTTTGATGGGATGCATGACCATGACGGGGCGCCGGGGATTTTTCGCACTGTGAATCCAGTAATACCCCTCACCGTTATCATACCGTATTTTCTCTATCCTGGCTATAACCCTTTTTTGAGCTTCTTCTACGGTTAGTTCTCCATTTTTGGCCCGCTCATAATACACCTCTAAAAGGCTGAATACTGTATCCGTCAGGTCCGTTAAACGTTCTTTATGATCGTTTTCCAATTGATTTCTCAGGTTGTCAATATTTTTATTGCCGTATTGAGATAGTTGATTTATTGAAAAGTAAGCTATAAGGACAGTGGAAAACAAGACGACAATACCGATGAGCAGCAGCAGTTTTCCTTGTATACTCTTGAAATTGATTATCAAGGGGGACACCTCCAGAAAATTATTCTGAATATTTTTAAAAATTTGATATTTATTATTTCGTTATAAAAAAAAAGAATCCTCCAGGGTAGATTGGATAGTTTTGAAAATGTAAGACAGTTATTGGCGGAAGAAGGCCGTAACGGCTGTTCCCACTGCATGGAAGACCTGGACCGGGATTAATTGGGACCGACGGTACCGGTTGAAGAGGCCAGAAGTGGCTGCAAGCCCTTCTGGCCTAAGTTGTGGTGATAGACCTGCCTGCAGTTAACCTGTCGGCTGACCCGTTGGCACAAGTTTCGAACTCTTTCTCTATTTCTTCAGAAGGTTTTTTATCTAAAAGGCTAACTATCACAATGGCAATGACTGAGAGAATGAAGGCCGGAACGATTTCGTAAAGACCGGTATGAGAGAGGAAATTTTTCCAAATGATAACAGTAAGGCCGCCGGCCAGCATGCCGGCCAGGGCGCCGTTTTTGGTCATTCTCTTCCAGAACAGCGAAAGAATTACTGTGGGGCCGAATGTAGCTCCCAGCCCGGCCCAGGCATAAGCCACCAGGGACAGCACGCTGCCGCCGCTTTTGGCGAGAATTAAGGCAATAAGGGCAATTAAGATTACGGACCCGCGGCTGACCCACATTAATTCTTTATCCGATGCCTTCGGCCGTACCAGCTGCCTGTAGAAATCTTCGGCAAGGGCACTGGATGAAACCAGTAGCTGAGAGTCTATGGTACTCATAATCGCGGCAAGGATGGCGGCCAGGAATAAGCCGGCTATCCAGGGATTAAAGAGCATATCCACCAGGTTGATGAAAACTGTTTCGGGGTCGGCCAGGGGATCGAGGGTGGTAATGCCGACTATACCTACAAAAACAGCCGATATTAAAGTTATAACAACCCAGGTAACGCCAATAAACTGGGCCTTGGGCACTTCCCGGGGTGAATTGATGCCCATAAAGCGAACCAAGATATGGGGCTGTCCGAAATAGCCCAGGCCCCAGGCGGCCAGGGAAATAATGGCCAGCAAGGTAATTGAATTGGAATCGCTAACCCACATAACGCCACCGGCAAGGTTATAGTTTACTGTTTTCATGGCGTCCAGCAAGTCGGGGTTGAACGATGCCAGGTTTTGCCATAGTTGATTTAGCCCGCCCATATCAGTAATAAGTATGGCGGGTACCAGGAGAAGGGCGAAAAGCATAAGGGTGCCCTGTACAAAGTCAGTCCAGCTGACTGCCAAAAAACCGCCGAGAAAGGTATAAGTAATAATGACTGCTGCTCCTACGTAAAGGGCCATATTATAATCGAAACCAAAGGTGGTTTCGAATAATTTACCGCCGGCTACCAGGCCGGAGGAAGTATAAAAAAGAAAAAAGGTTAAAGTGAGTATTGCGGAAATAATGCGCAAGGAACGGCTCTTGTCGCGGAAGCGATATTCAAAATAATCGGAAAGGGTAATGGCATTGACAAGTTCGGTATAGCGGCGGAGCCGCTGGGCCACAAACTGCCAGTTCAAATAAGTTCCTATAGCCAGGCCTATGGCAATCCACATGGCGTTTATGCCGCCGGCATAGGCGGCACCGGGAAGACCCAGCAATAGCCACCCGCTCATGTCACTTGCTTCGGCGCTCAGGGCGGCAACATAACCGTTTAAGGAGCGCCCGGCCAGGAAATAGTCGGCCATGGATTTATTCTTTTGATAAAGCAGTGCCCCAATCAAAATCATACTCATTATGTAGATGAGGAAAACAGCGACAGTTGGACTTTGCACCGGTTATTACCTCCCGTGTTTATTGCTTGCTGCTATCAAGTTAATTAGTGACAAAATAACAATGAGGCCCGTGGGTGCGAACAGCCAGAACCATGTCAGCGGCGTTAAGCTATATTCCACAGTTGTCCCCCCTTTAAAAAAATAAAATTTAATGTCTTATTTTTTTCGCTGTTGATACAAGATTAACCTTCCCTAAATAACAATTAGGTATAATTTCAAAACTATTCAAAAATTATTCCCCTGTAAAATTATTTATTTATTCAAGAAAAATCGACTTATTTTATGATAATCCTATCTCTTTCTTAATTTGTGCATATAAATACATTTTGAAATGACACATCATTAATGTATATTAAGTTGGAGGTCGTTTAACATATTGACTTTATCGAAGGTTTACTTATTTAAAAGCACCGGTACTCCTTAAAACGTAAAACAGCCTGCATGCTTGGGCTTACCAATATCGATGCCAATATGTAACAATTTTGTCGTGATACACCTCTGATAAGTGGGTTACTGTTGGTTGCCGGTGCGGGTTACCCGCTTATGGGGAAGGTGCTTATTAAGTCAATTCCATTATACGGGGAGGTTAATGTTAATGAGGTTAATAATGTTTAAAAATGTCTCAAGGGTTTTGTTGGTTTTATGTCTCTTTATTCTTTCGCTAACAATGGTTGGCTGCGCGGGTCAAGGGGGGCAGGTTTCAAACCAGGAGAAAAAGGAAACACTTGTATTTGCTGATGCAGGTTGGGACAGCATTCGCTTCCATAATAGCGTCGCCCAGTTTATTATTGAAAATGGCTATAATTATAAAACCGATGTAATTCCCGGCTCCACCCCTACTACGTTTACAGGTTTAAGAAACGGTGACATAGATATTTACATGGAATTATGGAAACAAAACATCATCGATGAATATAATGACGCAATTAAAAAAGGAGAAATAGTAGAGGTTTCTATAAACTTTGATGATAACCACCAGGGACTGTATGTGCCAACATTTGTAATTAAAGGTGACCCCGGCAGGGGAATAGAGCCCATGGCTCCGGATTTAAAGTCTGTAAAAGACCTGCCTAAATATTGGGAGCTTTTTAAGGATCCCGAAGATCCGGGTAAAGGACGTATTTTTGGTGCCGTACCGGGCTGGAAAGCTGATGAAATTTTGTTTGAAAAATTTAAAACTTATGGTTTAAACGCAAAATTTAATTATTTCCGCCCGGGGTCCGATACTGCACTTGCAGCTGCAATTGCCAAAGCTGTGGAAGAAGGAAAGCCGTGGGTTGGTTATTATTGGGAACCAACCTGGATATCCGGTAAATACGATCTAACCTTACTGGAAGAAGATGAATATAGCGATGAAAAATGGAATAATGGATATGCTTGTGAATGGCCAAGTACTGACGTCACTGTTTGTGTTTACAAGGATGTGGTAGAACGTGCACCTGAAGTGGTGGAATTTTTAAAGCACTATAAAACAAGCACTGATCTTACTGCTAAAGCTTTGGCCTACATGCAGGATAATGAGGCAACTGCAGAAGAAACAGCCAGGTGGTTTTTAAAAGAATATGAAGAAATTTGGACCAAATGGGTTCCCAAGGAAGTTGTACAAAAGGTTAAGGAAGCACTTAATGAAAAATAATTTCCGCGAAGTTGGCCTTAAAAGAAGAGGCCAACTTTGTCTTATAGTTGTTATAAATAACCAAAGAATGGAGTGAAAAGGGGTGCAGTTTACCAATAGCAGCCCAAAGAGCCATGCATAATTTCCCAGAATTTTTGCGCTTTGAATTTGGTGTGTATGTAGATAAATTTATAGAATGGCTTAATAGCAATTACGGGACTGTCTTTGAGGCAATCAGTAACGTCATTCGGTGGTTTATGATTAATATTGAAAACTTTTTGCAATGGCTGCCGTGGTGGCTGGTATTGGCTGTGGTTTTTATCACGGGCTGGCGGCTGAGAAATATTTTAAGTGGTTTAATATTTTCCCTATTATTGTTTATTATAGGTGCCTTTGGCCTTTGGAAGTTAATGATGTCGACTTTGGCCATTGTTTTAACATCAGTATTTATATCTCTTCTATTTGGAATTCCTATTGGAATTTTAGCAGCTTATAACTCGCGTTTGGATGCAGGAATAAAACCTATTTTAGACGGCATGCAAACTATGCCCAGCTTTGTATATTTAATTCCTGCTTTGATGCTTTTTGATTTAGGAAGAGTACCTGCTGTATTTGCTACCACTATTTATGCCATCCCGCCGGTAATAAGGTTGACGAGCTTGGGTATTCGCCGGGTTCCCAAAGAAATGGTAGAAGCTGCTCAGTCCTTTGGCTCGTCCCGCTGGCAGCTTTTGACAAAGGTGCAATTGCCCCAGGCACTTCCTACCATTATGGCCGGAGTTAACCAGACGACCATGATGGCTTTATCCATGGTGGTCATTGCCTCAATGATTGGTGCTAAGGGATTGGGAATGGAGGTTTTAATTGCCATTAACAGGATAGATATTGCCCGGGGTGTTGAATCGGGACTTAGTATTGTTTTTTTAGCCATAATAATTGACAGGATTTCTCAAGGGATAGCCAGAAGATTTGAAGTTCCCAAATAATATTATTAAAGTTATTAAAATCTGAAAGCAGGAGCTATAAAATGACGGTAAAAGTGAGAGTAGAAAATTTAACAAAAATTTTCGGTCCAAATCCCAAAGCTGTACTGGAAAAAGTTAAAAGAGGAGTTTCCAAGAAAAGGATTTTGGAGGAGACCGGGCATACGGTAGGGGTGTATAACGTATCCTTTGAAGTGGGTGAAGGTGAAACCTTTGTTATAATGGGTCTGTCGGGAAGTGGTAAGTCTACCCTTATTCGGTGCTTAAATTTGTTAAATATTCCAACCGAAGGAAAAATATATATTGATGGCGAAAATATTGTTGACTATAACAAAAAAGAACTTATGGAACTAAGACAAAGAAAGTTAGCCATGGTATTTCAACATTTCGGACTTTTAACTCACAGGAGTGTTATTGCAAATGTGGAATACGGCTTGGAAGTGAGGGGCGTTCCCAAAAAAGAGAGACATGAAATTGCCATGAAAGCCCTCGTTACCGTCGGCCTCGAAGGCTGGGAAGATAAAATGCCCGGTGAACTTAGCGGAGGAATGCAGCAGCGGGTTGGTTTGGCCCGGGCTTTGGCTAATGATCCTGATATACTCTTAATGGATGAGCCCTTCAGCGCTCTGGATCCATTAATCCGCCGCGAGATGCAGGATGAGCTTTTGGACATTCAAGCAAAACTAAAGAAAACAATCATATTTATTACCCATGATGTAAATGAAGCTTTCAAAATTGGAGATAGAGTGGCAGTAATGAAGGACGGAAAAATAGAACAAATAGGCACCCCGGAGGAAATTATATCAAGTCCCAAAAATAGATACATTGAAGAATTTATAAAAGATATCGACAGGACTAAAGTTCTTCAGGCGAAAAACATAATGTTTAAGCCTTCAGCGCTGGTTTCTCTTAAAGATGGGCCCAGGGTTGCTATCAGGGTGATGGAATCTCATGGTATATCCAGTGTTTTTGTTGTTGACGCTGAAAGAAAACTTCGGGGAATTGTTACCATTGACGATACCATCCAGGCTGCTAAAGAAAGCAAAACTTTGAAGGATATTTTAAGGAACGATTATTATACCACAGATGCTGAAACGTATGTACAGGACCTTATACCAATGGCTACAGATACAAAGTTTCCTATAGCGGTTGTTGATGAAAATAATAGATTATTAGGAATTATAGTTCGTGTTTCTGTCCTTTCAAGTTTTGTTTAAATCTTTTAGGATGTTCGTAAGGACCTTTTATTTTTCCTCAAAGAAGGTATATCTTTAAGGAAGTGGCAGCCACGAATTTTTCACTGCAATAAAAAGGGGTACTGCAGTTTACTGCAGTACCCCGAGGTTTTTGAAAAAGAAAAAGCGCGGTTGTTTTCGACCGCGCCGTTGTTCAGCTGAGCCTCCCCCTGGCCGGGGACCGGAGAACCCTCCCTGGCTTTTGGAGATTACTCTTAACGGCTAACCTTCGAAGGGGACTTTCACCCCCAAGTTATCGTCCATGCTAGGCGTACAAGCAAGAAAGCCCGGCGCTAAAAAAGCACCGGGCTCCCGCACAATACTTATATTACGGTTCATTAACTACCGCCACCTGGTCGTCCTTAAGCCATTTGACATCTTTACCAAAAGCTTCGCTCACAAACCTTAAAGGTACCGCTGTTCGCCCTGGCGGCACCACTTTCGCCGGCACGTCAAGATTTATCTCCCGGTTGCCGACTTTTGCTTTGTTCTGGCCGAGGTATAGTACCACCGTTTCCCCGTTGGCCGGGTTTGTGAAAGTTACCGTGCTGGACTTCCGGTCATAGTCTACCTTAAGGCCCAACCCCTCTGCGATGGCCCGGACAGGTACCAGGGTGCGGCCTTTCTCGATAAAGGGCTGAGCATCAAAGCGGAGTTTCTTGCCCTTCACGAAAACCTTAATACCCTTCTTGCCCATTTCTTTGTAGAGCTCGCCGACCTTGTTGTAAAGAACCTCGTCCCTGGGTTCAGCAGCAATGGCCTTCTCAATATCTTCTGCCGCTTCATCTACCTGGCCCAGCTCTTCTTTCAGGATAGCCCTGTACGCGTATACCGCTCCAGGCACGGTGGCCGTTTCGAGCAGTTTCTCCAGTTCGGCCAGCGCTGCTTCCTGGTCACCCTTCGCCTTCAGGCACTGGGCCAGCAGCACCGCTACCCCGGCGGTCGGGTGCGGCATCTGCGTTTCGAGTTCCTTCAATACTTCAATGGCCTTATCGTACTCCCCGGTGTTCCGGTAAGCCACCGCCAGCCGCCAAAGTAACTGCGGGTCGCCAGGTTTTTCCGCCAGCTTCTGCTCCAGCCTGGTAATGAGTTTCTCAAGTTCTTTTTCCTCTGCATTTTCAATTCCCTCAATGATCTCGCTCTCAAGCCTCTGCTTCACCCTGAGCCGGAATTCCTCTCCTGCATTCCGCGTGCGCGTTTTGACCTCGAAGTTCTGACGCTCTTTGTGCTGTACAACTGGCGGTGCGACCTGGCTCATCTCCCTCCAGGTTTCGGCCTTGTCCACTGCCTTGGGGAACACGCCGGAAACATCGGCGCCAAAAGCCGCTTCCACAACACCACACACAAACGCACTCACGGTCAGCAAAGCAACCAGCAAGCGAAGTTTTCTGCGCACCTTTTATTCCTCCCTGAAAATAGTTTGTGTTGTCCTCTGAAAGAATTTTCCCCGGTATCGACCACGTCATAAAGAACTTTGCTCTCGCCCGGGCCGAGGGAAAAGTCAGTCAGCCGGTAAAAGATAGGAGCGTAGTATTGGTCGTAGTCGGGAGAGACGATATCAACGTCTGCGTCCATGTAATCGGAGAGATAAGATCCGATATGCTTCACAGCCAACTTCAGATTTGCGAGGGCAAACCCGCTGCTTGAAAAGTTCACCGCGGCGTTGTCCGGGTTGAACGCAATCAGCCGGACGTGGTGCATGATGTAGACGTCGTACAGCCAGTACTTGTGTCTCCCGCTTAGTCTTGGAAGGAGCAAATATTAAACTCTCTTCAGTAGCAAGTGATATCTTTGGTGCTTCAGCAAGCGCAATGCTGGAAGCCATCATCCACGGAACCAGACGACCCCCATCTTTTAAGTCAGCTGGCTAAAGGGCGGATGAAAGAAAAAAAGAACTTGAACGTGCCCTTCGTGGCTTAGTGGGCCTGCATCAGAGATTGATCCTTTCAACACAGTTACAGCACATCGATTTTCTGGCCCAGCAAATCGCTGCATTAAGCCAGGAGATAGCAAACCGCCTCTGCCCTTCTGAAGAAGCTCCGGAGCTATTGGAGGCCATACCCGGCATCGGCAGATCCAGCGCAGAATCCGTAAGCTCCGGGCAATAATGTAAGCGCAAATCGGGAAAAACAACAAAAGGAAACAAATATTTACGTGCCATTCTTGTAGAAGCAGTCCGTGCTGCCGCTCGTACTAAAAATACCTATCTTTCTGCCCAGTGCCACCGGATTGCTGCCTGCAGGGGGTCCAACTGCGCTGCTGTTGCTCACTCTATCATTGTAATTTGAAAAAACGTCAACCTTATATTGACCTTGGTGCCGATTATTTTGACAATCAAAATTTCAACTCTTCTCCTATCCAAGCCTCGTTTTAAAAAATTAACACGAGGCCCTACTTGAGTATTGCCTTTTTTAAGTCAATGTTTTCAGGGTAGGCAGGCTACAAGCGAAGTATGACGGCGTACTTTAACGATCTTGAACCGGGTTTCAATTCCTCATAGGTAGGCTACAAACTTTTTATTGAAAACAATGAAATTGATCCAGTACATTGTTTCAATCCCTCATAGGTAGGCTACAAACTTTATCATCTGATACTGAATTATGACCATTACAAAGAGTTTCAATCCCTCATAGGTAGGCTACAAACGCTACTAAACGGTGCTAAATTCTTGTTTATATCTACCGGTTTCAATCCCTCATAGGTAGGCTACAAACTGTTTAACCGCTATGCCGTGCCGCGCCTGTTTGCACGTTTCAATCCCTCATAGGTAGGCTACAAACTTTTTTTACTTTTCCCATTACCAGCATACGCTTATACAGTTTCAATCCCTCATAGGTAGGCTACAAACCCTATCTTTTACACGTTTCTTAAACAGATTCAACCAGGTTTCAATCCCTCATAGGTAGGCTACAAACTTGGGGCAGCCAGTAACCATGGAAAGTATTGAAGCCGGTTTCAATCCCTCATAGGTAGGCTACAAACTGCCTATAGCCGACCTGCGCAATCACGCATATGAACGTTTCAATCCCTCATAGGTAGGCTACAAACGACGCGGTCGTAAACTCGGCGTCCTGCCGGTTCAACGTTTCAATCCCTCATAGGTAGGCTACAAACCTGGCCGGAGTGTATGGCTGTCATTGCCGTGGATAGTTTCAATCCCTCATAGGTAGGCTACAAACTCACGGAATCACCAGCTTTCGCTTCTGTCTTTGCCGGGTTTCAATCCCTCATAGGTAGGCTACAAACGAATACAAGCGAAACCATGTTTTTGCGGACATGAAAGTTTCAATCCCTCATAGGTAGGCTACAAACGACCTGGCCCGGGCCGAGCGAATTCGCAGTGTATTTGTTTCAATCCCTCATAGGTAGGCTACAAACTGGTATACGGTCTGTACCGCAGCCGTGATGTGAAGAAGTTGTTTCAATCCCTCATAGGTAGGCTACAAACATGAAATCCAGCAAATCAAAGACACTGTCGGTGAGTAGTTTCAATCCCTCATAGGTAGGCTACAAACCCATTTTACTCCAATATTTTTGCTACTTCAAGCTAAACATGAATATTTCTGTAATGATTATAACTTACTTCTCTCAAATTGCAAAAAACCAGCCAACATCAGGTTTTCGAATCAAAATGAAATGTCGTCGATCCCCCGGAATTTTTGCGCTACCGGGGTTCGACGACATTTCGGGCATGCAGCTTTACAAAAAGTTGTCAAAGCCACCCTTTTCTATTCCCAGCATTTCCTCTGCCACCAATTGTCCCTCCCTCTTATCCACCTGTCAAAAGCATTGACAAATTCTACATAAAAATGAAAAATCCTTTTTGGACATATGTTCCACATGTGTGCTGACGTAGTGCTAAATAAAAAACCCGGCTAATCCGGGTTCCTAACCAGCGGCACTACATTATTATTCTCAACAACTTTTCCATCTGCTGTCTTAATCCCGGCTTTTTCCACCACTTTCTGCGCCAGCTCGGCCACGATTTCCGGATGTTTTTTCAGGAATTTCCGCACGTTCTCCCGGCCCTGGCCGAGGCGTTCCCTGCCATAGGAGTACCACGCGCTGGGTTTCTGGACAATTCCGTGCTTCTTGGCCAGGTCCAGGACGTCCAGTTCCCGGGAGATCCCTCTCCGTAGAACATTTCGGGCGCGCAGCCTCCGCCAAGGCCTAACCCGACTGTGGGATTTGCTAACCGTTTGCTAACCAATTTGCTAACGAACTATTTCAGATGCTTTGATTTTAAGGCATTCTAACTGGACTATTCTGGATAGTAAATTCCCGCTCGGCCCTTTAAAATCAAGGTTTTTCGGGTAAAGCAAAAGCCCCGTTTTTTCGGGGCTTGAGGCTGTTGACAAAAACAAGTCAACAGCCTTTTATTTTATGGTAAAATTGAGTAAATAAGAATTAGGAGCGAACAAACATGTTAAAAAAACCAGGGTACCGCCAAGGACAACTGGAACTTGTTTGCCTGGAACAACTGGTACCTGAAGATCACTTGCTGAGGAAAATAAGTCGCTTCATAGACTTTAACTTCATAAGAGAAAAGGTCAAACACCTATATTGCCCGGATAACGGTCGTCCTTGTGTAGATCCCGTAATGCTTTTTAAAATGCTTTTTATTGGCTACCTCTTTGGCATAAGATCTGAACGGCAACTGGTTAAAGAATTAGAGGTTAACATAGCTTACCGTTGGTTTTTGGGCCTTTCCCTAACAGATAAAGTTCCTCATCATTCCACCATTAGCCAGAACCGGCGGCGTAGATTTAACGGCACAAATATTTGTCAGGAAATATTTGATGAAATAGTTATGCAAGCAATTAAGAAAGGACTAATAGATGGAAAAGAGTTATTTACGGACTCTACACATTTAAAGGCCAATGCCAACAAAAATAAATTCACACTCAAAAAAGTGAAACGTTCAACTCAAGCTTATTTGGAAGAACTGGAGCATTCAGTGGAGGATGATAGAAAAAAGCATGGAAAAAAGCCGTTGAAACCAAAAGAAGAACAACTTGAAAAAAACAAAGAAATACGGGTAAGCACCACGGACCCGGAAAGTGGCTACATGGTTAGGGACGGCAAACCCCAGGGTTTTTATTACCTTAACCACGTAACGGTTGATGGAAAGCTAAGCTTGATTACCGACGTATATGTTACCCCCGGAAATGTGCATGATTCTGCACCTTACATAGGCCGTTTGGACCGTCAGATAAAGCGCTTTGGCTTTGAAGTGGAAGCAGTAGCCCTGGATGCCGGGTATTTAACCATGCCTATATGCCATGAACTGCAAAAAAGAGATATTTTTGCTGTTATAGCCCATCGACGTTACCATCCTAAGAAAGGCTTATTTCACAAATGGCAATTCAAATATGATAAGGAAAATGACTGCTATATATGTCCTGCCAAACAGAAACTTACCTACCGTACCACCAACCGCCAGGGGTTCCGGGAATATGTTTCAGACCCCCGGATATGCAAAATCTGCAAATATTTATCTAAATGCACCCATTCCAAAAGCTATACTAAAGTAATTACTCGACACGTTTGGGAAGATAGCAAAGACTGGGTAAGACAGAACCGCCTCAGTGAGCGGGGGAAAGCCTTATACAAAAGAAGAAAAGAAACTGTTGAGCGGAGTTTTGCTGATGCCAAAGAACTCCACGGGTTACGCTATGCCCGTTATAGGGGTAGAGCAAAAGTTATGGAGCAGTGCTTATTGACAGCTGCCTGTCAGAATATGAAAAAGATGGCAAATTATCTCTGGAAGAGGGGTAACCCTCCTTTTTTACCACTGCTGGTTCGGATAATACAAAAGTTTTCGCAAAAGCAATTTAGCTTGAAATATGCAATGTAAAGTTAAACCCGGGGCAAAACCCGGGTTTGTCAGCAATCTCAAGCCCCGTTTTTTCGGGGCTTTTGCTTTTTATGGTGGGGACGACAGGGTTCGAACCTGTGGCCTCTTGAATGTGAGTCAAGCGCTCTCCCACTGAGCTACGCCCCCATTAGCTTGTGTATTTTATTTTACCACAAATATGCCTGTTGTCAATAACCAGTACGTTCTTTTCCTGGGCTTCTTGTACCAGTTCCACCACCCCGGGCTGGCCCACCATATCTTCTTCCAGCCCTTCATCTGATAAGTTCGCATTCGCTCAAAAGAATGACCTCCTCAAAATGTATACAGTTACATTATGGGATCTCATGGAAATAGACGTAAGAGTATGTTACAATCACTTTTGAACACCTGGAAAGGGGGTTACATCGTGTCCGAGGTTTATTTCACCGATCTGAGGGCCAATAGCAAGGAAAACCTTTTAGATAAGGTGGACAAGCTTTTCAAAGCTGCAGGTTTTGCGGAATTAATTAAACCTAAGGATTTGGTGGCATTGAAAATTCACTTTGGCGAAAAGGGTAATACGGCCTATATAAGGCCCCAGTTTGTGCGCAGGATAGTGGATAAGGTCAAGGAGTGCGGAGGCAAGCCTTTTTTAACAGACGCCAACACTTTATATGTGGGCAGCAGGTCAAATGCAGTTGACCATTTGCAAACTGCCATTGAAAACGGATTTGATTATGCGGTGGTTAACTGCCCGCTGGTAATAGCCGATGGCCTGACCGGTAAAGATTATATAAGTGTCCCCATAGACGGGGGAAAACACTTGAAAGAGGTAAAGATAGGAAGTGCCGCTTACCACGCCCATGCTATCATTGCCATTACCCACTTCAAAGGGCATGAGTTGACGGGATTTGGCGGCGCCCTCAAGAACCTGGGTATGGGATTGGGAAGCCGGAGCGGTAAGCAGATCATGCATTCGGATGTATTGCCTGCGGTACAGGATGAAAAATGCCTGTCCTGCGGGTTGTGCAGTGAATGGTGTCCTGCCGGTGCCATAGAGGTTGAAGAGCACGCGGTGATTGATAAGGAGCAGTGTATAGGCTGCGGCGAGTGTACCGTTACCTGTCCGGAAGGTGCTATAGCAATTAATTGGAAAACTACACCGGAGGCCATCCAGGAGAAAATTGTGGAATATACGGCTGGAGTGTTGAAGAATAAAAAAGGAAAGGCCGGATTTATTACCTTTTTGATGAATATAACGCCCGAGTGTGACTGCGTGTCGTACAGTGACGTTCCACTGGTTCACGACATAGGTATTTTGGCTTCAAAGGACCCGGTGGCCATTGATCAGGCCTGTATAGATTTGGTTAATAAGGCAAAGGTTGTGCAAACTTCGCGCATAGGTGACAGGCCTGATGTTGAAGATAAGTTCCGTGCCGTGTACAAGGACGTTGATTGGAACGCGCAGCTGGCTCACGGTGAGAAGATGGGATTGGGTACTAGAAAATATAATTTAATTAAAATTTGAGAAAGACCGGCTTGGCCGGTCTTTTAATTACGGAAAGTAGAGCGGGCCTTGCTAAAAAATGCTGGCAAGGCCCTGAAAATACTACTGTTTTTCCCGTTCCCGGCGGGCCCGTTGCTGTTCAAGAACGGTTTCATTGATATGTTCCACCAGGGTTAAAGTTGAAAAAGAATGGAATAGTTGGGAAATTACGCTTTCCACCGATCCTTCTAAATTTATTAACTGCCTGTGAATTTCCAGGTTCTCTCCCAGGCCAAATTTTTCAATTAATTTGTCCCTGACGGATGCAAGGATCAGGGCCCTTTGTTTATCATTGCCAATTTGCTTCCAAGGCGAAAAGGGATCTATGTCCTTCCCGTAATTATTTTTCAATACGTCAAGGAACAATTCCCGAAATTGGGTAAAAGTGGGTCTCTTTTTGCTGAAACTTTTAGCCACTTTCAGTTACATCTCCCTTCAAAAATATTCTGGATCGAATTTTCACCTGTCACTTTCAAATACCATTTTATCAATCTGCAGATACTTATTAAAGATTTGTGAATAAATACTAGGAGGGATTTAAATTGACCTGGCTTAAAAGGGTATTTGGTAACCAGTCCAATGAAGCAATGGAACAAGAACAACTTTTATACCAGCTGAGGGAGGCTCAAAATGCAACGGTGGAAATAGGTAACATGCTGTCTCAAGTGGCATCCGGTCAATCGGGCCAGATCGATGTGCAACAAATCCAGCATTTAGAACAATTAAATTCCCGGGTAGGAGGGTTCTTGCAAAGGCTTCGCCAGCGCATTGACCGGGAAATGAAATAAACGAGAACAGCCGGATGTCCCAGCCGGGATATCCGGCCAATAATGCATTAATTCTACCGGGAGCGAGCGGGATTGCCCGCTACCCGTTGTGAATTTTTTTATATAACAGGAAAGAGTAAACTGCAGGCACCAGTACGGCAATGCCCAGAGCGGTGAATAAAATCACTCCACCTGTGGTACCTCCAAAAAGGGTACCCACAAGACCTGCCAGGCCCGCCAGCACCCAGATGCTGCCGGCCAGCCGGTGGGTTTTTGTCCAAACCTTTTCACTGGCCAGCGTCCAGGGAAGTTTAATACCTACAAAATAGTTGTGGCGCATCCTGCCCATGAAATTGCCTGTGATGATAAATATGAGGGATATTCCGGCCAGTACTATTTTGTCTACCGGCAGGGGATAGCCAAGGGCTGCGGCCAGTACGGTCATGTGGAGTCCCACCAAAAAGCATATCAGGGTTACTTTCAGCACCTGGTAGACTTCGGAGAATTTCAGGTAATTATCTCTTTTGGGGTCCAGGTAGGGAACCACTACCATTAAAATGTAGAGTCCCATGGTGATCAAGGGAAATCCGAAGGCGCCGAAGGCGCGTGAAGTATAGCGGTCCACCTCACCCCGGAAATTCCAGTGGCCAGGTATCTGGTCGGGTAATTGGGGGTAAACCGCGATGGCTACAACGAGGCTGGCGGCAAGCAATAAAAGGGCCGGCCAGTCGCGCCGCAGTTGTTTCTTGATAGAAAATTCCGCGTAAAAACTGTTATTCCCGGACATTTTTATCCCCTTTCTTTTTTCCATTCATCATCTCGGAAATCCAGCTAAGAACTTCCTGTAAAACCGTTGTGTTTAAAGAGTAATAGATATATTGCCCTTTCCGCTCATCCAGAACCAGTTTGGCCTGCTTAAGGATGTTTAAATGATGGGATACGCTGGGCTTTGATATATTAAAGTGGGAGGCAATTTCTCCGGCTGTCATGTCGTCCGAACGGAGTAATTTTAGAATTTTTCGCCTGGTGGGATCGGAAAGGGCCTTAAATAAATTATCAAATACCAATCACCTCACCTCGTTTCGATAATTAGAAAATTATCTAAATTTCTTATAATAATTATAAGTTAAAACAGCTGCTTTTGTAAATACCTTTGGAGAAAAAAACCCCCTTTTTCAGGAGGTTTAAGGCAGGTACTATTTTTTTAAAAAGTAATCCATTAAAGTATGTCCCTCTTCCAATTTAAGCGGGTATCTGCGGGCTGTTTCTTCATCAAATTTTCCGTTCCCGTTCCCTTTGCAGCCGGAATGATATATAACAAAGGGCACCGGGTCCGCCGTATGAGTTCTAATGCTCACTGGTGTGGGGTGGTCGGGGAGGACCATTAATTTAAATTCTCCTGTGTTCTTCAATCCATAAAGGATTTCTCCCAGAACCTTTTTATCTATTTCCTCAATAGCCTTAATTTTTGTTTCCAGGTCTCCCTGGTGCCCTGCTTCGTCCGGGGCCTCTACGTGAATGTAAACAAAATCCAGGCCGCCTTCTAGGCCTTTCAGGGCTGCTTCGGCCTTGCCGGGGAAGTTGGTATGTATGTTTCCCGTGGCTCCCTGTACCTCTAGAACTTTCATCCCGGCACAAATTCCAATGCCTTTTATTAAGTCTACCGCTGAAATTACCGCCCCTTGCAGGCCAAATTTTTCATAAAAGCCGGTCAGGGAAAGTTTTTTGCCCTGTCCCCACAGCCAGATGGAATTGGCCGGATTTTTAGATTGATTAATGCGTTCCCTGTTAACCGGGTCATCTTTAAGGATATCGTAACTGGCTAGCATTAAGCTGCGTAAAAATTCACTGCCTTCGCCCTTGGGCAGGTGTTTGTTTATCCTTTGTCCAGAAATGTCGTGGGGCGGGGTAAGATCAGAATTTTCCGGCCCGCCCCACCAGACCATTAAATGGCGGTAACTGACTCCCGGGTAGAAATGAATCTGGTTGGTGGAAAGTTTGCTATTTATTTTCTTTATTAGTTTTTTCGATTCTTCCGAGGATATTTCCCCGGCGCAGTAGTCAACCATTGTTTTTTCTGCATAGTCCTCTTCCCCGGAGAGTGTTACGAGGTTGCAGCGGAAGGCAATGTCGTCCGGGCCCAATTCAATTCCCATGCTGACGGCTTCCAGGGGAGAGCGGCCGGTGTAATATTTTCTGGGGTCATATCCCAGTACCGACAGGTTGGCCACGTCACTGCCGGGGGGGTATCCTTCCGGGACAGTTCGTACCGTTCCCATTTGTTTTTGACCGGCTAAAAAGTCCATGTTGGGGGTGTGGGCGTACTGGAGGGGGGTTTTTCCCCCCAGTTCCTCGCACCCTTCGTCTGCCATGCCGTCAGCCAGTATAACAACATATTTCAAGATTATCCCTCCGTAAATTCTCTAGCTGCAGCGGGCGCAAGGGGTTTTTTCCGCTAAGCCGAACTTTTTATGCAGTGCCTTAACAGCCTTTTCAGCCAGGTTCTTTTTAATAATGCATGAAATTTTAATATCCGAAGTTGTAATCATTTCTATGTTGATGTTTTCATCGGCCAGGGCTTCAAACATCATTGCCGCAACACCGGGATTGCTGATCATGCCCGCACCTACTATGGAAACTTTGGCCACGTCCTGATCATAGGTATAGCTCTTATAGCCCACATCGTCCTTGATTTGTTCCACTATTTCAAGGGTTCGCTTAAGGTCATTTTGAGAGACGGTGAAGGATATGCTGTTGACTTGGTTGCGCTCGGCACTTTGGATAATCATATCCACGTTTATGCTCTTTTGGGCCAGGGCGTTAAATATCTTATAGGCTATGCCGGGCTTGTCGGGTACGTCGAAAATTCCTATCTTGCTTACGTTCAGGTCGTGGGCTACGCCGGTTACAACCATATCCTTTTCCATGTCGCTTACCTCCTTAACAATGGTCCCCAAATTATGGTTAAAGCTGGAACGTACATGGATAGGTATATTGTAAAGTTTGGCACATTCAACGGCCCGGGGGTGGAGCACCACGGCACCAAGATGAGCCAGTTCCAGCATTTCATCGTATGTTATGGTATCCAGCTTGCGGGCCTCCGGAACTACCCGCGGGTCGGTGGTATATACCCCGTCAACGTCGGTATAAATTTCACATATATCGGCTTTCATTGCGGCGGCCAGGGCCACGGCTGTGGTATCCGAGCCTCCCCGCCCAAGGGTTGTTATATCATTTGCCTGGTTAACCCCCTGGAACCCGGCCACCACCACAATTTTACCGTCATTTAATTCTTTTTTAAGGCGCGTGGTGTCAACATCGATAATCCTGGCCTTGCTATGTATATTGTCGGTTTTAATGCCTACCTGGGGCCCGGTTAAGGAAATGACGTCTTCACCTACGGCCTTAATGGCCATGGCCAGCAGGGCGATGGACACCTGCTCTCCGGTAGATAAAAGCATATCCATTTCCCGCTCCGGGGGATCATCAGTTATTTCCTTAACTAATTCAATCAATTCGTCTGTTGTATCGCCCATGGCGGAAACTACCACTATTATCTGGTGTCCCTGGCGGTGCATGTCTACTACCCGGCGAGCTACTTTGCGAATTCGTTCAGGATTTGCTACACTAGTTCCTCCATATTTTTGTACTACCAGCATTTGTCGTCCACTCCTATGCAAGATTTTTTATTTCCAATGCCCTTGCCCCTGTGGGGCTGGGGTCCAGTATAAGGGACCTGGCAGTTATGCCGCTCTGGAGAAAGGTTTCCCTCATTACCCTGGCTATAAGATCCAGGTTTTTGTCGGCCAGGGCTATTAAAGCAGGGCCTGCCCCGCTTAAGGCAATTCCCCTTGCCCCGGCCAGTTTAGCTGCGGCAAAAACTTTTCTCATACCGGGAACTAGGCCGGCCCTGTAACACTGGTGCAGTCTATCTTCCATGGCTACCCCCAAAAAATCCAAGTCCCCTTTTTGCAGGGCGCCTACCAGTAGTGCAGCCCGACCAATATTGAATACCGCATCTTCCAGGTTCACTTGCTTGGGCAGGGTTTTTCGGGCTGATTTTGTGGAAAGGGGGAAAGCGGGGATAGCCACCACTGCTTTCAATCCGGCAGGAGGTTCTATTTTTAGATATTTTACTTCATCTTCCGAATGAACGTAAACGGTAATGCCTCCAATCAAAGCGGGGGTAACATTGTCAGGGTGCCCTTCCATTTCGACGGCCAGCTTTAACAGCTGGTGCAGGTTTAATTTCCCGCCGGAGATAACGTTGGCCGCTACCATCCCCCCTACGATGGCCGCGGCGCTGCTTCCCAGTCCCCTGGATACCGGGATGTTGTTGATTAAGCGTATTTTTAGGCCTGCGGGATTATACCCGGTTTTTTTAAAGACTTGCCGGGCGGAATTATAAATCACGTTAGTTGTGTCCTTGGGGATCTCGCTTGCCCCCTCACCCGTCACTTCAATGGCCAGGCCGGAACTTGTCTCGGTCATTTCCACGGTGTTGTACAATTTTAGGGCCATGCCCAGGCAATCAAAGCCGGGGCCCAAATTGGCAGTGCTGGCCGGTACCTGTACGCGAACCACTTTGTTCCTCCCGGGTTTCTTAAATATTCTTTAAAACTTACAAATTTTCTCCTTCTACCCGAATGAAGTTACATACTTCGATTACCGACGACAGGTGCCGAATTATTTCTATGGCGTCGAGTAAATTCTTTTCTCTAACTTTGTGGGTTACCATTACTATTTCGGCGGTGTCATCTTTTGTCTGTTTTTGAATTACCGAAGCCAGGCTGACTTCTTTATCGCCGAAGGCGTAGGCGATGGAGGCCAGAACTCCGGGCCGGTCAATGACCCGCAGGCGGATATAATATTTGCTTTCAGTCAAGCCCATGGCCTTGATTGGCTTTTCTTCAAAACACGTGCAGCCCATTATGTCAGGAACATTGCGCAAGATGGCATGGGATGCATCCATAATATCGGCCACAACGGCGCTGGCAGTAGGCATTTCACCGGCCCCCCGCCCGTAAAACATAGTATCTCCCACCGCATCACCCTTTACAAAAATGGCGTTAAAAACATCGTTGACCGAAGCCAGGGGATGGCTGGCGGGAATTAAAGTCGGGTGTACCCTTGCTTCAATTCCCTCGGCGGTTTCTTTGGCAATGCCCAGTAACTTAATCACATAATTTAATTCGCTGGCATAAGTAATATCTGTAGCAGTAATTTCTGTTATTCCCTGCACGTAAACGTCATTGATGGTTACCCGGCTGTTAAAGGCGATGGACGCCAGTATGGCCAGTTTACGGGCAGCATCATAGCCCTCAATGTCGGAAGTGGGGTCTGCTTCTGCATACCCTTTTGCCTGCGCTTCTTTTAACACTTCGTCAAAATCACGGCCCCGGGCTGTCATTTGGGTAAGCATATAGTTAGTTGTTCCGTTAATTATACCAATTATTTGCTGGATGCGATTTGCAGCCAGGCATTGTTTAAGGGGGCGGATAATGGGAATTCCCCCTGCCACGCTGGCTTCAAATAAAAGATTGGTATTGTTGGCCTCGGCTATTTGGAAAAGTTCCTTTCCGTGAAGGGCTATCATGTCCTTGTTGGCTGTAACCACGCTTTTACCGTTGGAAAGGGCTGTTTTAACATAGTCAAATGCCGGGTCCAGGCCGCCAATTAATTCGACAACCACGTCGATTTCAGGATTATCAATTATTTCCGGTGCATTAGTCGTTAATAGCCGGGTATCTATCTCTAATCCTCTGTCTTTGGCAGGGTTCTTTACCAAAATTTTTGTTATTTCCAGGGGTATACCCACTTTGCGCCGGATGTTTTCGCGATTATCCGTAAGGATACGATAAACACCCCGGCCCACCGTTCCCAGTCCCATTAAGCCGACTTTTATTTCCGAGCGTGACACGGTATCTCTCCTTTCCCCTTTGGCATGAACCCGGTTTTAATTATATATTATATAAACGTCAATGCACTTCCTTTGCCGGGGCAGCTTTAAATTTTTCGTGCAAAATGGACATTATTCCATGATAGCAGAAATTATACCACTATTAATATGGGGTGACAATAGTTGATAAAGAACGGGCAAAAAAAAACCGGTTTTGTTAACCGGTTAGATGATTATACAGATAAGGCCTCCACTTCCTTCATTAACGATTCTCTGAAGGGTTTCCTGTAATTTTCGCTGGGCATTTTCAGGCATGCGATAAAGTTTGTTTTGAATTCCTTCCCTAACCAGTTCATTTACGGATTTGCCGAAAATTTCTGAATTCCAGAATTTTGTCGGGTTTTCTTCGAACTGGCTGAGCATATAGCTAACCAGTTCTTCGCATTGCTTTTCAGTACCTATAATGGGAGTTATTTCCGTGGTAATGTCGGCTTTAATAATGTGCAGGGAAGGGGCGCTGGCCTTTAATTTAACACCGAACCTGCTCCCCTGGCGAATAAGTTCTGGCTCTTCCAGTTGCATTTCCTCCACGTTGGGAGTAACCACACCATATCCATTTTCCATAACTTCTTCCAGGGCGGGAGCTATCTTATCGTATTCCCGCTTGGCCACGGCCAGTTCCTTAACCAGGCGGAAGAGCTGTTGTTCCCCTTCCAGGGTAAATCCTGTTTCTTCCTCTAATGCCCTGTAGAATAATTCCGGCTTGGAAGTAACCTTAATGTCTGCTGAACCAGTGCCCATGTCCATTTTTTCCAGCTGTATTTTTTCCACAAAATCGTAAGTGCCGAGTTTCTCCATTGCACCGTCTATATCGCGAAGGCGCCGTACGCTTTGCACAGTTTCCTTAACGGCATTCTCAAATTGCTCGCGCAGCCAGTGCTTGCTGTCCAGTTCCTCTAACCAGGGCGGTAGGGAAATGTTAACTTCATTTACCGGGAATTCGAAGAGTAATTTTTCCATCACTATTAATATGTCTTGCTGGGTTAATTCAAGTACGTTCAAAGGAATTACCGGCACGTCGTATTTTTCGGTGAGCTCGCCGGCAAGGTTGATGGTATCCTCGGATTCGGGATCGGTAGAATTCAAGATAATCAGGAATGGACGGTTAATATTTTTTAATTCTTCGACAACCCGTTCCTCTGCCTCAATGTAATTTTCCCTGGGAATGTCAATAATAGTGCCGTCAGTGGTCATAACTATTCCCATGGTTGAATGTTCGCTGATTACTTTGCGGGTGCCGATTTCAGCTGCTTCCTCAAATGGGATGGGCTCGTCAAA
Source organism: Desulfofundulus sp. JL263-se (assembly GCF_056316025.1). Lineage (NCBI taxonomy): Bacteria > Bacillati > Bacillota > Clostridia > Eubacteriales > Peptococcaceae > Desulfofundulus > Desulfofundulus sp. JL263-se. The sequence continues at coordinate 1,657,610 of NZ_CM149993.1, read as the reverse complement.
CCAGGGAGTAGATACCATGCGCGGCCCTTCTTCTTCATCGTAGCCCAGCGCCCCTTCAACCCGGTAGCCCACACAGTCCACAAGGCGTATCTTTACCTGGATTTGGGGGGTTATTTCAATTTCCACTGCTTCATTGGGGATGAATTTAGGTTCAGTTGTCATTATAGTTTTTCCTGCTCCGCTTTGGGGAAGTTCATCGGTGGCCCTCTCTTGGTCATAAACATTTTCAATGTTTGGTATTACCATAAGTTCCATAAATTTTTTGATAAAGGTTGATTTGCCCGTGCGAACACCACCGACAACTCCAAGATAAATGTCCCCGCCGGTGCGCTCCGCAATATCACGGAAAATGTCCTGCTTTTCCATGCACGCACTCCCTCCTCGCAAAAATTAAAACAAAAACTTTTTTCATCCCCCCCACCGTCTTGGGTGAGTAGATAGGCCCCAGCCCGGTTTCAAGGTGTATTATTTTCCAGTGGCATACATTAACAATATATATATATGTTTGCCGGACATAATTATTACCTGTCTTTGGATTTTTACAGGAATAAATTAGAAAAAGAAAGTTTAGCTTGTTCTAAAATTTTTTACATTTTTTTGTTTTTATTGTAGGATTTAAGGATCGGGTTGTCGAAAACAACAACTAGAAAAAGATGGACATGGAAAGGAGTTTTTATAAAATATTGTTAAAATGTGCAGTAATAATTTTAACATCGTTTTTTTTATTTGGTTTCTTTCCAACATTAGCCGGGGCGGTCCCCGTTGAACCTTCCAGGTGCTGGGTGCAAAAGGACCGGGATTCCGAGAAGTTGATAATCAGATACTTTAAAACGGCACGGTATAAAGCAAAATTTCAGGCAGCAAACATTAAAGTACCACCTGCAGGTCCTTCCAGGGCGGGTATCCGGCCGGATGTAAGAAAAGTGTTGACCGCGGCCAGGGCTCTTTTGGGGCGTCCGTATGTATACGGGGCAGCGGGTCCGGAGAGTTTTGATTGTTCCGGCTTTACTTTATATGTATTTAAGAAAGTAGGGATTAATTTACCCCATCTTGCTTCTGAACAGGCAAAATATGGGGTAAAGGTTGCGAAAGATGAATTGCGCCCCGGGGATTTGGTATTTTTCAGTTATTATGGTGGTTCAACCATACAGCATGTGGGTATTTATATTGGTAACGGCAAATTTGTTCATGCTTCTTCCAGGAAAGGGGTTATTATTACTTCCCTCTCAAATGACTACTACGTCCAAAATTATAAGGGAGCCAGCAGGCTGTTACCGGGTTAGGCTTGCATACAAAAAGCCCCGCGGCTTTTAAGCCGCGGGGCTTTTTGTAATTAAACGCTCTTATTTGAAATTTGTCCACCACTTGATCTTTGCCTCAGCAACTTCTTCCATTTCATGGCGCCTTCCCCGGGTCATTAAATTAATTACCGCAGTGCGAGGGGAAAGTCCCTTGAAAAGGACATTATACATCTGCTCGGTTATGGGCATTTCAACATTTAATTTGCGGGAAAGATGGAATGCTGCCTTGGTGGTACGTACACCTTCCACTACCATGTTTACTTTATCTAATGCTTCCTGCAAAGTGCTTCCCTTTCCAATTTCCCTGCCTGCCCTGCGGTTGCGGCTGTGTTTGCTGGTACAGGTAACCATGAGGTCCCCCACACCGGCCAGGCCGATAAAGGTAAGAGGATTGGCGCCCATGCTTATGCCCAGGCGTGCTATTTCAGCCAGCCCCCTGGTAATAAGGGCAGCGGTGGTATTATCACCGAATTCGAGGCCGTCTATTATACCGGCCCCGAGGGCGATAATATTTTTTAAAGCCCCGCCCAGTTCCACGCCGATTACGTCGGGGTTAGTGTATACCCGCAGGTAAGGGTCCATAAATATGTCCTGGGCCTTTTGGGCTGATTCCAGGGACGAAGAGGCTACTACCACAGCGGTGGGAATATTACGGGCCACTTCTTCCGCGTGACTGGGACCGGAAAGGATTACATAGCGGTGGGCAGTTTCTTCGCCCATTTCTTCTTTAAAAACTTCCGACAGCCGCATGAGGGTATCTTCTTCCAGTCCCTTGGCGACATTAATGATAATAGCTGCCTGTTCTATGTAAGGCCTTGAAATTTGCAGGACTTCGCGAAAAGCATGGGAAGGTACTCCGAAGACAACAATTTCCGCACCGGAAAGTACATCATCAAGGAAATTGGAAGCGATTATTTGTTCCGGCAGGGTTATTCCCGGGAGATAACGGCTGTTTTTTCTTTCTTCATTGATTTCCCGAACCTGGTCTTTTCTTCTGGCCCAGAGGTGAATATTGGAGTGATGGCGGGAAAGGGCGATAGCCAGTGCTGTAGCCCAACTTCCAGCGCCTACTATAGCAATTTTTGACATGAAACCCGTTACTCCGTCCCCCCCTTTCGTTGCTTTTTATACCCGTTTCCCGTGGCCGATTTTGAATTCGGTCCCTTTAATTATTCTTTGTATATTGCTTCGGTGCCTGTAAACGGCGAATACTGCCGCTGCGATGCCAAAGGCCAGATATGAGCTTTTAAGGTTCAGAAGTAACATCCAAATGGGTACTGAAATTGCGGCAACTATGGAGCCCAGTGATATATACCGGCTAATTATCACGGTAATTAACCATACAGCAAGGGCGAGCAGCGCGGTTTGGTAGGAAAGGGCGAGGAGTACTCCAAAGCTGGTGGCGATAATTTTGCCGCCCCGGAAACGTAAAAATACGGGCCAGCTGTGTCCGGCTATGGCCGCCAGGCCACATAACAATTCAAGATTCTGGCCACCGGCCTGCATTCCCAGGATTACCGCCAGGGTACCTTTGGCAGTATCCCCCAGAAGGGTTATAAGGCCGGGAGCAGCTCCCAAAGTACGCCAAACGTTGGTTGTACCTATATTGCCGCTCCCGTGTTGCCGTATGTCCACGCCCTTGGCTTTGGCAATTATGTAACCTGCCGGTATGGAGCCTATAAGGTAGCTGGCAATGAGTGCCAGGACAAATAACATACATTCACCTCAAATAAGTCCTTAAATTTATTTCTTTCTGCGAAAAACAAATCTTACAGGGGTTCCCTCAAAACCATACGCATTTCGAAGCTGGTTTTCCAGGTAACGTATATAGGAAAAATGAACCAGTGCAGGATCGTTTGTGAAAATCAAGAAAGTCGGGGGTTTTACCCCTTCCTGGGTAGCATAAAATATTTTAAGCCTTTTACCTTTCCTGGCCGGGGGCGGATTGTAAAGTACTGCATCTTGTATTAGCTCGTTTAGCCGGGAGGTGGGGATTCTCATGGATGCCTGGTCGGCTACGTGGTCGACCATCTTTAAAACCCGGTGAATACCCTGTCCGGTTAGGGCACTGACAAATATAATGGGCGCGTAAGGAAGAAAGGAAAGGTTTTGTTTTATATGCTCTCTAAAACGGTTAGCTGTTTTATCGTCCTTTTCCACCAGGTCCCATTTATTTACCACAATTATTGCGGCTTTACCCTTGTTATGGGCAAAACCGGCAATGCGCTTATCCTGGTCGGTTACGCCTTCAACGGCATCAATGAGCATGAGGGCAACATCGCTCCTTTCCACGGCCTTAAGAGAGCGGTTAACGCTGTACCGTTCCGTGGACTGGTCAATGCGGCTTTTTCTACGAATTCCTGCCGTATCTATGAGAATATAGGAGTTGCCCTCCCAGTAAAAGGGGCTGTCAATGGCATCACGGGTCGTTCCCGGGATATCACTTACGATAACCCTTTCTTCTCCCAGAATGGAATTAACCAGGGAAGATTTCCCGACGTTAGGGCGTCCAATGACTGCAATACGTACTACATCATTTTCCGTTTCTTCATGGACTGGTTCCGGCAGTGCCGCCACTACAGCATCCAATAGATCTCCTGTATTTAATCCCTGGGCTGCGGAAATGGGGATGGGTTCCCCCAGACCCAACCGGTAGAATTCCATGTATTGGGATTTATCTTTAAAGTTTTCTACCTTGTTGGCAGCCAGGATTACCGGTTTTTCAGCTTTGCGTAAAATTAAAGCAATTTCCTCATCTGCCGGCAATATTCCCTGGCGGGCGTCCACGAGGAATAATATAACGTCACATTCGCGAATGGCCATGTTAACCTGTGACCGTACTTTGCTGCTAATGGTATCTGCTTCCCCGAAATCCAGGCCGCCCGTGTCTACCAGGGTAAATTCTGTGCCGTTCCACTCGGTGTCCTGGTAGAGCCGGTCCCGCGTTATACCCGGCTTGTCCTCAACGATGGCGATTCTTTCACCTATTATTCGATTAAAAAGGGTGGATTTACCCACGTTGGGACGGCCAACTATGGCAACAACCGGTTTTGACATTACCATCACCAGCTTTACTTTTTAATTCCAGTTTTAACTTTATTGCAGAAATTAAACCATTATACCCGTGGCGGCCTGTATTAATTCCTTAGGGTTACCGGCTGTTTTTACCGGTACGCCTAATTTCCGGGAGAGGTCATCTAACGTGGGATTGTCCAAAAATACGGGCATGTCCGCCCTTAAAGCTGCGCTGGGTATGATAACGGCGTCCGTTTCTTCCGTTGCTTTTACTTGTTCCATTATATCCGAGGCGGTGAGCAATCCGGCCACGGTAACGCTACAGCCGAAAAATTTATTTTCCACTGCCACCAGTTTTACGGTTAAATTCTTTATTTCATTTAACCGCCGGGCTACCGGCTCCAGCACCGGCTTGGCCAATTTGCCGGTGACCAATAGTACATTGCGGCCTGCTGGAATACTTGGGGGCAACTTAGCCTTTTCTTCTTTCCACTGGTCAAGGAAAAGGCGGACCAGCCCCACCCCGTTTTCCGTTTGGGGAAATCCACCGTAACGGGAAGCGGGCGGGATGTTCTCGCCCGCCAGGAGGTAAAATTCATCGCTGGCAAATACCAGTGGATAGCCGTAACGCCTGACGCATTCATCCTGCCAGCAGTGAACTTTTTCTATTACTTGCCGGGCTTCGGGGCCCGTAAAAGAACGTAATGGATAAAGGTTTTCCCGGTAGCAGGTAAGCCCCACCGGCACAAGGGCCAGGGAGCGGACTGAGGGCCAGAGGCCTGTGAGGTCTGCCACAGTTTTTTCCAGTTCCCTGCCGTCATTTATGTCCGGGCAAAGAACTACTTGGGCGTGTATCTCTATGCCTGCACCGGCCAGATATTTCAGCTGTTCCATAATCTTAGCGGCCCTGCGGTTCCCCATCATGCGGGCACGCAGTTCGGGATTGGTGGTATGAACGGAAACATAGAGAGGGCTTAAGCGCATGCACGCAATTCTTTTTAAATCCCGTTCACTGGCATTGGTTAAAGTTATAAAATTCCCCTGGGTAAATGATAACCGGTAATCATCATCCTTGACATATAAGCTTTTTCTCATTTTAGGTGGCATCTGGTCCACAAAGCAAAAGATGCACCTGTTTTGGCAACGTATGGTTTTTCCAAGCCCGCCATGCTGAAAGGACAGGCCCAATTCCTCGTCCCAATCTTTTTCTATTTCCAACAACCAGCGCTGACCGTCAGGTTTTTGAAGTAAAATATTTACTTCCTCATCGGCAATTAAAAAGCGATAATCTATGATATCCATAACTTCCTGTTCATTTATGCGTAGAATAACATCCCCTGGTTTTATTCCTAATTCTTCGGCGATGCTTCCGGGAGAAACGGACTTTACTACCAATTGCCGGTCCCCCATGGGGACCCTCCTCTCGCTGCTGTTATGGTAACATTATCTGATAATTGGTAGTTTTAGTCAAGTTCTGAGCATAGCTTCTTCCCACCGCTTCGGCAAGACGGAAAAAATATTTGTTTAATAATTTTTGCACAAGTAATTCACCCAGGGACTTGGTTTTAGGTTTCTTAAGTAACATATTGGCCGCGATGGATAGAATGTCGTCTTTCAGGCCCGTATCCAGGAACAAGAGGCATTCCTGGGGTATTTTATATATTTGTAAAAAACTGAAAATAATATTTTTTATCATCTCCGGCTTGCCGGCATCCCAGATTGCATACACGCGGTTTCCAAAGCGGTCGGTACCGGCATTAATGGGCTTACCCGCGGTCCTGGTAAATATCCACGGGGGAAGTTCTTTTATTTGGAAAGGTGGCTGGACCGGGAGGATCTCCAGGTGCATGGCGGCAGCCAGTCCGGCATAGGGAAAGGAACTGTTGCTGTAATAGAACAGGCATTTCATTGATTCGTCTCCAAATTATCCTTTGTGCTTTTTATAAGTTCTTGAATGTAGGGAAATGCTTTGATTGTCCCCCATGCAACAAGGGGTCTTCCCAGGTTTACTAACTTGAACCTTCGGGAAAGAATTCCGCCGATGCGCATACTGAAGTTAACTTTGGGCATTACATTGATGAGCCGGAAAGTGTCCTTGGGAATATTAAAGATTGCGGCCAGTCCATCAATAAGGTTTGCCAGCACTTGCGGCATACTTTTCCGTCCCACAACATAAATTTCATTGCCCCTTTCATCGGTACCCATGAAGGTAATGTATCCGAATTCTTTTGAAGTTCGAGTATCGAAATAAGGGGTTTGAAGCAGCTTTTCAATCGTTGGAAGGCGGTCAGAGGGGAGCCAGCCCAGGTGAAGGGCTGCTGCCGTAACTGATGAATGGGTGCCTCCATAACAATGGTAAATGATTTTCAATGTTTCACCGTCTTTCAATGACGAACAATAATATAACATCCGTTTTCCAGGTCGTGGACCATTGCATCAAGAGACCTGGCCAGGTATTCGGCCAGCTTTTCCCTTTCTTCCTCATCCTTGGCCAGGAATACAGGCACTCCTCCGGTTACCAGTTCTTTATCCAGCGTTACTACAGCCAGTATCCCGCTGGGCTCATAGTCACCCAATAAAAATTTCCCCCTTTATGTGGTTTCAGTCTGCAGCTATGCGGCCTGCTTGGGTTCTGGAGGGGCGTATGCGGGCGCTTTCTAGCACGGGTGTTCTGTTTACGGCGGCTATAAGTGCGTCCATGTCTTTTTCCACTGGTACTATGTAAAGGGCAACTTTACCGCTATCCGGGTCTTTTCGGACCAGGGGGGTAAATTCGGGAATATCTACATCTTTTTTGGTGCCCAGGATAAGGGCGGCGGTATGAGCTATGGCCATGCGCTGTCCCACGTTACTCAATGTTGCCCTGGCATCGTTGTCCTTGGGCTTTATAATTACACCCAGGGCGTCCCGGGCGATTTTGTCCCGCATTTCTTTGAGCCCCACCGACATAAAGTTTATGTCCCCCACATACAGAAGCGAATTTTTAAAGTGTACCCTGGCGGGGATAACTTCGCATATGTCTCCAATACTTTCTCCGCTTTTAAAGGTCACGGAAAAAAAAATAAGTATTATCCCCAGTCCGATTGCGCCGGGAAGACTGGCTATTTGGTGGGCAAGGCTGGTGAAAAAGGCTGCCAGCATGACCAGGTAGTTTCGGGCCTCAAATGTGCGGGCAATACCTTCTATGTAATCTTTACCGCGATTTACCAGCCAGGTATCTTCCAAATTTTCCAGGGTTTTTCTTTCCATGTTCCTGATCTCCCTGAATTGCTGGGCGGCCAAGGCCAGGAAAGTAAAGGCGGTATAATCGGGCTCCAGGATTGCCGGGACAGCTACTGCCCCGAGGGCGGAGGCGATAAACCCCAGGGAAAGGTGAGTAATACACCCGTGGGGATATCCCGGATACTGCCGGTAATCCAGTCTTAGGAGGAGCACCCTGGCAAGAGTTCCTACCAGGGTGCCCGTAACAACAGCGGTAATATAATTTTCCATATAAGTGTTCACCTGCATTATGGCTTTCTTAAATGCAGTTGATAAATTTAGTCCTTTTGTATATCGTTTAGCCTGCCCCGTGCGGCTTCGTTGGCATCCGGGTCGTAAACACCTTCGTTTTCTTTGCATTTACGTTTGTTTCGCCTGGGCATGAGCAGGTTGACAAATTCCTTGCTGATGTAGCTGTTAAGCCTATCCTTGACGTTTTGCCAATTTCCCGAACTTATCAGCAGAAATGCACCGCCGCCGATGACCAGTACAGCCAACAGTACGGCTGTTGATGCCCAACCACCCGGTGTACGGGCGTTGGGATCCCTGTAACTATCTTGGGTTGGCCCGGCAGGGCCTATGCCCAAAACGTTGGGCAGGGTACTGGCAAAAAGGCTGACACCCCTTTCAGCCGCTTCTCTGGAATTAGTGTGGGTACCCACTTCCACCAGCATGGCGGTGGGTATCAGATCCTGGTTATAATTACCGTTGGCAATAAATATTTCCTTTATTAAGTTTGGATAGCTTTGGTTAACTGCTGCCATTACTCTTTTGGCAAAATCCTTGTTGGCCTGCATCTTGGGATTTTGCCTGCCTACCACCAGGCGCAGCTGGGTAACCTGCTGGCCGTTAATGTTTTTTCGGTAATAATTGGCATCGGGAATGCCGTCTCTGTGCACGTCTATAAGGGCTGCCGGATTCTTTTTCAATAGTTTTACAGCCGTCCGGCGGGAGCGATTGTAAGCATTTTTATCCCGGGGCTCATGCGCCGACCAATCGTGAATTGCTTCAACGCCCTGTTGTCTCAGCCCTTTAGCAAAGGCTTCACCTACCTGGAAAATTCCGCCGTTTCCCGGTTTGCTTTCTGTCCCGTCGGAGGGAATGTAGGATTCTGCGCTGTGAGTATGATATATGGCTATTTTGTTATTGCTCTTGTTTCCTTGCTGATTTATTACCGGTATTGCTTGGTTGGAAAAATGATCTTGCCAGGCAATAAAGTCCTTATCCAACCCTTGAAAATCCGCTACAGCACTTTGGCCGTCCACCGTTTTGATGCGGTAAAGCCTGCCATCGCCGGTTATAATTTCGTCCCCTACCGTTACCATCCGGGACATTTTGCTTATTAAATTATTTTCCACATCCCGGATGGTAAAAACGCGCCCGTCTTCGTGACACGCCTCCACAGAATTAAATAAGCGGAAATTAGGTAGTAGTGCAGGAGAAAAAGCAGGGGAAGTCCCCTTGGAAAGGTATAGCATTAGAAAGGCACCTAATACCAAAAGGCCGGCGCCTGTTACCAGTTGCCAGCGATGTTTTTTCATGCCGGTCCACCTCCTTTATCCCCTTCTTCTTGTGCCGCTGGTTCTTCCGGTACAGGTTTTTTCAGTCCTTCCATTACGGATTCCGGGCGTTTAGCTGACGGGCCGCCCTGGATGCGTTCCCGTACTTCACCGATAATTTCGGCAAGTAATACGGCTATAATTCCAGCGAGGACGATGGCGTCAAAGGCTCCGGCGCCGCCAATGGCAACTGTTCCTGCAGGGGCTCCTGTGGTGATAAGCCATACGAGATAAGCTATATCCACCAAAACCAGGCCAAGGGTGGCGGCAATGAAGGCAGAGCGGCGCGACCTTCCTGCCACGTAAGCGACAATACCTGCAATGAGAGGGTAAACCCATATGGAATCTAGATACCCAAAGAGGCGTCCACCGGGTTCGGTATCGATGCCCCCATATAAGAAACCTGCTCCAAATATAACGCCTGCTGTAATAAGCGTTGCTATAATTGCTCGGGTCCGTTCCTTGAAAGTACCTGCTTTTGACAGCAGGTAACCTGCCACGATTATGGGGACCAATCCTCCCCCAACATTAAGGGATACATCGTAGCGTCCCGTGGATAAAGGTATGGTTATAAAACTTCCTACAATTAAAGCGGCAATGATGCCCAAAGCTGCCCTGTCGGATAGCCTGAGCCTGTCCAGTACCCTTTGGGCAAGGCCAAAGTAGATTAGAATGGAAACTATGATAAGTACTATCAGGCCTATGGGTAACCGTGTCATTTATATTCCCCCTTGGTCTTTTATGTTCAGGCGGGCATATTATACTTTGCAGTCTTTAGATTTCCCTGCTTAAAGGTAAATATGCAAAAAAAAAGGCCCTTAGGGCCTTTGGAATAATTTACTCTTCTCTTTTTTTGAAAATATCTCCTACCATTTCACCTATAGTTGCAGTAGCACCGTCGCTTACTGTATCATGGGCTTTGGCTTTTTCTTGAAATTGCTGCTCGACGTGCCGCCTTGGTGCGCGCTCACGGTTATGCTCGCCTTTAGTTCCGTTTGCTTCCCGAAGGGATAAGCGGATGCGTTTTTCTTCGGGTTCCACGTTGAGCACCTTAACTTTAATCTCATCGCCCTCACTGACAATCTCACTGGGTTCTGCAACGTAATGTTCGGCAAGGTGTGAAACGTGAACGAGGCCTTCAACCCCTGGTTCCAGCTGGACAAAGGCTCCGAAGGGGGCAAGCCGAACTACTTTGGCCTCCACTATACTGCCCACCGGGTATTTGCTCTCCACGTTGTCCCACGGGTTGGGAAGAACTTGTTTAAGTCCCAGGGAAACCTTTTCATTTTCCTTATCCACGCGCAAAACTTTTAATTCCAGCTCGTCACCTACACTGACCACGTCAGAGGGATGGTTGATGCGGTACCAGGCCATTTCCGAAATGTGCAGCAGGCCGTCGATGCCGCCGATATCCACAAAGGCTCCAAAGTTGGTAAGACGGCGTACAATCCCTTTAATTATATCCCCTTCTTGAAGGTTTTCCAGCAGTTCCTTTCGCTTTCTGGCGTTTTCTTCTTCCAGTACGGCCTTTCTGGAAAGAATTACCTTCCTCCGGGGGCGGTTTAGCTCAATTACCCTGGCTTGAATGGTTTGGCCAATATACTGGCTTAAATCCTCCACATATCCCATTTCCACCAGGGATGCTGGCAGGAAGGCACGTAAACCCACGTCCACCAAAAGGCCGCCTTTAACAACTTCCCGTACAATACCTTCAACGGGCTCTCCACTTTCCAGGTGTTCTTCCAAGGCCGACCAGGCTTTTTTAGCGTCGGCCCGTTCCTTGGAAAGAAGGAGCCTGCCCTCGTTATCTTCACTTTTTAAGACCAGCACGTCTATTTTATCTCCCACCTGGACTACGTCCCTGGGAGAGTTAATATCGAAGCTGGATAGTTCTTTCAGTGGAATAACGCCTTCCGATTTGGCACCTACGTCAATGAGGACTTCACCGTCGGATAACTGAACCACAGTGCCCCTGACGATGTCTCCCGGGCGGAGAGATTTCACTTCCATTGCCTCTTCCATGTTACCTTGTAGCGGCTCTTGGGAAGTGATATCTGCATTTTGTTGAGTTTGCTCTTCGGGGGAAATTTTTTCTTCCACCGGCTGTACTTCTTCGTTCAAATTCATTTCGCCTACTTCCTTCATGCGCCTACAAACCTCCTCTATAATCCATTCAGGTGTAGATGCCCCTGCCGTTAAGCCTGCTACCTTAACTCCTTTGAACCACCGGGGGTTCAATTGGCCTGCCTCTTCCACATGGTAGGTAGGGGTTCCGGTAGCGCGACATAACATGGCCAACTTTCTTGTGTTAGCACTGTTAAATCCACCTACTACCACCATTACATCCACCTTTTGGGCCAATTCAATTGCTGATGCTTGTCGCTCGGAGGTGGCGTGGCAGATGGTATCATACACCTGAATCTGGTCACATTTACTTTTAAGAACTTCCACCACTTCATGAAAATTTTCCCGGGGTTGCGTAGTTTGGGCGATTACCCCTATTCGGGGGTAAAAGGGAATGCTAGCGGCCTCCCGGGAATCCTTGACTACCAGTGCCCCATTTCCTGCCCAGCCTACCAGTCCTTTTACTTCGGGGTGTTTTTTTTCTCCCACCACAACCACCTGATACCCTTCTTCCTTTAATTTTTTGGCCAATTGCTGGGCTTTGGCTACAAAGGGGCAGGTGGCGTCCACTACTTTAAGATTGAGCTCTTTGGCCTGTTGAAGCTCTGCAGGGGTAACACCGTGGGATCTGATAATCAATACGTCGCCGGGCTTGACCTCAGAAACACTTTCTGTTTCTTTAATCCCTTCTTTTGAAAGTGCTGCTACCACTTGCGGATTGTGAATTAAAGGACCAAGGGAGTACAGGGGCCCGTCCCTGTTTCTGGCGGACTGCACCGCCATTTCAATAGCTCTTTTAACACCAAAGCAGAAACCTGCTTTGGGGGCAATATGAACTTCCATTTTATCACCACAATTAGTTATTTCTCCGCAACCTATCGATTTCTGCCATAACCTGGCGGCTTACATTTTCCAGGTCGGTTTTTGTGGGTTTTTGTCGATATAAAACGCTAAACTCTATGGGTTTTCCTACGGTAACGCGTACTTTTCCAAATATGCCTTTTGTTCCACTAACAGCCACCGGCAGTATCGGTACACCTACTTTAAGAGCCAGCATGGCAGCTCCGAGATGGGGATTTAAAAGTTCCCCAGTGTGACTTCTGGTCCCCTCAGGAAAAATACCGAGTACTTTGCCGGCTTTAAGTAATTGCAATGAGTGGCGGATGGCCGGGGGATCGGGCCCGTCCCTGTGAATGGGAAAGGCTCCCAATTTGGTAATTATAGGGCCTAATAAAGGGATTTTAAAAAGTTCCGCTTTGGCCATAAAATGAATTTGCCGGTTGAAGGTGCAACCTACTACCACCGGATCCCAGTAGCTGATATGGTTGGCTATAACTATAACGCCCCCGGACGGGGGCAGGTTTTGAGCTCCCCGAACTTCCCACCGGCGGAGTAATGCCAGCACAATTCGGCAAATAACTCTGGCCATCCGGTAAAACACTAAATTTTACCTCCCGGTAACTTTGGAGACAATATAATCGACTACCTGTTCAACTTTCATTTCAGTACAATCTATTATAACGGCGTCCGGGGCCGGTTTTAGTGGAGCAACTTCCCTGGTGCTGTCTATTCTGTCCCGCTCCTTTATTTCTTCCAGCAGGGTGTCCAGGCTGACCCGGTAGCCCTGGGAAACCAGTTCCTTATACCGGCGCCGGGCCCTTTCTTCCGGAGTTGCCGTTAAAAAAAATTTAAAGTCCGCTTCCGGTAAAACCGTGGTACCAATGTCCCTTCCTTCCATTACAATTTTACCTTCCCTGGCCATATCCCTTTGTTTTTGCAAGAGGCTCTCTCTAACTCCCGGTATTTTTGCCACCAGGGAAACCTTGCGAGATATTTCAGGTTTCCTGATTTCGCTTGTAACATTCATGCCGTCGGCATAAATGTGATATAGTTTTTCGCTGTCCGGAACCATTTCAATAATCATTTTTCGGGCCAGGTCTGTAACCGCTTCCTCATCTTCCAGGTCTATATTTCGCTGCAGGGCCATGAACGTTACCGCCCGGTAAATGGCACCGGTATCTATGTATAAAAAATTTAGCCTTTTGGCAACTTGCTTGGCTACCGTGCTCTTACCGGCTCCTGCCGGGCCATCGATGGCTATTTTAATCTTTCCTGGCATAATACCTCCCAAAATGAAACATGTGCAATACTTTAGTATTTTCGACACCTATAACCAATTTCCTTTTTTTAATCAAAATAAAAGCCCGGAGGAGGAAAAACCCTTCCAGGCTGTATTATTCTACCGTTAAAGAATTTAATGCATTTATAAATTCGGGGAAGGAAATTTTAATACACGATGCACCTTCTATAACGGTTTCCTTTTTAGCGGCCAGCCCGGCAACCGCAAGAGCCATGGCCATGCGGTGATCTCCCCAGCTATAACAATGGCCGCCGGCAAACCGGGTATTCCCGGCTATAACCATGCCGCCGGGAAGTTCCTTTATTTTTGCTCCCATTTTACTTAATTCCGTAACTATGGCCTTTATGCGGTCGGTTTCTTTATATTTTAATTCTTCTGCCCCGGTTATAACCGTTTCTCCCCGGGCAACGGCGGCGGCCACGGCAAGTACCGGTATTTCGTCTATGAGGCGGGGGATGGTGTCAGCCCCAATGGAAATTCCCTTTAAAGGGGCGTGGCGTACTCTAATATCGGCAACTGGCTCCCCGCACTCTTCGCGAACATTTTGGAGGGTAATATCGGCCCCCATTTGCCGTAAAGCGTCCAAAATGCCGGTACGGGTGGGGTTAATACCTGTCCCCACAATGGTAATGTCCGATTCGGGAATGATGGATGCCGCCACGATGAAGAAGGCAGCAGAGGATATATCTCCGGGAACGGTAAAATCTCCCCCGGCACGGAGGCGGCAGGGGCCGCGCAGGGAAACCGTCAGGCCCGATCTTTTAACGGGCACTCCGAAATGTTCCAACATACGCTCCGTATGATCTCTGGAAAGGGCTGGTTCGGTAATAACGGTTTCACCCTCTGCCTGCAGCCCGGCAAGAAGAATGGCCGACTTGATCTGGGCACTGGCAACCGGTGTGGTGTAGCGGATGGCTTTTAGCCGCCTTCCGGTAACGGCAAGGGGGGCCCGGGTGTTTTCCCGGCGCCCCGCTATTTTTGCTCCCATTTTGCTTAAAGGAGCAACTATTCTCCCCATGGGGCGTTCACGGAGAGAGCGGTCCCCGGTGATTACGCTGAAAAAGGGTAAGGAAGCCAGAACACCGGTTAAAAGTCTCATGGTGGTACCCGAATTCCCCGCGTAAAGAATATCAACGGGTTCTTTAAATCCAGACGGGCCGGTGCCGTGCACAACCAGGCAGTTGTTTTCCGGCCCTTCGATTTTTACCCCAAGTTTTTTTAAACAATTCACGGTGGACAGGCAGTCCGCGGCTGTTAAAAAATTTTTTATACGGGTCGTGCCTTCGGCTAGGGCGCTTAAAATAGCCGCCCTGTGGGAGACGGATTTATCTCCCGGGACCGGGATGCGTCCTTTGAGAAGTTTTACCGGTTTGATTTTTAAAGGGTCCATATTTTTCATTCCTTTTCAAGAGGTTAGTTTAGAGCGGGCTTCATGGGCGCTTTTAAGTTTATCCAACAGGGTTTGGGCATCGCTTTTCTGCAGTGCAAATTTGTATTCTTCCAATACCCGCAAGAATTTATCCAGTGTTTGTATTAATTCTTTTCGGTTGGACAGCAATATTTCCTGCCACATTTCGGGAACGCCGGAGGCAATTCTGGTGGTATCTTTAAATCCCCCGGCGGCCAGGGGCATAATTTGCCGGTAATCCCGGCAAGCCTGGAGGGTATTGACCAGGGCCGCAGCCACCACGTGGGGAAGGTGGCTTATTAAGGCAACAATTCGATCGTGTTCCCGCGGGGATAATTTCAGGGGAACGGCTCCTATGCCTTCAACCAAGGATATTACTTTACCCATTGCCAGTGAAGATGTTCCTTTTGTCGGTGTAATGAAGTAATAGGCCTTTTCAAAGAGATAAGGATTTGCACTCTTGAACCCGTTTTGTTCCGACCCGGCCATAGGATGTCCGCCAACAAAATGAATATTGGCGGGCAAATTAGCGTTTACCCAGCTTACAATTTCTTCTTTGGTACTGGCCACATCGGTGATAATTGTGCCCGGGGAGAGATACGGGGTAACTTGTTTGAGAATTTCTTTAATGGCCTTAACGGGAGTGGCCAGTATTATCAGCTCGACACCGGTTACTTTCCGGGGCAGTTCCGCAGACTTATGGATGGCACGGTCCTTAAGCGCTAACTTCAGGTTTTCCTTGTTGTTATCAGCACCTATTATTTCGCCGGCCAAATTTCTTTCTTTTATGGCCCTGGCCAGTGAACCGCCTATTAAACCCAGGCCTATGATGAGAATTTTATTAAATAATGGCATCAGGTTCCACGTCCCACTTTTTTATTCATTACGGATGCTGCCTTAAATATTTCCTCCATTGTTAACTTAAAGTTTTCCGGGGTTAGGGACTGGGGCCCGTCGCAAAGGGCCCTGCCGGGTTCCGGGTGGACTTCAATAAGCAGTCCGTCCGCCCCTGCGCAAATTGCCGCCCGGGCCATGGGCTTTATAAAACGCCATTTGCCGATGGCGTGACTGGGATCAACAATTACCGGCAGGTGAGTCAGGTGCTTTAAAACGGGTATTGCCGTTAAATCGAGGGTATTGCGGGTATATGTTTCAAAAGTTCTGATTCCCCGCTCGCAAAGTATAACATTTTGATTTCCCTCTGCCAGGATATATTCCGCAGCCAGAAGCCATTCTTCAATGGTGGCGGACGGTGCCCGCTTTAAAAGGATAGGCTTACCCACCCGGGCAACTTCCCGAAGGAGGAAGAAATTTTGCATGTTTCGTGCCCCGATTTGCAATATATCGGCATACGCGGCAACCGTGGAAAGATTAGTTATGTCCATGACTTCGGTGACAACGGGCAGTCCGGTTAAGGCCCTGGCTTCGGCAAGCAATTTCAGCCCCTCTTTTTCCAATCCCTGGAAGGAATAGGGTGATGTGCGGGGCTTAAAGGCACCGCCCCTTAGAATTGTCGCCCCTGCGGCTTTTACCGCTCGAGCTGTTGAAATTAATTGTTCCCTGCTTTCTACGGCACAGGGCCCTGCCATTACCTGTACGACATTATTTCCGATTTCAAGGTCTCCCACGCGAACAATGGTGTCGTCCGGCTTGAATGTCCGGCTGGCCAGCTTATAAGGTTCTAAAATCGGTACTACTTTTTCGACGCCCGGCAGAGCTTCCAGGGCCAGTTCACTCATGCGGGTTTTATCGCCAATTGCCCCTATAATGGTACGTTCCACTCCCCGGGAGAGATGAATGCTAAAGCCGGAATTTTCCAGGTGGGCCACAACTTCGTCAATTTGGCTTTTTTCTGCGCCATGGCTCATTACGACTATCATTTTATAACCAACCTCCGGATTTAGGTGATTTTCCGGCAGGATGGCGGGTGTTTTAGTTAGCGGTATAAAATTGAAAAAAGCACTCCCCGGGAGTGCCTTAAATAGTCAAAATACATATTCTCGCCTCCCCTACCGTACTACCGTTATTTCAGCTAACAGCCATACTACAATAAATCTACCATTCAACCATCCTACCGTGTAATTATATTATCATAAGGATTGTAATAAAGACAACTGTTTTAAAAAATATTTAACGATGTGGTTACTTATCTCAAACTTTCCAGGCGCCTGACATCTTTAATCAGGTCGTTCATTTGGCCGGGGGTAAGGCTTTGAAACCCGTCACAAAGTGCCTTCTCCGGGCGGGGATGGACCTCAACCATGATCCCGTCGGCCCCGGCGGCTATGGCTGCCCTGGCCACCGGTGCTACTAATTCAGGTTTACCGGTTCCGTGACTGGGATCGGCTATCACCGGTAGATGGGAAAGGTTTTTAACTGCCGGTATAGCATTGATATCAAAGGTATTGCGGGTGTAATTCTCAAAAGTACGTATGCCCCGCTCGCACAGAATAACCCGCCAGTTGCCCTCGGCCAGTATATATTCGGCTGCCAGCAGCCATTCTTCTATGGTGGCTGAAAAACCCCGCTTTAATAAAACCGGTCGGCCGGTCTTCCCTACTTCTTTCAGTAAAGCAAAGTTTTGCATGTTGCGGCTACCTATTTGCAAAATGTCCGCGTAATTCATTATTAATTCCAGGTCCCGGATATCCGTTACTTCGGTAATTACGGGGAGCCCCGCGACTTTTCCGGCCTCACATAATATTTTTAAACCTTCTTCCTTCAAACCCTGAAAGTCGTAGGGAGATGTTCGCGGCTTATAAGCCCCACCCCTTAAAACATGTACACCCATATCCTTAAGTTGAATTGCCAACTGCAGCAGTTCATCCCGGTTTTCTACGGCGCATGGCCCGGCAATGACGGTTATACCCCCATCTCCCACACGGTGCTTGGACACTGTGACGACGGTATTTTTTTTATTACTTTGTTTACTTACTAGTTTTGGGGCTGACACCGTTATTCCCCCTTGAACTTACCTTTAAAAGTAGCATTCGCTGATTGTTGCTGTTTGTCCTGCCGGCTTCGGCAACATTTATTTCAAGGTTTCGTTTCAATCTAATTTGTCCAAAGCTTGAAAAGTAATTCCCGAAAATAAGAATGGTTTTTTCAGAATAGATTTTGGGAACGGGGGAAAAGATGCAATGCAAAAGGGGGAGTTTTTATGGATATAAGAAAAGAAATTTTTCCCGGTGATCATGATGAATTGGAGAGGGCTTTAACCTACGGCATTTACAGCGAGCCCGAAGTTAAGAAGGAGGAGCGCATGCACTATTTGGGCCAGCTTCGGGAAAGATTAATTCTGGCCCTGACCGAAGACCGGGTAAAGAAGGGGGAAGTACCAAAAGAATTAGAACAAGCCCTTAGGGATATCAGGGCGTCAAAAGTGATATTAAAGGGAAATCTTCCAACTAAAATCATTTTAAAATATGAACGTCTCGCCAGAGAACATGGAGTAGAGGCAAGTACTATTTACGATCCACAATTCAAAGGTGATGTGGGACTCTTGGTGGTGAGCAACCATGCAGTAGACCTGCCTGACAGCCAAGTATTCCCGGATCAGCCGGTGCATTAAAGGAATATGGTTAGTCAAGGTCCGGCCTTAAAGCCCTGGCTCTACGTAAATATACGTGTTTAATTTCTTCTTTAGTTTTAGAGGTATAGCTATGAATCATTACCCTGATGCACATGGGTAATTGTCCTGGTACCGCTACTTCCCTGGCGCAAAGCATGGGTATCAATTGCCAGCCCCGAAGTTGCCTGGCTGCTGCAGCGGGAAACCCCGCATTGAGGTCCGGAGTAAGGGTAAAAAAAACACTTATTACTCGTTCCGGCTCTAATTCATTTTCTCTAATTATGGATTCAAGCAACTCCCGGGTTGCCTTTTCTATGTCATCCCGGGTGTTTTTTTCTACGGTAATGGCCCCCCTGATAGCTCTTACCATCAGGTTACCCAACTTGATACCCCCTTGAAATGATTACGGTGATGATACTGCCCGGTGGCCAAGCCCCACGGCTACTTCGTCCAGGTGTAGGAGACCCACGCCAAAAAATACTGCTACGCTAATGTGATCCTTATAGCGGGCAATGCCAATCTTTCCGCCAACATTAAGTCCAATTGCTTTGGGCATAACTTGTGAAAGGGCTTCCCGCGTTGCCCCGGCTATAGCGCCTTCATCAGCGTGTAATTCTTGAATGACTCCTTCCCTTTTTGCCGCCACAACCGACCTTTCCGTTATTTTATTTACCGAGGTTACAAAGTCGCCGCCGTAAACAACAGCAGCAGCTTTGATTTCTTTTCGGGCAAAAAGTTTTTTTAGTTCCTTTTCTTCTTCACGGCTTTCGCTGAGGGCCATTTTAATAGCCGCCCTGGCCACTTCCCGGCTTCCCGGATAAGCCATAGGTGAGATACCTCCCAAATATAAAATGCACTCCCGGAGAGTGCGATATATAGCCTTGTTATCTCTATCAAACCCAGATAATTATTATTATATTTAAGGGTTATATTAAAAGCAATAAACAGGGAAACTTATTTGGATTTATCGATTTTCACCTTACCCAGTGATGAAATTCCCGTTATTTTAACTGTTTTATCTTCTGAAGGATAAATTATTTCTTCTGAAGTTGTTAATACTTGAACTTCTACCGGGTAATCGTAAAAGGTTGCATCCAATTGGATTAGATCTCCATCGTGTACTTGAAAGGATACGTAGCGGTCACTGAATTGACCTACGGTTTCCCCATTTACCAAAACATACATTTTAGGTAAACTGTAATAATCTTTGAGATAAAGGGTAATGGTTGGCTCTCCCGCAACCAATTGTTGGTTAGCGGCGGGTGAAGTTATTACATCTTCCAGGTTAACGTAACCGATTGCCCGGTGCATGGGATCTTTAACTACTATAGACTGGGCAACTACCAGGATAACTGCACATAGAATTACCAGGTGGATAAGTAATTTTTCAAGTTTTTTTCCCCAGCCCAGAAAATTCCGGTTACGCAAGCCAAGACACCCCTTTGTAAATTGTCTTGGCTAATTATATATGCCCCGGCAGGTTAAATTATCCATGTTAAAATTTTTGATTTTACTTGAGATATTTTCTTTCTAAAATATTGATTTCTCTCTTGAATTGTTGGTGAATTTTAAATAACAGTCTTTCGGTATCTTGCCTGGATAAAGAGAAATTTTGAGGTTCAAGAATTTCTATTTTCCTAAATTCCTCCCGGGCAATAAAGGGAATTATGTCTTCTAAAGTATCGGCATAAATGGTAAGAATAACGGGAGCATAAGCAACTTCACCGTTTAAGGCGTCATCAAATACTGTAAACACATCAATACTTACATCTATATCTTCAATATATATTCCTTGTATTGGAACATTTCTGAATAAGGCCACCTGCTGTTCTCTGGTATCTTCAGCAGATTTTTCCTGTGACTTGCCGCCGAAAAGAAACCGGCCCGGCTTGCCGATTCCTTTAAAGTCCAGGCGAACTTTAACTTTTATTGGTTTGTTAATTTTTTCTGCAATTACTTGTTCATTATAATTATCCATATGGGTGCTATCACTCCTTGCCAAATTATACCTTTACTTTCGGTTATTCGATTAAAATCGGGCAAATCCTGCTTTAAAAGTTACTTATTTGTTAGCATTTCCTTTACTTCCGTTACCCGCTAATTTCTTCAACTCGTTTATTTCTTTTCGGGTAAGGTGCCTGTACTGGCCCGTTGCCAGTCCCTTGAGGGTAAGGTTGCCCAGTTTTACCCGTTTAAGCTCTAAAACGGGGTGGCCGATATGTTCACACATCCGCTTTACCTGTCTGTTTCTGCCTTCATGAATCGTTATTTCTAAAAGACCGTTACCTTTTTTCCGTCCCAAGAGGCGAACTTTGGCCGGTGCAGTGGGGCCGTCGGAAAGCATTAGCCCGTTTCGCATCTGGTTAATTTTTTCTCTGGAGGGCACACCTTTTACCAGGGCGTGGTAAGTTTTAGGTACTTCGTGCCGGGGATGGGTCAGGGCATAGGTTAACTGTCCGTCATTGGTTACCAGCAAAAGGCCTTCCGTATCGTAATCTAATCTTCCTACCGGATAAACCCGTTTCCGAACATTTTTCAGTATATCGGTTATAATGGGTCTTCCCTGGGGGTCATAAAGGGTGGTAACGTATCCTTTAGGTTTATTTAAAAGCAGGTAGACTTTTTCTTCTGCTTTTACGGGTTTATTATCTACAGTGACGGTATCAATGTCCGGGTTAATTTTCGTTCCTAATTCTTTAACCACAATACCATTCACCTTAACTCTTCCCGAAGTTATTAACTTTTCCGCATGTCGCCGGGAGGCCACCCCTGCCCGGGCTATAAATTTTTGCAGCCGTTCTTTCATAAAGCTATCACCTTTGGTTTTACATACGCCGGTAAACTTCAAAAAACCTTCTTTCAAAGAGTTTAACCGGGTGATATAAAAAAAAACGCCTGGTCAGGCGTTAAAATTGGTGAGAAATAAATCAGCCGAAAACTTTGTGGGCAATATATATGGATGCTACCAGGGTTGTAAAATCAGCTACAAGACCAGAGATAATAGAATACCGGTAGCGGGCAATCCCTACGGAGCCGAAATAAAGGGTGAGGACATAGAAAGTGGTATCGCTGCTACCTTGCATGGTGGAAACAAGCCTGCCTATGAAAGAATCCGGCCCGTGGGCTTTAATAAGGTCGGTTGCAATACCCAGGGCTGCCCCGCCGGAAAGAGGGCGCATTATGGCGTGGGGAATTATTTCAGCAGGAACTCCTACCAAATTTAAAGCAGGTGAGAAGATCTGTACCAATACATCCATGGCACCGGATGCTCTGAAAACGCTTATGGCAACTAACATTGCCACCAGATAGGGAATGGTCTTAATGGCTGTGCCAAATCCGGCTTCTGCTCCTTCAACAAAGGTTTCGAAAACATTTACTCCTCTAAGGTGGGCAACCAGGGGAATAACTAAAAGAACTATGGGAATCGCCCACCGAGAAAGGTCCGAAATGAAGCTGAACATTGAATTACCTCCCCTGGCTGTTATAAATTATCCTCAAAATTCTATCTGTAATAATGGCCGCAGTCATGCCGCAGGCGGTGGCAAATATGGTTGTACCCACTATTTCAGTGGGATCCTGAGACCCGTAAATTAATCTGATACCGATGATGGTGGTGGGTATTAAAGTTATACAGGAAGTGTTTAAGGCCAGAAAGGTACACATGGCGTCCGAGGCCGTCTTTTTATCTCCCCAGTTAAGTTTTTGCAATTCCTGCATGGCAATTAAGCCCATGGGAGTTGCTGCATTCCCCAGTCCAAGAATGTTGGCGCTCAGGTTCATTACAATTGCCCCCATGGCCGGGTGCTCCTTGGGTACAGATGGGAAAAGAAAACCCATTATCGGGCGTACCACTTTGGCCAGTGCGCGTACCAAACCTGCCTTTTCTGCCAGTTTCATAATTCCCAGCCAGAAAGTAATGATGGCAATAAGGTCTATGGCAGTGGCAACACCCGTTTGTGCTCCTTCCAGGGCTGCCTTGGTTACCACTTCCACTTGTCCCTTAAATGCCGCCACCAGAATTCCACATACCATCATGGTCAGCCAGACGTAATTGACCATAAGTTGATTCACCTTCCACTTAAAAGTATCAATAATACGTTTATGAGGACAAGGATTCAATTATGAAATTAAAAACCGGAGTTACCGTAAAAATCGGTAACCCCGGTTTTTCAATAGTTATATTAAAAAGTATTGTTTACTTTGATATAAGAAGGGGGTTTATCGAATTTATCTTCATCGTCGTCTAAAACCCACTTCCTGCCGTAAGCAGTAATAACGTCGGAACGGGTTATCAGCCCCACTAATTTGGAATTGTCGTCGGGATCTACTACCGGCAGCCGCCCTATATCGTACACGTCCATTTTCCTGGCTGCCACGCTGAGGGGCTCGTCGGGAGTAACCACCACCAGTTGACGATTTGTTAAGTTAGCCAGCTTTTCGTTTTTAAGTCCCTTATTAACTGCTTCTTCCAGTTCATGGTGAGTAATAATTCCCAACAAAGCATCTTTTTCTGAAACTACCGGAAAGCCCTGGTGCGGACTGCCGGAAATTGATTTCCACGCATCGGACACGGTAAATTCACCGGGAAGGGTTTCCAATGTTTTCGTCATTACATCTCTGACAAGAACATTTTTTAAAACGTCGGGCCTTCTTGCGGCCTCAATATCCAGCCCGCGGCGAATTAACTTAACAACGTAAATGTTATTTTTATACAGGCTCCGGGCCAATACCGAGGATATAATGCAGGTTACCATAAGGGGAAGAATTATGTGGTAGTCATTACTCATTTCAAAAAGCATTATAATTGCTGTGATAGGCGCATGGGCACTTCCTGCAAAGACGCCGCCCATACCTACCAGCGCGTACGCAGCCGGAATAATGGGGATGGAAGGAAAAAGTTGATGCAATATCAAGCCGTAGGTTGCTCCGAGCATGGCACCCATAAACAGTCCCGGGGCAAACACGCCACCTGAGCCGCCCGAACCCAGGGTAATGCAAGTGGCCAGTAGTTTCAGTAGGACAAGGGTGGCGGTTGTTGCCAGTACCATTTTACCGGTCAGGGCCAATTCAACGCTTTCATAACCTACTCCGAAAACTTGCGGGTAAAATAAGCCTATAAGCCCTACAAGCAGGCCTCCGAGGGCGGGTTTCAGATATTCGGGGATAAATTTAAAAGTATCAAAGATGTCTTCCATTTTATACAAAGCCCGGATGTAGATAACCGCAAACACAGCGCATAAAGCTCCAAGAAGGGCATAAAAAATAAGCTCCACAGGGTCGTTTAACGAGTAGGCCGGGACATTAAAGGCCGGCGCGTCACCCAGAAATATTCTGGCTACCAATGCAGCAGTCACTGCGGAAAGGATTACCATCATAAGATGGCTGCCGGTAAATTCTCCAAGGATGATTTCCAAGGAGAACAGTACCCCGCCAATGGGGGCGTTAAAGGTGGCTGCTATACCGCCCGCTGCCCCGCAGGCTACCATGGCCCTTAACTTTCGGGTAGGGACATTGACAATTTGGCCGATAGTGGACCCTATGGCGGAGCCGATTTGTACAATGGGGCCCTCGCGGCCCACTGAACCGCCGGAGCCAATGCAAATTGCTGATGCCAGGGCTTTAACAATAACCACCCGCGGTCGGATTTTGCCGCCCCGAACGGCCACAGCGGCCATAACCTCGGGAACACCGTGTCCTTTGGCTTCTCTGGCTAAAAAATACGTAAGCGGGCCAACAATAAAACCTCCCAGGACCGGAATTATAATTACATAAAAGTGGCCCATAAGAGGCGATAAGGCGTTACCGCCTTGGGTAAAGAACAATTCTTTAAAAAAGTTAATTAAATAACGAAAACCAACTGCGCCCAGTCCCGTCCCCAAACCTATTATTAGTGCCAGTAGAATTCTTCCGGTATGGTTCGATAACTTTTTAGTGAGATAGGAAGATTCGCTTTTATCTCTCATATGGCACATCCCCTTTTACGTTTGTGCTAAATCTGATAATTAATTATTTTATTTGAAGGGACAGAAACGGGAAACTTTCATTTGAAATTTCCACAAAACTTGCAAAAATTCCTGCTTCAATTATAAAAACTTTTCTAATGTGTAATATAAATATGGTTATAAAAAAAGCGGGTTTTGAGCCCACTTTAAAAAAATTAAATTGGTGCCGTTGGAGGGGGTTGCGCAGGTGTGGATGCCTGAGCCTGGCCGCCGCCGTCCTTTTCCTGATCCTTATTTTTCCACCGGCTTAATATGGACTGGATTTGGGATAGTATTTGGGGTGCCATATCTATGATTCTATCCGCGGTGACATTGGCATTTACGGGCAGCAATCTAACCTGACCGTTTCCCACTACTAAAAATCCTACCGGCTGAACCGAAACCCCGGCGCCACTACCTCCGCCAAAAAAAGGCATTTGTTCCTGGTTTCCATTACTATCCTGGCTTCCGGGCGCCTCAAATTCCCCGCCTCCTGCTCCAAAGCCACAGGCTACCTTTGAAATGGGTATTATAACACTTCCATCGGGTGACTCAACCGGGTCGCCCACCACTGTATTTACATCGGTCATTTCCTTTATGCTTTCCATGGCTGTTTTCATGAGTCCTTCAATTGGGTGCTGGTCGGGCATATTCTTTCCTCCCTGGATTTACTTGACTTGATAACCATAACTTTATTGTTTTAAGAGCGGTAATAATAATATGACCGGGGTGTACTTCAAATATGCAGTCAAGTTCCGTATCAAATAATTTTTGGTTAAATGCCGGATTTATGGTTATCTGTGGATATTTTCCCTGGTGGTCCATAATCTGATAAAGTATACTGGAAAACAATCCTTTGAAGGTCCAGAGGACACCGGTAACCATTCCGGTGGAAGCGGCGTCTTTAAATCCTAGTTTTGTGTTCCACCGAAAATCAAGTATTTTTATTCTTTTGGCCATATAATGCAGGGCCGGTTTAAACAGGTGGAAATATTGCATGATTTTGCAGCATATGCGGTATAAACGGGATGGCGAAAGTATCTTTTGGGAGTAAGCTATAGGTCTTTTCCCGCCGGTGAGTTTGCCCCTTATTTTTAAGAAAGGCTTGAATATCTTCCCGGGCCCGTCCAGGGAGTATAATTCCAACCTGACAGGCAAGCGGTTTCCAAGCATAAGTATTTCCGCGGCCAGGTAATCATTTTGGTCTTTCCTGCGATAAATAATTTTTATTTTTAAGGGGGTTATCAAAAAAATCAAAAAAACTGTCAGAAAGAGTAATAGGGGGATTAAAAGTAACATTGGTTCACCTGCCTTGAAAAAATACTTTGGTTACTTTTTAATTTTTTAATATTCCTCATTAGAAGATTAAGTATGCCTTAAAAAACAAGGCCCGCAGCAGATTAATTTATTAGCTGCTGCGGGCCTTGTTTATCTGTTTATGATTTACTTAACCGAACACGGCTTTCCTGGCCAATTCCATGGTCTTCTGCGCTTCTTCCCTGGCCTTGCGTGTTCCTTCGGCCAGCACGTCATCCACATATCCCGGGTCCTTTGCTATTTGGGCGCGGCGCTCCCGGATGGGTCCAATAACCTCGTCAAGTTTCTCGGCCAGTATTTTCTTACAAGCTACACAACCAATGTTGCCCCGGCGGCAATCTTCCTCAATGGCCGGCAGCTCCGGGGCCGAATATATCCCGTGGTACTTGTGTACTATGCACACTTCGGGGTTGCCGGGGTCTGTCTTATGAATACGTCCGGGGTCGGTAATCATGGAGTTAACTTTTTTCTTTATTTCTTCGGGGTCAGCAGAAATGGTTATGTCGTTGGCATAACTTTTGCTCATTTTACGCCCGTCAACACCGGGGAGCAGGGACATCTGGGCCAGTTTGGCCTTTGGCTCCGGGAAAATGGGGCTGTAAAGGTGATTATATCTTCTGGCAATTTCCCTGCATAATTCCAGGTGGGGCAGTTGATCTTCCCCTACCGGAACGGTGTCGGCGCGGTATACCAATATATCCGCGGCCTGAAGTACAGGATATCCTAGAAATCCGTAGTTCATTATGTCTTTGCCTTTTTTACGGTGTTGCTGAACTTGATCTTTGTAGGTGGGTACTCTTTCCAACCAGCCCAGTGGGGTTATCATAGAAAAAAGAAGGTGTAATTCAGCGTGCTGCGGTACGTGGGATTGTACAAAAACCACGCTTTTATTCGGATCTATTCCCGTGGCCAGCCAGTCAATAACCATTTCCCTGGTATTGGCAGCAATACCTCCGGGATCGTCAAAGGCGGTGGTTAAGGCGTGCCAGTCGGCCACGCAAAAAAAGCATTCATATTCATCCTGCAGTTTAACCCAGTTTTTCAAGACGCTTAAATGTCCTATATGCAACTTTCCTGTAGGGCGCATTCCGCTAAGAATTCTACCGCGAC
Organism: Desulfofundulus sp. JL263-se; assembly: GCF_056316025.1. Taxonomy (NCBI): domain Bacteria; kingdom Bacillati; phylum Bacillota; class Clostridia; order Eubacteriales; family Peptococcaceae; genus Desulfofundulus; species Desulfofundulus sp. JL263-se. Next base: position 1,630,823 of record NZ_CM149993.1, on the reverse strand, counting down.
TCATTCCAGGTGTTACTCCTTTCTTTTTTCAGTGTTAAGGTAGTAGCAAACCAGCGAGAGGATTGATAATAAATGCCAGGATACGGCCGATAACTCCGGTAAATAAGAGCAGTAACAAAATGATGGTTCCATAAGTTTCGAGTTTATAAAGCCAGGGGGTGTTTCCCGGCAGAATACCGGCAAGAATTTTTGAGCCGTCCAGCGGGGGTATCGGTATAAGGTTAAAAACGGCAAGCACTATGTTTATATATACCGCCAGCCAGGCCATGTAATAAATCTCGTTCATAAAACTGAATAGCCCCAGGCGGAGAAATATGGCCAGTATAAAAGCCAGGAGAAGGTTAGTTACCGGCCCGGCCAGAGCTACGAAAAGCATTCCCTGCCGTGGATTTACCCGTAAATTGTAAGGATTTACGGGAACCGGTTTTGCCCAGCCGAAATGAAAGAATAAGAGCATTAAAAATCCTATGGGGTCTATATGGGCAATAGGGTTAAGGGTTAGCCTGCCCTGGTACCTGGCGGTAGGGTCTCCTAACTTATCCGCCACCCAGCCGTGGGCAAATTCATGGAAGGTAAGCCCGACAAATATCCCCGGTAGTAATAATAAAGTTTGCCTGATATCAATATTAAACATTATTTAGCTTCTCTCCTTCAATTTCTTTTAAATACTTTCTGGCAAAGGCCTTCTCTTCTTCCTCGGTGGAAATCTCCCCGTCAAGCCGGGCCCGCCATACTGCTTCCAGTACTTCCCGGTAAATGGGACCGGGGTGATATCCTAAGCTTTTAATATATTTGCCGCTAATACCAGGCTTGCTTCTTTGAATGGCGGATAACAATTGCTTAAACCTTTCTTTAAGCCATTCTTCGTCCATAATAGAAAGCAGCACCGGATAGGATTCACTGGGAAGGCTGAGAATCTGCCCCGCCAGTTTACTGGGGGGGGTTCCTTTAGGGGCTTTGCTGATTAAAAATAATGCATCCCGCCAGCCTGAAGCGGTAGCAAGGATTTTTTCCGTTTGTCTTTTTCCCAGGTTATACTTTTGACAAATTTTTAAGCAAGTTTTCCGGTCGGACCGGTGAAGAATGGCAATAAGGTATGGCAGCCATTTTATTTTAGATTCCGAGAAATCCCAAGAATTTAAAAGGGATATGGAGCTGGCTAATTTTTTTTGAACCGCTTCCGTTTCCTCATAATTTACGTTAGGAAAGAGAAACGGCCACAACCCCAGCTGGTTAAGCCGTTCAAGCATTTCACCCGCCCGGGGTTCCGTTAGAATATGTTTTAGTTCCTCCCAGAGCCTGGCATTGGAAACCTTGCTCAGTACGCCCTGTCGAACAGTTTCGGTTAAAAGTTTTAATGTCTGGGGTTCAATGGTCATTTGGTAGCGCTGTTCGAATCGCACGGCCCGGAGCATTCGGATGGGGTCTTCGATAAAGCTCAAATTATGTAACACCCTAATTAAGCCGGTAAGGCCATATTGCAGGTCTTCCCTTCCCCCAAAATAATCAATCAATTTTCCAAAGTTTTTTTCATTCAGGGAAACAGCCATGGTATTGATGGTAAAGTCCCTTCTGTATAAGTCGTGTCTGAGGGAGGAACTTTCCACCTGGGGAAGTGCTGCCGGGTATTCGTAAAATTCCACCCTGGCCGTGGCTACGTCTACCTTTAGCCCCTCGGAAAATTGAATCTCAGCCGTGCCGAATTTTTCGTGCTTTTTAACCCTGGCACGGTAAAAGGCGCCCAGGGCCTCGGCTAATGCAATTCCGTCTCCCTCTACCACCAGGTCGACATCCAGGCTGTCTGCGCCTAGCATAACGTCCCGCACTATGCCTCCGGCAGCATAAACATTATAACCCAGGTCATCAGCTATTTTCCCGGCCTGTTTCAAGATATTCCACATGGAAGGTGATAGGCTGCGCCGCAGCAAATCACTTATATTATTATAATATGGAAGTTCCTTGGGGCTGGTATAGACAGTTCGGTGCCGGGCTTGTATTTCCCCGTGCAATGTGCGCAAAAGATCAGTGCGGGAAACAATACCTACAAGCTTCCCGTTGGCTGTAACCGGTAACCTTCCTATATCGTGCTCAATCATTAATTCTTGTATTTTAGATATTGGGGTATCTTCCGAAACCGTTATTACGTTATTGGTCATAAAGGCTTTTACCGGTGCATGTCCAAGGCCGTGGCGGTTTGCCTTTTCCACGTCCCGGCGGGAGATTACCCCTACTACCTTTTCTTTTTCTACCACGGGTAATCCTGTATGACCGTAGCGAAGCATTATTTGATTTGCTTCTGCAATGGTTGTACCAGGTACCACGGATTTAACGGGACTGGACATAATATCAGCCGCCAGTAATGGGGCCTTTATCTTGTCATGAAGGATTTGTAAAAGCTTTTCGGCAATCTCGTCAACATTTTCATTTTTTACCGTTGCGGAAGCAGCTTCCGCGTGCCCTTTACCCCCAAAATAAGATACTATCTTATTTACCTCTACCTGGGGCACATTACTGCGCCCTACAATATGTACCCGGTCTTCCATTTCAACTACCGTAAAAATAGCGTCCGGGCGTTCAATTTCCGCGAGATTATGGGTGAGGGTAGCCAGCCCCACAATGAATTCATCCACCCGGGCTTTGGCTACAAGAACTTTGACTCCCCTGATGGAATAATGTGTGGCTGACATTACCAGGTCCTTAAGCAGAGATTTTTGCTCATCCGTTAAAGGGCGGCCAAGAAAATCGGCAACCACTGAAAGTTTGGCTCCCTGTTCCAGCAGGTAGGCCGCTGCCTTGATATCACGGGGCGTGGTATTGGTAAATAACAAGGACCCCGTATCGGCGTAAATACCCAATATCATAGTGGTTGCTTCCAGGGGCGAAATGGGAATATTCTGTTCCTTAATTTTCTCTACTAGCAACGTTGCGGTAGCTCCTACGGCATCAACCACTTCCGTTGAACCCCTTAGGTCACCTGCCGCCCAGGGATGGTGGTCATAAATATGTATTTCCAGGCCGTCTTTTGAGATTATTTCACCCAGCTTACCCAGCCGGCGGGGATTTTTGGTATCTACCACAATTAACCTCGTAATTTGTTCCAGGTCAATGTTTTTAAGATTCTGAATGGCAAAAGTATCCTTGTGTAAGGCCAAAAATTCTTCCACGTTTCGAGAAAGTTTACCGGGAAACACTAGAACGGCGCCCGGGTAGAGCTTTTGGGCGGCAACTGCTGCGGCCAAGCCGTCCAGATCCGTGTTAGTGTGGGTGGTAATGACTTGCATGCAATCGCCTCCGTAATTGGTACCAATGCCATTCCAAATATAGGTATTATATCATACAGACATATAGAATTAAAGCGCCCCGGGGGCGCCGTAATTATTTTGCAGAGGCTATATCTATTACTTTATTTTTTAAAAGCCGCTTTGGAACGATATCTTTTTTTAACAGGTCTTCATAAGTTTCCCTTTCTATAATAATGTCGGCCTGCCCGTCCTTTACTAAAACCATTGCCGGCCTGGGAAGCATGTTGTAATTGGATGACATTGAGTAATTATAAGCACCGGTGGCGCTTACGGCCAGAATGTCACCCGGCTCTACGGGGGGTAATTTTATATTCCAGATAAGCATATCACCTGATTCACAACACTTGCCGGCTATAGAAACCACCTCTTTGGGCTCTTCACTGGCTTTGTTGGCCACCATGCCCTCGTAAACAGCCTGGTAAAGGGCCGGCCTGGGGTTGTCACCCATGCCGCCGTCCACTGCTACGTATTTTCTTATACCGGGAATATTTTTAATTGATCCAATGGTATATAAGGTAATACCCGCCGGCCCGGATACGGAACGGCCGGGCTCGACAATTATTCTGGGCACTGGTATACCTATTTCCGAAACCTTTTTCCGAATAGTCTCCATTACCAGTTCCGCTAATTCAGACACAGGCCTGGGCTGGTCTCCGGAAGAGTAATAAATTCCCAGTCCGCCGCCCAAGTCCAGTTCCTGCGGCACCCAGCCGGTTTCAATTTTGGATTCTTTGGCAAAGTCCAGCATTACACCAGCGGCATGGGCGAAGGAATTCAGCTCAAAAATTTGCGAGCCAATATGGCAGTGTAAACCCTTTAATTGAATATTTTGCATTGCCAGGGCTTTCTTTATGCCTTCCATGGCTTGTCCGTTTTCAATGACCAAGCCGAACTTGCTATCTATTTGACCGGTCTTAATGTATTCATGGGTGTGGGCCTCTATGCCCGGGGTCAGCCGCAGGTCGACATTGGCCGTTACGCCCATTTTCCCGGCCAGGTCATTTAACATTTCCAATTCGTAGAGATTGTCAACCATGAAGCGGCCCACTCCTGCTTCCAGGGCCATTTTTAATTCTTCAGAAGATTTGTTATTTCCGTGGAAATATATTTTCTCGGGGGGAAATTCCGCTTTTAAAGCGGTATATAATTCTCCACCGGAAACCACGTCCAGTCCGAGGCCTTCTTCATTTACTATATGACAGACGGCCAGGGTGAGGAGAGACTTTGCGGCATATAAAACGAGACCTCCGTATTTTTCGGTGAATGAGCGGTAATATTGCCGGCAGCGTTCGCGGAAGGTTTGTTCGTCAAGAATGTAAAGGGGAGTTCCAAATTCCCGGACGAGCTCTGTGGTGTCACACCCGCCTATTTCCAGGTGACCCCGGGAATTTATACGCATGGTTCCTTGCAATTTCATGATTTACTTAGCCTCCCAATAATTCCTGTCTTTTCGTTAAAAGAACAACTAAAACCTTGAATGATTTTAACATGACACTATTTGTCGGTCAATGTAAATGTAAAAATGGCTGCAGCATATTTGCTGCAGCCATTTACTTAACTTCAGGTAACTTGGCCAGCGATTTTTGCAGTACGTCATCGGGAAGGCGGTAATCTTCCAATTTGCCGGCAAAATAGGAGTCGTAGGAGGGCAGGTCCAGAAGGCCGTGCCCGCTGAGGTTAAATAGAATTGTTCTGCTTTCCCCTGCCTCCCGGGCGGCCAGTGCTTCGTCTATGGCTCCGCGAATGGCGTGGGCGGATTCCGGGGCCGGAACTATTCCCTCGGAGCGGGCAAATAAAATTGCGGCTTCAAAGATGGCTGTTTGTTCCACTGCCCTGGCTTCAATAATTCCGTCATGATACAGCTGGCTGACTAATGGCGAGTCTCCGTGGTAACGCAGGCCGCCTGCGTGAATACCCGGGGGCATAAATTCCGCACCCAAGGTATACATGGACAATAGTGGCGTCAAGCCTGCCGTATCACCAAAATCATATCCGAATTTACCCCTCGTCAGGGTGGGACATGCAGTGGGCTCTACAGCCACCAAGCGAACCCGGGCATCGCGGGTTAATTTATCGTGGACAAAGGGGAAGGCCATCCCTCCGAAATTGCTGCCCCCGCCGCAACAGGCGATTACCACGTCAGGGTAGTACCCTGCCTTGGCCATTTGCTTTTTAGCTTCAAGGCCGATAACGGTTTGGTGCAGTAATACATGATTCAGCACGCTGCCAAGGGCATAGTTGGTATCATCCCTACTGGCTGCCACTTCAACGGCTTCACTGATGGCAATTCCCAGGCTGCCCAGGGAATCGGGGTCTTGTTCGAGCACCTTTCTTCCTGCTTCGGTTTCTTCACTGGGACTGGGTACTACATCGGAACCAAAAATTTGCATCATGGAACGGCGATATGGTTTCTGCTGGTAGCTTACTTTTACCATATATACTTTGCACTCCAGGCCAAAGAAATTACAGGCCTGGCTAAGGGCCACACCCCATTGGCCGGCGCCTGTTTCGGTGGTCAGCCTTTTAATCCCGCTTTTTTTATTAAAATAGGCCTGTGGTACTGCTGTGTTGAGCTTGTGGCTGCCGGCGGGACTTACTCCTTCACATTTAAAAAAGATGCGGGCCGGGGTGTCCAGTGTTTTTTCCAGCCGCCGGGCGCGGATTAGCGGGGAAGGTCTCCACAGGCGATAAATTTCCTGAACTTCTTCGGGGATTTCTATCCAGCGTTCCTGGCTAACTTCTTGTTTTATTAGCTCGGGAGGAAATATGGCAGAGAGGTCCTCCGGTCCCACCGGCTGCTTGGTAGCCGGGTTAAGGGGAGGTTTCGGCAAATTAGGCATGTCTGCTTGAATGTTATACCAACTGGTGGGAAGTTCATTGTCAGAAAGTAATATTTTTGTTTCCCTCATCTCATCAATCTCCTCTTTTCTAAGTATTTTAATGTACCATGTGGCCATTTTAGCTTATTTTAAAAAATCCTGCAACATTTTTTGCTCTTTTAGCTTATTTTTTCTTGTTTTTCTATATTACTGGACCATTTACCGCAACGATCACCCCACCGGGCAACCACTGTACCGGATTCCGATATTTCAACTACTTCACAGAGATTAGGACAATCGTGGCACTCAAATCCGCCGGCCTGGTAATTGGTATCGGCTACTGAAAATCCTTTAAATTTACTTAATCCGGTTTTTTCGGTTTCTTCCTTGGCCAAAATGGCTGCTCCCAATGCTCCCATGACATTGTAATATTTAGGTACGTGAATTTCCGTGTCCAGAGCTTTTTCAAAGGCTCTTTTCATACCTACGTTGGCAGCAACGCCCCCCTGGAAAACCACTGGGGGTAAAATTTCTTTTCCCTTTCCCACATTATTGAGATAGTTTCTAACCAGAGCTTCGCATAATCCGGCCAGAATATCCGGTAAGTTATAGCCCAGTTGCTGCTTGTGAATCATATCGCTTTCTGCAAAAACTGCACACCTGCCCGCGATTCTTACGGGGGTAACGGCTTTCAAAGCAATAGGACCGAAATCTTCTATGGCTATATTCAAGCGGGCTGCCTGCTGGTCCAGAAATGACCCGGTGCCTGCAGCACATACCGTGTTCATGGCAAAATCAGACACTACTCCGTTCCGGAGAATTATTATCTTTGAATCTTGACCACCTATCTCTAAAATAGTTTGTGTTCCCGGCACCACCCAGGATGCTGCCACTGCATGGGTGGTAATTTCATTTTTAATAACGTCGGCCCCTACTATGACTCCGGCCAGGTGGCGCCCGCTTCCCGTTGTTCCCACACCACTCAGCCGGATCTTTTCCGGTAGCCTGGAAGTTATTTCCCGCAGCCCCCTTTGCAGGGCTATTATGGGCTGCCCACAGGTACGCAAGTAAATGGAATCAATTACTTTACATTGTTCATCTATCAATACAAGGTTAGTACTTACTGATCCCACATCAATTCCCAAATAGGCTTTCATTGGGCCAGCACCTCTTTTTCTTGCCTTTTTCGGGTTAGAAGGTCTATAAATGCTTCCAAGCGGGTGATTATGCCTGCTTCACCCGATTGCTCGTCTACTATAAGGGTTAGGACAGGTATTCCCAGGTCGGTGCTCACTTCCGGAAGAATGCTTTGGGCTATTATCTCCGGCATGCAGGTGAAGGGAAGGAGTTGAATCACCCCGTCAAACCCCTGCTTGGCGTAAAGTACCGTGCTCCCCACGCTTTCTTGTCCGTGGCCCCCTACGAAGTGGTTCAGATAGGGAGGGGCTGCCCGGCGTGAGTCCTTGCTGCTGCGCATTCCCTTGATAAGCCCCATGAAAAGGTGGTCATTTATCCATTCGCTCAGGTAAATTGAGCGGTCCACTTCCGCTCCTAAACGACCCAAGTGTCGTTCCAGGTCAAGGTTTGCAAAGGGCTCCAATAATGTGAAAATCTCCCCTACAATCCCTATCCTGACCACGGGACGGCGGCTATCATACGCTACCTGTTCCAATATGTGCCTTGCTCTTGTTTCCGCTTCCGGCATTTCCTCCGGAGTTTTGGCATTAATTATTTGTTCTAGCGCTTTTTTGAAAGCTCTGTCCGTGGACCCGGGGACAATTTCCCGGGGACGCAGCCAGTGAGCTTTTTTTTCCAGTTCATCTACGGCTTTGGCCTTGTTATAACCAAATCGAATACCTTTAATCACCTTCCACCAAGAATGATTACCAGTTATGTAACGGATTTTTATTAGAAGTTCGGATATTTTTTTTTCTGGCGGCTCCATTACTACCAGTTTGTAGTTGTAGCCTAAATCCTTCAAAATGGCATGTTGGACCTGGGCATAGTAGCCGAAGCGACATGGGCCGCACCCTCCGGCCATCATTATGGTATCCGCCCCCAATTCTGCCGCTTCCATAAAATTGCCCAGGTTTAGCTTTAAAGGCATGCAGGCGAATTCAGGGGCGTGTTTGGTACCTAAAATTAGCGTTTTTTTGGTAGTGGGAGGTGGTTCTTGAACATCTACTCCCAAGTATTCCAACATTGCTTTTACGGAAATCCACAGGTGCCCCATGTGGGGGAAGGTTACTTTCATACGCCAATTCTCCTCGCTTTCCAGTGCACCATATCAAGGAAAGCTTCCAGCCGGGTTATAACCCCTGCTTCCCCTGTATGTTCATCCAGGGTTAGTTTAAGGAAAGGAATTTGCCTAGTTCTTCGTAAGTACCTCTCAATAAGCTCGCCGATGAGGGAATCCGGCCCGCATCCAAATGAGGTGACGCATATAATTCCCGAGATACGCGGGTTATGCATAAAATGGAGGGCTGCCCCCATCATCCTTTTTCCCATAGACCAAAAAATTTTTTTAGGCAAGGTCCCGGTTTCGCGGCAAATTATTTCTTCGGAAAGGTTGTCCGCGGTAACCACGTTTACACCCATCTTTTTTAGTCTTCCAATAATATTCATGCTGATGTACCGGTCGTAAATGTTGTATGAATGGCCGATTAGGGCGATGGTGGTATCTTGGGGATTATATTCCGGTTTGATTTCCTTTCCTTGCATTATTTCCATAGCTTTATCAGGAAGAATGCATTGACTTAAAAGCTTTTTATAATGTTTTAAAGCTTTACAGCTTTTCCAATAGGCCAGATCTATTTTTACCGGATTTCGGGAAAAGAGTTTTCCCACTTCCCGGTATGTTTTTTGCGCCTTGCTTCGGGGATGATAAAGATTTATATTTACGTCAATCAGTTTTGGTGTACCGGGCGTACACTGCCTAACCATATCCGGAAATCCGAGGAATTTGGGGCAAATGTATTCCCGGGGGATTAAGCTGACCAGGCGGGGAAGGAATATATAGTCCACTTTTCCGGCCAGCTCAATTACGTGACCCATGGCCAGCTTAATAGGTAAACATGCTTCATCAACGGTATTTTTTAAACCGGCCTCCAAAATTTTTTTATTGGTTTTCGGGGAAACGACAGTTTTTACACCCAAATAGTTAAAAAATGTACTCCACATGGGAAAAAAGTCATAATAAAGTAAAGCTCGCGGTATGCCTACGGTTTGTTGCACCTTTAATTCCTCCGCATGGACTGCCTAAAAGTACTTACCGGGATGAACATATGTTGTAATATTAACCGGTACTAGGCATTTATATCACTTCAATAGTATTGGCAGGTTAATAGTAAAATATACTCAAATGTATTGCTTCCTTATTAACCGGCGGACCCTTATTTTAGACTGTTTACGGTATAATTGGTGACCACTTAATTCACGATTTAATAAAATGGGATAAAGAAAGCGAGGGGTGAAGAACATGAAAAAATTATTATATTTTGCAATCGCCGCCTGTGCATCAGCAGGCTTGACGGCTTATTGGGCACCCTCCCGGGATATTTCCTTTCAGTGGCTGTTAGGGGTTTTTGGGGGCCTACTACTGTTGTTCTGGGGCAAGGACCTATATCTTCACTGGCTGGCTTGCCGGGCAGAGAGGGCATCCAGGCGGGGTAACCTGGAGCAAGTAAAAAGCTGTTACTTTAAAATTTATAAGTTGAAGCCGGAAGGTTATATTGGAAAGTTTGCTATGGGGGTTATTCACAGCTTAAACGGTCATTGGGTTCATGCAATATCTAATTTCCGTGAGGCTCTGAAATTGCGGCCTCTAAACCCGCAAGCTATGTTTAATTTTGCCATTTGTCTTTTGCGCCTGGAAAGATATAAGGAAGCCTTAACATATTTGTCGTTACTGGCTTTCCTCAGGCCTCGCTGGACCTTTATTTTTGCCGCCATGGGAGAAGCTTATTATTACTTGGGGAAATATAAAGAAGCCTGTACCTGTTTACAAAAAGAACTTTATTTTAACCCCAAAAATGACGGGGCACGCCAGCTGTTGATCATGGCCAGGGAAGCCATGGAAAAAGCGGCCTAATAAAAAGTGAAAAGGAGCGGAAACCCGCTCCTTTTTTCATTTTTCGAGTTATCGTTTTCTTCTTTCTTTGGTAACAGGCTTGCGGGCAGGTTCGGGCACCCCCTGTCTTCCCTGCCGGTCGCGATCCTGGGGACTGAAAACACTAAAACGGGTATTGGTAATAGGTACCGGCGTCCGAACTAATATTGTGCCCAAAGCTTTTAAATTTAACGGTATAAGCGGCCACAGGTAAGGTATGCCGAAGGATTTTGTCGAGGCCAGCCAGAATATCAAAAGCGCCGTGCCTATAATGAATCCGGGTAAGCCAAAAAGGAATGTTACTATCAAAAGAACTAAGCGGGCAAGGCGGTTAGCCATACTGAGCTCGTAGCTGGGAGTCATGAAGGTTCCTATGGCTGCTGTTGCTGTGTACATGATTACTTCAACATTAAAAAGTCCCACAGAGACCGCCATTTCACCGATAAGCAAGGTGGCAATCAATCCCGCTGCTGTGGCCAGGGCCGTAGGTGTGTGTATGGTTGCCATGCGCACCAAGTCTACCGCAATTTCTGCAATGATAAATTGCAAGAATATGGGTACCTGTCCTGTTTTATTGGGCCCTATAAATTCCAGATTTTTGGGGAGAAGTTCAGGGTGCAGTACCACCAACATCCAGAGAGGGAGTAAAAATACCGAAATCAATATCCCCGCAAAGCGCACCCAGCGCAAGTAAATCCCTATGGTAGGGCTTTGCCGGTATTCCTCGGCGTGCTGGACATGATGGAAAAAGGTGGCCGGTGCTATTATAACACTGGGCGATGTGTCTACTAGCACCAGAACGTGTCCTTCCAGGAGATGAGCGGCGGCAACATCCGGCCTTTCCGTGTACCGCACCCTTGGGAAAGGGTTCCAGTAACTTCCCGGTGTAATTAGTTCCTCCACTGCTTTTTCCGCCATGGGAAGCCCGTCAATATAAATATTTTTCAGTTTTTCCTTTATGCTGTTAACCAGTTCCGGGTTGGCTATGTCCTCGATATAGCAAACAACGATGTCTGTCTTAGAGCGGTTTCCGGCCTGAACGTATTCCATACGCAGCTTGGGGTCTCTTAGCCGGCGCCGGATAAGGGCCGTATTAAATACTAAGGTTTCAGTGAATCCATCCCGGGAGCCCCTAACCACCTTTTCCAGGTCCGGCTCCGCCGGCTGGCGCCCGGGATAGGTACGGACATCTATGACAATTGCCCGGTCCGATCCGTCAACAATCATTACCAGGGGACCGGACAATGCTTTTTCAGCGGCGTCTTCCAGGTGTTCAGCTGTATCCACTTCCACATAATTTATATACTGGTGAAATAGTTTTTTAAAGGCGTCAACGGACAGATCTTCCCGTCCCAATTCGCTCAAATTGCGCTGTATCAGGGTCATCAATTCCGCGTCAACGAAGGCATCTACAAAAATAAGGGCTACCCTGCGCCCACCAACCATTATTTCCCTTTTTATAAGGTCAAAATTTTTGTCAAAGGCCAGTTTTGAGTCCAGTAAAGACAGGTTATCGTCCAGATTCTTGCTTAATTTAGTTTTATTTTCCACGGCGGCTTGAGTCAAAAAATCCACTCCTCTCCATTATCTCCTTGAGGGCCTTAGTGATTAAAGGGGCACCTCGCCTGTAATCATCAAAGCCGTCCATTTTTCCGATATCAACCTATACCGATTACGTTTTTAAGCCTTGGGCTTGAAGGCCAGGGCAGCTATGTAACCGAATACAACGGCAGCGGTAATTCCCGCCGCGGCTGCTGCAACTCCTCCGGTAAAAACTCCTAAAAGCCCGTTCTTTTGTACTCCCTGGATAGCGCCTTGGGCTAAAGTATGACCAAATCCGGTGAGGGGGACCGTTGCGCCGGCTCCGGCAAAATCCACCAGGGGTTGATAAATACCTACAGCACTGAGAATAACACCCAGCGTGACAAACCCTACTAAAATATGAGAAGGAGTTATTTTATAATTAGTAAGGTCCATTAATAATTGGCCCACTACGCAGATTAAACCACCTATAATAAAAGCCTTTAAGAATATCATTCTACTACCCCCTAAGGCATTTCTATAGCCACTGCATGTCCAATACATGGAATGGTTTCGCCCTGGCCGGTCATAACCGGGCTCAACAGTGCGCCTGTTCCAATGCCGAGCACCCGTTTAATTCTTTTTGAATTTAGCTGCTGGATAAGGTACCCGCAGGTTACCACCGCGGAGCAACCGCATCCACTTCCCCCGGCATGGGTATCCTGGTCTGGACTGTAGATTAAAATGCCACAGTCGGTAAACCGGTCGGAGACATCTATACCCTTTTGTTTTAAAAGTTCCTGGGCCAGTTTCTTACCGTAAGTCCCCAGGTCACCTGTAATAATGACATCATAAGTTACCGGGTCCCTGGCAGTATCAGAAAGATGAGTTGCTATGGTATCGGCAGCAGCAGGGGCCATGGCTGATCCCATGTCCATGGGATCTCCTTGCCCCAGGTCGATTACTTTGCCTACGGTGGCATGGGTGATCCTGGGTCCCTGTCCCTGACTGGCAAGTACCATAGCGCCTGCACCGGTAACAGTCCGCTGAGATGCTAAAGATCTTTGTACTCCCTGTTCAATGGGGAAGCGGTATTGTCGTTCGGCAGTGGCATAATGGCTACCCGTTCCCACCAGCACGTATTCTGCAAAGCCGCCGTCAATTAACATGGCTCCTAAAATCATACTTTCCTGCATGGTTGAACATGCCCCGTATAGCCCAATAAAAGGAATGCCCAAAGCTCTCGCTGTATAGTTGGCGCTAACAATTTGATTTAGAAGGTCTCCTGCCAGCATATAATCCACATTTTGAGGCTGAAGCCCGGCCTTTTGGAGGACCATGTTAAAAGCTTCTTCGAGCATGCGTCTTTCCGCTTTTTCCCAAGATGTTTCTCCGTAATGCTCGTCATTAATCACCTTGTCAAAGGAAGTTGCCAGGGGACCGGCACCTTCTTCCGGGCCTACAATGCTGGCTGTGGCTATTATCACAGGTGGGTTGGAAAAAGCTATTGTCTGTTGTCCGTTCTTTTTAGGAGCTGCCATTGGGTTTCCTCCTATTTTGCCAGATAATAAATGAATCCGGCCAGCCAGGCGGCTATTATGCCGTATACCAGTACGGGGCCGGCTATAGTAAATAATTTTGCTCCTACACCCAGAACCAAACCTTCTGTTCTATACTCCATGGCCGGTGAAATCATGGCATTGGCAAATCCAGTGATAGGAACAATTCCGCCGGCACCGCCCAGTTTAGTTACTTCATCATAATACCCAAGGCCGGTTAGCAAAGCCGATAAAAATACAAGGGTAATGGAAGTGGCGGCCCCGGCCTCCTTGAGGGTTAGCCCCTGGTTATAATATAAATTTAAGAAAAATTGACCTATCAGAGAAATTAAACCTCCTACAATAAAGGCCCAAATTACGTTTCTGGCCAGGGTAGGTTTTGGCTTAATCCTGTTTACCAGTTGTTTATATTGGCGTTTTTGTATTTCAGCGGGCTGTGAATCTTTAACCTCTACCACCTGTTACACCTCTTCTTATAGTCTTTTAAAACAGCAGTTGTATTATGTGTTATTCACCCTATTTTATGCATTGGTTGATGGATAATAAATGAACCCATTCCGTCGGGAATGGGTTCATTTATTATTCCTTTTCATTTATTAAGTCGCGTAGTTTTTTCAAAGCCTGCCGTTCCAGGCGTGAAACCTGGACCTGGGAAAGCCCAAGGCGCTTGGCAATATCCCCCTGGGTTTTATCTTCAAAAAATCGCCAAAGTAATATTTGCCGGTCCCTTGCCGGTAGTGTTTTTAATAACTGCTTTACAGATATTTTGTCCAGCCAGGGAGAATCACCTTCTTCCTGGTTACTGAGCTGGTCCAGCAGATAAATGGGGTCGCCGTCATCTTGATGGAGCGTATCATATATGGATGCAGGTTGTTGAGAAGCCTCCAGGGCATTAACAACCTCTTCCTTGGTCATTCCCAATTCTTTGGCAACTTCTTGAATGGTCGGCTCCCTGCCAAGTTTCGAGGTGAGTCTTTCCCTGGATTGTTGAATTTTATACGCAGATTCTTTTAAGGAGCGGCTGACCTTTATCGGGTTATCATCCCTTAAAAACCGTCTTATTTCTCCCACAATCATGGGAACTGCATATGTGGAAAATTTTACATTATAGGAAAGGTTAAACTTGTCAATGGCTTTCATTAGCCCTATACAACCTATTTGAAACAAGTCTTCCAGCTCATAGCCCCGGTTTTGAAACCGTTTAACCACATTAAAAACCAGTTTCAGGTTGCAATTAATTAACTTTTCTCTGGCCTGCTCGTCACCGGTCTGGGCCCGGGCCAATAATTCTCGCATTTCGTTATCCCGCAAAAGGGGAAATTGCGGTAGGTCCATCTCCAAAATTTTTCCGCTCATAGTATCTCCCTTTAATGGGCGGAACATGCCGCTCCTATTTCAGTGCTCACTTTTTTGATTAAGGTTACCTTGGTACCTTTCCCAGGGGCAGACTCCACGTCCATATGGTCGGAAAAGGATTGCATGAATACAAATCCCAGTCCCATACGCTCGGGATCACTGGAATAAGCCGGCTCCAACGCCCGGGCAATATCTTCTATTCCTTTTCCCGTATCCTCTACGGAAATAGTTAGGGTTTGCTCGTGTATGAAGGCGCGAATTTTTACCTTTTCATTGGGAGAGTTATTGTAGCCGTGAATTATGGCATTACTTACCGCCTCCGATACCATAACTTTGATTTCTTCCAGGTCATTTAAGGTAAAATTTAATTGGGATGCAAAAGCTGCCACGGCTACCCGGGCAAAGGGTATATTTTCAGGCAAACTTGAAAATTCAATGGTTAATTGATTTGTTTTAGCCAATTTTAAACTCCTCCTTGCCCTATCAGGGCATCATCAATAGATGGATATTCTTCCATAATACGTAACAAGCCCGACAGTTCGAGAACATTTCGTACGTGGGGCTTAGCGCCGGCTAAAATTACTTTTCCCCCGGCCTTTGATACTCGCTTATATCTCCCGAGTAATACTCCTAGTCCGGAGCTGTCAATGAAATTCACGTCGGACAGATCTAAAACAAGATTTGTCACGGGCAATTCATCGAGTTTTTTATCTAAAGCTTCACGTAATTTATCTGTAACATTAAGATCTAAATCCCCTGATAAATGAACCAGTAATGTATGCTCTTTAAAGCTTGTATCCAGCTGCATACCCTTAGACCTCCCTAATTAAATGTTAAATGCTTACTAAATATTACCAAATATATTGTTAATTGGCAAGATAATATAATAAAGAAAAAAGACAGGTAAGCCTGTCTTGGCCGCTCATTTTATACATTTTGTCCAGCACTTTAAACATTTGCTTAAAAATGGAGGCTTTAGGTACGGCATTTTCTGCCACCAGCGGCACGCTCATTACTTCCCGGCCATCCTTCAATACTACATAAGTGCCTATTTCCTGCCCTTTTTTTACGGGGGCGGTAATTTCGCTGGGAACCTTAATTTGGCCGCGAACACTTTTCTCCTGTCCCTTCGGGACAACAAATCCTACCTGCCTTTCGGTAACAACTCCTACCCTTTCCACCGTTCCCTTGTTAACATCTATAGTTTTGACCCGGGTACCGGCACCGGCCAGGTTTACCATTTGATAGCGGGCAAAACCGTAATTATAAAGTTTGATGGACTCCCGAAAGTGACTTTTGGGCTCTGGTGTTCCGAGAACCACTGCAATAAGCCTTAAGCCTTCTCTTTTGGCTGAAGAGGCAAGACAGTACTTGGCTTCCGTTGTCCAGCCTGTTTTACCGGCATCCGTACCGGGGTACCATTTGAGCAGTTTGTTTGTATTCCAAAGTTTGAATTCTCCCCCCCGGAGGTCGTATTCATATATGGCCGAAACCTTTCTAAAAAGGGGGTATTTAAGATTTTCCCTGAGAATAACGGCCACATCATAGGCAGATGTATAATGGTTTTCGGCGGGAAGCCCGGTGGGATTTGCAAAGTGGGTGTGCTTCAGTCCCAGTTCCTTTGCCCTTTGGTTCATAAGGTCAACAAAAGCTTCTTCCGACCCGGCAACCTGTTCGGCCATGGCCACGCTGGCATCATTGGCCGAGCCCACCGCAATGGCAATTAACATATCTTCCACGGTCATTTCTTCACCGGGCTCCAGGTAGATTTGCGAGCCGCCCATGCTTGCCGCGTGTTCACTGGTTATAATTATGTCAGAGAGGTTGAGCTTTCCCTGGTCAATTGCTTCTACGGCCAGAAGTAAGGTCATCAGTTTGGTTACGCTGGCCATGGGTAGTTCTTTATCGGGATTCTTGGAATAAAGAACTTTCCCTGATACATAATCCATAAGTACAGCTGATTCAGCCTTGGTTTCCAGTTGTGAAGAATTTTGTTCCGTAATCTTGTCCTGAGCAGTATGTGCCGGCAGGGCAAATATGAGAGATATTGTTAATGTTGCAAGGAAGCTTATTAATTTATGACGCATTTGTTATCCCCCTTGTGAATGGACTTGTTGGATTTAAAAAATATTATGTTAAAGGGGGATAAAAGTTATGCAGGTATATCTCAGTATACCGTCTCCAGAATAAGAGGGGCTGCTTTGGGAGGTTGTTGGGAAAAGGTATAGGCAGATGCTAAAAGTTCACTGGCTTTCTGTAGTATAGCCGGGTGATTAAAATGCAGTTCCGCCAGTGTTTCCCCGGCCTTAATTTTATCCCCTACTTTTTTGTAAATAACTACCCCCACGGCAGGGTCTATGGATTCGCCCTTGGTTCTCCTGCCGGCTCCCAGGAGCATGGCAGTATTTCCTACCACTTCTGCGTTGATGGCAGATACGTAACCATTTATTGGTGCTTTAATTTCGTGGATGTATTGTGCCCGTGGCAGTTCTTCGGGATTTTCCAAAACTCTTACCGCTCCGCCCTGTTTTTCTACCATTTCTTTAAACTTGCCCATGGCCTTTCTGTTATTCAGCAGTTCCTGCAAAATAGCCCGGGCTTTTTTCCGGGATTCGACCCGGCCTCCTAAAACCAGCATTTCACTGCCCAGTGCGAGACACAATTCCACCAGATCCGGGGGACCGGTACCTTTAAGGGTTTCAATGGCCTCCCGCACTTCCAGGGCATTACCCACGGCACAGCCCAAGGGTTGGTCCATATTAGTTATAACGGCGGCAGTTTGCCGGCCCACACTTTTCCCTATTTCCACCATGGTGCGGGCCAGTGCCCGGGCGTCATCAATATTGCGCATAAAGGCTCCGCTTCCGCACTTTACATCCAAAACAACGGCATCAGCCCCTGAAGCAATTTTCTTGCTCATTACACTGGAAGCAATAAGGGGAATACTGTCTACGGTGGCTGTTACGTCCCTTAAAGCATAAAGCTTTTTATCCGCCGGGGTCAATTCACCGGTTTGGGCTACCACGGCTACCCCGATCCTTTTTACTTGTTCGAGAAATTCATGCGGGGGTATGGAAACTTTAAACCCGGGTATTGATTCCAGCTTATCAATAGTGCCCCCGGTATGGCCCAGCCCACGGCCGCTCATCTTGGCCACCGGTATTCCCGCAGCCGCTACAAGGGGGGCAAGGACCAGGGTGGTTTTGTCACCCACCCCGCCGGTGCTGTGTTTATCAACCTTGATTCCCGGAATGGGTGACAGGTTTACCGTATCCCCGGATTCCACCATGGCCATGGTCAGGTCCGCTGTTTCCCGGGGTGTCAGTCCTTTAAAGTATATGGCCATCAAGAGCGCGGCCACCTGGTAGTCGGGTATGGTGTCGTTGGTGTAACCACGGATGAAAAAATTTATTTCATCCCGGGAGAGTTCCAGGCCCCGGCGTTTTTTCAGGATGATGTCGTACATGCGCATGATTTTTTTCGCTCCTCTATTTAACCAAAATATCTTTGGCGAAGCTTTCGCCCACAGGAAATGAAAGGCCGAACAGGTCGGCAATAGTGGCTGCCACGTCCGCAAAGGAATTACGTATGCCCAGGTTGGTGCCTGCTTTCACTTGTTTCCCGTAAACCAACAGGGGAACATACTCCCGGGAGTGGTCGGTGCTTTTCGTGGTGGGGTCACAACCGTGGTCGGCAGTGATGATTAAGATTTCATCATCCCGTACCGCTTCCAATATTTCGGGGATTCTTTCGTCAAAGTCCTGCAGTGCGCCGGCATAACCCTGGGGATTGTTTCGGTGCCCGTAAAGGGAGTCGAAGTCCACCAGATTGGTGAAAATAAGTCCCCGGTTGTTGGGTTCGCGCATAAACTTCAATGTTTTGTCCACACCGTCCATGTTCCCCTCGGTATGAACGGAGCGGGAAATACCTTCACCGGCGAAAATATCCTCAATTTTGCCCACGGCCATAACTTCCAGGCCGTGATCTTTTAATAGATCGAGAACCGTTGGGGCAGGAGGCTTCAAGGAGAAATCCTGGCGGTTGGCTGTACGCCAGAAGGAACCCGGCTGTCCCAGAAACGGCCTGGCGATAACTCTGCCTACCGCGTGCTTCCCGGTTAAAATTTCCCGGGCAATTCTGCACATTGAGTATAATTTTTCAACCGGAATTATCTCTTCGTGGGCTGCTATTTGAAATACACTGTCAGCGGAGGTATATACAATGGGGCGTCCGGTTTTCATATGTTCAGCGCCCAGTTCTTCTATAATTTGAGTGCCCGATGCCGCTTTATTGCCAAGTACTTTTCGCCCGATTTTATTCTCAAAGGGCTTTATGACTTCCGGGGGAAAACCTTCGGGATACACCGGAAAAGGAGAGGATAATATAATGCCGCTTATTTCCCAGTGCCCGGTGGTGGTATCCTTGCCGGCTGATTGTTCCGCCATTTTCCCGTAGGCCGCCAGCGGCTTTTCCACTGCCGGCACTCCTTCTATTTTCGCTATATATCCCAGCCCCAGGCGGGCCAGATTGGGCAGTTTCAGCCCGCCAACGGCCCGGGCACAGTTAACAAGGGTATTGCTTCCCTGGTCACCGTATTTAGCTGCATCGGGTAACTCCCCAATACCCACGCTGTCCATAATAATCAAAGTGATTCGATTTATTTCCATATTTTCCTCCTCCAATTTAATTCAGGCCCTCGGGTGGGTTTTTTTATACATTTCTTTCAAGTGTGCATTTGCTAAATGAGTATATATTTGGGTGGTTGTTATATCCGCGTGACCCAGCATTTCTTGTACAGCCCGCAGGTCCGCACCATTTTCCAAAAGGTGGGTGGCGAAGGAGTGTCGTAGCGTGTGAGGAGTAATTGTTTTTTTGATGCCGCCTTTATGGGCATATTTTTTAAGGATTTTCCAAAAGCCCTGCCGGGTAAGGCGCCTTCCGTGCTGGTTGACAAATAATGCGGCACAGGGTTTTCCCTTGGTTAGTTTGGCCCTGCCGCGGGTAAGATATTCGGATACGCTCTTTATCGCCATTGAGCCTGTAGGAATTATACGTTCTTTATTTCCTTTACCGATGCACCTTACAAAGCCATATTCCAGGTTTACGTGTTCCACGTTAAGCCATACCAGCTCTGATACCCGCAGACCGGAGGCGTAAAGTAATTCAAGCATGGCCTTATCCCTTAATCCTGCGGGTTTCCCGGTATTGGGCTGACTTAAAAGAATTTCCACTTCTTCCGGTGTCAGTACATTGGGGAGGCGCTGCTTTAATTTGGGAGTATCAAAATTGTCCGTAGGATCGCGGTTAATAATTTCTTCGCTTAAAAGAAAGCGGCAAAAGGAACGTAAGGATGCAAGATGACGGGAAATGGTAGAGGGTGCCCTACCGCTGCGCTTAATGTGTAATAAGTAAAGGGTCAAGGTAGATTGGTTGAGAATTTGGTTGTGGGGAATATTTTGTTGGCGGCAAAATTTAAAAAATTGTTCAATGTCACTGCGATAAGAAATTAGTGTATTGGTGGACAGTCCCCTTTCGACGGCGAGGTAATCCAAAAAAGATAACAAGTATTTTTCCAAAGGCCAGCCCCCCTGGAATTAATAACCATAAACTTCTTTGCTTGAATATTCCACACCAAAGATTAGAATCCTTTAAGAATTTGTGAATTTTACCTGTGGTAATGAAAAAGGGTTTTAAGCCTTATATTAAACAGGCTTAAAACCCTTGCTTTTTTATAATGTTTCACAACGAGTGACGTAGATCCCAAAAAATGGACACTAAATTGGATAGGCCCCCTTCCTTTTGATAAAACAATACTGAGGAAGGTGGAACCAAACCATGCCGGCGCAATAGCGGATATCCGCAATCTCGTCAACTTCCGGGAACGGTTAAACAAGGACCTTCAACAATGCGAAGCGCGAATCAACATCTTGGACCTATACTTTCCGGAGTTTCAAGACGTTTTCAAGTCTATTAAAGGAAAGGCCGCCATGGCTGCCCTAGGTAATTTCCCTTTTCCAGCCAACCTCATTGAAAAGCCGGTAGATGAAGTGGCTGAAGTTTTAAGCCGGGCCACTCATAACCGGGTCGGGCTCAAACACGCTGAGCTCCTAAAGGAAAAAGCCAGGATGTCGGTGGGTGTAAGAGATGGCCTTGAAGGTGCCAGGATGGAGCTCCAATATCAGCTGCGCCGGGTCAAGGAAATCCTTAAGGAATGCGAGCTGGTTGAGGCCCGCCTGGCAGTTCAGAATTAACCCAAGTGATGCAAAATATTAGCTTGGTTCCTACTAAGTGATTGTAGGCTTTGCTTACGTTCCACCACCGTTTTCTGATGATTGCTGTTAACAAGTAACTCCCTGCAGGGCAGATTTGCTTTTGTTTATTGGCATTGATTGTATTTTGCACTTCTGATAATGGTGGTGTTTTCTTAGGGCAAACTATAATTATTGGGTTGTTCTTTATTTCCTTAGGCTCAACCAGAACTTTACTGTCTATTATTTCAATATTAATCCACAGTGGAAATTCCGCTGACCAAAATTCCCTTGACCAGATGTGTTGCCGAATATTGCGTTGTAGTATCTTTATTGCTTTCAGCTCTTCTTTATCAAAACTGTTCCTGTTATAGATAATCCTTATATATGGCGTTTCATATAGTAAGGAGGAAAAAATTAAGATTACTAAGAGGCCACTAAAAAATAATCCAATGCAAATTGCTATTTGAAAAGGTCCGCTCCCTAAATTGCTAAAAGGGAAGGGGCCGTTAATTATCCATTCAAACCTATGGGCATCACTGTGTATAAACCAAAGCAAAAAAATAGGACTTAATAATAACAAAATACCAAATCCAAAAAGAATTTTAAAAATAACTCGAATACTTTTATTCAACAATGACCATCTCCTATGTAAAACTATTTTTATTACGGTTTGCAGTGACTTTCCAAAACCAATTAGAGAATCAAAGGATTGTGTACAACAGAGTTTTTAATATGTCAATTTCCCTAAGGGGTGTGGTGGTATAAGTATGTAGGGTAAGACTGATAATTTTACCGGTAGTCCGGTAATAACCCCTATACTTCACATCTTACTTGAGCTTGACCATTCCCAATCGGTATACATGAACACAGTATCAGGATAGGCACTTCCATCAATGGCATAGGTATAATCTGAAGTAGGAACCCAAGTGTTCGTTAGCCGGGATTCAGCAAATGCTAGTAGAGTTGAGGATATTACGAACAAGCATAAAAGGGTGAATAAACGCAAAAACTTCATGTGAAGTCCTCTTTCTATTCATTGAAAATATTATTATTGCGGCAAATCAAATTTTTTTTATCATTCTAATTCTGTTATTGAAGTTTTCGTTTAAATCGTCAAGTACAGATTGGGAGCATTTTACTCTAAAGGATTGTATCTTAATTTTTTGCCCATTCTGCTCGAAATTATTTTTTCGTTTAATTAAATTTTTAGCGATAGGCCTGGCTCAAAGAACAACCCGCTACTATAACTACTTCCTGGATTTCCCTAAGCATCACGGAACAGTTCGCCTTTCAGTATGCTTTCCATTTAATGTTAAGGATTGTTTTTTTCTTTATTTTTATTTGATGAACTTTCTCGATATTTTTTATATGCTCTATAAAATAACCAGATAATCAGTAATGGGGCAATAACCTGAGCTATTAAAATTGCTAAAAGTGTTTGTCCATAAGCAAAATAATCTATGTTCATTTAGAACCTCCAAAAATGTTTGGTGATATAATAGGCCAGCCCTTCAATGGAACGGCTCGTGCAGTTTTCCTGCAAGTCGCTCTATATTATCTACTCTTGAACTGTTTGCTTCAGTTCAATTGACCATACCCTAGTTTGATGGACACGATAAATTATGGTGGCTAAAGTTGTCAAGTCTTTTTTTGACCTTGTTTAAGGTGAATTCTTATTAGCCCTCCAATAACCTTGGACTATGTATCTTAATGATAAAATTTAATCAACAGGAGGTATGTTGACGCGGAAGAGAAATGTAAGACAGTTCATCAACGATCAATAAATTAACTGTGTTAAGTTGAGTATGGGTTGACAGATTGGAATAAGGAGGAAAAATAAACTCAACCACCTGGGCTTGCCCCAGATGGTTGAGTATCCACAGCGCTCTCCGTATAATGGTGTTTACCACAACAACCACTAAAAGGGAGAGCTGACTGTGTATACTCATCCTATCGTATTACGC
This sequence comes from Desulfofundulus sp. JL263-se, assembly GCF_056316025.1. Classification (NCBI taxonomy): domain Bacteria; kingdom Bacillati; phylum Bacillota; class Clostridia; order Eubacteriales; family Peptococcaceae; genus Desulfofundulus; species Desulfofundulus sp. JL263-se. The sequence goes on along the minus strand of NZ_CM149993.1, from coordinate 1,607,943 downwards.
TGCAGAAGGCAAGCCATTAAACTCCAAGTCCTCTCTTAAAAAGAGAGGACTTATGTTAATTACCATTCTATTTTTATATTCGCCATATTCGTACCATATCCTCCAGATTGTGGGATCCATTGATCATTTTCAACATCACATAGTTTAGAATGTGCTCTGTTTTGAAGAGCTGTGCTGCTACATGCTGTTTCCGAACCCATATAAATACCATATACATGGCCTGGCTCTAAAGTTTCGTACGTTGATACGGAAAAATTGTCACCAAAAGAAAGCCCTCCCAAATCAATAACTTTACTGTAAATTTCATTATAATATATAGTTTTATCATCTGTATGGTCATATATTTCCAGCCATACCATAGCACCTGATGCAACATTTGTTTTTATATCAGTTTGATAGGTATATAATTCACCTAAATAGTTGCCGTTAAATGTAATCTTAGCAGTATCAGAAGAAGTACCTGAAACAGAGAATATTGGCCCCATATAAGCCCATGCTTCACAATCTGCATTTGCACCTACTGATGAGCCGGCATCGGCCCAATCGCTACCCCAATCGGCTTCTCCATAAGAAAATGGGGGTTCCTGTCCATATTGGTCTACCATTTTAGACCCGCCATCAGAGTAGTAAAAAGTTTTATCCTGTCCTACCGTAACACTACTGCTCATAATACCTACATCCATGAGAGAGGTGCCTTGATCCTTTAGCTCTTTAATTTTACCGGATTTTTCTTTATATTTCTTTAAGACTTCCTTTCTATTGTTATCTAGCATTTGTTCTACATATTCTTTAGTTCCACGCTTTATTTTAGATTTCTCGGACGCTAATGCAGATGGTATTGTTACTAAGGCTACACTAAACATAATAGCCGTGATACTAATTGCAAGAAACAATCGCTTCAAAAATAAAACCTCCCAATCTCAATTATTTGTTCATATTTGCGTAGTTTTTCATTTTTTTACCAGTGCCGCCTTGGCACAAAAACCCTTAAATGAATCAATTTGTTTGAGTCTGGTTACGTGAAATAAAATCCTGTCGAGCAAACTGAAAACTACTGAGTTAACCCACTGGGACAATCTCCCGTCACACACCCTACCTATTATGTCTCCCTGGGCATCCCTTAACTGGGGTCTCAAAATTCATTTGTTTTGGGGCTTATTTATCGGAGCCAGCGTGGTTTCATGTCCTTAAAGCGGGGTCAAACCGATGGTTACCCAACGGGCTATTTCTTAATTCACTCCAATGCATAGTCCATCTAACAAATTAACCGATGACAATCATCCCCTCTTTCCCTTCTCATTTCCTTTTTTATTGTCCCAATTATATTTGGCAAAGACTGGCTTTTCAATACCCTAGGCCTATCCTCCCGGTTTACGGGTTCGAATAGCCGGATAGGGTTTTAACTGGGAATGTTTCTGTTACACAGTTTTTCATGTTTGCCTGGCATTTCGCGCCCTTAAACCGGCATTTCAAACCCGCATGGAAGGATTTTAATTGCCAAAAATGTAATTTTAAAACAGGATATTGAGAAAATATGGCGAATTCTCCAGTAAAAACCTGGAGGGAGTTCCGATAAAAAATGTACGATATATCCTGGCCTGTAATAGTTTTCTATTCTATTCCGGAGTGTTCTTTGATTGTACGCCTGGGTTTGTACCTGATAAATTACCGGCTTACCCTATTACCTATAATATATACATCCCTGGTTTACGCACCTTTCTGTTATGTAATCTGGCATTTGGACATCCCTTTCGGTTTACACACAATTTTACAGACCATGGTAATTATTGTCATAACCCACTTCTTTACCCGGATTCCTCTGGTTAAATGTGTAATTGCCGTATCAGCCGGCGTAATTATTAAAATTTCACTGGAAGTTATATTGCAACCTGTTCTTACTTATTTAACGGGAATTGACTATAAGCAGGTTATGCAGGTGCCAGCCTATATGGTGTTGTTTCCCTTGCCGGGTTTAATGATCATGACTGCCTTGTACTGCTTCCTAAAGCGTAGGAGTTTATATCTTTTTAACTTAAATAGTTGATAATAAAGGTGTTTATTGTGAGGGAAAAGCTGACATTATACTTGATAATGTCGTTTATTGTCTTAATTTTGCTATTGAGCATTATGAACGGTAGTCTATATGTAAGCTCTCAGGATGTCTTTTTTACCATACCCAATGATATTCTCATCATGGGTATTTCCTTTTCGCTTATTGCGGGTTTGATTGTAAATGGGTTAATAATAAGATCGCTTCTCCAGCTTGTCGAAAAAGAAGCGGAATTAAATTCCCAGGCGGCTTTTTCCGAAAGCATGGAGGAGTTGTTCCAGGCAATGAAGTCCCAACGGCACGATTTCGGTAATCACGTTCAAACCCTGTACGGAATGCTCATCCATGATATGAACGATGCGGCAAAGGAATATATCTCGGATATTTTCAAAGAAACCAAGCAACTCAACGAAATGATAATTGTTGACCGGCCCGAAGTAGCTGCATTGTTAAATGCCAAGCGCAGCAAAGCAGTTCTAAACAATATTAATTTCCAGATAAATATTGAATGCAAATTGTCCCCATTAACAGTAAAGGCTCATGACCTGGTTAAGATCCTTGGGAATGTTATTGATAACGCATTCGATGAAGCCATATCTTACCCGGTAAAAGAAAGACTGGTAAAACTTAAAATATACAGGCAGGGCTCTAAAGTACATTTTGAAATCACTAATCCGGGGAAAATTCCGAAAAGTTTGCGCCTTTTCGAACCGGGGGTATCGGGTAAGGAAGGACACCAGGGGATAGGTTTGTATATCGCTAAAAAGATTATAAGCAGTTACCGCGGTAAAATAGAATTGCAAAATGCCGGGGGTAAAGTACTCTGTACTATTATATTGCCACTAAGGAGTGTACATAATAGTGAAGCAATTAGCTGACCGGTTGGCTTCAGTAATGGTTAGGGAAGCCCATTTCGACAGGCCTGTGGAAGTTGTTTCATACGGGTTGGAGATTATTCTCAATATAATGGTTCAAACAGTAATTATTATGATAATTGCATACTTGCTCCACATTTTTCCTACCGTCCTGGCTGCCTTAATTTCAGCCATTATCTTACGTTCTCTTTCGGGAGGAATTCATTGCTCAACTTTTTATTCCTGCACTGTCCTTTCCACAACTGTTTTTATATCAATCGGTTATCTTGCTTTGAAAATAACTATGGATATGTACTTACTTGTAACTATTTATGCAATTATGCTGCTGGCAACCGCCATTTGGGCACCTGTAAATACCAAAAAAATATTAATGAAGAAAAAAACAATTGTGCTGAAATTATCTTCTTTAACTTTTCTGGTACTAATTTTTGGGATAAGCACCACTTTACAATTACAGAAAGAATTGATTGCTGCTACCGTTATGGGCTTGGCGTGGCAAGTGTTCAGCCTGACTCCTTTAGGAATATTCATGATCAGCAAGGTGGATGAATCTTTCCAGTACATTAGAAAGGGGGTGGCTAAAGATGATGCAAAAGGTTAAAGTTTATGTGCTCTCAACGATTTGTACGTTTGTGGCAGCCGTTGCTACACTAAATGTAGGGCCCTTTAGTATATTTATGTTCTATCAACCGGATATTCCTGAATGCTTAAAAGAGTAGTGTAGGGGCGTAATTTACGTCCCCTTATTTCCCGGAGGGATCAGTATGCCGGAAAAGATTAACGCTGCAATTGTTGAAGATGACCCGTACTTTGCCAAGGTTTTCAGTAAAATGCTAACAAAAAGCGAGCAAATAAACGTCACCGGCATCTTCAATAGCGGTGAGCAGTTTATGGACGAGCTTAAATGCGGGTTAAGCTGTGAAGTTGCTTTTTTGGATTTGGCCCTGCCGGGCATTGCCGGTTCGGAAGTGGGGAAATATCTCAGAAAAGAAAGGCCAGACTTGCAAGTTGTGTTTGTAACGGCATATGTAGAATTTGCGGTGACGGCTTTTGACCTGGAAGTTACCGATTACCTGGTTAAACCGTTTGATGGTAAAAGGTTGGACCGCTGCATAGCCAGGGTATTGAATAGACTAGATAACCAAAGCTCCAAAATTGAAACTTACGCCATAACGAACAAAAATAGCACCGTTATACTGGATACAGATGACATTATTTTCATTGAAAAGCACAAAAAAAACTGTATATTTTACACAACTGGCGGAGTATATGAAAGTAATGAAACCCTGGATAGGGTTGAGAAAAAATTAAACCAGCAAGATTTCTTCAGGAGTCACAGATCCTATATAGTTAACAAAAAGTATATTCGAAAAGTCGAGAAATGGGGCGACAGGAGTTACGAGATAGAATTTGCACATACAGCCCAAAGAGCCCTGTTAAGCCGGGGCAAGGTGGGGATGTTGAAATATTTAAACAAGGCTGGCTGGTAATCGTAAAGCGGAATACAGGAATGTACTTAAAGTACTTCCAGTACCAATAATTTTTGTTTAATTGGGGTTTGACTTCAAACGTGAGTTTAACTACACACTACACTTAAGCAGGCGATTTACCGGTCCCGACACAAATCCAAGCGAGGTGAATTTTATTACTTTATTGGTATTGTATTCCATTGGCGTCGCTATTTCAACTTTTATTGTAGTATTATTCTTGAGTATCTTTATGGGTGATGTTATAGGCCGTGTTGCTTTTGGTGTTTATATCTTATGTGCATTACTTGTAGGCTGTACATATGCTATTATTGAAACAATTAGAAAAGCACACAAACAATAAAAATGTTTCCGCTTTTATAATTATAAACCCAGGGCTAAAGACCCCTGGGTTTATATCAGCAATCAGATTATTCTACCTTTTTTAAGGCTATTAATTTCTTTCTTGAACATCATCAGAATCCATTTCCATTGTTCCCTTTTCAACCCGCATGGGTTTTCCTTTAGGTGAATTATGCAGCCATTTGTTTGGTAGTCCACTATTAAGCACGATTGAAAAAATCTGCCCTAAAAGGATTAGCAATATTGCTATAAACAATAAAAGTCGCATGAACAGCATTATTTTGTTTCTGATGCGGGTAATTAAAATACGCATGTAAATTTCCCTTTCTTTAAACTTAAAAAGGCAGCGACCAGTTTCCGGTAAATATGGATAAAGTCGTGCGGGCAAGCCATGGGGTTAAATATGCTTCAATAATGGCTGCACAGGAGGCAGTAATTCCTGTTACAAGCATGACCCCGGAGTATCCCAGAAAATTAGGGAAAATACGGATTTGGGTGTTGAAAAATCTTTGCAGTAAAATTAAGGCAAAGGACAGGGAAGCCACGCAGGAAATAAATAAAGCAGGAAGCAGTATTAAATTATGAGGAGCTATGGAAGCTATCGCCAACAGTGTTCCGGTGCCCGGCTTTTGTTTTGTTAGAAAGCTTACAGTAAAACCCAGGGTAAATCCCCGCATGAAGATAAGCACCAAAATTAGGGGAATGCCAATGATAGTAAGTCCCAGGAAATACAGAACACCCCATGTGATAAGGTTTTCCGTCAGGGCACTTTGGGCTGCAGTTAAGGGCTCGGTATATGTTAAATTTGGCGGGCTGGCCAGTAGTTTATCTATAACAGCGGTTAACTGGTCGATATTTTCTTGGGATAAGGTATTAACCCCCAGGGCGCCAAAGAAAACACCCAGGCTAAAGACAAAAATTATACCTAAAAAAAGGGGCCAGCTTTGCCTGATGGAAGAAGAAAGTAATTGTTGGAATTTATTACGGTAATGCAAAGGGATTGCCCCCTTTTTTATAGACCTGTCCATGTTAATGTTTATGCACCGGAATTTGATTTATGAAAAAAAGCCGCCTGCTGGCGGCTTTTATGTCTACCACTGTTCCATTATAAGTTTAGCAATGTACTCGGCGGAAAGGATGTCTTCCAAGGAATTGCGGCTGGCTGCTACTATGGCTATTCCGGTATTCAGGTTTTTCGCCAGGGAAATGGCCCTTTCGGCCGCGTCCCGGGCCGGGCGGGTACCTTTTTTGTAAGGAGTTCTTGCCACCGTGCCGGTAATTACTGCCGGGGCCCCGGCAGTAACGGCGGCGTCAAAGGCAACGCCGCCGGTACCCGTGGCCGCTACTATAACCCTGCCGGAAACATCGCACAGGCGGGGGGTTTCCGCTCCGAGGTTCGGCAGGAGGGCCCCGATTTCAGCTCCTGAATCCTTTATACCTTTCATAACCCGGGTGACATTCCTTTTCCGCTCTCCATCACCGGCAATTCTTGGTTCCGCTACTAAAACTATGTCCGTCCCCAGTTGTTTTGCCTTGTTTCCTGCAATCTTTCCTATTTGCTCGGGGTTTATGGGAACGGGAGGTTTGGCCGTGTCCGGGCTTGCGCCAAAGACTGCAGCGGCGCCGGCGTCCATTAACGCTTCTGACGTGGTGGACATGTCAATCAGGTCCACTATCATTACCACGTATCCCATTTTAGCACCCTTTGCGGCACCGCTGGCGTCAGACGTTAATATTATCGGAGGCAAGGTTGTGGCTTTACTCATTACTTGTTTCTCCCTGCAGCTCAAATGTATATTTTACTATCCCGGCACATATAATTTGCCAAAGAATTGGCACAAGGGAATTTTCCAAGTTAAGTCCTGCCAATTAAGGAAAATTCCTTCAAATGGGGTTGTAACATTGCAAAGTTGGGTTTGCAAAAGCGGTTTTTATTTTATTGGAAAGGTTAAAGATTTACAAAAGATTTTAAAGTATCATGCAAGAAATCACAAAACGCTTTTGGAAATGATAAGCCGTCACTTGCATTAATTAATTTATTTTGCCTAATTCAGTGGCCAGAACTCCGGCGGCCCCTGCAGCTAAAAAGAATTCCGGGTCGTCCTTTACCGTACGCCCCATGGTTGTTACTTTTATGCCCATTTCCTCGAGGGACATTATACCGGGGGTGCCGTCAATTTCTACCACATGATGTTTATTTAATATACCTGATTCCTGTAATTGTTTGCGAACGAGTTTTGTCTTTTCGGGACTCATTAGCGGCAGAGCTACCCGGCATGGGGTAAGGGCCACCTTGCCCAGGGCGGTACGGCTGTGGTGGCTGAGACCGTAATGCCGCTTTCGCTTGTCTGCAAAACTGATCCGTGGTATGGCTATGGGGCGCCCTCCCAGTATGTTTACGGCATTGACTATTTCTCCCTGTTCCACTCCGGTAAAGCCAAACTGTGAAGCCGTGCCCACTATGCCGGGGCCCATGGCTACTACGATAATATCAGCCCCGGCCACTGCTTTGGCTGCCAATAGGGCACTGTAAACCGTAACGGCTTCCATATCGCCACCGAAGGCATGGCCGCAGGTTATGGTTGTGTGAATAAGTCTCTTTTCTTTCAATTGGTGAACAAGCTTGCTCAGGGGAAGCGGCAGCGCCGCACCGTCTGTCATTACATAGGCTACTTTGGCCCTACCTTTTGATACCCGGTGAATGGAAGCCGCAGCCGGTGCCAGCATGCTGTGCAGGGAACCCACTATTACCGGAGTGCCATCGAGGGAATGGATGCGGGAAATAATTTCCGCGTAAGGACTTTCTTGCTCCTCCACTGCCAAAACTTTCACCTGGGACGGGCTGTAGCGCATTTTCATAATGTGACCTTCTTCCCGGGCTTCCCTTTCGGGGCGGGAAGTGTTGGCCATGACAAAATGAGTACCCCCGGTTCCCAGGTTTTTATAAACTGCCGTGGTGTTTAAAACTACCCGGTCACCTGGCTGAACCGGCCCGGTAAGGTTATCATAATTAAGGGCGCGGGCTTTCTTACCCTCAACTAAAACTTCAATTTCAGTTATACCCGGTCTCTGGCTTATGACGGATAAAATTTCAGCAGTTCTGGTACGGATCATGGTTTACTCCTTGCGAAAGGTTTTTTCAGTGGCCTTACGAATTATTTCTGCAATGTAACGGGAATTGGCAACCAGGTTTGATATAGTTATATATTCCGATGTGGTGTGTACCTGCTTCATGCCTATGCCCAGGTTAACGGTGGGAATGCCGTAATGGTTAAAAATATTGGCGTCACTTCCCCCGCCGGTGGAAGTAAGATTTACCTTTAGGCCCAGGGCCCCGGCGGCCGATGTTGCCAGTTGCACCACCGGCTCACTTTTATCCAGGTTAATATCGGGGTAGAGAGTTTCCGTTTGAATTTCCACCGTTGCTCCTGCCTGTTCTGCGGCTTCCCTTAAGGCGGCGCACATGGATTCAGTTTGGGCAGTCCTTTTTTGCGGATTCATGCTCCGGGCTTCTCCATATATCGTGGTGGTATCGGGTACTATATTAATAGCTTTACCCCCTGAAATCATGCCTATATTAGCGGTTGTTTCATCATCTATTCTGCCCAGTTTCATTTTTGAAATAGCTATAGAGGCTACTTGAATAGCGTTAATTCCGTCCTGGGGGTTAATTCCCGCGTGGGCTGCTTTACCCTTTATGGTGGCTGTAATTTTGTCCTGGGAGGGACCGCGGATGATGATAGTGCCCGGGTCACCGTCGGAGTCCAGTACTATTCCCATGTCTGCCTTAATCCGCTCCAATTCAATATTTCTGGAACCTATCAGCCCGCCTTCTTCCCAAATGGTAAATACTATGACCAGTTCGCCGTGAGGGATGTTGTTTTCATCTATGACGCGCAGGGCTTCCAGTATTGCCGCTATCCCTGCCTTGTCATCGGCACCCAATATGGTGTCTCCGGCTGAATATATGGTATCGCCTTTTATAACTGGCTGAACATTTTTTCCCGGCTGCACCGTATCCATGTGGGCACAGAACATTAATACCGGCACACCGGGTGTATTTCCCGGCAAACGGGCGATAAGATTGCCGGTTTCGGTACCAACTTTTTTCCCCGCTCCGTCTTCGTAAACCGACAGGCCCAGTTGTTTTAATTTTTTAATTAAAACGTCAGCAATTTGCCGCTCATAACCGCTTAAACTATCAATTTTAACCAGTTCCATAAATTCTTCAATCAGCCGGTCTTGGTTTACCATGATAAAATCACCTCCAGAGAAGAAACCACCAGCGTCTCCAAGGGGTCGTTGCTGGTGGTCAGCTGATATACCAGGGTTTGATATCATACCGCAGTCCTGGCCCTGACTTTCTCAGCCAGTTCCATTCCCTTTTTAAGGGCTTGGCGGTTAATATCTATCAAGTTGTGGCGCCTCGGGGGCAGAACTTTCTTGAGAGATTCAACTATCGATTCCATGGATACCACGCCGGTTAATCCAATCAGGGCCCCCAACATAATGTTGTTAGCTACTTTTCCGTTACCCATTTCCTCTGCCAGATCATTTGCGGGGATATAAATTGCCTTGACATCATCCCGCTGTACCTTTAAGTCAATTAAGGAACTGTTAACCATTATTATGCCCCCGGGCATTACCGAAGGTTCAAATTTTTCCAATGAAGGCCTGTTCATTGCAATTAATATCGTTGGCTCACTAACTACCGGTGAACTTATGGGATGGTCGGAAATAGTGACTCCGCAATTGGCTGTACCTCCACGCATTTCAGGGCCGTAGGAAGGAATCCAGGCCACATGTTTATCATCCAACATGCCGGCGTAGGCTATGAGTTGTCCGGTAGAAAGAACACCCTGCCCTCCAAATCCGGCGATAAGAATACCTTCAAACATAGTTACACCTCCGGCGGTACTTTAAATTCTCCCAAAGGATAATAAGGTATCATGTTGGCTTCCAGCCATTTCAGGGCCTCTTTGGGAGGCAATCCCCAGTTGGTGGGGCAGGCAGACAAAACTTCAACCATGGTAAAGCCCTTACCGGCCATTTGAATTTCAAAGGCTTTCTTTATAGATTTTTTAGCTTTATTTATATTCTTGGGGTCGTGTACCGATACCCTGCTGATATATGCGGCCCCGTCCAAGGTACTGAGCATCTCGGACATCCTAATGGGAAATCCATTAACTTCCTTGTCTCTGCCATAAGGTGTAGTGGTGGTTTTTTGGCCCAGCAGGGTGGTAGGGGCCATTTGCCCGCCTGTCATAGCATATATGGCGTTATTCACAAAAATAACCGTAATTTTTTCTCCCCTGGCGGCAGCATGCACTATTTCCGCAGTACCGATGGCAGCTAGGTCCCCGTCACCCTGGTAGGTAAACACCACACCGTCAGGAACTACCCTTTTAATGCCTGTGGCCACCGCAGGTGCCCTGCCATGGGCCCCTTGGAACATGTCACATTCAAAATACTCGTAGGCGAAAACCGAACAGCCCACCGGGGCCACTCCGATGGCCCGGTCTAAAATGTCCAGCTCGTCAATTGCTTCGGCAACCAGGCGGTGTATAATACCGTGGGTACATCCGGGGCAATAGTGCATGGGCACGTCTTTTAAAGATTTGGGACGGCTGAATACCTTTTTCATTAGTCCACCCCCCCGGACATTAACTTTTTGACTTCCCGCAGGACATCAGACACAACAGGAAGCATGCCGCCCGTTCTGCCGGTAAAGTGTACCGGCCTCCGGCCGGCCACGGCCAACTTAACGTCTTCCACCATTTGTCCCATGTTCATTTCCACGGTTAAAAATTGCTTGGCATGGGAGATAGCCTTTTCGAAGGCTTTAATCGGGAACGGCCAGACCAGTATAGGCCTGATAAGCCCCACACGCAGTCCCTCTTCCCGGGCTTTATCCACCACAGCTTTGGAAATACGGGCAGCGGTACCGAAGGCAACCAGAATCATTTCCGCATCGTCAGCCTGGTATTCTTCCCACCGCTGTTCCTTTTCAGCGATTTCAGCATATTTTCGAGCCAGTTTATGATTATGTTTTTCCATCTCTTCAGGAACAATATAAAGGGAACTAATCAAATTTTTCTTTTCTCTTCCCCTCCTGCCGTTTGCAGCCCATGGCCGTGGGGGAACTTTTATTTCTTCTTCTTCCCCCAGTTCCACCGGTTCCATCATCTGGCCCAAAATTCCATCAGCCAGAACCATTACCGGATTTAAATATTTATCGGCAAGCTCAAATGCATCTTTCATAAAATCAATGATTTCCTGAACGGAAGCAGGGGCAAGAGTAATTACACGGTAATCTCCGTGCCCGCCTCCCTTGACGGCCTGGAAATAGTCCGACTGTGCGGGTGCTATATTACCCAGCCCGGGGCCACCTCGTATCATGTTAACAATAACGCAGGGCAGCTCGGCTCCGGCAAGGTAAGATATGCCTTCTTGCATGAGACTGATGCCCGGCCCCGATGATGAAGTCATGACCCTGGCTCCGGCCCCTGCAGCCCCGTACACCATGTTTATGGCTGCCGTTTCGCTTTCAGACTGCAGGTATACGCCGCCAACTTCCGGTAACCTTTTGGCCAGGTAGTGAGGCAGTTCACTTTGCGGTGTTATAGGGTAGCCGAAAAAGTAACGGCATCCTGCCCGTACGGCACCTTCACCGATGGCTTCATTACCCTTCATTAGAACCTTAGCCAACTTTTTTCTCCTCCTTTTCGACTTCGATTACAATATCAGGGCACATACGGGCGCAGGTAGCACACCCGGTACATTTATCCATATCGGTAATGGTAACCGGGTGAAAGCCCATTACGTTAATGTGCTCAGCCATGGTAAGTAGTCCTTTGGGGCATACGGTGGTGCATAATTCGCATCCTTTGCAGCGATCTTCTCTGAATATTACCCGTGCCAAAAAGTGTCCCTCCTTAAATCATGGAATGCTTTATATATCAAAAAATTACATGTACTTATCTTGGAGCGTGGGAACAATGAACATGTTATTTAAAAAAACGTTCCCCCGGTACTTTAAAGCGAACATTGTCCCGGTATTCCTCCGGATTGTTCCACGGCGGCTGCATGTGAAGGTCAAGGGGTAGTACCGGGGTGCCCAGTTCCTTTTCCAAGCCGGGGGTAAGGTGGCGTGGAGATGCCGCAAAAGCAACAGGAATACCCAGTTTTTCAGCCGCCCGGGTAATTGTCCGGTGTCCGGCAATGAGTGTTTCTTTGTCAGTTTCCGAACCTAAATTGGAATTATTAACTAGAGCGGTAACGGTAAGCCGCGAAGCCTTTTCTATGGAGGACAGGTACTTCAGTATTCCCTCCACGTCCCGGGTAAAGGGACGATTGGTATTAACCACAAAAAAAAGGTTATATGAACCTTCCGGCAGGTACGGTTTAAATCTGCCCACAGCCGTGGCTCCGATATCATCTCCCCCTACATCAAAAACCCCGTATACTTCGGGGTTTTCCAATATCCCAAGAATGGCCGGAGGGAGAGCCGGAACATCGGCACCTGCCAGCTCACCTACGGGACATATCACATTAAGCCCTTTTTGGGCTAGATAATCCCTTACCATACGGGTTCTGAAGTATGGATTTATAATGTCGATATCGACCAGGCTAACAGGTTTTCCTCTTTTTTTAAGGGCGAGGGCAAAATTAATAGCTATTTCTGTTTTTCCGCTGCCCAGGTTGCCGCAAAATATGGTAATGTGACGCACGTCTTTGAACATTATATAATCTACCGTCCTGATTGTAACTTTAATTAGTAATAGGGTTCGACAAATATAAAAAAAATTCCTTGTTATTAGTAACAAGAAAAAGCTACTTTTCCCTTCCCAGGGTATCTAAAAAATTTAAGAATCTATTTTTTGCAATAATCCGGGTAAGGGAATATCTCTCAGCCACGAGGTGAAAAGCGATTAATAATAATAACAATACTACCTTTATCCGCGGCTCCAATAACCATACCGACATAAGCCCGAGACTTGCTCCAAGGGCGTTGGATCCCGCATCACCCATCATGGTCCGGGCCTTCAGGTCCAGGGGCATATAGGCCAGGAGACTACCTGACAGCATTGCCAACAGCACCGTTTCCTGTTGCCTCCAGCCGGCAGTCCCCAGAAGCATCGCCCATAAAATGAAAGCCTTTCCTGCCCGGCCCGGGCGCAGGTCCAGCAGATTGATTGCATTTATGGAAAGGGCCAGCAGGAGCGCATTTACCGGGATAGCTGATACCGGCCCGACCACGGTTGCTACCAGCAGCGAAAGTATGCCACCGAAAATTGCTTTAAATCCACCGGTAGTTAAGCGACCCTTAAATAAACTTCCCAGGTGCCCTTTCAATCCCGATGTTTCTCTGGATCCCCAAAAATCGTCAATAAGGCCCAGTAAGGTAGCGCAAACCACAACGAATATAAATATAAAAGCATTTGTCCACTGGTTTTCCGGTAATATTAGCAGTAAGGGTACATAGCCCATAAGCAGGGATATGGAAAAGACAATTCCCGAACCAACGGGAATGGGATTGTTTTTGAAGTTGGGGCGAACAAATTGGGCCTGCCTGATCATTTCAAGAATGCTTTTTTGGATAAGAAATGTAATACAACAGCCCAGGGTCAAGGCTCCCAGGATCATGAGCAAAAATTTCTCCTCAAGGAACAAAGAAATCACGGTCCTTTTAAGCACCTTCCCTTCGCAACCCGGCCAGAACCCGTATAATGTCCACAAATTGCCTGCCGCGGTGGATAAACCCTCTTAAATTCCGGCCAGTTTCAGCGTGGAACATTTGTACCGGCACCTCCATAATTCTATATCCCATTTTGGCTACCTTAATGGTCAGGGCTACTTCTACGCCGTACCCCGATGCAAAAGGGAGAACTTTTTCCATTACTTCCCTGGTCATCACCCGCTGGCCGGAGAGAGGGGAATACATTTCTAAACCGGTATAAAACTTTATTCCCCTGCGGGCAAGACCTTTAACTAAGCCGAATCCTCCTTTTTTGCGAGGGGGAGGAAACCGGGCTACGGTCATGTCTGCCCTTCCTTCCAAAACCGGAAGCATTAGCAGGCGGGCTTCAGATGCCGTATCGCCTAAGTCAGCGTCCAGCAAAGCAATTACATCATGTTTTACTTGGGATGCACCATAGGTCAAGGCCGCACCTTTTCCGCTGTTTTCGGTCATGGAAAATACCCGGGCCCCGGCGGCCCGGGCCTCTTCAGCGGTATTATCGGTGGAACCGTCATCTACCACCAGTATTTCCTTTACTTCGGGTATCAAAGTTACGGCTGCAACGGTGTGCTTTATTTTACCCGATTCATTGTAGGCCGGGATTATAACGGAAACATTTTCAGCCACTATTTTTCGCTCCTTGGACCGGTTTGATTTCCGGTATTAATTGCTGGGCGGTGGATTTAATTCCATAGTGACCTGGCTGTCCGTCTATGGAAAGAACCAGGGCCAATTGACCGGGGACGGTATCAATGTTATCTACTGTGGCGGTTACGCGTTGTTTTTGGTAGAATTCCATGTAAGAATAACCGGCTGATGATTCTTCCACCCCATAAACCGGAAGGTTTTTGGATTGAAAAATTTTAATTAACGGCAGGTCAAGGGTTTTCAGCCTGGCTGTTTTTTCACCCTGGCTTCCGCCAACTATGATAATTCCGTCCAATGGTTCTCCATAAGTTCCTGAAAACTGGATGATATCGTATTGGGCGAGCAGGTTCACTTTGGACATATCACCGCTTAAAATAGCGTTACCCACCAAAGAGGCCACAAAGGAGGGCAACTTTTCATTATCCTCTCCATTCCAGCCCAATTTTTCCGCTAATTCCCCCTCAAGGTCGGCCCTGGAAAAATTTATAAAGCTGGTTATGGAGGTTACATTTGCACCGGCCAATTCAAGGGTGTCGAGGAGATTGCCGGAAAAACGGTAACCGTTGGTTTCGATTACAGCTAAATTAATATTTTCCAGCCTGTTATTAACCAGAACCGGTAGAACTATATTATTGAATTCTTTTTGAATGTTGAGATCCATTTCCAGGCTATCGGCAGTAGCCTGGATGGCTTCATTTTTCTGGCGCAGGCTTTCCAGCTGTGTTTCCAGGCGATCCGTAACCTGTTTTTGGTATTCTATAAGAGTGTCATTACCTAACATGGTGCTGCCCACCAGAATACCAATACCCAGGGCAAGGAACACCGCCACCAGGGATGCTATATGATATTTAAGGTCGATCAAAAATTCTCACTCTCCCTATCTTTAAATACCAAAAAGCAACCTTATTTGAATATAAAGCAGCCTTAATATTTCACGTATGGGAGGAGAAACTACCATTATAACTCCCACAGGTAAAAGGGCAGCCAAAAGTAACTGGGCGACATGTTGGGGTTTTAATTTATTTTTATATAGCTGGCTGACTCCCCTGGCGTCAACCAGAATAGAGCCTACTTTCAAGCGCACGAGAAAGGTACTGGCCATTCCCTTGCGCCCTTTCTCTAAAAAATCCATCATATTGGAGTGAGTTCCTACTGCCACAATTAATTCCGCACCCAAGTCGTAAGCTAACAACATGGCAATGTCTTCACTTGTGCCCGGTGCTGGATATGTTACGGCATCTAGCCCCATATCTTGTATTCTTTTCAAACCGGGGGCCCGTCCGTCAGGATAAGCATGCACCACGATTTCGGCGCCACATTGCAGTGTCGAATCACTGACACTGTCCATATCACCCACGATCATGTCGGGCTTAAACCCGAATTCCATTAAGGCGTCGGCCCCGCCGTCTACACCTATAAGTACAGGCTTTTCTTCTTTTATATAAGATTTTATCGCCATAAGGTCACTTTTATAATTTTGGCCTCTTACCACGATAAGAGCGTGTTTGCCCTTAAATCTGGTTTTTACCGGCGGCGCCGGATATTCTCCGGAAACAAGCCCGATTTCGGATTTTGCATAATCCAGTGTGTTATGGACAAAATCCAGAAGCAGTTCTCCCATGCGATTCCGGGCTTGTTCCATTTTTATTTTAATATATTCTTCACTGAGAAGTTGTCCTCTGGCAATAATTTTATCGTTTGCAACTATTGTCCCGTCAAAAATTTCTATTTCCTGTCCTTCGAAAATTTCATACATAACTGATTCCCCTGCGCTGTCAATCAGGGGGATTCCCGCCTGAACAATTTTTAACGGGCCCGGGTTAGGGTATCGTCCGCTTATCGAGGATGCCGCATTGATCACTGCCTTAACTTTGCTTTCCACCAGGGAGCGGGCAGCTACTTCGTCCAGGTCGGGGTGATTGATAATGGCAATTTCTCCGGGCTGTAACCTTTTTACTAAGTTTTTTGTTTTTTTATCACTTCGTGCAATACCTTTGACGTGCATAATAACACCACTCAAAATTAATACATAATAATCTTGTAACATTTAACATTGTAATTTTTCCTATCTTTACAGTCAAGGAAAGGGTAAATTAGAATATTCTGTTATTATAAAAAAACCTGACTTAAAAAAGTCAGGTTTTTTCTTATAACTTTGTCAGATTATCCGGCTTTGGTTTCAATACGAAGTTTATCTGCAATCATGGCAATAAATTCGCTGTTGGTAGGTTTTCCACGCTCTAAATTTATTGTATAACCAAAGAATTTGTTCATCATTTCCACGTTCCCGCGGTCCCAGGCCAATTCTATGGCATGTCTTATAGCCCGTTCGACTCTGCTGGGAGTTGTATGATATTTCTTGGCGATTAAGGGATATAGTTCCTTTGTTACTGCTCCTAAAAGGTTTACTTCATTAATAACCATGATAATGGCATCTCGTAGATAATGATAACCTTTTATATGTGCGGGTACACCCATTTCATGTATTATATTTGTAACTGCTACATCCAGATTTTTAGGTTTTGAGGAATTAATATATTGAGAAACATTGGTGCCCTCTGCCAGTTGTCGGATTCTAGTAGCTAAAACCGAAAAGTCAAAGGGCTTTAATATATAATAATCAGCCCCGAGCTCAACGGCTCTTTGGGTTATATTCTCGTGACCAAATGCAGTAAGAATTATTATTTTAGGGCGTGGATTAATTGTTTTATTAGCCAGTTTTTCCAAAACACCGATACCGTCAAGGTGAGGCATAATAATATCAAGAACAACAATATCAGGTTTATGTTCTTCGATAAGTTTAAGGGCTTCATTTCCGTTATATGCGATCCCAGCCAATTCCAGGTCTTCCTGTTGGTTTACGAATTCCTGTAAAAGTCCACAAAACTCACGATTATCATCGGCAATAACTAGTTTAGTTATCTTTCTCACCATTAGATTACCCGCCTCCTAAATTATTTTACTTTTTTATTTATCTAGGTATTTATACCCAAAACATTCGACGGTGACAGGAAATTTCCTCCTAATAAGATGGCAATTATTTGGAATTTTTTTCCGAGTAAAAAAAATGAGGCTTATTGCCTCAAGAAACTTTTTTAAGGTTATTTTTTTCCGAGAATATATCTGCTTCTTCTAGCATCCACTGGGCCAGGATACCATAACCGCGAGTAGGATCGTTAATAAATACATGGGTAACAGCTCCTACCAGACGGCCATTTTGGATTATCGGACTTCCGCTCATTCCCTGTATAATTCCGCCGGTGTATTTAAGTAACCTGTCATCAGTTATTTTGATTATAAGTCCTTTTCCGTCTGAATAAGACATTGGTAATACTTTTTTAATCTCAATATTATATTTTTCAATTTTGTTACCTCTCAGCACAGTAAGAATTGTAGCCGGACCTTCTGAAATTTCATGGCTTAAGGCTACAGGGATGGGCTGGTTATAAATCGGGTTGGTAACCGGATGTTCCAGATTACCAAATATCCCGTATTTAGTGTTTTTTGTAATATTGCCCATTAATTGACTTTCTCCTTCAAATAGGCCAATTTTTCCACCCGGCTGACCCTTTTTTCCCGGATGAACACCTTGTATTTTAGCTCCTACGATGCAGCCGTCAGCTAGATTAATTTGTTGCGACGTATCAATATCTGTAATCATATGTCCCAGAGCGCCGTAACAGCCGCTGGGAGGGTGGTAAAAGGTAAGGGTTCCCACTCCCGCTGCACTGTCCCTTATAAAAAGGCCCATCCGATAACGGTGGGTTTCCGTGCAATATACGGGTTTTAATGTAGTGGAAAAAATACGTTTACCCCTTTTTATTTTTAAGATTAAAGGTTTTTTCTTATTTCCATATTTATCTACTATGTCCCGAACCTGGGTGTCGCTTTTAATCTCGTTTCCGTTGATTTTTAGTATGATATCCCCCACCGCTACTCCGGCTTTTGCAGCGGGATTAACTTTTTTCCCCCCAGAAGTTTTTATATCTGCGAGGCCGACAACCATTACGCCACGGGTGTGCAAAAGGACTCCTATGGATTGTCCACCGGGAATAACCTTTACCCTGGGAACTACGTTGACAACCATCTCACGGATAGGGATCAGATCAAAAAGCTTTACTTGCATGTATAATTTCCCCGGGGTATTGGTAACTGGAATTTTATCACCCGGTGAGAAGGAGAAATTCTTACTGGCAGAACCGTCAAGGATCAAAGTATTTGCATCAGCATAATTAATATGAATACTGATATTTTTTAAGACCGCTTGGGGAACGGGGAGGTCCGGTTCAAGTTTGTCACCAGCGACCAGATCTTTGTAAGGCGGAAAAGCCATCATACTTAAGACTCCGGATAAAATAAAGCAAATGAGAAAAAATAATATTAGATATAAGCAAATTCTTCTACGACGATGGCTGCTCAGGTCAATCCCTCCCTGGATTTTTGGTTATTACAATTTCACCTCCATTTGTGTAGTAATTTTATGTTGAAAAACAACGAAAAACTAAAGGAGAGAATGTATTATTAAGTTGACCTGAGCAGAATCCTAATATTCCACCCATATATGTCGCTGCTTGCCAGATTCACATTTTTCAAGGGTCAGAATAACGTTGTTAGTTTTTTGTTCATTTTCCGAAAAAAAAAGGCCGTGTTTTTAACGGCCTAAGCGCTTGAATTGCAAATTTTTTGCTTTTGCCGCAAAAGCTGTCGGGCGTGTTCCAAAACCGGCCGGGATATTTCCTTTCCTCCTAACATTCTGGCTAATTCCTGAATTCTGTTTTCCTCTTCCAAGAGGGAGATCTGGGTAATAGTTTTACCGTTAACAGATTGCTTATAAACGTAATAGTGGGTATCAGCTAATGCAGCAATAGGAGCAGCATGGGTAATAACTATGGTTTGGCGGTGCTGACTTAACTCTTCCAGTTTACGGGCCACGGCCTGAAGGGTTTTACCCCCTATACCTGTATCTACTTCGTCAAACACAAGGGAAGGAATTTGGTCCACCGCCGCCAAGATGCTTTTGAAGGCCAGCATTATTCTGGAAAGTTCTCCCCCTGAGGCAATTTTGGCCAGCGGCTTAGGCGGTTCACCGGTATTGGTTGAAATGAGGAACTCTATATCTTCGAGGCCATGGGGGCCGGGTGTTAAAGGGCTTATTTTTACATCCATTGTAACTCCCTGCATTTCCAGGTCCTTTAATTCTTTTTCCACGGCTTCTTTTAACCTTTGGGCAGCGTCCTTTCTTAACGAAGAGAGTTTTGTTGCCATTTCTTTGTAAGAATCTTCCAGTTCTTTGACTTCTTTTTCCAGAGTTTTTTCCCGTATTTCGCTGTTATCCAGTTCTTCCAGTTGGGCTGCCGCGGTATTCCTGTATGTCAATATTTCTGTTATGGAGTCCCCGTACTTCGCTTTTAAACGGGAAATTTCGCTGAGCCGTCTTTCTATTTCTTCCAAGCGTTCGGGCTGGAATTCAATGCTGTCCCGGTAGGAAACCAGTTCCCGGGCCGCTTCTTGAACCTGATAGAAGGCGGAGGATACCGTTTCCAGTAGCGGAACCAGGCTGTCGTCAAGTTCTTTTAACTTTTCCAGGTATTCCACTGCCCGGCCCAACTGGTCAACAGCAGATGGCATTCTGTTTTCTCCTGCATATAAGGCAACGTATCCGGCCTGGGCCAGTTGAAAAATTTTCTCGGCATTGGCCAAGCGCGTTTTTTCCGCTATTAAAATCTCTTCTTCATTTTCCGATAACGAGGCGGTGTCGATTTCCTCAACTTGAAAGCGCAACATTTCTGCCTGCCTGGCCCGCTCCCTGAAATCCAGCCGAATCTTGTCGAGTTTGCGTCTGGCTGATTGCCACGTTGCATATAGCCCGGCAACTTTTTCTTTTATACCCAGCAGTTTATCCCCACCGAACCGGTCCAGCAAGTCCATATGTCTGGATGGGTTTAAAAGGGACTGCTGGTCGTGCTGCCCGTGCATGTCCAACAAATAACTGCCTATTTGCTTGAATTGCTGCAAAGTGGTAACTTGTCCGTTTATGCGGCATATGTTGCGCCCGGACCTGGAAAGTTGTCTGGTCAAGATTAAAAGCCCGTCTTCACATTCCAGGCCAAAATCTGACAGCTTTTTTTCCAGATCGGGTAATTTTTTTAACTCAAAAATTGCCTGAACCAAGGCCTTTTCTGCACCGCTTTTTATATATTCACCATATGCTCTTCCTCCGAGGGCAACCTGCAAGGCCTCAATAACAATTGATTTTCCGGCCCCGGTCTCTCCCGTTAAAACGGTGAGCCCGGGCTTAAATTGTAACTCCAGGTGTTCAATGAGGCCAAAATTAGTTATCTCCAGGCTTAAAAGCATGTAATCACCTCCCGGAAAGGGCGGCCAGGCGCTTCATAACAACGGGCGCAGCTTCTTTAGGTTTGACAATAATGAGTATCGTATCATCTCCACCTACCGTGCCGATTATTTCCTTCCAATTGGTGTGATCCAGTGCGGAAGCCACGCCTTGGGCTTCCCCGGGGTAGGTCTTTACTACGATTAAATTTTCACTAAAATCTATTGAAATAACTGAATCTTTGAAGAATCTCTTAAGTCGCTCATCATTTTTGGGGTAAAAGGTGCGTTCAGGAGCGGTGTAGTACACGGTACCGTTATTTCCAGTTACTTTAATCAACCCTAATTCTTTGATATCCCGGGATACCGTTGCCTGGGTAACGTTAAACCCGGCGGATTGTAGTTCAGCGGCCAGCTGTTGTTGGGTTTCTATTGGTTGTTTAGATATTATTTCTAAAATTTTTTTTTGCCGCTGGGCCTTCATTTTAAAGCACCCGCCTTCTTTTGTGCCAGAATAACGTATGGAGCGCGGGGATCACGGTTAGGGAAGGTAATTTGCGCCACCCAGTAAGAGCGCCCGTCCAGGGATGAAATAAGGCTATCCAGGGCACCGGCCTCCTCCACGGCTCCGGGATGTCCCCGATAAACCACTATACTTAAGCGTCCCCCGGGGGAAAGTAGCCTGAGGGCCTGCCTAACTCCCTCTACGGTCGTTTGGGGGAGGGTTGTTATGTTCTTATTGCCGCCGGGTAGGTAACCCAAATTGAACATTATGGCTTTGCAGGAATTATTGTCAATAAAGTCTCCCATATGTTCGTGGCTTGCGGCCAGCAAAACAACATTGTCGGTCAAGCCGGCTTGTTGCAAGCGGGCATAAGTTTTGGCCAGGGCCTCCTCCTGGATATCAAAGGAATAAACTTTGCCCATCTTCCCAACGCTTTGGGCCAGAAACAGCGTATCATTTCCGTTTCCCGCGGTTGCGTCGACGGCAATGTCACCGGGCTTCAGTATTTCCCCGATAAAACCCTGGGCTATATTTGTCGCCCTAGGGGAATCACCCATTTTACTGAAAAATGAATAATTACCCATTCCTGTCCCCCTGTTTTAGTTTCTGTCTAAGAATACTGAAAAAGCTACGGTCCGTTAGTTTTAAAAATTTAGCCCGGTAAGGCGCCCGGCTGACCATAACGGAATCCCCCTGCTGAAGTTTAAATCCGTGCTGCCCATCAACAGTAAGCATTACCTCCCTTTGATCAGAAAGGAGCGTTACTTTAACTTCACTATCGGGAGAAATCACCAGCGGGCGCGCCCAGAGGGCGTGGGGGCAAATAGGGGTAATGATCATTAAATCGAGGTTTGGTGCTACCAGCGGCCCACCGGCAGAAAGGGAATAGGCAGTTGAACCGGTAGGGCTGGATATTATCAGGCCGTCAGCCGGGTAAGTGGTGAAAAAGTGGTTATCTACCAGTGTCTCCAGCGCAATAATGCGGGCAAAGCCGCTTTTGGTAATGACTACGTCATTTAGGGCAATTGTTTTTTCAACCGTTTTTTTATTCCGGATTACCCGGGCTTGTAGCATCATCCGTTCTTCCACTGAATAACGGTTCTCCAACAATTTTTCCAGAGACGTAAATAAGTCCGGCAGTTCTGTTTCTGTTAAAAAACCCAGGTGGCCCAGGTTGATTCCGAATAGGGGCGTACCATAAGGTGCAGTCATTCGGGCACAGTTTAAAAGGGTGCCGTCTCCGCCCAATACCATCAGGCAGTCGGCCTGCCTGTTAAGTTCGTGAAAGTTTACTCCGGGGGTATCCGTGCTCAGCTTTAAAGCCGCCCGATGCTCAAGAAGAACGTTACATTTTCTGGATTTGAGCCACTGTACTATTTCTGCTATTAATTCCACCACTTGCTGTTTTTCCATATTTACCCAAATTCCTATGGTTTTCAAAGGAATACCCCCTGTTGAATGCTTAAAAATAAGGTAAATATTACATTAAAACTATTACTATAATACTACTTATTTTCCTCTTTAAGATTCATTTTTAAATCAATAAGAAGAAAAAAGCCCCTCAGTTGAGATTGAGGTGGGCTGATTTTACAACATTTCTTATAATATTTTCCAGGTTGGAGATAACGGGAGCGTTTTTGGCAAAATATAAAAGATATTCAATGTTTCCTTCCGGGCCTTTAATGGGAGAATAATCCAGGCCGAGGATGCCCCAGCCCAGGTTAATTGCTGTCCCTGTTACTTTTCTTATAGTATCCACATGAACGGCCGGGTCGCGCACAACACCTTTTTTTCCTACCTTTTCCCGTCCTGCTTCAAATTGGGGCTTAATTAAGGCCACACCGGAAGCGTCTGCAGTAGTTAATATATTCACCCGCGGGAATACCAGAGTAAGGGATATGAAGGACACATCCACTGTGGCGAAATCGGGTATTTCGTCAAACTTATCAATTTCCAGATGTCTTATGTTGGTTCTATCCATTACCACAACTTTGGGATTGTTACGCAATGACCAGTCCAGCTGGCCATATCCAACGTCAACGGCATAAACCTTTTTAGCCCCGTTTTGCAGTGCACAGTCGGTGAACCCGCCGGTGGAAGCACCGACATCAAGAACAATTCTTCCCTCCAAATTAATGCCGAAAGAATTCAGGGCCTTTTCCAGTTTAAGGCCTCCTCTGCTTACATATTTTTGGCGCCCGAGAACTTTTATGGGGATCTCAATATCAACATTTTTTCCCGGTTTATCAATCCTTTGGTTGTTAACTAATACCTGGCCGGCCATTATTGCGGCCCGTGCCTTTTCCCTGGTAGGAAACAGCCCCTTATTAACCAGGAGAACATCCAGTCTGCTTTTGGCCTGTTTTGAATCCATGGAGTTTAAAAACCTCCGGCCCGTATTTCCAATTTTTTTACCCGGGCTTGCCGGCACCCGGTCATTTTAAGGGCTTTATCTATTAAGTAATCTACCGTCAAACCGTATTTGGCCCGCAATAAATCCGGCTTACCGTGTTCTACGAAGGTGTCGGGTATCCCTACCCGCTCAAGCTGCAAATTATCCTTGCCGTTTTTATTCAATAATTCCAGAACGGCGCTTCCGAAACCGCCCGGCAAAACATGTTCTTCAACGGTGATTACTTTGCCCGTCCGAGTAGAATAACGTAATATGCATTCAGTATCAAGGGGCTTTATAAATCTGGCGTTAACAACCGTAGGCTGAATGCCCTGAGCTGCCAGGGCCTCTGCAGCTTTTACCGCCAATGCGGTACAGTTGCCGGAAGTAATAAAAGTAATATCATTGCCTTCGCACAATACTTCCGCCTTGCCTATAGGAATTGTCGGAGGGTCTTCATCCAGGGGAACCCCCAGTCCTGCTCCCCGGGGGTAGCGGATTGCACAAGGACCGGGATGTTCCAGGGCTGTCTTTATCATACTGCGGAGTTCATTTTCATCCTTTGGGGCCATAATTGTCATGTTAGGCATTGACCTGAGATAGGCATAATCAAACAGCCCGTGATGAGTGGGACCGTCGTCGCCTACCAGGCCGCCCCGGTCTATAGCAAAAACCACCGGTAAATTTTGCAGGCAAACGTCATGCAGCACCTGGTCGTAAGCCCTTTGCAGGAAGGTGGAGTATATGGCTACAACCGGCCTGTAACCGGCCCGGGCCATGCCCGCTGCCATGGTTACCGCATGCTGTTCGGCAATACCTACATCAAAAAACCTGTCGGGATACAGCCGGGCAAACTCGGTCAGCCCGGTACCGCTGGTCATTGCCGCTGTTATGGCCACTATCTTTTTGTTATGCCGGGCTTCCTTCACCAGGGTTCTACCGAATACCTCAGTATATGACAAAATTTTTTTGCTGCTGGTGGATTTTCCGTTGGAAATGTCAAAAGGACCGGTTCCATGAAATTTGTCGGCATTGTTTTCGGCCGGCAGGTAACCTTTGCCTTTTCGTGTGATAACGTGTACCAGTACAGGCCCTGGGGTGGACTTTGCCTGTTTAAGGGCAGTAATAAGGCTTTGTAAGTTATGCCCGTCAATTGGACCTAAATAGAAAAAACCCAGTTCCTCAAAAAACATGCCTGGTACCACAAGGTATTTCAAGCTGTCTTTTAACTTGTCAACAACCTTTAATACCGTAGGGCCTATGGACGGTATTTTTCGTAAAAGCTGCTCCACTTCATCCTTACCGCGGGAATACATGGGATCGGTTCTCAAGCGTGTAAAATAACTGGCCAGCCCGCCCACATTAGGAGAAATGCTCATTTCGTTATCGTTAAGTACCACTATTAGGTTTTTTTTCAGATCTCCGGCATGATTGAGGGCTTCAAAGGCCATCCCGCCGGTCATGGCTCCGTCTCCAATAATGGCAACCACGTGGTATTTTTCCCCGTTCAAGTCCCTTGCTATGGCCATGCCCAGGGCAGCCGAAATACTGGTACTGCTATGTCCTGTACCAAAAACGTCATGTTCACTTTCCTCCGGGCGGGGAAAACCGCTCAGCCCTCCCAATTGGCGGAGGGTATGAAACTTGTCTCGCCGCCCGGTGAGAAGTTTATGAGCATAACACTGGTGACCCACATCCCAAATTAACTTGTCCCGGGGAGAAGAGAATACCCTGTGCAAGGCAAGGGTTAATTCCACAACTCCTAAATTTGGCGCAAGATGTCCCCCGTTTCGGGAAACGGTGTAAATAATTTCCTCCCTAATCTCCTGGGCCAACTTTTCCATTTCCGATAGCGAAAGACGGCGTAAGTCCCGGGGGGAATTTATCTTTGGTAAAATTTTAGACAAAGTTTCCACCTCTATCCTGCCGTACATATTTATAAATCAAGTAATTATTTCTTGCGCCGTTTTGGAACAATACTCAGGCCGGTTATTTTTTCTACATGAGCAAATATAATTCCCACAATAAATATAATTTCGTTTGCCCTGCTTAAAGCCAATTTCTTACCAAAAGCCTTTCCGCCTACGGTAAGAGCTGCTATCATGGCTGTGGTAATCATGG
This sequence comes from Desulfofundulus sp. JL263-se, assembly GCF_056316025.1. Taxonomy (NCBI): domain Bacteria; kingdom Bacillati; phylum Bacillota; class Clostridia; order Eubacteriales; family Peptococcaceae; genus Desulfofundulus; species Desulfofundulus sp. JL263-se. The sequence continues at coordinate 1,582,450 of NZ_CM149993.1, read as the reverse complement.
TAAGAAGAAATCTATTTATACAGGGATAGTAGGATATGATTTGAAGCACGAGGGAAATACCAACGGCTCCGCTAACGGTGCCCGCTATATCACCAATTACATCATTTGCTATGTTAGCTACCCTGTCTGCATTTCGGACCAGGTATACGCTTTCCTTCGCTCCGGTTACGCGCTTGGACGCCCGGGCATGAAAGATTGTTTCCGTAGCGGCAGTGGCAGCGGTTCCGACAATATCAAAAAGAATGCCCACTAAAATAATTATTATTAAAAAAATAGACGATATTAAAAGATTATTCAGCTTTTCTGCCAGCAGCTGCGATAGGACAAAAAAAATGGCTGCCAGAATAAAGGAAATTATACCGATTCCAATTATGTAAATACCGGAAACGGTAGATTTATTATTTCTCAAAAAAAGTCACCTCATGTATTATGAGGTAATCTATAAGCCGGGGGTAAGGACGACGGTATGGGTTAATGTTGCGGCTTAGGTCCGGCAGGTTTTCCCAAATCCCCACCGGCTGTCGCCAGACCGGCGGTTTCCCTTTAAGGGGATTTCCGGGGCTTTCCCGGGGCCGGATTGCCACTTAGTCCGCACTGCAAAGCCCATACCGCCTTGCATAGCGCAAACTGTCTAGGGGCTTTCCCCGACAAGACATACCTTTCCCTAGCCTCTTTTGCAATAGCGGTTTCACCAGCACGCAGTTACGTAGGGCCCGGTAGTAACTGTGTGCATCCAAGGGATTCACCGCTACCACTCAAGGCAGGCTACACTGCACGCAACTTTTGGCCACGTGCAGGTTCATACCCCAAGCCATAGTCGTTGTCTTTAACAACTCCCACGCACTTGGGCCTCCGCGGGAGCAGGGTCGACGTCCACATGCCCTTGTGGGTCGCCCTACCCCCTTAACTCCCAGTACCGACCCCCGACTGGGCGTCAGCAGCCAGCACCAGGAACTTCATCGGTGTGCCATTGACGGATTTTTAGGCCCGTCTTCAGGAAAGGATGTCTTGACTAGAATACAGCGTCACTTACCCCTCTGCATTATGATATAAAATATTATAGCATGATGTTCAATAATGTAGCAATGTTAATAATAAACACATGTCAAAAATCCCTTGATATAATGAAATAAAGCAAGTCACGCATAAACTGGGCCTTATCGCCGAAGGGCTCAAGGGTTTTTTCGGCCTGCATTGCTATATCCCTGGCCTTTTCCCGGGCTGCTGCAATGCCGTAAAGGGAGGGGTAGGTTGCTTTCATATTTTTTTGGTCGCTTCCCGTAGGCTTACCCAGCTTTTGGGCATCACCTTCCACGTCCAGGATATCGTCAATAATTTGAAAGGCCAAGCCCAGATTATCTGCATACTCGGTGAGGAGCTTAATTTCCTCTTCGGAGGCACCGGATAATATGGCTCCCGTACGTACCGCTGCCCGGTAAAGGGCGCCGGTTTTATGGGTATGAATGTACTTTAATTCTTCCGGGGTTATGGGCTTGTTTTCACACAAAATATCTACTACTTGACCACCAATGAGACCACCGGTACCACATGCGTGGGAGATCTCAGAAATCACCCGGAGTACTTTTTCCGGAGAAACCCCACACTCCTCGCTGGTTCGGGCTAAAAGCTCGAAGGCCAGGGTGAGCAGCGCATCCCCCGCCAATATGGCTACGGCTTCTCCATATACTTTATGGCTGGTGGGCTTCCCCCGGCGGTAATCGTCATTATCCATTGCCGGGAGGTCATCGTGAACCAGCGAATAAGTATGAATCAATTCAATGGCACAAGCTGCAGGCATTACCGGACCGGGGTCTTTCCCTAATATTTCTGCTGCGGAAATGGTCAATACCGGCCGCAGGCGCTTACCGCCCGCCATGATACTGTAGCGCATGGCTTCGTGAATAACAGGCGGGTATGTATCTGCGGGAGGCAGATAAGTATCCAGGGCTTTCTCTACCAGGGCGGCCTTATTTTTAAGCTGCTCGAGGAAACCCATTATTCCCTTCCCCCACAAAATAAATCATCTGTTTCTTTCAAAATCGGTTTTCCTTCAATGTCACTGAGAAGAAGCCGTATCTTTTTTTCAGCCATATCCAGCTGGCTGTTACATAATTTGGTAAGGCGTATACCTTCGGTAAAGAGCTCCAGTGCCTTTTCCAAAGGCACTTGTCCATTTTCCAATTGTCGTACTATTTCTTCCAGTTGATTTAGAGCTGTTTCGAAATTAATTTCTTTGTGGGTCATATTATTCCTCCACTTACAATTTCCCCATATTATAACATAAATAACAACAAACATTTTTAATTTTGCATAATAAAATTGAGGTGATAACTATGAAAAGTAACCACTCCGACTATTAAAAAAGTCCCTTTCCTGCCTAACAATTTGCTGATTACCGATGCCGGCTGCGCGGGGAGGGTGGGAAGTTTTGCGGTAGATTAGAAAAAGAAGGTTTTGATCGCAGCCGGTGTTATAAGTGGCTTTTAAAGGTGGATAATTATTACTCTGACCTGTCCTTAACCGATGTCTGCGGTTAAGGGCTCGCTGGGCATGTGCGCATTGGGCGTGCCGGAGCTTTAATCATTGCTTAATTGATACTGCAACTATGAAACCGCCGTCCGTACGGCCGGCTTCCACTGCTGCGGCTTCCAGTTCCTGTGCCGCCTGCTCCAGTTCGTAATTGAAGTTCGGGGGGACGAAAAGAACTGCCCGGGCCCGGGGATCCTTACCCGGCATGGCGTTTTTTAATTCTTCCAAGGTATAAAAACGGGCCCGGTTGAAAACACTTTTGCTGTCCCGGCGTGCCTTTTCCATGTAATAACGGCCCCATGCGCTGTTACGGCCGATTGCACCAACCACTAATTTGCCGCCGGGCTTTAAAACTCGATATGCTTCATTTAAAGCCTCCCGTAAATCCGGTAAAAATTCCAAAGAACTTACCGCGATAACGCTGTCAAAGCATTTATCAGGAAAAGGCAATTGCCTGGCGTCGGCAAGAAGAAATTTTACGTCCAGGTTTTCCTTTGCAGCTTTGGTGCGGGCACTGGCCAGCATCCCGGAAGAAATGTCAATGCCTGTAACCTTAAGCCCCTTCCTGGCCAGGTCCAGGGAATAATTTCCCGTACCGCAGCCTATGTCGAGCACACTCATCCCTGCCCGGGGCTGAAGGTATGAAAAAACGGCCTCTTTTTCGATTTTATCAACTATCATACCTGCCCTGGTTTGGTACCATTGATCATAGGTTGCGGCCTTGTTGTCAAATAACTGTTTCGCCAAATTAATCGCCTTCCTAAAATTAATTTTCCAGGTGCCGCTCTTTTACCTCACAGTGAAGGGATCCTTTATGTAAATATACATTAACCCGGCTGCCTTCGTATACTTGCCGGCTTTCCCTGATAATATTTCCCTCCGGAGATGTACAAAGGCTGTAACCCCGGGCCAGGGTAGCCAGTGGGCTAAGGGTTTCCAGGCGCCCGGCCAGTTCAGCCAGGCGGCTGCGGTCCCTGGTAATGATTTGGGACGTTAAATTTAATAACTGTCTTTGTAACTGGTCAACGGTTTGGCGGTGCTGGCTGCAAATGGTGTCCACAGGCCGTAACATTACGGGACTCTTCAGGCAGTACTCCATTCGCAGGCGCTGCTCTTTGAGCCTTTCAACCATAGTTCGGGTAAGGCGGGAATAAAGGTTTTGTAAATACCTGCGCGTCTCCAGGCTGTCCGGAACAGCTACTTCCGCTGCCGCTGAGGGAGTAGGGGCCCTTAAATCCGCAACCATGTCGGCAATTGTGAAGTCGGTTTCGTGCCCTACTGCAGAAATAACGGGAATGCGCGAATTAAAAATACTTCGGGCCACTGACTCGGTATTGAAAGCCCAAAGTTCTTCCAGGGAACCGCCGCCCCTTCCGATAATCATAACATCGATACCCTTTATGCTGTTAAGCAGTTGTATGGCGGAGCAAATTTCGCGGGGCGCGTCATCTCCCTGTACTTTTACCGGTGCTAAAATTATTTCGATACCGGGCCAGCGGCGGCGGATAATGTTAATCATGTCCTGTACCGCAGCTCCAACGGGTGATGTCACCAGGCCAATGCGCCCGGGAAAGGCCGGCAGGGGCTTTTTAAATTTCGGGTCAAAAAGTCCTTCTTGCTGAAGCTTTCTTTTTAGTTGCTCGAAGGCTATATAAAGGGCCCCGGCACCGCTGGGCTCAATTTCCAGGGTATAAAGTTGATACTGCCCGTCCCGCTCGTAAAGGGATACATATCCACGTACGCGGACGGACATGCCGTCTTCAAGCTGGAAGTTCAAATAACGGGCGCGGGAGCGAAACATTACGGTCCGAATGGAGCAGTATTCATCCTTCAGGGTAAAATATAAGTGGCCGGAAGCAGCCCGCTTAAGATTTGAGATTTCTCCTTCCACCCACAGGTTGGCCAGCAGGTGATCGTTTTCCAGAAGATCTTTTATGTGCCTGGTTAACTCCGTGATGGTAAGCGTCCGCATGAAAAGCCTCCCTTTCCACAAAAATAGTATAGCACAGGTGGAAACACCTGTGCTATAACTGATCATTTAATTTCCTGCTTGAAGCAGAGCACTTTGTCCTGCTTTACTTATTCCTGAGGCTGTACTTGAAGGCCTCCAGGGTATTCTTCATCAACATGGTAATGGTCATGGGGCCTACACCGCCGGGTACCGGGGTAATTAAGCTGGCCTTTTCTTTAACGGCCTCAAAGTCAACATCCCCGCAAAGCTTTGCCTTGCCTTCTGGCGTAGTGCCGATTCTGTTAACGCCCACGTCTATAACGGCAGCCCCTTCTTTAACCATGTCGGCGGTAATTGCTTTGGGCTTTCCGGCAGCCACGATTAAAATATCGGCCCTTCTGGTATGAGCGGCAAGATCCTTGGTACCGGTATGAACGACAGTAACCGTTGCATTGGCACCTTTCCCTTTTTGCAGGAGCATGTTGGCAATCGGCTTACCTACAATGTTACTTCTGCCGACCACTACAACGTCTGCCCCTTCGATTTGGGCGCCGCCCCTTATCAAAAGTTCCTGTATACCGGCAGGGGTACAGGGCTTGAATATTGCTTCGCCAATCACCAGCCTGCCCACGTTAACCGGGTGGAAGCCGTCCACGTCCTTGTCGGGGTTAATAGCGTAGAGAACTTTGTTGGCGTCTATATGTTTGGGCAGCGGTAATTGCACCAAAATACCGTGAATCGTATCGTCGTTATTATATTTATCTACTAAAGCAAGAAGTTGTTCTTCGGTAATATCTTCCGGCTGGTTGTCCTGGATGGAATTGAAGCCCAGTTCTTTGGCCGTCTTGTTTTTTGCGGTAACATAGCTGACGGAGGCAGGGTTGTTACCGACCAAAATGGTTACCAGCCCGGGTACAGCATTATACTTTTGTTTTAATTCTTCCACCTCGGCTTTAATTTCCGCCCGAATTTGCTGTGCCACTTCTTTACCGGAAATAACCTTAGCCGCCATATTGATCGATCTCCTCCTTTTTATTTTTTACTCAGGTATTCATGAATGGCATTGGCAGCCTTACGTCCTGCGCCCATGGCCAGAATAACGGTAGCTGCGCCGGTGACTACGTCTCCGCCGGCAAATACTCCTGGCTTAGAGGTGGCTCCAGTTTCCGGGTCGGCCACAATAGTACCTTTCCTGGTCAGTTCCAGGCCTTTGGTGGTGCGGGGTACCAGTGGGTTCGGCCCCTGGCCGATGGCTATAACCACCGTATCCACATCCATTGTATATTCCGAGCCTTCAATGGGAACGGGCCTGCGCCGCCCGGATTCATCCGGCTCACCCAGCTCATATTTTATGCACTTCATTCCCTTTACCCACCCGTTTTCATCAGCAAAAATTTCCACCGGGCTGGTGAGAAATGCAAACTTTACGCCTTCTTCCTCGGCATGTTCCACTTCTTCGGCCCGGGCCGGCAGTTCTTCCCTGGAACGGCGATATACAATCCAGGACTCCTCGGCTCCCAGCCGAAGTGCCGTGCGGGCAGCGTCCATGGCAACGTTACCGCCGCCGATTACTGCAGTTTTCTTGCCGACTTTGATGGGGGTATCCCACTCGGGGAACAGGTAAGCTTTCATAAGGTTGGTCCGGGTCAGAAATTCGTTGGCGGAGTAAACGCCGCAGGCATTCTCTCCCGGAATATTCATGAAGTAGGGCAATCCTGCACCGGTACCGATAAATACCGCGTCAAAACCTTCTTCAAGAAGTTCGTCAACGGTAGTGGCTTTACCCACCACGGAGTTGACTTCTATTTTAACACCTAATTTTTTAAGATTTTCCACTTCGGCCTGCACAACTCTCTTGGGCAGGCGGAACTCCGGAATACCGTACATTAAAACACCGCCCGGCACGTGCAGGGCCTCAAAAATGGTAACCTCATGTCCCTTCTTGGCCAGGTCGGCGGCACAAGTCAGGCCTGCAGGACCGGAGCCGATAACGGCAACCCTTTTACCGGTGGGAGGTTCCACCTGGGGCGGGGTAACTCCCTTTTTAAGTTCCCAGTCTGCACAAAAACGCTCCACGCGTCCGATGGCCACAGGTTCATGCTTCTTGCCCAGGGTACAGTAGCTTTCACACTGATTTTCCTGTGGGCAAACGCGCCCGCAGATGGCAGGAAGGGCGTTCTTTTCCTTGATTTTTTTAATTGCACCTTCAAAGTCTCTCTGGGCAACCAGCTGCAAAAATGCAGGAATATCTACTTCCACGGGGCAGCCCTGCCGACAGGGCTGTTTTTTGCAGTTCAGGCAGCGCTTGGCCTCGGCAACAGCGGTTTCCTCGTCGTACCCGAGGGCAACTTCATTGAAATTACGTGCGCGCTCTACGGGATCCTGGGCCGGCATGGGGTGTTTTTGGGGAATAATTTCTTTTTTGGGCTTTTTGTTTTCAGTCATTATTTGCCACCTCCACATCCACACTGGCACTTATGGCGTTCCAGGGCGCGTTGTTCCTCGGGCTTGTAAATTGCCGACCGGCGGGCAAGTTCGGCCCAGTCCACCTCGTGCCCGTCAAATTCAGGGCCGTCCACGCAAACAAATTTGGTTTTCCCGCCGACGGAAACCCGGCAGCAACCACACATGCCAGTGCCGTCCACCATAAGGGCATTCAAGCTCACGATGGTTTTAAGACCGTATTCTTTGGTTAAGTTGCACGTAGCCCTCATCATTGGCTGCGGGCCAATGGCCAGCACCAGGGCTATATTTTCCTTGCCCCTGTCTTCAATTACTTCCTTCAGGACATCGGTAACAAATCCCTTTCGCACGTAAGAGCCGTCGTCGGTGGTGACGAAAAGTTCCGAGCAGGCTTCTCTCATTTTGTCTTCCCAGAATAAAAGTTCCTTGTTCCTGGCGCCGATAATCCCGATTACATGGTTGCCGGCCTCTTTAAAGGCACGGGCAATGGGATGTACCGGGGCTACGCCAACGCCGCCACCCACGCAAACAACGGTGCCGAAGTTTTCAATGTGAGAAGGCTCACCTAAAGGGCCGACGAAATCTTTAATGCAGTCGCCTGCTTCCATGGCCCCCAATTGCATGGTGGTTTTACCCACTTCCTGGAATACAATGGTAATGGTGCCTTTATCCCGGTCGAAGTCTGCGATGGTCAGGGGAATACGCTCGCCTTCTTCGTGAATGCGCAGGATGACGAACTGTCCTGGCTGGCATTTTTTAGCGACTCTGGGCGCTTCGATAACAAGTTGTTTAATTACCGGGGAGAATATTTTTTTATCTAGAATCTTGAACATGGTATACCTTTGTCCCCTCCCTCAAAAAAAATTTTCTGACAAAAATGCTAAATTATAAGTTCGCGGTCAAGACAGGGATTCCTGCTAATCTTTTAGTAACGAACAAAATTTTAAAAAGATAAGGACCCGCTTATTCGCGGGTCTTAGCTTGGATATAAAGCTGTGGGTCCTCGGCTACTTTGCCCAGAATGCCGTTAATAAATTTGGGTGAATTCTCTCCTCCGAAAACTTTAGCTAATTCTATGGCCTCGTTAATGGAAACGCTATAAGGTATTTCTGGCATGTACAACATTTCGTACAATGACATGCGGAGCAAATTCTTATCAATATAGGCCAAACGATCGATATTCCAATCCCTGCTCAGAAGGGAAATAATATCATCAAGGGCAGGAAGTTTATTAAGTGTACCAAAAACCAGCTGTTTTGCAAAAGCACTATCTTGCTCATTAAGTTTTTTGTTTTGAACAGTTCGTTGAAAAACTTGCTCAGTGTCGCCCTTTCCTACTTCGATTTCGTACAAAATTTGCATAGCGGCTTCCCTTGCCTGTCGCCTGGCCATGTGTACCTACCTTTCACGGTTTATCCTTTTTTATTTTACCCGGGGCTTTTGAGGAGTTAATTTATCAATTTTCACTTTTACTTTTCGAAGCTGAATTCCCGTAATTTCAAAAATTTCTTCTTTAATCCTGGCCTGGACCGATTTTGACAGGGAGGGCAGGTTATTTTGAGGCAGAACGGTGGTAACTTGCACCTCAATATTGATACTCGGGGACATAGCCACAATTTTAACTTTAGCTTCCTGAACTCCTGCCATTCCGGTGGTTATTTTTTTCACCAGGGATTCAATGGCCCGCCCGGATATGCGTATTTTCCCCAGAGAACATTGCCGAATTGTGACGTACTTTCTCTTTTTTCCCGCCAATACAGAGCGGAATAATTTTAAGCCCACTGTTCGCGGCACCCTCCCTGGAAATAAAGGCGGCAAAAATTTTCATAGCTGAGCCCTGCAGGAATTAATTTTATTTTACCCGGTTTTCCTCTTCCTTAACTTCGCTGTGGAAGGCTACACCCTGAATATTTACATTTACTTCTACCACGGATAAGCCGGTCATTTCTTCAATGGCTTTTTTCACCGCTTCTTGAATGCGGGCGGCAACTTCCGGTATTCTTACTCCATAGTCGACTACTACGTATAAGTCTACGGCAGCTTCCTTTTCTCCAACTTCTACTTTGACGCCTTTGGACATGTTTTTACGTCCCAGCATTTCCGTAATTCCGCCCACCACCCCGCCGCTCATGCCGGCAACCCCGGGTACTTCCGTGGCTGCCAGCCCGGCAACAATGCGCACCACTTCGTCGGCAATGCGAATTGAACCCAGGCCGGTATTTTCCCCGTTAAGTACAATATCGTTTTGGTCCATACCTCAACCTCCTTGGATACTACTCACTAAAGTATACTAAAATACGGAAAATGATGCAATATACCGGAGTGCCGGGGAATCAAGAGACGGTACGATTACCGGGTTTTTCCGTCGATAAAATGGTAACCCGCGGGCCGTGATATCCTGGTCTCGTAAATTAGATAAAGGAAAAACTATATTAACAAAGAAAATTATTAATAAAATTACTTTTCTTGAAGGAAAGGGATGATATTGCGTGTATTTAAATAAACTTTTTGTATACGGAACCCTGCTTCCCGGGCTGGATAATTATAACCGCTTTCTTAAAGCCAGCCGGCCCAAGACATATCCGGCCAGGGCAAAAGGGATAATGTATTACCTGCCGAGAGACGGGTATCCTGTTGTGTTGGAGGGTGAAGGAGAAATAAAAGGGGTGCTGTATGAGTCCGACGACCTGGGGGTAATTTTACCGCAAATTGATGAAATTCATAAATACACCGGCGTTGAAAGTCAAAGCCACCTGATCCGGGAAATAAGGGAAATAGAAATTCTTGAAACGGGAGAAAAATGCAAGGCACATATGTATTTATGGCCTCCCTCTAAAGCCCAGTGGCTGAAAGAAAACGCTGTAATCGTTTACGGCGGTGACTGGCTGAGGTTTTTGCAGAATAAAAAGTAAAAGCTCGCTACTTGCAGCGAGCTTCTGTTTGCATTATTGGGCAAGGTCCGGGTTCTGAAAAGTCCCCTTTCTTTCTCAATCCATTGTTCTTGTGCATTTTATTTTTGAGGTATAATTATTATATTCTGCTCCGGGATGCCCGTTCCACGGGCTACCAGGTCACAGATGCGGGTTGCCTCTTCGGGGGTAACGTTTTCTGATTTTACCACTACATTGGCACTGTCTTCCTCCAGAAAAACTATGGCATCATCGAACCCCTTGGCCCTAATTAAACTCTCCAGCTCCAATTCCCGGGAAATGTTTTTGCTTATGGTCAGGATTTCCTGCTGGGCCTTATTGCGGGCTTCCTTTTCACTGGCCGGGTTATTTATTATTTCTCTGAGTAATTCCAGGCGCTGTCCCCTGGCCCGCTGGCGGTCCAGGCGGTAGTCCACAAAAAAGCTGGCACCTTTATCACCGGACAGGGCCACTTCATCGGGCATTTTTACTACGTTAGCTGTTGTTTCGGTAGTTGATTCTCCGTTTTTTTGAACAGGCTGCCTTTCCGTTTTTGATTCCGTGGCCAGGGTGGCCGCCGGGGCAGTTTCCTTTTCTTTTCCCAGGAATTTTTGAGGAGTGCCGCTCCACCCAATGGCCAGAAAAACAATTCCCAGTACGGCCAAAAAGGTAAGTACTATGTTGCGTTTGCGAATTTGTATTATTATTTTAGTCATTTAAACCCTCACTCCTTTCCATGGGTAAAACAATCACCTTGTGCGGGTTTACTCCCAGGGATACCTGAACGGCCTGGAAGAGCCGGGCCCTTACTTCCGGCCTGGAGGCACCCTGGGCCACTACCAAGACCCCAGCAATGTCCGGGGCGATTTCCTTTTCAATAACTGGCTTTTCACTGCCCTGCGGCCCCCGTACCAGCACCAGCTGTTCCGTTTGGGTAGTTTCCGTAGTTGTCCTGGTACCGCCTGACTGATCCTGTTCCCGGGTCACTTTTTCCCCGTTATCTGTATTAAAGGCGTAATGAGAATGGGTTGAGGCAGCCAGTCTAACTGATACCTTTACATCACCCACACCGTTTATACTGCCCAGCATGGTCTCCAGCTTGCGGGCCAGTTCCTCTTCTTCCCGGATCATTCCCTGGCTACCCTGCTGTATCAAATTGTTCTGCTCAGTGATCTGAGGTTCGGATATATTTTCCGGGTTTGTGTTTCCCGGGCTATAAATTAAAAGGGTGATTCCTACCAAGGCCAGTGCAACCAGAAACAACAGCTGCTTGTTGGCGCCCTTGAATTTTTCCCGCAATTCCTTCCATTTATCGTTCACTTTGCGTCCCTCCCGTCAATTTTTGTATTCTATCGATATTTCATCCGGGGACAGGTTATAAAAATCAGCTATGGAATCAGCCACTTCTCTGGCCGCCTTTTTGATTTCAGGGGAAATTTCCCTTTCTTTGCGTTCCTCTTCTTTTAAAGGGGTTTCTCCTACTTTTATGTGTACCGGTTGTATGTCGCTGCCGCCTTGAGCCGTAATCCCGTCTTCCTCTGCAGAAGGTTTAACAATGAGGGTAATTTTTTTTATTTTCCCGTAATATTTTTCACCGGCTTCTTTGCTAAGCTCCACCTCGGCATCCACTACCCCGGCCCGGGGGTTTAGCCTTGCCAGTGCCTGTATCTGCCTGGAGATTCCTTCCCGATAGTTTTCCAGGGCCAGGTCACGGCTTTTATATTCCAGCTGCTTTCCCGCCGCCATAATTTCTTCCAGCGGGGGAGCGGGGCCCTCCACCCGGGCTTTTACCCCGGGAACGTCCTGGAACCAGTTCTGCCGGAGCATCCCGCTTATGGCCTGGAGGACGGCAATAATAATCAGTAGGCCCATTACCATCTTTACATAGGGCATCATTTTGCCCCGGGGCAGGAACATTTCCAGGAAAACGGCCAATACCACAATAATAATCAGGGTTTGGACCAGATCTTTTATAATGTCCACAGAGGATGACCCCCTATCTCAACATGACCGTAAAGTTGCCCAGTGCCAGCACTATGGTGACGGCAAAGAAAAACAATAGTCCCACAGTGGCCACGGCGCCAAAAATGGTCAAAAGGCTGTTTCCCAAACTGTTCAGGCAGTCGCCCATTTGGTTGTCGCCAACGGGCTGGATGAGAGCACCGGCCAGCTTATAAATAAAAGCAAGGGATATAATTTTTAACAGGGGAACTGCCATCATGAGGCAGATTACTACCAGGCCGCCAATACCTACAGCATTTTTCAACAGCAATGATGATCCGATAACTGCTTCCACAGCGTCACTGAACATTCCGCCAACCACCGGAATAAAAGCGTCAGTGGCGAATTTGGCGGTTCTGAGGGCTACGCTGTCCCCCACCGCCCCTGCCACTCCCTGGATAGCTAGTATTCCCAGGAAGATGGTTGATAAGATCCCTAGACCTCCCATTGACCAGGTCTTCATCAAGTCGCCCAGGCGGGACACTTGAAATCTGGACGAAAGGTGGCTAACAATATCCAATACTGCAGCAAAGAAAATTAACGGAAGTATGACGTTTTTGATGACGGTCCCGATGATAGTAATGGTTGTAAATATTACCGGATGCAGAATGGCTGCCGAAGCGATTCCCCCCACTGCCACCAGGAGGGTTAACATTACCGGGAGCAATGCCTGCATAAAGGCAACCATCTTGTCCACCACTTCCCGGCCGGCCTGAACAGCCAGCCCGAACGACCCCAGGGCAATGGTGATGAGGACCAGGAAGGTAACCATATAAGTGAGCTGGCCGGTTGTTCCCTTTTCAAAGGCTGAAGTCAAGTTTTGCAGTACAGCACAAATGATAGCCAGGACGACCAGCTTCCCCAGCAGGGCCAGGTTAGCGACTACTTCCCGAAAGATATAACTCAAACAGTTATTTAATAAATCCATTGGTTTCCAGTTTACATCCCTGGAAGCAATTTTAATTACCAGTTCCTTAAAATTTAATTCCGGTACAGCCCCGGTTATTTCCGTGTTTAACTGGTCAACGAAATTTTCCACGTCGGACATGTCCAATTCTGAAAGCTGCTCGCTCCAGGTATTATCTTCTGTTCCGGCCAGGGCCAGCGTCGGAAAAAGTAACGTTATAAAAAAAAGCAGTAATAAACTTAAGAAGCGGCGCACGGGCATTCCTCCTTACGGTACAAGCTTTAACAGGGCCTGGAGTACTGCCACGACGATGGGTACGGCCAGTACCAGAACCATTATTTTGGCCGCAAATTCAATTTTGGAAGCAATGGCACCTTCCCCGGCATCCCGGCATATTTGGGCACCGAAATCAGCTATGTATGCTATTGCCACAATTTTGAGAATGGTTCCCAGGTAAATGTTGCTTATTTCTGCCCGCTCCGCCAGTTGTTTCAGAATGTCTATAACGGAGCCGATTTTCCCCAGTACCGTCAGGAAAATAACGGTACCCACGGCAATGCTAAGCAATACTGCTATTTCCGGTTTGTTCTGCCTGAGCATAATGCCCATTACCGCGGCCACTATGGCCAAGGCCACTACCTGGAGGATTTCCATGCTGCCACCTCATTTAAAAGAGTTTAAATACCGATTTAACCTGGTTGAATAGATCACCTAACAAGTCTATTACTAAAAGAAGTGCCACAGCTAAACCCAGGGTGGTTGCCCAGAAGCTAATATCTTCTTTCCCGGCTGATTTCAAGATAGTATGGGCAACGGCCAGGAGAATCCCAATTCCCACAATTTTAAAAATAAGATCCACATCCATAGATTGAAGCCTCCTTATTAATAAAAGAGAATGACCAGCAGCAATCCTGACAAAAAGCCCAGGTAATTCCAGAGTTTTACGTGAGTTTTCGCTTTCTCGGCGGCGCTGGCGGCTTCCAGTTTTAATTGTTCCATGGCCAGGTGCAGGTGCTTTGCCTGGTCTTCCCGGTCTGACATGCCGAGGTAAGTGCCGAGCTGGCGAAGTATGCTGATGTCGGCTTTATCCAGGACGGTACGGGAAGCAAATAACTCCAGGGCCCTGTCCCAGGCTTCCTTTACAGTGCAGCCGGTCATGGATAACAATTCTTTCCTGACATTACCAAAGAAGGATGATATGCTTTTTTCAGTGCGGGCTGCAACCTGTTCCATGGCTTCCGGCAGGGGAGTGGCCCCGTAAATAATTTCCGTTTCCAGTATTTGCAGGGCGGATTGGAGATTGCGGAGTTCCGCCGGGCGCAGGGCGTACTTTCGGGCTTTAGACATTCCTAATAATCCGGTACACGTAATGATTATTATCGCGCCAAGGAGTTTAATCATTTTTTCCCTCCCAGGGCTTGCATGGTTCTGCCGTCTACGATCTCTTCCACCGTTCCCACCCCCCTGGAGCGGCCGAGTATTATGAACCTTTCTATTACTTTCAGACCCAGCAAGTACTTAAGGGCCGGCCGCCTGGCTATTTCTTCCAGAGAGGAGCCGTGAACGGTGGTAAGTACGGTTACGCCGGCATTGATGACTTCCTCCAGGGCCCGTATGTCTTCCTGTTTTCCTATTTCATCAGTGGCCAGTACCTGGGGGGCCATGGCCCGCAGAAGCATCATCATTCCTTCCGCCTTGGGACAGCCGTCCAGGACGTCAGTTTTCAGTCCCACGTCCCTCTGGGGAATACCCCGGTAACAGCCGGCCAATTCCGAGCGCTCGTCTACCAATCCCACGGTAACCCCGGGAAAATTTAATTCCGGCACTCCATTGCTCAACAAACGTACCATGTCCCGGAGTAAGGTGGTTTTTCCGCATCTGGGAGGGGAAAGAATGAGAGTATGTCTTACTTTTGCACACCCGTCCAGTATGTGAGGCAGTATATTTTGGGCAATCCCCCTTACTTCCCGGGATATTCTGATATTGAATCCGGAAATATACTTAATGGTTTTTACCTTTCCGGCTTCCACCACCACCTTGCCGGTTATGCCCACCCGGTGCCCGCCGGGTAAGGTGACATAACCGTTTTTAAGTTCCTCTTCAAGGGCATATAAAGATGAATTGCTTACCATTCTGGTGACCCTCTTGATGTCATCTTCCGTTACCAGGTAGGCCCTTAGCGGGTTATCGGTGGGTTCGCCACTGGGACCCAGGTAGCTGTCTCCGGAAGTGAGGCCCAGGACCAGGGGCCGGTTTTGGCGAAGGCGAATTTCTTCTAATTTATCCATTACTACCACGGGCAGGCGTGCCATCATGCTTCGAAGGTTATCCGGCAGTACGGAAAACACTTGCCGGTAGGGTATATTTTCGGGGATGTAAACACTCAATGTTTGTCCCTCCTCCGTGTTAATAAATATGGTTGGAATTGCCAAATTATGAATGGAAAATTATCTTTGAAAATAAAAAAAGAGAGCCAGGTTTTGCCTGGCTCTTATTGATACTTAACCCCACCCCTGTTACAAATATCTTACTGTTACAACTCGTAAGGCCAGCCCTGAAGCCCCGCCTCCAGGTATTTTACATCTTTGAAACCGGCGCCCTTCAGGATGCGCAGTGCCTCGTAGCTACGGGTTCCTAAGGCGCAGATAACCACTATTTCCTTGTCCCTGGGAATTTCATCAATTCGTTCCCTCAGATCACCCAAAACTACCAGCATTACCCGGTCATCCCTAAGATGTCTTGCCTTAAATTGTTCCTCGGTACGAACGTCCAGGATGACAAAATCATCGTCGGTTTCCATCTTTTGCTTCAATTCTTCTGCACTTATACACTGGGCTAGGCCGCACATCTTATTACGGGCAATATTGGCGGTGTGCTGGGCGACGTCAATGGGGGTGGAAAAGGGCGGTGCATAGCCCAGGTCCAGGTTAGCAATATCCTCCATTGTGGCACCAAAGGTAATGGCGGTAGCCAAAACGTCGATTCTTTTAACCACGTCCCCGGTGCCCTGGCCCTGGGCCCCGAGGAGACGCCCGGTTTTCTCGTCAATAATATATTTCATCATCATCATCCCGTGATCCGGGTGATAGTGGGTACGGTCGAAGGTATTATTGAGGGCGGTGATAACGGAATAGCCAAGTTCCCTGGCCTGTTTTTCACCCAGGCCGGTACGCCCTGTGTTATAGCCCATTACCTGTAAAACAGTCGTGCCCAGAATTCCCTTGAAAGTGCTGTTTCCGCCGGTAACGTTATCGCCCACTACACGGCCCTGGCGGTTAGCCGTTGAAGCCAGGGGAATATAAACTTTTTCACCGGTAATAAGATGGGTATTTTCGATGCAATCGCCAAGGGCATATATATCAGGGTCACTGGTTTGTAAGTATTCATTAACGGCAATGGCACCGGTTTTACCCAGTTTTAGGCCGGCCTGCTTGGCCAGTTCTACATTCGGCCTTACACCCACGGCAATGATTACCATTTGCCCGTCTAACTTTTCCTTATCGGTTACCACGCCGGTGACATTACCTTCTTCGTCCCCTTCTATGCGCAGTACCTTTTGACCGAGTTTAAATTCCACCCCTGCATCTTCCAGTTTTCTGCGCAGCCAGGCGGCCATGTCCGGGTCAAGCAGGCCGGGTAATACCTGGTCCTGTAGTTCTACCACCGTTGTAAAAAGGTGTAACTTGGAAAGGGCGTCTGCCGCTTCCAGCCCGATGAGGCCGGCGCCCACAATGATAACTTCGTCTACCTCATTTTCTTCCAGTGATTTTTTAATAGCCTGTGCATCATCAGGGTGATTCAGGCGGTGTACTCCTTTTAAATTCAATCCCTCAATAGGAGGTGTCACGGGAGAAGCCCCCGTCGCCAATACCAGTTTGTCATAGGGTAAAGTGTACTGTTCCCCGGTTTCCAGGTTTTCTACCAGTACTTCCTTTTTCTCCCGGTCAATGGCCTTGGCCTCGGTACGGGTTAACATTTTACAGCCTTTTTCCCGCCAGAAATAATTAGCGTCACGGATTACCCCATATGTTGTTTCAAATAAATGTTCAAACTTTGAAACTTCTCCCGACAGGTAAAATGGCATGCCGCAACCGGCATAAGATACCAAATTGCCGCGCTCCACTATGGTAATTTCCGCATCCGGTGCAAGCCTGCGGGCACGGGCAGCGGCCTTCGGACCCGCTGCTACGCCCCCGATTATAAGTATCTTTTGAGCACCCAACTGTTTTCCCTGCCTTTCCTAAAAAATTATGATAATAACAATCTTGCCAGCAGGCCTGTTCTTTAAACCGCTCTTGCCGTCGCCAATTACTTAGTTATTACCTGGTATAACCTGGCCTTATTGTATATTGCAATATTACGAAAAGTCAAGGGCAGAAAAAATAACGACTCCCCTCTTGGAGGAGTCGCTCGCAAAACCAAAAATTAAATTTAAATTAGACGTTATTCTCTGCACCTGACTTAAATTCCAGTTGCTCAGGCTCGTCGGCGGACTGGTAACCTTCATCGTTGACAAATACCACTTCATCACAATTGGGACAGGTAACTTCTACAACATCATCATCTTCCAGTATTCCTGCTTCGAAACAAACGGTTTCGCCGCAATTGGGACATTCAACTTCTAGATAGTCTTCAGGGTTCATTTCCTGGAATGTTCCGTCATATACGGTATCTTCCAACTGATAGAGGTCTTCATCAATGCTTTCCAGGTAGTCCTCCATTTGTTCTTGGGCTTCTTCCAACCTGTCAAAGGAATTGGCAAAGTCCTCTAAAACATCGATAATGCCGGCTAAGAGTTTACCTTCATTTGTATTTCCGTCCAAATTCATTCCCCTGGACAATCCCTGGAGATAGGCTACACGAGCCTTTAGGTTCTGCACTGGTTGTACCCCCTTTAAAATTAATACCGAATCACGGTACTGATGTTTCTAGTATCTCTCCATCAGGGGGTTTTTAAACATTTATTTCCTAAACCAATTTATACTCTCTTAATATAATGCCCTGTACGGGTATCTATTTGTAAAATATCTCCTTCTTCGATGAAGAAGGGTACCTGAACCACATAGCCCGTTTCCAGGGTGGCAGGTTTTGTACCGCCGGAGGCCGTATCTCCCTTGATCCCCGGCGGGGTTTCCACAACCTTCAATTCCACGAAGTTGGGAAGTTCTACACCTATGGATTTTCCCTGGAACATGAGAATCTTGATATTCATGTTTTCCTTAAGATAGTTTACCGCATCACCCAGCTGGTCTGCTTCCATGGAAAACTGGTCAAAAGTTTCCATGTCCATAAAGTGATAGCTCTGCCCGTCATTATAAAGATATTGTACCTCACGCCTCTCAAGATGCGCCCTGGGGATTTTTTCACCGGCGTTAAAGGTTTTGTCGATTACTGCCCCCGTACGCAAATTGCGCAGCTTCGACCGGACAAAAGCCGATCCTTTACCTGGCTTTACATGTTGAAAGTCAATTACCTGATAAATTTCCCCGTCAAGTTCTATTGTCAGGCCGGTACGGAAATCATTTGTTGAGATCAAGGTTTCTGCCTCCTTGCTTTATGTAAACTTTTTTCTTAGATACAAATTAATTTATCTTTGGGAGAGTTGCAGAGTATCCTGCAAGTATCTTCTTCCACTACTACAGTATCTTCTATGCGAACTCCACCCCACTGGGGAAGGTATATACCCGGCTCTACGGTGACTACCATACCGGGTTCCAAAATGGTATCATCTTTTTTGGCAAGGCGGGGACTTTCATGTACTTCCAATCCAACCCCGTGCCCCGTACTGTGACCGAAGCAGGGTCCGAAGCCGTATTCTTCAATTACCGCCCGGGACGCCCAGTCAACTTCACTGGCCTTAACTCCGGCCCTAACGGCTGCCAGGCCGGCGAGTTGTGCCTTAAGCACAATATTATAGATTTCTTCCTGGCGCTTGTTGGACCGCCCTATCACCACGGTTCTGGTCATGTCCGAGGCGTAACCATTGTAAGTGACCCCAAAGTCTATGGTAACCAGATCTCCTTCCTGGATAACACGGTCGGATGCAGTACCATGGGGAAGCGCCGACCGGGGCCCGGAAGCAACAATAAAGGGAAATGCTTTTTCTTCGGCGCCTTCCCGGCGGGCAAAAATTTCAAGCTCGAGGGAAATTTCCCTTTCCGTCAGGCCGGGCTTTAGTTTTTCCATTATGTACGTAAAGGCGCGGTCAAGTATGTGTACGGATTTTTCAATGGCAGCAATTTCATTCGCATCTTTTATGGCACGAAGCTTTTGTATTATTTTGGTCGTGGGAACCAGGTTAGTTGCCGGCAATTTTTCTTGCAGTGAAGTGAACTGGTGGTATGTAAGGTGATCAGCCTCAAAGCCTAACTTGCGAATGCCCGTTTCGAATAATAACCGGGCCAGGGTTGAATAAAGTTCTTCTTTTACTTCAATAATTTCGAAGTGGGGACATTGTTCCCTGGCCTGCTCTATATAGCGGAAGTCGGTAAGCAAGTAAGCGTTTTGGCGGCTAATCACCAGGGCTGCCGATGTACCGGTGAACCCGCTGAGGTAGGTGCAGTTCCGCGGGTGACTAACCATTAAGGCCTCTATTTCGTGCCGGGGAAGCTGTTCCCTTAGTTTTTGGAGCCGGTTGTTCATCTTTGCCTCCTACTCTTTCCTCTGTTGTTCAGCCGCCAGTGCCACTGCGGCCCTCAGGGCCAGCAGGTAGCCCATGGGGCCCAGGCCGCTGATTTGACCTGCCGCCACCGGGGCAATGACAGAATGCCTGCGGAAATCTTCCCGGGCGTGAATATTGGAAAGGTGTACTTCTATGGTAGGGATACCGATGGCAGCAACCGCGTCTCGGAGCGCATAGCTGTAATGGGTAAAGGCTCCGGGGTTAAATATTACTGCCGATTCCTTGCCCGGGGCCTGGTGCAAGCGGTCGATGAGGGCCCCCTCGTGATTCGATTGAAAAAATGCCAGTTCTACCCCCAGCTCTTCAGCAAGCTTCGATAATTTGCCATATATCTCATCCAGGGTGGCTTGACCGTATATCCCCGGTTCCCGCTTGCCCAGGAGGTTTAAATTAGGGCCGTTTAAAACCAGTATTTTCATTCCCAGCCACCGTCCTAGATTGCTGTACATATTTTACCATAATTCAGTATCCGGGCAAAGAGCCGGTTCGGTTAGGCGCTTCCGGGGAACGAATTCAATGCCCGCTAACACTCATTTTAGATATCTTTATAGTAGGGGCACCTTTGCTGCCGAAAAATTGCAAATCGTTTCCCACTTCCTCTATGTTTTTTAATAATTCCACCAGGTTTCCGGCTAGAGCCACACCCCGTACCGGCCTTGTGAACGTACCGTTTTCTACCCACAGGCCGGCGGCACCCAGGGAGAAATCGCCGGAAATGGGGTTGGCAGTATGCAGGCCCATTACTTCGGTAACGTAAAAACCATTCTTAACATCCTTTACAAGTTCTTCAGGGTTAACGTTCCCCGGTTCAATGAAAAAGTTGGTAATACCTACTTCCGGTATACTCCTATAGGAACTCCGCGTACCGTTTCCGGTGGAGGAGACACCTTCCTTGGAGGCGGTATATGTATTGTGCAAAAAGCCCTGCAGGATACCTTCCTTTACCAAAATTGTGCGGGATGTGGGATAACCTTCGTCGTCAAAGGGCGATGAAGCCAAACCGCTGGGAAGCGTACCGTCATCCACTATATTCACCTTATCTGAGGCCACTTTTTTTCCCACCTTGCCAGCTAAGAGGGAGCGTCCCTTTTGTACCGCCTCACCGGTGAGAGAGGGTCCCAGAAGTCCAAGGAACCCCGTGACTACATAAGGATCCAAAATAACAGGAACCTGCTGGGTACGTACAGGTTTTGCCCCCAGCATGCGAACAGCACGCTCCGCAGCCTTTCTGCCCACCGCCCGGGGGTTTAGTTCCCCGTAACGCAGGTTAAAATCCAGGGCAAAGCCGGTTTGGTCGTCTTCTCCTCCTTCCGCTACCAGGGATATATACACTCCGCAGTAAGTTCCCCGGTAGCTGGCGGAAATGCCCAAGCTGTTATATATGGCCACTTCAATTTCTCCATCTTGATAGGAGGAACTTTCAATTATTTTAACTTTTGGGCTATATGAGCGGGCTTCTTCTTCCATGGCTTTGGCCAGGTTTATTTTTTCCTCCACCGGGGTAGATGTTATATGAGGGTCGAAAATGTCAAGTCTTGGGTATCGGGGAAAAGGACCGGGCAGGTTACGGTTTTCATCGGGAGCTGTATTTGCTGCATTGGCCAGGGCCTGCCTGGCTGCTTGCTCAATGGATTCCGGTCCCAAATTCGAGGTAAAGGCGAACCCAACTTTACCACCTACCAGCACTCTCAGGCCAAGGCCCCGCTCCTCGGCCAATTTTAAGGTTTCTACCTTTCCCCCGCGAACGTCTATGGATAATTCCTTTTTATTACTTAAGTAAGCTTCAGCCAGGTGGGCCCCCATCTTTTTGGCCATTACTACCGCGTGTTCGGCATTATTTAGGAAATCCTGGTTCTTCAAGAAATACGCCCCTTTCAGGAAAATAATGCCGTTAGTACAGGTTTTAAAATTGTCACATTAGTATAATTCGCCCACGAAAAAAGTATTCCTTTTTGAGTCAAAACAAAATCTTCCACCGATGCAGTTTTATATGGCTCAATTGAATAATTCCCGTATTGAAGGAAAAAATAATATAGAAAAAGCAGGAACAGAATAGGTAGAGGCAAAGATTATTTAAAGAAAGGATGATTTAATATGATTAATTTTGAATTCACTAAAGTTAGCAGTGATTGGGACAGTTGGAAACAATACTTGAAGCAGGCCGTGGAATTCGCTGGGGAACTGGGAATACCCCAGGATAAAATAAGATCTCTGGCAGAACAGGCGGGAGACGTATTAGCTGAAAACGTACCCCCGGCCAATCCTGAGCAAAAGGCAGTAAAAGAACTTTGGCAGGTGGCCGACCCCGGTGAAAAAAAAGTTTTGGCAAACTTAATGACCAAACTGGTTATGAAACAATAATCCAGGAGGACGGTATTTCAGTAAAAATACCGTCCTCCTTTATATGATGGCAGTAAAAATTTTTCCTAAATATATCAAAATCAATTAAAAAAGCCCGTGCGATTGCGTGTTTTACCAAAGGCCCCAACGAAAACTGCGGGCAGGGCTTCAGCTTACTTTAAAGCCTCCTGATTTTTCTATCGCTTTTTCTATGAGCGGTTCCCCCCACGATAAGTTCCTTTATGGCCATGGTGGGCTGGGCGTCACTGACGGGAACGCCCTGGCCGTCTTTGCCGCAGGTACCGATGGTAAAACCAAGGTCCCTGCCTATCATCTCAACGTCCTTGAGCACCTCGGGACCGTTACCGGTCAAAGTGGCTCCCCGCACCATGGGGCCTATTTCCCCGTCTTTAATCAGATAACCTTCGGCAACTTCAAAAACAAAGTCCCCGGTGGTGGTATTTACCTGGCCACCTCCCATTTTTTTTACCAGAAGCCCTTCTCCCACTTCTTTAATAATCTTTTCCGGGTCGGTCTTGCCCGGGGCAATATAGGTGTTGCCCATGCGGGGGATGGGCTTTTCCTGGTAGGATTCCCTGCGCCCGTGGCCGTTGGATCTCCGGTTTTCAACGGAAGCCGTCAAACGGTCATACATATAATCGGTTAGAATACCATTTTTAATAAGGGTTACCGGCCGGGCCGGCACTCCCTCGTCATCAAAGCGGTAGGAGCCGTAACGGCCTTTAAGGGTGGCGTCGTCTACCACGGTTATCTTTTCTGATGCCACCTTATGGCCGATTTTATTGGCATACACGGAAAGCCCCTTTTGTACCAGGTCGGCTTCCAGGCCGTGCCCGCAGGCCTCGTGGACCATGGTTCCGCCGGCCTCCGCGGCCATTACCACCGGCATTTTCCCGGTGGGGGCCGGCTGAGCCTTAAGCATCTCCCTGGCCCGGTTGGCTGCACGCCTGGCTACGGTTTCCGGAGCATAATTTTTTATTAATTCAAAGCCGCTATGGCTTCCCACTATTTCCAGGCCGGTTTGCATGGTATCCCCTTCAGCTGCCACCGCTTGAACAAAAAGCCGGGTACGTATACGCTCGTCTTCTACGTATTCGCCCTCGCTGTTAGCTATGGTTACCTGCTGCACCACATCCCCGTAGCCCACCATAACCTGTTTTAACGATTCTCCCCCGGCCTCTCGCGCGGCCCTGTCGGCGGCGTTTACGGCGTTCACTTTTTCTTCTGTTTTTACCTCATCCGGCCTTTCCTTGATTTCAAAGTTAACTACCGGCCTCAATTTGGTCAGGTCTATATTCAGGTCCTTTTTGCTGCCACTGGCGGCACGGCTTACAATTTCAGCTGCTTCCATTAAACCTTTGCGGGTAAGGTCGTTGGTATAAGCGTAAGAAGTAGATTCTCCGGAAATCACTCTTATCCCGGCGCCGACGTCAATACCGGTATGTACCCGCTCAATTTTTCCCCCCTCGCAGCTTATTCCAGTAACTTTTTTATTCTCAATAAAAATATCGGCAAAATCACCGCCTTCGGAAAGGGCTGTTGCAAGAACTTCTTTAAGAATTTGTTTGTCTATCAAGGAATCTACCTCCATTTGAAAAGCTTTGCTCCAATATTTTCTGACCATTAAAAAGCTGATATTCATATTTATATCAAATTATTTTAAAATATGGTTGAAGCTGTTTGTGCGGTTATTCCCGGTGAATAAAGTTTCCGGGTAAGGGCTGGCTGCGCTTGCCTCCTCAAACCCGTTAAACCGCCCAACGGTCCAGCTGGATAATTTTTCAAATTTTATCTTTTCTTCCGGTGCTTTGTTTGCATAAATAACCAGTGTAAACTTTGCCGTTACTTCCCCGGATTCTCTTTTCTTATCTTTGCCCCCGGACCAGGGCCGGATGGTAAGCAGCTTGATTTCAGAATGGTTTATAATATCTCCGCTGTCTTCAATTTCGGCCAGGTAATTAATTACATTTTGGTACGGGCCCCGTATACCAAAAATAATTGGGAGTTCAAGGTAGTGTTCCCTTTCGGCAACCGGCTCTGGCTGGAAAAGAGTAATGGTCACTCCTTCCTCCTGTGCCTCCAGGCCCAATCGTGCAAGGGCCCCACCGTCCTGCATATTGGTTGAAAAAAATGTTTTAATGGCGTTATATTCCCTGCGGGCCTCTTCCAGCGCCTTTTTTTCCTTTTCGAAGGATCCGATAAGTTCAAGGTTGCTTTCTAGCCGGGCTTTGATAACCTTTAGCTCATTACTTGCTGCGGCATATGCCTCCAGCTGCGGGCTCAAAACGAAGCGGGTGAAGATAAATATAAAAATAACTATTCCTAATATGCCGAGCAAATATTTTTCCCTGGTGCTGAGCCTGTCCAACATTACCGGTCACTTTCCCTTATATAAGCGGTTATGCTGAAAGTTGCAGTACCCTCATTATAGTTTTCATGCATGTCATTTAGGAAAACAGCGTCAAAATAGGTGAGCCCGTTCAAATTTTTTAAAAATATACCCACCGACGGCACGCTGCGGGATTTTCCTTCAATAGTCACTGCATTGGGGACATGTGCGGCGTCTTGTGCATTCGCATCAACTTTCCCGGGTTTACCGGTTTCCTTGTTTATGGTATCCTTTTCCTCTTTACCGGATTTTTGCTTTATACCTGCCTTGGGGTCGTAGTATATATTTATACCGGTTAGCCATGTATCTACGGGCAAAATATCGTTTAAGTCTGCCAGTACATGAGACCATGTCTTATGCCCGTTAATCAAATTTTGTAAAGCCTCCACCCTGGCCTCGATTCTTTTCCTTTCTTCTATTAAAGCTCGTACTTCTTTTACCCGGGGGCGCAGCTCAGCAAGTTTTGCACCGGCGTCAGCGAGTTCATTTTCAAGAGAAAAAAATCTATACATGAACCCACAGTATATACCGGCCAGACCGGCCAAAAAGAATATAATCATCCCTTTAATCAATAACCGCCGCAGGTCTATTTCAAAGCCGGGGCGCAGCTCAGCGGGCAACAGGTTGATTTCATACATCAATCAACCACCTCCCGCAAAGCCAGTCCAATGGAAATAGTAAAAGCGGGGTCTATATACCCTTTACCGTTTTTTAAAACCCCCGGTTCAGCGGGAAGGCCCAGTTCTTCCGACAGAAAGGGCGCAAGTCCCTTTAACTTGCTGCCGCCACCGGTTATAAGCAGCTTTTTGACGGGAGATTTCCGTTCCCGGGTTTTATAAAAATCCAGGGAGCGGCGCAATTCTTTAACCAGTTCCCCAATCCCGGTGCGCATTAAATAGTCTATTTCACCTTCCATATTTAAAAGTCCCGTTTCCTCTTTTATTTTCCTTGCCGCGTCAAAATCAACGGCGAAGGCTTGCTGCAGCGATTCTGTCAAAACATCTCCGCCTACCGGCAGGGCGCGGGTATACTTATATTGGCCGCCTTTTATAAACACAATATGAGTAGTGGATGCTCCAATATCGGCCACGGCCAAAGTTCCTTCCCCGCCGGGGTTGCCTTCCGCCTTAAAAAAAGGAACCTTTACTGTGCCGCCGAAAACACGCCAGAGGGCAAAGGGCTGCAAATCTAAAACCGACAGCCTCATTCCCGCCGCTTCAAAGGCGTTATAAAAATTATAAACCAGATCGGCCGCAACTGCCGCCAGCAACAGGTGCTCTTGTTTTGTTCCTCCGGTTTCCGGCTTTTCTGCTTCGCCGAGGCGCACGAATTCAATTATCATGTCATCCACCGGAACCGGTATAAATTTTTCAGCCTCCCAGCGCACTGCCTTTTCCAGTTCCTTTGCGGGCATTGCAGGAACTTCGATATGACGGGTGATAACCTTATCGCCCCAAATGGAACTGATTATCGTTTTATTTTGCAAATGGCATTCTTCTGCTATTTGCTTTAACGCACCGGCCAGAACTTCCGGGTTGAGCCCGCCCGCGAACACGCCGGAGGGAGTGGGTAATTTGTACAAAGTGGATACGGCGGGGAAACCGGAACTTATCTCAGCTGCTTTAATTTCGCTTGTTCCCACGTCGATGGCAATGCAGCTTTTCTTTCTGTTGAGAAGCTTTTGTAAAAATTTTTTCAAGAAGTTGCCCTCCGTAATTATTAGTGATCCCGTTAATCGACAAATACGGGATACTTTTCTTTCCAGGATAAAATTTTTAATGGGCTGTCAAATTCGATAACTGCCTCCAGGGTTTGCTTCCCACGATTGTGATAACCTTCAGACAGGATGAATAGCTTTATTTTTTCAAGGTCAAGTTTTTTTTCAACTTTTACTTCCACATTGTCATCAACATAAAAATTGACTGTTGAATTTAGAGGCAGCTTATCTACCCACCCCGGATCCTGGCTTAACCTGGCCAGTACCCTCTCAATACCTGAATCGGCGTTATAATAGGCTTGCACTTTATCTCGGTGGTAATTTGAAATCATTTTCTGGTCCCCACTCAAGGACAAGACGACAATACTGGTAGTAATAACCACCACCACAACCATTACAGCCAGGATAAGTGCTTGTCCCTTTTCGCTTCCGAACCGCATTAAGTTAACACCTGCCATAAAATGAAGACTGGAAGCGCGGGGATTTATATTTAGTTAACCAGGGTTCTTATTCTTATGGAAGTGGTATAGGAAATTTCTCCGGTTCTGTTCGTTCCACCGGTTACTTTGATGGTAACCAATCCTTCCGGCCCGTACCGAAATTCCAAAGCGGTAATATAACTTGCAACCGGCTGTTTCACGCCGTTTCCCTTTTTCCGGTAGATATTCATTTCCTCAAGGAAATATTCTATAGTCTCGCTGCCGGTGGTATAAAATTTAATTTTATTATCATCGCTGTCCGGGTGAAGGGCCTTTGCCTGCCTTACTTCCCTGCCAATCCTGTCCAGGCTGATGCGCAAATTATCCAGAACTTCCATTAACTCTTCGTTTCTCTTCCAGGTAATCAGATGGAACTGGTAAATACCTAAAATGGTGACTAATACAATACTTAAAATTGAAAGGGATATTAAAGCCTCAATAAGAGTAAACCCGGACCGGTCCCGGGCAGCCACGGTCTCACCTCTTCTACCTGTTACAGGTACAAGCTTAAGGATATTTTTTATCTAGTGCCGCCGGGAAGACCCCGCCCGTGAGGGCGGGGATGAAAGGCGGCTATTCACAGACCACTATCCCCTCGTTCCGGATCACCCGCCGGCAGCAGTCCGAGTGAACGTAAGGCTTGCCCACGATCTGTTTCAACTCCGGAGAGTACAGGTACTTCTTCGACACCACCCCGGTCACTACAAACCGCTTACCCGTCGGAAGGTGAACCCAAACGTCGCCACCCACAGACGGCATGTCCCTCCTGAAGGGGTTGAGGATCTTGATCCCCGGATACACCTTGAGGTTCCTCTGCTGTTCCGGAGTGAGGGGCAGCACGTCGGCCAGAGATGGCTCCCTCTGGTCGGCCCTCTTTCGCCTGTTCCTGGCCGTGATAACCTTTCCTACCTTGTAGAGCCGATCCCTCTGGGCATGTACCCTCGCACGGCTGTGCCTCCTGAACTTGGCCAGGCAGAGGCGGCGCTCACCGGAAGTGTCAAGCACAGCACTCCCGCAGAAGACGGCGGCTGCTGCAAGGGCATCTTCTCCGTGCCCCTTCTCCAGTCCCAGCTCTCTCCTCTTGAGAACCACCTTGGGAGCCGGCACAAACTTGAGCCAGGGCACACTCCTCAGCACCCCAACAACAGCATTCACCGTACCGAGTTCACGCCACTGCCTGACGCTTTTGACCGGGATGTAGACCCTCCCTGCATGAACATCTTCGTGGCAGTTCCTGCAGAGATACACCTTGTTTTCGTTCACTTCCGTGCCGCCGTACTTCCTCTGGACAAGGTGGTGCAGATGAAGATCGTCCTCAGCCCCGCACAGGATGCACTTCCTCTCAACGGGAATACGCGGCGACACCTGGTAACCCTTTCCGGAGACCTTTCCCCAGGTCATTGCCCGCACATCGAAGATGTTGTCCTCTACGACGAACTCGACCTGGTGGGCAGGAAACGGGAAGAGTTTGAGCAGCTTCCGGAACAGGTTCAGGTGCGTCTCAACGCCGTGCCTGAGCGTGGCGCTGAGCCTGTCTTTCGATCTTACGTTTCTCGGAGCTTTGTACTTCGTTAGAACTCTGCCCTGCCTGGCAGAGAGGCGCTTCTTCTTGAGCCGGGAGAGGTATCTCCTGAAACGCCGGTGAGCTTTCCTCTCCAGCATCAGGCCTTTGATCTCCGGAATCCGGGTGGCGAGCACCCCGCGACAGTAGACGATCAGATCTCCGTCCCTCGGCTCGCAGACGGCAAAACCGATGTTCCGGTAGCCGGGGTCAAGTGCTACGACGAGCTTTCTTCCCATAGTCCGTGTGTAGTCAAACTCCCTGTCGAGAAAGACCGCAACCGGCGGCTTACCGGAAACACCACCACCAACGATCTTCACTCTCCCGCGCTTTCTCAGCTTCCGAATCATGTCAAACCTTCTCGTCGGATGGCCAGGACTGCCGTTTCTGTCAGCCGTGAATATCATGTTTTTACCTCCTCTCGTGAGGAGCCCTGTGATCCGGGCACCTAACGGTGGTGGGTCTCCCTAAGGCGTACCGCTGCACCATGCGTAAGGCCCCGGGATTGCACCGGTGTCTCTCAGAACTGGGAGTGTCGTCCTGAAACGTCAGGTCCTACAGCAGTACACCCACGTTCAACTACTTCCCGTCAGGAAGCTTGCAGACGGTGCGCCCCTGCCCGCAAGCCCCTTCCGTCAGGAAGGGGTAGTTGACCTTTTCGCCTTCACACCGGTCAACATTAATTTCCTTTCTTTCTCCATTAATTCATAATATACCGTTACAGTAATCTTTTTCAGGTAATCGCTTTCCCTTTCAATGTTTACGGTATAGAAATAATGGGGGTAATCGGAGAAAGCAGTTTTATCATTTATGTTAACCAGGTTGTCGAAGGAATAGCCCTTTAATTCTTCCATCTTAGCCTGGGCCAGATACAGGGCTATGTTCGTGCCGCGGGCTTCCATTGCTATCTTTTTGCCAGAATAAAGCATTCCCACGAGGGGAAGGATAGCTACGGACAAAATTAAAAGTATTACCATAACTTCCACTAAAGAAAAACCTTTTTTGCATTTCATAATGAATCACGGGCTATTATTTTTTAATAATATTTCGAGGATGCCGGCGGCTTATCATCCATCCGCACCCTCCCGGTTTTCGCCACAATTATATACAGCCGTTCATTAAAACTGTTTTCCAGTTGGATAGTTCCCCCGAAGCCGTAGATCGGGTTGCCGGAACAATTCAAGCGCAGGGTGTTGCTGGTAAAATTGGAATTATAAAGGTTCACTAACGGCGGTAATTTTATAATTTTTAATGTGTTCATTCCGCTCATAATATCATACTGGTCGATACGGTTGTTTCTGCCCGGATCTACGTGAAATAATATCTTATAACTGTATTTTTCACCGGTCAGTGCCAGCTGCTGTAATTTCCTTATTTCACTTACCATTTGGCGTCCTGCTGCATACAATTCATAGTGGGCCAACGATCGCCGGAAATTGGGCAGGGCCAGGGCAAGTATTGTGGTGATAATTAAGGTAACCACCATAAGTTCGAGAAAGGTAAAACCTTTTTGGTCCCTTAACGGCATGGAAGCACCTGCCTCATAACGGTTAAACCGGTTAATCTCCGGTGGAAGTTACAAATGTTTCAAAATTGGCATCCCCGTAGTTCACACCAGTGCCTTCTTCTACTGTTTGATTGGCCACGGGATTTTGGTCATTGGTTGCCACGATTTCATCACCTTCAGCACCTGACTTCCCCACGGAATAAATTACGTACCCGTTATCGTTTGCAGCATACCTGTAACTTTGTTTCCACGGGTCTTTTATTCCGCCCTCACTTCCTGTCCAGTTGATACCGTCAGCCTGGAGAACCGCGGGGATGTTTTCCTCGCCACTTTCATTGGAGGCCTTGGGATAAGTTCCGTTTTCAACGTAATACAAGTCAATAATAGTTTTCATGAACTTTAATTCGGCAATGGCCCTTCCTTTCCTGGTTTTATCGGCCTGGCCGCTGAAGTGGGGTATCACCAGCGCAGCCAGAACACTTATAATAGCTACCACTGTTAACAATTCAATGAGGGTGAATCCCTTTTGATTGTACAGTTCCCTCTTTATCATTTTCTTCCTCATCGCAGATTACTACCCTTTCCCAAGGTAACTTCTCGGGTGTTTTTTAAAATATTCCCGTTATCTCAATTACGGGCAGCAGGACGGAAGAGATAATGATACCAGCTATGCCACCCACGAAAAGAATCAATACCGGTTCAACCAATTTAACCAGTCTGGACAAGGTAGTATTTACTTCCTGCTCGTAGAATATAGCAACCTTTTCCAAAAGCTCCTCCAGCGCACCGGTATCTTCACCAATTTTAATCATTTGGGTTACCATAGGCGGGAGAACACTATCTTTTGCTAAGAGGTCCGCAATACCTGCTCCTTCCTTGATGCTGATTTCCGCCTTTTCTACCACAACAGTTATAATGCTGTTGGATATCGCTTCTTTTACAATACCCAGTGATTGAATAACGGGAATGCCGCTGTGTAAAAGAATACTAAATGTACGGGTAAAGCGCGAAATGATCGTCTTTTTTATCAGGTCGCCGAAAACAGGTATCTTTATTAATACATTATCTGCAACATGTCTTCCTCGCTCTGTCCCGATGAACCAGCCGCAGGCAGTACACAGGGCCAATGTACTGCAAATAACTCCGGGCCAGTAAGTAAAGAGAAAACCGCTTACGGCCATGACAATTCGAGTGGGTAAGGGCAGTACCACATTTTGTTGTACCAGCATGGCAATTATTGCAGGTAATACAAAAGTAAGCAGAACAAATATAACCAAAAAAGAAACTACCAAAACAAAAGCAGGATAGATCACAGCCGATTTAAGTTTCTCTTTAATCTCGTACTCCTTTTCAAAATATAGAGACAGGCGATCCAGCGAACGGTCCAAAGAACCGCTTTCTTCGCCCACTCTAATCATACTAACAAATATAGCGGGAAATATATCGGGAAACCGTTGAACGGCCTCGCTCAGGGTGCGTCCTTCCTGTAAGCATTCAGCCAAACTACCGCATATTCCGGCCAGTTTTTTGTTTTCCGTTTGATTCTCCAGAACCGTTAGGCAATTTAATATAGGAACACCGGCATTGACCATGGTGGCAAACTGCTTACAATATACCGCCAGATCTCTTGTTCCAACCTTTCTGAACAAAACCGGCTTTCGCTTATGTTGCGGTGCCCGGCGAATATCGATAATAAAATAATTCCGTTCCCGCAATTGAGCAGCTGCACCTGCTTCATCCTCTGCCTCCAAAAATCCGGTTATAAGTTTTCCCTTATTATCCCTGACGCGGTATGCGTAAGTTTTAGCCACATTTCGCCACCGCCCGCCGTTAAATAAACAATTTCAACGTTAAGGAAATAAATTCGTTAAGTGCCTCAAAATTCCTCTAAGTTGTACTAAATTTTTCTGTTTCTGGAAGCATAAAAAAACGGAAGCCATTTAAGCTTCCGCTTCCAACATATGGATGCAGCTGGGCTTAATTTTATAAACCTTTTTGATACCATGCTCTGCCATGATGGCAATATCTCAACATTACTTGATAATTATACTCTTCCCCGGCGTATACGCCGGTTATTTCGAGAATAAGGGTGCCTTCTGGATCGTCCGCAGTGCTGCAATTATCAAAATCTTTTAACTTGTCAAGGTGATATTTGTATTTTATTCTTATGTCGTCTTCACCGTAATGCTCTCGCAATGTTAATAATAATTGATTTTTAATTTGGTCGAATCTGTTATAGAACTCCTGCAGTTGTATGTAATCATCATTAAACCCTTCATCATGAAGGTCATTGATATATTGTATCCATTCACTTATTGCTAAATCGGCACCTGCCTCCGCTATTTGCATCGCTTTGATGCGATTTCCGTAATTGTCAATCATGCGGGTCTCCGAAGAAGCAATGCTGAAAATGACAAAAATTACGATAAGGGTTACGGACATAACCAACATAACTATAAGTAAAGCTAACCCGTGTTTGTCGTTAAGCGGACGTTCGAACAAAGGATATAACTCCCTTATTGTGTAGTCCTTTTGCGGTCAAGCCTCAGTATTGTAGACAATTTTACAGAACTGTCCTCGCCGTCTTCCGGGTATGCCTCGACGGTGATTCGTATAAGTTGAGCTTCTGCAGGATCGGTAATTATTAGTTCCAGATGGTTTTCAGGGTTAACATTCAGTGGCTCTACTGAAATCTCGATATTTTCTGCTACTACACTGCCGCTGGACTTTAATTGCCCGGTATCACCCGGGGGACAATAGTAGTGATAGTTACAGTTGGTGTCTGGAATGTCCTTGCGGAAATCTATCCCCATGATGGTGCCGCCAGCGTCAGTTACAGGATTGCCGTCATTATCGACTGCTGTAACTATGTCGCCTGTTTCATTCATCTTGAAGGTCTGGTATTTATGCATGAATTCTGTCAGTTTCAGCATGGCGGTTCTGGCTTGAAGGTAAGAATCATGTTCGATGTTGCGGCTGTTCAAGAATTTAAAATTAAAGCCGATGAACTCGTAAAAAATAGTAATGGCGATCCCCAATAAAGCAACTGCCATCGTTATTTCAATAAGAGTGAACCCGCGGTTATTTCGCAGCAACTTTAACATTCCATCACCTGTATCACTGCAACTTGCAGTCATTTACGGAAGGAGGAATAGTGAAAATTGAATTGACCGACCCGGCTGTTTCATCAAATAAACCTAACAAGTAATCGTTGGAGAGTGATGGGTTAAAGGAGGCGACATCTACGGACGAAGCAGGGGGCTGTGGATTGCCGGACTGATCGCAAAGACCGAATTTCAATGTTAGCGATCCGCCGGGGGTCGTGATTGCCCGGAGGTAATATTTATTGGAAGTTGTGAGCGGAACATCTGAATCTACAGGAAAGCCGGGTTGAACTTCACTCCCACCTGGCGTAACTTTTATAAAGTTTA
Source organism: Desulfofundulus sp. JL263-se (assembly GCF_056316025.1). Taxonomy (NCBI): domain Bacteria; kingdom Bacillati; phylum Bacillota; class Clostridia; order Eubacteriales; family Peptococcaceae; genus Desulfofundulus; species Desulfofundulus sp. JL263-se. Next base: position 1,549,563 of record NZ_CM149993.1, on the reverse strand, counting down.
AGAAAACTTTTGGATCTTTTTTGTGCTCCCCGTACATATAATAAACATATTTGTCTGTATCGTAAGACTCACCGTCATAAATTTTAAGCACAATGCCCGTTCCGGAATTTTGAACGGAAGAAAGCTTTTTAAATTCTAAATTCACAGTGAAATCGAAAGTATTAAAGGGCGACTTATAAAAAATATAATTATAATTGATTTTTTCCTTTTTATCTTTCTTTCTACCCTTTCCACCTTCCTCTCCACCTTGACCTGTACCGCCCTTGGATGTTCTGGATATTCCACCTGACGAAATATCCCAATATCCATCATCTTCTTTATAAGGTTTACCATTGGAATATATCCAATTTTCCGGGTTGTACGGGTCGCTGAGGCCGCCGGTACCGGGGTCAGGGGTGGGAACGACACCGGTATCTGGCAACCAGCTAACAAGAACAAAACGGTCAGGATAGCTGCTTTGTTCTTCGCCTTCGGGCCTGACAGTAGCCTTTAATATTTTGCCTAATTCGCCTAATTCGCCGCTGATATCTTCAATATTCATGCCGACAGTATATTTGGGGTGAGAATCGCCGGTCAGCAAGTAACTGTCATAAGTACCGTTTTCGGGGTATTCATCAGGATCTGCTTTAACCAGCTCTGTTATGGCGCGCGCTAGTTCCGCCATGCGCATCTGGTCCAAATTATCGCTGTTGATGCGGCTGTAGCCTCTAATTGCTGAAGCAAAAACAGCCAGCACTATTCCGAACACTGCTAAAGCCATCATTATTTCTACCAGCGTGATACCCCTGTTATTATGCAAAAAATTGCCGGTTACACGCAAAGTATTCTCTCCTCTTTAAAAGGCTAGTAGCGTTTAATATGGCTCACCAAATCCATCATGGGCAGCATAATGGAAATGATAATGGTGCTGACAATGCCGCCAATTACAACCAGCATAAGCGGTTCCACCATGGCCAGGAGCTTGGAGAAACCGGCATCAGATTCTTTTTCATAATAATCGGCCATCTCTTCCAAAATTTGCTCAAGCTCCCCCGTTTGTTCTCCTATGGAGAACATGTGAATAACCAGCGGGTCGAAGTAATTTGCCCTGGCTAAATTGGCGGCCAGGGGTTCTCCTCTCTGCAGCCCGTCGATGGCGTAATCCACGGCGGTTTCCACCAGGGCGTTGTTAACATTTTGTTTTATATACTCCAATCCCTCCAGCAGGGGAAGGCCGCTTTTTATGAGAATGCAGCCGGTCCGGGCAAAACGCATGGTAGCCACATGGCGCAGGGTATTGCCCAGTAGAGGTATACGCGAGATCAACTTATCCCTGTTAAGACGACCTTTGGGGGTGTTGAAGTAAAGTTTCAAAGAAAGCGCCAGCCCCGATAAAGACGCCAAAATTAGTAAAGAATACCTGGTGGTGAAATTCGATACGGCGATTACAATTCTTGTCGACAGCGGCAATTGGCCGCCGCTGGAAATAATCAGGGTTATGAACTGGGGCAGCAGAAAGTTAAAAAAGAAAACGATTAAGCCCACGGCCATTACGGCCATTACCGTGGGATAAACGGAGGCGGACTTAATTTTTTGTTTGATGCGGTGCTCGCGCTCGTAAAAAGCGGACATATTCTGCAGCACTTCGTCCAGGGTACCGCTGGCTTCACCGGTGGCCACCATACCTTTTAAAAGTTTTGGAATCCGGGAAGCGGGGTCGTCCATGGCCTCGGAAATGGTCCGGCCCTTCTGAACTTCCCGGTAAATACGGTTAATTTCCGCCCGCAGGCTTTTTTCGGGGGTTTGCCGGGCCAGCATTTCCAGGCCGTCCAGTATGTTAATCCCGGATCGTACGATGACCGACAGCTGGCGGCAAAAGTGGCTGAGGGCGCGACCGCTTATTTCCCTTTTAAATATCAAGGGGGAACGGGCAAATGTGGAAAACAATCTTTTATTCGGGACTATTTCAACAGGCCATAGCCCCTCGCTCTTAATATTTTGCTTCACAGCCCATATATCATCACCGGTAAGGATTCCGGTTACTATTTTCCCCTGGGAATCAATGGCCCGGTATTTGAACTCCGGCATGTCCATTTCTCCCCTGTCAGATAGTTGTATAGGTAACCCTGAGCATTTCCTCCAGGGTGGTAATGCCCTTTAACACTTTGCGGCGGGCGTCTTCCCATAAAGGGGTCATTCCCTTTTTTACAGCGGTATCCCGCAGCTCTTCGGTGGAGGCCCTTTTATCTATTAGTAAACGGTGTTCCTTGTCCACTTCCATTATTTCAAAAACACCTGTCCGCCCTTTGTAGCCGGTTTGATTACAATAATCGCACCCCACCCCGGCAGCCAGGATCAACGGCGCATCCAGGGGAAGGTGCAAAATGCGTTTTTCCCGCTCCCCGGCCTCAAAACTTTGCCTGCACTCAGGGCAAATCTTGCGTACCAGGCGTTGGGCCACCACCCCGATCAGGGAAGAAGATATAAGATAGGGCTCAACGCCCATATCAACAAGCCTGGCTACTGCCCCGGGAGCGTCGTTGGTGTGCAGTGTGCTCAGTACCAGGTGGCCGGTCAGGGCGGCCCGGGCGGCAATTTCCGCTGTTTCGGAGTCCCGTATTTCCCCCACCATGATAACGTCCGGGTCCTGGCGCAAAAAGGCCCGCAGGCCTGCGGCAAAAGTAAGGCCGGCCCGCACGTTAATTTGGGACTGGTTTATGCCCTTTATATCAACTTCCACCGGGTCTTCCAGGGTAATGATATTCTTTTTATCGTCGTTCAGTTCCACCAGCATGGAGTACAGGGTGGTGGTTTTGCCGCTTCCGGTGGGCCCGGTGACCAGCAATATGCCGTAAGGCTTACTGATAAGGCGGTTGAATTTCTCAACATCGCCCGGGCTCAACCCCAGCTTTTCTTTACCCACCAGGAAACTGGCCCGGTCCAGGATACGCAGGACGATCTTTTCACCGTAGGTGGTGGGCATGGTGGAAACCCGCAGGTCAATATCCCGCCCGTCCACGGTAAACATTATGCGCCCGTCCTGGGGCACCCGCCTTTCGGAAATATTCAGGCCGGCCATGACCTTAACGCGGCTGCAAACCGCCCCGTGGGCGCTGAGGCTGGTATTCAAAACCTCCCGGAGGATACCGTCCACCCGGATGCGAACCCGCATTTGGCCGTGGTCCGGTTCAATATGAACATCACTTGCCCCGTTGCGCACGGCATTTTCCAGAATGGAATTAACCAGGCGCACAATGGGCGCGGCGTTTACGTCCAGGGCCACATCGCCCAGCCCTTCCAGCGCCCCGGCCTGGGACTGCAGGTAATCGTCGGCGGCCTTGGCGGCCGTGACCTGGCCGAACACCATGTCAATACTGGCCATGATATCGTCCCCGCTGGCCAAAAGGGGCTTGACCGGCTTCTGGACCAGGAGGCGCACATCCTGGATGGCCACCTGGTCCAGGGGGTCGCTCATGGCCAGGAGCAGCCGGCCTTTTTCCACCCTGACCGGAATGACAACGTGGCGGCGGGCCAGGTTTTCGGGAATCATCCGGGCCGTTTTGTAATCCACGGCAGTTTGCCTGAGGTTTATGCTTTCAATCCCCAGCTGTTCCTCCAGCACCCTGGTCAGCTCCTGCTGGGTTATATAGCCTTCTTCCAAGAGTATCTGGCCCAGCCGCTTGCCGGTGCCGCGCTGTTTGCCCAGGGCCTCTTGAAGTTGTTCCGGGGTTATAATACCCGCCTGGACGAGCATGTCACCCAGGCGGAGTTTGGGTTTATTCACTGCTACACACCTACCGAAAAAGCAGCTGCCGGGAGTTGCAACAGTAAAATTCGTTAAAATTTAGTTCCCTATTTCTTCCACGAACTTTTCATTGCATTTTTTCCCATTGGCGTCGTAGTAAAAGATTTGGCACTTCAATATACTGTCTTCCTCGAATGCAGCAAATACAACAGAGCCCTTGTAATCCTCCTCATTATTTGGCCAATAAGAGCTGTTATAAGGATTACTACTCGTATTATCGCCACTTCTATAAATAACAGCGGGGGGAGTTGATACACTATCACCCTCGTGTACAGTAACGTCTTTAGAAAATGGATTTTCAATGTCACTGCCCAATTTATCAGCTAGCGCATCCTCAAAATCAGCAATTTCATCGGAGTCATATTTATGAATAAGACTCTGTGCGTGAGCTAAAACCATTCTTTGATTGACTTCAACCCCTGCTTCCTTTGCGGAATCCTTTGCTCCGCCTATCTTCGGTATCAACACCGCCGCCAGTATACTAATTACCGCAATAACCATCATCAACTCTACCAGGGTAAAACCCTTTTTGTTTTTGAGAAGCCTTCTCATAAAAAGAATCACTCCTTTAAAAAGTTTATTTTTTTACCGGGGCAACCTGAGGTCCGCTGCCAGTCAATTGACTGCTTTCCCGCATTGAAAGGGCCTGCACGGGCTCCGCAGAGGCCGCCCCGTTACCACCGGGCTCCCGGGGAGACTTTTCCTCTTCCTGTTTGTAAACCCCGAAAATCTGGTAAGGCCGGCCTTTTCCGTATTCCCCTTCCATAAAGGGATAGTCCAGCGGGTCCGGCTGTACTTCATGGAGAACGTAGAACTCCACGGTCAGGGAACAAGTGCTCTCGGAAGGGCTTTGGGGTTCGAATTCTATCTCCGCTATCCTGTTCCACCTCGGATAATTCTCCACCTCCTCTATAAAGTTATATATATTCACATTTCGGCCCGCCAGTTCCATAGAAACTGTAAAAGTACTGTAATTCTTACCCTTCACCTCCTTCAGTTCGCCAAATTTCACTGTTTCTGCCACAACATAATTTGCTTGCGCCATTTTATAGAAATCCACCAGTATGCCGGGTTCATTTTTTACATTGGGGATTTTTTTATAAATGCTGTGAATTTCCCGCTGGAGTTCTTTACATTCCGCCTCAAGGGCAGGAATGTCATTCCAACCCTCCTTGATTCTAAAATACAATACCTGTTTTTGCCTGTCCAGCTCCGCCTGCAATTTTTTTACTTCATTCCACTGGGGCTCGATGATAAACCTGTAGCAAAGGACAGCGGTAGAGGCCAAAAAGACCAGCACAGCCAGGATTATCTCCCGCTTGCTGGGGGCAGGCAATTTAACAGCATGCAATCCCGGTAGTCTCACTTATGCTTCATCCTTTTTCGGGCGATTATTTTAACTCTTCCCGCAGTTTCCTCAGTTCCCGGATTCTCATTCTTTCTTCATCAACCTTTTTTTCCAGGTCAATATTTTCCTGTTGTGTGTTTTCTTTTTGCACTTCCTTCTTTTCGCTGCCCGCACCCGCGAACTTCAGTTCAAATTTAACCGGCCGGGGTTCTTCTCCAAGGGGGACGTCACCCACGTCGGCCAGCTCCACTTTTTCAAACAATCCAAGCTTCCGCAGCCCCACGAGAACCCGGGCCGTTTCCACGGGATTGCCGGTCACCACTTCAATAATGAAATCTTTTTTATTCTTCACGGCCAGGTATGTAACGTAACAGTCCCTGGGCAAAATGGAATTAATCTGCCTTAATATATCAATAACTTTTAGCTGCCGGGCTTCTATATCCCTTACGGCTGACTCTTTTCTTTTCAGTTCTTCCAGCAGCTTTTGCTTTTTCTCGTAAACAGGCCTGGCCGGTTCCAGCTTGCTTATTTCGCGGTTTACGGAGACAAGCTCGTTTTTGTAATCACAGGCAGCCCGGAAGGGAAGCAGAATTGCCCATCCCAGGGCTGCAAAAAAAAGTATCCCCGCTAAACCATACAGTACGTTTTTCCTTCTTCTTTCCCTTGCTCTGATTACCCGTTCCGGCAGAAAGTTGATATCCTTGTTTATCAAGTGTAAAACCTCGCCTCAAGTACCGAAAGATGCTCCGGAGGATTTTGAGATTCCCTGGTCTGCGGGCACGGCGGCAGAGAGGCGGTAATTACTTTCTCTCATCATCAGCCCTAAAACACCGGCATACAGTGCTGCATGGCTCCGGAAATCAGAGGCCCTGCCCTTAAAACCAAAGGGCCCCGCTTCGGACAGGCCGACGTTAACGGGGATAGGAAAAAACTCTCCTAATGTTTCGTCAATGCCGGGTACCTTCGCCAACTCGCCCAATACAGTAATGTTGTCCACCGTTTTTCCGAAGTTGCGGGACGAGAAATAATCCAGGTAACCGCCCATTTCCCCGGCCAGGGCGGACAAGTTATTTTTATCGCCCGGGCTGACGGCAAAGGGAACGTCCGCATACATAAAAAGTGTTCCGCCCTTGAAAATGGCCAGGCGGGTGCCGTCTTCATCCCCGTCTATTACCAGGATGTCCCGATACGGCATGTGGCCGAACAAGCGGTATAACGTATTGGGCAATATATCAAATGCCACCGGTTTTAGCCCTGCTTTTTCAAGTAACATGGCAAAATGGTCTGCCTGCTTGCGGTTAACTGCCGCCACCATTAGTTCCAGGTATTCCCGGCCGTCTTCCTCCGTTTCGTCCACAACTTTATAATCGAAAGCGTATTCCTCCGGGCTTACGGGAAGGTAGTCGTTAATTTCCAGTTTCATCATACCGGCCAGGTCTCTGGCCGTCATTTTGGGCACCCGCACACTGCGGGTAATGACCCCGGCCTGCCCCAGCCCGGCGATCACCCTGGTAGCCCGCATACCTTTTTCCTTGAGAAATTGTTTTAATTTCCCGGCACCGGCAGTTATATTACTTTTATCCATTTCGGGCTCTACCGGTCCGGGCAGAACAACGGAGCCAAAGCTGTCCACGGTAAAATTCAGGTTGTTATCCACGGGGCGACCTTGAATCACCCGGATGATTTTTCCCCGGAAATCCATAAATAATTTTGACGTAAATTTATTTATCAAGGCCATCGCTGCCACCAAATCTCTGGTAAATCAGTTAGTTATTCACATTTACTTCTTTTTTCGACTGATTTCCTTCTTCAATAGATCAGAAAATCATCTGTTTTTAAATATACCTAAAATTTCCTGGTAAATGCCTGGGGATTTGAAGTTCTGGCTAATACTTCCTCTTTACTTATAATATTATTTTTATAAAGGCGGTACAAGGCCATCTCCAGGGTTTGCATGCCAAACCTGGCCCCTGTTTGAATGTGGGAAACTATTTGATGGGTTTTCCCCTCACGGATAAGGTTGCTTATGGCCGGGGTTACCGTCATTATTTCAACTGCGGCCACCCTGCCGGGCCTGTCCGCCCTTGGAATCAACTGTTGGGCCACGATGCCCTGGAGGGTATCAGCCAGCTGCACTCTTATTTGCTGCTGCTGGTGCGGCGGAAATACGTCTATTATCCGGTCAATTGTTTGGGTGGCACCGGAAGTATGTAAAGTAGCAAGAACAAGATGTCCGGTTTCCGCTGCGGTAATGGCGATACCAATGGTTTCCGGATCCCGCATTTCACCTACCAGGATGACGTCGGGATCTTCTCTCAGGGCCGCCCTTAAGGCACTGGCAAAGGAAGGGGAATCGTTCCCTATTTCCCGCTGGTTAATAATACTTTTTTTATTTGTATGTATAAATTCTATGGGATCTTCTAATGTAATTATATGCCGCCTGTAATTGGAATTTATCACATCAATCATTGACGCCAGGGTGGTAGATTTACCGCTTCCGGTAGGGCCGGTTACCAAAACCAATCCCCAGGACTTTCGGGCCAGCTCAGTTAGAGTTTCCGGCAGGCCCAGTTCCTTGAACGAATATATGCGGGAACTGATAAGCCTGGCAGCCATGGCTACCGTTCCCCGCTGCTTAAATACGTTAACCCGGAAGCGGCCCACATCGGGCAGGGAAAAAGAAAAATCATATTCGCCCGTGCGGATAAATTTTTCATATTGATCTTCGCTCATAATTTCCCGGCAAAATTTCTCCATATCGTACCTGTTTAAAATTTTTCCCGGCCCGGGGTCCAGGTTATATTTCTCCCGCCATTCCGGTGCTCCCAGGGGCAGTAGTTCCCCGTGCAGCCGGAATGCCGGGGGGCTGCCCGCGCTCAGGTGAACATCCGAGGCACCCAGTTTAAAGGCCAGGTTAAAAAGCTCCTTAATTTGCATTCACTGGCTCCTCCCCGGAACAGTAAATTGGTTTAATTGAGTCCCCTATCTCATATGTAACCCTCATCACTTCTTGTATGGTGGTTATTCCTTGTAATGCTTTGCGCATTCCATCTTCTTTCAAAACAACCATACCTTCCGACAGTGCAATACGCTTGATTTCACCTGCCGGGGCCCTTTTTGCAATACAAGTCTTTATTTTTTCCGCAACAGGCAAAATTTCCTGAATACTGATTCTCCCCCGGTAACCGGTATTATTACAGTATTTGCACCCCACACCTCTGTACAACTTTATTTTTTCTTTAGGGTTATCCATAAAGAAAAACTCGGAAGTGCCCGGTAATACATAATAGCTCCGCCTGCAGCGGGAGCAAATTCTGCGTACCAGGCGCTGCGCCACAACCCCCAGAACAGAAGAAGCAACAAGGAAAGGCTCTATTCCCATGTCGATTAAGCGAACCAGTGCTCCGGCAGCATCGGTAGTATGTAGTGTGGAAAGTACCAGGTGTCCGGTAGTAGCAGCCTGTACCGCTATTCGGGCGGTTTCGGCATCTCGAATTTCACCCACCATAATAATGTCGGGGTCCTGTCTCAATATGGAACGGAGACCGGTGGCAAAGGTGAGGCCCGCCTTAACGTTTACTTGTATCTGGTTAATCCCGTCAAGGACGTATTCCACAGGATCTTCAATGGTAACTATATTTTTCGTTGGACTGTTTAGTTCGTTCAAGGTCGCGTAAAGGGTGGTGGTTTTACCGCTTCCGGTGGGCCCGGTGAGCAGTACCATGCCGTATGAACTTCTTATAATGTTATTGAACTGCACCAAATTCTCTTCCTGGAAACCAATTTGGTTAAGATTAAGAATGCCGCTTTTCTTATCCAAAATCCTTATAACAACTTTTTCCCCGAATATTGTGGGCATGGTGGAAACACGCAAATCTATATTCCGATCCCGGTACCGGATCTTTATCCGCCCGTCCTGGGGAACCCTTTTCTCGGCTATATTTAAATCGGCCAATACTTTTACCCGGGATATTATGGCAGTCCGGGATCGTATGGGCAGGTTCATTATATCGCGAAGGATTCCGTCAATGCGATATCGCACCCTCACCCTATCCTCTTGCGACTCAATGTGAATATCACTGGCATTATTTTCAATTCCTTTTACAATTATTGAATTAACCAGCCGGACAACAGGTGCCTCGTTAACATGGTTCTCTTCCGGTTGGTCAATTTGAAGGGTATTGGATTCCACCACTTTAAAATCCCGGAAAGTTTTATCTATGTCGGTTATCCCGTAATATTTCTGGATAAGGTACTCAATTTCTTTTTCAGGCACAACCAGTGGGTCAATTTCGCTGCCCGTAACAAGGCGAAGGTCGTCAATAGCCTCCACATTAAAGGGATCGGCCATAGCCACAATAAGTTTTTTACCTTCTTTTTTAACCGGGATTACCTTGTGCCTTTTAACCAGGTTTTCGGGCAAGGTGACTAAAAGCGCACGTTCGGGTTCATATTTAATTGTACTTTGCCGGGTGCCCAGCTGGGTCTCAAGCATGTCCATTATATCCTTTTCCGTGACAAAGCCCAGGCTGACCAGCGCCTTCCCGAGGCGCTCACCGGTTTTTTGCTGCACCTGGAGGGCCTGTTCCAGCTGCTTTTCGTTAATTAAGCCGCTCTCAATAAGCAGGTCGCCCAGCACTTTTTGGGAACTGCTTTTTTTTGCCACCGGGTTTTCCGCCCTTTCCAAAAGCTTTGCGTAAAAAGTAATCAAAACAGCTTAAAAAATTTGAGCAGATCCTTTTCTGATAAGTTCCTTTTTATTATTACCTGTCCGATCCTTACCGGCAGTACAAAGGTAAGTTTTTCAGACACTACTTTTTTATCGCGGTAAAAACAGCGCACCAGTTCACCGGCCTGTATTTCCGGGGGAATTTCTGTGGGCAGGCCGGCCCGCTGCAGCAGGGATTGAATTCTTTTCCTGCCGGTGCCGTCAAAAATACCCATTTTTTCAGCCAGGCGTGAGGCAGCAGCCATTCCTACGGCCACTGCTTCGCCGTGCCGGTAAACCTTATAGTTGGTAAGAGATTCAAGGGCATGCCCCACTGTGTGGCCGAAATTCAAAATGGCCCGTACACCTTTTTCCGTTTCGTCTTCCTCCACTATGCGGGCCTTAATCCGGCACGATTTTTCCACCGCCACGGCCAGAGCCCGGTAATCCAGCCGGAGCAGGGCCTCCAGGTTGGTCTCCAGCCAGTCAAAGAAATGACTGTCCTTGATAACCCCGTACTTGATGACTTCGGCGAGACCTGCCCTCAATTCCCTGGGCGGTAAAGTCTTTAAAGTATTCAAATCTGCCAGAACAATACATGGCTGGTAGAAGGCCCCGATTATATTTTTCCCCCGGGGGTGATTTACCGCCACTTTGCCCCCTACACTGCTGTCCACCTGGGCCAGTAAGGTAGTGGGAACCTGTACGAAAGGTACTCCCCGCATGTAGGTGGAGGCAACGAACCCGGCAAGGTCGCCTGCTACTCCCCCGCCCAGGGCCATTACGGGGCAGTTCCGGTCAAGTCCTGCCGAAAAGGCTGTATCATAGAGCTTCTCCGCCTCCCGCAGGTTTTTATATTCTTCGCCCTCGGGAACTTCGCTTACGGTAACCGCAAAACCGCGACTTTCCAGGCTTTTGCGCACTACATCACCGTAAAGGCCGTAAACCACAGGGCTTGTTACCAGCAGCACCTTTTTTCCCAGGCCCAGCCGGTCCAGGTATTCCCCCGCTTTTTCAAGAATGCCGCTGCCGATAATAATTTCATAACTGCGCTTTCCCAACTCTACCTTGACACAGTTCATCAAATATACCCTTTCTCTTTTAAAAAATTGATAATTTTATCCACCGTTTCGTCCGGAGTTCCTTCGGCGGTATCAACGGTGAATTCCGCCACATCATAGACCCCATCCCTTTCCTTCATTAGCGCGTAAATGGTTTCCCTGACATTACCCTTTTGAAGCAAGGGGCGTTTTCTTTTATTTTTCACCCTGTTATAAATGACTTCCGGATCGGCGGTAAGGCAAATGAGCACACCGTTTTTCTTCAACAGTTCAACGTTTTCCTTGTCAAGTACCATTCCCCCGCCGGTGGAAATAACCAGATTCTCCTTATCGGCCAGTTTTTTAGCCTGCAATTTTTCCTCGGAGCGAAAGCGGATAGGCCCGTCCTTGCGAAAAATTTCCACAATACTTTTGCCTGTAAGTTCCTCTATGGCAGTATCGGTATCCACGAATTTCCTGTTCAGCCTGGCGGCAAGACGCCGGCCCACGGTGGTCTTGCCGGTGCCCATGAATCCAATGAGCACAATGTTTTTCACAACATCATCCTTCCTGCAAATTGTTAAAATTTTAATATGTGTTCTCTATACTTGTCTACTCTTTCTTTAATTTCTTCCAGGTGGTCCCCGCCGAATTTCTCCAAACACGCCTGGGCCAGTACCTGGGCCACCACTGCCTCTCCCACCACACAGGCGGCAGGTACCGCGCAGACATCGGAACGTTCCACGGATGCTTCCACTGTTTTCTTTGTTTCCAGGTCCACGCTGCGCAGGGGCTTATACAGGGTTGGTATGGGCTTCATGGCGGCACGCAGTACCAGGGGCTCTCCGTTGGACATACCGCCCTCGATGCCCCCTGCCCGGTTGGTTTTACGGTAAAACCCCTTGCCGGGGGCATAAAAAATTTCATCGTGAACTTCAGAGCCGGGTAGGGCCGCGGCCTTAAAGCCCATGCCCACTTCCACCCCTTTTATGGCTTGAATGCTCATAAGTGCCCCGGCCAGCCGCCCGTCAAGTTTCCTGTCCCAGTGTACGTGGCTGCCCAGGCCTGCGGGAAGGCCGTGGACGTGAATCTCGAAAACACCTCCCAGGGAATCTCCTGCTTCCCGGGCCCTGTCAATTTCCTGTTTCATTTGCTCTTCCGCCTCGGGATCCGGACATAACAACTGGGATTTATCCAATGCATCAATAATATTTTTCAATGGCACTTGGGGCCACTTTGTTTCAACATTGCCGATGCGAATGACGGCCCCCAGCAGGCTTATGTCCAGCTCTTCCAGGAGCTTGCGGGCAACGGCCCCTGCAGCTACCCGGGCTGCCGTTTCCCGGGCACTGGAACGTTCCAGCACGTTACGCAGGTCCCTGTGCCGGTATTTTATCCCTCCCGCCAGGTCTGCATGGCCCGGCCTGGGCCGGGTAACCCGCCGCTCTGCAGCGGCTGCGTCCGGTTCGGGGCCCATTATATGCCGCCAGTTTTCCCAGTCCCGGTTTTCCACTTGCAAGGTTACGGGGCTTCCCAGGGTAAAGCCTCCCCTTACGCCGGAGAGTATTTTTACCCGGTCTTTTTCAATGTCCATCCGCCCGCCACGGCCGTAACCGCCCTGGCGGCGGGCCAGTTGAAAATTGATATATTCTTCTGTAACAGGCAAGCCGGCCGGCAGTCCCTCTATTATGGCGGTTAATACGGGGCCGTGGGACTCACCGGCGGTAAAAAATCGCAAAATAATTTTTTACCTCCTTTAACTCTGGTTGTTTGTTGATTATTTCCAGGTCTTTTATAATTTTATACCACGCATCAACTAAATGAAAAGGGCCAGGTACCAGGATATTATTGTATCTCCCCAGAGCGTGGATACTATTCCCCCTGCCGCCAGGAAAGGGCCGAAGGGAATGGCATCTTTAAGGGTTTTACTCCGAATAAAAACCATACCCATTCCGATAATTGAACCAGATAAAAAACTCAGGAAAAGCGTGAGCAGAATATGCTGCCAGCCCAGGTATACACCCATCATCGCGGCCAGCTTGATATCACCGCCCCCCATCCCTCCGCGGGAAGCCAGGGCCACCAGCAGCAATATCCCTCCTCCCAGGGAAAAGCCCAGGAGCCCGTTATACACGGCATTGAGGGAATGAAAGTTGAGAAGTATGCCGGAGAAAAGACCTGCCAGCACTATGCCGTCGGGAATAATGCGGTGATGGATATCTATAACCGATACTGATATAAGGAAAGAAAAGAACACAACGGCACCCACGGCGTCCGGAGAAGGGCCGAACCGCCATGCTGCAGCCACAAAAAGCATACCGGTAAGCAATTCCACAGCGGGGTACTGCAGCGATATACGGGCACCGCAGTAACGGCATTTACCCTTCAGAAAAATATAGCTGAAAAGGGGAACCAGATCCCGGGGGGCAAGCCTGGTACCGCACCGGGGACAGTGGGAGGGCGGGGTGACAATGGACCGGCCTGCAGGGATACGGTAGATACAAACGTTTAAAAAGCTGCCTATTACCGTTCCAAAAACAAAGGATATAAAATAAAAGGCCAGTTGTTGCATATTCTTTTCCCTTTTTTAAAAGTTATTTGATACATTTTAGCAGGACCTTGCGCATCGCGTTCAGAGGGGCCCGCTGTCCTGTCCACAGTTCAAAGGCCAGCGCTCCCTGGTGCAAAAGCATCCCCATGCCATTGGCGGTGGTGCAGCCCCTTTGTCTGAATTTTTCTATAAATGGGGTCTCCGGTGGATTATAAACAAGGTCGTAGGCTACCTGGCCGGGCCGGGCAAGGTGGTACGGAAGGGGCGGCAGTTGTCCGGGCATGCCGTGCATCCCCACCGGGGTGCAGTTTACCACCAGTTCTGCATTTTCAAAAAAATGAGCCAGCTCCCTATCTCCGTCGGGGCGCCCTTCCCCTGGCCATGGCAGTACCACTGTCTGAGTGCCCGTGGAATTTTGAATGCTTCGCGCCAGGAAAGTCGCCCGCTCGCTGCTGCGGTTTAAAATGCCAATGACTGAGGCCCCGGCCAGTGCCAGTTGCATGCCTACAGCCCGGGCCGCGCCGCCGGCACCCACCAGGAGAGCCGCCTTGTTTTCAGCTTTAAAGGAGCAGTCTTCTTTAAGGGAGCGGATAAATCCCGGCCCGTCGGTATTATATCCCGCCAATTCACCTTCCCGGTTGACGACGGTGTTCACCGCCCCGGTCAGTTCCGCCGTTTGGTCCAGACAATCCAGGAACGATAAAGCCTTTTCCTTATGGGGGATGGTTAGATTCACCCCGGCAAGATTCAGCACTTTTATTGCTTTTACAGCCGCTTCCAGGTTGGCCGGTAAAACGTCAAATGCCGTGTATACGTAATTTAATCCAAGGTATGTAAAGGCTGTATTATGCATGACGGGCGAAAAGGAATGTTTAACCGGGTGCCCGAAAAGCGCGCATACCCGTGTCCCCGCGTTTATGCTTTGACCCATGGAGCCACCCCGTTTCAGGTATAATTCAATCTAAAAGTATACACCCTGTTTTCCCGGCGGTCTTCCGCTTAATGTCCATTAATATCAACTTTTCCATGCGCCTGTTGAAAATGCGCGTGGCCCAAAATTCCTTTCCTTTTAAAGGTGCAACCAGAATAGTGAAGAGACCGAGGCGGTTTCCCCCAAGGATGTCGGTAAAAATTTGATCTCCCAGCACCGCTGTATGTTCCGGCCTGGCACCAAGGAGGTTCAGGGCCCGCCCAAAGGCCTGTTTCATGGGCTTTACTGCCCTGCTGACGGTGGGTATATTCAGCGGGCCGGCCAGGGAATTCACCCTTTCCGGGCTGTTATTGGATACAATGGCCAGGGAAAATCCCTGATCCTGCAGGTCCTTAAGCCATTTTTCCACCGCCGGCTCAAATCTCTGGCTGTCCCGGCGCACTATGGTATTATCCAAATCCAGTAAAATAGCTTTTATATCCTTTTTTCGAAGTATTTCAGGATCCAGGTCAAAAAGGGAAGAAAGGTACATTTTGGGATAAAGCCATTTCCGCAATTTAGAAAAAACCCCCTCAATCCGGCACTCAAATGTTACGCAACAACCCCAATTTTCTTTTTATTTCCCTTGCCCGCTCAAGGTCCTGGGGGGTATTAACATTAAAAAATACATAATCCGGGTTGGCCAGCCGGGCAATTTTTTCCCGGTCCACATACATAACGTTAACCCGGGGGAAAAAGGAGGTGATTTTCAGCCGGCCGGCCCGCAGGTGTTCTTCAATTACTTCCAGGCAGGATTTATTATAACAGGCCATCAAGGGTTCCAGGTAGTTTCCCAACCTGGGGATTACTACATCATAATCTTTTCCGTGGCGGAGAAGGTATTCCAATAACCGGTGACTAATGAAGGGCATATCGCAGGCCACCACCAGGTTTATGTCCGAGGGGGAATAAGTAAGCCCAGCGTGTATGCCGCCAAGGGGGCCGTATTCCGGAAAAATATCGGTAACGATATCCAGCCCCAGGTGGGAGAAGGCCTCCGGCCTCGTGGTCACAACCATTATATGATCTACCACCTTTTCCAGCTGCCGGACGGCATTTTCCAACATGGTTTCCTTTCCCACCCGCAAAAAGGCCTTTTGCGCGCCCATGCGGCTGTTTTTTCCTCCTGCCATTATGATGCCGGTTGTTTGCATGTGCAGCCCCCTAATTGTATATTTCATACCGTTTTCTGTAATCCTTTAAGCAAGGCCTTTACATTTTTACCCAGAACGTCATGATTATAGCCGCCTTCTAAAACAGCAAATACTTTTCCGTCACATGTCTCTTTGGCATAGGAGCCTATTATTTCGCCCAGGGTGGTATAGTCATCGGTTTTAAGCAATCCGCCCCAGTCAGCCACGTGCCGGTCAAAGCCGGCAGATATGGCCACCAAATCATGCTTCCCCGCCTTCCGGAGAAAGTTTTCCAGCTCGTTTATACTGTCAAGATGGTAATACTTTACGTGGGGATTTGGGGCAAATATATTATTGGTGCCGTCTCCGAAATGCAGGTCAATGTCTATAATTACAGCCTTCTCAATTTTTCCGCTTCGCCTCACCTTTTCCACCGCTACGGCCACATTGTTAAACCAGCAAAAGCCCCAGCAGGAGTCAGGACTGGCATGGTGGCCGGGCGGCCTGATTAAAGCAAAGGCGGGCTCGCCCTGGAGGGCCAGCCGGGCTGCCTCAATGGCACCCCCGGCCGCCAAAACAGCAATTTCGTAAAGAAGTTCGCGCTTTTTTATTCGCTCCAGGTGTCTTTGGGTGTGCACCAGTAACAAATCTGCTTCGGTGGCGGGAGCCGGCTCCACAAATTCAAAACTATCACGCAACTCTTCCACTATGCCGTCCAACCTGCCGGGGGCCGCAGCCGGATCTCCGGCATAAACCTCCCGGTAACGTTCATGGAAAACAACCTTCATAGTTTCCCCCCACTTGAAATTTATACAACAACTTTTTCCTTCCACGAACCCTTGTTTCCAACTTAACCACATCCATCCTTAAAAATAAGTATAATCAATTTTGTAAGAAAGAGAAATACGGATCCTTTTTATCCACCAGAGAATAATGTTTGCAGTTTATGTTTTGAACGTAAAATGCAGGGGCATTTTACCGGTCCTAATTAGGTTTACCAATTCAAGGACGGTTAAAAATTGAAAGGCCGGCCATCAAAAGTGATGGCCGGTTTTTCCCAGGACATGATTAATTAAGAGCATAAACCATCTTCCCTTCTTCCTCTTGCCTTTTTACTTTTCCTTTTCTCTCGAGATATTTCAAGTGAGCAATAGCCTCCCCGGTGGCAAACCATTTTTGCGGGACAGGGAACAGGTCCCAGGAAGCATAGGTCAAGTCCCAGCTTATTTGCGACGCCACCTGGAAAGCATCCCGGCTGCCCTTTTTCAGGATGGAGAGAACTTCTTCCGTTCTTTTCCGGTGATGTAATTTCAGTTCTTGAATTCTCTTTTTACAGTCCTTGAAAAGTTTCCGGTGCCCGGGTAATACCAGCCGGATATCGAATTTATGGATTTTATCAAGGCTTTTGAGGTATTCATCCAGGGGATCCCCTTCATCAGACCACAGTGAAATGTTGGGTGTTATATCACTTAGAATATGATCCCCCGCTACCAGTATCTTCTTTTGGGGTTCATAAAGGCACATATGGCCCGGAGTATGGCCGGGAGTCTCAATGCACTTAAACAGGTAGTTCCCAATTGTTATAATGTCACCTTCCTTTATGATCCGGAAATTCAGGTATCCCCTGGAGCTGTATTTATAACCGGGATGTTTTTTATAAGCCTCTTGCAGCTTATTTTCGGGAAAACCACTCAAACGGGCAAAGTCGAGCATGTCGTCCCAGCGAACGCCGTGGTTGATAATTCTGGCGTCAGCCTCACTGCAATATATTGTTGATGTTTCAGTGCAGAGTTCCGAAACCAGGCCTGAATGGTCTGCATGCATGTGAGTAATAAGAAAGTCGGTCTGTCTCAAATTCACCTCAAGCTCCTTGAGTCCCGAAAGAATAACACTTTTACATTCCTCCCGGTTCATCCCCGTATCAATAATTAAATTTCGCTCCCGGCCTTTTAACACATAGGAATTCAGAGCCTTCAAGGGATTATTGGGCAAGGGGATTTCCAGTTTATACAAGCCGGGTAAAATTTCCTCCCACAAAATGGAACCCTCCTCAAAAGAGCCTATTCCTACCTGCATTTATTCTACAGAGTATTCCCAACACCTTTAAATTTTTACCGCTTTTATCTTTAACTGGATAACGGTTTCTTTTTTCCTCAATTTACATAATTTGAAAATACGGAAGGGGCAACCCGCTGGTTTATGAAAAAGTACGCCTTCAATAAAAAAAGAAAGAAAATCAGGCATATAAATATAGTTTGAAAATTAACGATATCGGGGTGCTCAATATTGAGTGGCTAGGTAAAAGATGCCCGGCCGGGTTCACCGGCCGGGCCGGGAATTCCATTACGTTCAGCAGGAAAAAACTTTTGGATAAAGAATAAAATGCAAGAATAAGTTCAATATACGTAAGACTTTATTAATTTTGCAAAGGATGCAGGGCCCCATGTTGAAAGATTTTTATCCTACTTTGGCTGCCGTAGCGGTGGCCGTTATTTTTGGTTTTTCCTTTCTTTTTACCAAAGGCGCTTTATATTATTTAAGCCCGTTTCAGTTGATTGGCCTGCGCTTTGCCCTGGCCGCGCTGTGCCTGACGATACTGGCGGCGTGCAGACTGGTTAGACTGCACATTCGCCCGGCCCACCTGCCGGATTTACTCAAGATAGCGATCTGGCAGCCGGTGTTATACTTTATTTGTGAGACTTACGGCATAAAATTTACCTCCGCCTCTGAGTCGGGTGTTATAATCGCCCTTGTGCCCGTGGCCACAACGGTACTCTCCATATTTATGCTAAAAGAAAAGATTACACTTTGGCAGGGTATATTTATCAATGCGGCGGTACTGGGTGTTATATTTATGGCTTTAGGCAAGCCTGCCGGTGGCTTTACCGGGCAGCCCGGTCACCTGCTGGGTGTTTTTTTGCTGTTCGGCGCCGTGTTGGCCGCCGGTTTTTATAACGTGCTTTCCCGCCGCGCTTCCGCCGGACATTTCCCCCTGGACATCACTTTTGTAATGATGTGGCTGGGAGCCTTGGTTTTTAATGCTGCCGGCCTTGTGCAAAGCTATTTGATTGGACAGTTAAATAATTATATTGATGCCTGGCTACACCCACCGGTGGTTACAGGTCTTTTATACCTGGGGATTTTGTCCTCCGTAGTGGCTTTTTTTCTCCTTAATTACACCTTGTCTCATTTACCGGCCTCCCGCACTTCGGTATTTATGAACTTGACACCGGTGATTTCGGTACTGGCGGGCATTATATTTTTGGGTGAACGCCTGGCAGTATGGCAAATTGTGGGCGGGGTGCTGATTTTGCTGGGAGTATGGGGAACAAATCATTTTGCCTGCAAACCGAAGGAGGTTGCCGGCAGGCAAAAATCCCTCGCAAGTATCCCTGAAAAATTCAAGCACCCATAAATGCTTCTTATGGTGTATAAAATTTATTTATTCAACAAAAAATAATTAACACGATGTGGAAAAATATGCAAAAGGAGTGAATGTAAAAGATGAATCAGGAAGTTACCGTTTATACCACACCCGCATGACCCCACTGCCGCAATGTGAAAGAGTTTCTTTCACAAAAGGGTGTAGATTTTGAGGAACACGATGTGGCAAAGGATGAGCAGGCCAGAAATGAAATGCTGAGGAAAACCGGGAGATTGGCTGTACCTACCATTGTGATAGGTGATGAAGTGGTCGTCGGCTTTGACAAAGATAAGTTGGAGAAGCTAATACACTAGCACTTGTTCTCAATTTCGGCAGATATCCGCTGTTTGCATGCCTATATACATCAAAAGCCCGCGATATCGCGGGCTTTTACAATGTTTTAACTTCTTGGCCAGTAAACTCTTTAAGGCCTACGCCTGGCCCTTTTAAAAAATAAGAGCGGGACAAAAAATTGAATGAAGCACCCGGCTTCTGTTAGATTATTAAATTCTTCACCCGCCGCCGGCCGGTGCTGATGTACCACTTCCGCATCCACCGGTGTTTATGGAGCAGCCGGTAATTAACTGTACCACTTTCCTGGATTGGCACTGGGGACAGGATACATTCTTTCTTTCGTCAATACTGGCCATTTGCGAAAACCTGTGACCACATTCAGCACACTTGTAATCGTAGATGGGCAAAATCGTACACCTCCTACTTTAACAAAATAATCAATCTCCCGTGGTAATGGCCCCGTTTATACAAATAAAAACACATTCTTCACAGTTATCACATTTTTTAGGGTCCACTACCGCTTTCTTTACCGTAACTGTAATTGCTCCGTTAGGGCAGACACTGGCACATTGCCCGCAGCCCACACAAAGTTTTTCAATGACTACAGCCGGCATATTAAGCCCTTTCTTATATATATTTTAATATTACGATTAAAGTATACAAAAAACAAGCCCCGGAAGCAATAGCTTTTGGGGCCCGTCAATATATTTATTTTTTTAAGATAAATCAGATTGCTTAAATAACCGAATAAAATTAAGCACAAATTGTAACTCCTTTTCATTTAAATTGCAAATCAGCCCTAGAACCGCCTGAACATTGGGATGCATCAGAAGTTCCCTCAATTCCGGATTCATTAAACTAAGCATCTGGTCCACCGAGCAGGGTTCCATAATGAAATAACAAGGTGATACTCCCATAACTTCAGCTAATTTCTCCAATGTCTTTAAAGAAGGTTGGACTTTCCCCTGCTCAATTTGGCCAATTAAACCTGCCGTAACATTGGCTAAATTTGCCAGTTGGGCTTGGGTTAAACCGTATTCTTCCCGGAGCGCCTTAAGCTTTTGTCCCAGGGTGCCTTCTCGTCCTATGAGTGTCGAAGGAGATACCCCCAAGCCCTTGGCGATACGCTTTAAGGTATTAATGGCGGGATATACCGTACCCCTTTCAATCTCGCTCAGGTAGGAAGGAGATACCCCCGCTTTTTGTCCCAGTTCTTGAAGAGAAAGGTTTTTTTCCGTCCTCATCATTCTTATTTTATCGCCCAGGGAAAGCCCAATGTCGGTAACGTCTCCTTCAATGAGCTGGGTTTTTGATACGTTAAGAGCTGCTGCTAATTTTTCAATAGTTTTTAGGGAAGGTCTTTTGGAACCACGCTCGATCTCGCTAAGATAGGAAAGGGATAGATTTGCCCGCTTGGCCATCTCCTGGAGCGTATATCCTCTTTCTTCACGCAACGCGCGGATTTGATCTCCCCTAACATTCATCATTAACACTCCCAATATTTAAGAACAATTTTTTAATTTAAACTAAAGTGACACTATTATCCTACTATACTTTTACTAGGCAGTCAATCTAATGCTGGGATACAAAAAAATTTATCGTAAAAATGGCCGGGGTTACGTTTACAGCTTCATTAATTCCCCGGCAATTTCCTGAAATATGGGAGCAGCGGTTTCTCCCCCGCTTTTCCCACCTTGTACCAGTACTGTAATAACATAGCGGGGATTATTTGAAGGCACATATCCCGAAAACCAGGCATTAATAGATTCGCCGGATGATTCTCGTACCTGTGCCGAGCCGGTTTTACCCGAACTTCCGTAAGACTGAACAAAGGCTTTTTGTCCCACACCTTCCCTGGTAACTCCTTTCAACATACGCCTCAGAATATTAACGGTCTGAACGGAGACAACTCTCTTGCCGGGCGGATTTGGAAATTCAATTTTCTTTCCATCCGCGGCTAGAAATTCCTTCGCTATTCTTGGCTGGTAATAAAACCCCTCCGAGGCAATTATATTCATCATGGCCGTAAGCTGTACAGGAGTTGCCAATACAGGTCCCTGTCCTATGGAGCTGTTGGCCAGGTTGTAAGGCTCGGCTATTGCTTGGAAATTTTGGCGGTTACTGGCCGCTTCGGGGAAGCCAATTATCCGGTTATTTTCCAGGCCCAATTTCCTTGCGTATTCTATTATTTTTTTTGCCCCTAATTGCTGGCCCAGCTGCACAAAGGCAGGATTACATGAATTCACCATGGCTTCATACAAAGTCAGCTTACCGTGTCCGGGGGAGTACCAGCAGCGGACCGGTTTATCTTCGGCACCCTTGCAGTAAAAGTTAGTTTCCGGTTCCACCAGCCCCTCTTCCAGGGCGGCGCAGGCCAGAACAACTTTAAATAGGGAGCCGGGTTGAAAGAGTGCCACCGCCCGGTTAACAAACATACCTTTTTCATTGTCGGCCAGGGATATCTTGGAGGGTTCGGGGTTAAAATCGGGCCGGCTGGCACAGGCAAGGATGTCCCCCGAATGGGGCTTCATCACTACTACGGCCCCCTTTTCCACCCGCCGGTCGAGAATCCCCTCTACCACTTGCTGTACTCGCAGGTCTATGGTAGTAACTATATTATACCTGCCCGGGTCGATGGGGTTCCTGTCGACACGCACGCGGTTTTTGGATATTGGCCTTCCCCGGGCATCCATCAACATGTAAGCCTGGCGGGTTGGGTAATTACCCTTGAGCTGATATTCATAATATTTTTCCAGCCCCATGACCCCTATCCAGTCACCGTAGTTATAATACTTTTTCCCCATATTGTTAAGAAATTTATAGGTTTCCAGTGAGGAAATTTTCCCCAGGTGTCCTGTTATGTGAGGGGCCAAAGGGTCGGAACCGTAGCGGAATTTTACAGGTAAAACGGTAATTCCCGGTTTTGAATTTTGCCTTATCCTTTGTACCTGTTCAGCTGTCAAGTCGTATGGGAGGCAGCAGGGCGGCCCTCCAAAGTAAGGGATTAAATTTGAGGGGTTTACGTTAAGAACCCGTGCCAGCTCAACTGCCGCTTTATGCACGTCTTCCACGGCTGAAGGAAAAATAACAATCCGATTTGCCATATATGCTCCTGTTAACGGCTTACCGTTACGATCCAGTATATCGCCCCTGGGAATATCTTCTAAAGACACTATTTTTGCATCCCGGGCCAGTGCCATTCGCGATAACTCCTCTCCCTGGCATAGCTGAATATAATCCAGGCGGCCCAGCAGTGCCAGCAAACAAATAGAAATGCCCAGGAATGTTATTATCATACGCCGCTGCCTTTGCATTTGCATAAAAAACCACCTTCCAGGATTTCCCTACAAGAAGGTTAACCCCCAGAAGGTGGTTTTATACCCCTTGCGGTGGTTCCGCGCGGCGTAGCATACTGTATGGCGGCACCTTGGGCATGGACGGCAAGTAAACGGTCTGCCGGGGATGGGGCGCCCTTTCAATTGGTTTGCCCTCTTCATCATACATTTCATCCACCCGATACTCAAATACCTCGCCTTCAGGCGGCATTACTTCTAACAGCTCTCCCCGGGAAAAATGATTACGCTGTTCAATTTCCACGGCACCTTTGGTTTTATTATATCCCCTTACCACCCCAACGAAGGTATATGACCTCCTGTAAATATCCTTTATGGGGGTAAATCCACTTTTATCCGGAGGGCCGTCAATAAAACCGGCTATGTAATCCCTGTTGCTTACCTTTCCTATTTCATTAATCCATTCTTGACGCAGGCAAAAATTTTCCGGGTCCAACAGGTAGGCATCAATGGCTTTGCGGTAAACCCTGGTAATGGTGGCAACATAATGAATGCTTTTAACCCTGCCTTCTATTTTAAAACTATTCACCCCGGCAGCCATTAACCGGGGAAGGTGGTGCAGCAGACACAGGTCCCGGGAGCTCAAAATATAGGTACCGCGGTGATCTTCCTCAAAGGGGAAATATTCACCCGGGCGTTTTTCTTCCACCAGGGCATATTTCCAGCGGCAGGCCTGGGCACAGTCCCCGCGGTTGGCATCCCTGCCGGTCATATAGTTGCTTAGCAGGCAGCGCCCGGAATAAGATATACACATGGCACCGTGCACAAAAACTTCCAATTCCAGGTTAACTTTATTTCTTATTTGTTTTATTTCCTCTAAAGATAATTCCCTGGCCAGTACTATGCGTTTAACCCCTTGTTTTTCCCAAAAACGGGCGCTCATCCAATTGGTGGTATTGGCTTGAGTGCTTAAGTGTATAGAAAGGCCCGGGGTTATTTCTTTAACCATCTCTATTATTCCGGGGTCGGAAACTATAACTCCGTCGACTTCTATTTGTTCCAGATATTTTAAATAACGGGGCAGATCGGGAAGATCGTAATTGTGAGCAAAAATGTTTACCGTTACGTAAACCTTTACCCCGTGCCGGTGGGCGAATACAACGGCCTTCTGCAATTTTTCTTCATCGAAATTGGCCGCTGCCGCCCGCAGGCCGAAACGCGTACCTCCCAGGTAGACGGCATCGGCGCCGTAAGCTACGGCAACTTCTAATTTTTCCATGTTTCCGGCGGGGGCCAGGAGTTCCGGTGGCTTCAATTTATCACCTACTGGTACTTTCTAATATTTGCATTATGTTCCCGCAGCGTCTTGGCAAAAGCATGGGTGCCGTCAGGCTTGGCCACGTAATACAGGTAATCAGTTTTCTCCGGTTCCAAAACGGCCAGCAATGATTTTCGGCCCGGCGCCCCGATGGGGCCCGGCGGGAGACCGGTAATCCGGTAAGTGTTGTACGGGGAGTCAACCTTCAGGTCTTTATAATATAATTTTGAACGGTGTCCTTTCAAAGCATACTGCACCGTGGCATCAATTTGCAATGGCATTCCTAATTTTAAGCGGTTGAAAATAACCCCGGCGATAATGGGGCGCTCCCTGTCCACCTTTGCCTCCCGTTCCACCATGGAGGCGATGGTTACTGCTTCATGTAAGGTTAAGCCTTTTTCTGCCGCTTTACGGGGAAAGTCCAGTTCCTGCATTTCCCGCCAGAAGCGTTGCAGCATCAAGCGGATTATTTCCCTTTCAGAGCTGTTACTCCCTACGTGGTAAGTGTCAGGAAATAAATAGCCTTCCAGTCTTGCGGGCCCTTCCGGTAAATTTTCAACAAAGGGGAAGGAGAAATCACCCTTGGATACCAGGTAATAAAAGAGCTCCCTTTTTACAAGTTCCTTTTCCTCTAATAGCTTGCAAATTTGCTCAATAGTATAACCTTCCGGCACGGTAAAAACCACGGTATCTTGGGTACCGGCCACAAGTAAATTAACAAGTTCCGGAACGGTATAGCCGGAACTTAAGGAATATTTTCCTGATTTTAGCTTGCCGTCCAGTCCGGTCAGCCGGGTATAACAAACAAATGCCCGTCTGTTTTTAATTAATCCCTTTTCCTCTAAAAGATATGATATTTGGCAAGTATTGGCCCCTCTGGGAATAGTTACCGCCACTTTTTCTTTACTGCCGGGGGACACTGCCGAAAGGGCGCCGTACATATACATCAACCCTGCGCTTACCGCAAAAATCAGTCCGAGAGCCAAACATAGGGCCGTTTTCCCGGCCCGTATGTTTCGGAATTTAGTTTTTTCCCCGAAAGTATTGTTCAGGTCCATTATGTCACCATCTAATTCCATATACCTTAATTATACATTTTTATACTCATATTGAACAGGGATTGTACAAAAAAGGTAAACGGCCCGCTGGACGGGCTGTTTTAAGGTAAGAATACCGGGAAATATCATCTTATTGCCGGGAGCTGGTATGTTCAAATTCAACTTCTTCCGCCTCCTGTCCCTGGCCCCGGGCGGCTTCTTGAACTTTTGCGCTCTCCGTACCGTTTTCAGAAGGTTCTTTTCCTTTTCCAATGGGGTCCTTCTTAATATTATTTTCTTCGGGTACATTTTCGCAGGGATTTTCTTCCCCGGAATCTTCTTCATGCGGATTTTCCACCGGCAGCGTTACTTGGGTTTCACCTTCTTTAGCAGGGATATCAGGCTGAATATCGATGGTAATATTAGTTTCTTTGGTGCCTATGGCAATAATTTCATCCCTTGGGGGATAAAGGCTTTTGGGCAGGGGCCGGGTAATGGTTTTTCCGTTTTTAGTAATTTTTATTATACCGGAGGTTTTATATCCCTTTACGCCTTTTTGCTTTATTACTTTCTCACCCTTGGCCAGATTAGGATCTTCCTCATAAGCCACACCGGGCTCAAGAATACGGGTTACCCACGATTTAATGGAAACATCTTTTTTATTTTCGGTGTTGCCGTATATTTTAATAGTGATAGTATTATATCCTACCGTAGACTTGACCAGTATGTAGCTGTCGGTGCTGTTGCGAAAACGGAAGTCCAGGTAATTATATGCCACCGTTGCATCCCTGCCTATGGGAACGTAGTTTACCGGGAGAGAGTGATTACTCCGCTCGGTTACTGTAAGGTCGGCTAAAAGAACGGCATTATATAGGGTTGTAGAGACCTGGCAAACACCTCCGCCCAAGCCGTCCACCAATTCATTATTCAAAATAACCTTTGCATTTTTATATCCGGCCTCTGAACTTCGCGGCCCAACTATCTTATTAAAGGAAACTTCTTTTCCCGGAGGTACCAGCAGGCCGTCCAAGGCAGCCGCAGCCACCCGAATATTATAAGTACGCCCCGCCTGATTGGGATCGAACCGGGTGGAATAAGATGAAAGGAGGCCATTTATACCCATTGCCCTTATATCCTCTACCGTTCGGGAAGGTGGTACATTGAGCAATGAAACCTCTAACTGAAGGGGCTTAGTGCCGCTGGCGAGAAGATGCAGTAAATTTTTATGAAGGGAAGCATGGTCTACTTTTACTCCCTTACGGCCGGGTATTATCTTAATTTCATCTTGGGAGGTTATGTAAAAAGCGGCATCCACAGGGGGACGAGTAATATCGGCAAGGAGATTATTTACTTCCTTTTGAAGTTTATCCCGGTTTACCCTTATTGCCAGCGGAATATGCATTCCCTCTTTGCGAGCGTGCAGGCTTTCATTCCAGCGCTTCCAAAGAGGACCACTGTGTCCAACCCGTAAGGCCCGGTCCATCACGGTATCTTCATCTATTGTTACTCCTATTGCCTTAAGGGGTAAGGTCCAGCTTTGGTTACCGTATTTTAGGGTTAATGTTTCTTTTTCCAGCTGCTGGAAGAATTGCTTGAGTTTTAAAATCCCCTCCTCCCGGGTCATTCCTCCAAGGTTTACTTCACCGGCATAAACATTTGGGATAACCCGGTGGGAAGAAAGAAACACAAAAGTGGCACCTCCCGACGCAGCCGCCGTAAATACAATGCCCAGTATAAAAATCAATGTAAGCATTCCCGTTCGGCGGGACATGCGCCCTCCCCCTTAAATATCCTAAAGTATTAATCATTAATAGTATTTGCTCCGGACTTTAAAAATGATTATTGTAATTACTTCTTATTATATGGACAAAAGGATAGGCAAAAAAGTACCGGCTTATGACAAAAAGTCATAAGCCGGTACTTTAATTTTCCTCGTGAAATTCCGCCTTTTCCATAAGTTCCTCCCATGCGGCGGCAACCTTTTGCCATTCTTCTTCATCTTCAATGTCCATCAGAATTTCATTACCTTCTTCATCTTGAGTCCTTTTCAACACAATGGCCTCTTCGGCATCTTCTTCCGGTGGTAGAAGTATCGCATATTCATTTTCTTCCACTTCAATGATATCTATGAGTTCGAAATTGTGCTCTTGGCCTTCCTCATCCAACAGGGTAATAATTCCTGCTTCATATTCGTGATTATGGCCGTTATCGGGCAATACCGGTCACCTCTTTCATTTTAAAAAGTTAGGCCTATTCTATATGATACAGCTGCTTGCTGTCAAGGAAGATCATCAATATCTTTTCCAGCTGTTTTATTGACATCAAGATACCCTTGTAAGATAATGGATGCCGCCATTTTATCTATAATTTTGCGACGCTTTCTCCGGCTTATGTCAGCGCTGATTAGAAGCCTCTCCGCTTCAGCGGTACTTAACCTCTCGTCCCAGGTTTCCACCGGTAATTGTAAAAATTGCCGTAGTTCCCGGGTAAAGGCCAGCACTTTTTCACCCTGCGGGCCCAAGGTACCGTTCATATTTCGGGGGAGCCCCACCACAATTTTTGCTATCCCGTGGGCTTTTACCAATTGCTTTAAACGTTTAAAGTCCTGTTCAGAATTTTCAGCACGACGAATAACCTCCAGCCCTTGGGCGGTAAGCCCGAGAGCGTCACTAATAGCCACTCCTATGGTCTTATCACCCACGTCAAGGCCCATTATTCGCAATTAAATTACCTCTCTTCATATGATTTTTATACAAAACTCCGGGCAGGCGGCACCACAATACCCGCACAGCCGGCAGAGATTCATGTTAACCTGTGCCCGGCCCGAAACTATGGATAATGCCCCTGCGGAACACATTTCCACACAGCTGCCGCAAGCCACGCACCATTTTTCTATGTGTAGACGCCGACTGCGCTTTGTAAGGTTCTTTTTTAATTCCAGCGGAACCGGTTTACCGGAAAAAAAGTTTATATTAAAGTTTACTTCATCAATACTTTGCATACCTATTGCTATAGACGATAATTCCTTTATATCCATGACAAACTTGAGGGCTTCGGTATTTTCAGAAATCAGGTGGCCACCCCCGAGGGCTTTCATGCCGTAAAGTCCCTTTCCTGCAGCACGGGCAAAGGATATGGCATCTAACATATCTTTAATGGAGCCGTCCCGGATCCCTATTCCGGCCTTATTAACAATAGGGTGAATGATATCGAACTCCGGTATCACGGCAGCCGCCCGGACAGCATCCACATTATGGGTGGAAATTCCTATGGCCCTTACCAGGCCCTTTTTCCGGGCTTTTACCAGGAATTCCACCGCTTGCCAGTGTCCCCTAATGGTAAGGGCCGATTCCTGTTCGTGAAGAAGGAAAATGTCAATATAATCCCGGTTAATGGAGCGAAGGGCCTCGTACAGGGTTTTCCGCATACCCTCGTATGTATAATCATATGACTTGGAAGCAATAACCGTATTTCGAAAGTCCCCCTTTATTGCTTCTTTTATGTACGGGTATGTTTGGTAAGTATGTGCCGTATCAATAAAATTTACACCCTGTTCCAGCGCTTTTCTAATTACGGTACTGCCCTCCCGGACGGGCAGGTTGGCCTGCAGGGGACCGATGGTGAGACTGCCGAAACAAAGCCGGGAAACTCTAATTCCGGTATTGCCCATTTTCCTGTATTCCACACGGATGGCTCCTTTACTGGTGAAAAAATCCCGCCCCAAGGGCGGGTTATCAGGCGTGATGTTTAAGATAAAATTTTACAAGCTCTTCCAGCAGTTCATCCCGTTCCAGCTGGCGGATAAGGCTCCTGGCATTATTATGGCCGGTTATGTAAGCAGGATCACCGGATATGAAATATCCCACCAATTGGTTGATAGGATTATAGCCCTTTTCCTTAAGTGCCTTATACACGGCAAGTAATATATCGCGGGCCTGGTTTACTTCTTCGGCCTGAACCTTAAACATTACAGTTTTTTCGGAAAAATCCGCGGCCATTGTATCGACCTCCCACAGGTATTAACCTCAGGTAACACTGTCCGGCATACCACCCTTACGTTTTAGTATAACTTAAAATACCATGAAATGCCAGAGGGACAGGAGAAAATTACTTAACTTTATGTTGTTTTACAATGGAAATAACTTTATCCAGGGCTTCTTGTAAGCGAGACGGGTCTTTTCCGCCGGCCTGGGCCATTTCAGGGCGCCCGCCTCCCCCGCCACCTACTACGGAGGCCACTTCCTTGATTATTTTTCCGG
This sequence comes from Desulfofundulus sp. JL263-se, assembly GCF_056316025.1. Classification (NCBI taxonomy): domain Bacteria; kingdom Bacillati; phylum Bacillota; class Clostridia; order Eubacteriales; family Peptococcaceae; genus Desulfofundulus; species Desulfofundulus sp. JL263-se. The sequence continues at coordinate 1,520,404 of NZ_CM149993.1, read as the reverse complement.
CATGCAAGCCACGCGAAGTGAGGTCCTTACTTACACCGGCCACCAAGTTTACCTTCTTATCACCGGACCGGTTGCCGAGAACAATTATTCCGGAACCCATCTTATCTCGTAAGAGGTCAACCATAGCCCGCAGACTATCCATGTCCCGTGCCTCGGCTTGCGCTGCCAGCACTTTTATATTTCCAACTTCGATTGTCTTATTCAAAAGACTTTCAACTTCGTACCTTGCCAGTTTGGCCCGCAGGGTTTCAATTTCCCGCTCCAAGTCCTTATGTTCTTTGACAAGTGTCTTCACTCGTGATGCTGCCTCTGTGGGAGAAGTCTTAACCAATCCGGCAATACTGGCTAATTGCTCTTCCTGGGATTCTATATGGCGGAGTGCCTTTTCACCCGTAACTGCTTCTACCCGGCGAATACCTGAACCTACACTTCCTTCATTTAAAAGTTTAAAGATGCCCACTTGGGCCGTGGAGTTCAGGTGTGTACCTCCGCAAAGTTCGATGCTGAAGTCACCCATCTTGACAACGCGCACCAGCTCGCCATATTTTTCTCCAAAGAGGGCAATGGCCCCCATTGCCTTGGCTTCTTCAAGGGAAGTTTCAAAGGTCTCGATGGGCAAGTCGGCCATCACGGCCTCGTTAACAAGGCGTTCAATTTTACGGAGCTCATCCCGGGTCAGCGCGGCATAATGGGTAAAATCAAAGCGTAACCTTTCCGGCTCCACCAGTGAGCCGGCCTGGTTGACGTGCTCGCCCAGAACTTCTTTTAAAGCCCTGTGCAGCAAATGGGTGGCGGAGTGATTGCGGGCAATATTTTTCCGCCGGCCGGCTTCTACCTCTACCTGTACAGTATCCTTTATCTTCAAAGTGCCGGTCTGTATTTTACAGCAGTGTACGTGCAGGCCCTCCACCGGCCTGAAAACATCCTTAACCTCCACTTCCAGCCCGGGAGCCGTAATTTTGGCCCGGTCCGCCACCTGACCTCCGGCTTCGGCATAACAGGGAGTGGTGTCCAAAATCACGTAAGCTTCTTGGCCGGCGCCAACACTATCTACACGCTTATCTCCCACAACCAAGCTTAATACTTTGGCCTGGGCCGAAAGGGTCCGGTATCCTACAAAGTTAGTTTGTCCTATTTCGTCTCTTATAGCGCTGAATAAGGCATCCCTTTCGGACAGGTAATCGGTTTCCTGCCGGGCACTCCGGGCCATCTGCCTTTGTTCCTCCAGGGCTTTTTTGAATCCTTCTTCATCCACCGCTATGCCTCGTTCGGCAGCAATTTCTCTGGTCAGCTCCAGGGGGAATCCGTAAGTGTCGTACAGGCGGAAAACATCCTTACCCTCAATGGTATTTTTACCTGTCTTCCTGGCCTCGTCGATAAGCTTATTTAAAATTTCCGAACCTTGAGTCAGAGTTTCGCTGAATTTCTCTTCCTCATTTTTTATAATCTTAGTTACATGATCCCGGGTTTTGAGAAGTTCAGGATAGGTATCTTGCATTTGCCTTATTACCGCCTTTGCTACATCAAACAGGAAAGGCTCTTCTTTGCCCAGCAGCCGGCCAAACCGGACAGCCCTTCGTAAAAGGCGGCGCACCACGTAACCCCGCCCTTCGTTGGAGGGAAAGGCCCCGTCGGAAATGGCAAAAGTAATTGCCCTGGTATGATCGGCGATAACTTTTAAGGCCCTGTCAACTTCAGAATCGTTTCCATACTTAACCCCTAAAAGGTGGGCGGAATGATCTATTATTTCCCGTAAAAGGTCGGTATCAAAGTTTGTGGGCACACCTTGAAGCACCGAGGCTACCCTTTCCAAACCCATTCCGGTATCGATGCCCTTGTTGGTTAAAGGACTGTATTCACCGTTTTCATCCTTAAAAAATTGAATAAAAACAAGATTCCATATTTCCAGGAAGCGGTCACAGTCACATGCCGGAGAACAATCGGGGGACCCGCATCCCCGGTTTTCTCCCAAGTCAATATGTATTTCGGAACATGGCCCGCATGGCCCTACACCAATTTCCCAAAAATTATCTTCTTTACCCAGGCGAACAATACGCTCAGCGGGAACACCGATTTTTTTGTTCCAAATTTCAAAGGCTTCCTCATCGTCTAAATAAATGCTTATCCATAGTTTCTCTTTGGGTAAGCCCAAATGTTCGGTTACAAATTCCCAGGCCCAGGTAATGGCTTCATCCTTAAAATAATCACCAAAGGAAAAGTTGCCCAACATTTCAAAAAAGGTATGGTGTCTGGCTGTTTTGCCCACTTCCTCAATATCCGGTGTGCGCAAACATTTCTGACAGGTGGTAATCCTTTTATATTTCGGTTTTGCTGTCCCGGTGAAATAAGGCTTGAAAGGTACCATACCCGCTGCCGTCCACAGTATACTAGGGTCATTTTCCGGAATTAAAGAGGCACTGGGAAGTCTTTTATGGTTTTTTTGCTCAAAAAATTGTAAAAATTTTTCCCGTATTTCATTGCCAGTCATAATTAATCCCCCCATAATAATAATGAAAAAGCCTTTCTCCCCGGTCGGGGGCGGAAAGGCTCCGAGGAATCCCTGGTATCACCGACAGTGCTGGACAAATTTGCACCATAATTATATAAATACACCTTTCAAATGTCAAGAAATTACACCTTTTACTCGCCAGTTAAAAGTTTTTTCATGGTAAATCTTAAAACAACTCTCAAAATGGCTGCCACCGGCACTGCCAGAATCATTCCCAGGAGTCCGAATAGATGTCCCCCTGCCAGCAGGACAAGAATAACGAATAGGGGATGCAAACCCACTTGGTCGCCCAGAATTTTGGGTGATATGAAACTTGCATCCAGCTGTTGAATGATAAGAAAGGCTATTATAACCTTTAAAGCAAGCCATTTGGAAGTTAAAAGGGCCAGGGCTATGGCAGGAAGGGCACCTATGACAGGCCCGAAATAAGGAATAATTTGGGATATACCAGCAAAAACCCCCAGGATGAAGGGAAATTCTACTCCCAGAATGATCATGGCCAGCCAGGTAAGTACCCCTACAATGAGACTTACGGTCACATAGCCGCGGATAAAATTATACAAAACCTGGTGGATTTCAGAACCCAAAGCTAAAATATCTTCCCGCCACCGGACAGGAATAACGTTTATTGCTTTTTCTTTAAAAAGTTCCGCGTCTTTTAAAAGGTAAAAGGCCAAAATGGGAGCTAATATTACGTTAAAGAGGTAGCCGGCAAGTCCCATGAATGCTTCTGTAACCCGCCGGGCCATTTGTATCAAATAATTTTCAATCCAGCGTACCCGTTCTTCGATAACGCCGCGAAGCGCCTCGGGAATTCCGGCCCGGGCATAATGTTTTTGAATAGATTGGACGAACTCGGTAATCTGAGCCGTATACCCGGGGATCACATCAACCATACGATTTAATTGTTTATTGATATGGGGCATACCGTAAAGAATCAAACTTATTAAAATAATGATTAGCACTGCATACACAACCAGTATGGCTGCAACCCTGGGGCAACCTCTTTGCTCCATTAGCGACACAACCGGATTCAAAAGATAGGCCAGTGTAACGGCCAGTAAAAAAGAGAGGAAAATTCCCCGTACAAGGTACAAAAAATAGATACCCGCAGCTGTAAGCAGCACCAATAATGCAAGGCGATAATACTTTTTCTTTTGCCACCAGGTCAATTTACCCACCACCAAAAAAATAGTGAGGAATACCTATTCCCCACACTGTTCTGCATTTATATACCTTTGATTTTATTTTTTAATAAATTCATTTACGGTTTTACCAACTTCATTAACGGTCCTGCCAATGACCTGAAGCCGGCTGCGCCGCGGCCTTACAATCCTTATAAATCCTTTTCTCTCCGGTTGTTTCTGCGGGGCCAGGAGCAACCCCAGCACGGCTCCCAGTATGCCGCCTGTAATAACACCTCTCAGGAAATCCATGCGCACTTAATTTTCACCCCCTGCTGTGATTAAAGAAGGTAACGATTATCAGGGTCAAAAGCAACTAAGCTCCCGTCTTCGGCAACATCATAAATTTGTACACCTTCCTTGGTTACCCTGTACTCTTTGCAGCAATCCCAACAGTAATACTGGTCAACTCCCACTTTGCCGGTGGCTTTACCGCCGCATACCGGGCAGTTCACCGTATCGCCTCCCTGTGTAGTGGTTGGTGGTTGACACCGCGGCTGTGGCTTTCGAATTATTATAGCGAGTTACCTGTTCCTTAAATACCTGCCGGTGCCGTAAAACGGTATGAGCGCCTGCCCTGAGACAATTCGATATGTTATGAGTATTACCGTTATAAAAATAAAAAATGCACGAAAGGTCGTGCATTATCTATCCAATACGTTTTAAAATTGTACCTCCACCTAAAAGGTAATCCCCCCGGTAGTAAACAACCGCCTGTCCGGGAGTTATGGCCCGCTGGGGCTTTTTGAACCGCACTCTTATGGTTCCGTCATCTTGGGGAAAAAGAGTTGCAGGTGCAGGTTTGGCGTTATAGCGGATCTGTGCTTCCGCCTCCACTTCTCCTTCCAACTTATCAAAAAGAATCAGATTATTATCCCCGGCCACCAGTTCAGAACAATACAGGGCCTCTTCCGGTCCCACTATTACGGCATTCCTTTGGGGATCGATATCCACAACGTATATTCTTTTACCGGTGGCCAGGCCCAATCCCCTTCTTTGACCTATTGTGTAAAAAGGGATGCCTTTATGGCGTCCCAGTACATTGCCATCCAGGTCGAGGAAAGGGCCGGGCTTAATTTCGTCGCCCGCATATTTTCTAATAAAGCTATGATAGTCGTTGTTGGTAACAAAACATATTTCCTGGCTTTCAGGTTTTTCCGCCACTTTCAGCCCCCGCTCAGCCGCCATTGCCCGAACCTCGTCTTTGGTATATTCACCCAGGGGCATAAGGGTATGGGCAATCTGATGCTGGGTCATGGTATAGAGAAAATAGGTCTGGTCTTTTTTGGAGTCCCGGGCCTTTTTTATAACATACCGGCCCAATTCTTCATCATAAGACAGGCGGGCATAGTGCCCCGTCGCCACGTAGTGAACATCTAAACGCAGCGCTTTACCCAGCAGGGCTTCAAATTTTATCCGCCGGTTACACACCACGCAAGGATTTGGTGTACGCCCGCTCAAATATTCTTCAACAAAATTTTCGATTACTGTATTTTCAAAAAGGGAGCGGAAGTTAAGAACATAATACGGTATGCCCAGCTTGTTGGCCACCGCACGGGCATCATCTACTGCAGATAGGGAACAGCACCCCACGAATTCCCCGTCAACCTCGGTCTGACCGGGATCCCAAATTTGCATGGTAATGCCGATTACTTCGTACCCTTGTTCTAATAAAAGGGCGGCGGTAACCGAACTATCAACTCCGCCGCTCATGGCAACTAAAACCCTTTTCTTTTCCACGACATTCACCTACAGTACGGTTGTGATAAGCTCATTTCTTATTGTTTTTCTTTTCCTGGTAATCCTTAATGGCGGCATGTAGTGCGTCGGCCGCCAGGTTGGAGCAGTGCATTTTTTTGGGCGGGAGGCCGTCCAGGGCCTCGGCAACGGTCTTGTTACTGATATTCATAGCCTCTTCAATGGTTTTACCCTTTACCAATTCGGTAACCATGCTACTGGTGGCGATGGCCGCACCGCACCCGAAAGTCTTGAACTTAATATCAATAATACGGTCATTCTCAACTTTAATGTATATTTTCATAATGTCTCCACAGGTGGGATTGCCTACCTGGCCAATTCCGTCGGCATCGGGTATTTCACCCACGTTTCTCGGATTTTCAAAATGATCCATTACCTTTTGGGAATACATTAGAACCCTCCCCGCAACCAATATATTTTGAATTCCCAGTTCTATTTATACGTTTTTATGCCCGGCAGGAACGGCTAACTTTACAAGCCTCACACTCGCTTGTCATCTGGAATTCAGTTTCCTGATCCAGGGGTGACATGGAACGCAGCCTTTCCACTATGGGAGGCATAACTTCCATAAAGTAATCAATATCTTCGTCGGTATTATCCCTTCCCAGGGTCAGCCTTATTGAGCCGTGCGCCACTTCATGGGGAATACCCATAGCAAGTAAAACATGTGACGGTTCCAGGGAACCGGAAGTACAGGCAGATCCGCTGGAAGCGGCAATACCTTTCATATCGAGGCTCAACAGCATCGATTCACCCTCGATGAATTGGAAGCAGAAGCTTGCATGGCCGGGAATCCGCTCGGTGGGATGACCTGTTAGCTTAACGTTGCTTATTTTGCTTGTCACTTCTTTAATAAGCCTGTCCCTCAGCCTGTTCAGGTGAGCCGTGTCTTTTTCAAGATCTCTCACCGCCAATTCGCAGGCCTTACCAAGGCCGATAATGCCCGGTACATTTTCGGTACCGGCGCGGCGGAGCCTTTCTTGGGCCCCGCCGTGGAAAAGGGATTGTCTCCAGCGGGTTCCCTTTCGTATGTAAAGCGCTCCAATGCCTTTCGGGCCGTATATCTTATGCCCGCTAATGGTAAGTAAATCAACTCCCAAATCGTCAACATTTACCGGAATCTTACCGAAACTTTGTACAGCATCGGTATGGAATATAACCCCACGCTCCCGGGTTATTTTCCCTATTTCTTCAATGGGCTGAATGGTCCCCACTTCATTATTGGCGTGCATTATGGATACCAATATGGTCTTGTCGGTAATAGCATTGGCAACATCATCCGGGTTAACCATGCCGTACTGGTCCACCGGTAGAATAGTTATTGTAAATCCTTCTTTGCCCAAGGCCTTTACCGTATTTAAAACGGCGTGATGTTCCACGGCAGAAGTTATAATGTGGTTACCCCTGTTTTTATTCGCATGGGCAGTTCCGTGAATGGCCATATTATCGGATTCCGTTCCCCCACTGGTGAATACTATTTCACCGGCATTGGCCCCAATGGCAGCTGCTACCTTTTCCCTGGCTTCTTCTACAGCATTTCTCACCTGGCGGCCAAAGTAATGCAGGCTGGTGGGATTGCCAAAATTGTCCGTAATATACTTGTACATTTCTTCTGCGACCTCTGGACGTACTGGGGTAGTCGCGCTGTAGTCCATATATACTCTGCGCAACTGTGATTCCTCCTTTTTTTAAATGTAGTACATATAATAGTTCTTCGATTTTTTAATTCTTTCAGCATCCCGGCACATGTCTGCCAGGCTAATAGAGTCCAATACTTGCGCTATGCTGTCGCGAACCCGGGCCCAAACCGTTCGGGTAATGCAAATATCGGACTGATCGCATTCAGCAGGATCCACTTCACTAACACATTCTACCGGGGCAATGGGACCTTCCAGCACCCTTATGATTTCTCCAACAGTAATGTCTTTGGGATCCCGGGCCAGCATATACCCGCCCTGTGCCCCGCGGACACTTTTTACCAGGCCTGCTTTGCGTAAAACCGAGATAAGTTGTTCCAGGTAATTATCTGAAATATTTTGGCGCTCCGCCACGCTTTTGAGGGGTATGGGATTTGTCCCATAATTTAAAGCTAAATCGAACATGGCTTTCAGTCCGTAGTGCCCCCGGGTTGAAAGCCGCAATATCCCACCCCCTTTTAATTCATACTAAAACACTCGGGTTTCAGCTGGGAATATATTAGCATAGTAGTAGGATTTTTGTCAATTAAAAACCTACTATTTTAGTCAGAATTCATTTATCATTGCTCCCCGGAGTATAAAAAATCCTTTCTTTCAACTGGTCCGGCAGGTATTGTTGCTTGACCCAATTTCCCGGGTAATTATGGGGATATTTATATCCCACCCCGTGCCCCATGGCTTTGGCTCCCTTATAACTGCTATCCCGCAAATGTAAGGGCACTGGAGCTGTATTTTCCTTTTCTACGGCCCGCATGGCCTTTTCAATGGCTACGTAGGATGAATTGCTCTTGGGTGCCTTTGCTATGTAAAGGGAGGCCTCAGCTAATATTATTCTGGCCTCCGGCATTCCTACCCTTTCTACGGCCAGGGCTGCCGAAGTAGCCAGTATTAAGGCCTGCGGGTCGGCCAGGCCCACGTCTTCCGCAGCATGAATCATAAGCCTGCGGGCCAAAAAAACAGGGTCCTCGCCGGCATACAGCAAACGGGCAAGCCAGTAGACCGTGGCCTGGGGATCGGAACCGCGCATGCTTTTTATCCAGGCTGACAATACATCATAATGCTCGTCGCGGCGGTTATAATTCAGGACTCTTTTCTGGGCAACTTCCTCTGCCGTATCCAGCGTAATATTGCGTACTCCCGAATCATCGGGCGGGGTAGTTAAAACGGCCATCTCCAGGTAATTTAAAGCTATTCGGGCATCCCCGTTGGCCATATCCGCCAGGAACTCCATGGCTTCGGGCCGAATGGACACATTATAATTTCCCAATCCCCGATCCCGATTATGCAGGGCCCGTTCCATAATCTTAAGCAGCGCTTTCTTAGAAAGAGGAGAGAACTTGTACAGGCGGGACCGGGATAATAGTGGCCTGCTAATGGAAAACATTGGGTTTTCAGTTGTTGCACCTATCAAAGTGATTAGGCCTTCTTCCACAAAGGGCAGCAAGGCATCCTGCTGGGATTTGTTGAACCTGTGAATTTCATCTATAAATAATATTGTTTTGCGGTTATGATAGGCTCGCCTTTCCCGGGCTTCATTAACGATACGCCTGATGTCGGATACTCCGGCCATTACCGCGTTTATGCTTTCAAAGTGGGAATTGGTCCTGTTTGCAATTATACGGGCCAAAGTTGTTTTACCTGTTCCCGGAGGTCCGTAAAAAATTAGGGACTGGAGCTGGTCGGCCTCAATAGCCCTCCTCAAAGGAGTGCCACGGCCAACAACATTTTCCTGTTCTTCAAATTCTTCCAGCGAAGCAGGTCTCATGCGCAGTGCCAGGGGGCTGAACCGGTAAATGGCTTCCTTCGTCTCGAAGAGGTTTCCCATTGTAACACTCCTCTTAAGATAAGAATAAGCACGCCTTAGCGTGCCTATTTTTAAAGATAAATATTAATTTATGAAGTTAAAAATGATTGCTTTTCCATTATATGTGCTTATCCAAAAGGGCCTGCAGCTCCTTCTTGGTTTTAAAACCAATGGACCGCTCAACTTCTTCACCGTTTTTAAACAAAATCAGGGTAGGGATGCTGATAACTTTATATTTTCCCGGGATATTTTTATTTTGATCTACATTTAACTTACCAATTGTAACTTTATCTCCGTATTCAGCTGCAATATCTTCTAACACCGGGGCAATCATCTTACAAGGCCCGCACCACTCGGCCCAAAAGTCTACAAGCACGGGTTTGGTAGAATTCTCTACAAAGCTCTTAAAGTTATCGTCCCGCAACTGTTGAATTCTTTCATCGCCCAAAGAGTTTCTCCCCTTTCCTGAAAAACTTTTATATTTTTTACTGTATCACTTATTATCTGACATATGTACATGAGCCTTTTTGTACAATTTTACTACCAATTATAATACCGTGTTTAAGACCTTGTCAACGTAAGATACCAATTTGTCCGTGTCAAGATTCAGTAGGTATCTTTTAACATGAGACCTCACCGCTTAAAACATTAGTTTTACGGCGGCGGCCTTGACAGCCACCCCGCATGTGATATAGTTTCAGTACCGACGGGGCGGCTCCGGGGAACATGCTGCATACTTTAGCATACCCCGCCGGCTTGTACATTTTATCACATGCGGGGACCCCGGCTGTCAAGGCTACCCTCCGGCGCCGCCTGAAAACCTCAAAGGCTCTCCAAGGAACATGCTTTTACAAAAGAGCAGAAAAGCTGGGACGGCTAAGTTCACGTAAAACATACTTAATCCACAGCCGGTCAGCAAAAGGACCCTTTAAAGCCGGAACAGACGCCTGCAGCCATTTTTCCACATCCTCTGTTTTTTGTTTTTCGACTGGCTTTAACTGCGCAATTTCTCTCAATTTCCGGTGTTTCACCGGCCAGCGCAAAGTATAATTGCCAAGCTCCCCGTTTGCCTTAGCGGCCAAAACACGGGCCATCCGGTCTCCTCCAGGGATTGTCCACCTGGCTCCCAGGCGTTTCATCCGCCGGGCCACGTTGTGTTGAATCTGCCCTTCAATGGTGCCCAAACGTTTTGCTCCCGGCGAGGCAGCGATCCCCGCCCAGTTTTCCTCAAGATAATGCAGAAGTTTGGTGATCCTCTTCTTCCGGTTGCCCCTGGTGTTTTTTGCTGCTTCCGTAAGAACTCTTTGGGTCTCCTCCCAGTTACCCTGGGAAATGGCCAGGGCCACCTTCCGGTAGGTTTCTTCGTCGTACCAGAGGGCCTCGGTTAAATGCCTGCTCAGGTGGTATGGGTCTAAGCGATACACAGCGCCGGGAAAGTAATCAATTCCCTGCTTGGACCAGTCTGCCCCGTCGCCGCCGATGAAGATCCTTTCGGTTTGGCTCAGGTCCCATTTTCCCCCGGCTACGGCATAGTTTTCTTCCCAGGCTGCCTTACCGTCATTTAGGCTGCTTAAAACAAGCTTGTTTTTCAGGGCGAAGCGACCTTGGCCAATTTGTTCCTTCCCTTCGTAGACGACCATATGCTTAATTTCTCCTCTTTTCTCTTTTGTCTTCTGCAGGCGGATTATCACTCCGTCGGCTTCGATACACAGCTCCGGGGTTACCTCTTTCCCGCCGGGAGCTTCGCCCTTTTCAAAAACCGCTGCCCTTTTTTCTTCTCCTTCTTGCTGCAAGACTTCTCCCACTTCTTGGGTAGCCTGCCAGACGGTCATGGGACTTAGGCCGGAAACAAGGTGGTTTAAGATCTCGGCGGCACGGGCAAAGGAAAGTTCGGTGCTTAGTTTGACGGCCAGTTCTTTTAAACGGGGGGTGATCTTGGCCCGGGCTGGCCAGCCCAGCAGCTCGTCTAAAAAGAATTTGGTTTCCCCGGTTTTTTTGTTCCTGTACAGGCGCCTTTTGAAGAGAAATTCCCCAAAGGTGCTTACTGCTGTTTTAGCCCGAAAGCCGACCACTTCCCAGGTGCTCCGGTCACGTTCATTCATCAGGCGGGTATCGATCTGTTCCAGGGCCCAGGTGAAAATTTGGTTGCAGACTGCCTGGCACAGCTCATGGATGCCTTTTTCAAGCTCATAAAAGTCTTTGCACTCGCCAATTAATTTAGTTAGGCCAGAACCGAATAGAAGGACTGCCCCCACTATGTGGCGAATATTTAACATGAGACCTCGCCCTCCTTTAATTTCCGTTGGAGTGTTTTTGGGGTGAGGTCTCATTTCTATTTCTAGGAGGTTGATTTCCTTCTGGTGCCTACTGAAATTTTACACGGCCTACCAATTTAACGACAACCTACGGGCAAAAATAATGCATTTATACAGTTCAGGTAGAGTTTCCTTTAAAAAAAGTATCCAGCCGTATCTCAGGCTGGATACTTTTTTTTCACCTAAGCTTAACAACCCCACAAGTGCCGTGGACCCTTAAAGTTTCTTGAACCCGGTCTCAACAGGTGGGTGCCCTCCTAATTGCTTTTTGTGTCCCCTTTGAGGGGCATACAAGCCACAATTAGAGTCAAGCTCCCTATGTGATGGTGTTGGCTCAGAACTTCAAGGTGGCCACGTACACTGCAGGGTGTCACTGGCTTTTGCTAGCATTATGTTAACATATACTGTTACCGCTCGCAAGGGGGTAAGGCATTTTATTGATATTTTTTTATTTGTTTTAGGAATAACATTGATATATTGGATCTACTTGCCTGGCTTTTGGTTCTTTGTAACGGTTTTAATATACAATTCCTCAAGCTGAGCCGGGTCCACCGGGCCGGGGGCCTCCATCATTAAATCCGTGGCGCTTTGGGTCTTGGGAAAAGCGATCACGTCCCTGATAGTCTTCCGCCTGGCCAGGAGCATCAACAGGCGATCGAGGCCGAAGGCTATACCGCCGTGGGGTGGGGCACCGTAATCGAAAGCTTCCAACATGAAGCCAAATTTTTCCCTGGCTTCCTCCTCGCTTAAGCCAATAACTGAAAACATTTTTTCCTGTACATCCCGGCGGTGTATACGTATACTTCCGCCCCCTACCTCAACACCGTTAAGAACCATATCGTAAGCCCGGGCCCGGGCCTTACCAGGTTCGGTATCTAGCAGTGGAATGTCTTCTTCCCTGGGTGAAGTAAAGGGGTGGTGAACCGCTTCCCAGCGCTTGCTTTCCTCATCGTATTCCAAAAGTGGGAAATCCAACACCCACAGAAATTGATATTTGTCCTCGGGAATTAAGCTAAGACGTTCAGCCAGGTGAATACGCAGGGCCCCGAGGGCATCATATACCACTTGCGGCTTATCGGCTACAAAAAGAAGTAAATCCCCCGGCTTTGCCCCGAGACGGGTAAGTATGGTGTCAAGTTCCTTTTCTTCGAAAAATTTGGCTATGGGAGATTTTACACCGTCCCCGGTAATAATCAAGTAGGCCAGCCCCTTGGCCCTGTAGATGGCGGCAAACTTGGTTAAGTCATCAATTTCTTTGCGGCTGAAATTCCCGCATCCGGCGGCATTGATCCCCTTTACGATTCCGCCGGAGGCCACGGTGGAATTAAAAACTTTAAACTTACAGTTTTCAGCCACGTCAGAAATGTCTACCAGTTCCATGCCGAAGCGGATGTCGGGCTTGTCCGTTCCAAAGCGTTCCATGGCCTCATGGTAAGATAAGCGGGGAAAAGGAAGGTCAATTTCCAGCCCTATAGTTTCCTTGAATAATTGAGCCATCATTTCTTCCATAAGTTCCAGCACATCATCAACGTCAACAAAGGACATCTCCAGGTCCACCTGGGTGAATTCGGGCTGCCGGTCGGCCCTTAAGTCCTCATCTCTGAAACAGCGAACGATTTGGAAATAGCGGTCCATGCCTGCAACCATTAAAAGTTGTTTAAAGAGTTGCGGTGACTGGGGCAGGGCATAAAATTTACCGGCGTTTAGCCTGCTGGGCACGAGGTAATCCCGGGCTCCCTCAGGTGTACTGCGGGTAAGCATTGGGGTTTCTATTTCCCAAAATCCCTTGCTGTCCAGAAAATCGCGAATTACTTTGGTGGCCCGGTGGCGCAGTTTTATATTCCGCTGCATTTCCGGACGCCGCAGGTCCAGGTAACGGTATCGCAGGCGCACGTTTTCGTCCACGTCTATACCGTCTTCTATATAAATAGGAGGAGTTTTAGCCGTATTAAGCACTTTTAATTCTGAGGCAATTACTTCGATGTCCCCGGTGGTAAGGTTTGGATTTTCAGTACCTTCCGGGCGCTTCTCCACCTTTCCGGTGACCGCCAGGACATATTCCGACCTGACGGTCTCGGCTTTTTTAAATGCCTCCGGTGCCCTATCCGGGCTAAATACAACCTGAACTATACCCGTACGGTCCCTCAGGTCTATAAATATCAGGCCGCCGTGGTCTCTGCGCGTATCCACCCATCCCGCTAAAACTACGGTCTCACCGGCATTTTCCAGGCGCAGGTCACCGCAATAATGGGTACGTTTCCAATTCCGCATTGCTTCAGGCATTTGCTTACCTCCTAATAGTTGTGGTTAGTGGTTGATATTAAAGGGTAAGGTCCTTGTTTTTTATTTGTCGGTACAGGGCTGGTCTTTTTGTTTTATCCTCTTTATCACTTCTTCCAAGGGTACTTCTTCCTGATTCCCCGTATCCATCTCGCGCAGTATCGCTGTTCCCCGCTTCAGTTCATCACCGCCCAACAAAAGGGTATACCTGGCTTTTATTTTTGAGGCATATTTCATTTGAGCTTTAAGGCTGCGGTCCTGGTAATCCTGATCCGCTGAAATGCCTTCCCCTCGCAGTTTAAAGAGCAGCTCAAATGCCTTCGGCTTGTCCTCCGGGGTAAAAACAGCCACAAATACGTCGGGGCCCGGAGATGCTTCCACTTCAACACCCTGCCTGTCCATGGCCAGGATAATGCGCTCCATGCCCAGAGCATAACCTATGCCCGGTATGGAAGGCCCGCCGCAGGCTTCGATAAGGCCGTTATATCTGCCGCCTCCCCCCACGGAACTTTGGGTTCCGATATCCGGGACCGTTATTTCAAATGCAGTATGGGTATAATAATCAAGCCCCCGTACCAATTTATTATTTATAATGTAGGGAACATGCAGTAATTCAAGGTGCTTGCAAACGGTTTCAAAATGTTGCCGGCAATCCCGACACAGGCATTCAATGGTTGTAGGCGCCTCCACGCCTACTTCCCGGCACCGGAAGTTTTTACAATCGATTATACGCAGGGGATTTCTGTCAAACCTTTCCCTGCAGTTGGAACACAGTTCGTCCAATCTCGGCCGGAAATATTCCTGCAGCTTTTCCCTCAACCGCGGGCGGCATTGGGGACATCCCACACTGTTTACGTGCAATTCCATGTTTTTAAGCCCCACCCGGGTATAAAATTCCATGGCCATGGCCATTACTTCCGCGTCCACTCCCGGGTGATGAGAGCCAAAAACTTCTACCCCCAGCTGGTGAAACTGGCGATATCTTCCTGCCTGGGGCCGGTCGTAGCGGAACATGGGCCCGATGTAATACAGCTTCACCGGCTGGGGTCCGGAACTAAGTTTGTTTTCCAGATAGGCCCGCACCACCGGGGCAGTACCCTCGGGCCGCAGGGTTATACTGCGGCCACCCCGGTCTTTAAACGTATACATTTCCTTTTCAACTATATCAGTGGTTTCACCCACACCTCGAACAAAAAGTTCAGTATGTTCAAAAAGAGGAGTGCGAATTTCTTTATAATTATATTCCCTGCAAAGTTGACGCATGGTATCTTCTATAAACAGCCATTTTTCCACTTGCCCTGGGAGGATGTCATTTGTTCCCCTGGGCCTGCTGGTTAACATTATGGCATTACCTCACTTTAACCAGTTTTTTCAATATAAAACTCCCGACCCCTGGAAAGGGACGGGAGTATTTTCCCGCGGTGCCACCCTGCTTGGATACTGAAGGTATCCCACTTATATGACTTTAACGGGGCCTCCGGGCCGGTCTACTGGGTCTGAAGCCGTTCAACGGCCACTCCCGGGTGTCTTTCAGCATATTTCCGGGGAAAGGCTTTCAGTCCGCGGCCTTTCCTCCTTGAACCGGAAGACTACGCCTATGCTTCCCGGTCAACGATTTACCCTATATTCATACCTGTGGTCAATTTTATGCAAAAAATATCGGCTTGTCAACCTTATACCCTGGTTTCCCTTATATCTTTAAAGAGCGAAGGACTTACAGGAGAAGAAAAGGACGAGCAGGACAAATTAAAGCTGTTTTATGTAAACTTAAAGCCGCGGCCTGCAGGCCGCGGCTTTAAGTTCTACCTGGCTTTTTCCAGTCCCAGGGCCCATGTTTTCAATGCTTTACGGTCCACGGACCCATCTGAATTTCGGGGTATTCGGGTTGTTACCCCCCATTCCCTGGGAGCGGTGTGGGCGGCAAGTTCCGTTTTTACAAATGTCCTTAATTCTTCGCCCAGGGCATCCGACCATGAATATCCTTCCTCGAGAACTACGTAGGCCTTTACTATTTCGCCCCTGACCTTGTCCGGTTTACCCGTTACCCCGGCATCGGCCACAGCAGGATGCTCCTTAAGTTTCTTTTCTACCTCCCACGGGCTGACCCTCTCACCCGAGGTATTAATTAACCCGTCTACTCTACCCTGGAAATAGTAATAACCTTCTTCGTCCCGGTAAGCAGCATCTCCGGAAATGAACCAGGGCTTGTGCTTGAAATATTCCGCGTACTTTTCAGGGGCATTCCATACATCTCGAAACATAGCGGGCCACCCGGCCTTTATCGCCAGGTTTCCTACACGGTTGGGAGGCAGTTCGTTGCCATCGTCATCTATAATTGCAGTTTCAATCCCCGGGAAGGGCCTTCCGATGGAACCCAGTTTAATCTTACTGCAGCGGTAATTGCAAATTATATTCATACCTGTTTCACTCATCCACCAGGTGTCGTAAATGGGTAAATTTAACTTTTCCAGGCTCCATTTTAAAACATTTTCCGTAAGGGGTTCTCCCACACTTAATATATGGCGCAATTTGCTGAGGTCGTATTTTTGTAATAACTCATCACCGCCGGACATTATCATGCGAAACGCGGTGGGGGCACTGTACCATACCGTTACACCATATTCAGAAAGGGTTCTGCACCAATCTTCAGCATTAAACCTGCCGCCACGGATAACCACGGGTATGCCGTGCAGCCAGGGTGCCAAAAAGCCGTAGGCAATACCTGTTATCCAACCGGGATCCGCCGTGCACCAGTATACATCACCCGGGCGCAGATCGTGCACCCACTTGGCCGTAATCCACAGGCCCACCATACAGTTGTGTACGTGTACCAATCCTTTGGGCTTTCCATCGGCCCCGGCGGCATAAAGTATGAATAACGGGTCCTCCCGGTCCACCCACACGGGAGTAAATTCCGGAGAAGCACTTTTTACCCCGGACCACCAGTTAATGCAATCATCCGGCGCGTTTTCTTTATCGATTATAAATACATGTTTTAAATCGGGGAGTTTTTGCCTGGGAACTCTCGGCAAAAGTTCCGAAGTGGTAATTAGGGCCGAAGCGCCGGAGTCCTCCAAGCGATCCCTGAGGGCGTCTTCCATAAAAGCCTCAAACAGCGGCACTGCTATTGCCCCCAGCTTGGCAATACCCAGGAAACTGATATATAATTCCGGACTCCTGGGCAAAAAGATACCTACCCGATCTCTCTTTTTAACGCCTAAGGTTTTTAACATGTTGGCTGCACGATTGGAAAGTTCTGTCAGCTGTTTAAAGCTGTAATTTTCTTTCTGCCTTTCACTATTACAATAATATAGTGCAATATTTTCACCGTTTTTTTCTACATGGCGGTCCACTGCCTCGTGGGCGATATTAATCTTCCCGGAATAATACCAGGAAAATTCTTTCTCTACTTCTTTAAAGTTAAAACTTCTTTGCAGTTCTTCGTAATTATTCATGTTATGGTCACCAGGCAAAGGCTCGATTATAATATTATCAAGCAACCGTAATCCCCCTCCCTTTTCATGCAAATATTGGATATTTAAGTATACTAGAATATTTTGAATATTCCTGCTTGCATAACATGTAATAAAATTAAGAAAAATAATTGTTTTTGATAACAGGACATTTAAAAGAAATGTTAAATTATAATTTTAAAATCTTCAAAAGGAGCTGTTAGCGTGAAAATCCTGGCCAAAAATAAAACGGTACCTTTAGGGCGCATGTTATTTGTGGATAAAGGAAGTTATACCAAAGATCAACTGGAAGTGGAATCCACCGGTCCGTATAAGCTGGAGGAAAAAGAAAATTGCTTTGTTATACAAAATATAGATTGCTGTAAGGCAATTATGGTTACTGTAAAGGTTAAAGATGCATAATAAAAAACCCGGGTTTCCCGGGTTTTTACTTAAAGAAACGGGTTTGTTCGTTTTTCTGTACCTATGGTGGAAGCGGGGCCGTGTCCGGGATAAACTTTAGTATCATCGGAGAAATTAAGAAGCCTGGTTTTGATGGAATTAATTAAAGTGGAGTGACTTCCGCCCGGAAAGTCAGAACGGCCCACGGAGCCGGCAAAAAGGGTGTCGCCGGTAAATATTACATCACCGGTTTTCAGGCATATACCCCCAGGAGTATGTCCCGGCGTATGGATTACTTCCAGTTCAATATTTCCTACTTTAATGATATCACCGTCTTTTAAAAGCCGGTCTGCTCCCTTGTGCTGAATGTTGGAGCCCATGAACATGGACAGGTTTTTGGCAGGACTGGTCAACATCTCGGAATCTTTTTCATGAATAAGAACCTGGGCGCCGGTAGCTTGATGTACCTGGTTTAAAGCGCCTATGTGGTCCACGTGGCCGTGGGTCATAATAATTTGCCTGCAGTTAAGTCCGAGCTGTTTTAACCGGGCGACGATTTTGTCCCCGTCGGCACCGGGATCGATTACAGCGGCCTCTTTTGTTTCTTCACAGCCAATTATGTAACAGTTGGATTCTATGGGACCTACAATAAGCTTTTCTAAAATCAACTTTCACAACCTCCATTTCAAAATTGTTTACTGCTGTCCAAAAGCAGGGTTACCGGGCCGTCGTTAATTATTTTAACGGCCATATAAGCGCGGAAAATTCCCGTGGCCACCTTAACACCCCGGGCCCGTAATGCTTCCACGAACTTGTTGTAATACTCCTCTCCTTTGGCGGGGGGAGCAGCTTCGCTGAAGTTTGGTCTTCTCCCCTTGCGACAATCCCCGTAAAGGGTGAATTGGGATACAACAAGGGCTTCACCGCCGATATCCAGGAGAGAAAGATTCATCTTTCCCTGTTCGTCCTCGAAAATACGCAAATTGGCAATCTTTTCTGCCAGATATTCTACATCACGGTCGGTATCCCCTTCTCCTACTCCCAAAAGAATAACCATGCCGGGGCCAATGGCCCCCACTATTTTTCCTTCAACTGCCACCGAACTCTCAGTTACCCGCTGTACTACTGCCCGCAAGATTAACTACACCATGCCTTTCTTTTTTATATTTCTCCCGCCATGTCCGCTCCTGTGTACCTGGTATATATCCTGAATCTTGCCAATACGATTGATGATGTATTCAAGTTGCTCGAGGCTTTTTACCTGTAATACCATTTCTATAATTGCCTGGTGATTTTTTCGGCCACGGGCATTTACCCAGCTGGCATTCATTTTCATATCCGTGAGTACGGCCATCACATCACTTAATAGACCTGTACGGTCCACCCCGGTTATTTCCAGCCTAACCTGAAAGGGGGAATCAAAATTGTCTTCCCATGAAACTTCAACCAGGCGTGACTTCTCTTCTTCCATAAGGGATTGAACGTTTCGACAGTTAGTCTGGTGAATGGAAACGCCACGGCCCCGGGTAATGTAGCCGATAATTGGATCTCCGGGTACGGGGTTGCAGCAATGGGCAAGGCGTATTAGCACATTGTCGATACCTTTAACTTTTATTCCCCGGGCAGGCTTTTGTTTCGCCAGAACGGGCTTTGTTTCCGTTACCAGAGACTGGATTTCTTCTTCCAAATAGCCCTTCTTTTCTGGTTCGGCTGATTCCTGCCTGATGCGATATATAAGACTTTGAGCGGAAATTGTGCCGTCACCTACTGCTGCCAGCACATCATCGGGAGTGGTAAGGTTTAATTTTTTACCATATTCAACCAGTTTATCACTTTTTATGCTATCAAATTCAATTCCTTGCTTTTTGGCTTCCCGCTCCAGGGCCTCCTTACCTTTTGCGATATTTTCGTTCCGCTGTTCTTTTTTAAACCACTGGCGAATGCGGTTTTTTGCCTGGGAAGTCTTTACAATATTTAACCAGTCCCTGCTTGGACCGTTACTTTGGTTGGATGTTAAAATTTCTACTATATCACCGTTTTTGAGCTGGTAATCCAGTGGGACTATGCGATTGTTAACCTTAGCCCCCACACAGCGATGCCCTACCTGAGTATGGATCCGATAAGCAAAATCTATGGGAACCGAACCGGCGGGAAGTTCTATAACATCGCCCTTGGGAGTAAATACAAATACCACATCGGTAAAGAGATCTATTTTAAGATTTTCCATGAATTCTTTGGTATCTTTTAGTTCGTGCTGCCACTCCAGTATCTGTCTCAACCAGCTGAGTTTCTGGTCAAAGGCTTTATCTCCTTTATTATTTTCTTTGTACCTCCAGTGTGCTGCAATACCGTATTCAGCGGTCCGGTGCATATCCCAGGTACGAATTTGAATTTCCAGAGGTTCTCCCTGGGGCCCGATAACAGTGGTATGAAGGGACTGGTACATATTTGACTTGGGCATGGCAATATAATCTTTAAATCTACCGGGTATTGGTACCCACATGGTATGCACAATACCCAGACAGGCATAGCAGTCCCGCACGGTATCCACCAATACCCTTGTGGCCATAACATCATAAATCTCATGAAAATCCTTTCCCTGGCGCATCATTTTCTGATAAATACTATACAGGTGTTTGGGCCGGCCGTGAACTTCGGCGGTAATGCCCATTTTCTGCAACTTTCCCTTTAAAATTACATTAACCTTGTTGATATATTTTTCACGCATACGGCGGGTGCGTTTTAATTTTTCGGCAAGCTCGTAATATTTTGAGGGAAGGGAATAGCGAAATGCCAAATCTTCGAGCTCCCACTTAAAATGGTAAATTCCCAGCCGGTGGGCCAGGGGAGCATAAATATCCAGGGTTTCCATGGAAATTTCCTTTTGCTTTATTTCCGGCTGGTATTCCAGTGTTCGCATATTATGCAGCCTGTCTGCCAGCTTTATAAGGACAACTCTAATGTCCCTGGCCATTGCCAGAAACATTTTACGTAAGTTTTCCACCTGGCGCTCTTCCTTGGAACGATATTCCAGGCGGCTCAATTTTGTAACACCATCAACCAGCAATGCTATTTCTTTACCAAACTCCTGTTCAACTTGTTCCAGAGTTACCTCAGTATCCTCTACCGTATCGTGCAATAAACCGGCTACAAGAGTTTCCATGTCCAGTTCCAGCCCGGCCAGTATTCTGGCTACAGCAACGGGATGATTGATGTAAGGCTCACCGGAAATACGGGTTTGACCCCGGTGAGCCTCTTCCGCAAAGGCATAAGCCCTTTTAAGAAGGGAAATATCTGCGGCAGGGTTATAAAGAATGACTTTTTGCACTATGTCTTCAAATGCCATTATATTCCCTCCCTTAGGAGCGATAAAACAGGCCGGGTTTTAAAGCGGACATGAGAATAAGAAAACTTAACGATAATTATAATTGAACATATTTTAGCCAATTTAGGAAAAAATTTTTTTCCAGGGCCAGCTGATACCATTTTAAGCAAGATGCTTTTAACTGGTGCAAATAGCTGTATGTAGGTGAATCGTATAAATTTAACTTTTTTTTTGGAGGGGGAAATAATTTAAACTGAAATTTATTATTTTCTTCATAATCCAGAAGTTGCAATTCTTTAAATATCTTAAAAGCTATAGATATGCTAAATTCATGTGCCGCCGGAAAACCGTTTGCAGCTAAAACTTTTATGGCATCTCGAGCTGAAAAACATGGTCGCTTTGCCTGAAAAAGAGCTTTTAAAAGGTTGTAAAAGCCTACCAAAAAATTGCGTTCAGGGGCCAGGGAATGCAAATATTCTTCAGCTATTTCCCCATCTTTCTTGTTATATAACAGGTGTACCCGTGTTGCACGATAGGAAGTCAATAAATTATAAAATTCCGTGGAATGATAAGGGATGTTATAAAAAACCAAATTGTCAACCGGGGAATTTTCCGGCAAATGCAACGGTTCAGGTGTGGATATTAATACTCTGGCATGATTTTTATCTACAGTATCTTTTATAATACCTTGCAAATTTTCGTGCAGCAAGGAGTTAATAGAAACTTCTTCCGGGGCCATTAAATTACGTTTTGTCAGGAAAAAGAAAAGTTCTATAGTTTGGCTGGGACAACTTACAATTATTACGGTTCTTTCATCTTTGGAACATATACTGCCCAAAATATCTTCGCGGTTGAAGTAATCACGCCAATCATTTATTTCAATTGGCTGCGAGAGAGATTCGATAGAAGGAACACTTTCTTTGCAATTAGTTAAATAATTATTTTTTATACCACATTTAGCCAGTTCCTTGATAACAAACACGGGCCAAAATATTTCTTTATACTGCTTTTTAAAATCACCCGGGGAAAATTTGCTTAATATGTTACTGGTTTTATCCCTTTGTTTATCTTCGTTGAAGTAAAGGCCGGCGCTTGCGGGCTGAATATCTTTTACTTCCAGCTGGAGAAGTTTTTTTCCGTTCCAATGGTTTATAGTTGGAACAAATGCCAGGTCCACATCCCTGGCGGCAAGGACTTCCACGTATGAGCTCAAGTTAAAACCTATGCCGTCAAAGGTAACCCCCCCATCCTTAACCAGCATTTTTAAATGATTTCCATCTTTACCAACTTCTCTTAAGTTTACAAGGGATACATTATGACAGGCAAATAAAGGATGCGGGTTACCGTGGCCGTAAGGCGACAGTTTATCTACCTGTTCTATCAGTTCTTCGGTTACTTCGTTAAGAGAAATAATAATGTCTAAATTTATATCAGGAATGAGTGACTCCTTTGTAAGTACCGCGTCGGCGTAGTTGTTTATTTTTTCCCGAAAAGCGTCTAATTCACGGCAGGGAAGGGAAAACCCGGCAGCCTGGGCGTGGCCCCCGAAATTCAGAAGTTTATCCTTGCAGTACTCGAGGGCGCGGTAGATATGAAAGCCAGGTATGCTGCGGGCAGAACCTTTACCAGTGTCTCCGTCCAGTGATACAAGGAGTACAGGCCGGTAAAATTTTTCCACTAACCTGGACGCCGCAATGCCGATTACCCCTGGATGCCATGTTTCTGAGCCCAAAACGAGGACCTTATTACCGGCTAGCTCAGGGTGACTTTCCAGCATATCCAATGCTTCGGCCAATACTAATGACTCTATTTTCTGCCTCTGTTGATTCTCACGATTAAGTTGAGAGGCAAGTTCCCAGGCCTCGGCATAATTTTCCGCCAGCAGAAGGTCAACTGCTAGGCGGGCATCGCCAAGGCGCCCGGCGGCATTTAAACGGGGAGCCAGTGCAAAGCTAACCTGGGTTGCATCAATATTTTCGCTTTTTATTGAACTAATGCGCATTAAAGCCTGAAGTCCTAAATTTGCCGTATTGGCTAAAGCCGATAAACCTTCTTTAACCAAAATCCTGTTTTCGCCCTGTAAAGGAACTATATCCGCCACCGTTCCCACACAGACCAAATCCAAATAATCCTGCCAAAAACAATCGCCCACTCCCATTGTCTTTGCCACCGCCTGGCCTAATTTGAAGGCCACTCCCACTCCGGCTAGCTCCTTAAAAGGATAATTGCAATCCGGCTTTTTGGGGTTCAAAAGTGCCAGGGCCGGCGGCAAATTTTCCGGAGGTTCATGGTGATCAGTAATAATGATATCCGGCCCACCGCTGCTGTTACTTTCAGCCACTGTTTCAAAGGCACTGATACCGCAGTCTACCGTAACTACAAGGGTATGTCCGGTTTCCCGAGCCCTTTCCAGAACCGGCAGGTGAAGTCCGTATCCCTCGTTTATCCTGTGGGGAACATAATAATTCACTATTCCGCCAAGCCTGCGAAGAAGGCTTACTAAAAGGGCTGTGGCAGTAATCCCGTCAGCATCGTAATCACCGTATACCAGTATCTTTTCTCCCTTTTTCAGAGCCAGGGATATACGGTCCACAGCTTTATCCATATCTTTCATTAACTCCGGCGAATTAATATTCCTTAAATCACCCCATAAAAAGGTACGTGCAGCATCTACGGTATAGATACCCCGGTTTATCAGAAGTTGCGCCACTACTGGTGAAATATTTAATTCCCTGGACAAAATGGTTTGGAGAACAGGATCAGTCTTTTTTACCCGCCATATTTTCTGCTTCAACTTTGGACCCTCATTTTACCGGAATTATAAAAATACTATTAACGATTATAAACAAGCTGTCCTTTATTGGCAATTATTATAAAATATAGCGCGGCCGGGAATCGGCCGCACTTTTAGGCGTAAACTATTTTTGGGGAGTATTATCCACCTCAAAGGCCCAGGTGGCAATACCTCCTTCCATGAAGGTAACATTGTTAAAGCCAAGGCCTTCCAGAATGCGCTGTGCTTCCCAGCCCCGCATGCTTACCTTGCAAAAAACTATGATTGGCCGCTCCTTTGGTAGTTCTCCTGCCCTTTCCCTGAGCTTACCGAGGGGGATGAATGTTACATTATCATATGGCAGCCGAACTTCCTGGAATTCTTGGGGGGTACGCACATCAAGAAATACGAATTCTTCCCCGGCAGCCATCTTTTCACGTACTTCCAGCGGGTTCAAAGATTTGGCCAGCCCGTCCAGCTTGTTACGCAAGGAATTGGCTGCATGGGCAACCGCATCAAGGGCGGTGGCGTACGGAGGTGCATAGGCAAGGTCAAAGGTAGCTAATTGGTCCACTGTTACCTGGGTGCTCAAGGCCGCAACTATCACGTCCAAGCGCTTGTCAACAGCCCCGGGGCCCACAATTTGGGCGCCTAATAGCTTGCGGGTAGATTTATCTGCAACTAATTTTATCATTACCGGATTAGAGCCCGGATAAAAGTGAGCCCGGTCGGGAGCCGGACAGATGAACGATTCCACCCGGAATCCCAGCTTCTCTGCCTCTGTTACCGTAAGCCCGGTACGTCCCACATTAAACTGAAAAACCTTTACAATGGTAGTGCCCAGCACCCCCGGAAACTTATCATTACCCCCGCAGATATTGTCCCCGATAATTCTACCGTGCCTGTTGGCCACGGAGCCCATTGGGGTATAAACCGGTTTACCGGAAATAAGATGAATATTTTCCACACAGTCACCGCCCGCATAGATATCCGGGTCGGACGTTTGAAGAGTCTCATTAACTTTGATAGCACCGGTTTCACCAATCTCCAGCCCGGCTTCCCGGGCCAAATCCACATTAGGTTTAACACCGGTGGCCACCACTACCAGGTCGGCGGGCAGTTCTTCCTTGTCAGTTATAACCTTTTGTACGGAATCTTCACCTTCCAATTTTTCAACTTTGGTAGACGTCAAAAGATTTATCCCCTTTTGTCGCAAATGCTTGGCTACCAGGAGTGCCATGTCCCTGTCCAGAAGGGATGGTAAAACCTGGTCCAATAACTCTACCAAGGAAATGTTAATACCTTCCCTAATACCCAAAGTATCAGCCAGCTCCAGGCCTATAAGCCCGGCTCCGATAATTACAATGTTTTTTACATTTCCTTGCTCCACCAATTCCTTTATGGCAGCGGCTTCCCGGGGATTACTGAGGGTAAACACTCCTTTAAGGTTCATACCGGGAATCGGCGGCCGAACCGGCGTGCTTCCCGTGGCCAGAACCAGCTTGTCATAAGGAAGCTTATAAGTTTCACCGGTATCCAAATTAGTAACTAGAACTTGTTTTTTTTCCCGGTCGATTTTTTCCGCCCGGGTGCGGGTTAGTATGTCCACGTCCTTAACGGCCTTGAAAAAAGCAGGGCTTCTTACAACCCCCACCGGGGTAGCCATGAGCTCCTCTTCTTTTTCCACCATTCCACCCACATAAAAGGGCAGGCCGCATCCCGCATAAGAAAGATGTGTTCCCTGTTCAACAACAGTAACTTCAACCTCGGGGTCACATCTCTTAATCCGGGATGCAGCCTTGGGACCGGCTGCAACTCCACCTATAATTACTACCCGTTTAGCCATTTCAAAACCTCCTGTATATTGTTTTATACAAATGTTAATTATAAAATACATCGTAAGTTAACTGATACCTTCTTTTAGCTAAAAAATTTTCCATATGTTCCAAATTAAATATTTAGGGGGCATTTT
Source organism: Desulfofundulus sp. JL263-se (assembly GCF_056316025.1). Lineage (NCBI taxonomy): Bacteria > Bacillati > Bacillota > Clostridia > Eubacteriales > Peptococcaceae > Desulfofundulus > Desulfofundulus sp. JL263-se. The sequence goes on along the minus strand of NZ_CM149993.1, from coordinate 1,494,933 downwards.
AAGCAACCAGGTTATATCCCGGTCCTTTGCCCCCTTTTCATACTTTAAAATACTTATTTTATTATTAGCCAGTAATGCGAAAACCAGTAAATTTTTCTGCTTTCACCATATCTTCTACTTGCACGTTGTCTACCCTGGACATTGGCGATCCTTTCCAGCACCATTCCAGCATTTTTTGCACTTTATCAACTTCTCCTTGAAAAACTGCTTCCACCCTTCCGTCGGGCAGGTTGCGCACCCACCCGGAAACTCCCAATTTTAGAGCCTGCTCCCTCGTACTGTCGCGGAAATACACTCCTTGTACCTTGCCGGAAATGTATACATGCTTTGTTACCACTGGAAACACCTCCCCCAAAACCTGCACTACGGCCTTTTACCTAACCTTCTTTTATCAAATTCACAAATTTGAATTTTATGGTATCTACCAACCCCCGGTTAGTCAAGCGCAACTCTGGCAGTACCGGCAGGGAAAGAAGGGACATGGTCATAAAAGGCGACAGCAGATGGCAGCCCAATTCTTTCCATGCCTTGTGCAAAGCTTTTACCTTTTCGGCTACTTCCTCCACCGGTTGATCAGACATGAGCCCGGCTACGGGAAGGGGTAAAAGGGCCAATACCTTTCCGTCGCGCACCACAACCATACCGCCCCCGCACTCGGCCAGGGTATTGCCGGCCATAGCCATGTCGGCGTCACTCATACCCACAATAAGGAGATTGTGGCTGTCGTGGGCTACCGTTGACGCAACGGCGCCGCCGTTGAATCCGAAACCCCGAACAAAACCCAAGCCAATACTGCCACTGCCGCCATGACGTTCAATGACGGCTAACTTGGCCAGGTCCTCGGATGCTACTGCTTCCAGCTTGCCGTCTTTTACAGAAATTTCAGCTGTTTTATGCAAGGTAATAACACTGGCCTCAACGATTTCCATTACCCGAACTTGCACCTTACCTGTCTCTACCGGAGCTGCCAGCCGGAAACAATCAGCCGTCAGCGGCTTCTTAAGATGCACCGAATGGCGGACCTTTGAGGGGTAGGTGACGGCAGGGAAGTCTACCAGCAGGTTGCCGCCGGCGGCTATTATCCTTCCGTCTGCCATAACCTTTTCAATTTCCACCCCGGCAAGATCCCTTAAAAACAGAATGTCGGCAAAACGCCCGGGAGCGATGGCTCCCAGTTCCTGGGCCATGCCGAAACATTCGGCTGTATTGATAGTCACAGCCTGGATAGCGCGGACAGGATCAAGTCCCTCACTGATAGCCCGGCGTACCACGCGGTCTAAATGCCCGTCCGATAACAATGTATCAGGATGACAATCATCGCTGACCAGTACCGCACGGCGGGAATCCACCCTGGTTTCCGTTAAACTTTTTACGGTGGCTCTTACATCATGCCAGGCGGAACCCTCGCGCATCTTGGTGTAAAACCCCAGGCGCAAGCGATTTAGGGCATCTTCCATAAGAACGGACTCGTGGCAGGAAGAAATACCAGCAGCAGCATAAGCAGCCAGGCCCTGGAAATCACCGGGTACGGAATAATGCCCGGTTATGGGCTTACGCGCACTGAGAGTGGCCTTAAGTTCCCCGTGAACTTTTGCATCACCGGCCAGGACCGCCGGGAAGTTCATCATTTCTCCCAGGCCGCAAATTCCCGGCCATGTCATGGCACTGGCTACTTCCTCCGGGCCCAAGGTAGCGCCAGCATCCTCAAAGCCTGGAGCGGCAGGAACACAGGAAGGCATGGTGGCAAAAACTTTTAAAGGAAGGTTTTTGCCCTCCTCCACCATCAATTTTACGCCGTCCATTCCCAGTACATTGGCAATCTCGTGAGGATCCATGAATATTGTTGTGGTGCCGCAGGGAAGAACAGCCCGGCTAAATTGGGTAACCGTTACCATACTGCTTTCCACATGAACGTGGCCGTCCATAAAACCCGGGCAAAGGTAGTAACCGCTGGCATCTATAACTTCCGTATCGGGACCGATGGTATGATTGACATTGCCGACAGTGGCAATGCGCTCTCCCTTTATGGCGATATCCCAGGCCAGAATCTCACCTGTAAAAACGTTTACCACTTTGCCGCCGCGGATAACCGTATCAGCCGCTGTTTTACCTGTAGCTGCAGCCACCAGCTCCCGGGTTACTTCAGCCAGAGGGCGTCTAAATAAAACCACTGTTAACAACTCCTTGGAAAAATACTCATATTTACCAATTGCTATTGCCTATTATGTTTCAATAATTTGTTTCAATAATTTAACCAGAATTTGAATACTTTGTAGGATTTCGGCAGGTTTTTGTTGAATCCTTCCAGGGGTGGTGCATAACCAATATCAGTACCAGGGTTAACCGGCGGATGTTCAGCATCTCTCCATAAACAAATTATTAAAGCAAGTATTGTTACAATGGGTTCAAGTAGAGGCGGTTTTTACCTTGTCTCTTTGCCTCATAACAGGCCCGATCCGCCCTTGCAAGCAGCGAGTCAACAGAATCGTTTCCTTTAGCTGAAGTTACACCCAGGCTTGCCGTAACCTGGCGGTGCGGGAAGGGGTAAGTCTCTATAGATTTCCGTATTCTTTCTGCCACTCTTGCAGCACCTTCCCCTTTTGTTCCTGGAAGAATGATCATAAACTCCTCACCCCCGTACCGGCACGCAGTATCCAAAATCCTAATGGAGTTTTTTATTATTTCTGCTGTTTTCTGCAACACCACATCGCCGGCCAGGTGGCCAAAGGTGTCATTGTAAGCCTTGAAATCATCTATGTCAAGGAAAATAACCGATAGGGGGGAACCGTACCTCATCGTCCTCTCAAGTTCGGTAGCCAGTACCCTTCGCAGGGCACGCTTATTAAGGAGATCGGTCAAGAAGTCGGTTTCAGCTTCTCGTTCCAGACGGCGTATAAGAGTTGCATTAGCCAGAGCTACCGCGGCGAAGTTTGCATATATCTGCAGGTTTTTGCTACCGTTATCATCCAGGGAAATAGGAGCCACTATACCTAACAACCCAACGGTACCCAAAGCATTCCGGAGGGGATAAACCATGATTTTACTGCCGGGAGTAACTTCCACACCGGTAAACCCAGGTAGAGTCCTTAACTCCTCAAGACTCAGAGACGACGGCTCAACTTTTGAAAAAACCTGCTCAATCACCGGATGTAACAACGGCCATTCCTCCCCGATCAATAAGCGGCCGTGTTCACCTTTACCCTCTGCTACTCTAATTTTGCCACCTTCTCTAAGGCCAACAAAGCATAGGTCGACCTGGTAAATTATGATCAAGGAGTTCGTTATAAGATCCAGAACCTTGTCCAGTTCGACGATCGAAGTCATCAGGCAGCTGATCTCATAGATGCTGTTCAGTTCAAGCCTCCGTAATCCTATCAGGTTTTTTTCCAGGATAGCGTTAAGAACTTCATTGATCGTTCGGTAAATGTTGTGTGCTTTTGTAGCAAAGATGATTTCTTCCTCACGTCCCACCCGGTTTGTAAGCCTGGGATGAGTGACGACAAGGAATCCTATCTTTTGGGTGTAGGTACCCAGACGGTACGCACATAGTTTAAGCCCGTAAGGACAGGTAAGTGTGGCTTTGTCTTCTAACGAATTGAGGGCAGATTTATAAAAACCGATACACTTTTCGTTGCGGAGTATTCTCCCTTTATTTACCTTCTGGCATAATTCAACGGGCAGACTGAATTGGGAAAAAGAACCACCGTTTATATCAAATATGTAAATGTTTGTATCCATTATCTTTGCCAGCGTATCCTGAAAATCCTGCCAGTACTTTACTGAGACACTGAGGAAAAGGTTTGTTGGCACTTAGTATCACCTCATCTTAGCATATCCGCTCTGTCTAACTTGCCCAGGATATTTATTCCGTTTGGGGTAATCTCATACTCCCTCAGGGCTTTGTCGTGGTGGCTTCCGCGGGCTTTCAGAATCCCAAGAACTTTTTTAATGCTGGAATCATCCTCCACATACCGCAGTACGATTATATTATCGGTAATTAAGGATATTTGATTTTTGGATACTGTCATTGGTGAAAAGGGATCCTCGTTAAGCGCCGTAAATATAGCACTAATATGCCGTCTCTTGAGTTGCTGTACGATTGCCCAGAGATAATCCTTGTACTTTTGCATATTAGAAACGCTGTTTTCAAAGGAGGATATGCTATCAATAACAAGCCTCTTTACCTTTTTTTCCCTGAGCATGTCCAGCATCTCAAAAGCATGTTTATCTACATCCAGTTCTACGGGTGAAATGAACTTAAAGTCCAGTCGACCCCGTGCCAGATATTTGTCTATCTCCCATCCCAGATGACGGGCAGTATTCTGAAGTTGAGCTGCAGGCTCCTCAAAAGAAAGGAATATTCCTTTTTCGCCCTTTTCAGCCCCTTCCAGCAAGAACTTAAGGGCGAGTACCGTCTTACCCGTGCCTGTACCACCGGAGATGAGTGTGATAGTCCCTTCTGGTAACCCGCCACACAACATTTCATCTAAGCCCGGGATCCCGAATCCCTTTCGCCCAGGCTTGGCCTCGTACTGGAGTTCATTACCCTCCGGCTTCATCCTGGGGTACACTTCTATTCCCGCCGAGGTAATTTGAAAGAGGTGTTCACCCTGTTCAAAACTGGTCCCTCTCATTTTCAGAATACGTATGAACCTTTTTTGAAATCGTTTTTCTTCCTGCCCGTAAAGATGAAAAATCCCATCGGCAATGGCAAATTCGCTTAAAATCGTCAGCTCCTTTTCTTCGTACTCGCCGACGAGAAATGCAGTGACCTCCCATATCGATAGAGCGGCAGCCAGGTCAAAAACAAAGGCCCTAAAAGTTTTTTCATCCGGAAAGAGGTCTCTTATGACCTTGACACTATCAATTACAACTATGTTCGGCAGGTGTTTTTTGATCATTTGAGTCAGGTATTTCAGCCCCTTGTCCGTGCCCTGTTTGCGCAGAACAGAGCCCAAATCCCCGTAAATAACTTTGTCCCCCAGCAAATCATCCGAGAAAAACTCAAATCCTTGCAGGTGTCTTACCATCTTGAACTGTGATTCCGATATGGTGGTCAGGTATAGACTTTTGAGACCGTTCCTGGCGCTGTTAAATATGATATTTTGGACAAATATTGTCTTTCCACTGCCCGGAGAGCCAGAAACGATGTTTAATGAATACGCAGGTATGCCGCCACCAAGAATATCGTCAAGATTTTTTATACCTGTTATCAATTTATCCATCTCTCATTCCTCCCTGGATGTTAAAGGAATTTTAGCGAATTCTTCTTTCAGCCTTTTTCTTATTTCTTCCGCTCTTTCATGACCAAGAAGTTTGGCCAGTATTACTACATACCTGGTGATAAATTTCATGAACATATCTTCGGCCGGCAGGTCTGGGTTTTTCTCCAAAGTGGCTGCTATCCTTGCGCACGATATCCCATTCTGGTCGTACTGCAGAAGTTCTATTTCTTGATACTCCAGTGAAACCTCCCACACCACCCTTTCCATCAGAAGGTTTGCAGAATGTATTCCAAGGTACTTCGCAGAAGCAACCCACATCTCCCTCAGCAAAGTTTCATAGCGTTTGATCTGCTTCTTTACGATTTCACTCATTACAGTCCCTCCTTTATCAAATCAAAACCCACCAGGAAGCCGGGCCCCGGTTTTTCCATTGTCAAACTCCGGATGCAACGGCCCCCATATTGCTACCTGTATTCGTTTAAATCTCGAACCTTAATTCAACATCTTCCCGACAATCCCCTCCTGAAATCTACTTTTCGCACGCCGGCGCCAGTTTTGCATCCCGGGTTAATCAGATTGGAAAGGCGAAATTGGAATCCCGGCTGCTTTTAAACTTTAAAATGGATTCCCAAAACCTGGCTACCTACAGTGCTTTCCCCCGGCATTCTTGGCATCGGTATTTTCCCTTTGGGAAAAATGCCGGTTTCGGCTTCCATTCACCTTTTCACCCCCAATTTACCACATTTCGAGACAAATAAAAGAGCCCTACATGTCCAAAAAAGGCATAGTAGGGCTCTTTCGTCCATCAAAATATTTCTCGACCAAAACAGACCCTGTCTTGCTCGATATACGAGCCGTTACTCCCGGAAAAGGACTTCCGTCCTTCTCTATACGTGATCCTGTTTGGTGAGGTCCACAAGCATAGTGGTCGGTAACCTTTCCTTTAGCCCCTGGAAACACGGGTGCGAAGCTCCACCTCAAAGGCGGATGCCCGGTCTTTTATGGTTCAATTTTTGTTCCCAATACTTGCAGAAACTTCGCCAACCATTCAGGATGAGCCGGCCAGGCTGGCGCAGTAACTAAATTCTCTTCAACATGCGCCCTATCTACTGCTATATCTACCCAGTTGCCGCCAGCGCACCTTACATCCGGTCCTACAGCAGGATAAGCCGTACAACTCTTTCCCCTTAGTATGCCGGCAGCAGCCAACACTTGCACACCGTGACAAATCGCAGCTATGGGCTTGTTGGTTTCGTTAAAGTGACGCACCATCTCCAGCACTTTCTCATTTAAGCGAATATACTCCGGCGCCCGTCCGCCAGGGATGACCAGTGCATCATAATCTTCCACTTTAACCTCATCAAAGGTGGCATTTAGCGTAAAGTTATGTCCCGGCTTTTCGCTGTAAGTTTGATCCCCTTCAAAATCATGAACTGCCGTCCGTACTGTATCATTGGCTTTCTTACCCGGGCAAACAGCATGGACGGTATGCCCAACCATTTGCAATGCCTGAAAGGGTACCATAACTTCGTAATCTTCCACATAATCACCAACGAGCATTAAAATCTTCTTCGCAGCCACGATAAATCCCCTCCTTGTAAAAAACCTGCAGTAAAAAACTAAGATTTCCCTAATTGCGCAGCCTTACTCTTAATATTATTTCTGGTTGGTACCCCTTTTTCCTTTGGCAGAAAATGAAAATTCTTTATTGCAAGTTGTTAGGGACTGAGATGAGACAGGATGTTTTGATAATGAAAAGAACCTTTCTCCCGAAGGGTAATTTATTCCGAAAACAAGTCTATATTAATTTAACCAATTTCGGTTCAAACTGGCTACCGGCACACCTATTGAGTTCTTTCAAAGTTCTTGCTGGCTAATTGCTCTCTTTTATATATCCGGTATATCCGGCCATGAGTCAGCTTTGAAACATTTTCAGCCATCCCCTTCACCGGTGATGAAGGCCAGGCGGCGGACTTGGAATAGCCGGGTTGACTTTTCAATTATTTCGGACATTAAGTCCTCTTCCCGCCCCGGAAACGAAAAAGAGGCAATATCGTATAAAATAAACAACTCGAATATATTTAAAAAATTTAGGAACATCTATTACCACCCCACAGCTACAATGATGGTCTTGTTATGAAAGAACGGGATACCGGAAAAAGTACCTACTTCTCCAAATGTGAGCATGCCTATCACAGGTACGTCTGGCCCTATAACTTCCATGACCGCTTTCAATTCACGTTTAAACTCTTTTCTCATTAATAAATAACGGGAAACGCAGTTAAATAAAAATACTATCTTTGGAAATTTTACGGCTTTTACAGCTGTTTTAGCTATTTCTCCGGTAGCGGTGATTAGGTTATCGAGGGTACCTTCCATAAGAGTTACCACGGTGCCTTGCGGAACCTCCGTAATAAAGATTATGCTGTCATCTTCTTCAATTTTAAGGGGGTCCCGGATAAGGAAATTACCACCCACACAGGGTATGGCAAAGGGATGCTTCATACCATAACAGGGAAAATCTACCTTATCAAAACCTCCCAGGCATTCCGAGTACACCTCGAATGCTGGACGTCCATCAATTTCGTAAACTTTTTTGCCCTCTGCCTTAGTAATTACCATAGGCTGTCCCGCAGGCTGCCAGCCGTGGCCTATCCCAATTTGAAAATTAATTCCCTTAACAAGAGCAATTGCAAGGGCATTACTTTTAATTCCCTGGTCAGTAAATTGGTAGGTTTGAAAAGACTTAAGATTATGCCCCGTTCCCCCACCGATATAAATGAAGTCCGGTCCCAGAACATTATATATTCCTCTCAGGAGCTCGGAGAGGTTAGCAGCAAATCCATCCGGAAATACAAAGACCGTCCCGGAGTCAACACCACTAATACGCAATTTTTTACCTGCCTCTTCTCCGCTTTTCCAGGGAGATAAAGCAATATTTTCTTGCAAACACGTGACAGCTTGAATTTCAGAACCGCTAATCGTACAAATTCCTACTCCTTTCTCCAATACCCCAGTAGTGGTAATAATACCTGAAGTACATGCCCCTATTAATTTGGATTTACCTATAACCTTCTTAACAGCTTGAAATACCAATTTTTGATTATAATTTTCAGTACAAAAGAGAAAGGTGATGGCAGGTTCTCCACTTTGCTTGACGGCTTGTTCTGCTGCTAATCTTCCCGCTAGGGTTGAATCATTTTCCTGGTTATAACCTATGCCCACCTGCATATTATTTCCCCCCGGCAAACCACTTGATGTAAACAAAGAAGTTGATGTGCTGTTACTCACCCCGACTTTTTCCCGACCCTATGTCACGTATCCTTTGGTTCAAACGGCATAAATCTCCTATTGTTTATTAACTAACCCAAAGAATCCATTATTCGTAATTACCATGTTTTCCATTTATCTCACCACGAAAGGATATATCATCCAGTTCGCCCTGCAAAACTTTTCCAAGAACCCACCACCTGCACTGCTGACTGGATATCCTTTTCCCCACAAGGTATACGCGTGGCTCAAAAGGGTGTTTTTGTCAATAATTATGAAAGGCAACTGTAACCCCAGCACATTAAAATAACTGTAAAAACTAGTATCAATAACGAAATACCCAAAGTGGAATTGATAACACTGACAATTGTTTCAGGTACCAAATTGGATGCTTTACCTTGAGCAAGGAATATTCCACCTCTCGCTCCATAAAGGCTAAAAACAAAAACAGACAGTGCCACACCTAAAATAGTACCGATGTTACGCATAACAGAAATAAGAGCATTGGTAATGCTTAATCTGTTAGCAGGTACGTTTCCCATAATCAAAGAATTATTGGGAGCCTGGAAAACGCCCATACCCGTACCAATCAGGGTCAAACTAACACATACTAGTAAAAGACTGGATGCCATATTCAAGCGAACCAGTAAAACCAGGCCAACAATTAGTACCAATGGTCCTATTACGGTGAGCAATTTGGGTGAAAAGTAATCGGATAGGCGGCCGCTCACAGGCGAAAAAATAGCCATAGCGATAGGGAAAAACATCATAACCAGCCCTACTTGTTGGGGTGGTAAACCCTTCACAAGTTGAAGATAAAAAGGCATTAAAAACATCACCGGACATACAGCAAGAAAAACTAACAGCCGTGCTATGTTGCCTACAGCAAAACTACAATTTCTAACTAATTCCATATCAACCAGGGGAAACTTAACTTTTTTCTCCCACAAACAAAATATCGCATAGGATAATGGCGCCACCAGTAAAAGTGTTAAAGTTTTAGCATTCCAGCCTTCCTGAGGTAAATAAATCGAAAGGAAAAGGAGACTGTTGATTCCTATTGCAAAAGTAAGGGCTCCAACCCAATCCAACTTCTCCTGCTTTCCTGAATTTCCAGATGGTAATATGCTAAAAGCTAAAAGACTTCCTGCCAATCCTATAGGAACATTTATCCAGAAAATAGAGCGCCAACCTAATGTTCCTACCAGTAATCCTCCCACGGCAGGTCCGGTCATGGAACCAAGAGAAACAATCATAGCGCTAATACCCAAGGCTCTTCCTCGCTTTTCTCCAGGAAACACCTGGGTGATGAGAGCGAGTGCATTGGACATTAGCATAGCAGCTCCAAGCCCTTGCATCACTCGAAATGATACTAATTGCCAAATATTTTGTGCCATGCCGCAAAGAGCAGAGCTTACAGTAAAAATGACAAGACCAGTAGAGTAGACCTTCTTCCTCCCCACAATATCTGACAACCTGCCGAATACGAGCAATAAGCTGGCAATTGTCACTAAATAAGCGGTAACTATCCACTGCAAGTGAGTTACACTTGTACGAAATTCCCTACCTATAGTAGGGAGAGCCACGTTAACCACGCTACCATCCAAAGTAGATATAAAAGTACCAATTGAAACATTTACCAGTACCCAGTGCTTGGCAAAAGAGTTATCGATGTTTTTTAAAGTTGCTATACTTTTCTTCATGTTTGATTTATTACACCTCTATTTATTTCCTCTTAATTATGAAATCCCTATATGTTTGCACATTTCATAGATAATGCGATAAAATTTTCTCTTCACTGAAGAGGAACAGGAACTGTAATTCTTAGCTGGTATTATAACTACTTCTTGTTTATTGTCTGTAAAGGGTTTGCTTTAACACGGCCTCAACAAAAATCTCCGGATCGGCAGGAGAAAGGAGATAAAAATCTCCTTTTATAGTTGCTATTCGTACCATGCGGTCCCAGCGAGTTGCGAAAACTTTTGTAACACTTCCGTCTTTAAGGGCAAAGTCTCCGACATAACCGAAAAGCCCTCCCATCCACGTTAATCCTGTCCCGGGCTTTAAATTGTCAACAATTCCAATTGACTTAATATTATCTATGGAAATAATTTCGCTTGAAATTAGAGCGCGAATTACAATTCCTTGTTGTGACACTAAGTATCTGCGGGGCGAAAACAGAAAAGGTAAAAGATAGATAAATCCTAAAGTAATTATCCCTATACCTATAACAAAAAGATAAGTTGTCAATTTACCTGTTTTATCCAAAGGAGCAAGCTTGAATTGTTTAACTACTTGTAGTCCTCCCCTTTCTCTTGGAAATATAAAAGTTGAAAACTACTATCAGGGTTATTATATTACTATCCCTTCCTTCTTGAGATGAAAGTTTTGTCGCATTATGTATGAAACACGCAAGAAATCTTCAGGCTCTTAAATATGTGACTTACCTCTATACCTTCAAACACATGTGCAGGTCTGCTGATACACCTGGCTACATCCCCTTACCCCTTTAGTTGAAACTTTCCACAACTCTGCGCTTCCGGATTGCTATTTTTTAAACACTGCTCCAAACCTTCGAGCCCAACCCGTTTTATAGCTTCCACGATCGGCATAACCGGAGGCACCCGCTTTTTTAAATTGCTATACGCCTTAATATTTACGACACAGCCGTTGCTGGTTTCTTTTCCACCTCGTATCTTTACGAAGAACTTGCAGTGCTTGCACCGGTGGACGGCCCTTTTGCGCATTTCAGGAAGGTAGATCCGGTGTTTTTCCCACAAAACGTTCCTATTATCCATGTAATATACTTCCCTCCATAAGAGATACGCCCCTCATAATTGCCTTCTCACCAAAACGATTTTTTATCGTGTCACAGGCCCGGGCCAGCCTGGACAGGCGTATTCTCTCGCCGAAGATATCATACTGGAAGTAATCGCGTTTAATTAAATTGCCGAGGGTTACCCCGACAAGCCTTACTGCCCACGAGTTATCCCAGTGGTTATGCAGAATAGTACATGCTGCGCGGTAAATTTCATCAGGCAGGTCGGTATATTGTGCCATGGTTCGGGATCTGGAAAAAAACCGCAGTTGGGGATCCCGTAATGTCAGGGTTACGGTACGGCCGATATATTCTCCCTGGCGCACGCGGCGTGCCACCATCTCGCTTAATTCCAATATAACGACTTTGATGCTCTCGAAACCCTGTAAATCCCGGGGAAGCGTCTTCTGCTGCCCGATGCTTTTAACAACATCAAGTGAAGTGGGTACCACGGGGCTATTATCAATGCCGTTGGCACACAGCCAGAGCATTTCCCCGTTTTTTCCCCACTTTCTTTTTAATATGTCAACGGGAAACCCGGCCAGGTCTCCAATGGTACGTATGTTGCAGTCCCGCAGGTGTTTTTCGTACCCGGGACCAATTCCGAATAATTCTCTAACTGGCTTCGGCCAAAAAATTCTTTTAAAGTCCTCTATGCTATTCAGGATGGTAAGCCCGTTCGGCTTTTGCAGCCCGGCCGCCATTTTTGCAATCAATTTATTGGGCCCGATGCCGATGCTGCATAAAACTCCAACCTCGGATCGAATGCGTTCCTTTAACATGCTTGCTATGCTTTCAGGCGGCCCCCAGAGTTTAATTACACCTGTAAGGTCGGCAAAAGCCTCGTCTATGGAAAAAGGTTCCACCAGGTCGGTAAAATCACGCATAATACGCAGTATTTTGCTGGAAAAGTCTACGTACAATCGATAGTCCGGCTTAAAGTAATATCCATCCGGGCACAGCTGTTTTGCTTCCCATAAAGGCATACCGGTTTTTACACCCAAAGCCTTTGCCGGGTAAGACGCGGCCAATACAATGCCTGTCCTTTTCTTGGGGTCCCCGGCCACGATAACCTTCTTACCCTTAAGTTCCGGGTGTACGGCCTGGTGGCAGCTTGCAAAAAAGCTGTTCATGTCAGCCAGTAAGATTACTCGTTTCATACAATCACCGAACAGGTGTTTTGTTACATATTATAGTCTCCGTTTTTGCAATTATCAATAGGGAAAAATAGGTATTTAATAAAAAACAAAAAAGCCGGGTTGCCCGGCTGTGTTGTTAAAATTATATTTACTGGTATTAACAGGCTCAGTTAAGTATTGTACATGCGTGATCGGTTTACCAGATATGTTACTTATTTCCATCTGATGCCTGGGAATTTACCGCCTTTACCCACGGTGACAACAGGCGTTCTCTGTTGACATTGGGATCAACGCCCTCGGTTTCATATATGAAACTCTGTTTCCTGGTTGAAGAAATTATATCATATCTATTTCATATCAATTAATAAATTCTCAATATTTTCAACTAAGTAGCCAATAAGATTTGTACAGTAGTCACAAAAAGTTTTTACGGAATATTCATAAAAAAGAAAATAATACCAAAGCTCTCAAAAAAAGAAAGTAAAAGCGAATTGCAAAATTAAAAGTCCTTAAAAATTAAAGCTTTCAGCTCATAAAAAAAGGGTTTCACCCATGCTGCGGAAATACCAGTTAAATCCTGTTCCTGCAAGAAAAAACTCCTTATAATGAAGATAAACCTCTGGTTTTTTATTGGCCAACGCAAAATATAATGCGAAAGTTGTCTTAATTACTTTATGCAGGAAATACATATCACTATGAGGAATAAATAACCAGTAAAACAAAATATTCATGGAGGAGACCATGCTGGCCATCGTAAAAAGTATTGCCCTGCACGGCCTGGAAGGGCATATTGTACAGGTGGAAGTAGATGTATCTAACGGTTTGCCAAGTTTTGATATTGTAGGTTTGCCGGATGCCGCGGTCAGAGAGGCCAGGGACCGGGTAAGAACCGCCATTAAAAACTCCGGTTATGAATTTCCTCACAGCCGCATAACGGTAAATTTAGCACCTGCTGATTTAAAAAAGGAAGGGCCTGTTTACGATCTAGCAATTGCCATCGGTATTCTTGCCGCTACGGGCCAAATTGACCAACTGACCTGCCAGCATTATATTTTTTTGGGAGAATTATCCTTGGAAGGCTCAATCCGGGCAGTTAACGGAACTCTCGCCATGGTATCGGCTGCAAAAGACTATGGTATGCATGACATTGTTGTCCCTTGGAAAAATGCACCGGAAGCAGCCCTGGTACAGGAAGTCAATATATACGGGACAGCACATCTTACCCAGCTTGTTTCCCACCTTAAGGGTGAAGAAAACATAGCTCCCCACCGGGAAGATGTTGAAAACCTACTTGAAGAAGGCAGGGAAGATGAGCCCGATATGACCGAAGTTAAGGGGCAGGCAGCTGCAAAAAGGGCACTGGAAGTTGCAGCAGCCGGGGGACATAATGTTCTCATGCTGGGCAGTCCGGGTTCGGGTAAGACCATGCTGGCCAGGAGACTGCCAGGAATTTTACCTGACCTGACACTGCCGGAAGCTTTGGAAGTAACAAAAATCCACAGCCTGGCAGGCCTGATTCCTCCAAAGAAACCCCTTGTGGCCCAAAGACCTTTCCGCAGCCCCCACCATACCGCATCAACAGCGGGACTCGTAGGGGGCGGGAAATTCCCCCGGCCGGGAGAGATTTCCCTTGCTCATAACGGCGTCTTATTCATGGACGAGTTACCGGAATTTCGCCGGGATGCCCTGGAATCCCTTCGCCAGCCCCTGGAAGATTCTACGATAACCATCTCACGGGTTAATGCCTCGGTAAGTTATCCTGCCCGTATAATGCTGGTGGCAGCAATGAATCCATGCCCTTGCGGTTTTCTGACAGATGAAGAAAAAGAATGTAAATGTACTCCGTTGCAGATCAAGCGTTATTTGGGACGAATATCGGGCCCGTTTTTGGACCGCTTGGATATTCACATTGAAGTGCCCAGACCTAAATTTTCAGAATTGGATTCCGCTCCTGGTGGTGAAACATCTCAAGCCATAAAGAGAAGAGTTCGAGAGGCAAGGGAAATTCAGCAACGGCGATTAAGGGAATATGGGTTTGACAAGCTGGGAATAAGCTGTAATGCCCATATGACAGCACAAATGGTGCACGTAATATGCTGCCCCACTCCGGAAGGACGTACCCTTCTTGAAGAGGCCTTTCACCGTCTAAATTTAACTGCCAGGTCCTACAATAAAATTTTAAAAGTGGCACGTACCATTGCCGATTTAGCTGGCAGTGACACCATAGATGCAATACATATAGCGGAGGCACTGCAATACCGAAATCTCGAGAGAAAACTGTTATCATGAAGTAAACAACCTTTGTTTCTGGTTAATTTTCTTCAGAAAGGGGAGATAAAAAACGAATTACAATAAAAGCATAAGTGCCGTTGAACAAGCCAGAATTCGATTGCAAAAAGATGCCCTGGCAAAACACCTCGGCATACAGCTCCTGGAAATGAAGCCCGGCTACGCCCGGGCAGTTATGAAGGTGGGGTCCGAATTGCTTAACGGAATTGGTGTAACCCACGGCGGGGCTATTTTCAGCCTGGCGGATATCGCCTTTGCTGCTGCCAGTAATGCTCACGGCCCGGTAGCGGTAGCTTTAAATGTAAACATACATTTTTTGAAAGCAACTACAGAAGGTACCACCCTTACCGCTACCGCGCGGGAAGAGAACTTAACCAGGAAGACCGGCTTGTACCGCCTGGAGGTTAAAGATGACAGCGGCCAGTTGGTTGCCTTGGCGGAAGGCATGGTTTACCGGAAAAATGACCGGTAAAATAATAAAAATACGCCCAAATGCCGCCAAACACATAAAAAATCACCATCACCGGTATCTGGTGATGGTTTGGTATAAAGCTACTGTCGCGCGCATTCATCACGATTATAAACCTTCAAGCCTGGACAACAGTTTCCCCAATAGTAACTGCAACGCCTGCACTCGTAACATAACTCACGGTTATCCTTCATAGCAATTCCCCCAAAATTCAGTTTTAAAGCATGATAAACCTTACCCGCTTCGGGAAACAACAAAAAGTGGTCAAAATGACAAATTTAAAAGTTTACCAGTCAAAAGGCATTTTTAAAATGTTCCAGGGAGAGGAATTGACCATTGGGGGAAAAATACAATGCCAGTACATCAAAGCGTACTTTAGGTAGGGGCTTATTTAATGATTGTAGGTAATATAAGGCAACGGCCCTTATTTTTCTTTGCTTGGCCGGGCCGATGCTCTCCTGCGGCAGGCCGAATCGTTTGCTGCTGCGGGATCGCACCTCTACAAAAACAAGGGTATCATTTTTTCTGGCAATAATATCCAACTCTCCCATTCGGCAGCGGTAGTTCGTCTTTAAAATACGATATCCCCGCTTTCTAAGGTAATTGGTGGCAACTTCTTCTCCCTTTTTACCCAGGGCAAGCCTCCTGAAGCCCATTCCTATCATTCGCTCCTTATGATTTTTAATTTATTTTAGCTCAAGAAAGGTTAGTTTGGATAATCTTTTGCAAAGGAGGTGCTTAGGATGAAAGCTGTGGTTAGAACAATCGAGGGAGATTATGCTGTTATCGAAATGGGTATAACAGAACATAAAGTTATCATACCGGCACAATTCCTTCCTCCCGGAACAAGGGAAGGAGATATTCTTAAAATAGATATTCAGATTGACCGTAAGGCTCCTAAGAAACCCCGGGCAAAGGTAACTCATATTGAGGAAAAGTTTTTAGAGAAAAAGAAATAGGCCCATGAAGACGGGCTCTAATTTCTTTTCAATACAGACGATACCCCATGCCGCCTTCGGGCTATCAACAAGATGGGTAAAAATAAAAGCCTAATTTTTCGCTGTTGTGAAACACCCAAATGCAACCAGGAGTACCGACCAGTTAATTAACAAATATTTTTAGAGTAATCCTTTTTCATCCAGAAACTCACATAGCAATTTTGCCGTATTACCTGTTATTTTCAAACAATTTCTCAAGTGTTCTTTAGAATCAAAGGGATATTCATTTAACACCCGGCAGCAGGTGGCGCCAAACTTTTCTTCAAACTTGTCATGAAACTCCTTTGCAATGTTATAGGCCGGGTCACGGTTTTCTTTTACACTTACCCTACCCTTTAACATTCCCAGTACGGCAACTGATGCAGCCAGTGCGCCGCATATGCAACCGGCGTGTCCAAAACCTCCGCCGAAACCGGTGAACATGCGCACTGTTGATTCATCCATATCCGGAGCCACCAGCGGCTTAAAAGTTTTAAAAATAGATTCCGCACAGTTATAGCCCTCTTTAAAATATCCACCGGCCACATTACGGGCTTCCATAGCTTTATCTTTCAATTTAAACCCCTCCAATAAATATTTTTAACTTTCTTGAGATCTAAAAAAGATACTCAAGGATTCATTGTTTAACCATTAACTTCTCGATGGCACGGCTTAATCCTTTTACAGTGAGTTCATATATAGGTATAGCATACCAGATTAACATTTTTATATCAATTTATTTATACGCAATAAACCCCGGCTTAAAAGAAGTTTTAACTTTTCCGCCGGGAAGTCCCCTCCCGTAAGGGAGGGGATGAAAGGCGGGTATTGTTTATCTTTAGTTCTTCTGACTAAAATAAAAGCATGAAGTACCAGCTAGATAAAGGTTGCCACTCAGTATATTTACTTCGGTTCCACTACGTCTGCTGTGTGAAGTACCGGAAAAAAGTGCTGACACCAGAGGTTTCTTCACGCCTGAAGGAGATAAACCTTGGTGTCGCAAAAATAACCCCTTCCGTAAGGGAGGGGTGGTTCACTATGGCGGGATGGTGCGAAGAGAAAAAGAAGGAATTCAAAAATTTATTTTGAATATTTCAAGTAGAAAAAAGACCAGTTTACATAATGTGGGGGGTGTACAAAGTGAACTTTGATTTTTTAGAACTAAAAAAATCTGATGGTGTAGGTACTATTGTTCTTAATCGCCCGCAATGCCATAATGCCCTTAACCTGGGGCTTGCAGAAGACTTAATAAATGCCCTGGAAAACTGCTGTGAAGATGAAAATATAGGTGCAGTAATAATCACCGGAAAAGGAAAAAGTTTTTGCAGCGGCGGTGATTTGAAAGCCTCCAGGGAACATCCCGACGGCCCTGCGGAATACTGGAAGCACCTAACGCGCCGGTTGAATCGAATTATAGTAAATATTAGATATACTAGAAAGCCTGTTATAGCATCATTGAATGGTGCGGCAATCGGCGCAGGTATGAGTATAGCTACTGCATGCGATTTGAGGATTGCCGGAGAATCGGCCACTTTCAGGCAGGCATGGACCAATATAGGTCTTGTACCTGACGGAGCTTGGACACTTATAATCCCCCTTACTATAGGTATGGGCAGGGCAAGTGAGTTTATATTTATGGACCCGGTTATTGATGCTAAAAGGGCTTATGATATTGGTTTAGTAAATATGGTTACTTCCGATGAAGAGCTGGAAAAAGTTTCAAGGAGGTGGGCCCTTAAATTAGCCAATGGCCCCTTTGAGGCCCTTGCCAGGTCCAAGGAATTGCTTAACGAATCAATGTTACATATTTTAGAGGCCCAGTTGCGCCGTGAACGTCAAGAAATAGTTGAGGCAGCCTGTACTGAAGATCATAAGGAAGCTGTTGATGCATTTTTAAACAAGCGGGTACCTAAATTTAAGGGTATGTAAGCCGAAATTTTCTCAGCCAGCAACATATAGGGACTATAAACAATAAAGCCAGGTTCTACTTTTTGTAGAACCTGGCTTCATTAGTTTCCGGTAACTACTGCAAGAAGAAGGAATGGGCAGCCGAATTTACTACCTCGGAAAGCGGTCCCGGATATACACCGATGATTATGGTGGCAACCAGAGTGATGATAAGGGTAACGGCCACCGGGCTGGAAAGCTTTATGGGAGTAGGATCAGCCGGCTCATCACGGTACATGACCAAAGCTACTCTCAAGTAGTAATAAACTGACACCATGCTCATGATCAGACCAATAAAGGCAAGCCAGAGGTAATTATCGATAATGGTCTTAAACAGGTAAAACTTGCCGACAAATCCGGCCAGCGGCGGAATGCCCGCCATGCTGAGCATGGTTATTAGCATAACGGCCGCCATAAGGGGTGAACGCTGGCTAAGTCCCGCATAATCTTTGATTTTGTCACTTCCTGTAACATTATAGAAGTAGGTGGCTACCGTAAAAGCTCCCACGGTAGCGAAAACGTATAAGAAGGCATAGAACATTACACCTTTTATGCCTGCCTCTGTGGCTGTAACCAGCCCCACCAGAATATAACCGGCCTGGGCAATACTGGAATAGGCTAAAAGGCGCTTAATATTATTTTGCGGTATAGCCACTAGATTACCAACAATGATGGTTACTGCGGCCAATATGGCCATTACCGAGGCCCAATGTTCCCAAATTCCGGGCAGGGCACCGATGAAAATTCGTAATAGAATGGCAAAGGATGCTGCTTTAGAACCCACTGCTAAAAAAGCAGTTATGGGAGTGGGTGCACCTTCATAAACGTCAGGTGACCACATGTGGAAAGGAACGGCGGAGATTTTAAAACCGAGCCCTGCCACGAGCATGACTGTTCCAAGTACGAGCGCCGGGCTTACCGGATTCATGGCCACCAAACGGGCAACCTCATTAATCATAATACTGCCGGTCAGCCCGTATATCAAGCTGATACCATAGAGCAACACGGCAGAGCTCATTCCGGCCAATAAAATGTATTTAATTCCTGCCTCCACCGATTTACCGTCCGTCTTGCGGAAGCAAACCAATATTATAAAAGCAATGGTCATTAATTCGAGGCCCATGTACAGGGTTATAAAATCGCCTGCTGAAGCCATCACCATCATGCCCAGCGTAGCGAATACCAGCGTACTATAATATTCGGTTTGCCCGCCCATATTATCAACGTAGCGCATGGAACCCAGCACTACCAGCAAGGCTGCCAACAAGAATGTTATTTTCCAAAATGCGGCATAATTATCCACCAAGAACATGCCCGACAATAAACTTCCTTGGGTTCCCCAGGTAGCTATGGCAACTCCTACAATGCCAGCCAGGCCCATCAAGGTAAACCAAGCAAGTCCCCTTCTGGCACTTTCCGGCGTAATTATCCCTAAAATGAGTACCGCCAGTCCCAGGGATACCGTTAACAGTTCAATGGTAAGCAAAGAAGCATCAAACGGCATTACAGGTTCCCCCCTAACTGCAGCACGTTGCTTATCTCGGCATGGAGAGGAACAACACCACTGTTAATCATGTCGAATAACAGGGAGGGAAGTATTCCTCCAATTACCAGCACGCTGCCCAGTACTACTAGAGGTACAAGCTCCGGCCCCTTAATATCTTCAAGATGATCGTATTCCGGCCTGGGAGGACCAAACAGTGTATTGGCTCCGGCCCGCAGGACATATAGTGCGGTAATGATGATACCCGCGATAGCGATTACTGCAAGGCCGCCATAGTTGTTGAAGGCCGAAACGAAAATGGTAAATTCAGGAATAAAACTCACCAGACCCGGCAGGCCCAGAGACGCCATGGCAGCCAACATGAAGCCGGCGGCGAGCTTGGGAGCCTGGCGGGCCAAACCTCCCATGTCAGGTATCCAACGGGTGTGAGTTTTTTCGTAAATAAACCCGATCATGGAGAAGAACAGTGCTGCCATTACACCGTGGGCGAACATATTGGCCACGGCACCGTTCAGCCCGATAACATCCAGGCTGGCCACAGCAAGTACAACATAACCCATGTGGCTAACTGAAGAATAACCTACAATATATTTTAAATCCTTCTGTGCCAGAGCCCCGAAAGCGGCATAGGCTACACCGCATACTCCGAGCACGGCCATCACAGGAGCCCAAAACTTTGCTCCCAAAGGAAGGGTTACAACAGCTACCTTGACCAAACCGTAGCCACCGATCTTTTTAAGCACCCCGGCGTGAATCATGCTGACTGCCGTGGGAGCACCGGCGTAACCATCGGGTGACCAGGAATGGAAAGGCCACATGGAAATAAGCGAGCCAAATCCGAACAGCAGCAGGGCAAACAGCCATATCTGGTCAAACCTAGACAATTGACTTCCGGCAGCGGCAAGGCCGGCGAAACTGAAATCAGGCGCGCCTAAAATCCCCAGGCTCTTCATGAACAGGGCAATCACGCCGACCAAAAGGAAGGCACTACCGATCAACAGGTAGATGGTCAGCTTCATACCGGCGTATTCCTTGGTAACCCGCTTGGAGCTACCCCAGATAACAACCATAACGTAAATGGGAATGACCACCACTTCATAGAAGAGCAAGAAAATGAACAGGTCATGGGCAATAAACGTTCCCATCACGCCGGTTATAAGAATCATCAGCAGGATAAAGAACTCCCGCGGGCGGTTGTTAATGTTCCAGGATGCAAATACAGCCGAAAAGCCAATTAAATTCGTCAACAGGAGCATGGGTAAACTTATGCCATCCACGGCCAGGAAGAAAGTAACGCCCAGGTCCTGAATCCACGGATGCTGTACCACAAATTGCAAACCGCCGACGCTTTTATCATAAGCAAAGTAAACATACAGGCTCAAGAACAATGAAACAAAAGTACCTATAGCGGCCACGCTCTTAATTAGCTTATGCTCATCCCTGGGCACAAAAACCAGGATGAGGGCAGCTACCACCGGGGCCAGCAATATCACAGGGAGTACGGGAAAATTCATCTACATCACACCTCCCAGGACCAGGCTGGCGGCGGATGGGCCGGTAAAAGCCATGAGGACGGCAATGGCCAGTACCCCCAGGAAAAATACCAAGGCATAATTTTGCATGCGGCCGGTCTGAAGAACCCGCAAACCGTCACCGGACAGTTTGGCTAACCCGCCGAGCCCGTTTACTACGCCGTCAACCACATAAATGTCAAAGAGATACATTAACTTGGCAGTACCATCAATAACGGTATGGTTGAACCAGAGATAAATTTCGTCGATGTAATACTTGTTATAGAGCAAGGTATATATGGGTTTGTATCTTTCGGCAAGTTCTTTTACCTTGACTTTTTCAGCATCCTTCAGGTACAGCACGTAGGCCAGGTATATTCCGGCCACGGCCAGAATGACCGAAGAAATCATGGCACCCCAGGCAATCTCTCCACCGTGGTGAGCTTCACCGAAATAAATCCAGTGCGCCCAAATATTGTTCCAAGGAGTCCCCACAAGACCTGCCACGGTGGCACCCACCGCCAGAACAAGAAGCGGCACACACATTGTCCACGGGGATTCATGGGGATGATTTTCCGGCTTTTCTTCTCCATAGAAGGCCAGGAAAATCAAGCGCCACATGTAAAATGCAGTCAGGAACGCAGTAAAGGCAGCCATCGCATATAGTACGTAGTGGCCGCTTTGTAACGTTGCCACCAAGATTTCATCCTTGCTCCAGAAACCTGCAAAGGGCGGAATACCGGCAATGGCCAGTCCTCCAACCACAAAGGTCCAGGAGGTAATGGGCATTTTCTTGACCAGTCCACCCATTTCCCACACATCAGCCTTATGATGCAGGGCATGCAGGACACTACCGGCTGCAAGGAACATCAAGGCCTTGAAGAAGGCGTGAGTCCACAAGTGGAACATACTGGCTGTAAGACTCCCGACACCCAGGGCCAGCATCATGTAACCCAATTGACTGACCGTGGAATAAGCCAGTATGCGCTTGATTTCCCTTTGGGTGATGGCAATGGTAGCTGCAAAAAGAGCCGTAAAAGCGCCCGTAATGGCCACCAGTTCCGTAGCCACGGGAACTTCATCGAACAGGAACAGCATGCGCCCTACCAGATACACACCGGCTACGACCATGGTAGCAGCATGGATGAGAGCACTGACCGGGGTGGGACCTTCCATAGCATCGGGTAACCACACGTGCAGCGGAAACTGGCCTGATTTTGCGACAGGTCCTATAAAAACCAGTACAGCCAATAAGGTAAGAGTGCCAAAAGTGGTATATTCTTCGAAATTAGCTACTTTTTCACTCAACTCCACAAAGTCGAGGGTACCAAAGGTAATTACCAGGCCGAGAATACCCAACAGCAGCCCGAAGTCTGCTATCCGGCAGGTGACAAAAGCCTTCTTGGCGGCTTCCCTTGCCGATATTTTATGGGAATAAAATCCAATCAACAGGTAAGAACAAAGACCCACCAGTTCCCAGGCAATAAACATCTGCAGCAGGTTACTGGAGATAACCAGCAGCAGCATTGATGCCGCAAAAAGGGATAGATACGAGAAGAATACGGAAAATCCGGGATCTCCCTCCATATAACCCACCGAATATAACTGGATAAAGGTGGCAATAAAGCTCACCATAAAGAGCATCATGGCCGAGGTTGGGTCCAGCTGAACGCCCACATTAATTTGCAATTCCGGCGCTCCCGGCAGCCCGAGAGAGAACCACCTTACGGCATATACAAGGGGATGCTCGGTGAACTCATGGTTAGTAAATACTCCGTAAGCAGCCAGCGTTGCAAAAAAGCACGCTGTGGCCATGCCCGTAATAGATACAATAGCACTCAATTTCGGCCACGGCCGGGTTAAGAATATGATAATTACAAACGCGAGAGCGGGTAGCAGAGGTACCAGCCACGCATTATGCAACGCAAATTCAACAAACATTTTCCTTTCGCACCTACCTTCATCTGTATAAATACTACCATTTCAGCCAGTCAAATTCATCGAGATTGACCGACAGCTTGTTACGGTAGATGGCTATAATAATCGCCAACCCTACTCCCACTTCCGCAGCAGCCACGGTAATCACAAATATAGCAAATATCTGGCCAATAAAGTCGGTCGGTGTAATATATTTGCTGAAAGCAATAAGATTGATATTTACGGCATTAAGCATTAACTCAATGCAGATGAGCACCGATACGGCGTTCTTTTTTACCAGCACTCCGAAAAGGCCTATACTAAAAAGTATTGCTGACAGGACCACATAATGGGTAAGGCTAATCATCGGCATTAGCCTTCACCTCCTTGGCCAGAACGATGGCCCCTATCAGAGCTACCAGTAACAGCAAGGCAGCAACTTCAAAGGGGATGACGTACTTGCTCAAGAGCAGCTTGGCAATTAGTCCCAATGAATCCTCGGGTACCGGCGTGCTTGTTGCCAGGTCGGCCCAGGCGGTATTTCCCGCCAATACGCCGCATACCGCCAGTGTCAATGCCACTACTCCTGCTGCCAATTTGGTCTGCCTGTTAAACAGGTTCGATTGCTTAATATCCGTCCTTTGAATGAGCATAATACCGAAGATAATCATAATACATACCGCTCCGGCATAAACCAAAACCTGGAT
Organism: Desulfofundulus sp. JL263-se; assembly: GCF_056316025.1. NCBI lineage: Bacteria > Bacillati > Bacillota > Clostridia > Eubacteriales > Peptococcaceae > Desulfofundulus > Desulfofundulus sp. JL263-se. The sequence goes on along the minus strand of NZ_CM149993.1, from coordinate 1,471,160 downwards.
GACTGCCAAGTATACGGCATCCAGAAGAAGGTATAAGCCGGCCATGGATATAAAGCAAACGGCGAGAAATAAAACCGAATGAACTATATTGCGCAGCGCCACCACCATAATAGCAGAGCCCAGGATAATTGCGGCCAGCATATAGAAGGCAATTATGCTGTAAATACTGGTTTCCATGGGATTACTGACCCTCCTTGTCCGGGGCCTTTCCGGCAGCTACTTCTTCCTTGGCCTGCTTATCAGCAGATGCCGCCGGGGTTTCCTTTTTTTCTTTTCCTTTCCCCGCACCCTTTTGCTTGGCTTTTGCTCCGGCTTTTACCCCGTCCTTTTCCTTTTCTGGCTTCGGCTCGGGCTTAGGTGCCTCACGCTCCACTAATACCAGTGGAATGTCATTATAAAAATACTGGCTCATATCGTGTTCAGTAGTAAAGCGCAGTGCCCCTTTGTTACACGCTTCCACACACATTCCACAGAACATACAATATTGGATGTTCATTACATACTTGGTTAAGAACTTTTTCTTTTCTACTTTTTTACTGCTAATTTGGATAACCTTATTGGGACAAGCATTGGCACATAAATTACAGGCAATACATTTATTAACATCGAGTGCAAACCGGCCGTGAAAACGCTCCGGCTTGGGATGTGGCTGTTCAGGATACTGCGCTGTAAATTTTTTCGACCTGAATTCCTTCCATGTAATGGCCAAACCTTTCAATAATCCTTTTCCAAACATGCCATCACCACCCTATCGCCCGGTAGATATACATGCCAATACCGGTTACGAAGATGTTGGCCAGGGAAAGGGGTACCAGTACCTTCCAACCAAAGCCCATCAACTGGTCAACACGAATACGCGGGTAAGTCCAGCGAAGCCACATTACAACGAAAATCATTACGTACATTTTGATAAAGAACCAAAGCCAGGAAGGAATAAAGGTCAATCCGAAAGGAGCAAGCCATCCACCTAAAAAGAGAACGGTAGCCATGGCTGAAATAATCATAACGTTCGCATATTCGGCCAGGAAGAACATAGCAAATGCCATTCCGCCATATTCCGTATAGGGCCCGTTGATAATTTCCGACTCTCCTTCCACCAGGTCGAAGGGGGTGCGGTTACATTCAGCTACTGCCGCTATGAAATAAATCAAAAAGGCAATAGGCTGGGTTATAATAAACCACATGCTTTTCTGAGCATTAACGATATCAGACAGGTTCATGCTTCCCACCAGCATAACTACACCCAATACGGATAAAACCAGGGGAAGCTCATAACTTACCATTTGAGCCACTACACGCATAGCACCCACAAGGGAGTACTTATTGTTAGAACTCCAGCCGCCTATCCAAAAAATTACTGTACTGAGGGAGGCCACGGCGAATGCATAGAACAACCCTACATTCATGTCCAGGGCTGCCATACCTTCACCGAAGGGAATTACGGCAAAAATCATCAAGGGCGGCACAAAAATCAAAACTGGCGCCAATAGGAAAAGAATCTTATCGGCATTTTCAGGAATGGGTATTTCTTTACTAATTAGCTTTCCAATATCAGCAGTTGTTTGCAGCAATCCCTTGGGCCCCACCCTGTTGGGACCAATACGGGCCTGCATATAAGCGGCTACCTTACGCTCCATATAAACCAGCCAGAGAGCATTCAGGAGAATAAATACCAGTATAGCTACCAGCTTCACAACCAACAGCGAGACGTCATTCCATAGTGGAGGGACGCCTGTACTGTCCAGCGTGCTTCTAAGCGAGTCAGCTATACCCGTAAAAAGATTTTCTAACATGACTCTTCTCCCCTATAGTCCCTATTTTGTTAACAGTCCACTTCACCCAGAACGATGTCGATGCTGCCCAGAATGGCAACCAGGTCGGCAATTAGATAGCCCCTGCACATTTCATCCAGGTAACCCAAGTTTATAAATGACGGGCGCCTGACGTGCACCCTGTAGGGCTTGTTGGTACCGTCGCTGACCACGTAATACCCGATAATTCCCTTGGCGCTTTCAATTTCGTGGTACACTTCGCCCTTCGGGGGCTTTAGTACCTTCGGCACCTTAGCCATTACCGGGCCGCCAACTTCCTTAATCTGCTCGATGGCTTGCTGGATAATCCGCACCGATTGGCGCATTTCCTTTACCCGGCAGAAGTAACGGTCAAAACAATCACCGTTTTTGCCCAGGGGCACTTCAAAGTCGAAACGATCATAAATCCCGTACGGCTTGGCCTTGCGCAGGTCGTAATTAACCCCTGAACCGCGGAGCACAGGCCCGCTAAGGCTGTAATTTATGGCCGTTTCAGGAGACAATACCCCTACATACTTGGTACGGGCCTGGAATATTTCATTTCCGGTAATGAGCCCGTCGTATTCGTCAATATACCCGGGCATTTCATCCATGAGCTTTTTAACCTTATCGAGCCACCCATCGGGAGCATCATCAGCCACTCCGCCTATACGGGCATAACTCAGGGTCATCCTCGAGCCCGTCAATTCTTCCAGCAAGTCCATTACGCGTTCCCTTTCGCGGAAGCATAAAAGAAATCCGGTAAAGCCCCCAATGTCCAAAGCATAAACACCGGTAGCCAGCAAGTGGCTGGCCAGCCTGGACAGCTCTCCCACAATGACACGCAAATATTCGGCCCTTTCAGGAACCTCAATACCCATCAATTTTTCTACAGCTTGAACATAACCCAAGTTTTGCAACATGGCGGCCAGGTAATCCATTCTGTCAGTATAAGGAATTACCTGTTGGTAGGTACGGCTTTCCGCCAGTTTTTCAATTCCCCGGTGCAGATAGCCGCAAACGGGCTCAGCTTTGACAATCCTTTCCCCGTCAAGGGTAAGGACTACCTGGAACACGCCGTGGGTAGCGGGGTGCTGTGGGCCAAAGTTTATTGTATAAGTTTGTGTCTTTAACATTTGCTACACCTCTTAATTCAATATCAAGAGTTACTGTCTGCCACCCACCCACTGAAAATCCTTAAGTAAGGGGTGTCCTTCAAAGCGCTCGTCAAGCAAAATCCGCTTCAAATTGGGGTGGCCGGTAAAGACAATGCCAAAGAGGTCGTAGACTTCGCGCTCCTGCCAATTGGCACCGCCCCAAATTGGGAACACCGAAGGGAGTTCGGGTCTTTTGCGGCTAACCCGCGTTTTAACCATTAAACTGTACCCTTCAGAAATAGAGTTCAGATTATATACAACTTCCATTACACCATCATCTTCAGCCTCATTTTCCCCACCCTTACCCTTCTTTTCCCCGGGATAATCCACTGCAGTAAGGTTGGTAAGGTAATCAAAGGCATAATTATCTTTTAAATCTTGCATAAAAGCCAGCAAATCTGAAACAGGGACGGTAATAGTCAGCTGTTCGGAGACATCAATCTGTGGATACTTTTCCTTTAATTCTTTAACTATGGCAGACAGTTTATTTTCCATATTACCGCTCCACCACCTTCGGATCCAGAATCTTGGCCCTGAGTTTCAGAAACCCGTCAATAACGGCTTCCGGACGTGGTGGGCAGCCGGGCACATAAACGTCCACCGGTATAAGTTTATTTACACCGGGCACAACATAATATGAATCCACGAAGGGTCCGCCGGAAATGGCACAGCTGCCAACAGCAATACACCACTTGGGTTCCGCCATTTGCTCCCATAAGCGTAAAACAAAGGGCGCAGCTTTCTTAGTGACCGTTCCGGCCACAATCATCACATCTGCCTGCCTCGGCGTGGGACGCATAACCTCATAACCGAAGCGGGACAGATCGTAACGGGGACCGTTGGCACCCATGAGGGCTTCGATGGCACAGCAGGCCAGGCCAAAGCCCAGCGGCCAAAGGGAGTGTGCCCTGGCCAAGTTCAAGACTTTTTCCAGGGATGCAAAGTGAACAAGCCGCTTCAACTCGCTCGGTACAGGCATGCCTTGGGTATCTTTATTTACTTCCATTCCAATGCACCTTCCTTCCAGGCGTACCACAAACCAACAATTAGAATAAAAATAAAGATTATCATTTCAATAAAGGCAAATGGTCCCAGGACTTGGAATTTTACCGCCCACGGGTACAGGTAGATGGTTTCAACATCAAATATGACGAATAATAATGCATAAAGAAAGTAACTTGTTCGGAACTGTACCCAGGTTGGGCCGATGGTGGGAATACCACATTCATAAGTCTCAAATTTTTGCCGGCTCCTGCTCCTGGGATGAATAATAAAACTAGTGATAATTCCCCCGGCTCCGAAAACAATTCCCACTATAAGAAAAATGGATACCCCTACCCAATCAGACACCGATCTCCCCCCTTTCTCAAGGAATACTTGCCTCCAAAGTATTTAAAATTGCCCCAAACCAGCCAGGGATTTACAGGATTGTGAATTTTGTAACTCCCCGGCGCACAACTAGGGCAAATTTCACCATTGAAAAAAACTTTTATGTAAATAATTATTTAATTATCAGTTAACTAATACGTTTAATATTTCCTTTTTGTTTACCGACAAATAGCAGATATTATTTATAGTCATCCTTTTGGGATAATACTTTTTTCACCGGCCCAAAACCCGTGCGGTGCACCGGACACGGCCCGTATAACTCCAACGCTTGCAAGTGTTCACGGGTTGCATAGCCCTTATGATTTTTAAACCCGTATTGGGGATAAAAATTATGCAAAACTTTCATTAATTCATCACGGGTAACCTTGGCAATTATGGACGCCGCGGCAATGGAAGCAGAACATTCATCTCCGCCCACCAGCGGCTGCTGGGGGATATCAATATCTTTAATGGCAAAACCGTCAACTAAAATATAATCAGGTGTAAATTTTAAACCACGGACTGCCCTTTTCATAGCCAGCAAAGATGCCCAGTAGATATTATAACATAAAATTTCACTAACTGTGGATAGGCTAACTGACCAATCTACCGCTACTTCTTTTATCTTTAATGCCATTTTTTTGCGGGCTTCAGGTGTCAGTTTCTTAGAATCTTTAAGTCCAGGGAGATCTACGAAGCCGGGTAATATAACCGCTGCGGCCACCACCGGTCCGGCCAAAGGGCCCCTGCCCGCCTCGTCAACCCCGGCAACATACGAGCACCCCTGTTTCCAAACATTTTCTTCGGGCTTAAAAAGGTTACGCAAGCGGCACATATCTTCCACTTGTTTCTCTTTCTTTCGCCGCAACTGATTATATAATCTTTTAACCCCCGCCCTTGAATCCTTAGAAAGGGCTTCAATAAAGTCATCTCCCAATTCAGCGGCATTACCATATATCCGCCTGATTTCCGATACCGTAAAGGCTTTTAAATCCACTATCTGTTTTTTCGACATATATTTACTCCGAAAAGAAAAGTGGACTTATTAACTTTTTCTCGGTCCGCAATTAAATCCCTCCCCAATATGAATATTTTTTAACTTATTTTTATTTTAGGAGGCAAATCAAGGGTGAAGCGGCCTAACTTTCCGTCTCTAAATTCTTTTAATATATGGATTGATGTTTTATATATATCAATTTTTCCTCCTGGAAGTATAAATCCTCTTTTTTTGGCCACTTTTTCCATAATTTCCATTGGTAACCCAGAAAAATCAAGATTATAGCGCTTATTCAAAGTTCCCGGATAATTTTTTTCTAACCACTCTATAAGTTTAACCGCTATATCTTCCACTGGGTAAACTTCTTCTCGAACGGCACCGATAGCGGCAAGGCGAAAACCTACATCGGGATCCTCAAATTTCGGCCATAATATACCCGGCGTATCCAGCAACTCCACCCGCTTATTCACCCGTATCCACTGTTGTCCCCTGGTTATACCGGGCTTGTTTCCCGTGCGGGCAACCCTTTGCCGAACTAAGCGATTAATAAAAAGGGACTTACCCACGTTAGGAATTCCCACAACCATACACCGCACCGGCCTGACCTTTCCCTTTATTTTAGGGCGGGCCATTTTTGCGACAGCGGCCGGCACCTTATTGATCCCGCGTCCTGTTCGGGAATCAACTCTCAAAACCCTTCCATTTTGGCTCATTTTTTTGATCCAAAAGGAGGTAATATCTTCGTCAGCAAGGTCTGCTTTATTTAATATTACAAGGCGCGGCTTGTTACCGATAATTTTATCGATCATGGGATTTCTGCTGCTGACAGGGACACGGGCATCCAGCAATTCTATAACCACATCAACTAGTTTTAAGTTTTGTTCAACCAATCTTCGCGCCTTGGCCATATGGCCGGGGTACCATTGAATGTTCATTTTTTCACGACCGGTATCTTTTTTATTAATTATGTCCCGGAAAAGGCATAAACATCTTAATAATTTCTCGTATCAGTGCAAAAGCTCTATTCTATTCAGTGGCCAGTAAATAAATATGGCTTTTCCAACGATGTATTCTTGCGGAACCGGGCCCCACCTTCGGCTGTCATCGCTGTTGTTGCGGTTATCCCCCATCACAAAGTAGCTGCCTTCGGGTACTTTAACAGGGCCAAAATCGGGAAATTGTAAATTATCCGGCAAATAATTTTCATCAACGGGCTTACCGTTAATGTAAAGTTGACTATTCCGAACGGCAACGGTTTCCCCGCCACGGGCAATAACACGCTTGACGAAATCCCTGCTAGGGTCCAGGGGAAATCTAAATACCATTATGTCTCCCCGGGAAGGTTCTTCAAAGTAGTAATTCAATTTGCTGACAATTATCCGGTCACCAATTTGCAGTGTAGGTTCCATAGAGCCCGAAGGTATGTAAAAAGGACTAAAAATAAAGATTCGGATTAACGCGGCAAGCACCACAGCTATAACAATTGACTCCAATATTTCAATGAAACTTGATTTCTGGCCCTTGCCCCTTTCCCGAAGTTGACCGCCATCTATTTTGTCATGATCAATTTGCCCCATATCTGATTCTCCCCATCCATAAAATTTACCGGTAATTATAAAAAGGGACTGGCAGGCAGTCCCTTGATTATAATTTCTATCTTCTTTCTTTTACACGGGCCGCTTTACCCTTCCGCTGGCGCAAGTAGTAAAGCCGGGCCCGGCGTACACGTCCGCGCCTGATTACTTCAATTTTTGCAATACGGGGTGAATGCAAGGGAAAGGTACGCTCAACGCCAACGCCATAGGAAACCCTTCTAACAGTAAATGTTTCACCCAGGCCGGATCCCCTGCGGCGGATTACAATACCTTCAAAGGCCTGAATACGCTCTCTGTTGCCTTCTACAACTTTCACATGTACCCTTACAGTATCTCCCGGACGAAAATCCGGGATATCGCTTTTCATCTGTTCCTTCTCTATTACATCAATCAAATTCATTTTATGTACCCCCCTTCTCTGCAGATGTTCATGCCTCAACTGGGAGGCAGCGGACCACCCTTGATCAACAAGGCAAATTATAACACAATTTTTTTACAGGCGCAATGAGCCCTTTAAGAAACATTATCCAGCGCCTGTTTTAACTCCCTTAAAAATTCCCTGTCCTCAGAAGTTAAGACTTCCGGTTTTAAAAGGTCCGGCCTTCTCACAAGGGTGCGGATTAGTGACTCCTTTCTACGCCACTGCCGAATTTTTTCGTGGTGGCCGCTGGTGAGAACCTCGGGTACTTCCATTCCCCTGAAGTTACGGGGGCGGGTATACTGGGGATATTCCAAAAGCCCGTGGTAAAAGGAGTCTTCTTCGGCAGAAGTCCTTTCTCCCAACACCCCGGGGACCAGGCGGGATACGGCGTCCACCACCACCATGGCAGGAAGTTCACCGCCGGTAAGCACGAAATCACCTATGGATATTTCGTCCGTGGCTACCCCTTCCCGTATTCGCTCATCGAACCCTTCGTAGTGCCCGCAAATTAACACCAGGTGTTCTTCTTTAGCCAGCTCCTTGGCCAATTCCTGGTTAAAAGGACTGCCCGTAGGACACATAAGAATAATACGAGGGGAAGAGTTCCCGGACCTCCGGCGCACGAAATCCACCGCCTCAAAAACCGGCTCAGGGCTCATAACCATGCCGGCTCCCCCGCCATACGGAGTGTCATCAACGGTACGATGTTTATTCCGGGAAAAATCCCGGATATTAATAATGCTAATGCCAACTAATCCCCGTTCCCTGGCCCGTTTAATCATGCTGGTATCAAAGGGGCCCTGAAACATTTCGGGAAACAGGGTAAGAATATCGATCTGCATGGCGTCACCCGCCTAATCAGCCAAACCTTCGGGCAATACAACCTCTATTCGCCCTGCCTGCACATCCACATGGCGAACAACCGATTTAAGTGCCGGAATTAAAAGGTTTTTTTTCCGGCCCTCCTTTTCTACCACGTATACATCGTTGGCCCCCGTTTGTATTACATTCTTCACTTCACCGAGAAATTCCCCTTGTACGGTAAAGACCTTGGACCCAATAATTTCAAAAATATAAAACGTATCTTTAGGCAGCTCCACCAAGTCGTCCCGGTGTACTTGAAGCAAGGCTCCTTTATACTTTTCAGCCGTGTTCATGTCCGGAATTTCCATGAATTGCATTATAATAAATTTTTTGTGGCTGAATACCCGTTGAATGTGCAAGATACTCCTGGTGCTTTGATGCAGAACAAAGATCTCGTCCATATCGTAAAACCGTTCTGGAAAATCTGTTAAAGGTATAACCCTTAACATTCCCCGGTTACCATGGGTATTAACAACTTTTCCCACCGTTACATACTGGATATTTTGCATCCAACGGGAGTCCTCCTTAATTACCTCCCCAAAAAGGAGGCAATTACCACGATAAATCTATGAAAGTCAAAAATAACTAGCCGGGCATCGTTAAACTATCAATTTCAACAGTTACCCTTTTCCGCTTTTTAATAGCAGCTGCTTTGACAACGGTCCGTATGGCCTTTGCAATACGGCCGTTTTTGCCAATCACCTTACCCATATCTTCCGGAGCTACCCTTAATTGAATCACGCTGGATTTTTCCTTTTCCACTAAATTTACCACTACTTGTTCGGGCTGATCTACCAGGGCTTTGGCTAATACTTCCACCAGCTCTTCCATAGGGATAGACCTCCTCAATTATTCTCCGGCAGGCTTTTTTATATGATACCTGCCTTGCTAAACAAGTCCCTGGCAGTGTCAGTAAGCTGCGCTCCCTTGCTGAGCCAGTCCCTTGCTTTTTCCTCGTCAATCTTAATTTCCGCCGGTTCCTTTAAAGGATCGTAGTAACCTAATTCTTCAATAAACCGGCCGTCACGAGGTGAACGGGAGTCAGCAACCACAATTCTATAGAAAGGGTTCTTTTTAGCTCCCATTCTTTTAAGTCTGATTTTAACGGCCACTTTTGTCACCTCCTTGTTAGGATTTGGATTTACACTTAATATTATTTAACGGACCTAAAAAGGTCCTCCCTTCTTGCCAATCATAAATGGATTTTTCCTAAGTTTACCCTTTCTAATGGACTTTTCGGCATCTATTAACTGTTTCATCATTCTCTTTGTTTGCTCAAATTGTTTGAGCAGGCGATTTACCTCCTGAACGCTGGTACCGCTGCCTTTGGCAATACGCCGCTTACGGCTCCCGTTAATTTGAGACGGATTTTGTCTCTCCCATGGAGTCATGGAATTAATGATAGCCTCTACATAAATCAATTCTTTTTCATCTACATTAAGATCTTTCAATTTCTTACTATTACCAAGGCCGGGTATCATTCCCAATATCTGATCAAGGGGGCCCAGTTTCCTTACCTGTTGTAATTGCTCTAAAAAGTCATCCAAAGTAAATTCCATGCTGCGGATGCGCTTATTTAACCTGGCCACCTTTTCCTGGTCAAAGCTGGACTGGGCCTTCTCAATAAGAGTAAGCACGTCTCCCATTCCCAAAATGCGGTCGGCCATGCGGTCGGGATGGAACGGCTCCAGGGCATCCAACTTTTCCCCAACACCGATAAACTTGATGGGGCAACCGGTAACAGCTTTAACCGATAACGCGGCCCCTCCCCGAGCATCCCCGTCCAATTTGGTCAAAATCACACCGCCCAGGGCAAGCCGCTCGTTGAATGTCTTGGCCACATTAACTGCATCCTGACCGGTCATGGCATCTATAACCAGTAAAACCTCGTCAGGCTGCACCTCGGCCTTGATGGCGTGCAACTCCTCCATGAGTTCTTCATCGATATGAAGGCGCCCGGCAGTATCTATAATAACTACATCTTGACCGTTACGGATGGCACTTTCCCTGGCCGCCCTGGCAATTACCGGAGGAGGTTGCTTATCTCCCATGGTAAAAACCGGTATGTCCAGCTGGCTGCCCAGCACTTCCAATTGTTTAATGGCAGCCGGGCGATACACGTCAGCGGCTACTAAAAGAGGCTTTCGGCCCCGTTTATTCAGTAACCTGGCCAGTTTAGCTGAAGTAGTGGTTTTACCCGCCCCGTGCAAGCCCACCATCATAATAACGGTGGGAGGCTTTGGGGCCATATTTATCTTACTTTCACTGCCACCCATTAAGTTTACCAGTTCATCACGCACTATCTTTATGACCTGCTGGGCCGGTGTCAGGCTTTCCAGTACTTCTTGTCCCAGGGCCCGCTCTCTTACGCGACCTATAAAGTCCTTAACAACCTGAAAGTTTACATCAGCGGATAACAGTGCCCTGCGTACTTCCTTAAGGGCCTGATCAACATCGGCCTCGCTGAGTTTTCCCTTTCCCTTTAATTTTTTAAAGGCTTCCTGAAGCCTTTCAGCCAGGCTGGAAAACACTTTACATCCCCCTATGCAATCCTTTATATTAAGGAAATTTTATAAAAAACAATACTTGTAAAATCCTCACCCTCCCACAATCTCCAGCACTTCCTCCAATATTCTCCGCGCCTTTATCACTGGCTCAGTTTTTCCTTCACTTTCAGATTCCTTAAGTAACTTTGCCACTTCGGAAAGCTTGCTGCGCTGATTTAAAAAACGGGTTACAAGACCCAGCTTCTTTTCATAGTCATTAAGTACATTTTCAGCTCTTTTTATACTGTCATACACCGCTTGGCGGCTAATGTTATAATTTTCAGCAATTTCCCCCAGGGAAAAATCATTACCATAATAGAGGTCTATAAATTCTCTTTGCTTTTCAGTAAGTAGCTGTCCGTAAAAATCAAATAGCAACGTTATCCATGCCACTTTATCCATAGCAATCCCTACTGCTATAAAGGTATAATACTTTACACGTAGATTGTAGTTAATACGGCCATTTCTGTCAAGGCTTACAGCAGTACAATTAAAAAAGGAATGCCAAAAACAATTGCATAAAATTGACAGGCAGTAAATACCGTGCTAGATTTATGGTTAGATTTGTGCACACTTTTTGCACAGAGTGAGGTGAAAACAGCTTGAATTTAAAACGTAAAAACGGAGAGAGCTTAGCTCTTCTTTCCCTGGAAGATGCAATGTCCCTGGATAGGAATGATGTACGTAATATGCATAAAGAATACGGCAATTCCGGCCTGGCTACCCTTATGGGTTTGCTGGACTTTGATAAACATTTCGTTAAGGCCTCGGGAGTCAATGTTTGGGACAGTGATGGCAAGGAATACCTTGATTTTCTCGGGGGATACGGGGCGTTAAACATAGGACATAATCACCCCCGGTTACTTGAGGCCCTGGACAAGGTAAAAACTTTGCCTGGCCTTCTTCAGGCTTCTTTGCCTGCCCTGGCAGGGGCCCTGGCCCACAATCTGGCCCAAATTACTCCGGGAGAACTACAGAGATCCTTTTTTTGCAACAGCGGTGCAGAGGCGGTGGAAGGCGCCCTTAAATTGGCCCGGGCGGCAACGGGCAGAACGGATATAATATTTTGCAAAAATTCTTTTCACGGCAAAACCTTTGGCGCCCTTTCGGTAACCGGCCGGGAAAAATATCAAAAACCCTTTGAGCCCCTCCTGCCGGGATGTCACCCTGTCCCCTTTGGCGATACAGACGCGCTGGAAAAGGCAATGAAAGCTTTTAACCCGGCAGCATTCATTGTTGAGCCCATTCAAGGCGAAGGCGGCATTATAATGCCGCCCGAGGGTTACCTGGCCCGGGCGCAAAAAATATGCAAAAAGTACGGAGCCCTTTTAATTGTTGATGAAATTCAAACGGGCCTTGGCCGAACGGGCAAAATGTTTGCCTGTGAGCACGAAAGCGTAGAGCCGGACGTGCTATGCCTGGCCAAATCCCTTGGCGGCGGGGTCATGCCCATAGGGGCCTTCATTACCAGGGATAATATCTGGAAAAAGGCCTACGGCAGCCTGGATAAAGCAACTCTACATACTTCCACTTTTGGGGGGAACGCCCGGGCAGCCGCTGCCGGGCTGGCCACCCTGGAAGTAATTTACCAGGAAAACCTGGTGGAAGAGGCGCATAAAAAAGGCCAATTCTTTATGGAAAAATTAAACCTGCTCAAAAACAAATACCCGCTGATAAAGGATGTCCGCGGAAAGGGCCTCATGATTGGCCTGGAATTTGATCAACCCGGCGGCTTGAGTAATAAAATTAGTTTCGGGATTACCGGAAAACTTTCCCATGAATACACGGCCAGCATTATTGCAGCTGAATTACTCAATGAATACGGCATTATTACTGCCTATACCCTTAATAATCCCAATGTTATCCGGCTTGAGCCGCCCCTTACCGTTACTATGGGACAACTGGAGGCCGTCTGCTCCGCCCTGGACCGAATCCTGTCACGGCACCGGGGATTCTTCAGCGTCGCCGCCTCCGGGGTTAAGACCTTTCTGAAAACCCTCCGGCAAAATAAGAATTAACGGTAAAAAGCCCGTACCTTTGATGATGGTACGGGCTTTTTATATGATACCTAAAGAATTACAGCTATCTTAAACGTTGTGTGAGGGAAATGTACTCTTCATGAAGGCGGCTGGTTACAGGACCGGGGCAGCCATTTCCAATAATTTTCTCATCTACCTTAACTACAGGTATTATTTCTTCTATGGTATTAGTACAAAAAACTTCCTCCGCCCCCATGAGTTCTAAAATGGTAAAGGGTTCTTCCTTTACGTTTATGGACAATACCTTAGCCAGTTCAATTATGTATTTGCGGGTAATGCCGGCAAGTATTTTATTATTAGCCGGGTGTGTTTTTAAAGTACCGCTTTTATAGATAAATATATTGCTGGACCCGCACTCCGTTACCGTACCGTCAGATTGCACAAAAACAACCTCCAAAGCCCCGGCCTTGCGGGCTTTATGCTTTGCCAGTACATTGGCCTGCAGGGAGATGGTTTTTACGTTGCACATCTGCCACCTAAAATCAGGGTGTGTGATTATATTTATTCCTTCGTTATATATTACAGGTGAAATTTCCGGCAGGTGCCTTACGGTTATCAGCAAATTGGGGCGCATATTCGGGTCGAATAAATGATTTCTGGGAGCCGTACCCCGGGTTACCTGAATGTAAATCATGGCCTCCTTTATCCCCGACTTGCCCAGAACATTCTGGCAGGTCGATTTTATTTCTTGCAAATCGCCAGGTAAAGTCATTTCCACAGCCCTGGCACTGGATTCCAGGCGTTTTAGATGGTCATCCAGACCGAACATTATTCCGTTGTAGGCCCGTATTACTTCATAAATTCCGTCTCCAAAAATGAAACCCCGGTCATTTACAGAAATAAAAGCATCTTCAAAGGTTCCCAGCCAACCGTTTAGATATACCAATTCTTGCAAAGATATCCCTCTTTTCCACGGCTGCACCTAGTTTATTCAGCTAACTCTTTTCAAAAGCCTCAGGGCACATTCTTCAGCCCTGGCGCAGATTTCATCTTCGTCCACCGTTAACAGGCGGCGGTTTTCCATGACCACCCGGCCGTCAATAATAACGGTTTCCACGTCGGCGGACGAGGCAGCATAAGCTACCTGGGCCATTGGATTGTAAAGCGGGTACAGGTGAGGTTTATCCATATTTAAAAGAATCACGTCTGCTTTGTATCCGTTCTTTAATACGCCTACATCCTGCTGCAGCCCCAACACCCGTGCCCCTTCCCTGGTGGCCATGGCCAGAGCAGCTGATGCAGGCATAGAAGTAGCGTCTTCGGTGGCAACTTTTTGCAGCAGGGATGCACTGCGCAGCTCTTCCAACATGTCCAGATTGTTGTTGCTTGCCGCACCGTCCGTTCCCAGGCCCACAACGGCCCCGGCTTTAACAAGCTTTTGCACCGGCGCGATTCCACTGGCCAGCTTCATATTGCTTTCCGGATTATGGGCAATACCAACCTTTTTGGTGGCCAAAATCTCTATGTCAGTATCATCAAGGTGCACACAGTGGGCGGCCAAGACGGGCAGTTCAAACAGCCCGATACTGTCCATGAGCTGAATAGGGGTTTTTCCGTATTTTGCCGTAATATCTTCCAGTTCCGTGCGGGTTTCCGCCAGGTGAATATGAATTCCAACGCCCAGTTTCCCGGCACATTCCATAACCTTTTGGATGTAGTCCGGGGGGCAGGTATAAGGGGCGTGAGGCCCGAACATGCAGGTAATCCTGCCTTCCGCCGTTCCGTTGTATTGCCGCACAAATTCTTCACTTTCTTCCAATGCCTGAGAACCGCTGGGGGTAATGCCAATCAAGCCGCGACTTAAGACCGCCCGCATTCCGGTCTTTTCCACTGCCTCGGCAACCCGGTCCATATGCATGTACATGTCGGCAAAGGTAGTGGTACCCGACTTAATCATCTCGACACAACACAGCATGGCTCCCCAGTAAATATCGTCCGGTGTCATATTTTCTTCAAAGGGCCATATCTTTTCCTTAAGCCATTTCATCAAAGGCAAGTCATCAGCGTAACCGCGTAAAAGGGTCATGGACGCATGGGTGTGGCAATTGACAAAGCCGGGCATAGCCAGCATCTTATTCCCGCCAACGACCTTATCAGCCTTGAAATCGGCAGGTGTTGAGCCAGCGGGTCCTATGTGTATAACCCTGCCGTTTTTAACGGCAATTTCCCCGCCTTCAATCAGCATTTCCTTTTCATCCATGGTAATGATGTTTCCAGCTTTAACAAGGAGATTCATAACAAAATACCGGCTTTAAAACCGGATTTCCCCCTTTCATATACAGATCTCCAATGTTATATCGCCCGCCCCATTTTACGGGGCGGGTGAATTAACCCCGTCATTGCTGGCCATAATTTGTAAGAAAAGCTTTTCTTAAAAATGCAACCTCTTTCTCTTCCAGGACGGCGGGAGAACCCACACTACGGCTTAAAATGTATACCTGGCAAGCTTTCTCAACAATCCGGCAGACTAAGAAAGCCTCCTCGATATTTCTCCCCACTCCCACCAGGCCATGATTGGCCAGTAAAACCGCCCCGCCCCGGCCAAGGGCCCGGGAAGCGGCACGGGCCAGCTCTTCTGTACCTGCAGGAGCATATTCGGCCACCGGCACCCGCCCCCCCAGCAGTTGGGCCTGCTCTTCCAATACCGGCGGCAAGTCCGCCCGGGCGGCAGCCAGAGCACAAGCATACACGCTGTGGGTATGCATAATGGCATGCACATCCGGCCTCCGGCGGTAGATTTCCAAGTGCAGGGGAAATTCAGTGGAAGGACGGCGGTGCCCCTGCACCACATGGCCGGAAAGGTCCATAGCCACCATATCCGAAAGATCCAGACTGTCATAGGGCATGCCGCTGGGAGTGATAATTACAACGTCACTGGACAGGCGTACCGAGGCGTTTCCCCAGGTACCGGCTACCAAGCCCGCACCGGCCATATCATTACAAGCCTTAATAAGTTCTTTGCTTACTTGTTCCAGAGTTCCGGACATGGCCATCATCCTTCTTATTCATGTTCCCAACTGTTAAGGTAAGCATATTGTTCATCACTTAAACGGTCAATTTCAATACCCAGGGATTTGAGCTTTAACTCTGCCACGCAGCGGTCGATATCTTGGGGTACTACATAAACCTTCTTCTCCATCTTTTCCCCGTTATTAAGGATGTAGCGTGCGGAAAGGGCCTGCAGGGCAAAGGACATGTCCATTATTTCCGCCGGGTGGCCGTCTCCGGCCGCCAGGTTGACCAGACGTCCCTCCGCCAGCAGGTAAATCCGACGGCCGTCGGGCAGGGTAAATTCCTCAATATTTTTGCGCACTGTCCGGCGGGAGACGGAGGCGCGCTCAAGTTCCGGAATATTTATCTCCACATCAAAGTGCCCGGCATTACACAAAATGGCACCGTCTTTCATGCGGTGGAAATGGTGATAACGCAATAAGTCTTTACAGCCGGTAACCGTAATGAAAATATCGCCGCGCCCGGCAGCCTCATCACTGCGCATTACTTCAAAGCCGTCCATGTACGCTTCGATGGCTTTAATGGGATCAACCTCACATACAATAACTTTGGCGCCAAGGCCCTTGGCCCGCATGGCCACCCCTTTGCCGCACCAGCCGTAACCCATTACGACAACAGTTTTACCGGCGATAATAAGGTTGGTGGTGCGCATGATACCGGACCACGTAGATTCTCCCGTCCCGTAACGGTTATCAAAAAGATACTTGCAATACGCATCGTTAACGGCTATCATGGGAAATCGCAATTGACCGGCCCTCTCCATAGCCTTCAAGCGAAGCACGCCGGTAGTGGTCTCCTCGCTGCCGCCAATAACCTCCTCTGCCAGGTCCTTCATTTCGGTATGCAGCATATGCACGAGGTCCCCGCCGTCATCAATAATAATCTTTGGGCGGGTAGCCAGTGTCCTGCGCAGGTGTTCGTTATATTCTTCGCTGGTGGCACCGTACCACGCATAGACGTTGATACCTTCCCTGGCAAGGGCAGCGGCCACGTCGTCCTGGGTTGACAGGGGGTTCGAGCCGGTAATAGCTACATCAGCCCCTCCCGCCTTCAAAACATCTGCCAAATAAGCGGTTTTGGCCTCCAGGTGAATGCTCATCGCCACCCGCACCCCTTTAAAGGGGAGTTTCTTTTCAAATTCTTCGCGAATGGCATTCAATACGGGCATATGGGCCTTAACCCAGTCAATTTTCAACCTGCCGCTGTCAGCTAAATTAATGTCACGTATAATATAGTCCGCCATTTAATTCCTCCTTTTAGGAATTGCGGTAAAAATTGCCGGCTACTTAAGTGCTTTAAGGGATTTCCGGTACGGAGCACGGGCAATTCCTTTATCGGTAATTATGGCTGTAACCAAACGGGCCGGAGTAACATCAAAGGCAGGATTCCAAACTTTAACGCCTTCCGGAGCCACAACCTGCCCGCCAAGGGTGGCCACCTCGTGCCACTCCCTTTCCTCGATGGGAATCTGGTCGCCGGAATCCAAGCCAAAGTCAATAGTTGACATGGGAGCAACCACGTAAAAAGGTATCCCGTGCTCCCTGGCCAAAACGGCCAAACCGTAAGTACCTATTTTATTGGCAACATCACCGTTAGCAGCGATGCGGTCCGCCCCCACTATAACCAAGTCCACCATCTTCTTGTACATGAGGTATCCCGCCATATTGTCGGTGATTAAGGTCACCGGGATACCTTCCTGCATCATTTCCCATGCCGTCAGCCTGGCACCCTGCAAAAGGGGCCTGGTTTCACCGGCATAAACGCTGATCCCTAGCCCGTTCTCGTGGGCCGCACGGATAACGCCCAGAGCTGTGCCGTAACCCGCTGTGGCCAGTGCCCCCGCATTACAGTGAGTTAATATCCGGGCCCCCTGCGGGATAAGTTTAAGGCCGTATCTACCCATTTGCTTGTTCCCCTCGATATCTTCATTAAATATGGAGTGTGCCTCCTTCAACATCTCCGAAATAAGCCCGGAGGTGTCGGCGGCCTTGCTGGAACGAAGCCGGGCCAGCATACGGTCCAGGGCCCAACGCAGATTTACCGCGGTGGGGCGGGTGGAGGCCAGCTCTTCGGCTATACTTTTCACTTTTTGAACGAATGCCGCTTTATCAAAATCCTTTACAGCAAGAGCGCCAAGCACCAGGCCGTAGGCTGCAGCCGCACCTATGGCCGGTGCCCCGCGCACGCTAAGCTTTTTTATTGCCTCGGCCACATCAGTATATTCCCTGCAGTCAAGGTAAACCGTCTTCGCAGGAAGCCTAGTTTGATCCAGCAGTTTCAGGCAACCGTCCTCCCAATACATCGTTTCCATAGATTCAACTCCATCCTTTATAAAAAATAAATGAAAACCTCTATTTTGTAGCCGAAGGGTCTTCAGGCGGCTCGTGACATATACATGTCCTGTTTTCATCAAGAATGGCAATGGCATGCATAATCAGCTTGCGCAGGTTTTCAGCGTTTTCGCCCATTATGTCCAGTACTTCCTGGTGCGACAGCCTGTTTGGTGAAATGCCGGCCCCAAAATTGGTTACCATGGCTATCGTTGCATAACACATTTGTGCCTCCCGGGCCAGTACCACCTCGGGCACACTTGTCATTCCGGCCAGGTCCCCACCCAGTTTGGCAAACATGCGCACTTCAGCGGGGGTCTCAAACCTCGGCCCCTCGGTACAAACATACGTACCTTTGCTGTGATAAGAAAGCCCCAGACTTTTAGCCGACTCTTCCAGCACCTTGCGTAATTGAGGACAATAGGGATCGGTCATATCAAGGTGAACCACCCCGTCCTCCACAAAGGTCTGCGGCCTGGATTTGGTAAAATCAAGGAACTGATCAACAAAAACAAAGTCCTTTGGTTTCATGTTTTCGTTTAGAGAACCTACTGCAGCAGTAGCAAAGATGTTTTTTACCCCCAGCTGCTTCAGAGCCATTATGTTGGCCCGGTAATTCACCAAATGAGGGGGAACAGTATGATCTTCACCGTGACGGGCCATAAAGGCAATTTGCTTGCCTTTATATTTGCCTATTTTAACCTTAGCACTGCCCCAACGGGTTTCCACCTTTTCTTCCCTTATGTCCTCTAAAATACTTGGATCATATACCCCTGTTCCCCCGATAATACCAATCTTAATTGCCATATCTTAACCTCCAATTTGCAAATCTCTGCAAATATCATGGTTATAAAACCACAACCGGTATTCGCCGTATCTTCCGTAATTTCCTTTCTTAAGGAGACAATTTGATATCTTTTTAAAAGATGGCGGTTAATAAAAAAAGCCGCTACGGCTGTATACTACTCCCTGCTTTCTTCCTTCTTATCATCATCACCGATTCCGGCAAAAAGTGCTTCTACAAACTCTCCGGCATCAAACTCCCGTAAATCCTCCAGCCCTTCACCGATACCGATAAGCTTAACCGGTATATTCAAGGACTGGCGAATGGCCACAACCACTCCCCCTTTGGCAGTCCCGTCAAGCTTGGTGAGGGCAATACCTGTTACCTGGATGGCCTCGTTAAAAAGCTGGGCCTGGCTAATAGCATTTTGACCCGTGGTGGCATCCAAAACCAGCAGCGTTTCATGGGGTGCTCCCGGAAGTTCCCTTTCCAGAACTCTTCGTATTTTTTTCAATTCATCCATTAGATTCCTTTTGGTATGCAATCTACCTGCCGTATCTACTATTAGAACATCGGCATTCCTGGCCTTTGCGGCCTGCAAAGAATCATAAGCCACTGCAGCGGGGTCGGCACCTTGTTGGTGCTTTATTACATCCACCCCCACCCGGTTGCCCCAGATTTCCAGTTGTTCTATGGCTGCAGCACGAAAAGTATCGGCTGCTCCCAGAATTACCTTTTTTCCCCGGGATTTATACATATAGGCCAGTTTACCTATAGTGGTAGTTTTGCCTACGCCATTTACCCCCACAACCATGATGACCGCCGGCCTGGCCGCATCCAGTTGCAAGGACTCTTTCTCATTGCCCAGAATATCCTTTATTAACTCTTGCAGCAGCGGCTTCACCTCTTCTGCATCTTTTATTTTCCGCTGCCTAACTTCCTGGCGCAGCCTGTCCACCAGATCAAGGGCCACATCGGCCCCCATGTCGGATCCTATCATTATCTCTTCCAATTCTTCATATAAGTCTTCATCTATATTCTTATGCCGGGTAATCAGGTTTTCTATTTTTTCAATAAAACCTTGACGTGTTTTAGTAAGACTTTCTTTGAGCCTTTTAAACAATCCCATTGATTTTACCTCCGGTCGGCTTACTGTTTTTTAAGCACATCCAGGGCCACACGGGCAGCCTTTTGCTCAGCCTCCTTTTTAGAATGCCCCCGGCCCTTACCTAAAACTTTACCCCTATGACTTACGGCCACGGTAAAAGTTTTATTATGATCGGGCCCTTCCTCGCTTAAAATGTAATATTTGGCAGCTTCGTTATATCGTTGCTGGAGGTATTCCTGCAACTCGGTTTTATAATCCCTTTCAAGTTTTCCATGTAAAACATCGGAAATAACCCCGGAAAGTTCACGTAGCACAAAATTTCTAGCAACCTCATACCCCTGATCCAAATATAGTGCCCCCAGCAGTGCCTCAAAGGCATCCGCCAAATTTGAGGGCCTGTCCCGCCCACCGGAGTGCTCTTCTCCCTTCCCCATAAATAAGCACTGTCCGAGACCCAATTCCCGGGAAACCCTGGCGAGTGAAGGTTCACATACCACCTTGGCCCGCATCTTGGTAAGTTCCCCTTCCGGTTTATCCGCACATACGGAAAAAAGATGTTCACTTATAACCAGCTCAAGAACGGCATCGCCGAGGAACTCCAAACGTTCATTACTTCTAACGCTTACCTTACCTCTATTTTCGTATGCGTAAGAACTGTGAGTTAAAGCTTCTAATAAAAGAGACCGGTCCCGCCATTCAACGGCCAGCCTCTTACACAAATTTTCGATATAGTTTTCCACAGACATTCTTTTTCACCTATTACAACTACGATTAAATTATTGAGTAAATTTTTTAAATACCAAAGTAACGTTATGGCCACCAAACCCGAAGGAATTAGATATGGCTACCCGGACAGGAGCCTCTCTGGCGGTATTGGGAACATAATCCAGGTCACATTCAGGATCAGGGGTGGTGTAATTTATAGTCGGTGGGATTTTACCTTCCCGGATGGCCATTACACAGGCCACCCCTTCAATGGCACCGGCTGCACCTAAAAGATGGCCGGTCATGGATTTGGTGGAACTTACGGCCAGCTTTTTGGCATGTTCTCCAAAAACCTTGTGTATAGATAATGTTTCTGCCTTGTCCCCTATGGGAGTGGAAGTACCGTGGGCGTTAATATAATCCACTTCCCCGGGCTGTATTCCCGCATCCTGCAGGGCCGCTTCCATAGCTAGAGCAGCACCTCTTCCTTCAGGATCCGGAGCCGATATATGGTAAGCATCGCAGGTGCTGCCGTAGCCACATATCTCGGCATAAATGTCTGCATCCCGGCGGAGGGCATGCTCCAGGGTCTCCAATATCAACACGGCTGCCCCTTCTCCCATAACGAACCCGTCCCGTTCTTGATCAAACGGGCGGCTGGCCCGCTCCGGCTCATCATTACGGGTGGTCATTGCTTTCATGGAACAAAAACCGGCAACGGCAAGGGGTGTTATAGGTGCCTCAGCCCCGCCGGCAATTACCACGTCGGCCTGCCCCCTTTGCAATAATTTGAAAGAATCTCCTATGGCGTTATTAGCCGAGGCACAGGCACTGGTAGTAGTAAGATTACAGCCGCGCAGGCCGTAGTTTATGGCAATTTGTCCCGCTGCCATATTGGAAATCATCATAGGGATGAAAAACGGGCTGATTCTTTCCGGGCCGCGCTTTAATAATGTCTCCTTTTGCTGTTCCAGAGTTTCTATCCCGCCGATACCCGATCCTAAAATTACAGCTATCTTGTCCCGGTTCGTTTTTTCCAGATTCAACCCTGAGTCTTCCAAGGCCATCCGGGTTGCGGCCAGTGCATATTGAGCAAATCTGTCCATACGCCTGGCTGTTTTACGGTCCATGAAATCTCCGGGATTAAAGTCCTTAACCTCTGCTGCTATACGGGTACAATAATCCGTGGCATCAAACCTGGTAATGGGACCCACTCCTGAAACTCCTGCGATAAGATTGGACCAAAATTTTTCCAGTCCCGTACCTAATGGAGATACCACGCCAAGACCTGTAATAACAACCCGTTTATGCATCGTCTCACTCCGTTTTACTCTAGAGTAATTAACTGTTTCCAATCATTAAAATTACTCTGTTTTTGGGCGGGCTATACCTTCGCTCCCTCCATCCGCTCCAGGTATAACCCGCCCCGTCTCCTAAGCAACCAGGCTTTCAAATTTATAGGTGCTCTTTAATATACTCCACGGCTTCTCCCACTGTACGAATCTTTTCCGCATCCTCATCGGGAATTTGAATGTCAAACTCTTCTTCAAAGGCCATTATCAGCTCAACTATATCCAGAGAATCGGCTCCTAAATCTTCAACAAAGGAAGCCTCCATTGTAACCTCATTTTCATCAACACCAAGCTGTTCCACAATTATTTCCTTAACACGCTCAAACTCAGTCATCATTTTTACCCCCCACGTCAGTTAATTTTAGTATTTGTTAATGTAATTTAAAAAAAATTACATACTCATACCACCATCTACCGCAATAACCTGCCCGGTAATATATCCAGCCGCTTCACTGGCTAAAAATGCAACCAGGGAAGCAACATCTTCCGGAGTACCAAAGCGATTTGCAGGAATTTGCTTTAACATTTCGTGCTTTTTTTCTTCCGGAAGCTGCGCCGTCATATCAGTTGAAATAAATCCCGGGGCTACGGCGTTAACTGTTATGTTACGGGAACCAAGTTCCCTGGCCAGAGATCTGGTTATACCCAACAGCCCCGCCTTTGCCGCACAATAGTTTACCTGACCTGGATTACCGGTAAGGCCTACCACGGAGGATATATTAATTATGCGCCCCCAGCGGGCTTTCAACATTGGCCGGGCAAAGGCCCTGGCGCAAAGGAAAGCGGCCTTAAGGTTTACCCTGAGCACATCATCCCACTCTTCATCTTTCATGCGTAAAAGCAAGTTATCCCGGGTTATTCCTGCGTTATTAACGAGGATGCTCGCGCTTCCCAATGTTTGACTAACTTCCTTAACCATAAAATTTACGAAATCAGGATTTGAAACGTCTCCCTGAATAACAACAGCCCGCCTCCCCAAGTCCTCAATTTGCTGCCTTACCTTTTCCGCCTCATCCACCCTGGAACTGCAATTAATGGCCACATCGGCACCTGCACGGGCTAACTCAATGGCTATTGCACGGCCAATACCCCTGGAAGACCCGGTGACCACCGCCACCTTATTTCTTAGTAACATTTTAGATAACCTCCTTAACCCGCGCAAGAACTTTTTCAGGTTCTTCCTCTGCTTCCATATAAAAGGCAATGGACT
Organism: Desulfofundulus sp. JL263-se; assembly: GCF_056316025.1. Taxonomy (NCBI): domain Bacteria; kingdom Bacillati; phylum Bacillota; class Clostridia; order Eubacteriales; family Peptococcaceae; genus Desulfofundulus; species Desulfofundulus sp. JL263-se. The sequence goes on along the minus strand of NZ_CM149993.1, from coordinate 1,447,882 downwards.
TGCGGTTTATTTTACGGGCAAGGCCTGTTAGTACTTTGCCTGGCCCAATTTCCAAAAACACATTAAAGTTATCATTTAACATTCTTTCCATACACTCTTGCCAGCGCACAGGGTTATAAACCTGCGCTATTAGAGCTTTTCTTATTTCCTCACCGGATCTCAAGTAATCGGCATTTACATTTCCTATTACAGGAACCTCGGGATCTTTTATATTCACCTTTTCAAGCTCCCGGGCCAGCCGCTCGCCAGCCGGACGCATAAGGGTACTGTGGAACGGAGCACTAACGGGCAACTTTACACACCGCTTCGCACCCCTTTCCCTGGCCAATTGGCAAGCTGTATCCAAGGCCTCGTTCTCCCCGGCAATTACCACTTGTCCCGGCGAATTTAAATTAACTGCCTCAACTACTCCCTTCGTGGATGCTTCTTTACAGACTTCCTGTAAAGTGCTAATGTCCAATCCCATTATTGCAGCCATTCCTCCACGCCCCAAGGGCACAGCATCCTGCATGAACTGGCCTCTTTTACGAACCAGTTGAACGGCATCCTTAAAAGAAAGACTGCCGGATGTCACCAGTGCGGAGTACTCCCCAAGGCTATGACCGGCTACTCCATCCGGTTTTATGCCGTAATCCGCCACCACTTGCAGGTAAGCCACGCTGACGGTCAAAATGGCAGGCTGGGCATTAACGGTTTTTGACAATTCTTCCTCCGGGCCCTCAAAACAAAGAGCACTCAACCCCATTCCAAGATATGAATCTGCCTGCTTAAAAATTTCCCTGGCCCGCGGGTACTTTTCGTACAGCCTTTGGCCCATACCTACATACTGCGAGCCCTGTCCCGGAAATATAAATGCCAGCTTCATTTTAATTTCACCGTCCGTTCCCCCAGCTGCCGGATAACTTCCCGGGCCTCTTCCATAATTTCATGGATAATTTCAGCTGCAGGTTGTATTTTCTTTACCATGGCAGAAACCTGACCCGCCATTACTGAACCGTATTCTATATCACCTTCTACCATGGCCTTGCGGAGTCGCCCTACCCCCAATTTTTCCACTTCCTCCGGAGGGGCGCAATTCCTTTCCAGTTCCTCAAATTGCCTGCTAAGCTTATTTTTTAATACTCTCACGGGATGACCTGTTGAACTGCCTGTAACCACAGTATCCCTGTCCCTGGCCTTTATCAACATTTCTTTTACATTGCTGTGGATGGTGCACTCTTCAGCGGACATAAACCTTGTACCCATTTGTACCCCTTCGGCCCCTAAGGCCAATGCGGCAACCAATCCCCTGCCGTCAAAAATACCACCCGCTGCAATTACAGGCACATCCACGGCATCCACAACCTGCGGAACCAGAGGTAGAGTTCCAAGTTCCCCTACGTGACCCCCTGATTCCCTTCCTTCGGCTATCACGGCGTCAACCCCACTACGCACCAAACGGCAGGCAAGGGCTACAGAAGCTACAACCGGTATAACCTTACATCCCACATTCTGCAGGGCTTTTACGTATTTTCCCGGGTTTCCGGCTCCGGTGGTAACAACCTGTACACGCTCCTCAATTATAAGTTTAATTATGTCATCCACATAAGGAGACATAAGCATTACGTTTACACCAAAAGGCTTTGAAGTTAATGCTTTTACTTGTTTAATTTGTTCCCTTAACCATTCGGGAGGTGCCTGTCCCGACCCGATAATTCCAAGCCCGCCCGCCTCGCTCACTGCCGCCACAAGGGGGGCCGTGGATACCCAGGCCATTCCACCTTGAACAATGGGATATTCTATATTTAACAGCTCACAAATTCGCGTCCGGATATTACCCCTCCTCCCTCGCCTGTATAATAATCCTAATCCTTGTGATACCACTTCATCACCATACCGGCCCAAGTTAATCCGGCACCGAAGCCAACCATAACAATGTTTTGCCCGTCCTTAATTTTTTTCTGTTCCACTGCCTCATAAAGTACCAGTGGTATGGAAGCCGTGGAAGTATTACCAAAACGTTCTACGTTTACCAGTACACGATCCATATTTATACCAACCCGGCGGGCAGCGGCCTCTATTATCCTGATATTAGCCTGGTGAGGTATGAAGTAATCAACTTCTTCCGGCTCAAGTCCGGCCATGGATAACACTTCCATAGCACCCTCACCCATAACCCGGACGGCAAATTTAAAAACTTCTCTGCCGTTCATGTGCACATAGTGAAGATTTTCTCGTACGGTACTTTCCGAAACCGGTAGGCGGGATCCCCCCGCAGGGATGTGCAAAAATTTACCGCCGCTCCCGTCCGAGCCAAGGCGGGTAGCGATGATACCACGGTCGGAGGGTACTTTTTGTAAAACAGCAGCACCTGCCCCGTCACCAAAGAGAACACATGTATTCCGGTCTTTCCAGTTAATAATCCTTGAGAGGGTTTCCGCACCGATAACCAGCACCGTATTTAACATACCGGTAGAGATATACTGCTGGCCGGCGGAAAGGGCATATAAAAAGCCCGTACAACCTGCCAGCAGATCAAAAGCCCCGGCATTTAACGCCCCCAGCCGGTCCTGCACTAGGCAAGATGTGGCCGGCAAAAGCATATCCGGTGTGTTAGTGGCAACTATAACCAGGTCCACGTCCTTTGGGCTCACTCCCGCATTTTCCAGGGCCTGCCGCCCGGCCTCTACCGCAAGGTCGGAAGTAGCTTGCTGTTGGTGAGCAATTCGCCTTTCCCTGATTCCCGTTCGGGTACGTATCCACTCGTCTGACGTATCCACCATTTCCTGCAAATCAAAGTTCGTCAATACCCGATCGGGAATGGCAATTCCCAGGCCCGTAATGCCCGCCCTACAGGTATTCTCAAGCATCGAGGCACCTCACCTCCTTGCCGGCCATTTTTATAACTCCGTCGCGAATGGCATTAACAATACCCTTTTCTGCTAAATCCCGGGCAAGCCCAATGGCATTCCTTATAGCTGTTGAATTCGATCTTCCGTGGGCAATTATAGTAATTCCATTTACCCCGAGCAAAGGGGCCCCGCCGTATTCGGTATAATCCATTTTCCGCTTTAGATCCCTCAATACTGGTATAGTAAGAACCATTCCCAGCCTGGCCAGCATACTCTTTGAAATCTCTTCCTGAAGCATACCCAGGAAAGCTGCTACCAGCCCTTCCCCGGTCTTTAAAACAACATTACCCACAAAACCATCGCACACAATAACATCCACGGCTCCTGAAAATATATCCCGGCCTTCCACGTTTCCTATAAAATTAAGCACCGACTCCTTCAGCAAGGAATAAGCCGACAGGGTGAGGTCATTTCCCTTTGTTTCTTCTTCCCCAATATTTAACAATCCCACGGTGGGATTTTTTACGCCCAGTATTAATTGGGAGTAAAGCGAACCCATTATCCCAAATTGGAGCAGGTGTTTCGGCTTACAGTCAGTATTTGCCCCCGCGTCCAATAATAACGTACATCTACCGCGATTTGGCAGAATAGTTGCTATGGCCGGCCGCCCGATGTTTTCGATTCTACCCCAGTAGAGCAGTGAAGCAGCCATTACAGCACCTGTATTCCCGGCTGAAACAAATGCTGCAGCCTTGCCGTCCTTAACCAATTTTACGGCTTTGACCAGGGAAGAATTATGCTTTCGGCGGACTGCTCCCACAGGTGATTCGTCCATTCCGATATTTTCGGCGGCATTTATCACCGGTATAAGGTCTTCTGCATTATGAGACCTTAATTCTTGTCTCACCGGGCCCTCATTTCCTACTAATATAACTTCTATGCCCAGTTCCCGGCGAGCTTTTACCGCCCCCAGGACGGTTTCCCGGGGAGCATAATCTCCCCCCATGGCATCAACGACTATTTTCACCGGTGCCAGACCTCCTCTGCTATGGCAAAAACCAAAAATTTACCTTCAAAAACCGTTTCCTCGCCCACCCGCGAGGAAACCCTTACCATGTATTTATTTCCTTTTTTTCTTGTAATAGACGCGTGGGCAACAACTTTTTCACCTTGAAAAACAGGCCGCTTAAAACTAATTTTCGCCGTACCGGTCAGCGCAACTTCAGTATCGATGAGGGCCACGGCCAGGGAGTTTGCCTGGGCAAATATAAGATGCCCCCTAGCTACCCGGGTCTTTTGTAAAGTCATATTTTCTGTGATATCCAAAATGGATATCCCGTATTTTCCAATTTCCAGGTCAACCAGCTCTCCCACAAGTTCTTCCCGGTCAAGGGAACGAACCTGTTCATATACTTCTTGAGCAACTTTCTTTACCCGTTTGCGCATTTCAGGAATACCCAATTCCGACCGGTCCAGGCGAATGGTTTGAATGCTAACCCCGAGGGCATGAGCCAAATCTTCATCGGTTAAAAAAGGATTTCCCGAAATATACCTTTTTAAAAGTCTCTGCCTGGTAACCTTTGACATATTTTTCAATTTAACTCACCTGAACCAGAGCTTTTAGTACCAGGTACTAAGACGTAGTATAAAATAAGATGAAAAAAAAAGCAATAAAAAATAAGCTCCGAAAATTCGGAACTTATTTTGGACTGCAGTTATTTGGCCACTACCTCTTTACCTTTATAATAACCGCATTCCGGGCAAACCCGGTGGGATACCGTCATGGCGTGACACTGTGGACAACGAATTAACTTCGGCGCTGTTAATTTTTGAGTTGCCCTGCGCCGGCGATTGCGTGCTTTGGATCTCCTACTTTGCGGAACTCCCATTATTCTCCCCCCCTTGACATTTTGAAATGTTACCTTTTTTATTTCAATAATTCCTTTAATTTAGCCATTCTCGGGTCTATATTTTCCTGGTGGCAATCACAAGTACCGGTATTTAGATTACAGCCGCACAGGGAACACAGCCCCCGGCATTCCGGTTCGCAGAGCACTTTAATAGGCATGGCCAATAATATGGCTTTTATAACCTCGGGCTGAATATCAATCTCATCTCCTCTAAAGGGAATAAAATCTTCCGTATCACCGGTTGCCGGAACACCTTTTTCTTTATTGTAATAGGTTTCTATAAAATCCGTATGGATGTGGTACTTAAATGGTTTCAGACACCTGGCACAACTCACCTTAACAGTAGTCTCTATCTCTCCGGCGGCCAGTATGCCCAGACCGGTATTGGTAAGGTCCATACGAATGTTTACGGGCCCGGCAAAGGGAATTTTACCGGTACCATCATCCAGGCCGGGCAATTGAACACTTAAACCATAATGTTCCTGCCTACCTTTCTCCTCCTTCAATGCCTTAACATCCAGTTTAATCATAAAGTAACCCTCCAATATAACAAGTTCCATTATATAAACAGGTCTATCCATTGTCAAGGATTGGACCTGCACAGATTGACTCCGGATGGGCTTTATATTTATCAGGAGATCCAACTATACAATATTGGGGTTTTTGGTATCAGGCCGGAATATATTAATTGGCTGGCTCTATTGTAAATTCTTAGCTCCATCACGGAGAGCATCCTGTCATTTTCCCCTCCCTAAGACTCATATTATTTCAAAGAGCAAACAGGAAAGGGATGAATATCTCCATGACATCCATTTTTTTTCTTATACTTTTAGGACTGGCCTATACCTTCCGCAATAACTTAAAACATTTCTTCCATCGAAATAAAGACATTTTACCGCAGTTTTTTCTGGGTATAGGTGCGGTAACTTTTATCCTGGTTATGATAACTCATCCCAGAATTATTTTCGAAGGTTCCGTCACCGGCCTTCAAGCCTGGTGGAATATAGTTTTTCCCTCTTTACTGCCCTTTTTTATAGCTTCGGAACTTCTAATGAGCTTCGGTATTGTAAACTTTATGGGAGTTTTGCTGGAACCCATAATGCGCCCCCTTTTCAACGTTCCGGGGGCAGGTTCCTTTGTAATGGCCATTGGATTTACCAGCGGGTACCCCATCGGCTCGATGGTAACAGCACGCCTGCGCAGCCAGGGAATGTGTACAAGGATAGAAGCAGAACGCCTTATGTCCTTCACTAATAATTCCAGTCCCCTGTTTATGCTGGTCGCCGTAGCAGTAGGAATGTTTAACAACCCAAAGGTGGGACTGGTTATTGCGGGAGCTCATTACTTGGGAAACTTGACCTTGGGATTATTGCTAAGATTTTACGGCAGGAGTGACCGGGAAAAAATCTTAAATTCCCATTGCCGATGGCAGGAAATACCGGAAAAAGCCTTTAAGGAAATGGTTACTGTTTTACGGAAGGAGCAGCGTCCCTTCGGGAAAATATTGGGCGATGCAGTTAAAAATTCAGTGACCAACCTGCTCACTATAGGAGGCTTTATTATTCTTTTTGCCGTACTGATAAGGATCCTTACGGAGTTAGGCTTTATAACCTTTACGGCTGGACTACTGGGTAAAATATTGATTCCATTTGGTATCCATTCCGGCGTCCTGGGTGCGGTGGCAAGCGGTATATTTGAGATGACCATGGGAGCAAAACTGGCCAGTGAAGCCGATGCCCCGCTGCTGCAGCAGCTGGTTGCAGTGGCAATAATACTGGCGTGGAGCGGGCTGTCCGTTCTCGCACAGGTGGCAAGTATGATTGCCCATACCGACATTAGACTGGGACCATTTATTGTAGCACGCATTTTTCACGCTATTCTGGCCGGCATTTATACCGTTGGCCTTTATCATTTATTACAGCCGGGATTAAATGTTGTTAACGTATTTGGAAAGGGCTTTCTTTATAGTTGGCCTAACTGGTTGATTACTTTAAACTTTATAAAGGCCAGCATATTCGCCTTTTTTGGCCTCATAGGCTCTTTCATTGCCCTCAGCCTGGTTATATATTTAATTAATAACACCTTCCGGTTTTTTTACAAAAAATTTTACCCTTAATGCTTTTGGGCAAATTGCACATTTCTTAGACAGCAGGAATCAAAAACTGAAGGAAGATAAAAAAGACTTCACCTATTGATTTATCGAATATATAAAATAAAACAATCCCCAAGGAGTGAAGTACTTGTACTTTATTTTTTCGACATTCTTGCTATCTTTTACTGAATATCTACTTTATATTAACATCTTAACTTTTACAGTTTTTTAGGCAGTTGGTCAATTTGCATAGTCTACGTCAATCCGGCAGGGGCGCTGCTGGGAATTAAGAGAAAGGACGTAACGGAGCAGCATCACCTGGAAGTCACCCGCAACTACGACCTGGACGAGAAATTGGTCCGCGACCGCGACGAAGTGAGCAAGGTTGATCACGAGTTGGCGCTGGTCATGCCAAAAGAGCGGATTTTGAAGGCGATCATCGAATCGTTGACAGATACGGATGGTGAAGTCTCAGCTCTCGTGCTCAGTATCGTTGACGTGACGAGGACTCGCCGCCTGGAGCAGGTGCACAACGAATTCGTAGCCAATATGACCTACGAACTGCAGACGCCGCTCACTACCATCAAGGAGTTCATCGAGACTCTGCTGGAGGGGAGAGTCGACACCCCCGAAACGGAGAGGCATTTTCTCAAAATCATCGCACTTAAGCAATCTGATAGAGGACCTGCTTTCGCTGTCACGGATCAAGTTGGATTACCTCAAATTGAAACGGGCCCGCCTCGATATTAGGCAAGTGACAGCAGAGGTCATTGACCACCTGGCGCTCTCCAGTCAAAAGGTGAACCTGAGAGTGGATACCAGGTTTCCCGTGGACCTACCCGAAGTCTGGGCGGGCCGTGATTACCTAAATCGGGTCCTAGACAACCTTGCCTAAAACCTTAAACCTAAAAGAAGTAAAACCCGCAGAGCCCACCTTTAATGATGTTCTCCCTGATAAGTGGTACTACGGTGCAGTGGAAGCAGCCTACCGGGCCGGTCTGATCAGCGGCCTGGAGGATGATCGCTTTGCTCCGGAAAAGGAAATCAGCAGGCAGGAAATGGCAGTGATGATCGCCAGGGCTATAAAATACCGGGGTGATGTGACGATTACATCGGAAGCTGCCGAACAACTCCTTAGCAATTTCAACGATCAGGCATCCATTTCAAACTGGGCGAAGGCAGGGGTGGCCACCTGTATCCAAAACGGGATCATCAGTGGTAGGCCAGATAAAACCTTTGCTCCTCTAACCAGTGCCACGCGGGCAGAGAGTGTGGTTATGCTCAAAAGATTTTTGATCAACCAGGGAATTATTTAGCCTTACTTTGAGGTGATGTGAACCATAAAAAGTGTATGGGAGGGACACGAGAGTTTACGGAATATAAGGGGTTCATGAATTACAGGGCGGTCTCTGGAAAGACCGCCCTGTAATTCGTAACCGCCTGCGTTTATTGGAAACATTCGGACATTGACATTGCCGTTCATGGAATAGATGAAAGCCGCTATTTGGATATGGTCTGGGAAGCATCCCAGATTGTCCTCTCCTTCAGTGTTAACCTGCCTTTCTTCCATAACTTCTTTACAGGTTATCAACACCACTACGTAAAAGAATCAAACCCGTCCTTTTTCTTTAGCTATACGAGCAAACTGTTCTTGCTTGTTAGATGGAGGAACGTGTAAAACAGAGCGCCGGGACATTGTCAGTGCCCCGGTGGGACAAGCAGACACACACACGCCGCAGCCAATACAAAGCTCTTCATTTAAAACTGGTACTTCTAACCCGTTCCCGTTAGTATCCATTGTAATTGCTCGTACATGGCAGCTTTCTGCACAGGTGCCGCATTCATTGCAAAGTTCCGCATCCCTCACTGGCATGAAATTGCTCGGGTGTACAGAATATATACCTGACTCATTAATAGAGGTTAGTATCCCGCAGCAACAACCGCAGCAGTTGCAGATGTAAGCAGGTTTCCTAAGCACATTATCTCCCAGGTGCACCAAACCCAGCTTTTCTGTTTTCTCAAGCACCCGAAGTAAATCGTCGGTAGACGCTGGTTTCGCCAGTTTTCTGCTTACCAACCAGCGTGCGGCATTGCCAAGGGACATACAGACATCTTCCATGGGTGCGTCACAGGTTTTGCCCAAGTGACTGGCTTTATGCCTGCAGGAGCACATGCCTAAAGCCCCGCCACCGGACTGACGAATAATTTCTGAAGCCCGTTCATAATCCAAAACCTCTGTTTCCACTGCGGCAGGGATTAGTTTTTCATAAACTAGGGTTTTAAACATTTTGGTATCCCCGCCGAAAATCTCTTCCCGTACTCCCTCACTATGAAAATACTTTTCGAACAGTTCCGCCAGTTCCTTTAGGTCAATGTCCTCCCTTACCCGCATAAAGGTATATTCAAAAAAACCTACCACCATCGGGGCCAACATATAATAAGTGCCTTCCCGGCGGGGCAGGTCCAGAACCAAACCCTTGTCGGCCATACCTTCCAGCGTCTTTTCTAATTTTGCCTTTCTAATCCCCGTAATGTCAGCAATTTTATCCAGTGGCAAAGGTTTCAGAGGAAATTTGCTTCCCACCATGGCTTCGGTCTCGGTATAAAGACGGCGTAAGATTTCTATTAAGTACTTGTTTACCGGGGCTCCCACCGGGTTTTTGTTTAAACGCTCGGCAAGCGCCCGGTATACTTCTTCCTTGGAATTTATTAAATGACCCACTGGCTACCTCTCCTTTCAAAAATTATAGCTTATGGTACCTTTTATAGCTCCTAAGTTGCTGAGGTTATCCCTCTCCTCCCGCATCTTATTGATAAATTGCACAGCAATAATTGATATACAAGCAATCCTTTGAAAAAATTGATGTTAAAATATTAGCTTTAGCTCTTCTGCCTTTTTAACTGACACAACCACCACTGCCGCAGCACCGTATTAATACCGGAAGCATTAACCGCAGTGACGGTCCCGTCCTTTTTAAAAACAGGTTTTAACTTTGCCAGTGCTTCCAGCGAGGTGTCCCGGCGGGACCCCTCATTCCCGCCCTAATTGCAGATTGCCTGGCCTGGTTTTGCCCTAAGCCGGCTTGCAGCACATTACCCATAATAACTTCATCAACCAACTGGCCATTGATACCAGCGCGGCGAAGGGCTTCCTTAATAATCTCCCTGCCCAGTTCAACTGCCGGGCTCTGGACTAAGGCTCCACCAGATCTACCTACCGCAGTCCGCACCGCACTGACAATTACAGCTTCAGCCACCGTATTCCCTCCCTGGTAAAATAAAAGCTGCCGGAACCTCCGCAGGTATATAAAGAGTCAAAGGAGGGTTAGGGTGCACAGGCCTTCCTTTCCGGGAGAACTCCGGCAGCTTAACTTATGAACCTTTTTCCAGAGACTGCCGGAATAAACCCGAACCCCTAACCCATTATTTTCTTAAACTCTTCTGTCAATAAAGGCACCATTTCAAATAAGTCTCCCACAATGCCGCAGTCGGCAACTTTAAAGATGTTTGCCTCGGGGTCTTTGTTGATGGCCACTATGCACTTGGACGACCCCATGCCGGCCAGGTGCTGGATGGCGCCGGAAATGCCGCAGGCAATGTAAAAAACCGGGGAGATAGAGCTGGTGATTAATGTCACGAATCGCCGGTATAGTATTTTATTGACTTTATATATATCTGAAGTTAGAAAATTTCCAGTTCACTGTCTTGACATTCTACCGCAGGTCTTTTTCCTCCTCGCGCAACTTGCGGCGTAACACTTTTCCTACAGTAGTTTTAGGAAGTTGTTTTCTGAATTCAACTTTTTTGGGAACCTTGAATTTTGCCAGTCTACCCCGGCAGTAATCGATTATTTCTTCTTCGGTTAAGCTTTCTCCCTCTTTAAGCACTATATAAGCTTTTACCGTTTCACCGCGGTAGGGATCGGGAATACCGATTACCACAGCTTCCTTTACTTTCGGGTGTTCAAAAAGAACCTCTTCGATTTCCCTGGGATAGATATTAAAGCCACCGGCCACAATCATATCCTTTTTGCGGTCAACAATATAAAAATACCCGTCCTCGTCCATTTTTGCGATGTCGCCGGTATATAACCAGCCGTTACGCAGAACTTTGACAGTTTCCCTGGGCATATTCCAGTACCCCTTCATGCACTGGGGGCCCTTTACAATCAATTCCCCCCTTTTCCCCGGGGGTAGTTCCCTTTCACCGGTCTCCAAATCTACAACTTTTGCCTCGGTATCAGGAAAAGGCAATCCTATACTACCAACCCTGCGTTTACCATAAAGGGGGTTACAATGGGTTATGGGCGAACTTTCGGACAGCCCGTACCCCTCCACCAGAAATCCCCCGGTAAGTTCTTCGAATTTTTTCTGCACCTCCACCGGCAGGGGGGCAGACCCGCTGATGCAAGCTTTAATGGAATCTATTCCGTAATTCTTGGCATTGGGAAAATTGTTTACGGCTATGTACATGGTAGGTACTCCGGGGAACACAGTGGGCCTGTATTTTTTAATAGTTTCCATTACCTGCTGAACTTCAAACTTCGGTAAAATAATCATGGTTGAAGCGTTAACTATCGGAAAGTTAAGGGCACATGTTAATCCGTAAACATGGAAAAACGGTAAAACTGAAAGGATTTTTTCCTGACCGTATTTACATTCGTTAAACCATTCCGTCATTTGCAGGGCGTTTGCCACTATGTTCCGGTGAGTAAGCATGGCCCCTTTGGGAATTCCCGTAGTCCCCCCGGTATACTGGAGTACTGCCACATCATTTACAACATCTATATTCACCCGGGGTGGCGAAGGCAGGCTGTCTTGCATAAGCTTACCGGCGTTTAAGCACTGCCCGTCCTCGGTACCGGCGGGTTTACCCAGACTAAATAAAATAACATGCTTAAGAGAAGTTACATCTTTTACATTTTTTATAACCGGGTAAAGAGCATCATAAGCTATAATAACTCTGGCTCCAGAATCGTTTAGAATATATTTTAACTCCCGTTCCACATACATGGGGTTAACCTGGACCACAATTGCACCCAGTTTTAGAATGGCGTTAAAGCTAACTGCGTAATAAGGAGAATTGGGAGTCATTAAAGCTACCCGGTCTCCCTTTTTAACCCCAAGGTTACTCAGTGCAGTGGCAAGTTTAGCCACCATCCCGGCAAATGCCTTGTAAGATATTTCTACTCCGTCAAATATAATGGCCGTTTTATTAGGAAAATTTTTAGCGGATTTTTCTACGTAATCCGGCATAATTAAATCAGGATATTCTATAATTGGTCTAACCCCTTTGTCATAGTATTTCAGCCAAGGCTTACTCATATTGGATACCTCCTTTAATAAAAGATTCACTAAATGAATGAATATTCATTTAGTGAAATTTCTATAAAAATTTTTAAATCCCTTCTACCGTTTTAAAAATATTATGAAACTTATAAATTTTAATAAATTAATAAAACTGTATAAAATTTAAACAGGTATAAAAAAGGGATTTGCTCCCGGTAATGTCGATAAAGTTTTTGCCGTTACCGGCTACCTGCTGGTGGGCACCCTGTTCTGGTTATTGACAAACTGGGCTTATCAAATGGTGCAAAGCGACATAAAAAGCGCCTATCGCCAGACGCGACAGGCGCTTTTTTAATAAATCAACTAATTATCCAAAATCCTGGTTCGTGCTATGCCGTCGTTGGCAGGCAATCATAAGGAATGACCATCCAGCAGCATATAATTTACGCCACCTTTTATTAGGAGATAATTCAAATGCTGGAACCATTTATCTTGGCTAAATCTGTGATAAGCCAGCAATGATATCTACTTTAAACCGCGTTAGAAAGTTTCCATAGAGTACCAGTGCCCGGTTTATACTTATATAATTTTCCTTTGTTTGAAAAGAGAAGGGAGCAATTTTCGCATTTTAACAACCGGGAATAAGGACTGACGTTAGGATCATGCGAACTTACTACGGAAGAAAAAAGTTTTATTGAGATACCAGCCTGATAATGCCAGTAACCAACCATGTTAATGACTAAAAATAGCGGGCTAAGCAGTTTTACATGGCAGATTAGCTCATAAGGCATCACGTAGTATATGTGCCAGTTCTTCCCGGGAAACCGGGCGCGGGTTGGCCCGGGTTGAGCCGGAAGACAGTGCTTGGGCTGCCAGGGCCGGTATGTCCTCCTCCTTCAGCCCGAGGGCGCCAAGCCGGGAAGGTATACCCAGGCGCCGGTTCAAATCGCGCACCAGTCTTACCAGGGCCCGGGCTTTTTCTGTTTCATTCTCGCCGGGCAGGGCCAAACGCTGGGCTAAAATGGCGTAATCCCTCGCTGCCTCCGGCAAGTTAAAGTCCATCACCGGGGGGAGCAATACGGCACATACCAAACCATGGGGTTTACGACAACGGTGTCCCACCGGGTGCGCCAGCCCGTGTACCGCCCCCAACCGGGCGTTGGCCAGGGCGATTCCTGCCATAAGGCTGCCCAGGGCCAGGTTTTCCCTGGCTTCTATATCATGGCCGTTTTCTACTGCCCGGGGCAGGTGGGTTATAATCAGCTTCGCCGCCTGAAAGCTTAAAGGCTTGGTGAGCGGGGTGGCAAAGCGGGAAGTTAAGCTTTCTATGGCCTGGGTCAGGGCGTCCATGCCGCTGTGCGCCGTAATGCGGGGTGGCGCAAATACCGCCAGTTCCGGGTCCACCAGGGCGGCCGCAGCCATGAACTCCCGGCCCCTCATGCTGGTTTTAACGCTGCGCGCCGGGTCGGTGAACACAGCTGCCGGGGTGGCCTCGGAACCCGTACCGGCAGTAGTGGGCACCGCCACCCAGGGTAATGCTGCCCCGTCCACCTTCCTGCCGGCCAGGTATTCTGCCACCCGGCCCGGGGCCCCGGCCAGGGCGGCCACCGACTTGGCAGTATCCAGGGCACTGCCTCCCCCGACGCCGATGACCACGTTACACCTCTCCCGGCGCAAAAGTTCCCGGGCCTCTTCCGCCATATCTACCAGTGGCTCGGGAGATACCCCGTCATAGATTACAGTGGTCACCGCCGCCTGCTCCAAAATTTTCATTAATTTGTCCAGAATCCTGCTTTGTTTTAAAAAGTTCCTGCCGGTAACCAGCAGGGCCCGGTTTCCCAGCTTCGCAGTTTCCTTACCAAGTTCAGATATACAGCCCCGGCCGAAGCGGATTACCGGCGGGGCCAGGAAAGTGAAGTTCATAGTGCATCACCTGGATAAGGCGGATATTGACAATTTACCGAAAGGGCTTGGGCAAGCATCTTGTAAATTGGCTCAATTTGAGCCGTAAGGCTGTAGTTTTTACTGGATAGAACCCAGGAAGTGGCCACTTCGTCTATGGCCCCGAATATAATCTGCCTGGCCAGCTTTATATTCAAGTCATTACGAAAAACACCCATGCTCTGGCCGCGGGATACTATCTCTTCAATGAGTTTAAAATAATCTTTAAGGGGTGGGGCAATAGCCTTCCTGATGGAAACATCCGACTGGCGCAGCTGGATTTGCAGTACCATAGCTAGATTTCGGTCTCCTTCCAGGTGGGTCAGGTGCAGCGAAATGAGTTTTGCCAGTTGTCCAAAAGGATCCGGCGTTTTATCCAACTCACTGCGGGCGACGGCGGTGAACTCGCCCATTTTAACCTTAAATAAAGAAATCAATATGTCTTCTTTGTTCTTAAAATACAAGTAGATAGTGCCGTCTGCCACTCCCGCTTCCCTGGCGATTTTGGATACCTGGGAGTTGTGGAATCCGTTATCTGCGATAACTTTTATAGCAGCCTCAATTATAGTCCTATATTTGTCGCCTGTTCGCCTGGCCAAGTCAGCCATCTCCTTTGGTAAAAGAATAAGGGGTTCCCGGGAAGGGAACCCCGGCATACCGGCAAAGGCATTTTAAGGGTTTCTTTTAAGCTAAATTATACCACATATTTGCCCTCTTCTAATAGCCGGGCGGCAATGGACTTGCGAACAGAAATTACATCTGCCGGGTAATATTTTCCAAGACGCTTGGCAATGCTCAAGTTGGTGCGCAGCATGTCGCCGGGTTCGAATATATAGGCCAATGCCTCCTTGGCCCACATTTCAAATTTGGGGAAGGAGTCATAAACGTAGGCAGTGGCCAGCCGACACTTCAAATCAGCATTATCATTATTGTTGTTCAAGGCCTTTTGAGCCCGCAGGAGTGCACTTTCCATGGCGTAAATCTCAATGGCCATGTCGGCGAGAATTTGAATTATTTCCTGTTCTTCAGATATCTCCTGCATAAATTTCCGGGCTGCAGTGCCGCCTACCATAAGGAAAAGCTTCTTGGCCCTTTCCAGGATATCAAATTCAATTTCTAAAGGTGCTTCATCTCCATCGGGAACTTTTGCCCTTATACCGGCGATTTCTTCCTGCAGCTCCTGGGCGGCCTGCATTAAGGGCAGCTGGCCCTTCATACCGCGGCGGAGCAAAGTAGCCGGGATAATCAGGCGGTTTATTTCATTGGTGCCTTCAAAAATCCTGTTAATGCGGCTATCCCGGTAAAAACGCTCCACTTCGTATTCCTGGGTAAAACCATAGCCGCCGTGGATCTGAAGGGCTTCGTCCACGCAGTAGTCCAGAGTTTCGGAACCGTGTACTTTGACAATGGAACATTCAATGGCATAGTCCTCGATGGCTTTACTTATTTCAGGACCTTCTCTTTTGCCTTCCAAGGCTTCTTCCATTTCCCCCACCAGCCGGTAGAGGAGGCTTTCGGAAGCATAAATTTTAACAGCCATTTGGGCCAGCTTGTGCTGAATCATGCCGAATTGGGCGATGGGCTTTCCAAACTGGGAACGCTGCAGCGCATACCTGATAGCAGCAGCAAAGGCCAGTTTTGATGAGCCCACGGCGCCTGCCCCCAGCTTATAGCGGCCTATATTAAGAATGTTAAAGGCAATAACGTGGCCCTTGCCTATTTCACCCAGCACGTTTTCCACAGGAACCCTGGCATCTTCGAAAATGAGAGGGCAGGTGGAAGAACCCTTAATACCCATTTTCTTTTCTTCGGGGCCCACGGTAAGCCCGGGAGTATCCCTGTCCACGATAAAGGCCGTGAACTTATCACCATCCACTTTGGCATAAGTTATGAATACATCGGCAAAGCCGGCATTACTTATGAAAACTTTCTCGCCGTTCAAAATATAAAACTTACCGTCTTCTGAAAGAACCGCCCTGGTCCGCACTCCCAGGGCGTCGGAACCGGCATTGGGCTCGGTCAGGGCATAGGCGGCAACCAGTTTTCCCGCTGCCAGGCCCGGCAGATATTTCTTTTTTTGTTCTTCAGTGCCAAATATTACAATAGGCAAAGTACCGATTCCAGTGTGGGCGCCATGGGTTACCGTAAAGGAACCGCCGGCAACTATGTTCTCTGCGATAAGGACTGAAGCCACTTTACCCATGCCGGTGCCCTCATATTCTTCCGGGATATCCGCCGATAACAAACCGATTTCACCGGCTTTTTCCAGTAAAGAGCGGGCCAGGCCTCCCTTTTGAGCGTCCAGCTCTTCTATCCGCGGCTTGAGTTCATTTTCCGCAAAGTCGGCAACGGTGTTGGCCACCATTTTATGCTCATCGGTAAAGTCTTCAGGGGTAAAAATCTTCTCCGGATCAATGGTTTCCAGCAGGAACATACCGCCCTTTTGCATTTTTAACACCCTCTCTTATTTTTATTTATTTAGTTAGTTCTCTCAAATACCGCCGCGGCCCCCATGCCACCGCCAATGCACATGCTGACTACCCCGTAGCGGGCGCCCCGGCGCTTCATCTCGTAAAGCAAGGTGGTGGTTAGCTTGGCCCCGGTGCATCCCAGGGGGTGGCCCAGAGCAATAGCGCCACCGTTAAAGTTAACTTTGGATTCATTCAGTTCCAGTATCTTGATGCAGGCCAGGGCCTGGGCCGCAAAGGCTTCGTTCAACTCGAAGATATCCACCTGATCCCTGGTAATGCCCGCCAGTCTCAGGGCCTTAGGAATGGCCACGGTAGGGCCAATGCCCATAATTTCCGGCGGGCAGCCGCCCACGGCATAGGAGCGGAAGACTGCCATGGGCTTCAATCCCAGGGCATCGGCTTTTTCCCTGCTCATAATCACCACGCAGGATGCCCCGTCGCTGGTTTGGGAGGAGTTACCTGCCGTTACGGTACCTCCGGCTTTAAAAACAGGCCTCAATTGGGCCAGCACTTCCATGTTGGTGTCCGGCCGGACTCCCTCATCAGTATCGAAAATGATTTTATCTTTGATCAACTTCCCTTTTTTACGATAGGCATTAACAACTTCCAGGGGCACTATTTCTTCTTTAAACTTACCTTCTTTAATGGCTGCGGCTGCCTTTTGGTGGCTTTTTACGGCAAAGGCATCCTGTTCTTCCCGGCTGATACCGTATTTTTCCGCCACGTTTTCCGCCGTAAGCCCCATGCCCATGTAGGCCTCGGGAATGGTGGACATTAATTCAGGGTCGGGCATCAGTTTATTCCCGCCCATGGGGACCAAGCTCATGCTTTCAACCCCGCCGGCCAAATAAACATCGGCAAAACCGGTCATTACCCGGGTAGCACCTATGGCAATAGCCTCCAGGCCAGAGGAGCAAAACCTGTTTATGGTTATGCCGGGAACAGTATCGGGCAGGCCAGCCTTTAAGCCTATCATGCGAGCCACATTCATTCCCTGTTCCGCTTCCGGAAATGCACAACCCAAAATAAGGTCATCTATTTCGGCGGGGTCAAGACCCGGTGTTCTGGCCAGCACTTCTTTGACGACGGTGGCGGCCATGTGCTCGGGGCGGGTATTTTTCAGGGTGCCCCTCGGCGCCTTGCCTACCGCTGTGCGCACCGCGCTAACGATTACGGCTTCGCGCATAGTTCCAACCCCCTTAATTTCTGATCGGCTTGTTGGTTTTTAACATGTGCTTGATCCTCTCGATAGTTTTGGGTTCTCCCAAAAGGCTTAAAAATGCTTCACGTTCCAGGTCAAGGTAGTCCTGTTCTGTTAATGGGGTCCCAGGCGTAACCCCTCCGCCGGTTATTACATAAGCCAGCTTTTTGGCAATCAAAGCGTCATGTTCAGTTATCTGATTGCCCCACAACATTGTTTGAATTCCCAGCTCAACGGCTGCATAGCCTGCGGTGCCCGGGGCCTTTACGGTTTTAGGACGTGGCGGTCTGAAACCACTGGCAGTCAGTTCCAGGACGAATCTTTTGGCATCACCTACTACCCGGTCGCGGTTGGTAGTAATCCGGTCGGTAGGACGCAGGTATCCCAACTTAACAGCTTCGGGACCGCTGGTGGACACCCTAGCCATGGCTATATTTTCAAAGACCCGGTTAACCACCGGTTGTATGGTATTGGTACCGCCGGTTTTTATTTGACCAGAAGGAATTTCCATTTCCGCAGCCCTGAAGGCCATTTCCTTTGTTCCGCCGCCGGCGGGAATGAGGCCCACAGCTGTTTCCACCAGCCCCATGTAAGTTTCTGCACAGGCGTTTACCCGGTGGGCATGCAGGCATACTTCGCACCCGCCGCCCAGGGTCATTCCGTGGGGCGCGGCAACAACCGGCTTTTTACAATATTTCAGCCTCATATTGGCCTTTTGGAATTTATCCACCATCATCTCAATTTCATCCCATTCTTCCTCCTCGGCCTCCATGAGAATCAGGAAAAGATTTGCGCCTACCGAAAAGTGAGTGCCGTAATTGCCGATAACAAGGCCTTCCCAGTTTTTTTCCACTTCCTTAACGGAATAATTAATCATATGAATGATATCGTCTCCGATGGCGTTGGCCTTGCTGTGGAATTCCAGGCAGAGTACGCCGTCCCCGATATCAACCAGGCTGGCGCCGGCATTGGACTTGATGACTTTGCCCTGCTCCTTGATGGGCGCCAGGTAAATAACTCCTTCGGGTACGCTTTCTTTAACCGTGCCCTTGCTTTCCGGGTCAAATACATACCTGGTGCCGTTCCGCTTTTCATAGAAGCTTTGCCGGCCGCAGGCCAGCAGGTCTTCTACCGCCGGCGGGATCTTTTCTCCCTCGGCCCGCATCCTTTCAACCACATCTTTAACACCCAGGGCGTCCCAGATTTCAAAGGGGCCGAGATCCCAATTAAAACCCCACCTCATGGCATTGTCAATGGACTGGATGTTATCTGCAATTTCACCCAACAAGTTGGCCGCATAAAGAAGAGTTTTCTTTAATACGTGCCAGGCAAATTGCGCGCCCTTATCCTTTCCGGCTATCAGTGCTTGCAGTTGTTTTACCGGCTTGCCGGCCTGCTGGGCCGCTTCCAGGGATGCAAACCGGGGCTTTTGCCAGGGCCGGTATTCCATGGTGTTGTAATCAAGGACCAGTATTTCTTTGCTTTTTTCGGTCTTTACTTTTTTATAAAATCCCTGTTTGGTCTTATCTCCCAACCATTTATTTTCTAGCATTTTCTGGAAAAAGGCCGGGGGTTCAAAAACAGACTTTTCCTCGGGATCCTTTGCGGCCTCGTGAACGTTTTGAGCCACGTGCACCAGGACATCCAGGCCTACCATATCCAGGGTGCGGAAAGAGGCACTCTTGGGACGGCACATTACTCTCCCGGTCAAAGCATCAACCTCTTCAACGGAAAGGCCGAACTCCACCATAGCCTTGATAGTGACACACATGCCGTAAACTCCGATGCGGTTGGCGACGAAATTGGGGGTATCCTTGCATATCACTACCCCCTTGCCTAAAACTCTTTCAGCGAAATGACTCATAAAGTCCACTACTTCAGGTAACGTTTCTTTGGCAGGAATTATTTCCAATAATTTCATGTAGCGGGGAGGGTTAAAGAAATGGGTGCCCAGGAAGTGCTGCTTAAAATCCTCGGAGCGCCCTTCGCACATGGCGTTGATGGATAAGCCAGACGTGTTAGAAGAAATAATGCTGCCAGGTTTTCGGAATTTTTCCACTTTTTCAAACAAACTTTTTTTGATATCCAGCCTTTCTACAACTACTTCAATAATCCAATCGCACTCCGAAAGGTAATCCAGGTGGTCTTCCAGGTTGCCCGGAATAATTAACTCGGCATTTTCCGGCACATACAGAGGCGCGGGTCTTGTTTTTTTAAGCCGGTTTACGGCTTCTGTGGCCAGCCTGTTGCGTACCTGGGGGCTCTCCAGGGTCAGCCCCTTCTTTTCCTCTTCAGGGGTAAGTTCTCCGGGTACTATGTCCAAAAGATAAGTGGGTACGCCTGCATTAGCCAGGTGGGCGGCGATAGCAGCGCCCATTACCCCAGAACCAAGTACGGCAGCCTTATCTATGCTGCGCTTCATCTTTGAATCCTCCTTTACTTTTGGTTCATAATAATAATAATGAGTGAATGTTCAGTCATTATTATATATTTAAAATATATCATTCCATCTATCAGGTCAATAGATTTAATTAAAATTTTTAAAAAATAATGAGATATAATTAAATCAACTTGTGTATACTTTTCTTTATTTAAAGAATAAATAACCATTTACCGGCATAGTTCATTTACATATAAAATATTTTATTGAGTATATTTAATCTATTTTTGGCTTCTGAAATTATATTCTCAACAACTTCTCTGGCACTTATTACTTCATTAATAAGACCTACACCTTGCCCCATAGAAATCAAACCTGCATCAATATCACCGTCACGTACCACTTTTAAATAAGCATCTCCTCCGGCATAAGTAAGTAATTCTTCAACCGTTGCAGATCGATTCTCCATTTTTAAAACCTTATATGCAGTCTTTGTCTTCAGAACTCTAAATGCTGCTTTTATAGATTTTAGTATGAGTGTTGTATCGGTCTCAGCGGCCTTTATTATAGCCTCCTTAACAGCTTGGTGGGCTATGCATTCTTTGGTAGCCACAAAGCGGGTGCCTATTTGAACACCTTCAGCACCCATGGCAAGAGCTGCTAAAAATCCTTGTCCATCTGCAATAGCTCCGGCAGCAATAACCGGTATTTGTAATACTCGAGCAGCTTTGGGAATCAAGGACATCAAGGTTACATCGTCCATTCCCGGATGACCACCAGCTTCAAAACCAACAATAACCACTGCATCTGCTCCAATTTGTTCTGCCTTTTGAGCGTACCTTATTCCTGGAACTACATGTACGAGCTTTATTCCGGCATCCTTGACTTCTTTAACAAAAGGTTCTGGATTACGCCCTGAGGTAAAAATAGCTTTTACCCCCGCTTCAATGGCTCCTTGAAAAAACTCATCCATTTTACGCCTCGTTCCAAGAGTAATATTTACACCAATGGGTTTATTTGTAAGCTTTCTAGCTTTATCAATTTCCGCCAACATTTCTTCTTTATTACTAAAAGAACCTGCAGTAATAAGCCCAAACCCTCCGGCATCAGAAATAGCAGCAGCCAGCTCAGCACGTCCTAGCCACTGGAGGCCGCCAAGAATAATTGGGTATTCTATTCCCAATAATTCAGCAACTCTAGTTTTCAAATCAATACCCCCCTCAAATAATAACTAAAACTTAACCTTATAACGTAATCTGTTGAATAAAACCCGGGGGGTTACCCCGGGTAAAAGGTTTTTCAAAACAATCTTCGAGCAATAGTCAGCTTTTCTGCTTCTTTGGTACCCTCGTATATTTCAAGGATTTTTGCATCCCTATAAAATCTTTGAACGTCATACTCATCAATATAACCATATCCACCATGTAGTTGTACGGCCTTGTCACAAATCCATACCGCAGTTTCACCGGCATAATATTTGGCCATGGCGTTAAGGGCGGGATCTAATTGGCCGTTATCTACTTTCCATGCTGCTTTATAGGTAATATTACGAGCCAGCTCGACTCGCGTTGCCATTTCTGCTAGTTGAAACTGTACGCCTTGATTGGCAGCCAGAGGTTTCCCAAAAGTTTTTCTCTCTTGTACGTATTGCAGTGTTTTATCCAGGGCCCCCTGGGCCAGGCCGACACCTTGGGCGGCAACCATGATCCTGGTTACATCGAAGAAGTGCATCAATTGATAAAAACCTTTTCCTTCCTCTCCAATTAGATTTTCACAAGGGACGCGAACGTCCTCAAAAATTATTTCTGCCGTATCACTGGCCCTAATACCCATTTTCCCTTTTATCTTATTCCGCGTAATACCGTTCCGGTCTGCTTCCACCAGGATTAAGCTGTGTCTCCTGTGTCTTTTATCTTCATCGGGGTTGGTAACACATAGTACTATCATGAAGTCACAAATAGTGCCGTTGGTGATAAACATCTTGCTTCCATTGATGACATATTCATTTCCGTCTTTTACAGCGCGGGTTTTAGTCCCGGCGACATCAGTCCCCGCATCCGGTTCCGTATAAGCGCCGGCACAAATAGCCTTACCATTGACCAGCGGAGGCAAATACTTGCGTTTTTGCTCTTCGGTACCATATAATAATATATTTTCTGCCCCAAAAGTAGCAGCCACCACCACAAGCCCCATTCCCAGGTCCACCCTGGACAGTTGTTCGGTAATGAGGGCGTTTTCCAAAAATCCCGCTCCGGCCCCACCGTATTCCTCGGGAAACATCACACCCACCAGGCCTGTTTCACAGGCCTTTTGCCAGATTTCCCGGGGGTATTTTTCCTCCCTGTCATATTCCCGGGCCATGGGTGCAAATTCATTCCGGGCAAACTTATATGCCGTGTCCTGTAAGAGCTTCTGCTCTTCCGTCAATTCAAAATCCATGTTGGTTAAAAGAATCCTCCTTCTTATAGGTTATTGATTATTTAACCAGCTTGCCTTCTTTATACAATTCGCGTAGTTTTTTCTTGGAAAATTTACCCACACTGGTTTTTGGTACCTCATCCAAAAAAATTATTTTTTCGGGCAACCACCACTTGGCTACCCTGTCCCTTAAAAAGTCTATTATATCTTTTTCAGTTACTTTTCCTTTTTCGCTTTCGTTGAGAACCACACAGGCAAGGGGTCTTTCCTGCCACTTCTCGTGGGGAATGGCTATCACGGCAGCTTCCACCACTGCGGGGTGGGCCATAATGGTATTCTCCAAGTCAACGGATGAAATCCACTCGCCGCCACTTTTAATCAAGTCCTTAGAACGGTCCATAATGTATACATAACCTTCTTCATCAATAGTCACAATATCTTGTGTTCTAAACCACCCATCACGCAGGGCTTCCGCGGTTCGTTCCGGCTCCTTGTAATACTCTTCGGTTATCCAGGGGCCCCTTAACAGTAGCTCGCCCATAGTGCTTCCATCCCTGGGTACATCGTTACCTTCTTCATCCACCACTTTTATTTCTATACCCGGCACAAACAAACCCTGCTTCGCCTTTTGTTTATACAGCTGTTCTTTGAGCCATTCCTTCATATAGCTCTTGGGCCGGCATGCTAGGGTCAGCGGGGTAGTTTCTGTCATGCCATAAGCGTTCATCACCCTTATCCCAAGCTTTTCTTCATAAGCTTCAATGAACGCTTTAGGTATGGCTGAACCGCCGGCAATTATACGATCCAAATTGCTAATATCATAAGAACCGTCCTGCAGCAATTTGAAACACTCTATCCAAATTGTAGGCACTCCCGCCGCAACGGTTACTTTTTCTGATTGAATTAAGCTGCACAAGGTTTTAGGATCCGGCCGCATACCGGGCAATACTTGTTTAGCTCCCATTAACGTAGCAGTATAGGGTAAACCCCAGGCATTGACGTGAAACATCGGAACCACCGGCATAACAGTATCAGCTTCAGATATGGCAAGAGTATCCGTCATACCCGACATTAAGCTGTGCAGGTACAAAGCCCTGTGAGAATACATTACCCCTTTGGGATTGCCGGTGGTGGCAGTGGTATAACACATAGCCGCGGGAGACCATTCATCAAGATCATCCGGGAATTTATAAATCGGGGGTGCATCCCGTAACAATTCTTCATAAGAATATACCAGGCTTAAAGAAGTATCCGGCAAATTTTCTTTATCGGTCATAATTACGAAACATTTAACTGTTTCAATTCGGTCTTGGATACCTTCAATTATTGGTACAAGATCTTCATCAATAAAGATAACTTTATCTTCGGCGTGGTTTATTATATACAGTATTTGCTCAGGAAACAGGCGCAAATTTAACATGTGCAATACTGCACCGATACAGGGAACGGCAAAGTAAAGTTCTAAGTGGCGGTGGTTATTCCATGCCAGGGTAGCTACCCTTTCTCCTTGCTTAATTCCCATTTTTCCCAAGACATTGGCTAAACGGCACACGCGCTTGTAAAAATCCCCGTAGGTGTACCGAAAAATACTGGAAAAATCTCGGGAAACTATTTCTTTCCTAGGAAATAATTGACGGGAACGTTCCAGAATGGTACGTATCAGAAGAGGATACTTCATCATATTACCTCACCCCGTTCTATAATAATAATGTTAGGTCTGTATAAATAGCCGATATAATTTTTTAGTTATAAAAATCTTTATATTTTTGCCGCAGGTTCCGTTTTAATATCTTTCCGCTGGGAGTCTTAGGCAGTTCATCAATAAAAACAATCCCTTTGGGCACCTTAAACCCGGCCAAATTTTCCTTGCAGAGATTTATAATTTCTTCTTCTTTTATGGTTTGGCCCGCCTTAGGAACCACCACTGCAGTTACAGCTTCCACCCATTTTTCATGCGGCAACCCGATTACTGCAACTTCAGATACCCGCGGGTCTTTATAAATTACTTCCTCTACTTCACGGCTTGCCACGTTTTCGCCCCCTGTTTTAACCATATCTTTTTTACGATCAACGACAGATATAAAGTTATCTTCATCCAAGATACCAATATCTCCACTATGAAACCAACCGTGAGCAAGAGTATTCTCGGTTTTTTCGGCATCTTTAAAGTAAAACAGCATTGTATGCGGCCCCCGCCCGCAAATTTCTCCGGGGGTTCCTGAAATAGTTATAGATTTGTGATCATCATTTTCAATGCGGGTTTCCATATTTAGTCCGCCTTTACCTGCTGAACCTGCCTTTGACACTTGAAATTCGGGCTTTAGAATGGTATGATACGGGCTAAGTTCTGTTTGGCCGTAATAGTTATAAAACCGCTGACAATTAGGCAACCTTCTTTGTAGTTCCTTCAGGACTTCGACCGGCATGATGGACGCTCCGTAATATCCTTTGGTAAGGGAACTGAGATCGTATTTTTCAAAATCAGGGTGCCGCAACAAGCCAATCCATACAGTGGGCGGGGAAAAAAACATGGTAACTTTATATTTTTCAATGTATTCCATTATTTGCTTGGGGTCAGCTTGCAGCAGCAATATATTGGTACCTCCGAGCATGAGGCACGGATTGAGGAAAACATCACGCTGGGCGCAATGAAAAATCGGCAGGGCGTTTAAATTAATATCATCAGGGGTATATTCCCCGTCAATAATGCAACCTGTATATTCAGCGAGAAGTGACTGGTTGGTGAGAATAACCCCTTTAGGCAATGTTTCCGTTCCGCTGGTATAGGTCATTTGAACCGGGTCTTCAATATTTAACTCAACATCAGGTTCACTGGCTGGGTAATCCCGGTACCAGAAATCGAGATCCCTAAACCCGGCAGGAGCAACCTCTCCTTTACCCTGATTGGACCATATAAGTGTTTTAACCGTGGGCATATCGTTTAATACATCCTTTACAAGCTCATATAAGGCGTCCTCTACTATGAAAACTTTACTCTCTGAATGGTTGATACAGAAACTGATATCTTTACCTCTGAGCAGGTAATTCACAGCCAGGTAGATACCGCCCGCTTTGGCGGTGCCCAGCCAGGTTATAACATGATGGATGGTATTATGGGCCAATATAGCCACCCGGTCATATTTTTGTATACCTAAATCTAAGAGAGCATTAGCGAAGCGATTACATTCTTCCTCAAGTTCGATATACGTTAAAGTCTTATCTTTAAAAATTAAAGCAGGTTTATCAGGGTATCGATAAGCGCTTCGACGTACCATATCGGCAATAACCCAGCGATTTACTTTGTTATATCTACTTCGAATAAAGTCAAGATTTTCTTTATTAATAACATTGAACCTTTCTTTTTCCTTTTCGCTTAAAGGAGCTAAAAAGGTCATTTGAAAACCCCTTTTTAAGAATATTTAATAAATTTTAAATTTACTGATATTTTATTTACCCGCTAGTTCACCCCTTAATTTTTAAATGTTATGTTGAAGCTGGTTAAAATAATCTCAAGTACTCTTCACTTGTTATATTTCTTGGCCAAATGACGTTTTGGAATTTTACCTGTTGTCAATTTCGGCAACTCATTAACAAACTTATACCTCTTAGGAATTTTAAAATCTGCCAGTTTATCACTTTTCCTAAGGAAAGTATCAACCTCCCTTACAGTAAGAGATTTATTATCGCTTACAATAAGAGCCATAATTTCTGTTTCCCCTTGTTCGTTTTCCACACCGAATACCGCTGCTTCCAGAATGTCCGGGTGTTCCAACAAAACTTCTTCAATCTCCCGCGGATAAATATTATCCACCCCGGAAATTATCATGTCGTCAAGACGGTCAAATATCCACAGGTACCCTTCGCTATCTAAACTGCCGACATCTCCGGAATGATACCATCCCCCATATAGGGCTTCCGCGGTCATTTCCGGACGGTTGTAATACCCCTGCATCATGCCTACCCCCCGGACAATGATTTCCCCTTTGGTACCCGGATCCACAACATCTTCGGGGTCAGGCGGAAAAACATCGTTAATACGTACTACCCTGATTTCGTGATTTAGAAGCGCCTTGCCTACTGAACCGGCTTTTTTCATTTGTTCATCCGGATACAGTACAGATACGGCAGGCCCCATTTCAGTCATTCCATAATAATGGATGATATTTGCCCTAAAGACATCCCTACATTTTTTTGCTATAACCGGAGGCATCGGTGCTCCACCGCTGGCTAGAAGGCGGAAATGGGACAGGTTGCACCGGCCTTTAACGTGTTGCACGATAACCCTCCATCTGGAGGGATCTGCGAACATAACAGTAATTTTTTCTTTTTTCATAGCCTGCAATATAGCTCGAGGATCGAAGTTTTTTATTATTACGTTTGTAGCAGCTATGTGAACTCTCGGGATAAAGAAACAGTGCAATTCCGCAGCATGGTAAAGAGGTGCAACGGATAATCCCCGGTCATGACAGGTAAGTTTCTGCGATTCAATCATACACATACTGTGATCGATAATCTCCCGGTGTCTGTGAATTACCCCTTTGGGCTTACCGGTGGTCCCGCTGGTGTAAATTATTGAATACCAGTCATTTTCAGATACGCAAGTATTCGGTTTGGTTTCTGAAAAGCTTTTAATTAATTGATAATAAGGAATTGCGAACTCCGGAGGATCTTCATCTACATATAAATATCTTTTAATGGTTTTAATTTTAGAGCGTGCCCGTTCAACCCGCTTTTTTTCACTTTTACCGTATACTAGCACTTTAGCCTCAACATCATTCAGAATAAATGCCAGTTCTGCAGGACTCAAGTTACAATTAATGGGATTAAATACCGCCCCGGTTTTGGCTGCCGCAAAGAGTACGGATACCAATTCACTAGTGTTAGTCAAAAAAGTAGAAACCCTGTCTCCCTTGGCAGTACCCAGTTTTAAAAGGGCATTTGCCAGGCGATTTACATTATTATCCCATTCCCGGTAGGTCCAGTGTTGTTTTTTTTCCGGGTAAATCAGGGCCGGTCGCCGGGGATATTTCCCGGCTGACATCTCCAAGATATTGCCAATGGTGTACATTTCTTAACTATAATTGTAAAAACCGCGACCGCTTTTTCTTCCGAGATGACCGGCCCGAACCAACTTTCTCAACAAAGGACACGGGCGGTATTTGGAATCCCCTGTTTCTCTGTATAAAGTTTCCATAACTAACAGAAGAGTATCCAGGCCAATCAGATCGACCAAGGCAAGCGGGCCTATGGGATGATTGGCTCCCAGACACATACCTTTATCTATATCCTCTGCTGAAGCAATCCCTTCCATTAATACGAACATGGCCTCGTTTAACATAGGCACCAAAATTCTGTTAACGGCAAAAAGCGGAGCTTCTTCTACGTAAATGACTTCCTTGCCGAAATTTTGCGCTAAGGCTGCTGCAGCTTCTACAGTAGCAGCATCGGTTTCGGTTCCCTTAACCAGCTCGACCAGTTTCATTACCGGTACGGGATTAAAAAAGTGCATGCCGATTACCTTGTCGGGGCGGCTGGTGGCAGCAGCTATCTCTGTAATGCTAAGTCCTGAAGTGTTCGTGGCAAAGATAGCCTCAGGCTCGCAAATGTTATCCAATTCTTTAAAGATTTCTTTTTTGATACTCATTTTTTCCACTGCGGCCTCGATAACAAAATCACAGAATGCTAAATCGGACATATCAACGGTTCCGGAAAGGTTGGACCAAATAGACTCAACCTCTTTTTCGGTACGCCTGCCCTTATTTTTATCTTTTTCCAAATTCTTCTTGATTATGGTCATACCCTTGTTCACAAATTTCTGATCAACATCCCTGATAATCACGTTATAACCGGCTTGAGCTGCTACCTGGGCAATACCGGAACCCATGATACCCGCACCGATTACGCCAATTGTTTTGATTTTCATTTTTTCATCACCATCACTTATATAAGTTCAATAATCATGGCCATACCCATCCCGCCACCAACACAAAGGGCGGCCAGCCCTTTGGAAACATTACGGCGTTTCATTTCGTGGAGCAAAGTAACCACAATTCTGACCCC
This sequence comes from Desulfofundulus sp. JL263-se, assembly GCF_056316025.1. NCBI lineage: Bacteria > Bacillati > Bacillota > Clostridia > Eubacteriales > Peptococcaceae > Desulfofundulus > Desulfofundulus sp. JL263-se. Next base: position 1,419,290 of record NZ_CM149993.1, on the reverse strand, counting down.
GGTGCACCCTACCGGGTGCCCCAGTCCTATTCCGCTACCGTTGACATTGGTAATTTTTCTATTAAGCTCTAACAGTTTTTCGCAGGTCAGGTACTGGGCGGCGAAAGCTTCGTTCAGCTCAATTAAGCCTATGTCGGAAAGGGTCAGGTTAGCCCTTTTTAATGCCTTTCGAATGGCCGGAACGGGACCGTACCCCATAAGATCGGGCTCTACCCCGGCCCTGGCAAAGTTAACAATACGTGCCAGGGGTTTGATTTCCAGTTCCCGGGCTTTTTCTTCGGACATAAGGATTATCGCCGCTGCACCATCATTCAATCCCGAAGAATTGCCGGCAGTTACCGTACCGTTTTTGCGAAAGACTGGAGGTAATTTGGCCAATTGTTCCATTGTAACGTTAGGACGGGGATGTTCATCCTTATCAACAACCCTAACTTGCCCTTTACGCATAGGTACTTCTACCGGAACAATTTCTTCTGCGAAGATTCCATTTTCTGATGCCCTGGCGGCGTTTTGGTGACTGCGCAAGGCCACTTCATCCTGTTCTTCCCGGGATATGCCGTACTTGTCCGCTAGTCTTTCTGCAGTTTCTCCCATAAGAATCTTATGGATGGGATCCGTCAATGTTTCCCAAAGGATGTCAGTCATTTCACCGTGCTGCAATCTCTGTCCCCAGCGAGCACCTTTTAAAGCATAGGGAACAGAACTCATGCACTCTGTACCGCCGGCAAGCACGACCTCGGAATCGCCGGTGATAATTTGCTGGTAACCGGACACGATCGCCTGCATGCCCGATGCACATTGCCGCTGAATGGTCATCCCGGTAACTTCAACAGGAAGTCCTGCTACCAAGGCTGCTGTTCTCCCTACGTTGGGTTCGTCAGACCTTTGGATGCAATTACCCAAAATAACATCATCAATATCTCGTCCTTGAATTCCTGCCCTTTTAATCACCTCCTTGATTACCGGTACGGCCAGCTGGTGGGGAATTAAGTTTCTGAAGACTCCTCCGAAATCACCTATAGCTGTTCTTGCTGCCGCTACAATGACTACATCCCTGATAAAAAGTCACCCCCCTGTATTTTTTTGGACGCATCGCTATGCATCATAATTACTATTGACATTAAATGTTACTAATTTCCTAAAGTTAAAGATTATTTAAATATTTAAAAAATATTTAATATTAAAACTAGCAAAAAGTTTGCCACTTATTTATGCAGTTATCAAATTTAATTTTACTGGTAAAAAAACTAAAAAAAAGAGATTTGCATCATAACTGCATCACAATGCATCGCATCGCATAAAAAAACACCCTCTTTAGGGCATAGATGTAGGCTAACGGCTGATGGGTTTAATATTATACTTCTTCATTTTCCTAACTATAGTTGATTGATGAACACCTAACGCTTCCGCTACTTTCCTGGTACTTTTCATTCTCTGGTATAATTCCTTAATGAGCTCTTTTTCTGAATTAAATCCTCTTGAGTTTAGCTTATGGAAAAATATATTTGGTAAATCTGTAACTTTTATTGTATCGTGCGTGGTTATAACCACTAGCCTTTCAATTAAATTTTCCAGTTCACGTACATTACCGGGCCAGTTGTAATTAATCAGGTAGTCTATAGCATCCGGAGATATACTTTTATTTAAATGATATTTTTCATTAAACTTCCTTAAGAAATGAATAACCAGAGAAGGAATGTCGTCACGGCGCTCACGAAGTGGAGGTATGGTAATGGGAACTACGTTTAAGCGGTAATATAAATCGATGCGAAAACTACCGTTTCTTACCATAGAATCAAGTTCCTTGTTGGTTGCCGCAATTAAACGTATATCCACATTAACAGGCTTTGTTCCACCCAGCCTAGTAACCTCGCGCTCTTGAATCACATTTAGCAACTTGACCTGCAAAGGCAGTGGCATCTCAGCAATCTCGTCCAAAAATAGCGTACCGGTATGGGCCAATTCAAAAAGGCCTGGTTTACCCCCTCGGTTGGCCCCGGTAAAAGCACCGGGTTCATATCCAAATAATTCTGACTCTAGCAGATTTTCCGGAATGGCTCCGCAGTTGATTCTAATAAAGGGCGCTTTGGCCCTTTTGCTGGCTTTATGAATTAGCCTGGCGACCACATCTTTACCTACTCCGGATTCTCCCAAGATGAGAATAGTAGAATCGACTTTAGCAACCCTTATAGCCAGATCCAAAATATTACGCATGGCCTGGCTGTTACAAACAATTGTATGGCCCATATATTTTGTGCGAAGTGTTTCCAGCTCCAGGTGATAAATTTCCGATAATTTCTTGGTCGTTTTAACTTCGCGCCGTAAATTGTTTAATTCGGTAATATCTCTGCAATTAACGACTACTCTGGTTTTTTTTCGGGCGTTTTTTCTGTGAACCGGGTTGGCTGTAAGGAGAAGTTCCCTGCCATCCGAAGAATGATGAACCAGTGTTACTGGCCTACTTGTTTTTATTGCTTGAAAACTGAGATTTTTTATTATTTTATTATTCAATCCCATTTTTTTATAGGCTTTATTATAATGAATAACATCACCGTTTTGATTTATCATGGCTATGCCGTCGTAAGAAGAATTTATGACTGCGTCGAGGTTTTCACAAAGCTCGATGGTTTCATTAAGCTCTTTGGATACCGATTCTAATTCAGAAATATCCTGAATAACTGCCACCGCTCCTATGACAATGTCACCAGATACAACCGGAGTTCGGTTTATTATTACGAAATTTTCGTTAAAAAACATTTTCTTTCCAAACTGTGGTTTACCGCTTTTAAGAACCTTTAATATGTCAAAATCAAATTCAAAATCGATGATTTTTTTTCCAATTACTTTAGAAGATTTAAGTCCAATAAGGCGCTCCGCAGCTTTATTATAAGTAATAATAATTCCATCCCTGTTTATGGCATAAATGCCGTTGTGGGCTGAATTGAGTATAGCATTTAATCGGTTAATAATTTCAAATAATTCCTTTTCAAATGCCTGTACAAGATTGGTTCTGGTCATCATGCCAACAAGATTACCATCATTATCAACAACCGGCAACCTGCCAACCCGCTCTCTTAAAGCTACTTGCCACGCTTCATCCACCGAATTGCTAATATTAATTGTAATGACGTTCTTTTTCATAAAAAAGCTTACCGGAGTGTCTAATGTATAATTATTAACGAGAGCACGGTATAAGTGAGTTTTGGTAAAAATACCTTTGATTTTTCCCTTTCCATCTACTACCGGCACCCCATCTATGGAGTTTTTTAGAAAAACTTCAGCAGCGTGTTTAATAGTATGCTCTTCCTTTAGTGTTACGGGTTTTGGGGCCATAAATTGTGATATCTTCATGCAAATACTCCTCCTTATCTGTTAAACTCAAATTAGGTAGCAGGAAAGCTAGCCTAAGTTAGCCAAAAATATAGCCAAAGGTTTCCGGGAAAAGGATTCCACCTCCTGGCAGTTCGACTGCTGTCGGAAGAGCCACCTTTCCCGGATCAAATTTGCAGACTGCGGTTCATAGAAGGGTTGTGCTTCGAGCACCGCGTTAGATAAGGCCCACTGCCAGTCTGCAGCAAATTTCTTTTGCGGAGGTTCTTAACATGTACTTTGTAGGGATTGACTGGTCTGACTTACATCATGACGTAGCCGTGCTCGATGAAAAGGGTCAAGAACTTAAGTATTTCACCATCCCTCACAATAGGGAAGGCATGGAGTTATTAAAGAAAAGGCTCTTGAGCATCGATCCCGAACCGGAAAACTTCGCCTGCCTGATCGAAACCAAAAACGGTCTTCTGGTGCAGTTTCTGTTGGAAGCCGGCTTTCCGGTTTACCCGCTCAACCCGAAGGTTGTAGACTACCGGCGAAAGCCCTCCGGGGCGAAGAGTGACCCAATCGATGCCCGGCTGCTGGCCAACATCGGCCGCTCCGACCTGGCGCAGCTAAAGAGGCTTAAGCCAGATGCGGAACTGATCGCGGAACTAAAGATGCTCACCCGGGACCAGGACAGCCTTATCCAGGAATCTACCCGGCTGATCAACAAGCTCATTGCTTGCTTGAAGGAATATTACCCGGTAGCTTTAGGTTTCTTTTCGAAGCCAACCCTGCCGGTAGCCCTGGAGTTTTACAAGCGCTATCCTACCCCGGATCTGGTAAGGGAAGCTACCGTTCCGGAGATAGCCGCCTTTCTTAAGAGTCATAAACATCCCCGGCCCAATCAAACGGCCGTCTCCATCTGGCAGAAGGCGCAGGAGCCGCAGCTTCGGGCCAGTGCTCCCACCGTGCGGGCAAAAGGCCGCTTAATGCTCGCCCTGGTGAGTCAGCTGGAAGTGGTCCGGGAGCAAATCGCTGCTTACGACAAGGAGATCAACCGCCTTTTTCAGCAGCACTCCGACAGCAGGATCTTCGCTAGCCTGCCAGGGGCGGCCGGGCGGCTCGCGCCAAGACTGCTGGCGGAGTGGGGGGGACGACCGGGAACGTTACGAAAATGCGGCCGTGGTCCAGGCTTTAGCAGGTACCTCGCCGGTTCTTTTTCAAAGCGGTAAGTACCGCTTTGCCAGGCAGCGCAAATCCTGTGTGAAACCTTCCCGACGAGCTATGCACCTGTTCGCCTTCCAGAGTATCAGGCAGGTTTCCTGGGCATGGGAATATTACGATACCAAGAGAAGCCAGGGCAAAACCCATCATGAAGCTTTACGGGCTTTGGCAAATATCTGGGTGCGGCTCATCTTTGCCATGTGGAAAAACCGTACCTGCTACGACGAAGCCACGTTTATAGCAGCCCGCGCCAAGCATCATAATCGGGCAGCATAATGTTGAATATTCGGTTTTCAAAGTTCTTAAGCCGCCAGCGAGGAGGGCGGGTTTTTGATCCGCCCCATAGCTAGGCGGAACGGGTAAAGCCCGTCCTTTTAAAAGACCACGAACATTTGTACTGCCCAACCGTGAAAAATTTTTAGATTACACTATTGACATAGAAGGTCTTCCGTGAAGCACTAAAACTGCAGTAGCTCACCCGCATAAAGACGAATTTTCACCTTTCGCCATATTTTTCACGGATAAAATTTGACATACATGCAGATTTTGGCGATAACCCTGTGGAATCCCTGCAAAAATTACAGAAAAAATTAAAGGCCAGGTTATTTTCCTGGCCTTGCTTTCCACGTAAAAACAACAAACGCCTGATGGCAATTACCAGGCGTTGCTTCTCTTAATTTTTTGCTTTATGGAGTTTTCCTGCTCCCTTTAGTCAAGTTAACGGCGCGCTCAATGACTTCTTCCGACAGGCGAAAGTTTGTCGCTCTCAGCTTCTCAATTACTGCCAGCGCTTTTTCTTTTGTCAAAACGCCTTCTTCTACGGGCTGTACTATCAGGCCAAGAGTACCGATGACCTCTAATCCGCTTTCTACTTCAATCCTTCTGGCTTTTTTGCCGTCCGTTAGGATTACCTTTGCGCTAATTTCTTCTGCCAGTATCTGTTTGGCAAGTATAAAATAACGAATTTGACAATTAAAAAATACACAGTTTGGTTGCCATCACGCAATTTAAAATATATTCTTTGGAGAGCCTTTGAGGCTAAAATCCATGTTAGCAGGCGGCGCCGAAGGGCAGCCTTGACGGCCGGGGTCCCCGCATGTGGTACAATGGTGATTCCGGCGGGGTTAGTTATAATGACATATTCCCCGGAGCCGCCCCGTCGGCACCCAATAATCAGTCAAGGCCGCCGCTCCCTTCGAAAAAGGTTAAATCCCGCGAATTAGTTAAGATAAAGTGTTTTTTGTTTGGCTTCTTTCCTCCGGCATGGCCGACAGCGCTTTTTGCAGGCGATAGCTTTCACCTTCAAAGGCCAGTATGTGAGCATGGTGGACCAGCCGGTCAATCAGGGCGGCCGTAAGCCGGTTGTCACCCAGTACTGTATTCCACTGGCCGAATTGCAAGTTAGAGGTAACGATTATGCTCTGGCGCTCGTAAGCCTGGGCCACAACATTAAACAACAGTTCCACCCCGTCACGGTGCAGGGGCACAAACCCCAGCTCGTCAATTATGACAAGATCTGCTTTTTTCAAAGCATCCATTGCTTTGCCTAAACGGCCCTGGCGGTGGCTTTCCAACAAGGTGTTTGCAAGGTCAAGACAGCGATAAAAGCAAACCGTTTTCCCTTCTGTGCAAGCCTTGATTCCCAAGGCGATAGCCAGATGGGTTTTTCCCGTGCCCACGGCCCCCAGAGCCAATACGTTTTCGCGGCGTTTAATAAAGCTGAGGTCCGTAAGATCAGTTATGGCGGTATTCTCCGGCAGGGTAACCGGCTGCCAATCAAAATCACCCAGGGTCTTATGCACAGGGAAGCCGGCTTTCTTGACCAGGCGCTTGATTTTGTTGGCCCAGCGCGTCTCCAGCTCGACCTTAAACAGGTCGGTAAGGTACTGTTCCCGGTCACTGTAGGGGATGTCCAGGTAAATCCGGGGCACTTGAGCAAGTTTCAAGGCCTTACACTGTTCTTTCAAAGACGCTCCGGCCATGGGGTTTCACCCCCTTCCTTCCGGGGCACCAGCAGGTCATAGACGTTGACCTGGGGCATATATTGCCGCACGCTGTCCAGTGTATAGTTTTCGTTTAATTGCTCAAGGGGCTTGTCCGGGTTGGCAGCCTGGTACAGTAAATGCCGGATAAAGGCCTGGTCTGCCCACCGGTGGCTTTGGGCTTTCTCAAGGGCCCCAGAAATTTCTCTTCCAGCAGGGTATGGATGAACTTAAGCCGCTCCCGGTATGCTGAGGGGTTCCCTTGTTCCAGATAGTTGCGTACCGGCTCGGTAAGAAAACGGTACATGGTGGCGTATCTTGCCCCCCTGGGCTTTTTGATAAAGATGCTGAAGTATCCCCTCCAGTCAATTGGCTTGGTTTTCATGGTGTACTCCCGGGGAAAAGTGCCCAGGCACTGCTGGTTCCGGTCCAGGATCTCTACCCGGCCCCACCACAGCTTTAGCAGGACCGTATCCCCAATCCGGGCACCAGGGATGTTGTAAACTTCGCCCTGACAGGTGATCTTGCCGTATTTGCCCACCCGGGCGGTTTCAATCTCCACCGCTTCAAAGGGAACCGTGGGCAGGGGCAAAAGAGCCTTTTTCTCTTCTTCCCAAAGCTCTGCTATGGGTACGCCCTTGGCGTAATGGGTGCGGTTCAGGTCTTCCAGGGCTTTTTTGTAAAGTTCCCGGGTTAGTTGTTCGAAGCTTGATATTTCCCGGTAGGGTACCAGCCAGTTGCGGCGGGTGTAACCGACCTTATTTTCCACATTGCCCTTTTCGTTGCCCTTGCCCCTGCTGCAGAATTCCGGCTCAAACCGGTAGTGGAGCATGAACCTGGTGAAGGCTTCGGTTAGTTCCCGTTCTTCCCCCTTACCAATTCGAACAACGGCCGCCGGGAGGTTGTCAAAGCGAATGCGCTGGGGAACACCGCCAATCATTTCAAAAACCTGGATCATGGCGTGGAGAAAACACTGGGTATTCTCGCTGGGTACCGGAACGCAGAAGCCGGCATTGCTGTAGGGAAAGGAAAAGGCAAGGTACTTGATTTCTTTTAATTCCCCATTCCAAACCACGTGGACCGTCCCAAAGTCCACCTGGGCCCGTCCCGGTGGGTGTTCCAATTTCAAATACTTTTCTTCCTGTTCTGCCCGCAGCTCTTTCTTTCGCTGGGAAACGTAATGCCGCACGGTCCTCCCTGAGCCTTCAAAGTCGTGTTCAGCTTTAAGCTGGCGATAAATGGCGGCCGCGGTGCGGCGCTCCTTGTGTGGTTTAAGCATGTCTTCCATGAGCCACATGTCAACGATTTCCGCGTAAGGTTCCATAACCGGCCGGCAGCGCTTTTGTTTCTTATACGGTTCGTTCCAATCGTCCTTTTTGGCATACTTGGCAGCGGTCCGCCAGTTGACTCCAACTCTTGAGCTAATTTTGGCAATGCTGCAATCTTCTTTTTCGTAGAGGTATTTGATATACTGTTGTTGTGGCATTGCTAACACCTCTCGTCATCCCTCCTGTCTTAGTCCGACAGAAGGTTTTATTCGGGAGCGTGATGGCAATGCCCTCTTTGTTTAGCTATGTATTTTTTATTGCCGTTTTCTGTAGTTTTATTATGCCAAAAACAGTTACGGGGCAAAATGGAGTTCAAATAACCCTTTTCGGCTGGTTCAAATTCCTCTACGGACGATGGTTACTACCGCCTGGGGGCTTATCGAAAAAGTTTCTGTACGTTCAAATTCCTCTACGGACGATGGTTACTCCTGCATGAATTTCGCTAACAATCGCATAGCTTTAGTTCAAATTCCTCTACGGACGATGGTTACAAATTTTGTAGTGAGCAACTCACCACTTATTTTTAGGTTCAAATTCCTCTACGGACGATGGTTACATTATTCTGATAGACCGGGGCTGCGCATGCTCACGCGTTCAAATTCCTCTACGGACGATGGTTACCTAAAACAATAAATCTTAATCCTACAAACAAGGTGCGTTCAAATTCCTCTACGGACGATGGTTACGAAATACCCAGGTCCTCGTATGTGCGGACTATGGTGGTTCAAATTCCTCTACGGACGATGGTTACGCTCCTGTTTTACAACATCAACCCCTACCATTGAGGTTCAAATTCCTCTACGGACGATGGTTACGCGAGGCTCGAAGAGAGGGTGGCAGATCTGGAGGATGTTCAAATTCCTCTATGGACGATGGTTACAAAACAACCTTACCTATCCCTGCATTAACAAGCATCTGTTCAAATTCCTCTACGGACGATGGTTACTCGGTATCACCCCCACCTGAACCTTTGGATTTAATGGTTCAAATTCCTCTACGGACGATGGTTACTATACGGGGTTTGGGACCCTGACATGCTGGTATGGGGTTCAAATTCCTCTACGGACGATGGTTACCCTACCTTCCCAGGGATAAACTCATTCAAAAAAGCCGTTCAAATTCCTCTACGGACGATGGTTACGCGCTCCCAAGTGCCAGCAGGGCACGCCCTTCTCAAGTTCAAATTCCTCTACGGACGATGGTTACTGCGGAATTTTATAGCCGAGCGCAGGGAAGAAATTGGTTCAAATTCCTCTACGGACGATGGTTACAAATTTTGTAGTTAGGAATTCACCACTTATTCTTAGGTTCAAATTCCTCTACGGACGATGGTTACTCCATTACCGCCTATCTGCTCTGGAGGTTAAAAAGAGTTCAAATTCCTCTACGGACGATGGTTACCAGCTGAGGCCCGCCCCATTCCCTCCTTTTTGAGAAGTTCAAATTCCTCTACGGACGATGGTTACCCGATATGAAACTTTCCGAAATGATGTCCGAAGTTATGTTCAAATTCCTCTACGGACGATGGTTACTCCGAGAACTCGCGGCCTTGCAGTTCTTCTAATTGAGTTCAAATTCCTCTACGGACGATGGTTACTGAGCTGGAAGCAAAGTTAAACAAAGTTTTTCAAGAAGTTCAAATTCCTCTACGGACGATGGTTACATGGCTCGCATGGTACGTAGGGCGTCATCATAGTTCGTTCAAATTCCTCTACGGACGATGGTTACGAGATAAAGACTACTTCTGCATGGAACGCCAAAGAAGTTCAAATTCCTCTACGGACGATGGTTACGCTTGCAAGGCCATATAGTTACTGGGGCAATAATGGGTTCAAATTCCTCTACGGACGATGGTTACTGAAATAAAGGAGTTGATATTTATGTTTTATAAATGTTCAAATTCCTCTACGGACGATGGTTACTGCTGAGGCGGGAGTAACTGCTCAGGTATTTGGCGCGTTCAAATTCCTCTACGGACGATGGTTACTTAACGCCGGGGCAGGCTACAGTCAAACAGTTATACGTTCAAATTCCTCTACGGACGATGGTTACTATGATAGGCATGAGGATATTGATGATATCTACACGGGTTCAAATTCCTCTACGGACGATGGTTACGGATGTTCAGGCTGCCCTAGATGAGTATGTCAGCCGCGTTCAAATTCCTCTACGGACGATGGTTACTAATCCAAGACGTAGCCAAGGCATGGGGAATTCCCTGTTCAAATTCCTCTACGGACGATGGTTACGAGGGTCAGCGGGAAGCTGGCGGGTATACGCCCGAAGAAGTTCAAATTCCTCTACGGACGATGGTTACCCATCATCCAGGACATTGGCGGCGTTCTGGAGGCAAGTTCAAATTCCTCTACGGACGATGGTTACAGCAGTCAAAGTATCGGATTCTCTTGGGATTGATTGTATAGGAAAATTACTTTTTGCGTCAAACTCCCAGTTTTGCTTTTTGTAGTCCATAAGTTATATAAAATTATCGGTTGGGTCAGGAGTATCTGTAATAATATCACGTTGTAACTTACTCCCATCGTTTAGAGTATATATTATGACAAAATCGCGTTCCCTATCAACGATAGATTTCAAATCCCTCTTTAAAAGTGCCACTTTCCCTTCTGATAAATCTCCTTCAAATACCGACTTTTGAACATGCGTCAAATACTTTCGGCAGGTCTTCATAATTCTAGCTAACCGTTTCCTACCTTCCCTATCCTCAGTATTAATATCGTATACAAGTATAACCCTTATACTACCACCACACTTTCATAGGGGTGTAGATATCTTCTTTTAAAATATGTTTAATCAACTTATACAAGTCCAGGCGGACCAAACCTTTATATTTTATTTTCCTTTTTAAATTTCGATGCAAAATAGTTTTCTCCATCATCTTCTCAAATTCGGCTACAAAAATCTTTCTGCCTTCTTCTGTCAGGTATGATGAATTTACCCGGGTATCAAAATGCTTTTTGTTCAACATATTAAGGTTGATTAATCTAAATATCAACCTGTCTACAAAAACAGGTTTGAAAACCTCGGCAACATCAAGAGCAAGGGAAAATCTACGTTCAGAAGGTTCATGCAAAAAACTTATAGTCGGATTTAACGCCGTACGGTGAATTTCTTTAAGTATTGTGGTATAGGTTATCGCATTACCGAAAGAAATCAGCGCATTTAATGCATTTCCCGGAGGCCTTTTACTGCGACCTCCGAATTCCCAACCTGTAATATCTTCCCACCGGGAGTAGTACAGCTTGCGGGTATGTGCTTCTATACTCATTACATCCTCTATGGTTGTAGTATTTTTTAATGCTTTCCTGTAGGTATCAATTTTTTGACAGGTTTCGTTATCTTCTCGCTTCTCCAGGTTGCGGCGTATATTATGTACAGCCCCTTCGACAAAGGCATGGGCAAGCACCAGCCGTTTCTCTTTATCAAGATAATGTTCAACCTGTTGAACTACCAAATACCCGGATAGCTGGGCCTCCCGGGGAATGAAACTTCCGGTGTAATTGCCATAATAATCGAAAAAATGCAGGCATATTTGGTTCCGTCCCAGAAAATCCAGTAATTTGGTATTAAAGTTAAGCTCAGAGAAGCAATAAATGTGATCGACATCTTCCACAGGAATCATACGACGGGAAGTATCGGTTTCAAAAGCCAGGGTATTGTCTTTCCTTTTCAGCGTCCCGGCGGAAAACAGATAGTAAGTCCTGCTCACCGTAATTCCCCCATCATACGTAGCAAAAGTCATAATATGAACATTTTCTACAAAATTTTTTATCTAGCCTTGCTGGTGGATGGGTTTCCTGTAAAATATGCTGTATATCATTCAAGGCTTGTTCAAGCAAATCCCTATCTTCTTCTGTAAACTGTATATCTACTTTTCTCATGCTGGCAGGATAGTGGAGTACGCCGGCAGAGCAATTTACGCTCCGGTTTTGGAGGGTGTAAATGTAGTATTTCAACTGCCATATATGTGCTTCCTCAAATTTTTTGCTTTTTTTCACTTCGTGTACATATACCTGGTCTCCATACTTAAAAAAATCAATTTTAACATTATCAAAATTAAAGTCACGGCTGCTTTCACGCTTGAACCGGGTTTCATGTAATATCCTACCCTTAATAACATCGGCATTGCCTGAGACGTTTTCCAGGTTCAAACCTTTTGCATGCAACCATAGCTTGCGCCGGCAAATAAAATAGTAGGAGACAAGGATCCCCGTTATTCTTATCCATTCTAATTCTACCGCAGCAGTATCATTCATTATATATCAAGCCTTTCTCTTTATCATACGGAATGTCAACCACGTAAATACCTGCCAACCAACGGCGAAGTTTATTTTGAACCCTGGCCGGAATACTGCTGCCGCCGTTAAGAGAAATGATTTTATCGATCCTATCTACAACAGGAAATAAATTTTCTTTTTGAGTAATTTCTCTCCTCAATGGACAATTTACCGTATACTTGGGCAATATTCTATTGGCAAATTCCAAATAATTCATATTACTGTTATTGCAGCATTCCCTTACCCAATCAGCCGTTTCTTTTAAAAAGTTTTCTTCCATGCTTTTAGGTATTATAGTTATATTTCTCACTTCTCTGAATATATTTTGAGCATCTATTTTCCGATCCGAACAATATCCTTTATCAAGAACATCTAAAGTTTCATAGTAGATGTCCAGATAATTACCCAAATCAACAGAAAAATCTTTTCCTTTTTTCCTCGCTTCATCAAGCAGCTGATAACATGCATCCACCCACTGCAATTTTTCACTTTCGGAAACGATAAGTTCTCTGCTGTACTTTTTGATCAGTTTGTCCAGGGACATTACAAGTTTTTCTTTTTTTTGTTTCCTTCCTTTTGCAGGAGAAAAACAATTTTTCCATTCTTTATATTCAAAAAGATTTATAATGTTTTCTTTAGAAATCTCTTTAATTTTCCCGCTTCCTTTTGCAAGAAGAATGATAAGAGTGAGCATTGTTAAATCAAAATCATATACAGCAGTGCTGCCTGCTCTCTTAATGGTTCCAATTCCCAGGGCAAGCCCTTTGCCACTATCCTTTTTCGCTTTCTGAATCATTATCACAACATTTACATCGGAAGGAGCATTGTTCCCACTACTGCGAGCATATCTTCTATACACCCGGCCCATCCGCTGAATCAGGCTGTCTGCTGGAGCGGCATCCGTAAATAATATATCTGCATCCAAGTCAAGGGATGCCTCCACTATCTGTGTGGAAACCACTATGCAGCCTGTTTTGCTGTGCTTCTTATGGTTAGGCATGTAACGATATACCTGTTCTTCTAGCTCTTTTCTTCTCTCTTGCGTAAATCTTGAATGCAGTAGTACGGTGCTAAAATTGCTGTTTTCACCGCCCATATTTTTAATCTTTTCAAATACCTCCAATGCTGCTCTTACCGTATTAAGCACTACCAGCACCTTTTTCCCTTTTTGAGCTGCTGCAATCATCTCAGGAATAAAAGGGTCATAACTACCATCATGCATGCTCAACCTTATCCTGTGCCTCGTCGAATCAGCCAACTCTTTGAACTCGGACTCATCCAGCAGGTTTATAACCTGTTTATTAGAAATTTTCGCCCGCTTTTTAACCTCTTCCTTAATAAAAGCTGGCAGGGTGGCCGTCATAAGCAAAATTTTACCGCCCAAAAAGATGGTTTGCTGAATTAGGTGAGTAACAATTGCTGCTGCCCGGGGGTCATATGCCTGGACTTCATCTATGACCAGGCAGCTGTTCATAAGAGTAGCAAAAACTCTTTCGTAACCAGGGTACCGTAAAACCGCAGGGGCAATCTGATCAGCAGTGCATATTATATACGGTTTGGACATATGGCGTGCCAGTTCAATAGAATGTCTCAGCTCACCTTCAAAATCAATATCTTTTTCAATACCAGTGCCTCTATATAGGCTATACATTTCCAATGATGCATCTCCGTGGAGGAGGGCAACTTTTTCTTTCATTCCCTTCTTGATTTTTTCAAAAAACTCTCGGGTTCGGGCCCAGATATTGTTAACCGCGGCCCTCATCGGCAGGGCTATAAAATTTTTCTTTCCTGCTCCCCAGAGATAAGCAAATTCTGTTTTTCCTGCTCCGGTGGGAGCTACAAGAATAAGATTTTCTCCCTGCAGGTCTTTTTTTCGCTCAAAAAATTTTTCCTGCCAGAAGGAATCCGGCCCAAATTCTTTCTCCATGGCATTTCTTAAAAGGCAAAAATCAAGGTGTTCAGCGATCTCAATATCCTGCAGTGTTACTTTGTTGTTGCTGTCCTCAACATAAGAAGCAAAATGATCTGCCCGAATGAGGTTGCCGGCAATAAATACCCTTATTTTCTCATAAGACTCCTTTTCACCAGATATCCCCTTTATCCTGGACGGTAGAAATTTCATTGTATATGGTGGCAGAAGAAGACCGGCGGTTCCAAGGTCATTGTAACTGAGGTATTCTACATACAAATCGTTCAGACCGACAGCTTCTGGATTTAAACCGTACTCTTTTGCAACTTCTTTCAAAGAACTGTGAAGTTTATCAGACAACTTGTGCCACTCGGACTTGTTTTCAATTATGTTATTGGCCAGGCTGCTGACATCCGTACTACGGCTTCCCAAAAGCAAATCCGGAAAGTATTCGCGCCAGTGGTGAAAAGCCACTGCAGAAAGCACAATGCTTTTTAGTTCTTCATTATTACTATAAAAATTGATAAATTCCGGTTTTATAAAAAACAGTGAAAAAAGGCTGTGGGGGATATCTTCGGATTTTCTGAAACTGGGAGATTTTAACTTTTCCTGAAAAACGGGATTTACCTTTCCCACGTCATGGAACAGGGCAGCGTAGCTTAGCGCCCTCCACCATTCTTGAGGAAAAACATCTTGGCTTGTCTTTTTTAAAGCCTCTATGCACTGCAGAACATGGTCAGTGTGTTCGTCTAGCGTGGTGCCGTTACTTTTGGCCAGTATATCAGGTGCCATATTTGCTCGCGCTCCCTTCTTTTACACCGATTCTAGCCAGATACACAGGGGTTTTAATTTCCGGATCGCAGTAAATCTGGGGAAAAGTAACCGCATCGAGCAAAGGAACTTGGTTTTTGCACAGCCGGGCCGGTATATGTTCAAAATTTCGAATTGTTGCAACCTGTTTTCGCTTCCCATCAAACCAGTTAACCTTTTCTTTTGCGTAAAGAGAAGTCACCAGAAAAAGGTTCCCCTGCATCTTTTTATACAATCTTCTATAGTTTCTTTCTATTTCTGTTTCGTCCAACATAAAAGCGTTCTCAGGTTCAGGCATCCACTGGTAATACTGGCGCGCATTGCAAAAGTCTTCAGACTTTTTGCTCAATTTCAAATCAATCAGACAGGCCCCGCAGGGCGCTGCCCAGTCTTCGGAGCGCCCCAGGTGGAGGTGGCTGAACCACCTTTCAGGAAGCTCAATATTTTCCCGTAGATATTTTGTAACCTCTGCAGCAGGGTGATGAAGGTATATAAAGACTTTTACTTCATTCAGCACCTGCACGACAACCGGGCTCTGCCCGCCGGGGTGTTCTACATTTTCCTGCCACGTTCTATTTTCGATGCTACCGAAGCGCTTTTTATGATCATCGGGATTAAAATTCCGCAACCATGTATATTCGTTGGTTATTGATTCAAATTGCGATAAAATTCCCAGCGCAAATGAATCTTTTAGCATCTGTTTAATTTTTTCATAATCGCCCAGTATATTTGCCAATAATCCTATGGCAGTGGAATATGGCGGAAGCGGATAGGTTTTTCTTGGATTACTGCTTTGCGCTACACGGAAATGGGCACTCGGTGCAGAAAATTTTAGCCTTAACATTTTCAAAAGCTATCACCACCGTTGTTTTGGGGTCTCTAAACCAGCGCTTTTAAGAATTTCTTCAATTCCAGCCCATTCGTTTAATTTATCACTTAAAGTTCCTATAAGCGGGAGTGTATTATTGTTCCAATACCAGCTTTTAATGATATAACTGTTCTCGGCAGATTTGTTTATAGGCACAGCATCGATGCCCTCGTTTTTGGTCTTTATAGCAGAATTGAAAACCGGAACCGGAACCTTAAGAGCTGCTGCCACAACAAATACAGGATTAACACCGTAATTTTCTGTACTGGAATGCATAGTTAAACCGTCTTTTATTACTGTTAGAACCTGTTTGATACGCTTTCTGTATTCTTCATAAGACAGAAGAAAACGAACCAAAGCATTTTCTTCTTTTATTCCCACAAAACCCAGAAGCTCTCCATTATTCTCAATTTTGTGCCATTTAAAATCTTCTGCCTTTTCCTTCCACATGATCATGTCACTCACATCTTTAACTGAAACTTCTGGAAAATTATTAATCCATGTTTCCAGTTCTTTTGGAAGTTTTTTTAAATATAAATCGTGCAAACCAACGCGTGTTAAATCTAGAGTAAAGGAAACCTGGTAATATGAATGGTGCTCTTCTTTAGAAAAAGGATTAGGGTTGGGTTTCTTTTCTTCTTTATTCTCTTCCCAGCTAAGCCCCTGCTCCCGAGCTCGCCTGACCATCTCATGGTTAGCATAAAAGGCCATATCACCCTGCCACGGTTCAAGGGAAATGGCCTTTGTGATACCGAGGGGAGCTTTTCTGGTAACTGAATAGGGACTAGTAGTCATAAAACCGAACAGGTCAAGTTCAGGATAAGAAATAATATTCCCATCAGGAAAAGAAAATTGTATGACATTTTTTTTGCCTTTTTTGTTTTCGTTATCTTCATTTTCCTTACTTAACTTAACCGGTGCAGGCTTCCAATCAAAAAGCTGATTTAATGTGCTGAACATATGATGCCGTATAAAGGCCCTGCTCATAAATGAATACGTTCCGTCAAAACGGGATAGTTTCTTTATTGAAGTAATATTTTCGCCCAGCTTTTCGTCCCTGTTAACTGCAGAACTTTCAAAAACAACAGTAGCTGTAAAACCCTTGGCTTTCATACTTAAACAACTCCTTTCTGTTAATTATCTTCAGAAGGGTTCAGACCTGATATGTAGGCATAAATACCGGACTTAAATATTTCATCATCGCTTGCTTGGAAAAGCTGTGCTAAACTGTGGGGAAAAGGCTTATCGTTTGCTACATAAGTTCTCATCAGCAAATGGTAAACTTCAGATTTTTTGTTAAGCCTTGTTAGTTCCAGCAGACGAAAAATAAGATTTTTCTTTGAGTTGTCACTTAAAGAAAAGGGACTTTCTTTGGCAGCTTGACGGATTTTCTCCAAGTTAAACTTGTCCACAAAAGTGCCTCCTTTCCTTAGCAAGTATTTTTTTGTTTCATAAAAAAGCTTAATAAGATTAAAAACCGTTTTTATATCGTCTTTACCTTTAGGATCTTCGTTCCAGTTTTTACCAGCGAGGCCAACATATAGCAATTTGTGTATTATGGCAAGCAAATACTCAAATTTTTCCTGCAATACAGCTTCCCATACTTTTTTATAGTTTAGCTTACCTAAAAGAGAAGCAATTGTTGGAATTAAGAAAAGCTCTGCCAGCCTGCCAGACAACGGGTAGTAGTCAATTTTATCCCTTCCGAAAGATATTACTTCCATGTTTTGAAGACCCCAGCTTCCTACAGCGCTTCTCAGTTGATGATTGTAAGGAATGGCAGTAAGCAGGGCTTTCTGGTAAGAACCTTCGCTACTAGTTTCTTTCCAAACCAGGCGGTTCAAGTGCCAGTTCACTTTTAGAGAATCAGAGTTTATGAAATATTTTTTCTGGCGAACAAAGTGAAAGCAAAGAAAGTACGAACGGCATTGCTGGCATACTGGTAAATTGGGTTGGTTGTTCCAAAAATAATTTGGGACTTTATTAGGTGCGCTTCCTAAGTTTATCGATATTGATCTAGTGAAAAAGCTTTCATAAAGACTATCCTGTATATCAATGCTAAACTTTTCCGTGCAAAAACTGCAGTTTAAATGATTTTTTGTTGGTAAGTTTCTTGTAAATAAATTACTTAGTAGCTCTACTTTTTTTTCTGCTGCCAAATTTGGATTAATAATGTTAGGATATAACCCGTTAGAAAAATGAAAAAGATTGCCCATTACTGTTAATGGTCGTTCACTTACATTTATTTCTTTATTCCGGTCTTCTTTACGAACAAATCTCATTTCGTAACTCTTTTCAACCCACCACCAGACTATCCGCTTTAAATTCTTGACCTCATCTGGTACTTCTTTTTTGCAGGAATATTTTGCAGGCATAGCCACATCCCGTGTGCTGAATACTGCTTCCATGAGATCTCCTGGTATCTTTACCGTGCCATCGTCATCATGAAGAAAGCTTCTGATCGCATCCTCACCCAGCCCCCATTCCAGCACTTCCAAAAAACCCTGGATGCAGGCATTGTAATACCAGGTGGAAGGATATATGGTCACATTTTTTGTCACGGCTGCTATCTCACCTCCAGTAGGCCGAAGCCCTGGCCAGTACGCACACCCAGACCGAAGTTATATAAAAACTGCAGGCTGTCGGCAGGCCCATCCAGTGCAATACTACCCTGCAGGGTAGTCAGCCTGCCGCCGTAATGGCTACACACACCTTTGTGATAGCTGGATGCGGAAGGTATAACCTTTATCTTCCTAATCCTGGGTCTCAAACTCTGCCCGTACTCCTGCCGAAGGAACTCATGTTGTTTTAGAAGATGGGTATTTATGGCTTCTTCCAAATCTTCTATTGTGCTTTCAGCCGCATCTACATAACCATTGCGCCCGCGCAGTACTGCGTGTCCCCGAATTTTAAAGACCTGTGGGGAAAAGTTAATCTCTTTCAAAGGTAGAAAGTTGATATGGCGGAGCTTTAACCCCAGAATGGTATCCTGCCCTTTCAAACTTATTGCGCCGTTACACAGCGCTGTCATAACTTCATATATTCCGGTAGAAAACAAAAGGTATACAGGCGGCCTCACACACATCTGCTGCGTCCTCGTATCAATATCTACGATCTTCTGAAAATTTACTGAAAATACATAGGGACTGTAGCCGGGTCTTTCCTGTTTAAAACGGTTAAACAGCGGCGAATTCTCCAGCATACTCTTGATCAGAGAGATAAAATGCCGTCGAAAATCAAGCGGAAATACAACATGTCGTTTCATTTCCCCGGGTGCAAGAATAATATTCACTCGCAAACTACCACCCCACTTTAAAAGCAATTTTTGAGCCTCACCAATTCACCCCCCTCTTTAACGGCTGCAACCCAAGGAACAAATTACAGGTGTTTTGAACATTTCGCCACTAATCCCATACTTCCTGCATTTTTTTGCAGCTTTTATCTTTTTTTACCAATTGACAGTGGCTTTAACAACCTTTAATTAACAACACCTTCCGGTTTTTTCACCAAAAATTTTACCCTTAATGCATTTGCGTTTTAATGCCTGGATAACTTAATAATATCTTTTTTTATTTAATTCGAACCGACCGGAAGGTGAATAAATATGGTTGAGCTGGGTAATTTTTTTCAGCCACAAGGGGTGGCTATAGTGGGCGCCTCAAAAAAACCCGGGAAAATTGGTAATGCCATAGTCAAAAATATGATTCAAAGTGGTTTTGCCGGGAAAATATTCCCGGTTAACCCCAAAGAGACCGAAATTGAAGGCTTAAAGTGTTACCCGTCCGTAAGCGATATTGATGACAACGTGGACCTGGCAGTAGTAGCCATCCCGGCAAAACATACCATTAAGCTGGCCGAAGAGTGCGGAAAGAAGGGTGTTAAACACCTTGTGGTAATTTCCGCAGGGTTTAAGGAGATAGGGCAGCAGGGAATGGAGCTGGAAAAGGCACTTGTTTCCACCTGTCACACATATGGCATGCGACTTTTAGGGCCCAACTGTGTTGGAATAATGGATACCCATTCAAGGATTAACGCCTCCTTTTCCGGGGTCTATCCCGAAAAGGGCAAGATTGCCTTTATATCTCAAAGCGGCGCCATGCTGGTGGCAATCCTTGACTGGAGTAAATCTATCGGGCTGGGATTTAGTAAAGTAATAAGTTTAGGAAATAAAGCCGACCTTACCGAATCTCACTTCATTGAAAGTGCTGCCAGTGATCCCAACACTAAGGTCATTCTGTGCTATATTGAAGATGTGGCTAATGGGGAACACTTCTTAGATGCGGCGTCAGAGGCCAGCAAGAAAAAACCGGTAATAATTCTAAAATCAGGTACCAGCCCGTCAGGGGCCAGGGCGGCTTCATCCCACACCGGGGCCCTTGCCGGCAGCGACATAGCGTATGAAACTGCTTTTAAACAATGCGGTGTTATACGGGCTCACAGCATGCCGGAATTATTTGATTTGGCCATAGCCTTTTCCCGGCAGCCTATTCCCGCCGCAAAGAAAGTTGCCGTAGTTACAAATGCAGGCGGGCCGGGAATTGTCGCCACCGATACCATTGAAAATGCAGGCCTTACAATGGCCAGGTTTACCAGGGAAACCATTTCCGAACTTAGAAAAAAACTGCCGGCTGAGGCCAGCATTTATAATCCAGTTGACGTCTTGGGAGATGCCAAGGCCGACCGTTACCGGTTTTCACTGGAAAAAGTTCTCGGGGACAGCGGTGTTAACAGTGCAGTGGTGCTGGTATGCCCCACTGCCGTTACCGACCCCGTCAATACCGCCCGGGAGGTAATAAATGTTCACCGCAAATACCCCCGAAAACCCGTATTTGCAGCTTATATGGGCGGCGAAATGCTTGAAGAGGGCGCCAGCCTGTTAAAACAAGAAGGTATTCCCTGTTTTACCTTCCCGGAGCCTGCCATTCACGCCCTTGCCGGCATGAGCCGTTACGCCACTTTACGAGAGAGAGTTGAAGATCCTCCGAACCGTTCCACAATACCGGTGGACAAGCAGAAAGTAAAAGAAATTTTTGAAGCGGTAAAACGTGACGGAAGGCTGGTATTATTGGGTAGTGAAGCAGCACAAATAACAGAGGCATACGGAATTCCCACCGCTCCGATAAAACTGGCCAATAGCCCGGCTGAAGCGGTATCCGTGGCCGAAACAATGGGATACCCTGTTGTTTTAAAGATTGCTTCACCTAAAATTATTCACAAAACGGATGTAGGAGGGATAAAAATAAACTTGAAAAATGCCGAAGAAGTGCACAGGGGATTTATAGAAATAATTGAAATCGTCCAAAGGTATCTACCTGAGGTAGTGATTCACGGTGTGGAAGTTCAGAAAATGATGTCCAAAGGCGTGGAACTAATAGTAGGAATGACCAAGGATGTGCAATTCGGCCCGCTGATTGCCTTCGGATTGGGCGGCATTTACGTTAACCTGCTTAAAGACGTAAGCTTTAGACTGGCCCGTGGCCTTAACAGGAAAGAGATAGAGACCATGATAACTGAAACCAAGGCATACACCCTACTTCGGGGATACCGGGGGGAAAAGCCGGTGGATTTAAATGCCCTAATAAATCTTATTGGCCAGGTAGGGCGCCTGGTACTGGATTTCCCGGAGATTACAGAAATGGACATTAACCCGGTGTTTGCCTATCCAGACGAGGCATCAGCCCTGGATATTAAAATAACTATATCGTGAGGTGTTTCTGGTGAAAAACATTTATATTTTAGGCACCAGCGGCAGCGGTAAAACCGCCATGGCCGTCGGCCTGGCCTTAAAATTGCAGGAAGAAGGGTATCGGGTTTCTTACTTCAAACCGGTTGGCAGCACTTTGGGCATTGCCAGGGAAGACGAGGATGCTTTATTGATGCAGCGGATATTAAATATTGAACAGCCGCTGGATGTAATAGTTCCCTGCACAGCTGGTCCTTCGTACCTTTCAAGCTATAAGAAAAAGGAATCCATGGATAATATAATGTCCTCTTATGAGAAAGTAGCTTCAGGTAATGACGTGGTCATTATCGGGGGAACCGGTAATCCTTACATATTGGCTTCCTTTGGGCTGGACTCAGCTACTCTGGCAGAAAAATTAAATGCAGTTGCTTTATTTATGATTCGCATAGAAAATGACTTCAGCCTTGACCAAATCATTTTCTATAACAAGTACTTTATTAAAAAAGGCTTAACTGCGGTCGGCAATGTCTTTAATAATGTGCCAAGACCTCTGCTTGCCAAAACTGAAGGGGTATACAAATCAATTCTGGAAGAAAGGGGCCTTAAAACTCTTGGAATTATACCTGTCCGCGCTGGTATAGCCTCTCCTACCGTTGCCGAATACCATGAAGTACTTGGCGGGGAAATTCTCACTGGTGAAGAGCACATGAACCGGCTGGTTGAGGATGTTATTATTGGTGCCATGACTTTGGACAGTGCCCTGGGATATTTAAGACGCTCACCTAATAAGGCGATTATCACCGGTGGCGACAGGTCTGATTTAGCCCTGGCCGCATTGGAAACCAGTACATCAGTACTGATTCTCACCGGAGGGCTTTATCCCGACGTTAAAGTTGTGTCCCGTGCTGCCGAAAAGGAAGTGCCCGTTATTTTAGTCCATTACGATACCTATACAACAATTGAAAAAATTAATGAAGTATCCAGGCATATTAAGCCCCATGATAAATTGAGTATTAAATTAGCCCAAGAAAATGTTGAAAAATATTGTGACTGGAAATCTATAGTGGATGCTATAAAAGAATGAGGGCGGGACTAGCCCGCTCTCTCTTTTACCTGGTTTAATTCATTTCTTCCCTGCCTGACTTCTTCAAGGATTTTAGTTAAATTATTTTCTAACTCGTTAAGTATGTCATCGGCGTATTGGTAAGCCCCCAGCTTAATTTTTGCTGCAATTTCCTGCGCTTGCTGCCGGTATTGCTCAGACAACTCCTGCGCCTTTTTAACTATCTCCGACTCTTCCGCCCGGCTTTGCAATTCCTTTTCCGCGTTTTGGACAATACGCATTGCCTCCTGCCTGGAATCGGCCAGGACCCTTTCCCTTTCCTGGACAATCCATTTCGCCTGGCGAATTTCTTCCGGAAGCGAAGTGCGGATGCGGTCCAAAAAATCCAAGAGCCGGTCCTCATCCACCAATATCCTGTTGGTCATGGGAACCTTGGGACTGGTCTCAATTAATTCTTCCAGTTCATTAAGTATGTTAAATAACTCCACCGTTATCCCTCCAGGTAACTTAAGGGCATATTAACTTTTCACGTAATTTTTCCTCCACCAGTGGAGGTACCAAATCCCGAATACAACCTCCAAAATATGCAATTTCTTTAACCGCACTGGAACTGATGAAAGAATATTCAGCTCTGGTCATTAAAAAAATGGTTTCTATCGAAGCCTCTAATTTTTTATTGGTCAGGGCCATCATTAATTCATTTTCAAAATCGGATATTGCCCTAAGGCCCCTTATAATAGCCTGAGCACCCTGGGATTTAGCATAATTCACAGTTAGCCCGTCAAAAGAATCAACTTCAACATTATAATAAGGCCTGAGAACCTCCCGTAACATTTCCACCCTTTCATCCACAGAAAACACCGGGGTTTTACCAGGATTGCGCGATACCGCTACGATCACGCGGTCAAACAGGACGGCGGCACGCTCGATAATGTCAATATGGCCAAAAGTTACAGGATCAAAACTTCCCGGGTAGACAGCTACTCGCAAGAAATTTCCTCCTCTTTTTGCTCATTTGTTTTTATGTAAAAAGTTAAAATTGTATCTCCGTACTTTTCATAACGGCTTTTCTTTAAAAAAGAAACCTTCTCCGGGAGCGATTGGTTCTTATGGCTTTCCACAACCACCACTCCGCCTGTCTTAATTAAATTCAAACGGGTTATTTCTTTCAGTGTAGCTAATTCCAATTGCCTTCCATAAGGAGGATCCATGAAAATGATATCGAAGCTTGTACCTTTGCGGGCCAATATATTAAGGCCTCTTTTTACATCATTATTAATCAGGTCCGCCTTATGGAAAAGTTTAGTAATCCGGAGATTCTCCCTCAGAGTTTCCATAACCTTTCGATCTTTTTCGACAAAAATACAATGAGCTCCTCCCCGGCTGAGGGCTTCTATCCCGAGCGCTCCGGAGCCTGCATATAAATCCAAAATTTCAGCATCAACTACCACCGGGCCAAGGATATTGAACAATGCCTCTTTCACACGGTCCGCAGTAGGGCGAACCTTTCTGCCGCCCGGCACTTTTAAGTTAGTTTTTTTAGCAGAACCAGATATAACGCGCAATTTAAAATTAAGTCCTTCCTTTCAATTCCAGGTGTAATTATTATAACATATAACATTCAAAAAATCGATTTATCTGACATCTATTCATTTTTTAGTTAAATTTTTTTATCAGTATAATTTTTGAATTCATGGTAAACCTATGTTCAAGGAAGGAGTGGCATAAGTGGAAATTGATTTTTTAAAATCCATGGGATTAAATCTTGATTTGGCCGTAGAGGCAAGGGAAGTAATCCGGGGGCAAACTGGGCAGGAAATTCCCGGGGCCCGGGTAGATACTGAAAAATACAATCATTCCAATGTAACAATTGTTACCATAATGAGCCAACAGGCAGCAACAATGATGGGTAAGCCCGTTGGAAAATACATTACCATCGAGGCACCGGTAATTCGAGAAAACAATAAAAAGGCACATAAAGAAGTAGCTGAAGTGCTCAGCAAGCAATTAACAAAATTATTTAATATCTCCATGCAGGCAAATGTATTGATAGTTGGGCTGGGTAACTGGAATGCCACTCCGGATGCCTTGGGACCAAAGGTTGTCGGGCAGAGCCTGGTAACCCGGCATCTTTTCCATTACGCCCCCCAAGAACTGCAAGGAGGTATGAGACCGGTAAGCGCACTGGCTCCGGGGGTACTAGGCATTACTGGTATTGAAACGGCTGAAATAATCAAAGGAGTAGTGGACAGGATCAAGCCCGAACTGGTAATTGCAATAGATTCGCTGGCAGCTAGAAATGTTTCGCGAATTGCCACCACCATTCAACTGGCAGATACCGGGATAAGCCCTGGCTCCGGAATAGGAAACCAGCGTATGGGCATAAACCAGGAAACCCTTGGCTGTCCTGTCATAGCAATTGGAGTGCCAACTGTTGTGAATGCAGCTTTCATCTGTAAAGATGCCCTCGACTCCTATCTGAAGCAAACGGGAAATTTCTTGCAGCCGGGCCAAACGGATCCTAAAGTGCAGCAAACTATTGAAAAAATATTGGAACCTTTTGGCGGTAATCTTACGGTTACACCTAAGGAAGTGGATATATTAATAGATAACACGGCCAAAATAATTGCAGGAGGGATTTCCATGGCCCTGCACCCGGGAGTTAACCCGGATGATTATGCCGATTATTTACATTAAATTAAGAAAACTTAAAGCGGATGGAAAATCCCTAATGGGGGACCATTTAAGTTCAAAACCGGTAACATTTATAGCTACACGGCCAGTGATCCACCCATTAGGGAGCCTATTACTTATCTCGGTTACCTATATGCTTTAAGGAGTAGGCTGTTGGTTAGTAACCTGCGGAGTAGGAGGTTGATTCCCCTGGGCCAGGCTCTGTTCGTAAGCGGCAATCATTTTCCTAACCATATTACCGCCGATAGCGCCGTTAACCCGGGAAGGCAGGTCACCCATGTATCCGCCCTGGGGTATCTGGATACCCAGCTCTTGGGCAGTTTCCCACTTAAACTGCTCCAATGCTTGGGCGGCCTGCGGAACCAATCTCCTGTTGGTCCTTTGGCCTTGCGCCAATGTGTTCACCTCCTTTTTGGTTAGCTTGATTTTAGTATTACTTTTGTCGAGCACCTTTATGTAAGGTACATTTTACCCCGCCGGAATGGTATTTATGGTTAACTATGCTTAATTTTTAATAACGTCATAAAAAAAGAAGCGCAACACTTGCACTTCTTTTTAAATCCATTAACTTATATTAATATAATTTTCTTTATCGCCAATACGCCTTTCAATCTCAGTTTTAAGTGCCTTATTAACCGGCTTATCCAAACCCGGGTCATCAGCTACCAGACGCAGTGCTTCTTTCCGGGCAACATTCATTATTTGAAAATGAGTAGTTAAATCGGCAATTTTTAACTCAGGCATGCCGGACTGCCGGGTTCCGAAAAATTCTCCTGGCCCGCGGATTTGCAGGTCCTTTTCGGCCAATTGGAAGCCATCTGTGGTAAGGGTCATGGCACGCAAGCGTTCCTTAGCCTCATCGGTTCCCGGTTCTGCCACTAAAATACAATAAGACTGATTTATTCCCCGGCCTACCCGGCCGCGCAACTGGTGAAGTTGGGCCAAGCCAAAACGGTGAGCGTCCAACACAACCATTACAGTGGCATTGGGTACATCAACCCCAACCTCTATTACCGAAGTAGAAACAAGAATATCAATGTGCCCTTCCCTAAAAGAAGTCATTACCCTTTCCTTTTCTTCCCTACCCATGCGCCCGTGCAATAACCCTACTTTATAGCAAGGGAAAACCTCATTTTGCAGATAAGCTGCTGTTTCCACCGCCGGCCGGACATCAACCTTCTCAGATTCTTCTACCAATGGACAAACCACGTATACCTGGTGGCCGGCTTCAATTTCCTTTTGTACTAGGCCGTAAACTTTATCCATAGCAGAAGGTTTAACGGCATAAGTTTGCACACACTGCCTTCCGGGTGGCATTTCGTCAATCACTGATATATCTAAATCCCCGTAAAGGGTCATGGCCATTGTTCGGGGAATGGGAGTGGCAGTCATCACCAGCACATCGGGATTCATTCCCTTATATTGAAGTATTGCCCTTTGCCGAACGCCGAACCTGTGCTGTTCATCCACCACAACCAAAGATAATTGGGAAAATTGAACTGCTTCCTGGATAATGGCGTGAGTTCCCACCACTGCTTGAGCACGCCCGGAAGCAATTTCATCCAATACCCTGCTTTTTTCTTTATTTGTCATTCCCCCGCTAACCAGAACAATGTTTACCCCCAGTTTGGCCATGTATTCCCTTAAATTAAAATAATGCTGTTCAGCCAGTATTTCAGTAGGCACCATTAACGCACCCTGAAAGCCGCTTTCAGCAGCCTTTAACAGGGCAAGGGTGCTTATGATTGTCTTTCCTGAACCTACATCGCCTTGAAGCAATCGATTCATGGGGTAAGGTGACTCCATGTCACCGGATATTTCCTGCCACACCCGCTTTTGTGCCCCGGTGAGCTCAAAAGGCAGCTGTCGAAGAAATTCGCCGGTAAGTTTGGACTGAGAAGAATATTTATGTCCCTTTTTGCGTAAGGTGTTTTTTTGTCTTCTAAGGGCCAGTCCCAATTGTAGTATAAAAAGTTCTTCAAATATGAAACGCCTGCGAGCTTTACCGGCGTCTTCCTTGGTTCTGGGAAAGTGGATATTTTTTATGGCCTCCCGAATGCCTGGGAAATGATATTTTTCCAGCAGGTAGGGGGGTAGAAATTCATTGATATCAGTTAACCATTCTTCCAGGGCACTGTATATAATTTGACGCATTGTGCGTTGACCTAATTTCCCCGTTAAGGGATAAACGGGAACAATACGGCCAAAATGTATTAATTTATGTTCATCCCCGGAAAGAATTTCAAAGTCACTTACCTGTACCTGCGGTACACCAAAAGATTTATCCATTTTACCGGTCACTATAATGCCGCTGCCGGGGCGTAACTGCTTGGTAATATAAGATTGATTAAACCATACGGCGTAAAAAATTCCTGTCCCGTCATGAATACCCACCTTGGTTATAGTCAAATTTCTACGGAGCTTTAAATCCTGAAACCCTATTACTGTTCCCTTTACAGTGGCAATGGTATTATGTTGGAACCGGGAAGCCGGCTGAAAATTACTGCGGTCCTCATATTCCCGCGGAAAGTGATAAAAAAGGTCTCCAAGGGTATAAATACCAAGTTTGGCCATAAGTTTGGCCCGGCGGGGACCAACCTTTTTTAAAAATTGTATTGGCTTATCTCGAACGCTTTTTTTACCCAAAAGAATCACCTGAAAGTAAATTGACTTAATTTGCTTGCACTCTAAGTGTTATTTTGGTAAATTATAAAGTGTGTTTAAAGGAGGTGCTTAATAATGGCCAGGAGATGCACAATTTGTGGGAAAGGTGTACAAACCGGAATGAAAGTCAGCCACTCTAACATTCGCACCAAGCGTAAGTGGGCTCCCAATCTTCAAAGGGTAAAAGCCATTGTAAACGGCTCGCCGAAAAGGATTCTGGTTTGCACCCGTTGCCTGCGCAGCGGCAAAGTTCAAAGAGCCATATAAAGTCATTAAAGTTTAAAAAACGGCTTTAAGCCGTTTTTTATATTCCCGCCTGAAATATTCCCGCCTGAAAGCCGGTATGTTTTAAGAAACTACCGGCTTTCGCCATTCACAGGGTCTCTTCAGCCAAAATCGCCCCTTTATAAGCATCTATAATCTTGATACGCCCATTTTCAAATAAAGCCACGCTTGGAATTCCATCCCCTTTTGGCAAGGAAGGGCTGCCGGGATTTAAAAATATAACAGAATCACTTTTTTCCAATACCCTCTCATGGGTGTGTCCCGAAATGAAAAGGTTCACCCTATACCGTCTTGCCATTTCGAGCATTTGCTGTCTATCTAGACCGGTACCGTGATGCACCATTATACGGCAGCTCCCCAATTGGGTAAAAAGATATGGTGTTTGGAGGGGAAAATTTAAAAGAAGTTGATCAACATCAGCGTCACAATTCCCCCGGGCAAACAATATGGGCGCCTTGCTTGAATTGAACAATTCGGCCAAAGCCTGCGGATTGTATCCTTCCGGCAGAGGATTGCGCGGACCATGGTAAAGTACGTCCCCTGCGTGCAGTACCAAGCTAACATTTTTAAAATATGTATTCCAAACGTGCTCACAGACTTTGGCACCACCATGGGTATCACTGATAATACCCAGGCAAAGTTGATTATATCCCATAAACCAACCCCTCCAAAAACTGCCTCTATGATTTTTACGATATGGGTGATTGATTATATCAATTTTTGCAAACGCGGTACATTAGTCCTTCCGGGAACACGCCCTCTCTTGGCCACGGGTTTCCCCTTTACTTCCTTTATATCCATGGTCATATCGATGGGAGGAGCGCCGGATATAAAGCTACCCACACCAAAAGAATCGGCCCCGGCATCTACAAGTGCAGGTATACGAGCGGGGGTTACCCCGCCGGAAACAAAAATCTTAACGTGGTTAAATCCAGCCAGGTCAAGGCGCGCCCTGATTTCCCTAACCAGGCCGGGAGTGACTCCGCCGCGCTCGCTGGCGGTATCCAATCTCACTCCCTCAAGTTTTTCCCGCAGAGCTTCCCCCAGGCGCAAAGATTCCTCAGCTTCATCCTTAAAGGTATCAACCAGCATGATAACCGGTGAGTCCGGCGGCATAATTTCCACATAGGCTTCCGCTGCTTTTAAAGTATCACCGACGATTAATATAACAGCATGAGGAATGGTCCCCCGGGGCTCCATACCTGCCAACTTAGCCCCGAGTATACAGCTGGCGCCATCTGCCCCACCAATAATGGCGGCCCTTTCCATTACCGGGGCCACGGCAGGGTGTACGTGACGGGCCCCAAAACATAACACAGGTTTATCCCCGGCCACGTCTTTGCACTGCCTGGCTGCAGTGGCCCAGCCGCTGGAACTGGCCAGGATCCCCAGAATTGCCGTCTCATAAATGCCAAAGACATCGTAAGGGCCGGAAATTTGCATAACCACTTCCTTAGCGTCGAAAAACTCGCCCTCTGGAAGGGCATATACTTCTATAGGGAGATTAGCCAATAAATTTTTCACTTCTTCCGTTCCTGCCATAAGCCCGGGTTTCCCCGGAAATATTTCCGCCACCACAGGGGTTTGAGCCAAGTTTATTTTATTTAATATTTCCCGGGTTTTTACAAAATATATATCAGTGGTCCACCCGCTGAGAATTTCCTCATGATTTGCAGAGAAAAGCCTTCCTTTGGGCGATGGTTTAAATTCCTTAACTTCTTTAAGATTTTGGACAGTTTTTCGTTGGGACATTGCAATCTCCTTTCCGCGAACGGCAGGCCGTTTGCAATAATATTACCATAAAATTTTGCCATAAAAACTCAGTCCTTGGCAAGACAATAGTTTTATGATCCCACCGTTCGCATTAAGTTGGCCATTTCTATGGCCGTGACTGCAGCATCCCACCCCTTGTTCCCCGCTTTGGTTCCAGCCCTCTCAATGGCTTGCTCAAGGGTGTCGGCTGTAATAATACCAAAAATTACCGGAACGCCCGTATCCATTCCTGCTTTAGCAATGCCCTTAGAAACTTCAGCCGCTACATAATCAAAATGGGGGGTAGCCCCTCTGATAACTGAACCGAGGCAGATTACAGCATCATACTTATTTGACTGGGCAAGCTTTTTTGCTATTACAGGAATTTCAAAGGCTCCGGGAACCCAAACAATTTCTATATTTTCGTCGGCAACCCCGTGGCGATTGAGAGAATCAAGGGCCCCGCTTAATAATTTACTGGTAATAAACTCATTAAAACGACTTACAACCAGGGCCAATTTTAATCCCTGTCCTATAAGGTGACCTTCAAAAACTTTAGGCAAATCAATCTCTCCCTTAATACTTTTTTACATCTATTATCTCTATTTTATAGTTCATGGATACCGGCCTTACATTACTTTTCCACGATAGTTAACAAATGTCCTAACTTTTTCTTCTTTGTACTTAAGTAAAAACGGTTTTTCTCCCCTGGGGAAACTTCAATAGGTACCCTATCTACTACCTTCAGCCCGTGACCCTCAAGCCCGGCTATTTTTCGCGGGTTATTGGTCATTAAACGTATTTTGGTCAGCCCCAGGTCCACCAGAATCTGTGCCCCAATGCCGTAATCCCGCAGGTCAGCCGGAAATCCCAGTAACTCATTGGCTTCAACGGTATCCTTGCCCTCATCTTGCAATTTATAAGCTCTGATTTTATTTAAAAGGCCAATTCCCCTGCCTTCCTGCCGCATGTAAAGGAGTACCCCCACCCCTTCTTCATCAATCATTTTAAGGGCGGTGGCCAGCTGATCTCCACAATCGCAGCGCAAAGAGCCGAAAACATCACCTGTAAGGCATTCAGAGTGCACCCTTACCAGGGGCGCTTCCTTGGACTGCAAATCGCCCTTTACCAGTGCTAAATGGCCCTTACGATCAAGAATGCTTTCGTAGGCAATCGCAACAAACTCACCATACTTTGTGGGAAGCTGGGCAGAATCTATCTTTCTAATTAACTTTTCAGTTCGGCGTCTGTATTCAATGAGATCCGCAATAGTAATAATCTTCAAATTATGCCTGGCACAAAATTTAATAAGCTCAGGAACACGGGCCATTGTACCGTCTTCTTTCATAATTTCACAAATAACACCCGCCGGATACATTCCGGCCAGCTTGGCCAGGTCCACTGCTGCCTCCGTATGCCCTGCCCGGCGCAATACCCCGCCTTCCTTGGCACGTAAAGGGAAAATATGCCCCGGACGCCTCAAATCTTCCGGAGCAGTGGCCGGGTCAAGTATGGCCTTGACAGTGGCAGCCCTTTCATGGGCGGAAATTCCGGTTTTTGTATCCTTATGATCCACAGAAACCGTAAAGGCAGTAGCATGTGGATCGGTGTTATGAGAAACCATGGCCGGCAGATCCAGCTCATCTAACCTTTCACCTATAATAGGCACACATATAAGCCCCCGCCCATAAGTAGCCATAAAATTAATGGCTTCCGGGGTTACTTTTTCAGCAGCCATAACAAGGTCGCCTTCATTTTCCCTGTCTTCGTCATCTACCACCACTACCATTTTCCCTGCTTTAATATCCTCAATTGCTTCATCAATGGTGTTGAACTTTACTTTACTCACTTGTGCTCATCCCCTTTATGCTCGATAAAATATACCGCTTGGGCGGTATATTTTTAAACAAAACCGTTTTCGATTAAAAGTTCCATGGACACGCCTCGACTGTTCTTATTTATCATTTTGTCCCCGGTGGTCATCAAACGTTCAATATATTTACCTATTATATCGGCCTCCAGGTTAACTGTTTGACCTACTTTTTTATACCCTAACGTGGTAGCACGTGCCGTATGGGGAATCAGGGAGACCGTAAAATTATCTTTGGAAAAATTTACTACCGTGAGACTTGTTCCATCTATGGCCACCGAACCCTTCTTAATGATATATCGCATTACTCCTTCCGGAGCCTTTATGGTTACCAGAGTTGCAATATCAAACCTTTCTTTGTTGATAATGATACCTATCCCGTCAATATGTCCACTGACGAGGTGGCCACCAAGCCTGTCACCCAGGCGAAGGGCTCTTTCAAGATTTACCCGGTCTCCGGGATTTAATGCACCTAAATTAGTTTTAGCCAAGGTTTCAGCCATAACATCCGCTGTAAATGCTTTTCCCTCAAAAGCGGTAACGGTAAGACACACACCGTTTACCGCCACGCTATCTCCAATTTTAAGGTCGTCGAGAATTTTTTCCGCCTCTATGGTAAGGAGGGCGGAATTGGCACCTTTGCGGATAGAGCGAATGGTACCCAATTCTTCAACAAGTCCCGTAAACATTTTTTCACTCCTTGGGGGCCGGTGCTCCCTTTGCGCTTAAGTGCCTCGCGCCGACGGGGCTACGCAATTCACTTGTCAGGAAGTACTACCGGCCCCAACTCGCTAGCTGCATTGGGTTTTTACCGTAAAATAACTTTTTTGCTATCGCGTGCAACATGAATACTTACTTCATAACGTAACCTTCTATTAATATATCTTCACCGCAACGGGAAACTTCCATGCCGCGGAGCTGCAGGGCGTCCTGCAGGTTTTCAATACCCCTGCCCCCCACCGGACCGGGGGCCTCCCCGCCGCCTATTATTTTTGGTGCTATAAACCATACCACCTTGTCTACAAGTCCTTCCGAGAAGAACGACCCGTGAATGCCGGCACCGCCCTCAACCAGTAGACTGGTAATTTCATTCTCTCCAAGCCACCTAAGTAAGCCATGCAAGTTAATCCCCTGCCGGCTACTTTCAAGCCTGACCACATTGGCACCGGCCTCTTCCAATTCCCTAATCCTGCCGGGACTGGCGGCCTCACTTACAATTATATAAGTAGGGGCAGGAGATTTCTGAGTTAGCATTTTGCATTTAGGAGGAGTGCGGGCATAACTGTCGAGAACAATCCGGGCAGGGTCACGCCCTTTTTCACCTGGCAATCTGACGGTCAAAGACGGGTTATCGGCTAAAACCGTACCAATGCCAACCAGAATGGCATCATAGCGGTTTCGAAGCCGGTGAGTTAATTCCCTGGCCGCCGGGCCGGTAATCCACTGGGACTCCCCCGTTCGGGTGGCTATTTTGCCGTCCAGGCTCATGGCAA
Organism: Desulfofundulus sp. JL263-se; assembly: GCF_056316025.1. NCBI lineage: Bacteria > Bacillati > Bacillota > Clostridia > Eubacteriales > Peptococcaceae > Desulfofundulus > Desulfofundulus sp. JL263-se. The sequence goes on along the minus strand of NZ_CM149993.1, from coordinate 1,386,058 downwards.
CCTTGGCAACAACAAACGGCAGCTTTGTGGTAATATATTTATTAAAAACCTCATTTAATTTCCGGGAATCTTCTTCCATTACCCCGGTAACGACCTCCAGCCCCGCTTCCTTTAAACGCTTTATCCCCTTGCCTGCCACAAGGGGATTGGGGTCGGTTATAGCTACCACAACCCGCTTTATTCCAGCTTCGATAATTGCCTCTGTACACGGGCCGGTTCTCCCAAAATGACAACAGGGCTCTAAGGTAACATAAAGGGTTGCACCCTCAGCTTTATCTCCCGCATCCCTTATGGCCATAATTTCTGCATGGGGAGCCCCGGCACGGGCATGATAGCCTCGCCCTATTATTTTACCGTCTTTTACTAAAACCGCACCTACCATTGGATTGGGACTGGTACGTCCCAGGGCCTTGGTAGCCAGTTCCAGTGCTATTTTCATGTAATGCTTGTCCATAAAAAACCCGCCTACAATATTTAAAGCCCTGAAGTTCCCTTCAGGGCATAAATAACTATCCGGCATATTGCTGTTGCACAATATGCCCCCGGATAACCTTCTCCCATCCAGACTTTCACTGTCGGCTCCGGACTTTCACCGGATCAACCCCTAAAGGGCTCGCGGGCTTGGCATTTATCCTTACCGCCGGTCAGGACTTTCACCTATCCCCGAAGGTTTTCAAATATTTCGCTTTACTTAGCTTTTATTATAGGTCCTTACAAAAAAAGTGTCAATACAGGCCAATAGCGAAACCCGTTCCAGGTTTTCAAACCTTCCCTGCTTGAAATACCATTAACCTAATTCATCCGGGCTACTATCCACGAAAAGGCTTGAAGGAAGACATGCCTGAAGTTTATAAAATCCTGGACAACTTCTACTGGACTCCTGAGACCGGAGCAGGATACAAACCTTCTCCTTTTTTATTGTTATTGAGCTCAAAAAAGTGGGAACCCGCTTCAGGTTCCCACCATTTGCCATGTCTTAACTGGCAGCCAACTTCTCTCCCGGTAAAAGCCAGTCTCACTAAATTAAGTTATTTTTCTTCAGGAATTGTTCCGCCACTTCAGCGGGCTCCATACCCTCAACGTCAACTTTTCCGTTCAGCTCTATCATGGTCTCGGTATCCAGCTTCCTGGCGATGGGAGCAAGGATTTCCTCAATTTCTGGATATTTATCCAATACTTCCTTGCGCACAACCGGCGCCGGATTGTACACCGGAAAGAATTTCTTATCATCTTCTAAATTAACCAGGTTGAAGGCACCGATTCGGCCATCGGTAGCAAATCCCATGGCAGCGGCAACCTGCCCTTCTTTTAAGGCGCCATAGGTTACTCCCAGATCCATGATCTTAACATCGTCAAACTTAAAGCCGTAAGTTTCCTCCAACTCGGGCAACCCGTCCGGACGTACCGAAAATTCGTGATCAGCTGCAAATACCCACTTATCGATATTGGCCTTCGCACCACCGTTTTCATTTATAACCTTACCCAGATCGCTAATGGTTTTGATACCCAGGGCCTCGGCGTCTGCCTTCCTCATCATAATTGTATACGTATTGTTAAACAGGGCATACGGCAACCATACCAGGTTGTTTCTTTGCAAATCTTCTTCCTTTACCTTTTGATACGCCTCTTCGGAATCAGTTATGGCATTTTCGTGTCCCAGGGCCACCAGCCAGGCTGTTCCGGTGTATTCCCAGTACATGTCAATTTCACCGGACTCCAGGGCCTTACGGGCCACCTCGGTCCCGCCTAGACCGGTGCTGTCCTTCACCTCAAATCCAGCATTTTCCAATGCCTTAATGATAATTTGCCCTAGAATTAGCTGCTCGGTAAATTCCTTGGAACCTACCACAACTTCTTTAGCAGTATTCTCGTCCGGAGAACCTCCTCCACCGCAGCCGGCCACTACGAAGGTTATCAAGCTTAAACAAATGGTAATCGCCAGCCAGCGAAACTTGAGCAAAATTCTCTCACCCCTTACACGTTATTAATTGTTAAACAACCGGGAGGGTTATTTGCTGCCAGAAAACAACCAATTATTTAATCATTTCCAGTAAGTATAACCTCCAATTGGCCCAGGATGTGGTCAAAAAGTATAGCCATAATGGCACTTAAAAAAGCTCCACACAATACCAAAGTATCACGCCTTACCGAGATACCGCTAACAATTAATTCCCCCAGCCCGCCGGCACTGATAAAGGTAGCCAGAGTGGCCGTTCCTACATTGATTACCACTGCCGTACGTATGCCGGCCATAACTACGGGGTAAGCCAAGGGCAACTCTATGCGGGTTAAAATTCGCCAGGGAGTCATACCCATACCCCGGGCTGCTTCTATAATATCGGAAGGTACACTTTTTATCCCCGCATAAGTATTGCGTAGTATAGGCAAAAGGGAATAACACCATAAGGCAAAGACGGCTGTATTAAACCCCAGGCCGAGAATGGTCATGAAAAGAGCTAAAATAGCAAGACTGGGAATGGTCTGGGCTATATTAACCAGATTTTCAATCATCACTCCCACCATGCGAAACTTTGGCCGGCTAATAAGGATGCCTATGGGTATAGCCGCAAGGGCAGCCAAAAGGGAGGATACCAGAACCATTATTATATGCTGTTTAATAGCTGTTAAAACCTGGGGATAAGTAAGCAGGCGTGCTGCCATTGCACTGCCGGGATTTTGTACGAAATAAACAGTTACAGCGGCCCCGCAGCCTATTAAGAATAGCGGGAATAAAAACCAGGCCACCAGCTTTTTATGCTGCATCGTTTTTCACCAGCTCCAACAGGCTCCCTAGAGTAACTATGCCGAAAAAGATATTACCTTTTTTCAAGACCACCACATAACTCTCTCCGTAATTAAGCATTACCGACAAAGCATCATTCAAAGTAGCCCCCTCGTCTACTACGTTTTGAATGGGCTGGTAAACGTCTGCAGCAAATTGGGCCCCTGCTGTCTCCTTAATATCGGCCAGGGAAATTACCCCTTGCATTTTGTTCCTCTCATTTAACACTATGCAAATACCTATTTCACTGGCTTCAATAACTTTTTCCACCTGGTCAAGGGGTGTATCTGTATATACCGTTATATTATTGTCGTTATTTATGACAGCTTCTACCTTTATGAGATGTAACCGTTTTATGGAACGGTTTTTTCCAACCAACTTGGATACAAATTCATCTGCAGGAGAACTTAAGATTTCACCGGGACTGGCATATTGAATTAATCTACCCTTACGCATAACGGCAATTTTATCACCCATTTTAATTGCTTCATCAATGTCATGGGTAACAAATACAATGGTTTTTTTCATCTGTTCCTGGATGCGGAGAAATTCGTTTTGAAGCTTTGCCCGGGTAATGGGATCAACCGCCCCGAAAGGCTCGTCCATGAGCAAAATGGGAGGATCCGCTGCCATGGCTCTGGCCACGCCAACACGCTGGCGCTGTCCTCCACTGAGGTCGGCGGGCTTCCTTTCACGGTAGATATCCGGGTCTAAACCCACCAGCTCAAGCAATTCATCCACACGCCGGCAGATTTTATCGGCAGGCCATTTCTTCTCCCTGGGCACCGTAGCCACATTATTGGCGATGGTCATATGAGGAAACAAACCAATTTCCTGAATTACATAACCAATGTCCAGTCGCAGCTTAATGGGGTTTACTTCAGAAATATCCTTTCCGTTAACATAAATCCTGCCGGAAGTTGGCTGTTCCAGCCTGTTTATCATTTTCATGGTGGTGGTTTTGCCACAACCAGAAGGTCCTACAAGAACACAAACTTCACCCTTTTTAATTTCCATGCTAAGATTATCCACAGCCGGTTCATCCTGACCGGCATATATTTTGGTTACATTTTCAAGTTTTATCACAAACGTCCACTCCTTACTTGGTACTGTAATGATTTTCAGCTATGCGCAGTAAGTAGTCGGCAAGTATCGCCAAAAAAGAAATAATTATGGCACCGGCCAGAATCATATCCCTGTTATAGCGGGATATGCCACGAAAGATTAATTCCCCCAAGCCACCGGCTCCTATGTAAGAAGCAATAGCACCAATACCCACCACCATAACAGTAGCCGTTCTTATACCGGCCATAATAACCGGCAGCGCCAGGGGCAATTTAATCTTCCTTAAAATGGCCCACTCTCCCATTCCCATTCCGCTTGCAGCCTGAAGTATAGCCGGATCAATCTCCTTAATGCCTGTATAGGTATTTCGAACAATGGGAAGCAGAGAATACAGAATCAGCGCTACCACACCGGTTTTAAACCCTATTCCGAAAACAGGGAGTAATAACCCCAAAATAGCCAGGCTGGGAATTGTCATCATAACCTGGCAAACATAAAGGACAATGTATGCAGCAGGCTCATAGTACGTAATGGCAACACCCACAGCAACACCCACTATTATGGCAATAATTACGGAGACGAGGATTAGCATCCCGTGTTCTATTCCTAATTCAACAATAATATCAGACCTGCTGATAAAGAAATTCCAAAGACTGCTTAAACTATCCATTTTTCCTCACCCCCGTCACTTTTTCTCTTCTCCCCCCACCTGTAAGCTTTTTTATGCAAACTTACTCCCAACTTTCCATTTTATCGCCAGTTGTCTCTATGTTATCACAAAATTTTCATCTGGCAACCTAATGAAAAAGAAAGAAAATCAAGAAGAAACAAGAAAAATATGGATTAACCTTTTTCACCGTGAGATTTTTATAATTTGTTAGTTTTTTTATTGATATATGTTGAAAAATAGAAAGGGGCGGGAAAAAAGGAGGAATTAAACATGGAAAACATAAATAGGAGAATTAAGTCACCGGCAGGTATAAAATTCTGCTAAGCCTTTACATCATATCCCGTTTGCTCAGGCTGCTCCGGTATTTATGCAAATCACTGATTATTCCCGGTAAACGCTCAATGGTTGCCTTATGCCGGTAATAATCCTTCTTGTTGAGACATCGTCCCAGACACCCGTACAGGACACTTAAACGCATATGTATAGGGCGGGGTAAGAGTGCAACATCCGCACCCAGTTTATGCCATGCTTCTGTATAAAATAAAGGCCATTCTTCCCTCCCTCGCTTCTGATAAGTACCATTTTCCAATTCATTAACCACCCGGCGATTTTTCTTAAGTTCTTGCAGGAGTTCATCAATAACAAAAAGACGTTTTTCGGTGACTTCCTGCAGGCGGGTTATATGGTAATACCACACCGTAACAATTACTCCGAAAAGTGTTAACAGCCCCCCCAGGGCAGCCTCATTAAAGCCAGTGGCAAATTCATAAGTATTAACATGTTCGCCCAGGGCATCAAAAAGGGCAGGAAACCTGGCGGAAAACCACCGGGAATTGGCCATGATTACAATAAGTTCACGATTTACTGATAGTATAAGCCAAATAATAAAGGGACTGAAAATCACCACCAGAATTAAAAGGCACTTTTTAAAAATTTTAAGCGATTTGTAACAAACCGGACGATCCAGGGCAGTACAGAGCCACTCTATTCCCTTTGAGTAATAGCAGGCAAACTTTTCCTTTTGAAACAAATACCTCACCGCCAAGTCACTTATGCCAAAAATCGTTCCTAATATGAATAATATTTAAATACAAACAGTAATTTATACCTCTCCCTTTTCAAAGAAAACAAAGAAGCAAATAACTGCTTTTATCCCTAAATGGACATTTAGCCGCGGTGAAATGCAAAAATACAATCGTTAATGGCAATTGGCAGCCAAAAGATATTAAAGGCAGTTAACTGCGGTATACAAGCCTATAAGTCTCAAACCAATAATAACTTTTTACACCCTAATTTTTACCCTTCACCTGATAAAACTTTCTAAAAGTACAGGTTTAATGTATTGTATATTTAGAAAATTCAAAAAAGAGGTGATTTTTAAGAATGGCCAAGGAAATGGCTGGCACAGGGTTAATCCCGCCCCATGTAAAAAGTTTTATGAAATGGGCAGAAGAAGATCCTGAAGGTTTTTGGGGAGATGCTGCCAATAAAGCGGCCCACGATATTTACTGGTTTAAAAAGTGGGATAAGGTATTTAAATGGGATTATCCACACTTTGAGTGGTTCGTCGGCGGAAAAACAAACATTTGTTACAACTGCCTCGACTACAACATAGTACGCGGCAGGGCAAACCGGGCTGCCATTGTAGAAGAGTCCGGTGAATCCGGCGAAACGCGGGTGGTCACTTATGCCCAGTTACTTTATTTAGTTAAACAATATGCCGCTGCCCTCCGTGGCTTAGGTGTACAAAAAGGTGACCGGGTGGCAATCTATATGCCCACCAGCATTGATTCGGTTGCCGCCATGCTCGCCTGTGCCAGAATAGGAGCCATTCACGTGGTAATTTTTGCAGGCTTTTCAGCTAATGCGGTGGCCGATAGGATAAGTATTTCTGGCGCCCAGTATGTCCTTTGCCAAGATGAAGGTTCCCGAAGAGGCAAGCCGGTACCCTTAAAGCCTATTGTAGACGAAGCACTTTCCAACTGTCCCCCGGAGCAAATTAAAAAGGTTGTCGTTTTAAGGAAAAATGAAAACAACACACCCCCCATGAAGGAAGGCCGTGACATTTTCTGGGATGAATTCCTGACATTAGGGGGAGGGCAAAGTGACGACTACGAAATAATGGATTCCAATGACCCCCTTTTCCTCTTACCTACTTCAGGGACGACAGCAAAACCAAAGGTTACCGTGCAAAAACACGGTGGCTATCAGATTTACGTTTATTCCATGGGGAAATGGATTTACGGGTTAAAAGAAACCGATGTTTGGTTCTGTACTTCTGACATCGGCTGGATTGTAGGACACAGTTACAACGTTTACGGCCCCCTGTTAACGGGCTGCACCACCATATTATACGAAGGTACACCTGATTACCCCCGGAAAGATATGTGGTGGTCGGTTGCCTCCAAGAACAAGGCTACAGCCCTTTGGCTCTCCCCGACGGGCGTAAGGGCAATGATGAAATTTGGAATTGAACAGGCCCAAAAGCACGATCTTAGCTCCATAGAGCGTATTTTCTGTGCCGGTGAAGTTCTAAACCCGGCAGCCTGGAGCTGGTTACAAGAACAGGTATTTCAAAACAGAATACCTGTTATGGACCACATGTGGCAAACTGAAACTTCAGGGCCCATATTTGCAAATCCCTATGGCCTGGGTATGATTCCCATCAAACCGGGTTCGGCCCATATTCCAGTACCCGGGGTAATTGCCGAGGTAATTGATGATAAGGAAGGGAAACCGGTACCCCCCGGGGAAAAAGGAATTGTGGTAATTAGAAGACCCTTCCCGGGCCTGGTATCAACTCTATGGAATGCTCCTGAAACCTACCTCAAGGAATACTGGGAGCGTATGCCGGCAACTAAAGGCGCATATTATTTGGGCGATGCCGCCTCCATAGACGAAGACGGCTATATATTCTTTGCCGGAAGATCCGATGAGGTTATAAAAATTGCGGCCCACAGAATTGGAACCGTGGAGGTCGAGAGCGCCTTAATTACCCATCCTGCCGTGGTTGAGGCAGGTGTATCAGGTGTTCCCGATGAATTAAAGGGTGAAGTGGCCAGTGCATTTGTCGTTCTTAAAGAAGGTTATGAGCCCTCTGATGAATTGAAAAAAGAATTGATTCAACACATCAGAAATAAAATGGGGGCAATCGTTGTCATGAAAGATATTCAATTTGTTAAATCACTGCCGAAGACCCGTAGCGGTAAAATTATGCGCCGGGTAATGAAGACATTATGGTTGAATAAGGAGTTGGGTGACCTGTCAACCATCGAAGAAGAGGCTTCTGTTGATGAAATTAGAGAAGCAATTAAGAAAATGAAAAGTTAAAATAAAGTTACCCCTTCGACATAATCGAAGGGGTAACTTTATTTTTATACCCTCCCGTGGTTTAGTTTTCATTGCTGTCAACATCTTCGCTAAGAGTCTCCTGCTCCCTTGCTTCCTGCTCTTCCCGGTTCTTCTTGCTATTTAGGGCTTTGGCGCGGCTTTCAAGTTCCTTAAAGCCCATAATCATTCCTCCTTTTTACCGGGTAATGTAACAGGTGGAATACCTGAATTTTGTTGAATATTATTGACAGCAACCTTCATAAATATACATATTATCTTAAAATCCCCTATTTGCCGCTAACTTCACACTTACGGGCATCATTATCACCGTTACTGACTCCTGTGGAATTGATGTTATCATCCTTATCCTCCGGTTCTTTTAATAATTTATGTACCGCATCTTTAACCTCCGGCGGGCCCACTACAAGCAGCACATCACCCTCCTGGATAATGGTGCGGGCATGGGGAGAAACCATTTCTTCACCATTTCGATATACGGCCAGTACTGTAGCCCCTGTGCGGGCGCGAAAGTCAATTTCAGCCAGGGATTTACCAACAACAAGAGAATTGGGTTCTACCGTTATTTCTTCTAATTTTTGTAGTCTACCTGCCATCTTAAAAGTATAATCCAGCAACTGGTTGGTAAGTTTATCGATTTCCGCATTCAAACGCTCCCTTTCCTTCAATAATTGAGAAAGGCGGTCCTGAATGTCCACCAGCACCTGCCGTTGATTGTACTGGGCCAGATATTCTTGAGCTGCTTTAGGGGATTTTACGATAACACCAACCCCCGGCAATACATCCACTATACCCGTCTCCTGGAGTAAAGTCAGGGCCCGGCGAACTGTTTCCGGTGAAACATTATACCTGCCTGCCAGGGTAGACCGGCCCAAAATTTTTTGTCCTACTTTATACTCTCCTCTAACAATGCGTGTAGCTATGTCCACAGCAATAGTAACGTATTTCGCCAGATTGGGGCTCTTAGATTCAAACATTTTATTCGTCTCCTTTTACTGTCTATTTTAACAGTTAATTCTTATCTCTAAATTACGTAAGTTGTTTTATTTTCAAGGTACGCAGTCTATTTATGGCAGCAGCAACTTCTTGCTTTCTGGGCAGGGCATAATTACCCGGGTGCTGCCCGCGAAATGGTGAAATCACATCCAGCCCGTACCTGTCAATATCTTGCAATACTCTATCAATTACCCGAGACAGTGACAATTTGCCGTCCACATAATGCCTGGCCGCATATCTTATAATTTCAGCAATGGCAGCGGTCTGGCTGCTATCTACTAACTGCTCTACGCAGGCCAGGTCAATATTATTTTTACCAAACTGTATATTGCTAAGGCCTTTTGCTTTAACCTTAGCCTTCGGCCCCAGCTGAAAACTTTGCGGCTGGGGTGCCCGTTCCTTTACACCCGTAAAAGCACTTTTCCTTTCAGGCTTGCGGTCATTTTTATGTACCTCGGCGATCTTTTTCGCCTCCACAGTAACGTCCCGGGGCACATAGTTTTGCATCATAATAACACGGTCTGCCACGTCGAAGTAGTCACCTGAACCCCCGACAACAAGAATTGTTGATACATTAAAATTATCAAAAAGCTCGCGAACACGGTCAATGAAAGGAGTAATAGGCTCGTTTTCCTTGGCCACTAAAAGCTGCATACGGCCGTCCCGAATCATGAAATTGGTGGCACTTGTATCCTCATCAAGCAGTAACAAGTGAGTACCCGCCTCCAGGGCCTCTACAATATTAGCGGCCTGGGAAGTACTGCCGCTGGCGTTTTCGGTGGAGAAAGCGGAGGTATCTTGTCCGTGAGGCAGATCGCTTATAAAGGCACTTATATCCACCTCTACAACACTGCGGCCATCTTCGGCCCTGATCTTGACAGCATCTCCAACAGTAACCACCATTTCCCTGCCATCACCCGGAATATGATTATATATTCCCCGCTCAATGGCCCTCAACATAGTTGATTTTCCGTGGTAGCCACCGCCAACTATTAATGTGACGCCGGCCGGCACTCCCATGCCGTAAACCTCTCCCCTATTAGGCAAGTTGAAGGATACTTCCAGTTCCTTTGGAGACTGAAAGGGAATAACCCTTTCGTCCTTTAAAGGCTTATCACTGACACCGCTCTCCCTCGGCAGAATAGCCCCGTTTCCAATAAAGGCCACCAGTCCTTTTTTCGGCAATTCCTGTCGCAGGAAGTCCTGGTCCTCGGCAATTTCCACATGTTCCTTCAAGCGCTTCTGGTCAAGCCTTTTATATATTAAAGAATTTTCCACAACCTTGGGAAGCTCGTCAAAGAAAATAGCCAGGGCCTCCCGGGCCATGACCGTTCTCCCCCGGGCAGGCAGTCCTACAACAAACCTTGCTTCCACGTGATTTTCGTTAACAACCATGGATGTTCGTTCAAGAATTTCCTGCCCACACCTGTCTATGTCAACCATGCCGCTTTTTCCGGTGCCTCTTTGTTTACCTGCCATTTCCCTGGCTGCCCGGGCAAACTGGCGGGTTAAAAAATCTTCCAGGGCAACCTTCCTGGATTTATTTTTAAAAAATTCTCTGGGTATGCCGGCCACCTTTTGTTCAACTGTAACGCGCATGCGGCTAGGGGGAGCAAAAGGGTCGCTTTGCGCATGATCAATATGTAAAGTGTAATTACCAAAGTTATAAGAACCTTGTATTGACTTATAAGCACCATAACCCTTCCCGTCAATGCTAAGAAGTTTTTCCCTGAGCTCGGCGTGTCCTTTCAAAAGGTACCCCCCCTGTACGAAAATTGTAATAATTATTAGTAAAAAATATTTCCCAGTTTTTTATTGCTATTCTTTTCCTTTAAACCCACAATCATTACTTTATTATAAAGTTGTCTCTGCGATTCAGTAGATATTTTCCTGTCCCAATGGACAAAAAAGAGTTGGAACCGGAGGAATTTAATTTCCCGGTTCCAAAACCAGAACTTACTTCTTTTTATCTATCCTTTCGAGCTTCTCCCTGACAGCTCCACAGGATTTACACTTACCGGGCTTACACCGGTTTTCCATCACATGCCCGCACTCCTGGCACTTATAAACCGCCACCCCATCACCTCCTCCGCGCTGATTCCGCTTTTTCACGAATTAATTTAACGGCAGCCGCCGGGTCCTCGACACCAAAAACCGCGGTCCCGGCCACAAGGACATTGGCCCCTGCCCCGGCAACAAGAGAAGCCGTTTCCCCATTTATACCCCCGTCCACCTCTATTTCTGCCCTGGACCCGGCAGCATCGAGCATATTCCTTACCGCAGTAATTTTGGGCACCATTTCTTTTATAAAGGATTGACCCCCGAATCCAGGATTAACCGTCATTACCAATACCAAGTCAGCCAGGGAGAGAACATATTCAATCATTTGTGGCGGAGAAGACGGGTTGATGGCCACGCCGGCTTTTACTCCCCTGTCCTTGATCAGGTTTAAGGTCCGGTGCAGGTGCGGGCATGTTTCCGCATGAACCGTTATGATGTCGGCACCGGCCCTGGCAAATTGGTCAATATATAAATCAGGATGCTCAATCATTAAATGAACATCAAAAACCAATTTACAATTTTTTCTGAGGGCCTGTACGATCATGGGCCCTATGGTTATATTGGGAACAAAATGCCCGTCCATCACATCAATATGCAGGTAGTCCGCTCCGGCCTTTTCCACCCGTTGAATATCGGCAGCCAGGTTGGCAAAGTTTGCAGAAAGAATGGAAGGCGCAATTTTAACCAATTTAATATCTCCTCTCCTGCTGGATAACTTCATTTAACAATACGATGTAATGCTCGTAGCGTTTTGGAACTATCTTTCCCTCTTGAACAGCTTTCTTGACAGCGCAATCGGGCTCCTTGTTATGTAAGCAGCCTGAAAAACGACAGTAAACAGCATGCTTTTGAAAATCAGGAAAATAGCTTACCAGGTTATTACTGCTTAATTCGGGGGGAAGGTAAAGACTTGAAAAGCCGGGCGTATCCACTACCAGCCCGCCATTATCCAATCTAAGAAGTTCCACATGTCGAGTGGTATGCTTTCCCCTTTTCAGTTTGGCACTTATCTCCCCTGTTTTCAAGGAAAAACCTGGCTGAACTGCATTTAAAAGACTTGATTTACCTACCCCCGAGGGCCCGGCAAAAACCGATACCTTATCTTTTAAAATGTTACTTAATTTGTTAATGCCTTTTCCTGTTTTGGCGCTTGTAACAATAACAGTATAACCGACCTTTTTATAGATCTCTGGTTCCTCACTGGCTTGAATCAGGTCAATTTTATTAAAACATATAACCGGCTTTACCCTGGCCACCTCTGCTTGAAGCAGAAACCGGTCAAGCAATAAAAAATTAGGATCCGGCTGCGCCAGACTGAAAACTATAACTGCAAGATCAACATTGGCCACGGGCGGCCTAAAAAGCCGCGTGCGGCGGGGCTCCAGTACCTCAATTACCCCGGTATTTTCATCCTGGGGAATAATGCTTACCCGGTCTCCTACCAGCACCTGTTTTTTATGGCGGCGAAAACGGCCCCGCAGGTAACACCGGTACTCACCTTGTTCAGTCCAAACAAAATAATATCCCCCTAAAGTTTTAAAAACCGTTCCCCTTATCATGTAAATTTCCTTTACTCGGCAACCTCCTCCACAATAAGTTTTTTGTCTACGTATATCTTATAATTGTACTGTGAATATTAATCAAAAGATTTATTAAGAATGAGTTTTTCGTCCACGTATATCCTTATAATTGCTCTTCCCTTATAAGAAATTGTTTTGATAAGCCTGTCACCGTAAACATGGGTATTGGCGTACTCCGTGTGAAGTCCTTCGGCATCTTCTACCACTATTTCTACCTTGTGTTCCCTACCATCATCGGGAATAACATCTGTAATATCCACAGTGGCCTCCCGGGTTCCGGGGCCCGGGCCGCTGCTCAACACAAGTTGAACCTTGGAACCCTCCTTAACTTCAGTTTCTGGTGCCGGTATTTGTTTAACAACCCTGCCGTACGGAACATCAATGCTATTTTCCCAAATTATATTTTCCACTGCCAGGCTGCTGTTGGCCAGTATGGCTTTTGCTTCTTCTTCCTTCTTGCCCCTCACATCGGGAACAATTACCAACCGGGGCTCGGGCCCGAGGCTTATGGTTACCTTAACTTCGCTGCCCTTCTTTACGAAAGTCCCTCCGGAAGGGGCCTGAGCGATTATCCGTCCTTCTTTCACTTTATTATTATATTCCTTTTCTATATCAGGGGCCAGATGCAAGCCCCTTTCCAAAAGGGTCGACATTGCCTCCTCCTCAGTCATGCCGATAAGATTGGGGACTTCTCGCAGGTCCGGGCCCTTGCTTACCGTAAGTTTAATTATTCTGCCCGGTTTAACTGGTGGATCACCGGGGCCTATACTTTGTTTGATAACAATCCCTTCCTTATGCTTATCCGAAAAAACCTCACTGGCCACTTCAACTTTTAAACCTTTGTCCTCAAGAATGGACCGCGCTTCTTCCAAAGGCTTTCCGGTAACATCGGGAACTTTGATATCGGGCGTATTCAAGTACCGGCTGAGGGCCAAAATGGTCCCCGCCAGCAACACCATAAAGACGAGGGGAATACCCACCCAGAGGTAACGCTGCCTCTGCTTGAGCTTGTTTTTATGATTCTTGCCGACAGGCTTCATAACCCGGGTAACCATGTCATCATCCCGGGACAGAATAACAGTTTCTTCCCCCTCACCATTAACAGCCGCTTCCAGTGCCCTGGCCATTTCTTCCGGGTTTTGATAACGATTTTCCGGGTTTTTCTCCAATGCCCGGGCAATCGCCGACGAAAGTGCCACAGGTATGGAAGGATTAATTTCCCGCAGCGGCGGAGGTTCTTCTTGGACGTGTTTCATGGCCACGCCAATGGGCGTATCCCCTTCAAAGGGCAACTTGCCGGTAAGCATTTCGTAAGCCACTATTCCCAGGGAATAAATATCTGAGCGTGGCCCGGCCGGTTCGCCACGGGCTTGCTCCGGGCTAATATAGTGAACTGATCCCATAACTGTATCGGCATAGGTTATGGTTGCAGCCGAAGTTTCCCTGGCAATTCCGAAATCGGTGAGTTTTACCCTGCCGTCACTGGTAATTAATATGTTATGAGGTTTAACATCCCTGTGGACAATGTTATTAGTATGAGCGTGCCGGAGGGCATCGCATACCTGGCGGATTATAGCCACGGCCTGGTAAAGTGGTAGAGGTGCCTCATTTCGAATTATTGTTTTTAAATTTTTACCATCTACGTACTCCATTACCAGGTAGTGGACATCGCCCTCGGTTCCAACATCATGTATGTTAACTATATTGGGGTGGGATAGCCGGGCTACTGCCTGTGCCTCCCTGCGAAAGCGGGCCACAAAGGTCTCGTCGCTGGCATATTCCGAACGTAATACTTTAACGGTAACTACCCTGTCAAGGAAGGTATCCCGGGCCTTATAGACGACGGCCATACCTCCTCCGCCCAGGTGTTCAAGTATTTCATATCTATTTCCAAGTTTTTTACCTATCATTACCTTCACCTCGGTGACAGGCACAACTCAGCCATATATTACCTTACGTATTATTTCCCGGGCTATAGGGGCTGCAACTTCCCCGCCACTGCCCCCGTTCTCAATTATTACAGCCACTACCACCCGGGGATTGGAAAACGGTGCAAAACCCACAAACCAGGCATGATCTTTCCCTGCATTTTCAGCAGTCCCGGTTTTTCCGGCCACCTGTACCCCGGGTATAGAGGCCTGCACTCCCGTGCCGGAGCGTACAACCTCGGCCATATAATCCCGCATAATCCGGGCTGTTTTACGGTCAATGGGGGTTAACCACTTTTCCGGACGGGTTTCTTTTATAGTCTTTCCTGCGGAATTTATAATTTTTTCTATTAATCTGGGGCGCATAATAGTGCCCTCATTGGCCACCGCACTGGCCACAAGGGCCATCTGCATGGGATTGGCCACCACATTTCCTTGTCCTATGGCCGTAGATGCCAGTTCGGATTTGCTCATGGAAAGAGCATCGGGTATCTTTCCGGGATAATAATCAATTGGAAAATCAGGACTTTTGTTAAAACCAAAAGCCTCGGCCATATCAACCAGGGCATGGGCACCTATTTTCAGTCCCAGAAAACCAAAGACAGTATTACAGGATAAAGCAAGTGCCTTTTTCAGGTCAATTTTACCATGCACCCTGTTGTCAGTTAACTTAAACCCCTCCACTGTTAGATAACCGGGACATTCAAAGGTATTTGATGTAACACCGGGATCCTCCTTCAAGACCGCGGCCAGGGTAATCAACTTGAAAACTGAACCAGGAGCGTAAAAACCTTGGGTTGCCCTGTTTAAAAGGGGGGAGCTATCATCCTCCCGAAGGGAAACCATGTCGGCATCTATTTTATTGGGATCAAAAGTGGGACTGCTGGCCAGAGCCAGTATTTTCCCGGTCTTCGGTTCCATGGCAACCAAAGCGCCCCGCTTGCCATCCAATAATTTCATCGCTTTTTCCTGCAGTGAAGCATCGAGGGTTAATTGTAAACTGTTTCCCTCCGGCTTTTTTCCGGTAATTTTAGCAAGGAAATCCCTTAAAGAGGATAAGCTCCCCTCACCCGTTAAAACCCTGGCCATGTTCGCCTCCAGCCCGGCAAGCCCGTACCTGGAGGAACTGTAACCTATTACGTGGGCAAAGTTTCCCCCAAAAGGGTAGCTGCGGAGATTTCTTCCCTGTCCGGTAATGGTTTGAGCCAGTAACTTACCGTTTTTGTCATAAATATTGCCGGCAATTACCTCCTGCCACCGCTCAAGAGTACGAGGATCGGCGGGCCACACCGCCTCCCCGCGCCTGCTCTTACTTTCAATGTGGGAAAGATAAACAGGTAGCAAGCCAATGTAAAGACTGATCAAAACGAAAGAAGCAAGGATCATATAAGCTAACTTGCGTATATTTCTATTCACTGAAAATCACCACTGCGGTGAGAAACATTCATCAGCAGCCCTAAAAGTATAAAATTGGCCACCAAAGAACTACCCCCATAACTTATAAAGGGTAAAGTAATACCGGTTAAGGGTAGAAACTTAACAACACCGGCAATAATAATAAAGGTTTGTAAGCCCAAAATTACCGTTAGCCCAGCGGCCAAAAGAGTGGAAAAATTGTCCCTGGCCTTAATGGCAATTCCAAACCCTCTAAATACCAAGATCATATACAGCAGTATTATACCAATGCCACCCACGATGCCCATTTCTTCGCAGATGGCGGCAAAGATAAAATCAGTATGAACTGCCGGTATAAAATTCGGGTATCCTGCACCGAACCCGCTGCCGAAAATTCCACCGGCATCAATGGCAAGCAAGGATTGAATAATCTGATAGGCAGCACCTGAAATCAATTTTTCCTGCCACGGATTCAGCCATATTTCCACCCGGGTGTATACGTGGGGAAAGGTAATATAAGCCAGAAATCCACCCAACAAAAACAAACTCAATCCAAAGACGACATAAGTTATCCTACCGGTGGCAACATAAACCAGGGCCAGGAAAGTAAAGAAATAAATAACGGCCATTCCCAAGTCCTTTTGAAACAATAACAAAACCAGCGAAATAATCCACATGCCCCAAAGGGGGCCCCAATTCTTGACCGCCGCAAGCCCTTTATCCCTGGTGCCTGCCGTTAAAAGCCCGTGATTTTCCGAAAAGTAAGCAGCTAAAAATAAAACCAATAAAATTTTGACAAATTCCGAAGGCTGCAAGTAAAAAAGCTTAAAGTCAAGCCAGTTACGGGTCCCCCCTACGTCAACGCCGAAATAAATGGGCAAAAGAAGGGCCAGAACACCAATTGCGGGGAAAAAATATTTATACCGCAATACAAGGTAGTAATTCTTATAGAATTCACTTACCCCCAAAAGCATTATCAGGCCTGCCAACAGCCATGCCACTTGCCTTAAGCCATAAAAAATATTGATGCGAAATAAAAAGAAAACTCCTGTAACTGTAAGTACTGCCACTACCGGCAGTAAAAACGGATCGGGACAAAAATCTCGTACTCGCCACATCCAGTGAACAAATAAAAAGCCCGCTACTGAAACCACACCTGCAAAAAGAGCCAGCCATCCGGACTTACCCGGCAATAAAAGGAAAACTAAAAAGCCCCCCGTTAATGCATAAGCTATTGCCACAAGCAATAAGCGAGCTTCCAGATTTCTCTGTTCTAAACAAGCAGGCAAGGCCATAATTATTCCACCGCCACGATAATGAGCGTGATATTATCATTACCTCCGCGGCTTAGAGCTTCCTCTACAATTAAATTCACGGCTATTTCCGGATCCTTGTTCCGGGTAAAATCCATTATTTCCTCATCGGTCAGATATTCAGTTACACCGTCCGTACACATTAATATCACATCATTCGGTGCAAGTTTATACCTCGCAACGTCAACTTCCACCCGGGGAGAAATTCCCAGGGCCCTGGTAAGAATATTTCGGTATGGATGATGCATGGCTTCTTCCGCAGTTATTTGTTGCTGCCGGACCAATTCTTCCACCAGAGAATGGTCCCTGGTCAATCTGTAAATGGAAGCATTACGGATTAAATAACACCGGCTGTCGCCAACGTGAACAACTGTTAAATCCATCCCGTCAAAGTAGCAGGCAGTAATAGTGGTACCCATTCCCCTGTAAGCCGGATTTTTAGAACTCAAGTCATATATTGACTCATTTGCCTTCATAACCGCCTCCCGCAGAGTGGCACCGGGATCCCCTTTCTTGCAGAGAATCTTCTCAACTGTTTCTTCCAGGGATTCTATAGCCTTCTTGCTGGCAACTTCCCCTGCCTGGTGCCCCCCCATTCCGTCGGCCACGGCAAAAAAACCCAGGTCGGCACGTGCACAAAGAAAATCTTCATTAATATCGCGCACCAACCCCACGTGCGTCATTTTGCTCCACCTCATACCCCCACCTCACAAAAGCGAATGTAACATCGCCAATTCGCAACTTATCTCCATCAGCCAGCAACACAGACCCGTACACCCGGGTGCCGTTCAAAAAAGTACCGTTACGGCTATTTAAATCTTCCACCCAGTATTGCCCGCCGCTACTATATATTCGCGCATGATAGCGTGATACCCTGGGATCGGCTATTAAAATTTGATTACCGGGAGCCCTGCCCAAACTTAGCGAATTTCCCACCGGATATGTTTTAGAGAGCGCCAGCCCGCCATCGGTCAAAGTTACCAATTTAGCTTTCGAAGCTACATATCTATTTAAAGTTGGGGAGTCCTTCGGCCTTACAGGGATACTACGGCTAAATTGATTTCCGGATTCCTGATTTTTAAGTAATTTAAACATTTGGTAAAGTACATAAAATAAAAAGAAATAAAGCAATATCAAGAACAGGTAGCGTAAAACAAAAATATATTTGCCGAACAATTTTTATTCCACCTTAGCATAACTGCTGTATTATAAGTGCCTTTGGCCCAAAACACTTCGCCTTAATTGGCCACAGGCAGCGTTAATATCGGCACCCAGTCCTCTGCGAATGGTAACATTTATCCCGCAGCCCTCAAGAACAGCTTTAAACCGGGCCACCCTTTCCCTGGGGCTTTTTTTGATGCCGCGCTCCGGTACAGGATTGGCAGGAATTAAATTAACCAAACAAAGCATATTCCTCAATTTACGCCCCAATTCCTTTGCATGTACCGGAGAATCATTAACGTTATCAATTAACGCATATTCAAAAGTAACCCGGCGTCCGGTTAACTCCACATATTGCCGGCACGCCTGTAAAAGTTCATCCAGCGGATACTTTTTATTAATAGGAACCAGGATGTCGCGCAAATCATTATAGGGAGCATGGAGGGAAATTGCCAGCGTAATTGGTATTTTTTCTTTACCCAACCTTTTGATTTGCGGAACCAGCCCGCAAGTAGATAAGGTAATATGCCTGTAACCTATGTTAAGTCCATACTGGGCGGTGATTTTTTTTATAAAGTCCATAACGTTATCGTAATTGTCCAAAGGTTCTCCCGATCCCATAAGAACCACATTACCTACCCTTTTTTGGACATCATTTTGCATAGTAGTAACCTGATCATAAATCTCCCCGGGCCGCAAATTGCGCACCAGCCCCTCAAGGCCCGATGCGCACAATTTACACCCCATCCTACAGCCCACCTGGGTGGAAACGCAGGCCGTTAAGCCATATTTATAAACCATTAATACACCCTCAACAGCATTACCGTCATCCAGACCGAAAAGGTACTTGCAGGTGCCGTCCTTTGAAACCTGCCTTTTAATTATGGTAAGGCCTCCAGGGGCTCCTATTTCTTTTAAACGGGCCCTGAGATCAAGGGGCAAGTCCGTCATTTCATCGAATGAACTTGCCCCTTTTTGGAAAAGCCACCTGGCAACCTGTTTAGCCCTGTATTTTTTTTCACCCAATTCCCCCATTAACTTTTCCAGTTGTATCAGGTCTAAGTCCTTAAAGTAAATTTCCTTACCAGGAATAGAAAATATTTCCTTATTATTCATAATTTTCTAATCTCCTGGATTAATATTTTTTCTACAAAAAGATACTTAATTCCTCTTTTTTTGTATTCTCGCTATAAAAAAACCATCCATTTGATGCTTGTGGGGCAACAATTGAATATAACCCTTTTTTAAATCACCCAGAGACGGGGGAAGAAAACCTTCCAGGGAAGTAAGATGAAAGTCCTGGTTAGAGGCTAAAAACTTCATAATTAAGCCGGTGTTTTCTTCTGCTGTAATGGTACACGTACTATATACCATCACCCCGCCCGGCGCAAGGCACCGGCCTGCTTCCTCCAACATTTCTCTTTGCAGGCCGGCCATCTCCTTGATGCGTTTTTCATCCTTGCGCCAGCGGGCATCGGGCCGCCTTCGCAAAACACCCAGGCCCGAGCACGGTGCATCAAGCAAAACATAATCCGCCCAGTTTTTAAAAGTTTTTGAGAGTTCTCTGGCATCTCCTTCCCAGGTCTCAACAATATTTATGCCCAGGCGCCGGCAATTATCCCTTACCAATTGCAGCTTGTGGGTGTAAATATCACATGCCACTATTTTACCCTCGTTCCCCATAATCTGCGCCAGGTGAGTGGTTTTCCCGCCAGGGGCGCTGGCCATATCCAGCACCCTTGCCCCGGGCTTCGGTGCAAGGGCATGTCCCACCAGGATGGAACCTTCATCCTGGACTTGCATAAGCCCTTCCTTATAAGCCTTTAGCTCACTTAAGGCATAAGCCCCCTGAATATTTATTCCTTCAGGCGCATAACGGGCCGCCGTCACCGTTAAACCTTCATTTTCAAGCTCGGCCATCAATTCTTCCCGGGGCAATTTCAATGTATTGGTGCGCACAGTGGTAGGGGCGGATTCGTTGTTGGCCTTACAAAGTGTTGCGGTCTCCTCAAACCCGAACATTTCCACCCACTTGCGCACCATCCACAGGGGATGGGAATACCGTATAGCTATAAAATTTAAGGGATCTTCATTGGGGTCAGGAAAAGTAATACTACTTTTTTTCCGGACGATGCTGCGCAAAACCCCGTTTACAAATTTCACCGTTCCGCTGTGCCCGTAACGGCGCGCCAAATTAGCTGCTTCGTTACACGCTGCGGAATCGGGAACCCGGTCCATGTATAAAAGTTGATAAACCCCCATCCGTAAAATATTTCGGACAGCGGGGGTTTGCTTTTTTAAAGGCTTTTTTAGGAATTGTTCCAATATCCAGTCCACCGTATTTAACGAGCGCAAGGTACCGTAAACCAGTTCGGTGGCAAAAGCACGGTCAAGTTTAGAAGGGCCTTCCCGGTCTAAAAGTCCCCGCAGGGCTAAATTCGCATATGCTTCCCGGGTCTCCACTGCCAGCAGAACTTGCAAGGCAATTTCCCTGGCGCTTATATTTTTTTTCAAATGCTTCACCCCGTCACGTAATAAGGTGTTGTATGGCATCTTCCACTTTGGAAACGTTTATACAGGTATTGTTGCACGGCCCGTTGGGCCGTATATTAGTAATCCCCAGTACCGGAATGGGATTTGCATCCAATATTCCGCTGGTAAGATCCCGCTCACAGGCAATGGCCACTATAGCCTTGGGCCGGTACTCCTTCACATATTTGCGGGCCAGGGTGCCCCCCGTGGCTATGCCAATATTAATACCGTATTTGTCCCGCAGTTTTAAGAGGTCGTTTATGGCACATCCCCCACACCTGCGGCAATTGTCTACGCTGCCGGTTATTTTATGAGGACAGGTACTGCGCTGCAGGCAGTGGGGAGCAAGAAGAAGTATTTCTTCGGATTTTAGACTGATGTGCTTAGCCTTAACCAGATGGTTATTAACCTGTACGAAAGAATTTCTAATACGGTCCATATCTATGCGAAAAATTTTACCCACGGCGAGGACCAGCGGGAAAAAAGTATTTATGGCCATACGCATTGGCCCTTGGAACAAACTCACGGTTTTGGAAAACCACAGGGTAAGGATTATGCCTGCAAACCCAAAGCCGGCCAAAAATATAATCCCTAACATAAAGATTACCAGCGCCAGGAGTACTAATTCATATACCAGGGACTGGCGGGGATTGAAGAGAAGATACCAAACGGCCATAATTAAAAAGCAGGCGGCCAGCAGGCTGGCTCCCAAAAGGCCTATAAACAACCTTTTCTTTTCGTTAACCTGGACCAGGTTACTCATGATATATCTTCCTTTCTTTAACCACCTAAGAATGTACCTGCCGGTAAAGAATGCCCCCTTAAAAATTGTTCGGCAGCCATTTTTTTCCCGCCTTGCAGCTGTAATTGGGTTATTAACACGGTTCCGTTACCGGTTTGTACCGTTATGCCGCGGTTTGGATCGACATCAAGTATCGTACCTGGAGGCCTTATCCCTTCACCGCATTCACTTTCAACTTTCACTTCCCATACTTTTAATATATTTCCGTTCCAAGTGGTCCGGGCCCCCGGCCAGGGATTTAACCCTCTCACCAAATCCTTTACCTGGCGGGCGGGTTTGTTCCAGTCAATAATCTCATCTTCTTTGGTTAAGGGGGGGGCATAGCTGGCCTCGGCATCATTTTGAGGTATTCTTACAACTTTACCGGTTTCTACCACATCCAGGGTCTTTAGCAGCAAGCGGGCACCGATCTCGGCAAGGCAGTCGTGCAGTTTTCCAACTGTATCATTTTCTTCAATGGATACCGATTCCTTGAGCAATATGTCACCGGTATCCAAGCCCCGTTCCATAAACATGGTGGTAACCCCTGTTATTTTTTCTCCGTTTATTATAGCCCTGTGAATTGGAGCAGCTCCCCGGTATTTGGGCAGTAGAGAGGCGTGAACGTTTATACAGCCCAGCGGTGGAATGTCCAATATTTCCTGGCTCAAAATTTTTCCGTAAGCCACCACAACAATTACTGCCGGGTTAATCTCCAGCAGTTTATTTTTAATCTCGGACAATTTTTCCGGCTCGTATACCGGCAGGCCAAAAAGATTTGCCAGTTGTTTTACCGGTGTAGGTTTTAATTTTTTTCCCCTTCCCCGGGGCCTGTCCGGCTGTGTGACCACGGCAGCCACCTCATGCCGGCTTTCCATAAGGGCGCGGAGTGAAGGGACGGCAAAATCGGGGGAACCCATAAAAACAATTTTCATCACCATCGCCCCAGCTTTTTATATTTATTCATTTCCTAAAACCAGTAAATCCAATCACATTTTGGACAAGAGGATCTGTTATACTTTCCTTAAATTTACTGCTTTATCAATAAAGAGTATTCCGTCAAGATGATCGATCTCATGTTGAAGGGCCCGGGCCAGCAATCCATCGGCGTCATATTGTACCTCATCGCCCTTCCGGTTAAGTCCCCGCACCAGCACTTTTGCCGGGCGGGCTACTTCGCCCAATACCCCGGGAACACTTAAACAGCCTTCAACCGCCGTATCGCTGCCCTCAGCCTTGATTACCTCCGGGTTTATCAGTTCAATTAAACCGTCACCAACGTCCACCACTATCACCCGCTTGGACACCCCGATCTGGGGTGCAGCCAAGCCAACGCCTTTATACTCATACATTGTATCCCGCATGTTATCCAGTAATTTATAGATATTGCGGTTAATGTCAAGAACTTTTTTGGCTTTTTTTCTGAGAATTCCGTCCTCTGCCTCTACTACCTTATAAACCGCCACCTAAGTACACCCCTTTTTTACATCATATTATAAGGATCTATATCGACGCTGAACCGGGCAGCCTTTCCCGATTCCTTTTCCCTGGCAGCCATCGATGCTTTTCTGATTGCTTCCCTTAAAAGACTTTCATTTTTACTCCATAATACCATGTGCACGCGGTAACTTCCCCGTACCCGCGCCAAAGGGGCCGGCGCAGGACCCACAGCCATAATTTTTTCCGGGCCCTTCAGGTAACCGCTCAAAGCCTTAAATACTGCTTCCGCCATCTCATTTACCTTATCTTCCTTTTGCCCTGAAAATACCATCCGCGCCATCCGGCTGTAAGGGGGATATTGTAATTGTTTTCTTATTTTCATTTCCCTTCTAAAGAAATCAGAATAATTCCCCCCGGCAGCAGCCCTTATGGCATAATGGCCGGGGTTATATGTTTGAATTATCACCTCTCCGGGGCTTTCAGACCGGCCCGAACGGCCGGCGACCTGGGTAATTAACTGAAAGGTGCGTTCCGAAGCACGAAAATCGGGCATGTACAGGCCGATATCGGCACTTATTATTCCTACCAGCGTTACCCCGGGAAAATTCAATCCTTTTGCCACCATTTGCGTTCCAATAAGTATATCCGCCTCTCCGGCTGCGAAGGATTCCAAAATCCTTTGATGAGCCCCTTTGCGCCCGGTGGTATCGGCATCCATCCTTAAAATGCGCGCTCCGGAAAACAGCGTGGCAGCCTCTTTCTCCACCTTTTGGGTCCCGGTACCCAAATAGCTTATGTGCGGGCTGCGGCATTCCGGGCATAAGCTGGGCGCCATTTGTGAATAGCCACAGTAATGGCAGCGAAGCTTTCCCTGCAGGTGATAAGTAAGGGAAATGTCGCAATTGGGACATTTCATCACCAGGCCGCATTCCCGGCAAACAACAAAGGTATTGAAGCCCCTCCGATTTAAAAAAAGAATTACCTGCTCTCCCTTTTCCAGCCGCAACGTGATTGCCTGAAATAACTTGGTACTGAAAATCCCGTGGTTTCCGGCACGAAACTCTTTACGCATGTCAACCACTGCTATCTCGGGCATGGGCCGGTTATTTATACGCTTCTCCAACTTCAAAAGGTTGTAAGGCCCGTTATTTATTGCCCGGCAATAACTTTCCAAAGACGGCGTTGCGCTGCCCAAAATAATCACGGCATTATTAAAATGTGCCCGGTAAAGGGCCACTGCCCGGGCATGATAACGGGGATTTTCATCCTGTTTATAGCTAAATTCATGTTCTTCATCCACAATTATTATTCCCAGGTTATTAACCGGGGCAAATATTGCCGATCTGGCCCCCAAAACAATACTGGCTTCGCCGCGGGAAATCCTTTCCCACTCATCGTACCTCTCCCCCTGGGACATGCGGCTGTGCAATACTGCCACCCGGCTGCCGAAACGTTCCTTGAAACTTTTGATCATTTGCGGAGTGAGGGAAATTTCCGGAACCAAAACAATGGCTGACCGTCCCAAACTTAAAGCATGAGCAATACTTCGTAAATATACTTCCGTTTTTCCACTGCCTGTCACCCCGTGAAGCAGGAAAACCCTGTGTCTTGCCTCCTGTAAACTACGGGTAATTTGACTTACAGCCGCTTCCTGTTCCTCCGTCAGATCCGGCAAGTAATTTGTCTGCTTATACCCGGAAAAAGGGTTTCTTTCCTGGACCCGCTCAGCGGCCTTAAGAAATCTTCTTTTAACCAGATTATCTATCACCGAATAGGAAACACCGGCTTGTTCCGCCAGCTGCCTTTTGGTCAGGCCCGGGTATTTGGCGGCCGCCCGCAGGACGGCAGCCTGTTTCTTAGCCCGGCCCAAAGTATCAATTATTTGACCGAGTTCTTCCGGATGGAAATTGGGATAAAAATATTTTACCCTTGGTGGCGCCGTTCCGTGAAGTCTCGGGTGAACCACACACTGCAAAGTTCGTTGAGGGGAACTTAAGTAATACCCTGAAATCCAGCGGGCAATTTGAAGCTGTTCCTCTGTAAAGACCGGTTTGTCATCAAACAGCTCTAAAATTTCTTTCAGTTCCACTTCGCCAGGCGGGTCCGTAAACCCCACAATAAAACCGCTTACCTTTCTTTTCGCCAGGGGTACCAATACCCGGCTTCCAATGCATACCTTGCCCTGTATCTTAGCAGGAACTTTATAGTGAAGGGGCTTCTGTAAATTATGGCCCCCAGTCTCCACAATTACTTCAGCCACTTTGTCGGCATACAAACAAAATCACCCTCTAAGACAGCGGTTAACACAAAACATTAAGTTAATTATAGACCATAAAAACACAGCCCTCAATCCATTTTCTGGCCGGAAGGAACTCTCTTTTCGGAAGTGTTAAATTGAAAATTAATTTTGGGACCAACATCATAAAAGGTTTGAGACTCTTTTAAATTACGGGAATTATCCGGGCCGGGTAAAAAAGCCTTTTTTTTCCCGAAATTACTACCGGGAAGTGATTCACCGGCAGGGGGGTGACGGGGTGCGTGTACTATGGTAATACCGTCTAAAAGAATCTCCTCCTCGTGAGCCAACTGCCCCCCCTCGTAACTTCGCCGGCGAATCTCAGCCCTGGGGATGAAGGCTGAAACCTCGTAAGGTACGTCTAAATTAACCTTGCGCCTTAGGCGCATGGTAACACCCTCGATTTCAATCTCAACTTCATCTACTTGTAAGGCCGAAGAGCAGGTCGGGTACCTTTTTTTCTCTTTAAGCTTTTCCTTATTTCTTTTCCAGGGAAAATTAAACATAAAAGAAGAACCTCCGGCTTTAACACCATTATATGAAAGCCGGAAAGTATTGACATCATAGTGGCCTGCCGTCAGTAATGTTCAAAGCCTTCTTTTTAACCTGGCGGTTCTAATAAAAATTTAAGACTCACCATATAAATTCACGCTTAAATGACACTCTCCGGTATCGGGAAGAATGGTGAGTACTGTTTTCCCCGGCCTCAGCCGCCTGCCGATTTCCACGGCGGCGTAAACGGCGGCCCCGCCGGAAATTCCGGCTAAAATACCCTCTTCCCGGGCTAAGCGCCTGGCCATTTTAAAGGCCTGGTGGTCTGTTACCACAAAAGGTGAGTCGACAAGGGATAAGTCTAAATTCTGCGGTATAAAACCGTCTCCTATGCCCTGTACGGCAAGTTTTCCTGCGGGCCTGCCGGAAAGAACGGCAGAACCGGAAGGTTCCACGGCATACACCTGCATATGGGGATATTTTTTCTTAAGCACCCTGGCAACCCCGGTCAGCGTGCCGCCGGTCAATTTAAATTCAGACAAAACCCGTTCCAGGAGGTGGGACGATGTTGAAGTGTGCCCGCTGTGGCTGCAAAATACAGGAAGATGAAAAGGCAGCAAGGTAACCAAGGAGGAGCTGGCAAAGGCAATGAACATCCCCGCATGGGAACTGGAAAAACAGTTTGCCGTCCTGCGCCACTGCCAGCTGGTACGGGGATTTAAAGAAGGCAACTAAATATATCTGACCTTGATGTAATGTCCTCCAAGCCGGAGACATTTTCGGCTGAATATTAATAAATGGCAACCAGCAAATAAGGCTGCCATTTATTTTTTATGACTTTCCTTTAATTTTTTTACATTATCCAGTATGACGTGACCCAATTCTTCTTTATCCATCCTTGGCAGTGTTTGCACAGTGCCGTCGGGGAATATCAGCCTGGCAATATTGGTATCGGTGCCGAATCCCGCCCCGGGAACAGTAACATCGTTGGCTACTATAAGGTCCAAATTTTTTTTGCGCATTTTGCGGGTGGCGTTTTTCTCCAGGTCTTCTGTTTCAGCAGCAAATCCGACCAGAAACTGATTTTTCTTTTTCCTCCCCAGCTCCAGGAGTATATCCGGGTTTCTCTCCAATTCCAGTATTAGAGTATCCCCGTCCTTCTTAATTTTTTGCTCTGCCACATTTTTCGGTGCATAATCTGCCACGGCAGCAGCTTTAATGACTACATCCACATAGGGATAATGTTTCAATACTTCCCTGTACATATCCCGGGCAGAGTCAACTTCTACCAACTGAACCCCCGGAGGTGGTTCCGGGTGCAAAGGACCGCTGATCAGTATTACCCGCGCTCCCCTTTTCCGCGCCGCACGGGCAATTGCGAATCCCATTTTTCCTGTGCTGCGATTGGTAATAAAACGCACGGGATCAATGGGTTCCCTGGTTGCTCCGGCGGTAACCAAAACAGTATAACCACTTAAGTCCTGGTCAAGGGATAACTGGTCCTCCAATTCTTTGATAATGCGAGAAATGTCCGCCAGGCGCCCGGGACCGGTATCCCCGCAGGCCAGGCGGCCATAATCCGGCTCCACCACGGTATATCCCAAATCCCGTAACCGCTTAATATTTTCCTGTACCGCAGGATGACGATACATTGCTGCGTTCATGGCGGGACAAATAAGAACCGGGCTTTGACAGGCCAGGAGCATGGTACACAATAAATCATCGGCCATACCGGAGGCAGCCCGGGCCAGGAAATGGGCGGTGGCAGGTGCAATTATTGCGGCGTCAGCCCTTTGGGCAAGTTCCAGGTGAGGGAAATTCCAGCCGGGCGGGGACTCAAAAACATCCACGTGAACCACATTGCCCGATATTGCCTCAAAAGTTACCGGCCCGACAAATTTCCCAGCCGCCCTGGTCATAATAACATGAACCTCTGCACCTTTTCTTCTCAGGGTACTTACCAGATCAACGGCTCGGTATGCCGCTATTCCGCCGGTAACGCCCACCACTATTGTATATCCGTGCAAATTCAGCTGTTTACCCGCCATTACTTTATACCCTGTTTGGTACGCCTGAATTTAATTTTTCCTTCACCGATTTCTTTAAGGGCCAATGTTACCGGCTTGGCAGCATTTTTTTCTTCTTTGCTGTTTCCCCGTTCTTCCGTGATAGCCCGCGCTCTTTTTGCCGCCACGACTACCAGAGAATAGCGGCTATCCATTTTTTCCATAAGTTTATCCAGGGACGGTTGATTTAAAGGCATATTTTCGGCCATACTACCACCTCCCAATTTTATTTAAACCACCTTGCATCCAGGACCTGACAGTGTGGCCGGCAGCGTTCCGCCTCAATTATGGCATTGATTTTTCCGGCGGCGACTTCCACTTTATCGTTAATTACCAGGTAATCATACTTATCTATTAATTTTATTTCTTTTTTGGCCCATTGCAAGCGGAGTTCAATTTCCTCCGGTGAATCGGTTCTTCGGGCATGCAGCCTTGCCCCCAGTTCTTCCGGAGTAGGTGGAAGTAAAAATATTAAAATAGCCTTTGGGAACTTCTTTTTTACCTGGAGAGCACCTTGTACATCTATCTCCAGGATAACATCCAGCCCTTTTTTCATTGCCTGTTCCACAGGCTCCCGCGGTGTGCCGTAATAGTAATTATATACGTTGGCCCATTCCAGAAGCTTATCCGTTTTAATCATTTCTTCAAATTCTTCCCGGCTGACAAAGTAATAATCCGTTCCGTCTATCTCCCCTGAGCGCGGGGCCCGGGTGGTGGCAGAAACGGAATAATACAGGTTATCAATATAGCGGGATAAAGCCTGGCGCACCGTACCTTTTCCAGAACCTGAAGGTCCTGATAATACTATCAAATTTCCTCTACAGCTCATCTTAAATCACCCAGCTAATCGTTATCCGTGCCGGAATTTTGGGATAAAACATTCTCTTTATTAACCAGGCGGTGAGCTACTGTCTCCGGCTGAACAGCAGAAAGAATAATATGGTCACTGTCAGTAATAATCACCGCCCTGGTTCGCCTGCCATAGGTGGCGTCAACCAGCATGCCCCTGTCCCGCGCTTCGGTAATAATCCTTTTTATGGGGGCTGATTCAGGACTAACAATGGCGACAATCCGGTTCGCCGAAACAATATTGCCAAAACCGATATTTATAAGTTTTATTTCCATATTACTTTCCCTCCTAAAAGTCTGGCCCTATTCAATATTTTGCACTTGTTCGCGAATTTTTTCCAATTGGCTCTTTATTTCCACAACCAGCTGGCTAATGGTCAGGTCGTTTGCCTTGGATGCAATGGTATTTACTTCTCTGTTCATTTCCTGTATCAAAAAGTCCAGCTTGCGTCCAACAGGCTCATTGGAATCGAGACAACGGGAAGCCTGATAAAGATGGCTATTCAACCGGACTGTCTCTTCCGTAATATTGGAACGTTCTGCAAAGATAGCCACTTCCGCCGCCAGCCGCCCCTGATCAAGGGCACCTTCCCTAAGCAACTCCTGCAAGCGATTTTCCAATCGCTTGCGATAATCTTCCACCACCAGTGAAGCACGCTTTTCAATTTCTGCATTCAGCCGGATGATGGAATCTATACGCTTACTTAAATCCAGGCGTAATCTTTCTCCCTCCGTTTCCCTCATATTTACCAAGCCGCTTAGCGCCTCTTTAAGCGCCTCTGCCACAAACGGCCACCACTGTTCCACATCCTCCTCCGGCTCTTCCACAACCAGTACATCGGGCATTTGAATAATATCCCGAAAGGAAGGCTTGCCGGGAAGTTCCAAAAATTTCTGTAATTCCTCCATCGCCTTATAATAAGATTCTGCCAGATTCTTGTCAACTTTTACCGTTACAGGTTTCTCCCCTTCATCCTCCATGAAAAAAAAACCGTCGACCCGTCCCCGGGAGATGTACGCCTGAATGAGGCGCTTACTTTTTTCTTCTAAAGGCAGCAACTTTTTGGGCAATCGTAAAAAAATTTCACAAAAACGGTGGTTTACCGATTTAAGCTCCACAGTAAACTTTTTACCTTGACCGTAGGCCTCACCGCGGCCAAAACCGGTCATACTTTTGATCAAATATTTCACCACCCGAAATTACTCGTCTTACTTAAGTACTTTTTCTACTTTTAAAAAATAATTCCTTTAAAATTAAGAAAGCTTGAGAAAATCCTTGCTATATTGTGAGAATTGCCTAACCAGACCTATATTTAGCCTATATGGTCATTAACATTATGTCAAGAAGAAAACGCCCCCAAAGGGGCGCCAAGATACTTAATAATATTTATTGCAATTTTTTTAATAACCCTTCTATCCGGTTGAGGCCTTCTTCTATGTTTTCCATTGAAGTGGCGTAAGAAAGACGGAAACAATAATCATCCCCAAAAGCAATTCCCGGAACCACTGCTACTTGAGCTTCGTTCAGGATCAGTGAGGCCAAGTCCGATGCATTGGATACCTTTTTTCCATTATACGACTTCCCCACAAGACCCTTCATGCTCGGAAATACATAAAACGCTCCTTGGGGCATGTTACAGGATAAACCGGACATGGATTGCAGGCGCTCCATCATATATTTTCTGCGCCGGTTAAATTGTGTTACCATTTCGGCAACAGGCACCTGAGTCCCCGTAAGGGCCGCCAGCGCAGCCGCCTGGGCGATGGATGTGGGATTCGACGTGGAGTGGCTCTGCAAGTTAGCCATGGCCTTGGCCACCTTTACCGGCGCAGCTGCATATCCTATGCGCCATCCGGTCATGGAATAAGCTTTGGATACCCCGTTTATTACCACCGTTCGCTCTTTTAATTCGGGACTTATTTGGGCTATACTCACATGCTCTTCTCCGTCATAAATAAGTTTCTCATAGATTTCATCGGAAATAATTGTAATATTATTTTCCAATAGCACCTCGCCCAGGGCAGCAAGTTCATCCCTGGTATATACGGCCCCGGTGGGGTTACTGGGACTGTTTAAAATAATTACCCGCGTCCGCCTGGTTAGGGCCGAACGCAATTCCTCCGGAGTCAGTTTAAAGCCGTTTTCCTGCCTGGTCTGAACTATTACAGGGGCGGCCCCTGCCAGTTTAATTTGTTCAACATAACTTACCCAATAAGGAGCAGGTAAAATGACTTCATCCCCCGGCTGGCAGAGTACCATAAAGGCATTATACAGGGAGTGCTTCGCCCCTGCGGAAACAACCACCTGGCCGGGCTCGTAATCCAGATTATTATCCTTCTTAAACTTTTCAACAATGGCCTCTTTCAAGGGCTGAATACCAGCCACCGGGGTATATTTTGTCATTCCCTTTTCCAGGGCTTCCACAGCTGCTTTTTTTATGTGTTCGGGAGTATCAAAGTCAGGTTCTCCCGCACCGAAATTTATCACTTTGATACCTTCCGCAATCATTTGCTTTGCCTTGGAGTCAATGGCTAATGTGGGCGACGGGCTTATATTTTGGGCACGTTGACTAAGTTCCATTGCAGGGTCCTCCTAAAACTTTAAGGTTCCTAAATTTTTCTTCATACGTTCTACAGCTTCCAGCATGCGTTCCTTCGATACGGTCAGCGCTACGCGGAAATACCCGGCCCCTTCGGCCCCGTAACCGGTACCGGGGGTAATTACAACACCCGCCTTTTCCAGCACCGTCTCGGCAAAAGATTCAGAAGTATATCCTTCGGGAACAGGGGCCCAAATATAAAATGTGGCCTTGGGCTTTTCCAGTCTCCATCCCATTTCATTGAGTGCATCCACAAATATATCGCGCCGCTCCTGGTAAATTTGGCACATCTTTTTCACAAAGTCGTCAGAACCCTTAAGCCCCTTCATTGCGGCGTACTGAATGGCCTGGAACTGGCCTGAATCCAAATTTGACTTTAACCGCCCCAGGGCGTTTATCACGTCCGGGTGGCCTACCGCCCAGCCTATGCGCCAGCCGGTCATGTTAAATGTTTTCGATACCGAATGAAATTCAATTCCTACATCCTTGGCCCCGGGAATCTGCATAAAGCTGAAGGGCTTATAGCCGTCGTAGGCAATTTCAGAGTAAGCTGCGTCATGGCAAACAAGAATATTGTATTCCCTGGCAAAATCAACTACTTCCTTAAAAAATTCCTCTCCCGCCACCGCACCGGTAGGATTGTTGGGGTAATTAATAAACATTATTTTAGCCTTCCTGGCCACATCGGTTGGAATCGCAGACAAATCGGGCAGAAATCCCTTTTCAGCCTTTAGCGGCATGTAGTAGGGCCGGCCCCCGGCCAGTATGGAGCCGCCACCATATACGGGATACCCCGGATCAGGTACCAGCGCAATGTCTCCTGGATCCAGGTAACACCATGCTATGTGGGCAATTCCTTCTTTGGAGCCAATGAGGGAAACCACCTCTGTCCTGGCATCCAGCTCGACCCCGAAGCGCCTTTTATACCAATCAGCCACGGCCTGGCGGTAACTGAGCATGCCTACCGACGATGGATACTGGTGGTTTACAGGATTTTCAGCCTCTTTTTTCAGTTCGTCGATAATGTAGTTGGGGGTTGGCATATCGGGATCGCCAATACCCAGACTGATTATGTCTACACCAGCTTCACGTTTTTCTTCAATGAGTTTTTCAATACGGGCAAATAAATATGCCGGCAGATTTTTTACCCTTGTTGCTTCTTCGAATTTCAAGGTCAACTAAAATACCTCCTTATTTTGCAAAGTTTACTTGCCCTAAATAGCCACGGCTTAACAAAGCTGGATATCTGTTAACTTATGCGAAACGGCAACATATTTTCATTCTTTTGATGGTGCTGCCGTAGACGGCACGGCAGTCCGCATTTAAACATCCCGCATGGGATAGTCCCCGGTAAATACCACCTCGGCGGGACCGGTCATGTAAACGTTATCATCTTCAGACCATTCTATGTCCAGCGTTCCACCCAAAAGGTGAACGGATACATTCCTATCGGTAAGACCGCGGAGATGAGCAGCCACAACCGTGGCACAGGCTCCCGTTCCGCAAGCCATGGTGGGGCCCGCCCCCCTTTCCCAAACCCGCATGCGCACCTCCGAGCGGTTCAGAACCTGAACGAATTCCACATTAGTCTTCTGGGGAAAAGCACTGTGGTTCTCAATTCTCGGACCCCAGTGGGTTACGGGAACCGCATCCACGTCGGATACAAAAATTACACAATGGGGATTACCCATCGACACGGCGGTAATTTTAAAATTATGCTCGCCAACCTTAAGGTTCTCCTCTATTACCTTCCCGGAAGGACCTTCCATGGGAATGTCTTTTCTATCAAGCTTTGGCTTTCCCATGTTTACCCTCACAGCGGTAACCAGCCCGCCTTTCACTTTAACTTCCGGCACAATAATACCCGCTTTTGTCTCCACCTGTATCTCTTTCTTTTTTATAATTCCCTTTTCATAGACATATTTGCCTACACAGCGTATGGCATTGCCGCACATTTCGGCCTCGCTACCGTCAGCATTTATAATTTGCATGCGGATATCCGCCCTGTCGCTGGGCCATAAAACAACTAACCCGTCGGCCCCAATACCAAAGTTGCGGTCGCATACCTGCCGGGCAAGTTTTGACAGGTCCTGCGGTAATTTTTCAGAACTGGCATCAACCATTACAAAATCATTTCCCAGACCTTGTACCTTAGTAAATTGCAACTGCCCAGTCCCCCCTGAACCATAGAATGAACACCCTTCTAATATTTCCCTTTATGACGCTGGTTTCCTTCCCGGAATATCAATGTATACAAAAAATTTTTTGTAGCGATTTCTTAAAAATTACGTTAAAAATAAAAATATATTGACATTAAACATTTGATAAGGCTATTATTATATAGTAATTTTGGAGGGTAAAAGAATGAATATAGATGATCTCGTAAAAATCTTTAAAGCTCTCGGTGAACCTACCAGGCTAAAAATTTTAAAACTCTTATCCGTAAGACCTATGTATGTGTGCGAACTGGAATCAGTATTACAAATCAGTCAACCAAGAATATCCCAGCATTTACGGGTAATGAAAGAAGCACGGCTGGTGAAGGAGCGCAAAGAAGCCCAGCGTACTTTTTATACTCTACAGATTGAATATCTTGATAAACATTTGAAGCAATTAATGACTTTTCTTCACGTGGACCTGGAAAGTCTATCCCAATTTAAGCAGGAATATTTGCGGTTCAAGAAACTGGAAAGCGATTCCCATGTAGTTAGCTGTAAAAAAGGACAATAGGGGCTGATTTAAAACAGGATATATGAAAATCAGTTTATTGGCCTCTCATTAAAAATAAACAAAAGCCGGGGTGCACAATATTATCTCCCGGCCTTTACCTTATATACTAGACTTTTACATACATTACCCTTTCCCTGGCCCGCAGGCGGACATGGCGGAATAAAGTACCCAATACCAGGGGAGCGGCAGCTAACATCACCACAATTAGCCAGTGATGCAGCTGAAGGGCAACGGTGTGAAAAACAGGCTGTAAAAAGGGGACATAAGTGACTGCCAGCTGAAGTCCCATGGAAATTAACACGGCAAAAGCCAGGTACTTGTTTGTAAAAAATCCTGTTTCCAGTATGGATTGATGTTCCGAGCGACATGAGAACACAAAGAAAAGCTGGAAAAATACCAGAGTATTAAAGGCCATGGTTCTGGCAACATCTAGATTAAGGCCACTGTTATAATAACTTGCAATAAAAACTCCCAGAGTGCCTGTTGCAAAAATTATCCCACTTCCCAGTATTCGCCAGCCCAGCCCGTTGCTAAACACCCCTTCATGGGGATTCCTCGGAAGCCTGGACATAATGTCCTTTTCAACAGGATCTACCCCCAGGGCCATTGCAGGTAATCCGTCGGTAACCAGATTCATCCACAGTATTTGAATGGGTAACAGCGGCAGAGGAAGCCCGCCCAGAACCGCCAGGAACATTACCAGTACTTCACCCACGTTGCAAGAGAGCAAGTAACGTATAAATTTACGAATGTTATCATATATCCCCCGCCCCTCTTCCACAGCAGCCACAATGGTGCTGAAGTTATCGTCAGCCAAAACCATGGCGGAAGCCTCCTTGGTAACGTCGGTACCGGTAACTCCCATGGAAACGCCAATGTCCGCCTCTTTTACCGCAGGCGCGTCATTAACACCGTCTCCGGTCATGGCTACAACGTGCCCCTTATTTTTCAAAGCCCGCACAATGCGCAATTTATGTTTCGGAGAAACCCTTGCGTAAACTGCAACCCTGTTAACCACCTTTTCCAGTTGTCCATCGCTCATACTATCCAGCTCGGCACCCGTTAATACCACATCGTCCTTTCCTCTTAGAATACCCATTTCCCTGGCTATCGCCCTTGCAGTAACCTGGTGGTCACCGGTTATCATAACGGTCTTTATTCCGGCCCGCTTACAGGTATAAACCGCCTTTACGGCAGCCGGGCGCGGTGGATCGATCATCCCCGCCAGCCCCACAAATACCAGGGACGATTCCACCACTTCCTCGCTGGCTTTAACCTCTTCCGCCGGTATTTCGCGGTAAGCCAAACCCAAAACCCGAAGGGCTTGCCCCGCCAGCTCTACATTGGTATCCAATATTTTCTGCTTAACCCGGAGGGTTAAGGGAATTTTCTTACCGTCCTGTAAATAATAGGAACATAAATCGAGTACCACATCCGGAGCTCCCTTGGTATAAACATAGTGCTTACCGTTTTGGTGGCGATAAACCACTGTCATCCGCTTTCGCTCGGAGTCAAAGGAAATTTCCCGCACCCGCTGCTGCTTTTTCTCCAAATATTCCCTCCAAATGCCCGCTTTGGCCGCCATGACCAGCAGGGCCCCTTCAGTGGGGTCGCCGGATATATTCCATACACTGCGGGCCTCTTTCTTAATTTTCCTTAAGAACCCCCCAATTGTTATATTTTCTCTTTTTAAGGCGGCATTGTTGCAAAGGGCCGCAATACGCACAAAAGTTTGAAAATCTTCATTATTGACCCTTTCCATTTTAAATTCCCCGTGGGGCTCGTAACCTTCACCTGAAATTTCTACGGGAAAACCGCCAATTAATGCTTTACGTACCGTCATTTCATTTTGAGTGAGGGTACCGGTCTTGTCCGAGCAAATGACAGTGGCACACCCCAGGGTTTCCACCGCGGGAAGTTTTCTTATTATGGCATTCCTTTTAACCATTCGCTGTACTCCAAGGGCCAGGGCCACGGTAACTATAGCCGGCAATCCCTCGGGAATGGCCGCCACAGCCAGGCTGACTCCAGCCAAAAACATCTGGTATGGGGGCAATCCCCTGTAGATTCCCACCACTACAACCAAAAAGCATATTAAGAGACAGAAACTTACCAGCCAGGCACCCACCTGGGCCAAACGGCGCTGCAGGGGAGTTTGCTCAGGTTCCGCTTCCTGAATGAGACCTGCAATTTGTCCCATTTCAGTGGCCATACCAGTGGATACCACCACCCCCTTACCCCTGCCCCGGGTAACAACGGTGCCGAAATAGGCCATGTTATAAGTATCACCCAGGCTTACTTCCCCATTTATAACACTTTCTTCCTTTTTAACCGGAAAAGACTCACCAGTTAAGGCCGATTCTTCAACCTCCAGGCCAAATGATTCAATGATGCGTAAATCTGCGGGAACCCTGTCTCCCGCCTCGAGAATTACAATGTCCCCCGGCACCAGTTCAGCGGCCGGAATTTTTCGCTCCAAACCTCCCCTTATAACACGGGACTCGGGAGCAGTCAGCTGCCTTAAAGCCTCCATTGACCTTTCAGCCCTGTGCTCCTGAATAAAACCGAGGAATGCGTTTATTATCACTATAATCATTATGGTAATTGCATCGGCCCATTCGCCCAGGAAACCGCTGACAACCGTAGCTGCCAGCAGAACCATAACCATGAAATCTTTAAATTGATTAATAAACATCTGCCAAATTGGAATACCCGGGGCCCGGACCAGTTCATTGGGGCCAAATCTCTGCGCCCTTTCGCCGGCCTCTTTATCATCAAGACCCTTTTGCGGGTGAGTTTGTAATTTTTCCAGAACTTCTTCAACTGTAAGTTGGCACCACCGCCCAGACATAACCATTACCCCCTTGATTTGCCATTTATCTATCTTAATGTAAACATATTCCCGGTGGCAAAAAAAAATGCCCCTTAAAGGGACATGCCCGGCAATTAATTAATAAACTTTACCTTTACCCGCCACCAGGGTAAGCAAACCCGGAATCCGGGGCGATAAAAAGGCTCCTGCGGGTGAACTTCAGTTATTTGAAAAGTTACGAAAAAAGGGTCAGCCTCAACTACCTTTGCAAACTTGGGATAGGTATCTCCAGGCCAAAGCTGAACCCGGGTTCCCACCTTAAGACTTTCCCTCTTAGGTGAAGACAAATCCCACCCACCCCCTGAATATTAAACATTATTTTATTAATAAGATTATAGCACAGAGAAAATAAGATCACGTAAAAACAACCCGGTTATGCTATACTGTTACGGGGAAAATATAACTTTTATTGTGCCGGAGTGATTCTCATGCCCTTTGACGGCTTGATGCTGGCAGCAGTTTGCACCGAACTAAATGAAATACTAGCGGGAGCAAGGATAGAAAAGATATACCAACCTGCAAAAAATGAAATAACTTTACACGTTGGCCGGCCCCGGGAACGCCGACGTCTTATTCTAAGCGCGCACCCCCGTGACGCCCGGGCTCACCTGTCAACCGAACAAAGGGAAAACCCTGCCCAGCCGCCGCTGTTTTGCATGGTACTGCGCAAACACCTGGAAGGCGGGCACATTAA
Organism: Desulfofundulus sp. JL263-se; assembly: GCF_056316025.1. Taxonomy (NCBI): domain Bacteria; kingdom Bacillati; phylum Bacillota; class Clostridia; order Eubacteriales; family Peptococcaceae; genus Desulfofundulus; species Desulfofundulus sp. JL263-se. The sequence goes on along the minus strand of NZ_CM149993.1, from coordinate 1,348,407 downwards.
AAAATTCAGGCAACCGGGACTGGAAAGGGTATTGGAGATACACGTGGACGCCAGGGATGAGCTGGGACGGCCCTCCGAAAAAATTTTAATTTGTGAATTTATGGGTAAACACAGCAATATACTGCTGGTAGATCCAGCGGAAAATACCATTATTGACGGTATAAAAAGGTATTCCCACAACGTGAGCCGCTACCGGGAAGTCTTGCCCGGGAAACCGTATATTCCTCCTCCGCCCCAAGAAAAGTATAATCCCCTGTCTCTGGACGAAGATACCTTCAGAAGGGTATTATTGGAGGCCTCTCTGGACAGTAAAGTACAAAAAGTCCTTCAAGCCAATCTCGAGGGGCTGAGTACGGTTATGAGCCGGGAAATAGTATACCGGGCGGGGCTCCCTGAAGACTTAATAATTGACCACTGCGGCGAACATGAAATGCGTGTCCTGTGGCAGGCGCTTAAGTCCATAACCCTTCCCGCCTCCAGGGGAGAATTCAACACCACAATTATCACGGACGGTACCGGGAAACCAGTGGAATTTGCTGCCTTCGATATCACCATGTTTGAGGACTGCAAAAGGCAGCACGGAACACCAAGTGAGATACTGGATAAATTTTTTACAGCCGTCAGGCTGCTGGATCGCTTTAATGGAGAGAAACAATCCCTAAAAACCATACTTAAGAGAGAAATTAAGCGCCTGGAAAAGAAAAAAGAACTCCAGGCCCGGAGTGCAAAGGAGGCCGAAAAAGCGGGAAACTACAGGATATACGGAGAACTTTTGATGGCCAATCTTCACCGCCTGACCAAGGGCATGGATGAAATAGCTGTAGAAAATTTTTACGATCCGGAAGGCAAAGCAATTACCATCCCTTTGGACCGCGGGCTATCCCCCTCTGAAAATGCCCAGGCTTACTTTAAGAAGTATATCAAGGCGAAAAATACCCGGAATGAAGCACTAAAACAGGCTCAAAAAAGCAAGGAAGAACTGGAGTATCTTAAGGGTGTTTTACTGGCCGTAGAACAGTCTACCACACTTTCCAACCTGGAAGAAATTAAACAGGAGCTGGCAGAACAGGGTTACCTGAGAAATAAAAATAAAAAAATTAAAAATAAGAAGCAGGAAAAGCCTGAAAGTTCTCCCATGTCATTTATTTCCAGCGATGGATTTACTATTTTAGTAGGCAGAAACAATAAGCAAAACGACAGGCTGACAATGAAAATTGCCAGTGACAAAGACATCTGGCTACATACCAAGGATATTCCCGGCTCTCACGTAATTATTAAAACGGAAAACTCCCGGGTTCCGAAAAACACCATTTACGAAGCAGCGGTTTTAGCCGCCTATTACAGCCAGGCGCGGCATTCTGAAAATGTTCCCGTGGACTATACCCAGCGCAAAAACGTAAAGAAACCACGGGGTGCCAAACCGGGATACGTAATTTACGAGCAGCAGCGCACGGCAGTGGTAAATCCCGATGAAAAACTGGTAAATTCCCTGGCTAAAAATCGCCGGATTGATACTTAAAGAGATAGTATTGGAAATTATTAATTTGAATAGAAATTAATAATCGGCATAATACTTTAAAGTTGACATATAATAATGTTACTGTTACTGCCCATAACCCAAAGGAGGTTGGCCAATGGCTAGAAGGCGCGGAATCATGTCTGAAGAGCTGAAGTACGAGCTGGCCGACGAGCTGGGAGTAGGAGATATTGTGCGCAGGGAAGGTTTCGGCGCCGTATCTTCCAGAAACTGTGGTAACCTGGTCCGCCTGGCCATTGAAAGGGCCGAGCGGGCAATGATAAGAGGGCAGTAACGGTAACAAGGGATGCTTTTGCATCCCTTGAAATACATAACCAAAATTGCAAAATCTTCTCTTTATAGAAAGGACCGCTACAAAACGGCGGTCCTTTTACACTCTCTGCCAAATGTCAACCTTGGGATTATAAACATAAGCAAAAGCCTTTTTTTCACCAAAGCAACGATAATCCGTTACCCGCCCGTAAGGGTTAACATATAGCTCACCGGTAGACTCCCACCGGGAACAAAAAATTTCGTTATATAATATAAGGGCGTCAAAGTCAGGGTAATCTTTCAAAAAACCAATAAATTTGGCCAGTACCTGCAGGGCATTTTCCCTGTCATTATTATGATTCCAAACCCCGTATTTCCTTTCTGACAGCATGGTGCGCATTATATACGGGTCGTAAACCACCACGGCATCGAAAAGCCCGAACCTTTGAGGAACATTTTTACAGCGCCATTGCCTGGCATTAAAAACTTTCATCCACATTCTTTCAAGGGCTATTTTCAAAGAGGCTTTATCCAAAACGGTAGCAAAACATGTATCGGGGCCCAGGTAAATTCCATATCGATTACAAATTCTTACCACGTGAGCACCTAAAATTTCCTGGCGATCAAATGGGAAATTCTTTTCATAAAGACAGAATCTTTTTTCCCTTACCAGATCTTTGGGAGGTTTCTTTAAATCTCTAAAGCATTCATCCAAAATAATCCTTTCCAGCATATCAAAGCCGAAATCACATACTTCCTCTGTACCGTCATTTCTTAGAACTGCTATGTAATACAATATTTTCCCCCCTCCTTTTCTCCATGTATTATGATATCTCCTCCAACAACCGGCGGCAACGAGATATAATGTCGTACCCTGGGAAATTTTCTTAGGCGCTTCGACAGTTCCCAAGAATCACGGGAATTGCATTTAGGCCTTAAACAAGAAAACTCCGCGTTTCTCCACGGAGTTTCAAAAAATATCATAACCACAAAGCTCAAAGCCCATGTCTCGAATATAACTTTTTGTTTTTTCATGGCAAAGTACGGCCAATTCTCTTTCCCTGCCGTAAGTATAGCTGCTGCTTTCAAGCAGGACAGAGTCTACTAGTCCCGGGTGAGTCATAAGTTCCATAACTTTATTTTTATACCGCGGGGCTTTCTCCAACAATGATTTTAAAAAAACCGGTGACACCGCGTCACCAAACCATTCCCCGCAAAAAAAGTCTGGAGTCGAAATACCTTCTTTCCGCAAAGTTTCCCTCATTCTTTTACCGAGATTCCTGACGGGAAGTTCGTAATCGCGGGCCACCTCCATGAGAGCTTGAAAAACGACGGGGTGAGCATGTAGATGGTGATGGGTATCCAGGTGAGTTATTTTAAAGCCCGCTGACTTTGCCTTTTTTATTTGCGCCGAAAATTCAACAACGATTTCCTTTATATTTAAGGAGCACCTTAATAAAATGGCTTTTGGCCGGAATTTGCCGGAATCGTCCACCAGTGAGGGTACCTTCCCTGCTGGAGAAACAGGTTTCCCGCTGGTTAAAACCAGGTGAACTCCGGCGCAAGGTATCACCTGCCGGCTTAACAGCTTTAAAGCGTGTTCCGTTCCCGGCTGGTTTAACATCAGGCTCGTACTGGATACAATGCCACGGCTGAAAGCCTGGACAATTCCTTCATTAACCCCTTCCGAATAGCCAAAATCATCGGCATTAACTATTAACTTGCAACCCATATTCTTACCCCACTGCCAAATGAAGCAAAGCATTGACAATTGCAGCGGCTATGGGGCTGCCTCCCCTGGTCCCCGGAAGGGTTATGTAAACCAAATTAGATCTAACAAGGGCTTCCTTGGATTCCGCCGCACCGACAAAGCCTACGGGAACGCCAACTACCAGGGCAGGACGACATATTCCCTGCCCGGCCAGGGAAAGAATTTCAAAAAGGGCGGTTGGGGCATTCCCTATGGCCACCACCTGTCCGTCCATTTGTTTCCCATTCAGGCGCATGGCCGCGGCCGCCCGGGTAATCCCCCATTTCTTTGCTTTATCAGCCACCCGGTCCGAGGCAATATCACAGTAAACCTCCCCCCCTAATTGGGACAAAAGACGCCGGCTGACACCGGAACGAACCATGTTAACATCGGTATATACATTACAGCACCTTCTCAGTGCCTCTATTCCCCTTTTGACGGCACTGGGAGAGAATTTTACCTGGCTTACCAGGGAAGGATCACCCGATGTATGTACTACCCGCTTAATTACTGCCTTTTCTTCTTCAGGCAGGTTAATTTTTTTCATATATCCTTCAATTATGCGCATGCTTTCTTCCATTATGGCAGCGGGATCCCAATTGATACTGTCCATGTAATACCTCCTAAATAAGCTCAGAGGCGCTTTTGGCCCTGTCTATTATAATATCTGCAATCCTGGGATCTGCTCCCAAATGCCCGGCTAAAACAAACTGAACGTCCGGGTGGGTAGTTTTCTGCAGGAGTAATCTACTGGGAATATCACGCTTGATATGGTTTCCCGTAACCAAAAAAACCGGAACCACTATTATTTTTTTAGCACCGGCAGCAATAAGGTTTTCCACCGCCTCGGCCAGGGTGGGCTCACCAAAGGAAAGGTAGCCCACTTCATATAAACATTTACTGTATTTTTGTTTAACTAACCGGCAAATATCTCTTATTACCTGGTTGGCCTCTTCCCTGCGGCTTCCGTGACCCAGAAGGAGTATTCCTTCTTTCATGCGTATGCCTCCTCTGCATTATTCTCTTTACTTCCTCCACAGCTTCTTCGGGAGTTTCCACCAGCTTGGGATATTCCAGGCGGGGGCGCATCCAGATTACTATGGGGATGCCTAAATCCAGGGCGGCGGAAATTTTAGTGTCGACTCCGCCGCTGCCGCCGCTTTCCTTGGTAATTACCGCGGTGGCCTCGTAGGCCCGAAAAAGTTCCCGGTTGAGGGCGCGGCTGAAAGGTCCCTTTAGGGCAACAATTTGACCGGGCTTGAGGCCCATGTCCCGGCACTGCTTAAGTACCTCCGGGTCGGGCAATACCCGCGCTATCACCCGCACCCCTTCCCTTTGGGCCCTTTGTACCACCCGGGCCAGGTTTCTGCTACCCAGGGTGCTGAAAAGAACCCCTCCCTTTGCCAGGGCCTTATCCAGGGCTTCTTCCAGGTCCCGGGCCTTTATAACCAGGGGGTCTTGGGGAATTTCCGAAGCAGGGCGCTCCAATCTAATATAAGGCAGGACCTTTTTACCGCATATTTCCAGAGCCATCCGGGTGATATTCACCGCGTAGGGATGCGTGGCATCCACCACTCCAGTGATGTTTTTATCCAGCAACTGCGAGAACCGCTCCTGTTCCAGCGGGCCCACCAAAACATCTTCCACTCCACTTTCCCGCAGCAGCTGCGCCCCGTATTCACTTACCGTGGTAACCAAAACTTTAAATCCCGCCTGAACAAGGCTTGACGCGGTCTCGCGTCCTTCCGACGTCCCGGCCAGTACCAGAATCACAGGCGATAACCCCTTGGCGTTATAAGATAGCCGTTTTCCACCCTTGTTTCCGAATTGCCAACTATCACTGTAGTAAGCATGTCAATGTCATATTCCAGCATATTTCTCAAGGTGGTAATAACCCTTTCTTCTTTTCCCCGCCTGGCCCGGCGCACAATCCCCACCGGAGTGTCGGGGTGGCGGTGCCAGAGAATAACTTCCCTGGCGGTTTTTATATTATCAGGCCGGCCCTTGCTTTTGGGGTTGTAAAGGACAATAACAAAATCCCCCAGTGCCGCGGCCTCAATCCTTTCCACCATTTTTCTCCAGGGAGTAAGGAGATCACTCAGGCTGATTACGGCAAAATCGTTAACTATAGGGGCGCCAAGAGCTGCTGCCGCTGCCGTGGCAGCGGTCACCCCGGGGATAATTTCCACCGGTACCCGGTTCTGCGCAATTTCAAGCACGATCCCCGCCATGCCGTATACCCCCGGGTCGCCGCTGGACACTACGGACACAACCTTGTCCTGCCCGGCAAGCTCCAGTGCCCGTTTAGCCCGGTTCACTTCTTTTCTCATACCGGAAGATATAACTTCTTTATTTTCCAGCAAATCCGGAATTAAGTCCAGGTAAGTTTTATACCCCACCACCACGTCGCTTTCCCTTATTGCCTGTACGGCCCGGGGCGTCATGTACTCCCTGTCCCCCGGCCCCAATCCCACCACCATAATTTTTCCTCTGCCACCGCTACCGTTACCGGACCCATTTTCCTTTTGGGAATTACAATTTCGCCCTGTCCGGAGGCTATTATTGCAGCAGGTTCGCATACTCCACCAACTCCCACGGTTTTTTTTACAAATTCCGATTCTTCGTAAGTTCCTTCCAGTTTTTTTATTTCATCCCGGGAAATCACCTGCACGGGCAGGCCGTAATGCTGGGCAGCCAGGAAAATCGCTGCCTCGTCTCTTTTAATATCCGCGGTTGCCAAAGCCTTAAGCCGCTTTATGCCGCCGGGTATTTTTGCGAGCACATTATCCAGGGCGCTAATTATCATTTCCCGGGATACCCCCCGGCGGCAGCCCACACCGGCGATTAGGTTCCGCGGCAACAGGTGCAGCGATCTCTCTTTAACCACCGCAGGATCCCGGGTAATAATAACCTCCCATCCCCGCGAAGGAGAAGGGCCGGCGGTTTCAAATCCCCGGGATAATTCCTCCGGCACCGGCCACTGGCTGGTAAGCCACACCGGCTCTCCCTCAGCCAGGGCCCGGTTAATTTCTTTTACCCTGGCGGGGGGAACCGGAACGCAATTTAACTGTTTGGCTAAAATATCCACTGCCGGCTTGCCTCTTACGTCAGTGGCGGTGGTTATCACCGGAATTCCCCCAGTCAGGGCCGCAAGTTGCCTCGCCAGCCGGTTGGCTCCCCCAACATGCCCCGAAACCAGGCTGATGGCGAATCGACCTGCCTCATCCATTACCACTATAGCAGGATCAGTGTATTTTGAGCGCAATAAAGGGGCTATGGTGCGGACCACTATGCCCGTGGCCATAATAAATATAAATCCCCTGCAAGCACCGAAAATTTTGCCGAGGGTTTCCCTAAAATTAACAAAAAAGAAAGTATTTTTCGGCAAATCTTCTTCCAGGCCGCCGGCAGCCTTTAACCTGGCCGGCAGGTACAAGTGGGCCCCCAACTTTTCAGTCAAAGTCCGGGCAAGAGCTGCCCCGCCGGACGTAAGGGCAAAAACCGCCAGACTATTCCCGGGCTTTTCGGTATCCATGGCTGAACCCCCTGTCATAAAGCCTGGACAGCCCGCCGGCAGTTAAAAAATCTCCCACAAAAATAAGAGCAGTTTTTTTAATGCCCGCCTCCGCCACAAGCCGGGCCAAATCCTTTAGTTTCCCCTGCAGTATTCTTTCCTCCGGCCAGGAAGCCTTTTCCACCACTGCCACCGGGGTATCCGGGGAATACCCGTGGCTTAATTCCTCAACAACCGATTCAATCATGCCCACGGAAAGGAATATGGCCATGGTGGACTTGTGGCGGGCCAGGTCCCGCAGCCTTTCCGTTTCGGGTACGGGAGTCCGCCCCGCCATTCTGGTAAGGATTACCGTTTGCGTGCCGCCGGGCACTGTAAACTCCCGCTTAAGGACAGCCCCGGCGGCTAAAAAGGAACTGACCCCGGGAACAATCTCAAAGTCTATATTCAATTGGCGAAGCCTTTCCATTTGTTCCCCGGTGGCCCCGTAAAGGCCGGGATCTCCTGTATGTAAACGAACAACGGTTTCTCCCTTTCTGTGGGTCTCAACCATAAGATCTATAATGGCATCCAAATCCATGTGGGCGCTGTTTTCTTTTCTTGCCCCTTCCTTGCAATAATCCAGAAGCTTTGGGTTAACCAGGGAGCCGGTATAGATTACCAGGTCAGCTTTCTGCAACAGCTTGTACCCTTTAAGAGTAATAAGCTCCGGGTCACCGGGACCTGCTCCTACAAAATATATCACTTGCTCTCACCGTCCCAAGCTTTTCGTTTCACCAGCATTGCCGAAAGGTAATCCTGCCTGGTTCCCCTAAGGCCGTCAATGTTACTTGTAAAGAAACCGTCTTCAAAGCCGCAGCGGCAGGCAAAGGCTGCCTTTTGGCCCAGCCCGGCTTCGTCCAGAACTTTGATGATTTTGTCCAGCTGTTTTCCCGCCTTTAAAATTATTACGTTTTCAAAGTCATTCAAAACCTTAACAAGCTCCTCTTCAGACTGGAGGGCCGAAACAACGGCCAGTTTTTCGTCGCCCTCGGCCAGCGGCACTTGCATCCAGCCGGAAATTGCATTAATGGCGCTGATGCCGGGAATAATTTCCACCTCAACCCCGGGGTTGATTTCCCGCAGGTACTTTAGCAAATAGGTGAATGTACTGTACAGGGTAGGGTCCCCCAGGGTTATGAAGGCCACATCCTGGCCCGAAGTTAATTCCCGGTAAATTTTCCGGGAGGCCTCCATTTGATGATTTTCCAGCTCGTTTTGATCCCGGGTCATGGGAAGCAATAACTCCATAACTTTCCATTTCCTTTTTACAGCCCTGGAAACAATGGAAAGGGCCAAGCTGTCCTTTTCATGGGCTGACTTGGGCACGCAAAGAATATTTACCTCGCTTAGTATTCGCCTGGCTTTTATGGTCAAAAGCTCCGGGTCCCCGGGGCCCACACCGATTCCATAAAATTTTCCTGCTGTCACTGCTCAATTCTCTCCTTTTTGACCGGATATTATCTGCACCGGGTTCAGGGCCTGCCAAAGGCGAACCCTGCCCCGGGAAACCGCCCTGGCAACATTAATGACGACAACATTGATATTATTGAAGCCGTTTTTTTGTAAAAAATCCATAACTTCGGGGCCCGTGTCCACGGTGACGCTGTTTGCCACCAGCCAGCCCCCCGGTTTTAACTTTTGTTTTACCCCTTCCAGGACTGCCGGCAGGTTCCCGCCGCTCCCCCCGAGGAAAATCCGATCCGCAACCGGTAATTGTTCCATTGCTTCGGGGGCATGGCCGGAAACAATTTGTATATTATCCAGTTCAAATAAACTTATATTCTCCTCCAGCACCCGGATGGCGGCAGGGTCTTTTTCTATGGCAAAAACCCTTTGACACCCGAGGAGGGCGCACTCCACGCTCACCGAGCCCGTTCCCGCACCAATATCATAGACTACCGCCCCGGGAAAAAGGCGCAAATGAGACAGCGAAATCGCCCTTACCTCCTGTTTGGTCATAGGGACGCCAGAACTCCTTTTAAAGAGGTGATCCGGGATCCCTGGAGAACTGAAAGGCCAGCGATTATTCATGGTTAATCACCATCACCGCGGGGGTTGGGTCATCGGACCCGGCGGCCAGGCCACTCAGTCGCCCGGTAAATATTTTTTCGTTATCGTAGGAAAGATTGGTACCCACCGCCACCGGCCTGTCCGGGCAGCCCCGCTCCATAAGATAAAAAGCTACCTGCCGGGGTGTGAACCGGTTATCGGTAAGTATGGCCACCGTTTGTCCCGAGTTGACCAGTTGTGCAATACCCTCGGGGGCCCTCCCGTGCAAACTTATAATAGAGGCGTTGTGCCAAGGCTTTTTAAGCCTGGCAAACATCAGCTGCACCGAGCTTATTCCCGGAATGAATTCCAGTAGTTCAGGTGGCAGTTTTCGGGCCAGGTAAGAGGCCAGGCTGTAAATTCCGGTATCCCCGGAAACTAAAACCACAATCTTCTCCTGCAGGTAATTTCCTTTTATGAAATCCAATACCCCTTTAAGATTCTTGTCCACCACATACTGCTTTTGCCCGGCACGGGCAAAGGAGTGCAAAAGCCGCCTGCCTCCCACCAGCACTGTGGCTTCGGCTATCCTGGCCGCTCCCAGGGCCGTGAGGAAATCGGGGTGGCCGGGCCCGGTTCCCACCACTGTTACTTTACCTTCCATTCCAATTCACCTCCTAATTTGGGGGAATTTTTCCACGAAAATCTTATCTTCACAAGCAAGACTTAACTTGGAAAATTTCCCCCAAATTTTTGGGGGAATTTTTCCACGAAAATCTTATCTTCACAAGCAGGACTTAACTTGGAAAATTTCCCCCAAATTTCCACGGCCACGGCGTCGTAACCCAGAATATCACCGGAAAGGGCATATAGAATGGTTCCCACTTTAATAGTATCACCGCAGAATTGAGCCGCCCGGCGGCTGGCCATGGAGGCGACGGAGGCATATACTCCTTCCAGCCCCCGCTCCCTTAGCAATTGAACTGACTCCTCCGCCGTATTGAGCTCCATTATTCTCCGTACCAGTTCCCGGTCGGCGCCCAGCATGGCGGCATGGGCCGCCAGGGTTTCCCGCCTGGCATCGGCCAGGCGGCTGTGGGTGTGAAAGATTCCGGCGGCAACCTTCAACAGTTTTCCTATGTGCCCAAAAAGAAGAACTCCGTCCAGATCCCTCCTGGCGCTTTCTTCCAGCATGGCGCCGATAAAATTGCTGGTTTGAACTATGGCATCCGGCGGGAAGCCCAGGGCCCGGGCCCTGTCCGCACCCATGCGCCCGGGAGTCAATACCACGTACCTGTAGCCCAGAACCACGGCCTGGTCAATCTGCGGCACCAGAGAGCGCCTGTAAGCGTCCTCGGACATGGGCCTTACAATGCCGGAAGTTCCCAGAATGGAAATACCCCCCACTATGCCCAGGCGGGGATTTAACGTCTTTGCCGCTAAATGCTCGCCTCCTGGAGCCTCAATGGTTACCAAGGCGCCGCCGTTATCCCCCAGTACTTTTTGCAATTCCCGGATAATCATGGAACGGGGGACCGGGTTAATTGCCGGTTCTCCCACGGGCACCGCCAGGCCGGGCTTGGTAACCTTACCTATTCCCCGGCCCCCGCGAAGCACAATTTTACCGGGCCGCAGGGTAACCCTGGCCGTTATGGCCAGCCCGTCCGTTACGTCCGGGTCGTCCCCCGCATCCTTTATTACCACTGCCACCGCCCCGCCCTTTTGGTAGTCTACCTTTTCCACGGGCAGAGTCAATTCCTCTCCGCCGGGAAGGGTAATGCTAATTTCCCGCAAAATTTTTCCTTCCACCAGGGCAGCAGTCGCGGCCTTGGCCGCTGCAGCGGCACAGCTGCCGGTGGTATACCCGCACCGCAGCCCGGAAGATTCCGCTGCCCCCGCCCCAAAGGACATAAAGCCCTTGTTTCCTTTCATTCTACTCAACACCCCCGGCGCAGGCCTGCAGAAATCTTTCCGCTGCGGTGGGATTAGAGCGCAAGTGCAGGTGGACGTAAGAGGCCAGCAGGTTGCCTTTGACATATCCCTCGAATCGCCCGTCCCCGCCCCTGCCGCCGTAAAGCCTGTAGGCAGCAAAGTCACTGGAATGGGTTAAAATCTCCGAATAGTGAAACTCGTGGCCCCTCAGCTCTTCCCCCGGCCGGGCAAGGATGCTCTCCCGCACAGGAACGGCCACAACGTATCCCAGGGCTGCCAGGCGCTTTTGCATCTTAACCTTGCCGGGCACCAGCCCTACCCCTTTATATTGCCGGCCCTCAAAATCAATTATTTCTTCCATTAAATACATAAGGCCCCCGCATTCCGCATAAATGGGAATGCCGTTTTTATAAGCCCGCCGCATGCTTTCCCGCATACCGTCATTTTGGGTAAGCCGGGGCAAAAACATTTCGGGGAAGCCGCCGCCCAAATATATTCCGTCAATTCCCGGGGGCAGGGAGCGATTTTTAAGGGGGCTGAAATAAAGCAATTGGGCCCCCAATTCCTTCAAATAATCCAAACTGTCCTGGTAGTAAAAATTAAAGGCCTCGTCCCTGGCCACAGCCAGCTTGACATTAAATTTTCTGCCGGGCCTTGCAGTTGAAGCAGGCTCGATACCGGCGGGGGCGCCCCGGGCCACCTCAAGAAGCCTTTCCAGGTCCACGTCCTCTTCCACGGCCCGGGCCAACCCTTCCACCAAGCTTTCAATCCCGCCGTGCTCCGCGGCGGGAAGCAGCCCCAGGTGCCTTTCGGGCATAACCAAATTTGGCCGCCTTCTAACGGCGCCCAAAACCGGAATTCCCACTTCTTCCTCCACAACCTTTTTGAGAGTGGCAGCGTGCCCGGGCCCTCCCACATTGTTAAATATAACTCCGGCCACATTCACCCGCGGGTCGAACTCCCGGTAACCCTTAACCAGGGCCCCGCAGCTTCGCGCCATGCCCCGGACATTAACCACCAATACCACCGGCGCCCGGAGGATGCGGGAAATATGGGCGGTACTACCCCGGTCGCTGTCCTTAAGGCCATCAAAAAGGCCCATAACTCCTTCAATAACGGCAATATCACAGCCCCTGGAATGGCGGTAAAAAACCTCCTTGACCACAGCATCCGTTCCCATCCACGCATCCAGGTTATGGGAACTTACCCCGGCCGCCACCCGGTGCAGGCCGGGGTCAATATAATCGGGCCCGACCTTAAAAGGCTGAACTGCATATCCACACTTTCTTAAAGCTGTCAATAATCCTAGGGTTAAGGTGGTTTTTCCGGCGCCGCTGTGGGCGCCGGCCAGCACCACGCGGGGAACGGTCATTTATGTAAACCTCCACAGTTCGGCTTATATTATCTTCCGGTACTCTTGTTCAATGAATCTGGCCAGCAAAGAGGCAACTTCCCGCGGTGTGGTTATTTGGTCATTACTTAAGAATAGAGACACATTTCTTTCATCCAAATCAAGTTTATCCAGGAGACCTGCCCCCAGCCCGCGCACCTTTTTGTCAATCTGCATGAACAGACCAATTCCGTCGCTGCGAACATGATAAATAACTTCCAGTTCGTCCAGCTTGCCTTTCATGAAACCAGCGGGCCAGTACTCAAATTCCTGGTAATGCCCGTTAAAGGTCCCCGTGCCCCACTTTCGCCTGAAGCCAAGTTCTTTGAGCGCCTGCATGATAATTTCCTGGCGGGGTCCCGGCAACACTTCCACCGGGTCATGGTCCCTGGGGTCCACGGCAAAACTTATATCCATCCCGGTAATGAGATAAAGTTGCGTTGAACTGGTGGTAACCGGTATGTTTTCCGGAAGAGCATAGCTAACCGGAATCTCCCTCTTTCCTTCCCCCGGTTCTATGCGGAACCCTTCGCAAAGGGTGGCTTGATCCAGTACCCGGACGATATTTTTTACTTCATCATCATCCTTATATTTTGATTCTGCAACCAGTTGAACATAAATTTTATTAATCAATTGTTCTGAAATACCGCCCGATATTCTCAAATTGCCTTCAATAATATCACCAGCACGATACCTTTCCCGGGGCAGCACCAAATCTATCCTGGAAGACCCTATCCCAATACTGGATAATATTTTTTTCAACATGTTAATTAAACTCCTTTCGATTACTTTTATTTCCAATAAGGTAAAGTCAGTGAAATAGCCGGGATACGCTCCCGGGTAAAAATTCAGCCAAGCAACGAAGCCGAAGCAATTATTATCATTATAACAGATGTGGTACGTGCCGGGCGAATTTTAGGGGAATTTTCCACGGAAACATTACCTTTAAAACATTAAGAATCCAAACCTTTAAAAAAGAAAAAACCCACCCCCAAAGATGGGTTAGCTTATTAATCTGTTATTTCACCTACCACCTGCCGGGCCGCCGCTACGGGGTCCGGGGCAGCGATAATGGGGCGGCCGACCACCAGGTATGTAGACCCGGCTTTTACAGCCTTTGCCGGTGTAACTATTCTCTTCTGATCTCCTGCAGCTGTTCCGGCAGGGCGGATACCCGGGCTGACAATAACAAATGAGTCGCCGCAAGCTTTTCTTATGACTGCGGCCTCACGGGCCGAGGCCACCACCCCGTCCAGGCCGCTGTCCCGCGCCATTTCAGCCCAGGATGCAACCCGTTCCTGGATACTTCCCGCTATTCCCAGCTGCTTATTGAACTCTTCCTGCCCCATACTGGTAAGCACGGTTACAGCAATTACCAGGGGGCGCCCCGTTCCCAGGCGGTCCGCCTCCTCTCCCGCCGCCTGGGCAGCAGCCCTCATCATTTCCGTTCCTCCCGCAGCATGCACATTAAGCATAAAGACCCCTAGCCGGGTAAGAACCCTAGCGGCCCGGTACACCGTATTGGGAATGTCATGAAGCTTTAAATCCACAAAAACCTTGCCGCCCAACTCCCGGACGGAATTTACAATATCGGGCCCGCAGGCATAAAAAAGCTCCATACCTACTTTAAACATCCCCACATGGGGGGCAAGTTCTTTCACAAATTCAATGGCCCTTTCCCTGCTGTCCACGTCCAGGGCCACAATCAAGCGTTCCTTGGGCTGCACGGAAACAACTCCCTTCTAATCTATATGTGCCCGGCCTATAAGTTGTTTTACGTCGGTAAACCCGTTATCCACGAGAAACTTTTCAATTCCGTCGATAATCTCCACGGTGGCCCGGGGATTTACAAAATTGGCGGTGCCCACGGCCACGGCGGTTGCCCCGGCCATTATAAATTCCAGAGCGTCCTCAGCGGTGGTTATTCCCCCCATGCCTATAATGGGCAGGTCCACCTCTTTATAAACCTGCCACACCGCGCGCACAGCAACGGGTTTCACGGCGGGGCCGCTAAGACCTCCCATGATATTTCCCAGCACAGGGCGCATGGTGCGGATGTCAATCTTCATGCCCAGCAGGGTATTAATCATGGAAAGGGCATCCGCACCGGCCCTGGCCACGCTTGCGGCAACGGCCACTATGTCGGTCACATTGGGCGATAATTTTACAATTACGGGAAGCCCGGTATTTGCCTTAACGGTCCGGGTTACCTCCGCGGCAGACGCCGGGTCACTGCCGAATTGCATGCCGCCCCTTTTTACGTTGGGACAGGATATGTTTACTTCTATTCCGGCGGCCCCCGACCCGTCCAGTTTCCTGGCTAAGAGGCCATAATCGCCGGGGGTGTCACCGGATATATTGACAATCACCGGCACGCCGGCATCTTTAAGCCGCGGTAAAATTTCCTCCACCACCACTTCAACCCCTGGGTTCTGCAGGCCGATGGCGTTAAGAATTCCGCACGGAGTTTCAGCAATGCGGGGGGGCGGGTTTCCCTGGCGGGGATATAAAGTGGTTCCTTTTACCACCAGGGCCCCCAGTTTGGAAAGTTCAACATAAGGGGCATATTCTTCCCCGAATCCGAATGTTCCCGAGGCCGTGGTAACGGGGTTTTTCATTTTAATGCCGGCAACGTTTACCGCAAGGTTAACGCCCGTTGTCATTCCCATACCACCTCGCTGGCTGAAAACACCGGCCCGTCCACGCAAACGTGACTGTAGGTAAATCCCTCCGGACTGTCCTTGCGGGTCTTGCACGCACAGGCAAGACAAGCCCCTATACCGCAGCCCATTCTTTCTTCCAGGGAAAACTGCCCGGGAACATTATATTTTTCAAGCATTTTGGTCAACACGCGCAGCATGGGCCGCGGCCCGCAGGCGAATACTTCGCCTCTCCCGGAAGCAATGACCGGTATACAGATATCAGTTACCAAACCGTGGTGCCCTTCGGAGCCGTCTTCTGTAGCCACCTGTACCCGGTGGCCGAGGTTCTTTATGTCACTTACTGCCAGGAGTTCGTCAGACGAGCGCGCTCCCAGAAACACATCGGCCCGGTGCCCGGCGGCACTCATCTCCTGGAGTAAAAAATAAAGGGGGGCCACACCGATTCCTCCCCCCACAACCACCACCCTGGAATTCCGGAAAGGTAATCTAAATCCATTACCCAAAGGGCCCATAACATCCAGGCGGCTTAAATTAGCAAGCCTGGCCGTTCCCCTGCCCGCCACCCGGTACAGAAGGCTAACCGTTCCCTCTTCCCTGTTTACAGCATGAATGCTAATGGGGCGGCGAAGCAAGGGGTCCAGGGTGTCCGAACAGCGAATATGTAAAAATTGCCCCGGCCGGGCGCGGGAAACTATTTCCGGGGCGTGCAGAGTTAAAAGGTTATACCCCGGCAATATTTCTTTCCGTTCCATAACTTCAACAGTAAAATTTAAAGACATAACTACCTCCGGATTTTCCTAAGAAAAGTTATAATATACCCTGAATTTATGATGATGGCCAACCTTAAGGACTTGCAAAGAGGAGCTTAAAAGCAAAGTCCCCAGCCCCGGGCCGGTCGGCCCGGGGCTTTAATGTTACTTAAGAATGGTACTCCTGCAGCGGGACGATGTCCAGCTTGGTACCCTCCTTGAATTCTTCCAGCACCTCGAGAATAGCCTTGGCGGTATCCAGGGATGTCAGACAGGGTACTCCCATTTCCACCACGGCCCGCCTGATCCGGAAGCCGTCCCTCTCCGGGGCCTTACCCTTGGTCAGGGTGTTAATAACCAGGTGAATCTTGTTTTCCCGCAGGAGATCCACAATGTGCGGGGAACCCTCCCGTAGCTTATTCACCCTCTCTACTTCGAGCCCCTTGTTTCTTAAAAACTCCGCCGTCCCGCCGGTGGCACAAATATTGTACCCCAGCCGGGCAAATCCTTCGATGATGGGATATGCCTCTTCTTTATCTTTGTCGGCAATGGTGGCCAGAATAGTGCCGCGGAACGGGAACACGCAGCCGGACGCCACCAGCGCCTTGTAAAGGGCGGCACGGTAAGAGCGATCCACACCCATTACCTCGCCCGTAGACTTCATCTCCGGGCCCAGGGAAATGTCCACCTGCAGAAGCTTGGCAAAGCTGAATACAGGAGCTTTGACTCCTACAATGCCGGGCTGCGGGTATAGCCCGCCCTTGTAACCCATTTCCTCCAATGTCCTGCCCATGATAATCTTTGTGGCCAAGTTTACCATGGGAATGCCGGTAATCTTACTCATGTAGGGAACGGTACGGCTGGCCCGGGGATTAACCTCCAGCACATACAACTGCCCGTTATACAGCACGTACTGGATGTTTATCATTCCCTTTACGTTAAGTGCCAGGGCCAACCTGGTGGTGTAATCCACTATTTGCTCCTGGATGGATTGTTCAAGCCCGTTTGGCGGGTAGGTGGCAATACTATCTCCGGAATGCACCCCGGCCCTTTCCACATGCCTCATGATGCCGGGAATAAGAACCGTTTCCCCGTCGGCAATGGCGTCCACTTCCAGTTCCACTCCCAGGAAGTACTTGTCAACCAGCACAGGGTGCTCCGGGGTTACCAGCACGGCATTATCCATGTAATTGCGCAGTTCCTCCATATTATAGACAATTTCCATGGCCCTGCCGCCCAGCACATAGGAAGGACGTACCAGAACGGGGAAACCTATCTTTTTGGCAATTTGCTCCGCCTCTGCATAAGAAAAGGCCGTTCCCCCCGGTGGCCGCGGGATATCCAGCTCGTTAAGCAGGGAGTCGAACCGCTCCCGGTCTTCGGCCCGGTCGATACTGTCCATGGAGGTACCCAGGATTTTAACGCCCTCTTTATGCAGCTTTTCGGCCAGGTTAATGGCCGTCTGGCCGCCGAACTGTACGATAATTCCCTCAGGCTTTTCCTTTTCCAGGATATTCAAAACATCTTCCGTAATAAGCGGCTCGAAGTACAGCCTGTCAGAAGTATCAAAGTCGGTACTTACAGTCTCCGGGTTGTTATTGACAATAATGGCTTCAACGCCCTCTTCCCGCAAGGCCCATACCGAATGCACACAACAGTAGTCAAATTCGATCCCCTGGCCGATGCGGATGGGCCCGCCGCCCAGCACTACCACCTTCCTGCTACTGCTGGGCTCAGCCTCATCTTCGGTATCGTAACAGGAGTAGTAATAGGGAGTTTGAGCCTCGAACTCAGCGGCACAGGTGTCAACCATTTTATAAGCAGGCCTGATATTGTATCGGGCGCGAAGCTCGCGAACTTCTTTTTCCGTAGTACCCGTAACCTGGGCCAGGTAAGCATCGGCCATACCCATTTGCTTGGCTTTTAAAATGACTTCGGGCGTTAAGGCAGTCTTACCCCCCTTACCCAGGATGTTTTCCATTTCGACGATGTTTTTAATCTTCTGAAGGAAAAAGCGGTCTATTTTCGTTAGATTGTAAACGTAATCTATCAGCATGCCCCGCCGCAGCGCCTCGGCAATTATGAACAGCCTTTCGTCTTCGGGATGGCACAGCTTCTCTTCAATTTCAGCGTCAGAAAGATCTTTCACCCCCGGCAAAATAAGCCCGGGAACGCCGATTTCCAGGGAGCGCACCGCTTTCATCAAGGCACCTTCCAGGGTGCGGTCAATGGCCATAACCTCGCCGGTGGCCTTCATCTGGGTCCCCAGGGAACGGTCACCCAGGGCAAACTTATCAAAGGGCCAGCGCGGGAACTTGACAACAACATAGTCAATGGCCGGCTCAAAGCAGGCATAGGTTTTTCCGGTAACGGCGTTCTTTATTTCATCCAGGTTAAGGCCAATGGCTATCTTGGAGGCCACCTTGGCAATGGGGTAGCCCGTGGCCTTGGAGGCCAGGGCCGACGACCTGGATACCCTGGGGTTCACTTCAATGACGTAGTAATCAAAGCTGTTGGGATCCAGGGCAAACTGGATGTTGCACCCCCCTTCCACATCCAGGGCGCGGATAATTTTTAAAGACGCCGAGCGTAACATCTGGTATTCCTCGTCACTTAAAGTCTGGGTAGGGGCCGTCACTATGCTGTCCCCGGTATGAATGCCCATGGGATCGATATTCTCCATGCTGCATATGGTTATGCAGTTATCGGCCCCGTCCCGCATAACCTCGAACTCAATTTCCTTCCAGCCCACCACACTTTTTTCAATCAGTACCTGGTTAATTATACTGGCCTTGAGCCCTTTGCTGGTGGTATTAATGAGCTCTTCCATGTTATAGACCATACCGCCACCGGTACCTCCTAGAGTATAAGCAGGGCGAACCACCAGCGGGAAACCGATTTTCCTGGCGAATTCCACGGCCTCCTCCACGGTGTTCACGATAGTACTTTCAGGCACCGGCTCACTAATCCTGGCCATGGTGGCCTTAAATTCTTCCCTGTCTTCGGCCCGCTTGATGGCATCCAGCTGGGTTCCCAAAAGCTCCACGCCCTCGGCCTCCAGGACGCCTTCTTCCGCCAATCTAAGGGCCATGTTAAGGCCTACCTGCCCGCCCAGGGTGGGGAGCAGGCCGTCAGGCTTTTCTTTCTTAATTACTTTTATAACAAAATCTTCTGTAATAGGCTCAATATATATGCGATCGGCCATATTGGCATCGGTCATGATTGTAGCCGGGTTGCTGTTTATGAGCACCACTTCCAGCCCTTCTTCCTTAAGGGCCCGGCAGGCCTGAGTGCCGGCGTAGTCAAATTCTGCAGCCTGACCGATAATAATGGGCCCGGAGCCAATTACCATTACTTTTTTCAAATCTTTTCTCCGTGGCATGATCACTTGTCCTCCCCTTGAAGCATCATGTGCATAAATTTGTCGAAGATGTAATCTGATTCCTGCGGCCCGGGAGATGCCTCCGGATGATACTGGACCGAAAATACTGGCAAATTGTTATGTTTTATTCCCTCTACGGTACCGTCATTCAAGTTACGGTGAGTTACCGTAACGTCCAGGCCTGCCAGACTTTCTTCATCTACGGAAAAGCCGTGATTATGGGATGTAATATAAACCTTTCCGTTTTCCAGGTCCTTTACCGGATGATTTGCCCCCCGGTGGCCGAACTTCATCTTATAGGTTTTTGCCCCGAGGGCCAGGGCAATTACCTGGTGCCCCAGGCATATCCCGAAAATGGGGATTTTTCCTACAAGTTTTTTAACGGTTTCCACGGCGTAAGGAACCTTTACGGGGTCGCCGGGGCCGTTGGATAAAAGCACTCCCGCGGGATTCAGCCCCATTATGTCTTCCGCCGTGGCAAAAGGAGGTACAACTACGATTTCACATTTCCGTTCCTGCAGCTTGCGCATAATATTTTTCTTCGAGCCCAAATCTACCAGTACTATCCTGGGACCTTCTCCTGCAATGGTATAAGTTACCTTGGTAACCACTTCCGGAACCAATTCTTGTTCGCTCAAATCGAGGCAGCTACGGGCCTTTTCAATTAATTCCCCGACATTATCGATTTTGGTGCTGATAACGGCACGCATGGTACCGAAATTGCGGAGGTGTCGCGTCAGAGCACGGGTATCCACCCCTGATATTCCGACGATCCCCTCCCGGGCCAAAAAATCAGAAATACTGTAGCTGGCTCGCCAGTTGCTGGGGCGGTCGCAGTTTTCCCGGACTACAAACCCGCGCACATAAGATTTCTTGGACTCATAGTCATCCTTATTAATGCCGTAGTTGCCGATGAGGGGATAAGTCATAATGACAATTTGCCCGCAATAGGAGGGATCGGTCAAAATCTCCTGGTATCCGGTCATGCCGGTATTAAAAACCGCCTCCCCCCACTGTTCACCCTCTGCTCCAAAAGCTTTGCCCTCAAAAAAGGTTCCGTCTTCCAGCGCTAATATTGCTTTCACCGTATACACCTCCGCTGTATTGAAATAAAATTTATTTCACCAACCCATTAACAATGGTTGTTACAGCTTGGCCTTTAAGTGTCCAGCCGCGAAAGGGAGTATTCCTGCCTTTACTGGCAAAAAGCTCCGGCCTTACTTGCCACTCTTTATCAGGGTCGATGATGGTGATGTCGGCGGGAGATCCCACTTCCAGGCTCCCTGCATTTATACCCAGTATGCGGGCCGGATTTACGGTCATTTTGGCTATCGCCTGTTCCGGAGTTAAAATACCCGGTTTGACCAGCTGGCTCCACACCAGGCCCACCGCCGTTTCCAGCCCCACCAGGCCAAAGGGGGCAAGGTCGTATTCCACATCTTTCTCCTCAACCGTATGCGGCGCGTGGTCAGTGGCAATTACGTCAATGGTGCCGTCGGCCAAACCTTCCTTAACGGCCTCCACGTCTACTGGTGTCCGCAGCGGCGGGTTAACTTTCGTGGCCGTATCATACCCCCGCACCGCTTCGTGGGTCAAGGTAAAGTGGTGGGGAGTTACCTCCGCGGTTACTTTAATGCCCAGGGCCTTTGCCTCCCGAATAATTTGTACCGAACCGGCCGTGCTGACATGGGCAATATGAAGGCGGCACCCGGTTTCCTTGGCCAAAATAACATCCCTCGCCACAATAATTTCCTCTGCCGACGCGGGAATGCCCCTGAGGCCCAGCATGGTGGAAACGGCTCCTTCGTGCATGACTCCGCCCCGGGCCAAGCTGGTATCCTCACAATGAGATATAATGACCACATCCAACATGGAGGCATATTGCATAGCCCTGCGCATTACCGCAGCGTCGGCCACGGGCCGGCCGTCGTCGGAAAAGGCCACGGCCCCGGCATCCTTCAGCTCTGCCATTTCTGCCAGTTCTTTACCCTCGCTGTTTCTGGTAATGGCCCCGATGGGATACACCTTGGCGTTGCCGGCAGCCCGGGCCCGGCTCAAAATAAACTCTATAACCACAGCGTTATCGGCCACTGGACTGGTGTTAGGCATGCAGGCAACAGAAGTAAACCCGCCCTTTAATGCCGCCAGGGTACCCGTTTCCACCGTTTCCTTAGCCTCGTATCCCGGCTCCCTCAGATGAACATGCATGTCCACCAGGCCCGGGGTTACCAGCTTACCGCTGGCATCGATAACCTCCGCCCCCGGGGCTAGCAAATTCTTACCCAGGGAAGAAATTTTGCCGTTTTCCACCAGGATATCCATGGCCTCCTGGATTCCCCTGGCAGGGTCGATAACCAATCCTCTTCTAATCAACAGGGACACTTGCTTCCCCTCCCCCGGCGAGCAGGTACAGAATGGCCATGCGCACCGCCACCCCGTTGGTAACCTGGGTTTCCACCATTGACTGCAGGCCATCTGCCACCTCGCTGATAATTTCCACACCCCGGTTCATGGGACCGGGATGCAGCAACAGTACATCCGGTGCGGCCAGCTCAAGCCGCTTTCGGTCAATTCCGTACAGGCGCGCGTATTCTCTCAATCCGGGAAAGAGTCCCTGTTGCTGCCGCTCTTTCTGGATGCGTAACACAATCACCACATCCGCCCCTTCCAGGGCATCTTCCACCCTCCAGCACACTGTGGCACCCATCTCCTGAATTTCCGGGGGAACCAGGGTAGCGGGCCCGCATACCCTTACCCGGGAGCCCATCTTGGTAAACCCCCAGATGTCCGACCTGGCCACCCGGCTGTGGGTAATGTCCCCTATAATGGCCACTTCCAGCCCTTTTAGGGTACCCTTGGCTTCCCGCACGGTAAATAAATCCAGGAGGGCCTGGGTGGGGTGCTCATGGGCCCCGTCCCCGGCATTAATGACCGAAGCGGAAACCGCGCGAGCAATTAATGCCGCCGCACCGGCCATAGGATGCCGGAGTACGATGACATCCGCACCCAGCGCCTGTATCGTACGTGCCGTATCCTTGAGGCTTTCTCCCTTTACCACACTGCTGGCCGAGCCGGAAATATTCACGCTATCGGCGCTCAAATATTTGGCAGCCAGTTCAAAGGAGGTACGGGTGCGCGTGCTGGGCTCATAAAAAACATTTACCACGGTCCGCCCCCTTAAGGTGGGAACCTTTTTTATGGGGCGGGAAATTATCTCTTTCATGGGGACCGCGGTGTCCAGTATATATTCAATTTCCGCTGCCGTTTTATCTTGTAGCCCTAAAAGATCCTTTCCTCTAAGGGTCAAGCTCTTTTCCCCCTTAAATTTTCATTAAAAAAGCCTCATTTCGTACCAATCCGAAACGAGGCCGGTAAAAGATATCACTTATCAAAAACCCTCCCTTGCCGGCCTCACAGGACCACCTTAAAAGGACGGTATTATAACTATTCTTTTTCCAGTATTAATACTCTATCCTCGCCGTCAACTTCTTCCAATTCTACGGCAATAATTTCTTTCCGGGAGGTGGGGACGTTTTTTCCAACGTAATCGGCCCGGATGGGCAATTCCCGGTGTCCCCTGTCGATAAGGGCGGCCAGTTGGATTACACTGGGCCTGCCCAGGTCCATTACGGCATCCAGTGCAGCCCGAATAGTTCTACCGGTATATAACACGTCATCCACCAGCACTACCCTTTTATCTTCCACGGGAAATCTTATCTCGGTTTGATGTACCACGGGCTGGTGGCTCAGGGTTGATAAATCATCCCGGTACAAGGTAATATCCAACATACCAACGGGAACCGAACTGCCCTCTATTTCCTTTATCCGTTCCGCCAGACGCCTTGCCAGCGGCACCCCCCTGCGCCGGATACCTATGAGAACCAGATTGTCCGTGCCCTTATTACGCTCTATAATCTCATGGGCGATACGGGTAAGAGCCCTGTTGATCCCCTGTTTATCCAGTATGCAGGCTTTTTCCCTCATCCCCTTTTTCATACCCATCTATTTCACCCCCGGAACACTAAAAAAACCTGCTTACACAGCCGGCAAGCAGGCATAGAATGGCCTTAACCTTAATTAAGCACCTCTATGAACCCTTACCGGCCTCTCGGGACCGATTTCAAGGTTATTGTTACTTTTAAAAGCATAACAAATTAGAACCCTACAGTCAACAATTTTTATCTATATTTTACATTTTGCTTAATTTAGCCGGCTTACATTTTGTTTATTCCCCAAAAAATAAGCCCCACCCCGGCCAATATAAGCACCATTCCCTGGGGAGATACTTTACCAGCCAATCCCACCAGGCCTAAAGTTGTGACCGTGAAAAGAACGGCCGGGCCGACCAGCGCCAGAACCGAATTTATTTTGAAAGCCGTTTCAACCCGCCCGAAGTATAACATTAACATAGCCGCGGTAAATTCAATACCGGCTGAGAGAAATCGCATTGCCGCCATGGGAAAAACAATTTTGTCAAAAACATGAAACATGGTATCCCCCCTTAAGAGGATAAGAATAAATTCACTTTTATCTACTTATGCCCGGCAGCGGATTAAAATGCATACTCGCTGGTGAACAGAGACAAAATAAACAGTGTTCGGGAAGGAAGTGAGTATATTGCAAAAACGCGCCGGGGCAGCAGCGCTTATCGCCCTCTCCGGGGTCCCCTTTGTTATGGTGTTAGGTAATTCCATGATCATCCCCGTTCTGCCGCAAATCAAAGAAGTTCTGAATATAAGTCAATTTAAACTGAGCCTCATCATCACCCTTTTTTCAATACCGGCGGGAATAGTTATTCCGCTGGCCGGTTTTTTTTCTGACCGCCTGGGGAGAAAAAAAATAATCATTCCCGGCCTGATTTTATACGGCCTGGGAGGCGTTATAGCCGGAACTTCTTACTGGCTGCTCAAAGAAAATTCTTACGCCCTCCTGCTGGGAGGGCGTATAATTCAGGGAATTGGGGCAGCGGGTACGGCACCCATTGCCATGGCCCTTACGGGAGATATTTTCACCGGTAAAGAGCGCAGCCGCTCCCTCGGTATCATCGAGGCAGCAAACGGATTCGGAAAAGTGGCCAGTCCCATTTTGGGGGCCCTGATTGGATTGATTACATGGTTTGCCACCTTTCTTTTCTTTCCCGTTATAATAATTCCCGTAATCCTGGGCTTGTGGCTTTTGGTAAAAGAACCAAAAGAAAAGCGCTCCAACGTGGCTATCGGCCGGTACCTGAAGTCATTTATTCAAGTTTTCGAGCAAAAGGCCGGGATGCTTTTGGCATCTTTCCTTGCCGGCATGATTGCCCTGCTACTGTTATTCGGAGTTCTTTTCTTCCTCAGCGACTACTTGGAAAAAACCTATCACCTGACAGGAGTAGCAAAGGGTGCTGCCCTGGCCGTTCCGGTGCTCTTTATGAGTTCCTCTTCTTTCATAACGGGAATTATAATTAAAAGAAAAGTGGTTTTAATGAAATGGCTGGTTGTCACCGGGCTGTCGTTGATTGCCTTATCCCTGGGTTTATTGGGAGCGTTTCAAAACGCATACCTGTTTTTCGGAATGATTTCCCTGGCAGGAATAGGCACCGGGCTGGTCCTGCCGTGCCTGAATACCATCATAACAAGTGCAGTTAAAACGGAGCGCAGGGGGCTGGTAACATCCCTATACGGAGGCGTGCGCTTTTTGGGTGTTGCCGCCGGCCCGCCCATCTTCGGCCTTTTAATGGATTACGGCGGAGCACCCATGTTTTGGACGGCAACCGCCCTGGCGATTATTGCCGCCATTGTCACCATTGTATTTATTCGTACCGGTGAAATTAAAAAAGCCGGTGAATATCCCCGGGCCGGAGAACCGGCCCGGGAACTGCCGGCCGTCATACCGGAATTCATTTTTCATCCCGCCCAAAAGCCCGATCTGAAACCGGAGTAAAGTTAAAAGAATAACTGCCTGTATTTTTCACCTGAAAAGCATCAGCCTGCCCCAGGCGGGATATGTTTTTAAGAAATTCGACCTTATCTAAAAATTAAAATAAAAAATTCCCCGCTTCGAACGGGGAATTTGTTCAACATTATTTGGACAACTTTTTGCCCATATCTCAACCTTTAACCACCCCGATGGGCATTAACTTAACCACTGGTTTTATCAAATCCCGCTGGTTTTCCATGACAACGTCAATGTCCTTATAGGCCTGGCGGCACTCCTCTGCCACATCTCCTTTTTTGGCCTTATAAAGGCTGATGTCATTATTTTTCATTTCTTGTAAAACCGATTCCACAGTAAAGGTTCGTTTGGCGGCGTTCCTGCCCATTGCCCGGCCGGCACCATGGGAACAGGAACGGAAGGACTCCGGATTTGCACGGCCCATACAGATATATGACGGCGAACCCATGGAACCGGGGATAATAATCCCTTCACCTACCGCTTTGACGGCACCTTTACGGTGCACCATTAATTTTTCCCCGCCTATTTCCTCCTCCGCGGCATAATTATGGTGAATATCATATACGGTCAAATCCGAAGGTAAATCAACATACTTTTTAATAATATCCAGTATTACTTCCATCATGCGCTGCCGGTTGGCTTTGGCGAATTCCAGGCAAAAATTCATTGCCTCCAGGTATTCCCGGCCGCCGGGGGAATCCAGGGACAACCCCCACAGCTGCCATTTATCGGGAATACCGTAGACATTTTTTTCCCTGGCAACCCGGTTATACTCATCACAAACCTTGCTCCCGATATTACGGCTGCCTGAGTGCAGCATAACCCAGACCATTTCATTCTGGTCCTTTTGTAGCTCAATAAAGTGATTACCCCCGCCCAGTGTGCCAAGCTGCCTGCGAATATTGTTATATTCAATTTGGAGAATATAAATGTCCGGCACTTTATCAAATAGCGGGTGTTCCTGCGGTTTCTTATGCCAGTTAAAGCCCGTGGGAATTTCCTTTTGAATTTGTTTCAGTATCTTGTCCCGGTAGGGATAAATGGCGTCCACGGGCTGCTTGAGACACACGGCAGTCATACCGCACCCGATATCCTTACCCACCGCGTTAGGGACAATAACATCTTTTGCGGCCATAACCCCGCCGATGGGCATGCCATATCCCGCATGAGCATCGGGCATCAAGCAAACATGATTCTTTGCAAAGGGCAAACTAGCCATATTCCTGGCCTGGTTAAGGGTTTCATGATCTAAATCAGTAGCCCAACTTTTGATGGGAAGATGATCACCGGTAATAATTTGCACTAAAAACCCTCCCAATAAAACTCTGATTTTGTACCATTTTCTCAATTTTAAATTGCGAATTCCTTTATATTACAATTAAGGATGTAAAAATTTTATTCCAACTTTAGTAATATAATAGTTAAGTTTATAATAAAAGCCTAACAAATTTTTGTTAAGGGAGAATTCAAATGATGAAGCCCCAAAAGGTTACAGAAGGTGTTTACCTGGTGGGAGGGCCCAATATAACCGATGCCCGCGACTGTTGTATTTACCTGGTTGACGGCGGCAAAGAATTGGCTTTAATTGATGCCGGCCTCGGCACCTCCGGGCGGGGAATAATTAACAACATCAAGACATTAGGGCTTGACCCTCAATTGCTTAAATATGTTATTGCCACCCATGGACACATAGACCACATAGGCGGGTTAAATTTTTTTAAATCTCTGGGGGCTAAAATTGTCTGCCACAGTAAAGAGCTGGAGGCCATCAAAACAGGAAACCCCAAGCTCACGGCGGCCTGGTATTACGGAGTAAACTACCAACCTGTAGATGTAGATATTATTTTAAACAAAGAGGAACAGGATATCACGGTGGGCAAACTGACCCTGCACTGCCCCCACACCCCCGGACATACACCGGGCGGAATCAGCCCCTACGTGGACACAGGCAGGAAGAGAGTGCTGTTTGGCCAGGATATACACGGTCCCTTTGATTCCTCCTGGGGTTCTGACATGAAAGATTGGTTTACCTCAATGGAAAAGTTGTTAAAGCTGAAAGCCGATATACTTTGCGAAGGTCATTTCGGCATTTACAGTCCCGCCGAAAAAGTAGAATGCTATATTAAAGCATATATTGACAGGTATTCTTAAAATATACCTTAAATATACCTTTCCCTGCTTCCTGTTACTTATAAGTTTGACTTTTTACGCCTTCTCCTTTACCAGTTTATCTAAACCTGACCTGCTTTTTCCTACTTATTGAGAACATCAGTGTGTGTAACATAATCCCTTTCGCCGGAATACTTTAAACTATACATCCAAACTCCCACGACAAAGAAAAAACTCTCGAGCAAGGCAACTGACGTGGAACAGGTTATTTTTACCCGGGAAAGGAGATGGCTGTATTTGAACGGGCAGGAAGCAAAAAGGACCTGGATGGACTTTCTTTCGTATCCACTGGGTGAGAGGGAATCAAAGCCAAGGGAAAATGGGCTCACCATGGTAATCGACAAGGGGTTGGGGTTAGGAGAAATCAAGGATGTATTAAACGTTAGCGCACAATACATAGACTTTATAAAGTTGGGTTTTGGAACACCGGCTTTGTATTCCCCCGAAGTACTCGCGGAAAAAATTGATATTATCCGAACCGAAGGTATTGATGTTTACCCGGGTGGAACATTTTTAGAAGTGGCGTAGAATCAAATGGGTATTTTTTATTCCCCCTCCAAGCCGCCTGTGTCCTGATTTTCAGCAGCCAATCGTTCCAGCCTGCGTATTCTCTCCACCACCATACCGGCGGCAGCCCTAACCAACATCTTCTGGGCTTCACTCCGGCTGATTGGTTTACCATTCAGGCTAAAACTGAATACAATTCCGGAAGTCTTGGCTCTTTCAGGAGCACAGGTAGCTTTCAAGGTAACACCTCCTTTTCTAGATATACGCGCCAGTTAATTAAATAAAATTTGTCCATAAAGAAATTTAGTAACTCGTGATACAATTTTGGGCTACCTTTGTGACTTTAGGTGACTTCCTCCCTACACCTCAAGGAATAAGACTTCCTAGCTGCACCTGCCGGGTTACGCTGGTGGAAACGACCCTTTCTTACCCGTTGCCGGAGGGCCTCCCAGAGGGGACCGTCACTACTGTCCCAACTACGCCAGGTACACAATGGCCCTTGGCAATACTTCCCCGGCCGCTGCTTTTATCCCGTTCCCTGAAGGAGACGGGTCTTCCCGCGGCAGGAATATAAAAAAACCGGGCACGGTATTAATCGTACCCGGCTAAATAGGAACTTAATAATGTATACCGCTGTACCGGTTTATCGTTCCTTATAGCAATGGCCAGTGCTTTTTGGGTTCCTATCAAATACTACCTTTTCCCTCGCCCATGTTATAGCAGTGTATATTAAACTCCGCATGAACACGATATAGTGAGATGTGGTTAAGGGTACTGTGACTGGCTTGAATTCTGACCCCTGGCTTTTATGGACCGTTATGGCATAGACCAAATCAAGATCGTTGAGTTTGTTGAGTTTGTTGTAGGTATATTCTATTTCATCGCCGTTAAATTTTTCGGTAATTTTTTTATTATCCCAATGTAGCCGTTGAACACTTTTTTGTTATAGTTGTTCCTGGTCTGGATTATCTTATCCCCCACCCTGAATGTCCTGGTGGAAAGTTTGAGTTCCTTTCCCTTCGGGTTTACCGCTTCCTGGATTGCCCTGTTGAGTTCCTGAGTGCCCGCAGGGCCTTTTTCAAATGCGTTCCTTTACCCGTCCGGCCCACCAGTCTGGCATCAACAACAAAAGTAGAGTTTAGTATCTCATGCCGGCAGCGCGCCGGCATTTGAGGTGCGCCCGGCCGGTTATCCAACTTTAATTAATATACCTGCCGGTGTTAAGCCATTGCCCAGCGCCCCACGCTGGAAACCGCGCTGTCGGAATCGAAAAACTCCCGGAATATGCGGTAGCAGTACAATTCTTCCTTGGTACGAATGGGAGGGGATATGAGATGCCGGTCGCGGTGGAATTCCCGGTCGGAGATCTGTTCGGCCACCACATCCTGAATTATCTTATCCGACCCGCACCTCTCAGCAAATTGTTCTTTATCCCGCTATATTATTTCATCCGGCAGGTAGCCTTCAAAGGCTTTTCTTAATATCCATTTTTCTGTTTTTTCTTTCCGAAATTGGTACCAATATGGAGCGTTTTCCGTCTGCTCATCATCTTACCTCATGGGCAGGGATGGGGGTTCTACGTGATAAAAACATGGCTGTGGGCTTGATGGACAACTCTGCGAGTTACCCACAAGGCCCACAGCCACTACTGCGACTACTATTAACCACCTTCTTAACTAGGTATAGATAAATAGTTCACAACGTAGAATTCAACTTGCTTTTAGATTCGTCATGTACTATAAAAACTACGTTTAATCCTGGTATATTTAAGGTTTGCCTGCCTGATTTAGTGTTTTGTTATGGGAATCTGTTTGATTTTTCAGAAGTAGTGCTATACTCCGGAATGTGATGGCATTCCCAATGCAGCTTTTAAGAGGCAAACCTGCTCCTTTCAGGAAGCGGGTGCGATGACGGACTAACCTGAGATACATTCAGGTGAAGAAATAGGTCTTTGAAGACTTGAAAATTCTGCTGAATGTAATTTTTAGATTTATTTAGATTACGAAAATATACAGAAAGTTTTGGCACAAATAGCATATACTCAAAAAATTTTACTTACCCCTCCGTACGCATAATACCCTGTTTCATTAGACCAAGAGCAAATTTCTTGCTGGGAGCAACCCGGATGCCAAACTTTTCCCGCAAATACCAATCAAAATAGGGAAATATCCCGCTGGGAACAATATTTATCTTTGTCCCTGTGGTTAAATTATAGTAAGCTACATGTTTGAGCCAGGGTGACTTTATTATCAGCGGGGCTATACAAGAAAGCACATTTGACTCCCATATTCCCAAATTCAAGTAATAATCACCCTGAGGAGGTTCAATTAAAGTAGGTATTAATGTTGCTTTCAAACAATGAAGCTTGTCCCCATAATGTACTTTCAGTATTCCGTGATTTTCTTGTTGCCAGTCTAATTCAGGCATTTCCTGCAGGCAATATTCCTGAAAACCTGCTAATAATTCATTTAAATTAATATTAGGGGTACAGGGAACTTTCTGCTTTTCTACCAGTTTTTTAAGGTTGTGGGCCACCTGTAAACTAACTTCGGGTGAGACATAATAAATCCCTTCATCTTCTCTTTTTAAATACCCCCGATCTATCAACTCTTGGATGTCCTGGCTAAAATTTCCTTGGACAAAAATGATTTTATATAATTTTTGTAAATCACTTAAATATATCCTTTTTCTAGGAGCCTTTGATATCATACTATTAATTATTTCTAATAAACCCAGTATACCGAGCCTTTGTTGCTCAAAATAACAAGACAATTGATTGTATACAAGGTCATCCACTTGTCAACTTCACTCCTTTCGCAAGTCCGTGTCAAGATTCAGTAGGTATCTCTTCAAAAAATTTTATCGTATAAGACCTCACCTTTTAGAGGCGGCGGCCTTAACAGCCATCCCGCATGTAATATAGTTTCAGTACCGACGGGGCGGCTCCGGGGAACATGCTACATACTTTAGCAAGTCCCGTCGGTTTGTACATTTTATCACATGCGGGGCCCCGGCTGCCAACTTTACCCTCCGGCGAGGCAGCGATCCCCGTCCAGTTTTCCCCAAAATAACGGCCCCTTTCGCAAATCTCCTAAAAAAGGAGAGGACTTCACTTCCTCTCCTTTTATTTTAGACAAACCGGTTGCTAATTTTAACCTATTATTTTATTGCTTAATCGCTCTCTTTTATTATTTTTCTTTTTCCAAATACAGGTTCGGCAGGAGGAATTGGGGGCATTTGCCATGTGCTGGTAAGAGGCACTGCCGTATCACGATTGATAACTACATCTAAAACCGTAGGCTTGCCAGAATTAAGGGCTTGCTCATAAGCGGGACCAAAATCTCCAGGTTTTTCAATGCGCAGGCCTTCGCCTCCCATAGACCTAGCCATGGCAGCAAAATCTGGGTTCCAGAGTTCACCAGTTTCAACTTTGCGGAAACTGGTGCCGATTTCTCTTCCGTCCAGGTAGAAACGCTGCAAATCACGAATTGCGCCAATAGCATAGTTATTAAGAATGACCCACACGACAGGTAAGTTATATTCAACAGCGGTTGCTACCGCATGAGGCATCATCATGAAGCCTCCATCGCTACAAACATTAACGCAAGGGCACTCAGGCCGAGCCAGTTTTGCCCCCAGGACGCCACAAACTCCAAACCCCATAGCAGCAAATCCCCCGGAAGTAAAATGAGTATATGGCTGGCGGGTATTCCAATACTGCCCTATCCATGGCTGGTTGTTACCTACATCTGAAAACAAAATTGTATTCGACGGTGATATTCTATTCATATCTCCAATAACGCGACGAGGATCAATTGGTACTTCATCACTATTAAGATAAGGTGTTATAAAGTCTTGCCATTCTTTTCTAAATTTATTTATTTCATTAATCCATGGAGTATCTCCCCTGGCTTCTGTCTTTTTCTCAGCAATCTCTAGCATTTGTTGTAATACAGCCTTAATATCTCCTACAATACCTATTTCAACAGGATAGTTGCGACCAATTTCGGAAATGTCGATATCAACTTGAATTAACTTGGTAGGAGGAATATTATAAGTAAAGCCGGGAAGCCATGAACCAGTATGAAGGTCGGAAAATCTGCACCCCAGAGCCAGAATAACATCGGCATTACGTGCCGCTTCCACTGCCGGATAAGTCCCCCAGCATCCTGCTACACCAAGATAAAGAGGATCTTCTTCGGACATAGCCCCTTTGCCCATGAGAGAGCAATAAACAGGGATATTCAAGTGTTTGGCCAAACGCCTTAGTTCTTCAGTAGCTCCAGAAACCATTACTCCTCCGCCGGCCAAAATTAAGGGTCTCTTGGCAGACAGTAATAGTTCCAGTCCCTTGGTTATGGCCTCAGGATCCCCTCCCGTACGCCAGTTTACGGGGCGAGACCACTTTTGGGGCTCAGGAATCTCGACTTTGGCTGTTTTAATATAGAGATCATAAGGAATGTCGATGTGTACGGGCCCCGGTCTTCCGGTAGTCATCAGCTTAAATGCTTTCGGTAAAAACTTGGCAAGATCCTCCACTCTGTGGGCTTGCCAACTATGTTTGGTATAGGGCCTTAAAACTGAAGGAAAATCCGCAGGGTAATAGCGATATGGCTCTTGTAAAGCTCCAGTATCAAACTGGTCGGTAGTCACTTGCCCGGTAACTATCAAAAAAGCCGAAGAATCATAGAAGGCTGTAGCCGCGGCAATGGCCAAATTAGCAGGCCCTGGCCCCGTTGACGCGAAAACAGGCAAGGGTTTCTTGGTTATACGGAAATAAGCATCAGCCATAAAGCCAGCTGCCTGCTCAATTCTAGGCCAAATTAACTTAATTTTATCCGTGCGGTCATAAATACCATCCAGAAGACCGATTGCTCCGTGACCTGCATATCCCAAGAGGTAAGGCACATTTTCTCTAATAAGGTATTCGGCTATTAAATCACATCCCCTTATTTTACCAACCTCTTCAGCCGGCATTATCATGGTTTTATCTGTAACCATGTACTCCCCCCTTATGTTTTTTTAACAAGAGGGGAAGCAAAAAATCTGCCAAAACAGATAATGGTGATAACCGCATTTAAAGCCGTTAACAAGTACCTGTAAAAAAATTTTCGAGATATAAGTTGTTTCACTCTAAAACAAACAAAAAATGTTAAAATATTTTCACTATTCTTTATAATGTTTCACCTTGAAACATTGTGTTTAGAATTGGCACATATATTACTAAGATTATATTTCTTTATTTTTCTATAAAGGGTAGTTCTTCCTATACCTAAAAATTTAGAAGCCTTACTTATGTTCCCGTTTGCTGCCAGTAAAGATCTTCTAATAGCATCTTTTTCCTTTTCCTTTAAAGAAAGAGAATTATCTATTGGCAAGTCTTCAGGCTTAGTTTTCTTAAGTAACGATTTGACGGTACTCGGTTTAATAACGTCATTGGTATGAAGGTAAGCAAGTTGCTGTATGAAATTACCCAATTCCCGCACATTACCATACCATTTTTGTTCTTGGAGGATATTTAAAGCCTGGGGTGAAAAAGAAAGGTTTTTCCCTAATTTTTTGTTCAATATTTGTAAAAAGTGTTCGGCCAGATAAGGAATATCTTCGGGACGTTCTCTCAAGGGAGGAATAAAGATTGGAAACTCATTTAAACGGTAAAATAAATCATGCCTGAAGTTTCTCTGTTCTATTTCTTTAGAAAGGTCTTTGTTGGTAGCAGCGATAATTCTGATGTTAACGGGTATTAAACTTTTACCCCCAATCCGCATTACAGCTCGCTCCTGGATTACTCTTAGCAGGGCTGCTTGCATGTCAAGAGGCATGTCTCCCACTTCATCGAGAAAAAGAGTCCCTCCATCCGCCAGTTCAAATTTTCCAGGGGAACCTTGACTCCTGGCTCCGGTAAAGGCTCCTCCGGTATAACCAAACATTTCACTACTGATTAACTCTTTTGGTATGGCGGCACAGTTTATGGCAATGAAAGGACCGTTTTGCCTTAAACTAGCACTATGAATGGCCTGAGCAAAAAGTTCTTTACCGGTGCCGCTTTCTCCAATAATTAATACAGTAAGATTATTGGAAGAAGCCAATTTGGCAACTTCAATGGTCTTCATCATAGTTTTGCTTTTCGTCAAAATGTCATGAAAGGTAAAAAGTCTTCTCGGAACATCCATCGAGTGAATCTGACGCTGCATCGTTCTCAATTCTTTTAGTGTAATCACTGCTCCCACAATTTTCTTGTTATCCTGGACAAAAGGCTTGACAGTTACCGTACAATGGAATTTTTTACCAGCATAGTTCAGCCAAACATCGTTACCTACTATATCTATTCCCTTTTGAAGAACGTCTTGAAGTTTAAACTGGGTTACGAGAGGTTCCGGAAGCAAATTGTTCTGAACAGTTCCTAACTCCAGGTTGAACATTCTGGCAGCAATTGAATTAATGTAAGTAATTTGCATTTGCCGATTTACGGAAATAACCCCGTCGGACATAGTTTCCAAAACTGTTTTTAAATATTTGTTATTAACTACAAAGTTATTGGCAAATTGTTGCGTTTTCAACTGCTGTTCAATTGTCTGGGCCGCGGCTACTACCATTCCTAAAGTATGAGGATGTATTTTTTCATAATGACCGGACATATTTAAGACACCAATCAAATTACCTTGGGGGTCCATTATGGGAGATGCCGAACATGTCCACTCATGGAGGGGTTGGCAATAGTGTTCAGCTGAATATACTTGAACAGGAGATTTTATCTTCAAAGCAAGGCCAATAGCTGTAGTCCCCATAAAGGCTTCTGACCAATCAACGCCAGGAACGAGATTAATGCTATTCGCATTATTTAAAACATCCTGGTCACCCAGTACTTCTAAAAGAATACCTTTTTCATTACAAATAGTTACCACAAAACCGGAACCAATTACCAAGTTATAAAGGGATTCCATGTAGGGTTTGGCTATATTAATCAATTTTCTCTTTGCATTAATAACCCTAGTTAATTCTTCACCTGATATTTTTTTAACGTGAAGCTTAAATGGATTTACTTTAAACTTATGACATCTTATTCCAGGACTCGGCAACAAGTGGCCTAATACGCCTATCTGGGGGTATTTTCTTGTTTTCTATAAAAAACCTCCAGGCCTTAAAGAGGTCTTGCTTTTCTTGCTTTTTGGCGGACTCCATCTTATCCCTCCCAGGACGGTAAGGTAAATAATATCTTTGTACAAATTCATTAGCGTTGCATAAAAATTACCTTTCTAACTTCAAGCCCATGAATGCAAGCATAAACTATACAGGATTTATGGTGTATACAAGTAGCAGCCTTTTTCTGCATACAGACATAGGTAGCCCTTATCCACATTTTGACAACACTAACTTAATTAAATTAAATTAACGGGTCATAGATCAGATCATCTAAATGTTCCGCTTCGCCTGTCATCACCTGCCTTAATGTAACCTCAAAAGTTTGGTTATGATTAATCCTTCGCCGGCCTTTCGAACTGTGTTTAACCTTTGGATAAAGCTTTTTAGCGAATTCAGTAAATGGTTCATAAAGGCAGGTATCCAGCAACCTCTTAATTTTCAGCAGCAGCCCTTTATAGCCCGTTTTAAGCTTAAGTAGTACCAGCAAACAGTAGGTAATTAAAACCTGGTTTGATAAGCGACGGGCGCAGAAAGACCGGACTTTGGGTTAGATATGCTACAATTGACGATAATTGCAATTATGTTTCTTTGAATGGAACCATGCGTTAACCAAAATTAATATTCGGACCACCAAAAAGTATACCAGCTATCAGTAAAAGTCTAAAAGCTTGCCAATATGTAATTTTTTTCAGGTTGAAAACCTGCGGCATGGTAATATTCCATAGCCACTGAAAAAGCCAAGCTGCAAGGAATAATAGACAAATACCAAAGACGATTAAGCCCAAAATATTTGCTGGAAGACCCAAGATATCACTTCCTCCTCTCTATTATTGGGGGATATTCTAATTCTACCAGAATACCAGGATTAATTATACCCTAACTGTATCAGTCGCATTTCAAAGACATTAAGCAGCATGCTTAAAATACATTACAACTTTTCACATTAAGGAAACATTTCTTACAGAAAAATGTTTAAATAGAATAATAAATGATATTTTTACTAAGGATGGGGAAATAGATGTTTAAAGAAAAAAAAGTTTTATTACCAATTATCCTATTGGTGAGCATCCTGGTCATAAACTGGCTTATTTGGTCCAATACCAGGCATTTGCAACAGCAGGTCAACCATCTGCAGGGAGAACTAAATAGTCTACACTCGGAGGTAGGAAATATCAGGGGAACTATGCAGAGCATAAAAGAAGATGCCCGTTGGTGGACTCCTATAGAAGTAGAATTTATGGATGTAGACAGGGAAAAAGCTCTTACGAAAATTAGTTGGTATTTAAGGGAATATCGGGAAGGTAGCAAGGTAATGCTTAATTATCAACCGGTAGGGAAAGAAGATTATACAGAAGTTGTTGCTGAAGAAGAATCCAAAGGCTATTTTTCCGTAGTTTTACCTGTTAAAGTTCCACTGGAACCTATCTTTGATATTCGCCTGGGAAGAGCTACAAAAAAAGAACCTCAAATAGCCAGAAATCTGAAAGAGGTACGTGTCACGGAACCCAAACCCAACCTTAAGTATTACATTTCAGTGCAGGATGGGGAAACGATACGTACTAGCGAAATACGCACACTGGACTTAAGCAAACTGAGTTTCAAACTGTTTAATCCCCTGAATTTATGGGTAAATTTTAATAGCAACAATAAAATTGCTGCAAATGTGCATGAATATAAAGCAGGCAATCCTCGCTATGAAATTAATGAAATGTACTTGGAAACCAGGAAAGGGAAAAAACAAGTGCTGGAAAAATGGCCCTTTAAGCCTGTTCAGATTCAAAAGGCTTATGAACAAGAAAGCATTAAAATATACGATGTGCAAGCAACTCCTTCCAAAGCTTATGATTCGTTATATTGGGTTATCAAATACTCTGAGGGGCTGTTAGTGGAAAAAGAAATTCCACAGGTATAAATTATGATCGATCATTACACTCTTTCTCGATTCTGAAATTAGGTGGGTGATACTCCGGGTACGGTTTTCAACCGCCTGCTCAAAAAAACTGTGTTTTTCCCCAGTGTAAATACACAGTCACCCTCTTTGCACAGTGATTTTTAGGATCTTACCTTAAGGCGTCAATACCTGGGACATTTTCATCACCTCCGGCACTTTTTTCTTCGACAAATATGCGGTTGCTTTCTTTCTGGGAGGTCTCCACAATATCCGGTGCGGGAAATTTAGATGCCAATTAAAAAGGAAAAAATACTTTCAATCACGATCCATTTTTAGTATGATTTATCTTGATATGGTTCGACCAGGGGGATTGCAGTAACCCAAGTAAGTTCAACTTAAGTTTTACACAAACTTAAGCCAAAGTATTGAGAGGGATTAAAATGAATTGTGCTTGGTTTCGATTTTATGCCGAACTTAATGACTTGTTGAAACCGGCGCAACGGAAAGTTTCCTTCGCTTACTGTTTTTGGGGACAGCCCGCAGTCAAGGATCTGATTGAGTCACTTGGTGTCCCCCACACCGAGGTGGACCTTGTCCTTATAAACGGACAACCAGTAGACCTTTCCCGTCATGTGAGGGATGGCGACCGTATCAGCGTATACCCGGCATTTAAAACAATTGATATTGCCCCCTTGCGGTACAGATGCCCGGTACCACCATCCGAAGTTCGATTTATCCTTGATGCCCACCTGGGTCGGCTAGCGTCCTATCTGCGCATGACGGGGTTTGATGCGCTATATAGCAATGAGTATCAGGATGCAGAACTGGTCCAGTTTTCGATGCAAGAACACAGGGTTTTGCTAACCCGAAGTCGCGGCCTGCTAAAGCGTGGAGAAGTTACGCATGGCTATTTGGTACGGGAAAACGAGCCTAAGTCCCAGTTGGTAGAGGTGTTAAACAGATTTAATTTGTTCCATGCAATTAAACCATTTCGGCGATGCATACCCTGTAATGGATTATTAAAACAGATACCTAAGAAAGAGGTGGAAGACCGGTTGCCACCCAGAACCCGGGAATATTATCAGATTTTTTACATCTGCTCCAATTGCGGTCGTATCTACTGGCCTGGGTCGCATTATGAACGCATGAAAAAATTTATTCAGGAGATCCAAAGTATTAGGTGATGTGCTAGAATAATGTACACGCAGCACACACAAGCAATTACCGGAGCTGGGCTAGGGCCCAGCTCTTTTGGTCGCTGTGAGTGTCCCCGGGACAAGGCATATGAAGCATTAAGGAAAGTACCGGTCTCTGCCTGGCCGGGGTATTTCTCTGGGGTACCAAGCTAGCACCGATGCTTTTTATTGGACTTTTCCCGGGTCGTGCAGACTACCTTGCTTGCGGCCCGGAGATAACCAGCTGCAACTGCAGCCGTTAAACATCCCGGAAAACTTGTTGCGTATTTGGGCACACACCGCTCCGGGCACTTTTGGATAAAACTCTATGGGCCCCGGGCCAGAGTACGTCCTGCCCGGCAAGTTAACGACACTTTTATCCCGGCTAGCATATAACCGCACACCGGGCTAACCTTTCTTGTCATCCGAAGTCGGCCCAGAGTGCGGCTAACTTATGGGTTCCGATTTGCGGGTCACCCTCAAAAAACTCCAAACGAAATTGCTGGAAACTACAGCCCGGCATACTTCCCGGCTTCATTCACCAGGCCGTCGGCTGCACCCGTAGACCGCCAAGCCTGGAAGGTCGCCCTTCCACCGGCTGTGTATTTCATACAGATGCCGGCGGAC
Organism: Desulfofundulus sp. JL263-se; assembly: GCF_056316025.1. Classification (NCBI taxonomy): domain Bacteria; kingdom Bacillati; phylum Bacillota; class Clostridia; order Eubacteriales; family Peptococcaceae; genus Desulfofundulus; species Desulfofundulus sp. JL263-se. Next base: position 1,309,761 of record NZ_CM149993.1, on the reverse strand, counting down.
GCAGGGCTACGTTGCCGCCCAGCACCACGGCTACGATCTCTCCACCCACCTGCAGGGGAACCGCCATATGCACCAGCCCGGCACGGCAGGTGTGAAGAACCTCCTCTCCTGCAGCTACAGCAGCCTTCACAGAGGCCGCGTGCGAAGCTGCACACCTTGCCCGCGCTTCCGGATTGCTGTCAAGCAGGGCGTAGAAAGAACACAGGTTAGAGGGTTCGGTCAGCGGATGGCCGCCCGGGTACGCAACCATAACCGCCAGTCCCAGGGCCCGGCTCATACTCTTTAAAAGTTCCTGTAAACCTATCTGTTTGAGCTCTTGATAGAACACCGGCTTTCCCTTCATCATGTGCGCTCAGCCACCCCTTCTTCTAAATTCTCATTTTTATTTAGCCCAAGCCTAGCCCCAACCGGGCCCATATATCAGATTGAACAACCTGCAACCGCTTTTGATGCCAGAGCAATCTGCAAAACAATTCTCTTTATTTCAAGGCGGACGAGCTTCACCTGAACCTGCTGTAATTTCAAGCTTCAACTTTTAGCTGCTAATCCAATTACTCACAAGTTTCTTTTTTCCAATAAAAGCTTTTTGTTCATTTTTTCTTTTGAGGCTGGTCTCTTTTATCGGGTATTGATGCAAGTTGTTCATCATCCACTTTGAACTGTGCTGCCATTTTTTGCAACTCTTCTGCCATTTGGGTTAACATTTCGGTTGAAGACGCAACTTCTTCCATGGCAGCAACAGACTCTTCCGTAGTACTGGTTACGTTTTGAACAGCAGAAGAAACTTGTTCTGTACCTGCTGCAATTTCATCAATATGGCTAGCAAGCTCTTTAATTTTGCTAATAATTTCACCAAAAGAACGACCTACTTCATCTACAACTTTAACCCCTTCCTGTACTTCTTTTGCTCCCTGATTCATTACTTCAGTCGCGTTTTTGGACTCAATCTGGATATTGCCGATGAGTTCCTGAATTTCCTGTGCTGCTGTCGCCGACTGCTCGGCCAATTTCCGTACTTCTTCGGCAACCACGGTAAATCCGCGACCCTGCTCTCCGGCACGGGCAGCTTCAATGGCTGCATTTAAGGCCAAAAGGTTAGTTTGATCGGCAATATTAGTAATTGTGTCAACGATAACTCCTATTTTTTCCGACATTTCATTAAGGTTACTAATTGCCTGTGCCACGTTTTGAGCCGAATCGCTTATATTCTTCATTTGTCTGGTTATCTTTTCCAAGCCTTCTTGCCCTTTCCCTGCTTCGCTTGATGTTCTCTTGGCAGCCTCTCGCATTGATTTGGCATTCTGGGCTACCTGCTCTACAGTGGAAGCAACTTCTGCCATGGTTGAAGACGTCTCATTAGCACCGGCGGAAGTTTCTTCGGCATTTGCAGAAAGCTGCTGCGCAGACGACGCCAGGGAATCGGACTTATCTCTGAGAGTGACAGCCACATTCTTAAGATTATTAACCATATTGTTGAAGGCATTAGCAAGCTGGCCGATTTCATCATACCGGTTCATAATAATTTTAACAGTCAGGTCTCCCGTAGCAACCTTAGCAGCAACGCCTGCCAGTTCTTCTACCGGCCTTGCTATGCCGCGTGCAATAAAGTAACTAAGTAACGCTATAGCAATAGCAAAAATAATGGTGATTAGCACTATGGAGCTTTTCATCTTGTATACGCCTGCAAAGGCTTCAGCCTCATCGATTTCTACTATTAATCCGGCAGGCTTATCTCCAAGCTTAATAACTCCCAGGTTCCCCAGCACCTCATTACCAAGATAATCCAGATAAACGGCCTGTACACCAAATTTATAATCCCCGGCCTGGATAGCAGAAGAAAGAAGTTTTACTGCTTTAGTATCTATAGTTTTTTTCAAAGCAGCACCTTCCTTATATTCACCCAGTCTGGTATTGGTTAGGAGCATGCCATTGGCATCAATCAAGTAGGAATCACCAGATTTTCCCAGTTTTTCAACTCCCACATGAACAAGGTCATCTATCTGTTTTCCTGAAAACACTAAATTAACAGTTCCAACGATTTCTCCAGAATTACCCTTACTTTTAATCGGTGAAGATACAACCATAATATTGTCATTTATAACATCTAAGTAAAACAGGGAAGACCAGTTTAATTTTCCTTCCAGAGATTGTTGTATATAGTCACTGGTTGATACGTCAGTCCCTTCAATTTCTTTTCTGGTACTGAATACCACTTTTCCCTGCGGGGTAGTTACAAAAATAAAAAAGTAACCATATTCCTCAACAACTTTATAACAAAATTGTTCAAGTATGGATTTTCTTTCAACCCAACGAGAATCAGTCGTATCCCAGTCTGCTTCTTTTAAGATATTCATACTCTGATAAATATCGCGGGAATTAGCTATAAGCTGGCAATCACCTTCTCTTTCGGCGAAGTAATCATTTAATTGTGTAACTGTTAAGCTCAAGAACAAGTTATTGGCGTCGAAGGCTTCCCGTCGTATGTTGTCACTGGCATTGCGAAAATTTAAAATACCGATAAAAATGGTAGGTACTAAACCTATCAACAAAAACAAAGCAATTAGCTTAACTTTTAAACTTAATCTTTTAAACATATTACGCACCTTCCTTATCTATGTATTAAATATGTTTATCAAGCTGCACAGTCAAAAAGCTGATTAAAATTTTTTAAATATGGATTTTAATCAGCTTGAGGCCGTGCAAAACCGAAGAAAGCCCGACCCGGACACCGCACATATGCACCATACCAACTCTTTAGAAAACACATGACGAAATAGGCAGCCAAAGGCTGCCTATCAAAGAAACAAATAACTAATCCTTCTCGGCAGCCTGGCAATCATAGCTTGTGCCTTAGACCCATGGCTTTGCGCCCCACCCTTTCGAGTGGTTTGCCCTTTTCAGGATTTTGCATTACTTTACAGATAAGCACTCTACTAACTTTTAAAATAACACTTCAGGAACGTTCGCGTCCAAAGCACATCAGCTCAAAAAAGAAAGATACTTATCACCTCCCTAAAAGAATTATTTACAAAAACAAAGCGCAGAAACCTGGAAATATTGCATAATATTTCCAGGTTTCTGCGCCAGCTAAAATAAAGTAATATCCTCTTATTACTTTATTTATTGTTGGTTGGTTGGTTGGTTGGTTGGTTGGTTGGTTGGTTGGTTGGTTGGTTGGTTGGTTGGTTGGTTGGTTGGTTGGTTGGTTGGTTGGTTGGTTGGTTGGTTGGTTGGTTGGTTGGTTGGTTGGTTGGTTGCAAAAAACATGCCAAATGCCCCCTCGAAATTTTTATGAAATATTCATACCCATCCATATGGGATTACCAAGCTAATTGGAAATTGAAGTTAAGGGTATCCGATATTTTTTTATTAATATAAACAAAATTTATGCTTGTCAATCGTTAAAAATCCCTGAAAATTAAAGGAAAATCCTATTCATACAAGAAAAATTTCATATAATTAGGGATAAAGGCAGTCTTTGCCCAAATTTCTAAAATGAGGGAGGTTAAAATGAAAGAGAAGGATATTACAGAATATGGTAAAATTTGTTTGTTAAATTCAATTAAGGTGGTGATTGACGGGTTGGTAGTTGATAGACTTCAAGGGTTCGCAAAATTTACAAGGAGGACTTATAGCCCCTCTAAAGTTTCTATCGACTCCAGCGGTTTCATAGCCCTTATTCACCGGCATGACACAAAACATGAAAAAACAGCTCAATATTACAACAATGATGTAAAGGGTGAAAGTGATTGCGGGCCGCGATTTACTGTCGCGTCTCCACAAGGGAACAGGCTGAATCCGGTTATTCCATTCCCGACCAGCTGAAAAAATGTCGCGAAAAGGCTAGGGAACTGGGCGCTACGGTAATCAAAGAATTCGTGGATAACGAGTCCGGGGCATTCCTCGAGCGGCCGGGGCTGGAAAAACTAAGGCACGCTCTGAAACAGAAATGCTTTGATGTTGTTATAACCAAGAGCCCGGACCGTCTTTCCAGAAATATTACCCATCAGCTTATCCTGACTGAGGAAATACTTAAATCGGGCGCTCAGTTAAAATTTCTGACTTTCGACTGGCAAAATACACCCGAAGGCCGGCTGCTGATGAATATGCAGGGCGTAATTTCCGATTACGAGAGAGAAGTAATCCGGGAGCGCACCATGATGGGCCGCAGGGCAAAGGTTCTGGCCGGGAAAATTCCACTGAATAGCCACGTATACGGCTACTCTTATGATAAAGAGCAAAGCAAGTATATTATTAATGAAGAGGAAGCCAAAGTGGTTCGTAAAATCTTCCACTGGTTTCTCTACGGTGATGAAATTCGCGGTCCTATGGGCGGAGTAGCCATTGCAAAGAAACTGGCTCAACTGGGAATAAAACCGCCCCGCCGGGCCGGGGATTCGTGGGCCAAGGCTACTGTCTACAAGATACTAAAAAACCCTATTTATACGGGCACGGCTTATTTCTACCGCGAAAGAAAAAGGAAAATCGGCCCACACACCATTGAGGTAACCAAAAGACCTGAAAGTGAGTGGCTGGCGGTACCGGTTCCCCCGATTATTGGCCAGGGAACCTTTGACGCAGCTCAGCGAAAACTGCAGAAAAATTTCCATAACAGCCGGCGCAATACTAAACATAAGTATCTTTTACAGGGATTGGTATTCTGTGCTCACTGTGGACGCCGCTTGGCCATCAACCCTGAGCGGGTACGCAACAATAAAAAGGTACCGGCATATTATGTTTGTCCCAAAGACAAACCTAACGAGCGCAGGTTTTACATTGCCAACAACAGTTGTGAAAGTGCTAAGTGTCCTGCCAGAACCATACCCGTCCATGTGATTGAAAAGGAGGTCTGGTCATTTATCAGCGGTTTAATCAGTTGTGATGAAAAGGCTATGCGTAAGGAAATAGAAAAAATCTACAACGGCAGAAGCAAAGCCAAATTCGTTGACGGCAGGCTAATCCTGGAAGAGCTGGCACGTGAAGAGAATAATTTGCTCAACAAACGTAAAAAAATAACCAAATGGTTCCGGGAAGAACTAATAAGCGAACTGGAAGCCGAAAAGGAATTGAAGGAAATAAAAATTAAACTGCTTGAACTTAAAGAGAAACGGTTGAGACTGCAGCAAGAACTGGCCAGCACCGGTACTGGTAAGGACGTGGTAGACAGTATAGTTAAGCAACTGCAATCCATAAGTGACCCGAAAACCCTGGCTTTTGATGAAAAAAGAGAACTCCTAACCGGTGTCTTAAACGGGATTTATGTCCGGCGCACGGACAACGCCCGGGGCTACGGGGCGTCCACCAAGATTCAGCTGGATATACGCCTGGATCTCAAGTGCTGAGCGGCCTGCAGGAAGAATATTTTTTTACTCCATTTGATTCTACGCGCCTGAAGTGGCCATTTTACAAAATAAGCTTCCCGAATACCTACAAATGGCAAAGGAATTAGGTTTTACCGCCATTGAGGTTAGCGACGGCACCATAACCATGAGTAAAGAGGTGAGAGAAAAAGCTATAAAAATGGCCGCCGATATGGACTTTAAGGTGCTGACGGAAGTAGGAAAAAAAGAGGGAAAACAAAGGCCATCTATAGCCAAACTGATTGAGGTGGCGCTAAGAGACCTGGAATGCGGGGCATGTAAAGTCATTCTGGAAGGACGCGAATCAGGGAAAAATGTGGGGCTTTATGATGCCGCGGGCAACATTGTTGAGGATGATTTAAGACAACTATTGGAGGGAATAAGAGACCCCAAACTGGTCATTTGGGAAACACCACGGAAAGAGCAACAGCAAGACATGATTTTGCGCTTCGGCTGTAATGTTAATCTGGGTAATATTACCCCTCACGAGGTAATAGCCCTGGAAGCACTTCGTGTGGGCCTGCGGGCCGACACTCTGAAGGCTGTTTGTGCAACAGCGGAATAGAACCTTATAACGCCGCCTTTTTAGGGCGGCTTCCTTTTTGGTTATATCTCCCAAACAACTAACATAAGTTATTAATAATCATCTTGTCCCCAAAGGACGGAATACCATGTCAGGAATACCTATCCTTGTAGCCCTACTGCTGGTAGGCGTTACTGCCAGGTCCAACCTTATAGCCATGGCAGCATGCATGCTGCTTCTATTAAAGCTGGCAAAGCTTGATTTTGTTTTTCCTCTCTTGGAAAAGAGGGGTCTGGAAATCGGCCTTCTTTTTCTTTTACTCTCCATTTTGGTACCCGTGGCCACCGGCAAGGTTACGGAAAAAGATTTATTATATAATCTGAAATCATTGCCGGGACTGATAGCCATACTGGGAGGAGCGCTGGCCACCCATCTCAACTCCAAGGGACTCAAGCTGCTGCAACTTGACCCCGAACTTATTTTCGGCCTTGTGCTGGGCTCTATACTTGGCATTATCTTTTTAGGCGGCATCCCTGTGGGCCCGCTTATGGCGGCAGGGATAGCCGCATTATTCCTGGAGGTTATCAGGTTGCTAAAGCCCTGACCTCGGGGACCGGAATGGCAATTTCATTTAAAATTTTTACGAGTACCCCGGGAAGAGGTGCATTAAACTCTAGATACTCCCCCGTGCGCGGGTGCAGGAAACCGAGCCTGTAAGCGTGTAAAAATTGCCCCTCCAGGTCAAAATGGGGCTTTGCCGGGCCATAGCAGGTATCCCCCACTACAGGGTGGTTAATATATGCCATGTGCACCCTTATCTGGTGGGTACGCCCCGTCTCCAGCCTCAGGTCCACCAGAGTGTAATTGGACTTCCGCTCCAACACCCTGTAATGGGTCACCGCTTCCCTGGAATTACGCCCAACAACGGCCATTTTCTTTCTGTCCACTGGATGCCTGCCAATGGGAGCGTCAATTTTACCCCGGTCAGCCTTAACCCGGCCGTGAACAAGGGCCAGGTAACGCCGAACAACTTCGCGTTCCTTCAGTTGTTCCGCCAGTTTAAGGTGTGCAGCATCATTTTTGGCTACCATTAAAAGGCCGGAAGTATCTTTATCCAGGCGGTGTACTATGCCCGGGCGGATCTCTCCGCTTATTCCCGATAGATCCTTGCAATGGTATAAAAGCGCGTTTACCAGGGTGCCATGCCAGTTTCCCTCCGCTGGGTGAACCACCAGGCCCCTGGGCTTATTGATCACCACCACATCGGAATCCTCATAATATATATCCAAAGGAATTTTCTCGGGCTCCACTTTCAACTCCTTTGGCGGAGGAACTTCCACCAAAATATTATCTCCCAGGCGCACTTTATAACTGGAACGTGCAACATTTTTTCCGTTAACTTTTATCATTTTCTCTGCTACCAGCTTTTGGACGCGGGAGCGGCTAAGCCCCAAATCCTGCTTCGCCAGGAAAACATCAAGCCTCTGTCCCGAGTTGTTTTCATCTACAATGAAGGTGTTAACCCTCGGCATCCCCGTCCACCTTCTCCTTTTCCCTATCGGATTTCCAAACAAACCATATAAGGATACCGGTTCCCAACACAATGGCGGTATCGGCCAGATTAAAAACGGGCCAAACGCGAAAATCCAAAAAGTCTACCACCCTGCCCAGGCGCAAGCGGTCAATGAGATTTCCCAATGCCCCGCCCATAATTAAACCCAGAGCGATACGTACCGGTTCCTTGGTAGGAGGTATATACCTGTAACCCAGCAGTATACCTCCTATTACAATAAAAGTTACCGTTATAAAAAACATTGTTTGATTGGCCAAAATGCCAAAGGCGGCACCGGGATTCTGAATATAAGTAAGGTAAAACACCGGGGGAATTATGGGAATTGATTCACCGCGAAGCATATGGGCCTGTATAAGATACTTGGAAACCTGATCTACCGCCAAAGTAGATATTATAATTAAAATAAACCGCAATCCCAGCCCTCCCAAAATATAACGTTATTTAATATGATACCACAACTATACCTGGAATTTACCTTTACCGGTTAACACCTTAATTGTTATAATTACTGAGATTAACCACAGGAAAGGATGATCAGGTATTTTTAGGTTTATCTACTGGCTGCCAACAATAGCCTGGATGATGCTAATTTTTTATTTTTCCGCCCAAACAAGCAGCGAACTTCGCTTAACTTTTCCTTTTATCGAAAACTTTAACCCGGGACATATTGCAGCATATTTTATACTGGCCTTGCTTGCTTTTAATTCTTTTAATCAATCAGGGACAAAAAGACCATTTGTAGCTACCCTGGGGCTCACAATTATATACGGTGTTACCGACGAATTTCACCAGGCCTTCGTCCCCACTAGGCGGCCGGAAATTGCCGATTTGCTGCGAGATACTATTGGAGCCATGGCTGCCCTGCTAATTATATTTACCGGGCAAATTATAGCAAAAAAATTGAGACGGAAAAAGGATGAAATGCAATAACTAACCCGGGCCCCGCTAAAGGATTCTAAGAAAAAAACGCCCCTTACACGGGGCTTTTTAAAAGAAATAGGAGGTTTTAATAAGGAGGTTTTTACCAGTACCTTAATAGGCTCGTTCTCAGTTATATTTTATTCAATTTACGCAATGTTTCTGTCAGTATAACGACAAAATACGAAAATATATAACAAACCCAAAGGTAAATAAGAAACCCCCTTCCAAAGGAAGAGGGTTTCAAGGGGTGTGAGCCCGTAATGACCTGCGCTACAGCCACTGCGAATATCCACGTAGCCCGCGGCAACCTTTCGGCTGCCGCAGACCATTACGACACCCGCAATGACCTTTGCTCGACTACCACGGATATCTCAGGAGCCTGCAGTAGCCTCTCGGCCACTGCAAACCCCGCGCTATATAAAACCATACCTCTATGGCAATACAGACAAATCGATACCCATGATAATCTTAGCTCGACCAATGGATATTCTTTATGACCATATTGCAGTCCGAAGGACTGCAATATAGCCTTTCAGAACATCCACCGGTCTTCCCTCCGGCTAATACCGAGCCCATCGACCCGGTACTAACCTTTGGCCGACCGTTACAGAGCCTTTCGACCCTGCAACGATCTTGGCTCGGCCATTACGAACCCGACATTTTTATTATGGCCCTTTTAAAAGGAATTATAATGGTAATTTATAACATAAATATGTAGTATATCTTTACCCCGGAATTAGTATCCCGGGTTATCTGCCCCAACTAACTGCGCTAAAAAGGAGTAAGTCCCAGCAGCTTGGCACACATAATAAGAACCGTGACCACCAAAATCACTTTGATCCACTTATCGCCCTTGGCAACGGCAAAATTACTGCCCAGATATGCCCCGATACCGTTACCGATGGCCAGGGTAAAGCCCAGTATCCAATTCACTTTACCGCTGAAAATAAATACAAGCAGGGATGACAGCATGTAAATGGCCACCACCAGCACTTTAATGCTGTTAATTCTAACCAGCGACATTCCGGTAATAAGCGTCAGGCTGGCTATAATAATAAATCCCACGCCTGCCTGGATAAACCCGCCGTAAAATCCAACCAGAAAAAAGGCCAGGACGGCTATTAACCGGCGTCCGGGCTTCAGACTTTCTTCCCCCTCCTCTAGTTTCTTTTCGGGGCACCAGATGATGGCACTCAGCACAAGCAGCATTATTACAGCCAGTATCTTATTAAAAACCTCGTCGGGCAGCGTAATGGCAAAGCGGGCGCCTACTATGGAACCCATTACTGCGGGAACACCCAACAGCAGCCCCAGCTTAAAGTCGAAAAAACCCTTACGCCTAAAGTTAGCAATAGCTATAATATTTTGCACCATTAAGGCAATGCGATTTGTCCCGTTGGCAGTGGCAGAGGGCAATCCCAAAAAAATAAGCATGGGCATGGTTAACAGGGAACCGCCCCCGCCTACTACGTTTAAAAAACCCGCCACAATGCCCGTAACCAGAATTAGTAGTACGTGTAGAACAGACATAATCTTTAAGGTCCCTTTCTGTAAGTTTTTAAGGGGTTTCTCACCCAAGTACTTAAAATTAACATGGAATCTTCTCAAAAGCAACAGTTTAATAAAGTTTTTTACCGAAATATTATGTTGGAAAAGTAGATTTTTTTATTTTCTAAATATATTTTATTGCCAACGCTTTATGAAGCCAGATTTTTCGTTAAATAAAGGTCCTGCCAATAGGCAGGACCTGTTTTAAAATTAGCTAGCATATTTTCCCATGACCTTAAGCCGTAGCACCTTTCCCGGAAAGATTTCTTATTTCCCCTTCTTTTTCTTCTTGCTGCTTGATTATATGCTCAGCCCAGATGGGTGCAGACTCAACATCGCCCTTAAAAAAGTTTTTACCATAAATCAACAGGCACAGGAGAATACCAACGGCAAATCCATATGCCGCGCCCTTTGCCATCAGCACGGCTCCCATAACGCCTGCGATACCCAGATCTTTAAAGCTGCGGGTTTCCATGGCACCTATCCGCACACTTACAAATCCCTGCACCAACATGGTAAGGGCAAGCGCCACCGGTAAAATGGGCTTGGTAAGTGTAACTATGGGCAACAAGAAATATCCTGTTAAAGTTCCCCACCTGAAACAACCTGCCCCTCCGAATAACGAATCCATTGCCTTTCGCCCTTGCTTGTATCTCTCGCAAACAACTACCTGCATGGCTGCCCACAGTGGGCCGCACATAGAAATATCCGGGCCGAACATTCCCATTAAGGTATTCCTTGCGCCAAAAACCAGGTGTGCCCTGTTTGGGTTATAGTCTATCTTTTCGTCGTCTCTGACTATGTCGGCATCTTTAATTAAAGCCTGGCTCTGCACCACATCGCCGAACAATACAATATATGAGGCAAAAACAGTAGGGATTGCAGCAATAAACATGGAGATACTGGGCCAGCCAATGGCACCGAAAGGCGTCCAATCTCTCCAAAGAGCGATAAAATCAGGTTTTGAAATTCCCCACTCTATAGTTGGCCAAGTAGTCTCTCCTACCAGTGGGGCAACCACAATTGCCAGTAAAATGGATGGTAATATTCCTAAATTGCCAAGCAATTTAAAGAATCCATTTTTGGTACCGAGAACTTTATATGATTGCGAAAAAATAAGGTAAAAAGCGAGACCAATGCAAATAGAGATCGTCCAGGGGAACTTTTCAAATCGCCCGCCTTCTTGGAAAATCATGTATACCGCTGCAAAACCGGCACCCATCACAACTCCCGATTTAATAGCCTGTGGAACGAAACTGATTAACTTCTTAGCTAGCCCGGTAGCTCCCAAAAAGATTGCAAATAAGCCCAGGGTGACTTCAAAAGCCACCAGTGCCTGTACCCGTTCAGGACCTTCCGGAAACGTCGAAACATACGCAATAAGGAGAGGTATTGCCGGTGTAATCCATCCCGGTACTACCGGGTCGCCAAGTAATACGTGCAAGCAATAAAGAAGACCGTTTAATACAACAATGGCCAGGGCGACCTCGAAGGGCATTCCCAATACATCTTGAAGGACCGGTATTATAGACAGGCACACAGCACACATTACCAGTCCTTGAATATAATCGGCCCACTCCCACCTGTAATGAATTCTAGGCAACCTTATTTTGAACGGGCCCGCTGGTATGTAAGGTTGCTCGGCTCCATGAGGTCTCAATTCTCTCATATTTTCACCTCGTACCAATATAATATTTTGATTTTTTTTGGCATAGCGGGATAATAGCCCGCCTTACTTATTTGATCAAAAAGAATTTTTAATTACCGTAAGCCCTCTTGTAAATCTCCAAAATTTTCTCTTCGCTTAGTTTTCTCGGGTTATTTGCCAGAAGTCTGGTAACGTTTATCGCTGAAGCGGCAAGTTTGGGCAACGCTTCTTCGGGAATGTTCACATCCTTAAGGCTTCCCGGTATTTCAACATCCGAAGAAAGAACCTTGATAGCTTCAACAGTTTGTTCGGCTTTTTCCCGCAAGGGAGCGTATTCATCCACAACCCCCATTGCTTCACCCACGCGGGCCAGCCTGCCCAGGCAGGCTATCATATTTGTTTCCAATACGTAGGGCAGCAGCAAGGCATTGCTGACCCCGTGCGCTATTTTATATTCTCCTCCCAGGGGATAGGCAAGGGCGTGAACCGCGCCTACGCCTGCATTTGCAAAGGCCATACCGGCCAACAAAGCGCCGTAGAGCATTTTCTCCCGGGCCTGTTTATCTTCACCGTTTGCAAAAGCCTTGCGAAGGAAGGCATGTATTACCCTGACTGCTTCCAGCGCCAATATGTCACTTACAGGGGTGGCATTTACCGATATATATGCCTCCACAGCGTGGGTTAAAGCATCCATGCCGGTAGCAGCTGTAATATGCGGCGGCATTGACATGGTTAGTTCCGGATCGCAAATGGCACAATCTGCGAATAAATACCTGCTTACTATACCTACTTTTAAATGCTCCTTTTCGTTGGTTACAATGGCAATCGGCGTTACTTCCGAACCGGTTCCCGCGGTAGTGGGGACCATGATCGTGGGCAGCCCTTCTTTTTCCACATTGTCCACCCCGCACAATTCCGGAAGGGGCTTTTCATTTGTTGCCAATACAGAAACTAGTTTTGCAACATCAATAGAACTACCCCCGCCAAGGCCTATTATCAGGTCGAAATCGCCGTTTTTAGCTTTGTTGGCACAATCTTCAATACTTCCCATGGGAGGCTCGGGAATAACATCCGTATAAACTTCACACTCTACGTTCTCGGGTATGTGTTTTACAATCTTTTCGGTTATGCCGGCTTTCTCCAGCCCTTTATCGGTTATCATAAGCACTTTTTTTGCTTTAAATCTTTTAATTTCTTCTCCGATCTGCTTTATTTTTCCACTACCGAAAATAATATTTATAGGGCTGTACCAGCCAAAATCCATGTTCAATTTAACCTTAACCCCCTTCTCTCGCCTCTTATTTAAAAGGGATTTCCGTCCTTACCCCACCCGCGCAGCAAGTAGTACTCGGTAAGCATTTTTTCCATTTCATCCTCTGTCAGCACGTACCCCTTATCTCCCAGGGGCTGTTCGAAAAATACTTTCGGCAATTTATCGTCCTTTTTGCTCAACCCGCATCTATAATTAAACCGGCGTGTCTCCGTAATAATACGGCTTGCCATGGCCCGCATTTCATCAATGCTATAAACATACCCGGTTACCAGTTCCAGTAAATCTTTTATTTCTCCCCAGCCCACTATATCGCGGTAAAACCTGCACATAATCAGGGCGTCAAAAACGGCCAGCCTGTTTTCAAAGTCCACAAACAACCGGGCCTTGCCGTCCGTGGTTTGCGGGTCTATCATGCCGGCCAGTTCCGGCTTGTAAAAGGTGGCCCGCAGGTGGCAGGCACCCCTGGTGGCAGTTGCGTAGGCCAAGCCCATCCCTTTAAGGCGCCTCGGGTCGTACCCCGCCGGCTCCAATCCTTTAACGTGAACGGCCTCGTCTTCCAGGCCTAAATCCCGGCCGAAAAGCTTTATCCCTTCGGCCATTATTGTCCCTATTCCCTGCCGGTATACAATTGACTCAAGCAGTTGAACAACTTGCTCCATTCTGCTTCCCGCCGGCAGTTCCAGCAGTTTCTTTTCCGCCGCATAAAGGGCAAACGCAATAATGTTTCCGGTGGAAATGGTGTCAATTCCGTAGCGGTCACAAAGGTCATTCAGGTAGATTATATCTTCCAGTTTTTCTATATTGCATAAACCGCCAAAGGCATATATGGTTTCGTATTCCGGGCCTTCCACGGTCAAGCCTTCGTATTTACCCGACTTTACCCTGGTGAGTTTCCCGCAGGACATCAGGCAGGGCGGGCAGGAGCGGGATTTAACCTCGAAATTTTCCAATAGGTATTCACCACTTATTTGTTTCCAGTGACTTGCAGTTCCCTGCCGCCAGTAGTTAGTGGGAAAACCGCCCACGGAATTCAACAGGGAAACCAGGGCAGTTGTTCCGTAGGTTTTGTAGGAATTTACCCCTTTGTCATCTTTATTTTTTTGGGCAAAATCCTTATAGTATTCTTTTAATTTTTCGGGGGCGTTCAGTTGCGGCCTGGAATCACCGTAAAAAACAATTCCCTTTAATTTTTTTGATCCCATCACGGCCCCCAGCCCGGTACGGCCTGCCGAACGCCAGTAATCGTTTTCAATACAGGCAAAGCGCACCAGGTTCTCGCCGGCGGGACCGATAACTACGGCCCGGGCATTTTCCTTCCCCACTTCTTTGAGCAGCATATCCTGCGCCCGGTAGGTGTCCAGGCCCCAGATGTTACCGGCATCCTTTAAGGATATTCCCGCATCACTTATTACAAGATAGGAGGGCTTTTGGCACTTTCCTTTTATTACGATGGCATCGTATCCTGTTCTTTTCATTGCCGGGGCAACATTTCCCCCGGAATACGATTCGGCGTAGCAGCCGGTTAAGGGAGATTTGGAAAAAACACCGTAGCGGTTGGAACCGAACATCCCGCTGTCAGTTAGCGGGCCAACGGTGAAAATTAGGCAGTTTTTTTCCGATAAAGGATCGGTGTCCCCTTCAACATATTCATTTAAAAGATAAGTTCCCAACCCCTTTCCGCCGAGGAACTTCCGGCATATCTCGTCCGGAATGCTTCTGGTTGTACTTTCCCCGGTATTCAGGTCAATTACCAGAATTTTTCCGTGAAGTCCTAAAATGGGTCTCACCCCCTTTTGGGAAATACAATATGTGCAAGTCTCGTGCCTGTACAGAGTTTTGGTGAATTTTCCGATTATATAAAAAACATGGTGCATAAATGCACCATGTTTTTTATATATCCCGGTTCAAATGTGCACCACGTGGTTCACTTTTGCACCAGACCATCCAAATTATATTTTTTTATTTTCCGGGATAACGTAGAATGACTTACCTTTAACAGCTTGGCTGCTTCTCTCAGGGAATTGGTTTCCCGCAACGCTCTTTGTATTGATTTAATCTCCGCCCGCCTCACTGATTCCTGAAGAGGAATCAACTCGTCTTCTTCCCGAAACACCGTTTCCCCGCCACCTGTCATTCTTTTGGGCAGATCCATACCAGTAATTATATCTCCGGAAACAGATACTACCAAATTTTCTATCAGATTTTTTAATTCCCTGACATTCCCCGGCCATTTATAATTCTCAAAATAGTCTTTTACTTCCGGGCTGAACCTTTTGTTTAAATTATAATTTTTATTAAACGTTTCAAGGAAATAATTAGCCAAAAACATTATATCTTCGGGCCTTTCCCTCAACGGCGGTACTTTTATATTTATAACATTCAAGCGGTAAAACAGATCTTCCCGGAACAGACCTTTCTGGACCAAGGACTCCAGATCTTTATTAGTAGCTGAAATTACACGCACGTTAATTTTTTTTGGTTTAACTCCCCCCAACCGGATTACCTCGTTTTCCTGTAAAACTCGCAATAGTTTTACTTGCAGATTAGAGGGAAGTTCTGCAATCTCATCTAGCAATATTGTACCGTTATGCGCCAACTCAAACATTCCCGGTTTACCCTTGCTTTGCGCCCCCGTGAAGGCACCCCCTTCGTACCCGAACAATTCTGATTCCAACAAGTTTTCCGGTATAGCCCCGCAGTTCACCTTAATAAAATTGCTATCCGCCCTCTTACTGTTTTTATGTATAAATTCCGCAACCAATTCCTTTCCCACCCCGGACTCACCTTGAATGAGAATCGTTGTGGGGTACGGGGCCACTTGTTTAGCATAGGAAAGCAGCTCAATCATTCTAGGACTTTTAACAACCAAATTGGAAGATTTTAAATGTTTTAATTGTTCCTGGTATATATTGCTAAGTGCCTTGGTATTTTGCAATTCCTGCTGCAGTTGGGTCAAGGTAGTAACGTCCCTGACACTGGTAACCACAAACTTGATATCGCCGGATTCATTTATTACCGGAACACCGGTGACCATAACATCTTTATTGTCTTTTATTCTTTGCATTATAGTGGTCGGCTTTTTGTTTCGAAGAACAAGAAGAGTTACAGACTGGGAGTAAAAACCCTGTTCAACCAGATCTTTCATGTGTTTACCAAGCACTTCTTCTCTTTTAATGCCAGTAATTTTTTCATATGCCGAATTAACTCTAATGGTATAACCGTTTCCATCCGTTACGTATATCCCGTCACTGGAAGACTCAATTATAGCCTCCAACTCTTCAACCAGGGAAGTATAACTCTTTAATTCTTTTGTGATTTTTTCCAGGCCAGAGATATCCTGGAAGACAACTATGGCACCCAGGATCTCTGAATTATAAGTAATAGGTGTGCGGTGACTTACACAAACATAATTATTAATTACTATTTTCTGGCTTATCTCCGGCTTACCTGTTTCTAATACCTTCAAAAGACCGGTATTGGGAATGATCTCTTTAATGTTACGGGATAGTACCTCTTCTTCTTTTAACCCTACTATTTTTTCCGCCTGTTTGTTAAAAACAATTACCTTACCGGTTTTATCTATAATAATAATGGCATTATAAGTTGAATTAATTATGGCCCTAAAAATATCGCGGGGAATATATTCACCGATCAAAAATTATCCCTCCATTTTAACCCGGAAAAAGCTATCCCTGCCCTCATTATCCTAGACCCAGCCCCGGTAATCAGGAACCTTGCATTACTCAATAACTGCCCTGTCCGCAATCTGTACCTCTAAACGTGAAGCCGCCGACCCGTTTTTTATAGATATCTCTAGGGTCCCGCTGGAACCAGTGATTAAAAACAATGTATCACCCGGGGCGCTGGCATAAAGGGGATAATAAGGCAATTTCTGTTCAAAATAAGTTTTTTCTCTTCTCGCCAGGCTTACCATGTAACTTTGCCGGCATGACAAGGGAGGTACATTGGTAATTATATTTCCAAAATGGTCAATGGTAACTATTTCCCCCTCCCTTCCGGCCAAGTAAAAATTGAAGCAAACCTCAGGCACAGCCGGCTTACCCAATTGGTGGAGCGGCATACCGGCGGCCAATTTTGCCGCGGCAGGCGCAAAAACGTCCCGGCCGTGGAAGGTGGGACTGGCATCCGGCGGCACGTTCAGTTCGATAACATCCATAATCCCTGCCTTAGTAGCGGCAGGGTAAAGTAAACCGTTATCAGGACCTATGAAATAATAGTCTTTTGTTTTTATGGCCAGGGATTTTCGCCCTGTCCCCACCCCGGGGTCAACAACGGCAAGAAATATGCTTCTTTCAGGGAAATAAAAATAGTTAGATAAAAGGAGCCAGGCCCCTTCGCGAATGTTCTGGGGAGTTACATAGTGAGTTAGATCGACCAGCTGGGCATTTGGACAAATAGAAAGTATAACACCCTTCAGAACTCCAACATAGGAGTCATTCCCGAAATCGGTAAGAAGAACTACCATTGGATTTGTTCCCATGTCGTACATAATGAAAAAGCCCCCAAACCTGAAAAATAGGAACTAACTTTAAAACTAACTTTAATATTTTAATATTATCTTGCTCTGGTACAAACCTTTTCCCAGTCGCAGTCATTGCAAAAAGCAGAAAAGAATTTTTTTGAAGCAAAATTAATTTTGTTTTTTATTTCCCCCCACTTCACCTTTTCACCTATTGAAACCCCAAGATAATTTATGGCCATATTATCAAGTTTTTTAATTTCCGCATCAGCGTCATCCTTGTGCATACACCTGCCACCCGTTAGATACGGGCATAACCGGCACACATCATCGGCACCTGCAACTACTTCTATTTCTTCCCCTTTCTCTGCCCTTTCAACTAAATCCTTGAGATTTTCAACAAATTCCCGGTTGTAACCCTCTCCCTTAAAAAAGTGCAAACAAATAAGGTGGTGCCCTCTGAATTTTAACATTTTTATCATCTCCTAAATCTCCTAACAAGGTGATTGAGGCAAATGGGCAATTATTACATTATAAAGTTCCTCGGGTAACAGTTCGCGATTTTGAGGGTTAACTTTAATTAACCTGACATCCGAACGTCCCTTTAAAGCATCGCAAAAAGGATGTGGTTTAACTAAAATGGTAGCCACAACGGGCAAAGGAGAATTTACAGCCGCTAAGACCATTTCTTGAAATCCGGGGGCAAAAAGTTCCATCTTGCCTATTTCGTCAATAAGCAGGCATTTGGGTTTATTTTGCTTAATAGCCTGTTTTATTTCACCAATAGCATCCGTTAAGCTTTCCGGCTTCACGCCGTACTTGCCAACACGATACCTCGAGGAAAAATCCACATGGGCAAGAATTGCCCTTTTCCCGCCCAAGGTGACAACCTCAAACCCTTTACGTCTACCTTCAACGCGAATTTCACTTGTATAAAAACCACTTGCTTTATTTCCCAAAAGCCGGGCAAGCCTGATTATTACCGTGGTTTTGCCCGATCCAGGCATTCCGGTGAGGAAAAAGTTTTTTTGATTCGCTGATATAACTTTCATCAACTTTCCTCTTCCCTATCTCAAATTAATTCCACCAAATCGATCCAACGCCTACCGGTTAACCTCAAATCTTCTTATGGTCCAAATCAAGGCAACCATTTCTGCGCTACCGGCAAATTACCTATTCAAAGCCGGGTCACTGTATCTTTCATAATCCCTTTCAAATCACTGATCATGTGCTTAAGCCTATTGAAGAGGTAATCGAAGATGAAAGACCTAAAGTTGTGGTTTTCCTGGTTAAACCCGTCGAGGGAAGTTTCCTTGAACAGGAACCCTGGTTGAAAATAATGGAGCGGAATAAATAATTAGCCAAACTCCCATATTCAGGCGGCGGGAAAGGCCGGAGACCCGTCCTGTAAACAAAAAATTTTTTACGCCTGTTTTCCGACCCTTGGAATACAGCCGCAGTATAAAAACCCCCGCCCCCGGAACAAAATATCCTTGGGACAAGCTTATAAATGGAAAGGCCGGTTTATTCCGTGAGCATGTGCCCCTTATGCAATCAACTTAGGGAACCGAATATCAGGTGTACCTGCGGGGCTCCGATGCAAGACAGCGGGCCGGTGGCCGATTATTACGGTCCCTACAGCCCGTATTTCAACATGGAATTTGAATCTCCCGTATGCTGCCATCTTTTAACCTGCCTGGTATGCGGACGGGATACGGTAGTAGGAGTGAATTTGGAAGAAGACATAAATGTAAACCCCTCCAGCTGACAACTAAAGGGACGTTTCTCTTAGCCGTGAATCAATCCCGGCAGGCATTTTGTGCACATCCAAATGCTTTCTCCCTTCCTCCGGCACCTCATTCTCATCCCACCCGCAGCGAAAGCATTTTTACGCCAGGTAATTCCCCGGCCTGTTTTTTTTAAATGTTTTCTCACGATATTAATCACGAAAAATTAGACGGCATAATATTTCATGACCCTGTGCACGGCCTCAATAACATCTTCCACATCCTGCCGCGTCATGCCGGGAAACAGCGGTAAAGTCAAGAACCTGCTGTAAAGGTTTTCGGCCCGGGGACACAGGCTGCCCTCAAGGGTGCAGACGTCCGGATGCCCCACCCACTTGAAATAAGGGTGCAGGAAAGCCGGCATGTAATGTACACCTACGCCGATATTTTCGGCCCGAAGGGCATTATATATTTCCAGCCGGGTTGCTTTTAGGTTCTCGGGGCGCAGGGCGATTATATAATAATACCAGCTGTGCTTGCCTCCATGGAAGGTGGCCGGCAGGTCAAATTGTTCCATGCCGGCAAACGCCGCGTTATAAATTTCAGCTATTTCCCTCCGCCTAGCTGCAAATTCGTCGGCCCGCTTCAATTGTGAAAGGCCAAGGGCCGCCTGCATTTCGGTCATCTGGTAATAAAAACCCCGGTCCTGCATTTCAAAGTGCCAGGGCCCCTCCCGCCGGGAAAGTTTTTGGGGATCAGTCACTATGCCGCCGTTACGGAAAACCGACAGCCAAAAATACAACTCTTCCGAATCAGTTACCACCATACCGCCTTCCCCGGTATACACACCCTGCGGCCCGCTAAAGCTAAATACGGTGAGGGAGCTTAAGGTACCTATTTTTTTACCCCGGTACTCGGCCCCGAGGGCGTGGGAGGCATCCTCAATCACTTCCAGTTTATTTTCCCGGGCAATATCCTGTATAGCCTCCATATCGCACGGGCGCCCGGCAAAATGAACGGGCATGAGGGCCACGGTTCGCGAGCTTACCTTTTTCCGTATTTCTTCGGGGTCTACGTTATAAGTCTCAGGGTCTATATCCGCAAAGGTATGCATACCATGCTGGTGGAGTATGGCAGTCGGTGTCGACGGGTGAACCAGCGGGCTTGTTATCACTTCTTCTTCATGTCCCACGGCAGCTGCCATCAACGCAATATGCAGGCCTGCCGCCGCTGAGGAAACGGCTACCGCGTAGCGGGTTTCCACGTACCGGGCAAAATTTTCTTCAAATTCCCTTACCATTGGGCCGTTTTTTAAATTTCCACTGTCCAGCACCTGCATAACCGCCCGTTTATCTTCTTCATTCAAGCTAGGGCTCGCCAGGGGAAGCGTTTTTTCCCGGACCGGCTTCCCTCCGGCCACTGCGGGGATAACTGTCATGCTCTCAAGGCGCCTTTTTTAGGCACCAATTCCCTCCTTTTTCATAACTTTATTTTTTATTTGCACCACTAAGAGTTTTCTAGTATAAACCCTCCGGATCCTTTAAAATATAGTTATTGACCAAAATTCTAATAATTTTCACCTAACCATTCATTGCCAGAACCAATTATCCCCGGGTAAATATTATATTTGGGAGATGCTCAATGTGAACAGGAGAAAGTCGCTCAACATAATGGCAGCCATTCTTCTGATAACCATAGGCATGATGCTTTTCGTAAGCCTCTTTGGTCAAATGAAATTTTCCATAGAAGCATTTCAGTTCCGCCTCGCCGTCCAATTCAGCGGCGAAGGGCTCACCCAGGTGGAAATCCCTCCGCTGGGGGTAATAAGGGCCCATACCCACTTAACGCCGGTAAAAATCATTGTACGCCTGGAAAACATAAACTTACAGTTATTAAAAGAATTTATTACCGATTTACCCCAGCAGGAGGAGGTCATAGCCGGCGTCCGCAAGCAGGCCCGCCACATTGTAACTCTTTATATTATAAAACTCCTGGGACTGGCAGCGCTGGGCGGCGCATTTGGAGTTTTTTTACTGCAGCGGAGAGATATACTTCCTTTATTAAAGGGAGCGCTTGGGGGTCTTGCCCTTACCCTTGTTTTACTGGCAGGTACTTATTATACCTATAATGTCAGGGAATTCCAAAATCCGGAATATGAAGGGGTTTTGCGGGCCGCTCCCTGGATGGTCAGTTTTGCCGAACAAGCATTTGGAAAAATAGAAACTCTGGGCCAAAAAATGGAAGTGATGGCCACAAATTTATATGACCTTTTTGAACAAATTGACAAAATAAAACCGCTGACGGATACCGAAAAAGATATTAGGGTTCTACATGTTTCAGATATACATAATAACCCTGCAGGGGTAGAATTCATACAAAAGGTTGCCCAGCTTTTTGATGTGCACATGATAATCGATACCGGCGATATCAGTGACTTCGGCACCCCGCTGGAGGCCCTGCTCCTCGACCGCTTGAAAACTATAAATAAACCTTACATTTTTATTCCGGGCAACCACGATTCCCCGGACATAGTGGAACACATGAGACAAATTCCCGGGGTTACGGTACTGGACGGCCTGACGGAAATTAACAGCCTGCGCATTATGGGTTTCCCCGATCCGGCTTCATTCAGCGCCGATGTTGTCCCTCCCAGTCTCGACGCTATACCGAAATATGCAGAGCAGATAAAGCTAAAACTGGACCGGGCGGAGAAAGTGGATTTGGTTGCGGTGCATAATCACCATATCGGCAAGCGCCTGGCAGGATTTGCCCCCGTAATTTTATTCGGTCATAACCACCAGCTGTTGATTGAGGAGAAAGAGGATTCGGTGCTGGTGAATGCCGGTACCAGCGGGGCATCGGGCATAAGGGGGCTGCAGTCCCTTAAATCCCCCTATTCCGTAGTGTTGCTGCATTTCAGAAAAATAGATGGTGAAATGAAGCTGGTGGCGGCGGATTCCCTGAAGGTTTATGATATCAGGCACGGCTTTACCCTGGAGCGCAAGGTTTTCCACCGGGAAGAGCAGGAATCTCCCGACACGGCCACGAAACAAGTACAGGCAGAGTGAGGATTCGTATTACGCAACTCGCTTGTTGGGGAGTACCGGCCATCCAGTAAAAATACC
Organism: Desulfofundulus sp. JL263-se; assembly: GCF_056316025.1. Lineage (NCBI taxonomy): Bacteria > Bacillati > Bacillota > Clostridia > Eubacteriales > Peptococcaceae > Desulfofundulus > Desulfofundulus sp. JL263-se. Next base: position 1,287,583 of record NZ_CM149993.1, on the reverse strand, counting down.
GGGCTCGTTGCAGGTATTTGCCGCAAACATAAAGAATGTATGAAAATACGCCACATAAAACAAAAGGAGTGCTACATATGCCTGTTGCCAATAAGATTAAAAACTTTCTGGAAGGGGCTTCCTGGATAAGGAAAATGTTTGAGGAAGGGGAGCGGCTGCGCCGGATACACGGGCCAGAAAATGTATATGATTTCACCCTGGGGAATCCCACCGTTGAGCCGCCGGAGGCGTTCAGGGAAGAATTACGGAAAATTGCCAATAACCCGCAGCCGGGCATGCACCGCTACATGAGCAATGCCGGTTATCCTGAAACCCGGGCCGCGGTAGCCGAAGTATTATCCGAAGAATCCGGGCTGCCCTTCACGGCGGAACATATAATTATGACAGTGGGTGCCGGCGGAGGACTTAACGTAGCACTGAAGACCCTGCTAAACCCGGGGGAAGAGGTTATCATCCTTTCACCGTACTTTGTGGAATATAAATTCTACATAGATAACCACGGGGGTACCGTTAAAGAAGTACCCACCCGGAATGATTTTACTTTGGATATTGAAGCCATAGGCCGGGCCATCGGCCCCAATACCCGGGCTATCATAATCAATTCGCCCAATAACCCCACCGGCGTAGTCTATTCAGCCCGGGAACTGAAAAGCCTCGGCGCCCTGCTGGAACAAAAGGAAAAAGAATTTAACCGGGCCATCTATGTAGTATCCGATGAGCCGTACGCCAAAATCGTTTACGATGGAATCAAGGTGCCGAGCGTATTTAAACATATCAAACGGTCTATAGTGGTAACTTCCCACAGTAAAGACCTGGCCCTGCCGGGCGAGCGCATCGGTTATGCCGCCGTAAGTCCGGAAATGGAAGATGCTGCCGAAATTATGGAGGGATTGGTTTTCTGTAACCGAACCCTGGGATTTGTAAATGCCCCGGCGCTGGCCCAGCGTTTGGTAACTCCGTTACAGCGGGAAACGGTGGATATAGATGCTTACCGGGAAAAGCGGGATATCCTTTACGATAACCTTACCCGCCTGGGATTTAAAATGGTAAAACCCCAGGGGGCCTTTTATCTGTTCCCGGAATCACCCCTGGCTGACGATGTGGAATTCACAAAAAAAGCCCAGGAATTCAACATACTGGTGGTTCCGGGCAGCGGCTTTGGCAGGCCGGGCTATTTCAGGATATCTTACTGTATAGACAAGCAGGTAATTTTAAATTCCCTGCCGGCCTTTGAAAAGCTGGCCAGAGAAGTAGGATTAATGAAATAAACCCAAATCAAAACCCTCCTCAAGCGAGGAGGGCTTCTATGATCAGGGCCCGCAATAACCTTTGCTACGGATACAGCGGACTGCTAGCCTGCAAAGCCCCGCGGACTACGATTTAAGGTTAGATTTGAAATATCCGCAACAATTTGACTGGTCATTACGGGCCCTTCGTTAATTATATTGCCCGCACAAATAAAAATTATTATGGAAATCTTTTTTTAATACTCGCCGAGCAGCAGAGGTTTGAAACCCAGGTAGTCGGCACTGGTAAGGATAAAATTTATTCCCCAGGCCCAGTCGGGCAACCTGTAGCCGCACGCCCTGGCGTGCAGGTGCCCGTAAACAACCTTTTTTATTCCGTAATTCTGCAGTATTTCTACGAAGCCGGAATAATCATGTTTCTCGTTGGTGGGCATGTAATGCATCATGACTATCACGTCGTCCCAAAAATCCCTTTGCTTCAACATACTTTTAAGGGAATTTTCCAAGCGTATTAATTCCCGCCGGTATATTTTCATATCATGTTCTCCGAAATAAGCCCCATCGGGACATAACCATCCCCGGGTTCCACATATGGCCACACCATTTACCTCTACGTGATCATTTTGGATAAAACTCATATTGAGGGGTGCTGCCTCGCGAACGCGGGAAATACTCTGCCACCAATAGTCATGATTGCCCTGAACTGCCACTATCCGCCCCGGAAGCATTCCCAAAAAGTCCAGGTCAGGGCGAGCCTCTTCCAGTTTCATGGCCCAGGAAATGTCCCCGGCAACCAGCACCACATCCTCATCGGTCACGGTATTTATCCAGTTTTCATATATCCGCCGGGCGTGTCCGGCCCATTTTTCATCAACGTCACCCATGGGCTTGTATTCTCTGGCATCTTCCCAGTTATTCGGGTCTACCGGAGAACTGAAAGACAGGTGAAGGTCGCTAATGGCAAATATTCTCAAAAGTTAACCCTCCCTAAAAATAGAGGAAAGCCTCAGGACTATATTAAAGGAGAAATTTTATTAGTTCATTCACTAAAAAATTAGTTAATAATAAGTGGAAATAAGGATTTTTTAAAAGTATTTTGTTAAAGACTTAATTTTACTCTTAAACATCTAGATAATATACTAAATGTAATAATTATTGCAATACACGGAAAGGTTGGATTCCTTTGCAAACATATAAACTGGCAGTGGACACGGGCGGAACCTTTACCGATTTGTGCCTGCAAAACGAAGAAACCGGCGAATTGAAAATAGCCAAAGTTCCTTCTACCCCGGACAATCCCTCCAGGGCCATTATCCGGAGTCTCGAAATAATTTGCAAGAAAGCAGAAATAAGGCCCGCAAATATCGGATTACTACTCCACGGCACCACTGTGGCCACCAATGCCCTTTTGGAGGGAAAGGGCGGCCCCACGGCTCTGATAACCACCAAGGGATTCCGGGATATTTTATACATAGGGCGCCAGAACCGTCCCGATTTATATAATTTTAAAATCACCAGAAATGCTCCTCCGGTACCCAGGGAGCTGATATTGGAAGTAGACGAGCGAATAGGGCCCGGCGGAAAGGTAATCCGGCCCCTGAACAGAGAAAACGCCATAAACGTGGTAACCGGCCTGCAGAAAATGGGAATTAAATCAGTGGCGGTTTGCTTTTTACATGCTTACGCCAACCCGGATCACGAAAGACAAATGGCCAGGCTTATTGAGGAATTCCTTCCCGGAATTCCGGTAACCCTTTCTTCTAATATTTTGCCCGAATTCAGGGAATATGAGCGAACCAGCACCACAGTGATAAACGCCCTGGTACAGCCCCTCATGCAGGCCTACCTGGAACACCTGGAAAAGGACCTGAAGAATTTGGGCTTTAAGGGCGGGCTTCTCATCATGCAGTCCAACGGAGGTGTTATAACAGCAGGCCAGGCACGGCGGGAGAGCGCCCGCACGGTATTGAGCGGGCCCGCCGCAGGGGTGCTGGCGGGGAAATTCCTTTCCCGCCTGACGGGCCGAAAAAACCTGATTACCGCAGACATGGGCGGCACCAGCATGGATATGTGTCTTATCGCCAACGGCGAGCCCCAATATACCACAGAAGGCGTTATCGGCGGGCATCCTCTGCGATTGCCCATGCTTGATATCCATACCCTGGGTGCGGGCGGGGGCAGCATTGCCTGGATTGACCCGGGAGGTGCCTTAAAGGTCGGCCCCCAAAGCGCCGGGGCCGTTCCCGGCCCGGCATGTTACGGAAAGGGCGGTTTCCGCCCCACCGTAACCGATGCCAACGTCGTTCTGGGCCGCCTGTCCCCCGGTGCTCTTCCCGGAGATTTGCAGCCGGATGCCGAGGCCTCGAGGTATGTCATTGAAAAAGAAATCGCCAGACCCCTGGGTATGGATGTGGAAACGGCGGCAGAGGGCATTATCAGAGTGGTAAATGCCGGCATGGTTCGCTCCATGCGCGTAATCTCGGTGCACAGGGGCCATGATCCCAGGGAATTTACCCTGCTTGCCTTCGGCGGGGCCGGCCCCTTGCACGCGGTAGAACTGGCCCGGGAACTGGGCGCCCCCAGGGTCATGATACCTCTTTATCCAGGGGTAACCTCTGCCTTCGGCATGCTGGCGGCTGATGTGCGCCGGGATTATGTACAAGCCTTTCTGGCCAACCTTGCGGAATTGGACCCCGTTAAATTAAATAAACTGTTTAATGATATGGAAAGGGAAGCCCGCCGGGAACTTGCCGGGGAAGGATTCAACCCGGAAACGGTAGATTTTATTAGATTTGCCGACCTGCGTTATTCCGGCCAGTCCTACGAGATTTCCCTGGAAGTACCCCGCGGCAATTTAATTGCCCCCGACCTGCAACTTTTACAACAATCCTTCCACCAGGCTCACAACCAGCAATACGGTTACTTAAGAAAGGAAGCACCGGTGGAGATTGTTGCAGTCAGGCTGGTAGCACTGGGGATACTGCCCACACCGGCCCTTAAAGGGCCAGCATCGGGTTCTCCAAGGCCGGAGGCCAAGACCACGCGCCCGGTAATCTTCCACGGCAGGAAAACGGAAACCCCTATTTACGACCGCAGCCGGATAGGGCCCGGGGCCACTGTGACCGGGCCCGCAGTAATAGAGCAAGGGGATTCCACTACCCTGCTGTGGCCCGGAGACAAGGCCCGGTGTGATAAGTGGGGTAATTTAATTATTGAGGTGGGAGTGGAATAATGCAAACTGACCCTATTACCCTGGAAGTCTTGCGCAACGTCCTGCAGTCGGTGGCCGAGGAAATGGGCGTAATCCTTACCCGCACCGCCCTTTCCCCCAACATCAAGGACCGCCGGGACTGTTCCACCGCCATTTATACCGCTGGCGGCGAGCTGGTGGCCCAGGCCGAGCATATTCCCCTGCACCTGGGCCTTATGCCGGCTGTTGTGAAGGCCGTTTTAAAGGAAATTCCCCTCCGGGAGATGAGGCCGGGCGACGCCGTTATAATCAATGACCCGTATATCAGCGGCTCACACCTCCCGGACATTTGTATCATAAAACCCGTTTTTTCCGGCTCCGTACCTATTGCCCTGGTGGCCAGCTTGGCCCACCACGTAGACGTGGGCGGCTGTGCCCCCGGCAGTATGTCCACGGCTTCCCGGGATATATTTCAAGAAGGAATACGCATCCCTCCCCTGAAAATAATGCGGAAGGGTAAAATTAACAGGGATATACTTAACCTGCTGGCCAACAATGTGCGCACCCCTGAAGAATTTCACGGTGACATTCAGGCCCAGCTGACGGCCGGGCACACCGGGGAAAAGCGCATGCAGGAACTGGCCCGGAAGTACGGGACAGATTCTCTTTGCCGGTATATGGAAGACATCATCGCTTATACGGAGCGCAGAATGCGCTCCGCCCTGGCGGCACTCCCCCGGGGTAAATACAGTTTTGAAGATTACCTGGAGGGCGATGGAATCTCCATGGATAAAATAAAAATTGCCGTAACGATTACCCTGGAAGGGGAGGAAATGACCGTAGATTTTACCGGCACGTCTCCCCAGGCCCAGGGCCCGGTAAACGCCACCCGGGGCGTCACCCAGGCCTGCGTTTATTACGCGGCCAAGGCCCTTGCCGACCCGGAACTGCCAGGAAACCACGGAATTGCCCGGCCCATCCGGATCATCACCCCCCGGGGCACCCTCGTAAACCCGGTGTTCCCCGCCCCGGTTGCCCACGCCAATATCAATACCGCCCAGCGAATAACAGACGTTATTTTAGGCGCCCTGGCCAGGGCGGTTCCCCAAAGGGTTGCGGCTGCGGGAACCGGCAGCATGAATAATTTCACTATAGGGGGCCTGGGACGGGACGGTAAACTTTTCTCCTACGTGGAAACATACGGGGGCGGCCAGGGCGGCATGTATGACAGGGACGGCATGGACGGGGTACACGTACACATGACCAACACCCGCAACACCCCGGTGGAGGTTATAGAGCTCACCTATCCCTTACGTGTGGAAAGCTATTCCCTGCGCCCGGACTCAGGCGGAGCCGGAAAATTTCGCGGCGGGTGCGGTTTAGAGAGACAAATCAGGATACTTTGCCGGGAGGCAACGGTATCGGTAAGCGCCGAGCGCTCCGTTTTCAGCCCCTGGGGCCTGGAAGGGGGCAAAGAGGGCGCGCCGGCTCGCTGCACCATACTGGAGCCGGGTGATTCCGAGCCCCAAGAATACAAGCCGGCAAAATTTACGGCCCAAGTCCCGGAAGGCACCCTTATAACACTCCAAACTGCAGGGGGGGGAGGATACGGAAACCCGAAGGAAAGGGACCCCAAGCTGGTAATGAGAGATGTAAGAAACGGGCTGGTATCTCCCCGCAAGGCAAAGGAAGAATATGGTATGAAATTCAAGAAATAAAGTGGACCTCCTCCGGTACAAACCCGGAGGCTTCTCTACGGAACTTTCTCATGCCATCGAAAGGCAGCTCATTAAAAAGCAGGTCTTACGTCTTTCTCGTAAGTTACATGTCCGTGCTGCCACAGCCAGGCCCGGCCACAGGCGTTTACTGCTTTGTCCGGTACTCAACTCACTGTATCAGAAGTACTGGCTGCTATCCCAATTAATTAGTTACACTGGTTGAGTGCCGGACTTCGTTAGATGCGCCAAGTTTTCGGCCTTAAATATTCCACTTTTTCCGGCAGTTTTTTGGAGAATTGCCGCCATTCTGCCCTTGTTCCGCATTGTTAACGAATCATCGACGGTTAAAATGGTCCTGCCCAATACAAACACCATCCTTGTTTAGTTAAAACAGTTCTACATTATCACCCAGTTCCTCATCTACTTTCCCCACGCTGGTCGTATCCAGAAGCTTTTCACCGGTCACTTGTTGGTGTACCCGCCGCTCACTGGTGGTGGTATAAAGCTTTGCCAGCTTATCCATTCTTTGCGCTTGCTCTTTCAAAGCCTCTCCGCTTTGCAACGCCAGCGCCAGATGCTGGAGTTCCTGATTGCATTCCTCAACTATCTTCAAAACATGACCCAGTTCCTGGGCAACTATATCCTGAAACTGGAGATTAAAAACTGTGTTCTCCACCTGCCGGGCCAGGTTGGTTATATTGGCAACCAGATCGTTAGATGCCTCATGAATGGTTCTTATTGCCTCGGTCATTCTTTCATGTGTTTTATACACCTGCTCCCTGATATGCTGTACGATATTGGTTGAATCGTCGATTGTATCCATGATATTCGTATTCATATTTTCTACATGACTGTAAATATTTATATTTTGTTTATCCATCTCATCAAGAGTATTTTTGGTCAGTGTAGCTAACTTACTTACTTCCCGGGCCACAATGGCAAATCCCTGCCCGTGTTCGCCGGCTCGGGCCGCTTCAATGGAAGCATTGAGTGCCAGCAATTGGGAACGATCGGCAATATCTTTCAGCTTACCGGTCAACGCAGACTGTTTTTCCCGCCAGTATGCTCCATCCTGGATAAATTTTTCCTGCGCTATTCTGACATCATCATTCAGTTTTTTTAAATCGTTCATTAAGTCATGCATGGTTTGCTGGTTTTCCCTCAATAACTGCGATATCAAGCTTTGCTTGTTTTCCTGGCTTAAATATTCCTCTAAAATACGTAGACCTTCCCGGGCGTTTTCCCTGGCAGTCGAACAGATGCCGGCAATTTTGTTGCCCAACTGCAGCACTGACTCTTCGGTAGTAGCCACCACCGTCTGAATATTGCCCAGTGCCACAGGTAACACCTGGCCGATTTGTTGAATAATGTTAACCGCACCGCGGGCAACAGCATCACTTGCCTCCTTGCTGGAGTAATATTTTTTTCGTAGCTGATAGTATTTATATCCTATCCCTCCGGCAATAAGCCAACTCAAACCCGCCGTCAACCAGTAAAGTTCCAAAATATATCACCTCGGCCAATATTTTGAAAACCCAAACCAAACAACATAAAAAATTTGTTAATAAACTAATTTGTTTTACTTTAAAAGAGGTTTGGCGCTGGTATAAATAAAAGATGCAATAAAGGTATTGGCTTATAACCTGCTCAATTGGTTTAAAACGGCGCTTATACCCGGAAAACACAAACACCGTGAAGCACTTACTTTAAGACGTTTACTGATTAACGTGCCGGGTAATGTTATGACTCTTGCAACCAGTCCTTTAACTTATTGCATGAAAATAATAATTGAAATACTTCAGGCAATAAAAAGGGGGAAAGTGGAGGGCGAAATGATTATGCTTGAGAAAAAGGGAAAAGGTGGAGAGCGAAATGATTATGCTTGAGAAAAAGAGAAAAGATAAAGAGCGAGGCGATAACGCTTGGATGGTAAATAATTCTTTTTTATCAATTTTTTTACAATAATTAAAACATTTACCCCCCCCCCCCCCGAGGGGACACGCGAACACATGTTCCACCGTGCATTGCTGTTATTTACCGCGACCGTCCTCTTTAACACGCTTCTGAACTGCCCCCCGCGTTAATTTTTTAAAATTTCCTGCTTTTTTATTACCAAAAACCGAACCAATAAAAGGATAGCTATTGTCCAAATTTTACCAAAACTTACTGTCCCGCGTCAAGGTATTGTTATTCACTCATAAAAAGGAGCTAAGCGGCGGAGAGCAACAGAGAGGGTATCCATTTGCCCGGACCACGGTTACCCCCCCTGTTGCTTTCCAGCAAAGCCTGCCGGTGCACTGAACTATAAGTCGGGGGAAATTGTCCCCGGGTTACTGGCGAAGAATAACCGGAAAGGAAATACCACAGTGGTAACTGTCATACCCATAATCCACAAAGAAAATTTGAGCTTGGAATTCAGTACTCCTCGCACCTGAATGTAACTTTTTCGGCTGCTAATGTTAGCCTTACACACCCACCTTTTTCAACACCGCTAACAGTTGTTCAGGCTTAAACGGCTTTACTATCCAGGCCGTGGCACCGGCTTTTCGACCTTCTTCCTTCTTTGCAGCCTGCGCTTCTGTTGTAAGCATGATAATAGGAGTAAACTTGCAAGCCTTTTTTTGCCGCACTGCCTTGATAAAACTTATCCCGTCCATGATTGGCATGTTCAAATCGGTAATAATAGCATCTACCTTGCCTATTTTGTCCAAAACAGCCAAACCTGCTTTACCATTTTGCGCTTGCTCCACCTGATAACCGGCATTTTCTAAAACAATTTTTATACTCATCAACATTGTTAATGAATCATCGACGGTTAAAATGGTCCTGCCCAATACAAACACCATCCTTGTTTAGTTAAAACAGTTCTACATTATCACCCAGTTCCTCATCTACTTTCCCCACACGGGTCGTATCCAGAAGCTTTTCACCGGTCACTTGTTGGTGTACCCGCCGCTCACTGGCGGTGGTATAAAGCTTTGCCAGCTTATCCATTATTTGTGCTTGCTCTTTCAAAGCCTCTCCGCTTTGCAACGCCAGCGCCAGATGCTGGAGTTCCTGATTGCATTCCTCAACTATCTTCAAAACATGACCCAGTTCCTGGGCAACCATATCCTGAAACTGGAGATTAAAAACTGTGTTCTCCACCTGCCGGGCCAGGTCGGTTACATTAGCAACCAGAGTGGTAGACGCCTCATGAATGGTTTTTGTTGCCTCGGTCATTCTTTCATGTGTTTTATACACCTGCTCCCTGATATGCTGTATGACACTGGTTGAATCGTTGATTGTGTCGATTGTATCCATGACACTTGCAGTCATCTTTTCTACGTGACTGTAAATATCCATATTCTGTTTATCCATTTCATCAAGGGTACTTTTAGTCAGTTCTGCCAGCTTACCTACTTCCCGGGCCACAATGGCAAATCCCTGCCCGTGTTCGCCGGCACGAGCCGCTTCAATGGAAGCATTGAGTGCCAGCAATTGGGAACGATCGGCAATATCTCTCAACTTACCGGTCAACGCGGATTGTTTTTCCCGCCAGTATGCTCCATCCTGGATAAATTTTTCCTGCGCTGATCTGATATCATCATTTAGTTTTTTTAAATCGTTCATTAAGTCATGCATGGTTTGCTGGTTTTCCCTCAATAACTGCGATATCAAGCTTTGCTTGTTTTCCTGGCTTAAATATTCCTCTAAAATACGTAGACCTTCCTGGGCGTTTTCCCTGGCAGTCGAACAGATGCCGGCAATTTTGTTGCCTAACTGCAGCACTGACTCTTCGGTAGTAGCCACCACCGTCTGAATATTGCCCAGTGCCACAGGTAACACCTGGCCGATTTGTTGAATAATGTTAACCGCACCGCGGGCAACAGCATCACTTGCCTCCTTGCTGGAGTAATATTTTTTTCGTAGCTGATAGTATTTATATCCTATCCCTCCGGCAATAAGCCAACCTAAACCCGCCGTCAACCAGTAAAGTTCCAAAACACATCACCGTTCCTAGCCGAATATTCTGCAATTCTAAAATTCTGTCAATAAACTAATTTGTTTTGAACCCCAGGAGTTCCAGGCGTTCCACGACCTGATTATCACGGGGCCAGATTATTTCCAGTCCGGTATATGCTTGCCGCATAGCCCATAATACTTGCAATGCAGCCATATCAAACCCGGTTAAATTTTTCATATCCAGCACCACTTGACGTTCAGGCCGGCAACATATATCAGCGGTAAACTCTTTCACCTGGGTGATATCAAAACGATCTGCCAGCTGTACTACCAGGCGATCTTCATTACTTTCAAAACTATACCCCATCCTTTACTCCCCCCGTTTGAGTCAGTTCATGTGGGTTCAATACCAATAAAACATTTCCGTCACCTAAAACGGCTGCTCCGGCAAAAATAGCAATTTCCGCCAGTTCGCCTTCAAGGGGTTTTAAAATGATGTCCTGTTCGCCCAGCAAGTCATGTACTGCTAACCCCACACCTGTATTCATCACCACAATATAGATTTCCTCATCAGTACCGGTATCGGCATCAGCATCAGTACTTATAATTTTATGCCGGGCGAGCAAGCTGCCCGCGTCAAATAGGGGTACCAATTCATTACGAAGCACGGTAACCGGCTGTCCCTTCATTGTTTTTATCTGAGATGTGTTGAGTTTTACCGTTTCCCGAACTGCATCCAGAGGTAAACCATATGACTGTCCGGAAACTTTCACCAGCAGAACTTTTGACGTGACCATGGTCAGCGGTAATTCCAGCCGAATACAGGTACCTACACCCGGCTCACTATAAACCCGCACCTTTCCGTTTACCTGACGCAGCGATGTGGCCACCACATCCATCCCTACCCCCCTGCCGGAAAAATCGGATACCTCTTCACTGGTGCTAAAACCGGGCATAAAAATGAAATTTAACGCCTCTTCATCGCTAACGGACACTGCCTCTTCAGGTGTTAATAAATTTTTTTTCACCGCCATGGCCCTGACCCTGTCCGGAGAAATACCCCGGCCGTCATCCTCTACTTCTACAATTACCCGGTCACCTTCCCGATAGGAACGCAAGGTTACAGTAGCAGGTACAGGCTTCCCCAAATTCTGTCGTTCTTCCGGAGGTTCCACTCCATGATCCAGAGCATTGCGCACCAAATGAACCATTGGTTCGTTTAAAACCTGGATGATATTCTTGTCCAATTGGGTTTCCTCACCGGAGGTTACCAGCCGCACCGATTTTCCCAGCGAGCGCGAAATATCTCGCACCAATCTGGGCATTTTTTGGAATATGTACGATATGGGCATTAACCGCACGTCAAGCATGGTATCTTGCATATCCCGGGCTATACGATCCAAAATATTATATTTTTCTTTCATTTCCCGGGCTAGCTCGACCAGGCCATGTTCTATTTCCAGTTTTTTAACCAGATAGGGGAAGGCGTTTTTGGCCACAACTAACTCACCGACCAGTGAAAACAGGCGGTCTAATTTTTCCTGTTCTACTTTAATGGGCTGGTTTATACCGCTTTCCAACGTCTTCTCTCCGTTCCTGCCGCCAGGAGAACCGCCGCCCGGCGAAGAGAACATGTTTTTCCTGTCATTAGCGGAAGCTGTACTTGCCATGGAATCAATTTCCGCATTACGGGCAGTTTCTATGCCCGACAAATCCTGCTCGTCACTTTCAGCCAGCAAATTTACCAGGCGCGCCAAAAAATCTTGAAATTCCTTATGTTTAACCGGCAGGTCGGGCAACTGTTCAATTAACCACTGCCACTGGTACTTTTGGGCCGCCCGGTGAAGAATTTTAGTTATGTGTTGTGCCCGCCAATCCCGATCTTCGTCCGTTTCAGCAGCATCCAGGGCCGTCTGTTGCTGTTCCAGAAATTCTTTAAGCATTTTCCTTTCTTTGCTCGACAGGTCGGCCAGGGTGTTAGCAACTTTAACTGCAGTCGATTGTTCCACTTCTCCCACAACTGCTACCCGGAGGTAATTTTCAGGGGATTCCACAAATTGAAATACCTCTTCCACCCGGGCCGGTTCTGCTGTGCTGGCTAAATAGACATTTATGCCCAGGTAACAGAGTTCCGCGTCCATTTCGCACAGGGGAGGAAGTCCGCTATCATCAATTTGCAGATAAATTATTTGTCCCAACTCCATCAACTGGTCAATAAGTAAAAGCGGGTCTGTACCGGTATAAAAAATGCCGGCATCGGGCATAAAGCAGATCTGATATATATTAAGTCCCTGTTCTCCTGCAACAGAAATATTTTTTTGCACATTTTCCGGCAGGGCAGCCAGAGCATCTTTATCTACATCCCGCAAGATATGGGTAGCTTCTGAGGCACCGTCGGAAACTGAAGGCAGGTACTCCCGAATCATTTTTATTAGCTGGCGATAATCTACAGTGGGTGCCTGCCCGCCGGCAGCTGCCTCCACCAGTTCCTTCACCCCATCAAAACCATTCAGTAAAACATCTGCCAATTCCGAATCATAAATTATCTGACCGTCACGCAGCGCGCCAAGAACATCTTCCAACGCATGAGTCAATTTCTGGACTTCAGTCAGTCCGGCAATTCCCGCGGATCCTTTGAGTGTATGGGCGACACGAAAAATTTCGTCCAATACTTTTACATCTGCCGGGTTTTCTTCCAGGTATAACAATCCTTGACTTATATTTTCAAGATATTCTCTGGCTTCCTGGACAAATGTGGCAAGCAAATTAATCACAATCACCCCCGCTTCCGGCTGCAAAAATCTTTGCCCAAAAGGCAAGTGATTCCGGATGTAAGGGCTTGGTCAGATAAATTGTCGCCCCGGCCACCAGACCGGCCCGGATATCCTGCTCACCTGTTTCGGTGGAAACAACCAGGATCGGTGTGTCTACATATTCCTCTCTCTGGCGTAGCTGCTTGAGCAAACTGACTCCGTCCAGCTTGGGCATATTAATATCAATCACCAGCAGGTGGTAAATATCCAGGAGGGTCTTTTCCAGAGCTTCGTAACCGTTTACTGATTGTTCCACTTCAAAGCCCGCTTCCTGCAGGATATGAGAGTGATATCCTCGCACCGTCAATGAATCATCCACCACCAATGCTTTTAAAACCACCAGTCACCACCTACTTTTGGTATATTATAGCATTTTTTAGCCTTAGCATTTTAAAAACAGTGGTTATCCGGCTCATAGATTCCGAGTGACCAAGGAATACGTATCCACCTTCGACAAGCGCTGCATAAAAGTACAGAGCTACTTCCCGGCGAGAATTATCGTCAAAATAAATTAAGACATTACGACAAAATATAACATCAAAATTCTTCATGCGCTCCATGGCGGCACTATCAAGCAAATTAAGCTGATAAAATTTAACATAGCTTCCTATATGAGAGGACAACTCATACATTTGCCCGCACCGGCGAAAATACTTATTCATGTATTCATGCGGTACATCTTTGACCGAGCGTTGACTGTACAGTCTTGTTTTGGCTCTATCCAGTACGTCAGTATTAATATCAGTGGCATGAATTTCAAATGTAACCGGTGCGGATACTACCCCTCCCGTCATCTCCTTCAGAATAATGGCCAGTGTATATGGCTCTTCGCCTGTAGAACAGCCTGCCGACCAGATTTTCAGCTTGATCGGCATCTGACCCTGTGCTTCCTTTTTTTTTAGGATACTCGGAATAACTTCTTCAGCAAAGCATTTCAGCTGGGGATACTCACGAAAAAAGTATGTCTCGTTTACCGTCAGCGCATTAATCAGTTCCTGCCACTCGTTGTTTGAACTATCAAAACGCAAAAACAAAAAATAATTTTGAAAGCTTTGGTGCCCGGTGGCAGCCATACGATCATGCACCCGTTTTTCCACATAATATTGTTTATTATCCTCAAAAAAAATACCTGATTTTCGATAAATGTAATCTCTTAGTTTGATAAACTCGGCGAAAGTCACTTTATACCACCTGCTCTTCTACAACATGTGACCTATTTTTTTTAATGCTTCGGCTACAGCATAGTGAAGAAAAGGATCTTGGAAACGCCGACCGGCATCCTCAAGACACCTGACATCTGTTACCCGGCTGCCCATTTCTCCCAAATATTCCACTGCTGCCGCCACTACATTGACATCGGAATCATTACTGACAACCTCTTGTAATAGCGAAATGGCCTTCCTGTATTTGGCCTCTCCCAGCACATTAACAGCAAAAAGACGCAGGTCGGGGTCGGAAGATTGCAAAAGATCCCTGACAACATCAAATGCGGTTTCGCCCAGTCCCTGCAAGATTTCAACAGCTGCATTTCTCACCCAGGCATCGGTGCTCTCCAGCAGTTGAACCACTGCTTCCGCCACTTGCGGCGTATTTATCCGAATCAGCGCAGCTACCGCCGCCTCCTGAACCAAACGGCTATGTTCATGCGTTAACAAATCAATCAGGGCATTAATTGCCATCTCGTCCCCCTGCTGCTCCAGATGGCGAAGAGCCGCCAGACGTTCCTTTTCATTACCCTCTTTCAATTTGGTGACCAGAACGTCAGTATTCATTTAGCGCACCTCCGGCTAGACCTGCTTTAAAGCTTCCACAATGCACTCGGCTATCTGATATGAAGGTACAAGGTGTTGAACACCGCCCCGCAAATAAGCTTCCCGGGGCATCCCCCATACCACTGCCGTTTCTTCCGATTCTGCTATGGTCACCCCGCCGCCCCGGCGTATTTGCACCATCATATCCGCCCCGTCGTCGCCCAGGCCGGTAAGCAGCACGGCCACCAGGCGATCCGGTCCCAATGCTTTACAGAAGGATTCCATGGTTACATTGACAGAAGGCATAAAAAGCAAATCTTTCGGTTCCCGGGAAAGAAACAATTTGACCCTCTTGTTAACCTGAAACCGGCTTACTTTAAGATGATAACCTCCCCTGGCTACATATATTACTCCCTGCTCCAGCACATCACCGTTGGCAGCCTCCTTGACCCTTAACCGGCAGTACTGGTTTAACCTTTGCGCAAAGGGGGCCGTAAATCCTGCCGGCATGTGCTGGACAACCACCACCGGAGCCGGAAAATCAGGCGGCAGGAGTGGTAAAATATCCATCAGCGTGCTGGGCCCCCCTGTGGAAACCCCTATGATTACAACTTTTTCTATATTTACGGGCACCGTACCGGTTTTTATCGGAACGTCTTTTTTCTCCCGGACAACTCTTTTTCGTTCCGACCGGAATTGGCCAGGGCGGCGGCTTCTAGCCGCCGCCCTCACCTTGGCTTTAATTTCCTCTTTTATCTTAAATATTTCTTGAGAAACAGTACCGTCGGGTTTGGATATAAAGTCCACCGCCCCAAGTTCCAGGGCTTCAAAGGTGGCCAGCGCCCCTTTCTGGGTAAGTGATGACAGCATTACCACCGGGCAGGGAGCCTGCGCCATAATATACTGTAACGCTGTTATCCCGTCCATGCGGGGCATATTGATATCCATGGTGATAACCTGCGGTTTTAGTGAAATGGCCTTCTCCACCGCTTCCTGGCCGTCCCTGGCGGTATCCAGTACTGTCATATCAGGCTCTTCATTAATGATTTGCTTTATATACTTGCGCATCAAAGCCGAATCATCCACCACAAGTACCCCGATTTTCCCCATCCTTGGTACACCACCTGTTCTAATTCATATCGGAAGCACCGTTATCATCTGCCAGGATTACTTTGGCCATATCTAAAATAATCACCATCCGTTGACCCCCGGCAAGTTTTCCTACTCCCTTGATAAAGGCCGTGTCAACACGCGTATCGAGCATCTCGGGCACCGGTTCGATATCGGTACAACTTATTTTCACTACTTCCCGCACCGAATCCACAATCAACCCTGTGCGCTGACCGTCCAGGTTTATTACTACAATGCGCGACTGTTCATCACGACTACACTGCGATAGTTTAAATTTTTTTCGCAAGTCGATAACAGGTATAATGGCGCCCCGAATGTTAATTACTCCCTCTACATAATTGGGCGCCTTAGGAACCCTGACCACCTGAGGTACGCGAATGATTTCCTGCACCTGAGTTATACTGACGGCAAATTCCTCATTATCCAGCCAGAATGTAACCAGCTGTTCTTCGTCATCCGGTTGCACGGTATTTTGTATTTCTTGTTCAGATTCAACGTTCTGAGAAGTAAACTCTACCATTTCCTCCAGCGAGAAAAGACGGGCAGGATCCACTATATAAACCAGATTCTGATTCTTACTTTTGCAAACTCCAGTAATTTCACTTGTTTTTTGGGTACGCAGCAGATCAGGTACAGGGGCAACGGCGTCGGAGGAAATGCGCAGCACCTCGTTTACCGCATCCACGGCCAAACCAACGGTAAGAGTTTGCCCGGAATGTTTGATTTTGACTACGACTATCCGGGACCTTTCATCAAAATCGGACTGTTCCAGACCGTACAAACGACGAATGTTAATAATAGGCAAAATACGGTTGCGTAGACTGAACAAACCGTCGACATAGTCCGGTGCGTTGGGCACCCGGTTGATTACTGAAGGCACATGTACAATCTCCTGTACATGTGTAATGGGTATGGCATAATCCTCCCGAGCTACACGAAAGTTTACAAATTGCTCTATTTTTTCTGTTGCCTGATTTTCGGTTATCTGGGAGCTTCGGCGACTATTTTCCTCCATCCCCGACCGTCCCCCATTGTTGTTTATAATGTTCTTTTCTGCCTGACTAAACAGATAAGCAGGGTCAATAATCATTACTAAACGCTGCCCGTTATTTAGCTTGGCTACACCTTTTAAAAAATTTTTTTGATAGTCTTTTTCGGCAGTAATTTCCTCTATCTCTTCGGCATTAACTGTTATCACCTCGGATACCCTGTCTACTACACAGCCCAGTTTGTATCCATGAAAGTCCAGTACCGCTACGCGGGTTGCATCTGTATGATCCTTGCGGGGCAGGCCAAACTTCTCCCGGCCGTTGATGATCGTCAGGATATTGCTGCGCAAATTGGCCAACCCTTCAACATGGGCAGGAGCCTTCGGTAGGTGTACAATTCGGGGCATGCGGATGATTTCCTGCACGTAATCTATTTCAATACCGTAGTTTTCCTGTCCGAGATAGAAGGTGACCAGTTGATTGGTTACAGTCATTGCTTTCTCCCCCTAACCTTGCTGTAGTTGATCGGCTAGGGCAGCAATTTCCTCAATGGCGCGGGTCAGTTCACGGGCACCGGCAGCCTGCTGTCTGGCGGCGGATGCAGCCTGTTCCGTAGCCGCCGCGGCTTCATGGGCGGCTGCGGAAATCTGTTCCACTGCTTTCTTGGCCTGTTCTATGGCCGCCTGGTTGTCGGCTGCATTTTCAGCAATTTCCTTCGCACCGTTTAATATAACTTTCATTTCCGCCTCAATTTGCTCCAAACCAGATATGGTTTTCCTGGCTTTTTCCACTTCCTGCCGGGCATCGTTGGCCACCTGTTCTACATCACGCAGCACAGTTATTATTTGATCTTGAATTGCTTTTACCATATCCTTGATTTGCTCGGCGTTACGCGCACTGTCCTGGGCCAGGTTGCGAATATCCGAGGCTACCACGGCAAATCCTCTTCCGTACTCACCTGCACGGGCCGCTTCAATGGCGCCGCTTACGGCCAACATATTTGTTTGTATGCCCACACTAACAATAGTATCCACAATTTTATCAATTTGCCTGGCACTAACATCCAATTCTTTTAATTTTTTCAGGTTTTCAAGGTTGGCTTCCAGTGCCGCACTGATACCGGCTATTAAATCATCCGTATTAACCTTATTCTTTGCCAGTAAATCCGACAGGTTGGTGACTTTTTGCAGGGAAACCTCGGCTTTCTCAGCTATTTCGGTTAACTGCTGTTCTACCTTATTAGAAATAGAGGCAGACTCTTCACAGGACTTGGATTGTCTCTCGGCACCCTGAGCGGCCATGTTCAGGGCAGACATAATTTCACTGGCAGAGCGTTCAACCTGCTCAATGGCCGCGGAAAGCTCTTCCGCAGCGGCCGCCAGCCCCTCTGAAGACTTGCTGATATCGGTGGACGATCTTAATTCCTCTGCCATTTCTGCCAGCTCAACCGCGCTGGAACCAATATCCTCCAGGGCCTTAACCTGCTGTTCCACCACGCCGGATATTTCCTGGGAGGCCTGGGATTGTTCCTCGGCCGCTTTAGCAATATTAGCTGCACCTTGCTGAAAAATTTTGACGCTCTGCAGAGATTCATTGGATAAACTGTTTATTTCCTCCGCTGCGCTTACCACATCATTCATGTCTTCGCCAATCTGCACCAGGTCTTGCGAGATTGCCTGGCCTTTTTCCGACTGCTGCCGGACTGCATCGGCAGTGCCGTTAATATCTTTGGCAATAGCATTAACATCCTGCTGAATATTGCTCACCAGCTCGCGAATATCATTGGCGGCCTTTTCCGAGATTTCGGCCAGCGTCCGCACCTCATCGGCCACCACGGCAAACCCCTTTCCGTGTTCACCGGCCCTGGCCGCCTCAATAGCCGCGTTAAGCGCTAAAAGATTTGTCTGGTCGGCTATCTTAACCACTGTACTGATTATGTTGCCTATCTCTTCTGCCTGGTTTTCCAGTTCACCGACCAGCCTGGCCGACTCGGCGTTTGACTGGGCTGCAATATTAACACTATTTACTATTTCTCCTATATCAGCCGAAGTTGCCCTGACAACATTTTGGATGGCCTTTCCACGCTCAAGGGCTGTGCTTGCATTTCTTGCAGCCACCTCGACACCCCTGGTTATCTGGCTAATGGCAGCCAGTGATTCCTGGGCCGCACTGCTTGACTCTTCTGCCCCCGAAGCAATCTGTTCAACAGCAGACCGCAGTTCCTCCACCGCACTTGTGGATTCCTCTACACTGGATGATAACTCTTCAGTGGCAGCAGCAAGTCTTTCAGCAATTTGTTGCTGTTTGGCAAATGTGCGGGCCTGTCTGCGCTGGGCCTCCAGTTTTTTTGCCAGTTCTTTTTTGTTCATCTCTGCTTCCCGAATTTTGCTATCGTACCTCTTGCCGAGGTCGTCCTGCGGCGGAGGTGCCAGTGTCTTACCGCTCCCAGTCATCGTTAATCCCTCCTAAATTAATTTTTATTATAAATTAATTTTTATTAAAAGCATTAGTTTTAACATTAGTTTTAATCTTAGACTGATTAAAAGCACTCTTCTTACAAAAAATTACAAAAAAGGGGCCCCGCTACCCGGACCGCCCCACAAGCAACCTTATAAGCAGCCTGGCAGCCATAGCTCAAAAGCCTTAGGCCCAAAGCTTTGCGTCCCGACCTTTCGACCGGTTTGCCCGTTTTGATTCGACAATTTTCGCTTCCTTTTTTTCTTGATTATACCATATTTATGCATAAAAAACAAAGGAAACGTCACCCGCTGTGAAGCATTATATCTATCATGAGTTCGTGGTTTCGACCTCACCGCTGCCCTCATAACCATTTAATTCTATTACCGGAGCTACTCTAGTTCTAGAGTTGTCCACCTTAAATTTGGCTACAGTATTTTGCAGCTTACCGGCAATGTTGGCCAGCTCCTGGGCCGCACTGGATACCTGCTGGATGGTAGACGTAATCTGTTCATGAGACGCCGAAAGCTGCTGTGTGCCTTCAGCAGCCTGCCTGGAGCCGGCAGCCAGATCCTTGATCACAGCCGTGTTCCTTTCCACCGCCTTAATAATCTGCTCCAGGGCGGCACCGGCGTTATTGGCCACTTGAACTCCTTCGTCTACTTCCGCCACGCTGTTGTCAATGGCCGTTACGGCTTCCTTAACCCCAACCTGTATTTTTTCAATCAAGCCCGTTATTTCGCTTGCTGCTTCGGCAGACTGCTCGGCCAGTTTTCGAACTTCTTCAGCCACCACGGCAAATCCTCTGCCGTGTTCCCCGGCCCGGGCCGCCTCGATGGCAGCGTTTAAAGCCAAAAGATTGGTCTGGTCCGCTATATTGGTAATGGTATTGATAATTTGCCCGATTTGGTTAGACTGCTCCCCGAGATTCTTGATGGCCGCGGCAACGGTCTGGGATGACTGGGAAATGGAATTAATTTTTTCCACGGTTTCCTGCACGGCCCGGTTGCCTTCCTCCGCCACTTGCCGTACCTGCTCGGATTCTTCAGCTGCGGCTTCTGCACTTTCCGCCCCCTGGCTGGAGGTGGCCGCAACTTCGTTGGTGGTGCTGGCCACTTCTTCCACGGCAGCGCTCACTTCTTCGCTGGAGGAGGCCAGTTCCTGGCTGTAAGAAGCCAGTTTATCGGAATTATCTTGAATATCGGCAATCATGGTTTTTAGATTATCCACCATTTTCTGAAATGCTCCTGCCAGAAAACCGATTTCGTCCTTACTCTTGCCGGTCACGTCTACCTTCTTTGTTAAGTCTCCCCGGGCAACGGCTTCAGCTGTTTGACTCAGCTTTATTATGGGTTTGGATATGTAGTTGGCAATGAGCAGGGCGATGCCTAGCATGATAAGCATGGCAATTAGGGTTACCGAAAGGTTAGCATTACGGATAGTTCCCAGGGGTGCCAGTACGTCTGCTATGTCTGCTGTCTGAGCAATAGACCAACCGGTTGTTTCCACCCGGGCAAAGGCCAGCATTTTTTCGCTACCCTGATAGGCATAAGTCCCGTAACCCTTTTTTTCCTCAGTCATGCGACGAACCAATTCCGTTAAGCGGCTGTCACCGGCACTGGCGAGTTTTTTATTACCCACCCATTTGTTATCGGGATGAACAATGGTAGTCATGTCCGAGTTTTGTATGAATCCGTACCCGTACCCGCTTATCTTCATTTCTTTAACCAGTTCTTGCAAGTAGCCCAATGCAACACAAACACCCACTAATCCACTTGGTGTTGTTTCATTCCCCTTATATGTTGGGGCTACCACTACGATAATATCGTTACCCGTGGCTTTACTTACTATAGGATCAGAGACAACAGGTTTGCCTGTTTCCATAAGTTCCTTAAAATAGTCTCTGTCTGCAATATTGAAAGTTGTGTCGTTTGTCCCTGCGCTGTCACCATTCCTGTCGGAGGCATAAAGTAATTCAAATTCATTATGCTTTTTCTGCACACGTTTTAAAAGCGGCAGGTATTGTTCCGGATCACCACTCTTGACAGCTTCAGTTTCAGCCAAATCTTCAACTTCTTTTATGATACCTTCCAGCCACTTGTCCACAATTTGGGCATTATACTCGGCATTATTGGCCGCCGCTTTCGATAATTCTTCTTTAAGAATATTTGACGCTTTCCCGTAATTCAGGTAGGAAACGGCCCCCAATGCCACAACTGTGGTAACGACAATTATAAGCATTAATTTTAACCTTAGACTATTCAAAAAGCACCATCCTTTCAATAGGTTGTAAACTATATAAATTAATCCAGTATCTTATCCGGGGCTAAAAGTAAAATTATATTATCTTGCTGGTGGATAATGCCATCAATAAACTGGTACCCGGTATTCATTGATTCCGGCTCTTCTAATTCATTTTCGGAGTACTGGGTTACCGAAAAAACATTATCAACAATTAAACCAATTTTTACTTTATCCTTTTCTAAGACTATAATTCGAGAATCCTTATCTAACTCGCTCTCCTCCAGACCAAGGCGTAAACTTAAGCTCATAACAGGAATAACCGAACCCCTGAGGTTTATTATCCCTTTGTAATAATGTTCCATATTTGGAACTCTGGTTACTTCCATTACCCGAATAATTTCTGATACATTACTTACGGGCAACGCGTATTGCTGATTATTTAACCCGAAAACAACTATCTGGTTGTTTGCAGTCAAGCAACTTCCCTCCCAAAATACTAAGGTAACATTCCGTATAAGTTTCTTGTTACATTTTTTTACAAAAGATTGAATTTGCCGTAGACACTAAAAACCTCCACCTCCTTTCAGAAAGTCAAAAGTAACGAAAAAAGCGGCCATACTGCTCGTGACCGCTTAAAACTAACCTTTAAAAATTATTTAAGCAGCCTGGCAGCCATAGCTTAAAAGCCTTAGGCCCACAGCTTTGCGTCCCGGCCTTTCAACCGGTTTGCCCGGTTTTTAATTCTATAATTTACCTTTCCTCTTTTACCCTAAAGATACTATATTCTACATATCTTGTCCTGCACAGATTTAAAATTCAAAATTTTCTGACTAAATCCAAATTTATTATAATCCCGCGTTTCAAGAATTGTAAAACGTCCGTCGCAACCACATGCTATTCCAGGCTGTTCTCCAACAACCAGTTATATTCTTCTATCACCTTTTGCGTCAAGGAACCGGGCCTGCCATTACCAATTTTACGCCCGCCAACATTAACCAGCGGCATAACGCCCATCAATGAATTGGTTAAAAAGGCTTCCTCCGCCTTTTCCAGCTCTTCCGGCAGTACCGGGCGCTCCTCTACCCCGATACCTATTTGACAGGCCAGCTCCACCACTACGCCTCTGACCGTTCCCGGAAGCAAGCCTGAATCAACATGGGGCGTCACCAGCTTTCCATTGAACACCAGAAAAAGATTGCTCACCGTCCCTTCGCACAGGCAGCCGGCATTATTCAAGAATAATCCTTCATCCCACCCCCGCCGGGCCGCCTCCCGGCGTCCCAGGATGTTTTCCAGGTAATTAAGGGTTTTTAAGCGAACTAAGGGAGACCTTTCATTGCGCCGGGTCTTTAAAAAGCCTGCCTTGAAACCTTCCCGGTAAAATTTTTCCTGGTAGGGCTCGCCGGGGCGCACCGTAACAATAACGTTTCCCCCTCCCTCGCCTGCGAATTCGCCCGGCAGCGGCCCTGCCGTAACGGTGAGGCGCAAACTGCCGTTTTCCAGCCGGTTGGCTTCAATGGTATCCTCGAGCATGGCCGCCAATCTCTTTTTGCCGCCGGCAATTTGCAAGCCTATTTCTGCTGCGGAATTTACCAGCCTGTCCAGGTGTTTATCCAGGAAAACCGGCTGCCCGCCCAGCACGCGCATGGTTTCAAAAAGCCCGTACCCGTACAAAAAGCCCCGGTCTGTAACCGAAATCACTGCATTCTCGCGGCTTACAATCTCACCGTTAACACAGATATACTTTCCCACTTTTTTTTACCCCCCTCATTGCGGCCTGTCCAGGCCAAGGGCCCTCATCATGGCCCTGGCCTTGTCCAGGGTTTCTTCATATTCGGCAGCAGGATCCGAGTCGGCGGTAATCCCGCCCCCTACTTGAAAGTAAAGCTTGTTCTCTTTAATAATAATAGTGCGAATAACTATGTTTAAGTCGGCGCAGCCGTCAAAACCTATATAACCTATGGACCCGGTATATATTCCCCTGCGCACCGGCTCCAGTTCCTCGATTATTTCCATGGCCCGTATCTTGGGGGCACCGGTTATGGAGCCTCCCGGAAAAGCTGCTTTCAACAAGTCCACCACGTCCTTGTCTTCCGGCAGCTCTCCTCCCACCGTTGAAACCAGGTGAAATACCGTAGCGTATTCCTCCAGGCGCACCAATTCCGGAACCCGCACCGAGCCCACCCGGCACACCCGCCCCAGGTCGTTGCGCTCCAGGTCGACTATCATCATTAATTCGGCCCTGTCTTTTTCACTGTGCCAAAGTTCCTCCCTTAACATTTTATCCTGCTCCGGAGTTTTACCCCGGGGCCTGGTACCCTTGATGGGCCGGGTTTCCACTTTACCGCCTTCTACTTTTAAGAACCGTTCCGGGGAAGCACATACTACCTTGAACTGGCCGAAATTTAGATATGCCGCAAAGGGGGCCGGGTTGATTTCCCGTAATTTGCAATAAAGTACCCACGGATCGCCTTGAAAGCCCACTGAAAAGCGCTGGGACAGGTTGGCCTGGAAAATGTCCCCGGCGTAAATATAATCAATTACTTTCTGAACAGCCTGCATGTATTCTTCCCTGGTGAAGTGGCCTTCCAGGATTCCGTGATCCAGGTTCCCCATATAGTTTTCCGCCCGGCGGGCTAATAATGCCTCCATCTCATCCAGCCGGGCCCGGGCCCTGGCCACTGCCCGCTCTCCCCTCTCGGGAAGGCCGCTGGAAATAAGATGCACTGCCCCCTGCCGGTGGTCGATTACGGCAATAACATCATAAAACCCCAGGCAGCAATCGGGTGTTTTCAGGTCATCCTCGGCCCGCGCAGGTAATTTTTCCAGGTACCGGCCGAGGTCATAGCTAAAATAACCTACAGCCCCCCCGTTAAAGGGAAAGCCGGTATTGGCGGGCGGCATGGCAAGCTCCTTCATCAGGCGCTGCAGCTCATCTAAGGGCCGGCCCCTGTATTGGCTCATTTTCCCGTCACGCATCACCCTGACCAGGCCGTCCTTGGCCTCAAATACTATAAAGGGAAGTGCGCCGATGAAAGAGTGGTAGCCCAGGCCGCGCACTTCCATCCCGGTATCCAGCAAAAAACTATGGGGCAAATTCCTTAAGGCGCTGTACAGCAAAGGCCCGTCGGCCTTCAGGTCAACTTGCCTTACCAGGGGTAATGTTTCCAACCCACTCACCTCCGCGTAAAGAAAGAAAATTGGCCAGCAGCTTTTTCCCCTCCCCGGTCAATATGGATTCCGGGTGAAATTGAACGCCCTCCACGGTAAAGCACCGGTGCCTTATACCCATCAATTCCCCGTCACCGGTGAATGATGTCGGCTGGAGGATATCCGGCAATCTCTCTTTATCCACCACCAGGGAATGATAGCGGGCAGCCAATAAGGGAGTGGATAGGCCCCGGTAAACCCCTTTGCCGTCGTGCCAGATATTTGAAGTCTTTCCGTGCATGGGGCGGCGGGCCCTTGTTACTCTGCCGCCAAAGGCCTGCCCTATGGACTGGTGCCCCAGGCACACACCCAAAATAGGAATTTTCCCTGCGAACTCCTGTACCACCTCCACGGAAATACCGGCTTCGCTGGGGGTGCAGGGGCCGGGCGATAAAATAATATGGTCCGGCTTCATTTCTTCAATTTCCCCCAGTGTTATCCTGTCATTGCGGAAAACTTCCACCTCCGCCCCCAGCTCAGCAAGAAACTGGAACAGGTTGTAAACAAAGGAATCGTAATTATCCAGAAGCAATACCATTCATCCTACCTCCAGACATTCCCAGGCAGTTTTTACCAATAAAAAAGACCAGTACAAACGTACTGGTCCTCACCCCAAATCTCCGAGTCGTCTCGTCTTTTTCTCAGCTCAACTCGCCTGGCTCAACTCAGCTTTCAGTTGTACGCTTTCAGTTTATTATAGTTCAGAATCCTCTGTCAATAGTTTCAAGAGATATCCAAATCATTTGTCAAATAGTTCAAAAACATTATTTTCAGGCCGCAGGCGATTCCTTTCAACATCCCTCTTTATTTGATTAATAACCAAATGGTCAGTGGGAAAGGCAAGGGGCGGCAAGCTATCCAGCTCAAAATAATTCACAACGTCCAGTTCATCGCTCGCCTTTAAATCACCGCCCACTACCCGGGCCAGAAACCACACCCCCACCGTGTGTTTTTTCGGGTCGTGAAAATTGGAATGCACGGAATACACCCTAACCAGCTCAACATCTAAATTTGTTTCTTCCTTGAATTCCCGCACAGCCGCCTCGTGAACATCTTCCTCATACTCTACATACCCGCAAGGTATGCACCACAGTCCCTTATATTTACCCCTGGCCCGCCTTCCCAAAAGAATACGTTTTTTTTCGTCTATGACTATGCAAGCCACTCCCACGATGGGGTTTTCATAAAATATGTAAGTACATGACGTACAGGTAAGCCTGTACCGTCCGTTATAATTTTTATAACTTAATTTTCCACCGCACATGGGACAGAAAAAAAAGCGCTGACCTGCTTTTACCATTCCGCTTATACCACCAACCTTTTATGTATTATTTTTATTATACAGTTCCCTAATTTCCCGTAACCCAGCTGTGCCCATTCCCCCGGACTGCCAGAACGGTTATCAGAATGACAATGGAAGTAAGTATAATGGTGCCGCCGGGGGGCAAATCCATGTAAAAAGAAATAATAAGACCTAAAAATATAGATAATTCACTGAATAGAATGGAAAGGCCCAAGGCGGACCGGAAGCTGGCGGCTAACCGCAGGCTGACCGCAACCGGCAGTATCATTAAGGAACCAACCAACAATATCCCTACGATTCTCATGGCCACGGCAATGGTTAGGGCCGTCAGTATCATAAAGCCCATTCCTAATAACCTTACCGGAATTCCGCTTACCTCCGCGGCCTCTTCATCGAAGGTCGCATAAAATAATTCTTTATAAAAAAGGGCCACCATTACCAGAACCAAACCGCCAATCCCCGTTATAATCCAAACATCGGCGGGGTTCATGACAACCAAGCTACCGAAGAGATAACCCATAAAACTGGCATTAAAGCCTCCGGCAAGCCCCATTAATACCGCTGCCAGGGCTATCCCCCCGGAAAGGATAATTGCCAGGGACAGTTCGGCATAATCTTTATAGGCCACCCGCAATCTTTCCAGCAGCAGGCCCCCTCCCACTGCAAAAGCTGACGCTGTAAGCACGGGGTGAGTACCTGCAAAAAGGGCCGCTGCAACACCGGAAAGACACAGGTGAGATAAAGCATCGGCCACCAGGGCCAGGCGCCGCAAAGCTATAAACAGCCCTACTACGGGACAAATAATTCCTACAATTATTCCTACGATAAAGGCCTTTTGCATAAAGGCATAAGAAAATATCTCCATCCTGTCCCCCCCCCCCGGAACCGCCCGAAAATTTTTATACAGTGGCCAATGTTTTGGCACACGGCTCCCCCACCAGATTCCGCCCGTCACTGTATACACTCTTCTGGCAGGAGCACAATGTTTTGTTCAGACACACTTGCCTGGTAATAAGCCATGATATTTCTTCAACATCGTGGGATACCAGCAGCAGGGTAACTTTTTTTTCCTTATTTAACCTGGCAAGAATTCCGTACAATTCATTTCTGCCCGATACATCCAATCCTGCTGTAGGCTCATCCAGAATGAGCAGCCGGGGCTCCGCTGCCAGGGCCCTGGCCAGTAAGACTCTTTGCTGCTGCCCGCCGGACATTGTGCCGATCCTCTGGTTACCCTTGGACAACATGCCCACCAAACCCAGGGCCTCGTCAACAATGCGGTAGTCATCCTTTTTCAGCCACCGAAAAAGGCCCTTGACAGCAACCCGCCCGGATGCCACAACCTCCCTGGCTGTAGCGGGAAAAGATTTGTTAAAATGGCGGGCATTTTGAGAAACGTAGCCTATAAGGTGCCTCTCCTTAAACGATACGCTGTCCACACCAAAGAGTTTTATCCTGCCTTTTTGGGGCCGCAATTGTCCTAAAATTAACTTTAAAAGGGTTGTTTTGCCCGCTCCGTTGGGCCCGGTAATACCAATACTTTCTCCCGGATAAACTTTAAAATTGACTCCAGCCAGTACGGGATGGCACCCATAGGTGAAATAAACTTCCTGTAATTCTACAACAGGACTTTTACTCATTTTTTGTCCCCAGCCCTTCTTTAAGGTGCGCCAAATTTTTGCGCATCAGGGAAAAATAATTCTCACCGTTTTTCTCATCTTCCACGGATAATCCGCCCAAAGGATTTAGTTCAAGGACTTTTACACCGGCCTCCCGGGCAATGGTTTCGCTAACTTTCGGGCTAACCAAAGACTCAAAAAAAACACACCCAATCTCCCGGTCTCTAATGGTTTTTACTATTTCAGCCAGGCGTGCCGGCCCGGGCTCAACCTCCGCTGAAAGTCCCCGCACCGGAATTTGCTCAAGCCCGTAACGCCTGGCCATATACCCAAATGCCGCATGGGATACAACGATTTGCCTCTTATCCAACTCTTTCAGCGTTTGGCTGAACTCCTTATCAAGCTCTGTCAATTTTTCAACCAGTAAATTCCGCCGCTCCTTAAAATATTGCGCGTTATCGGGGTCAATTTCAGAAAGCCCCCTTGTTATATTTTCCACCATAACAATGGCATTCACCGGGTCCAGCCAAATGTGCGGGTCAACACGGGCACCTACGGCCCCATTCTCTTGACGTCCGGACTCCACCTCCAACAAATCGACTCCCTTACTGCAATCTA
This sequence comes from Desulfofundulus sp. JL263-se, assembly GCF_056316025.1. Taxonomy (NCBI): domain Bacteria; kingdom Bacillati; phylum Bacillota; class Clostridia; order Eubacteriales; family Peptococcaceae; genus Desulfofundulus; species Desulfofundulus sp. JL263-se. The sequence goes on along the minus strand of NZ_CM149993.1, from coordinate 1,259,348 downwards.
TAACTTTAACATCTTTTTCCAGCGCCTTTAGCACGTCCCTTAACCAGTATTCCATACCGGCACCGTTATAAACCAAGGCGTTGGCATTATTTAATTTTACCAAGTCTCCGGGAGAGGGTTCCCAATGGTGGGGTTCGCTCCCGGCGGGAATCAAGCTTATAACCTTTCCTTTATTGCCAACGATTTCAGAGGTAAAGTAATGTACAGGATAAATCGTTGTAAATACCGTAAGTTCATCTCCTTCCGGAGAATTACTGCTTACCTCCTGGGAACAACCTGTGAAAATTAATCCCAGGCTTATTAAAGCCAAAGTTAAGATAAAAACTTTTCTGCGCATTAAGATCAATCATTCTCCTCCCTTCCTTGATTTTCTTCTTTATCCATACAGGCCGAACAATACCCGAAAACCTCAAAGCGGTGTTTTTTAACTTTAAAACTGTTTTTAAGTATCTTTTGCCAATCCAAAAATTCCAGGGGACAAAAATCTAATTTTTGGGATTCTCCGCATTTCAAACAAATAAGATGGTGGTAATGGCCGTCGCCGATATTAAGTTCATAGTGATTTTTCCCGTTAAAATTGATTTTATTGACTATATTAAGGCTTTTTAAGAGCCCCAGATTACGATAAACGGTATCCAAGCTCATACCCGGATAATTCAAGCATACTTGTTTATGAATTTCCTCCGCACTTTGGTGCCCCTTTTTTCTGGAAAGAACCCTGATTATCTCCTGTCTCTGAGGAGTTACCCTGTATCCGTGGTTTCTTAATTGATCCAAAAACTTATTTTCATTCACCATATTTATCACCCTAATTAAGAAACATTCCTATTTACTAATTTGTATTATTATTTCCCTCCCGTGTCAAGGTGCTTCATAATTTTTTATTCTTAATTAATAATATTTCTTATTTAATTTTTTTATGCAAACAAAATAAAAATTCCCCCTATAAGGGGGCTATATGGTCTCACTTATAGCTGTTTAATTTTAAAAAACCTTCTGCCACCTCATCCAGCCTTTCTTTATCCTTCAACTGGCGAATCCAGCGGTCAGGAATAGACCGATAACCGTAATACGCGCCGGCAAGGCCACCGGTCACCGTTCCCGCCGTATCAGTATCCTCACCCCGGTTAACTGCACAAACCAAAGTATCTTCAAAGGAATTTTCATGTAAAAAGCATTGTACCGCGGTGCCCAGGGTGTGCATTGCATCTCCTTTGGGCAACAGTTCCTCAGCGCCCGGCTGTATATATTTGATCATAAACCAGAAAAAATTTGATGGATTCAAATCTAATCTTTTACACTGCTCATCGGTAAATTCCAGGGCTGCGGTAATCATTTTCCTTTTGGAGATTTTAGAAGTCCCGGCCAAAAATACCAGGTAGTTATAAAAAATGCAACATGCCGCCCCTTCTTCACTGTAATGAGTCATGCTTGCAATTTCCTTTGACCAGTAAGCCATTAATCCTAAATCTTTCTGGTACCCGAAAGTAACAGCCAGGGTACGCATTAGCCCCCCGTTACTATCCATTTTGTTTATGGTTCTGGCCGTTGCCCTGGCTGCTTCCTTCCAGTTACCCAGCCGGAGATAATTTTTAAATGAAAGGGCGGTAGTCCGCCCTACATAATGGGGCCGGGCCCTGTACCAGGCCAGAAAGCGCCTGCCAACCTCTTCCACAGGGAACATTGGATTGGCCAGAATTCCCTCGGCAACATGCAAGAGCATATGGGTATCATCTGTAAATTCACCGGGCTTTAAATTAAGTCTTCCTCCCCCGACCATATCCCGCAGTATACCGTGTTTTTCTTTTATTTCGTCCTTGCTCATATACTCTACCGGCCCCCCGAGGGCATCACCAATGGCAGCACCGTAGAGGGCGCCTTTAATATACTCTTCCATGGTTTACACCTTCTTTAAAAACTTTTTTAATTAATATGCTACTCAATTCTGCAATCTCTCCACAAAAGCCTTCTTTAGAAACAAATTCTTGACACAAAAATCCGGCCTTGCCGCAGACCGGATTTTACTGTACGGGTTGACCCAAAATTATTGAATTTACAGTAACACCGGGGACCTTCCGCAAATCTTCCTCCAGCGCATTCCTGGTTTCGTCATCTGCTTGCATGGTGAGAGTAATAATTCCCCTTTCACGGCTGGGATCCGGAATGCCGTTGCGGCTCAGAATCGACGAGCCGTACCGGGTAAGCACCTGCTGAACTTCAGGTGCCCGGGAAGCCCTGTGGTCAACCATAATACCAACAATACAAATGTTTTGGGACATTTTATACCTCCTCCTGATCTTGCTTTACCCCTAGTATGTACCCACTATCATGTTTAAAAACAGTTCGTCCCTTAAATGGAGGAGATGATATGAATATTATTTCTTTTATTAATTTTTATTAAATTCTAAATATTATATACAATTTTTAAAAATTGTAACAAACAAATTACCCCTTTAAAAGTATCTTCGCTCGTGCTGGTACATATATTCTTTATTTATTAATACGAATTGAAAAGCTTTCAGTTTGGGTGCCACTCTTGTTTACACTACAATCAGGCACTGATTTTGCACATGCGGGTATATTAAGTAGACACTGTAAAATTTGTAGACAGCAGGTATTATACACTTTCAGGGAGGGGGAATTTTGAAGGTATATATCACTGGCGATAAAATTATAGATCCCCGGGAAAATAAAATTTTAAAATCAGGATACTTTATCTTTAAAGAAGCTGTACGTTATTGCAACAGGCAAGGCTGGAAATGGTATTACGTGCATGGTAAAAGTCTTTTACATGGACGTGAATTGTGGACTAAGCTGGGACATATTCTATCACCTCGCATGCCCGAGGCATATTTATTTAACCGGGAACTGCACGCCCAAATTTATGATATTCTGGTAAAGGAATCCTCTTCATATGTTCCCCGCCCTTATATTACTACTAAAAAGATTATGCTTAGCTTATATAAGCGCGGAGACGGAGAATTTTTTGGCATCTGGTTTGTATATCATCAATCAGGCGTCTATTTTTCCACAGGTGAGGATAAAACTACATTAATCTGGAAACCGGAATTGTACCTGGAAAAACCGGCAAAACAGGTAAACTTAGCCCCCGGAATACTTTAGATTTGCTTTGCTTTTAAGCTAGCAATTTTTCCGCCAGAAATAACAAAAATGCCCCCAAGGGCATTTTAGCCTTATTTAGAGCTTGCCTGGGCACACGCTTGCCGGCTAAACTCCGCCAATCCCGGGCAGCTATTGGCCCACTGGTAAATGCATTGGCGGCACTGTTTGCAAAGCTGTTGCTGTTGCCTCTTCTTTAATTCTTTCATCTAATTCACCTCCAATTGAGGAAACTTTATCAGCGACAATTAAATATGAAAGATTGTAAAGTATATTATGTCATATTAAAAAAAATTGTGGTTAAAAATATAAAAAGAATATGTTAAGTTTTTTTTAACTAAGATAATAAAACCCCGGAGACAGTATTAAGGTTATACCCATACTTTCCGGGGTTTATTTTATTATTCTTTCTTCTTCTTTTTAGCTTTTTTATTACCTGCCTTTTTAGAAGTAAATTCCCTCTCGGTCAAGGACCCGGCTTTAGAAAACTCTGCAACCAATAATTTGGGAGACAGCTTATTTTCCAGCCTGGCAATTATTTCATCGGAAACCTTATAGGTCATTGCTTCTACAGACTGACTGTTATCCCTTTGAAATTCTACCTGTTGTGGTTCAATTACACCACCAATATCAGGTTCCAACGCTGAAACCGCCACTTGCTTAACCCCCGCATCAATTTCTTCCCGGGGAGCTAAAGTTTTTATGTCCTCACTTTCACCGTCCGTTAACAAATCAATACGAATTTCTGCTGCCCGGGGATATATCTCTTGTTGGCAGGCATTTTCATCAGAACCAATAACCTGCCCCGAAGTTTCGCTCTCCAACATTAAACCCCGAACCTGTTCTCGTAAAGCACTACCCCGGACCATTACTTCCTCAAGGGCCAATATATCCGAGGGAATCCCCTTCTCATCAAGGGCTCTTTCTACTTTTGAAAATGCCTCAGCTATCCAATTTTGAATGCATCCCAATCCCTGCCGTAATTCTTCCAAAATACCCTTTACCTGCCGGGCAATGGTTTTGGACAACCAAGCCTGTTCTTCCAAGAGCCGCCGGAGTTCTACACCTTCCTCATTAGTTATAACATCCATTTTAGCACCCAATTCAAGACACCGGTCGGTAACTTCTTTATAGCGAGCAAAAAGCAAAATGCACCTGATACCCCCTTTTCTGGTATATTATTACATCTAAAAGTAGCTTCGCCAAAAATAATTTATTTCCTTCTTTTTCTAATTAATTTTTTCACTGCCTTCTTCTTCCCCAATTCTCTTTTGTTTTTCCCCGCGCGTCCACCTCTAAATAACCTTTTACAAAATCAAAAGCTCCGTATACCAGCACCTACATCCAATCTCCTTTGTCAGGTGATATAATAGACTTGAGGGATCCAGATGTCGACACTTAGTAAAGCTTTTGATCTGAAGCAGCAGAAAGAAATGGTTGTTGCCGTTGGCGGAGGGGGTAAGACTACACTGGTTTGCACCCTGGCCCGGGAAGCTCTTTGCTGCGGAAAAAAAGTTATAATCACCACCACAACTAAAATGTATCCTCCCGCAGGCTTTGCTCCTCCGGTTTTTGCAACAAGCACCCCGCTGGAGGCAATTAAGGCTGAGTTGGGGCACCGCGGTTGTATAGTCGTGGCGCATAAGTTTAGCCCCGAGCGAAAATTAATCGGCTTGCGGCCGGAATACGTGGACAGCTTATTTACAATCAAGCAGCTGGATTTATTGCTGGTTGAAGGGGACGGCGCCAGGGGAAAACCTTTCAAGGCCCCGCGGCAGCACGAGCCGGTGATTCCCAGTTCAGCAACCCTGGTGATTCCGGTAATTGGTGCAGATTGTATTGGTAAACCGCTGACGGGTCTGCACTTTCATTGCATCGACCGGATCAGTGAATTGACGGGGATAAATTACGGTGATCCGGTAGAGGCGGAGATCATAACCCGGGTCTTACTGCACCAAGAAGGTTATAAAAAAAGAATACCGGCTGGTGCCAGGTGGATTCCTTATATTAATAAAGTGGACCATAAAGGTGACCTGGAAAAGGCACGTAGACTGGCCGTTCTATTAAAACAGGCGGGAGCCAGCAGGGTTGTGATGGGTGCCGCCGGGCGTGACGTGCCGGTAAGAGAAATTTTGTAAGGGGGACGTTTAAATGCCACATGTAGAGGCACTGGTGCTGGCGGCTGGCCTTTCCACGCGCATGGGGGATAAAAACAAGCTGCTTTTACAGCTGGCGGGCCGGTCACTGGTTGAACACGTCGTGTCTAATTTTCTGGCTTCCGGTATTCAAGGATTAACCGTAGTGCTGGGTAACCAGGCAGAAAGCATAAAAAGAGTGCTCGAAGCGTATGATGTCAAAATAGTGTATAACCCCGGTTACGCGCAAGGCATGGGATCTTCTATAAGCAGGGGCGTGGAAAGCGTGCTTGACTCGGCAGATGCTGTTATGATCATGCCCGGGGACATGCCCTTTGTCAGTCCCGCCACCGTCAACCTTATTCACCAGACCTATATAAACTCTAATTGCCTTATAACTTACCCCGTTTATAACGGGAAAAGAGGGCATCCCGTTCTATTTGATAAAAAGCTTTTCCCCGAATTACTGAAGCTCTCCGGGGATACCGGCGGCAGGAAAATATTAAATAAATACAGCGGCAGTACCTGCCGGGTTGAAGTCAAGACCAGCGAAGTGCTTATGGATATTGATAGCTGGGAGGATTATGTTGATCTGGCCCGGAGAGAAAAAAGAAAAGGTATCTAACACGTGTCCAAATAAAGTTTGCAAAAAAATTGTCGAATTTGATAAAATTAAATAACTAATCAGGGAGTGATGAGTTTTGCGACTGCGCTACAAGGTCTGGCTCGAAACCAGCGGCAAGGCTTTTGGCGACGGGCCCTATGACCTCCTGCAGCGGGTGGACAGGCTGGGTTCTTTGAGCAAAGCGGCCAGGGAAATGAAAATGTCTTACAGCCAGGCCTGGCAGCTCATAAACACTTTGGAGAAGCGGTTGGGATTTAAATTATTAAAGCGGGAGGTGGGTGGAAGTTCCGGCGGCGGTTCTTATCTCACCACAGAAGCCCGGGATTTGATGCGCAGGTACGCCAGCTTCCGGGCAGAAGTGAAGAAAAACTTGGAAAATATTTTTTTAAAACATTTTGGCTAGGGAGAAGTTGATTTTTTTTACCGGTCGCTATTTTGATTTAAGTATAACGCAGGACGAGAAAGGGGCAGCGAGTTATGGAATGGGAATATGTACTGATCAAGGGTGCCGGGGACCTGGCCAGTGGTGTGGCCTGTGTTTTCCGGGAGGCCGGTTACCCCGTAATAACGACGGAAATTGAAGAGCCAACTTGCGTTAGAAGGAAGGTATCCTTTGCCGAGGCGGTTTACGAAGGAGAAATTTACATCAGGGGCATACGCGGTTGTTTAGTCCAAAGTTTTTCCGCAGCCAGAGATATTGCCGGGCGGGGTGACGTTGCTGTCTTGATCGACCCGGAAGGCGCGGTGGTAAAAAATAACCGCCCGGCAATATTTATTGACGCCACCATGGCGAAAAAAAATCTGGGGACCTCTATTACAGACGCTGGCATAGTTATTGCCCTGGGTCCCGGGTTTGAAGCCGGCCGTGACGTGCACGCGGTTATTGAGACCCAAAGGGGTCCAAACTTGGGGAGACCCATTTACAAGGGAACAGCTGCACCCAACACGGGTATTCCGGGAAATGTACTGGGCTATACAAAAGAAAGGGTTCTACGGGCCCCGCGGGAAGGCATCTTCCGCGCAAAACTGGCAATTGGCGATATAGTGGATAAAGGAGATACGGTAGCATACACGGACGGCGAACCTATTAAAGCCGGTATCGGTGGGGTTGTAAGGGGGCTGTTAAGGGACGGGCTGAAAGTTTATCGCGGGATGAAAGTAGGTGACATTCACCCTGAAAAGAACCCGGATGTCTGTTACACTGTCACCGACAAAGCTCTGGCGGTAGGCCGGGGAGCACTGGAGGCAGTCCGGGCCTTGATAAATAAAAATTCTAGCGGGGGATTAACATGAAACATATTTTTTTAAAGCTACTGGAAAGTACTAACAAAGGGGCTCCAGCCGTTATGTATACCCTTGTGGATACCGGCAGCCATGAAGAACTTGAGCAAGGCGCGCGTATGCTGGTGTGCGAGGAAGGTGAGGTGTACGGTACGCTGGGAACAAAAAGCCTGGACGAACAAGTAGTTGGCCGGGCGAAAGAAATCCTGCAGCATTCCGTGCCCACTACCGGGATTGTTGAATTATCCCCTTCCCCGGCTAAAGCAGCTGTTAAAGTTCTGGAAGATTCCTATTTCCCGGACAAGAAATTGGTCGTATTTGGAGGGGGACACGTGGCCCAGCCTTTGGTGGAAATAGCATCCATCCTCGGCTACCGGCCGGTTGTAATTGATGACCGTCCGGATTTTGCCAACCGGGAGCGTTTCCCTAGGGCGGAAGAAGTGCTATGCGCCAGCTTTGAAGAAGTGTTGGACCATCAATTTATCGAGCAAAAGATAGACCGCTTAACCAGCGTGGTGATAATTACTCGGGGACATACCTACGATAAAAATTGCCTGACCGCAGTTATTCATTCGCCAGCTCGTTACATTGGCATGATCGGCAGTAAAGTTAAAGTAAGGAAAACTTTCCAGGCCCTTCTAAATGAAGGGGTTGACAAAAAACTTTTACAGCGGGTTTCCGCACCCATAGGGCTGAACCTGGGAGGGCAAAGGCCGGAGGAGATAGCGCTCAGTATTGTGGCCGAAATGGTGGCCAGGGAAAATGGCGGTTCGGGATTACCCCTTAAGGAAATAAAAGGGGGGATCTGGGAATGAACAGTAAGATTGTGAAAGCAGTGGTCGATGTATACAGCCAAGGTAAAAAGGCCGTTTTGGTTACACTCTGCAGTACCCGCGGTTCCACCCCACGAAAAGCAGGTGCCAAAATGCTGGTGTTTGCCGACGGAAGCACCTTGGGCAGCATAGGTGGGGGAGCCCTGGAACTGGCAGCGGTAAAAAAGGCATTGGAACTAATCGAGACGGGCGGGCAAGCCGTACTTTGGGAACGGGACTTGGCTGATGAGGGTATGCTATGCGGCGGTTCAGGAGTTTTATATATTGAGGTCATCAACGGGACAGGGACACGGTAATTTTATTACTAGTTAAAACGGCAGATTCTTGGGAGGTAACAATAGTGAAAAAAATTCCGGTAGAGAAGAGCGTAGGAATGGTTCTGAGCCACGACCTGACTAAAATTGTGCCTGGAAAATTCAAGGGACCCGCTTTTAAAAAGGGGCATGTCATCAAGCCGGAAGATATCCCGGAATTGCTTAAAATGGGCAAGGATCACATTTACGTATGGGATCCCCCGCCAGGGCACATCCATGAAAATGAAGCTGCCCAAAGAATAGCCCGGGTGGTGGCCGGGCCGGGGCTGATTTACAGTGAGCCCCATGAGGGTAAGGTTAGTTTTAAGGCCGAGCGGGACGGGCTGTTAAAAATTAATAAGGACGCTGTAAACCATATAAATTCCATTTGGAACATGTGCCTGAGTACTTTGCATGATAATCAAGCGGTCAATCAAGGACAAACGGTAGCCGCCACAAGGGTAATACCCCTCACCATCGAGGAAAAGGCGATCGAAGATATTGAGGCCATGCAGGAAAAATACCGGTGGTTTATCAAGGTTTTGGCATATAAACCGTTTAACATCGGTACGGTTATCACCGGCAATGAAGTGTATTACAAGCGTATAGAAGATGCTTTTGGACCCGTTTTAAAGAAAAAAATGGCCGGTTTCGGTTATTCTATCCGGGAACAAGTTTACATGCCCGATGACCCCGCAAAAATTACTGAGGCCATCTTAAATCTCCATAAAAACGGCCGCAATCTTATTTTTGTGGCCGGGGGAATGTCCGTTGACCCGGATGACCGCACGCCCGGAGCTATTAAACAAACAGGTGCCAGGATCATAACTTACGGTTCACCGGTACTTCCCGGCGCGATGTTTATGCTGGCCGAGCTGGAAGGAACGATTATCATGGGGCTTCCCGCTTGTGTTATCTTTGCTCCCACAACTATCCTTGATCTTCTTCTGCCCCGCATTTTGGCTGGGGAACGTGTTTTAAGGGAAGATATAACCCGGATGGGCGTTGGAGGCCTGTGTCAAAACTGTAAAGACTGCCGGTACCCGGTGTGCGGTTTCGGCAAAAATTAATAATTTTTTCATCGCCGTTATACTTGGATGCAAATAGCGAAGGGTGATGGGTGACTTATGCGAAAACACCTGTTTATAACGGGAAAAAGATGGGGTGGGAAATCATCTCTGATAAGAGATTATTTAAGGCCTTACCTGCCGGTTGCCGGAGGATTTTTCATCCAGAGGGTATTTTACCGCTCAGAATATATTGCTTTTCGCCTGGTGCCCCTGCAGTCGGGGGAACCTTACCGGTTGAACCTGGAAGCGCCGTCTTTTGCGGGATTGACCAACGTTATAGTAGCGAGGGCGGAGGACAACCGGTGGCAGGCTTTCCCGGAAGTATTTGAGACGGTAGGCGTGAAAAGCATTACCGAAGCGCTGCAGCAAGGAAAGAGAATTCTACTGCTGGATGAACTGGGCCATTTGGAATTAAATGCCCCCCTTTTCCAGGCGGCCGTATTTGCGGCACTGGATGGGTCAATACGCGCTCTGGGGGTATTAAAGTTAGAAACGAACCCTTTTTTGCACCGGGTACGGGAAAGAGCCGACGTAAAATGTGTCGAATTGTTGCCCGGGCACCAAAACCAAGTGGGAAAGCAAATTGAAAGGTTTTTACAAGCGGTGAACAAGGAATGAATTTAGTGCATTTAGGGTGGCGAGAGCTATGTTTAAATGGGATGCCGCGAGCATGAACTTTTATCTTGCTGCCATATGGAACAGTGATTACCCCCGGGTTTTTATTGAAAAAATGTCGGCTTTTCTACAGCCCTCCGCCCACCTGCTGGATATTGGTTGCGGGCCCGGAGCCTTTGCCCTGCACCTGGCACCCATGGTTAAAAAGGTATTTGCCATGGATGAAGACCCCGTAGTATTGAAGTTTTTGGCGGCGACAAAGGCAAAAATGGGTCTCTCTAACATCCAGTGCATAAAGGGTACCTGGCCCGGGGAAGCGCCGGAAAAGATCGACGCGCTGGTTAGTGCCTACAGCGGCCCCGCTGTTCTGGCCTCGAAACCAAGCTTGCAAAAAATGGCCGAGATTACCTCGGGGCCTATATTTCTAATTGTTCCAGCCCAGCGGTATAGGTCTTCCTTTGGCAGTGCGGACCTCTTTCGCCGCCAGGGGATGGAGATGAAGAAACACACGACCACCTATACGGATACGATCAGGATTCTAAAGGAATTGGATGTCCCTTATAATTTGGAGCTGGTAAGTTATGATTTCGGCCAGCCCGTGGCTGATATAGCCGAAGGGGAAAGGTTTCTGGCCGAGCGGCTGCCTTTCCCCGGAGCAGACCTGCGGGCTCACGTGCGAAAAATAGCCGCGCGGCGGGGAGAGCACTTGTGGCTGCCCAATATCCGCCGTAGCGCATTGATCTGGTTTCAGGGCCGGCGAGCCTAAATCATGTACAGGTGGTGGTTTTGGTGAGCAAGCGTTTCTTGCAGAAATTTACTCCTTTTGATTTTATTCTGATAGCCCTGCTGGCTGCGGCAGGGGTGGCAACCAAACCCTTTGTCTATATGCTGGCCCGCGTGGTTACCGGACCCCTGTTTGTTCCCGCCGGGGTTGTGGCCGGCGGGGTGTTCATGCTGTGGATAGTGCTGGCTTGCGGGCTGGTAAGAAAAAGGGGAACGGCTTTTCTGACCGGCCTAGTGCAGGCGGTGATGATGATTTCTACCGGTGTTCTTGGTAGTCACGGCATTCTTTCCCTGGTTACATATACCTTTCCGGTTTTACTCGTGGAATTGGGCCTGCTCGTAACGCCGAAATATGTGCACAACTTGCTGACGGCCATGTATGCAGGGCTCCTGGCCAATATCGGGGGGACTTTTCTTTCCAATGTAGTTTTTTTCCGCTTGCCTGTCGTTCCCCTTATTTTTTCTCTCTGTGTTGCCGCTTTATCCGGGGCCCTGGGCGGGTTGGTGGCCTACAGGTTAGTTGTAGTTGTAGAAAATTTTCAAAAGGAGAAGAAGATAAATGCGTAATAGAGCCGCTGTGATTTTATTAGTCGCCCTTTTGCTTTTAACCGGATCAACTTATTATCTAATGCGCCAAGCAGCCAATACGGGTGAAAAAGGTTTGGTAGTTAAAGCAAGCGGGGAAAAGCTATGTACAATCGATATTTCCCGCCTGCAGTCACTGCCGGCCCGGGACTTTTCCTACAGAATTCGTATTAACGGGCGCAAGGAAACGCATGAATTCACCGGGACCGCTCTAAAAAATGTTTTGGAGGCCTGTAATCCAGATTTATTGCATGACTACCGGCAGGTTATTGTCACCGCCCGTGATGGCTATACAATCAGTTATGACATGAGTGAGGTTCTCGAAGAGGATAATATTTATCTGATCTACGCGATGGATGGCAAGATTTTAAAACCACAGCCCGAAGGGGGCATTGGCCCCTTTGCCACTGCGGTTTTAAAAGATGAATTCGCCCGGCGGGCAGGCAAATACGTTGTAAGCGTGGAGGCTGTCCGGTGAAGGCAATTCAAGTTAATAATTTGTCCTTTAGATATGCCGGCGGGAGTGCACCTGTTTTGTCCAATCTGACTTTCAAGGTACGTCCGGGGGAAGCTCTGGGTATAATCGGCCTGAGCGGTAGCGGTAAGTCCACGCTTTGCCGCTGCCTGGCCGGAATAATCCCCCATTATTTAACAGGTAAAATGACGGGGGAAATAGAGGTATTTGGTTGCAATACCCGGGAAACCCCTTTGGGCAAACTTGCTTCCCTGGTGGGTATGGTTCTGCAAGACCCCGACGCCCAGCTTTTCTCTCCCACCGTGGAGGACGAGCTTGCCTTTGGCCCGGAAAATTTTTGCCTACCCCGGGAGCAGATCAAAACAAGAATAAATACCGTGGCTAAAATGTTGGGACTGGAAAGGTTGCTCTTGGAGCATCCTCACCACCTTTCCGGCGGGGAAAAGCAACTGGTGGCCCTGGGAAGTGTGCTCACCCTGGATCCCAAGATATTAATCTTTGATGAAGTGCTGGCCCACCTTGACCAAGAGGGAATACAAAAAATAACCAGGGTAATAAAAAAATTGCGGCAGCAGGGGAAGACTTTGGTCGTTGTTGATCACACCGGGCAAGCCTTAAAAAGTACGGATAAAATTTTTGTTCTGGAAAACGGCAGGATCATTCGCCGGGGGCCAAGGGAAGAAATTTTATCCGATTACCTGTTCCTGCGTGACCATAAACTTTTTGTCGGGGGCTGAGGAATGGATTTTTTACGCCTGGACAGAGTTAGTTATACTTATCCCGGTAAGAAATCCAAAGCAGTCGATCAGGTTTCTACCAACTTTTCCGCCAGCGAAAAGGTAGTCATTACCGGGAGAAACGGTAGCGGAAAGTCCACCCTGGTCAAATTAATGGTGAAAATGCTGGTCCCCCAACAAGGAGCGGTGTTTTTGGAAGGCCGCGACCTGAAAACATATAGACCCGGTGAAATAGGAAAAAGGGTCGGCTTATTACTGCAAAATCCCGTTCAGATGCTCTTCTGCCCTTCAGTTTACGATGAAGTAACTTTTGCCCTTAAGTGGCACGGTATGAGCCGGGAAGAATGCCGCGTGCGCGCGGAAGAGCACCTGAGGTATTTTGAACTTTGGCCTTTACGACACCGTCACCCTTTTACCTTAAGCGGGGGTGAACAACAATTGCTTGCCCTGGCTGCTATAACGGCAATTAAACCGCGCTGCTTGATTCTTGACGAGCCCACCAAGGGCCTTGACGGCTACCAGCTGGGCATCTTGGAAACACTATTGGCAGATCTTTGGTCCCAGGGAATGGGACTAATAGTTATCAGCCATAACCAGCGTTTTTTGCAGAGATTTGGCGGGCGCAGGATTGAAATGGCGGGGGGAAGAGTGGTTTTTGATGGAGCTTGATATCCGGGTGCGGTTGTTTCTGGCTGCGGTTTTAAGCCTGTTGGCGGTAATCTGGCAGAATCCTGTTGTCTTGTTGCAGCTCCTGGGCCTCAGTATTATCATTCTTTTTATTTTACGAGTACCCTTGACCGGGCTGTCCCGGCGCATCATAAAACTATGGTCGGTTGTTATGGTTTTGCTGTTTGTGGGCAGCATCTTCCAACCTGCGGGATCTGTTTTGGTTGCCTTTAAGGGGATTAGTATTATAACGACAGGGGGCTTGGCTTACGGGTTTGCTGTGGCCTTACGCCTGGCTGTAATCACCTGCTCCGGACTTTTATTTTTCTCGTCGGGTATAAGGGATCTGGTTCCGGTTTTAAGTAAAGCCAGGATTCCCTATGAAATAGTATTTATGGTCCAAGTCGCCTGTCGCTTTCTGCCACTTTTCGCGCAGGAAATTAGTGATACTTTAAATGCCCTGCAATTGCGCGGTGTTGATTTAAAAAAGGTGCACCTGAGAAAGTCAGTCAAAATATTGTCCTTTATACTCGGACCATTGTTATACACCATCTGGTGGCGGGCCCGGGAATTGGCCATGGTAATGGAGGCCAGGGGTTTTAGAGCTTACCCTACCAGGACCTGTTACAGGGATGTCAGAATGAAACCTGTCGATTATCTGGCTCTGGCCGTTTTCAGTATCGTCATTGCCCTCTGGGCGGCAATAAATATATGATCAAAAAGTCCCTGCGGCCTTTTCGCAGGGACTTTTGTACTGCCTCGGCGTCTTTATTGTAAAGTAACTACTTGCTCTACTTGCTAAGGTATTCATGAATGGCGCTAGCAGCCTTACGGCCGGCACCCATGGCCAAAATAACGGTGGCAGCACCGGTAACCACGTCCCCACCGGCAAAAACGCCGGGCTTGGAAGTTGCGCCTGTCTCCGGATCCGCCACGATGGTCCCTTTCCTGGTTAACTCCAACCCCTTGGTGGTGCGGGGCACCAGCGGGTTCGGTCCCTGACCTATAGCAATAACTACTGTATCCACTTCCATTGTGTATTCCGAACCCTCAATCGGTACGGGTCTGCGGCGACCGGATTCATCCGGCTCGCCTAACTCGTATTTGATGCACTTCATGCTGTTGACCCAGCCGTTTTCATCGGCGAAAATTTCTACCGGGCTGGTCAAAAGGGCAAATTTTACGCCTTCTTCTTCAGCATGTTCCACTTCCTCGGCCCGGGCCGGAAGTTCTTCCCGGGAACGGCGATATACGATCCACGATTCTTCGGCTCCCAAGCGCAGCGCCGTACGAGCCGCGTCCATGGCCACGTTACCGCCGCCTATTACGGCGACCCTACGACCTACCTTAATGGGGGTATCCCAGTCGGGGAAGAGGTAGGCCTTCATCAAATTGGTGCGGGTGAGAAATTCATTGGCGGAATAAACGCCGCAGGCGTTCTCGCCCGGTATGCGCATAAAGTAGGGAAGACCTGCTCCCGTGCCGATAAACACGGCGTCAAACCCTTCCTGTTCCATGAGTTCGTCCACGGTGGTGGCTTTGCCCACCACGGAGTTGACTTCTATCCTAACGCCCAGTTTCTTTAAGTTTTCAATCTCGGCCTGAACAATTCTTTTCGGCAGGCGAAACTCCGGAATACCGTACATCAAAACGCCGCCGGCCACGTGCAGAGCTTCAAAGATGGTGACCTCGTGACCCTTCTTGGCCAGGTCAGCTGCGCAGGTGAGACCGGCGGGACCGGACCCTACAACGGCAACCCGCTTACCGGTGGGAGGAGCTCCCTCAGGCAGGGTCACTCCCTTTTCCAGTTCCCGGTCGGCACAGAAACGCTCCACGCGCCCTATAGCCACGGCTTCGTATTTCTTGCCCAGCGTGCAATAGCTTTCACATTGATTTTCCTGTGGACACACGCGACCGCAAATGGCGGGCAGGGCGTTCTTTTCTTTGATTTTCTTAATGGCGCCCTCAAAATCCCGCTCAGCTACTAACTGCAGGAAAGCCGGTATGTCAACTTCCACGGGACAGCCCTGGCGGCAGGGCTGCTTTTTGCAATTGAGGCACCGCTTGGCTTCAGCAACAGCTGTTTCTTCGTCGTACCCGAAGGCTACTTCATTGAAATTACGTGACCGCTCAACGGGGTCCTGGACGGGCATGGGGTGCTTTTTAGGAATGATTTCTTTTTTAGGTTTTTCATTATCGGCCATTATTTGCCACCTCCGCATCCGCACTGGCATTTTTTGAAATGTTCAACGGCGCGCTGTTCTTCCGGCTTGTAAATAGCCGAGCGGCGGGCGAGTTCTTCCCATTCCACCTGGTGGCCGTCAAATTCGGGGCCATCCACACACACAAACTTTGTCTCGCCGCCCACGGTAACGCGGCAACACCCGCACATGCCCGTACCATCCACCATCACGGCATTGAGGCTGACGATGGTTTTTAGCCCGTATTCCTTGGTCAAGTTACAGGTGGCTTTCATCATGGGCTGGGGGCCGATGGCCAGGACCAGGGCGATATTATCCTTACCCCGCTCCTCGATGATTTCCTTCAATACGTCAGTTACAAACCCTTTACGTACATAAGAACCATCATCGGTGGTCACGTGCAACTCGCTGCACGCTTCCCTCATTTTGTCTTCCCAGAACATTAGTTCCTTGTTCCTGGCGCCAATAATACCGATGACATGGTTGCCCGCTCTTTTAAGCTCCCGGGCTATGGGATGCACGGGAGCTATACCGACGCCTCCGCCCACGCACACGACAGTGCCGAAGTTTTCTATGTGAGACGGCTCACCCAGGGGTCCAACAAAATCCTGAATGTAGTCTCCAGCTTCCAGGGTCCCGAGCTGCATGGTGGTCTTACCAACTTCCTGGAACACTACGGTAACGGTTCCTTTCTCCCGGTCAAAATCGGCTATGGTCAGAGGAATGCGTTCGCCTTCTTCGTAAATGCGCAGGATGATGAATTGTCCGGCTTGGCATTTTTTGGCCACTCTCGGTGCTTCGATAACCATTTGTTTAATTACCGGGGAAAATTCTTGTTTGTCCAAAATTTTAAACATGGTTGATTTTCCTTCCCTCCTTAACCTTTATCAATTACAATAATCCGGCTGCCCCGTGTGCTAGGGCAGCCGCAAGTTACTTTATTAAAGCTTGTTGAGAGCCCGGAAAACTTTTTCTTCGGTAATTGGTATTTCCTTAAAACGTACACCTATGGCATTATAAATGGCATTAGCGATGGCCCCGGCGGTAGGTACAAGCCCGGTTTCTCCTACCCCCTTGGCGCCGCACGGGCCGGTGGGGTCTCCGGGCTCTACCAAAATTGCTTTTATTTCAGGCATGTCACCCGCTGTGGGGAGCATGTATTTATGGAAACCGTCCTGCAGTTGTTTACCTTTATCGTTATACCTGATTTCCTCGCTGAGGGCGTAACCCATACCCTGGGCCAAACCACCCTCCAGCTGTCCTTCAACAATGACGGGGTGGATGGCCTTGCCCACATCGTGGGCTGCAACCAACTTGATTACCCTGACCTGACCGGTTTCCGTATCCACTTCCACTTCCGCAAAGTGTGCCATCCATGGTGGTGCATTGCTGGGAATAACTTTGCCAACGCCCAAGAACTGCTTGTTATGCAGGTGGGCGTGCATTGCTAACTGCGCCAGGGTCATTTTTTGTTCTCCGTTGCAGTAAAGGATGCCATCTTTTATGTCGAGGCTCTCCACGGGCACTTCCAGCATCTCGGCTGCATAGGCAAGGGCCTGGGAACGTGCTTCCTGGGCTGCTTTAATTACGGCCTGGCCGGCAACGTAACAGGTACGGCTGGCGTGGCTACCGATATCGAACGGTGTGGACTGGGTATCAGCAATAGA
Organism: Desulfofundulus sp. JL263-se; assembly: GCF_056316025.1. NCBI lineage: Bacteria > Bacillati > Bacillota > Clostridia > Eubacteriales > Peptococcaceae > Desulfofundulus > Desulfofundulus sp. JL263-se. The sequence goes on along the minus strand of NZ_CM149993.1, from coordinate 1,242,262 downwards.
AACCGAGACCTTGTCGAAGCTTACGTCAATAGTTTCTGCAGCAAACTGTCCCAGCGTGGTGCGTGTGCCCGTGCCCATGTCGGGTACGCCTGTGGCCACGTGGACGGAACCGTCGCTCTTAATGCTCACATAGGCGTTGGAAAAATCACCGCAGAAGGGCCAGGCGTTACTCACGTGGGTACCCACGCCCATACCGATACCCCTGCGCACCTTGTCTCCGGGTTTGTTGAGCTTACCACGGCGTTCCCAGCCTATTTCTTTGGCGCCTTTTTCTATGCACTCCGCCAGGCCCGTGGACTGGCAGGGGTAAGGAAGTACCCACTTGTCCCCGGGTTTAATGATATTCTTCAGGCGCAGTTCCTTGGCATCCATGCCCAGCTTTTCAGCAACGATATCCACCACGGACTCCAGGGCGAACATGGCCTGCGGGTTGCCGAAACCGCGCATGGCCCCGGCGGGAGTGCAGTTTGTATATACGCTGTGACCGTAGTACTTCTGGTGAGGCACTCTGTACACGGCGAGGCCCATGGCACCCAGGACGCCCGGCGTTTCAGCGCCGAAGCTGCAGTACGCCCCCGTGTTCAGAAGCCCTCTCATCTGAAGGGCGTGGAAGGTACCATCCTTTTTAACGCCGAGTTTTACGTAAACGTATCCGCCGTGCCTGGTATCGGAAGCAATAAAGTCTTCCTTGCGGTCGTAAACTACTTTTACGGGTTTACCCGTTTTCTTGGCCAGTTCCACTGCAATGGGTTCTGCTTTGGCACTAAGGCCTATGCGAACTCCGAAGCCTCCCCCAATATAAGGGGGATTCAAGACGCGAACTTTGCTAACAGGCACCTGGAAAACGTGGGCCAAAATTTGCGCTGAGGGGTGCGGGGTTTGGGTGGTAGACCATACGGTAATACTCCCGTCGCTGGATACTTGGGCAACAGCTGCCTGGGTTTCCATTTGTGCCTGTTTGACAATGGGCAGTTTAAACTCGTCTTCAACTATCAGGTCGCTTTCCCGGAACCCCTGTTCGATATCACCGAGGGCTAAATTGATTACCTCCCCGGGGATATTTTTCCCGGCTTTGCAGGGGTGGATTTCCGGCGCCCCGGGTTCCATGGCTTCCTTGGGATCGTATACCGCCGGTAGGGGCTCGTATTCTACTTCAATCAACTCGAGGGCCTCGGCAGCGATTTTTTCACTGGTGGCGGCCACTGCAGCCACTTCGTCACCAACATAACGTACCACTTCGTCAAAAATATACTGGTCCAGTACCGGCTCCAGGGGCGGTACGGTAAAGGTCATCGTAGCAGAAGTATTAAATTTTACGCGGGAAGTATTTTTATAGCAAATAACGGCTTCCACTCCCGGCAACTGCTCGGCCTTGGAAGTATCAATCCTTTTAATTCTGGCGTGGGGATACGGACTGCGCAGAACTTTGCCGTAAAGCATACCGGGCAGGTAAAGGTCGGTAGTAAAAGTTCCCGTACCTGTGGCCTTTTCCCAGGCGTCAAGCCGGCGAACGTTTTTTCCCACAACCTTGTATTCTTTCATTGCTCTATCCCTCCTCTGCTATGAGTTTTGGGTTTTCATTTTATCTACTGCCGCTCTTATTGCTTCTTCAATTTTGACGTAGCCGGTACAGCGGCAGATATTGCCGGCAATTGCTTCCCTAATCTCTTCCCGGGTGGGATTTGCTACTTTATCCAGGAGAGCCTTGGAGGACATAATCATACCGGGGGTGCAGAAACCGCACTGGATTGCACCCAGGTCCATGAAAGTTTCCTGCAGCGGGTGGGGTTTTTCCTGGGTACCGATGCCTTCAATGGTTTCAACGCTGCGCCCCGCTACTTTTAAAACCGGTACCAGGCAGGAATTAACGGCTTCTCCGTCCAGAATGACGGTACAGGCACCGCATTCTCCTTTACCGCAACCTTTTTTGGTGCCGGTAAGTTTTAATTCATCCCGTAGCACATCAAGCAAAGTGTCCGAAGGTGATACGGTCACTTTGATCGGCTTTCCGTTGAGGGTAAATTCAACTACTTTTTTACTCACTTTGGCTTCCCTCCTTGTACAGTGATGGGTTAGTTACCGGCCCGGGCCACGGCTTGTTCTAAAGCGCGGCGGACCAAGACCTTGAGCACCTCGCGGCGGTATTCAGCTGAACCGCGCAGGGCACTGCTGCGGGGATTGGCTTGATTCTTGGCGGCCTCCGCGGCCTTTTCAATTACGGCATCGTCCACGGGAGAGCCCTTCAGCAGCTCTTCGCTTTCTGTGGCCCTTACGGGTCCCGGGCCCACCGGCGCCATCACTATACGGGCCCACTCAAATTTATCCCCGTCCAGGGATACTACTACTGCCACGTTAAGCATGGGCAGGGCCAGGGCCTTACGCTGGGCCAAGCGCATAAAAGCAGAACCTTGCATGGACTGCAAGGCGGGAAACCTTACGCCGGTTACTATTTCAGAGGTGCTGTCGATGACGGATTTGCCTACCCCGGCGTAAAGCTTTTCCACTGGTGCCAGCTTAGTGCCGTCGAAACCTGCAATTTCCGCCTCCGCTCCCAGTGCCACCAGGGCAACGGCCGCATCAGCCGCGGGCTGGGCGTTAACCACGTTGCCAACCACGGTGGCAATGTTCCTTATTTGCAGGGATCCTACCGTCCTGCAGGCTTCCGCCAATACCAGGCCTTTTTCTTTCAGCAGCTGCGATTTAGCTGCTTGATTGTGGGTGACCCCGGCACCTATTTTAATAAAGTCGCCATCCTGGGAAATTTCCTGCAACTCAGTTATTCTGGTGATATCAACCAGCAGTTCGGGGTCGTGCTTCCTTTCCTGCGTATCAAGTATTAAATCTGTCCCGCCGGCAATGATGCGTGCCTTACCGCGATATTTTTGCAATATGGACAGGGCATCGCTCACGGAATCCGGCATAAGATAATCTTGATACATGGTCTAACCTCCTTTGCCTTACTTTTTTCAGTTACTTTGTGCAATTGACGTGCCAGTTGCTTAAATCATTAAAAAAGCAGAAAAATTCCGCCAGCAGGACACTGTGAACAATTTTATTGTGCCGAATTATCGTTTTTTTCAAAAAAAAATGCCGAAAAATCGGCAGAGTTATGATGCAATAATAAAAAATCCGGCACATTGCGACTTGTGCCGGGTTACTTACCTTTTTCCCTTCTCAGGTAACGTAAAACCCTCGGGGTTACTCCCAATTTTTTTGCTGCCTCGATTTGACTATCCCCCACTTCCCGCAGAGTGTTTTCGATAACTTCCCTGGTTATGCCCGCTTCTACATTTTTCATCAAAGTACGTAAATGTTCCAGGTTAAGATCGGGCATTTGCTTCAAAAGGGGGGGCAGCAGGCTACCCCACCAGCGCACCAGGGAATCCAGGTCCTTCCACTCAATGTCTCCGTATTGCCGGTAGCGGCTTAAATTTATGCCGGTTATCTTTTCCGGCAGGCACTCAACTCCAATAATATCCGAGTTGCGCAGTGCCAGGGCCCGGGTGACCACGTTCGCCAGTTCCCGCACATTACCGGGCCAGTGGTATGCTTTGAGTAGTTCCATTGCTTCCGGGCTGAATTTAATATTATTTCCCTTCTCCGGAGGAGAGTTTCTGAAAATAAAATGCCGGGCCAGCAAAGGAATATCTTTTTTACGCTCGCGCAGGGGGGGTAGGTTTAAAGTTACCACATCAAGGCGGTAGAAAAGGTCTTCCCGGAAATTTCCTTCCCGCACGGCACTTTTCAGGTCGATGTTGGTAGCTGCAATTATTCTCACATTCGTTTTGCGCGGGATTTCGCCACCGACGCGGATGAATTCCCCCGTTTCCAGTATCCGGAGGAGCTTCACCTGAATGGCCGGGCTGGCTTCTCCTATTTCGTCAAGGAAAAGGGTTCCGTTGTTCGCCAGTTCGAATACTCCCTTGCGGGAAGCCTGAGCCCCGGTAAAGGCACCTTTTTCGTGACCGAATAGCTCGCTTTCCAGCAGGGTTTCCGTAAAGGCCCCGCAGTTAACGGCAAAAAAAGGCTTGTCCGACCGGTGGCTGTTCAAGTGTATGAACCTGGCAAGTACTTCTTTGCCCGTACCCGTTTCGCCGTTTAGCAGCACCGTAATGTTTTTGGGCGCTATTTTTATGGCCAGGTCAAGTAAATTGAGTAGCGGGCTGTCTGGACCCGCAATTATGCCAAATTGCCGCGCCCTTTCGCCTAGTTCTTCATTTTTCCAATTACTTGTGCCGGCATTTCTTAAAGCACGGTCCACTATTTCTTCCAGCTCGTCCAGCTCGTCAAACGGTTTTTCAATGTAATCAAAAGCTCCCAGCCTGATGGCCTCAACAGCCGATTTTATCGTGCTGTAGCCAGTCATAATAATAACATTGCATTCCGGCTGGTACATCTTTATCTCTTTGAGCAAGGCGATGCCGTCAGTATCCGTCAGCTTCAGATCGACCAGGGCGAGGTGAAACGGCTGGCGGGAATAGTACGTTTTTGCTTCCTTCCCGCTGTTGGCCACACTTACCTGGTAACCCTTTTCTTCTTCCAGGAGAAATTTGAAAAAAGTTCCTATTTCAGTTTCGTCGTCAACGACTAGAATGCGGGGGTTCATGGCACCTCTCCCCAATATAGTTATTTACAAGGCAGGATAAGGGAAAACTTGCTGCCAAATCCCGGACTGCTCTCAACTTCTATTGTCCCTCCGTGGGCTTCGGCTATGCCCAGGCTCACCGAAAGCCCCAATCCCGTACCCCTGGTTTCCTTTTTTGTGGTAAAGAAGGGGTTGAATATATACTCCAAGTGTTGTGGTTCGATCCCCGTGCCGGTATCGGCAACGCTTACTTCGACGACCGGTACCCCTTCCCTTTCCTTCATACCCGTAGTGACCACTATTTTTTGTTCCTCCATACCGTCCAGGGCATCCCTGGCGTTGAGCAGGAAGTTTATGATTACCTGTTCCAGTTGGCGCCCGTTGCCCGTGATGGGGGGTATATTTGGGGTCAATTCTGTATCAATGGTAATACCGCACTTCTGAATTTGATAGGCAACCAGGGACAGACTGTTTTCGACCACCTCATTAATGTTTACCGGTTCGAAAATATAAGTGTCTTGCCGGGCGAAAGTGAGCAGGTTTTGAATGATGCTCTTACAGCGCTGCCCGCACTTTTTTATGTCTTGCAGAAGCTTATACGTTTTATCTTGCGGGTCGGCCCTTCTTAATAAAATATTGGCGTTGCCTATAACCGCCGTAAGCGGGCTGTTTAGCTCGTGAGCGGCACCGGCAGCCATTTCACCTATAGCTGCCAGTTTGGCCGATTGAAACAGTTGGGCTTCCATTTGTTTCTTGGACGTGACGTCGACTATATAGATGACCATGCTGTGTACGGCGCGTACTTCATTTAAAACGGGATAAGTAAAAATATTTAAAATTCTATTTGAACTAGGCAGGTTTATTTCCCGGGAAATGCTTTCCCCCGTGTTAAGGGTTATTTCCACGGGGCAGGTTGCACAACTATTATTGCAGAAGGGAAGGATTTCCCAGCAATTTTTACCCACCAGTTCCCGTGGTTTCTTGCCGTTAATGTGATTGTTCACTTGCAGGACTGTGCGTGCGGGGTCCATAAGAATAATCAGGTCCGGTACGGCTTTAAAAGTTTGTTCCCATTCTTTTTTCGCTTTAAATACTTCGTTGTAAAGCTGCGAATTCTGGATACAAACCGCTAGCTGGTCAGCCAGCTGTTGCACAAATACAAAGTCCTTTTCCGAATAAGCATATGCTTTTTGGCTGCCCAAATTGAGTGTGCCGATCACTTCATTCTTGACCAAAAGCGGCGCCATAATGGCCGATTTTATACCGATGGTACGCAGGTGGTCATCTTCCTGGTATTTATGGGTTTCGTGCCAAATATCCTGGCGCAGGTAGCATTGTTTGTGCTTAACAGCCTGCCAGGGCGCAGAATTGTAATTGTGCAGAACGGTACCGACTCCTAATAATTTTGGGTCCTTGGGTATGCTGGCCTTGATCACCAGGTTATTGTTTTCCAGCAGGCAAAAACTCAATAGGTCATACGAAATAACGCCCTTTAAGGGGGCTGCCATTTGATTAATAATATCTTCGTAGCTCATCCGTACGTTAATACTTTTGGCTATCTGGTTAATAATGGCTAGCCGTTGGTTTTGCCTGGTCAGTTCAGCAATTATCCATTTGGTTTTGGTTGAGCCGGTAACATGCATTATTTAATCACTTCCCCAAAGAATACAAACTATGTTTCAAAACCGCTTACCTATATAAATATAGCATAGTGAAGATATCGTAGCAAACAGGGTAAAAATATGACATAGTTCCTCATATTTGGCAGGTAGAATTTGTTTCTTTGCAAACTGTCCCGTGTTGGACATTGGCAAGAAGACAGCGACTTCGTGCCATTCCCGCGCGGGCCGTATAAAATTTTCAGCAGGCACCAGAAAGAAATCAGCCCCTTAAAACAATGGTTTTTGAAAAAGCGAAGCTCCCGGCGAAAAAAAAGAGGACCCCGGAACTCTGCAGATATCCGCACCTCCTTTTTTTCAATTAATTTTTTCACTGCCCTCTTCTTCCCCAATTCTCTTTTGTTCCACCAGCGATCTTATTAAAATAATCCCAAACCAAATACCGGCAGCTCCGGAAACTGCCGGGTCAGCAAAAAAGCAAAAAGGATAATGGGAGCCAAAATAATATGTCCACACGGCATTAGGCACCAATCCAAGCAAGCCTGACGGTATTCCCTGGAGTATCAAAAGCTCCTGCTTGAACCTGTACTGTATAACCCAACCCCAGAAACGACTCAACTCAATAAGTACCCCCGCCAGCACGGTCATCAGGGAAAGCAATATACTGGAAATCCATACCGGGACAGAAAAAGGAGCTGAAAGGTAAGGTCTCGCAGTGTAATACGCATAATAAAAATAACTGTATAGTAATAACAATACTATGGTCATTATAAGCAATTGCCCCGTGGCATACGGGGTTCCCCTTTTCCTGGTCAAGATTCCATTCCTCCTTAAAATTGCCTGCCTGTACCGTTTTGACTTTTTCCACAACCCGGATAAAAAATCCTGCACTAATTAAAAACCACCCCCATTACCGGAGGTGGTTTTTATAAATTTTCCCACAGCGGGCCCATGCGGGCCACCTTTCGGGCGAAGCGGCTTAATTCCTGTAACAAACTACCGCTGTTTTTGGGGCTAAAATAAGCCAGGCGCCCACCGTCTATCCCGATTTTGCTGCAAAGATTATAAGCAGCATTAAATTCCGCATCCCGGCACTTGGAAATACCATCCCTGGTACAACCGTCACCGCAAGAAACCAGGGCAACACCGCAGGCGCCCTGCTCAAAATCCCTCAGCACCCAGTCCTTACGTAAAGCACCTGCACAGGGAAGAACCTTTAAATCTAAACAGAGAAACTCCTGGATTTCTTTTTCAAAGCCCGGAACAATTTCCCTTCCCAATACCCGGCGGCATACGTAAATCTTTAAGGGGAAACTACCGGGTTGTCCGTTTTTACTCCTATGCTCCTTCTTTAATCCCAGTATGGTAATAGCCCCCGCCGGACAGGCTGCGGCACATATACCGCAGGCCTGACAGGCATCGGGGGATATTTTTGCCCTGCTTTCCACTGCAGGCACCCCAAAGGGGCAAACCCGCTGACAGGTTAAACAACCTGCGCACCGGGAGATATCCACCTCGGCACCCAGGCCACAGCGAAGACACCTTCCGGCCTCAACAAGGGCCTGCTTTTCACTGTATCCAACTTCAAAAGCTTCAAAGTTTCTAACGCGAATTTCCGGAATAATTTGGAATAAGTTTTCCCTGCCCCGGGAAATTACATGCTCAGCAACCTCAAAAGGAAGTTGCCCTATTACTTTTACCTCCTCTTTCTCCGGTAACTGTTTCCCCGTCAGATATGCCGCAACCCTTTCGGCCACCTTATGTCCCGAAGCCACTGCAGAAATGGCCGGACCCGGCCCGTTTACCACTTCACCGCAGGCAAAAACTCCTTCTGCACTGGTAGCCAGGGTTTCTCTGTTAACCACAACATTTCCCCGCGCGTCCACCTCTAAATAACCTTTTACAAAATCAAGGGACGCAGCCTGTCCCACAGCCAGTATTATGTTATCCGCCGGCATAAATTCGGTGACGTTTCCGTCGAATTGGGGACTGAAACGCCCTTTCTCGTCAAAAACCCGCGTTACCCTTTGCACCTCCAGACCTTTAATTTTCCCTTCATCCTCGATTATAACTTCTTTTGGCCCCCACCGGCTAAAGAACGCCACACCTTCTTCCCGGGCCTCTCGAACTTCCCATTCATGGGCAGGCATTTCTTCCCGGGCCTCAACGCATACCACAGCTACTTCACTGGCTCCCTGACGCAAAGCCGTACGGGCAACATCTATGGCCACGTCTCCGCCACCAACCACAATAACCCTTTGGCCGATTGATACGGGATTACCCAGGTTGGCCCCCTGAAGGAAAGGCAAGGCCGCAAGTACCGCGGGATGTTCCCCCCCGGGAATGGGGAGCATTTTGCTCTTTTGCAATCCGGCAGCTAATACCACTGACCGGTATTTACGCCGCAACTCCTCCAAGGTAATATCTTTTCCCACTTCCACTCCGCACCGGATATCCAGCCCGCACTCTTGAAGAACAAGTACATCCCGGTATAAAACCTCCCGTGGCAGCCGGTAAAGGGGGAGGGATGCAAAGAAGTGGCCGCCGGGCCTGCTGTACCGGTCAAGCACAGTTACGGAAAACCCCTGGCGTGCCAAATCGTAGGCGGCAGTGAGACCAGAGGGTCCGGCACCTATTACGGCGACGTCACCTCCGGGGAGATCTTTATCTCCAACATTAAAAGTGATGTCTTTTTGTTTTACTTCTATTTCACTTCCCCGCTCAACAGCAAACCGCTTCAGGGCCCTTATATTTACCGGTTCGTCCACCTGGGCCCGGCGACAGTTATCTTCACACGGGTGGGAACATACCCAGGCACAAACGGAGGGAAAGGGATTTCTTTCTCTAATTATCTGGTATGCTTCAACGTAATTCCCGTTGATAATAGCACTTATGTAACCGGGTATATCAGTATTCACCGGACAACCACCGGTACAAGGCGTTATAAGTTTTTTCAAGGAAACTCCTCCTCTGTGTTGTTTGAAGCGCCCGAAAAGATGCTGGTCTTAAAATGTGACATCCTCTCCCCAATAAATTGGGGAGCACCCAGCACTCAATAAATTGAGTGCTGGATTGGAGAGGTAGTGGTTAATGCAGCGCATCCACCTTTCTTCGCGGCCGGCTTCTTTCTTGACGCGGGAGAGCCTGCCCGCCTGCTGGAGTGCTTTCCCCCGTTCTGCCCATCGTTCCTTACGCCACCTTACCTGGCGGCCGTCAAAGAACACGTTATTGGACAGGACGGCCAGTTTGACGATACCGAAGTCAACCCCAATTACGCCGCCTGGCTCGTTAAGACGTGTTTCGTAGATAAGGAATATGGCCACATACCACTCGCCTCTTTTGTTCCGCCATATCTCCGTGGACCCCTGGCGGCAGGAACCTCCTGCCAGGTCCTGGAGTCTCCCGGCGTGGTATTCAGAAATGGCAAGCGGTACTGCTGTCTGACTTCTGCCGGGAGAGACGGGAAACTTGACAATCCATGTGCCAGAAGGCAGTTGATGTATTGAGCAGCAGTCCTGCCGCACCATTACCGAAACTGTTTTCTCAAATTTGGGCAGGCTGGCCTTCTTACCCTCGCGTAGGCGGGAAAGATAGGAGCGCCTGGCGGACAGCGCTTTAAGCATGGCGCAAAGTTTCAATAGTATCTGTATCAATCACCCGCTAAAAAGCCCCGTCTTCGTAATGCCCGGCGCACCCCTTCCAGGTCCTCCTGTTTACGGTATTCAACGGTATGCAAGTGAACACCGTTTGTCAAGGATGAAAGAAGGGGCGCTCGCTCCTTCTTGACCCTTTCTATAAATTTCTTTACGTCTTGCCTGGATTCAAGCATTAAATATCCCTTCAATTCCCCGTAAATGGGGTGTTCCACCAAAACATCCAGCACCTTTAGGCCGTGATCCACCATTATATTGAGCTCATCTTGCGTATCGGCCGGGCCGTGTTTCACCGCCAGTACCGCCTTTTGAACATTACCCGCCCCCCGGGGTAAAATATACCCCTGGGGAGTAGCCATAATATCATACCCCTTAGCCCGCAATATGGCTATATCCTGCACAATAACCTGGCGGCTTACCCCCAATTTTTTTGCCAGGCAGGAACCGCTGACAGGTTCCGAAGCTTCATCAAGAATTAAGAGAATCTTTTCCCTGCGCTCTCGGCTCATTAAGTATCACCCGGTGGCTAACATTCTTCGAAGGGCTATTTGGGCCCACTCTGCCGTTTCCGGCTCCACTATTACCTGATTTTCAACTCTTCCGTTTAAAAGACCTTCCAAACACCACAAAAGATTTCGTATATTTATCTTCATCATATCCGGGCACGGCTTTACTTTTTCATCTAATGAAATAATCTTTTTATCATTATGACTGTTAGCCAGTCTTTTTACAAGATTTATCTCCGTGCCCACGGCCCATACCGAACCCGGCTGAGAATTTTCAACGCACTTGATTATATATTCAGTTGAACCATTTTCATCTGCCTCACAAACCGTTTCATGGGGACATTCCGGGTGAACTACCACCCTTATGCCGGGATACTTCTTTCGAATCTCTCGAACTCTCTCCCGGCTGAACCCCAGGTGCACCGGGCAGTAGCCGTTCCACAAAATAATACGGGGATTTGTGCAACCGGTTAACAAACCCCGGTGCCGGTCCCAGACAGCCATTTCTTGCGGATTAACCCCAATTTTTACCCCTGTATTACGCCCCAAGTGCTCATCGGGAAAAAACAAGATCCTTTTACCTTGCTCCAATGCCCACCTGAATGCCTTTACGGCACTGGCTGAAGTACAGGTTAAACCTCCGTTTTTGCCGCAAAAGGCTTTTACCTTCGCCGAAGAATTTACGTAGGTAATGGGTATTACGCCACCGGGGAAAAGCCTTTGAACATCCTCCCAGCATTGCCGTACCTGGCTGATTTCCGCCATATCGGCCATTATGCAGCCCGCCCCGGAATCGGGAATAATTACTTTTTGAAAAGAAGAAGTTACAATATCCGCCGTCTCGGCCATGAAATTCACGCCGAGAAAAACAATGTATTCGGCCTCCTTACATTCGGCAGCCCTGCGGGCCAGTAGAAAGGAGTCCCCCCGCAGGTCCGCAAATTGAATAACCTGATCCTGCTGGTAATGGTGGCCCAAAATTAATAACTTTGAACCCAATTTCCCTTTGGCCCGTTGGATACGTTCCATTATTTCTTCATCGGTTAGGCCTGCATATTTTGTAGTATGCTCCCTATTATTTAAAATTCTACAAGCCATTATATAACACCACCCAAGGAAATTATTTTAATTCTAAACTTATATCCAGAGGCCTGGCAGAATGGGTAATCCAACCCAGGGATATTACGTTCACGCCTGTGGAAGCAACCCGGGCAACCTTATCCGGCGTTATTTGCCCTGAAGCCTCTACCAGTGCCTTTCCCCCAATTATTTCCACAGCCCGCCTCATATCATCCAGGCTCATGTTATCCAGCATAATTATATCGGCCCCAGATTCCACGGCTTCCCGGACCTGTTCTAAAGTTTCCACTTCGACTTCAATTTTTACCAGGTGGCCAGTATTTTCCCGGGCCAGGCGAACAGCCTTTTTGACGCCCCCGGCCATTTTAATGTGATTATCCTTAATCAAAACAGCGTCGTCCAAACCCAGGCGATGATTTCGCCCTCCCCCCACGGTAACTGCATATTTTTCCAATACACGCAGCCCGGGAGTTGTTTTGCGGGTGTCGGCTATTTGCACCCCAAATGGTCTGGCTGCTTTCACCGCCAGCGAAGTGGCGGTGGCAATTCCCGACAGGCGTTGTAGAAAGTTCAGTGCTACCCTCTCCGCAGCCAGTATACTCCGGGCATTTCCGCGCACCCGTGCAATAATGGTCCCACTGCTTACGGCGCCACCGTCGCAGACCACGGGCTCCACTTGCACCCGGGGATCAATAACTTTGAAAGTCTTTTCGGCAACACCAATTCCAGCTATTATACCTTCAGACATGCTTATGAAGTGACCTTTGGCGTTCAAGTCAGGAGGAACCACCGCCTGACTGGTGATATCCCCCCGGCCCAGGTCTTCTTCAAGGGCGCGGCGGATAATTTTTTCAATCAGCAAATTGGCTCATCCCTTCTGCCTTAAATGATGCACGCATCCTGTAAGCGGCTGCTGGTCTTCTGATTTCCAGAGAAATCAGAACGAAAATGACTTCCCCGGCTTTCCCGGCGGGCCAAGGCACTTTTAGCAATCAAACCGGCTACCGTAACCATATTCTTCAGGATAAAATCTCCCGGCTCCAGGGATGCTTCTATTTCATTAATGCGCCTGATCGCCTGGAAAAGTCCCTGGCCGGAACGAACCAAGCCCACCTTATCCCACATTAATTCCCGGAGTTCTTTCAAAATGCACAATTTGTCATCTGCATCCGGATACCCGGCATATGCTTCCCGAAACTGGACAGGCAGCAAGTTTTTAACCGCTTGAGGCCCTACTGCCGGCAAGCCCTCCATGGCCACTGCCCGTCCCACCCTGTAACCGAAAACCAGCCCTTCCAGCAGGGAATTACTGGCCAGGCGGTTGGCTCCGTGCACCCCCGTACAGGCCACTTCCCCACAGGCATAGAGTCCTTTTACGCTGGTACGCCCGTCCAAATCGGTTTTAACCCCGCCCATGATAAAATGGGCCGCCGGCACAACCGGAATTAAATCACCCGGCGCATTTAATCCCCGCTCCTTACAGGCGGCGTAAATGGAAGGAAAACGCGTACTGAAATCATTTCCCAAACCGGAAACATCGAGGAAGACGCCATTTCCCTTGCTTAATTCAGCAAAAATCCCCCTGGCCACCACATCCCGGGGCGCCAATTCCGCCCAGGGATGATAACGAAACATAAACCGCTGCCCCTTATCATTTACAAGAACGGCCCCCTCTCCACGGACCGCTTCAGAAATAAGAAACATGGGGTTTTCCTCAGTATTCAGCACCGTTGGATGAAACTGCACAAATTCCATGTTTTCCAGCCGGGCCCCGCACCTGTAGGCCAGGGCAAACCCGTCACCGGTACAATGAATGTCATTGGTGGTATGGGCAAATATTTGCCCGCACCCGCCCGTGGCCAAAACCACGGCCCGGGATATAAAAACCAGGATTTCTCCTTTAGAAATGTCCACCGCCAATACCCCCGTACACCTGTCCCCGTCCCGTATCAGGTCAATGGCGGTTGTTTCCTCATGTACAAAAATATTCTCCCGCTTTTTTACCTGGCAAATAAGAGTTTCCGCCAGTGCCCTGCCGGAGCCGTCCCCCCGGGCCGAAATCACCCGGGATTTGGAATGGGCACCCTCTCTCCTAAAAAGAGGATGCCCGCCCTCACCTTTGTCCAAAGGAAATCCCATGCTTATAAGCTGCTTAACCCGGCTGATGCCTTCCCTAACCAATACATCCACCGCGGCAGCGTCACATACCCCCGCCCCGGCCAGCAGGGTATCCCGGTAATGAAGCTCCGGCGAATCCCCAATGCCCATAGCCACGGCAATGCCACCCTGGGCCAAAGGAGTATTGCCTGCCGGCAATTTATCTTTGGAAAGTAACGCCACACTTCCGGAATTACAGGCCTCCAGGGCACAGGAAAGCCCGGCAACCCCCGCTCCAATGATTACATAATCCACCTCAATAATTTGCAAAAAGAGACACCCACTTTCCCCAGCAAATTTATTTTTTATTATCTGTCTTTACAGGTGTCTTGTCAACTGTATTGTTAAATAATGCTTAATTTTAATTTCACTTGTAAAAAAGGATTTAAGGTATCGATTTATAATATTATTTGTCAAGGAGGTTTTGTCGAATGCCCTGGGTTTTCGTTTACGGCACCCTGATGAGAGGAATGCCCAACCACCATTTAATAAAAGATCATATTTTACAGTGCTTAAGGGCCACTACCACCGGTACACTATATCACCTGCCCTGCGGCTATCCCATGCTGGTAACGGGCAGCCGCGACATCGTTTACGGTGAAGTTATGAAAATACACGAAAATTCTTCAATGCTGGGACTTTTGGACGAATTAGAAGATTTCTTCGGCCCGGGGCATCCGGATAACCTTTATGAGCGGGTGGAAAGGGAAGTTCGCTTACCCGACCTGGCCTGGAAAGTACGGGCACTGGTCTACGTGTGCCCTGAACATAAAAAGAAAGAAATAATTAAAACAGGCACCCCGGTAAAAGGGGGAGATTGGAAAAAATTTATTCAAACGTATATTAAAAAAAGTAATATCGAGCTTAGTATAAAGAAGGACCGTCTGTAATTAATAATTGGACAGGTTTTGGACAGGTTTTGGACAGGTTTTTTTTTATTTGGAAGAAATAAGGTTTTTGCAATATTTTTAAAATTCAAACTTCTTAACATTAAATTGACAAATTTATAACATTATATTAATATTTCTCCAAAGGTTGTGACATATGTCACAAACCCGGGCAGGTGATTTCTGGTATATGCATCAATAACCTTAACTACGGATAGGAAATAACCTTTATATATGTTAAAATAAAGAGATATTTTTTATATTTCCGTTAATTATTTGGTTGGTTTAACGAATAACACAATGGTTAATTATCCAGAGATATCCAGAAAGATAAGGAGGTGAAACGAAATGACCCTATATATAATTGTAAGCGTAATAGGTGGAATGGGTCTTTTATTGTATGGCATGTATATAATGAGTGAAGGCCTGCAGAAAATCGCCGGGCACAGGTTAAGAAATGCTTTAAGTTCTTTAACCCAGAATAAAATTATCAGCCTTATAGTTGGTGCCCTGGTTACCATATTATTTCAGAGCAGCACCGCTACCACCGTTATCCTGGTTGGCCTTACCAGTGCATCCATTATTACCTTAAAACAAACTCTGGGGATAATCCTCGGGGCTGATATAGGTACAACTGTTACCGCCCAGCTTATAGCCTTGAAGGTAACGGAAATTTCCCTTCCTATTGTAGGGATCGGGGCAACCATAATCTTTTTCACCAAGCGTGATAAATACAGAAGGATAGGCCAGGCGCTACTGGGATTTGGCCTTCTGTTCCTCGGCTTGAAAATAATGGCCGACGCAATGCACCCACTGCGGGATTCTCAATATTTTAAAGATGCTTTACTGCAAATGAGCAATAACCCATTGCTGGCCATTTGTGTGGCAGCCCTGTTTACTTTTTTAATACATAGTAGTGCAGCTACTATTGGAATCATAATGCTCCTTACCATCCAGGGCATGTTAACACTAATACCGGCCATTTACCTGATGTACGGGGCAAATATAGGAACGTCATTTACCGCTGTGCTTTCCAGCCTCAGCTCCTCCAGAGAAGCACAAAGGGTGGCCACCGCCCATCTGTTGTTTAAAACAGCGGGAGTTCTTTTATTCCTTCCGCTAACGTTGCCTTTTGCCAAGTTAATAATGTCTCTTACGTCAGATCCCGGCTTCCAGGTGGCAAATGCTCATACCTTTTTTAACGTTGCCATTGCAGTATTGTTTTTACCGTTTACTTCTTATTTTGCAGTTTTTTTAGAAAAAATTGTGCCGGAAAAGAAAGAACCCAAAACGGAACCCCAGTACCTGGATTATTCTTTGATTGAAACTCCGTCACTGGCCATAGGCGTGGCTTTAAAAGAAGTTATTTATATCTCCGATAACACGGTAAAAATGTTAAGGGATGCCAAAATTTCCCTGGACAATTACGATTCAAACCTGATAGAGTCCATTCTTCAGACAGAAAACAAAATCGACAAGCATACCATCGAAACCAGGCGATACCTCATCCAGGTGTTAAGACATCCCCTTTCCAGGCAGGAATTTAATAAGTGTTTAAGCTTAATAAATATAGTAAACGAACTGGAAACCATTGGTGATATAATTGAAAAAAACATCCTCTACCTGGCGGAAAGTAAAAAAATTAATAACAGTGAATTTTCCGAAGAAGGTAAGCGGGAATTGGACCATCTCTATAAAAAACTATACGAACTGGCGAACATAGTAAATAACGTAATATTGACCAATGATTCCGAGATGATTGGTAAAGCCCGGTCCGTATATGATGAAATTGTAGACCTGGAATTCAGATCCCGGATTGCCCATATTCAACGCCTAAGTAAGGGAATCAGCGAGTCGGAAAATACAAGCACTATTCACTTAGATTTAATAAATGCCTATCTTAGAATAGGTCAGCATTTAGCCCATATTATCGAAATTATTAACGATCCGGAAATATTGGATATTAAGAACATAGATGAGTTTTGCAATGGTTATGATATTTTCGGAGTAACTTCCATTAATAAATAGGAGGGCCCGGTAATTCGGGCCCTCCTCATTCCCTTTCACCTTGTCATTGATTTAACACGCGCAGGCCTGCATAATTAAAGTAACAACGGGCAAAAACTGATGGTGATTAACATGAAACTACAAAAATGTATCTTAATTTTACTAGTGTTGGCCTGCATTATTCCGGTATTTTTTTTATTATCAGCGGCTTACCCGGGCAGCGCACAACCGGTTGTAAATACTGCTGTCCCCTTAACGAATCAAGCAAATGGCTTTTGGAGAGTAGTTGCCGAAATTATTACGGTAGTATTCGGCCTTTCCACTATATTAATTGCCATTTTAATAATGTTGGAAAATCGAAATCCCTCCAGAACCGTTGCCTGGCTCTTGATTTTGTTGGCTTTTCCCGTTTTGGGTTTTATTTTATATATACTCTTCGGCCAAAACCTGCGCAAAAAGAGAAAAGTCCGGCGGCATTTCCGAGATAGTGACGTGCTGGAATTGGACTCGGTCATAAGAAATCAACTGAAAATGCTCCAGGAGCCGGAGTATAAATTGTACCAAAACATCAATTCCCATAAAAGATTGATTAACCTAGTTTTAAACAACTCCAGCGCCCCGTTCACAATCAATAACCGGGCCCGGGTACTCACAAACGGCCAGGAAACTTTTGCTGCTATTTTGGATTCCATCTCCAAGGCTAAAGACCACCTGCACCTGGAATATTATATTGTTAAACCCGATAATATCGGCCGCAAGATTCATCAATTGCTGATTGAAAAAGCCCGGCAAGGCGTTGAAGTAAGGCTGCTTTACGACGGGGTGGGAGGCCGAAAGCTCAAGGCTGATTATCTGAATCCCCTGAAAGAGGCAGGCGCGGAGATAGCAGTATATTTACCGGTAAAGTTTCCCTTCTTCCAAAGCAGAATAAATTACCGCAATCACCGGAAAATTGTAGTAGTGGACGGCATGGTGGGTTATGTTGGAGGTCTTAACATAGGAGATGAATACCTGGGCCAGGGTAAATTGGGGTTCTGGCGGGATACCCATATGAAACTGGAGGGCGAAGCCGTATATTTCTTGCAGAGAATTTTCCTGCACGATTGGCACTTTGCAACAAAAAAGAAATTAACTTCCCCCAAATATTTCCCGGTACTCCCCCAATACGGCTCCCTGCCTGTTCAAATAACCACCAGCGGTCCCGATACCGAGTGGGCCAGCATACTTCAGTCACATTTTGCAGTCATTGTCTCGGCCCGGGAAAGAATTTATATAACTTCTCCTTACTTCGTACCGGATGAAAGTATATTAATGGCTTTAAAAACAGCCGCTTTGAGCGGCGTGGACGTCAAATTAATTTTACCCAGTATACCTGACTACCGTATTGTATTTTGGGCTTCCATGTCATATCTTCCGGAGGTAATCGAGGCCGGAGTCAAGGTTTACCTGTACCAGAAGGGGTTTATGCATGCCAAAGTGCTTCTTGTCGACGGAGTGGTGGCCTCGGTAGGGACAACAAATATGGACATGCGCAGCTTTAATTTAAACTTTGAAGTAAATGCCCTTATCTACGATAAAAATATTGTTAAGAGATTGGAAGAAGACTTTTATAAGGACCTTGAAGACAGCCGGCTGGTAACTTACGAAGAATGCATAAACAAGGGATTTTTGACCCGATTCAAGGAATCCAGCGCCAGGTTGTTGTCACCCATATTATAGAAACATGACAGGCCACCGGGCCAGTGATAATAATTAAAAATCTTAGGAGGAGAGCATGAGCCAAGAAAAATATACCTGGGACCTGACTGATATTTATAAATCGCCGGGGGAATGGGAGAAAGCCTTAACAGAGGTTAAAGGCCTGGCCGACAAAATTGCCGGCATGAAGGGAAAGATCGCATCCTCTGCCCAAAACCTGCTCGATGCCCTGAAAACCAGCGATGAACTTAATATGAAACTGGCCAGGGCTTACAGCTATGCCCGCATGGAATTTGACACAAACATGGGAAACGATGAGGCAAAGGGCAGATTCGAGAGGGTTGATGCACTGGCATCCACCACCAGCGACCGCCTGGCTTTTTTCGAACCGGAACTGCTGCAGATGAACCCGGAGACATTTGAAGCATACAAGAAAGAAATTCCGGAATTGAATACCTATTCCCACACATTGGAGAAACTTTTCCGCAAAAAAGAACATGTCCTGGCCCCGGAAATGGAAGAAATCTTGGCAAAAATGGCATCCCTGGGAAATTCCTTCAAAAAGATTTATGATGATATAACAGTTAATGATCTTGAATTTCCAGAAATTGAGGGCGAGGACGGTAAGCCTGTTGTTGCCAATGAAACCAATTACCGGAAATGTCTAAATTCCTACGACAGGAGCCTTCGGGAAAGATACTTCAGGTCCCTTTTATCTACCTACGGAACCCATCAAAATTCAATTACTTCAGCATACTACGGGTCGGTAAAACACGACGTTTTCGTGGCCCGGGCCCGGAAATACAATTCTTCCAGGGAGATGGCCCTGGCCGGAAACTTTATTCCCCTCGAGGTTTACGATAACCTTATTAAAACGGTACGGGACAACATAAACGTCCTGCATGACTATATTGCCTTGCGGAAAAAAGTACTGGGCCTGAAGGAAATCCACTTTTATGATCTTTTTGTCCCGCTGGTTGAAAAAGCCAACATTTCTTATACCTTTGAAGAAGCCAAAAGCCTGGTACTGGAAGCGCTGTCCGTGCTTGGCGAAAATTATACCGGTATACTCCGGAGGGCTTTCGACGAGCGCTGGATAGACGTCTACCCCCAAAAGGGGAAAAGGTCAGGCGCCTACGCCATGGGGATTTACGGCTGCCACCCTTACTCATTGCAGAACTTCTCCGGCACATTGGATGACGTTTTCACCCTTGCCCACGAATTGGGGCATATGATGCACAGTTATTACAGCAATGAAAATCAGCCTTATACTAATTCGCATTATACGATTTTCACGGCGGAAGTGGCATCTACGTTAAATGAAACAATTCTTTACCACTACCTGTTATCCAAAAGCAACTCGTCCCGGGAAAAGGCCCACCTGTTAAGCATGCACTTGGACAGCCTCCGGTCCACCCTTTTCCGCCAGACGCTCTTTGCCGACTTCGAAATGCAGGTTCACAATTTGGTTGAAAAAGAACAGCCCATTACCCCCAAAACCCTCAGGTCGCTGTACAGGGACTTATACGAAATATATTACGGCAAGGATTTTGTCATTGATGAAGAATTAACCTTTGAATGGTTAAGGATACCCCATTTTTACCATTCATTCTATGTTTACCAGTATGCCACCGGAGTCTCTGCCGCCATTAGCATAGCCGGAAAAATACTTAATAAAGCAAAACTAAACGGAAAATCCGCCCTTGACGGGTACCTGGATTTTCTTAAGTCGGGTGGCTCAGACTACTCCATTAACTTACTCAAAAAGGCAGGGGTGGATATGTCTACCCCGCAGCCTATTCTCGACGCCCTCAATGATTTTGACACGGCCCGTCGAAAACTGGAAAAGAATCTGTAATCGAGTAGGAGGGGGTGATTAACCCCCGTCCTCTCACACCACCCAGCATGCGGGTCCGCACTGGGCGGTTCACCAAGCGCTACGAATAAAATGATAACGCTCGGTTAAACTCATGAGGCCCTGGGCCTGCCAGTAGGCAGTGTTCAGGGCATTGTTTAATGGGCCGCCGGTTATGCGCCAGTATCCCTTACGGGTGTTCGCCAGCTGGTGTGCGACCCATTCCGGGAGACCGAGGGCCCGCAATTCCCGGTAACGGGTGCGAACCCGTTTCCATTGTTTCCACAGGCACATGCGCAGGCGCCTTCGTAACCAGCCTTCAATATCCATTAATCTGTTGGACATGTCGGCCAGTGCAAAATATCCTACCCAACCCATCAGGTACTGGTTAATCCGCTGGATGCGTTCTTCCATGCTTATGCTTTTGCTTCGAGAAGTTAGTTCCCGGATTTTGTCCTTCAGCCGCTTGATGGTTTGAGGGGCCAGGCGGATGCGCACTTGCCCCTTGATTTTGTACATGCTAAAACCAAGGAATTTGCGCTTCCATGGACGGTCTACCGCGCTCTTGGTCTCGTTTACTTTGAGTTTTAACCGTTTCTGCAGGTAGGCGGTTATGCTGGCCTTGACCCTTTCTCCGGCCCGGCGGCTGCGAACATAGATGTTGCAGTCGTCAGCATACCTGACAAAGCGGTGTCCCCGCTTCTCCAGCTCTTTGTCCAGGTCATCAAGTATGATGTTGGCCAGTAGCGGGCTTAGAGGCCCACCTTGTGGTGTGCCCTCGTCCGTTACCAGGACCAAACCATTTACCATGACCCCGGATTGCAGGTATAGCCGGATTAGTTTGAGTATGCGCTTATCTTTGACTTTGCGCGCTACCCTGGCCATGAGGATATCGTGGTTCACCTGGTCGAAGAATTTCTCCAGGTCGATGTCCACTACCCATTCATAACCTTCTTGCACATATTGCCGCGCTTTGCGCACGGCATCATGCGCGCGACGCCCGGGCCTGAATCCATAGCTGTTGGGTGAAAATCCAGGGTCGAATATGGGCGTCAGTACCTGCAGAAGTGCCTGCTGGATTAAGCGGTCTATCAAGGTTGGGATTCCCAGAAGTCGCACTCCGCCGCCCGGTTTCGGGATTTCGACCCGGCGCACGGGTTGCGGCCTGTAGGTCCCGGCGAGCAGTTCTTTACGTATGCGCTCCCAGTTCTCTCGCAGATAGGCACGGAAGGATTCAACCGTCACTCCATCTACCCCGGGGGCTCCTTTGTTTTGCTCTACCCTCTTTAGTGCCGCCAGCATGTTGCTTCGCGCAAGCATGGCTTCCAGCAGGTTGTTATCATTTCCTTCGCGGGATGCATCCTCGGGTCGTGCCGGAGACACACTCGGCCCTCCCGCGGTCCCCCGCGGCTTCACCGCTTCCTCCCGCGGGCAGGCTCCGTTTGGAGTTTTCTGCTGTCTTCGCATGTCTCGCGAACTTGCCAAGTTCATCCCTCCACCTGGTGTTCGGTCCTTCCCTGCTTTGACGTCTGAAGCAGGTACTATGACCTCTGCTGACTTCTGCCGGTTCAGCCGGGCCTCTCGACCCGGGTTACCCAGCACTCAAGTTCTGAGTGCTGGGCATATCCGGCAGACCTCCCCGGGTAAGAGCGATAACTTTCCTCCCACACCCGCCGCGTTTACCGCCATACCCCTTGGCAGCATTGGGCTTTGCCTTGTCTTGCAGGCTCGCCCGAATATGACGGCCTCGCCCGCGGTTCGTGGTCCTCGGGTCGGGATTTTGCCTCGGGCTTCCTTCGGATTCCACGTCGCCGTGGACACCCTTGCCGTTGGCTAGCGGTTGGTGCTGCCAACCCCCGCAGGGGACTTTCACCCCCAAGTTATCGCCCATGCCGGGCGCACAAAAAAGGAGCCTTGTCAGCAATATGTTGACAAGGCTCTTATTTTATTTATGACATTTAAAGACCCATATCTTCATTGACTACCAGCACGCGCAGATCGGTTAATCTCGGCTTCTTCTCAATGACCGTCATGATGCGGCAAATACGGTCCGGTGAATTACAATCCTGGCAAAAACCTGTTCTAGCGCAGGGGGTATCCATGTTAAGGCGCTTGGCGTTGGCCGGAGCAGTAAATCTTTTAATCCGCTTAACCGCTTCCTCTATATCGTTAACGATCTTGTTACGCCCGGCCACTACAATCACTTTTTTGGGCCCAAAGAACATTGAACCCACCCGGTTGCCCGTCATGTCAATATTTACTAACTTACCGCAAAGGGTTAGAGCGTTGGTTCCCGCCAGGAAGAGGTCACAGGTAAGCTGGCGGCGCATGATATTCAATACTTCCTCGGGCGACAGTCCGGGCTTGCCGTGTATCAGTAGTTCCTTCCCCATTTTCTCTAGTTTACCGGCAACTCCCAAACCGGCTACGGATATAGAGCCGCCAAAGCCAATTGTTTCAGCGTCTTCGGCTTCCTTCATTATGTAATCAATTGCTTCCTGTTTGGTTGGGCAATAAATTGCGGTAAACCCGTTTTTTTCAAGGGCTTGTACCGCCTTCTGGCATTTTTGCTCATAATTCCAGCTAATTAGTTCAGTTACATTCATTTATTTAACCTCCTTCTCAAGGTTTATAAACTTCAACCGCCCCTAAGCAAGTTTCTTAACGTCAATCTCAAAATGCAATATATTCACTGAGCTTTTCAATACCGTCTATCAACCTTACACCCGGCCGGCATAAAAGATCACAAGATAAAGGGAAAATCCTGTTATTTTTGACGGCGGTTATAACTGACCATTTTTCGGTAATGACTTCATCCACCTGCCTCTGGCACGGTGGATTCTTTAATAGACATCCCTTGCAGCGGGGGCGCCTGGGCTCCCCTTTTTTTCTGCCACAAAACAGCAGGACCTCAGGATCGAAACTAACCAGTTCTTCCCAGGACACTTTAAGGTAAGCCTTTTTTTTCATGGGCATAAGAAGCCCGCCGGCAAGTCTGATGGCATCGTATTGAACTGAATAAGGGCCCGGGGTTATTATCGGATTGTCATTCATGATACGAAACACCCGGGGGCGGAAATTTTCGGCGGTTTTCCTTTTAATACGATTTACCCTGTCCCGCAAGGGTGCCACCACTTCCTCCACGGCTCTTCTTCGGCCGCACAATTGGGCAATTTCCTTCATACTACGCAGAACATCATCCACCCTTTGCAGCCAGGGGGAGTATACTTTTATGCCAGCAGTTAAAAGTTGATTTATATATTTTTTATGTAAAACAGGATCGGCGCAAACAAGGTCGGGGTTCATGGCCATGATTTTCCGTACATCCGGCCCGGCAAAGGTGCCCACCTTTTCAATATCCCTGGCCTCCGGTGGAAAATCGCAATGTTCGGTCACCCCGATAACCTCGGGGCCCAAACCCAGGGCAAAAAGTGTTTCGGTATAAGACGGCACAAGGGAAATTATTTTCATTTAATCTTCACCCAATCATTAAAGGGATTAAAAAAGGACATATAGTATTATACTTCTAAAATCGAAAACTTTGAGGTGATTTTTTATAATGACGGGAGAACTTCAAAAGCTATATACCGAGCTCGTTAATTGTCAAATTGATTGTCCTCTTAAAGGTACTACTACCGTTGTAAAAGGCTATTATCCGGAAGGGGGGACAAATATCGCCTTTGTGGGTGAGGCCCCCGGGGCCAGGGAGACGGAATTGGGCACCCCGTTTGTGGGAATGGCGGGAAGTAATTTTGATGACTTTTTGAGCCGCCTTAATTTGTCGCGAAATGAAGTATTCATTACAAATACCGTGAAATGCCGTCCCACGGTGGGGTATAGGGGAAAGAAAAACCGCGCCCCCTACGCATCGGAAATAAGGGCCTGTTCCTATTACCTGAAAAAAGAATTAAATATCGTTACTCCCAGGCTGATAATTACCCTCGGTAACATTCCTTTACGGCAATTGCTGGGCGATCCAAAGGCATCAATTTCCGACTGGCACGGAAACCTGTTTTTCTATGGTGAATCCAAAGTATTCCCCATCCACCACCCCGGAGCAATCACTTATAACAGAAAGCTTGAAAATATAATAGCAAAGGACCTGGAAATACTGAAAAAATTGGTCCAACTCCAAAAGTAACCCGGTGCGGGTTACATATTTTTTACTCGGGGGGATTTTCCTCCGGCAGTCTTCGCTTATTAACCGGTGGCGGCCAAAGATTACGGGGGTCCAGGGACTGCAAAGCAGTTAAAAAGCTCCGGCGAAGGT
Source organism: Desulfofundulus sp. JL263-se (assembly GCF_056316025.1). NCBI lineage: Bacteria > Bacillati > Bacillota > Clostridia > Eubacteriales > Peptococcaceae > Desulfofundulus > Desulfofundulus sp. JL263-se. The sequence continues at coordinate 1,217,945 of NZ_CM149993.1, read as the reverse complement.
CCGGATAAATTCCCCCGAGATAGTTTACAATCCCCTTCACCTCTTCCCGCTTTGTTTTACCGGCTACAGGACATGGATTTTTCACCACGGGCAGCTCATACCTCTGCCTAAAATTTTGCACAGTCTTGCCGCTATGATAAATAAGGGGACGGATAAGGGTAACTTCGCTACGGTCCATATAGGTCAAGGGCGAGAAGGTTTTAAATTGTCCCGTGTAAAAAAGGCTCATAAAGAATGTCTCTATGGCGTCATCCAGGTGATGCCCGAGGGCCAGTTTGTTAAATCCTAGATCGCGAACAGTATTATTTAGCGCACCCCGCCTCAGGTTGGCACACAAGGCACACGGGCTTTTTTCGTTTCGATGTTCAAAAACCACTTCACCGATATTTGTGTATTTGCAGGTGAAAGGCACCCCCCGCTCGCTGCAAAACCGCTCCAAAGTATCGATGTCCATTGGCCAGCCCATATGAATCAAAACGGCATGGAGTTCATAATCAACAGGTATCTCCCTGCGGATTTGGCTTAACACATCCAATAAAACCGCACTATCCTTGCCGCCGGACAACCCCACCACAACCCGGTCCCCGTTTTTTATCATCCCGTAGTCTTTAATAGCCCTTTTAACCCTAGCCTTAAACCATTTTAAATACGAATGCTTTCCCACGATGTCTTCAAAACCACCTTCTGTAATAGTTTTAAAAATTTCTGCTGCATTACTTAATATGCTCAAGCTTTTAGCACTCTTAGCTGCATAAAACTAAAGTTACCGGGAAAACTTTACCAAATAAATTTATCGGAGGTGGTATCCATGGGCGACATCACCCTTCATTTGGGCCCGGCAATTGACCGGGAAGCCTTCGAACGGGTAAAATCTATCCTTCCCAGGATAGGCAAAGACGAGCATTTAACCATTACAATGGAATCGGCAGACGCGCACCAGGCAGATAACATTTTCGGGCTACTTGATGAAAACGGATTTACATATCAAACCCGGGGAAGCCATGACGGGAACACTTACAATATAATTGCTACCAGGCAAAAATAATTTTTTAATCTCCGGTATTATGCCGGAGTTTTTCTTTGTTATTATAGTAAGCGGAGGTGCAAAGAATGAATATTATTACCCTTGCCATCATCCAGTTTCCCCGCCAGCTTGGAGAACTTCAATCAAATCTAACTCAAGCCCGGGAATATGCTTATCAAATTAAAAATGCCGATATCGTTCTACTGCCTGAAGACTGGCTGGGCACATCACTTATGCCGTGGAAAGATTTTTTGAATGCTTCCCTTGAAATAAAGGAACTACTGCCCAGGGATTGCTTATTGGTGGCAGGCGCCGGGTTTGTGCGAACAGGACAGATGTCCGTTTCCCGGGGAGCTTTTATTTATAAAAAATCACCGGTAATTATACCATACGAAAAACAATTTCCCTCCCATGCCATTAATGAAAGAAAATTTATTCAAAAAGGTAAATTATTGCCAGTAATCGAATATAAAGGTATAAAAATGGGAGTTTCAGTATGCGTTGATCTTTTTTACCCGGAAGTGGTACGAAACCTTGCCCTCAGAGGAGCGGAAATTATCTTCAACCCGGCTAACATACCGGACTCGCGGATGGATCTCTGGCAGTGGCTGGGGGCCGCCCGGGCGGCGGAAAATACTGTTTACGTGGCCATGGCCAATAACACTTTAACCAGTTATCGAGACGGCCGCAGGGTGACCGGCCGCAGTTTTGTAGCGCGCCCGGACGGACATGGACTACAACAATGTGGAAATGCTCCAGGAATCTATTACTTCCGGCTAAACATGGACTTAATCAAAAAAGTCCGTAAGCGCTGGCGTTACCTTGATGATATACGGGAAAACAGGGAAAGTATTTTAAACTTCTACTTAAACCATTAACTTTTTTAAAATACCTGTCATAAATTTAAAGAACCTAACATAACAATTAAAACTGCGGGAATACTATTAACCCTCGCGGATTGCTTTTCACTCATTTACTCCCCTACAAGGGGATTCTTTTTGTTATGTACCTTTGTATTGCCGGGCCCTTTCCATATACCGGTCAGCCATCTGACGAAAATTTACTTTTTCTTCTTCGGAAAGCTCCCGAACCACCTTCGCCGGGGAACCGAGAGCCAGCATACCCGGCGGGATCTCCTGCCCTTGTAAAACCAGGGCCCCTGCACCTACCACCGCCCCGGAACCAATTTTGGCTCCGCTCAGCACAATGGCTCCCATTCCTATAAATGCCTCGTCCTCAACGGTACACCCATGCAGGACGGCCCTGTGACCCACCGTTACATCTGCACCGATTATCAAAGGGAAACCCTCATCCTCGTGTAAAACACAAACGTCCTGTATATTGGTCCGCGGGCCAATTTTAACAATATCCACGTCCCCACGCACCACCGTATTATACCAAATACTTACATCATCATCCAATTCCACCCGCCCAATCACCATGGCCCCGGGGGCGATAAAAACGGTATCCTTTATTTTAGGCCGGTGCCCCAAGTAAGGATAAATCACCATATTACCTCCTCGCGAATATAAAAATTTGCAGCAACTATATTGTAAACTTCTATGTACTCCATCCATTCCCTTCTGAATTAAAATGACGGAAAATAAAAAACCCCGGTACCGGGTACCGGGATACAAATCACTATGCACGAACAATCCAGTTATAGCCGTTGTTATTGTCCCAATTTTCTGCGCTATCCTTAAAGCAGAAAGCCATGGAATGGTTTTTCATGGGAACACTCTTTTCCCAACCCCTGGCAGTACGTTCCATTCTCAAGGTCTGAACATCGCGCCAATCTTCGGGATTCCCGAAGCCACAATGCAGGTATACCTGATCTGCTCCTGCTTTAGACAACAATCCGTTGTAAATAATATTTACCTGGTTTCCGAAGGAAGGCCTTACTTCAACACCTTTTTCAAAATCAGTCCAACCTTGAACCATCCAAGCACCTCCATATAAAATAAATTTTTTAAATCCAGTATTATAGTGTATAATTATCCTGGGATTTATCCGGACAATAAATGGAAACCCGGGCACAGTTCACGTAAAAATAAAAGAAATTAGCTAATTATTTAAAAAGGGTGCATTTATATGAATTGGATTACAATGATTCTTGTCAACGCCCTGGCCCTGGTACTGGCCGACTTCCTCGTGGCAGGCATTAAGATAAAGGGATTGATACCTGCATTACTGGCAGGACTTTCCCTCGGAATTATAAACACTTTTATCCGGCCCATTCTGATGCTATTCACCTTACCCTTCACCATTATTACCTTAGGGTTATTTATATTAGTGCTTAATGCCGTTACTTTCGGGCTGGTCGCACTCCTCGTTCCCGGTTTTCACGTATACAGTTTCGGAGGAGCTTTTTGGGGAGCATTATTTACATCAATTATAGGTTGGATTTTAAATATAATTTTCAAGTAGCAACCAAAATTTTTACCCCATAAAAAACGCCTGCACAGGCAGTTTTTATTTGATTAATTTAGCAACAAGTATGCTTGATGGCCTACAAAACTGCCGCTGAATATATACTGTACAGGTAAAAAAAGAGCATGTTTATGTATGTAAGAAAGAATCTTAAAAGCTATTGACCGAAATTCAAACTTTAGAATATAATAGCGTTATCCGCAACTCATCAGGATTTTAAAAAATATTCTAAATAATTAAAAAATTACTGCCTGGAGGTGGTTAAATGGATAAGGAGCAAACACAACACCCCGTGCAGCAAAAGGATAAATCCGATGAAGACCAAATGGAAGTCTATCTGGTACCGATTATATTTATATAGTTGCTCTGGGGTTAACATTTTACCGTTTCTTACCACCCACCCTGCCGGATAACCTAAGCCCCTTTAAAACTTAATTTCCCCGTAGATAATCCCTAAACCCTTGCCGTACCGGGATACCTCCCTGGGCTTAACCCCTTATAAATTTGACAATAATATGAAAACTGATAAAATATCATTAAATCCAAGAATGATGCCTTTCCCTTTAGCATATATAACTGTAAGCCGAACACCAAAGGGGAATTTTACGGCAAATTTGGCAGGAGGTGTACGGCATGTTAAGTGTAGTGGTAAAAGGCGTGGCCTATGATGAAACAGGCAGTCCCATTATACTTCTTACCGACAATGAGCAGAAAAAAGTGCTACCTATCTGGGTGGGTATGTTCGAAGCACATTCCATTGCTATGGCACTGGGAGCCCATAATATTTCGCGACCTTTAACCCACGATTTAATGCTAAACCTGTTTAACAGCCTTGGAGTATCAGTTTCCAAAGTTGTAATTAATGACCTGAGGGATAATACATTTTTTGCCGAACTTCACTTGTTAAAGGGAGACGAAAATATATTGCTGGACGCTCGTCCCAGTGACGCTATTGCCTTAGCTGTACGAACCGGAGTCCCTATCTTTTTAACTGAAAAAGTAGCCGGTCATATGTTGAAAATACACGAACTAATTGACGAAGAAGCCATTAAGAAGCTGGAAGAAATAACAAATGAAATTCTAAAAGAATATAAGAAAACTTTACATTAAAAATACGCTTAAAACAAGCGTATTTTTTTGTGTTTATTTTTTATAATTAATTTAACCCTGCCGGGTATGCTATTAAAAGAGTGCCACTTTTAATTTCAACATAGCAAGATTTGAGGTGCCAAAGCATGCCTACTGTATATATATTGGGTGCGGGAGCCAGTGCCGGCTATGAAGGATCATTTTTAGGCGAACGGAGCCCTGTGGCTGAAAATTTCTTTGAAATAGCGTACCGGGTAAGAAACATTCATCAATGTGCAGAGCGGAATTTCGGGGACCGCCATATTACATACCATCATTTTGAAAAATTCGTAGAACAACATTACGGTACACCCCTGGAGCGATTGGCGGAAGTTAACCTTGATATGGAAGACATATTAACTTTCCTGGACATAGAAATAGAACGTTGTGAAATTCCCGGCAAGCTAATGGAATTAAAAGCAGCCCGCCGGGATTTTCTTACCTTGATGGCCCTAACTTTTGAAAAGGTACTCTACGGCGAGCCGTGTCCCTATCATGCCCGTCTTGCCTCATTTTTACGGCCCGGTGACTGCGTTATCTCTTTTAACTACGACCTGCTAATTGATAATGCCCTTATTCAACATTGCCCGGTATGGTACTTAGATGACGGTTACGGACTGCCCGGCTTTCGGATAATTGATAAACATACCTTCTATCCTGTTAACTTAAAAAGGCATTCCAGGGTTCATCTCTTAAAAATGCATGGTTCATTTAATTGGATGGTCTGCCAAGATTGCGGTAATTTTTATATATTCGCCAGAGAAGATGCCTATCCGCATAGCCTTATTTACCGGCGCAACAAAGAATATCCCGGAGTGGAAGAGCCGCCCGACCATAACTTGGACTGGATAATAGTCCCCCCTACATTAAAAAAGGATTTTAGCGGTAAAGTGCTGCAAACTGTTTGGCACAAGGCCTATAAGGCTTTGTTGCACGCGGATAATATAGTAATTATCGGATACAGTCTGCCGGCAACGGATTTTTACGTTAAAAGACTTTTTCACCAGGCAGCATCCAAAAACCTGAAATTAAAACAAGTAGAAATTGTCGATAAACAAAACGCCGCAAATCCCGACTTGCTGCTGAAAAAGTACGCCCCAATATTTGACCGCGGGCGTAACAGGGTTAAAGTTTTCGCCCGCTTTTGCAATATAGGTGAATATGTTAAGTCCAGGCTGGGTTCCTTTCCTCCCAGCTTATTCGTAAACCGGAACATCTTAAAGCCGGCGATAATCTTACAAAGCACAGAAAAGACACAGCGATGGCACGCACTTCCTGAGGTTGAATAAATCACCTGGGTTAGCCTTTCACCCGATAACGCAATATAATAAAAAAAGTACCTGTAGAGGGGGATTAATAGGTGCCCAGAATAAATAAGTATTACCAACCGGAAACCCTTGCTGCCACCCACCGCCCACCGGGTTCACCCCAGCCCCGGGAATCCAGGCCTCAGAAAGCCCAACTAAAAAGTGAACACAAGCACGGTAAAAATAATGCAGTTGAACGGGGAATATAGGCCCAAAAGGAAGAGATATATAATCAGTAATCAAACAAAAAACCTCCGTAAGGGAGGTTTTTTACTATGCATTAGGCTCTTCCAGTTTCATTGGTATATCTATGCAAACGGCTGTTCCTTTACCAATATTGCTTCGCACTTTTATATTACCACCGTGGGACTCTACAATTCGCTTGCAAATGGTAAACCCCAATTCCGCAACTTGGGGCTTGGAGCTGATAAAAGGGTCAAAAAAACGGGAACCCGTATGATTCATCCCTAGCCCGTTATCTTCTATGATAATACGGACTCGCTTCTCATTGCCAAAGGTAATAACCCGTAATGTTCCTCCCGCTGGCATGGCATTCACGGCGTTTTCAATAACATTGTTAAAGACAGCCCGCATTTTTTCCCTGTCAATAACAACCGGAGGTATTGGGGCATAATCCCTTATTACCAGGACTTCCGGGTCCAAATTAGAACGGATCATTTCCAATACCTCATCCAATAGACGATTAATATCTACTTGCACGGGATTCAATTCCAAGTCCCGGGAAAGGCTTAATAAAAAATCCAAAGTTTTATCCATGCACTGTAATGAATATTCCATTTGCTCCAGGTCAGGTTGAAGGAACGCATTATTGGCAACGCTGCGGGCCAGCGAATAAAATGCCATTTTCATGGTAACTAACGGGTTTCTGATCTCTCTGGCCACTACAGTGGTCATATTACCAAGCATTTGCATCCATCCCGGCTGGTTACCCGTCTTATCAGCCGGCTTCTTCTCAGGAGCAGATTGACATTCTTCTGACTTACATTCAAATTCATTCTGATAATAGGCCCTGGAACATCCCTGCACCACCGCGGCCAACATATTGGCCACCATCTCAAGCTGATTCAGCTCATCAACTGTAAAGTCCCCTTTATCTTCCTTTCGGCCCAAATTAATACTCCCGAGAAACATCCCATTTACAAGAATAGGCGCCCCCATGGTGTAAAAAATTCCGTGGGGCGCAAGTATATCCCGGTAAAAGGGATGTTTTTTTATTTGGCCAGGTGTCATAAACTGGCTGCAAATCCAGGCCCGGCAGGTGGCTTCAATTTTTTTCAGCAATAAATTTTTGGGACCCTTTTGTCCAAGAACGGATATATATTCGTCATCAAGTGCCAAACTTTGCTTAAGTCTAAAGTTTTTTAAATCTTTTAGGTAATACCCTCCCACATCAAAATCCAACAGATGAGGTAAATACGCATATACCACTTGAAAAACTTCACTCAACCTTAAATTGGAATGAATAACCCGGCTAATTTCCAACAGGATCTTTAAAGTATGAGAAAATCTTGCTTCAACTTTTTCCAGTCCCTTCTCTTTTAACACTTAATACCACCTAGTTTCCCTGGGTTGATTGGCCCGGGGGGAGCTCTTTTTAAAGGACAAAATAGGCCCAATTCCTATTATCTTTTTTATATACACCATATCGGTGCCCGTCAATAATAATCCTGCTAACGGTCACATACTCCTTCCCTAATGCACAATGGCGCCCCGAGCTGCCCTGAAAAAGGTGGTTGGGAGTTGGATACCGGTTTAACGGTAATGGCCGGTGCTCCCCGCCGACAGTGCTATGCAATTTGCTCAACGGGAAGCACCGGCTTTTTTATACATCTGCCTGGACCGCCGCAGAAGGCACGGGGATCTGCCCAGAAAGAATGGCATTTTGGCGGCTGACAGAGTAACTAAGAATTACTTTGAACAGGCCCATCACAATAACCGGGTCCAAACCCCTTTCCCGTGCTTCTTTTGCCAGGCCCTCCAAAACTTCCTTTTCCCTTTCCTTATCCCTTACCTCACCCGGCCTTTTATACCGGGCAGCCTGATCTGAAAGAGTCATCCTGTGGGCCAGGAGATCTAAAATTTCCCGGTCCACCATATCTATATTCCGGCGTAAATCACCCAGGGAATAATCCAAAGGATAATTATAAGTGATTTTTAAAGCAGCGGGATAGGAACCGGCAACTTGGCAAGTTACACATTTTTCTTTGATTTTTTGCAAAGCCTCGGCGACTTCAGGATGATCCTTATGTCCGGCAAAATCTATAAAAAATATATATTCCCCTAATTTTTTTTTGGACGGGCGGGATTCAATCCTGGTCAAGTTGATTCCCCGGCGGGCGAATTCACCCAGGACGGAATAAAGCGCCCCGGGACGATCATTGACAGTAAGTATTATGGAGGTTTTATTTGCCCCGGCAGGTTTTGCCTCCTCCCTGCCCAATACTAAAAATCTGGTGACATTTTCCCCGCAATCGTTAATATCCCGGGCTAAAATCTTAAGGCCATAAGTTGACGCGGCCACCGCGGAGGCAAGTGCCGCCCAGGGACGGTTACCCCTGGCTACTTCCCGAGCCGCATGGGCGGTGCTGGCCATCTCCCTGGTAGCTGCCCACGGAAGATTTTTCTCCAGATAGCGCCGGCATTGGTTCAGGGCCTGTGGGTGAGAAACCACCAATTCAATTTGCTCCACGGTCACCCCGGGCGGAGCCATAAGGTTGTGCCTTACAGGAAGCAAAATCTCTTGACGTATTTTCAGGCTTGAATATTCCACCAAAAGATCCATTGTCCGGCCCACCGCCCCCTCGGTAGAATTCTCCACCGGAAGGAGACCTTCTTCCCACCGACATTCCTGGATGCCCCTGCAAATCTCATCTAAAGTTTTACAGGCCACCGGGTAAGCCTTTCTTCCACTTAAATACTTGGTAACCGCTTCTTCGGAAAAAGTTCCTGCCGGCCCCAAGAATGCAATTCGGGATATCTGATTTTTAATATTATGAGTTATCATTATTCACACCCCGCAATTAACTTTAGGCCCCTATCCTGGCAATAATCTCTTTTAAATTGGCAATTTTCAACATTAGGGCATCCAACTCATCCGGCGTTAATGATTGCTGACCATCACAAAGGGCACGGCACGGTTCAGGGTGTACTTCTATGAGCAGCCCGTCGGCACCAGCCGCAATAGCCGCCAGGGACATGGGAGCAACCAGTTCCCGCTTTCCGGTAGCATGACTGGGATCAACTATCACCGGCAGGTGGCTTAAACTCTTCACCAGGGGAACCGCGCTTAAATCCAGGGTATTACGGGTGTATTTTTCAAAGGTACGGATTCCCCTTTCACATAACACCACATCGGCGTTACCTTCTGATACAATATATTCCGCCGCCATAAGCCACTCTTCCACCGTAGCAGAAAACCCTCTCTTTAAGAGAACCGGCTTGCCGCACCGCCCAACGGCCTGCAGCAATCTGAAATTTTGCATATTCCTTGCCCCCACCTGTACCATGTCAACATATTTAAGGGCAAGTTCCAAACTTGCTTCATCTACGACCTCCGTTACAGTTGCCAAACCGGTTTCAGCCGCTGCCTCAGACATAAGTTTAAGACCCTCTTCCTGCAAACCTTGGAAGCTATAGGGCGAAGTTCGCGGCTTAAATGCGCCTCCCCTTAAAATACGGGCCCCGGCTTTTGCAGCCCGGCGCGCGGTAGTCATAAGTTGCTCCCTGTTTTCCACGGCACACGGCCCGGCTATTACCACCGGCTCTCCACCGCCAATTGCAGTGTTACCCACCATCACACAAGTATCTTCATTCCTTACTTCCCGGCTTACCAATTTAAAGGGATGCATGATAGGTACCACCTTTACCACACCGGGCAGTGCTTCTAAACCTAAAGAATCTATAACTGCCCGGTCTCCTACCGCTCCAATAACTATCCGCTTGACACCCCTTATCAGGTGTCCTTGAAAACCAAACTCGGCCAACTTCTCCATCACAACATTTATGTCCTTTTCCTTCGCGTTTACATCCATAACAATAACCATAAAACTTCCCTCCATTCTATTTATTTAATAAAAAAAGCCGCCGCTTTCTCCACAAGGGGACGAAAGCGGCGGACTTCCGCGGTACCACCCCAATTGACCTTTGGGAATAAAGGCCCACTCATTTCTGACTGAGTACGGGAATGAAACAATTCACCATACCATTAGCACTGGTGGGACAATAAAAAAAGCCCCCGCCCGGCAGGGACGAGAAGCTTTATGCTTTCCGCGTTACCACCCTGATTGCCTGTGCTGATAAGCACAGACCCCTCCTTACAAGGTACGGGAATATTTCATTCCGATACCCGCTCCCCTGTAACGTAGGGAGATCACGTCCAAGCCTACTTACCGCCTATACAATGGTTTCAGCCGGCATCTCCGGAGAGAACTTCAACCGGTCATGTTTCAGGAACGCTTTCAGCCCACGACGTCCCCTCTCTGTAGAAACTGGGGCCGGTTTACTTTTCCCCTTCATTGATTTTGAACTTTTATTTTATTTAATAAAGGATTATAGCATAATTATTACCTCAAAGCAATTCTTTTAAAAAAATTTTTTTACCACCTTGTTAACAAGGTGGTATTTAAACTAAACAAATAAGGCTGGCGGATATTTCTTGAAGCCATTTCTTCCGCCATTTATTACCTTTCCCACAATACCTGGACGGACTGGCAATAAATATACTGTCATAATTTCCGTACTTGCCCAATTCACCAATTTCCCTATCAATATCTCCATTCCTCACGATAATGTTCGGAACTACTTCCATTTCTGCAAAAATTGGCACTAATTCCTTCATCACCCTATTTCTTAAATCTTCTGCGATCTTTTGAAACTCCTTATCCGGCAGCCAGAAACAGTAACCGGGCAGGTTGGAGTACAGTTCATAACACGATGGATTGATATAAAGCATATCTAGTTTTATATTGCTATAATTTTTAGCCAACCACACTGCCTTCCGGACGGCTGCCTTTGAATAATTAGCCCCATTTAACACCAAAAGCATCCGGTTCATTTAAGGCACCCCTTTTTTCTGAAAGTTTTAATTATAATACTTTTCTAAGGTTCAAAACTCAATATATTTGCCGTCTATTGCCGCATATTTAAGACGATCGAGCAATATAAAATGTCTAAAGTTTCACGTTTTAGAATAATTATCACTAAAAAAACCTAAAACCGTTTACTTGTTACTGACACCTGCTCATCCCTGTCCTGAGCTTGCAATAAACACCAAAGGGTTTCTTATTGGAACTCCAAAAAAGACAGAACCCCGCTGAAAAAGCGGGGTATTCTGCCGGGATTTTGTCCCTAAGATGGAATTTAAAATGTTCCAATTCCTTATAGGCAAGCTTTAACCAAGTCCATTTTCAGTTCTCTAAAGGGAATTTACTGCAACCTGCCACTCCAGCCGGTCGCGGCACTCCTACCTCCCGGCGTAGTGCCTGTATAAAAGCCGACCGAAGAATATTGTGATGGGGTATGTGAACTAACGCCGCAGAAATTTCTACGGCAAAATAGGGTACTTAAGGTAAGTATTGGGTCATATACATTAAAGGGCCACTCACGGAATATTAAGAGAGCCATTTGACTTAATGGCAGCATAATCAATTACACTTAAATTTCCATTTTTTAAGGGATGCTACTATTTAGCCTACTTTTTATTAATGATGATCTACGGCTTTAAATCAACTATTCCTCACACAGATGCTAGGAAGTAAGGGTGGAGATATATAATTCACCCTTGCTTCTTCAAAGTAAGATAATATAATACTAATTACATTGGAATACAATGGTTTTTTGCATTTTCAATATAAGGAGTTGTGCTTAATTGCCTTCTAGAATATATAATATTTTTATAATTATGTTAATACTAATTCTAGTTTATTCAATAAATATTGTGGCCGACAATTTGTTTTTTATTTTTAAAATACCAGATATTTACGCCAGGTATTTGCAAACGTTTCTGTTCTTGATTATAGCATTTTTATTAAGAAAGAAATATAGAGCTGTTAGTGGCCTAATAATAAGCTATATAATTATCACTTTATTTTTAAGCATGACCAAATACCTTTGATAGTTGTGTTAAGTTGAGTATGGGCTGACAGATTGGAATAAGGTGAAAAAACAAAATCAACCACCTGGGCTTGCCCCAGATAGTCGAGTATCCACAGCCACAGCGCTCTCCGTATAATAGTGTTTACCACAACAACCACTAGAAGGGAGAGCTGACTGTATATACTCATCCTATCGTACTACGCTGCAGAAAGCAAGCCATTAACTCGATACCATGAAAGTTATTAGCCGCCGGGAAATAGCTCAAAGGTGCCAGATGTCTCATACCACCTTTTACAAGGTCCTCAAACGATATGAAGAACAGGGTAAGGCTGGCTTATATGATAAAGAACGTGCCCCAAAGATTTGGCCCAACCAGACTCCTCCGGATGTTGAAGAGGCTATTTTGGCCTATGTCCAGAAACATCCTGCTTATGGTCCGAGAAGGAAAAGGAGAAAACAGATTGGGAATTGGACAAAGAAGCCAGTAAACACCGGCATGCACATGCCCCGGTACCGGGCTGTCTCATGAGCCAGGACGGAAAGCTGATTGGTTATATAGCCAGGAAAAGTAGCGGTCTTGACAGCCACCCCGCGTATGGTTCGTAATAACTGCCGGCGGGCGGCTCCGGGAACATGTGAGAAAATTATACAACCCCCGTCGAAAACGCCATTTTACCATACGCAAGGACCCCGTCTGTCAAGACTTCCCTTACGGCGCTACTTTGATTGAAATTGCCTCGAGGCTCACCAAGAACAGCTGTTATTTAAGTCGGCCTGATTGCGGGCTTCGGCAGCACGGATTTCCAATGTGTAAACCCCTTGCCAACGTAACTCAGTAACTCAAATGAAATATTTGCAACACTACTGACCTCCTTGTAATTTTTTATTAGCTTGGATAAAATTAACAAACTGGTTACTGTTAAACACATCTTCTCTTTAAAAAAGCGTAAAAAACTTGGCAATTCCGCTATTCTCAAGCATAATTGGACTTTTATTATTTTGTGCATTAACACTTGTTTATGGTAAAATAACCTCAAATTGTTAGTATATAAGGTACTCAAGCTACGATCTGGGCTTTTACTTTTTTTTGGTTTGGGGTGAGAATTTATGCTTAATAAAAAAAGTGTAATTTTATGGCTTTGCATTATTATTATCGGTACTTTTATATTTACATGCTTAAGTAAATACTATAATCAAAACTTGAATTATAAAAAAGTATTAGGTAAAAGGATGGCACATGATTGTATAAATTACTTTATTTTTTTAAAAAGCATAGAAAAATCTTTTAATACTTGGTTAAACAATGGGTCGATTCCGCTTGAAGAAGCTATTGCTCAGAAAAATAATGCGTGGTATGCCCAGTTTAAAATTAACCGACTTATATATGATTATAAAAAAATAAACAATAGTATAAGGTTAACAGATTATCATGGTTATTTAGAAAAAAATATTAATGAATTATACTTGTTTTTGGAATCCATACCTACTAATGCCAACAAATGCAACATAAATGCAAACCTTGAAATACAAAAAAAATTAAAAAAAGAGTTAGAGCTTATTTCTAATATTAATAAAATGATTTCATTGAAACTAGGAAACAATTTTGAAGTGAGTCAAGGTATAGCATTTTGGGAAGATGATAAATGGTTGATGGTTATAATTGAAATAGAAAATTACCTTAAAAAAAATCAGTAGGAGAGCGTAAAGAGTCTTGTGTAAATGGTTATAACAAAAGGAGATGACCATTTATGCAAAATTTAGCAAACAAAACCATTAAAGAACTGGCTAAAGAATGTCATACTGTAAAAGATACAGTCGCAACCCCCCCAGTCAAATGTCAGATATTAGCAGAGCACAGGGGAAATACTATTCCTTGTCATGAACGAGATGGTCTTCCACAGTAATTCATTATGATCACATGTAAAATCAAGAAAAATAGGGATAACCCATATAAAACTACCCTCCCTGCCAGGAAAACAGTTAAAAACATCGAAATATTTAACTATGACTAATGATTTCTACCCAGGGAGGAAAACCTTATGCATAAGCCATCAAAAGATGTGCAGCTCTTATTAGTTTTTTAAGCGCAAATTCTTTAAGGGTAATTGACTTGTTACCAACTCGTGCTATGATATGCTCATCTTTAAGTAGCTTATTAAATTCTTTAGCTTTGGTCCCAAACGACTTAGCTATTTTAATTTGTTTGTTATTTGATTTGCTAACATAAATATCATTAATTGATAAGCTAGATGTTGATTCTATGGGCATTTTAGAAGTAAAATCTATAGTCGTGGTTTCAGTATCAGCCCACCATAATTTATCACCGCTTACAATAATAAGTGCTTCAACCTTTCTTGATTTGTTAAGAGGTAAAAGTACGTCTTCTGAGTTATAGCCACCATAATCTCGCCAGCCTTCTGGGATAATTAGCGATTTGGGACGCCAATCTGATGGCCACACCTCAAGCTTAACGTCGCCATCTGAGTAATAATTATTTTTTACAGTAACTCCCCAACTAATTCCGTCTGGAGTAGTTAATTCACCATATAAATTTGCATTATATGCCCCATAAGATTTGTGATAAAAGACATTTTGGTTTGTATCAATTTTTTTTGTGGCTTCATGCATTGTACTGTTTCTGAAAAATCAAGTAGACTCCCATAACAAAACACTAAACCAGGCAGGCAAACCCTTTCCAGTTTCCCGGAGGAGCGGCGGCCTTGACATTCACCCCGCATGTGGTATTTCATTTAAATGCCGGCGGGGCGGCTCCGGGGAATATGCCAGCATATTACCTCATGCCCCGCCGGTCCATCCACTGTACCACACGTAGGGGCCCCGGCTGTCAAGGCTACTCTTGTGGCGCCGCTTGCTAACATGGGTTTTTACCTCAGGGGCTTACCAGGGAATATGCCTTTGACTAGGCCACCGAAAGTTACACCCCTTCCATAACTTTAATAACACTAAAGTTCTTAAAAAACAAAGCCGGAACTTCCCCGGCTCGCTTTTCATTTCATTAAATCCAGGCTATCGATTGACACAGGCACCTTTTGCCCCTCCTAGCCCTTCAATTGCATAGCCTTTAAATACAAATCCAGGAGGCGAAATTTTCCTTCCAGGGCCCTGATAACCTCCTCCATAAACATATAGCCGTCCTCGGCCAAGTCCAGGGCTGTAAAGATGTCTACTTTCATTCCGTGCAAGGGAGAATTTCTCAACTGGCCTATGGCCAGGCCTTCCCGCTCCTTCTCCGTTCTACCCCGCTCGGTCATACGACTTTGGACGCTTTTAATGGCGAGATTTTGAGTTCTTTTTACGAGTTCGTAAAGCCGGCGGGTTTGATAATAATCCAGGCGGGCCTGGCTGTACAAGCGGTCCAGCTCAGCCATAAACCCGGTAAGTTCCCGGGCAGTCAAATCCTCCGGAATCTGAAGATTATCTATTTCGGCAGCATATTGTTCCTTTAATTCACTGTTACGCTTCTCCCATTCTTCGGCACTAAGACCGGGCCTGCTCAAATTCGCACCCCCTTCACTTTCCCAAATTAAAATTATTCTTCACGCCGTGCTTTAATCCCTTTACGCCTTTATATTATAAATCAAAGTAAAAAATTTCGAGGGATGCCCGGCAAAAAATTCGTTTATAACCTTCTCCGGCATAAAAAAGGAGTTTATGCCTGAAAAAACTCTTTGATGATGGATCAATAGACTGCAAAAAATAGTTGACTTTTACTCAGACATATACTAAGATGTACCTTAAGTTAATAAAGTTGACAGCTGAGAATAGGTGAGTAGAGATTAGTTTTAAAATTCTGGAGCTGAGCTGAGATGAGGTGGGTGCAATTATTACTTTAAAAGCAACCGGCTCTCATCTGAGTGTCGGTTTTTTGTTTTTTACCCTCCCCTCCGTCAGCTCCCAAGGAGGAAGTTATCCCCGTGTTTTATCCACCTTACCGGGACTTTATAACATTAAGCCGTCATAATAACCTCATTCCTGTTTTCACAGAGCTCCCCAAAGATACAAAAACCCCTATTTCCGTTTATCTAAAGATTAAATCTGCCGGACAAGGCCCTTCCTTTCTCCTGGAAAGTGTTGAAGGCGGACGGTATTCTTTTATTGGGTTTAACCCCTTACTGTGTTATTCAAGCAAAGACTGCTCAGGAAAGGCTGTTTACAAAGGGGAAAGTAAGCACATTAAAAACGGCCCCCCCACCAGGGTGCTCGAGCAGCTACTTAATCAATATAAGGTACCGGAAATACCCGGCTTGCACCACTTCCACGGCGGTGCCGTGGGTTACTTTGCCTACGACATGGTCCGTTCCCTGGAAAAATTACCTGACGCTCCTCCCGACGAACTTAACCTGCCCGACTGCCTGGTTATGTTTCCCGGAACCATAATAGTATTTGATCACCTGCTAAGCGTAATTAAAATTATTACCCTGGCCGAACCGGGGGATAACCCGTCAAAGGCCTATGAAAGAGCCCAACTGCACCTGGATAATGTAGAAAAAATAATTAACGGCCCAAAGCCTGTAAAAAAGCCGTGTAAATCTACTTTCACCGGTTCAAATTCTCTCCGAACCAACATACCCAGGGAAAAATATTTTCCCCTGGTGGAAAAGGCCCTGGATTACATTCGGACAGGAGAAATATTGCAGGTGGTGTTATCAAGGCGATATTCCCTCCATTATGCAGCGGATCCCTTCGACACTTTCTGCCGCCTGCGGTCGCTGAATCCTTCACCGTATATGTTTTACCTGGACTTCGGTGACCCGGTAATCCTGGGAACTTCCCCGGAAATGCTGGTACGGGTAACCGGCAAAACAGTGCAAACCAGACCCATCGCCGGAACCAGGCCCAGAGGCAGCGATTCCTTAAAGGATAAAGAACTGGAAAGGGATCTTTTGCAAGATGAAAAGGAGCGGGCCGAACACCTTATGCTGGTAGACCTGGGGCGCAACGACCTGGGACGGGTATGTACACCCGGAAGCGTGGAAGTCCCCAGCTTTATGAGGGTGGAAAGATTCTCCCACGTAATGCACCTGGTATCAGACGTAGTAGGGACACTTGCCCCGGGAAAAACCCCCCTCCAGGCACTGGAGGCCTGCTTCCCGGCGGGCACGGTAAGCGGCGCGCCGAAGATACGGGCCATGGAAATAATTGATGAACTGGAGCCCGCGCGGCGGAGTGTTTATGCCGGTGCGGTGGGCTATGCGGGATTTAACAATCTCCTGGACACCGCCATTGCCATACGTACCTTGGTAATATCCCGCGGAACTGCCCATATCCAGGCCGGCGGAGGTATCGTTGCCGATTCGGTACCGGAAAGAGAATACCAGGAGACGGTGAACAAGGCCGCTGCATTACTTCAGGCCCTGGGCATTGAAGGACTGGAGGTAAGGCAATGCTGCTGATGATTGATAATTACGATTCATTTACCTATAACCTGGTCCAAGTTTTCACCAAGTTGGGACAAAAGGTAGCGGTCCATAGAAACGATTGTATTACATTAAACCAAATTTTCAGCGGTAACTACCACTGCGCGGTTATATCACCGGGCCCGGGCACCCCGACATCGGCAGGGATATCCCTGGACCTGGTGAAACACAACCGCGGGCGGCTGCCCATCTTGGGAGTATGCCTCGGGCACCAGGTAATTGGTGAAGCTTTTGGCGGCGAGATTACCAGGAGCCGGAAAATCATGCATGGAAAAATTTCCGAAGTCTATCACGACGGAAAAACCATTTTTGCCGGAATCCCCAGTCCCTTTAAAGTAGTTCGCTATCACTCGCTGGCGGTAAACAGGGCAAACCTGCCCCCGTGCCTGGAAATAAGCGCCTGGACGGGCGACGGCGAAATTATGGGACTGAGACATAAGAATATGTTTGTGGAGGGCGTACAATTTCACCCGGAATCCTTACTTACTGAGTACGGCACCGATTTGTTGAGGAACTTTTTACAACTGGTTGAAGAAAATATGAGCCAGGAAGAGAGGAGGAGAGCCGAGTGTTAAAAGACAAGTTGCACAAAGTGGTAGCAGGAGAGCACCTGACTGAGCATGAAGCCGAGGAAACAATGGAAATCATTATGAGCGGTGAGGCCACCCCGGCTCAAATTGCCGCGCTGCTTACAGCCCTTCGCCTGAGGGGAGAGACGGAAGACGAAATTACCGGCTTTGCCAGGGTAATGCGCAGGCGGGCCACCCCTGTAAACTTCCGGCACCCATTGTTGATAGATACCTGCGGAACTGGCGGGGACGGAAGCCAAACCTTTAATATCTCCACCACCGTGGCCCTGGTTTTAGCGGGCGCAGGAATGAAAGTGGCCAAACACGGAAACCGTTCCGTATCCAGCAGCTGCGGCAGCGCCGATGTCCTCGAAGCGCTGGGTGTGGACTTGGATTTAAGTACCGAAAGCCTGTGCGCATGCCTGGAACAGGTGGGTATGGCCTTTCTTTACGCACCCGCGCTGCACCAGTCCATGAAGCACGCTGCCGGCCCGCGCCGGGAACTTGGCTTTCGCACCGTTTTTAACATACTGGGGCCCCTGACCAATCCTGCCGGGGCCGGCCTGCAAATTGTGGGAGTATATCACCCGAAGCTCACCAGCCTACTGGTAAGGGTCCTGGCCAGGCTGGGAACAAAAAGGGCCTTTGTGGTACATGGTGACGGGGGCCTGGACGAAATATCACCTTCCGGGCCGGCCATTGTGTGCGAAGTTAACGAAGGGCAGGTGCGGGAATACACCCTGGATCCCAGCGACCTCGGCATTCCCAGGTCACCGGTTTCAGCGCTGGCAGGGGGCTCCCCTCGCGAAAACGCAATCATAACCAGGGAAATTTTAGCCGGAAAGCGAGGTCCACAGCGGGACGCCGTCCTTTTAAACGCCGCACCCGGGCTGGTGGCCGGCGGCAGGGCAAAGGATTTCAAGGAAGGCATTGCCATTGCTGCAGAAATCATAGATTCCGGGCTGGCCATGGAGAAGCTGGAGCAACTGGTGGCATTTACCCGGGAACATGCCCGAAAGAGAGTGTCTGGCCTATGAAGGAAACAGTACCGGGTTCCATTCTCTCGGAAATAGTAAAAGTCAAAAAAATGGAAGTAGCCAGGATAAAAGAAATTATTCCCCTGTGGCAACTGGAAAAGGAAATTAAAAAGTTACCTCCCGCCAGGTCCTTTGCTTCCCAATTGCGCCAACCGGGTAAAATCACGCTGATAGCGGAACTGAAGAAACGTTCTCCTTCTAAAGGGTTAATCCGGTGGGATTTTAACGTGATCGACATTACCCGGGCCTATACCAGGTCCGGGGCGGCAGCCATATCGGTTTTAACCGACACCAGTTTCTTCGGGGGAAAGCCGGAATACCTCGGGTACGTGCGTAAAAACACCCACCTGCCGGTATTATGCAAGGAATTTATAATCGATCCCTACCAATTATACCGGGCCCGTGCCCTGGGAGCCGACGCTGTACTGCTCATAGTCAAAATCCTTTCTTTTGACCAACTCACAGAGCTGATGGAGCTGGCTGAAAAACTGGGACTGGAAGTACTGGTGGAAGCCCATAACGAGGAGGAAATTCAGCAAGCCTTAGCCGCCAAGGCCAAAATTATAGGGATAAACAATAGAAATTTGGACACCTTCTGGACTGACATAAATACCACTTTACGGCTACGGAAAGAAATTACCGACCCCGACATAACCGTTGTCAGTGAAAGCGGCATTCGCTCCCCCCTTGATATGGAAAAACTTGCTAAACATAATGTCCATGCCGCCCTGGTAGGTGAAACATTAATGCGCCAGGCCAACCTTGACAGGGCAGTTCAAGAACTGCTTTCCGTCAACACCCGGGAGGTGGGCTGAGATTTTCCTTGACCGGGATATGAGGGTTAAAGTAAAAATTTGCGGCATTCAGGACATTCACACGGCATTAGAGGCAGCCAAGGCAGGAGCAGACGCCCTGGGCTTCATATTTGTCCCTGAGAGTAGGCGCTATGTCAAACCGCAATTGGCCCGGGAGATTATATCATCATTACCCCCGGGTGTTGATACCGTAGGCGTTTTCGTCAACACGTCAACATCCGAAATAAATCAAATTGCCGCATATTGCAACCTTGATATAATCCAACTCCACGGGAAGGAAAAAACGGGTGACTATTCCGATCTTAGCCGGCCGGTCATTAAATGCATAAAAGTCAAGAATAAGCTTAATGTGACACAAATCGATACTGTAAAGGCCGATGCCATACTGCTGGACACCTACCACCCTCAAATGGCCGGCGGTACCGGAAAAACCTTCGACTGGAACATAGCCGGGAAAATTAAAACAACTAAACCTATAATCCTGGCCGGGGGATTAAATCCGGATAATGTTATGGAAGCCATTAAAACTGTAAAGCCTTTTGCCGTAGATGTTTCCAGCGGGGTGGAAACAGGCGGAATAAAAGATATATCAAAAATCAGGGAATTTATTAAGAAGGCCAAGGAGGCATTTTTATGAACACTTTACCCGACCCCAAGGGATATTACGGCCCCTACGGGGGTCGTTTCGTTCCTGAAACACTCATGCCCGCTCTAATAGAACTGGAAAAGGCATACCGGACAGTTCAGGCTGACCCGGAATTTCATAAGGAATTTGCATACTATCTTGAACGGTATGTGGGACGACCGTCGCCCTTATATTACGCGGCCACCCTTTCCGATCACCTGGGCGGTGCCCGCATCTATTTAAAACGGGAAGACTTGAATCACACCGGGTCCCACAAGATTAATAACACCCTGGGCCAGACACTCCTGGCCCGGCGCATGGGAAAAAACCGTATCATTGCCGAAACCGGGGCAGGCCAGCACGGTGTGGCCACGGCTACCACCGCGGCCATGTTCGGTCTCCAATGTGCCATTTACATGGGCGAAGAAGACATAAAGCGGCAGTCCCTCAATGTATTTCGCATGCAAATGCTGGGAGCGGAAGTAATACCGGTAAAAACCGGCAGTAAAACCCTCAAGGATGCCATGAACGAGGCCATGCGTGACTGGGTAACCAACATTGAAAACACCTATTACCTGGTGGGCTCCGTGGCCGGGCCCCACCCTTATCCCATGATTGTCAGGGACTTTCAAAAAATCATTGGAGAGGAAACCAGGCGGCAAATAATGCAAGAGGCCGGCCGCCTCCCCGATTACATTATCGCCTGCGTGGGAGGGGGCAGCAACTCCATGGGAATATTTTATCCCTTCCTGGAAGATAACGATGTAAAACTAATAGGTGTAGAGGCCGCCGGCAAGGGGCTTGATACCGGGAAACACGCGGCCACGCTATCCCGGGGCCGCCCCGGGGTACTGCACGGGGCACTGAGCTATCTTTTGCAGGATGATAACGGCCAGGTGGCCCCGGTTCACTCCATCGCCGCCGGGCTTGACTACCCGGGAGTAGGCCCGGAACACAGCTACCTAAAAGAAACCGGCCGTGTCACCTACCGGTCAGTAACGGATAAGGAGGCCCTCAATGCCTTTTCCGTACTTTGCCGTACCGAGGGAATTATCCCGGCCCTGGAAAGCGCCCACGCCCTGGCTGCGGCAATCGACCTCGCGCCTTCCCTTTCTAAAGATAGCCTGTTGATTGTAAATCTTTCCGGCCGGGGAGATAAGGATGTCAATACCGTGGCGGAAAAAATGGGGGTAGAATTATGATTAATCAACTGGAAAATAAATTGCTTCATATGAAAGAAAGAGGTGAAAAAGCTCTCATCCCTTATATCATGGCCGGTGACCCGGACTTGAAAACGAGTATAAAACTTGCAGTATCCCTGTCAAAGTCAGGGGCAGACGCCCTGGAACTGGGCATCCCGTTTTCTGACCCGGTAGCCGACGGGCCGGCAATTCAACAAGCCGCCACCCGGTCTTTGTCTGCAGGAACAACCATTGCCGGAATTTTTAAGGCTGCCGCCGCCATACGCGAGGAAACCGATATTCCCCTGGTTTTAATGACCTATTATAACCCTGTTCTCCAGTACGGGCTCCGGGAATTTGCGGATGCCGCGTACCACGCCGGAATTGACGGCCTTATTGTCCCCGACCTCCCACTGGAAGAATCCGGGCCCCTGCGGAGGGTTTTGCAAGAAACGGGGATAGCCCTGGTGCCCCTTATCGCCCCCAACAGCGGTGAAGAAAGAATAGCTGCCACTTGCAGAGCAGCGAAGGGGTTCATCTATTGCGTATCGGTTACCGGAGTTACCGGAGTACGTGACAGTATAAAAACAGACCTGGATAAATTCACCTCGAGGGTCAAGAAATATACAAATTTACCCGTGGCGGTGGGATTTGGAATCTCAGGCCCCCAAAGCGCGGCAACCGTTTCAGCCTACTGTGATGCCGTGGTTGTCGGCAGCAGCCTCGTAAGTTTAGTTGAAAAATATAGGGGTACTGTGGAATTATTGGCAAAAGTCAGCCAAAGGGTTGCCGATATCAAAGCTGCGCTCAAAAAACAGGGGGGTGAGACAATTGCCGCCTTATAAGCTGGTAAGCCGGGAAAACCACCCCCATAATACCGTAATCAAAGTCGGTAACACTGAAATCGGCAGCGGCGTTACCATAATTGCCGGGCCCTGCGCGGTGGAAAACAGGGAGGATACCATCGAACTTGCCGTCCGCTTAAAAGCAATGGGAGTGCATATACTGCGGGGCGGCGCCTATAAGCCCCGCACTTCCCCCTATTCTTTCCACGGACTGGGGAAGGAAGGCCTGCAAATCCTGGCCGAAGCAAGAAAAGAATCAGGCCTGCCCGTTGTAACAGAGTTGACCGACGTAAGAAACCTGGACCTGGTATGTACGTATGCCGATGTAATCCAGGTGGGCAGCCGTAATATGCAAAATTTTACCCTGCTCAGGGAATTGGGCAGAATTGATCACCCGGTTCTATTAAAGCGAGGATTTTCGGCCACCCTGGA
>NZ_CM149993.1:0-1190000 GCF_056316025.1 Desulfofundulus sp. JL263-se | reverse complement strand
CCCGGGAACGTATTCACCGCAGTTTGCTGACCTGCGATTACTAGCGATTCCGCCTTCATGCAGGCGAGTTGCAGCCTGCAATCCGAACTGAGACCGGCTTTTTGGGATTCGCTCCGCCTCGCGGCTTCGCTGCCCTCTGTACCGGCCATTGTAGCACGTGTGTAGCCCAGGACATAAGGGGCATGATGATTTGACGTCATCCCCACCTTCCTCCGTCTTGTCAACGGCAGTCCCTCTAGAGTGCCCACCCTCCCGTGCTGGCAACTAGAGGTAGGGGTTGCGCTCGTTGCGGGACTTAACCCAACATCTCACGACACGAGCTGACGACAACCATGCACCACCTGTCTCCGCGCCCATAGTATCACTATGGAAAACCGTATCTCTACGGCTGTCGCGGGATGTCAAGCCCTGGTAAGGTTCTTCGGGTTGCGTCGAATTAAACCACATGCTCCACCGCTTGTGCGGGCCCCCGTCAATTCCTTTGAGTTTCAGTCTTGCGACCGTACTCCCCAGGCGGGGTGCTTATCGCGTTAACTACGGCACTGATGCCTCAGCGACACCAACACCTAGCACCCATCGTTTACAGCGTGGACTACCAGGGTATCTAATCCTGTTCGCTCCCCACGCTTTCGCGCCTCAGCGTCAGGTCCAGGCCAGAGAGCCGCCTTCGCCACTGGTGTTCCTCCCAATATCTACGCATTTCACCGCTACACTGGGAATTCCACTCCCCTCTCCTGCCCTCAAGCCGAGCAGTTTCAAGAACACTCCTGCGGTTGAGCCGCCGGCTTTCACCCCTGACTTGCTCGGCCGCCTACGCGCGCTTTACGCCCAGTAATTCCGGACAACGCTCGCCCCCTACGTGTTACCGCGGCTGCTGGCACGTAGTTAGCCGGGGCTTCCTCCAGGGGTACCGTCACCTCTTCTTCCCCCTGGACAGAGCTTTACGACCCGAAGGCCTTCTTCGCTCACGCGGCATCGCTCCGTCAGGCTTTCGCCCATTGCGGAAAATCCCCCACTGCTGCCTCCCGTAGGAGTCTGGGCCGTGTCTCAGTCCCAGTGTGGCCGGTCACCCTCTCAGGCCGGCTACCCATCGTCGCCTTGGTGCGCCTTTACCACACCAACTAGCTAATGGGACGCGGACCCATCCAGAAGCGGCGCTCCCGCACCTTTCCTTCTACTGCCATGCAACAGTAAAAGCTCATCCGGTATTAGCACCGGTTTCCCGGTGTTATCCCGGTCTTCCGGGTAGGTTATCCACGCGTTACTCACCCGTCCGCCACTAGGCACTCCCCCGTCCGTCCCGAAGGACTTCCAAAGGCTGCCCCGTTCGACTTGCATGTGTTAGGCATGCCGCCAGCGTTCGTCCTGAGCCAGGATCAAACTCTCCATTTATTTATCCGGAAAGTTTAATCTCTTACCTCCAAGGGCTCTATCAAAACCAGGGTCACTGTTCAGTTTTCAAAGACCTTTTCCCTCCCCTGCCGGCTTGCCGCCGGCAGTAATATAATTTATCAAAATCTTCTTCTTTAATCAAGTGGTAATTTTTGTTTCTTTTGTTCCCACAGCAATATTACATAATTTTTACGTTTTATGTTAATTCCAGTTGAGGCGAGCTTAATTATAACATGCTTTACAAACTAAATCAACTACTTTTTTGCTCAATTATCTATTTTTTTTGCATTTTTTAATTTTGCTCCCAAAATTTTAAACCGATACCTTCAGAGCCGAACAACCTGATGCAGCACAGGCAAAATAAATCGCTCCCACTCCTGATCCAAACCTGTATGGAAAACCTGTTATAAGACATTCGTTCCTAAAGATTCAAACAGAACAACCGCAGATAGCGTATATAAAATGCAGCAGTAAGTAAATAATCAGGACGCGGGAACGCCCTGATTGTTATATATTGATACTTTTAATTTTTAACAAAAAATTAATCAGTTAAAACAGTTGAAAAATATGTTAATATGAATATGGCTTTCTAAATATTTGGAATTTTAACATTTGGATGCGGGAGGTTTTTATCTTGTCTAATCAAGTAATTGAAGCAGTTAAGCCATTTATAGAGCCTAAATCCGTGGCTCTTATAGGAGTATCCACCCGCACCGGCCCGGGTACATTTAATGTCCTGGAAGAATTGCTTAATTATGGTTACCAGGGCCATATTTACCCGGTGAACCCCAAGGGCGGGAAAATTCTGGGCATTAAAACCTATACTTCTGTTATGGAAATACCCGAGACACCGGATTTAGCCGTAATTACCACCCCCCGCACGGCAGTACCGGACATCGTGCGCCAGTGCGCATCCCGGGGGATAAAGGGTGTAGTTATAATCACCCAGGGCTTTACGGACGCCGATGATGAAGACGGGCAGCGCATGCACCGGGAAATTTTAGATGCAATTTCCGGCTCGCCAACAAGAATTATAGGCCCCAATACCCTTGGCATAATAAACAATTTTAACCGCTTTAATACTTCTTTTGTTCCCTTTGACTCACCCTGCCGAAATGTAGGAGTTATATGCCAATCAGGAATTTTCATGGCAGCATCAGGGGACTTTAGCGGAGGGATAGGAATAGGTATTGACACCGGCAACACTGCTGATCTGGATTGTAATGATATATTGGAATATATGGGAGAAGATGACCGCATTAAAGTAATTAACCTCCACATCGAAGGCCTACGTGACGGCAGGCGCTTTTTAAATGTTACCCGCAAGGTAAGCGCCAAAAAACCCGTCCTGGTCCTAAAAACCGGTACCAGCGAGGCCGGAGCAAAGGCGGCCAGTTCTCATAGTGGATCCCTTGCGGGGGAAGATCATATTTATAGTGCCGCCTTCCGCCAGTCAGGAGCAATCCGCGTCTCAGACGTTGACGAGATGAATGACCTTACCGAAACCTTTCTTACTTACAAATCAATGCCGGGTAACCGGATAGCTATAATAACCATCAGCGGCGGGGCAGGCATTATTGCGGTGGACGCCGTAAGCGATAACGGCCTGGAAGTAGCTCGTTTTAGTGATAAAACCATGGCCACCTTAAAAAAGATTTTTCCTGATTGGATGCACCCGGGAAATCCTGCCGACATCTGGCCGGCCGGAATGTCCAGGGGCTATCATAAAGTCTTAAAATTATCCATGGAAACCATTTTGTCGGACCCCGGAGTAGACGCTTTGCTTTTAATCACTCCGGCATACACCGCCCCGGAGAAGGACCCGCTAAATATAATAGACCTGGTAGACGAAGTTGCAGCCGGCCACCCGGAAAAACCTACAGCCGCCTGGGTTTTCGGCCCACACCGCAAAAGTTACGCTGCCATATTCAGAGATAAAGGCCACGTCGTTACTTATCCCACCGCCCACAGGGCAATAAAAGCCCTTTCCCGTTTACATGATTATCTCAATGGCCCGCGCCTAGCGGAAAGACATCTAATTTCAGTACCGGAGAATATTCAAAGTAACTTGGTGGCAGGAATCATCGAATCAAATTTGAAAGCCGGGGCGACTACTCTAAACGAACAAACCCTGGATATTCTACATGCTTATGGAATACCCGTAATAAAATCGGGGGTAGCCACTACCAAAGAGGAAGCGGCCCAAAAAGCCAAAAAATTGGGTTATCCGGTGGTTATGAAAGTAATCAGCCCCCAAATTACCCATAAATCCGATATCGGCGGGGTAAAATTGAACATTGTAAATGAAAAAGAAGCATACAAGGCTTGGGATGAAATAAAGGAAGCGGTTTCAAAGGTTCCTGGTGCCAAAATGCTGGGAGTGCTTATTCAACAATACCGTACAAAGGGTACGGAAGTAATTCTAGGAGCTAAACGGGATCCGCAGTTCGGGCCGGTACTGGTTTACGGCGCAGGTGGTATTTATACCGAACTATGGCGGGATGTCTCTTTCCGAGTAGCCCCCATTTCAGCAGAAGAAGCCCGCAGTATGATTGAAGAAACCCGTTCTTATAAGATTTTGCAGGGTATTCGCGGGAAAAAAGCTGCAAATATCGACTCCCTTGTG
Organism: Desulfofundulus sp. JL263-se; assembly: GCF_056316025.1. Classification (NCBI taxonomy): domain Bacteria; kingdom Bacillati; phylum Bacillota; class Clostridia; order Eubacteriales; family Peptococcaceae; genus Desulfofundulus; species Desulfofundulus sp. JL263-se. Next base: position 1,185,982 of record NZ_CM149993.1, on the reverse strand, counting down.
GACAGCCTGGTAAGGTTGGGCACCCTGATGAACAACCATCCTGAAATAATGGAAATGGACATCAATCCCATGTTGGTTAACGAAGACGGGGCAATGGCCCTCGATGGAAGAATAATGTTGAAACCCAGATAACCGCTCAGGGAAAATCCCCCAAATGCACCTGGCAATTCAGGTGCATTTAAGATTCTTAATTGTTAACTGGCTTAGTTTTTTAGGTTTACAATTCATCATGATTCTGTTAAAATCATTAATCAAGAGTAAATTTTTTCACCTATAGTTAACTATAATTTTAAATATAGTTAACAATAACCGGAGAGAGTACCTATGCAGCAAGATTTATACAGCATTAGAATGCGTGCAGCCCAGGGCGGCCCCCATGAAAACGGCGGCCGGCATATTTCAGGGGCGGAAAGAATTATCCCAGAGGAAAAAATTCCGGGCACTTTGGAAAAGCTCTTCTTCCGGGCCTGGAAACACAGACTGGGCCGTCCCGATTTTATCAATATAAGTATTGAACTTATTTCTCTCAAAAACATTCAAAAAGTAACTTCCCTCCCCGTTTATACCATACGGTGTCGAGATTACCTGGAAGGCAGGAAACTGGCCCGGAAGGTTCTGGAACTGGCGGGAATCGAACGCCGGCTGATTGAAAGGGGGTTTAATTATCTTCTTGAGGGGTGTTCCGGCCGTGATACCAATATGCGAGGGGCCATCCTGATGGATGTTAAAACGGGATGCCGGCTGGAACCCGACCCGAACCGCGGCATAAGGGCATCGCGCATGGACTATGACCCCAGCCTGGAAAAAATTTTATCCCAAAAGCTTCAGAAATTTGGCTTAAACAACGTCCACGTCCGGGAAGCTTTGTGCCTGGCCACCAAGGTGGCCCATGTGCCGGGAATAGTCGCAGAATTATGCTGGTCCGACGACCCCGGCTACACAGCCGGTTATGTTGCATCGAAAAACCTCGGCTATATTCGCTTTAACCACTTAAAAGAAAAGGACAGCCACCGTGGCGGCAGGATATTTTTCATTGATCCCACCGTGGGAAACCCGGAAGAAACTATTAAAATATTGGAACAAAAACCTTACATTATTTCAAAGCTGGGTCCCATTTACAGTGAAATGACCTTTGATGAATTCAGAAAGAGATTAAAGGAGCATTAGCCAATGAAATTTTTAGAAGAGGAATTGGCTTATCTACAGGAGCATCACCTTTACCGCCGGTTTAACAGGATAGACGATTCCCAGGCTACCAGGACGGTAGTTAACGGGAAACAATGCCTTTTGCTTTCTTCCAATAACTACCTGGGACTTACCGAGCACCCCGAGGTGAAAGCAGCGGCCCGGGAAGCCGTAACCCGGTGGGGCACCGGTGCAGGAGGTTCACGTTTAACTACCGGCAACTTAAGGCTTCACGAAGAACTGGAAAATACCATTGCCCGCTTTAAAAAAACTGAGGCGGCCATTGTTTTCAATACCGGTTACATGGCCAACTTGGGGGCAATAACCGCCCTGGCAGGAAAAGACGATTTAATCTTGAGTGACGAGCTGAATCACGCCAGTATAATCGACGGGTGCCGGCTGAGCCGGGCAAAAATTAAAATTTTCCCCCACAAAGATACCCGGACCCTGGAAAAGCTATTACAACAAGCTCAAGGGTATCGCCGGCGCCTCATTGTAACCGACGGGGTTTTCAGTATGGACGGTGACCTGGCCCCGCTACCCCGGCTGGTGGAGCTTGCCGAAAAATACCATGCCCTGTTAATGGTGGACGATGCCCACGCTACCGGAGTACTGGGCCGCCGGGGAGCAGGTACGGCAGATCATTTCAACCTCGAAGGTAAAGTCCATATTCAAATGGGGACTTTGAGTAAGGCGGTGGGCAGTGCCGGGGGCTACATTGCCGGCTCCCGAAAGCTGATTGATTACCTGAGAAACAAGGCCCGCAGTTTTATTTTCTCCACTGCCCTCCCCCCGGCTGTAATTACCTCTGCCACGGCAGCTTTCACGGTTATTGAAAAGAACCCGCAAATACGGAAAAATCTTTGGGCCAACGCCCGTTACCTAAGATCCGGGCTTAAGCAAATGGGTTTTTCCATCATGACCGAGGAATCTCCTATTATTCCTATATTTATCGGTAATGCCCATAAAACCATGAAAATGGCCGAAAAATTATTTATCTTGGGGGTGTTTGCCCCAGGTATCAGACCGCCTACGGTACCGCCCGGCACCAGCAGGATCAGGGTCACGGTGATGGCCACTCATACCCGGGAAGACCTGGACGGGGCACTTGCGGCCTTTATGCAGGCCGGCAGAGAATTGGGAATTATCTGAAACAAGGAGCGAAATAAAATGCAAGGTTACTTTATCACCGGCACCGACACCGGTGTGGGAAAAACAGTTGTCACAGCCGGTCTGGCAGCAAACCTGAAACAAAGGGGAATAAACGTAGGGATAATGAAACCCGTTCAGACGGGAAGCATAACAACCAGCCAGGGCCTGGTATCACCGGACGCCCTGTTTTCTTTAAGGGTGGCGGGAATTGTGGACGAAATGGAACTGGTAAGCCCGTACCGCCTTAAACCACCCCTGGCTCCACGAATAGCCGCCGAACTTACCGGTACCACCATTGACCTGGTAAAAATAAACCGAGCCTACCGGGAATTATGCAAGCGGCATGATTTTATGCTGGTGGAAGGGGCCGGCGGAATCATGGTACCTATAACAGGCCGGTTTTTAATGGCCGACCTGATTAAAGCCTTTGATCTCCCCGCCCTCATCGTGGCAAGGCCCGGCCTGGGTACAGTAAATCACACCTTGTTAACCGTTGAATACGCAAAATCCAGCGGGATCCACGTTGCCGGCATAATTATTAACGGGCTAAATGAAAAAGAAGCCGGCACAGCGGAGAAAACAAATCCCGGGCTGATTGCCGAATTATCAGGAGTTCCTGTGATTGGGATTATACCTTACGATGCCGGTATAGATACGGATACGGGTAAACCGGGCCGGATTACCCAATTGGTTAAAACTGGAATCAAGTGGGAGATGATTTCCCTGCCCAACATAAGGGGGGCGGCCGGTGAATATCAAGGAAATTGAGGCCATCATCCCCCATCGTTACCCTTTTCTCTTCATAGACAAAATAACGGAACTGGTCCCGGGCAAGCGGGCCGTCGGCCAAAAAAAAGTTTCTATTAATGATTTTTTTTTACAGACCGGACCTGATGGCAAACATTTAATGCCTCCGGTACTTATTCTGGAAGCCATGGGCCAGGTAGGGGCAGTGGCCGTTTTAAGCTGTCCCCAATACTGCAATAAAAGCACCCTGCTGGCCGGAATAGATAAAGCTTGTTTTTTGAAAGATGTAATGCTCGGGGATGTACTCCGCCTGGAGGCCGAAATCACGCAGCTTAAAGGGGAAATAGGCCGGAGAAAATGCCGGGCACTGGTGGGAGATACAGTAGTGGCAAAGGCTGAAATTTTATTTGCCCTAACTTAAAAAATATGAGGTGACACTTCGTGGAAAATCCCTCTAAAGTAGCACTGGTAACCGGCGGCTCCCGGGGTATAGGGGCTGCCATTGTTCGAAAATTGGCTGCCGGCGGGTTTAATGTGGCTATAAATTACAAAAACAGCGGCCAGGTCGCCGCCGACTTGGCCCAAGCAGTCAGTTCCCAATTTAAAGTAGAAGCTTTACCCGTTCAGGCCGACGTTTCCCTTTTTAGTCAAGTTACTGAAATGGTACGCCAAGTTCAGGAAAAATTTAGGCGTATAGAGGTCCTCGTAAATAACGCGGGTATTACCCGGGACGCCCTGCTTGCCAGGATGACCGAGGAAGACTGGGACCAGGTTATAAATACCAATTTAAAAGGAGTTTTTAATTGCAGCAAGGCTGTTCTGAAAATAATGCAGAAACAGCGCCGGGGGCGCATAATCAATATATCTTCCGTAGTGGGGCTGAGGGGACAGGTAGGGCAGTCCAATTATGCCGCGGCCAAGGCCGGTGTCATTGCTTTTAGCAAATCCCTGGCCCTCGAACTGGCACGCTGGAATATAAACGTTAACGTTATAATTCCCGGTTTTACTGAAACGGACATGACCATGCAAATACCTGCCAGGGCCAGGAATAAAATTATGGAGCAAATACCCTTATGCCGCCCCTGCAGCCCGGAAGATGTGGCCGGTATGGTAACTTATCTTGCCTCCGATGAAGCGAATTATATTACTGGCCAAGTCTTCCACGTGGATTGCCGGGTGGTGTAAAATTAATTATGCAAAACCGGGTAGTAGTAACCGGAGTAGGTGTGATATCCCCCGTAGGCATCGGAAAAGATGATTTCTGGGCAGCCCTTAAAAGCGGGGCGGTGGGAATTGACAGAATTACCCTGTTTGATGCCTCGGAATACCCCACCAGGATAGCAGCTGAAGTTAAAAATTTTAAGCCCCAGAACTTTATGGAACCGGAACTGGCAAAACAAATACCAAGGTTCTGCCAATTTGCCCTGATTGCTGCAGCTCAGGCCATTTCCGATGCTGGATTAAAAATGGAAGAGGAAAGCCGTAAGAGGGTAGGCGTGTTCATGGGGACCAGCAGGGGCGGTATACCGGTCCTGGAACAACTTGAACCATTACAAAACAACGGTTCTAATTCTCCGAACGGACTTTTTTTCCCATATTGTTTTCCCAACGCCGCAACCTCCCTTGTAGCCGGCATGGCAGGCGCCCAGGGACCGGCCGGCACCGTTATGGCCGCCTGTACCTCCAGCAGCATAGCCATCGGTAATGCCTTTCGCACCCTGCAGAAAGGAGACGCCGACGTTATTATTGCCGGCGGAACCGAAGCCCCCCTTTCCCCGTTAGCTTTTGCCGGCGCCTGCGCTTCCAGGGCTATGTCAACTCTCAACGAAAAACCGCAAAAAGCCTGCCGTCCTTTTGACAAAAACCGGGACGGTTATGTGATGGGGGAAGGGGCGGGGGCAGTGATACTGGAAACGCTGGACCACGCTTTAAACCGTAATGCAAAAATATACGGTGAAATTATCGGGTACGGGCTAACCTGTGATGCCTATCATATTACCGCCCCCGACCCGAGCGGCGGGGGAATGGCCAGGGCTATGAATCTTGCCCTGTCCGAAGGCAAAGTCTCACCGGCAGAAGTCGATTACTTAAATGCCCACGGTACTTCCACCGTCTTGAATGACCGGTGTGAAACTTTGAGCATTAAGCAGGTTTTCGGAACTCATGCCTATTCCCTTCCGGTGAGCTCAACCAAATCCATGACCGGACATCTTTTGGGTGCAGCCGGGGCCGTGGAATTTATAGCCTGCCTTCTGGCCATGCAAAACAACTTGATCCCTCCTACCGTAAATTATGAAACCCCGGACCCGGATTGCGACTTAGATTTTGTGCCCAACCGGGCCAGAAAAAGCAGGTTAAACTTGGTTATGTCCAACTCCCTTGGTTTTGGCGGGCATAATGCTAGCTTATTAATTAAAAAGATTTATTGATTAATCAAAGGAGGAAATACAAGTGGAAAACATAAAACCGGGACGACTGGAACTATGGGATAAGGAATATATATGGCACCCCTTTACGCAAATGAGCGAATACCGGAAGGAAAAGCCTTTAATTATTGAGCGGGGGGAAGGAAGCTATCTTTTTGACGTGGAGGGCAATAAATACCTGGACGGCATCTCCTCCCTATGGGTAACGGTGCACGGTCACGGAAAAGAAGAGATAAACCGGGCCATTAAAAAACAACTGGATAAAGTAGCTCACAGCACTCTGCTGGGCCTGGCCAATATCCCCTCAATATTCCTGGCCCAAAAATTGGTAGAAATAACTCCCGAAGGCCTGAATAAGGTTTTCTACTCTGAAAGTGGCTCCACCGCGGTGGAAATCGCCCTGAAAATAGCTTACCAGTACTGGCAGCAAAAAGACGGGGGGAAATATAAATCCAAGCGCAAATTCATATCTCTGGCAAATGCCTACCACGGGGATACCATCGGCTCGGTTAGCGTGGGCGGCATAGACCTGTTCCATAAAATATTCGCCCCCCTGCTTTTTGAAACCATAAGCGCCCCTGCCCCCCACTGCTATCGCTGCCCGCTGAATTTAACCGCTGAAAACTGTTCCATGCAGTGTGCCGGTCACCTGGAATCCATCCTGGCTGCTCACCAGGAGGAAATAGCGGGAGTAGTTATTGAACCTTTGGTACAGGGCGCGGCAGGCATGATTGTGGCGCCGGAAGGCTACCTGACAAGGGTGCGGAAACTTTGTACCAGGTATAATGTTTTGTTGATTGCAGATGAAGTAGCCGTAGGCTTTGGCCGCACGGGAAAAATGTTTGCCTGTGAACACGAGGATGTAAAACCGGATATAATGTGCCTGGCCAAGGGTATAACCGGTGGCTATTTACCGCTAGCAGCGACTTTAACCACAGACGAAATTTATAATGCTTTTTTGGGAAGAATTGAGGAATTTAAGACTTTCTTCCACGGTCACACCTATACAGGCAATCCCCTGGGCTGTGCCGCTGCCCTGGCCAACCTGGAGCTCTTTGAAAAAGAAAATTTGCTTGATGCCCTGCAAGAAAAGATTTCTTTCTTGAGTGAAGGCCTGAAGAAATTTAAAACACTTAACCACGTGGGTGACGTAAGACAGAAAGGCATGATGGTGGGAATTGAACTAGTGGAAAATAAAGAAACCAAAGAACCCTTCCCCGTGGAGGCCAATATCCCCCACCGGGTTATACTGGAGGCCAAAAAAAACGGCCTGATTATCCGGCCCCTGGGCAATGTTATCGTACTCATGCCCATTCTTTCCATGAGCCTGCCCGAATTACAAGTAGTTCTCGATATCACTTACGCGGCTATCAAAAAGGTAACCGAGGAGAAATACCTATGCTGAGTAATCTCGAAAGAAAAATTACCGAAGGCCGGCCTGTTACCAGGGAAGAAGCATTAAGCCTTATAGAAATGAAAGGCACGGAAATATATGAGCTGTTGGCCCTCGCCAACCGGGTTACCCGCCTCTTTGCCGGAGACAAGGTAGAACTGTGCGCCATAATTAACGCCCGGTCGGGCCACTGCAGTGAAGACTGCGCCTTTTGCGCCCAATCAGCCCATTACAATACTAACATAAATACCTACCCCATGTTACAGCCGAAGGAAATCCTCCGCCAGGCCATTAAAACAGAAGAATCCGGCGTAAAGCGATTTGCCATTGTCACCAGCGGCAGGGGTATTACAGGCCGCGACCTGGAAACAGTACTGGAAACCCTCCACCTCTTGCGCCGGGAAACAAACCTCCAGCTATGCGCCTCCCTTGGTATTATCAACGAAAAACAGGCCGCTATGCTCGCGGAAGCAGGACTAACAACCTATCACCACAACCTGGAAACAGCCCCCGGTTATTTTGAAAACATTTGTACCACCCATACTTACCGGGAGAGGGTGGAAACCATTAAGGTCGCCCAAAAGGCCGGTTTACGAGTATGCGCCGGGGGAATCCTGGGCCTGGGTGAATCCCCGGAGCAGCAGGTGGAACTTGCCCTGGAATTAAGAAGGCTGGATATAGATTCCGTGCCCTTAAACTTTTTAAATCCCATTGCCGGTACCCGCTTAGAAAACCAGCCCGGCTTGCCCCCCTTGCAATTATTCCGGGCCATAGCTGTCTTCCGCCTGGTGTTACCCCGGGCGATACTGCGCTTGTGCGGCGGAAGGAAAGAAGGCCTGCGCCGCCTGCAGCCCCTGGCCTTCCTGGCCGGGGCAAACGGGCTCATGGTGGGCAATTATTTGACCACAACCGGTGAAACATTACAAGACGACCTGCAAATGCTTAAAGACCTCAACCTGAGTACAATATAGGATTAATAATGTCCTTACCTTCCTGCGGAAAGAAACATTAAAGCCCTGCTTGTTTTTGTAAGCAGGGCTTTTATTAATAGCACTTGTGCCTGTGTCCATGTCCCATGTTACAGGCCGTTTCTTGAACTGAATGTAGTTCGACCTGCCGGGCCAGCCACCCCGAGCGGGCTATAAAATAAGTAACAATTACCGCCAAGATAAACCGCCCGCCGAGTATGGCCAGCCCGTTCGCCCCCACAGCCATAAAAATGGCAGTGTCTTCAAACACCGAATGACAGATGGATAAAAATAAATTTAACAGGAATAAATCCTTCCAGGCAAGCCGTCCACTGCGGGCAGCTTCAATAATCACACCGGCCCCGTAAGCAATTCCAAACCCCAATCCCGCCATCAAGGGGGAAGCCGCTTCCCTTGACAGGCCCAAAACCTTTAAGGCCGGCGCAAGCCATTCCCCTATGCGCTCCAGAATCTTTAAGTCCCGCGCAATTTCCAGTACAACCATCATCGGGATAATAATCATGGCCATCAAAGATACATTATTCCAACAACCTTTTAAAACTTCATTTATAAATCCATGCCAGTCCAATTTATATTTTACCCCCAGACATATACCAAATTAATTAATCTCTGCCCGTATTTAAATAATTAAATTCATTAACAGGCCGGCAACTATGGCAAGCCCCAGGCGCAAGCCAGTCATAAATATCCCGGAACCACCGGCCCTTTGGGAAACTGCCGATTCTACGGGAAGGCTGTGGGATAAGAGAAGCATTACTGCAATAATGGTTATCTCCCGGGAACCCAATTCCAGGGAAGATATGGCTCCCACGGCAGCATAAAGGTTAATTAACTTCCCCAAAACCAGCACCAGCGAAGCCTCACCGGGAAGGCCTAAATACTTCATGAGCGGCGCGCTAATTCCAGCAATCCAGTCAAGTACGGGAGTATATCTTAAAAATGTGATAACAGTATATACCGGCACCACCACTTTGGTCAATTCCCAGAGGGTAGTTATTCCTTTATATAAACCCCTTTTAAAGGTATCGGTAGTAACCAAAAAATTCACCTCCAAATTATAAATCTGTTCCTCGAATTAGCTTTTACATAATACCTTTTAACTTTTTTTAACATTACTTAATTCCCGCCGCCAGACTTTAAAACCAAAATTACCCTCCATACTACAAAAATCTTGGCTGAATTGGTACAATGACCATAAATTATTGTATAAACCAAATAGACAAGGAAGGTGTTTAACAGATGAAAAATTACCGGTGGAAAAAAGTATTTCTAAAGAATTCCAGGAATCAACAGCTGGCCGGCCTCTTTCATACCGCCGGCCTGAAAGGAGCACCGGCCTTGATTGTTTGCCATGGCTTTACCGGCAGTAAAGAAGGCGGGGGTAAGGCCCGCCGCATGGCTGAATATTTTGCCGGGGCCGGTTTCGATACACTGCTATTTGATTTTGCCGGGAACGGTGAAAGTGAAGGTAACTTTGAAGATCTAACCCTGTCCGGCCAAATTGATGACCTCAAATGTGCCGTGGACTGGTGTAAAAAGCAGGGAGCAGGCACCATAATAACCCTGGGCCGGAGTTTCGGCGGTACCACGGTAATTTGTCACGCCGCCAAAGACGAAAGGGTGGCCGGGGTATGTACATGGGCTGCACCGGCCCGCCTGGTTGAACTTTTTACCGGCTTCATGGATGAAGACCCGGATGACCCGAATAAAGTCATTCTGGCCGGGGAAGAGGGAATCCTGCACATGAAAAAAACCTTCTTGAACGATATTGAAAAATATGACGTTCCCCAATTGGCCTCCCAAATAACCCCGCGTTCCCTTTTAATAATCCACGGAACAAAGGACGACGTGGTTTCCCCCGAAGATGCCAGGCTTATTTATACAGCTGCTGGAGAGCCAAAGGAATTGATTTACATAGACGGGGACGACCACCAGTTTGAAACCCACCACCGCCAAGTTTGGGACATTTGCCTTAGTTGGTTAAAAACACTAATCTCAAACATAATCCGGAGGACTTGAAATGTATAAAAAGATTGTTTTGCTGATTATTATCCTATTTTACTTAACCTTTGGTTCTTCCCACGCACACGCCGAACCTGCATTCAAAGATCTCCCCGCAAACCACTGGGCTTACAACGATATAATTACCCTGGCTGAAAAAGGTGTCATTGGGGGATACGGAGATGGTACAGTTCGCCCCAACAACTACGTGACCCGCGAAGAACTGGCCAAGATAACTTTCACTTTATTTCCCGGTACCATGGATAAACTACTTCAAGAAAATATAAATAAACCGGATTATCCGGACATTTATGAACGCTGGAGCAGCCCGTATTTGAAAGCTGCCACCCGTCTCCTGCCCGGATACACCGACGGTTTATTTAAGCCCTTAAAGCCGGCCACCCGCCGCGATGTGGCAATACTCTTGCTGTACGCCAGGCTAATACAGGATGACAATTATCAACTGATTGACGGCCAATTCAACATCCTTCTTCCGGCTCCTCAACCGGAGACTTGGAATAAAATGAGCGAGTTTAAAGAATATGCGAATTTGGAAAAAATATACCGCAAGTCTCCCCGGTATTTTGAAGACGACCCGGATAAAAAGCAGTTCTTAAAATACGCGGCCCAATTCTTTAGTAATCTAAATAATATAGCTTTACTGGTCGAAGAAAATATAATTAGAGGATACAGCGACGGGAGTTTGCGCCTAAAGAATCCGGTTACCCGCGCAGAAGCCTGTACCCTGGCAAGGCGGCTTCTAGATTTAGATTTGTCCCAGCGGGAAAATTTCATTGCCGAGCCGCCGGCACTGGTAGCCACTCCCAATATTATTACGTGTGATAACAATTCGGCACACGCTAAGATGATCAATCTGGGACAATGGTATAAAGAAAAATATTCAAGTCTGGAAGAAAGGGCGAAGGCCATTTATAACTTCCTGGTCTTTAACTTCGTATATGACTGGGACTACCGGGAAGGACTTTCCGGCTTCCCCCCTACCAGCCTGGAATATACCCTTGCTACAGGTACCGGAACCTGTACCAATTTTGTAAACCTGTATGCTGTTCTGGCAAAATACGCCGGTATCAAGGCTACAGTGGTAACAGGTAAAGCCAAGAATCCCACGGACTCGGGGCCCCACGCGTGGATAGAGTTAACCGTAAACGGTAAAGTTATCTTGGTAGATCCCACTTACGGTATTTGTACCGCAAAAGATTATTTTAATAACTTTCAAAGCTGGGAACAGCAGGGATATAGGTGGGAAGAACAATCCCGAAAAGCAATATAAGCTCTTTATCTTCTACTTTCCGAAAACTTCCTGATCTGTTCATCAGAATACACCTTGATGCCGTGCTCTTGTAATAGAGCAGCAGTAACTCCCATACCTGCCACCGGGTGGCTTCCCTTTTCTGTTACATATACCCTGAAAGTCCCGCAAGAAGGGCTGCATTCCTTTAAAATTGCCATATAAACCCCGTTCTTTTTTGCAATTTCCAGCGTTTTATAAGCCCCCAATAAAAAGTTTTTAGTTACATCCCTGCCGTTAGAATCAATAACCTTAGCAAGACCTTTCAATACTGCATAGCCGCCGGCCTTGTCAAACTGGGCCGGCGGCCTGGGGGTAGGTAACCCTCCCAGTTCCTCGGGGCAAATCGGAATTAGAAGGTCAGACTTTTTCATTCTGGCAACCTCGGCCCTTAAATTGTTTCCACCCGTATACTTGCAATTATATCCCAAAAGGCATGCGCTCACCAGTATCACAGATAATCTCCCTTCCTTACTTACCTTTGATTAAAAAAACCCCGACACTAACTTTTAACCGGGGCCAGATACTTCAAGCCCTGAAGAAGGGGCCTGGGCTTAAACCCAAAATGCTTTTGTACCGACTCAAGTTCCGTAATATTGTCATTATTCAGTTGCTTTAGTTCCTCCCGGGTAACCGGAGGATCTCTCAATACTTTTGCCAACAAAGGAACTACCATATTCATTAAAAACATGGGAATATTTATTTTGATCCGCTTAATATTTTTAACAGTTAAAAGCGCATCCAGCATTTGACAATAGCTTAAATGTTCCGGTCCTCCAATCTCGTACACCCGGCCGGACATTGCAGGGGCCTTTAAAGCGATCATAATACACCTCACAACATCCTCCACTGCTATGGGCTGGAACAGGGTCTTACCCCTGCCGGGTACCGGAACAAAAGGAGCAGGGAACATTTTTATCGCCTGGAGCAGGCGGTCAAAAAAGTTAAACCCCTCACCGTAAATAATTGACGGCCGTAATATTGTCCAATTTAAGCCACTTTGGCGTACTGCCTCCTCACCCAGCCACTTGGAATATGTATACCTGTAAAGGGGATTGTTATGCGCGCCTAGCGCACTTAAATGAATAAAACGCTTAACCCTCTGGTGTTCAGCGGCAATAACCGTATTCAAAGTACCTTCAACGTTTACTTTTTCAAATGTATTATTTTTTGTTTCCCGGATTATGGCAACCAGGTGAATTATACTATTAATACCAGCACAGGCTTTTAAGATAGAAGAGCGGTCAGTAACATCGCCTTTAACCAGCTCTACTTCCTTTGGAAAAATGCTCCTTGCCACCGAAAAATTCCGTACCAGGACACGCACAGGATATCCTTGCATGACCAATTCTCGTACCAGGTGATGCCCCACAAAACCGGTCCCTCCAGTAACCAGTATCACCGGGAATCCCTCCAATTCGGCCATTCCTACCCGGCAACGCAAGGAACGTATTGTCTCCGTAACGTATTAGATATATGCCTACCTTAATTTACCATGCAGCAATTTACCCAGTCAATTAATTTTTATTTATTATACTTCATCAAAGTTCATTTATTTTTTGCATATTTTTTAATCCTTAAAAGATATCAGTAAAAGGAATTCCAATAAAATAAAAAGAAGTTATTATAAGTACATTTATTTCTAGGAGAGGATCTGTTATGCAAATTTACTTCGTAGTGGCACTTGTTTTTGCCGTACTGGTGGCCATTTTTGCCATTCAAAATTCAACCCCGGTACATATCAAGTTTCTTTTTTGGGAAATAAAAAGAATATCGCAAGTTCTTGTTATTCTCGGGGCCGCCGCCGTAGGGGCCTTAGCAGTGCTTTTTATGGGCACCGGCAAACAAATCCAGTTGATATGGCAGATACGCCAACTTACCCAACAAAATGCCCGTTTAAGAGAAGAGTGTCAACAATTAAGGCAAAAAAATTTAGTCAACCTAAATTCGTCAGGGGAACAGTTGGGACCGGAAAATAATAAATTAAAACAAGAAAAAAACAATACGCAATAAGCAATATTGTTGACATATGTTCATTATTTTGATACAGTTAAGTTGATAATAAATTGGGCAAAATTGAAAGGGGAAGGCACCATGAAAATCGCCGTTCCCAATAAAAAAGGCTTTATAAGCCCTCAACTTAACCAGTTTACCAAATATAGCATTTTCAAGGTACAAGAAGGTTCTTTACGTTTTACTCACATCCTTGATATAAGCGCGGGCAAAAACTATCAAGATACAGCCCTTGCCCTGCGCAAACAAGGAGTTAAAGTGGCCCTGGTTAACAGGATTGGGCGGCGTGCTTATGAAAAATTTTCACAAAATAAGATAAAAGTTATTGAAGGTTACCACGGTTCAATATCAAACGCGGTAGAAAAATACCTGGCCCACCATGGCAAAGTTTGACAAATAAAAACTATACCTGCTTGCCGGCAGTACCAAAGGAGGCCAGCATTCCCCCATCTACCAAAATGGAGGTCCCTGTAATAAAGGACGACAACTCAGATGCTAAAAAGGTTATAACATTAGCTACCTCTTCAGGTTTCCCCATTCTTTTCAAGGCATGCAGCTCACTCCATTCCCGGTAGGCCGCATCGGAATCAGGGTATTCCGATATAGCCTGCTTCACCTTTTCGGTTTCAATTGCCCCGGGACAAACACAATTGACCCTTATATTCATAGGAGCTAAATCCAAGGCCATACTCTTCGTCAGGGCAATCAAGCCACCTTTTGAAGCTGAATAAGCAGCATTTCCTTGCCCGGCTGCCAGGCCCTGAACCGAAGCAACATTTATAATAGCACCGCCTCCCCTTTTGCTCATTTCCGGTACACAGTATTTAGCACATAAAAAGGCACCAGTTAAATTTACATTTAATACTTGGCACCAATCATCCACAGAAACATCCAGGATACTTCCTTCCCTTACTATAGCTGCATTATTTACCAGTACGTCAACACCACCCAGTTGCTGATTAACCTTTTCTACCATTTGTCTTACCGCACCATCGCGGGATACATCTGTTTTGGAAAAAATTGCTTGCCTCCCTTTTTGTCGAATAGTTTCTGCCACATCTTTTCCACCCGAATCAACATCCACAACAGCAACGGCGGCACCCAATTTGGCAAAAGCCAGGGCCGTAGCCCGCCCAATACCTGCAGCTGCTCCGGTAACCACAACCACTTTTCCGTCGAATTGCACTGTAATTCCTCCCAACCAGTATTTTTACATATTAATTTTTACGTTAACCAATACCCCAAGGACTCAAGATTTCCTTCCGAACCTGAAAAATATTACGGCACTTGGGACTAGTACCAACCGGGGCATAATCGAACAGATTAAAAAAATTTCACCGGGCAGATTGTGCTTACACCCGGTGATATTACCTGTTTCTATATTTATATTTTATATTTTTGTTTTACTCCTCGATATTTCCTTTATTCTCTGCCAGCTTAAGCGTAAATAATCAGCCAAGCGCTGGCCCCACTCCCTTATTCGCTCAACGGTCCCTTGCCACCCGAAATTGATTAAAATAAAAGCCACTCCTGCTCCCAGGGTAATTAATATGAGCCAAAGGGCAACATTCCAGCCCATCCTCCCGGCTTCCTTGCTTGTAACACCTCCACCGGGATTATCTACTCCCAGCACCACGGGCACGGAATGGGCCAGGAGCTCTATCCCCCTTTCCGCCCATTCCTTGCTGTTCGTATAAGTACCTGCCTCCAATAAAAGGGAGGTTGATAAAAGATCCTGGTTGTAGTTACCGTAGGCCTTGTATATCTCCTTTACAATTCCAGGGTACTTTTTATTGGCATAAGACATAATACGCCGCGCAAAGTCCATATTGGCCTTCATCTTAGGGTTTTGCCGGCCCACCACTATTCTTAGCTGGGCAATATTTTTTCCACCTATTTTTTTTTCAAAAAATTCCGCATCTGGAATTCCGTCCCGGTGAATATCGAACAGGGCAATGGGATTATTTTTCAAAAGTCCCATAGCCGTGCGCCGGGAACGGACATAAGCGTTGGCATCATGGGGGTCGTGAGGGGTTTTATAATAAATAACCTTCACTTTATTATCCCTTAATACTTTTGCAAAGCAGCTCCCCACCTGATAAATTCCACCCCGAAAGGGTATGGAGGACTTACCGTCCGTGGGAACATATGATTCATCCGAATGGGTGTGATAGATTCCCACAGGCCTGTTGCGCCATTCCATTGTGACAACAGGAACGGCAGAGAAGTTTTCAAAATAATCCACCCAGGCCAGATAATCTTCATCCTTTCCCAGAAGCCTTGCCTCCGCCTTGTTCCCCGCAATAAAAATCACCTGGTAATGTTTACCGGTGGAAGTTATAATTTCATCCCCTATTTCCACCTTGCGGGCAGTCATGGTTATTAAATTACCCTTTTCGTCGGTAATTTTGAAGGTACACCCTACTACGTGCTCCGCTTCGTTACCCTTCCAGTTAATGGCCGGTAGGGCCCAAGAAGGAAAGCAAGTACAAAAAATCGCCACTATCAATACCATTAAAAAACCCGGCACAGGTATCACCCTTATTGTAATTCAGGATATTTCTAGATTTCCCCGCGCTTCGAGCATTATACGACGGTATTTCTAAAATTCTTGAATCCGTGGAGAATTTTGTCTTCACATTCTTTGAAAATCCGCTTTATTTGACCTATTTCCCGAAGGGAGAAACGCCATAAAAAAAGAAGTATTATAACAGTGAAAGGGGGTTAGACAATGAAAAAAAAAGGTAACGTATTACCCCTGGACAGGGAAATTCAAACCCTTCGCTTTAAAATTAAATCCTCAAACCGTGAAACTGTGGAAGAATGTGAACGCCTGCGAGCCGAAATTCAAAAACTTTATTTTGACCTGGCCCGGGCTACCCGTCCCGGCAGGCGCGCCAGCAAACGCGGTAAAATAAAAAAACAAAAAAAGAATAATAAGCCCATTACCCCCGAAGTTATTCCACCTGACCTGGACCTGAATGAATATCTTAACGCTAAAGATGAGGTTGCGGCCGGTAACGACAAAGAATCCTCCAATGGAGCCTTAATACCATCAGAAAAAGTAAAAGCGAACGGTACCCTTGTACCCTCGCTCCCTGAAACCGCAACCCACCCGGGTGCTCTTAATATCTCAAATCCCTGTAATTCTCGTGATCTCCGGGAAAGGGATAGGACAATAGAAGAGCGATTTGCCATAGTAGCAAAAAGAATGGAAGAACGCCGCCGTCAATGGTTGGAAAGCCAACCCCCAAAACGCCCCTGGTGGAAACTGTGGTAATCATTTAAACCCGAAATCCGGGCTATAAAACCCGAGAAATTCGGGTTTATTTATTTCTCCGGTTGTAAAAGTTTCTTAACCATTTTCGCAGGACTACCTTGATATATCTAGAAAATCAAAATATACAGACAAATTGTTTAAAGTACCAATCTTCAAATAAGAAAGGAGTTTCCATCGTGGCAACTGCCGCCAAAGTAAAATTCCAACCTTACGTCCGTAAGGATTTGTGTAAAAAGTGTGGTATCTGTATTTACTTTTGCCCTAACGGAGTTTTGGAGTTAGATTTCAAGGGTTATCCGGCAGTCAACCAGCCGGAAAAATGCAAAGGATGTCTTATGTGCTTCCTTCGCTGTCCTGATTTCGCCCTGGAGGTGATCCAAAATGAAAAACAATAATAATATCCGCTTCCTTCAGGGAAATGAGGCCTGTACCCTGGCCGGTATAACTGCGGGGGCCCGGTTTTTTGCCGGTTATCCTATCAGCCCTGCCTCTGAAATAGCTGAACTATGTTCCTTACTTCTTCCGCAACAGGGAGGAATTTACTTGCAAATGGAAGATGAAATAGCCAGTATAGCCGCCGTAATCGGTGCTTCCCTGGGCGGCATGAAAGCATTTACCGCCACCAGCGGCCCGGGTCTTTCCTTAATGCAAGAAAACATAGGTTTTGCCGCGATGGCAGAAGTGCCCTGTGTGATTATTAATGTTCAACGATTCGGACCCAGCACCGGGGTGGCCACCCAGCCAGGCCAGGCAGACGTGATGGCCGCCCGCTGGGGTACTCACGGGGACCACAGCATTGTTGTACTGGCCCCCACCTCGGTTCAGGAATGTTATGATCTAACGGTGGAGGCCTTCAACCTGGCCGAAACATTGCGGACACCGGTAATATTACTGACCGATGCCATCCTGGCCCATTTAAGGGAAAAAGTTATTACCCGGAAAGAAAAAGAATTAAATATTAAATCCAGAAAAAAGCCCCCTGAGGTATCTGAGAAATACCATCCCTATGCTCCCGGGCCTGACGGTGTCCCGGTAATGCCCGATTTTGGCGATAACAATATCTTGCGGGTAACCGGCCTGGTACACGATGAAAACGGCTATTCAACAGCCAATCCCTCTATTGCGGGAAAATTGGTACGCAGGCTCCAGGAAAAAATAGAAAACGCTGCCGGCTTAATGCCGCAGCCCCGGTTTTTCGGCACCGATAACCCGGAAATAATGGTTATTTCCTTTGGAATTTCCGCCCGCTCCGCCCGGGAAGCCGTTAACCGGGCCAACAGGCAAGGTATAAAGGCATGTCTTATACAACTTGCCACCATATGGCCCTTCCCGGAAGAAACAGTTCGGGAAGCCTGCTCCAAAGCCCGGGCCGCTCTGGTTGTAGAAATGAACAGCGGGCAATTATGCAGGGAAGTCAGAGCTTGCGGCGTCCCGCGGGAAAAAGTTTTCGGTATCAACCGGGCCGACACGGCAGTTATTACACCCGGTGAAATACTGGACGCAATTAAGGGAGTGTTGACCCGTTGAATACGGATTACAAAAAATACTTGGCTCAAAATAGACTTCCCCACCTCTGGTGCCCGGGATGTGGTCACGGGATTATTCTAAAAGGAATTTTAATATCCATGGCCGAGCTGAAAATTCCAAGGGAAAAGGCTCTTTTGGCCTGTGGTATTGGCTGCTCGGGCAGGGCAGGCGACTACGTTAACTTCCACCGTTTCCAGGGCACCCACGGCCGCACGCTGGCCTTTGCCACCGGTATCAAAATGGCCCGTCCCGAAGTAAAGGTCATATGCTTTATGGGAGACGGCGATTGCAGTGCCATCGGCATCGGACACCTTATCCATGCCGCCCGGCGCAACGTGGACCTGACAGCAATTGTCCCCAATAACCTAAATTACGGTATGACCGGCGGCCAGTTTTCTCCCCTTACACCCGGAGAAAGTCTTACCAGCACTTCCCGCTCGGGCAAGGCCGAGCCCGATATGGACCTTTGTCATTTAGCAGCCGTTTCAGGAGCTAATTACGTGGCCCGAACAACCACTTACCACGCAACTGAAATGCTTAAATTAATTAAAGAAGCAATTGAAAAAAAAGGATTTTCCCTGGTGGAAATAATTACTCCGTGCCCCACCTATTACGGTCGCTATAATCGTCTCGGAAGTGCCCCTGAAATGCTGGAATGGATTAAAAACAAAACCGTTAGCTTAAAGAAATATAGGGAAATGCCCCCGGAGGAACAAGAAAAATACTTTTGGAGGGGCAAGTTGGTGGAAAGGAACAAGCCAGACCTTTATACCCGTTACTGGAAACAAGAAAGGGGGATGGACCACCGTGCCTGATACCCGTCAAATTATTCTGGAAGGCTCGGGCGGCCAGGGCCTGGGGCTGGGGGGAAAAATACTGGCAGAAGCTGCCGTGGCCGGCGGGCTAAATGCAGCCCAAAGCCAGAGTTATGGAGCACAGGCCCGGGGTGGCTTTAGCAGCACAGAAATAATTATCAGCCCCGAAGAAATAGTCTATCCCCTTGTAGAAACACCCGATACCGTAGTAGCACTGACTCCCGAAGCATATAGCCGGCACAAAGATTTGTACCGCAGGGGAGGGCTGCTCCTTTACGATACCGAGGCTGCGCAAACGGCCGAAAAAAATAGACTTATTAATGCTCCTTTTTTAATAAGCACGGAAAAACAACACGAGTGCATTTCGGGTGCCTTCGGATTTCCCTTCGATAAGGAGACCCGGCGCCTGGAAAACCCTAAGGGCATCACCCTGGTAGCCCTTGGAACTCTGGTAGGACTCACCGGCATAGTTGAAATACACCACTTCGAGGAAGCCATTCGGGATAACTTTACACCCACAGCAGCTAAAACTAACCTGAAATGTTTTTGGCAAGGCTTACGTCTGGCCCGGAAAACATTAAAACCTTACTGTTAAGCTTCAAGCTTTATTCATATCCATATCTTTCAGCCGGAATTTTTTTCACCGTAAGCACAAGTGGAATGCTCCCTTTCCCTGATACAGTTTTCACAGCTCCCGTCACAGGGCTCGGTATGAATTAACACCTTACACCCGGGGAAAACCTGCTTAATTCGGTTTTCAATTTCGTCACAAACCTGGTGGACCTGGCCCACGGAAAGATGGTGAGCAGTAACGAGATGCAGGTCAATATGCCTTTCAGACCCAGCCTTGCGCGTTCTCAGGGCATGAAATTCAACATATTTATGGGCATATTCTTTTAAAATTTCTTTTATCAGTTTTTTTTCTTCTTCCGGCAAGCTTACATCCAATATGCTTTTCATTGAATCCTTTATTAAATCATAGGCAGCCTTTATAATGAGCAAAGATACGGCCAGGGCGATAAGGGGGTCCACAATATACCAGCCCGTAATCTTTATTATTACCACTCCAATCAATACTCCCACGGAAGTATATACGTCGGTTAACAGGTGCCAGCCGTCCGCGGCAAGGGCAGGGGAATCGGTTTCCCGGGCGGTTTTAAGGAGTATTCGGGAAATAAACAAATTAACCCCGGCACTTATAGTCATTACCATTATACCCAGCCCCAGCGAGTTGACAGGAGTAGGATTGAATAACCTGGGAAAAGCCTCCCTAATAATAAGGCCGGCAGCCGCTACGATAAGTAAAGCCTCTATTATACTGGCTACATTTTCATACTTACCGTAACCGAACTGATAACTGGCATCAGCAGGCTTTGCCGCCTTATTTATTGAAAAAAAAGCAATAATTGCAGCCAAGAGATCTATACCGGAATGGAATCCTTCGGAAATTACCCCCACGGAGCCCATACTGAAGCCAATAACTAATTTTCCTGCTGTAAGTATAGAGTTGGATATAACTGATAATTTTGCTACCCTGGTCTTCTTATCCATTTCCATCCTCCCGCGGGACCCGGCCAGCTAATAAGATAAAGCCCGCGGGCTCATCTTCAGTTTTAGATGAAATCCCGCGGGCCGCCCCGCTTCTTTAAGCCCTTGGTTATTATCCAGCTTAATTGTTTTTAAGTATATGCTAGGGTCATTACGCATGTTACATAACAAAAAATTCCCCCGGGGTAAGTTTAATCAAATGTTTTTACCAATGGTAACATATTATAAATTTTTCTACAATATTTCTTTATTTTAATCAAGATATTCCATTAGCCAGTAACCACAACTCTTTAGATAAACAGGTTAAATTTTTATTTTTTTGGGTATTCTAAAATAAAACATGAAAAGAAAAAATTATTTTTAAGAATCATCCTTAATGGAGGTGTATTATGAACGCAACAACAGCAAGCTGGGTTGTAGTAGGAATCGGCGTTGTACTATCGTTGATAGGGTGGTATATGACCGGTTTATGGGGTGCAGGCATCCTGGGTTTCGGACTTGCCTGGATACTGCTGGGTATTTTGGACATGTTCCGGCCGGCTATGCAGGTAAACGAAGAGCGGGCAAAATAAGAACCGCCCCTGGCGGTTTTTATTTTGCCTGTCTCAAGTTTCAATTAAACCTGTTATCCATTTATAATGCCCGGCATTCAGTATTACAGGAATAAAATGATACCGCTGCGGGATTTGAAACTCCTTGCACAACCTTACCGGAATAGCCCAGCCGGCGAATCTCTTTAACCAGGTGCCTGGTATTCTCTGCAGTATGCCTTGAATACCCCCCACCCCCGAAGAATTTTGATTAACCCGCCGGAAGTTCCCTACTTTCCGCTGTCAAATATCAGAGCCGGTTTGCGGGAAAGGTTATGCATCGTTCTTATATAGCGAATGGTACCGGTTTTCGCACGCATTACCAGGGAATAGGTTTCAGCTAAATTACCGCCAAACATCCGAACCCCTTTTAACAATTCACCGTCAGTGACACCTGTGGCGGCAAATATGGCATCACCACCCTTTACCATGTCATCCATGGTAAGAATACGGTTAATATCGCTTATTCCCATTTCTTTGCATCGTTGTCGGTCCTCATCATCTTCAGGCCAAAGTCGTGCCTGCATTTCGCCCCCCATGCACTTGAGTGCTGCAGCGGCAATTACACCTTCCGGAGCGCCACCAATCCCAGCGTAAATATCAATGCCCGTGTGTTCAAAAGCAGTTGCAATAGCAGCCCCAACATCGCCGTCCCCAATCAGGCGCACTCTGGCCCCGGCACGGCGAACAGCTTTTATCAAATTTTCATGCCTGGGCCGGTCTAAAATCATTACAGTGCAATCTTCGACTTTTTTATTTTTTGCCCTGGCTACAATTTCCAGGGTTTTTTCAATGGGCTCATCCAGACTGATCTTTCCGGCTGCCCAGGGGCCAACAGCCAATTTCTCCATATACATATCCGGAGCATGTAAAAGATTGCCCCTGTCGGCAACAGCCACCACCGACATAGCATTTGGAAGCCCCTTGGCTAAAATATTGGTACCCTCCAGGGGATCTACGGCCACATCCACTTCAGGACTTTGGGCACAGCCCACCTTTTCTCCAATATAAAGCATGGGAGCCTCATCCATCTCTCCCTCGCCAATAACCACCGTTCCGTTTATGGCAACGGTATCGAACATGGCCCGCATTCCATTGGTTGCCGCTTCATCTGCCTCGTGTTTTCGCCCCCTGCCCATCCAGCGGGCTGATGCCAGCGCGGCTGCTTCCGTAACGCGAACAAACTCCAAGGCTAACTCCCTGTCCATCAAGCCTTCACTCCCTGTAGGTCAGATTACAACCAATAGACAAACTAATTGTATTATAACAAAAAAAAATAAGTATCAAGCAGCTGTTTTCAATGGATATTTAGCACTGGGGATATTTACCTATCAAAGTAAATACCCCCAATGTTACTAGTGAAACTCCACCTCAATCCGCCTTTTTGCATCGGTTTTTGCCTTGGGCATGTGTACTTCCAGAATGCCGTTTCTATAGGTAGCCCTGGTTCCCTCTGCCTGAACTTTACTGGGCAGGGCAACCGAGCGCTGAAAAACACCCATATATCTTTCCCTTCTGTGTATTTGTTCCTCTCTGATTTCATTGGCCCTGTTTATTCTCCCGCTTATGGTAAGCATATTCTCATTCACATCAATTTTAATGTCATCTTTGCTTTCCAAGCCCGGTACTTCACAGCTGGCTATAACTTCGTCCTCCGTTTCGTATACATCGATTCTGGGACCGACAAACCCCTGGGTAAAGGTAGCAGGAAACATTTCATTAAAAAATCTGTTCATTTCATTTCGCCAATAGTCAATTTGCCTGAAAGGCTCATAGGGAATTAATGCCATTTAAATCACCTCACAAGGATTTTTTAATTAATTTGTAACTTCCTGCGGCAAATTATTCAGTATTTCGCGCCGCAGAATTTTTTGGAAATATGCTATTTACAATTCCTGGTTTGCTTAAGTTACTCAATCGTGCTAGACTTTTGTCAGTTAATGTATTCCCATATTCACATGGACAAGACAACTAGCAACAAGGGAGGTTGAAAATGACACATCACTTAAACAGGGCCCGGATACATCGCTTTAAGGTGCTGGGGGCTGTTGTTCCCATTATAGCAGGGCTCGCCCTTGTCGTCGGGCTTCACTGGGGCAAGGTGTGTACTATAATAGTTGACGGAAAAGTAATAGCTTATGCAGAAAGCGAAAAAGCCGTTCAAAATACCATCCAAAGACTTACTGCAAAAAAATCAAAAGAATTGGGCCAAAAAGTAACCGTTGGTTCAGACCTGGAGCTAAGGACAGTAAAAAGTTCCAAAACTCCTTTAGAAAATCAGGAATTAGTTAAAGTTTTGGATGAAAAAATAAATTTTGTAACCAGCGGTGTTCTTGTTAAGATTGACGGCAAACCCCAGTTGCGATTTAAAAATCGTAATACGGCAGAGGAATTTTTTAACCAGTTAAAAGATAAATATCGCACCGGTTACGACTGTAAGATAAGTTTTGCCGAAAAAGTGGAAATTGTTGACCAAGAAGTAAATATTAATAAACTAGATAGTATTGAAAGTGCCTTGCAGCTCGCAGAAAAGGGAAGGAGCGAAGCGCGCATACATGTTGTACAAAAAAATGATACCCTTTGGGACCTGGCCCTGGCCAATAACACCACCGTTGAACAGCTAGAAAAATTAAACCCGGGAATAACCGAGAATTTGCAAATAGGACAAAAAATTAAAGTATCCGGCTCTGCACCTTTACTGACGGTAATAGCCAATTACAAAATAACGGAAGAAAAAACAATACCCTTTAAGACAGAATACAGAAATGATTCTTCCCTCCCTATGGGTACTATAAAAACCGTTCAGCAAGGTCAGGAAGGTTTAAAAAAAGTAACTTACCGTATTTTAGCTAAAAACGGAAAGGTAACAGAAAAAACCGTTATAAATGAAGAAATTGTTAGGGAGCCTGAACCAAGGATAATTAAAAAAGGAACAAAGTTTGTACTTTCTTCCAGGGGCGGAGGGCTAATCTGGCCCACTACAGGGAGATTATCCTCGCCGTTTGGAATGCGTTGGGGGAAAATGCACAGCGGTATTGACATCGCATCAGGGTACGGCAACCCGGTTTGGGCGGCAGGCCCGGGGAGGGTCATACGTGCCGGGTGGAACGGCGGCTACGGCCGTGAAGTAGAAATTAGCCACGGCAGCGGAGTAATTACCCGTTACGCCCATCTTTCCTCCATTAGCGTACAGAAGGGTCAAACAGTTAACCGCGGCCAATTTATTGGCCGGGTAGGTGCGTCGGGTAATGCTACGGGCCCCCACCTCCATTTTGAGGTGCTCATCAACGGGGTACCCCGAAATCCCTTAAAGTATCTATAACACCTTTAGCTAAATTACCTGCCGGAGAATAAAACAGCCGGGGGATATTCCCCGGTTATTTTATTCTCCGGATAATATTTTTTCCAATCGCCCGAGCTGGTCCTCCGGCCCGAATAAAATCAGTACATCTCCCGGGAGTAGAACCTCCGAGGGGGACGGATTTACAATTACCTCCCCATTCCGCTGAATGGCCAACACCTGGGTATTAAAATTCTCCCGCAATCCGGAATCTTTTAATTTCTGCTCAGCCAGGAGCGATACCTTCCCTATCTGCAGTTCTTCCAATTCAAAGTTAAGATCATGCTTTTCTATAAGCGTTTGTACAAAATTCACACTGGCAGGCTTTATAGCTGAAAGGGCCATGCGGTTCCCTGCAATTAAGGAGGGGGCTACCACACTGTCCGCTCCACCCCTGCGCATGCGCTGTATGCCCTCCGGACGGTTTACCCGGGCCACAACCCTTACCTTGGGATTCAAATCCTTGCTGGTAATGGTTATAAAAAGGTTCCCGGCATCATCCGGCAATGTGGTAATAACGCTGCGGGCCCTGTATATACCGGCACTGACCAATACCTTATCTTCGGTGGCATCGCCAATAATATATAATGCACCTTCATTATGCAAGTACTCTTCCCGCTCGGGATTTTTTTCTATAACCACAAAATCAAATTTTTCATGCTTCAACTGGTTAATTACTTCGCTTCCTACACGGCCTACGCCACAAACGATTATATGGTTGTGAAGTTTTTCTATCTTATTCATCATTTTCTTTTTCCCCCAAACGTTAAAAAACTGCCCTTCCACCAGTGCCAGTAATATATTGCTAAGTACATATGTATAAAGACCGACCCCGCTTATGATCAAAAGTAATGTAATAATTCTGCCCTTATGAGTGGCGGGGACCATATCACCATAACCCACGGTAGTAATACTTACCACCGCCACCCACAGTGATTCCAAAAAAGACCAGCCCTCTATTGTCATATAAGCCAATATACTGCCGGATATTATAATCACCAAAGCTATAAAAGCGACTATAAAGGACTTTACCGGAAACAATACCAACACCCCTGCCGCCCTTTTTAGCTACCATCAAAAGTATATAGGCCTTAACCATGATAAAGCAATAACGGTTTTAAATAATATCAGCCAAGCATAAAACCATTTTAGGAAGGCAGGACATTTTTTTGCCGGTGTAGAATTTTAAAAATTGCTTCCGCTGCACCCCCGCCGCAGACGGAAGTCAGGGGTAGGATGTTCCAAAAGCTTCTCCTACCCCTCATGTATTGTAAAGTTGAGTAATGAAGTAATATATAAGCGATACAAATATAAAAAGGTTTTTATATATAAAAGAGGTGGAGATAATGCCTGACCCGGCCCCCATTGGCGTATTTGACTCCGGAGTCGGGGGACTGTCCGTAATGCGTATAATGCGTGCCGTGCTGCCATACGAAGACATGATTTATTTTGCTGATTCCGCCTATTGCCCGTACGGTACCCGCCCCCCGGAAATAACCCGCAAAAGAGCCATAGCCCTTTGTCAATTCCTGATATCCCGGGGAGTTAAACTGGTAGTGGTGGCATGTAATACCGCCTCCAGCGCCAGTTTGAACGAATTAAGAAAATTATACCCAATACCTATTGTTGGCATGGAACCCGCCTTAAAGCCGGCAGCTGCAATTACCCGGAATAAGAAAATAGGAATACTGGCCACCGGGGCAACCATTTCAGGAGAGCGGTTCGGTTCCCTGGTAAAACGATACGGAAACGGTATTGACATAATATCTCAGCCTTGTCCCGGCCTCGTGGAATTGGTTGAAGCCGGGGAAATAAACGGTGCCAGGACAGAGGAAATGTTAAAACTCTATCTAGACCCCTTAATTAAAGAAGGAGTGGATACCGTTGTACTCGGCTGTACCCATTATCCTTTTCTTCGTCCTATAATAGAGTCTATGCTGGGGAACAGAATACAGGTAATTGATACAGGCGAAGCAGTGGCCCGGCGGGTAATTCAGGTACTAAAAGAGAATGATCTTAATACACCTGACCAAAAACCCGGCATAGAAATCTTTTATACCAGCGGACAACCTGAAAAAGTTAAAAAAGTAATCCAGAAACTCTGGTTGGATAATGATGTAACCGTAGCTAAAGTACATATTAAATAAAAGCGAGGGTAGGTTGCCTTGCAATACCTACCCTCGCTTTCCCTGGTACGCCGGTCAAAAGAAATACCTCCTTTTTATTTTTTACTTTTCGGTTCTCCGTTTTCATTCCGATGTTTTTCACTTTCTCCAGCATTACAATCAATTTTTTCCAGGCCTATGCTTTGCAGAATCTCTTCTATCAGGTTCTTGGTCAATGGAGCTACACCTCCCTTCTTTCTTTAAAATTATAAAGATCTATTATCAATTTTAAATAAAATTACTTAAATAAATGTTATTCTAGCAAACTGGACACCAAAATTCCTTCTCGGCTACAATGTTAAAAATATAAACTATTCATACATTTATTTACCGCGATTGGAGGAATTCTATTTGCAAAAGACCACCATTGGTATGGGGGTAGCAGCATTGGTACTGGGCATAATGGCCCTGATACAGGGAGGATGGGAAGATCTGGCCGGCGGTCTACTGCTCAGTGGGAAAATGCTTATTCAGGTAGCGCCATTGTTATTGCTGGCTTTTGCAACTGCAGGACTAATTTCCGTACTGGTTTCCAAGGAAACGGTTTCCCGCTGGCTGGGACGGGAAGCGGGATTCAAAGGTCTGCTGCTGGGGGGCCTGGCCGGAGCCCTCGTACCGGGAGGACCTTATGTTTTCTTTCCCCTGACCGCCACCTTTCTGGTTTCCGGTGCGGAAATCGGCACAGCTGTCACCTTTGTTACCGCCAAAAATTTATGGACGCTGAGCCGTCTACCCATAGAAGTAGCCCTTATGGGGCCCCAAATAACTTTTATTCGTTATACTATAACCTTTATATTTCCTATTGTCCTTGGGTTGGTTGCAAACATTTTCTTCTCAAAATTTACAGAAAAAATTCGTATTGGAATAAAAGAACTGCAAAAAACGGAAGATACTTAATAAATTAAACAACTGATTTAAAGCCTGAGGTGATATTTTTTGATTATTCCCCTTATTGTATTATTAGTTATGGCCGCTACCCTTTTTACCGTTGCTTACCGGCGGAAGGACGGCTCCCACATTCGCGGGCTAAAAGCCGGCAAAAAAATGTTCACCAGCTTAATTCCCCTTCTTCTTATGGCCTTTATGATCGCCGGCCTTATCCAGGTAGCAATACCCCCGGAAATTATTCGTTCCTGGTTGGGTGAAGAAGCGGGGCTGCGAGGGATTTTAATTGGTACTGTGGCAGGTGCCCTTATACCCGGGGGCCCTTACGTTTCCCTCCCTATCATTGCCGCAATTTATCATGCCGGTGCCAGTATCGGAACGGCAGTATCAATCATTACCGGGTGGGCATTGTTGGGAGTGGGACAGCTGCCGTTTGAATTAGCCCTCATTGGGCCGCGATTCATGGCCGTACGGCTTATTACGGTTTTTACCGTACCGCCAATAGCCGGAATTGCAGCTCAATATATTTTCGGGGGCGGATTTTAAAGGGGGATTTTCATGCCTGATTTAAACAAACTTCAACTTCCCAGGGAATTTCTAATAGTCGGTGCAGCAGCCCGCACGGGTCTTTTCGACATCCTGCACAAAGAAGGAGCACTTACTGCCGAACAAATTGCCCGCAAAACAGAGGCAGATACCCGGGCCGTATGGACCGTTATGGAAGCACTGGTGGCCCTGGGCTACATTGACCGGCAAGAAAAAACTTATAAAATTTCAAAAACGGCAAACTCCATGTTTTATGAATCTGATAGCGTAAATTATACCGGGTTTTCCTTTATGCATGGCTATAACCTCATGGAAAGATGGATCCGGTTGCCGGAAGTTATTAAAAGCGGAAAACCGGTACCCCGTTCGCGGAACACTAAACAATTGAAACACTTTCTGGAAGCAATGAAATATAATGCCCTTAAAAGTGCTTCTACCATAGCCGCCCGCTGCCTGGAAGGCCTGCCAAAGGGCTCAACGGTACTTGACATTGGAGGCGGCCCCCTTAGCCACGCTCGGGCCTTTGCCGATAAGGGTGCAAAGGTAACGGTACTGGACCTTCCGGATGTGGTAGAAATTATGGAACCTGAAGTAAAGAAGGATGAAAGGATAACAATGGTAAAAGGGGACTTTAATGAAGGACTCCCGGAAGGCCCTTTTGACCTGGCCTACCTGGGCAATATCACCCACATATACGGTAAGGCCGCAAACCGCCTGCTTTTTAAACGGGTGAATAAAGTATTAAGCCCCGGAGGAAGAATAGCAATATGTGACTTTATCAGGGGAACCGGAGAGTTTGCCGATGTATTCGCAGTCAATATGCTGGTTAACACCGAAAACGGGGGAACCTGGACATGGGAACAGTACAGCTCCTGGTTAAAGGAAGCGGGATTTATCAACCTGCGCTGGGAAGAAATCGGCGGGCGCCAGGTAATATTCGGGGAAAAATAACTATTATTTTACATTTAAAGTCGGGGCAAGCTGCCCCGGTTTTTTATGCCCAAAGTTTTATCACCTTTTTACGGTTTAAAATAGCCGCCGGCAGGAAAGAGTATGATAAAATATAAAGACAAATTTCCATTTTAGGGAGGATTTTAAAATGATTGACCCCGTAGCATTCGAAATTGGCCCATTAACGGTACGCTGGTACGGTATTATCATGGCTGCAGCCTTTTTAATAGGTATTATCCTGGCTTATTACCGGGCGGCAGCCAATGGTATAGACCCCAATCATGTTTTAAATATGGTAACCTTAATTATTCCCTCGGCCATTATCGGGGCCAGAATTTACTACATAATTTTTGAATGGGAAAATTATGCAGGAAACTTTTATAAAATGATAGCAATCTGGCATGGTGGGCTGGCTATCCACGGGGGAATTATAGGGGGAATTCTTGCCGGACTGGCCTATGTAAAAATATACCGGCTGCCATTGTGGAAAATGGCGGATATCATGGCTCCCAGCCTGATCCTGGGGCAAGCCATAGGGCGGTGGGGTAATTTTATTAACCAGGAAGCCCACGGGGGGCCCGTTTCAGAAAGTTTTATAAGTCACTTCCCCACTTTCATTCAAAAACAGATGTATATAAACGGCCAGTATTACCACCCCGCTTTTCTTTACGAATCCCTTTGGGATTTTCTTGTCTTTTTGGTACTTATTATTCGCTGGCCCCGCAAAAAATTCCAGGGAGAAATAGCATTTTTATACTTGGTCTTGTACTCAATTGGCCGCTTCTTCATTGAAGCCATACGCACGGACAGTCTTATGCTGGGACCTTTCCGGGTAGCCCAATTGGTAAGTATTATTCTAATTATAATCGGAACTATAGCCCTCGCCCAAAGATATAGCCGGGTAAAAAGTTAATAAAACTTTTCGCAATAAATAAAAGGATTTTGTCCTTAATTGAAGAATCCTAGTGTGTCCTTTTTTAATTTAATTTTTCAAAAATTTTTTAAAGGAGGTTGAAGAAGTGTCTGCAGAAAGGGAACAGTGGGGTACGAGAGCCGGTTTTATTCTGGCCGCAGTAGGATCTGCCATTGGTCTTGGTAACATCTGGCGCTTTCCTTATATGGCCTACGAAAACGGCGGCGGTGCATTTTTAATCCCGTATTTCTTTGCACTGCTGACCGCCGGCATCCCTATTATCGTGCTGGAATTTGCCGTAGGACACAAATATGCTGGTGCGGCTCCGGCAACCTTTGCGAGGATTTCCAAAAGGTGGGAATGGCTGGGGTGGTGGCAGGTTCTGGTTTCATTTGTAATTTCAGTATATTACATTGTAGTCATCAGCTGGGCGCTTAACTACCTGTATTATTCATTTTCCCTGGCCTGGGGCTCCGATCCCGGCAGTTTCTTCGGCCAATTTATAGGTTCTGCGGGAGAAGGAGCCACTGCTTACACCACCGTAGGATTACAGTGGCCTATTTTTATCGGTGTAATTATTGTCTGGTTTATCAACTGGCTGGTACTTTACAGCGGAATAAAGCGGGGCATCGAAATTGCCAACAAAATCTTGATGCCTATTCTATTTATCATGGTTATCATTATGGTAGCTCGTGCCGTAACACTACCTGGTGCTGCCAATGGCCTCCAGTGGCTGTTCCGGCCCGATTTCAGCGCAATCTGGGATTACAGGGCTTGGGCAGATGCCTACGGGCAAATATTTTTCAGTCTTAGTATTGCCTTTGCAATCATGATTACTTATGCCAGTTACCTGCCCAAAAAATCCGATATCGCCAACAACGGTTTTATGACAGCTTTTATTAACTGTGGTTTCAGTATGCTGGCCGGTATTGCAGTTTTCGGTATTCTCGGATACATGGCCGCCCAGCAGGGAACCTCTGTTCAGGAAGTTGCCGGTGCCGGCGTGGGGCTGGCATTCATTACCTTCCCACAGGCAATAAACCTGTTACCTGCGGCAACATTTTTCGGAATACTGTTCTTCCTTTCCCTCACCTTTGCGGGGCTTTCATCGGAAATTTCAATTAACGAGGCCTGTGTATCAGCCTTAATTGACAAATACGGCTGGAGCCGTAAACAAGTGACCACCGTATTCTGCCTGGTGGGCCTTTTGGTCAGCCTTATCTTCGTCAGGCCCGGAAGCGGGCTGGCAGCCCTGGATATTGTGGATCACTTTATCAACAACTTCGGAATTGTATTCGCCGGGCTGGTAGAGGTTATTTTCCTCAGCTGGTTGTTTAACATTAATAGCATTAAGGAACATATTAATTCTATTTCCGATTTTGCCGTGGGGGGCTGGTGGAAATTCTGCCTGCAAGTAATTACCCCCATAGTACTGGGCTACATGGCCATAAGTAACCTGATTGGTGATATTAAGGAGCCTTATGGGGGCTATTCCGTTGCTGAACTGGCAGGTCTCGGCTGGCTCGTGGTAGTTGGCATTGTGATAATTTCCTTTATTCTTGCCGCCAGCAGGGGTAAAGGCGAACTGCTGAGGGATTCTTCTTACCGCTAATATGATTAGGAGGTAGCTTAAAATGACAGGTGGCGCAATCGCCATGATGGTATTCGGTTTGCTCGTAACGTGGGGCGGTGCATTCATTTGTATTAATATAGCCTTGAAAAAACGCTTCGACTAAACCCAAATTACAAAGGTCGGGCTAAAAGCCCGACCTTTGTTTAGCCCTTTTCCCCTTCCCAGTAAATTTCGATCTCATCTCCTTCGGAAAGGGGATCCGTATATTTTGCCCTGTTACCGTTCAACTTGAGAACCAGGATTCCCCTGGCCTGGCTGCAATCAATTTCCACGTGCTCAAAAATATCTGTAAAAATGGGCTCTGGCTTTGTTAATAAAATTTCTTCCCCGTTAACCCGTACCCGTATGCCTGTTACCGGAACTCCCTCTTCAGAAGGCACTTTTTTCGCCCCGCTTTTTATGCACTCCGAACTGGCGCCGTCCCCTTTGCTACCATTTTCAGGAATCAGCAATTCCACCCGGTCACCGTCAGATAAAGGATACGTAGCCCCGGCCGGGCTTCCGTTGACCCGCACAGAAACATTACGGGGATCCAGCCCCCTGGCTTCGATAAGATCAGCTACGGTACCAATGGGTTTTATCACGACGTTGTCGCCCGGGAATATTTCCTTTTCAGGCCGGACACGTTTTCCATTTACCAGGCAGATGGGATGCAAAACTTCTTTTTCACCGTTTAATACGATCCTCAATTCCCCTTTTCCGGGAAGATAATCGGCAACCTTTGCTTTGGCATCCCGGCCGTTTTCAGCCTTTATCACAAAAATCTCATCTCCATCCTTAACGGCAGTTTGAAGGGTGGCCGGATGCCCGTTAACCTGAATTTGCGCCGGCCGGGCCAGCCCGCCAAATACTACCTGCCGCTTTCCGTTAAGATAAAAATACAGGTCCCTGCCATTTTTACCTATGAGATCCCGGGGGTTAAAATGTACCAAGCCCAGGGCGTCAGAAACAGTTAACTCCCTGGTATTGAAAAGACGATATTCCCTGCCGTTTATAACAATGGACATAAAATCAAAGCCCATTCGCTTCATTGCCACTGAAGCAATGCCAACTACAGTAACACCTTCGGGACCGGTAACAGGCGAACTTTCCCCCTGGTTGAAAATTACATTTTTCAGATTGCTGCGGTCCCGCAAGACCACCCGCTGGGGCGGCAGGCCTAGTCGCCGGGCCAATCTTTCTGTAAAAGTGGGTATCCTCGAACCTCCTCCCACACAAAAGACTGAACGCGGAGGCTGGCCGCCATTTAGTTTCAGAAGATTATCAGCTATTTCTCCTGCCACCTTGTCCAAAACCGGGTTAATTATTTCCATTATTTCTTCATAATTAAGGGCATGTTCAATCCCTACTACATCGGTAAAATTTATATCTGCACCTTCTTTAATTTGTCTCTTTATGCCCTCGGCAGTATCGAAGTCCACCAAACATCCGTTGACCAGAGCCTCGGTTATCTCGTCACCTGCCACCGGAACCATGCCGTATGCCACTATGGTACCGTCCCTGGATATTGCCAGGTCGGAAGTACCGGCACCCATGTCCACCAGGGCCAAATTTAAAAGACGAAAATTTTCGGGAATGGCAACATCAATTGCTGCTATAGGCTCCAAAGTAAGATTTACCGGTTCCATACCGGATCTTTCCAGTACCGCATAAAGCCCGTTCACTACCGATACCGGTAAAAAAGTGGCTATTACCTCACACCCGATAACGCGTCCCCGGTGACCTATAAGATTGGCCAGGGGATAGCCGTCAAGACTGTAACCCAGGGCGGTATGCCCTACGCAATAATAGCGGTTACGCACTTCCGACTGTTCATCCAGCCTGCGGTGGGCTTCCCGGAGGGCATCCATTTCCAGCCCCCGCACCATGGCGCTGTCTATTTCCATATTTTCATCAACTTCATGCTCCACCGACACCTTAACCGTATACAGGGAACGCCCCGCCGCGGCAACGGCCACCTTATCCAAAGGACGAGCCACTTTTTTTTCCAATGCATTCTTTATCTCGGATACCACGGAGGCCACCTGCGGGATATCGTGAATCTGACCGTCAAACATTGCCCGGCCGGGGTGTTCCCGCACTTCTTCGGCAAGAATAACAAGTTTGTTTTCCTTTACCGAGGCCACAAGACCGATTACAGTGCGGGTGCCTATATCCAGAGCAAATATAATATCATTGTCCGGAAATAATTCCATGATTAAACCCTTTCTAAAACTAATTTTACCATGATTATACAGTAATATTTACCCCCCGACAACACGAACTGTTTGACCGGCATGTCAATTGGTTGACAATGTTACGTATAGTTTTATGTTAAAATAATTACATCCTATAAAAATTGCTTGCCTTAATCCCCGCCAAAAGCCCTTATTAAAGGGCGCTTTTTTATTTCCTCTCGGCATAGATTTAGTAAACAAATTCAGAAGGTAAAAAACCACATTTGACGAAATTCTATGTTAAAGAAAAAAACCGGGAGGAAAAATAAAAATGACAAGTGACCTGTGCCAGGAAATAATCCAACGGCTAAAAAACGGTACCTTAAAAGAATTGAGCCCTGAAGACACCTTCAATTTTGAATGTACCGATGAATGCATGGGAAACTGTTGTAGCGACATAGATATTTTCCTGGACCCGTGGGACGTGGAAACCATGGCCAGGCACCTTAACCTATCCGGCCAGGAGTTTGTTAAAACCTATTGCATCCTCGACATGGATGAAGAATTGGGATGGCCTTGTATTCAATTAAAACACGTGGCTGAAGGCCCTTGCGCTTTTAGATTGGCAGACGGAAAATGTTCCGTTTACCCCGTGCGGCCGAGGAATTGCCGGACTGCACCTATTGCCCGGGCTGTTCGCTTTCACATTAAAGGTAATAAAAAGGAATGCCAGGAAAAAATTTTTATGATTACCCCAGTGGATTCCTGCCTGGGATATAATTCTGACAAAACGTGGACAGTTCGGGAATGGTTGGAGGACTCCAACGCCTACAAATACTACGAGCTTTCAGATATTCACCTGGAACTCATCGACTATGCAGCCAATACCCTAAATACCCGGAAGTGGCTTTCCGGGCCCGCCGTAAAGATGGTGATACCTTTCCTCTACGCTCCCGACATTCTTCGCTCAAAACTGGACATACCTCCGGACGATGTGGGGCATGAAGAATTTTACAAGAGGCGCATGAAGGCACTGCGGCTGATTTTGACCGATATGGCCGCCGCATTGGGATACGGGCCGAAGGCCGGGAAAAAACAAAAGGACGACCTTAAGGTAATGGACAAGGTTAAAAACACCCTGCTAAAAGGGGAATAATAAAGGTGGTTTCCTCATGACCCGGGAAGAATTCAGGCTTAGGGGAATTAAAATTGCCCTGGCAACCTTAATTTTACCCTTCATTGGACTTGCGGCCTTTTATATAAAGCCGCTGGCCGTTTTAGCTCCGGCACTGTTTTACGGAGGGCCCGTAATTCTCACGATTTTATTTTTCATATTTAAATACAAGGAAAAAAAGATTCCCTGGAAAAGATACCGCTGCCCGCACTGTGGAAAATTTTTTGAAGCCGAGCCCGGAGAAGGTAAAGTAAAACACTTATTGTGCATGCACGAAGTATATATTAAAGACGGGGAGGCACATTTAATAAAATCAAGGAATTTAACATAAAAGGACACTCTCCCGCAAAGAATATAAAAGGGTAAGTCTAATATTAATATAATCGGGAAAGGTCACTGGATATTTGGGAAAGTTTCTGGCATCTCCTCAAATTAATTATCCCTTGGACAAAAACATACGAATGGCGAGGCCAATTAAAATTAATGCAAAAATCTTATTAAAAATATGAGTTGGCACATATTCCACCAATCGTGAACCCAACTGGGCCCCGAGAACTCCCCCTATTCCCAGCAAAATTCCCAAACGCACATCCACGTGTTGCAAGCTTAAATGGGCAACCAGGGCCGACACGGAAATGACAAATATTGTTAAAAATGAGGTGCCTACAGCCTTATATGATTCGTAACCAAGCATAATTAAAAGGGGAACCACTATAAAACCCCCGCCCAAGCCGGTAAAACTGGCTAAAATTCCCACCAGCACGCCTAAGGCTAACAATAAAAATGCCGACAATACGTCCCCCCCCCCTGTCAAAACCATATTATGGATTAATATATTCCTCCCACAGAACCACAGGTTAAGCCGTGTCTTTTGGAAATATTCGTCAAAACTCTACATATTCCTGCCTTTCTGCATGAAAAAAGCCCTCCTCGTGAAAAGGAGGACCTTTATCATTAGAAATCCCGTGCCCAGGTAACCAGAGGCAACTCATGCTGATGGGCAAAATATGTATTGGACGGGCGTACCCGAACCGTATATCCAATGGTACCCTGGTGCTCAAGGGGTAATCTGCCTATAAAAAGATACTCACCTTCTCCTGTTTGCCCGTCTATTTGCAAAGGCACCGTAACTACATTTCTGAGTCCTTCCCTGCCCTCAACACCGTAAGCAATTTCAGCCGTAATATCATTATAATTTATGGGACCCAACTTTACCTTAGCTTCTATATCCAAATGGTCACCCCGCTGCATATCGGCACATCCGTTGCAACGAACGGCGTTAATTGATACCTGGTGCCAGTTCTCTTCTATATATTGCTTGTAATTTTTAACCTTGCCTGCTACTTCGAAATTATTTTCAGAGAATTTAATACCCCGGTCTATAAGGTTACTATAAAAGCGGTCAGTATATTCCCGTACCATGCGAGTGGTGTTAAATTGTACCGGAATGGTACTCAATGAATTCTTCATCAGTTTTATCCATTCCCGGGGAATACCGTTATCCCGCTTATAATAAGCCGGGATAATTACGTTCTCCAGCAAATCATAAAGGTGCCCGGCATCGCTTAAATCCTGCTTTTCATAATCATCAATAATGCCGGATTCAATCCCACCAATGGCAAAACCGTTTTTGCCGTTATAGGCTTCGGGCCACCACCCGTCGAGGACACTGCAGTGCAATACCCCGTTGGCGGCAGCTTTCATACCGCTGGTTCCACTGGCCTCCAAGGGCCGGCGGGGGGTATTAAGCCATACATCAACCCCCTGCACCAAATGGCGGGCCGTATTCATATCGTAATCCTCGAGAAATACAATTTTGCCCCGAAAAGGTTCCTCCTTTGAAATATCGTAAATCTCCTTTATTAGACGTTTACCCTCATTATCCCGGGGGTGTGCCTTTCCCGCAAATACAATCTGCACCGGTTTTTCCGGATCATTTACCAACCTGGCCAGCCGTTCCTTATCCCGGAATATAAGGGTAAAACGTTTATAGGAGGTAGACCTGCGGGCAAACCCAATGGTTAGAATGTCCGGGTCTAAAAGGTTTTCCACCTCTCGAATGCGATACTCCTCTTCCCCGTTGCGGCGGTATTTTTTCCGCAAAGTATCTCTTATAAACCGTATTGTACGCATTTTTTGGGATTGGTGTACATCCCAAAGCTGGTTATCAGGAATTGAGCGGACATTTTCCCACATTTTACTGTCGCATATATTCTTAACCCAATCCGGTCCTAAATACATGGTAAGAAGGTCCCTCATTTCACGGGATAACCAGGTTTCCAGGTGGATACCGTTTGTTAGCGAAGTTATGGGCACCTCGTCCACCGAAAGATGGGGATAAATCCGGTGGAACATTTTTCGGCTAACCTCCCCGTGAATTTTACTTACCCCGTTGCAGTACCCGGAAAGGCGAAGCGCCAGCAAAGTCATATTAAACTCATCGTTTTCCTTATCCCGGCCCAGGTCCAGAAAGGCCTCACGGCTCATTCCCAACTGGCCGTAAATATGTCCTAAGTAGGTATCCACCAGTTCAAAAGGGAAAACGTCATGCCCGGCCGGTACCGGTGTATGGGTTGTAAATAAAGTATTCGATTTTACAGCTTCCTTTGCAGTGGCAACCGGAATTCCAAGCTGAACCAACTCCCGTAATCTTTCTACCACGGAAAAGGCGGCATGACCTTCATTCATATGCCAGGCAAAAGGTTTTATGTCCATGGCCCGGAGGGCCTTTACCCCACCTATCCCTAAAATAATTTCCTGTTTTATGCGATTTTCCTCATCACCTCCGTAAAGTTGCGCCGTCAGCTTGCGGTCTTCTTCACTATTTCTGGTAATATCGGTATCAAGCAAATACACCTTTACTCGGCCTACCTGCACTTTCCAGACCTTAGCAAAAATCGTCTTATGGCGAAAACCCACCTCTATCACCAAGTCGCTGCCATCGTCACGGGTTACCGGAGATAAGGGCATTTCACGGAAATTAAGGTATGGATAATAGGCTTCTTGCCAGCCCTCTCGATTAATTCGCTGGGTAAAATATCCATGTTTATACAGCAGCCCCACACCTACAAAGGGGAGGCCTAGATCGCTGGCCGCCTTGGCATGATCCCCGGCAAGCACCCCTAGCCCGCCGGAATAAATGGGTAAGGATTCGTGAAACCCAAACTCGGCAGAAAAATAAGCAATTACCCGGTCTTTATGCTGGGGATAAATCTGTTCAAACCACTTTTGTTCCGCCATATAATTATCGAATTCGGCCACTGCCCGGTCATATTCAGCCAGAAAGTGAGGATCCCGGGCAACACGCTCTAATTCATCGGAACCTATGTATATGAGAAATTTTACCGGATTGTGATGCACCTCCCGCCATAAATTCCCATTAATATAGCAAAACAAATCCTGGGCCCGCGGGTTCCAGCTAAACCAGAGATTTTTGGCAATTTCCCTTAGCCGTTTGATTCGCTCCGGGATAGGGGGGATTACGGAAACAGTGCGGAAAAAAAACATATGATTAACCTCCATGACTTCAAATTCTACTTTATTGTGCCAAAAAATATGACTATCTTATTCACATTTATAGTCTTGTAAGCAACCAATTGTAGTTTAAGAACCATACCCGGCCAACTCCGCTACCGTCCGGTAATGCAATTCCCCATTCTCATATACCTGCAGCCGGGCTTTATCTTTCTTTAAAAATTTCAATTTATCCTTAGCAAAACCCGCGGCTGCCAGCGCCCTCGCCGCGTACCCCCTAATCGGAAAAATCATCAGGCCGGAATCTGCTCCTTCAGTATCATTCATTATCACTCCATCCTTCGGCACTAAATGTTCTCGGCAAGGAGCAGTAATTTGCCCAGAGCTGGGATTGATGGGTATTTTTACTCAGCAATTAATGGTACAATATTCCGGGAAGTAATAAAAGGAGCTGATGAATATTGAATTTTAAAGCGGTATTATTTGACCTGGACGGTACCCTGGTGGACTCCCTGCCGCTAATTCTGAAATCTTTCCGGGCTGCATTAAAACAGGTGAATTTATCCTTTAGTGATGAAGAAATATTAAAAACCGTGGGCTTACCCTTACGGGATATTTGCGTTCGCTTCGCCGGTGACAGGGGGCAAGAATTACTTAACTGTTACCTGGAATACCAAGATAAAATTCATGATTCGTACTTAAAAGAATACCCGGGAACAATGGAGGCGCTTGTTAATATAAAAAACCGCAGTTTCCGCCTGGGAATAGTTACTTCCAAGCGCCGGGTAATGGCGGAAAGGGGGATTAAGCTGACCGGCCTGGATAAAATCATTGAAGTGCTGGTGGCCCTGGAAGACGCCCCCCGGGCCAAACCCGAGGCCGAGCCGGTATTAAAGGCCCTTGAAGCGCTGGAAGTTGAACCACCGCACGCAGTATATGTCGGGGACAGCCCCTTCGACATTCGCTGCGGAAAAAAAGCCGGTGTCCAAACGGTGGGAGTAACCTGGGGCATTTCTTCCCGGAAACAACTGGAAAGGGAAGAACCCAATGCCATAATCGATAACTGGCAGCAACTTCTGGATTTTTTGGAAACCTCAAAAGGAAACCCGCGCCTTTAAGGAGCGGGTTATTAATTTTGTATAAAATTCTACCGGCTGATAATAATTAAAGATAAGGAGGTGAGCAAATGTCCAAAGTAGGGAAGTGTATTATTGAAGAATGTGTACACAATCAAAACCAACAATGCTTTGCTGACAGCATTGAAATACGTTCCAGCACCGCTGACAAAACCGTAGGCATGTCCGAAAACACTTGCTGCCATACCTTTAAACCAAAAGCTTAAGCCTAAAAACTCCCCGCTAAGGCGGGAGTTTTTTTTAATAATTTTTAATAATAAGGGTAAACTTTCATTGAACTCTCCAAGCTTTGCATCCCTCAAGATATAAAATTCTAATAACCTTAAGCAAATCAACCCCTTTAATACCCTCGCCTGAAGCAAACCTTATATTAACCCTTCCCTATTTTTTCCGTATATTATTTTTTAATTTATTAATTGCTTTAGTATAATAATATTGACTTTTGCTAAACGAGAGCCCTTAATGGAAGGGGTTATTTATGATAACTTCGCAAAAAATGCACGGGAAGAGGGGTAGCACCACGACCCTCTTTAAATTAGAAAGGGTAACAAAATACCGCCAAGTTTCGGCCGCCAGCAGAGTGGCAGTTTTACAAAACGTGTTCGCCCAAGTTGATAAAGGAAGCTTAATAACTATTATAGGACCGTCCGGCGCGGGGAAAAGCACCCTGCTTTCTTTATTTAACCGCCTGGAAGATGTGGACGACGGCAAAATATTTTACCGGGGAAAGGAATTAAGGGAATGGGACGTGCTGGAGTTACGCCGCCAGGTGGGATTGGTATTTCAGCGCCCGGTAATGCTCCCGGGAACTGTACTGGATAACCTGTTATACGGCCCAAGCATCCGTGGTAAACAACCGGAAATGACCCCTGCCGAATTAATGGAAATGGTTGGCCTGGATACGGAACTTTTAAATCGGAACGCCCAAAATCTTTCCGGGGGGCAGCAACAAAGGGTTGCCCTGGCCCGAACCCTGGCCAACGGCCCACGCATACTGTTACTTGATGAGATAACCGCATCCCTGGACCCGAAATCCACCGCAGCCGTGGAAAAATTAATTATCCGCCTTAACAGGGAGCGGGGATACACTTGCCTCTGGGTAACCCACGACAGGGAACAGGCCCGGCGGGTAAGCAATTATACCTGGCTGCTGCAAAACGGTAAAATTGAGGTAATATTTAACCGCTAGTTTCAAAATTTTTTCAAGGAGGCCTAAAATGTCTGTTTCGGCCCTACTCATCACCCTCATTTTCGTGGCCCTGGCCACGTTCTTGTCCCTTTGGCAGCGTCTCGGCCTGGAAAAAGACCTTTTGGTGGGAACAATAAGGGCAACAGTTCAATTGACGGCGGTAGGATATATTCTACAAGTTGTTTTTAATCTGGAAGACTGGCCATATCTCTTTTTAATGATTCTTTTAATGATGATAGTTGCCTCACAAAACGCCGCTAAGCGCGGCCCGGGTCTGGACGGAATATTTTTTAAAATACTGATTTCCATCGGCGCGGCTGAAGTTGTAGCCATGGTGATTTTATTGGGATTGCACGTAGTTGAAGCCACCCCGCGCTTTATAATCCCCTTAAGCGGCATGGTCGTAGGCAACTCCATGGTAGCCTGCGGGCTACTGCTAAACAGGTTGCGGAGTGAAATACATAACCACCGGGATGAAATCCAGGTAGCCCTGTCACTGGGCGCAACATCAAGACAAGCTGCGGATGTCGCTTTGCGCAGCGCGATCAGGGCCAGTACCATACCCGTAATAGACAGCCTTAAAACAGTGGGATTGGTACAACTGCCGGGAATGATGACGGGGCTAATCATAGGAGGAACCAGCCCGGTACAGGCAGTACGCTATCAATTGCTCATCCTATTTGTCCTTACTGCCGCAGTTACCCTTTCCGGTATTATTCTGGCTCTTTTTACTTATTCATCCATGTTTACCAATAACCACCAGCTAAAGCCGACATATTTATTTAAAACTGAATAAATTCCTTTGCTGTGGAAAAAAAATCCACAAAATAACACCACAAAAAAACTAATAACAGCAAGGCGTAAGAGTTTAAATATAGGATATATTCACAGTAATAAACAGATAATGTGAAAAGTTATACACAAATTGGGGAAAAATAGCTGACAATCTCTGTCATTTCTGTTATAATAATGGCAATAATCACCATTAGATTCCTGTTTGCCTCCTAACTTTCCCCTCCATGGGGTATTTTTTTTCACAAGTTATACACATTTATCCACAGTTTCAACATGCACTACCTTGCGTTTCCGGCCCAACTTGCTTCCATGTCCATTTTATGGTAAGCTGAAAAATATGCAGAAATATGAAATTTTCCGGAAGGATGACTTATTTTATGGCTAAAGCCGTAAAAAACGAGAAGATAAAAGAGAAGGTAAAATATGAAATATCGGGGCTGGCACTGCTTGCCCTGTCCTTTTTGACGCTGGCAAGTTTTATTACCCCGGGGGTAGGCAAAATTGGCCATTTCATTTCAACGGCAGCGAAAATTGCCGCCGGACAGGGCCGGTTCCTTATACCGGTTTATTTTGCCTTTGGGGGACTGCACCTTCTGGTAAGGCGCAGCTTTAAGCCGTCCCTTCGGGGTGCGGGCTTAATTATTCTTCTTTTAACCGTTTTAATATACCTGCATACCGGTTTCGCCCCGGAACAGTTATTTAGCGCGGCAAGGCAAGGTATGGGGGGCGGATTTTTGGGAGCGCTGCCGGCCTATATTCTATTGCCGTTTTTCGGCACCACAGGCACATACATAATCTTGGCAACTCTTTTATTGATCGGGATAACTCTGGTTACCGGCTCATCCATTGTCGACCTTACCCGGGCCGTTATTTCAAAGCTATCTTCCGGAGCAGCATTTTGTTGGCAGCAGCTTATCAACTATGTGTTCCCTGAAGAAGAAATCGCCCCGCAGGCAAGCAATTCCCTCAATGAGAAAAAGAAAAAATCCCGCAAAAAAAGGGTAAAAAAACGTAAATCCGAAAATGAAACAAATGAAATAAGTTACAACCAACCGGAATCCTTTTACCCGAATAATACTTTGCCAGTTAAAGTAAGTGAAGCCCAAGTAAATGAAGAAAGCCCAGCAGAAAAGGAAACAGCTAACGGGGAATTTTCCGCTGGAATTTCATCTTCAGGCCGCCAAAATTCCTTTTGTTTACCTTCGCCGGCTATGCTAAGGCCCTTAAACAAAAAGGGTAAAAAAGCCAAGTATGACATTCAGGAGCACAGCCAGCTGCTTGAGCAGATTTTGGCAAACTTTGGAATAAGGGCCAAAGTAATAAATGTTTCCGTGGGCCCCGCAATAACGCGGTACGAAATACAGCCTCCGCCGGGAATTAAAGTAAGCCGCATTGCAGGCCTGGCGGACGATATTGCCCTGGGAATGGCCACTTCAGGAGTGAGAATAGAAGCGCCGATCCCCGGAAAAGCCGCAGTGGGAATAGAAGTTCCCAACCCGCAAATAGATACCGTACAATTAAGGGAATTATTGGAAAGCAAGGAATTTATCAGCAGTACCTCTAAGCTGTCGGTAGCCCTGGGCAAAGATATTGCCGGCAATCCGGTGGTGGCCGACCTGGGCCGTATGCCCCACCTGCTTATTGCAGGGGCAACGGGGGCAGGTAAAAGTGTATGCGTAAATACGATCATCTGCAGCATACTTTTCAAGGCCACCCCAGAAGAAGTTAAATTCCTCATGGTGGATCCTAAAATGGTTGAACTGGCTAATTATAACGGGATTCCACATCTGGTCAGCCCGGTGGTTACGGACCCCAAAAAAGCTGCCGGGGCCTTGCGATGGGCCGTAAGGGAAATGGAACAGCGGTACGAACTTTTTGCCGCTGCAGGGGTCCGGGATATTAAACGATATAACCAAATTTGCCTGGAGGAAAAACAAAGTCTCGGGCTACAAAGATTGAAAAGTATCCTAACGCCCGACAACAAAAATGTTACACGGGATAATGAAACTACCGGCACTGACAAATTGGCACATACCAAAATCGGCGTTAAGGCCGGAGAAAAAAGTGAGACGGATACTACAAATACCAAACCGGACAAACAGCAG
Organism: Desulfofundulus sp. JL263-se; assembly: GCF_056316025.1. Taxonomy (NCBI): domain Bacteria; kingdom Bacillati; phylum Bacillota; class Clostridia; order Eubacteriales; family Peptococcaceae; genus Desulfofundulus; species Desulfofundulus sp. JL263-se. The sequence goes on along the minus strand of NZ_CM149993.1, from coordinate 1,142,545 downwards.
GAAAACAATAACCATTCCCTTACGCCCCTTCCCTATATTGTAATTGTTATTGACGAGCTGGCTGATTTAATGATGGTTGCACCTGGCGACGTGGAAGACGCTATTTGCCGTTTGGCTCAGATGGCCCGGGCTTGCGGCATACATCTTGTTATTGCCACCCAAAGGCCATCTGTAGATGTTATAACTGGACTGATAAAGGCAAATATTCCCTCCCGCATTTCCTTTGCCGTTTCCAGTCAAACCGACTCCCGTACTATATTGGATATGGCCGGGGCTGAAAAACTTCTGGGCAAAGGAGACATGCTTTTTTATCCTGTGGGAGCACCCAAGCCCTTACGGATTCAAGGAGCTTTTCTTACCGATGATGAAGTGGAATCGGTGGTAGAATTTCTGAAAGAACAGGCCCGTCCCACTTATAACGAGGAAGTACTGGCGGAACAACCTGAGGAAACAGCCCGTGAAAACAATGAAGACTGGGACGATTTATTACCCCAGGCCGCGCAAATTTTCATTGAAAGCGGCACCGCATCCATATCCATGCTCCAGCGCCGCCTGCACATTGGTTATACCCGGGCGGCCCGTTTGATGGATATTATGGAACGCCGGGGCATTGTAGGCAGGTACGAGGGAAGCAAGCCCCGGCAGGTGCTCATGACCTGGGAACAATATCTTCAGGTATTCGGTGAAAGACAGGCCCAGGCCAACTAAAAAGCGCCCGGACGGGCGCTTAATATTATGAAAATGCAACGAAGGGAAGGACCAAATTGCAAAAACCAGCAACGTTACAGGCCGGTTCTCAATCCCAACCGCTTTGGACAAAGGACTTTATCTTAATCAGCCTCGCTAACCTGGCCATGTTTCTGGGATTGCAAATCTTACTGCCAGCCCTGCCTGTTTTCGTGGATTACTTGGGCGGCGAAGACTTCCACGTAGGGCTGGTAATAGGTATTTTCACCGTTTCCGCCATGCTGGTAAGGCCGTGGGCGGGATTTTTTCTGGATACCAAGGGCAGGCGGGGAATTTTATTGGGGGGATTGGTCATTTTTATTGCCTCCGCCATGGCGTACAATTGGAGCACAGGAATTACCCTTTTGCTATTAACACGATTTTTACACGGCCTGGGATGGGGGGCATGTACCACCGCCGCAGGCACGGTTGCCGCGGATATTATTCCCGGCCCGCGAATGGGTGAAGGCATGGGATATTTTGGCCTTGCCACCGCCCTGTCCATGGCGGTGGCTCCTGCAGCAGGTATTTATGTGATAAATAACTTTTCCTTTACCCATCTTTTTTTCATATCCGCATTTCTAGCCTTTTTAGCCTTCATGTTCTCCTCGGGAATTCATTACCGAAAAGTGGAACAGGATCCCAATGCCCCCAAGCCGGTCCTTTATGAAAAAAGTGCCATCCGGCCTTCCCTGGTAATTTTTTTTGTTACCACTACCTTTGGATCCATCGTCTCCTTTTTAGTTTTGTACGCCATGGAAAGGGGTATAACTAACATTAGCCCCTTTTTTACCGCTTTTGCCGTAATAATGTTCATATCCCGCCCCGTTTCAGGAATTCTGGTTGACAAAAAGGACTATGACATAGTGGTAATGCCCGGGCTTATGCTACTGGCGGCAGCCATGCTCATTCTGGCAGCTGCCGATACCTTATGGATGTTTCTCGCCGCCGCAGTTGTTTATGGTTTAGGCTTTGGCTCGGTTCAACCCAGTATGCAGGCCCTCACGGTGAGGAACATTGAACCAAGCCGCAGGGGTGCTGCAAACGGTACCTTTTTCTCCTCCTTTGACCTGGGAATAGGAGCAGGATCAGTGCTTTGGGGCTTATTATCCCAGGCCGTCGGTTACGCCCATATGTACGCCATAGCCTCTGTTTCAGGTATACTCGCCCTGTCAATTTATCTGATATCGGGCAGAAAAAGCAAAGCCTAATAATATTTTGCATGATATTGTATATCCAAGTCTTTTCTGCGAAATGATTATAAATGAGCAAAGCATATTTTTCCCTTCGGAGGTGGTTTATTGAAAAATCAGGAGGTTGAGGAGAAACTAAATAATGTTGAAAATTACCTTTATGAAATTGACAAACTTGCCGGTGAAATCAAGGAGAAATATGAATTTTCTGCTGAAACCGGTACCATTGAAAAGATAAAAAAGCTGGCCAGCGAGGCAAAAGTAGAAGTTGCCGGTGCAAAAGCCAAAAACCAGTAAGTGGCAGCTAAGAGACTTCCTTTCATATTTCAAACCGCTAAATAATACCGGAAAAAGATATGGCCCGCAGGCGGCAAAACAACCTGCGGGCGCCGTATTATGGGGAAGGAAGATATTTACGTGGTATTAAATAAATATGCACGGGCCCTTAAAAGGGTGCAAACTTTAAATCAAGAGCCATTCTTGCTTTGAATTACTTCTCTGAGTTCCCTGGCCGCCTTCTCTACGTCCGGGGCAGCCACCACCGCGGTAATTACCGCTATTCCGTCGGCCCCGGCAGCCATGGCATCCGCGGCATTGTATGCTTTAATTCCCCCTATGGCCACCTTGGGAATCCTCACCAGCCGGGAAACCTTCCTGACCAGCTCCAGTCCCACCGGGGCGCAAACATCTTCCTTGGTATTGGTTTCAAATACCGGGCCCACTCCAATATAGTCCGCGCCGTCCTTTTCCGCCTGCAACGCCTGCTCTACACTATGCGTGGAAATACCTACCAGCTTTCCGGGCCCTAATATCTTTCTGGCAACGCTAACCGGCAAGTCATCCTGGCCCAGGTGTACGCCGTCTGCATCCACTGCAGCCGCCACGTCTACCCGGTCATTTACAATAAAAGTAACATTATGTTCCAGGGTTATCTTCCGGATTTCGCGCCCAACCTCAACCAGGCGGCGGGCGGTAAATTCCTTTTCCCGCAATTGAATTACCGTTGCCCCGCCTTTGATGGCCCCGCGCACCACCTGGGTTACCGGCCTACCCCGGGAAAACTTATCACCGGTAATAACATATAAACTGACATCCAATTTCTTCTTATGCCCCGCGGAAGCCGGATTTAGCCGGGGCAAAAGTATCCTTTCCAGCTCATAAGCCTGAAAGCGCAACGCCTTGGCCCCGGCTCCCAGTTCCTGGTTAACGAGTTTTCCATACTCTTCCAAAACCCTGGCAGCTTCCTGCACCCGCTTTATGTTGGCTATGACTACCTGCGAGCAGTCTTTCCGGGTCATCTCAGAAGGTAATTGGGACCGGGCCCCCACATCACCGGCGCTGTCCCGCGCATCCACCAGGGCATTGAGCCCCCCGGGAACATTCTCCACCATTACAAGTAAACGGTGGCGCATTTCTTTGATTACAGCAAAGGTCTTCCCGTCATCCAGCAGAAACCTGGCGGCATCCTCGATAACCCTCAGGCCCTCGCGCAAGCGGTTAAAGTTGGCGTCCAAAATTCGATAAACCATATTTGACTTCTCCTTTAGCAAGAACCTGTCTTACCAAGATGGCGCTCAACAATTTGCATGGCGCAGTAATCGCCGCACATTGTACAGGCTTCAGTATCCTCCGGGTTCCGGGTCCGGCGGTAGCGGCTGAATTTCTCCGGGTCCAGCGCCAGTTCCTTCTGGCGGTTCCAGTCCAGGGCCTTCCGGGCCACGGACATGGCATAATCCCACTCTTTGGCCCCAGGCACTCCTTTTACAATATCTGCAGCATGCCCGGCCAGGCGGCAGGCCATAACGCCTTCCCGCACATCATTTTCCGTGGGCAGGCCCAGGTGTTCGGCGGGGGTAACGTAACATAAAAAGTCAGCCCCTGCCATGGCAGCCACCGCACCGCCGATGGCCGCAGTTATATGGTCGTAGCCCGGAGCGATGTCGGTTACCAGGGGCCCGAGGACATAGAAGGGCGCCCCCTTGCAGAGACTTTTTTGTAACTGCACGTTTGCCGCCACCTGGTCCAGGGGTACGTGGCCGGGCCCCTCCACCATCACCTGCACCCCGGCTCTGCGGGCCCTCTCCACCAATTCACCCAGTACTATCAGCTCGGCAATTTGGGCCCGGTCGGTGGCATCACTTAGACAGCCCGGGCGCAAGCCATCTCCCAGGCTCAATGTTACATCATATTCCCGGCAAATTTCCAGCAAGCGGTCATATTCCTGGTAGAGGGGATTTTCCTTCTGGTGATGAAGCATCCAGCCGGTCAGAAAAGACCCTCCCCGGCTTACTATATCTGTCACCCGCCCCTGCCGCTTGAGGGTTTGTATAACTTCCCAGGTTACACCACAGTGCACGGTTAAAAAATCCACGCCGTCCTTGACGTGCTTTTCTATAACTTTAAAAAGGTCATCCGCGGTCATGTGCACCATGGCACCATATTTTTCCTGAGCTTCAACCATGGCCTGGTAAAGGGGCACGGTGCCTACCATTACCGGGCAATTATCCACTATGGCCCGGCGATTTTCATCCAAATTGCCCCCTGTACTTAAATCCATGATGCTGTCGGCACCGGCCTCAAGGGCGGCCTTAAGTTTTACCAATTCATCGTCAAGGTGAGGATAGGCAGTGGAAGTGCCGATATTGGCATTTACCTTGGTTCGCAGGCCTGCCCCCACTCCCAAGGGCTTCCGCCCGGCGTGATTTTTATTGTACGGTATGACAATGGTCCCTTCCTCTACCCCCCGCCTGATAAATACGGGATCCTGCTTTTCCTCTTCCGCCACTCTTTGCATGGCTTCCGTTATCTTCCCCTGCCGCGCCGCTTCCAGTTGGGTCAATATAAATTCCCTCCTGTTTTATTTCAATTTTTCCAACAGCTGATTGGCTGCCTTGCGCCCGGAAAGAAGCATGCCGCCAAAAATCGGGCCCATACGCTGCCCGCCGAAGGTGGCATTGGCCGCCATGCCGCAAACATAAAGGCCGGGATAAGCCTCACGGGTATTGGCGACTACTTGCTCTTCCCCCCGGTGGGCCCACATGGGTTTTTCTCCTTCCAATGCGCCGCTGGGAGTAAATAATACATTTCCCATTCGGTTTACTAATTTATTGACTACCGCTGCATCGTGGCCCGTGGCATCTAATACATATTTGGCTTCCATCATCATAGGGTCCACGTGCAAGCCTGTCATTTCCACAGCCGTCCAGTTAATTACCAGCCCTGCCAGGCGGTCCTCTTTCACCATAACATCTTCCACGGATATTAAGTTTAATACCCTGGCCCCGGACCGTACGGCCCCCAGAGTAAGGGCGGCTACACACTCTACAGAATTGGCAGTATAATACCCTTTTTCGTATTCCGTATAGTGGATGTTAAATTCATCAAATATTTCCCTGGCATCTTCCTGGAAAACCACTTGATTCATCATCATGCCGCCGCCCCACATACCTCCGCCCACACTGAGCTTACGCTCTAAAACGGTGGCCTTGACGCCGGCCCTGGCCAGGTAACTGGCCGCCACCAGGCCCGACGGGCCCCCGCCCACAATGACCACGTCCGACTGTAAAGCATCCACCAGCTCATTCCTGTAGGTGTCAATGATGGCCTTGGAAATTTTGATGTCTTCCAAATACATTTTGCCTTCATCCCTTTCATTTAAAATTTAAAGCACACCCGCAGGACAGGTGTGCTTTTGACTCAAATGCTCCCTGCGCGGGCATTACCCCGATCAGGTTCAACGGGTCAGGTGCTCACTAGCCCTTTCTCAGCCCATAACATGAGCTCCCCGGTAATATTAAATTGCTTATGCCTATTTTACTATAATAAGAAAAAAATGAAAACACCTTTTTAAAGTAGCCTGAAAAATTATTTCTGAATAAAGGGGGCACAATTGGTGGCTCCGAATCCGGTGCACCATATTAGAACTTATTCTTCAGCCAACCTTTTTCTTTAATCTACCCGGGAATGATGCGGGCGCATAGATACTATTTCCGCGGCTTTGATAACAGCCTGGGTAATATCTATGCGCATTTGCATTTCCAAGATGGCCGCTCTTTTTTTAACCTCGCCCTCATCGGTGACGACGTAATTAGTGGGTAAATTATTCAGGGCAATAGCAACCACATCCATCCTGCACCGCTTACACCCGCAAAAACCTTTAATTCCTTTTAAAATATCATCCAGCATATCGAAAAGAAGATGTTCCGTAACGTTTACCAGACGAAGCACTTTATCGCCCCTTAATTAAAGAATTTTATTATAAAATACTATGGGCAAGAGTGTTTTTCCTCTTTTATATAAGGTAATACTATATGAATTTGAAGGGATCCCAAATTAACGAATGGAATAGAAAGTTATATATGGAAAACTTGTTATCAAGAGGGGCTTATTCTAATCATTTTGTGCCGCCATGACCACTGGGAAAGGTAATAATCCCTCAGAGCTGGCAGGGGAAGCACCAGCTCAACTCCTACATGATAGGATGTTCCACGTGGAGGTTTAATTATGATTACAGCGGAAGATTACTCTTACCTTTATAAGATTACCGCAGAAATTACCCCTTTGGAAAGCGATTGCGGCCTTTTGTGCAACAGCATTTGCTGCTGCCCGGATGATAAAAACTCTTTGGGAATTTACCTTTTCCCCGGAGAGGAAAGTATGTTGGAAAAAGAAAACTGGCTGGTTTGGGAGAAACATGACCGCGATGAGCAATTTTTCCCTTTATCATGGCCGCAAACAGTATATTTTGTAAAGTGTATAAAGCGTTGCCCCAGGCATTCAAGGCCCCTGGCGTGTCGCTTTTTCCCCTTAGCCCCCCATCTTGCCCGGGAAAATAAGCTGCTTCTAATATATGAAACCATTCCGCTGCCATACAGCTGCCCACTGATTACCAACAAAATACCTTTGAGACAGGATTTTATTGATGCCGTGGCCAGGAGTTGGAAGATATTACTCAGTGATTACAGGATAAAGGAATTGGTGGAAGAAGATTCCCGGGAAAGGGAAGAAAACAACCAAAAAATAGAAGTAATATGGCAGCCGGGATAAAAAAAGACAGCTTTGCCAAGCCATCTTAATTAAAAACCTGATTGATTTTATGCTTTTGCAACCACCCTCGCCACCATGGAAGCGAGGGTTTTACGCTCTTCCTCGCTGCCCACATCCCATAGTTCCTTTAACAGGCGTTGTTCCCGGTTACCCGGGTCAAAGTTATTGGCAAAAAATTCACCCAGGCGATAGGCAATATCATTTATTCGCTCCCCCGACATACCTACCCATTCCGCGGCGTGAACGGCCCTGCCCAAGGTTTTCTTCCACTGGTGCCAATCCATATCTATTTCCATTGGCATCACCTCCGTTTTAGTTTGACACCGGAAATGATACTTAATTCAAATATTGCCGCAATAAAGTTAAATTTCATTAAATTTGCTGCAATGCAGGTAAAAAATTAGTACATACTATCAAGCAAAAGGAGGTTTTTAAATGGGGATATTTCGGCGCAGTGTATGGGAAACTTCACCTAAAGTAGATGCCGGAACCTTTAGCTTTTTACAACCGGGCTGGATAGGCTGGCATTTGATGGCCATACCGCTGATCTTTTGGGCCGGCCGCGCATCCAAGTCAAGAAGAAGAGTATATTAACTTTTTACCGCCGGGTGATATGCCCGGTTTTTATAATGAAGAAGGATCTTTTTAAATTATGTAGAAATACATAAAATGAAAGTTTTATAAGCTCCGAGCTGATGCCACCTACGGAAGATTATTCTATGGTGCTCAGCCGCGCCGGGTGCCCTTGCACCTGGCAAACGGCAGCCGGGAAACCGGTTCGCCCCCCATGGTGGAAAGGAGCGGGATTAATCGGTCGGTTAAACGATAACCGGGTCCTGTTTTCCGTGCCATGGGCCCGGTTTTCTTTTTGGGCCCTTTTCTTTTATTTAATCCCCGCCCCTTTCTTCCATATTTGAAACGACTAAGCGGAAAGGGGGGGAGGCCAGAGAACAGCATAAAGAAAAATCTAACACGTTATCTTAAATCATTTAAGAAAGGAGAAAACAGCATGCACAGACCTAAAAAGGCTTTTCCGTTAATGCTAAGCTTTTTATTAGTATTATTCCTTACAATTATCGCAACGGGGTGTGCGGGCCAAGGAACCAACGACCAAAAGGCAGAAAACAAGGCGGCACCGGACAACCCCAAAGTCACCCTGGCCACAACAACCAGTACCTACGACTCCGGCCTGTTAGATGAAATTATTCCGGCTTTTGAAAGGGAAACCGGCTATGAAGTACACATACTTTCCAAAGGAACCGGAGCTGCCCTGGAACTGGGCAAGCGGGGCGATGCCGACGTGCTCCTGGTGCACGCCAAGAACCGGGAGCTGCAGTTGGTTAAGGAAGGATATTTTGTTAACCGCAAGGATGTAATGTATAATGACTTTGTTATCGTAGGTCCCCCAAATGATCCCGCCGGTATTAAAGGCATGGAAAAAGCTGAGGATGCCTTTTCCAGGATTGCAGAAACAAAATCCACCTTTATTTCCCGGGGAGATGAATCGGGTACAAACATTAAAGAAAAAAGTATTTGGTCCCAGGCGGGAATTGAACCTTCCGGGGAATGGTACCTGGCCGTTGGCCAGGGAATGGGAGATACCCTGCGTATAGCCAGCGAAAAAAAGGCCTATACCTTCACCGACAGGGGTACTTACCTTTCCGTGAAGGACAAGCTGGACCTGAAAATTCTGGTGGAAGGCGACCCCATACTGTTTAACCAGTACGGCATTATGGCCACCAACCCGGAAAAGCACCCCGGCGTTAATTACGAGGGGGCCATGGCCCTCATAAACTTCATGGTATCAGAGAAGGGCCAGCAGATGATTGGCAATTTTACCAAGTACGGGGAACAACTTTTTGTGCCCAATGCCAAGTAAAACCAGAGGGCCGTCACTTCCCGCACATAAAAAGCAGGAAGTGACGGCCAAAAGACAATTTTTTAATTCAGCGGGAGAGTAGAAATGACACTCCTGGCAGGTATTATACAGGCCGCAAAACTGGTTGTCAGTCTCGACCCCACAATGATGGAAATAATATTTCTTTCCCTTAAGGTATCGGGCTCGGCGGTAATAATTGCCGCGGCACTGGGCATACCATACGGAGCCTACCTGGGACTCCGGCAGGCCGCCGGGGCAAAGTGGCAAATTAGAATAATATATACCTTCATGGGCTTTCCGCCCGTCGTGGCCGGCCTGGTGGTTTATTTGCTGCTTTCTTCCAGCGGTCCCTTTGGGGCCCTGGACCTGCTTTTCTCCCCGGCAGCCATGATTTTCGTACAGGCCCTTTTGGCATTCCCCATCATTACCGGCCTTTCCATGGTGGGAATCAGGGAAAGGAACATGGAGCTCAGGGATACCGCGGTATCCCTGGGTGCAACCCCACTGCAAGTGGCTGCCGCGGTGGTAAGAGAGGCCCGGTTTTCCATTATGGGAGCGGTAGTGGCGGGCTTCGGCCGGGTAATCGCCGAGGTGGGAGCGGTTATGATGGTAGGGGGAAACATTGAAGGACATACAAGGGTGATGACAACGGCCATTGTTCTAGAAACCCGCAAGGGAAATTTTGAATTGGCCATCGGCCTCGGGCTGGTGCTCTTAACCCTTGCTTTTTTGATTAATTCGCTCCTATACTGGATACAAAACAGGGGAAATGCTTATGAGCGGTAATGAAACATTATTTGAAATAATATCCTTATCCCAGCAATACGCAAATAAAGAAGTTTTAAACATAGACAGGCTTTCCCTGGAGGCCGGAAAAATTTATGGCATTATGGGGCCCAGCGGGGCAGGTAAAAGCACGTTGTTGCGTATTTTAAACCTTCTGACCCCCCCCACCCGGGGAAAGATATATTACCGCGGGCAGGACATTTATGCGCTTAAGTCCAAAGACAGGCTTGACATTCAACGCAAAATGACCATGGTTTTCCAAAAACCCGTTCTTTTTAATGCCACGGTAAGGGAAAATGTGGCCTACGGCTTGAAAATTAGAGGGACAGGACGCGGAGATATAGCTAAAAAGGTTAATGCAGCACTGAAGCGTGTCGGCCTTGAACACATGGCAGGACGCAGCGCCCTTTCCCTTTCCGGCGGTGAAAGCCAGCGGGTAGCCCTGGCCAGGGCAATAGTCCTTGATATCGAAGTGCTTTTATTGGACGAACCTACGGCCAACCTTGATCCCGGAAATATAGCCATAATTGAGCAGCTGATAAAGCAGCTTAACAGGGAGCGAAAACTTACTGTAATTATGGTCACCCACAATATTTTCCAGGCCCAACGCATTGCCGATGAGGTAATTTTTCTTCATGGCGGGCAGCTGGTGGAAAAAGCCTCCACGGAAAAAATTTTTTCCGCACCGGAAGACAGGCGCACCCGCCAGTTTATTAACGGAGAAATGATTTATTAATGGATCAGCCTTTCCGGAATGCGGGGGCCCCCGTATATTCGAACTTTACCATTTTTCAATTCCACCCGGTCTATATGAAAAACTTCCACTACCGGTATGCCCAGCATCTTGCGGGAAAGCACGTCCTCAAGGGCAGGAACCTGCATCAAATCCAGCCGCAAAGTATTACCTTTTACAGCAAGCCCCGGTATTTTCTTTACCACCCGGCGGTAAATATGTTCTTCACCGGCAATTTTTCTTAAAATACTTATACCGGCTGAACAAATAATACCTAGCAGGGGATTTTGGGGAGTCACCCGCGGAAACTCCAAAATATCCCCTGTAACCTCCCGCTTTCCCCGCTGAAGTATTACTCTTATATTTCCTAATTTTACTGATACTTGAAATCTAACCGGCCCCTTATCAATGTCCAGGGTGCAAATAATATAACCATCCTTCACCATAACCGCGATACATTTTATCTGTTTATTCCCCTCTAAAATACGCTCCAAAAAACGGGTAATTGTGAATTGTGATATGGTAATCCTGCTGGCGAACAAATCAACCACATCATTATCCCTTTGCAGGTGCAGCAGCAGTTCAGTGCCACGGAAAAATGATTCCATTTTTTTTTGCAGGGCCGGCAGGTCATCCAGATATTCCAGTACTTCCAGAAATACATTTTTAGCCCCGCCCCTTAATATCACATCATTTAAAAATCCTTTTATCCCCATATGTACCTCCAAGCCACCCGGTTAGTCCCCCGGACGCAGTTGACTTTTTCCCTCAACCAGGTCAACAACGTAAACCCGGTCCGCAGTCTCGGCAAAGTGCCTGTTATGGGTAACCATCAGCACCTGTCTTCCAAAGGCATCGGAAAGGCTTTTTATAAACCGGGCAAGATTTGGAGCAAATTCCTGGGAAACATGTTTGCCAGGCTCATCCAACAGCAGCGGCCCGGGAAGGGAAGGTACCGAGGTTTCCAGCAGGGCCATACGCAGGGCCAAGGAAATTACATCTACCACTCCCCCGCCCCGGGCATCCTCCGGCCTGGTTCTCACTTTCACTCCGCCGTAGGTAGAAACAACATAAAACTCTGCCTCCGGCTGTCCCCGCCGCTCAAGCAACTCTACTTCAAAGGCAATATCGGACCCGAAGGTGTACTGCAGGGCCTGGGTAACCATGTGTTGTATTTGCTGGCGGGCCTGTTCCCGCGCGTAGGCTGAAGATTCCTGAAACAATATTTTTACTTGCTGCAACAGTTCAAGCCGCCGGCGAACTTCCTCCCTCCGCTTCAGTGCTTCCTTTTTTTGCCGGCGCAATTCCTCGGCCCGGCCCTTGCGCCTGTAATAATAAGATTCAAAGGCACTCAAAACCGAGCGCAACCTGACAACTTCTTCCGCCCTGCCCTTTCTCCGCTCTTGCACGTTCTATTCCTCCCCCTCCGGCAGGGGGGCCGAAGATTTTATTAAATCCCACGGAATCAATTGTTCTATTTTATCAATTAATAACTCAATTTCCCGCTGTAATTTTTCTATATATTCATCCAACTGGTCGGGCTCCACCCCGTAGGCCCTAATCTGCTCCACCAAATCCTTCTCTTGTTTCGATAATTCTTCAAGTCTTGTCTCTGCCTGAATGCGCAAATTATTGGCACGGTCCAAGCCCTCTTTTAATTTTTGAAGCTTCGCGATATAATCCCCTTCCTGTACAAAGCCTTTTTTATCCATTGCCCTTAACCACTCCTTTTCTTCAATTGCAACACTATTTTTTCCAGGGTCTCCCGGTCCACCACATTAAAACAGGTGGGGCACCGGCCCAGGGATTTTAACAAGCTGCCGTACCGAAAAACCAGTTCCTCCAGTTCCTTTTCCTTTTCACCTAGATACTCTCGCCCCATTCTTATTCGCTGCCTGGTATCCATAAGCCGTACCCGGTAATCCTTTAGAAGGGCTAGTGTCTGGGACATCCGGGTTAACGTTTCCACTTCCTCCACCGCCCCGGGAACTTTATCCGTCCTCTTCAGCAATTCCCCTATTCTTGCCATATCCTCAAGCAGCCGGCATAAGCGTCGTCTTAAGGGGAGGAGCTGACTTACAAGAGCCATCTTTTCGTTTAAAGAAGATAACCGGCCGGCCCCCTCTTCCACATTGCCCACAGCCTGTAACATTTGCCGGCATAAATTTAAACTTTCCCTGATACCTTTCAGGGAAGCAGCCAGTTTCACCATGGTATCCCGCTTCTCAGAAAGGTCTTTGGCTCTTTGCCAATGGTACATCCCCCTGGGCGCCCCGCTCACCCTTTGCAGTACATTTTCCAGGAAATATTTCTCCCGCCTGATCGCCCTGAGTTTTTGATTAACCCCGGAAAGCTCCCGGTACTGCCCACTAAAACCTTCCAATTTCCTCATCAGGCCAAGCCCGCCGGGAATTCCACGGGTCTTTTTAGATATCCGGACTGCCCTGTTTAAATTTTCCCGCACCGTATGTAGACGCCGCCGGAGCTCAAGGGAGTTTTTCCAGCAATGAATTTTGTTTTCCGCCGAGGTTAACTCCCCACGTAGATTATCCAACTTTGAAAGTTTTTTCAATGCTGTCTTTACGCTATTTAAATTTACCCTCACGCTGGAAAGTTCAGCCCTCAAGGTGAACAGTCGGGACAAATTTTCATTTTTTACTTCCAGGCGTTCTACCAGTTGCCGGCATTTTTCCAAACACCGCTCCATTTCGGGCAGATCGGCATATTCTTTAAGTGATTCATCCAGTTCGGCTATATATCCCGCCAGCTCATCGTCTTTCTTCCGTAAGGATAGCATTTCCTGCTGCACATCCCGGGCGGCGGCATCAATAAGATGTACCGAGTGCAGGCGCCCAATGGCCTTGGCCTTCAAAGAGCCGGGGCTGGATAATAAAAAAGGACCGTCAAGCTGCAGGGAAAGGTTGAGAGATACATGTAAATCTTCGTCCAATTTTACCTTGGCAACTCCATGCAAAGCACTTATTTCAGCCGGCACTTCGGTACCGAATTTTTCAAATACTTCCTCTCTCCCGCCCGGCCTTTGGATGACGTACCTGTTTTTACTGGAAGTACGTTCTCTGGTAATCCTGGTTCCATCTTCCATAATCACAGTAACCCTGGCAGTGCTGGCACCACTGCGAATGAACCCGGTGCCCCGGGGCTCATTCTCAAAAAGCCATCTCAGCGCTCTTATTACTGCAGATTTACCTCGGTCTGACTCCCCAACCAAAACGGTTAGTCCCCGGGAAAGCTCAAATTCCGTTAATTCGTGGGATTGGAAATTTTCAATGATAACCTTGGATATATACAAGTTATCGCCCCCACACTTTAAATTCCCACTGGGGAAGGAATATCAAAAACCAGGCTGTAATATATAGTAGGGATAGCCCTTGTAAGGAGAGTGCAGCCGGTGAAAAGAATTTATATATTTCCCCTGACAGTTATAATTTTATTGCTCTCGGTTCAACCTGTGGGCGCAACCACCGAGCAGCGGCGGGTTATGCTGGCCGTAGATAGTAAGCTGGCCACTGTCAACGGGGAAGTACGGTTTCTTAAAACCCCTCCCTTTATCGCTGGCGGCAGAACCCTGGTGCCACTTCGCTTTATCAGTACCGCATTTTCAGCCGGTGTTGAATGGAACCAAGCCACAAAAACCGCCCACATACGCCTGGAAGACCAGCATATCAAAATTTCGCCCGGCATGTCACATGCCACAGTAAATAACTACCAGGTAAAACTAGAGGCCCCTGCTCTAATTAAAGCAGAAACGATTTTTATCCCCCTTAGATTTGTCAGTGATACAATGGGCGCCCAAATCCAGTGGAATGGCGCAAATCGCACCATAAATATCACCATGAACTCATACAAACACGATAAAGCCGGCTTTAGCTTTATACTGCCGGGTAGTTTAACCGTATACAGAGAGGATGAATATACGACCAGCTTTTCCGGGCCCGGGGACAGGGCCCTGGTTGTTGAAAAAATTAGCGGGCTTGATACCGGCGAGGCCCCAAAGGCCGCTAAATCAAATTTTGAAAAAATCAAGGAAGAATTTCCCCAAGCTAAAATTTTATTAGAATCGGAATACGAATTGTGGATTTCCAAGGGTAACTTGACCATGCTGTGTAAAGTAGTGCCAAGAGGGGAAAATTATTTCTTTATCGTCTACCAGTTGCCCGCAGACCGGTTCGAGCAGCAGGGTAGATACGAGTACCAGCTGGTAGTTAATACTTTAAAAGACCCGCCCTAAAAGTAGTACTTTCCTTGGGGCCGGTGCGCCCCCGCTGCGCTTAGACATCCCACGCCGTAACGCCCAAGCCGAGCTGTGGGGATCTAGTCCCCCAATTCCTCCTGTACTTTGGCCAGCCTTTTCAGGGCTTCTTCCTTAACTTCTCCGGAAAGACCGTCCCGGACTGCAATGGTTTCAATTATTTCTTCCAGGCGGGTCATGCGGTAGTCTCCAGCGGCCCGTATTCCCTGGACAAACATGGATAGTCTTTCCTTTTGAAATTCCTCCCGCTCGATGTGACTGCGGTCAAGTACTTCTTCCCCCGGCAACGCGGACCGCAAGGGAATTTTTTTGTATTTCGGCGGGCAGGCGGAAAAATCCAGCAATAATACCGATGGTCTCCTTTTAATTTCCCGTTCCAGCGCCGAAATGCGCACCAGTGCCCCCGGGTTCAGAAAAAACTTACCTTTCCATTCCGTATCCTGAAAACCCAGGTGGGCATGGCCGGCAAGAGTAAACAGGGCCTCGGTTTTATCAGCTATTTTTTCTATTAAAGTATAGGCCGCACCCGGGTAAGCAGGGCGCTTGAGAAGCATTCCGTGCACCATGTGCACCGCCGCATCGCAATTAACTGCCTTCACCGTGTAGTCCAAAACAGGGTCCCGCCTGTCTATTTCATAGTGAAAATGTTGGCCGGTAAGTTGCACGGTAACATTCCCGTCACTGAGATATTCCGGCACCCCCGGCTGCAATACCCGGAACAGGCCCAATTCGGCGGCAAGGCCCAATATGGTACGGTGCATTGTGGCAGGATTCTGCCCGAACAGATCATGGTTCCCGGCAATTATGTAAACCGGGGCCGGCATTTGCCTGAAAACACCCAAAAATTCCCGGGATACGGCCAGGGAAGGCCCCGGAGTATCAAAAAGGTCCCCGCCGTGAAGCACGGCATGAACCCCGTACTCTTCGGCCAAGGCTGCCACTTCTTTTAGTTTTTCGGCCACTGTTTCCGGGAAATTGTCCTTGCGCCCCCGGGGGCTGTTACCCCTAATGTGAGTATCGGTAAAAAAGAGTAACTTCAATTTTGGTTCCCCCTTAACTGGCACCAGTACCTACCTGGCATAAAATTTGGTCCCAAAGGGTGTTTCTTCTGCCACCACTTTGCCTGCCGCCACCAGTTCCCGCATTCGTTCCACCAATTGATTGGCTTCCAGCGGCCTGCCCAGCTCCTTGGAAATGGTATCCAGCAACAAGTGCACCTCATGGGTAGCAAAGGGTAATTTATCCTTAATTACTTTCCAGAAATTATCTTCATCAGTATTATATTTTTCTTCTAGCTCGTCAAAGGGATTTTTGGTATGGGGACTCGCCGTGGCAGCACAGCGAAAGCGAACAGGAACCGTCCTCCCGGTTATGGCGGAAGAAATAAATGCATTCCCGGAATTAAGATAAGGAAGGCGCCGGGCCTCTTCCGCCCCGATATCCGTTTCCTCCTTTATGACGTTGATATCAGTAGCCCTGACGGTACGAAAGATAATTTTTGTGTTTAATTGTGCCGTTACAGTATCATCCAAAAGGGCCGGCCGCTGAGTGGCCACACATAGATTAACCCCGTATTTGCGTCCTTCCTGGGCGATACCCCGCATCACCCTCTTGCTGTACGAATCACGGTCACCTTTCATGGCAAAATTATGGGCTTCATCGGTAACCAGCAAAAACGGCGGGAACCATTCAGCCTGCTCGCCCTTCTGGCGCGCGTCCTGGTAATCCCTCCGCTTGCGGTAAAGGCGCTCAAAAAGGTAGGCCCCGTAGACCTGCAACAGTTTAACCGGCCCCCTTACCACCGCCAGCTTGCCCCTTAACACCGCCTCCTCCACAGGAGCCGTGCCCGCGGTAAAAATTCCTTCTCGCTCGAGCCCGTTAAGCCTCCAGGCAATCCCTTTCAAAGAAGATAAGTGTCCAACCCGGTCCTTATACTTTCTGTACAGCTGCTGCAAGTGCTCCAGCCTTTCCCCTTCAGCGGGATCATCTATAGTAGTTGGGTCCTGCCTGGCAAGGGATTCGTCTTCCATTACGGCAATCAAGCCGTGGAGCTTGGCGGAAAAAGAGGCATAAGAGTCCCTGGAGTCGTGCAGGGTATATACCGCGTTGGCCATGGCCTCACTGAGGGGTTCACCGGAGCCCAACAGGCTTACCAATTCCGAGGCCTTCAAATCGGTAAAATCCACCCCCACATCCACCCCGACCACAAATAACTGGTAACGCCCGGTAAAATCCAGCCTGTGCTTGTCCGGAAGCCCTGCAAAGGGAGTGGAAAAATCCATTTCCCAGTGAGGGTCGAGCACCACTGCCGGAACCCTTTTAAGCATGAATTCTTCCAACAGCACCCGCAGGCCAAAGGACTTTCCGGAACCCGACCCTCCGAAAATACCTATATGGGGATACTCGTTCATTGACTTATAGTCAAAAATAAAGGGCACCCCGTCTTGGGCCCGTATTCCGGCATCTCGCTCGTATAAAGATAAAATATCGGAAAGATTATGGGGGAGATCCGGCAGGAGATTGCCGGTTCCCCTTATGGTTCCCAGGGTTAAGCCGGCATCCGGGCGCTTGCGCACCAATAAATCCTCAACTTCATAAAATCTTGGCAGGCGTACCCGGCACCCTACCGCCACGGGCGTGGAAATTTCACCTATAATGCGCAGCCTGGCAATATTAATCTCTTCGTCCTCCACACTATAACCTACCGCCTTTAAGCCGGCCAGCACCCGCTCATCGATCAGGCCGTTGGCCTCCGTCGCCAGGGGTATATAGCGGTTGAAACTCTGGGTCTCAACCACCTCGCCCCGGGGATTGCCTCTTGCCGGATCTTCAATTAAGAGTATTTCATTTATGATAAACTTTCGCTCCCGGGAAGCCACCCAAACCTCTTGTTGGGTAGTAGCCCCAACCACTTGCATTTGAATCAATAATCCCTCCTCTGCCGGTGAGGAACGAAAAATTTTTCCCTAACCCCGGCATCCAGGTAAGCCGACAAAAGTAACTCCATGTCCCGCCGGGTAATGCGCACCTCTGCATCAACCATATCGAGAAACAGCGGAACCCCCCTGGAACCAGAAGGGGTTATGGTATAAAGGTAGCGCATAACATTAACCACATCATCCGCATTTTCCGGAATAAAGTCATAGGCCGTCGCCTGCGGGCTCCGGGACAGGCGGGCAAATACCGTGTAAAATTCAGACTTGATTTCCAGCTCCGGGTCGGCCAGAAAACATTCACCGGGCTCCATGATGCCGAAAAGCAACTCCCGGTCATAAACCGGCGTTTCTTCACCCCCTGTTATTCCCAGAGCCCGGGAAAGACCGAAGGACTCGGCCTCTTCTATAATACCTACTGAAAGTATCCCCGATGACCGGGCAAGGAGGCAATAATTTTCCCATTCCGCCGGAGCATGGCGGGTAAAACGCATAAAACCCCCGTCAAAGAGTACCAACCACGGGCGGTACTTTTTTACCGCTTCCACGGCCGCCTGCAGTTCCAGGGCAGTTAAAATATGGTTCTTGGCCTGGACCAACATATATTCCTCGGACAGATTTTCACCTTTGGTAAACTTTGACAGCCGCTTGTAATGTTCAGGTAAAAGGGGGCACAATATATCGGAAAGTACCGTACCGCCACCCGAAGAAGATTTGGCGTAAGCCTGGAACAGGTAGAGAACATGAGGGAAAGACGCGCCGGCGGAATTCACCGAGCCATCTACAGCAACAACAGGCCTTTTTCCGGAAAGGGAATTTATCTCTTCAGGTGCTAATGGCTTAAGCGTTAAAAAAAACCCGACAAATTGTTCCAATTGTCGGCGAATCTCCTTGGCTGTATTTTTATAAGTGCGCCCTTTAAGCCTCCCGTTAGCTTTTTGCAATAATTCATAAAGGTTACTATCTAAAAGCAAAATACTCACCCTTAAAAAAACGGCTAAAACTTTTTATTTACCCGCTCATAGGCCTTTTTGGGTAAAATCTGAACTGCCACATTTAAAATGGAATTAATTATATCAAGCAATCCTTCCGGCCCGTCCCAGTGCTCCAAAACAACTTCTTCGCCGGCAGCTTCAAACAGTCCCTTTAAAACAAGAGCCACGGCCAATATATCATCCACCTGGCCCAGCAGTGGAATAAAGTCGGGCACAATATCTATGGGTGATAAAATATAAGCCACAGCAGCCCCTAAGAGAACTTTATTCTGCACAGGTACACGGGAATCACGCATTAAACGATAAACTAACTTTAAAAAATTAGGTATCAACATAATTAATTCTTTGGCTAATTTTTCAGTGTCACTGACAAGCTTGCCTTCTTCTGGATCGTAATAATAGGTCTTCATACCCTAACCCTCCTGGTTAAATAGACTTTGTATATTTTACCCCGTTGTTTTTTACATTCTTCAACAAACTCCTTTGATTTCCTGCTCTGAAAAATAACTTTAGCTCTGGGACAAGTTAACCTCCGCTCCCTACCAGTACCGCCAAAGCGGCACGGGCATTTTGCCCTACCGGGCAAAAAAATAAAAAGCCTCCGGTCCGGCTGACCGGAGACTTTCCTGCTGTCTCACTGTTTCCCCGCTGTGCCGTTACTTGCCGTTTTCTCAAACCCACCTCTTCCAGGTGGGTGCCCGGTCACTGGCTTCTGACTTCCGCTCTCAGGCGGCTTGCCATCTGCCAGCGAACCTAAGCTCCCTGCTTTCACATGTGGTTGAAAAACAGGCAAGTTATCGCACACGGCAGGACAAATTTTCCGCTGCCACCCGTTCAAAAGCACGGCTATAAGCGAGATTCTGTCGAGGGTAGTCATCTATCTAGGGGAAGCCGTTAAGCCGGTTTCCCCTCCCCCTCTCGGGGGTGCCCCTACCCGCGGCTCAAAGGCCGCCTATTTGGGTTGCACGCCGGTGGAGTTTACCAGTTCCACTCCCCTGTTGCCAGGAGACCTAGTTTCTGTGGCACTTTATGGCTACTTGAAACCCGGAGGGTTTCTTTCGCCGTCGTCAGGTCGCCCTGCCCCGGCTTGCGCCGGGCACCGTTTTAACACTGCCCGGAACCAAGGGCCCGAACAGTGTGCGTGTCTCGACTTTCCTCTACCTGCCCTGATAAGGCAAGCAGCGACTACCCACCGTACTTTTGAACTTGCCGGTGGCAAGGTTACATTATACAGTATTCATAAAGATTAATCAACCGTCACTTATTGGTAACTTTACGTAAAAATTGTAACCTTAAAAAGCCGGCTCTGTCAAGTAAATATATTTTCCTTCCAAAATCTTATAATTAAAGCAATAAAAGGTAACCCGTTATTAAAGAAAAAGGCCCAAAGTCCAGTAGTTTTGGGTTTGGCCGTGTAAAATTTCAGTAGGCACCAGAAGGAAATCAACCTCCTAGAAATAGAAATGAGACCTCACCCCAAAAACACTCCAACGGAAATTAAAGGAGGGCGAGGTCTCATGTTAAATATTCGCCACATAGTGGGGGCAGTCCTTCTATTCGGTTCTGGCCTAACTAAATTAATTGGCGAGTGCAAAGACTTTTATGAGCTTGAAAAAGGCATCCATGAGCTGTGCCAGGCAGTCTGCAACCAAATTTTCACCTGGGCCCTGGAACAGATCGATACCCGCCTGATGAATGAACGTGACCGGAGCACCTGGGAAGTGGTCGGCTTTCGGGCTAAAACAGCAGTAAGCACCTTTGGGGAATTTCTCTTCAAAAGGCGCCTGTACAGGAACAAAAAAACCGGGGAAACCAAATTCTTTTTAGACGAGCTGCTGGGCTGGCCAGCCCGGGCCAAGATCACCCCCCGTTTAAAAGAACTGGCCGTCAAACTAAGCACCGAACTTTCCTTTGCCCGTGCCGCCGAGATCTTAAACCACCTTGTTTCCGGCCTAAGTCCCATGACCGTCTGGCAGGCTACCCAAGAAGTGGGAGAAGTCTTGCAGCAAGAAGGAGAAGAAAAAAGGGCAGCGGTTTTTGAAAAGGG
Organism: Desulfofundulus sp. JL263-se; assembly: GCF_056316025.1. NCBI lineage: Bacteria > Bacillati > Bacillota > Clostridia > Eubacteriales > Peptococcaceae > Desulfofundulus > Desulfofundulus sp. JL263-se. The sequence goes on along the minus strand of NZ_CM149993.1, from coordinate 1,121,937 downwards.
CGAAGCTCCCGGCGGGAAAGAGGTAACCCCGGAGCTGTGTATCGAAGCCGACGGAGTGATAATCCGCCTGCAGAAGACAAAAGAGAAAAGAGGAGAAATTAAGCATATGGTCGTCTACGAAGGGAAGGAACAAATTGGCCAAGGTCGCTTCGCCCTGAAAAACAAGCTTGTTTTAAGCAGCCTAAATGACGGTAAGGCAGCCTGGGAAGAAAACTATGCCGTAGCCGGGGGAAAATGGGACCTGAGCCAAACCGAAAGGATCTTCATCGGCGGCGACGGGGCAGACTGGTCCAAGCAGGGAATTGATTACTTTCCCGGCGCTGTGTATCGCTTAGACCCATACCACCTGAGCAGGCATTTAACCGAGGCCCTCTGGTACGACGAAGAAACCTACCGGAAGGTGGCCCTGGCCATTTCCCAGGGTAACTGGGAGGAGACCCAAAGAGTTCTTACGGAAGCAGCAAAAAACACCAGGGGCAACCGGAAGAAGAGGATCACCAAACTTCTGCATTATCTTGAGGAAAACTGGGCGGGGATCGCTGCCTCGCCGGGAGCAAAACGTTTGGGCACCATTGAAGGGCAGATTCAACACAACGTGGCCCGGCGGATGAAACGCCTGGGAGCCAGGTGGACAATCCCTGGAGGAGACCGGATGGCCCGTGTTTTGGCCGCTAAGGCAAACGGGGAGCTTGGCAATTATACTTTGCGCTGGCCGGTGAAACACCGGAAATTGAGAGAAATTGCGCAGTTAAAGCCAGTCGAAAAACAAAAAACAGAGGATGTGGAAAAATGGCTGCAGGCGTCTGTTCCGGCTTTAAAGGGTCCTTTTGCTGACCGGCTGTGGATTAAGTATGTTTTACGTGAACTTAGCCGTCCCAGCTTTTCTGCTCTTTTGTAAAAGCATGTTCCTTGGAGAGCCTTTGAGGTTTTCAGGCGGCGCCGGAGGGTAGCCTTGACAGCCGGGGTCCCCGCATGTGATAAAATGTACAAGCCGGCGGGGTATGCTAAAGTATGCAGCATGTTCCCCGGAGCCGCCCCGTCGGTACTGAAACTATATCACATGCGGGGTGGCTGTCAAGGCCGCCGCCGTAAAACTAATGTTTTAAGCGGTGAGGTCTCATGTTAAAAGATACCTACTGAATCTTGACACGGACTTTGGGTTTTAACTTTATTGTTTTGCATGTAGTTATATGATATACTAATGGGAAAAATATTAAAATTCTTAAGCCTTATTTGATTTTTTCAGTCTATAAGGTATAGATACAGGTGCGGGGCGAGACCCGAGAACCACAAGGGGGTAATGAAATTTGGGGAACTGGAATATTTTCTGGGATGGATTAGCTATCGTTGCAGCAATAGGAGTTATATCGGCCGTATTTTCTAAGAAAATAAACCAGGCCCTGGAAAAAGTGGAGCATTATGCCAGCGGGCATGTAACGGAACATCATAAATATGATCCTTTTGATTAAAATTTTCCCTTTTTGGGAAATTTTTTTTCAGAAGAACTTTTTTGCTTTACCAGTATAATATCACAAAATAAGGTTTTTAAATAACTGAGAGGAGTAAAGATATTCATGCACTCACCTACGAGACTCTTAAACACCAAATTAGTATTGGTTATCTTAATTCTTATTACAGGCGTTACATTAATTTCCGGTTGTCTTAATGAAAAGCGGCAAAGTAAAAATAGCCAAAACGTACAAGTCAAAGATGAAATAAAAAAAGAAAATATGAACATTGCCGTATATTATGTAAAATACACACCGGATGACGCTTACCTGGTGAGAGAAGTTCACACTATTCCCTACACGGACGAACCGCTTCGGGCAGCAGTGGAGGAACTGATAAAGGCCAAACCTGAAACAGAAGGGGCTATTAACATCATACCTCACGATACCCGGGTGCTGGACGTAAAGGTGGAAAATGCAACGGCAATTGTGAACTTTTCCGAGGAAGTTCTAAATACCAACGCCGGCTCCGAAGGAGAAATTCTCGGTATCCAAAGCATTGTTAATACTCTTACGGAATTTCCGGATGTGGAAAAAGTTTCCTTTCAGGTGGAAGGAAAGGTTGACGGTAGGGCCCGGGACTGGTGGGGGCATGTTGGCCTTTATGATCAACCGTTTAAGCGGGATATATCTAAAGTATATGAACCGGCTATCTGGGTAATACACCCGCAACAGGATCAAGTGGTGGGAGTACCCATGCTGGTAAAAGGTAGTGCCCGGGTATGGGAAGGTAAGATCAGTGTTCAACTGGTAGACAGCAATAACAAAATTCTGGCTCAAAAACACATCACAGCCACTAAAAGTGCTCCTGAACGCGGAGACTTCGAAATGAGTATCAAATTTGACCCTCCGAAGGGAGATAAAGGACGAGTGGAGGTATATGGAAGGGACCCTGATAACGGTTCTGAATTGATAAAAGTAACGGTACCCGTTAAATGGCCGTAAAAAGGGGCTGCGCTCTCGCACCCCCTTTTTATATGGTTATAAACATATTTGCTACAAACGCTGCACCCACTGCCACCGCCAGGCTAACCAGCAGCCACAACAAATCCTTTTTCACGGTGGATATCAATTTTTCCGTATGTTTCCCGTCCGGTACAATATTTTTCTCTACCATTATTTACCACCTTCCTGTTTATCTGTAATAGAAGTACCATATGATTCCTCCCGCGATTATAAAAGCTATCCGTACATACAAGCTAAAGGAGTCTTTTATAATATTCTTATCCCTTAACCATTCTACCATTCCATTAGGTATAACCAGTACAATAAACAGAAATTTTGCCACAGGAACAAAGGAAGGATTACCCAAAGTAAATAGCCACAATATTACTCCCCATGCGAACATGGCCAGGAAAACCCTGGCCGGACCGGGCAAATCTCGAAACCCCATCTCCTAACCCCCTTAATTTAATTGTTCAACCTTGAAAAGTTAAAATCCTTTTCTATGCCTTGAAAATAAACTGTTTTCACGGGGGATTTCTCCATCCTTTCGCCCCTGTGCATTCTCTGCCGTACCATAGAAAACTGTTAAGAAGGGCCCCGCCCGGCAGCAGCAAATTGGGCCACCTTGGTAAATGAATGGTCAAAAGACTTAAAATCTATAAACCAGTTTTCAGCCTTAAATTTAACCATAAATTTGTCTGAAATTACTGTCCTGCCGTCGGGCAAACGGTATTCCACCGCCACCAGCATCACTTCATCTTTTACCGGGATAATTTTTATAATCTTCCAATCTACAGGATTAACCTGAATTATTTTTTCTTCAAGCTGCTCCAATTCTTCTTTGGTATTTTCACCCACAAGATACGGATTATCACCGGTCTTGGTCTTCTCCCCTTGCAATATCCCGGAAATAAAATTATCAAGGGTACTCTTCTGTATAAAGCTGGCAATTTCCACGTAATCCTGCGAATTATAGAAGCTTAATTTTTCCTGCCCGTTAATTTGGTCCGCTGTTATGATATTAAAATTCTTTTTCATTTTAGACTTCGTATTTTCTGTTAGAGCCTGCCGGGATTCTTTTTCATCTTGTTTCCAAAATTGTACCGTTTCCAGGCCGGTACAGCCCGAACCCGTTAGCAGCCCTCCCGCTAATATAAAAATAATAAGAAACTTCTTCACATTTTTTCCCTCCCTTCCGGAATTGTATCATCCAAATACTTTATACGGCAATAAATAAAAATACGGGCAATAAATAAAATTGTTACTGTCCCTTTGGTCCTTTTGTAAACATCTTACATATTATATAACAGGTCAATTTTGGCAAATTTTTACCTCTAGAAAGAAAAGGTGGTACAATGGACTGGAAAGAAAAATATTTTGAGAAATTAGAAATGGATATTAGGGAATTGCGGGAACAAATACAAGGGATGGAAGGCAGATTCGAAGAGAAGTTAAAGCGGGATATGGTAGAAATCAGGGAAAAATTGCAACAATTGGAAAAAACGATGGAAGGGAAAATAGACCAGGCAGTAACTAATATTATGGGTATAACTAAAAGCCGACACGAAGACTATCTGGCGGTAAATAAGCGCCTTGACAACCTTGCCCAAAGAATTGATCGCACAGTCTCGTGGGCAATGGGGACTTTTTTAGCTGTGGCCGGCCTTGTACTTACGGTTATATTTGCATAGCCGGGCATATTTTTAATAAATGTGCAACAGAATGCTACCCTGGCATGGTTTAGCTGGTATAATAAATACTGCAGTTTAAAATTATTACCACCAGTGATTATTCGGAGAGGATAACGTGGATCTTGGAGCCAGAATAAAAAAGTTGCGCTTAAACAATAATCTCAGTGTCCGAGAGCTGGCGGAAAAGGTAGGCGTTACAGCCAGCTATATTTATCAGCTGGAGCAAAATAAAGTATCGCCGTCCTTTTCCACCTTAAAAAGTATTGCCACCCACCTTAATACCAGTCTCAGTTTGCTGGTGGAAGAAGAATTGCCGGAAGAATGGATCATTATTCGAAAGAACCGCCGTCGCCGCCTGGTAACGGATAATCCCCAACTTTCTTTAGAATTGCTCACTTTTCTGGGTTCCAGGGATAAAAAAATGCAGCCAATCGTTTTTAAAATAAAGCCCGGCGGTAAAAATACTGAAATGGATTTTTTCCACCAGGAACGGGAAGATTTTATTTTCCTGTTAAAAGGCAGAGTGGAAATAATTTCCGGAAACAATAGATATGTACTTGAAGAAGGAGATGCCGCTTATTTTATTTTTAAAAATCCTACAAGTATTATTAATACGGGTACAGAAGAGGCAGAGGGCCTTTGGGTAATAAGCCCGCCGGGAATTTGATATGAGCCGGTGCCGGCTATGTACTTTTATACACTTTCATGATTAAAGGATTAGACTTATAATATTAATGGTATAAATTTAAACTTAGCCCAGCGAAGGGAAAAGTTGAAACAAAATGCCGGCGAAACAGAGTAAAAAAGAACAAACTATAGGAATAATACTGGTGCTTATCGCCACCATAAGCCTTAGCACCGAAGCGGTGGCCGCAAAAATAGCTTATTCCGGCGGGGTAAATGTAATTTCCGCCCTGGCCGTGCGCTATATAATTGCTGCCGTCTTTTTTGGCGCCGGCCTTTTATTGTGGAAAAAATCCTTCATGCTTCCTAACGCAGACATTGCCCGAATAGCGGTCCTGGCCATTGGCGCGCAATCCACCACCGTGCTGTTGCTATTTAATTCCTTCCGCTACATACCAGCGGCCCTGGCCATTCTTTTTCTTTATCTTTATCCTACCATTGTAACTTTTTTAGCCTATACATTTTTAAAGGAGTCTTTGAACTGGCGTAAGATAACGGCCCTTTTTCTAACTTTAAGCGGGTGCGCCATAATACTGGGCCAACCTCTTAACGGGCTGGACATGCGGGGTGTGGGATTATCCACCGGAGCAGCGGTAATGAATGCCATTTTCCTGGTTGGCAGCACTAAGTTAATAAGTCACATTGAAGTGCCGGTATATAACACGTACATGACGGGTATAATTGCCATATTTTTTTCCGCACTGGGAATAACAACGGGGCAACTGAAATTTGACTTTTCCCCCAAAGCCTGGGGAGCTCTGCTTGTTCTGGGAATTGTATGTACGGTGGTGGCCCTGGCTGCCCTCTTTCAAGGAGTCAAAAGGATAGGAGCATCCCGGGCAGCCATTATAAGCACCTTTGAGCCGGTATCAACGGCTATTTTAGGCATGTGGTTTTTACAGGAAAGTATTTCCGCCTGGCAGGGAATAGGCGGGGCCCTGGTGCTGGCAGGTATTTTCTTGCAGAAGCAGGAGTAGAGTTTGAAAAAAATGTGTCCGGGTTCCCCCTGACAAGTAACTTGCGCAGTGCACTTAACAGCTTAAGCCAAGCCGAGGTAACCAGCCCGGCACCGATAAATCATGCTCAATAAAAAAGTGGAGGAAGCATTCATGGAGTACAGAATTCTCGGCAAAACTGGCCTTAAGGTATCCGTTATAGGTTTCGGGGGCATTCCCATTCAACGGGTTTCTACTGCAGAAGCCTCCGCAACAATAAACAGAGCCCTGGACCAAGGAATAAATTTTTTTGATACAGCCCGGGGATATACCGACAGCGAGGCAAAACTGGGGGCGGTTTTGAAAAACAGGAGAAAAGAAGCGGTAATTGCAACCAAATCCATGGCCAGAACCAAGAGAGACATGGCCCGGGATATTGAAAAAAGTTTAGCCGCCCTTGGGGTGGACTATATTGACCTTTACCAGCTCCACAATGTTAAGGATAAAGATACCCTGGAACAAATTTTAAGCCCCCAGGGCGCCCTTTCCGCCTTAAAGGAAGCAAAAAAGAATGGCTTGATTAAACATATTGGCATTACAGGCCATATAAAGAATATTCTTTGTGAGGCCCTTAAAACAGGAGAGATAGAAACCGTTCAGTTTCCCTTTAACGCAGTGGAATTGGAAGGTTCCCGGGAATTATTCTCCCTGGCCGGGGAAATGAATGCCGGTATTATAATAATGAAACCCCTGGCCGGGGGAGCCTTAAAGGATGCAAATCTAGCCCTGCGTTTTATCCTGGAATACCCCGTCTCCACTGTAATCCCCGGAATGGATACGCCGGGACAGGTGGATGAGAATACTTTGGTGGGAAAAAACCCGGCTCCTTTGACCCCGGAAGAACGAAAAAAGCTGGAAGAAAAGGCCGAAAGGCTTGGCAATGTTTTTTGCAGGCGCTGCGAGTATTGCCAGCCTTGCCCGCAAGGAATTGATATACCCATGGTATTCTTGCTGGACGGCTACTTTACCAGGTATGATTTAAAAAAGTGGGCCAGGGAACGCTACCGGGCTTTACCCTCAAAAGCGGACTCGTGTGTCGAATGCGGCGAGTGTGAAGATAAGTGCCCCTATAATCTGCCCATACGCCGGATGCTGGCAGATGCCTCCAGCCGGTTGGATTAATTTCCCCGCTACCCTGGATTTCGTTGTTTCATATTTTGTCAGCTATTGCAATTCAATATTTCTATATCCTGTTTATCCTGTTGAATCCAGAATTATACAACGGGTGATTTCCCGTATTAAACTATTGAAAAACCTAAACCTATACTGTAACATGAGTTTAGGACAGTTACCATATGCCTCCTCAAAATTGATATGTTATTTTTCAGTTGTATTCTCCTTATAATGGGGCTAGAAATAAAGCCCTATTTTTTATTTATTTATAGTTAATATACTTTAGAAATAAGCTATTTTTATATATAATGGATAAAAAAATATCTCCCCGAGGGGTGACTACTTTATGTGGTGCAAGGATTGCTGTTTTTTCAAACAGTGGCGGCCCCTTTCTGTAGCGATGTGCGAAAAGTTTCACAAGCAAATTGAACCGTCTGCCCGTCCCTGCGATCAGTTTATTAGCAAGCAACAGAGGACAAATGAATGGGGTGAACAAACTTGCGATTTTTTAAAGGATTGCAGGTAACGGGCTACAGAATTAAGGAGGCATACACAAAATGCCTCCCTTTTTACGTCAGCCCCCAGCTATAACGGTCAACCGTCATGAGGATGCTGCTCACTATTGTTGGCACATCCCCTTCCAGCACACGGCTGTAAGACACCGCCAAGGGTAATTTAACCTCTGCTCCCTCCCGCAGCTTAACTCCCACCTCGATGTAAATCGGCCCGTTTTCCCTTGCAGCAGGTACCCCGCGCAGGCGGAAAACTCTTGAATCCCTGGATTTGCATTCTGTCTCCACCTGGGATAAAAAATTACTGATTGCCACCTTGCCGGCCTGGAAGTTCTCCACAAGCCACACCCCTTATTTATAAAGATTTAGTGTTCTAAGTGTATGAATAAATAATGGAATAGGCCAGTAAAAAGGGGCCAACGCGCAAATTTTTTGCCTAAGTGGGATAAGCGGCTTCCGAAATACAGACCGCTGGCGGGCCCATCCAACTGTTTAAACCAGGAAATTGACTTAAGGCCGCTCCAGGCCCCTCCATGCTCAAAGCAAGGTTTTTAGTAAAATGTTCCTGAATATTTTTAACCCCTCTGTATAGAATAGTAATTAACAAGGGTCCGTAATGGCCGAGCCCAGATTGTCACAGGGTCTAAAAAAGGCTCTGTGACAGTCGGCCAAAGATTAATACCGGGTCATAAGGGCTCGGTATTAGTCGGCGGGAAGATTGGTAACTGTTCCTGGAGCCCTTGCAATGGTCTGAAGGATCATTTGCAGGGTCGTAAGGGATATTTACCAATCGAGCTAAGATTAATACAGGTTCCGTCTTTCCTGGGTTCCCCCAAGAATAAGGTCTTTAGCAGTCGAGAAACTGCTATTGGCTCTTAAGGTATCTGTATTAGTCGAGCGAAGATCATTACGGGTTTCGTAATGATCCTCGATAGTCGAAAGGCTGTCGGGAATCAAGCAGGGATTCGTAATGGTCGTAGCGCAGGTCATTACGGGCTCTAAGAAACCCTTCTCTTTCCTTAGAGAAGGGTTTCCTATTACTTATATTTGTAAAGGAGAAAAAAATTGGCTAACAGAAAAAATAAAAAAGATTTATATATAGAAAAAATAAAACTGGAAGTTGCCGAAGAATTAGGTCTTCTGGATAAAATCCTCAGCGAAGGTTGGGGAGCTTTGAATGCAACGGAAGCAGGCCGTATAGGCGGTAAAGTAGCCGGGCGGCTGAAAAAGGAAGGCATGGTATAAAAAAATGCAGTTTCCATAATTAACGGAAACTGCATTTTTTTTTATTCTTTCAATTCTCTTTCAAAACTCATTTCTTTAAGTACCGTGGCACAGCGCGGGCAAACTTCCGGATAGTCCTCGTCCTTACCTACATCTACGTGATAATTCCAGCAGCGCTCGCACTTTCTTCCTTCAGCCTTACGGACGACTACCCCCGCTTCGGGTAGTTCTTCAAAGGTTAAAGCATTTTCAGGCACACCGTCCTTTAGAAGATGTACCGTCGATACTATAAACAAACCGGGCAGGTCATTTTTCACGGGGCTGAGGAACTCATAAAAATCATCATTCACGTAAAGAGTTACAGCTGCTTCCAGGGAATTGCCAATCATTTTTTCCTTGCGGGCTGTTTCCAGGGCCCTGTTCACTGCCGACCGTACCCGCAGCAAGCGTTCCCACTTGCTCTCCAATTCCGGATCCAGGTAACTTTCATCAATTTCAGGCATATCGGTCAGCTGGACACTTACTGGTTCTCCTTCTACTTTAGGCATGTGCTGCCAAATTTCCTCGCTGGTAAAGGCCAGTACCGGAGCAAGCAGGCGCACCAGTACATGCAAAGTCTTATATAATACGGTCTGCACAGCCCGCCTCTCCAGTGAAGCCGCAGGTTGGCAGTAAAGGGTATCCTTGACAATGTCCAGGTACCGGGCACTCATTTCTACAGTGCAAAAATTATGGATGGCATGGTAAACGGTATGGAACTCATACTCCCTGTAGGCCTTTATTACCCGTTTGATAAGCTTATTTAATTCCAGAAGGGCCCACCGGTCTATTTCCCTGAGCTCCTCCCGGGAAACTTGATCCTTGGCAGGATCAAAGTCGCTTAAGTTCCCCAGTATAAACCGGGCGGTATTTCTTATTTTCCGGTAGGATTCAGTAATCTGCTTTAATATATTTTGTGATACTGCCAAATCTCCCCTGTAATCGGCTGAAGTTACCCACAAGCGGAGTATATCCGCCCCCATTTGCTTGATTACCTTGAGGGGATCAACTACGTTTCCCAGGGATTTACTCATTTTACGGCCTTTTTCATCTACAACAAATCCATGGGTTAGAACGGCCCTGTAAGGGGCCTTACCTGTTACTGCTACCGAAGTACTTAACGAAGAGTTAAACCACCCGCGGTGCTGGTCGCTCCCTTCCAGGTATAAATCTGCCGGCCAGCGTAAATCGGGCCATTTTTCTTTTTCATCCAGAACCCCCATGTGACTGGTGCCACTGTCGAACCAAACATCCATAATATCCGTTTCCTTGGTAAATTTCCTGAACCCGCATTCCGGGCAGGATAAATCCGCCGGAACCAGGTCTTCTACCTTCCATGCAAACCAGGCATCGGAACCGTGTTTCCTGAATATGTTTTGTAAGTGCTTGATGGTGGTATCGTTGATGATCTCCTTGCCGCACTGGGCACAGTAGAAAATGGGTATGGGCACGCCCCAGGTACGCTGCCTGGAAATGCACCAGTCACCCCGGCTGGCAACCATGTTATGAATTCTTTCTTCACCCCATGCCGGTATCCAGCGAACACCCCGAATGGCTTCCAGTGCCTGCTTCCGAAATCCTTCTATAGAAGCAAACCACTGTTCTGTGGCCCGGAATAAGACAGGGTTCTTGCAGCGCCAGCAATGGGGATATTGGTGGCTGATAACGCCCTTTTTGACCAGAGAATTTTGTTCCCTCAAGGTTTTAACAATACCTTCGTTGGCGTCAGAATAGAACTGTCCGGCAAACTCCCCGGCTTCTTCGGTAAATTTACCCTTACCGTTCACCGGCGAATAAACATCCAGGTTATACTTTAAGCCCACCAAATAGTCTTCATGACCATGACCCGGCGCAGTATGAACACAACCGGTACCGGCCTCTAAAGTAACGTGGTCACCCAATATCAATATAGAATCCCGCTCTACAAAGGGATGCCGGCATATGATACCTTCCATTTCCTGGCCCCTGAACTCCTTAATTATCCTGGACTCGGAAATTTCGGCATCCTTAATGAAATTTTCCAGGAGTTCCTTGGCCACCACATATTTTTCCCCGTCAACCTCCGCCAGCACGTATACAAATTCGGGGTGCACGGTAATAGCCAGGTTGGCCACCAGGGTCCAGGGCGTGGTGGTCCAAATAATGACAAAGGTACTATCCTCTGGTAAAAGTCCTTTACCGTTTTTAACCGCAAATTTCACATATATGGACGGGGACTTTTTCTCTCCGTATTCCACTTCTGCATCGGCCAGGGCCGTTTCACAAGTGGTGCACCAGTAAACCGGTTTAAGGCCCTTATAGATATAACCTCGCTTGGCCATTTCCCCGAAAACGCCTATTTGCCTTGCCTCATAATGCGGCATCAAGGTTAAATAAGGATTATCCCAATCACCCCTCACCCCAAGGCGCTTAAACTCTTCCCGTTGAATATTAACAAATTTGAGAGCATATTCCTTGCAGCGGCGGCGAAACTCAACAGCATCTATTTCATGCCGGTTAATACCTAATTCTTTAATTGCCTGCTGCTCGATAGGCAGGCCGTGGGTATCCCACCCCGGAACATACGGAGCATCATAACCGGTCATGGAATGAAATTTAACAACAATATCCTTAAGCACTTTGTTTAAAGTATGACCGAGGTGTATGTGGCCGTTGGCATAGGGGGGCCCGTCATGCAGGATAAACTTGGGCTTCCCGGAATTTTTCTCCTGCACCTTCCGGTAAATATCCAATTCATCCCAAAATTTAATGATTTCGGGCTCCCTTTTAGATAAGTTTGCTCTCATGGGAAAATCTGTTCGAGGTAGATTAAGCGTTTTTGCGTAATCCATATTTCCCACACCTCTTATTACAATTTTTTAAAGAATGAAATATTAAAAATATTAAAAGCCCGCCCCACAAGGGACGGGCCAATTTTCCCGCGGTACCACCCTCGTAGGTAGAATGTAAATCATTCTACCCCCTCTTTGCCTTTAACGGCGGCCACCGGTCGACCTACTCCTTTTTTCAGCCGACACCTCCCGGGTGATTTTCCAATGGCTCCCTTACCCGGTTCCCACCTTCCCCGGGCTCTCTGTGAAGGTTAACCAATGTACTCGCCCCGTTCACCGGCAATTTTCAACCTTTTTCTATTTTTAACATCAATAATTATATTCAAAAGCCCTATCCACGTCAACAACGAAAAGATTTATAACTTCAAAGCCCTAAGAACCAGCTTCTTATCTATTCCGTATACCCGAACAAACTTGTTGCGGCTTGCTTGTCCGGATACCAATTCAACCTGTCTTTTGGGCACTTTAAAAATTTTTGCCAAAAAGACCCTGCAGGCCTCATTGGCCTCTCCCTCCACCGGGGGCGCGGTAAGCCGTAACTTAAGTGCATCCCCGAAAAGTCCGGCCACCTGGTTTTTAGCCGCCCGGGGCTGGACCCTAATCTTGAAAATGACCCCCTTTTCATCTTCCCTGATGTCCCACATTGTTTTCACTCCCACTATGTACCGAAACCTTCCTGTTCTTCTCCCTGTTTCGCATTTTCCCCCTTATTCTGATCGGCAGCTCCTGCCGGATCTTGCTTGTCCACTTCTATTGTTTCAGCCGCACCGGCCTCGTTTATTTTCCCTTCAACCGAAGCCTCCTCCAAACAGGCAGCGGCGACCTCTTCCAGCGGCGCTATTGTTTCCTTTTCCTGTTTATCCAGAAGGTCAAGCTGGGCCTGTAAAAAGGAGCGGAATTTTACGCGAAATAACCTGGATTGCTTTTCCAGCCACTGGTACTCTTGGAGAATAGCCCGAACCCTTTCCTCGGCCTGGGCGGTAATTTCTTGGGCCCTTTCTTCCGCCATGCTTACAAGCCTGTCGGCCTCTTCTTCGGCCTGTTTTACCACTTCCTTCGCCTTTTGTCTGGCTTCATTGAGCAGTATTTCCGCTTCTCGCTTAGTATTTTCCCGCAGTTCTTCAGCATTCTTCTGGGCCATCACCAGGGTATCTTTAATGGTTTGCTCCATCTCCTGGTAACGGGCCACCCCCGCTTTGATATCCTCAAGTTTTTCTTTTAATCGCTGGTTTTCCAGGTATAGCCACTCGTAATCCTGGGCCAACTGGTCCAAAAACTCATCCACTTCCTCCTCGTTATATCCCCGAAAAGAACGGCGGAATTCCTTATTTTGAATATCTAAAGGCGTTAACACGGGAGTCACCTCTTTAATTCACTTTTTTGAAATTTTCTACCCGCATACGCCCTACTCCTTCCATCACGCCAAAATTCTCCTATTTACACATATCTTTTCAGTAATACCGCTATTCTTCCTTTCTTAGTACGCCCCATCACCTCAACCACTTCCGCCCTGCCTCTTCCCCGCACTGAAATTACATCCCCCTCCTTAACAGGGGCCGATTGATTGGTGCAAAGCCTCCAATTCAGGGCCACCCTTTGAACATTAACCTCTCTGGCCATTTTGCTGCGGGATATATTAAAAGCGCTGGCAGCCACCACGTCCAGCCGCAGAGAAGGCACCGTAGACCTTATCTCCTTAAACTTTGGTGGCGGGGGAGACAACCCTTCCCTTGTTATCTCCCTTACCTTAACCCTGGTCCGGCCTACCCTGCTAAGATTCATACGGATGAAATCAGTCACTTCCCGGGCCACCACCAGCCGGGCCTGGGAGTCGTCCACTATGATATCGCCTATCTTTTCCCGGCGCAAACCCAATCCCAGGAGAGAGCCCAAAAAATCACGGTGGCTCGCCCGGGAAAAATTAAAATTACCCTCGATGGCCAGGAAAGCCAAACCAGGATCTTCATCCAGCGGGTCCAGGTAATCGGGGCAAACAATTAATCTCTTTCTTTCCGCACCGGCATAGCCGCCGTCAGACGCTACTGCTATGTCCGGAATCATCTTTAAAACAGAAATTAAAAGGGCAGTATGAAAAGGATCATAAAAATCGCTTAACTGTGGTTTGTAAAAGCGAAGCACCCCTTCTGCCAGGTCCAGGCCCCTGGCCACCACTTCTTTGTCCCTGGGATCATTGACTTGGGCCAAAAGTTTGTCCCGGTCTAACAATGGCACACCACCCAGCACATTAAATTATATAACGCAATAACTCCACTACCAGCATCTCCAGAAAACGTAAAGCAAATAAAGCAAGAATAGGCGATATGTCCATCATTCCGATAGGCGGAATTAGCTGCCGAAATACCTTTAAAAAGGGTTCCGTAACTTCGTAAATAAACCTTACGGCAGGATTATAAGGAAGTTGAACCCAAGAAAGAATAATACGTATAATTATTAAAAACCAATATACTCTAAAAGCTACTTTAACAAAATCAATTATGTTAATTCCCGTGCTAATTTCCATAAGTCACCCCACACTTTATTTAAGCCCGCCGGAAAGCTCCTTGGAACGCAAGCAGGCTGCCTCCACCGCCTCCATAAAAGCCGCCCTTATCCCTGCATCTTCAAGGGCAAAAAGACCTTCTACGGTTGTTCCTCCGGGAGTAGTAACCATGTCCTTGAGCCGTGCCGGGTGTTCTCCGGTTTCTAAAATCATCCGGGCGGCACCCAGCATGGTCTTGGCGCTGAGCTTCAAGGCAATATCCCTGGGCAAGCCCATCCTTACACCCGCATCGGCCAGAGCCTCGGCAATCAGGTACATATACGCCGGACCGCTGCCGCTAAGGCCGGTAACCACATCCATAAGGTGCTCTGCAACGGAAACAACCAACCCCACTGAGGCACAGATTTCCTCTACTTTTTTTATATGCCCGGGCGAGGCATTTTTACCCCCCGCCACGGCAATAGCTCCTTCCCCGAGCAAGCAAGGAGTATTGGGCATCACCCGCACAACCGGTACGTTATCCGCCAAAAACCCCTCAATAAATTGAGTGGTAATTCCCGCGGCAATGGAGATTACCAGCTGCTCGGAACGTATTTCTTTCCCTACTTCCCCTAAAACTTCAGGTAAAATAAAAGGCTTAACAGCCAGTATCACAATGTCTGCCCGCTGCACCAGCTCAACATTATCCGTTACGGTATTAATACCCAGCTTATCCCGCAGGTGTGCCAATCTTTCCGGTTGCACGTCACTTACATAAAGCTTGTCCGCCGGTATAAGCCGGTTCTTAATAACCCCGGTCAACAGGGCCTCGGCCATAGCCCCGCCGCCCACAAAGCCCATTTTTTCAGTTAAAGACATAAATTTCCCTCCCGGCTATTGCTTCATCCAGGAAAACATGCCCTTTTCCCTCAACTGGTCTCTCAATTCATTTGATATATCCATATTGCTGGGGACAAAAAGAAATATGCCGCTCCCCACTTTTTGCATACTCCCGTTCAGCGCGTACGCCGCGCCGCTGACAAAATCCACCACTCGCCTGGCCAATTCGGCATCAGCCTGCTCCAGGTTAATTATTACAGGACACCTGTTTTTCAAATTATCCGCAATACCCTGAACTTCTTCAAAAACTTTTGGCTCCGCCACCACTACTTTGACCTGCCGCTGAGAATGTAATTTAACTACCTGTCCTTTTCTATGGAAGGAACTATAGCGCGATTCTTCCTCTTCCCGCAAAGCGTTATTCTGGACCATTTCTTCATCGTCGGCAACTTCATCAAAACCTATAAAGCCCATTACCTTATCCATCAATTTCTTCGCCACGGCCAACCCCCCTCAATATATACGAGGCCCGAATAATGCAGAACCTATGCGTACCATATTGGCGCCCTCTTCTATGGCCACCTCGAAATCATTAGTCATTCCCATGGAAAGATAATCCATTGATACGCCCGGAATTTTACCCCTTAAATTATCGGCCAGATGCCGCATTTCCCTGAATACCGGGCGAACTTCTTCAGGATCCTGCACATAGGGCGCTATGGTCATCAAACCCTTTACCCGGATTTTACCCAGCCGGGCTACATCCGTTAAAAAATCTAAAACTTCATTGCCTGCCAGCCCGAATTTAGTATCCTCACCGGCCAGGTTAACCTGAACCAAAACGGGAACAGCCACATCCTTTTTCTCCGCCCGCTTTTGAATTTCTTCAGCCAGAGACCACCGGTCCAGGGATTGAATCATACTGACTCTCCCTACAATATATTTAACCTTATTCCTTTGCAAGTGGCCTATCATATGCCACTGAATGTCCCCCGGTAATTGGGACATTTTGGGGAGCATTTCCTGAACTCTGTTTTCACCCAAAACCTTTACTCCCTGGCCTATTATCTGTCTAATTTTATCCACCTCAACGGTCTTGGTGACAGCTACCAATTGTATTTCCCCCGCACTGCGCCCGGCCCTTTTGGCAGCTTCCTGGATACGGCGTCGTACTTCCGCCAAATTAGCTATTAGCTCTCCATCCATTTTCTACCACTCCACCCTGTCGCCTTGTTTTACCCGACCGGGATTTGCTATGTAACGCATATTCTGGGTTATTATCCCGTCTCCCTGTATGACTATTTTCCCTCCTATATATCCCCGTATGGTTACAGGGACCCAATCTACAAACTGTTTTTTCACAACATACATGCCTGCTTGATTTTCTTTAAATACCAGGGCTTCCTGGGGTACGGGATACCCTTTTATTTCTTCAATAATGACGTGGATATTTACCTGCCTGAAATGCAAAATTTTATCCGGATAGCGAGAAACTTCCAGCAGCAATTCTCCATTACGTGGTTCTATCAATCTGCCGGAAATCCTTTCTCCTTCCCACAACAGGTTTAACTTTTCCCGCCGCCCTAACCGTTCAACATCAGTGTTTTTTTCCCCTTCTAATCTCAGGTACATTGTCAAAGGCTCCAGGTTGTCCACCAATTTACAAAAAGGAACGCCCTTTTCTGCTTTCTTCGTCATCTCTACCTGTTGCTTGCTCGATGTTTCTATTTTTTCAATTGTTTTCATGTCCAGCATGCCGGTGTTTTCTGGTTTAAGAACCCCCTCCAGTCCATCCACGTGAGTGCAAAGCAATCCTGCCCGGGGGCTATATACGGTAATACTGTTATTTATCCCTTTTATTCGGGCAATGGGAGACCCCGGCCTAACCCGCTCACCGTCTCTGGCCAGCATCTCTATATTTCCGGTGAGCGGAGCCCTCACGGGAATTTCATTTTTTAACAAAACAGCCACGGCAGGTATTTTTTTAACCAGTACATCTTCCTCAAATGACCTGATATCCACCAGCCGGATGGAAACCATCTGCCATATATTATTTCCGAAAAACCAAAGAACGCCGGTCAAAAATACTGTTCCCAAAATCACAGGAACCGAATGTTTCTTTTTTCTAAGCGGCACCTCTTGCTTATTTCCGGCCAGTTCACCCAAATTTATTTCACCATCCAGGGACTTTTTAAGTTTTTCATTAATTTAATTACCTCCAAAATAACGGAATTCCTTCCCTGCAGGATAATTTTGGTGGTTTATGTTAAAAATAATATCACTTACGAGCGGCCTATGGGAAAATATAAGCTAAAAACACTTCCCTTACCCACTTCACTTTTAACCTCAATACTCCCGCCCAAGGACTTAACCAAATGCTTCACTATGGCCAGGCCCAATCCCATTCCCCCCAACTCCCGGGAACGGGACTTATCCACCCGGTAAAAGCGCTCGAAAATGCGACCCAGGCTCTCCTTGGGAATTCCCGGACCGGTATCCATGACATCAATTCTAACCTTGTCCCCTGCGGAGCTGGCGCGCACGGTAACCCTTCCCCCGGGGGGAGTAAATTTTATGGCGTTGTCCACCAGGTTCATTAACACCTGGGCAAGCATATCCGCATCACCTTGAATCATAGGTAAATCATCCACAATATCATCAAATAAAACCAGGTTTTTTTCTTCCGCCTGGTTACGGAAAATAGTGATAACCCTCTCTATAACACCGGGCACGGATACCTTTTGCCAGTGATGCACCCCCTTCTGCCCCTCTATTTTGGAAAGGTCCATCAAATCGTTTATTAATTTTGTAAGCCGCTTGGTTTCCATGCTCATTATTTCCAGAAAGTATTTTGTTGTTTCCTTGTCCTCCATGGCCCCATCCAACAATGTTTCCAGAAAACCGTGAATGGAAGTTAAGGGGGTGCGTAATTCGTGGGAAACATTGGCTACAAAGTCACTGCGCATTTGTTCCAACTTTTTGCGCTCAGTAATATCCCGTAATATGGCCACAGCACCGTCCTCTTCCCGGCCCGCTCCTTCCAGGGCAGTGGCATAAACCTTGAGAGTGCGCGCCTCGGGGTATAACAACTGCACCTCCTTGGAAATGGGCCGCCGGGTTTCAAGGGCGGTAGTAAAAACATTTACCAGATCATAATTACGAATTACTTCCAATATTCCTTTGCCCTGGATGGATTCCTTATTGGTTTGCAAAATTTCCTCCACAACCGGGTTCACCAGTAAAACCCTGCCTGTTTTATCAACTGCAATCACACCATCGGCCATGCTGTCTAAAATAGCCCTGACCCGGTTTCTTTCCCTGGAAATTTCAGCAATAGTTCCTTTCAGCCTTTTAGCCATGTGATTTATACTTCGGGCCAGGTTGCCTATTTCATCATGAGAATCTATCTTAAGCTCCCTTTCCAGATTACCCCGGGCAATGTCTTCCGCAGCTTTCGTAATCTCGTTCAGCGGGCTTATCACCCGCTTATACAGCACCCAGGCCAGCCCTACGGCAAAGGGAACCGCCAGGGCCGCGGCTCCGGCAACGGTAATTTTATTTACCGCATAAAGCTCTAAAATAACTAAAAACAAGATGAGCAAAAAGAAATAACTGGCCACCGGGCGCCAGCTAATACTCATAAATATATTACGCCACTTCATTGAGGAGCCTCCTTTAAGCGATACCCCACTCCTCGAACGGTTTCAATAAAATTTGGTGAACCCGGCACCTTTTCCAATTTTTGTCTTATGTGTCGGATGTGAACATCAACGGTACGGGAATCTCCTATAAAATCATAGCCCCATATCTTCTCCAGCAAGTATTCCCTGGACAATACCTTTCCGGGCTCTTCGGCCAAAAAACGCAGCAATTCAAATTCCTTGGGGGTTAAATCAACCTTTTTGCCGTTCACCGTAACTTCAAAGCGGTCACAATCAATAACCAGCTCACCGATAACAAGTTTCGCATCCCTTGAAGCAATATCACTTTGCATGGACTGCGTACGGCGTATCCTGGCCTTCACCCGTGCTATCAATTCCCGGGGGCTGAAAGGCTTGGTTATATAATCATCGGCCCCCATCTCCAGGCCCAAAACTTTATCAACCTCTTCGGTTCTCGCACTGAGCATAATAATGGGAATTTGGCGGGTATTGGAATCACTGGACAAAGAGCGGCAAACTTCAATTCCGTCAATTCCCGGCAGCATAACATCCAGTATAATTAACTCCGGCTTTTCATTTCGGGCTTTTTCCAGCGCTTCATAGCCGTTAAAGGCCGTAATCACTTTAAAGCCTTCCCGCTCGAGATTAAATTTTATTAATTCTACAATGGATTTCTCATCGTCTACCACCAATATCTTAACCATGGGGCTTCCCCCTTTCTTCCAAAGCAAATGTCCTTTTTATTCTATTTTAACATCATTATCGCTCCCATTCTTCCCGTTTTGCCCCCCGAGAAACGATGGGAAAAAAACAGGTGATTGTGGCAGGCAGTACATAAATCCACCGTCATCACGTTTTGCGGCCTGAGCCCTGAATTCAACAGTTCATCCCTGTTAACGGCAGCCAGGTTTAACTTCCAGCGTCCTTTTCCCAAAGGCTCCACAAATTGTTGCCAGTTATCAAAGCCCGATTGCAATTTATCAACAACCTTAATATCCACCTCATAACAGCACTGCCCGATGGAAGGTCCAATAACCGCCAGGCAATCTCCAGGATGGCAATTAAAAGTGGAAGCCATTTTTTCCACTGTTTTCCGGGCAATGTGTAGAACTGTGCCCTTCCACCCTGCATGGGCCAGGGCAACTACCTTTCTCACCGGGTCCATTAAAAATACCGGAACACAGTCTGCGTAATAACTGGCCAGGGGAACGCCGGGCTGGTCAGTTACCAGGGCATCTACTCCGGGCAGGGTATCCTTTTGGGATTTAGCCCCGCGGCCCAGGTGTTCCTCCCTGATCACCTTCACCCGGCTGCCGTGGACCTGGGCCCCGGAAACCAGGTAGCCGGGATCTATTCCCAGGGCCCGGGATATCCGGGCCCTGTTTTCCAATACATATTCCGGCCTGTCTCCCACGTGCAGGCCCAGGTTCAGGCTGTCATAGGGCTCGGGACTCACCCCACCCCACCGGGTACTGAAACCATGAACCACCAGGTTTGTATCCGTAAAAATTGGAAAGGTTAAAAACAGCAAGTCGCCGCTCTTCACAAGCTCATATGCAGGCATCAAACAAACGGCCCCTTTACTTTTATAATATCATAAAACCTTCTTTTAATCTTTACCCCCGGGATGCCATGCTGCTGCTTAAGGCCTCATCCAGCACTGATTCCAGCCCTTTTAAGTGCTGCAACACCTTTGCCCGCAGATTTCTGTCAGGAGTAATGTGGAAAAACTTCTGCAGCTTGGCGGACAATGCCGCATAGGATTCCATAATCTCTCCCGCTCCCACTTCCACTTCGGGAGTCAAAGCTACTGTCTCCTGCCAGCCGGGAGCATATGCCTCGTAACCCAGGCGCACAGAAATTTGCTTTTCCATTTCGGCCAGCGCTTCCGGGGCCCCGTGAACCAGAAAAACCTTTTGGGGTCCTTTCTCAAATTGGCCCAGCCACTGCAAAAGGGCTTCCCGGTCGGCATGGGAAGAATACCCGTCTATATTCCTGATATCCGCCCTTACGGCAATCTCTTCCCCGTGAATGCGAATGGAAGAAACACCGTCCAAAAGGCGCTGCCCCTTTGTCCCCGGCGCCTGGTACCCGACAAAAAGAATGGTACACTCGGGCCTCCACAAATTATGCTTTAAGTGATGCTTTATTCTCCCCGCATCACACATGCCGCTGGCAGATAAAATTATCGCCCCGCCTTTAATGTTATTTAGGGCCATGGATTCTTCGGTAGTGCGGGAGAAGCGCAGGGCCGGCATGGTGAGAGGATCTTTCCCTGCTGCAACCAGTTCCGTAGTTTCTTTGTCGAAACACTCCGGGTGACGCTTGAATACCTCTGTGGCAGCTACCGCCATGGGGCTGTCAATATAAACGTCCATGGGCGGAATTTCCCCTGCGATATAAAGGGCGTTAATATCATAAAGTAAGTCCTGAGTGCGTTCGACGGCAAAAGCCGGTATGATAAGATTACCTCCCTTGTCATAGGTCTCTTCAATAACCGCCTTTAACTTGCTTATCCTATCTTCCTTATCCCGGTGCAACCTGTTACCGTAAGTACATTCCATAACCACATAATCCGCTTCTGTTATTATAGTGGGGTCGTTAACATATGGTTTGCCGGCCCCGCCAAGGTCGCCCGTAAAAATTATCTTAGTTTCTTTACCATTTTCATTTATTATCAATTCTATCATGGAAGAGCCCAATATGTGTCCGGCGTCTAAAAAGCGCGCACTAACCCGGGAATTTATTTCTATCGTTTCATTATAAGAAACCCGCTGGAACTCTTTCACACAGCGGTGGGCATCTTCCGCAGTATAAATGGGCTCTATGGTTTTTCGGCCGGCCCTCCTGGCCTTACGGTTTTTTCGCTCAACTTCCATTTCCTGTATGTGCCCGCTATCCGGCAGCATAACTTCACACAAATCAACAGTAGCCGCCGTTGCCAGTACCCGGCCGCGGAAACCGTGCTTAAAAAATTTAGGGATGAGACCGCTATGATCAATATGGGCATGGGTCAAAAGCAAGAAGTCAACGCTGGCGGGCTCAACGGGAAAGTTATGATAGTTGCGCTCCCTTATTGCCCGTGGCCCCTGAAACATGCCACAGTCAATCATAATTCGCGTACCGCCTACCTCCAGAAGATGACAGGAGCCGGTAACGGTCTGGGCCGCCCCTAAAAACATTAACTTCATAATTATGTCCTCCCAAAAGCATTTATTTTAAATCCCTTGCACCCATAATTCCCTCCCTTTAGTGCATTTCCCTTCTGAAATAACTAAAAAGTAAGTTTTATCCCTTGACAGCAATACACCCCAGCCAATAATCTATAGTTTGGGGGAATTTTTCCACGAAAACACTATCTTTAATAAGTAAGACTTAACTTGGAAAATTTCCCCCAAAAATTTGGGGGAGCTTTTCCACGGGAACACTATCTTTAAACAAGTAAAACTTAACTTGGAAAATTTCCCCCCAAAATTTGGGGGAATTTTCCCACGAAATTTGGGGGGAATTTTCCCACGAAAACATTATCTTTTAATAAGTAGAACTTGGCTAGGGAAAATTCCCCCAAAACACTATCTTTAATAAGTAAGACTTAACTTGGAAAATTTCCCCCAAAACCGAAGGAGTGATTCCCCGTGCCTATATATGAATTCCGCTGCCCCAAATGCGGGCATCGTTTTGAAAAGCTATGCGTCATGGGTGAAGATGGAAAAAACCTAAACTGCCCGAAATGCCACACCGCTAATCCCAACCGGATAATGTCTGCCTTCAGTGCCAAAGGTACAGAGGGTAAAACCGGCTCTGGATGTGGTACCTGTACATCGTCAAGCTGCAGCAGTTGCGGACACTAGCAAAATAATCGGGGAGGAAAGCATTTCCTCCCCGAAAAATTTATGGTTTATTGTATTGCAATCGACATGTAAGTAGCGTATACTTTTTGGGAATTAACCAATAGTTGCAACACCCTAGGGGGTGATTTCATGAAGGTAACAATAATAGGAGCCGGAAAAGTGGGATCAGAAATTGCCGGTCGGCTAAGTGAAGAAGGCCACGAAATAGTAATCATCGACCGTAATGAATCACGCTTAATCAAAATAGAGGAAAAATACGACTGTTTAACCATAAAAGGAAACGGCCCATCTTCCTTAGTTCTTAAATCACCTGCTGTCTCTGATAGCCAATTACTGGTAGCCGTTACCGATAGTGATGAAGTCAACATGATAGCTTGCATGACGGCCAAGCGTATTGGTATTCCCCGTACCATTGCCCGTATCAGGGACCCGGAATATCACCGGGAGCTGGTAATATCACAAGAAGATCTTGGAATAGACCTGGTTATTAATCCTGAACGGGCGGCTGCAGAAGAAATTGACAGGCTTTTGAGCATCGCCCTCCCGGTACACGTGGAGCCCCTTGCCCGGGGTAAAGTACAACTGGTGGACTTCACAATAGATGAAAACTTAAAGGATTTTGCCAATAAACAATTGAGCAAACTGGAATTACCCCCGTCTTGCCTGGTAATAGCCATATCCCGCAACGGCAACATGATCATTCCCGGGGGCCAGGACATTATATATCCCGGTGATACCCTTTATTTCCTGGGACTCCCCGAAAGCATAAATAACATATGTAAAAAAGGTAAAAAGAAAAGACAAAGAATACACAAAGTAATAATTTTAGGGGGCGGGCGTATAGGTTATTACCTTGCCGACAGGCTATGTTCCAGGAGTATGAAGGTCAAAATAATTGAGCAGGACGCTGATAAGTGCCGGGAACTGGCTGAGCGCCTGCCCGCCGCGCTTGTCATCCAGGGAGACGGTTCTGACCTGGAACTGTTGAAAAAAGAAGGAATCAAGGAAACCGATGCCTTTGTAACCGTAACCGGCCTGGATGAAGAAAATCTACTATTATCCCTGCTGGCAAAGCAAATGGGTGCAAAGCGGGTAATCGCCAAGGTAAGCCGTCCCGGCTATGCCCCGCTGGTTGAGCGCCTGGGCGTTGACTCTGCCATCAGCCCAAGATTAATTACCGTTGGAGAAATCTTACGGTTTATTCGGGGAGGCAGATTACTCTCCCTGGTTCTCCTTCTCAATGAACAGGCCGAGGTAGTAGAACTGATGGTTCAGCCGGGGAGTAAAATTGCCGGCAGGTATCTTAAAAAATCCAACCTGCCCAGGAGAACCCTGGTTGGAGCCATTATTCGAAATGGCAAAACTATTATTCCTCAGGGTGATGATATAATTTTAGAAGGAGACCGCCTGGTAATATTTACTATGGACCAAAATTTAAAGGCGATTGAAAACCTTTGTGGCCTGGAGGGATTGCCCCTTGAACAAAGATTTAATTCTGAAAACTTTGGGGCTGGTACTTCTCTGTGAAGCCGGAGCCATGGTCCCTTCACTTCTTATATCCCTGTATTTTGGTGAGCAAGATTATATTGCATTTTTAACCAGTATCGTCTTAATAACCTCCCTGGGATTAATACTGGTAAGAAGACCCATGGAAAGCAAGGACGTGGGTTACAGGGAAGGATTTGCCATAGCCACCTTCAGCTGGCTGCTTTTAGCGTTGTTTGGCGCCGTCCCCTTTATTCTTTCGGGGGCGGTGCCCAATTATGTTGATGCCTTTTTCGAAACCATGTCTGGATTTACCACTACAGGGGCCTCGGTCATTGCGGACGTGGAAAGCCTTTCCCACGGCATTCTTTTTTGGCGCAACCTGACCCAGTGGCTGGGCGGCATGGGCATCATCGTCCTTACCCTGGCTCTGATTCCCTCTCTGAAAATTGCAGGCATGAAATTGTTTAAGGCAGAAGTTCCCGGTCCTACCAAGGATAAAGTGTTGCCAGGGGTAATTCAAACATCCCGGCAATTATACAAGCTTTACTTGCTCATTTCCGTTGCGGAAGTATTGCTTTTAAAGGCAGCGGGGCTTTCGTGGTTTGATTCCTTTATCCATACCTTTGCTACCGTTGCCACCGGTGGGTTTTCCAATCAAAATGCAAGCATCGGAAGTTATGACAGCCCGTTGGTGGAAGTAATAATCATATTTTTTATGTTTATTGCAGGTATTAACTTTGCACTACATTACCATTCATTCAGGAGGAATTTCCAGCCCCTCCGCCAAGACAGGGAAACCAGGCTCTATGCTGGAACGGCAATAATTGCTATTACATTAATAAGTTTAAATTTGATTGCCAGTATGGATTATAGCGCCGGCACCGCTCTCCGGCAGTCAGCTTTCCAGGTGGTTTCCATTATGACCACCACCGGTTTTGCCACCGCAGATTTTGACCAGTGGCCGGCTTTCAGCAAGGCCGTTTTGGTGGGCCTGATGTTTATCGGCGGGTGTGCGGGATCCACCGCGGGCGGCATGAAACAAGCCCGGCTTTATATATTAAGCAAAAGCGTATCCCGGCAGATAATCAAGCTCATACATCCCCAGGCCGTAGTTCCAGTCCGCGTCGGCAAACACATTATAAACGATTCCATAGTAGAAAGCGTACAAACTTTCTTTTTTATTTTTTTAGGAATACATGCCGTTTCTGTAATAATACTGACTTCCATGGGGATAGACCTGGTGAGCGCCTTTTCGGCCGTAATTGCTACCCTGGGAAATGTGGGCCCGGGATTGGGTATAGTGGGGCCCACTTCCACTTACACGTCCCTTCCCATTGCCGGAAAGCTGCTGTTGTCCTTTTTAATGCTTCTCGGCCGCCTCGAACTTTATACGGTTTTGGTGGTGCTCAGCATAAGATTCTGGCGGTGACATCCTCCCCCGAATAAATTCAGGAGCATCCCGGATGGCCCGAATCATCACCTTGGCCTTAAAGAGCCTCACACTCCCCTCTCTCCCAGGGTCATGCCCCGAGAGCATCAAGCGCTCCGGCGGCGATGTTCAAAGCTCCAACCCTGTCCGCATCGGACTGGTAGCTGCACCTGATGCATTTAAACCAGCCCTGGACTTTGCGGTTGTAGCGGGAAACATTCCCATACTTCAGACAGGTCTTGAATAGTTGGCGGAGTTTTAGTAAAAATGTCGGCCGGTGCTCCCCGCGGCGCTCAGGTGCTGCGCGCCGACAGGACTAAAGCTTGCTGGGGAGCACCGGCCTTAAAAAGCAGTGCTCAAAAACAAACCCCGCTGATGCGGGGTTTATTTTATGCGCTTCCACTCTACCACTTCTCCGGCCTTCCTGGTGGCCGGAATATCAATGAGACGCTGATTACTGGAGCCTTTAAAAGGTAGGGAAATATCCCGTAACTCCTCCACGAAGGGGCCGTCCACCAGTACGTCTATTAATTCCATTACCGGCAAATCTTTAACTTCCTCATAAAGATACCCGGTATAAACCCAAATATCTAATTGCGGGTTGCGGGACTTTAAAAGTTTTATAACCTCATACAATGAATCCGGCTGCATAAGGGGGTCTCCTCCGCTAAAGGTCACCCCGCGGGTGAGCTTGGTAAGCCCTGCCTCTATTTCATTAACCAGCTCACCCGCAGTCATCTCTGTTCCGCCTTCTGCGGTCAAAAGCTCCGGATTGTGACAGCCCTTACAATGCCTCGGACAGCCCTGGGTAAAAACCACCACGCGAAAACCGGGCCCGTCCACCACACTTTCTTTTATTATTTTAGCAACCCGTATTTTGGACATTAATATCACCTATATTAAATATTTGCGCAGCACTTCGTCCAGCTGAGCTATCGTACCGCACTCAAACATTCTGGACTGCTCCCGGAAAATTGCCACCGTGAAGGTTTTTTCCCATTCCTCGCGGGGCAATGTATTAAGCCAAATTAAATCTTTTACCTTCTCCCTTGTTTTACCCACCCGCCTGGCAGCCTCATTGGCTTGCTGGGTTTTGGTATCACTTACAATAAAAACACAGGTATCCGGCAATAAAATATGCTTGTATTTATTCTCCAGGCTGATCAGGGCCCTGTTTAAATTGGTAGTTTTCCCCCACTGAATGCTTTGCTCCATAACCGCCGACATGGTCTGTGCAAATCCGCCTCCCCCCTTAAAAAAGGGAGTGATTCGTTCCAGGTCTTCCGAAAAAACAAAAGTTTCTACGTCCTTAACCACATGGGCCAGCCCGTAAATAAACTGAATAATAAACCGCGCGTAGCGTACCATAGAGGCCGAAACATCACAAAGGACAACCAGCCTGGGCCTGCTTACCCTCCTGCTCCGGTAGGCCAACCTTAAAGGTACACCCCCGTAAGCTATGTTATTACGTATCGTTCTGCGAATATCCAATTTATTTTTGAGGTTACTCCGCCGGTAGCGGCGGGAAATGCGGTTTGCCAAGTTACGGGATAAACGGGCTATTAAAGCAGTGATACGGGGAAGATCCTCCTCGGCAATACTTTGCATATCCCTGTATAGTACCGACTCCCCGGCACCCTTACCATATTCTTCGGCTACAGAACGAAGGACTTCATCAATCTCTTGTTCACCGGTGTACTCCACCTTTAAAGCCCTTCCCCGCTTCCCGCGGTGTTCTCCCTCTTTTTTCATCATATAATAACGCCAGTAATTAAGGGAAGCTTCCACCACATCCATTATTAAGTGGGAAGGATCGTTAACCGGATTCCCTTCGAAACTCTCAATTATTTGCTGTAGTCTTCTCCTTTCCCTGGCCGGCATACTGGCCAGGGTTTCTTTTTGCTCCGGGGTCAGCTGCAGGTGCCGGTGTGCCCCTCCGGCCCAACGGCCGCCGCTTTCCTTCACACTCTCGGTAAATTCCCTTTCAGCATCTTCCCTGGCCCTGGCCTGTTCTTCCCGCCGCTCTTTTTCCTGCCGGCGCAACTCTTCCTTTTTTTCCGGGGGAACAAAAAAGTGTTCAAAGGCCAGCTCAAACAGCTTCCTGTCAGCCTTACTTTTAACCAACACAGACCCCAGGGCGGTTTTAAACTGCTCCCGCCGGGTTATATCCACAAAGGTCAGGGCCGTAGCAGCATCCAGAACCTCAGCGGTACTGACCCTGACCCCGAGGCCCCGCAATACTCTCGCAAATGTCACCAGCTGCTCCTGTATTACCGTTTCTTTTATACGGCAATGCTTCATGCTTCTCGCCTTTCAATCTCTTCACGTTCTCCCCTTTATATTTATAAACAGGGGCGGTTTAAAAACCGTTTCACTTTAAACCGTGAACAACCCGGTCATTTAGTTCCGCCACCTTGCTGTCGTTAAACCGGTCAACAGTACTCAGGTAGCCGGTTATCCGCCGCACCCTGCGGATAGAAGTAGAGCCGCACCGGGGGCAACTATCTTCATTAATTACGCCCAGGAGGCTGCATCCGTTACAAAAGTCTACCGGGAAGTTTATGCCGGCATATCCCATATCACTTTCCGCCATGTGCCTGATAACGGCTTCCACGGCTTCCGGGTTGTGTACGGGCGGAGATTCCAGTTCCACGTAACTGATATGGCCGGCATTACAATATTTATGATAAGGCCCTTCCAGGGCAATTTTTTCAAAAGCGCTTATGGGGAAACTTACCGGTATATGGAACGAATTAGTATAATATTCTTTGTTGGTCACTCCCGGTATGATGCCGTATTCCTTGCGGTCCAGCGCCACAAACCTGCCGGACAGCCCCTCTGCAGGTGTGGCCAGTAAAGTGTAATTTAAGTTATATTCTTCACAGGCCTCGTCAATCCTGCGGCGCATGTAGGAAACGATTTGCAAGCCCAGTTCCTGCGCCTCTTTGTCTTGCCCGTGATGTTTTCCGGTAAGGGCGGTAAGCGTTTCAGCCAGGCCAATAAAACCTACCGACAGGGTCCCGTTAACTATGGCACTTTCAATGGGATCGCATTCCTGCAGGTCCTGTGAATTCAAATACAGTCCCTGCCCCATAATAAAGGGCATATCCTTGACCTTGAGCTTGGCCTGCACTGTAAACCGGTGGTATAACTGCCTTATGGCCAGGTCCATTACTTCGTCCAGGAGGTGATAAAATTTTTTCATGTCTCTTTCGGCCATTATGGCTATCCGGGGCAGGTTTATGGTAGTAAAGGAAAGATTACCCCGACCGTCAGTCACTTCCGGGCCCCGGCGGTTAGCCATTACCCTGGTGCGGCAGCCCATGTAACTAACCTGGTCGCCCCACTGGCGGTTAAAGCTGGAATCCATAAAGCTAAAGGTTGGGTTGAGACGCTTGCTGGCTACTCGTATGGCTAGTTGGAAAAGGTCGTAATTGGGGTCGCCGGGGTCCATATTAACCCCCTTTTTCAGCCGGAAAATGATATTAGGAAATATGGGGTTCTCTCCCCGTCCCAGCCCGGCCTCATAAGCCAGGAGCAAATTGCGTACCACCTTACGGCCTGCCTCCGAAGTTTCGGTGCCCACATTTATGGAAGAAAACGGAACTTGGGCCCCGGCGCGGCTGTGCATTGAATTGAGGTTGTAAACCAGCGCCTCCATGGCCTGGTAAGTCTCATTTTCGTCAGCACCCTCCACGTAAGGGGCAATATCCCGGTCGAAAAAGGCAAAGGACTGGCCCCCGTGCATATCATTCTGGGAACTCTGCAGGATAATGGCCGCCAAGGCCGTAGCCGAGGCAGGCCGCCGCGGAGGCCTTATGTAGCCGTGGCCGGTATCAAAACCTTCTGCTAAAAGCCTTCCTAAAGGAATTTGTATACAAGTTAAGGTTTTTCCGTAGAACTCCAGATCGTGAATGTGAATGTCACCCCGCTGGTGGGCTAAAGACATTTCCTCGGGGATTAACCTGCTGAGATAATACTTTTTACTGGAAGCGCTGGCTATCTGCAGCATTTTTGCAGAGGGGGAATTGCTTATGTTTGCATTTTCCCGGCTGGTTTCTTCAAGGATCTCTTCCACCGCATCCATGAGTTCGCTCTTTGCTTCCCTCATGCGCGTGCGCTTGTCCCTGTAAAGTATGTAAGCCTTGGCCGTGCGGGCGTGACCGTTTTCTATTAGTACCTTTTCCACCACGTCCTGCACGTCTTCGACACCAAATATCTGGCCGTTATATTTCTGCTTTAACATTTTAAGAACCTGGATAGTAAGTTCCATGGCCAGCTGGCGGTCTTCACCGCCCACAGCCCGGGCAGCCTTAAATATGGCATCGGTAATTTTACTCTCGTCAAAGGGAACTTCTCGCCCGTCCCGCTTTTTAATTACCTTAAACACCGATATATGCCTCCTCTAAGATTGATGTCTGTTAATTAATTTCTTTATCTCTTCCATAAAGCTGCGAACATCATGAAATTCGCGGTATACCGAAGCAAAACGGACATAGGCCACCTCATCTATTTCCCTGAGGCGCTTTAATACCATTTCCCCCACATCCTTGCTGGTGGCTTCAAGGTCAGGAGAACTTCTCAATTCCCGCTCAATTTCAGTTACCACTTCTTCCAGCCGGGAAATAGGGATCTTGCGCTTTTCACAGGCCTTGGTTAAGCCGGAAAGTAACTTAACCCGGTTAAAGGGCTCTCTGGTTCCATCTTTTTTAATAACCATCAAGGGAGGCTCGTCCACCCTTTCATAAGTGGTAAAACGCCGCTCACATCTACCGCACTCCCGGCGCCGCCTGATGGCCTCCCCGTTCTCCGCTGAGCGGGAATCCAACACCCTGCTTTCCCCAAAACCACAATAAGGGCACTTCACGCCCCTCACCGCCCCACGTAGCATATATTGTGTTAGGGGTAGATTCATTATACTAAATCCTGATGTTACCTGCCAAATCGGAAAACTGTACCGCGGACTTAGAAACTTTTTATTTTTAAAAAACTGCTCACGTTATTTTAGTTTTTCACAAAAAAAGCCGGCTAACCCGGGCTTGTCCAAAATAAAAGATCTATAACGGACAGGCATATTAATATTTGGGACAGGCAGTGGAAATAACAGTCAAGGAATTGATGTCTGAAAAAGACACCGGAAATAAACTACCAGAAGCGCTCTCCCCGATTCCCGGAAGTTTCCTCACACAATTCCCGGGAAGGTGATTCATTAAACGACAAATTAACTAATATAACATCAATACCTATTTTGACTATTTTTTCCCAGGGTATAATTATTTCTTCTTCTCTGCCCAAAAACCCCATAAATCTTTGTTGTTGTCCCGGTAAGATGATTGAACTTATTTTCCCTTCTTGCACGTTAATATCTATATCTTTTATTGGGCCCAAACGCCTCCCGTCAACAACGTTAATTACCTCTCTCATCCGCAAATCGGAGATTTTAACCATTTTTTGTACCTCCTTTTCTTTATTTATATGAGCATATATCATTAATCTTAACTGGCAAAAATATTTAAAATAAAAACGGCTGTCAAAATACAGCCGTTTTTGTGCAAGATAAAGCTTTTTCCTTCACTTTACCATTACCCAGTGTCTTTGAAAACCACGTTACGGTATCATTATATAACTCTAAAAATTTAAGCCTGATTTCAATATGTTTACTTTTAGTATTGGCTAATTGGGGTGCAGCCAACTTAAAGGTATGAATAGCCCTTTCTTCTGCATCCACGCTTCCGCCATTATTATCCCTTTGGGACTCCGTTATTGAAAACCCTGGCCGGACTGAATCATCACTATTCTTGGCCATGGAAGCAACTGGAAGGGATTCGGAAACCTTAGATTCATTAGATTCACTCATATCTATAAAACAAAGGGGAGGGAAGAGTATACACCACCAGTTGGCTCCATTTCCCTCACCAATAACCACCCGCACAGCTTCATATGTACCTGCGGGCAGAGTCAAGGCATCTGTTTTCCCTTCAGTCCGGCCAAGATCATATGTTTTGGTTGGGAAAGAGTAATCCCCCCAAGATACCCTTACCGGGTAATTAAAGCCCCTGGCTTTGATTTCGGACAAGGCCAATTCCCCAATATCATCCAGGCTGTTTTTTACAATATATCTGGCTTCGGAAATATTTTGCACACCTTTAAACCGGCGGGCCATTGTCTTAATAATAGCATCCCGGACATGATATTTTAAAACCTGGTCTTCCACGCTGTTGCTGTTTGCTATAACATGAAACCTAATTAAGTTATGCTGGTTATAGGCTAATACGGCCCGGTCCCTCTCCATCTGCAGGCCGGCCCACAGGCCTACAACCGTAATACCTGTCAGTACTACGGTATATTTAAGTTTCTTATTCAAGACCTTCACCTCATTGCCACCTCTGGTACCAGTATTCCCTAAATGCCGGTTTGTTAAACCACTTGCTGAGGGAAGGCCTTTAAAATTGTATAAATTTTCGCATGTGCCCCAGGGCAGCTTTTTCCAAGCGCGATACTTGCGCCTGGGATATACCTATTTCTTCAGCGACCTCCATCTGTGTCTTTCCTTCATAAAATCTCAGAGTAAGAATATGTTTCTCGCGCTCTGAAAGTTTGCTCAGGGCATCACGCAGGACTATGCCCTCCAGCCAATTGGCATCCTGATTTTTTTCATCACTAATTTGATCCATGACAAAAATAGGATCTCCGCCATCATGATAGATGGGCTCGAAAAGGGAAATGGGCTCCTGGATGGCATCCAGGGCAAAAACGACTTCTTCTCTGGGTATTTTTAACTCTCCGGCAATTTCGTTGACCGATGGCTCCCGGGAATACTTGTTAACAAGAGAATCCCTTACCTGTAAAGCCTTATAAGCTACATCCCGCAGGGACCTGCTAACCCTGATGGGATTATTATCCCTTAAATACCTTTTAATTTCGCCTATAATCATGGGAACGGCATACGTCGAGAATTTTACGTTTTGGGACAGGTCAAAGTTATCTATGGCTTTCATCAAGCCGATGCATCCTACCTGGAACAGGTCGTCCACGTACTCACCACGATTTGTAAAGCGCTGGATCACGCTCAGAACAAGCCTGAGATTACCGCTTATGAGCCGGTTGCGGGCGGAGCGGTCCCCATTCTGCATTGCCTCAAACAGTTCCCGCATCTGAGCTCCGGTCAATACAGGTAATTTTGATGTATTAACACCGCATATTTCCACCTTGTTAACCAGCAAGGTGCTGCCACCCCTTTTTCCGGCATATTTTCATGGCTTTTCTCATTATTACCTTGCTAAAACCTAAATATACATTTGTACTACTCCATCTTGCTTATTTCCCTCTTTAACCTTTTTATTATTCGCTTCTCCAGTCTGGAAATATATGATTGGGATATTCCCAGCATATCCGCCACTTCTTTCTGTGTTTTTTCTTCGCTGCTGTTCAAGCCGAACCTCAATTCCATAATCTTTCTCTCCCTGCCGCTTAAACGCTGCAATGCCAAGTACAACAACTTTTTTTCCACTTCTTCCTCAATATACTTGTAAATTATATCATTATCAGTTCCCAAGACATCGGACAATAACAACTCATTACCGTCCCAGTCAATATTTAAAGGCTCATCAAAGGACACTTCGGATTTGGTCTTATTATTTCGACGCAGGTACATTAATATCTCGTTTTCTATGCACCGTGAAGCATAAGTGGCCAATTTTATCTTTTTGCAGGGATCAAAGGTGTTTACTGCTTTAATTAAGCCAATTGTTCCAATGGAAACCAGGTCTTCAATTCCTACCCCGGTATTCTCAAACTTACGGGCAATGTAAACTACCAGGCGCAAATTTCGCTCAATAAGTTCACTTTTAACCTCCCCATCCCCGGATTTTAAGCGGCTGATAAGATAAGATTCTTCGTCCGTGCTGAGGGGAGGGGGCAGGGCCTCGGTACTACCCACATAATGAACTTCCCTTTCACTGCCAAGCCGCTGCATTATTCGCACCAAATAAATGCGAATAAAAAGCCTTAATTTCCACAGCTTTAGCAAAAATATTCCCTCCCCTTAAAAATACTTAACCCCATACCTTTACTATCTAACTGGCCAATCATAGATTTGAGAAATTTTTCCACGGAAACATTATCTTTAATAAGTAGAACTTAACTTGGAAAATTTCCCCCAAATGGCTGTATCAATAAAGCGGGATGCACAAGCACGTGATAAGCCGAATCAGGACTTAACCTTTTATGGGAAATTGCTATTGTGACATCTTCAGAGCGTATCACCTTATCTCCCTGCCAGAAAACCACCTTATCAGGTTTAAACCCCAACAGCATTCCGGAATCCGCACCCAGGGACTGAAAAGGTATAAGCCTGAACCTGGAACTTAAGGGGCTGTCTTTAAAAAGAACCAAAGCTTCTGCTGGATCGAATTTTTCACCCTTTTCAAAGTATTTAATTAATTCCCCGGGAAGAAACTCTTTAATAACTTCATACTCGGCAACAATAACGGGATTGCCAGTGAGGGGATCCGTTAATTGATTTCCTGAATCTAAAAATCCCTCCGTCCAAATTTCCTTACCGTGCACTTTTATAGCCAGCGGTATTTTAAATAAATTTTGGCTGTAACGCCTTTTAAGCAATAACGACATACCCCGCCCTGCTACCCAAAAACTGGCCAGAGCAAGGATTACTGCCTGCCCAAAATAACGGTCTACAACCCATGGAAAACCTTCGGGAACCGAATGAGCCCCCCCCCTGGACTCTAAAAAATACATAATGCCCAGTACACTTCCCCCAAGGGCAAAGGAAGTAAGATAAAAAAATGCCAGGCTGGCCGCCAGTCGAAGCGGAGATTGTGGCGCAAAGGCAATGATAACCATAACTACGGAAACTAAAACTTTAAACCAAATTGTCAGAAATAGAGAAAAGGCGGGGATAAAGGCCGTTATGGAGTAAACTCCACCCAGTACCGCCGCCATTACCAAGCGCCACCTGCCCTTATCCACCCCACTTATTTTTCCTACTGCCCAGAGGATGACATAATTCATTATTATACTTCCTAGAATTACCTGGTCAGCATAAACCACGTGGGTGGACAATTCCCGGCACCCCCGTTATAACAAAACAAGGAAACCTTGTTACCATTGTATGGCTGGGTTTTTATGATTATGAAAAAATAAATCCAGTCTGGACTTTATTATATAACACCAAGACTGGAAAAAGTGTCATTAATTGGATCTAGAGGAGCACTTTTCCTCGACAGATTAATGGAACACATTACAGAATTCCCGGATACCCTTACTCTTTATTTGCAGGGCCCCGTTCCGGATCCACAATCTCCTGTGTACCTCTAACCCTGTTAAGGTTCTCTTTGCGGTTTTTCTTCAAACCAGGTTTACCTTCTTCGTTTTTCATTAATCTTACACCTCCCGGTTATTATCTTCCCCTTAACCTTCCCGTTTATAAAATAAAAACCCCTCCCGGATACGCCTTGTACGGGAGGGGTTTTTGTTTTAATTTCGCCGGCGCAAGAAGGCCGGTATATCCAAGTCATCGTTGTTGGCAAAGGGCTTAATTTCCAAATCACCTTTTTCCCTGGCTCTTTTTTCCCTGGATTTTTGCTCAAATCCGGTAGCAATAACCGTTACCCTTACTTCTTCCTCCATTTGTTCATCAATTACAGCACCAAAGATAATATTGGCTTCGGGATCTGCAGCCTGGGATATAATCTCCGCGGCTTCATTCACCTCAAACAAGCTCAGGGAACTTCCTCCGGTAATATTTAGCAAAACACCCCGGGCCCCTTCTATAGACGTTTCCAGCAAGGGGCTGGAAATAGCCAGCCTGGCCGCCTCCACTGCCCGGTTATCACCGCTGGCAGACCCAATGCCCATAAGGGCGGACCCGGTTTCCTTCATTATGGTCTTAACATCGGCAAAATCGAGGTTTATAAGGCCGGGAACGGCAATAAGGTCGGATATGCCCTGCACTCCCTGACGCAGAACATCATCGGCAATTCTGAAGGCCTCAACAATGGAAGTGTGTTTTTCCACAACTTGCAGCAGCCGGTCGTTGGGAATGGTTATTAAGGTATCCACCTTGCTCTTTAATTCTTCTATACCCTTTTCCGCCTGGTTCATCCGCTTGCGTCCTTCAAAGGTAAAGGGCTTTGTCACCACCCCTACGGTAAGGGCTCCCAGTTCTTTGGCCACCTCAGCTACCACAGGGGCAGCCCCCGTACCGGTACCACCGCCCATACCGGCAGTAACAAATACCATATCCGCTCCCCTTAACACCTGCTCAATCTCGTCACGACTTTCCTCCGCCGCCTTTTGCCCGATTTCCGGGTTGGCGCCCGCTCCCAATCCTTTTGTAAGTTTTGCTCCAATTTGTATTTTATTATTGGCAAGAGCCATTTGTAATGCTTGGGCATCGGTATTTACCGCAATAAATTCAACACCTTTAAGGCCTGCATTTATCATGCGATTTACGGCATTATTTCCGCCGCCCCCGACCCCAATAACCTTTATATTGGCAAATTGGTCCAGCTCCAGTTCAAAATCAAGCATGTATGCCAATCCTCCTTCGTAGTTTATCCCCAGCCGCCCCGACGGCGAAGGAAATTATTGCCTGTAGAAATAAAACTTTGTAACCTGTTAAAAATGTTATCGAGCCCCCCGCTTGACTCAAACACCGGGGTAATTTCGTTTACGGAGCAAAAATTTAGCAACCCGGCAAGGGACACACGACATTCATTTCCGCCAGGGACAGAAACAACAGCAAGGGGCTTCTTGACATCCATTTCCACATAACGGGAGAAGAGCTCCGCCAGTCCGGGAAGCAGTGAACCCCCTCCCGTCAATTTTATTCCACCGGGAATAAACCCCGTCAAACTCATGGAATGGATTGATTGTTTAACCAATTCACAAATCTCTTGCAAACGGGCATCAATAATGGATAAAGCCTGCGCCTTATCGTATCCATGGGTCTTCCCGTTAGTTCCCGTAACTTCAACTGTCTCAGGAAAATCCTCCCTGCCTACTAGGGAAATCGAGCGAAGTAATTTCCCGGCAGAAGCTATGGTGGTGCGCAGTCCCACCGCTAAATCCCCTACCACATGCTCCACTCCTACAGGTAGAACCACAGCATCCATTAACATTCCGTATTTAAAAGCAGCTACCGTAGTAGTTCCCGCACCCAAATCTACCAAAACACAGCCCAATTCCATTTCAGCCCCATTCATCAACAAGGGTGCTTCGGCCAAGGGAGTAAATATTACTTTATTTAGCTGTATTCCGGCAAGCCGGACAACATCATAAATGGCCTGTATAAACTTTTTCTCGGCCACAATCAGGCGCATGTCCGCCTCCAACTCCATACCGCTACTGTTAACCGGGGAGAATACAGCCTGCCCGTCCAAGCGATATTGAACCGGTAGTATATGTAAATCCACATATCCCTCCGGAACACCGTTTATCCTGGCATTTTCCATCAATGCCGACAAATCCCCGGATTTTACCCGGCGGCGAGAGCCGAGGGATATACGAGAATAAAAATCTAATACCTTAACACTGATCCCTGAAAAGCCGGCACAAACAAAGAAAGGATTTATTTTCACTCGTTCCCGGACATTCTTGAGCAAGTTGCCAATAATTCCGGCAACAGATTGAATATCTGTAATAACTCCCTTACGAACACCTACAGAAGGGGATTCATCCTGGGCCACTACCTCAAAGGATCTTCCGGGGCCAAATACGGCCATAACAAGGGAAACCCGTGCAGTACCAATATCCAATAGCACAGCGACATTCTTTCCTTTCCGGGCCAAGATATTACCCCTCTCGAGAATTTACTTAAATTGTAAAATTCAACGTAAGGGGCATTTTCCCTTTTGTACAAAGGTAAAAATTTATTTTTTTAACAGGTGGCGCCTAATTAAGGATACATTTTGAAATAACCGCACACCAAAAGCCACCACTGCAGCCAGGTATAAATCAATTCCTAACCTTTCACCTACAAAAACAAGGCCGGCAGCTAAGAGGGCATTGCTAAAAAAACCGGTGGTAAAGATAACGTGATCGAATTTATCTTCCATGGCAGTACGAATACCTCCCAAAACAGAATCCAGTGCAGCCAGTGCCGCCACGGAAGTATATGTAGCATAGCTCTGGGGCAGAATAAGGGGCATTTTTAAACCAATAAAAACTCCCGTTGCTATTCCCAACAGGGCAAGAATAACGCCGACCCACATAATTATTACCCTCCTTGCGGTTGCTTTGCATATTCAAACTTCATCTCTCCGGAGTAAGCCGGCACCGTTAACTGGTCATGCTTTACTATTTTTACTTTTATGCCCAGGTCACCCAGGTAATCGGAAAGCCCCCCGGGTAAAGCCAGTGCTTTTTCCAGTATATCAGGGTCACCGATCGCTAAAATTTGGTATGGAGGCACTATCCGGTTCGTGTTTACATTAATAAACGACCCGGCAAATCTTATTTCACTAGTGGCTATAATTCGATTGCCGTTCAAGGAAATAGCTTCCGCCCCGGCACTGCGAAGTTCATTAACTACCTTTAGAAGATCTTCATCTCGAATAATAAAGAGTTCGGCCGGCACTTCCTCCCCAAGGCCCTCGGGATTATCCAGAATCACTTCAATGCCCGGGCCGGTAACCGTTATCTGGCCCGCAGCCATACGCGCCTTATCGAGCTCACTCTTTAAGGCCTCTATAGCTTGTCTTTGACCGGTATTGACTTGTTTCAATTTAATGTTTAGGTCCAATATTTCCTTTTGCAATCTTTCACTTTCATTTGTTAACTGCCGTAGTTCACTGGCCAATTCCTGAGTTCTTTCCAGCGGGATACCGTAGGGATTGGTTACCCTAAACTGGACAGCTAACAAAAGCCCCAGCACAACAGCGACCAGAAATATGGAAATATGAACCGTCAGCCTGGACAAGGAATATCACCCCGTTTTAGGGGAATTCTCCCACGGAAACATTATCTTTTATAAAGTAGAACTTTACCTGGAAAACTTCCCCCAAAATATTACCTGAAAAAAGAAAAATTCCTTATTGTTCAGGCCTGGCAAAATTAAAGCTAATGCCTCCTTCGTAAGGGGGGATTACCATATTAGGAACTTTTTCAACTTTAATTTCAATCCCCCAAAATTTTAAGGAATCAACCACTCCGCCCTTCATTTTGAGGGCACTGAAGAGGGTGTCCGGATTTCCGATGGCTTTTATTTCAAAGGGAGGACTGAGACGAACACTTTTGTTTATTAGGACTGTGGGACCGATACAGCGTATTTCAGTGGTAGCTATAATTCTATGGCCGTTCATGGACAAGGCCTCTGCCCCGGCAGCTTTAAGTTCATTTAATACCCGTATTAAATCCTCATCGTGTAAAACATATAAATTGGGATTATCTCCCGGCTTTATAACTTCCTGGCTATCATTTAAGGTAACTTTAACCCCCGGGCCTTCCAGTTCCGTCAAACCGGCAAAGGAGCGAATTCTATCCAATTTGTTTTTCAAATCGGCAAGCTGGGGATCTGCGGCTGCTTCATCCAATTCTTTGCGCAGCCTTTCAACCTCCCTCTGCAACTCTTCGTTCTTCTCCTTGGCCGCTTCAATTTTTGCCGCCAACATTCGGGGCCTGTCCAAATTAAGCAGCCTCTGGCTTTGCTCAATGTTCTGATTCACTTTAAACTGCATGACAAGGATAAAGCCTAGAACAACGCATACCGCTGACACCGCCAGGTAGGCTGATTTTAAACGCATAGTTACCCTCCGGAAAGCGCCTTTATGAATCCCTATTCTTTATATTTTACCACCGGTGAACCAATAAAAGATAGGTCAATATACTCAATTTCTTTGTTTTTTTCTTCAAGTTCTCGCAATATCTGAAAAAATACGTTACCCTTGGAAGCCACCTCTTTTGGGCTCCCCATCCGGCACTGTACACCCTCCAACGTATAAAGAACAAGAGAGCCGTCATCCTGATAATGCACTTCCGATAAGCGGGAAACCAGCTCCTCCGGAAGTCCCTCAATTACCTGAAGTGCAATTTTAAGACCTTTTCCTTTAACCACCTCACCGGGCCCGGCAGGAGCAATATTAACACCGGTAATAACAGGCAAATCTTCCTTTACCGCCTGGCTTTTTCGTATATACACCTGTTCCCTGTCGACCTCAATAAAACCGTTCTCCGTGGGCAAAAGGGCCACTGGATTTCTTTCCTCAACGGTAATAATTATTTTATCAGGAAGATCCCTCTCGAGACGAATATTCTTTAAAATGGGCAAGGTACTAAGATTGAAACGTGCCTCCTTTAAATTAATTTTAAAAATATTGACCCCGGTATGGAGCCCCGATGTGTTGATAATTTTCTCTTCACTCAGTTGCCAGTTCCCCCGAACCTCAATCTTTTTCACATCAAATACAGGGGACTTAAAAAGAACGAATATAGCCAGGGCAAATAAAAATACCAGTAATATACTTTGCCATAGCCCCGCTCTTTTGCCACCGGGCACAGTAGGTTTAACCATGACATGCCTCCGGATAAATAAAAATTTTTTGCCCGTCTAAAGAAAAGAACCGACCTTGACATAATGAAATTAGGCCGATCCTGGAATATTATATCAATAAATCCCTGCTCTTTGTCATTAATACCATTATAAAATATTTGTTGAACATATGACTGGCTTAACATCCATTATATCTTGTCCCCTATAAAACTAAAAAAGAGTCCACAAACTAATTGTGCACTCTGATAATCCGCGCCCCCAGGGCATTATATTTATTTTCCAGCCTCTCGTACCCGCGGTCAATATGTTCAACCCTTTCCACAACGGAGCCGTCTTCCGCTGCCATGGCCGCCAGTACAAGGGCTGCCCCGGCCCGCAGATCGGTAACTTCAACACAAGCACCGCTTAAGCGGGGTACTCCCCTTATTATGGCCGTTTGCCCCTCTACCCTTATATCGGCACCCATACGTCTTAGTTCCATCACATGTTTATACCGGTTTTCAAATACTGTTTCCGTTATTACACTGGTACCTTCCGCAAGGGTAAGCAAGGCCATCAACTGTGGCTGCATGTCGGTGGGAAAACCGGGATAAGGCATGGTTTTCACATCCACCGCCTTTGGCCTGCCGCAGCCAATCACCCTCACCCAATCATCCCCAACTTCCAGGCCGATTCCTGCCTCTTTTAACTTAGCTGTCAGGGGTTCCAGGTGCTCCGGAATTACGTTCGTTACCGTGACATCTCCCTGGGTAATGGCCCCGGCCACCATATGCGTTCCAGCCTCAATCCGGTCGGGGATAACGGTATACTCGTTACCGTAAAGTTTTTTCACCCCTTCAACTTTTACAGTATCCGTTCCGGCACCCTTTATTTTGGCTCCCATACGGTTGAGAAAATTTTGCAGGTCCACGATTTCCGGTTCCTTGGCGGCATTGCGAATAAAGGTGGTGCCCTTTGCCAGTACGGCCGCCATCATTATATTTTCTGTGGCCCCTACGCTGGGAAGGTCCAGGTGAATATCCGCCCCGTGCAGTTCCCTGGCCTTAGCGGTTATATAGCCGTACTTTTCGCTTATCTCCACTCCCATGGCGCGTAAACCCTTTACATGCAAATTCATGGGGCGAGAACCAATATTACACCCCCCCGGGTAACTGATTTTGGCCTGCCGGAAACGGCCTACAAGGGGACCTAAAACCAGGTTGGATGCCCGCATTTTTCTCATCAATTCTTCGGTAACTTCATAATCCTGAACACTTTTCGCATTTACTTTTATTTCATTCTTTTCCCAGCTGACTTTAGCGCCCAAGTAAGTTAAAACCTCTTTCATCACCTCCACGTCCCTCAACCTGGGCACTTCCTTGATACAACATTCATCCTCCACCAGCAGACAGGCAGCCAGAATGGGTAAGGTGGCATTCTTGGAACCGCTCACCCTAATGGTCCCTTTAAGGGGGTTCCCCCCCACCACCATAAACCTGTACAATTGCTGTCACCTCCATTTCACAGCTCACCCACCAATTGCACCTCCAGGGAAAGTTCTATACCGTATTTTTCAAAAACCAGGCTCCTTACTATACCTATTAACGTTAACATATCCTTGGCGGTGGCCCCGCCCCGGTTGATAAAAAAATTGGCGTGTTTGTGTGAAACCTGGGCATCTCCAACCCTTAAGCCCTTACCGCCGGCCATCTCTATAAGACGTCCTGCCGAATCCCCCGGCGGGTTTTTAAATACGCTCCCGGCGCTGGGATAATTAAGGGGTTGACTCTTTTTTCTTTTGGCCAGGTAATCTTGGGTTATCTTATCTATAAGCCCCCTTTTGCTTTTGAACCCTTCAAAGGCGGCTTCCACCACTATTACCGGCATCCCGCGCAGGCAGCTTCTCCGATAGCCAAAATCCAATTTTTCAGCGGGAAAGCTCTTCATATTTCCGTGATAATCAACGGTAACAACTTCCCGCACCAGGTCCGCCGTACAAGAACCGTTTGCTCCGGCATTCATCACCAGGGCCCCTCCCACGGTTCCCGGTATTCCCGCAGCGAATTCCAGCCCGCCCAGTTCATGCTCCCGGGCAATTGCAGCCAGCCGGGCCAGCTTTACCCCTGCTCCAGCGGTGATAAGATTGTGATTTACTTTGATATGGTCCATTCCCCGCCCGATTTGCACGACAATTCCTCTTATACCCTTGTCGGAAACCAGCAAATTGCTTCCGTTTCCGATTACAGTTATATCCAAACCTTTTTCTCGTGCATAGGCCAGCACTTTTTGCAAATCTTTAAGGCCGGCAGGCCTGACAAAGATTTCCGCGGGCCCGCCTATTCGCCACGTGGTATGATTTTTCATAGGCTCCAAAACTTTAACCGTCCCGGCGAGGATCCGGCGTAATTCCTCACTCGCTCGGTAACAATTCATTTGTTATTCTCCCTTAGTCTTTTAACCAGTTCCACTCCAACAGTCCAAATATTACCCGCCCCCATGGTTAATACAGTATCACCGGGCTTAACAGAACGGGCGAGATAATCCACTATTTCGCCACAGGTACTAAAATATTTTACATTTTTTACACCGTTTTTCTTTATGGAATTGACTATCAAACCGGCATCAACCCCTTTTATGGGCTTTTCCCCGGCACTGTAAATTTCATTAACTATAACTTCATCAACATCACCGAAAACCTCACCGAAGCGCTCGTATAAGAAGAAGGTCCTGGTATACCGGTGGGGCTGAAAAACTCCTATTAGCCTGCCGGGCTTAAGTTGTTTGGCAGCCTGCAGGGTGGCACGGATTTCGCTGGGATGGTGGGCATAATCATCAATAACTTTAACTCCTCCCACCTCGCCCAAAAGCTGAAATCTACGGCCGGCACCCCTAAAAGACTGCAACACAGCAGCTATTTGGGAAAAGGAAAGCCCCAGGTAACGGCCCACAGCCACTGCGGCAAGGGAATTGGCCAGGTTATGCCTTCCGGGAACGGCCAATTTTAAATGTCCCAGACGTC
Source organism: Desulfofundulus sp. JL263-se (assembly GCF_056316025.1). Classification (NCBI taxonomy): domain Bacteria; kingdom Bacillati; phylum Bacillota; class Clostridia; order Eubacteriales; family Peptococcaceae; genus Desulfofundulus; species Desulfofundulus sp. JL263-se. The sequence continues at coordinate 1,079,139 of NZ_CM149993.1, read as the reverse complement.
TTCCCCGGAAATAAACATCCCCGAACGCACCTGCACCGTTCAGGCTTATATCCCGTACCGTATAATCAGCATCCCGGCGCATTACGCCATAAGTAATCATTGGCTTATCATAACCATTAATTACCTGGCAAACATTCGGATCATCAGTACAAACTACAGCCAGCCCCTTTTCAGGAACTTTATTTAAAAACCGCTTAAAGGCGGCCTTAATTTCCGATATGCTTCCGTAATAATCCAGGTGATCATCCTCGATATTTGTCACTACTACCACTTCAGGGGATAATTTCAAAAAGGACCCGTCACTTTCATCGGCTTCAGCCACCATATATTCACCGCGGCCCAATTTGGCATTCCCGCCGATTTCAGTCAACTCACCTCCGATTACTATAGTGGGATCCAGGCCGTTTTTTTCCAGTATGGTGGCAATCATGGAGGTGGTGGTAGTCTTACCGTGGGCCCCGCAAATGGCAATTCCCTTCCGGCTTTTCATCAGCAGAGCCAGCAGGTTTCCGCGGTGGATAACTGGAATACCTCTTTTCACCGCTTCCAGCAGTTCCGGATTATCATCCGGAATGGCAGAAGAAATTACAACCAGGCCCGGTTCTCTTATATTTTCCGCACGGTGTCCTTTATAGCAAACGGCCCCCAGGGACTCCAATCTTTCCGTTACAGGAGTGCGGCATAAGTCTGAGCCGCTCACCTTATGGCCCAGTTCCAGTAGTATCCGGGCCAGGCCGCTCATGCCGGTGCCCCCTATTCCTATAAAATGAATATTATCCGGTATTGCTTGCACGGCTAATCATCAACTCCTTCACTAAACGGAACTGCCGGGTGCGAATTTGGGGGAAATTTTCCAAGTTTAATTTCACTTATTCAAAGTAATATTTTCGTGGAAAAATTCCCAAATATTTGGGGAGAAATTTTCCAGGTTAAGTTTTACTTATTCAAAATAATGCTTCCGTGGAAAAATGCCCCCAAAAAAAGATATAATTATATTATGTTATCCCGCACAAAGGTGTTACCGCAACAGTGGTTGGTGATTGGTGGTTGGATTTTTTAATTTATTGCCTGGTGCTTTTATCACCAGTAATCGAACATTCCAGGGGGCTTGTCTATTTGGAGGAAAGCCCGGCATCAGGTAATAAATTCCTCAATACAATCCAAAATATCCTTTAAAGCTTCCGGACGTCCCAGGGAAAGGCTGGCTTCGGCCATATCTTTTAACTTTTCGCGGTTTTGAAACATAGTCCTTATCTTGCCGGCCAGGAGGGAGCCGGTAAGCTCTTTGTCCAAAATCATTTCAGCAGCACCCCTATCAACAAGGGCCCGGGCGTTGTACTGTTGGTGATTGCCCGTAGCGTAAGGATAGGGAATTAGTATGGAAGGAATACCTCGCACCGTTATCTCGGCCAAAGTGGCCGCACCTGCCCGGCAAATCACTAAATCTGCCGCTGCCAGGGCCTCGGGCATTTCATGCAGGTAAGGAACTATCCGCATGTTATCCCCGCTTAAATCAGAAAGACTTTCCCGGCGGCAGTAAGTTAAAAACTCCTGGTACTGTGCCTGGCCGGTTACGTGTAAAAAACTAACCTGCCTTTCCTTTTGGAATTCTTTTAAAACCTTTGCCATGGCCCTGTTTATACTCCGGGCCCCCTGGCTTCCCCCAAAGGAAAGTACCAGCATCTGATCCGGCTGTACGCCGAAATTTTGCCTGGCCTGGCACCTATCAGCGTCTACCACTTCCGGCCGGACCGGAAGCCCCGTAAGTTTTACCTTTGCCCGGCGGGGAAACCGCATGATTGAATCCTCAAAGGTTACTGCCACCCGGGTAGCAAAAAAAGACAACAGCCGGTTAGTAATGCCGGGCAAGGCATTTTGTTCATGGATTAACGTAGGAATACGAAGGGAACTGGCAGCCATAACCACCGGCCCACAAACATATCCCCCGGTTCCAATCACTGCCGAAGGCTTAAAATTCCTGATAATCCTTTGGGCTTCTATAATACCCGCCCCGGCCCGCCAAAGAATAAATAAATTTTTTACAGTCAAGCTGCGACGTAGCCCTGACAGGCGAATAGACCGGAACGGAAAACCAGCCCGGGGAACAATTTCAGCTTCCAGGCCATTTTCAGTTCCTATATAGAGGATTTCGGCACCGGGATACTTTTCTTGCAAACCCCGGGCTATGGCCAGCGCCGGATAGATATGCCCCCCGGTACCCCCGCCGGCTACCACGAAACGCATCATTCCACTCCCCACCGCACTTTGACCCAAGTCATCTGGATAAAGTATGCCTGGATATATTTAACAGTATCCCCACTGCCATTAGCGTAAATACCAGGGATGTACCGCCAAAACTTACAAAAGGAAGAGTGATGCCCGTTATGGGCAGTGAACCGGTTACCACCCCGATGTTCACTATAGCCTGAAGAGTAATCCCTGACACAATACCGGCAGCCAAAAGACTTCCAAAAGTATCCGGACAAGTAACGGCAATTTTAAACCCGCGCCACAACAGAAGTAAAAAAAGCAATATTACCAGTGAACCACCTATAAAGCCCAGTTCCTCTCCTATGGCAGCAAAAATAAAATCCGTATGCCTTTCCGGTAAAAAAAGAAACTTGGAATGCCGCCCCTGTCCCAGGCCTGTTCCCATTAAACCCCCGGAACCCAGCGACATCAAAGAATTTATAATGTGCCATCCCGCCCCGGTGACATCGGCCTCCGGGTCAAGGAAAGCTAAAAACCTTCGCAGCCTGTACGGCTCAAGCCATATGGCAGCTGCCACCAGTACCAGCCCCGAGCCGCAAAGCCATCCCAGCTGTGCAGGGCGGGCACCGGCAATAAAACACATGATTACTATGGTTCCCATGAGGGTGGCAGCCGTCCCCAGGTCGGGCTGCGCCAATATAAGGGCTGCAGCAAGGCCACCCACCGCTACAAAGGGCAAAACTCCTTTTTTAAACCGGTGAATATGCTCCCTATTTAGAGCCAGGCCGTAAGCGGTAAAGATAGTTATACAAAGCTTTACAAATTCGGAAGGCTGAAAGCTCAAGGGGCCGAGGTTGAGCCATCTTCTGGCCCCCAGGTAAGAAGCACCCACCCCGGGGATTAAAACCAAAATTAAAAGTATAAATGCGCCAATTAGCAGCATTCCTACGTATCTCTTAAGCCGCCAGTAATCATAATTCATCATTATAAACATAAAACTCAGGCCCAAAATAGCCCAAATAAATTGACGTTTAAAAAAATGGAAGGGATCGCGGAAGGGGCCCTCGGGATCTCCGGCATAATAGACACTGGAGCTGAAAACCATAACCAGTCCCAGCCCTAAGAGCATTAAAACAGCTAAAAAAAGAACAAAATCGGGAGCCCTCTTCCTGACACGCATAAAGTTTTACCCCCCCAAATCGTGCACTATCTTCTTGAAACAATCACCGCGCTCCTCGTAATTTTTAAACATATCCCAACTGGCACAGGCAGGGGACAATAAAACAATCTCTCCGGGCCTTGCTTCTTTATGGGCCATCAACACCGCGTCACGAAAACCTTCAGCCTTTAAAACCCGGGTGCAGCCGGCTTCCCTGGCTTTAGCAGCCAATTCTTCGGCACATTCACCTAAAACAATTACTACTCTTGCCTTCTCTTTCATTTTTTGAGCTAAACGGGAAAAATTACTTCCCTTGTTACGACCGCCGGCTATCAAAATTATGGGATCGTTATAAGCCTCCAGGGCCTTAATACTGGCCTCGGGGTTGGTACCCTTGGAATCGTTTATGTAACGTACACCGTTTATTTCCCCTACAAATTCCAAGCGGTGCGGCACTCCCTGGAAGGTCCGCAGCGCGAGGGCAATTGTTTCGGGACTGACACCCATCGCCAGCCCGCAGGCGGCGGCAGCAAGAGCATTTTCCAGGTTATGTGCCCCCGGGATGGCCACTTCCGACGCAGGCAGAATATCTACGGGACCTTCATTAGCCAACTTAAAAACAATTCTTCCTTTATGGACAAAAACTCCCTTCTCTAAACTATGCCTGCGGCTGAAAAATATGACCTGCCCCGGGACCAGGGGCGATAACTTCTTTACTGAGGGGTCGTCATAGTTAAGTACGGCCCTGTCTTCAGGCCCTTGATAGGCAAATATTTTTGTCTTGGCCCGGGCATACTCTTCCATGGAGCCGTGCCTGTCCAGATGGTCGGGGGCTAAATTTAATATTGCGCCCACCCGGGGGCGAAAAGACGTTGTAGTTTCCAGTTGAAAACTGGAAACTTCAGCCACAATCATATCCCCCGGGCCGTAGTTCTCCACCATGTCCGCCAGCGGAACACCGATATTACCTGCAACCAGTGTTCGGTAGCCGGCCTTTTGGAATATTTCCCCCACAAGGGCAGTGGTGGTGGTTTTACCGTTAGTGCCGGTGACAGCTACCACCGGAGACCTGGTAAATCGCCAGGCCAGTTCCAATTCGCCAATGACGGGAATCCCCGCCTCTTTGGCCTGGACCACAGGCGGTACCGTAAGGGGCACCCCCGGACTTACCACCACTATATCGTAGCGCCCGGGTGTAACTTCGGGATAAGACCCGAGAACCATTTTTACCCCTTGTTCCCGCAGGTAATCCAGCGAGCCGTTAAAATTCCCCGCCGGCTTATTATCAGTAAGTACGGGGCGGGCACCTTTGCCCGCCAGAAAGCGTGCCGCAGCAGTACCGCTTTTTCCGGCACCTACCACCAATACTGACATGCCTTTCAGATTCAATTAAATTCATTCCTTCCCGCTAACCTTCTTTATTGATTAACCGGCTCATCCCCAGGTAATTCCTTGTAAGCCTGCAAGTCCTATAAGAACCAGGAACACCGAGACGGCCCAGAAGGTAATTACAACCTTATTTTCGCTCCAGCCCCCCAATTCGAAATGATGGTGCAAGGGGCTCATGCGAAAGACGCGCCTGCCAAATACCTGGAAACTAAACACCTGGATTATTACCGACAAGGCCTCTATAACATAAATACCACCAATTATGAGTAAAAAAAGCTCACTGCCGGTAACAACCGCCGCTGCTCCCAAACCTCCACCCAGGGCCAGGGAACCGGTATCTCCCATAAAAACCCTGGCCGGGTGACGGTTATAAGCCAGAAATCCCAGGCACCCCCCTACCATGGCAGCCATAACCGCGGATACACCGGCTTTTCCCGCTAAAAGCCCTATAACCACAAAGGCGGCAGCCACAGCCGTGGTTACCCCTGCGGCCAACCCGTCCAAGCCGTCAGTAAGATTTATGGCATTGGCCGTTCCGACTATGACCAGGATGCTAAAGGCCAGGTAAAGCCACAGGCCTAATTCCAGGTACAATCCACCGGCACTAAACAGGCCGGAAAAAGGAACGCTGACGGCAGTACCCCGTCCCAGGTAAGTTACAGCCACAGATGCCACCAGCCCCGACAGGGCAATTTGTCCGAACAGTTTTTCCCGGGCCCGTAATCCCAGGGACCTTTTAAAAGCCACCTTAAGAAAATCATCCAACAAGCCAATTAATCCGAAGCCTGCGATAGCAGCTAATACCAATAATGCTTCAACTTGCCTGGTCAGCCACAGGGTAGCCGTAATTATCCCCGCCAAAAACATAATGCCGCCCATGGTGGGTGTTCCGGCCTTTTGCATGTGGCGGGCAGGACCGTCATCACGTATATTTTGCCCAAATTTTAGTCGTCGTAAAAGGGGTATGGTAAACGGGCCCAGTATTAAAGTGATAATTAATGAAATTATAAATGATTTCCATATCAAGTCTATTGCCTGCTGTTCCACTGGAACCGCTCCTTCAATCAATAACAGGCCGGTGCTTTCCGCTGCGCTCAGATGCTTCAATTAATCCTTCAACTATTTCCTCCATGTGCATGCCCCGGGACCCCTTGACCAGGACGACATCCCCCATTTGCAACACTTCGCGTAACACTGCCAGGGCCGCCCGGTTATTTGCACAACAGCTGATGCTTTCCTTGGACATGCCTGCTTCCTCTGCCCCCCGGGCAATGTCTTTTGCCAGGTCACCAACGGTAACCAGGTATTGCACACCGCGGGAAACAGCCGCCTTACCCACTGCAATATGCCCGTCCTTGCTTCCGGGGCCCAGTTCTAACATGTTGCCCAATACCGCCACCGGCCTTCGGCTTCCGGCCATCTCCTCAAGGGCCTGCAGGGCGGCTTTGGTGGAACTGGGGTTGGCATTGTAAGCATCGTTTATGATAGTAATACCGCCCACCTCTTTTATTTCCATACGCATGGCAGAAAAGCTGGCCCCGGTCAGCCCGCGGGCAATCTCCGGGTAAGTCAGTCCCAGTTGTCTCCCCACTATTACAGCGGCCAGAGCGTTTTGCACATTGTGCAGCCCGGCAAGGGGAACAAACATTTCAGCCTCTTCCCCATTATAAACCACGTTAAATCTATTGCCGGAACCATCCCTACGAACATTCCGGGCCTGTACTTCTGAACCGGGCCCGCCGAAAAATATAACCTTTCCCCGACAGCGGGACGCTTCCCCGGGAAGGTAAGGGCTTTCCCCGTGCAGTGCTGCGAAGCCGTTTCCGGGTATATGGTCCAGAATTTCCGCCTTGGCCCGGGCAATGTTCCTGATGGAACCCAACCTTTCCAAATGGGCCTCACCCACGCTGGTGATCACCGCCCCCGTAGGTGATGAAATGCGGCACAAAAAGTCAATTTCCCCGGGCCCGCGCATGGCCATTTCCACCACCACCGCCTGGTGCGTTTCGTCCATGCGCAATAATGTTAAGGGAAGCCCCACTTCATTATTAAAGTTACCTGCCGTCTTCAGGACATTATATTTTTGTGCCAGCACCGAGGCGACCATATCCTTGGTTGTGGTCTTGCCGCTGCTCCCCGTAATTCCTATCACCGGCACCTCAAACTGCAGGCGGTTATAGCGGGCCAATTCCTGCAATGCCTTCAATGTATCTGCTACCTTAATTACGGGAACCTGCCTGCTGCCTTCATATCTTTCAACGATTAAGGCACTGGCCCCGGCCTCAATTGCCCGCTCCAGGTAATTATGGGCATCATGGCGTTCACCGCGAAGGGCAATAAAAAGATCGCCGCGCTTTAAGGTACGTGTATCGGTGGAAATAGAATTTATTTTCTTTTCGCTATCTCCCTGGATAAGAATACCGTTGACCGCCCTGGATATTTCAGCCAGGGTCATTGTTTTCACGACTTTGCACCGCCCAATTTCTTTAATATTATACCTGCTTCCTCCCGGTCATCAAAGTGGAAACGTTCCCCGTTAATCTCCTGGTAGGTTTCATGCCCTTTACCGGCAATGATCACCACATCTCCGGCCCGGGCCAACTCTATGGCGTAGCGGATGGCCGAACGGCGGTCAGGAATGACGGTATATTCTGCATCTTCTACTTCTTTTACCCCTTCTAAAATGTCTTCTATTATTTTTTCGGGATCTTCAGTTCTTGGATTATCGGAGGTAATCACCGCCACGTCACTCATTTCAACGCCAATTTTGCCCATAAGGGGACGTTTACTGCGGTCGCGGTCGCCCCCGCACCCAAATACCGTAATGAGCCGCCCGCCGGTAAATTCCCTGGCAGTGGAAAGTATATTTTTAAGGCCGTCGGGAGTATGGGCATAATCCACAATTACCGCAAAGTCCTGCCCTTTATTTATTAATTCAAACCGGCCCGGAACACCTTCCAGCTTTTCCAGGGCGCCTTTTATTCCTCCGGGCTTCAGCCCTGCCGCGGTACCCACGGCAAAGGCAGCCAGAGCATTGTATACGTTAAACAAGCCGGTTAACTGCAAATTAATACGGGCACTCCCCCGGGGCCCTATTGCCGTGAAGGAAGCTCCCGTAGGAACTACGTTTATATCCCGGGCGATAATGTCTGCATTTTTTTCAACCCCGTAAGTTATTACTCTTCCGCCGCTTCCTTCTATAATCTGCTGGGCATACCGGTCATCAGCATTTACAACCGATATTTCAGCCCCGGCAAATAATTTCTTCTTGGCCGCCAGGTAATCATTCATATTCCGGTGAAAATCCAGGTGATCCTGAGTTATATTGGTAAAGACGGCTATATCAAATTGACAACCTTCCACTCTATGAAGGGCCAGGGCATGGGAACTAACCTCCATCGCCACTACCTCTACCCTTTCTTCAACCATTTCGGCCATAATTTTTTGCAGATCCACCGATTCCGGAGTGGTGTGCTTTACAGGCAAAACCCGCTTTCCTATCATATTATGTATGGTTCCGATTAATCCCGTCTTCTTTCCAGCAGCCTCATAGATCATCCGGACCATGTGAGTAGTAGTTGTTTTACCATTGGTACCCGTAACCCCAATCACCTTTATTTTCTTGCAAGGAAAACCGTAAAACCGGGCAGCCATCAATGCCAGGCCCCTGCGGGTATCAGAAATTTGGACCCAGGGTACCCTATTGGGGATAGGTACCTGTTTTTGTACGACTACCGCAGCTGCCCCCTTTGCTACGGCATCTTCAATAAAATTATGCCCGTCTGTCTTAAATCCCTCAATGGCCACAAACAAAAAACCAGGCTCCACCTGCCTAGAATCATAAGTAATTCCCTTAAGAGGTATTGAGCGGTTTCCCTCACCCGCTTTTATTTGCTGTCCAGCGAGCAATTCGTTAAAAAACAAGAAGTTCCCCCCCTTCACAAATCACCCTTTAAACCATTATTACACAACTTATCCATTTTAAACTAAAAGCACTCTTTAAACACTTTAGCAGGCCGGCTAAATAACCACCGGCCTGCATAAAGAAATCTAATGGGAATAAGGATTCTCCAAATGAGTATCATTATCCTCCGGCACCCGGGGTTTATTGGGGCGGAACTCCGGCGGCCGGAATTCAACTTTTACCCTGGTTCCCTTAACTACTTTTGCCCCGGGCTTGACACTTTGACTCGCAGCCAGCCCGGTGCCCGTTGGAACCAGGTACAAACCCAGGTCTTCCAATAGATTTGCTGCTTCCTTTATTGTAAGCCCGGTTAAATCAGGAACGGTGACTTTCTTAGCACTATCGGTGTGGAATGCCTGCTGGAGCTCCAGAATTACGGTAGTTCCGCTTTTTACCCTGGCCCCAGCCCGGGGAGTCTGGCCGTAAACAATATTGCCTTCACCGGAAGTCTGAACCTTTAACCCGGCAGACTTTAACACCCTTTCTGCTTCTTCTACGGGATAATTTATAACATTGGGAACCTCGACCTCAACCTTGGGCTGTTCCACCTCCCAAGGCTCTCTTGGTTTTTCCAGCCCGGGAGTCTCAGGTATACGCAGGTATCTGAGGGTATCCCTGGCTATGGCCTGGAATACCGGTGCTGCAACCAATCCACCGTAATACATACCTCCCTTTGGCTCGGCAATCATAACCAATATGGCTACCTGCGGGTCATTGGCAGGGGCAAACCCTGCAAAAGAAGCTACATATTTCCCCTTTACGTATCCCCCTTTTCCCACCACCTGGGCCGTCCCGGTTTTACCGGCCACCCGGTAGCCTTCCACAAAGGCGTTTCTTCCGGTGCCTTTTGATACTACTTTTTCCAGCAGTTGTTTTAACTCCCGGGATGTCTTTTCAGAAATAACCTGGCGCTCTATCTCAGGCTCAAATCTTTTGACCATTTTTCCGTCTGCACCGGTAATTTCCTTTACCAGGTAAGGCTTTATTAATTTGCCCCCGTTTGCCGCCGCCGAAACCGCAGTAATTAACTGAATGGGGGTAACGGCGATGGATTGGCCGATGGCCATGGTGGCAATATTTAAACTGGTAGCCTGCTTTTCCGGAATAATTATTCCCCGGGCCTCTCCGGGCAGGTCTATACCCGTTGGCTCACCGAAGCCGAAAGCTTTAATATATTTATAAAAGCGATCCTTGCCGAGATTCAGCCCCACTTCGACAAATCCCGGGTTGCAAGAATTTTGCACAACTTCTTCAAAGGTTTGGCTGCCGTGGCCGCCGGCTTTCCAACAACGAATGGTACGGTCAGCCACCTTTATATAGCCGGGATCAAAAAATTCATCTTCCGGCCGCACGGCCCCCACTTCCAGCGCTGCTGCTGCTGTAATAATTTTAAATGTTGAACCCGGCTCGTAGTTATACCATATAGCCGGGTTACGATCCCAAACTTCTTTCGGGGCCTCGGTCCAGTTGTTGGGATCAAAGGTGGGACGGCTTCCCATGGCCAGTATTTCCCCGGACCTGGGATCCATTACTATTGCCACCGCCAGCTTGGGGTCATAGGTGGAAACCGCTTTATCCAGTTCCCGCTCCACGAAATATTGTATGGTTTCATCCAGGGTAAGAACCAAATTATGCCCGGGCAAGGGATCCATGTAATCATGCAGGGCCTCGGGTATTTCCCGTCCCATGGCATCGTGTTCCACCACTATCCGCCCGGGTTTCCCGCGCAGCCATTCGTCATAACTTTTTTCCAATCCCAGCAGCCCCTGGTTATCAATCCCCGCAAATCCCAGCACATGGGAGGCGAAGGTTCCGTTCGGGTAAAAGCGCTTGTTCTCCTCGACGGTTTTGATTCCTTTTATCTTTAAGTTTTTAACCTTTTGGGAAACATCAAAATCAACCTTACGCTTAATCCATACAAAGGAAGTGTTTTTAGTTAACTTCTTATATAATTTATTCTCATCCATATCCAGTATAGCACTTAATTCTCTGGCAACTTTCCGGGGACTTTCCACGTGTTTGGGAATGGCATAAATAGAATCTACACTGATACTGACAACCAGTTCATTACCGTTGCGGTCCAAAATAGAGCCGCGGCGGGCTTCCACCGGGATATCTCGCATACGGACTTCATCGGCCTTATTTTTTAGCTCTTCACCCTGTACAAATTGAATCCAGGCCAGGCGTCCGGCCAGCATAATAAAAACCAGGCCGGCCAAAAAAAATATCAAGGTCAGCCTTTTGCGAATTACTATATTTATCCCGCGCATGCCTAACCTCCCACGGTTTGAACGCTAGCGTAAGGGAACCCCGCCCTTTACTTGTTCCACCAGGTCAGCAAACGCCTCTATAATCCAATTTTTCTTGACTCCCTGTCCGCTTTCATTTCCCGAAGGCCTGGCTTGTCGTTCCAGGCTATTCCGCACAGCAGCGGAATTATTTGCATCCTTGCTGGCTGTAACCTTTATCACATCAGTATCACCGGGTTTCACCATACCTAACTTGCTTGTGGCTACTTTTTCTATCCTTTCCAGGGATGTAAGCCTGGCAATTTCGCCATACAGGTCATCAGTTTCCTTTTGCAATTCGATCAGCTGATTCTGCAGGTTGTAAATCCGGTAACTGGTGACAAATACCTGTGCATAGTAAAAACTTATGACCACCCCGGTAAAAAAAGCCAGCGCTACCATACCTGTAAATAACAGGCGGTGATGCCTTGAAAGGTGCCGGCCTCGCCTGGGGACTTGCCTTTTTTGTTTTCCTTTCCGGTAAATTCCGTAATCATGATGGGCTTGCTCCCTAGCTACTATCAAAGCTTATTCACCTGCCTGGCATTTTAGAAGTTACCCTGTTTGTAATTTCTCAGCAACCCGCAGTTTGGCGCTGCGGGAGCGCGGGTTTGTTTCCAATTCTTTTTTTGCAGGTGTCAAGGGGCGCCGGGTTATCAGCTTTAGAACAGGTTTCCGGCCGCAAACACACTGGGGAAAATCGGGCGGGCACGCGCAGGGGCTGGACAGCTCCCGAAAGGTATCCTTTACCACCCTATCCTCCAATGAATGGAAACTTATAACGCAAATGCGCCCGCCGGGACACAAAACTTCCACTGCCCCCCGCAGGGCATCTTCCAAAACCTCCAACTCCCTGTTTACTGCAATTCGTAGTGCCTGAAATGTTCGCTTTGCCGGGTGAGGGCCTTTTCGCCGGGCACCGGCGGGAATCGCAGCCTTAATAATCTCCACCAATTGTCCCGTGGTTTCGATAGGCCGGTTCCGCCTCGCCCTCACTATAAAATCCGCTATGCGGGAGGCCCACTTTTCCTCACCGTACTTTTTGATAATTTCAGCGAGCTCTTCTTTTGACGCCTTCTGCACCAAACGGGCCGCGGTTTCCGGCTGATCCGGGTCCATGCGCATATCCAGGGGTGCGTCCTGAAGGTAGGAAAATCCCCTCCGGGGATTATCCAATTGATAGGAGCTTACCCCCAAATCAAACAATATTCCGTCCACCCGGTCTATGCCCAGCCGGTCAAGCACCCGGGGCAAATGGATAAAATTGGCCCTTTCCAGCCAAAACCTGTCCCCGTAGCTGCTCAGCCGCCGGAATACCGCCTCCAGGGCATCGGGGTCCCTGTCCAGGGCCAAAAGTTTTCCGTCCGGAGAAGTCCGTTTAAGTATTTCCTCACTATGTCCCCCTCCGCCGGCGGTACAATCCACATAAATCCCGCCGGGACGAAGTTTCAAGCCGTCCATCACTTCTTCCAGCATAACTGGTATATGTAAAAATTGCATTAAATTGTCTGAATTTTCTGCTCCTGATTTCGGGGATAAAAAATCACTTTCCAAACAAAAATCCTCCCGCGATTATTTTCTTCCTTAGTTTAACCGGCAAAGCATTTTACCACACTGCCATTCTTTTATATTCCCAAATCCAGGTCTTCCATTTTTTCCGCAATTTCCTCCACCGATGAAGCAGATTCGGCGCTGTAGGCCTCCCAGCGGTCCCTGGCCCATATTTCCACCCGGGAGGAAACGCCAATTACCACAACTTCCTTTTTCAAGCCGGCATACTCCCTCAAATTGGCAGGAATGAGTATCCTGCCTTGTTTATCTGTCTCACACTCGGAGGCACCGGAAAAGAAAAACCTGACGAAGGCCCGGGCATCAGACCTGGTCATGGGAAGGGATCGCATTTTTTGCTCCAAAATTGACCATTCCTGTAAAGGATAGGCAAACAGGCAAGTGTCCAAGCCCTTGGTAAGAACAAACTTTTCGCCCAGGCCCTCGCGGAAGCGGGACGGGATGATAATCCTTCCCTTGGCATCTATGGTATGATGGTGCTCTCCAAGAAACATCACCGGCACCCCACTGTTATTCCCTTTTACACCACATTACCCCACTTTGTACCACTTAGTATTCTATGGTGATTTTTAAAATCCTCCTTTATCCATTGCAAAAAAATAACTGGAATGAAAACAAAACAAAATAAAGGCCGGATGTACTTTTCTGGTACACCCGGCCTTTATTGGCCGAAATGGCAATTTTAAAACCATTTAGTAACCTCTTTTTCTAAAACTGCACAATTTGACCGGAACCCACCATTAACCGGGCCTGCTCTAACCCTTCCCCCACCTGCTCCGGGGCGTGAGCGTCGGAACCCAGGGTGAACTTCAGCCCCTGCCTCAAGCACTCCTTGAGAAAGTCGGGGTGGGGATAAATTTCGCCTGCGGGCGCTCTGAGGCCGGCAGTATTGATTTCCACATATATTCCCGCATCTTTGAAAATTTTCGCGGTCTCCTGGTAAAGGGGCAATAAATCATTTTTGGGGCGATAACCAAATTTCTTTATCAGGTCCGGGTGGGCGATAACGTCGAATAACCCGGACAGGGCCGCCCGCTGCAGCAGCTTGAAATAACGGCGGTAAAGTTCATCGATGTCCCACTCCTGGTACCTTGATATATAAGCCGGGTTATCAAATCCCCACCCGTCTACATAATGAACGGAACCCAGAACGTAATCAAAGGGATAGCGGGAAATCAATTCTTTTAATTTTTCCTCATGTCCCGGTATATAGTCGGCCTCAATCCCCAAGCGGATGGTCATATCCGGATACTTTTTCTGAAAAAAACGAATTTCCTCAATATAACCAGTTAACTCATCAAGGCCCATGGCCAGTTGCGGATCTCTTTGTTTTTCAGGCAACCAGTACATGGGTATGTGATCGGCAAAGCCGATTACTTTTAAACCCCGTGCCCTGGCGGCCCGGATGTATTCTTCCGTTGTTCCCCGGGCGTGGCCGCAGCGGCTGGTGTGCAAGTGGAAATCAACAACCATGGCCCATCAATTTTTCTGATATTTCTCTGGTTAGCCTGTAAATCCGCTTCGCCAGTTCCGGCTCCAACAGCCCGGTGCCGCACGCCGGGGTTATGAGGCTCTGCTGTTTTAAAAGTTCCCTGTTTATACCCCGCTGCTCCAGTTCATGCCACAATTCATCGAGGCGGGCCAGCAATGAATCGGCGGTTTCTTCAAAGGATTTTTCCGTAGTAGGCGCCATGCCCCAGGCCATGACCCCGCCCCGCTCCAGAAATTGCTTTAATTCTCTGGCGGTGGGTATTAAAGAATTACCGAAATTATATACGTCTAAATTTACAATTTCCATTTTTGATTCATAAAGTAAGGACCAGTCAATGGCATCGCAGGAATGCACCCCCGGAATGCCTCCGGCGGCATGCACCGCAGCGGCAATGGTGTTCAAATCTTCTATAATCATTTCCCGGGTAATGGTTATATGGGTACTTTTACCGTACACGCTGATACCGGGCTCGTCCACGAAAAATATAACCGGCAGGCCGAACTCAGCCAGGGTTTTGGTCTGCCAGCGGGCGTGCATGGCCAGTGTTTTGACAATAATATCCCTCAATTGGGGCTCATAGTAAGCCAGCCGCCCCTGCGCATCCTTTAATTGAAAACCTATGGTAAGGGGGCCTGCCTCGTGTCCTTTGAGATATCGTGCCGGGCCTGTACCTTTTTCTTTCAACTCATTAACAAATGCATAATATCCCACTGCCGAACTGGGTGGGAATGCAAACCGGGCCAAAGCGCCCGGGTCTCCCTCCTCGGCCGCCAAATATGTACTGTAAAACTCCGTCATACTGTCGGCCCAGCCATCATCCAGGGTATTAAAATATACCTTATCCCCTTCTTGAACCAGCAAACCCATTTCCTCCAGCGGACTTAAAAACTGGTATACAAAACCCTCGGCTCCTCCCCGCCTGGGAAGCTGCGGCCAGTGAGGTGCCCGGGATAAGTTCTCAAATATGAGAGGAAGTGCATCCTCAGGCTTGATAAACGGCATACTGCCTATGCCGGTAGCCATACCCCCTGGTTTAAAAGTCATTACCGAACCCCCTTTATAATATAAAAATAATAACACGCCGTCCATTCTGCGGCACATACGGCGTGCAACACGGTAATTATACCCCGCCCGGCCCCGCATGTCAAAAGCGTGCACGGGGGATGATTCAGGCTTTCCCTTAATCCCGCAATTTTATTACGATTAAAGGTCCCACCGGCTTCAATTGACGGCCTAATTATGGCCTATAGCTCTCCGTATTTCAGGAAGCATTTCCCGGGCTTTTATCTCTCCCTGCTTAATACAGTACTCCATCCTATCAAAATCCCATGCAGACATATTCCTTATTTCCGGCCTGATGACAACATCGGCATACCTCTCCAACTTCATTAATATACTTTCCGAACCCAGTATATCCAGGCTCTGGGACAATACCTGAATTATGGAATTTACTTTATAAGAACTCTGGCCATCATACCCTACATCCACTGCCAGCACAACGTCCAACCCCAATTTTTTTAGAATCTCTGCCGGGATATTTTCACGCACTCCCCCGTCCACTAAAAGACGGCCCCCAATTAACTTGGGATCATAAAGGCCGGGTACGGAACTGCTGGCCCGCACAGCTGCCGCCACCGTCACATTATGCATTACCACCATATCCTCGGGGGGAATAATGGTTGTGGTCTTGGCAACGTAACGCATTTCATATTTTCTGGGCATAAATAAAACCATGGCACCATTCGTCACATCTACGGCGGTTACAACCAGGCAGGTATTTTTCAGCTCATAAAATTTCAATTGTTTCCCTACCAGCCGCTCCACCGTGCGCTCCAGCCTTTTACCCTTCATTAACCCCATGGGTTCTCTAAAAGGAAAAGGAATATTCAACATACCAGCTATTTTCTTGCCGGCCAATAAGAGCAGTCTTAGCACGGCCCCGGTACCATCGAAAAGGTCGGATGGCTTTAAAGCAAGGGCCTTTTCCTTCATCTGAGCAGGAGTAAGTCCGGCTGCAAAAAGTGCTGCCACCAGGCTGCCGGCACTACTCCCGGCTACAACATGTATGGGGATTCCTTCCTCTACCAGCACCTTCAGTACCCCTACATGGGCCACGCCCCGGAGAAAACCCCCTCCCAGGGCCAGGCCTACACTGGGTCCCCTTGCCAAAACAAAACACCCGCCTTAACACCTTTATTTAAGCTATTATATGGGCGGGCTTTCAAAAGGGTGATAACAAAAATCAATCATCATTCTTTTTATCTTTTATACATTCCTCACATCTTCCAAAAATTTTGAGTTCATGGTCAAAAATTTCAAACTTATATTTTTTACTGACCCTATCTTCTAATTCCTCCAATAAATCTTCGGCAACTTCTATGATTTTACCGCACTGAGTGCAAATAAGGTGATGGTGACGGTGTCCTTCCGAGGCAGAGCCAAATTCAAAACGCTTGCGGCCATCCCCGAAATCCATGCTGTGGATTATATCAAAATTCGAAAAAAGCTCCAGGGTACGGTAAACAGTTGCCAGCCCGACATCCGGTACCCTTTCTTTAACCAAATTATAAACCTCTTCCGCACTTAAATGTTCATCCTTATGTTCCAATAATACGCGCAATATATGTTCCCTTTTGGGAGTAAGCTTGTATTCCTTGGCCCGCAACTTTTCTTCCACATCACCAATAATTTTTTTCATTTTAAACACCACCGGGCATAAGTCTTTATTGGTAGTATAAATAACAAAAAGCACCATGTCAATGTGAATTGTTTAACAAGCTCGAAGGGGACAGGTGATCCGTTCTTTGCTAATTCTTTTAGGTGCTGCTGGACTTTGGATGTTACTCTTTGGTATGAATTTAATGAAAGAAGGCCTGGAAAATGCGGCCCGGGATAAGTTACAAAGGACGCTTGAGAGACTTGCAGGCACCCCGCTGAAAGCATGTCTCACAGGGCTGATTTCCACTATGCTTGTCCAAAGCAGTACGGCCACATCGGTATTGTCAGTGGGATTGGTAAACGCCGGGGTAATGAAACTTACCCAGGCCATCGGCATATTACTCGGTGCAAACGTGGGCACCTGTGCCACGGTACAAATTATTTCTTTTAATCTAACCCGCTTTGCCATATTTACCGGATTCCTCGGGTTAATTATTCTTCTGTTCGGCAAAAATGCCACCATCATAAATATGGGCCGGGCATTAACTGGCTTTGGAATTATTTTTACAGGATTAAAACTGATGTCCCTCTCCTTTACCCCCCTGCAGCACGCCCGCTGGTTTTTAGATTTTCTATGTTCTTTAAGTAGTAGTCCCGTTCTCGCCGTGGCAGCAGGTACAATAGCATCGGCGTTACTTCATAGCAGCGCCGCCGCAACGGGAATTGTAATGTTGTTATCGGGTCAAAAATTACTACCCCTGACCACTGCCATAGCAATAGTAATGGGTAATAATATAGGCACCTGTTTTACGGCGGTACTGGCCAGCCTAAGCAGTTCAGCGGCAGGGAAAAGGGTGGCCCTGGCTCACGTGGTGCTTAATGTGGCCGGGGTGGTGATATTCCTTCCTTTACTGCCTGCCTTCGCATCCCTGGTTACTATGACGGCCGACAGCTTGCCCCGACAAATAGCAAACGCTCATACCCTCTTTAACATTATAAGCAGTGCAATTGCCTTTCCGTTTATTGGCCCTTTCGCAAGCCTGATGGAAATTCTTGTACCCGGTGAAAAAAAGTTTAAACGTTGAGCATCCCATGATTGAAGCAGGATTTTATGACGCATTCCGCTAACCCCGCGAAACGAAGGCTGGGATAACGCCGTCAGCCCTACCACCGGCGCCTTTTGGCAAACACGAATCTTCTTCTCCGCCGGCGAATACTTATCCAACTACGAAAAGCTAAAAGGATAACTGCTGCCACCAGCGGCCAAAACCACCAGGAATGGGTAAACTTTCGGGGGACGTCTTCCAGTGCCAGCAGGTCAACCTGACCCACTTGTTTGCCCCTGTATTTCACTACCAGCTTACCCACTACATCCCCCTTTTTTACAGGCGCCTCCAAACCGGAAAGGGGCTCAACCCTTAGTTCAATTTTTTGCTCCGCTTCGTCATAAGCCTCTACTGGAAGATTAAATGTAAAAGAATCCCGCGCTTCCACCAGTACTCCCTTTGTACCGTGGGGTACCTTAAGCCGGGTAATTATTTTACCCTCCTCAACCACTAATTTCGGCTTAAATTGTTCAAACCCGTAATCCAAAAGGGACATTACATCGGAATACAGGGCATTTTGTGTAGGGCTACCTAAAACCACGGCTATAAGTTCCCTGTCACCTCGCCTGGCAGCACCGACTATACAGTACTTGGCCGCGTTGGTATAACCGGTCTTTATGCCAACGGCGCCCTCATATTTCCAGAGAAGCTTATTGTGGTTATACAGCCAGGTTTGAGGTTTTTTTTCCTCCGGAACACCCCGCTCAATTTTTTTATTTACAGTAGCTACAATTTCTCTGAACCGCTCATTTTCCATGGCGTAACGGGCAATAATGGCCAAATCCCGGGCAGTGGTTTTATGTCGCGGGTCGGGTAAGCCATGGGGGTTAACGAAATTTGAATTTGCAGCCCCCAGCTCTTCGGCTTTTTCGTTCATTAGCCGGGCAAAATTTGCAACCGATCCTCCCACGTGCTCCGCCACGGCCACTGCGGCATCATTGGCAGAATTTAACAAAAGGGCATGCAAAAGGCTTTCCATTTTTATTTTTTCGCCGGCCTGCAAACCTATAGCCGTACCGTCCACACCCACTGCATTTTTGGAAACAGTAACCACGTCATCCGGCTCCGCTCTTTCCAGGGCGATGATGCCTGTTAAAATCTTGGTTGTACTGGCGGGATATAATCTTAAATCACCGTTTTTCTGGTATAAAACCTGGCCGTTTTTAGCATCCATTACAAGCCCGGCCCTTCCCTCCAAATAAGGAGGTGCGGCCAGGGCAATATTGTTAAAAGCTAAAATGAGCAGGAAAAACGGAATGATTGACAATGTCCTGGCAGCTCCCATAATTCCCACCTGATAGATGTTTAAAGTACGGTACAGAAACACTGACTATCTTATCACACTACAGGCAAAATTAAAAATGATGACATTGTACTGGGAAAATAATTCCC
This sequence comes from Desulfofundulus sp. JL263-se, assembly GCF_056316025.1. Lineage (NCBI taxonomy): Bacteria > Bacillati > Bacillota > Clostridia > Eubacteriales > Peptococcaceae > Desulfofundulus > Desulfofundulus sp. JL263-se. The sequence continues at coordinate 1,059,911 of NZ_CM149993.1, read as the reverse complement.
GCGTAAAAACAAAAAATTGGCCCGGCTGCTTTGGCCGGGTCGCATTTATGTTATAACCGGTCCACCACCGCATGTTTCCTTTAATGTTTATTTACCGACTCCGCTCGCTTCATTTTTTACAAATCACAGCCGGTACGTCTCCAAGGGGAAAGTAACCGGCTCTACACCTATTTTCCGGGCAAGTTGACGCCCAATGGCCACCTCCTGCTTACACTTGCATATAACCACCGGGCCGGCAGGAATTACTTCCCCGCAGGTAACAACCTCTCCTTCGCTAATCCCCAGGCGAATGGCCTGGGCTTTAATATTTTGGTTTTCTATGGATGTAATTCTTATAACCTGTCCCTTTTTAGCCTTATCCAGCGTCATGACTACCTCCTGAAAAATTTGCTTCTTAATTAATGATAATCATTATCAGTAACCTGAAAAAGATAACCGTTCTCATTTATGATTATAGATAAGTCTATGCCTTTGGTCAATAAAAATCTAATTATGTATCAAAATTTAATTACAGGGGGAAGATATAAAAAATTAAATTTTATACCGGGAGGTCTTGATTTATGACCCAAATCGATACAAAGGGCATGCAAGCAGCCGAACTAAACGAAGCACAATTGGAAAAGCTAAAACAAGCCGAAAAAGAAATAAATAACGGTGCCGATAAAGAAGTATATTTATTGGCTGTACAAAGATCAAGTTAAAAATCCATTAAAAAATGTTGCCGGGCAAATGCCAGGCAACGCTTCCCGTGATATAATTTAATTAAATAAATGACAAGCGAGGACCTGAATTGGCTACCAATTCCCTTGAAAAGGACCTTTTAAAAATACTGGACCGGAGCCAGGTGCGCACGGGGGAACTGGACCGCCGCCTTTACTCCTATGACAGTTCTTTTCTTGCCCGGAGGAGCTCATTTATTCCTGATGCAGTGCTTTTCCCCAGGTCAACGGAACAAGTATCTGCAATATTGAAATACGCATCCAGCCGTGGAATACCGGTGATCCCCCGGGGGGCGGGCACCGGAGAAACCTGCGGCTGCCTGGCTACCAGGGGCGGCCTGGTGCTGGACCTTTCACCGTGGAATACGGTGGATGAAGTAGACGCATCCAATATGCAGTCCCTGGTCCGGCCGGGAGTGGTACATGCCCGTTTTAATAAACATTTATCCACTTACGGCCTTTTCTTTCCGCCGGACCCGGGCAGCAGCCAGATGTGCACCCTGGGGGGCATGATTGCCAATAATTCCAGTGGCCTTAGGGCGGTAAAGTACGGCACCACCGAAAATTATGTCCTGGGCCTGGAAGTGGTGTTGCCGGACGGAGAGATAATCATAACGGGAGGTAAAGAATCCCGGGCTGTAAAAAATGTTTCCGGGCTCAATCTCACCAAGCTTTTTGTGGGCTCGGAAGGAACTCTCGGCGTTATTACCCGGGCCCGCTTAAAGCTCTGGCCCAAGCCGGCCGCAAGAGGCCTGGTCATGGCCACATTCCCGCGGCTTGAAGACGCGCCCCCGGTTGTAGAAGAAGTTTACCGGGCGGGAATTATGCCTTCGGGAGTGGAGATTTTAGATGGCCCGGCCATACGGACCGTAAACATGTACAGGCCGGAAACCAATTTGTCCGAAGTAGAAGCCATTTTATTATTTGAAGTTGACGGCTCTCCGCCGGGGGTGGAATGGGAAGGAGAAAAAATCACCCGCATTGTCAGGCAGGCGGGGGGAAATGCCGAATGGTCCACGCACCCAAAGCGAATGGCCGAATTGTGGCAAGGACGGAGCCTGGTTGCCGCGGCAGCGGCACGCATCCGCCCGGACGGTACCAGGATTTTTGCCGGGGAAGATATCAGCGTTCCCTTAAATAAAGTGGCGAAAGCCCTGCGGGAAATTCACAAACTGGGAAGGGAATTCGGCATAACCGTTATAACCTTCGGGCATATAGGGGACGGAAATATTCATACCGCCCCCGTCATTAATATTGATTCCCAGGAAGAAATTGAGCGGGCAGACGCCCTTGTGGATGCCATTCACCGCTTGGCCGTAAAGCTTAAGGGGTCCACCACGGGGGAGCATGGCGTTGGGTTGGTCCGCGCCGATTATGCAGAATTGGAACACGGGAAGGCCCTGGATGCCATGAAAAAAGTTAAAAAAGCGCTGGACCCCGGAAACATAATGAACCCGGGGAAAATTTGGCCATAAGTTTTACAAATTGTACCCGTCAAATAAACGAAGCTGGCTCCCTTTGCAATAGTCAGATGTACAGGGAGAGTTTTTGTAATGAATGACGCTCAACTAAAAACTTATCTTAACAAGTGCGTTCGCTGCGGCCAATGCCGCTCCGTCTGTCCTGTTTTCGAAGTTCTCGGAGAAGAAGGTGCCGCCCCTCGGGGGAAAGTATTTATTGCATCCCTCCTTTTTTCTGGCGAACTGGCCCGCCCCGGCGAGGCCAATCATTATTTTTCCCTGTGCCTTCAGTGCCGCCGCTGTTCAGCCCAATGCCCATCAGGTGTTCCGGTGCACCATATAATTAGCGAGGCCAGGAAGTTGCTGTCAAGGCCCTGGCAGCACTTGCTTTATGACCATCTCCTGGCGTCTGCACCGGCAAGAACACAGGCAGCTCGTTTATTTCAGCTGGCGGAACATTGCGGCTTGAAAAAACTGGCCATAAATTTAGGAATGTTACCACCCTGGGTAAAAAATATATCGGTAGTACAAAAGGACCTGCCTGAATTTACCCCTTCCCGGGGGACCTCCAAAGGCACCATTACATACTACCCCGGCTGTGTTGCCGCCCACATATTTCCTGGGATAGCAAAAGCCTGCATAACAGTGCTTTCCCACCTGGGCTGGAATGTAATTGTACCGCAAAACCTTACTTGCTGCGGGTTTCCTCACGAGGCGGCGGGAAGTAAAAAGGCAGTAAAACTGCAAGAGGAAAACTATACCGTATTGCAGAAAACGAATCCGGATATAATTATAACTTCCTGCCCTTCCTGCGCTTTGGCTATAAAAAATTCGCCGGGGGCCCAAAATCGTTCTACCCCCGTTAAGGAAATTACAGAATTTTTGGCTGAAAGGGATATAAAAATTAATGCAGCCAAAGGGCCTTACCGGCAGGTGACATATCACCAGCCCTGTCATTCATCCCCTGCAGCCCTGAAATATCTACTGGAAAAACTACCCCGGGTGGAAATTATCCCCTGGGAAATGGAAGCAACCTGCTGTGGTGGCGGCGGGATTTTTATGTTTCTGAAGCCCGGTATCAGTTCCCTCATCCTGCAACCCAAAACAACTGCCTTAAAAAAGACCGGCGCAAAAAACATTGTCACCAACTGCCCGGCGTGCATACTGCAATTGCAGCGAGGACTTTGGGGCACCGGAATAAAGGTAATACACCCGGTGGAAATAATATCTTCCCTTTTAACTGGCCAGCCATAAAAACAGGCCTAATAAAAATACGGAAAAAACAGAAAACAGCAATAACAGGAAAAATATAGGATCTATGTGCAATCTTCCCAGCTGAATCTTTTTCGGCCCCTCATGGCGTTGGTTTTTATCTTTCATATATTCACCCGCCTGTCTAAAAGATTTATACCAATTTTGCTGAATACCTGACTCTGCAAGTACCCACCGCAACCTATATGAACCTCTGCTTTAAATAATTTATGGTTTCCTCCAGGGTGCCCTCCCTTTCCAGGTAACGTACTCCCCTGGCAACATACTCGTATCTGTACCGGTCATTCATATCATCTAAGAAACGGTAAACACCGGCCCGCCTGCCCAGCCGGAAGTTCACTCTCTCCCTCTCGGGCATCTGTAGATAACGGTCTATTACCCCCAGCAAGTAATCCTTTTCCTGGGGTAATTTTCCCCGTACTTCTTCCAGCAAATTCAAAACGTGATCACTCACTACCATGCTATCGATACCTTCCAGGTTTTCAATTAATAATCTTTCCTCCTGAACTATACTATCTTCCGAAAGGGGCGTAAAAATTCCGTTACTTACCTTTTCAGCCAACGGGGTACCCGGTATCACCGAAAGGGTTCGAAAACGAATATGGTTGGGATTTACGGCATTTAATACCCGGGCAGTTTCCAAGGCATGTTCACGGGAATATTCTTTCCCCCCCAATCCCAAGATTACATAGTAACAAAGGGAAATACCAGCCTCCTTGACTTTCCTCCCTCCTTCTATCATGTCCACAGCATTTGCCCCCTTATTAATCAACTGGAGCACTTTATCACTGCCGGATTCTAACCCCATATGGATCCTGGTAAGGCCTGCCCTGTATAATTCCTTTAATTCAGCAAGAGTTTTACGCCGGGCGGTTTTGGCCCGGGCATAAGTGGTTATCCTTTCCACCCCGGGAAATACTTCTTTAATAACCTTTAAAACTTCCAACAATTCACCTGTCTTCATAATCAATGAATTGGCGTCCTGTAAAAATACAGTTTTTCCCCCGTAATACATCCAGACAGCCACGTGCAAGTACTGGCTTCCGTAGCTTTCACGCAGCCGTTCAATAACCCTGGAAGTTATACGCCCCCCACTTCCCCAACGCCAGGATAATTCCTTTATTTCTTCGCACATATTTTTAATTGTCAATACATCTTCTTTAATTTCCTCCACCGACCGGCGGCTGAATTTCTTACCCTTATAGGTTTTACAAAAACCACATTTATTCCAGGGACAGTTTCTTGTCGCCCTTATCAGAAGGCTGGTAGCCTCACTGGGAGGTCTTATGGGCCCCTGCTCAAATTGCATAAATTTACTCCCCCTTAACTTTATTTTTTGCTATTATATCATTAGGAAAGGAAAACCAAACTGCCATTCATCCCCCGGTTAAAATCGGGGGCATTCTGGCAGGGATTTTAGTAAAAAGTTTTCCTGCCTTAGACCAAAGAAGGATTTCTATCTGGTAGATAGAATTACTTAATAAACGATTTCCTCTCATTTTTTGCGGTTCAGATATAAGGAGGTCCCTTTTATGAATTTGCCGTCAAGGCTTGCTGAAATCGGTCGGGCAAATCCATCCCATGAGGCAATAATTTACCACCGGCAGAGGATAACCTACGGCCAGCTCAAAGCCGAGGTTAATCAACTGGCTAACGGATTGCAGCAACTGGGTATAAAGCCAAAAGATCGGATACTTATCGCTTTAAGTAACTGTCCGGAATTTATTGTTTCCTACTACGCAATACTTCGCTTAAAGGGTATTGTGGTTCCTATTAACCCTGCATTTACCAGAAATGAAATAGGTACCATAATTAAAGATTGCCTTCCCGCGGCAGTAATCACCACCAGTGATATGGTTCCAGTTTTCCGGCAGTTAGAACAAGACGTTAAAATCACCAAGGGTATTGTTGTCACCCGCGGGGAATCCCCATCAGGTGAAGCAGTTTCTTATAATGAATTAAAATCAAATAAAAAAGTTACTTTTCCATCCAGTTCCTATGGTAGAGATGAACCGGCTGTAATTATTTATACATCCGACGCTGCCGGACATCCCAGGGGAGCCGTACTTACTCACCATAATCTTTATAGCAACGCAATTACCTTTGCCCAGATGTGTAAAATGACCCCGCAGGACAGGGCCCTTTTGGTAGCTCCGGTCTATCATATGGCAGCTCAAACCTGTGTTATGAACAACGCTATTGTTTCCGGCTCAACCATAGTAATTCATGACGGGTGGGCAGGACCTGAACCCATACTGGATTCCATTGACAAAGAAAGAATTTCTTTCTTTTTCGGCCCTCCCACAATGTATCATTTTTTAGTTGGCTACCCCGATGCCGATAAGTATGATACCAGTTCTTTACGCATTGCCTACTCCGGAGGGTCCCCGCTATCTCAAGAAATATTCAAAGGCTTTGCTGAAAAATACGGCATTGAAATTACTGAGGGCTACGGTCTGTCCGAAACATCTCCGCTGGTAACCTCCAACCCCATCGACGGTCCTAAAAAAGTAGGTTCCATAGGGAAGCCTATTCCCGGAGTGGAAGTAAAAATTTTTGATTACGAGGGCCGGGAAGTTCCTTTAGGACAAGTTGGAGAAATAGTGGTGCGGGGCCCCAATGTAATGGCAGGATACTTCAACAGAAAAGATGAAACCCGTTGGGCCATGCGCGACGGCTGGTTTCACACCGGCGACCTGGCTTACATGGACCAGGACGGATATTTATTTATCGTCGACAGGAAAAAGGATCTAATCATTCGCGGTGGAGTAAATGTAAATCCCCGGGAAGTTGAAGAAGTTCTTTCCACCCACCCGGCTGTATTTGACGCAGCTGTGGTGGGGGTTCCTGATGCCGTAATGGGCGAGGAAATCATGGCCTTTGTAATGCTGCGGAAAAACGAAAAATTGAAAATATCCGAACTTCAGGAATATTGCCAAAATAAGCTGGCTAAATACAAAATTCCCCGTTACATTCGCTTTGTAGATAGCTTACCGAAAACTACATCAGGAAAGCTTATGCGCAAGGAAATACAGAAATGGGCCACACGCGGGAAATAAAAACTGTATATACCGCAAGCCCTTCTTATTGATAAAGAACCCAGGGCCTTATAAAAAACCCTGGGTTCTTTATCTTTCTTTGTTTATCTTAATTGTGCTGGTTTTTCACCAACGGTAAAACTTATATTCATAAGGCGGCCCTTTCTATATACCAGTAAATTTGCCCTTTGGCCAATTTTCATATCTTTTATGGCCCTGGCCATTTCTTCGGAATTTTTAATGTTCTTTCCGTCCAACTCCAAAATGACATCCATCTGCTGTAATCCGGCCTTTTCCGCCGGACTTCCCGGAATTACACCGACAACTACTACGCCGTCAGTGCTTTGCAGCCCAAAATAGCGGGCTAAATCGGAACTTAAATCGCTCATTTGTATTCCCAGCCACGGGTGAGATACCTTCCCCTGGGTCAGTAGTTCGTCCAATACCTCCTTAACGGTATTGGCAGGTATGGCAAAACCAATGCCCTGTGCCTGTGCCACGGCAGTGTTAATTCCTATCACTTCACCTTTCAAGTTTAACAAGGGACCGCCACTGTTTCCAGGATTAATAGCAGCATCGGTTTGTAATAAGTTTTTATAGTGCCGGTTTTCAACCGTTACAGGGCGCCCCTTGGCACTGATAACCCCCACTGTAACAGTGTGGTCAAACCCAAAGGGGTTTCCAATGGCTATAACCCAATTACCTACCTTAACTTTATCGGAATCACCCATTTTCAAGCAGGACAGATTCTTGGCGCCTTGTATTTTAAGCACGGCCAAGTCCAGGTCATAATCGGCACCCACTACCTTAGCTGGATATTCTTTTCCCTTGCCGCCTATGGTAACTTTGATATCCGTAGCCCCGGAAATAACATGTTCATTAGTAATAACCAGGCCGTCCTCGGAAATTATAAAACCGGAACCAAGTCCTGTTTCTTTTTGCGTCCTGGGCAAAAGCTGGTCACCGAAAAAGTACCTGAAAAAGGGATCATCAAAAAATGGATCAGGGGCCCTGCTAATTTTGGTAGTGCTTATTTTAACAACCGCCGGGCCGGCAGAATCAACTACATTAGCTATTGAGTCGGGCCCCAAACCGGGCCTCACTTGCTCGGCACTGGCATTTCCACCCGGTACACCGGGTACCTGTTTGCCGGTTAAATCACCAACCAGCAAACAGCCGCCCATAAACATTATGCCGGCAAGAAAAGCTATTAAGCCGATAAATATAATAGATTTCCTTTTGCTTTCCATTTTGCCCGCTCCCTTCTAAAAATCATTGCTAGGAAGATTTCTCCTTTACTTGACCAGAAGCACCGGGCACCGGGAAAGATGCAGTACTTTATGACTGACACTGCCCATTACTACCTCCTGCCATCCGCTCTTGCCCCGGGTACCCATTATAATAAGGTCGATATCGTGCTTGCGGGCATATTCACAGATTTCCTCCGCAGGATTGCCGGCGCTGTAATCCGTATGAACCTCAATACCTTTCTCTTTAAAAACCTCCGCCGTTTTCTCCAAAATATGATCGCGCTCCTCGGCAAATAAATCCATAATGTTCTCAGCCTGTTTGCCCATGTCGGCAGCCACCCAATACAGGTGTCTCTCCACGAACCTGCGGGGAACAGAATTAACAGTGAACACCGTTACTTTGGCTTTAGGGTTAAGCTTAACCAGTTCCGCGGCAAATTTGGCTGCGCGCATGGAATAATCAGAACCGTCGGTGGGAACCAGAATTTTTTCCAAAACCAACTTATTGCCCTCCCCAAAAGTTATTTTCCAATCCTTTCCTTCACATAAACCAATAACTTTCCCACAAAAATTTATATTCTTTCTTAATATCCTAAACCAAGATGCAAGACATGTCCACACTTATCTGTATACCTTATTTGCCACTATTATTTTTTTGGATGCCATACTTCTGACAGCGGTAAATAAATGTGGATCTTGTAATTCCCAGAAGTTCCGCTGCTTTGCTCTGGTTACCTTTGCTTTTTTCCAAAGCTTTTATAAGTAATTGTTTTTCTACCTCCTCTAAGGAAATTCCCTCATCAGGAAAATGAATAATTAATCCTTTGTCGGATTTTGCCCGGGAGCCACGTATCTCTTCAGGGAGATGTTCCGGCAATATTTCGTTCCCTCGACTTATTATGGCAGCACGTTCAATGACATTTTGCAACTCACGAATGTTTCCCGGCCAGTCATAACGTTGAAACAATTCAAGCACTGCGGGCGAAATACGTTTCGTACCGTAAGTGGGTTTGAGCTTTTTTAAAATATGATCTACCAGTAGGGGAATATCCTCACGTCGCTCCCGTAAAGGGGGTATGTTTATGGGCATAACATTCAACCTGTAATAAAGATCTTCGCGAAATTGACCATCCCGTATGGCCTTTTCCAGCTGGCGATTGGTAGCGGCGATTACCCGCACGTCCACCATCAGGGTTTTCGTTCCCCCTACCCGCTCAAAGGACTTTTCCTGAAGCACTCTTAAGAGCTTAGCCTGCATGTTAAGGGGTAATTCCCCGATTTCATCAAGGAAAATAGTTCCTTTATCGGCCAATTCAAAACGCCCTATTTTCCTGGAATAGGCACCGGTAAAAGCTCCTTTTTCATGGCCGAAAAGTTCGCTCTCCAGGAGTTGTTCCGGCAGGGCAGCACAATTAACCGGCACAAAAGGGCCGTTTTTGCGGGGACTGTTCCGGTGAATGGCCACTGCCACCACTTCCTTGCCTGTACCGCTTTCTCCGGTTATCAAAACATTAGCATTTGTCTGGGATACCCGCTCGATTAAGTGAAGAACTTCCTGGAAAGCCTGGCTTTTACCAACCATATTACTGTATTCTTTGGTCAATTGTGAGCGGAGAAAAGATACCTCAGTCTCCAATTGGCACACTACGAGATTTTGTTTGATTACCAGCTTCAATTCGTCCAGGTCAAAAGGCTTTGTAATGTAGTCAACTGCGCCCATTTTCATGGCTTCAATGGCGGTTTCAATTGTACCGTGAGCAGTAAGTATTACAACCGGAAGCCTGGGATTGATCTCCCGGGCATGCTTTAATACCTCCAACCCGTCCATTTCGGGCATTTTCAGGTCAAGTATAACCAAAGACGGGTCTTCCTCTTGAATAATTTTTAGCCCCTCCGGCCCTCTATAAGCCACCCGTGTCTGGTATCCTTCCTGGCGCATGGCCCGTTCCAGGGCCCAGCACATATGTTCCTCATCATCGATAATTAGGATTGTGGGAATCAAGTTAATTCACCCCGCTCCTCATCGGGTACTGGTAATTTAACAATAAAAGTGGTTCCTTCACTACTACTTTTCACATCTATGCTGCCATTGTTTAAGCTAACTATCCTGTGGCTGATAGACAGGCCCAAACCTGTACCGGTGTCTTTAGTAGTGTAAAAGGGATCGAAAATGTTATTAAGCTCCCTGGGCGGAATCCCCTCGCCGTTATCTGCAAAGGCTATACAAACATAACCACCCTCAACAAAAGTGCTGATGGTGAGCTCTCCTCCCCCGGGCATGGCCTGAACGGCATTAAGGATAAGATTTACAAAAACTTGTTTTATTTGTTCGCCATCTGCTCGAACTGTCGGGAGTTCATCCATAAGGGATAACTTCAAGGTTATCTTATGTTGTCGAATCATTGCAGCAGTAAATGTTAACACTTTTTGTATAAGAGAATTGACTGAAACCGTTTCTATCACGGGCTTATTTGGTCTTCCAAAGTCGAGAAGTTCCTTGATAATCCGGTTCTGACGTTCCACCTGTTCCTTAATTACCTTTGTAAACTCAAGAACAGAAGGAGCTTCATCACGCAGTTCCTGTTCCATTAATTGGGTGGTGGTTTTAACTATTCCAATAGGATTGCGCAATTCATGGGCCACACCGGCAACCAGACGCCCCAGCGCAGCAAGACGTTCCGAACGCCGTAGTTCCTCTTCTAATTTTTCCTTTTCAGCCAGTGACCGGGCCATCTGATTAATAGCTTTGGCAATTTCCCCAATTTCTCCATTCATTTCAGGGATTTGCTGGTGAATATCCTTTTGCATGCTTTTGAGTCCGTATTTGATAATCTCCACATTTCCAGTCAGGTTGCGGATAATAAACAGAGAACCTAAAGTCCCCAAAAACAAGCCGAAAACTGCCACATACTTTATCAGGGTGAGAAAATTCCGGCTCTGGGCCAAAATGGGATTCAGCCGCTTGTCTGCCCAAACAACCGCTACCAGTTCACCGTCGTAATAAAGGGGAGCTAGATACTCGTAAGTTTCATCGTCAAGACTACGGGTTAATTTGGATAAAGGTTTACCACTTGCAGCCACGGCCGTCAAACCGATTTTGGCCTCGTTCAAAACCCTCTTTTCCCGTTTTTTTTGCTCTTCAGAAGTTAAGTCTCTATATTGGTGCAGAAACCCCTTAATAAAAATTTTTTCATTTTCCGGAATATAAAGCCCCAATCTCACCCCGGGATTGCTGCTAAGAATCGAGGGGGAAACAGTATTATTAAATGCTTTTTCAAGATATATGGTTTTCAGGCTAACTGGAAGGCTGTTTATATTTTTTACCGGCAGACGATTAGCGAGGTAATCCTTCATCTGGGGAATAATGACGGAATCGACGGTGGATTGTAATTTTTCTTCATAGTCCTTTAAAATAGCTTCCTCACTTCTACTGGCAAAATAAAGGTCATAAAGCATTACCAACAACGGAATAAACAAAAGAAAAATAACCATTATTAAAAATTGTGAACTTATGCGCTGGGTATCTAACTTTGCAAAAAATCCGTGCATAAATATTTCTCTCCTGTCTAATATCAAACTATTTGCTTCGAAAAATGTTCGTTATCATACACCTCATTAAGTTAAAATAACCAGGGATGCATTCCACAACCCCTGATAAAATATGCTTTATGCCTCATTACTTGACCAATTGATTGACTGGCATAGAAATTGCTTTGGTGAAGAGTAGATCATACTGGACTTTTTAAGATAAGGTATAATATAATAATAATGAAAGCAACAAGTACTTTGAGTGAATGTATGATATAGTGCAGTTAAGCGTAGTTACTGATTTCACAACCCGACAAAATTATATCATAAAAAAAACTATCTTTAAACTATATGTTTTAAAACTGACACTTATTGTAGTTTGGTGGAGGGATTAACTTGGAACAATCCTTCAACGATTTTTTAGAGGAGGTTTTAGATAGAGCTACCAAAATCTTGCAGGAAGAGGGCATTAAAGTAACCTGCGTTTCCCTCGGTAAAAAACTTGGTATTACTGAATCGTGGAAATGTATACAAATTTCTAATAACAAGTCCGTTTACTATCGTATTGGTAAAACAAAGCCGCGCAAGGGACCGCTTAAAGGACAGGAATTTCTGGTAGTGGACCTGGTGATGGATGGCTGCAAAAGACAAGTTTTCGTACCACTGCTAAAAAGAAGAGAAAACATTGAGAAAAAACTGGGAATCACACTGGTAAGGGAATCACCGAAGGTAGAAGCTATGGGCCAGTACCGGTTAAAATTAATGATGCCCAGTGACCTTTATTACAAAGGTAATGTTCGTTATGTAGCAAGACAGCTGGCTAATTTTATTACAACCACGAGACCGTACCTTGCAGAACTGGGCGTAATTTAAAACAAGTAAAAAATTTGGGTGCTGCCGGCACAGCACCCCATAAAAAATAAACTATAAAATCTTTTAAAAAATATATTTTACAGCCCAGTAGCCGCAAGAGACCGTAAAAACAGTGCCGTAAATCGCTAATAAAGCTACGGGAACCATGCTAGCCTTACCCGGGTGAGCTTTCATCATCTCTGCCCGTGCCATTTCCGCCTCAAAAAACGGCTTCTCCAGCATATTTTCCAGTTTGCTTTTAAGGGGAGATGCTACAGTCACTTTATAAATCCCTCCTTTCTTTTCCTTTGTACTGACTAAGCGAGCATATTTTTTATTCACCGCTTACCAAAAGCTAACAGCAAAAGGATATAATAACCCCTCACAACAATGTCGGTAACAGTGACGACCTTCCCTTTGTTGACACCCAGAAGTGCCCCTACACCAGGACGAATGTCAAACAAAGGTGCCGGCAGTGAGGGGATTTTTTTATCTTTATAACTTCACTTTAACCGACAATATATATATTATTATTGGTAAGTTAACGAAATAACGTAGTGACAATTATAAATGCATTAATGCATCTCCAGCAAAGTTATCGGTAACTGCATTAACCAAAGTCTTACTAATTTTGTAGTGGCAACGCTTGTGAACTATATCACTTTCATCAGCATACTACCATACTTAGTTAATTGGGTCAACATATTTTTACTTTTAAAAAAATTATCTGTCTTTGCCGTTTAATAACGATTACGTTGTAAATAAAACTTTGATCTGCCAAATTATCTTATTGACTTCTGCCAAAGAAGTATACTATGCTAATTGCGAGTTATATCACATTCCTTAATTCGTTCAGTACATGATAAATACTTTTGTCATTATGAAAGGAAAATAAATAGAAAATAAAAAGGAGTTGTTTGGATGGTTTGGCTTCAAACCGGACCATTTTTCGGCAATAAAGAAAGATTGCAGAATTTATACCGGGAAAAGCTGGTTACCCCTCAAGAGGCCGTAGGATGCATTTGCTCGGGGGATAATGTAGTCTTATCCATGGGAGCCGGAGAACCCACGGTACTTCTCGATGCCATGGTAGAGCGCAAAAGCGAACTGCGTGATGTGCGTATTCACCAAATGCTGCCGCTCACTACGCCTCAATACATGAAAAAAGGCATGGAACGTCATTTTCGCCATGTTTCCTGGTTCAACAGTGCCCTTACCCGGCCGGGCGTGAAGACCGGCCAGGCCGGTATCATGATGGGATACCTGTACGAGTACCCGCGCTTTTTCACCGAAAACTTAACGGTTAATGTATTTATGGGTACGGTATCTCCCATGGACCAGCACGGTTTTTTTAGCTTCGGCGTCTCCGTAAACTACACCATGGCCGCAGCCCAAAAAGCCCAGACCGTTATACTGGCAGTTAACCCCAATATGCCGCGCATTCATGGTAATGGTCACATCCATATCTGCCAGGCCGACTTAATTGTCGAAGACAATTCTCCTTTACCTGAAGTAACCCTTGAACCGCCCAGTGAAATCGACCTCAAAATTGCTGAAAATATCGCCGCTTACATTGATGACGGGTCCACCCTTGCCCTGGGCATCGGTACTATCCCCCAAACTCTCCCCTACGCCCTAAAGTGCAAAAAAGGCTTGGGAATTCATACTGAAATCCTTACCGATGCCGTCGTTAAGTTAGTTGAGATGGGGGTAGTTACCAATCAGAATAAAACGCTGCACCCGGGTAAAATTGTATGTACCTCCGCCCTTGGAACAAAAAAACTTTACAGTTTCATGGACGACAATCCAATGATTGAAATGCGCCCTGTCTCCTACACCAACAATCCTTATATTATCGCCAAAAATGAAAATATGGTGGCGGTTAGCAGTGCCAGCAAGGTTGATCTACTGGGACAATGTACAGCAGAACCCATCGGGCCCAAACAACTTTGCGGCACCGGAGGGCAAGTCGACTTTGCCCGCGGTACGGCACTGGCCCGGAACGGCAAATTCTTTATGGCACTGCGTTCTGTAAACGACAAAAAACAATCCAACATCGTCCCCCAACTGGAAAAAGGAGCTGTAGTAACAATAAGTCGTAATGACGTGGATTATATCGCCACCGAATACGGTGTCGCCAGGCTCAAGGGTAAAACTGTACGGGAGCGGGCCGAGGCTTTAATCTCCATCGCTCACCCCGATTACCGCTACGGGCTCAGTGAAGCCGCCAAAAGACTCGGCTTCACCCGGTAACAATTAAAAAACTTTGACAAAATCTATTGACGTTATTAAAACAGTGTGATAGTATGCTGGTGGAAAGTGATAGAGTTCACAAATGTTGTCACTACAACACTCTCGCCACAATACTTACACAATACTTATAAGATTTTTGAGCCAAAGTGGGCAATGCAGCTAGCAGTAACTTTAAAGATTAAGTAGTTTGTCATTACATTGTCATGTTTTAATCTTAATTATTTATTATGCCCGACTGGCAAGATGAGGTCCCAGGTATAAAAAATCTCTATCGACACCCGTTAAGATATGGGGGCACTTCCGGGTGTCGATACGAAAGGTTGTCACTGTTACCGGTATTGTTGTGGGGGTTTTTATATCCTTTTTACTGTTAATTTTTAGTTAAGCGGTGAATCACATGTTCTTTCGCCGGGTTGTCACCAAACGCAATGGTAAAAAATACGTTTACCTCAAACTAATTGAAACCTATCGCGAAAACGGCAAGATCAAACAACGGGTCATTGCCAACCTGGGAAACATTAATAATCTTAATCCGGAAAAGGTAAATGCCTTGATTTCCAGCTTGAATAAACTTACTGATCCCAGCATTATTATGGGAGAATTACCTCCACAGGAACATGGTGAGCCATATTTCCAAATCGATGAACTGCATCATACCTGGAATAAACTCAACCTGTCCGACTTTCTGTGCCGGGCACAGCCCCCGAAATGTGCGGGCAAATTTCCCTGGTTAATAAAAGCAATGGTTTTTCAAAGGTTGCTCTTCCCTTCCGAGCACCGCCCCATTGCTGTAAGTTACCCTGCTTTAAAATTACCTGAACTTGAAGGCTGTGAAATTCCGGGCACTGACTTTTACCGGGCCGCTGCTGCTCTGGCAGGTATCAAGAAACAATTGGAGGCCCATTTGTTTAATATATTAACCCGCCTCCTGGAAAAACCTTCCTTGCTGTATATTTCTCAACTGCATAGTGAATACGCGGGAAATAAATGCGATACCAACGCTGCCGGTACGGCCTACCAAATTCACTCATACCGCTTGCCCTTGAACTTACTAATCGCAATTTTCCCGCCAGGCATCCCGCTTGGCTGCAGTGTATATGACAAAAATGTATCAGCAGGCGAAATCATAGCATTTCAACAGGATATTGAAAAAAGCATGAACACCAGAACATGCCTGGTCATTGATAAAAAAAGCGGCTTAGATTCGACATTATCGAAGCCGGACGTTTTCTTCATAAAATCCCTTTCACCCAGGGAATTCGCGTCTATTCCGGTATCCACCAAGGACCTCTGGCAAGACAAGGACGCTTTTACCGTCAACAGCACCCTGTGGGTGAAGAATATAACTAAACCCTCAAAACGGTATATTATCTGCCACGACCTGCGTCCGAATGCTGCTTCCGACCAGGCCCTCGAGCAAAATTTAAGCCAGGCAGCCAATGAATTAGGCAAAATTCAATCATTAGTTAAACAACGAAGGTTACGCCGTGAAAAAACTATTTTAAATAAGATTGCAAAAATACTGGAAAGGTACGGATGTCAAGATTATTTTGACTTCCGCTTAAACCTTGAAAAGCAGGAAATTCAATATTCTCGCAAAGAGGAGGTGATCAATAAAGTAAAAACTATACAGCGCACACAAGTGTTGGAGACCACCCTCCGGGGCTTACCGGCCCTGGACATTGTCACTACATTTCACCAATACGAAGCACTTAAAAAGTCTTTGCAGTTTATAAATGACCTTATAAAGGTTCCCGTTATTTATCCCTATAACAAATTTCAATACTCTAAAGACTATATTACCGGTCAAGCTTTAATCCATCTACTTGGCCTTATAATTAAAAAGCTGGTCTCCAAAAATCTCAATGGTTAAGTTTTGTCATCACGTTACTAAGTTAAGACAGACATATAATCAGACTTATTATATCACCATTGCATAATTATTACAATGGATTTTTTAGTTAACCTGTCACTACGTGTATTCCTGATTGTTTTCACACGAAAGGAGTGCTACCGGCATGCAACCTTCGGTCAGCCCGGAACCTTCCCCGCGCTTCAGTTTCGGGACTTTTATCAAGGAACGCAAGTGGTTTTTGCTGGCGGCAGCCGCCGCCACGATTATCTGTTTACTACCTACGCCCGAAGGTCTTTCAGTAGAAGGTAAATACGCCCTGGCCCTGTTAAGTTTTGTAGTTATTTGCTTCTTTACCGAAGCTATCCCGCTGCCGGCTGTGGCCCTCGTCATCGGATCGTACCAGGTGCTTATGGGTATCACCGGGTTTCGGGAAGTACCCAAGACCTTCATGGCAGATGCCGTAGCTTTTATCATGGGGGCCTTGATGATCGGTGCCGTACTGGTAAAACACGGCATTCATAATCGTATTGCCCTTTTTATCCTGCGTCTATCGGGCACCAACGTAACGCGGGTCACCTTCGGCATTGTTACTTTCTGTGCTCTCTGCGCGGGCTTTGTTTCAGAACACGCTACCGCAACAATCATGTTGCCGGTAGGTATGGGCATTGTAGCCCTTAGCGGCGGTATCGAAAAGGTGCCGCGCCTGGGCAAAATGTTAATGTTGAGTATCGCTTATGGCTGCGTAATCGGCGGTTTGGCCTCTCCCTCCGGCGGCGCCCGCAACGCCCTAATGATTGGCTTTCTTCAGCAGTACGGTATTACCATTTCGTACGGGGAATGGATTATAATGGCTTTTCCTTTCACCTTGATTATGATCCCCATTGTTGTCTTTTGGCTTAATAAATTGTTTAAGCCGGAGATTAAAGACCTGAAAGAAGCTGTGGAAAAAATCAAGGCCGACATGGCCAAAGAGGGCGGCCTGACCACGCAAGGGAAAATGGCCCTGGCTCTTTTCATAGCCGTGCTTTTCCTGTGGATTACGCAAAGCCATCATATCGGACTTGGCAACATTGCGGTTATGGGTGCCATCGCAGCCTTAATTCTCGGGCTCGTGGACTGGAAATTTATCGAAAAACAGACTCAATGGGGCGTAGTGATACTATACGCCGGGGCCATTTCCATGGGCGCCATGCTCGAAAAAACGGGAGCTGCACTATGGCTGGCACAAAAACTCCTGGCCGGCGCCGGTTACTTTGGAATTACCAAGGGGCTGCCGCTTATTGCCATTACCAGCACTATCACATCTATTACCACTAATATGATGGCCGATGGCCCCACCGTAGCCGTACTGGGACCTATTTTCCTGAAGGCTGCCGAACTTTCCGGCACTTCGCTTGCAGCTCTCGGTATCGCAACCTCTCTGGCATCGGCCTACGCTTACCTGCTGATTATCGGTACACCTGCCAATGCCATCGTTTACGGGCCGGGATATCTTAAGGCCAGTGATTACCTTAAAGCAGGTTCGGTATTGTTTTTAATTTCCCTGGCCTTCCTGCTGCTTTTAATTGTAGGGGCCTGGTGGAAAATACTGGGCATCTGGTAGCAGCACCCTGGCTGGCGGGAGGGGTGTTCCCTCCCGCCACTATTAAAATAGTGATTTTTCAGCAGATTTATCGGAAGGTGAACTTTCTCCCATGCCCCACGATAAATCCGTAAAAGACCTTATGCTGCCGCTGAACGACTGCCCTACGGTATCCCCCGACGATACGGTGCAGCATGCCGTCACGCTGCTGAAAAAAGGAGCAGTATCAGGACATCAATCTGTTCTGGTTATAAATGACAGTGGGCAGCCAGTTGGTCTTCTCAGCAGGCGAGTGTTACTTGGAACCCTGGAACCAAAATTCGTAATTACCGACCGGTGGGCCCTGCCGGTTTTTTGGAACGGCTTCTTTACTAATAAATGCAAGGAAGAAGCTAAAAAGAAAGTAAAAGAAATTATGCGGCCCATTAACTCGTTGACCGTGGAAGCAGATGATCCAATTATCAAAGCGGTACACCTTATGGTTCGCTACCATGCAGGCCTTCTCCCGGTATTAAAGGATAATAAAGTAACAGGAGTTTTGCGCCTCCATGAAGTTTTCCTGGAAATTGCCGGTCTGGTTGCTGATTCAGATTAATTTAAACACCAAATAAACAAGTAAGAAGGAATTAATAAATTTAATGTCGAATTTTATGTGATGTTTTGCAAATTGCTAATGATCTTATTAAAAATATAAATTTTTTTTTGAGGAGGGATAGAAAGAATAATGGAACACCACTCAATTCTAACCGTCCCGGAACACATGCAGGTAGCTTTTGCCGCAGCAGTATTTCTAATTACTTACGCCATAATCGTATCCGAGAAAATCCACCGTGCCGTGATTGCTTTTGTAGGAGCCGCCGTCCTGCTCGTAACAGGCATCCTGACACCGGAGCTGGCCGTTCACTACGTGGATTGGAACACCATCGGGCTGCTGGTGGGAATGATGATTATAGTGGGTATAACCCGCGAAACCGGCATTTTTGAATTCCTGGCCATCAAGGCTGCCAAAATGGCCCACGGGCGCCCTCTGGCCATAATGGCCTCCCTGGCGGCAGTTACGGCAGTGTTGTCGGCACTGCTGGACAATGTTACCACCGTACTTTTAATTGTGCCGGTTACCTTCGCTATCGCCCGCAAGCTGGAATTGAGCCCAATTCCATTTTTAATCGTAGAAATTCTCTCGTCCAATATCGGCGGAACAGCCACCCTTATAGGAGACCCGCCCAACATCATGATCGGTAGCGCCACCCACCTGGGCTTTCTGGATTTCGTAATCAATCTTACTCCCATAGTTATTTTAATCCATGTGGTAACAGTCTTCCTTTGCCAGTTGATTTACAAGCGTAAAATGATCGTTACCCCGGAAATACAGCAGCGGATTTACGAAATAGACGAAAACCAGGAACTGAAAGACATCCCGTTAATGAAAAAGTGCCTTTTCGTTCTTGGTTTGACTATAACGGGCTTTTTCCTGCACCAATTTTTACACCTGGAGTCCAGCGTAATAGCCCTTACGGGAGCATCCTTACTATTATTAATTACCAATTCAGACCCGGAACACCCGCTGCACACCGTTGAATGGCCCGTTATCTTTTTCTTCATCGGTCTCTTTGTAATCGTCGGCGCCCTGGAAGAGGTGGGAATTATTGAAGCGCTGGCCCACTATGCACTGGAAATCACCGGCGGCGTGGTCTTTCCAACGGGTATTTTGATTCTGTGGGTATCGGCACTGGCATCAGCCTTTGTCGATAACATACCCTTCGTTGCCACCATGATTCCCCTCATCAAAAGCATGGCCGCAAGCAACGCCGACATTAATGCCCTGCAAAACTTCCTCTGGTGGTCCCTCTCCCTGGGGGCATGCCTGGGCGGCAACGGTACCATAATCGGGGCCTCCGCAAACGTGGTGGTTATCGGAATGGCGGAAAAGCGCGGGGCCAAGATTACCTTTATGAATTTCTTTAAAATAGCATTTCCATTAATGATTATGTCCATCGTTATTTCCAACCTGTACCTGTGGCTATGGTTCTACCTGCATACTACGGTAGCTCTTGTCAGCACTCTGATTGTAGCGCTGATTGTGGCCGGCATTCTAAGCATCTTTAACAGGCGCTTAGCCGAGCAAAGTGTTAAATATGTTGAACATAACAAAATAAAGGAGAATGCTTGACAAAATTACAATTCTTCATTATGTTAATAAAAATAAAAACTGAACAAGTTACGCTTATAACCTTGGAGTAAAGTTTAACAGCCGAATCTAACATTGATAGGTCGGATTTCCTCTGAAGCCGGGAGGATAATCCGGCCTTTTCATATGGTATCTTTAGAGAACAAGCAAAACCAGTTTGAAAATTTGCACAATTCTGCTCAATTTTAAGCCAGCAAGTAATTTCTCCTGTAAAAAATGTTATAATCAAACAAAGGCATTGAAACAGGAGGGATATAAAATGGATATAGGCGCGGCGGATACCGGGGGAATCACCTTTCTTGCTTTCCTGGTGCTAAATGAATTTTGTCGTAAGCTTTCACTGTGGCAGCGCCGGTTTCCCGATATCGATACCGCTGCCGGAAAGCGTTATAAAAATGACAACGGCACACATATTAATATTGATGACCCTCTTGCCGCCTACAGATTCGTAAATGCACTCCAGCATTGTTTGCAACAAAAACTTAACGGCCAGGACCGTCCCATAATACTTCTTTGCATCGGCAGCGACCGGTGTACAGGTGACTGCCTGGGACCTTTAACCGGAAGCCTTTTGGAAGAAGAAGGAAAATTAAGAAATTGTAAAGTTTACGGCACCCTCAGGGAACCTGTACATGCCCTTAATCTCAAATACTATTTAAAAGAAATCCAAACCAGGTACAGCCGCCCGCTTATTATCGCCATTGATGCCGCCCTGGGTTATTCTGAAGACGTAGGAACGGTAATAATTTCCCCAGGGGCACTAAAGCCGGGCAATGGCGTCAATAAAACGCTTCCACCCACAGGTGACATTTGTATAACCGGTATTGTGAATGATTTCCAAAAACTTTATTCCACCCGGCTTTATAGAGTTGCAAATATTGCTAACTTTATTGCCCGGGGTTTACAGCGTGTATTTTGCAACAAAAGTGAAAAAATACAGGAAAAAGTACACCAGTTAAGCTGCCAATAAATCCACTGCTAAAAATCAGGCAACCGAAGGCGGCATTAACCTGAACAAAGTTTTACTGCGAACCAGCCCTATAAGCTCCCCCTCGCTAAATACCGGAGCTATAGAAGTTTGCTTTTTAACAAAAAAGTTCGCCGCCTTCATTAAGGTGTCCTCGGGTTTTAGCCCTTCCGGAGCTTTCATAAATTCATCCACCTGCTGGGCAGCCAGGGACTTGCACCGCTGGGTAAACAGGCCGCTCCAGAAAACTTCGTAAGTTCCGTATCCCTTGTTAATCCTGAGGTAAGGAGGTTGTAAGGCGTTAAATATATCTATAGGCATCATAATACCTGCAGTCCCTGTATCGCTCTTAACGACTATAACATCAACGTTAATTCCCATATCTTCCATCTTGACCAATCTTTTGACGATATCTCCCAGGCTGCTGGTGAGAGTACAAAATAGAATTTCCGGCTTTTCCATAACATCTCTGACCCGCAGTTCTTCCACCATAATCACCATCTCCTCTTAACTTTTTGATTCACCCGGGGGCCCGGCTCCCCACCTTCATTATTAGATTCGCTATTCAATTGCCGATACAACCAAACCCTTTTGGACCGGGGGAGCGGATTTTGCTCCCGCCCCCCGGCAATAAAAGAAAGTGAATGCCGTCTGGTTATACCTCTGCCTTCTTGGCTCCCTTGCTCATGGAGAAACCCAGCCCCTCAAAAAGGAAATAAATGGCAAAGCCCCACCACAAAGTGTAAATGATGTAGAACACCAGCATTCCTGTAACCGTTCCGGCATAGTCTGCAGCACTTTTGGGTTTTATACCGTAAAAGTTATAGGCCGGTTCAACCGCTTTCTTTACTGCTTTATCCACAAATGCAGCCTGTTTAAATGCCCCTTGCTTTTTTAATGCTTTATCAAGCTCTTGTAAACTCAGCCACCAGTGATACATGGCATTCTTTTTGTGATATCCGTATTTTTCCGTAAGTATATCCCCCTCATTATTAAACATTGCGTCGGCATCACTAATAACAGCCGCCACAATGGCACCCAGGTCCCCGTTAATACTCACCCGGGCGCCATCGGTTTTCACTTGGGCACCCGCTTTTTCATAAAGAACAGCCACCTTTTCCGCCTCACTGGCGCTTTCAAGCTCAATAGTAGCGTTTATGTTCTGACCTTTAAATTTCCCTACCTCTTCTTTAACCTCGGGAATGAAGTAAGTTGACCCCTTGGCTATGGAATTAAAAAGATCGTCTGCAAATTCCAAACCGTTTTTTCCGTTGAAAAGCGGTGAACATATCAGCACCAGGACCGCGAAAAACGAGAGGGTTAAAATTATTCCAACCGCAAAACTTCTGCCGTTTTGGATCATGTACTAATATCCTCCCTTAGCGCGGGTAGATTTCTCATGAAAGTACCTATTACCCAAACTGCGAAAATACCGATAACAATAAAGAAGAGCCAATTTCCCACTACAGACAGGGCTTTCCCCAGTGCCGGGTTAACGTGTATTACTCCCAGCTTGGAAAGCTTAGACGGCAGCACAAACGCGCGATTCAGGAAACCGGCAATAATGGCTGTGGCGTAAAACCCGCGGATGTAAATACCTTTCACAACCTTGGTGGTGAGGGCGCCCACCTGGACGCCCAGCAATGAACCCAATAGCATGCCTATGGCCAGAGTATAAAAGATATACCCGTATATAGCATATTGCGAAATGGAGGCGTAACCGGCAGTCAAGATAATTTGAAAAATATCGGTACCTACCGTAGTGAAAGAAGACACTCCGAGCCCGTAAACAAACATGGGAAAAGTCAGGAACCCGCCGCCAACACCCATAATTGCAGCCACAAACCCCACAATGCCGCCGCAGCCCATAACAAACACAGCGGGAATTTTACGGCCGCCCGGTACGATATCATGGTCAAAACTAATGGTAGGCGGGATATTAACTGCCTGCAACTTGCCGGGAAGACCGGGAAGAGAACCGGCAGTAACAGCTGTTGCAGCGGTTTCAGCCTCAGCAACGGGATCGACCATGCCACTCTGCCTGCGCTGCCGGAGAAAATCAAATAGCGCGTAAAAGCCGAGGAATCCAAGCAGAACAACGTAAACAACACTGATAAAGAGATCACTGAGCACAGGGTTACTTTCGTATAACGCCCGGTTTAAAATACCGCCGCCCGAAACCCCGATAAAAGACCCGAGAACAAAGGCAACCGCTAGTCCCACCGAAACGTTTCCCAGCTTTTTATGAACCGTTGTACCCATGATGGCTTTAGCAAAAATATGAAACAAGTCGGTGCCTACGGCCAGTATACCTCGAACTCCCGCACTCATCAAAGCCGGGGTAATGATAAAGCCCCCTCCGGCCCCAATACAACCGGTAATCAAGCCGGCACACAGCCCAACTACAATTGATACCAGAAAAATTTTAGGATCATAAAAGGCCGGAGCATAAGCACTTTTCCCGCCCAAAATTGCCGGCAGGTCGGCTGCATACCCGTAAATGGGTACGGCAATTACAGGAAGTGCCAAAATCAGTAATAACAAAAGCTTTTTGCGGTTCCTGAGGATGTTGAGTGAAGTTTCGTAATCCCAACGGGCATGTGCAACAGAAGCCGCCATAAACATGTCATATAGCTTGCGCACGGAACATACCTCCCAACTAAAATTAACCCCTGGCTTGTTAGTTAAGTAACAAACATTTTGTCAGTGCCCCACCCCCCCCTTTAAAATTTAAGGCCGGTAGCATCCCCTGAGCCAAATTGGCTTTTTCTATCCCCAAAGCACACTTACAGGGATGCACACCGGCCTATCGATGTACACCAGCCTATCGTTGTTCAATTCGGCTCAAGAGACAAATTATGTATTTGTGATCAAAAAACATTTCAAAGAAAAAGGCCGACACCTCCCCTTTAAAGGGAGAATGCCGGCCTATCGTTGTTCGATTCAGCCCGGACCATTTTATATTTTACAATATGTGATATCTATTACTAACTTCACACTACCAGAGCAATTCAATATTGTCAATACTTTTATCGAAAAAATATCTAACTCTGGCAACACGGAAAATAAAGTTAATTACAGCCGGGGATTTAAGCTGAACACTGAAGCAACTCGTTAAATAAGTCACCGGTACTGATTACCCCTACCAATTTTCCCTGATCCTTTACCAGCACGGAATTTATTTTATCATTGACAAGTTTGTAGGCGACTTTCATCAGCGTGTCGTCAAGATCCACAAATATTGGCGGGCGCATTAACTTCTTGATCTTCTCACCGGCAATGGCGCGCCATTGTTCAGTAAAAAGTCCTTCCCAGAAAATTTCCATTTTGATTTTACCCTTAGCGTATGCCGGAACCAGTGCACCCAGTACATCGTTCCAGCATGCCATTCCTATTATATTATCTCCGTCTTTCACAACTATGGTAGGGCTATACCCCGCCTTTAAGGCCGGCAGGGAAGCAGCTACCACTTCTTTGATGCTGCTTTCCGGTTTTACTTCAACCAGCGAAGAAAAACTTATAATATCCCGCACCCGCTTTTCATTCATTATTTCATACCTCCTTGCCAGTATTCCCCCTTTTGCCAAACAGAGCTTCTTGGAACCATACTAAGCACCCATCATCCCTCATCCTCCCTTACCCGAATTATTCAAACACCCGAACAGTACCAGCTATAAGGCAAAAACCGGCACCCTCCCCGGATGAAGGATGCCGGCCTATCATTGTTTGATTCAGCCGCAGCTTCTTAAATTCTATGTTGTTGTACGAATTATCACAGTGCCATGAAATTAAAAAAGACCACCATTCCCCCACCGATCACCGGTTGAGAACAGCGGCCTATCGTTGTTCGATTCGGCCCATCCTCTCTATTATGCCAAGTAAATGCCTGAATATTAAAACTCCCCCTGACTTAAGTTAAAGCTACCAAAACCCCGCAATGATGTCAAGAACTTTTTTTATTTTTTAATAACCGGCATGTGCGTTCAAAAATTTTTCCCCTCGCTCTTTAAGTTTATAAACAAATATTTTTGCCAGAACAGGATCAAACTGCTTGCCCATATTTTTTTCCAGTTCCAGCACTGCTTCTTCCAGCGTAAGACTTTTTTTGTAAGGTCTTTCCGATATCATGGCGTCAAAACTATCAGCTACGGCAATAATGCGCGCGCACAGGGGAATTTCCTCCCCCGCCAGGCCGTACGGGTATCCCCTGCCGTCGTACCTTTCATGGTGGTACAGAATGCAGGGTATAATCCCCCTCAACTGCGGGAATGACTTGAGGATTTGTACCCCCAGAACAGGGTGCTGCCTGACTAATTGCCATTCCTCGTCACTCAACAGCCCGGGTTTTGCAAGTATCTGTTTGGGAATTTCCAGCTTGCCGATATCGTGCAGAAAGGCAGCCATTTTTATTTCCTTTACCTGTTCCGGCTGAAGTTGCAGTTCACCGGCAATAATGACGGCATATTCCGCCACCTTTTCCGAATGGACATAGGTATACCGGTCCTTTTCATTAATCACGGTCAAAAGGGTGTTTAAAAACGTCTTCAATTCGCTATCAGAATTACACAATTCCTTTTGAAATTCCCTTATCATGGAAAAATACAGCTGCACCTGGTTTTTGGCATTGCGCTTGGCATGATACATGGCCTCATCCGCCATCCTGATAAGGTCGTTGACGTTGGAACCGTGAGACGGGAAAGCGGCAATGCCAATGCTGGCAGTCAGGCACCCCCCGGGCAACTCTTCCCTCTTGGGAAACGGGTGCTCCGCAATTTGACGGCGCAATCTCTCCCCGATTTCTTCAGCCACCTCCGGGCCGGTGTCCGGGAGAATTATACCGAATTCATCTCCCCCGTACCGCCCCACTGTGTCCCCGGCCCGGGTATTTTTAAGCAGCACCCGGGCAAATTCTTTTAATAATTTATCACCAGCAGGGTGGCCGAACCTGTCGTTATAGTATTTAAAATTATCTATGTCCAGGAGGATAAAAGCCAGGGGCTTGTCTTGCTCGCTGCTTTTCTTCAGTTCCGCTTTAAGGGCTTTAAACAGGTACCCGTGGTTATACAATTTAGTCAGCCCGTCCCGCATCGTCAGCTGGTAAAGTCTTTGTTCCATTGCCTTGCGGGCCGTAATCTCCCTGGCAATAAATAATACGCCGGCCGGTTTCGTGGCGCCAAGGGGCAGGCAATCCACGTTTAGCACCATTTCCCACCCGTCGGAAGCAGTGAGGAAAATTTCCTGGTTGCACCTGCCCCTGCCGCCAGCAAGTACTTCTTCGAAAAAGGGATAAGTGAAATTCACCGTTGTTTCCGTTCTTTTACCGGTAAAAACATTTTCAAAATGCCGGCCCAGTACTTTTTCCCGGTCAATTTCAAAGATTTCCTCGGCGACCCTGTTAAAGGAATTAATTTTGCCGCGGCTGTCCATGGTGATTACGGCGTTTCTGGTAGTTCTAACAATTTCCCGGTACAAAGCATGTTCACCGGCAAATTTGCGCAGGGTGAACAAACTGGCCGAGATGCCGGTAACGAGCCCCAATATGGTAAAGGTAATGCCCAGCCGGAAAATATTCCTGCTGGCCTTAACAACAGCCCCTGTTACAGCCAGGGTATCCTCCAGGCGCATATTCTGAATTACTGCCGCTGATTGCAGCAGTTCCTCGCCCAGCCAGAAAAGGTTATCCCTCAAATGCACCGGCAAGGACTGCCCATCTTGTACCCGGGGAATAATTTCCCTTTCACAAAATTCATCATACCTCTGGTTTAAATCCCTGATTCTTACGGCCAGCGGTTTCCTGGATTCCTTCACAACGTCAATGAGCCGGTCTTCCAGCTGCCGGCTGTTCCGGGCCACCTGCCTGAAGCGTTCCAGGTACCCGGGGTCTCCGGTAATGATATAACTGTTCATTAAGTGAGACTGCTGCAGGATATTCTCTTTAACTTGCCCTATGTGGGAAACCTTTTTTATTTGCCTTGAAACCAGTACTGCATTGCCGCTCAACTGCCACAACCAGTAGGCAACGAGCCCGGCCATGCCCAGGGTGCCTGTCAGAACGGCCGCAAAGATTAAAAACAGTTTCCTGTCCCAGCGCGCAGGCAAAAATACCACCCCCGCATTTCCAGCCCCAAATGGTTTAATATTTCACGCTTAATAAAAAGCCGTTACTCCTCCGCCAGTACTAAACCGGAGGAATAACGGCCTATCGCTGTTCGATTTGGCTCGCTGGTTTTATTGTTGTACTGAAAACCACTTTACGATTCCACTTTAAACTTTGCCGCCGCCTGCTGCAGCTCTTCCGCAATGCCGGCCAGCTGCTGGGCGGCACCGGCCACTTCCTGAACAGTGGAGGAAATCTGCTGGCTGGCCGCCGACAGCTGCTGCGTACCTTCGTTTACCTGTTCGGCCCCGGCCGCCAAGCCCTTAATTGTTTCAGTGTTATTCCGCACCGCCTCTATTATTTCTCCCAGGGCGCCTCCCGCACCGCCGGCCAGCCGGACCCCTTCATCCACTTCGGACAGGCCCCTTTCCACGGCCGCTACCGCCTCGCTTACACCCGATTGAATTTTTTGGATTAATCCGGTAATTTCGCTGGCCGCCTGCCCGGACTGCTCGGCCAGCTTGCGCACCTCCTCGGCCACCACGGCAAATCCCCGGCCGTGTTCCCCGGCCCTGGCCGCCTCTATGGCCGCGTTGAGGGCCAGAAGGTTGGTCTGGTCGGCAATATCGGTTATGCTACTGATGATTTGCCCTATCCGGCCCGATTGCTCACCCAGCTGGTGCACCGCCCGGGAAATTGCCCGGCTGTTTTCCGCTATGGCGTTGATTTTTTCCAGGGCCTGCTGCACGGCACGGCTGCCCTCTTCCGCCACTTCCTGCATGCGGGCCGAGTCCCCTTCCGCCGAGCGGGCGCTTTCAGCGCTCCGGGAGGAGGTGGCGGCCACTTCCCCGGCGGTGCCGGCCATTTCTTCCACCGTGGCGCTTACTTCTTGACCGGAAGCGGCCAGCGCCTGGCTGTGGGACGATACTTTCTCGGAACTGTCCTTCACCCTGGTTACAATATCCCGCAGGCTGGCCACCATCTGGTTAAAGGCAGCAGCCAGCTCGCCAATCTCATCGGAAGTGCGTATTTTTACGCTTTTGGTCAGGTCTCCCCCGGCTACCTCCCTCACGTTCGCCAGAACTTCCCCCAGGGGCCCGGCCAGCTGCCGGGCCAGGAGCAGGGAGAGGGCGAGCCCGATCAGTACCGCCACCATTCCCCACATCAGGGTGAATTTGCGCAGGGCCTCCACAGGGGCGAGAAAGTCGTCTACCGGTGAAGTGAGGGCAATGGACCAGCCCTTCCCTCCGTACTTGCCCCAGCCGTCCAGCGGCACATAGGCAACGTATTTATCCTCCCCTTCAAAGGTGTAGCGGGCAAAACCGCTTTCACCGCGTATCATTTTCTCCCCGGCGGCCTTAAGGGCGTCAATGCCCATTTCCAGTATGTTGTCCCGCAGCACCATTTCCCGGTCGGGATGGGCCATAAGTACTCCCTTTTCGTTAACCAGGTAGGCATACCCGCTCTTGCCGGCCTCCTGCTGGAAGGCGGCAAATTCGTCCACCATGGCCCAGATGGTGTCTTCCAGAAGCAGGCGGCTGGTAATAACCCCGATAATGTTTCCGCTGCTGTCCCGTACCGGGCAGGCAAAGCCCAGAACGGGCTTTTGCAGGTCGACGCTCATGCGCACGTCGGAAATGTACAGGTCCCCTGCAACAGCTACTTTAAACCATTCTTTGTCGTCTTTCATCACCCCCACGTGACCGTCGCTGTCGGCTATTTGCAGACCCCTGGCATCCGTAAGGGAGATGGAATCGTAACAGCCGTAGTCCTGCTTGAAGCTTTTGAGAACGGCTGATTTTTCCGCGGCAGGCACGTCCATACTGGTCAATTTGGGGTGCTTGGCCATAATTACAACATCCCTGCTGCGCTCGTAAATATACTTGTCAATCATGTCGGAGTAGATTTTGGCGTCGGTCAAAAGTCTTTCCCGGGTATAGGCCACCAGCATGGAGCGGGACTTGTTGTATGACTGGTAACCTATTATTATTGCCGTCAAAGCTATTAATACTATAATACCCAGCACAAGCTTGGTTCTTATTTTCATTTTCATATCAACAGGTATAATATTTTTAAAACCCCGCGCACCACCTGTTCGCACGGTTAAAATCCCTCCCCAAAATTTAAAAGGCCGGCAGCACCTCCCGCAGCCGAATCCGGTACTTAAGTGAAAGTATTGCCCTGCAGGAATGCAAACCGGCCTATTTATGCACACCAGCCTATTGTTGTTCGATTCGGCTGAAACCAGGATTTATAAGTCTTTTCACTTAGTGACTAAATTAACATTCACAATCCTCCGCACTTTAAAAAAATAAGACCGGCATACCCCAGCCCGGAACCTTCCCCGCGCAAAAAGTACTACCGGGAAGGTATGCCGGCCAATTCCCAATCCCGACCAAGCCGGAACCGGATACACCTCAACGGCTGCTGCCGGCGGCACGGCTTTGTGAAACCTCAACATCCTCCAGTTTCTTGGAATTGATAACTTCATAAATGACCACCGGTTGACCGTTTTCTATCCTGATTTTTATCTCTCCCGATTTTACCCGCCGGAGAAACTCCAGAAGCTGTTTTTCCCTGTTAGTTAACTCAATATCCAGCATTGCCCTTTTCACACTCCCTTAAATGAAAAGGCCGTTACCCCTCCACCGGTATAAACCGGAGGAATAACGGCCTATCGTTGTTCGATTCAGCCCGCTGGTTTTATTCTTCTGTCGCTTTGAATGTAACAAAACCCTATAATGATGTCAAGGACTTTTTTATAATTTTTTTCACAAACGCTGTCCATAACTTCTTTTACCTGTTCCAATTATTATATTTTTGGACCCTGCCAAAATCCATTTGCAACACCCATCAATAAGTCGCGGCTCTTTAATACTGCCGTCAAAAAAGATTAAGGGCCCCTTTTTATAAAAGGGACCCCGGGGAGGGAGAGAGGAAAATAATTTTAAGAGGGCCAGGGAAGGAAGTTCCAGTAACCGAAGAAAGCAACGGCCCACATCAGCAGCAGTGATATTATTACGGCCGGTATACCGTGCACAATGAAATCGGTCACCGATAATAAGGGTTCGCCCGTTTCGGGATCGCGGGCCATGCTGTAAGCAATGGCGTTGTTCACGGTACCGACGATCATGGCGTGGGCAAAAGAGGAACTAAAGGAGCACGCCAGCCCCACCTTCCAGAGGTGAACTCCCGCAATAGCAGCCATGGGAAGAATTACGGGACCAATCGCCCCTACCGTAGCGCCGTCGCTCATGAAGTTAGTGATGATGGTGGTGAGAATGCTGACGGCGATAACAATGCCGCTTCCATGGGTTATGGCCTCGGGCATCAGGTCCAGGAAGGACCGGGCCAGCCAAAGGGCGCCGCCCGTGCTTTTCAGGGCCACCCCCATGGCGCAGGCCGCCGCGTAAAGCAATACCACGTCAATGGGCACGCGGTCCTGCATTTCCTTCCACGTCATCACCCGGGTGAGTAACATAAGCAGCGCAACCATGGCCGTGGTGCCGCCCAGGCCGTAATCGTCGCTGAAGAAAATCCACAGTATCACCAGCAAGCCGAACAGTATGGCCATGCGCAGCTCCCTGCCCCGCAGGGGACCGATGTCTTCCACGTTCTTTTTCATGATCTCGGCGATATTGATGTTGACAGGAATCTTGCGCCGCACAACAAAGTAGAGGTAACCGCCCATGGCCAGCGCCAGCACGGGAACCACGGGCAAGCCGTACATCATCCACTGCCCGAAACTGATGGGCATGTTATAACCGCTGAAGTAACCAACCATGATGGCAGCGCGGCCGCCCACAGCCGGGGAACCCGAGCCCCCCACGTTGGCGGCGAAGCAGATACCGATGAAAAGCAGCACGGCCAGGTGCTTGCTGTGCTTGACTCCCATTTTTTCACAGCCGGCTTTGTAAACCAGCAGCAGCACCGGGCACAACAGGGCCACCAGGGCATGTTCCGAGAAAAACCCGGCTACCACCGCCAGCAGCACGAAGAATATGGTTACAAACCCGCCCAAGCCCTTAATGCGCCCTAAAAGCAGGTAACCAATCCGGCGGTCCAGCCCGGTGACGGAAACCCCGGCAGCCACTGCCAGCACGCCGGCGATAAACCATACAGCGTCTTTCAGGTATGCTTTACCGATTTCATTAATGGGCAAAATATGAAAAAGGTAAAGAATAACACCAACCAAAACGTTGGTAGCTCCCAGCGGGATACACTCGGTACCCCAGCAGAGTGCCGCCGTAAAAAGTAGCGCCACGCACACTTTGGCCTGCCTGGCAACTTCCATTGGTGTAAGGCTGGAACCCATTAACTTATTATACGAATCCACAAAAGTATGTGTCCCCGCTTTAAGGGAAGCTCCCAGAGGGTCCTTTTCCGTCATCAAGCTCAGCATGCTGTCCGGCACGGGCGCCAATACCATGGCTATGAAGAAAATTGCCAGCGCCAGAATGATGATGGGCCGCTGTCCGGGCACACCAACCCACCAGGACCACTTCGTCACTTCATCTAGCCAGGATCTCGCTGTAGATTCCGGAACAGTGGCAGTGGTTTGCGGATTTGTCATTTGGACACCCCCAACTCAATAAAATGAACTTTAAACTATAAGTCCATTTGCCCTCTTATTGCTGTCATCGCTGGCTGGTATCACCCCCAAACCATTTTTTGATTATGCAAGACAGGTCTCCCAGTTATTAAGAAACCGGCCCTGTCGTTGCCCGGGGTATCTACTGCGCCCTCCAAACCCTTGTTTTCTGGAACTGGCGTTGAACTTTCTTTTTGATCTTCGGCTGCACCAGCTTGTGGGTTCTTATGGCCTCGTAAATAAGCACCGGCTGCCCCTCGTACACCCGGAGCTTAACTTCTCCCCATCCCACGTGACGTATAAATTCCACCAATTTTTTCTCTTGAGGTGTTATTTCCTTAAATTCCATCCTTTAGCATCCCCTTTCCCCCGTATAAACTCAGATATAAAAAGCCGGTACCAGCTTTTTTAAGCGGCACCGGCCTATCGGTTTATCGATTCGGCCTTGAAAATCTTAATTTTTACCAATAGCCCTCTAAGATCCGAAATAAGCCTGATAAAAGAATATGGATGCCAGAACCAGTGTTATAAATACAACCACCTTTTTAATCTTTTTTACCAGAGGACTGCCCTCGTGCTTTTTGGAACTAACCTGCCTGGAATTACCCCTCTTTTTTTTCACGTTATCCCCCTTCCTTTGCGCCAAGGCAGTGCAGTAAAGAAATACTATTAAGAATGTTGCTGAACATACTGCCTTCTTTCGCAGCTACAAATCTTACGTCCTCGATACGAAACTTCCCCTTTTCCTGCCTGACTTGAACCAGCATGTCCCGTGACCCGGGGTCCCCAGGAAGTCTAACCCTGGCCGTGGGAAAACCATTAGCATCGAAATACATCCCGGTAATGAAAGCATTGTCAAAATACCCCCGGCTGTAATACAACTTAAGGATATCATAGCTGTGAAAACCTTCACCCTTAAACAAATCTTCACTAACCAGCTTGTTTGCCTTATCCCAATCCTCCAGCTGGAGACATAGCAACCACAAGTTAACTGTTTGCCGGTGCTTATACAGGTCCACCCATTCTACTTTCGCCTTGTAGGCGGCAAAACCGGTTATGGTTAATACCAGCAGGGAGATCAATATCTTTTTTAGTTTCATATAACCGAGCCCCATTCCCGTAAATCAACTTTAAAGTTGATTTTTCCCAAATCTCCCGGTAAATTTTGCTCGCCAGCTTTTTAAAATAAGACCGGCATACCCCAGCCCGGAACCTTCCCCGCGCAAAAAGTACTACCGGGAAGGTATGCCGGCCAATTCCTAATCCCGCCAAACCAGAACCGGATACATCTCAACGGTTGCTGCCGGCGGCACGGCTTTGTGAAACCTCAACATCCTCCAGTTTCTTGGAATTGATAACTTCATAAATAACCACCGGTTGACCGCTTTCTATCCTGATTTTTATCTCTCCCGATTTTACCCGCCGGAGAAACTCCAGAAGCTGTTTTTCCCTGTTAGTTAACTCAATATCCAGCATTGCCCTTTTCACACTCCCTTAAATGAAAAGGCCGTTACTCCTCCGCCAGTACTAAACCGGAGGAATAACGGCCTATCGCTGTTCGATTCAGCCCGCTGGTTTTATTCTTCTGTCGCTTTGAATGTAACAAAACCCTGTAATGATGTCAAGGACTTTTTTATAATTTTTTTCACAAACCTGGAACTTTTTATGCCGGGCTGCCCGCCAGCAGGGCCACTGAAAACCACTTTACGATTCCACTTTAAACCTTGCCGCCGCCTGCTGCAGCTCTTCCGCAATGCCGGCCAGCTGCTGGGCGGCGCCGGCCACTTCCTGAACAGTGGAGGAAATCTGCTGGCTGGCCGCCGACAGCTGCTGCGTACCTTCGTTTACCTGTTCGGCCCCGGCCGCCAAGCCCTTAATTGTTTCAGTGTTATTCCGCACCGCCTCTATTATTTCTCCCAGGGCGCCTCCCGCACCGCCGGCCAGCCGGACCCCTTCATCCACTTCGGACAGGCCCCTTTCCACGGCCGCTACCGCCTCGCTTACACCCGATTGAATTTTTTGGATTAATCCGGTAATTTCGCTGGCCGCCTGCCCGGACTGCTCGGCCAGCTTGCGCACCTCCTCGGCCACCACGGCAAATCCCCGACCGTGTTCCCCGGCCCTGGCCGCCTCTATGGCCGCGTTGAGGGCCAGAAGGTTGGTCTGGTCGGCAATATCGGTTATGCTACTGATGATTTGCCCTATCCGGCCCGATTGCTCACCCAGCTGGTGCACCGCCCGGGAAATTGCCCGGCTGTTTTCCGCTATGGCGTTGATTTTTTCCAGGGCCTGCTGCACGGCACGGCTGCCCTCTTCCGCCACTTCCTGCATGCGGGCCGAGTCCCCTTCCGCCGAGCGGGCGCTTTCAGCGCTCCGGGAGGAGGTGGCGGCCACTTCCCCGGCGGTGCCGGCCATTTCTTCCACCGTGGCGCTTACTTCTTGACCGGAAGCGGCCAGCGCCTGGCTGTGGGACGATACTTTCTCGGAACTGTCCTTCACCCTGGTTACAATATCCCGCAGGCTGGCCACCATCTGGTTAAAGGCAGCAGCCAGCTCGCCAATCTCATCGGAAGTGCGTATTTTTACGCTTTTGGTCAGGTCTCCCCCGGCTACCTCCCTCACGTTCGCCAGAACTTCCCCCAGGGGCCCGGCCAGCTGCCGGGCCAGGAGCAGGGAGAGGGCGAGCCCGATCAGTACCGCCACCATTCCCCACATCAGGGTGAATTTGCGCAGGGCCTCCACAGGGGCGAGAAAGTCGTCTACCGGTGAAGTGAGGGCAATGGACCAGCCCTTCCCTCCGTACTTGCCCCAGCCGTCCAGCGGCACATAGGCAACGTATTTATCCTCCCCTTCAAAGGTGTAGCGGGCAAAACCGCTTTCACCGCGTATCATTTTCTCCCCGGCGGCCTTAAGGGCGTCAATGCCCATTTCCAGTATGTTGTCCCGCAGCACCATTTCCCGGTCGGGATGGGCCATAAGTACTCCCTTTTCGTTAACCAGGTAGGCATACCCGCTCTTGCCGGCCTCCTGCTGGAAGGCGGCAAATTCGTCCACCATGGCCCAGATGGTGTCTTCCAGAAGCAGGCGGCTGGTAATAACCCCGATAATGTTTCCGCTGCTGTCCCGTACCGGGCAGGCAAAGCTCAGAACGGGCTTTTGCAGGTCGACGCTCATGCGCACGTCGGAAATGTACAGGTCCCCTGCAATAGCTACTTTAAACCATTCTTTGTCGTCTTTCATCACCCCCACGTGACCGTCGCTGTCGGCTATTTGCAGACCCCTGGCATCCGTAAGGGAGATGGAATCGTAACAGCCGTAGTCCTGCTTGAAGCTTTTGAGAACGGCTGATTTTTCCGCGGCAGGCACGTCCATACTGGTCAATTTGGGGTGCTTGGCCATAATTACAACATCCCTGCTGCGCTCGTAAATATACTTGTCAATCATGTCGGAGTAGATTTTGGCGTCGGTCAAAAGTCTTTCCCGGGTATAGGCCACCAGCATGGAGCGGGACTTGTTGTATGACTGGTAACCTATTATCATTGCCGTCAAAGCTACTAATACTATAATACCCAGCACAAGCTTGGTTCTTATTTTCATCTTCATGTTAATTCGGGCATACAGCCGTTTTCTGCCCTGTTCACCACCTTTCTGCCTGGCAGGATAAGCCTGTGAAAACCTTGAAGCCGCCCCGTGGATCAGTTATCTCTACCATTGATTGAATTACCGCTTATTCCAAATTTGAGAATTACCATCTTTTCTTTTTATTTAACCAGAAGCACCGGGCATGGGGACAACTGCAGCACCTTGTGGCTGACACTGCCCAGGAATATTTCCTGCATGACACTCAAACCGCGGGTTCCCATTACAATCAGGTCAACACTATTTTTGCGAGCGTAGGCAACAATTTCTTCAGCGGGATTCCCAAAACTATGATCGTAGTAAACATCCAAACCTTTTTTCCTGAATACGGATGTCGCTTCTTTTAATATCTGTTCCCGTACTTCGGCAAAAACCTCTTTGATATGTTTAACTTGTTCGCTGGCGTTGGAAGCCATCCACTGCAGGTCTCTCTCTAAAAATCTCAAAGGTACGCGGTCTACAGTAAAAACAACAACCCTGGCCTTCGGATTAATTTCAGCCAGTTCGGCGGCGACTTCTGCAGCCCGCATGGAACATTCCGAACCATCAACGGCAACTAAAACTTTATTAAAAATTTTTAAAACCCCCCTTACCGATTTCTTTATGTACTGGCTCCATTTATAACCATACTCCGGCGCTCTATAAAAAAGGCCGTTACTCCCTTATAACAATAAGGAATAACAGCCTATCGTAGTTCGATTCGGCCAAACTTATTTAATTTTTAGCCCAAGCAAATTTCCACCACTTCAGCCAATGACTTTATGTTTCCCCCGCCATCCTTCCTGCCGCTTCTCTTACCACTACCATTGAGCTTTTCTTCCAATCGAACGGTACGGATGGCCTCGTAAATCATCACCGGCTGGCCATTTTCCACTCTTAATTTTACTTCACCCCAACCCATTTCGCGTAGAAATAATATCAGTTTCTTCTCCCGGTTCGTTAAACTATAGACCCCCTTTTCATTCACAATGCCACCCCTCTTCAAAAGGCTGCTTGCTCCTGACACCTTCTTAATTTTACCTCTTACCAATTTTCTGTGATAGTGCTTACATTCACAAGAAGGTTTTCCCTCCCCTTTCCCTTTTTTATTTACTTCAAGCTAGCAAAACCCCTTAATAATGTCAAGGCTATTTTTGGCTCCGGATTAAATTCATAATTTTTGAAATTTTCTTTTGCACTGTATCAAGGTCAACCTCTAATTATCTTCTTCTTCACATACCATTCTTCTAACCGTTGCCCGCAAATCAGACATGCTGAAGGGCTTGATAATATATCCTGTTGCATCTTTGGATAAAGCTTCATAAGCCACATCCATGCTTCCGTGACCTGTAATCAGGATAACCGGCACATCCGGGTCAACCTCCCTTATCTTTTTGATCACCTCCATCCCATCCATATCCGGCATTTTCCAGTCCACCAACACCGCCGCCGGCTTTTCGCTGAAAAACAATTCCAATCCCTCTATCCCCCCGCCGGCCGAAATTGTTGCAAAGCCCTCCCTTTGCATAGCCTTTTCAATAGCCCAGCACATGTCTGGTTCATCATCAATAATTAAAATTTTGGGTTTCATCATTTTGCTGATTTCCTCCTTTCACCGGTAAGGATACCGTCATTTCCGTTCCTTTACCGGGTGTACTGCTGGCAGTAATTTTCCCCCCGTGCACTCCCACTACCTGCTGGCAAATCGCCAGCCCCAGGCCGCTACCGCCGTCCTTGGTAGTGTAAAAAGGTTCAAAAATATGGGGCAGGTCCTCTTCGGCGATACCACTACCGGCATCTTTAATGCTTATTAAAATCCATTCCCCGGCATGCCGGGTGACAATCGTTAAAGGCCCGCCCTGCGGCATGGCCTGCACGGCGTTAACTATGAGATTCAGGAAAACCTGCTTCAGCTTCTCAGAGCTCCCGACCACCAGGGGCAAATTGTCTGCCAGCTGAACATCCACCTCCACATTTCGCTGGCGCAGTAAAGGATGTGAAAAATCCACCACATTGAGTACCAGGTCATTAATATTTAAAGTCTCTAATACTCCATCATCGGGGCGCCCAAAATCGAGCAGTTCATTAACGGTTTTGATTTGGCGGTCTATTTGTTTTTTAATTCTATCTATATAATTGGTGATTCCCGGGCATTCCTTCAAATCATCTTCCATTACTTCCAC
This sequence comes from Desulfofundulus sp. JL263-se, assembly GCF_056316025.1. Classification (NCBI taxonomy): domain Bacteria; kingdom Bacillati; phylum Bacillota; class Clostridia; order Eubacteriales; family Peptococcaceae; genus Desulfofundulus; species Desulfofundulus sp. JL263-se. Next base: position 1,022,458 of record NZ_CM149993.1, on the reverse strand, counting down.
GGTAGCCTTTAACACTCCGAGCGGGTTGCGTAATTCATGGGCAATTCCTGTCACCAACCGGCCCAATGCAGCCAGGAAATCAGCCCGCCGCAACTGTTCTTTTAACTGCTGCCGTTCCGCCAAACCCTCAGCCATTTTATTGATGGCCTTTGTAATCTGTCCCATTTCCCCTGGCATGGGCGCCAGGCGAAAATTGATATCATGCTCCAAAGTTTCCAAACCTTTTTTTATCTTTTCTATGTTATGGGTCAGGTTAAGTATTACCAGGGAAAGCCCGGCTGCGCTGAGACAGAATATAATTAGGGTGGCATAACGTGTTATAAGACGAAAATGATAACTTTTCGCAAATATGGGATGTAATCTTTCCTCTGCCCATACCACGGCAACTGGTTTCCCGTTAACCATTACCGGAAGTAAACATTCTAAAAATTCATCGTCCCACGTTCGCCCAACCCTGACTATAAGGTCCTGTGTGGCAAGGGCAGACCGTATCCCGGCGGAAACCTCCCTGGCCACACGCCGTTCCCGCCGCGCCTGTTCTTCCGGTGAAAGTTCACGATACTGGTGTAAAAATCCTTCAATAAACATTTTATCGCTTTCCACCAGGTACAAACCAAGACGCACACCTTTATTTTCAGCAGCCAGTGGTTTTGCTGTCTCAGTAAAAGTAGCTATCAATTTTTCTTCATCCGCCGGCACGGCATATTTTTTCAATTTAGATGATAGTTCGACTACAATTTCAGTTAAATGTTCCTCCTTACTTTCCAAAACAACTTCATCGCTTTTACTTGCATATAAAAGGTCGTAAAGCATTACAAGTACCGGCACCACGAGAACCACTAATAAAATGGCTAAAAGTTGAAACCGCAGGCTTCTTTTTCCCATAAATATCATTTAATCCCTTCCTTATTATGTAATATTAGGACGGTTCCTGGGTAACCGGTGTCAAACGCAGCATTCAAGTATTTTAAAAAATTGTTTACTTAATTCGCGTTGAAATTTTTATATTCCTGCTTAAAAATAAAAAGCATACCCCCGTTAATAAAATTAAGGGTATCTTGCTAAAAAATAGAAATTAAATAAAATTTTTTTAATTTTTTTTAATTAAAATTAACTTTTTATAAAGTTAAGCCTATGCCGGCTGTCGAAGCAGTTCGCTAAATAAATCACCAATAGATACTATTCCCAACAGCTGCCCTTGTTCCACCACCAGTGCCGTCTCCACCTCACGTTCATTGAGAGTATGGGAGACCTTCATTAAAGTATCATCCGGGCCCACCACCACCGGCGGCCGCATCAGTTCCTTAATCTTACGCCTGGCTATACCACGCCACCGGTCAGTAAAAAGCCCTTCCCAGAAAATTTCCATTTTTATGTCGCCTTTGGTGTACGGTGGTTCGAGAAGATCTAGCAGGTCGGTCCAGCTTACAATTCCTATTATGGTATCCCTCTCTTTAACCAGTAGCATGGTATCTGCCTTCCCATCCTTTGAAGCCTGCACAAAGGCAGCTACCAGTTCCTTTATGGTATTATCCGGACTCAACTCCATCAACGATGGATCTTTCATAATGTCCCGCACCCGTTTTTCACGGAACATAATATCCCCCCTGGTTTTTATTACCTTGTCTGATTTCAGCAATAGTTAAAATATTTTTAATTTTTTAAAGTGAATTTCCTCTAATCTATTTCCTCAGCTTCCTGCAAAACTTCCCTGAATACTTGTACGGCTTCAATTACACCAACCATAGTTTGACCATCCAGCACCGCCACTGCGGGCATCTTACTTCTGTTTAAAAAATGCATTACTCGCATTAAATTGTAATCTACCTGCACATTAATCATCTCACTAGGAGTAAAAACGTTATATACCCTTTTTTCTTTTAAATTGCGAACTTGTTGTGTCCATAGACCCTCCCAAAACACCGGCACTGACCATGAACTAATATGAAAGGATTCTGGTTCCAAGACCTCAAATATATTACGCATGGTGATCAGGCCAACTGGCTTTTCATGATCCTCCACAACGGCAACATTGTACTGCTTCCCTTCTTTATTGAAAGCAAACATTAGCCGGACTACCTTAAGCATATCGTACTGAAGGGCAACTCGTGGAAATTGTTCCAACGGTCTCATTATATCCCGTGCTTTTTTTCCATTATCACTCACCTTTTGTTTTCAAACTTTTAAAGCCTGCTTTATATATAAATTATTGATATCCATCAATTCATCAATTACAGCCTTCAACTATATAATAAAATGCAGCAAATTTCGTGCCAATGCCAGAAAGGGCGTAATGCCTGGATTTTTACTTTTAAATTGCAGAACTTATTGTATGATATGCAACAATTATCGGTATTTCTTGCTTTAAAAGCAGCATCCAAATAACTCCTTGCATTTCTCATGAGCACCGGACTTACGAATTAAAATATTGCTCCCAGGGTTTTCTTTTAATAAGTTGAATATTTTTGAAGAAAATGGATAATGTGCTTACTTACGATACACTATATATATTATTTGTCAACTTTATACACGCAATAACTTTCAATTATTTTTCAGATTTATTGCTAATCCATGAAAATAAAAGCTAATAAAAATTAACTTAATTTTTTATTTATGGCATTATAATTGCTTGGTATAGTATTAAGGAAGTTTTTTCGGAATAGTTTGTTTTTACTTAAAGTTCCCCAGGTAAAAAATAGCGGCCAGCATTTAAATTGCTGGCCGCTCGCAAAGCCGAACACCAATATATTCAGTTTACTTAACTTCCGCTCTGAACGGATTTGCTTTCCGCTCTTCTCGCTACCGGCATGCCCAGTCTCAGGCTTTCTTCATACTTCTTCTTTACATTAGCCAGCACAATAGTAACAGGCCTGTAAGCCAGGTGGGACCACTTGGCAAAGGGAACTTCGAAAACTAACATGGGAACGGCAACCATTATATGAAGTGCGTACACTACATATGTTAATGTAGGGAGACCAGTAGCTCCGATAGACCTGAAAAGATGAATAAGAATACCTGTAAAGGCCGTCAGCCATAACAGAATCAGGAAGACCCAGTCCGTTGAATGGGTGTGCTTGTATGGCGCCCTGTCTTTCCGTAGCCGCCCAATTATGGCGTAAGTTGTTCCGTAAAGGAGACCAAAGGTTGCATAATAACCTATCAGGTTATAGGGATGGTAAATCGGCCGGACTTCATCGGTCTGGAAAGCAGGCAGCAGGCCACCTATTCCGCTGAGGAGTACTACTACCAGGAAGAATATGGAACAGTAGGAAGTCATGATTAAAAGGTGGATAAACCATTGCCTTTGGTCATGACACTTGGAAAATCTTTTCTGGGTAATAAAATGAACGATCAGTTCCTTTATTTCAGAAAGGTACATACTCAGCGGTATTTTTTGCAACAGGTCCCCCATTTGGAACTTGGCCATCCTGTAAACATTACTTAAGAGGAGACTTGCCAGTATGGCGGCCATTGCCAGGTCAAGGAATTCAATAACATGAGTACTAACAAAACTGCTTAATCTGGCTTTCTCCAGGTCAGGATTCGTATTGGCGAAAAGCAGGAATCCCAATCCAATTAAAAGCGCAAAACCTACAATGGAAGCGATTTCAAAGGTCTTGGAGGTATAAAACCTCTTGGAAAAACCAGTCCAGTCATACTGGGCCGTAAGATACCGGCGAAGTCCCATCATGGTTTCTCCCGGATTAGCCCCCCTGGGGCAGAAATCGGAGCACTCACCACAGTAATAACATAACCAGGGTTCCGGACTTGCAAGTAGTTTATCCTTCAGGCCCAACTGGACATATCTTACCATTTTTCGGGGGAAAGACTCGCCATCTGTGGACAGGGGACAAACTCCCGTACAAAGTCCGCACTGGTAACACCTGTCAGCATCTTTAATGCCGTATTTTTTTACTTCATTTTTAAGATTGGGGTCCAATCGTATAGCCATCTTTTGCCTCCTTTCAATTTCAAAATAAATAAAAATCACTTTTAAAAATGAACTCACAGAAATAACTATTTATGGGAGGCTTTTACAAATAAATACACTTGAAACTCAGGACGGCTGCCTGCCGTCCCTTTTTTATAAAATCAATAATTGAGAGGTGATGGGCGATGTTTAAAACAAGCCCATCATCTCTCAAAAAGCTCCAGACAAATCTTAATAAATTATTGGAAATCTTTCATTGGGTTCGGACCCAGTTCATCAAGTTCCTCGGCAAATTCATCCAACATCTTTGGAATCTTATCGTAATCCATAATGGTTACCTGGGCCATACGCACCCGCTCGGACTCCAGGCCCAGCCTGTCAAGGGTTTCGGAGACCTTGCTCAAACGATACTCAGCCAGCTCACTACCCTTCATGAAGTGGCACTGGTAATCTTCTCCGTGCTTGCATCCCAGCAGGAATACCCCGTCAAAGCCCTTGGACATGGCATCGTTAATCCATATAAGGTTCATGGATCCAAGGCACCTCAGGGGAATAATCCTTACCCAGGCATTATAGTTAAGGCGGTTGATACCCACCATATCCAGTGCCGGGATGGCATCGTTTTCACATGCGAATACTAAGATTCTCGGTTTCTCCTCATCTTCCTCAGGTACTTCAATGGCTTTAATCATATTGCCAATCATAGGTACCGAATAATTCTTGAAGGAGATAATCCTTTCCGGACAGGCTCCCATGCATGTTCCGCACCTTCTGCACCTGGTGGGATTGGGCAGCGGGTTGGCCTTTTCATCCTCATTAATTGCCCCGAAGGGACATTCCTCCGTGCAACGCTTACACTGGGTGCAACGGTTCATGTAAAATTCCGGGTAGGACATATCCCCTGCCCTTGGGTGAACAGCCTTTCCTTCAGCAGTGGATTCAACGCACTGAATAGCTTTCAAGGCTGCTCCAGTGGCGTCCTCTATGGTAGTAACAAGATCCATGGGGGCCCTTACGCTTCCCGCGGCATAGATCCCCGTCCTGCGCGTTTCGTACGGGAAACAGATATAGTTCGAATCGGGGAATCCGTGTTTCAATATGGGAATTTCGGGACCCTGCCGGTACTCCAGGTTTAACAAGTTCGCCTTAATAATCGGCGCCTGTTCAACCTTTTCCTCCTCATCGGATACCGCAGCAGCTTCACTTTCTTCGGAAGACTCTTCTTCCAGTTCTTCTCCCATGGAGGCAGTGGATACCATTCCATTGGCCAGAACCACCAGGTCAAATTCATCTGCCTCGGTCTTTTCACCAATTAACACGTCATCTAAAGTAATGGCCAGCTTTCCATCCTTTTCTGCTACCTCATGAATTTCTGCGTATTTTACAAATATTACTCCTTTCATTTGCGCAGTTTTATAAAGGTGCTCGTACTGGCCGGTGGAACGGATATCTTTATAAAAGATATATACAATACCGTCAGGATTTATTTCCTTAAAGGCGATAGCCTGCTTTATGGATTCAACACAACATGCTGCCGAACAATAGGGCAGGTGGTTCTCATCCCTGGAACCGGCACATTGAATGAATCCAATTTTATTTATACCACTGAGTTGCCCGCCGGCAGCCATCTCTTCAAATATCGCATGGGTAATAACTTTATCAGATTTGCCAAAACCGAGGTGTTCAAGGTTTTTCGGGTCATAAGGCTTGGCACCGGTGGCCAAAACAATGGCACCCACTCTTTCCTTAATTTCATTACCATCTTGTTTAATAGTAACGTCAAACATACCCGGGCCGCCCGCCGTTTTTTCAATCCTGGCAGCCGTATATACGGTAATGTTGGGATTATTTTCCACCTCTTTAATCAGTTCAGGAACGCAATTATCCACAAGCTCCGTAAACGGTTCCTTGGTAGGAGCCATTTTATACAATTTAGCTGCCCAGCCACCCAAAGACTTTTCTTTTTCAATCAATAAGGTTTTATAACCGGCCCTGGCGGATTCCAGAGCAGCCGTTAAGCCGGTGAGGCCGCCGCCTACCACCATAACGGTTTTAACCAGTTCTTCACCTTCAGGTGAATAAGGCACAGGCAGTTCCATCCTGTACAGCTTAGCAAGGCCCATACGTATATAGTCTTCGGCCATCATTTGAGTATCTTCATTATTGGGCGGCTGCGTCCAGATAACTTGCTCCCTCAAATTTATCCTTTCTACGAGAATCTCTGGACCAAAGTCAAAAACATCGTAATTTACCCGGGAAGAACAGCCGGCAATGGCCACTGCATTAACTTCACCGGATTCAATATCCTTTTTAATCAACTCGGTGCCCTCTTTGCCGCACAAAAAAGCATGATTCTTGCAGACCGCAGCCAATTTATCCTCGTCTGCGCCGGCAAGGGCATCAATGTCCAGAGCTTCACCAATTCCGCAACCGGTGCAGATATAAAGTCCAATCTTCTTATCCATTATTCTGCCCCCTCACCGTAGATTGAATTGCTTTAAGCACAGCTGCCGTTGCATCTTGCACGCAGGCGGCAACGTCCATGGGACGCTTTACGCAACCGGCAGCATATATTCCGGGCACTTGAGGGTCAGAGGCAATAAATCCATCTTCATCATATGACACCGCAGCGGGAACTTTATCATCCCTGGTTGACGGAGCCATACCGGTAGCCAAAACAACCAAGTCGTATTTTTGATCGGTAATTTTCTGGGCAATTTGATCTTCTGCATGCACTATCAATTGTTTGGTTTCCGGGTCTTCTTTAATTTCACCGGCCTTACCTTTAATCAGGTTTAAGCCAACTTCCTTCTCCACCCGGGTAAAGAAATCTTCAAACTTACCACGAGCCCTTATGTCAATATAATAAATGGCAATCTTGGCATCGGGATACTGCTCCCGAACATAGGTTGCCTGTTTTAACGTGGCAAGGCAGCATACAGAGGAACAGCAATGCAAGTGGTTTTCATCCCTTGAGCCGGCACACTGGATAAAAGCGATGCTTTTAATTTCTTTTCCGTCTGAGGGACGTATAATCTTGCCCTGAGTGGGACCATTAAAGGATGCCATTCTCTCCATCATTACGTTGGTGATTACATTTTCATACCGGCCAAAACCATAATAGTTAATTTTCTTAGCATCATAAGGTTCCCAGCCAGTAGCCCAGATGATAGCACCAACGTTTAATTTTGTAGTTTTTGCTTCCATATTAAGGTCAATGGCATCGTACGGGCAGACTTCCGCGCACTTTCCGCACTCACTTCCCTGGCAGGCATTGGCATCAATTACATATTTCATGGGGAAGGCAAATATATGCGGCAAATAAATGGCCTTGGTTTTATTCATGCCATAATTAAAGGAATTTTCCCTTTCGGCGGGGCATGCTTCCACACATTTATTACAGCCGGTACAATTATCATTTACATATCGCGGATTAGTTTTTACAGTAACTTCAAAGTTTCCCTCCGCACCGGAAATACTTTCAACTGTGGAATCAGTAATAACCCTAATTTTTGGATTTTTCTTGATCCTTTGGAAGTTGATTTCCAAGCCACAATTTGGAGGACACAGCTTGGGGAAATATTCATTTAACTGGGTAACCCTACCGCCTAAATAGGGGTTCTTCTCAACGAGAAAAACTTCACAGCCAGCTTCAGCAGCTTCTACGGCAGCAGTAAGCCCACTAATTCCCCCACCGACAACCAATATGCTTTTATTTGCCAATTCTATCACCCACATTTCCAGCTCTTTTAGTATAGTTATTACTATTACCAAACAATTCCTTAAGGTTCAACACACCCAGGGTAAACACGGACCCGTGGCCTTGACGGCCACGGGCCCCTATTTCGCTGTATCACCAAACCAATACTACTTCAGCAGGTCAATGACGGGCCGCTCGATGATTTCCCACTCGCCAGTGTCGCGGTGCCACTTGAGGTTGATGAACTTCTTCCAGTTTTCTTCATCAATGCTGGGGAAGTCAGCCCTGAAGTAATAACCAGGCCACCTGGTTTCTTCACGGGCCAAAACAGCACGAGTATGAGCTTCAGCCTGCCACAGCCTGTGGATGTTCTCCCAGCACCTCATAAGCTCGTGCAGGTTCCTGGCAGCCAGTTTCTCGGAGTCTTCCTTAAGCCACTGGAGCAGCTGCAGTGCCCTTTCCAGCTTGGCCTTATTGGTAGTGAAGTTGGAGGACACGCCACCCACATACTCGTCCATGCACTTCTGGATCCTGAACATGAATTGTTTCGGGAAGATGTAGTTCGGGTTGACTTCAGGATCGGTGGTGAAGTCCTTGTGCTCTTCAAAGGTCTTCAATGGCTTGTAGGTAAGCTCCTTGAGCTTCTCCACCTCGGCCATGTCTACATTGGGCTGCTCGTTGTTTTCCAGAATGAACCGGATAGCAGACTTAGCTGCAATCCTGCCCTCGGTGCAGGAACCGGAAGAGAACTTATGCGGAGATGCACCGGAAGCGTCACCAGCTGCAAACAGGCCTTTAACGGTGGTCATGTTGCAGTAACCCCACTGATACTCTTCCGGAGCGATATCTTCGGGACCGCTTACCCAAGCACCGGAAGCACCGGAGTGCGAACCGATGAAGTACGGCTCAGCAGCTGCGATTTCAGACGGGGTCTTTTCAGGCTCAACGTTGGTGGCAGCCCACAACAGAGCCTGGGCAATGGTCATGTCGAGGAAGTCTTCCCAAGCTTCGCTTTCCAGTTCCTTCATCTTCTTCTTGAAGGCCTTGGGATCATCCTTGTACGCTTCGGCCAGCTTGGCGATAGCTTCCTCCGTTCTCATGTACAGAGGTCCTTTACCCTCGAACTCGTCCAGCATTCCGAGCCAGTTACGCAGGTTAGCGGGAATGGGCTTAACTTTGCCGTAGGGGCCCCACTTTTCAAGCTCGTCCCTGCGCTCCACCATGTACTCGCCGCCAAATGCGTTGGTTGCCCTGGACTTGAAGAGCAGGAACCAGGCACCGACAGGACCATATGCATCCTTGAAGCGTACCGGGATGAACCTTACTTCCTGGCAGGTCATCTCGGCACCAGCCTTCATGGTGAAGTAGGCGCTGGAACCGGTGCTGAAGGGAGGATACCAGGAACGGCCGAGACCTTCACCGGTGGAGCGAGGCTTGAATACGCCGACTGCACCGCCCATGCAGGTGAGAATAGCCTTGGCCTTAAATACATAGAACTTCTCTTCCCGCACGCTGAAACCTACGGCACCGGCAATTCTGTCGCCGTCCAACAAAGGTTCGATAATGAATACCCGCTCGTAAATGTTGTCCATTCCAAGTGCATTCTTAGCTGCTTCAGCTACGATGACCTTATAGGATTCACCGTGAATCATTATTTGCCAGCGGCCTTCATGTACGTAGTTGCCTTCTTTATCTTTCCAGATGGGAAGGCCCCACTTCTCAAACAGGTGAACGGTACTGTCAACGTGACGGGCGATGTTGTAAACCAGGTCGTCCCGGGCAATACCCATCAGGTCATTCTTAACATACTCAACGTATTGCTCGGGGGTGTTATCGCCTTTGGCAATGCCGATGTACTGGTTGATAGCGGACAGTCCCATTGCCACCGCACCACTGCGGTCCATGGAAGCCTTGTCAACCAGGGTTACCTTCAAGCCATGTTGCTTAGCCCAGTGAGATGCTTCAACAGCAGCACCACAAGCAGACATACCGCCGCCCAAAATCAAAAGGTCAGTAGTGACTTCTACAGTCTCAAAATTAGGTACTGGCATTTATTTAACCTCCTCCGTAATCTTTTTTTACGCTAACCTTTCAAACAACTACTTCTTAACGGTAGGAACAGCATCCAGGCCGAGAGAATGAGGTTCAGTGAATAATGCCGGGCTGTTGATGTCAGTTTGATCAGTGGGGAAGCCACCAGACGGGTCAGCGGAACCTTCTTCAGTGGTCCGGATGGGGAACTTGAACCGCTTAACCATTCCGTTCCTGAACCTGATCGTCCACATAATGCTGTCGGAACCCCTCATAGGCACTACCTGGGCACCCATGGGAACAAAGTCAGCATAACCGCGGACATCCATTGCCTGCTGCGGGCAAGCCTTGGCACAGCAGAGGCACTCCCAGCACATTTGAGGGTCACGGTTGTAAGCCTTCATTTTTTCTTTGTCCAACACCATCAAATCGTTGGGGCATGCATACATGCAAGCAGTCTTGTCCTGACCCTTGCAGCCATCGCACTTTTCAGCCATTACAAAAGTTGGCATAAATTACTAACCTCCTATTCCTTATTTTTTAATAAAATTTTAAATGGTCAATCAGTAATCACATTGGTGAATCAAGCCCTCACCAATCCTGGTAACCACCTCCCCCAGTGGCCCTAGGCTAACATTCCGGAAGATTAGAGCCGAAATTTTTGGAATTATTTTTCTTTATATTTACTTCCTTAATTGTCGTCTAGCTGATATTTTTTAGCTCGCTGTGTTTGTTAATATTTCATTCGAACTGCAATTAAACAATTTCAAAAAGTCAAGTAGCATAAAGGCCAGAGGACTTATCAGGGAGGTAAAATTACTGTCATTAAGCCCAACAAGCTACAAGTAACTTGTATTGACTGTCACAATCTCTGAAATATACCTTCGACATAACTAAGCCGAATCCTTCTTGGTTAAAAAAATTTTATTATTACTGGATGCACCCCGTATAAGGGGCATCCAGTATTACAACCAGCAATTAACTTTTAATTATTTACTTTTACTTACTTTACTTTAAGCTATCAGGAATATCCTCATAAGCGCCTTTCTTAATCTCCACCTTCTCTGCAGTCTTGTAATACTCGCGGAGAATTTCAAGAACCTCGGGGCGACTAAACTTCGGATCGATCTCTCCGCCCTCCTGCATGATGCGGCGGAACTTAGTACCACTTACCACAACACGATCCTCAGCAGGGTGCGGGCAGGTACGCAGGCTGGCCATACTTTCGCACTTATGGCAGTAGAATGTCCAGGCAATTTTCATGGGCTTCAGTTCAATGGCGCCTTCCCAGAGCTCGTCAAAAATCTTCTGGGCATCGAAAGGACCGTAATAATCACCCACACCGGCATGGTCCCTACCGACAATCAAGTAGCTGCAACCCCAGTTTTGACGGAAAACGGCGTGCAACAAGGCTTCCCTGGGACCGCCATAACGCATTTCCATGGGATATACGCCTACGGCAATCTTATCTTGCGGGAAATAATTCTTAACCAGCACGTCATAGCACTTAACCCTTACCTCGCCCGGAATGTCGCCAGGCTTCAACGCACCCACAATGGCATGGATAAAGCAACCGTCTACCAGGCCGCTTTCCAGCGCGAACTTGCAAAGATACTCGTGGGAACGGTGCATTGGGTTACGGGTTTGGAAGGCAACTACATTAGACCAACCTTTTTCTTCAAAAAGCTTGCGTGCCTGATCGGGGTAAAGATAGCGATCGGGATATTTTTTCGGGTATATACCTTCATTTACAACTTTGATGGGGCCGCCCAAGTTAAATTCGCCTTGCTGCATTACCTTGGCTACACCAGGGTGCCCCTCGGCATCTAATGTTTTAAAAACTTCACGGCACTCAGTTTCTTTATCATAAGTGTAGATTTCTTCTACCTTCATGGTAGCATAAAGCTCGTTGGAATCCCTGTCATAAAGAGCAACTTCCATGCCTTCTTTAAGGCCAATAGCTTCTTTTTCTTCTTTGGTGATGGACAGGGTAACAGGCATGGGCCACATCGTACCGTCGGTAAGTTTAAGGTCATGGACACACCCATTATAGTCATCTTTCTTCATAAAGCCGTCCAGAGGTGTAAAAGCCCCGATACCCAGCATGAGAACGTCAGATGTTTCACGGGAGGTCATGTACACTTTCGGCAGCCCTTCAGCTTTTTTGATTTCAGCTTCCCTTTCCTCACCGTAGAGCAGCAGTGGCTTTAGTTTCCCTTCGGGACCATGCGGTTTTGGTAGTGCCATAAAAGTTTCCCCTCCTAAATCTAAATTGTGTCTTGAGGAACGAGCAGCTCCAAGCATAACTCCGGGCCTCTCAATTCCTCATTACACTATTTGCCACTTATCAATTGTGAAGCCTGGCACTAGTTTAAGCTTAATCAGAGATGCTTTAAATAATTATTCTACGTTATTCCAAAAACACCTTCTGAAATGTAAAAGTATTTTTTATTTATTTTGTGAAGATAAGAACTTGAGAAATAAAATTAAAATGCCCTGCAAAGTTTGACACTTCAAACCTTAATTTTTACCATTCACCGGCAATTATCTACTGCTTAGCTAACTAATACAAATATAGCATGAAATTTCCGTTCTGACAAGCACCATTATGTACAAAGTAAATTATTACTTTTAGGTCCTTTCTCTCGTACAAAAGCGAGAAAGGACCTTTTTTATTAAAATTCAAAGTCACTGAACTTATTTAAATACTTATTAAGCATTTCACTGTTCCCATTATCCAGATACTCCTTCATGACCTTGGGACGCCTTATCCTAACTCCTTCGGGCAGAACAGACAGAGCAAGGTGAGTAGCCATAGGCACAAAGGTATATTGCTCCTCGATCACTTGTTGCGGCATTATCTTGGCCTCTAAGCTTTCAATATTCGAAGCCATATCCTGAATTAAATCTATCGAAACCTCTTTCCTTTTTCCATTGGGAAGGCGGACCTGGTCACAGTAAGGCAGATTAAAATCTATAACTTCCCGGGGAAGTTCAATGCCATATTTTTCCCGGTATTTTTTGGCCACTTCATTTAACTGCCGCTTTGAGCCCACATTGAAATCTTTTTCACTTAAAAGACCAAACACGCGGCAACTTAAAGGCCGTACAGGGTAAACTAAACAATCATTGGAATCCAAAAAAGGGCATTTAATGTTTATATCTACCAACTCAAGGAAAAAGTAGGATATAACTTTTTTTAATATTTCTTTGTGCAAATGTTGCAAGTTATCCCGTACAAATTTATAGAGATTCAAAAATTCGATTAAATAGCCTGGAGGCGGCACCGTACAACAAGTTGTACACCTGTTACAAGTTGTCTCGGGCAATTTCTTGTAAATCTTTTCAAGCTCCTTAAAAAGTCCTTGATTCTCCGCGTAACTTAAGGTAGGGTACAACTTAGATACTGCTAGCATTGATGCATCATTCCCTTCCAACATATATTGCTGCTCACTCTTCTTGACATGCTCAACTTTGATAATTATACATAAACCCTTTAAAATCCTGCTAAAAAACGTACGCTTTTTTAAACCGAATAAAAATAAGGCCCTGGACAAAAGCCAAGACCTTGTTTAAACTTATTTTTTAATGTAAAGCCGGTGACTTAGGTGTTAACTTTAAGCCTCCTCTTAATGATTTCAGGTATTATAGTTTTATGCATCTCTTTAATCACTTTTACCATTAAATTCCTTAACAATCAAGAAAAGCCACTTAACCTGCAATTGTTAAAAACGGCCTGGTTTAGCAAGTGTATCAAATTTACGTTGGCAGGGCTCCTCCTGGTACTTTTAGGAATGCTTACCGCCTTGTGGAGCCTGACTTCTTAAACTGGCAACGGGCTGATTAACTCAATGTCTGCAGCCGTGGAAATGATGACTGCATCCATGACCATGCCCATGTCCACAACTTACAGGGCGCGAAACAAGTTGTCCACGGGCATATAACTTAACAACATCGTTTACAGGCCCTTCAGCCCCCGTTATTACTTTTATGCCGCACTCCTCTAACGCTGTTTGGGCTCTGGGCCCGATGCCCCCTACGATCACTACTTCCACTTTTTCATTTTTGAGCAAACCAGCCAATCCTTCATGATTATGGGCTAAATTAGCTGCAGAAATAATTTTGCTATCTTTTATATCGGTACCTTCTATTTCTATAACAGCAAATTCATTACTTCTGCCAAAATGTTGATTTACATTTCCATTATCTACTGGCAAAGCAACTCTCATTCCCCATTTGAGCCTCCTCTTTTAAATTATCTCTCATTTTAACATCCAATTAACAGTGTATTTATTAAAAGAACATATGTCAACTAAAACTTTATAAAAAAAGAAGTCCAGCAGGACTTCTTGATTTTACTTTTTATTAATTTCACAAAGAAACCCGCCACTGGCGGGTTTCAAAGGGGGGGCATATTAAAAATAAACTACTTTTTCTGTAAAACCAATCATAAGGCAACAGGCACAAAGTTAAACCCCGCCTTATTGAACTACCCATTCCTTCATTTTACGAATGGTAATAGGCTTCCTGCTTCATTGGCGGCCCTTAACGGACCTGCCTCCACAGGTAAAACTCGAACAGTTCCCAACCTGGCCGCCTACCCCCGCCCTTAACGAGCAGGGTCGTTCGGCAGGTTAATTTAAAATTATCTTTTTTGTGATATCTAAATTATACGAAATTATACGCAGCCGGTTGGCTTCGGTAAACCAGCTAACTTACAAGCACCCTTTGCCGGGCCACTGGGAAACAGTTCATAAATTTTCTTAAGATTAAAGCCAGTTTCCTTGCAAAGCTTCCTAATCATGGGAGCAACCTGGAACTGCTGATAATAATCACGCAGATAGTTAATTACCTTCCAGTGTTCTTCAGTAAGCTCTTCAATGCCCTCATCTTTAGCAAATGCCTTGGCCACTTCTTCATCCCAAAGCTCGGGATTTACGATGAAACCGTCCTCATCCACTTCGATCTGCTGGCCATTAACCTCCACAAACGGCATTTAATACTCACCTCCACCAGTTTTAACCATGCTTTACCTTAATCCCCGTCCTTTTTGCGCCTATTGCCAAATTAAACCCCCATACCACAACAAATAAACATTTCTAAAAAGTACCACCATACCAACATAAAAACCTAATGTCAGTAATTAATTGTATATGGAGCTACGGGATTAGTCAAGTTAACCATGCATCCAATCTTCTCTAATTAAAGCAGCCTGCCAAAAACTTTGTCTATCAATTTTAAGTATATATTATATTTTTTATTACACCCCTACTTGTTACTCACTTCATAACGTACTATATACCTTTGCTCGATTCCGGATTCACCAAGAACATATTCAGCAATATTTACAGAATGATCCCCTATTCTCTCAAGATTACTCAGAATATCCAGAAAAACTGCTCCCGCCTCCGCACTACAAATACGTTCATTCAACCGCTTAAGGTGCGACTTTCTATAATCCCTTTCCATTTTATCTATAACAATTTCATTTTGCAGCACCTGTCTGGCCAAACCATGATCGTTGGTTTCCAAAGCATTCATGGCCTGTTGTAAGGTTAAGTCAGTAAGGTCAACCATAGATTCCAGCTCATTTGAAGCTTCCTCCGAAAACTCCACTTGGTGTTCTTCTGCATACCAGGCCAACTCAAGGATATTTTCAGCATGGTCCCCTATTCTCTCCAGGTCTGTTACGACCTGTTGTAGTAATGAAACTTTATTGGATTGTTCCTCCGTCATGCGGTTGTATGATAATTTTACAAGGTAATCGGTAATTTCCCTATCCAGCTGGTTTAACTGGCTTTCGATAGCTTTGAGGGCAGCTCCTTTATCCACAGGCTTAATGCCAAAAAAGTAATCCATGGCACCGTGAAAAAGTTCCCTGGCCAGGCGGCCCATACGTAACGTTTCGCGCATTGCCTGTCCAAGGGCCACATCCGGGTTGCTAAGAACACGCGGCTCCAAAAACTTTGAATGCTTAAACTCCTCTTCCGCCCTCTCGGGAATCAAGCGGGTAACGGCCCATGCCAGGTACGTAACAAAGGGCAGTTGTATCAAAGTATTGGTTATATTAAAAACTCCATGGGTCTGGGCAATTTGCATTCGAATATTTAAAGTTTCCCAGGAACCTTCAAAGCCGGGCAGAAGAACATAGATATAATCAGTAAATAACCCGACTATTTCCGGAAACACCCCAGTAATGGTTAAAGGTAAGAATATGGCTGTACCGCTAAGGTTGAAAAGCAAATGAGTCAGGGCAGCTCTACGGGCGGCCACCGATGCACCTATAGCGGCCAAAAGCGCCGTAATGGTAGTACCGATGTTGTCACCGAATAATATGGGAACAGCTTGCAAGTAAGTTACTGCCCCCTGGCTTGCCAATTCCTGCAAAACGCCTATGGTTGCACTGCTGCTTTGAACCAGCATCGTAAATATAGTACCTATAGCTACACCCAGAAGTGGATTCTCCTGAACGTCAACCATCAAATCAATGAAAAAGTCCCATTCCCTCAGCGGCTTCAAACCGGCACCCATTACTTCCATGCCGTAAAAAAGCATGCCGAAACCAAAAAGAACCTGGCCTATTAACTTAACCTTTTCATGCTTTATGAAAAACAAAAGCAATGCTCCCAAGGTCATAATTGGCAAAGCATACTGTTTTAATTCAAAACCAATCAAATAAGCAGTTAAAGTAGTTCCAATATTGGCTCCCATTATTATTCCTATAGCCTGTTTCAAGTTTAACAAGCCGGCATTAACCAATCCCACTGTTAAGACGGTAGTACCGCTGCTGCTTTGTATCAAGGCAGTCACCGTCGCCCCGGTTATAACACCCCGGATCGGGGTCTTGGTACCCTTCTCAAGGAAATTTCGCAGGCGTTTTCCAGCGGCAGATTGTAAACCCTCGGACATATACTTTATACCGAATAAAAATAATGCCAGTCCACCTAAAAAGTGAAAAAGGATATCCTTAACAGAGAATTCCATGGACCTACCTCCAAGATTGATAATTCCCAAGCGACATTTTAACAAATAATCTAGAAAGCATTAATATATTTACGCATTCTTTACAAATTCTTAACACAGCGCTGATTTACCGGAATTTTCTTTAAAACAAAGATGTTTAAGGAAAATAAAAACGGGGGTCGGTTTATCCCCCTAAAGTAATATCCTGTTCCTGATACCAATATAAAGCGTTATAAAAATGCTCATCCCTGAAATCTGGCCATAAATCATCTATGACATAAAAATCCGAATAGATGGTTTGAACGGGCAAAAACCCGCTGAGCCTCATGCGTCCACCCCACCTGATAACGAGGTCTATACGGGAAAGCTCTGCCGAGGCTATGGCGTTCAAAAAATTTTTTTGAGAAATCTTGCCCTTAGTACCCGCATATTTTTGCAAATTACTTAAATCCCATTTCCACCCGTAATTGACCAGGAAGTTTATGCGGATAGTGCCGCGCCCAAAAGTTTGCCTTTTTGTATACGGCAGAAGTTCCGGGGGAAATTGAGGCGAAGAAGTATCCCCTATGACAAGTAAAGAAGCATCCCTGCTGGAAAGCATTTTAACCGCGTCAACACACGCCTTCCGAAAGGCCATGGTTTGAGCCGTCGGGCGCTTAGTGTTATCCTGGGTAAAACCGTAAAATGTCAGTTCCTTAATGCCGAACTCCAGGCAAAGCTCATATAACCTTATCCCGGGCCTTAACCCGTATGAGTAACCCTTTTCTTTAGGTAACCCTTGCCGTACAGCCCATCTTCTATTTCCGTCGGGTATAACCCCTATATGTTTCGGAAGCCTGCTGAATACCGGCGGAGCCATTACCTCCACCTTTCCCCTTTAAAATTTGCTAAAAAAACTTATTTTGACATATAGCTTTCCTTAATCAGGCTAAATTAATACAAAAAAAAACGATTAAATAAGTTTTTGCCAGGACTTTTCAAATAAAAAAGCAACTGGGGAAGCCAGCTGCTTTAATGGAGCGGGTGAAGGGGATCGAACCCTCAGCCCTCAGCTTGGGAATTTCAGGAGATATATTCCAGTCATTTTTACCTAATCCCAAAACGCACTATCTATGCGGGTTCGCGGGTATTGGTATTCTTATCCAATACCCGTTATTTTTATGTTTTTTTATCCTGATTGCAGTCAAGATTGCAGTCAAAATCAAAACCCCGCAGGCCAGACATACCAGGGCTTTGCGGGGTTTATTGCAGTAAAGAAAGCCGCCATACTTGGCGGCTGTGGATTTATTAATTGGCTCGCACTTTTTGCCGGGCCACATGACTATCAAGGCTCGCATTTTTTCTTGGGCCTCATACTATCAAAGCTCGCACTTTTTATCGGGCCTCATGACTATCACGGCTCGCATAGAGGGCATTAGTTTCCGACCCGAAGGCCATTCCCTCTCGTTGGCTCGCACAGGGGGCATTAACTTCCGGCCCGAGGGCCATTCCCCCTCCGTTGGCTCGCATACGGGGCTTATTCCCGGGGCCTTGCGGCCCATACCCCTTAGTTAGGCTTTGGGTAAATTACATGCAGTGCACAACCTTTGCCATACGGTGCATGACTATGCCTTTGCTTTGCTTTTGGTAAATTACATGACTAGCTGATGCCCGGGAAAATGCGAGCTGGAGCAAACTGAAATCTTTTTGGGAAATTGCATAATTAACTGATAGTCCTTTTTATCTCTGGTTAGATATACATACCATGCAAATAGGTTTACTGTTATTGTAGCAGAAACCTGAGTATCACACAAGGGAGGGGTAACTTACTAGTCCGTGTCAAGATTCAGTAGGTATCTTTTAACATGAGACCTCACCGCTTAAAACATTAGTTTTACGGCGGCGGCCTTGACAGCCACCCCGCATGTGATATAGTTTCAGTACCGACGGGGCGGCTCCGGGGAACATGCTGCATACTTTAGCATACCCCGCCGGCTTGTACATTTTATCACATGCGGGGACCCCGGCTGTCAAGGCTACCCTCCGGCGCCGCCTGAAAACCTCAAAGGCTCTCCAAGGAACATGCTTTTACAAAAGAGCAGAAAAGCTGGGACGGCTAAGTTCACGTAAAACATACTTAATCCACAGCCGGTCAGCAAAAGGACCCTTTAAAGCCGGAACAGACGCCTGCAGCCATTTTTCCACATCCTCTGTTTTTTGTTTTTCGACTGGCTTTAACTGCGCAATTTCTCTCAATTTCCGGTGTTTCACCGGCCAGCGCAAAGTATAATTGCCAAGCTCCCCGTTTGCCTTAGCGGCCAAAACACGGGCCATCCGGTCTCCTCCAGGGATTGTCCACCTGGCTCCCAGGCGTTTCATCCGCCGGGCCACGTTGTGTTGAATCTGCCCTTCAATGGTGCCCAAACGTTTTGCTCCCGGCGAGGCAGCGATCCCCGCCCAGTTTTCCTCAAGATAATGCAGAAGTTTGGTGATCCTCTTCTTCCGGTTGCCCCTGGTGTTTTTTGCTGCTTCCGTAAGAACTCTTTGGGTCTCCTCCCAGTTACCCTGGGAAATGGCCAGGGCCACCTTCCGGTAGGTTTCTTCGTCGTACCAGAGGGCCTCGGTTAAATGCCTGCTCAGGTGGTATGGGTCTAAGCGATACACAGCGCCGGGAAAGTAATCAATTCCCTGCTTGGACCAGTCTGCCCCGTCGCCGCCGATGAAGATCCTTTCGGTTTGGCTCAGGTCCCATTTTCCCCCGGCTACGGCATAGTTTTCTTCCCAGGCTGCCTTACCGTCATTTAGGCTGCTTAAAACAAGCTTGTTTTTCAGGGCGAAGCGACCTTGGCCAATTTGTTCCTTCCCTTCGTAGACGACCATATGCTTAATTTCTCCTCTTTTCTCTTTTGTCTTCTGCAGGCGGATTATCACTCCGTCGGCTTCGATACACAGCTCCGGGGTTACCTCTTTCCCGCCGGGAGCTTCGCCCTTTTCAAAAACCGCTGCCCTTTTTTCTTCTCCTTCTTGCTGCAAGACTTCTCCCACTTCTTGGGTAGCCTGCCAGACGGTCATGGGACTTAGGCCGGAAACAAGGTGGTTTAAGATCTCGGCGGCACGGGCAAAGGAAAGTTCGGTGCTTAGTTTGACGGCCAGTTCTTTTAAACGGGGGGTGATCTTGGCCCGGGCTGGCCAGCCCAGCAGCTCGTCTAAAAAGAATTTGGTTTCCCCGGTTTTTTTGTTCCTGTACAGGCGCCTTTTGAAGAGAAATTCCCCAAAGGTGCTTACTGCTGTTTTAGCCCGAAAGCCGACCACTTCCCAGGTGCTCCGGTCACGTTCATTCATCAGGCGGGTATCGATCTGTTCCAGGGCCCAGGTGAAAATTTGGTTGCAGACTGCCTGGCACAGCTCATGGATGCCTTTTTCAAGCTCATAAAAGTCTTTGCACTCGCCAATTAATTTAGTTAGGCCAGAACCGAATAGAAGGACTGCCCCCACTATGTGGCGAATATTTAACATGAGACCTCGCCCTCCTTTAATTTCCGTTGGAGTGTTTTTGGGGTGAGGTCTCATTTCTATTTCTAGGAGGTTGATTTCCTTCTGGTGCCTACTGAAATTTTACACGGCCTATGGAAAGAATCCCCCGGGAGTGCTTGTCTTGTGGACATCCCCGGGGAAGCAAACTTGTTGGCAGAACCCGGCCAATCCGGAGGAAGCCGCGAGAAAGGCGCTGGAATTAAGTAAGTCTCAAAATGTCTATTTCGGCCTAGCCCTTCAGCGGGAGAAAACCACTGGCCGGGGTACAGCCGAGGGGGTCCTGGCTATTCCTGGCCTTTGGCTGGACATAGACTGCCAGGGCGGGGCACACAAAAACCAAAGTCTCCCGACAGAGGAAGAAGCCCGGAAGTTGATAGCTGAATTTGCCTGCCCTCCCTCTGTCCTGGTACACTCCGGCGGTGGGTACCATGTTTACTGGCTGTTTGACCAGTTATGGGTATTTCAAAGCAAAGAAGAGCAGCAGAAGGCAGCCGCCCTGGTTAAAAGATTCCAGCGGGCATTCATTAGTTTGGCCCGGCCCCAGGGGTGGCGGGTGGACAATACTTCCGATCTGGCCCGGGTGTTGCGAGTGCCGGGCACATTAAACCGAAAAAACTCCAAGCCGGTGCCCGTAAAGGTGGTACATGCCCGACCAAACCGGCGATATAGCATAACCGACCTGGAAGAGGCAATTGCCGAACTTGAAGCTAAAGTCCCTGCCCCGAGTGGGCCCCGGGAAAAAGGCCGGGAGAAACCCCCGGAAGATGAGGGCCCGGCCCCGGATGCTGAGGCTATCCTGACGCGCTGCGCCTTTATCCGGCACTGCAGGGACGATGCAAAAGACCTTTCAGAACCCGAATGGTATGCCATGATTACCAACCTGGCCCGGGCAGAGAATGGGCGGGAAATATGCCATAAATTGAGTGAACCTTATCCCCGCTATAGCCCAGAGGAAACCGATAAAAAAATAAACCACGCGCTGGCAGACACGGGCCCGCATACTTGCGAATACATTCGCGAAAATTTCGGGACCTGGTGCCAGGATTGTAAGGAAAATGTGACCGCCCCTCTGGTGCTGGGGTTACCCCCGGCCTTCGGGATGGAAGCATTACAGGCAGAACCATTCCCTTTGGAGGCCCTCCCCAAGGTATTGCGCAAGCTGGTGGAAAAAGGGATGCGGGCAAACCAATGCCCTGCAGAGTTTATAGCTATACCCGCAATAACTGTCTTAGGAACTGCAATCGGCAATAGCCACGTTTTGCAAGTTAAAAAAGGTTGGAACTTTAAGGCAAATATTTACACTTGCGTTATTGCAGAGCCGGGCAGCGCCAAAAGCCCCTCCCAGCAAGTGGCTTTAAGGCCGGTTAAGAAACTGCAAAAGGAACTGGCCGCAAAATACGAGCGCGAAAAGGAAATTTACGAGGAAGAACTGCAGCAGTGGGAGGATGCCAAAAGGAATAAGGAGGCCAGGGGTAAGAAGCCAGAACCTCCTGTCATGGGTGAGGTTTATACCACGGACACCACAACGGAGGCCCTGGCGGAAACCTTGAGAAACAACCCCAGGGGTGTGTTGCTGGCCCTGGACGAACTTACCGCCTGGATTAACGGCCTTAATCAGTACAAAGGCGGGAAAGGAGCGGACCGGGAAGCGTATCTTTCCTTTTGGAGCGGGGCCCTGGCGAAAATAAACCGGGTTAGAAAACTCCCAACGATATTAGAGAACCCGTTTGTATCTGTTACCGGGGCAATGCCCCCGGGAGTGCTTAAAACCCTGGTAGATGAGCGGAGCCAAGGAGAAGACGGGTTTATACACCGGATACTGTTTGCATATCCGGAGCCCGTCCTTCAAAGGTGGACAGAAGACGAAATTAGCGAGGCAACCCTGGAAGCATACGAACAAACTTTTCAAAAATTATGGGCATTGGAACCCAACCGCGATGGGAGCCCTACCTTGATAACCCTTACCCCGGAAGCTAAAGCTTTGTGGGTGGAAGCCTATAATGAAACCATGCTAGAAAGGAATACCAAGGTGCCTGATAACTTACGGGGCCCCTGGAGTAAATTCCCTTCCCAGGCCGCAAGACTGGCCCTTATAATCCACTTAACCCGCCGGGTAAATAACGAAACTACCAGCGGCCCGGTGGATAAAATAAGCATGGCAATGGCCTGGCGTTTGGTGGAATATTTTAAGAGCCATACACGTAAGGTGTATGCCCAATTACAGGAGGACCCGGAAGACAGGCAAATTAGACGGGTATTGGAGTGGGCCAAGAAGCATAAGAAGCAAAGCATTACTGCCAGGGAGCTATATACTGCCCAGGTTTGCAAGAACGCTGAAAAGGCTAAAGAGCTTTTAAAAGTTATGGCCAAGCGCGGCATGGGATACTTCAAAGAAAAATCCGGTACCCGCGGACCTAAAAAACAAGTTTTCATTCTTGCAGTTACTCAGCACTCAGCAAATTGAGCTCAGCCCAGGCGTGATGCGGGTTATACCCGCAGAAAAAGCACTCAGCACGTTTTTTGAAAAATTAAGCTCAGCCCAGATATGGCGCGGGTTATACCTGCTGAGTAACTTTTACATATTAACTCAGCAGGTTTTAAATCACTGGTTGGCTATCTAAAAAACCTGCTGAGTAAATGCAGAAACTTGCTGAGTAAGTCCCAGCAGGTAAAACCCTTGAGCCGCAAGGCTTGCAGAGATTAATAAAAAAACCTGCTGAAAACCTGCTGACTAAGAAAAAAGCGGGTATAACCCTTGGACCACAAGGGATGAAGCAAACCTGCTGAGTGCTGAGTAGGTATGTGAATATGAAAAACAGTCTAAGCAAAAAACTGGATTACATCCTTTCCAAAGATGACCAACCTGTAAAAACACTCCCACCCCCTAAGCCTGCCTTTTGGGACAAGCCCCGCCCTTCTGTACCTGCCCCGGGGGTATATCTTAAAGACATATACGGGCCCCCGGAAAGCCGGGACCAGCGGAAGTGGCAGAAGTTGTTCCGGACGGCAAATAGAGCATGGCCCAAGGCAACCCCTGGGTGGGAACGCAACAAGCTATTTGCGGATGCGTGCTATTTCTCTGCATGCGCCAGGCTATTGCAGGCAAAGCGGCCCGCGGAGCGGGACCGAATGCGCTATATTGCGAACCGGATGCGATATCCTAAAAATGTAAAGGGGTAGGGGGGCTCCTTTTTTTGGAAAGCGCGACCTATAGACCGAGCGCCCACCCTTTTGCACGCAAAATTCCCTTTTTATGGTAAATGGGGGTAATGTAGCATTATGTTGCATTAAAAGCGGGAGTGGTATCAATGAGTAAAGGCATGGGTAAGCGGAAAGAGAAAAGCCTTTGCGATAGCTGTAAAAACGAGAATAGGTGCAAACAGCCGGTGGGAGTTGTGCTCCAGTGCCCGCGGTATGCCCGAAAGAGTTTACCGGAACGGCCGGACGGCTGAAGCCGACGAAATTCGTCGGCACAACCGAACATGTT
Source organism: Desulfofundulus sp. JL263-se (assembly GCF_056316025.1). NCBI lineage: Bacteria > Bacillati > Bacillota > Clostridia > Eubacteriales > Peptococcaceae > Desulfofundulus > Desulfofundulus sp. JL263-se. The sequence continues at coordinate 998,833 of NZ_CM149993.1, read as the reverse complement.
TTTACCGGTGCGGGTCCTTCCGAAAAACGGGGGAGTTGCGGGTGCTGCGAGCCCCGAAATTCGGCCAGGTACGGGAAAAAATTTTTCTGATTTCCTTCCCAAAAAACAGGGGAAACGGCCGCGTTGGGGAGTGATTTCTTCGGAAGAACGGGCACCATACAGGGCGGGGGGCCCTACCAAGGCAAAACTTGTGGAAATAAAACTTACCAAGTACAGGCTGTTTTTAACTGAACAGGAGCTGCAGAGCCTTCTGGCCCGGGATCCAGAACTTTGGCGGGAAGCAATTAAAAGGGGCAAGTACATCCAGAGGGCTAGGTCCCGGCGGCACGGGAAAGCAAAATGAAAGGGGTTTGGTTTGCTTGTGGCCTACAGACGAGAAATTCTGGCAGTGGTGGGCAAACCAACCCCCCCGATTTCCGGGAAAAGGAACCCGTGATACCAAGGCCCGGGGCCATTACCCGGGGTGGTGGGAATAAAAACCGCAGAAGGCGGAACAAAAAGCCGCGGGCCCCGCTGCCAAGCGAAAGGTGGCGGCTGTTTTAAGTTTGAAGGGTGGTGAGAATATGCCAAGGCGCTGCAGTGTATGTGCTCATAAGGATGCAGAAGCCATTGACCAGGCCCTGGTAGCCGGGGAGACACTGCAAAGTATAGCCGACCGCTACGGTGTATCAAAGGCGGCCCTGAGCCGCCACAGGCGGCACATGGAAACAAGGGACGGGGCCCCAAAGAAGCTGGAACCGGTACCTACTCCTGGAAAGGCCGTTGAGCATGATTATGATATCGAAGCCCTGGCCCTGGTTTGTCCGTATTGCGGGGAACTGGAGTTGTATTTCGATGGCTGGCTGGAGGATGGTACAGCCATTATTGTTTGCCCGTGGTGCCCGCGAGAATTTACCATTCAGGGGCTAACCGTGGGGCCAATTACCGTGCCCTTTGACGCGGCAGTGGAAGTTTCCCGGGGTGCGGTAATGCCGCCCTGGAAAAAGAAGCGGTAGCGAAAAACACGCATTTTTACGCACTAAAAAGAGCGAAAAGGGGCAAAAATGTTTCGCTTCGTTTCGGAAAATGCGTCGCAATTTGCGCTATGTTCCGGAATAAGTGGAGCGAAACGTAATAAAAAGCCGGTACCGCAACGAGTACCGGAATGGCTGAAAGCCTTGTGATTACTGGGTTTAAAGGTAATTTAAGGGGTAAGCTATAAGGGCCCCGGCTGTTCGTTTTGCAGGGGTCTATTTATCAAAATCACCCCATGAAGAATAACGAACGCGAACTGTGCAAAACTGCGCAGGTGCGCAAAGATGCGCGCACTGGAAGGGGCGGGCAAATCCTTACCAGCCCGTGGACATAGACCGGGCGGACGTAACAACCGTAACGGTAGCGACCGTAACGGTAACACGGTAACGGGAGATTGCCCGGCCCGGGCATAATAAAGCCCGGCAATAAGCCGGGCTATTTTGCGGCAGTCCTTCTCTCCTGTTCAGTTAAGCGGTTATCCAGCTTGAGTATGTCCTCCCAAATGGCCTTAACATCCCGCTTGATGGTGGCAACGTCTTGTTGCAGCCTTCTTATGTCCTGCCTCATTTCCTGAAACTCCTGCCGTACTTTCTTCCGAAACTCCCGAAACTCCTGCCGTACTTCCTTCCGAAACTCCCGAAACTCCTGCCGTACAGGTTGTAACTCTTCCTGGATAACGGAGCGGAGCATGTTAACCAGATCCTTATTATTAGCCATTGGTGGATTCCTCCTCCCCCGTGTTCGGGACATATTCAAGGATGTCACCAGGCTGGCAATCCAAAGCCTGGCATAGCCGTGCTAACACGGCAAAAGTTATCCCCTTCGCCTTTTCATGGTAAAGAGTACTAATAGTATCCCTGGCTATACCTGTCTGGTTGTGTATATCTGATATTTTTAACCGTTTTGCACCCATAAGAGTGCTTAAACGACAACGTATCTCTGGCATTATTAACCCACCTCCAGCTTAATTATAGCATATTTCCTGCATTATACAAAAAGATTCCTACAATATGTCGGATAGGTTATGCAAAGAGGTATTGATATGATGTAGAATACATGCTATACTTTGCATAGACTACTCTGCAAAATAAAGAGAAGGGGAGGGATTAATACATGCGGTACAGGTACTACACGACATAAAACGAACTTGTGAATTTTCACAAGTTGCTGAAGGCCGGCAAGCGGTACAGGTACTACGGAGCAAATATAAGTTTTAACCTGGTGGCCTAACAAGGGGACGGGGCCCCGGCCCCTCCCCTTTCTAAACCCGATAGAGTAACCAACAAGGAGGTAATAGCATGGCTGACGCATTTGTCTGGCGCACGAAGAAGGGGCGCATACATGCAATTGTGGTAATGGGAGAAGATTTCCCGGAACGAAGGCTTTCCCTGGACTTGGAAACCGGGAAGGTCACGCTGCACGTCCCTCGGAAGGTGGGAGAAGATGAGAAGTCACTGCAGGAGGCGATTGAAGCGGCTGAGCGGGCCCTGGCCCGGCATGAAAGGGAAGCCCGGATGCTGGCCGGTACAGTGGAATAAAAGAGGGGGTGTGTAGAACGCACTCCTTTTTTTTCGTTGAATTTCGTTGAAATGTGTTGAGTTGGCTTTCAACGGTTATAACCCTTGTGACCGTAAGGCTGAAGCAATTTCGTTGAATGTTGAAAGGTTAAGGAAGAAAATAGGCTTACCTGGTAATTATTCTTGACATTAGTATCACTCTACAATAAAATAAACTTAAAGCATACAGCGGGGGCAATAAAATGTATATCTACTGGCGGCCCATGAAGGGCAAAAAGAACCGCTACGCGGTGCTGCGGACCACACAGCGGAAGAACGGTAAGCCCACCCCCCGGGATGTGGCCTACCTGGGCAAGAACCCGGCGGCGAAGTTGAGGAAACTGCTGAAAGAGGGGAAATATACCAAAGAGCAAATTTTAAGCATTTCCTGGAAGGATGACGGCAGCGAAAGTGCGGCGGAACTTAAAAAGCTAATGGAGGAATTAAAGGAGGAGTAAGGCATGGGTAAACGCGGGCATGGTGAGGGGACAATTTATAAAAGAAAGGACGGCAGGTGGACAGCTCAGGTACCCATTGGCCGGGACCCCGTTACCGGCAAACTGAAGCGTAAAACTTTTTATGGGAAAACCCGCAAAGAAGTGCAGGAAAAGATAGATAAATTTAAGGCGGAACTACAAAGCGGGACGTATACGGAGCCGTCAAAAACCCTCTTTGGTGAATGGCTTACCCGGTGGCTGGAAGTTTACAAAAAACCTAATATTAAACCCACGTCTTATGCCAACTATGAACACCTGGCCCGGACACACATAATCCCCTGTATTGGGAATATCCCTTTGCAACAATTAACCACGGACATAATACAGGAATTTTATAATCAAAAATACACAAACGGTAGGTTGGATGGCAAAGGCGGGCTTTCATCCAGAATAGTGCACATGATTCACCAGGTCGTAAATGGGGCCCTTAAACAAGCTCAAAAACAGAGGCTAATTGCCTATAACCCGGCAGAGGCAACAACCCTGCCTAAGCTCAAATATAAGGAAATGTCTCCTTTAAAGCCAAATGAAGTAAAACAATACCTGGATGCCGCCAAAGACGACAGGCTATATGCAGCTTTCCTGGTGGAGTTAACCACGGGTTTGCGGAGGGGGGAGCTGCTGGCCCTTACATGGGAGGACATAGATTTGAAAAACGGATTGCTAACGGTTAAACGGACACTGGCCCGGGCCCCGGTGGAAGGCGGAACCGCTCTGGTATTCTCGGAGCCCAAAACCGAGAAGGGTAAACGGACTATTCCCTTACTCCCCTGGGTGGTAAAGGAACTTAAAAATCACCGGGCCCGGCAGGCGGAAGAAAAACTGCTGTTAGGCCAGGCTTACCAGGATAATAACCTGGTATTCTGCACTCCCACCGGAACCCCGATGGAACCCCGGAACTTCCACAGAAAGCACACGGAGATACTGAAAAAGGCCGGCCTGCGGCACGTGCGTGTCCATGATTTAAGGCATACAGTGGCTACCATGTTAATAGAGGCGGGAGAAAACATAAAAACGGTCCAGGAGATACTGGGCCACGCCAAAGTCAGCACCACTCTGGACCTATACGTACATGATAGTATTGAAATGAAGAAGCAAGCCATAAGCAAATTGGAAACTGTTTTTAACGGCAACTAGTTTTTACTAGTTGCTTTTTTATTGCAGTAAGATTGCAGTAAATTGGGGTATTACACTTTACTGCAATACCCCGGAACCCTTGATTTTACTGGAGCGGGTGAAGGGGATCGAACCCTCAGCCCTCAGCTTGGGAAGCTGATGCTCTACCATTGAGCTACACCCGCACTTTTCAGTTGTAGCAAAATATATTATAGCATTTTAAAGTTAAAAGTCAAGTCTCGTTTCCTTGTAATTATTGCGCAGCCATTTAAATCACCTTATCTTCTGCCAGCTTTTTTATTTCATTTTCATTAAAACCAAGCTCGGTAAGAATTTCAAAGGTATGCTCACCCAGCGAAGGAGGCGGCATTCGAATGTCCGCCGGTGTTTTGGAAAGTTTGGCCGGAAAATTGAGCAGCTGAATTTTACCTTCGGTGGGATGCTCCATTTCCTTAACCATATTACGATACTTAACCTGGGGATGCCCAAAGGCCTCTTTAAAATTATTCACCGGTTCGCAGCAACAGTCCACACCTTTTAAAAACTCCAGCCATTCGTCCTTAGTTTTTTCTGCAAAAATCCTTTCCAACTCCCCTATTACTTCCCTGCCCTTCTCACCGGAAGCAAACTGCTCATTGAGCAGGTCTTCCCGTCCAATAGCATTGCAAAAGGCGGCCCAAAACCGGGGTTCCAGCGCACCGAGGGCCATATAACGCCCGTCTTTTGTACGGTATAAGTTATAGCAGGGAATACCGCCGTTTAACATGGTCTTACCCATACCGGGGTCTATCCCGTCGGCAAAGTATTTGCCGGCATACATGCTTAGCCAGGATAACGCCCCGTCCATCATGGCAACATCAATATACTGGCCTTCCCCGCTCCTTTCTCGGGCAAAAAGCGCCGCAAGGATGCAGAAAGCCGCCAGCATGGCCCCGCCACCAATATCGGCAATCTGCACACCGGGTATAGCCGGAACCTCTTCTCTGGTTCCGGTGATGCTTAAAATACCTGCAAGAGCTAAATAATTTATGTCATGACCCGCCTTGTTTGCAAAGGGCCCTTCCTGCCCGTAACCCGATATGGAACAGTAAATAATACCGGGATTTATCTTTTCCAAATCCCGATAACCCAGGCCCAACCTGTCCATAACTCCCGGGCGAAAGCCCTCCAAAATAACGTCAGCGCTTTTAACAAGTTTCAAAAAAATTTCCTTGCCCCGTTCACTCTTAAGATTTAAAGTCATACTTTTTTTATTTCGGTTTACGGCCAGATACATGGCACTTTCCTTATTAACTCTAGGAGGAAATTCCCTTAAATAATCGCCCCGGCCGGGCTCTTCAATTTTTATAACCTCCGCCCCTAAATCCGCTAACATCATGGAACAATAGGGCCCGGGCAGCAACCTGGATAAATCAAGAACCCTGATCTCCGAAAGGGCCGCCACGTTATTCATCTAAAATCCACTCTCCCTTAATAATTCCTTAATTAATTCAGGAAACATTTTGCTCTGGAATGTGGCAAAATTCAAGACGGTATTCGATATAAACGCCCCGGAACCCTCCTGAATGTTTTAAATTTTCAAGCTTCATTCTCGAAGGGGAACCAGTCCCCATATTTGATAATTTTTGCTGACCCGCTCCACTCTGTATTTACATCTTAGAACAAAAACTGTAATGTAAATAAAACCAAAACCTCAACACATTCGGTAACAGCACCTAAGGTATCCCCGGTCATCCCGCCAATTTTCTTATATATGTACCACCCTAACAAAGCCGTCCCTAATAAAACCACTCCCAATAAAAAGATGCCTTTATAACCAACAATTAGTAAAACTGTTAATATGGTACTTAACGTTGCCCATAATAACTGTAAATTCCCCACATAATCAGTAAAAACTCCCGTTCCCCCACCAACCCTGGCATAAGGGTATACTTTTGCTCCATATACTTGTGACCACCGTCCTAAAACCGGCATAACCACCAGGGAAATAGCCCTCATCCCCGGGGGAATCTGTCCCAAGAGTACAAATTTTAAAAGTAAAATCATGCTTCCTGCGATAACACCATGCGAGCCAACCCGGCTATCTTTCATAATTTCCAATATCCGTTCCCGCGATTTTCCGCTGAATAGCCCGTCAGCAGTATCCATTAATCCATCAAGATGCATGTTTCCGGTAATTATTATTAAAAATGCCAGGACTAAAAGGTCGCATACATGAAAAGCCAGAAAATGCGACATTAAAGTATATAGGGCTGCCGCTGCCCCTCCGAGAAATAATCCAATCAGCGGGAAAAAGGCCATAGACCGGGCCATATCTTCCACTTCAACTGTTCCGCGCACTTTAACAGGTACCCTGGTAAGAAATTGAAGTGCCAGTAAAAATAACTTCAAAAAAACACCTCCTGCTTAACCCTACCTTTTAAAAAAATAGTCCTCAACCCCAAGGCTGAGGACTTTTTCATAATCCCCAAAAGTTTTTCGTAAAGCCTTCCCACCAACGTAATTCGCCATATCTTGAAAACATCCTTCCTAATAAGAAAAAATAAAGAAAATACAGTGTAATGGGAAGCTCTAAAATCGAGTAAAAAAATTATCGACATGCAGGAATTCTTTTAATGACACCGAATAGATTGTAATATTATACAGTATGGCTGAGACTTTCAAAATTGAAGTACGGCTGGTAAAATTTTAAAAAGGGTAGGACGGTAAGACGGTAGGAAAAGGGAATGCGGTATTTTCCTGGGAACCGGAAATCTGCCCCATGGAATTCTCGAGTCCATTTAACCACGATAATAATTAAAATGGACTTTGGGAATGAATGTTACGGGTAATGAGCCTGCATATATTATTCCCTCATGAATAAAGGGGCTTAACCGCTGCTCTCTAAACTCCTACGGGAGTTTTTTTTATTGCTAAAAACAATTTAAGGAGGGAAAAACGTTGAAAAGTAGGAAAGTCCTGTTATTGCTGGTGGTGATGGTGCTGGCTGCTTTAACCGGCTGTTCATCGAAAACTTCACCGGAGGAACAAGGTAAACAGGGAACAATTGAACTTAAACTGGCGCATTTCTTTCCCGCTACCCACCCGGTTGAGACAGATTTACTTCAGCCCTGGGCAAAAGCTATTGAGGAAGCTACCAACGGGCAGGTAAAAATCACCAGTTATCCCGGTCAAACTTTGCTTAAGGCGGACACCATTTATGACGGGGTTGTTAACGGCATTACTGATATCGGTCTTTCTTGTTTTGCTTATACCCGGGGCCGTTTCCCGGTAATGGAGGCCTTCGAGCTGCCGGGTATCACTTATATTAACTCCAAGGTAGCCAGCAAAGTTGCCTGGGAGGGAATCAAACGCCTTAACCCAGAAGAAGTACAAGATACCAAGCTTATGATGGTATTCGCCACCGGGCCAGGAGATTTGTTTACAAAAGTTCCAGTCCGGAGTCTCAGCGACCTGCAAGGACTGTCGATAAGGGCTACCGGGCTCAGCGCTAAAACCCTGGAGACACTGGGAGCCACTCCAGTGGCAATGCCCCAGTCCGAGGCCTATGAAGCTTTGTCCAAAGGAGTTGTTAAAGGGAACCTTTCTCCTGTTGAAGTCTTAAAAGGCTGGAAGCATGCTGAAGTTACCGATTACTTGACTAAAACACCATTTCTCTATAACACTCTGTTCTTTATTACCATGAATCTTGATAAGTGGAATTCTTTACCGCCCGGTGTTCAAAAGGCTATCGAAGAGGTCAACGAGAAGTATTTTAAAGAAGTGGCAATGGGCTTGTGGGACAAACAGAACGAGGCTGCATTGAAGTGGGCAGTTGAAGAAGCCGGCATGGAAGTCATTACCCTCCCGGAGGAAGAAGCGAAAAAGTGGATTAGCCTCGTCAGTCCTATTCAGGACGAGTTCGTGGCCAAAATGAGTGAAAAAGGACTCCCGGGACAAGAAATTTTGGACACAGTTAAGGAACTGGCCGACAAATACAATAAAGAATATAAATAAGCTTGCTGGGGGTAATGAACTGGCATGAAACAATTCGCAGAAAAGCAGGCCGGTTATGAAATCTCATATGTGCCGCGGGCGCGGGCCGGCACGGAACAATTGGCGGGCTTAGTTACAGGACTAAGCCGGGTACTGGATAAAATAGCCGGGTTATGCATGGTGGCCATAATGTTACTGGTTATATCCAATATTATATTACGTGCTTTTCTAAACCGCCCTATTTTGGGTACCTACGAATACGTGGGCTTTTTAACGGCAGTGGTAATTGGCCTGGCTTTAGCTTACTGCGCCGTTCAAAACGGCCATATTGCCATAAGTTTTGTGGCAGACCGTTTTCCGCCCAGAATACAGGCGGCTGTTGATGTGATTATGAACGCCGCCGCTCTGTGCTTCTGGGGCCTGTCTGCCTGGCATATTTGGAAGTACGGCCGCAGCATGACGGACAGTGGCGTGGTGGCGCCGACGACCCAGATACCGTTCTATCCCTTTGTATATCTCGTTTCCTTCGGCCTGTTCGTACTCAGCCTGGTATTGTTCGTCAGATTGATAGAATCCATAAAAAGGACGGCAGTCAATAGATGAGCGAGTTCGTTGTTGGCATAATTGGCATAGCAGCTTTTTTTGCCCTTTTGATTTTACGGATGCCCATTGCCTACGCTATGGCTTTGGTAGGCTTTGCGGGGTTCAGCTACCTGGTTTCACCGTCCGCGGCCTTTAGCATGGTGGCCAAAGAAATCTTTTCTACATTTTCTTCTCACTCGCTGAGCGTTATCGCCATGTTTGTTTGGATGGGGTTTCTTGCCTTTTATTCCGGAATTGGCTCCAAACTATATGTTTTTGCTTATAAGCTAATTGGACATTTACCCGGAGGACTGGCCATAGCGACGCAGGCAGCGTGCGCCATCTTTGGGGCTATTTGTGGCTCCAACACGGCTACGGCAGCAACTATGGGCGCTATTGCCCTGCCGGAAATGAAAAAATACAAATATGATGCCTCCCTGGCCACGGCCAGTATTGCCGCTGGTGGAGTGCTAGGTGTCTTAATTCCGCCCAGCGTAATTATGATCGTTTACGGCATGACTACGGAGCAATCGGTGGGTAAGCTCTTTATGGCCGGCATTGTGCCGGGAATTCTTCTTATGTTGCTTTATATGGGGGCCATTTTTATCCTTGCTTCCCGTAATCCCGCCCTGGCCCCTGCCGGGCCCAGGGCCGGCTGGAAAGAGAGGATCAGTGCGCTCCGTGGAGGGCTGGGAGAAGTGTTGGTTGTATTCTCCATATCCATAGGCGGCCTTTTTGCTGGATGGTTTACCCCTACGGAAGCTGGTGCCGTAGGTGCGGCCGGCGTTTTAGGAGTGGCCCTTCTGGGAAGGCGCCTTAATTGGGAGGGGTTTAAAAACTCCCTTTTAGATGCTACCCGGACCACGGCAATGATTATGCTTATGGTTGCCGGGGCAATTATCTTCGGCCGCTTTATGGCCGTGAGCAAGGTCCCCTTTGCATTCGCCAATTGGGCCGGGGCCCTGTCCCTGCCGCCCTTTGCTGTAGTAGGAATTGTGTTGCTTATATATTTAATACTTGGCTGTTTTATTGATGCACTGGCACTGATTCTACTTACCATACCCATCTTTTTCCCCGTAGTGGTCACAGCCCTCGGCTACGACCCCATATGGTTCGGGGTAATAATTGTTATGGTAGTGGCCATGGGCGTAATTACGCCGCCGGTAGGTATGAACGTATATATCATCAAGGGGGTGGCCCCGGATATACCCCTGGAAGTAATTTTCAAGGGCATATGGCCTTTCCTGGCAGCACTGATAGTCTGTTTGGTAATACTGATAGCTTTCCCGCAAATTGCCACTTTTCTACCCGGCACTTTTGCACAATAAAAGTGACAACTTTTATAATTTTACGGCCAATCGCCAGCCACGGGAATTCGTAGTAGTCGGATGACTGATACCGGGGACCGGAATCGAACCGGTACGGGCCTCGCAGCCCCCGGGATTTTAAGCAACCCTTGGGCAAAAATTCAACAATTAGTAACACTTTCCTCTTCAGCCGAATACTATAAATTAGCCAGACAAAAAACTTTAACTAAGGAGGAATGTGTAAATGGGTTATGGCGGAGGCGTTGGTAGTGGATCTAAAGGAAGCTTCATTCTATTTCTGATTCTGATCCTGCTGGTGTTTGGTATGTTCCCCTTCTTCGGATATTGCAGTGTCGAATAAATAAAGCATGTGCAAACTTGCCGTTGTTATCCCGGCAATGCCCCAATATACACTCCTATTTCCTTCAGACAAAACGCCCCGTAATGGGGCGTTTTGTTTTACATAAAACGAAAAAAGCCACACACAACAAAAATGTGACGCCAAGCAGCTGCAAGCTCAACCCCTGGTTATGGTTCTTGACCTGTGCATTTATTTTGGATAACGCCCCGCATGGGGCGTTTTTTGTTACCTGCCCTGGAACAAACGGGAAACTTTAAACCCTCACGTCAAAATGTTTTCCTAATACGACCTACCTGAAAAACAAAAGCCTTAAATATACGACACTTATCACCAGGTTGTTGATAAGTTGTGAATAATTTTGTGGACAGGAATTTCACCATTAATACTGCAGCCCGGCGTAAAAGCAAACCCCCGCCCATAATAATAATCCAGCTATCACAACTAACATATCCAAGTATTGATTGTTTTCAAATCTTTCCTCAATATTTAAAAGGTATTTATTGACCAAATGCTCCATGCCCTTAACCGCTTTATTTGCAAATACTACCTTAAAAATGATAATAACCTCCTCCCCCCAGGACAGTGTAAAGTTCCAGTTCTTCAATTGTTTTATGGAGCCTGACTACTTCTCCAATTTTTTCATCTTGAACCTTCCACTTGGCAGGAAGTGCATTTATTTAATCTTTATTGTTATTTTGGTAGTACTGCTGCAGGTACGGATCATGTAATATATTCTTAACAACCTGAAACAAACTTCCAAATTTTTACATATTTCATTGTTATTTTTTATATTTTTTTGATTCGTTCGACAACTATCTGAAATATCCTTCATAGTTTTATTACTTTTTGCCTAATTATATAGGACTTTTATCCTATGAAATAAAAAATAATGGAAAAGCTGGATTTTACATATTGTTAAAGATAGCCAAACATATGCAAAACTGCTGGCCCAGAAAAGCTGCCTTGGTTATACAAGTAACTGTTATAAATAAACCCGCACCGCTCGACCAAGATTCAAAACAGGACCATACAGCACGATACAGTCATAAAAAAATTTGGGCACCAAATGGGCACCCAAAAAGTAAATTGGCCACCTTTGTGCTGGTGACCCAAAACCCTGAAACCCTTGATTTTACTGGTGCCGGAGACCGGAATCGAACCGGTACGGGCCTCGCGGCCCCCGGGATTTTAAGTCCCGTGCGTCTGCCAGTTCCGCCACTCCGGCTTGTTCTAATATTATATTTAACAACTTCTAAAACCATCTACATTTCAACTTATACCTAATGGCAACAACCATCACATGTCGTGTTGACACGTATAAAGTATAACAAAAATCTCATTTAATTGCAATAAAAAGGTTTTGTTTTTAAGTTCTATTTTTGAGAGAGGCCTTTTACTTTTTTGTCCCAAAATTTTCCTTCAAGGCCTCTCTCTATATATTTATTAAACCTCTCCCTTATCTTGCTGCCAAGTCCTTAAAGGGTTCACAGTTATTTAACAACTCTTGGACGAAGGTGGTATACACTTCCCCGCGGATAAAGGAAGGGTGATTTAATATCCATTGATGGAAAGGTAGGGTGGTCTTAATTCCCCCGATACGAAACTCACTAAGGGCCTTTTTCATACGATTGATAGCTTCGTCACGGGTTTCACCCCAGGTAATAACTTTTCCCATTAATGAGTCATAAAAGTAAGGAAGGGTATACCCGCTATAAACGTAATCGTCAACGCGAATTCCTTCTCCTGTTGGTTTTTCATAAATGGTGATCAAACCGGGACTGGGAAAGAAATTTCGTTCAGGATCTTCTGCATTAATGCGACATTCCAGTGCCCAACCCTTTATAGTAATATCGTCCTGGCAAATATTCAACTTTTCTCCTGCGGCAATTCGGATTTGTTCTTTAACCAGGTCAATCCCGGTAACCATTTCCGTAACAGGATGCTCCACCTGAATGCGGGTATTCATCTCAATAAAGTAAAAATTGCCATCCCGGTCTAAAATAAACTCTACTGTGCCGGCATTATTATAATTAATTCCCGCAGCCAACTTAAGGGCCGCTGCTACTATCTTTTGCCGCAGTTCCTGGTTTACTACGGGGGAAGGACTTTCTTCAATTAGTTTTTGATGCCGGCGTTGAATGGTACAGTCCCGCTCTCCCAGGTGAACCATGTTTCCGTAATTGTCCGCCAGAATCTGAACCTCGACGTGGCGTGCCCCTTCCACATACTTTTCTATAAAAATCCCGGCATTTGCAAAAGACAAACTGGCTTCTCTCTCAGATAACGCCAAACACTCTATCAATTCATGTTCATTTTGGGCCACCCGTAAACCCCGACCCCCTCCGCCGGCCGAAGGTTTAACCAGCACCGGGTAGCCTACTTTCCGGGCTATACGAAGTGCCTCCTTCCTGGTACGAATAGGCTTAGAATTTCCCGGTACTACCGGAACGCCCAATCGGGTGGCAGTTTCCCTGGCATCCACCTTATTACTCATCATTTCCATGGCAGAGGGCCGGGGCCCGATAAATACAAACCCATTTTCCTCACAAGCTGTCGCAAACTCGGGATTTTCCGCTAAAAAACCATATCCAGGATGAACAGCATCCACTTGAGCTTCTTTAGCTACGGCTAAAATATTATTAATACTCAGGTAGCTATCGGCAGGCGGTGCTGCTCCTATACAATAAGCTTCATCGGCCTCACTCACATGCCGGGAGTAAAAATCGGCCTCAGAAAAAACAGTTACTGCTTTAATCCCTAATTCCTTGCATGCCCGGATAATTCTTACGGCGATTTCACCTCGGTTAGCTATAAGCACTTTTGGGAATGACATTTTTAACCCTCATCACCTCCAAATATTAAAGCCCTTTTCTGGTGGTATAGTTTCCAGTAATGTTTATCTCGACTAAATTACCTTTACACTTTGAAGAGAGTGATAAATTGACTCGTGCTTGGCTGCCAATGTTTGGGCCGCCCATAGCCCCGCCGAGTAAGCATCTCCCGGGTCGGTAATCAAAATGGAATGGATTTTTCCGCGATCTGCAATATTTGGCAAGAAAGTAGTTTCTTCATTGTCTGAAACTGATTTAGGAACGTAAATGATGAGTACCGGGGTTATAGAACTTAAAGCTGAAACAGGACAGGGTATGTTGCCGCCTCCCACAATAATAACTTCAAGGCCCTTCAGTCCAGCAGTAAGCATATAAAGGTATAATTTTTCCAGAGGATCCGGGTAATCAGATAGAACAGTTATATCAGTTGGTATATTTAATTCATTTAAAACTTCTTGAGCCGGCTTCAAAGTTTCCCGGTCTGAGCTATCTCCCACTAAAATTCCTACCAGTGATTTCATAAAAAGTTTCACCTCCTGAAAAGAGCTCCAACACAATAAAAATCCAATAAATAGCCCTAAAAAGGGAAATCTATTGGCTTAATACACTCCTACAAAAAAAATAAGCCCACCAACCATAATTTTTTTAAATAGATATTTCTTTTTTTACTAGGATATTCGCCTAACCATCTGCACGTCAATGCTTTTACGATAAGTATACATAATACTTTTTTAGATCCTTAAATTGTATACAGTATTTACCTTAAAAGTCAGCCCCCTACATCTCACCTTATCCGCCCAAGCCGCAGTAAGCTATTCAGCTTTAACCCAAAGAGCCCGCCCTATTTCATCTTTTAGGGCGGGCTCTTTCAAAGTGGTTCAACTCGCCCTTACTAAAACTGTTTATTTCCAAACACTACTGTTTGAAATTCTACAATAAAAGAACCATTTTTCACATATCATACTGCTCAAAGATGCTTTTAAAATTTTAAAATGGTCATTGGTATTACTTGCTTAAAAGAAGCATCTCCAGTTTTAAACTCATCTTTGGCATGTAAAATGCATTGTACGGAGGTAGAGATAATACTCGTTTTCACAAATATATAAAAAACAATCACAGGAGAGGGGGAGGCCGTCTAAAAAAATTTAAAGGCGCTTCGCAAACGGCAATTAGGGCCGGGCAATAGAATTTTGGTTTGTTGCTTTGTTCTTAAGGGAGGGGAAGGAATGATACTAGAATTAATACAAAACGTAAGCCAGCTTTTTACCAAGTTAAGCATAACGGTCTCATCAAGTGCCGGCGATGCAGGTGCAGCCGTAAGTGCGGCTGCGGGCAATTCAGGCCTTGATTGGTGGATATGGCCGTTGCTTCTCTTTGTAACCACCTTTGTTTTGGGCATAGCAGCTGTATTGGCCGGAGTAGGCGGCGGGGTTTTATTTGTTCCCATTGTAGGCAGCTTTTTCCCGTTCCACCTGGACTTTGTAAGGGGCGCGGGCCTAATTGTCGCCCTTTCCGGTGCCCTTGCCGCGGGGCCCGGTTTATTAAAGGCCAACCTGGCAAACCTGCGGCTGGCACTACCGGTGGCCCTTATAGCATCGACTTTTAGTATAATAGGTGCCTTTTTAGGTTTAGCACTGCCCACCAATATATTAAAAATTTGCCTGGGTCTTACTATCACTTTAATCGCCATACTGTTTATCTTTTCTAAAAACAGTGAATATCCGCAAATAGGGGAAAGGGATGCTTTAACCAGGAAGCTGGACATTTCCGGCTCCTACTGGGAGCCTTCCTTGAATAAAAAGATTGATTGGACCGTTTGGAGAGCACCCCAAGGCTTTTTAATATTTATCTTCATCGGTTTGATAGCAGGGATGTTCGGCCTTGGTGCCGGCTGGGCAAACGTGCCGGTATTAAACCTTCTTATGGGAGCACCCCTCAAGGTTGCTGTGGGCTCCAGTAAGTTCTTGCTTTCAATTACCGATACATCAGCCGCCTGGATTTACCTTAATCAAGGGGCAGTACTACCCATTATTGCAGTTCCTTCCGTTCTGGGGATTATGCTGGGTTCCCTGGTGGGTGTAAAACTTCTAGCCATTGCAAAACCCAAGGCCGTCAGGTACTTGGTAATCGCCATGCTGCTATTTGCCGGCATCAGGTCCCTTTTAGAGGGCCTCGGATTTTAGAAGGTTTGGATGGGGGTAAAACAATGGGTAAAGATAAGAATGCCAAAAGTACAATTGGGAAAGTGGAAGTTCCCCAGGAGCAAATTAAATACGCAAATCTACTCCTTTATGGCTCGTGGCTAGGCATTGCTATCCTAATAATAACTTTCTTCTTGTATATAACGGGCATTTTAGTCCCTTATATTGAACCTGCACAAATGCCGCAGTATTGGGGTATGAGATCATCGGACTTTTTACACGCAGCCGGCCTGCAAGGAGGCTGGGAATGGCTTGGAATGCTGGAAAAGGGCGACTTTATTAATTACATAGGGATTGCCCTTTTAGCAGCTCTAACCGTTATCGGCTATTTGGCACTTTTACTACCGGCCTACATTAGGAAAAAAGATTACGCCTATACTGCCATCGTTATCACTGAAATTATAGTTCTCGTTCTAGCTGCTTCAGGTATACTGGGTTCCGGCGGGCACTAAAACATTTAGGGGGGGAATTTCTACCCCCCCTAAGTGTTTATATAAAATAAATAAGTTTTATTTTAATAAAGCATATTATTATTTGACTCCACATGTTATAATATTTTTAACATAATTAAAATTTTTAGCAAATATAGCCAATTTTTTTGTTCCGGGAGGTAAAAACCGTTGTCTCAAGCTGTAATGGAAAAGGCCACCGAATTGGGAAATTTAATAACGCAAACAAAAGAATTTAATGAAGTCAAAGAGAAACAGACAGCAATGTTTAGAGACCCCACCGCATTGGAACTATTAAAACGATATGACACCCTGAAAAAGGAGTATAAGGAAAAGCAGGAAAAAGGCGAGAAACTAAGCCCGGAAGATGTTAAAGCCATGGAACAGGCTGAACTAAAGATGTCAGAACACCCCAAAATAAAGGAGTTCTTTGAGGCGCAAAAAAAGTTCCAAGAGTTATTGAACTCGGTTATGGAATGTGTTGTAAAACCGTGCAGGAGCTAACACAGTCCACGAGCAGGTAATAAAAAGTCCAGGACTTTTTTATAGTCCTGGACTTTTTTATTATACAATTACCCAAATCGAATAAGCTTGTTACCTTTTTAATCTTTTCCCGGCAAATAGTCACTTAAAGGTTAAATATACCATAATATATAATAACTTTTTTGCTGTATTAAATTTTAACGGGAGGATTTAACTTATGACACAGTTTGAAAATAACTGGTATTATGTTACAGACCCGCTCGGTTTTGATACCTTGCGGGTTCACGGCGGGCAAATAACGTACTTAATTCCCTTTTGGTTCGGAGTAACCAGCAAAGGCACATTAGAAGATCAATCCGATCCCGAAACCTTTGCTGTGGTACGACAATTCAACTTACCTATGATAGCCATTGTACACAATTTCGCCAGCCCTCAATATGGTCCCCTAATTCATAGATTATTAACCAATGATCAATTGCGCTCCACCTTAGTGAAGAGTATCCTGAACTTGCTCTTACAAAAAAGATTTATCGGGGTAAATATTGACTTCGAGTTTATTCCGCCTGAAGACCGCCCGTTCCTGACCCGGTTTATAACTGAACTTTACCAAGCCCTGAAGCCTTATGGGTTTTTGACTACCATCTCCGTACCGGCCCAGCTCGAAGATAACCCGCGCCACCCGTTTTCAGGCGCCTTTAGTTACCCGGACCTGGCCCGGGTAAGTGATCAATTGTATGTATTAGCATATGACGAACATTTTTCAATGCCCGGCCCCATAGCTTCTATCGGTTTTGTCCAAAGAGTTATGGCTTATGCCCTTTCCGTTATCCCGCGAAAAAAAATCCGCCTGGGAGTACCGGTATATGGTTACGATTGGGCCGAAGGCGCAACGAGACCGGAAACACTATCATATGAACAGGCCATCGCCCGGGCCCAGCGTTACGGGGCCGTCATCCGGTATGATGAGGCGGCCGAGGAACCGACATACACCTATCAAGTCAATGGCGTTCAGCATATTGTTTGGTTTGAAAATGCCCGCAGTTTTGCAGCTAAACTTAACCTTACCCGCAGGTATGGGATACCCGGAATTGGGGTCTGGCGACTGGGCCTGGAAGATCAAAGAGTATGGGATTTATTGGCTTCAGGCAAGTAATTCAACCTTTTGTGTTTGCAACTGCAAAATTATCACAAAATAAAAATTAAGGGTCTCCAACCCTTAAAAGAGCTGCAGGCCCTTAATTTAAAAAACTGGAGGCGACTGCCGGATTTGAACCGGCGAATGGAGGATTTGCAGTCCTCTGCCTTACCACTTGGCTAAGTCGCCATAGATAAAATGGAGCGGAAGACGGGATTCGAACCCGCGGCCCTCGCCTTGGCAAGGCGATGCTCTACCACTGAGCTACTTCCGCAAATTTCTTAATTTATAATATTTTATTTTAGATGGTGCCACGGGACGGAATCGAACCGCCGACACGAGGATTTTCAGTCCTCTGCTCTACCAACTGAGCTACCGTGGCAAATTGGCGGAGCTGACGGGACTTGAACCCGCGATCTCCGGCTTGACAGGCCGGTATGTTAACCGACTACACCACAGCTCCAGACCTAGCTTTCCAGCGCCAGCAGCGTTAGCCTCATCGCTGACAATCTTAAGTATACAAAATCTATAGGGAAATGTCAATTGGTATTTTACAACAAAGTATAACTTTTTTCATTTTATCCAAACAATAAAATGGCATCTCTTACCAGTTTTGCGGCCAGCAAAGCGGTTATCTGGGATTTATCTAGCACCGGACACACTTCAACCAGGTCCATGCCTACCACATTTAAACCCTTAAGCAAATGAAGGGCTCTTAATATCTCCGATGAACTACAGCCACCGGGTTCCGGAGTACCTGTGCCGGGAGCAAAGGCCGGGTCCACCACATCGATATCCAAAGTAATGTAAACCGGCACTTTTTTTATTTCGTTAATTATATCGCGTAACGGCTCCAAAATCTTGCCCGGGTACATACGGGTGTTTTCACTTCCCCATTGAAATTCCTCACGGGTACCGGACCTAATACCCAATTGAAAAATCCTCTCTCTCCCCAACACCTCGGCAATCCGCCTCATTACGGTGGCGTGGGAAAGTTTTTCTCCAAGATACTCATCCCGCAGGTCGGCATGGGCGTCAAAATGAAGCACTATTACCTCCGGATATACCCTGGCAACTTGCTCCACCACCGGCAAACTTACCAAATGTTCCCCACCCAAAACCAAAGGCTTTTTTCCGTCTTTTAAAATGATATTCACCGCATTTTTTATACAATCCAAGCTCTTTTCCACGCTGCCTAAAGGTAACAAGATATCCCCTGCATCAAAAAAATACCGGTTCGACAGGTCCAGCCCCAAATCAAAGCTAAATTCCTCTAACCCCTCTGATACATTCCTGATTTCCGCCGGGCCATTCCTTGTGCCGGGGCGAAAACTAACGGTAAAATCCATGGGTGCACCAATAATTACAAGGGAACAATTCTTATAATTCTCAGAAGATCCCATAAAGCGGCCTAACCTTTCTGTTAAATCTTGCAACATTTATAATCCCTCCTGAACACTTCAAGTATAATAAGTCCTAAAATGGAATACAAAAACACAAGGAAAAGTAGTTCATTGCGTAGAAGAGTTTAATATTGGCCTCGGCACCCCCAAATTTATTTCCTTAAGGAGGGGAACTCTATGAACCTAAATAGGATTCCAATTTCGCTTGAGGTATTGGAACATTTACGCACCCATTTGGAAAACCAGGGAACTGATGTTTGTAATTTTGATATCGAAGTAGCTAAAACTTTTTCAGGAAAAACTACCGTTCGCTTCTTCGACACTGAAAACGGTGTTGTTATAGAACAACACTTTTTAGAAGAAGAAAACGACGAAATAGACCGTGATATTAACCTGCATATTATTCTCCGCCGCCGTGATTTTCCCTTTCAAAACTAAGTAATTAAAAACCCCTGCCGTCCTCAGGCAGGGGTTTTTAAATTATTTTTCGAGATATTCTTTTATAAAGGGAGGTAATATAAATGAACTATGGTGAATAGCAGGGTTATACCATTTGGTATCCAGATCCGGTATATTCTCCGGCTTAACTTTCAAAGGATCATATTTTTTTGAACCCAGTGAAAAACACCAGAATCCACCCGGATAAGAGGGAATTGTACAGGTATAAAGACGGGCAATGGGGAATATGCCTGCCAGCGCCGTTTGTACTTTTTTAACCAGATCTTGATTAAAAAACGGAGATTCGGTTTGGGCAATTAAAAGCCCGTCCTCTTTTAGGGCATCATAAACATTACGGTAAAAATCTTCATTAAATAACCCCACAGCTGGCCCAACCGGGTCTGTAGAGTCAATTATAATCACATCATATGTATTTTTATGTTCTGCCACATGTTTTATGCCGTCTCCTACACGAATTTCCACCCTCGGATCTTTAAAACCGCTGGAAAAGGTGGGTAAACATTTCTTAGACGCCTCGATGACCTTTTCATCTATCTCTACGTGTACCGCCTTTTCAACTTTTTTGTGCTTCATTATTTCCCGTATAGATCCGCCATCGCCTCCGCCGATTACCAAAACCCGGCGGGGATTGGGGTGGGTCACCAGTCCCACATGGGTAATCATCTCGTGATAAATAAACTCATCTCGTTCACTGGCTTGAATGACATTGTCCAAGGTAAGAACACGCCCGTATTCAAAGGTATCCAAAACCATTATCCTTTGAAAACCTGATGTCTCATTGTATAAAATCTCTTTAACCCTCAAACTAATCCGCAAATCCTTGGTTTGATCTTCTGAGAACCAAACTTCCACCCAACTTCCCTCCTAAATATTAATACCATAAAGGCACAGCAGCTAAGGCACATCCAATACGCTCCACTACGTGCTCAGCGGCTTCCAGCTTAATTTCCACCAATTCCATTTTTCGGGAAGCGAAGGCTTCCTTAATCATGGCTTCCACTTTTTTCTCGGCCTCTTTTTTACTGCACCGGCCGGAATATTCCATAATAACACCAAAAGAATCCGGAGAAAATCCAACTCCCACAGCCGCCGCAATCAAGTCGCCCGGCTTATCACTTATAATGTAGCCGTATGCGGTGGGAACCAACGAACCCGGGGGAATAATAAGATTCGGGTCATATTCTGCACTGGGCGGCAATATACTGCTAACCCGAATAAGATTAATGTTTCCAATTCCGCCTTTTAAAAGGGCATTATCGAAGGCTGTTAAATGGTTACGTCCCTCAGCTGCGGCAGCCGTAAGAAAAAACTTCTTTGGGGTAGGCAACATATGAATTCCCCCTTTAATCTATTTTAGCCACACAACAAACAATATTATATCAAACCTAAAACAAAAATAAATAGGATTGGCTTACTTCACAAGTAAAAATTTAATCAAATATGAATAATTACCCTCCACCTAAGACATTATACAAAATGTACGACAAATAAGTCTGAGGAGGTACAAGCCATGTCCAAAACCGTATTAAGTACTTTTCCTTCCCGTGAAGCTGCAGAAAAGGCTGTAAATGAGTTGCGCAGGCAAGGATATAACAACGAAATTTCCATCATAGCCCGGGATAATGAACAGCAAAACCGGGGCACCGGTGACGCACAGCCCGATACACTCACTGACGGCACATCCACCGGCGGTGTTCTGGGCGGCCTGGCAGGATTGGCCATAGGCGCCGGGGCACTGGCCATTCCCGGCTTGGGTCCCATTATTGCTGCCGGGCCAATAGCAGGACTTCTCTCCGGGGCTGCTGCCGGCGGAATAGCAGGGGGCCTCATCGACTGGGGAATTCCCAGAGAGCGCGGCGAATATTACGAGGAAAAGGTAAAGCAGGGTAACGTACTGGTTTCAGTAAGAGCAGATGAACAAAGGGTTAATAATGCGGCGGAAATTTTACGCCGCGAAGGGGCCCAAGACGTAGAAGTACATTAATTAGTATAAGGACGCCTTGCGGGGCGTCCTTATTTACCTATTTTTAACTTGCAAATATATATTTTTATAAGCCAGGGCATCCTCAGCCTGCCTGCCATCGGATTCACAAATTATGGTAGGGCTTAAGCCCCTTTCCACAATTAATTCCGCCAGCGGCTCAAATAACGGGCCGAACCCCTCATCAAGCAAGGTACGGTGCTTTTTCTCCCCTGCCCCAGTAAATTCAACGGGACTAAAATGAATGTGCAGGTTACGAACAGCCTCTTTTGAAATTCCCTCTGCTATAATGTCTAATATTTTAGCAAAATCTTCTTTGGTCACCAGCCCCCCACCCCTAACGGCATGCAGGTGTGCGAAATCAATTGTAGGAACAACAGGCGGGCCTACTTCACACAACTCGATGACTTCCTCCAGACTTCCCAGCTGGGTCGCCTTCCCCATGGTCTCAGGCGCCAGCTTTATTTCCCCCAGGCCCTCCTTTTTTGCCTCGCTAACTACTTCGAACAGCAACTCCTTTGCCCGCTTCATGGCCTCCTTTCTGTCCATGCCCGAAGTACTTCCCGGGTGAAACACTACCTTCGTGGCCCCCATCCACTTGGCAGCCCATAAAGATTTCATCAGGTGCCCTTTTGTCCTTTCCCGCTTTTCCGGGTCCGGTGTAGCAAGATTTATATAATAAGGGCCGTGGATACTTAGAGCTATTCCGTTCTCCCGGGCCATCTCCCCCAAGCGGCAGGCAGTCTCTTTTTTCAGGTTAACTCCCCGGGAACACTGGTATTCATAAGCAGTCAAACCCAATTTATTTAGCCACCGGGGCATGTCCAGGGAAGATTTATAACCTTGTTCATAAAAAGAACGTGAATTTCCCGCCGGGCCAAACCTTACATTCATATTTATTCCTCCCAACAATACCATTTAAGCAAAAGTTTTATATTCCCCCTTCTAAATATCTTAACCCCAACTGGATATCATTTACAAAACATTTACTCCTGATTCCCCTGCCAAGAAGGAATATCCAATAATTTACAGAATTTGTAAATAACATCTTTTTCCTTAATTGTGGGGGGATAAAATGAAAAAGGAAAAATTTACAGGTCTTGTCATGGTTTGCATATTACTGCTCTGGTTAATGATGCCCGTTAAGGGAGAAAATACCGGTACTATAGTTCTTAATACGAAACAAAATTGCAAAGAACTTGTTTACGCCTGTTCCAATCCTTGCGGCACTCCGGACCCGGCCCTGGCCAGGGATGATGTCTCGGCACTGATCATCTCAAATATATTTGAGGGCCTGGTACGATTTTCGCCAGATTCCAATGAAATCCAGCCATGCCTGGCAAAGGATTGGGAGGTTTCGGAAGATGGACTGGAATGGACGTTTCACCTCCGCCGGGGAATACAATTTCACGACGGTACACCCTTTAATGCCCGGGCGGTAAAATTTAGCGCCGAACGCCAGTTAAAGAATAACCCGAATATGATATATTCCCGGTTTGTTTACGGCCCGGTAAAAAAAATCGAAATTATTGATGATTATAGGGTTAAATTTATCCTCAAATATCCCTATGCACCTTTTTTAAACAATCTGGCCATGCCCTTTGCAGCACCCGTGGTTAGTCCCAGTGCCGTTAAAAAATTCGGCGCGGATTTTTGGCGGCATCCGGTGGGTACTGGCCCTTACAAGTTTGATAAGTGGGAAAACGGTAAAGTTATACTCCGGCGCAATCCCTCATATTGGGGTACCCTTCCAAACTTAGAATCTATTATTTTTATACCAGTTCCCAAAGAGAAAGCCAGAATTGATTTACTCCTGAAAAAACAAGTACATATAGCGCAGGATATAGCTCCTCATAAGGCACAACTATTAAAACAAAAGGGCTTTAAAGTTTATAACACCACCGGTATGGACATTAGCTATTTGGGGTTCTACGTTAATAAACCGCCCTTTTCTTACCGGGCCGCCCGGCAGGCAGTCAATTTGAGTATCGACAGGGTAAAACTTGTCAAGGAAACCTTAAACAGAAGAGGAGTCCCGGCCGCATCATACCTGCCCCCGCCCATGAACGAAGGTACTTATCACCACCTGCCGGCCGACATACAAAAGGCTAGAAAGTTGCTTTCCACGGTACCTTTAAAAACAAATAAGATCACTTTGATAACCTATACCGGCCAGAGGCCATACAATCCCGCAGGGGGAGAAGCCGTAGCCCGCTCCCTGGCTACACAGCTGGACAAAATAGGACTGCAAGTTACCATAAAATCCTACCCCTGGAATGAATACAAGAAAGCACTGGCCCGACAGGAAGGAAATGCCTTCCTTTACGGCTGGATAAGCGACAACGGTGACCCCGATAACTTCCTGTACCCCTCCTTTTCCACCGTCCACATAAAAACCGGCTTGAATATCAGTCATTTTAGCAACCCTGAACTGGATACACTACTGGTAAGCGCCCAGCATACCCTGGACCAGCCGTTAAGAAAGGAATTATATAAAAGGGCCCTGGACATACTGGAACAAGAAGTCCCGTGGGCCGTTTTAAACCACAGCAACAGGATAACAGTAACTGACCCCCTGCTCTCCGGCTACGTACCGCACCCTACCGGCTGGGATAATCTTTCCCGGGTAGACTTTTATACCGCCAGTACAGTATCAGCACAAGGATAAAAATATATTACCATACAAAAAACTATTTCCTTAAAGTTCCATTAATAGTTAATATAACTGGGTAACATAATATAAAGCAAGTACAAGTAATATATAAATTTTTTAGGAGGTATAGCAATGGACCAAATCTATCAATTGCAACAGCAAATCCAAAGAATGCGCCAGGAGCTAAACGACATTATGCAGATGACAAATCAACTTCAGCAATTTGAACAAAGTAATGCCGCCCAACTTTCGCGGCTACAACAACACGAAAGCAACGCTACCCAGCAACTGCAGCGCATACTGCAAGTATGTAACCAAGTAAACCAGGACCTCAACCAGATAAACGGCCTTACCCAGCAAATAGCGTCCCGCATCGCTACCAGACAGGGAATGCAATACGGCTACAGCCCACAGCCCGGTACTCAAATGGGCTGGGGACAACAGGGCGGCACTCAAATAGGATGGACACAGCAGCCCGGCACTCAAATGGGTTGGGGACAACAAACCGCCCAATTTACGCAGCCTGCGGGTAATACCACTTACAACCAGTTTGGAGCGGGATACAACATCCAGCAGCAATATACTCCTTATACTCAAAGCGGCTATTTTAGCACAGCAATGGCAACCAGCCCGGGTAACATTACCAGCGGGTATTATAGCCCTGCATATGGTCAAAACTTCCGGCAAGAACAACAAAACTGGCAGGATCCTGAGCAATACCGGCAAAATCAGTTTATAAGCCAGCAGGCAAACCAGGCCCTTCAGCAGCGATATCAAGCCGCCACCGCGGTAACCAACCCGGGTAATATTACCAGCGGGTATTACAGCCCTGCATATGGTCAAAACTTCCGGCAAGAACAACAAAACTGGCAAGATGCACAGCAATACCAACAAAACCAGTTTATAAGCCAGCAGGCAAATCAAGCTCTTCAACAGCGGTACCAAGCCGTCACAGACTATGATATCCGTTAAGAATAAGGCCCGCTTACGCGGGCCTTTGAGATTGTTTATAAAACCAAGTCAACAGCCCTTTTTGTGGTAAATATTCAATAGTCCCAGGATACAATTATTATAAAAATAAAAATATCCCAATCTTTTCTGGGATTTGCAAAAAATAAGCCGCGAATATCACCGTAAGAACGCACTTTTTAAGCCGCCTGTTAAGTGAGCGAGGCTACAAACGGGTACTCATCCAACCAAAACTGACCAAACCATTCATGTTTCAATCCCTTATAGGTAGGCTACAAACCCTATGCCTATGTTCCGGACCCGGGCAAGCCGTCCACCGTTTCAATCCCTTATAGGTAGGCTACAAACTAATTGATTCTGAACGGCGTCTCTTCAGAATTATCTTGTTTCAATCCCTTATAGGTAGGCTACAAACCGCTTCTGGCGGGAGTGGTAGTTATTATGCTGGTGGGTTTCAATCCCTTATAGGTAGGCTACAAACGCTGTTGGTGACCTGGCCGTTCGGCCTAAGAATCTTGAGTTTCAATCCCTTATAGGTAGGCTACAAACCAGGTACAAATACCTTACCAGCCTCATTTTCTCCCGTGTTTCAATCCCTTATAGGTAGGCTACAAACGCTGTTGGTGACCTGGCCGTTCGGCCTAAGAATCTTGAGTTTCAATCCCTTATAGGTAGGCTACAAACCAGGTACAAATACCTTACCAGCCTCATTTTCTCCCGTGTTTCAATCCCTTATAGGTAGGCTACAAACGTCTTTGATTAATTCCCTCATCCACACCCCCCCTACTGTTTCAATCCCTTATAGGTAGGCTACAAACTCAGAGCGCGTATCCCTCCGGCAACTACATGGCTGTGTTTCAATCCCTTATAGGTAGGCTACAAACTTTTCTACATGGATGGGGCCGTTAAAAATACGATTCATGTTTCAATCCCTTATAGGTAGGCTACAAACCCCTACATCGGCGGGCGCAGCGCCAGCGGGGACGGGTTTCAATCCCTTATAGGTAGGCTACAAGCTGTGTTTTACCCTCACGTGGGTTGCTAATTTCTGCGTTGTCTGTTTCAATCCCTTATAGGTAGGCTACAAGCAATCAGGAAAGTGATAAGGAGGTTTAATAATGCTAAAGTTTCAATCCCTTATAGGTAGGCTACAAGCTGCAATTCGGCCACTGGGAGTTTGCTGAGGACATGGAGTTTCAATCCCTTATAGGTAGGCTACAAGCACAGCATGTATCATCACCTGGCACCGGGTTGACCCCCTAAAATTGGACAATTAGTCTTACATACTTCCAGTTTTTAAAAAAACTCGTGAAATTGCATTAAGCGGCGGCCTTGACTGCCACCCTGCACGTGGTTGGAAAGAAACCGCCGACGGGGCGGCTCCGGGGAACATGTAATCATGAGGTATCGTACATCCCGTCGATCAAAAAATTATACCACGCGCGGGGACCCCGGCTGTCAAGGCTTCCCTTCGGCGCCGCTTAAAACCTCAAGGGCTCACCAAGGAACATGCTGTTTTTATACTTTAACCGGCTTCAGTTCCAATTGTTTTTCCCGCAGCATCTCGTAGCATTCTGCCGGTGCCAGGTAATTTGTAGCTGAGTGAATGCGAACCTTGTTATAGAACTGAATGTAGTTGCTAACAACTTGATACGCTTCAGCATAGCTGGAAAATTCATACCGGGATAAGCATTCCTCCTCTAAGATTGCGTGAAAGGCTTCGATGTGAGCGTTTAAATTAGGCGTTTTAAAGGGTGTCCTCTCATGCTCTATATTCAACTCTAAGCATGTCCCTTCAAAGAGGTTGCTGATAAATTGCGGGCCGTTGTCGGACCGAATAACCGGCTTTTGCTTGGACGTAAAAAGCTGCCGTTTTAACAGTGCTCTTTTCAGGGTGATTGCAGCATCTCTTGCCTCACATGATAACCCTATATGATAGTCAACAATGCAACGGTCAAATACGTCTATAATGGGCATAATGAAAAAGAACCTGTTCTCGCCGGCAATGTAACCATATTTCACGTCAACTTCCCACAACTGGTTGGAAACGGTAACGATCCGGTTGCGGGCCAGCTTTTTGGGGTGCTTTCTTTTCACTTTCCTCTGCGGTCGCAGTATTTTTAGTTCTTTGCAGAGGCGGTAAACTTTTTTCTTATTAATTAGCAAGTTATATTTTTTACGCAGGCAATGGGTTAATTTTACATACCCGTAGGCGACACCTTCAGCGACAATAAGCTCACAAAGCCATTCCTTAACCTGTTCATTGCTAATTATTTTATTATTTTTTGTTAAGGTATGCCGGGATTTAGGACGGCCACCCGAACGAGTTTCTGACCTGGGTTTGCGATGTAGGTTATAGTAATAGGTGGAACGGCTAATACCAATAATTTTTAAAACCAGTGAAACTTTGTAACCCTTCTGTATCCATTTTTTAGTAACCGCTATTTTATCGGCAAGTGTGGGTTTGTTTTTTTTAATAAATCACGCAAAATGGCAATTTCCAGGTCTTTTTCGCCCAATAACTTCTTTAGCTTTTCGTTTTCTTGCATTATTGTTTTATATTCTTTTGAGGAAGGGTTGTTTCCGTTGTTTTGTAGCTGTCCTTTTTCAGGGTAAAGGGTACCGTATTTTTTATAGGTTCTTACCCACCGGTTGACAAGGGAGGAGGAAATGTCGTGCCGCCGGGCTACGATGGATCCGTTTCCCGTTTCCATAACTTCTTTGACTATTTGCATTTTCATTTCCGGTGTATATTTTCTTCTTGTCATTGAATGCAGCCCCCTATAACTTTAAATTTTAGTAGGGTTAAGACTATCTGTCCAATTCAATTAGGGGGCTAAATAGGCACTGCTGGCCTTGAAGTTTCAATCCCTTATAGGTAGGCTACAAGCCAGGGAGATCTCGGAGATGTCTTTATCAGCAAGGCCGCGTTTCAATCCCTTATAGGTAGGCTACAAGCAATGAAGCCGACCTCATTCTCACCCAGAAGGACCTGTTTCAATCCCTTATAGGTAGGCTACAAGCCCGCATCATACCCGGGCTTGTGTATCCGTCCATATGCTTGTTTCAATCCCTTATAGGTAGGCTACAAACTGGAAAAGGTTTTGATTTATCATATTTATTGATTGGGTTTCAATCCCTTATAGGTAGGCTACAAACTGAATACATAGCGCCCGGTACTCCCGTCATGTCCCCTGTTTCAATCCCTTATAGGTAGGCTACAAACGAGGGTGGATTTATACCTGATAACCCGCTTATATACTGTTTCAATCCCTTATAGGTAGGCTACAAACCCGGTGCTTTCGGTGTTATCAACAAAGAGAATGCTGTGTTTCAATCCCTTATAGGTAGGCTACAAACCTCCCGGTTGTCTATGAAAATGGGGGCGTCGAAACCGGTTTCAATCCCTTATAGGTAGGCTACAAACATAAGGAGGCGAAGTAAATGCCGAGCACCATTGTTTGTTTCAATCCCTTATAGGTAGGCTACAAACTAGGTAAAGCTATGCACTCGCTCCCAGGACCGACAAGGTTTCAATCCCTTATAGGTAGGCTACAAACGTGGTTCAACTGGTTACACAACCGAACTTTTAAGAGCTGTTTCAATCCCTTATAGGTAGGCTACAAACCTTGGAATGGGCTGACGAGGCAGGGCGAAAATGATGTTTCAATCCCTTATAGGTAGGCTACAAACTCCTATCTCCCGACGGCCAAGACCGTCATTTTCCGGTGTTTCAATCCCTTATAGGTAGGCTACAAACCCGCTAGTCTATCCCTCCTTTCTTGGAGAGAGTATTGTTTCAATCCCTTATAGGTAGGCTACAAACAATGTGGGCCACCAGCTTAATAACCAGTTTGATAACAAGTTTCAATCCCTTATAGGTAGGCTACAAACGTTGTTTTCGAGCCTTGAACGCAGTACACGGCATATGTTTCAATCCCTTATAGGTAGGCTACAAACCTGGCTATCTTCGCCACTTCTGGATGCATAGATTCGTTTCAATCCCTTATAGGTAGGCTACAAACCCACCGGGCTGCCCCACTCCAACTTACCGTGGTGGCGTTTCAATCCCTTATAGGTAGGCTACAAACGACACCAGGGGTTTGCAAGACAATTCGAGATTATTTGTTTCAATCCCTTATAGGTAGGCTACAAACCTACTCAATATGGTGGAGATACGGTAGTCACTGCATCGTTTCAATCCCTTATAGGTAGGCTACAAACGATTTAAAAGAATGGGTATATGATTTTTTAGATACATGTTTCAATCCCTTATAGGTAGGCTACAAACTGAACTTTATTGTCTTTGGCAAGGAGTACCAATACCAGTTTCAATCCCTTATAGGTAGGCTACAAACCTCTCCTGATTCTATTGAAGATCAGATTGATTACTCGTTTCAATCCCTTATAGGTAGGCTACAAACCAAGTGGTGATCGTTGTGAATGAATACATCCTTAGCTGTTTCAATCCCTTATAGGTAGGCTACAAACAACAGTATTGCACAAAATTATGGCCGGGAACATCCACGTTTCAATCCCTTATAGGTAGGCTACAAACTACTGAACAATTATTATCAACTTCTTCTTTTTCTCGTTTCAATCCCTTATAGGTAGGCTACAAACATACTGTAACCCACCGCGGTAAACTCCAGTACCGGCGTTTCAATCCCTTATAGGTAGGCTACAAACGTATCTCTACCGTTGCGTCTGGCACCGTATCACTTTGTTTCAATCCCTTATAGGTAGGCTACAAACTAGGGAAGATCTTGTATACCAATCAGGAAATTCTGAGTTTCAATCCCTTATAGGTAGGCTACAAACTCAAGTACCCGGAGATTAAATTCAGGGAGGTTTGAGGTTTCAATCCCTTATAGGTAGGCTACAAACTGAGTAAGAAAACCCATATTATTATCCACCACAGCGGTTTCAATCCCTTATAGGTAGGCTACAAACCGAGCTTTGTTCTTTTTATTACGCCGTCTTTTACGAGTTTCAATCCCTTATAGGTAGGCTACAAACGGTGTTGGCGGCGTGCTTACTTTTCAGCTTGTCAGTGTTTCAATCCCTTATAGGTAGGCTACAAACTTCTTCCCGGGGAATGGCATATATAATCATTGCTGAGTTTCAATCCCTTATAGATAGGCTACAAACCTTGTGGCAAGGCGGTTTTTAAGTTCTTGATAGAGCTGTTTCAATCCCTTATAGGTAGGCTACAAACTTAGCTGCGCATTGAGGATTTAAGCCCATGAACAACGGTTTCAATCCCTTATAGGTAGGCTACAAACAAATAACAATGGACACATATTCTCATGTTACCCCGTGTTTCAATCCCTTATAGGTAGGCTACAAACTGGCCAGGTGATAAGCCTGATTGTAAGCGAGGCGGAGTTTCAATCCCTTATAGGTAGGCTACAAACCCATTTTACCCCAGTATTTATCCTATTTCAAGCTAAACACGAATATTTTAGTATTGATTATAACTTACTTCTCCCCAATTGCAAAAATCCAGCCCACATCAGGTTTTCGAATCAAAATGAAATGTCGTCGATCCCCGGAGTTTTTTGCGCTACCGGAGATCGACGACATTTCGGACATGCAGCTTTACAATAAGTTATCAAAGCCACTCTTCTCTATTCCCAGCGTTTCCTTTTTCAAATATTTCGTGATACGCAGAAATTCACTGTCAGGAAAAATATAAAGGGCTTGTTTCATGTTCAGCAAAACTCCCTGCAGTAATCTCAAGGCTCACCTACGCGGGCCTTATTCATTTATATTTAGACAAATTTACACCCTTAACAAATTATGGTTATTTATTTATAATATGGAAAGGGAGAATCATGAAGGGAGGTATCTCTTTGGCCAAGGTGCTTAAGGAAGGTGCTTCATTTAGCCAGCGGGATGTGTTGGACATATTATCTGAGTTTTCTGCTTTTAAAGACAGGGTAGAAAAAAAATTTAAAGACCTGGCAAAGGAACTGGAAGGGAAAGCCAATGAACATGACCTGTGGGTCAACCTGTATTTAATATCCTCGGATTATGCCGAAGAACAATACAATAAAAGGCAGAAACATGAAAACATACAAAAAGTATCTTGAATCATTCCCCTGGATAAGCAGGGGCTTCTTCTTTTAGACTTTAATTAATTATATCCCACTCTACATCAATTGTTTCCTTATCCCATTTGTTCTCTTTCTGCAACCGGTAATAATTCGCTGCCCAGTAGCCAATCTTTTTACATATAAAATAATTTATGGTACCGGCAATTCCCGCCCCAATAAGCGGGATCATCCTTAGTGCAACCCTAGGAGTACTTCGGATGCCCAGGGAAAGTAATATTTGCTGAACTATTTTTACCATGGCCCGGTTGCCCATTTGAGAAACAGATATACGGCTAACGGTTTTACTGACAGCATCTGCACCTACGGCAGATGCAAAAACCCATACTGCCTCCCGGGACAGTCCTTTATGATAAAGATTACGCCCGTGGATAGCAGCCACTTCCATTATCATACGCATCATGAAGTAAGTTACCAGCGATATATCAAGGGCGATGCCACCTAAAAGCGTGATCAGAGTACCTACCACGGGAAAAATGGCAGGAAGAGTAGTTATAGTTCCACTGATGGCGCATAAAAGACTTCTTTCTTTTATAACCAACTCAGAAAGTTCCTCATCACTTAAACCAGGATTATCCCGTCTCAAACTCCGCACCTTTTTTTCCACATCAACAGGATTAATAAATCTTAATAGGTTAAAAAACAAGATGACATCCTCCCTTAAAGATTAAATACTTTTTTATTAAAACCTTGAATATTTAACGGTTGGGAGTTAAAATATGTGTATGAGGCTTAAAACTTAATATTTATTGGGGGCGTAGCTCAGCTGGGAGAGCGTCTGGTTCGCATTCAGAAGGTTCGTGGGTTCGAGTCCCATCGCCTCCACCAGTAAATTTAAATCTTCCGGGACGTTGGCTTTTAGAGTCGGTCCCGGGAGTTTTTTTATCAAAGACTTATACCAAAGTCCCTGGCTGTAAATATAGGGTCAACTTTAATACCCATTCTTTCAATTTTCTCCGTTCCGCCTTCCAGGCGATCAACCAGCGGAATTACCTTTACTACCTCACAGCCCGCATCTTTAACTGCTTCCACGGCTTTTAAGGCAGAGCCGCCGGTGGTAATAACATCCTCCACAATGACCACCCTGTCTCCGGGATTTAAGGGAGGACCCTCTATGCGCCTCTTCTTTCCGTGTCCCTTGGCTTCCTTGCGCACAATAAAGGTTTTGATGTCCAGCCCCAGCGGGTATGCCAACGCGGCAACAGCACCGGCGATAGGGTCGGCACCCAGAGTAAGTCCTCCTACTGCCTGAATATTATCTTCCTTTATTTTACGTATAATTATTTTACCCAACAAAAACGCGCCCTGAGGGTATAGGGTCACCTGCTTGCCGTCAAAATAATAGTTACTGGTTTTGCCGGATGTCAGGGTGACGGTGCCAAACTCGAGGGCCCGTTCCTTTAAAAGCTCCAATAATTTTCGGCGGTCTTCCTCAATACTGGATTTAAACATATCCATTATAACCATTTTGCTTCACTCCTTGTCCGGTAATTTTAAAAGGATTTTCACATAATTATCCCGCCCTGTCAAATAGTTTATAATCCCCAGCCCGTTAGTTGCTACCACATGTTAATTTAGTTAAAATAAGGATGAAATTGTATGAAAGGGGATTGATTTATGTATTGGAAAAGCAAAGGACCTGAAAACACCGATAATACTATTCAGCTTGCCCTCAAGAGGGCCCGGGAATTAGGGATACGCCATGTGGTTGTGGCCTCGAGCACCGGAAAAACGGCTTTAAAGGTCGCCGGTGCCGCCGGTGATATAAATGTTTGCTGTGTAACTTATCACGTTGGTTTTGACGGCCCCGGCAAGGAACGCATGCCGGCAGATGTAAAAGCACAGCTGGACCAAAGGGGTGTTAAGCGCCTGACCACCACCCACTTGCTGGCCGGTGTTGACCGGGCCGTTCGCAACAAATTCGGCGGAGTGTACCCCTCGGAAATAATGGCCCAAACATTGAGAATGCTTGGCCAGGGGGTTAAGGTTTGTGTAGAGATATCCGGCATGGCACTGGACGCCGGCTTAATTCCTTACGGGGAGGAAATTGTAGCCATAGCGGGCTCCAGTTCGGGAGCCGATACCGCAGTGGTGATTCAACCCGCCCATTCCAATTACTTCTTTGATACCAAGGTTAAAGAAATTATCTGTAAACCAAGGGAATTCTAGTATTATGACATATTATTGAAAAGTATGTCGGATTAATGATGATTTACCGCCTAATAGGACAAAAATTTTGCTTCAATTAGAAGGGAATGAGAACATAAAATAGAAAAAGTATATATTACTTTTTCTATAAGGAGGTCACTATGGGTAAAAAAATAACACTAACAGTAATCAAAGCTGATATTGGTGGTTTTGTGGGCCATTCCAGTGTTCACCCCGAGGTGCTGGAAAAAGCGCGCGGTATGCTCTCTGGCAATCCTCTCCTTATAGACTCTTATGTCACCCACGTGGGAGATGATATCAACCTGATTATGACCCACGAGGGAGGACGTAATAACGGAGAAATACACCAGCTGGCATGGGATACCTTCCAGGCTTGCACCGAAGTGGCCAAGCGTTTAAAGTTATACGGTGCGGGGCAGGACCTTCTTTCCGATGCCTTTTCGGGTAACATCAAAGGAATGGGGCCCGGGGTGGCGGAAATGGAGTTCGAGGAGCGTACCAGCGAGCCCGTGGTTATATTCATGGCGGATAAAACAGAGCCCGGAGCATGGAACCTGCCCCTCTACAAAATATTCGCCGACCCGTTTAATACAGCTGGACTGGTAATTGACCCCAAAATGCATAACGGATTTAAGTTCGATGTGCGTGACCTCATTAAAAACCGAAAAGTAATGTTCTCATGTCCCGAAGATATTTACGACATGCTGGTATTCATAGGAGCTCCCGGGAGATTCTGTATTAAGCGGGTTTTCCACCGGGACAGCGGAGATATTTGTGCTGTCAGCAGTACCCAGCGTTTGAACTTGATGGCCGGGCGCTACGTGGGCAAGGATGACCCGGTTTTGATTGTAAGGTGCCAGAGCGGATTCCCTGCCGTGGGCGAGGTCCTTGAGCCCTTTGCCAATCCTCACCTGGTATCCGGGTGGATGCGGGGATCCCACTCGGGCCCCTTGATGCCGGTGGGAATGAACCAGTGCACACCCACACGGTTCGACGGCCCCCCGCGGGTAGTAGCCCTGGGATTCCAACTTGCCGATGGTATACTTCACGGTCCCCAGGATTTCTTTGCTGACCCGTCCTACGACAAAGCCCGGGAAAAAGCAAATGAAATCGCCCAATACTTGCGCAGCTTGGGCCCCTTCGAGCCACACCGCCTGCATTTGGATGAAATGGAATACACAACCCTACCGCAAGTTACGGAAAAACTTAAATCCAGATTTGAAGACCTTCGCAAACCAAGTAGTTAACTGGCAGGTAAAAATGCTGATAAAAGGCAGCCCTTGCATTAGGGCTGCCTTTTTACGCTTACTTTAAAATCTTATCTTCTTCTAAATCCATAACGTTAGCCTCGGCAAAGGTAGCCATTTCATTAAGTATCCTGCAGGCAGCATCAACCAAGTTCATGGCCAGCACAGCCCCGGTACCTTCTCCCAACCGCATATTCATGTACAGCATGGGCTTTAAACCCAAATGTTCCAGCATCAATTTATGCCCGGGCTCCGCGGACAGGTGAGATGCAATCATGTAATCCCTGCACTTGGGCTCAATGGCCGCGGCCACCAGGGCGGCAGCCGTAGAAATAAACCCGTCTAAAAGAACGGGAACCCGGCAGGCGGCAGCACCCAGGATAACACCGGTTAAGCCGCCGATTTCAAGGCCTCCCACTTTGGACAACACATCCAGGCCATCCTCCGGATCCGGCCTGTTAACCTCCAGCGCCCTGATCACCGCTTCACGTTTTCTGGCCAGCACATCGTCATTTACCAGTGTACCCCTGCCGGTAACCTCATCTGCAGTATATCCACCCAGGGCGGCTAAAATAGCACTGCTGGGAGTAGTGTTGCCAATTCCCATATCACCGGTTGCCAAAATGGTTGCACCTTGGCTGATTTCTGTTTTTGCCAATTCAATTCCCACTTCTACAGCCTGCACCGCCTCATCCCTGGCCATAGCCGGCCCTCTGGATATATTACCGGTACCAGGCCTCACTTTGCGAGAAATTACCCCGGGTATGTTTACAGGCCCCTTTACGCCTACGTCCACTACAACCAACCTTACCCCGGCCTGCCGGGCCAGTACCCCTATGCCGGCAACTCCCCGGACAAAATTGGGAAGCATCTGCCTGGTAATCTCCTGGGGCGCGGCACTTACCCCTTCTTCCACTACGCCGTGATCACCGGCCATCAATATTACTGATTTTCCTCCCACCATTGGCCGGGGATGTCCCGTTATACCGGCCATCTTTGCGGCCAATTCCTCGAGCATTCCCAGGCTACCTGGGGGTTTAATAAGGTTATCCAGCCTTTCCTTTGCCTTTTCCATGGCACCGTGGTCCAAACTAACAATGGATTGGATAGTTTTATTTAGCAGTTCCATTTTTTAAAGCCTCCCCTTTAACAAAATTAAAAGTCCACGACCTTAAAAGGCCGTGGACTTTACCATCATCCACTGCAGCGCCCTTTCCCGCAGGGCTATCCCCAAGCAGGCAGGTCTCCTGGCTTCCGGGCTTCGCACCCTGCCGCCTTCCCGGCACGGCAGTGGCACACTCTCGTGCCTTCCCGCTCGCGCCAGTGGCATAATGGCGGGCACTTCCCGGTTACAGTGGCGGGACCGCTCAGGATTCTCACCTGATTCCCTATTCTCCCCGAAGGGCACCTGCTGGGCATAAGTGTTTTTAAATTTTGTTCTATGCCTTTGGGGAAAAATCCTCCTTTAATTCAAAATTTTTTACCTGCAGGCATACCGGTTTATATCTATTCCCCGCCGCATGAGCCACTGGGCCGTCATACCTGTAATAACCAACTGTTTGGTTCGCAACATATCCAGGCGCCCTGTGCCCAGCGCCATCATTATACTCCGCAGGCCCGTCTTCATTTCCTCAATATATTCTACCAGGCCCTCAGTCCCGCGTTCCATCAAGATCTGCAAAAAGGGCCTCGCTATCCCCACCAATCCGGCCCCCGCCACCAGAGCCTTGGCCACATCGCCTGCCGAGCGGATACCGCCGGAAGCAATAATTTCCACATTCCCCGAAACGCTTAGCGCCTCCAATAAAGCCGGTGCTGTCGGTATTCCCCAATCCAAAAGGGGGACATCAGACTTTCCCCGCCGTCGTCCTTCAATGGCGGCAAAATTTGTACCCCCGCGGCCGCCAATATCCAGGTACTTTACCCCCATATCAGCCAAAGACTTTACCGTCTCACGGCTCATGCCAAACCCCACTTCTTTAACTATAACCGGCACGGGCAACTCGCCCACCAGGCGGGCTATATTATCCATTACACCCCTGAAGTCCACGTCTCCTTCGGGCATGCTGAGTTCCTGGGCCACGTTCAAATATAACTGTATACCGTCCGCCTGCACCATTTCCACCGCTTCCAGAGCATCCTCGAGACGGCACCCCGCATCTAAATTCGCCAGCACCACTCCGCCGGGATTTTTTTCCCGCATAATCGTATATGTTTTCCTTACACCGGGATTTTCCAGGGCCGCCCGCTGGGAGCCCACTGCAACGGCAATTCCCGTACGGGACGCCACCTCACCCAGGGCAGCATTAATCTCCAATACATCCGGATGCCCGCCGGTCATGGCATTAATTAAAAGAGGGGCCCTTAATTTTTTACCGAGAAACAAGCACGTGCAGTCAACCTGTTCCAGCCGCAATTCCGGCACCGCGCAGGGAACCAAAAAAAGGTCGGCAAATCCCGTTGACCCGGTATCTTCCAATTCCAGGGCATAATATACGTGCTCTATTTTACGTTTTTGTCGTAAAATTATAACCGCCTCCGAATCCAGGATACTTCTTCCCGGCATTACTTGGCCTGCCGGTCGAAATAAATGTTTTTACTGGTTGCGGAAATGGGAATGGCCACCACTATGGAGCCCTTGACAAGACCCATTTTCCTGGCCACCACTGCCGGGCGATACATAATCCTGTTATCTACATTCAGTATACTTGCTGTTTTTACAGCGGAACCCAAGGCAATTCCCACATCCAGGACACGCCAGGCACATAACGGCCCTTCAAACTCAGGACCTTCATTACTTTTCAGGTCATCGCAACGCTCATAGCCACATGCCCCGCAATTAAGCCCTAAAGGCTTGTTTTCTTTAAGGGAAATAAAAACCACCGCGTCGGAGTTTCTTACATTTTCAGCATCCCGGTCAAAATTTCCCTTGCCGGATTCCCTGCCGAATTTATGCATTTCATCCGCCAGGTGCTGCAGGTCTTCCCCGGAAATTATCTTTATATCCACATAATCCTGTCCCAGGCTCTTGGGAGCAGTTTTTGCGGCCACCGCCATCAGTTCGGCCACTGTTTTCATAACGTTACCCACATTTACACCTCCGGAAATCGCGGCAATAATAATTTTTTCTACAAAATATTATCATTAGGGTTACCTGCAGTCAAACTTAACCTTAAATACCATTTAAAATCACAAGAGCTGCATTTAAACCTGACGTGTAGCTAAAAATTTTAAAACCAGTATGATATAATGCATGTAAACTTCATTTTATCCAACCAAAAGGGGGAACCGCCCTTTGGCAAGGCGAAACAAAAAGCGAAAAATCAAATGGGGCAGATTAATTTTAATATTAGTTCTCTTTGTTTTTCTTGCAGGAACCGGAGCGGCAGCTGGCCTGGTGGCCGTCAGTATACGGGACCTCCCAACCTTTGACCCGGGTGCCCTGGTACCGGCAAATGCCACCAGGATTTACGATAAGGATGGAAATTTGATCGCGAAAATTGGCGTAGAAAATAGAACTTCGGTAAGCCTCAATGAAGTACCGGATGTGGTAAAAGAGGCTTTTCTGGCCGCTGAAGATCATAATTTTTATAACCACTACGGAATCAGCTTGAAGGCTATGTTAAGGGCCGCCTGGAATGACATATTGCACCGGGATATCGTGCAGGGAGGGAGTACCATCACTCAACAACTGGTAAAATTATCCTTCCTTACTCCTGAACAAACTTTTAAACGTAAAATTCAAGAAGTTCTGCTGGCCTTTAAAATGGAACACCATTTTTCCAAGGATGAAATCTTTGAAATGTACCTGAACAGAATATACCTGGGAGAAGGAGCTTACGGGGTTCAAGCCGCAGCCCAAACATACTTTAACAAAGACATTAAGGATGTTACCTCATTAAATGAGGCAGCTACTCTGGCCGCTCTGCCCAAAGCCCCGAGCGTTTATTCTCCCTTCCAGAACTATGAGGCCGCAAAATCACGCAGGAATTTAATCCTTGACAATATGGTTAAATATGGATTTGCCAGTGCGGAAAAAGCTTCCAAAGCTAAACAAGAGGAAATTCCCCTGCGGAAAGGCGAGCCAGAAGAAAGCAGGTACCCGTACCCTTATTTTGTTGATTACGTTATTAATAAGCTGGTACAAAAATATGGGGAAGAAATGGTTTTTAAAGGAGGACTGGAGGTTTATACCACCCTTGACCCTAAGATTCAAGCCGTTGTTGAAAAAGCCATGGCCAATCCCAATAACTTCCCGGCCTCCCAAAGAGATGCCAGCGGTATATTGCAGCCCCAGGGGGCCATGGTAATTTTGGACCCCTCAAACGGCGCCATAAGAGCCCTTGCGGGGGGGAGGGAACACTCGCACAAAAGGGGATTAAACCGGGCAACAATCCCCCGCCAGCCGGGCTCCGCCTTCAAGCCAATTATTGCCTACGGGCCCGCCATTGAAATGGGGGGTATGGGACCGGCATCGGTAATCGATGATGTCCCGGTAAAATATGGTTCGTATACCCCCCACAATTACGACGGCCGCTACCGCGGCCTCATTACCCTGCGCACCGCCCTAACCCATTCGGTTAACGTGGTGGCGGTAAAACTTTTAATGGATCACGTAGGTATACCCGACGCCCTAAAATTTGCCAGCAGGCTGGGCATAAACTTAAATGCCCAGAATCACGGCCCGGCCATGGCCCTTGGCGGGCTGTACAAAGGAGTGACACCCGTACAGCTGGCTGCTGCCTACGGAGCTTTTGCCAACCAGGGAATATACAACAAACCCACGGCCATAATAAAGGTGGTAAGCCCCGACGGTATGGTTGAGGAATATGAGCCGTACCCAGTACAGGCCATGAAACCCACAACCGCCTTCTTAATCACCGACATGCTGAGGTCAGTGGTGACCAGCGGCACGGGCACCGGCGCCAATATTGGCCGGGACATGGCTGGAAAAACCGGAACCACCGATGAGGGTAAGGACATATGGTTTGCCGGCTATACCCCGGACCTGGTAGGCGTAGTATGGATCGGCTATGACAAGCCTACCAGTATGCCCCGGGCTTACGGCGGAACTTACCCCGCCCGGATCTGGCGGGAAGTAATGGGCAGTGTGTATAAAAATATTCCTCCGTACAAAGATATTCGGGATAAGAAGTTCAAAAAGCCAGACGGTATCGTCAGGGCCACCGTGGACAGCAAATCCGGACTGCTGCCGGGGCCCAATACACCGCCCGAACACATGGTTACCGATTACTTTGCCCGGGGGTCCGTACCCACCGAAACAGACAATGTCCACGTACTGGTGGAAGTTTGCCCGGAATCAGGAAAACTGCCTACAGAATATTGTCCCGACCGGATCACAAAAGTCATGTTGAAATTACCTTATAAAGTCCCGGAAATAGTTGAGGATTACGAACTTCGCGTACCAACGGAATTGTGCGACGTGCACGGACCCGATAACCGGCCGCCCCTTCATAACGATGGAGAGTCAGATCTACCGTATTTTTTACCGGAACCCCAAGGCAGCCAACATTTCAATGGAGATAAAGAAAATAAAACAAGGCACGATAAACAAAAAGAGAAACCGGCCAGACAACAAAATAACGATATTGAAATACTTAAACCTGTAGAAGTATAAATGAAAGAGAGGGATAAAGCAATTATGAAGCATTATAGGAAAGAACTCTGGTTCGAAACAAAAACCAGGCGGGCATTTATCAACATTACCCCCGACGTGGAAGAATGCGTAAAAGAAAGTGGCATTAAAGAAGGTTTTGTACTCTGTAACGCCATGCACATTACCGCCAGCGTTTTTATAAACGATGACGAATCCGGGCTGCACCAGGACTTTGAAAACTGGCTGGAAGAACTGGCACCGGAAAAGCCCTACTCCCGTTACCGTCATAATGTAGGTGAAAATAACGCAGATGCCCATTTGAAGCGCACCATAATGGGCAGAGAAGTGGTGGTGGCAATAACGAACGGCAGGCTGGACCTGGGGCCGTGGGAACAAATTTTTTACGGTGAGTTTGATGGAATGAGAAGAAAACGGGTCCTGGTAAAAATCATAGGCGAGTAAAACAAGAAGGGGGTCTGACCTGGAAAACCAGGGCAGACCCCCTTAATTACTTCAATTCTACAACTGTCACGCCAAGGCCTCCCTCTCCATGCTCCCCAAGGCGGTAAGACTTTACCCTCCGGTGGGTTTTCAGCTGTTCGTGGATGGCCGACCGCAGGGCACCTGTTCCCTTCCCGTGTACTATAAATACTTTGTTCAGCCCCGCCAATTCGGCATCATCAAGATACTTATCCAGTTTATCCAGGGCATCGGCGGCCCGCATACCCCTTAAATCCAGCTTGCTCCTTATTTCCCGAACCTTATTTTTAACCAGGCTGGCAACACCAGTGCGAGAGATATCATTATCTTCTTTTTCCAACAACCTTAAATCAGAAAGAGGGAGATTTACTTTAACAATTCCCACCTGAACCTGAACTTCTTTATTGTCACCGGGGTATTCGAGGATAATTCCCTTTTGATTAAACCTGGGAACAAATACTTCCATCCCCGGTTTTACATCCTTTGGAGCCCGGCCTTCACCCTTAGCTTTCTCTTCCTCTTTTTCAGCGTAACGGCCCCGCATTTTCTTAAGCTGTTCCCGGGCACTCTTTATTGCCATTTCACGGTTACGGGCCGTTTCTTCCTCCAGTTGCCTGCGCAGCTGTTTTATTATCTCCTCGGACTCGAGCCTGGCCCTGCGCACTATCTCGCGGGCCTCATTCCGGGCTTTTTCTAAAATCTCCTGCCGGCGGGATTCCAGTTCTTCTTCCTGCCGGCGGTACCGTTCCCTTAATATGTCCGCCTCGCGCCTGAGTTCTTCCGCAGCGGCCCGCTCGGCCTCGGCCCGGTGTTTGGCAATTTCCAGGTCGTGCATAAGTTCCGCGACTTCAACCTGTTCTTTGGTCATAAAATTTTTGGCTCTCTTAACTATCGCCTCATCCAGTCCCAGGCGCCGGGCAATTTCAAAGGCATTGCTCCGCCCGGGCTTACCGAGGAGCAAGCGATAGGTGGGCCTCAAAGTAACAGGATCAAACTCCACGCTTGCATTTTCCACCCGCTCCCGGGTGTAGGCAAATTCCTTCAGTTCGCTATAATGGGTGGTG
Organism: Desulfofundulus sp. JL263-se; assembly: GCF_056316025.1. Classification (NCBI taxonomy): domain Bacteria; kingdom Bacillati; phylum Bacillota; class Clostridia; order Eubacteriales; family Peptococcaceae; genus Desulfofundulus; species Desulfofundulus sp. JL263-se. The sequence continues at coordinate 957,168 of NZ_CM149993.1, read as the reverse complement.
GCAATGGTACGTGCACCGGAATTATGCAAGTATTCCAAAATTGACTGGGCCAAAGCGGCCCCTTCCGCAGGATCGGTGCCCGCTCCCAACTCATCCAGGAGTATGAGGCTCCCGGGCCCCGCCCGGCTTATAATCCCCACAATATTACTCATGTGGGAAGAAAAAGTGCTCAAGGATTGCTCAATACTTTGTTCATCCCCGATATCGGCAAAGACCTGGTCGAAAACTCCTATAACAGTACCCTCACCGGCGGGAATATGTAGTCCCGCCTGGGCCATCAGCACCAGTAATCCTACGGTTTTTAAGGTCACGGTCTTGCCGCCGGTATTGGGGCCGGTTATTACCAGAATATCAAAATCAATCCCCAGGTGAACATTTATAGGCACCACATCCCCCGGCAGCAGCGGGTGACGCCCCTTTCGTATATCAAGCACAGGCTCGTCTTTAAGCTCAGGCGCCCATGCTCCCAGCTGCTCGCTGTAACGCGCCTTGGCCATAATAAAATCCAATCGCCCCAAACCTTCCAGGGCGCAGAATAATTCACCGGCCTGCCTGGCCACCCCCTCGGTAAGGGATGCCAGGATCTTATAAATTTCCTGCTTCTCCGCCGCCAGCAGGCGGCGTACTTCATTGTTGGCCTCTACCACACCCATGGGCTCCACAAAGACTGTAGCCCCGCTGGCTGATTGATCATGCACTATCCCCGGAATCCGGGCCCGGTGTTCCTGCTTGACCGGCACCACGTAACGTCCTTCCCGCACGGTAATAATGGGATCCTGCAGGTATTTTTGATAATCGGGGGAACGAATAATTTTATCCAAGCGCTCTTTAATTTGCTGCTGGGCCAAAGCCAGCCGCCTCCGTATGGAGGACAGCCGGGGAGAGGCGTTATCTGCTATTTCCCCTCCAGGAAGAATGGCTTTACTTATTTGTTTTTCCAGGGCACTGAAATTGCCGAGCTTTTGGGCAATTTTACCCAGTATGGGATATTTCTCCCTCCGCTCCAGCAGAAAATTCTTTATCCTCCTGCTGGCAGACAGGGTTTTGCCTATATTTTCCAGCTCCTTGGCCTCCAAAACCACTCCACGGGCGGCACGCTTTACCTCATCCCTGATATCGTACCAGCCGCCCATGTCGGCCCCGGGCTCCAGCCTGAGTAATTCCCTGCCCTCGGTGGTTTCAGCCTGCAGGTGCTCTATTTCACCTCTGTCCGTCTTTGGCAAAAGTTCTTCCACCAGTTCCCTTCCCAAAGGAGAACGGGTATGCCCGGCCAATCTTTGCAGTACTTTATCGAATTCCAATCTCTTAAGGTTCCGCTGTTCCATATATCTCCCCGCACCTAATCTATGAATAATAAATTTTGCTACACAACTCCCCTGAAATAATGCCCCTTTGTAAATCCAGCGGGAGTGTACCGTGCCAGTTCATTTTTGGCCCGGTTACTGAAATCCTTTCCGTAAGCACCGCTAAAGAATCTATCCACGGCTTCCCGGTAAATACGTACCACTGCTTCGGCTGATTCGGCATCGCGCAGGCGGGCGTCAATTCGCAAAGCAGATACCCCTGATTCTAAAATCTCACCCATATTTTCAATCATGCACAACTCCCGGGAGTTAAATATATGCATGCGGCAATAATTATCTATTTCCACGGGAAAGATAATACCCTTCCGGTCCCTGAGCCTGGCCCGGCAGTATCCGCAGGGACAGCTGCACGGATCTTTTTCACCATGCCCCCCCAGGACTCCTCCCAGAACACAATAGCTGGATACCATCAGGGGCACCGCCCCTTGCACCAGCACCTCCGCAGAAAAGTTACCCCGCCTGGTAATTTCCCGCACCTGTTTGAAGGTCAGTTCCGGCGAAAGGGTTACCCGGTGCACCTTTTTTTCCAACAAAAAGGCTGCGCTTTGGCTGTTAAATACATTGAGCGAAAAGTCTCCATAAATGGGTAAGGTTCCTTCCCTGCCCGCCAGTTCCAACAAGCCAAGGTTGGAAACCAGCACGCCGTCCAACGGCAGGGAAAATGCCTTTTCCCATAGGGGCTTGAATGCCTGGTACTCCCGGTCGTGCATTATACGGGGGGTGGATAATATAAGCCGCACCCCTTTAGGAATACAAAAGTCCCTGGCATTTTCAATATCCACCGGGGTTACTTTTTTTCTGGACCGGAACCCGTCTCCACCAAAATAAATTTCATCCGCCCCGGCCCGCACCGCCGCCTGCAAAGAGGCCAGATCAGAAACGGCAACGGCCAGGGAAGGAATTTTGTTTTCTTTCTCTTCCCGGCAGGTAGAAATTAGCAGGACCTCATTCAGGTGCCTGCGGAAGACATATTCCGGGGCATCCTCTTTTCGCCTGGCCCGGGCCCGGTTTTCTGACAACTGAGCCAGGGCCCGCCGGCGCACCTCATTTATTTCCCGCACCGGCACCATTACTTCACCCTTAATATCACAGGACAGCTCCTGAAGACTGTAAGGAGTATTTCCCAAGCGGTCCAGCTGCTTTAACAAAAAATCTTCCGTAAGGGGGCGTTTGCGGGCCTCTTCCCCTAAGACCGTGGATATAGCCTCCCCTTTAAATCCCTCGATATCTTTTACTACAATGCGCAGCGGCTTTCCCACGGCAGCGGTAACGGAAAAAGAAACCGGAATTTTTCTCGTTTCCTTTTCCGAAGCATAAGTGCTCCTGGCCTTTTTCATAAGCAGCGTATCATGGGTTTTAAACACCCTATCGCCGGGACGTATATCACCTTTTACTTCTATTTGAACGGTTTCACCCGCCCCGGCCTCCTTTATCTCAATACCCCTTAAAAGAATCCTGTCTACCTCAATGCCCACTCGCCCGCCCCGGGATACCCATACCTCCAGGCCGTCACCCACCCGCAGGGGTATTTCCAGCTTGATTTCCGCCAGCCCTTTCCGCCTGAAATAGTTTTTGACACGTCCCAGGAGCACCCCGCGGTTGTTAGGCCGCTTACAGCTCATCAAATCCCGGCCGGGGCGCCCGTAAATATAGCCAGTAGTAAAATCCCGGTTGAAAATTTGGGCCAGCTCATTTATCTCCTCACCTTTAATATAAAAATTGCCTTCCAAAACTCTATCTATTAAAGCTCTGTAGATACGGGTAACGGTGGCCACGTACTCGGGCCTTTTCATTCTTCCCTCGATTTTAAAAGAATCTACTCCGGCATTAACCAAGTCAGGCAGGTTTGCCGAAAGATTTAAATCCCGGGGGCTTAAAAGGTATTCTCCTGTTTCTTCCGGGGAGGCCAGTACATTACCGGCCTCGTCTTCCAGCCTGTACTGGAGCCGGCAGGGCTGGGCACACAGCCCGCGATTGCCGCTGCGCCCGCCAATCATGCTGGACATGAGGCACTGGCCTGAATAACAAATACAGAGGGCCCCGTGAATAAATACCTCTACTTCTACCCCTGCCCGGTCCTTAATTTCTTTGATTTCCTCCAGGGCAAGTTCCCGGGCCAAAACTATCCTTTTCACTCCGGCATCCCGCAATAACTTTGCGGCAGGTGTGCTGTGCACCGTCATTTGAGTACTGGCATGTAGCTCCAGCCCGGGGACAACCCGCCCGGCCAGCCTGATAAGGCCCAGGTCTTGTACAATTACGGCATCCACCCCGATGTTATGCAGAAACCAGAGAAAATCCGCGGCTTCTTCCATTTCTTCATCGGCAATCAAGGTATTTACCGTAACGTATACCCTTACTCCCCGAATATGAGCGTATTCCACGGCCCTGGCCAGCTCTTCCCGGTTAAAATTGGCGGCCAGCTTCCGAGCACTGAAATTTCGTCCCCCAAGATATACCGCGTCTGCCCCGTTTTGAACGGCGGCCACCAAAGCATCCCATTCTCCTGCAGGAGCCAGCAATTCCGGCTTGGGCATAATTAACCTCCCAACGCTATTTGCGCCGGTACCTTAATAACCCGGCTACTGGAATTATTTCCACACCCCGGGACTCTATTTCGTCCAGCAGGAGGTTCATCCCCAGGGAATCGCTGGCCATGTGCCCGGCAATTATGACATTTATATGGTTCTTTTCCGCCTCTTTACGGTGCTTCTCTCCCATATGCATTACAATAAGCGTGCCCACACCGGCCTGAACGAGCTTGGCATAGGCATCTTCAGATCCGCTGGTGCCGCCGGTCATATCCACAAGTATTTTACCGGCACGGCGTTCCTTACTTCCCACCACAATGGTAGGGCCGGCATTGTATTTCGCCGCCTCCCGGTACTCCGGCAGGGTCTTTAACAGTTTAACAACATCTCCCAGTGTTTCAGGCTTCTTTTCGTCCACCAAGTTTTGCAGGAAAGCAACCACGTGATTGTCCGCCGGTGTATGAATGCTCATAAGAGGTATCCCCAAAACCCGGGCCGCATCCACCGCCCGGTTGTGGTTCAAAGGCAACAGGCCCCTTTTTACCTCGTTAATCCGGGAAGCCATTATACCCTCGGCAACGTTAATGGGCACCCCGTACCGGGCCAGGATATCTTCCTGCAGGTGCATGACGTCATAAAGGGCGGCCAGGGCTTTGCCCTCAGGGTGGTGGGAAATTACCAGGTCCACCGGCTTTCCTTTCTCTCCCAGCCGGTCCGCCAGCAGTATTTCCCCTATTTCCATGTCAATTCCCACCAGCGCCCGCTTAACGTCCTGCTCCGGGTCCCCGAAAAGGATCCGGGTATCGCTGTAAGGATTGACCAGCCGGTCCCGGTCAAATTCCTTTTTTTCATCTTCTTTTAATTCCTCGTATTTTTTCTTTTCCCGGGCCAGTACTTTTTCCACCTGCTCGCGGCCCCTGGGATCGTTATCTATCCCCTTTTGAACTGCAAGCTCGTAAATTTCCCTTATCTTCAACTGAATTCCCCCCTATTCAAATCTTCTTAAACTACTTCCTGGAGACATACTTATTTCCTGCAATGTAAAAGCGTAAAGGCAGGTCGGCACCTTCTTTTATGCCTATTCTGGTGGTGGTGATAATGTTCAGCTCCGGGATATCCCTCGGAGCTACGAAAAGTTTTGGCCCCGTAAGGGCCATCCCGTTATACTCCTTTTTTATTCCCATGGCCTGGACCAGCTTGGCAGGGCCGGAGCAAAGATCCGTCAATTTGTCTTTCCCCCGGCGCTTTTTCATCAAGGGGACTCCCTCCAGGGGCTGAAGGGCGCGGATAAGCACGGCTTCCCCTACTCCCTCCTTTTCGGTAACCACGTTAAAACAATAGTACATGCCGTAAATGAAATAAATATAGGCATGTCCGGGAGGACCGAACATGGGCCGGTTGCGTTTCGTCATGCCCCGGCTGGCGTGACATGCCGGGTCCCCCTGCAAATATGCCTCTGTTTCTACGATTCTACCAACCGACAGTCCCTCCGGTGAACGGTGAACAAGACGGCATCCCAGGAGTTCCCTGGCCACCGTTACGGTATCCCGGCCGAAGAAGGACAGCGGTAGGGGAACCAATTTCTTTTTATCAATAACACCGTTACCCATCAGATCTCCCCAAAAACTTTAGAAGTTCCGGCAGTTCCATGGTGTTCAGAATATTTTCCGGCCCCAGCCAGGCCCGCCGGGCAACGGCCAGACCGTAATTCATTTCATCCATGCGCCTCAAGTCATGGGCATCGGTATCGATTACCAGCTTGACGCCGTACTCTGCCGCCAGGCGGGCGTTATCTTCATTCAAATCCAGGCGGTCGGGAGATGAATTAATTTCCAGGGCGGTATTATTTTCAGCCGCCTTTTCAATTATCTTCTTAACGTCCACCTCGTAGCCTTCCCTGTAGCCCAACAGCCGGCCGGTAAGATGCCCTATTACATTCACATGGGGGTTTTCTATGGCCGCAATTATCCTCCCGGTCATTTTTTCCCGGTCCTGTTTGAAGGCGCTATGGACCGAGGCTATAACAATGTCCATTTCCGCCAGAATTTCATCGGGGTAGTCAAGACTCCCGTCACTTAAAATATCCACTTCAATGCCGGTGAGAATTTTAAAATCCTTTAATTCCTTGTTGAGGGACGCAATATATTCCTGCTGCTGCCTCAATCGCTCAATGGATAATCCCCGGGCAACCTTTAAAGACCGGGAGTGGTCCGTAATGGCAATATAACTGTACCCCTTTTCCCGGGCCCTGGCCACTAGTTCTTCTATGGAATTCCCCCCGTCGCTCCAGTTGGAGTGCACATGGAGATCACCCCGTATGTGTTTTTCCTCCACCAGCTCGGGCAAAGCCCCCGAGCGGGCCAGGGCAATTTCTCCCCTGTCTTCCCGCATCTCCGGGGGAATAAAGGACAGCCCGAGATATTTATAGATATCTTCCTCCGACGAAACAGAAATTTCCTCACCCTTATTATTGAGTAAGCGCGTTTCTTCCAGGGTCATTCCCCTTTGAGCAGCTAAACTCCGCAGGGCAACCCAATGTTCGAAACTTCCCGTGGCCCATACCAGCGCGGGGAAAAAACCGGCAGGGGAAACCGTTAAAACTTCTACGGGAATCCCCCACCGGGACATCAATTTTACCCGCTTGTTGTCCCGGTGCAATATACCAGCCACCAGGGGATGCCTGCTAAAAAATGAAAGCACTTCTTCCGGGGAATAAGTGGCAACCAAAAGGTCCACGTCCTTCACCGTTTCCCGCCAGCGCCGCAGGCTTCCTGCTATGGAGACCTGCCGGACACCGGGGAGGCCCTTTATAAATTCGACGAATTCGCCGGCCAGTTCCCCGGCCACATTTAAAAGAAAACTGCCTTTACTTGCCTTTAGCATTTTTATGTTTTGCAATATCTCAAGCTCGCGCTTGGCCCCCATGCCGGGCAAAGTACGGATTTGCTTTTTACGCGCGGCCTCCTCCAGTTCTGCCAAGGAAGAAACATTCAGTTGTTCGTATAATATCTTCGCCCGCTTCGGCCCCATGCCCGGCACTGCCATAACTTGCAGCATCTCCGGCGGAATTTCTTCCCGCAGGCGCCGCAGCAGCCCGCACTCCCCCGTTTCCAACAGCTCTCCTATCTTTGCCAATATGTTTTTGCCCACGCCCGGCACGTTTTTCAAAGTACCGCTGCGGTACATTTCTTCCACTGAGCCGGTAATTCCCGCCAGCGCCTTGGCAGCCCGCCTGTAAGCCCGTATTTTAAAGAAATCCTCCCCTTTAAACTCCATTAAATCCGCTATTTCCTTCAAAGCCCATACTACTTCTATGTTGCGCACTTAAAAACGCCCCACTTTGCACTTTCTCAATTTAAATTTCTCCCAAAATCCACGGCTCTAACCAACAAAAAACCCACGAAGCCGGCTTCATGGGTATTACCTCACTTTTTCTTTTTCTTCTTTTTACTTTTAACTCCCTGGGCTTGATTCTCTCCCGCAATTTTACCCGTTTCCGGCAAATCACTGCCACCCGCCGGCTCCCCGGCGGCAGCCGCCTCGTTGTCCAGGAATCGCAACAATTCGTCAGCAATATTGATAGCAGATAACACTGCCGCCTTATGTACCGACAACCTTGGATTACGCTGCATAACCTTGCGCATGGTCTGGTCCACATAACGGGCAACCCGCACCATGTGCTCCGGGGTGGCATCACCCCTTAATTTGTAATGTTCCCCAAAAATTTCTACATCCACTCGATTCTGCCGGGACAATGGAAAGCCCTCCCAGACATTTCTCCCTGCTCCATTGATTTCTAGTTTTATTGCCATTATTCCTTCCCAAAAGAAAAAAATATCACAGCTCGTCGAAAAATAGTTGGGGGGCAAATGCCCCCCGGAAATTTTCCCGTTTAACTCCTTAACTCCGCACCCGTTTCCTTGGCCAGGCGGGAGGTTATGGTATTTATGAGTTCGTTAATTTCCGCATCGGTGAGGGTACGGTCTTCAGCTTGAAATTTTAAAGAAAATGCCAGGCTTTGATAGCCTTCCTTAACCTGCTTACCCTTGTATACGTCAAAGAGTTCCACTTTCCTGAGCAATTCACCGCCGGCCTTTTTAATTGCCCGCAGTACATCACGAACAAGGACATCTTCGGGGACAACCACCGCCAGGTCCCGGTCTACTCCGGGGAACTTGGGCAAAGGACGATACCTGCCCACCTTGCCGGCGCTTTCCAGGAGAATTTCCAAATCCAGCTCAAAGGCCGCAACCCTTTCCGGAAGTTCGTAGTTTTCCAGTACCCGGGGATGAATTTCTCCCAGGATACCCGCATCCTTACCTTTAATCTTAACCTGGGCCGTGCGGCCGGGATGATAACCGTACTCCGCGGCTGCAGGCTCAAAAGTATAACCCGTTATACCTAACATGTTAAAAAGCGTTTCCAATATACCCTTGGCGTAGTAAAAATCCATTTCCCGGGGCGGGCTGTTCCAGGCCCTTTGGGTCTTCCCCATGACTGCAGCCGCCAGCTTTTCCCGCTCTTCCGGCAATCCTTCCCCAGGCTTGGGATAAAATACCCTGCCTAGTCCGAATACGCCGCCGCTGTAGTTGCGGCGATTGTAATTACGCTGCAGGACATCCAGCATGCCGGGGAGCATGAGGGTGCGCATCACGGCCTGCTCTTCACTAAGAGGATTTTGCAGTGCCACCGCATCCCTTAAATGGCTGCCAGCGGGTACCCCCAGGCGATCGAACACTTCTTTGGAATGAAAACTATATGTGATAATTTCATACAGTCCACAGCCGGACAATACTTGTCTTATTTTTTGGATGAGGGACTGCTTGGCGGTCCTGGCGCCCCGGGTGGATTTGCCTGTGGGCAAGGTCTCCGGCACGCTGTCATAGCCGTGGATGCGGGCTATTTCTTCAATCAAGTCCACTTCCAGGGAAATATCCGGCCTGAATGTGGGCACGGTAACCAACAATTCTTCACCGGCGCCCTCCTGCACTTTAAATTGCAGCCTGAAAAGGATATCCTTGCATTCCGCAGCCGGAATATCTTTTCCCAGCAAATGGCTAACCCTGGAAGGGCGTACCGCTATAGTTTTTTCCGTAAGGGGGCGGGGGTAGTTATCAATCTCTCCCGCCACTACATCGCACGCACCCATGGCCTGAAGCAACTGGGCTGCCCGCTCCGCCGCCCGCAGGCACCCGTTAACGTCTACTCCCTTTTCAAATCTAAGGGATGATTCTGAGCGCAGGCTCAGGGCTTTGGAAGTGCGCCGTACGCTGACAGGGTCAAAATTGGCGGACTCTAAAAGAACCATAGTAGTCTCTTCGGTAACCTCCGACTCCAGCCCCCCCATGACACCGGCGATGGCCACGGGGCCGGCAGGGTCGGCAATTACCAGCATCTCACTGGAAAGGATGCGCTCCTCTCCGTCCAGGGAAACCATCTTTTCTCCCTGGCCTGCCCGGCGCACAATAATGTGCCCGTCCTTCAGCTTTTGAAAATCAAAGGCATGCAGGGGCTGTCCCAGTTCCATCATCACGTAGTTGGTGACATCCACAACATTATTTATGGGCCGCACCCCTGCCGCCCGCAAGCGTTCCTGCATCCACCCGGGGGAGGGAAATATCTTCACATTGGTTAAAAGCTTGGCCACGTACCGGCGGCAAAGCTCCGGGTCCTCAATGTCAACAGTGACTTTACCTTCTATGGACTCAGCCAGGGACTTTAATTCCGGGCGGGGTATTTTCAATTCAGTATTAAAAATGGCCGCCACTTCCCGGGCCACCCCCACCATACTCAAGCAGTCTCCCCGGTTGGGGGTAAGCTCAAGCTCCAGTATAACATCGTCCAGACCGGCATAAGGCCTGGCGTCTTTCCCCACCGGCGTATCCGGAGGAAGAATCATAATCCCGTGGGCCTGGCCGGCAGGCATGCTGTCCGGATCCAACCCCAGTTCCTCGCCTGAGCATAACATGCCCCGGGATTCCACCCCGCGTAACTTGGTCTTTTTAATTTTGACGCCCCCTGCCAAGCGGGCCCCTTCCACCGCCACCGGTACAATATCATTCTCCCTTATATTGGTGGCGCCGGTAACAATCTGTAAATTCTCCGGGCCGCCCACATCGACGGTACAAACCACCAGCCTGTCGGCATTGGGATGGGGTGCTATTTTAAGAATTCTTCCCGTATATACCTTTTCTATTTCCGCTCCCAGGTCCTCGTAACCTTCCACCGCCAGCCCGGCAGCGGTAAGGCGCTCGGCCAGCTGGGAAGGCGATACCGGAATGTCTACATATTCTTGCAGCCATTTATAAGATACTCGCACAGCTCAACATTCCTCCTTGATACCTCTTGCAGTACGGCTTATATTTGGGCCAGAAATCTTAAATCGTTCTCAAAAAGCAGGCGCAAGTCGTCTACACCGTACTTCAGCATGGCAATGCGTTCCACACCCATGCCGAAGGCAAAGCCGGTGAATTTTTCTGAATCATACCCGGACACTTCCAGCACCCGGGGGTGCACCATGCCGCAGCCCAGTACTTCCAGCCAGCCGGTGTGGGAACATACCCGGCAGCCCTTGCCGCCGCACATTACGCAAGAAATATCCATTTCGGCGCTGGGCTCCGTAAAGGGAAAATAACTGGGCCTGAACCGGGTGCGGGTCTCACTCCCGAACATTTCCTCAGCAAATACCTGAAGCACCCCTTTAAGATCGGCAAAAGTTATCCGGGTATCCACGGCAAGCCCTTCCACCTGGTGGAACATGGGCGAGTGGGTGGCATCGTCATCCCTTCTGTATACCCGCCCGGGGGCAATCACCTTTAAAGGCACCCGGGGGGCCGTCTTTTCCATGGTACGCACCTGGATGGGCGAGGTATGGGTGCGCAGCAGAACCTCCGGCCCGGTGAAGAAGGTGTCCTGCATGTCCCTGGCCGGGTGGTCTTTAGGTATGTTGAGGGCCTCAAAGTTGTAATAATCGGTTTCTATTTCCGGACCCTCCATAATGCTGAACCCCAGCCCGAGGAAAATATCCTCAATTTCCTCCTGGACCCGGGTCAGCGGGTGGTTCTTCCCCAGGGAAAAGGGCGTGCCGGGCAAGGTAACGTCAATGCGCTCCCTGGCCAGCCGGTCCTCCAGCTCTTTGTCTTTTATTTCGGACATCCGCCGACTTAGATGCTCTTCCAGTTCCGCCCGGACCCAGTTGGCCAGCTGCCCCACCCGGGGCCGTTCTTCCGGAGACAGAGAGCCCATGCCCCTTAAAACCTTTGTCAGCTCCCCCTTTTTACCTAAAAATCTAACCCTGATATTATTCAAGGCCTCCATGCTGCCGGCGTTATCGAGAAGCTTTTTTGCCTCCTCTGCCATTGCTTTCAGCTTTTCTTCCACCGTTAAACCTCCTCCAGGTTAGAACCCTATTTTGGCATTATTTGTATGATATCATTTCCCAAACAAAAAACCCGCCCCTTCAGGGACGGATCTTCTCCGCGGTACCACCCTGGTTTTTGCGCCCTGGCTCCTGGCGCAAACCCCTTTTCCGGACGGAGAAACAACACCGCCCGGCCCCCGGTAACGGCGGGAATACCGGCTACACCTACTGGTGCAAACCTCACGTTCAGCTGCAGCTCCGGGGTGAACTTCAGCTCACCCGGCCTTAGAAAGGCTCTCAGTCGCCGGCCTTTCCTCCCTGAAAGACCACGATAAGCCTACTCTCCCCTTCATCGCCGTTAAACTCTATGTAATTAACCATTAATGAAGGGCCAATCTCCTGTACAACATATACGCGCGAATGGAACCGGTAGCCTCAAACAGCCTCCAAAAAAATTCGGCGGTGAACAACACTTAAGCACAACCTTTCCGTGGATTTTTGAGACTTCCCTGCTTCGATTATACCATACGGCCATTATCAAAACAAGAAAGTTAACTGAAAATAAAGACTATCGCTAGCAAATGTCTTGCCAGCTAGTTATATCTTTGCCGGACAACTTCATACAGCATGATTCCCGCTGCCACGGCAACGTTTAAAGAATCCACCCCCGCCGACATGGGAATATGTACCCTGTACCGGGAGTGCATTAATATATCCTCCTGCACCCCCCGGGCTTCATTACCCACGGCAATTACCACCGGCCCGGTCAAATCAATCTCAAAAACGGCCTTCTCAGCTCTGGGGTCCCCTACCACAAGCTCAAGCCCCGCATTCCTTATTTTTTTTAATACTTCAGACCGCTGCCCGGCCATAACCACCGGGAGTTTAAAAATATTACCCATTGTGGAACGTAAGGTTTTGGGATTATACAGGTCCACCGTACCGGGAAGCAGTATCAATCCCTGGGCCCCGGCACCTGCGGAAGTCCTGACTATGGTCCCCAGGTTGCCGGGATCCTGCACCCCGTCCACCAGCACCAGCAGCGACGGGGAAGTTGACAAAATATCGTCCAAAGATACTTCCCGGCGGCATACCACCGCCAGTACCCCCTGGGGGGTTTCTGTACCGGCCAGATCACGCATAATGTTTTCCGCCACTTCCACCGCAACAATGCCCGCTTCCTTGGCGGCTGCAAACAATTGCTCACCCCGGCCGGTGGCCCTGGCAGAGGGGGAAAACAATATAAATTCCACTGCCCCGCTTAACTCGAGCACTTCTTCCACCGCCCGAAAGCCCTCCAAAACAAATTTTCCCTCCCGTTCCCTGAAGCGGCGGCGGGCCAGTTTTTTTACATATTTAATCCGGCTGTTATTTTTGCTTTCAACCAGTGGCAAGCTCTAACACCCTTCCCTAACTTTCCAATTTCTTAAATCTGTTATTGCGCCCGATGGCTACAATTGCTAAATCGAAATTCCTTATACCCAGGGACTTGAGGACCTGTTCCTCCATGGCGTCCGCCACTAGCACACCTTGATTTTCTTTAAAAATAAATTAAAAAGCATGGCATCTTACCACCATGCTTAGTTTAACACCCTAAAACAGTTATTACACTTTAGCTGTTTAATTTTGATTTGGCCACCTCAACCAATTGACTGAAGGCTTCTGTATCGTTTACAGCCAGGTCGGCCAGCATTTTGCGGTTAATATCCACGCCTGCCCGCCTCAAGCCGTTTATAAACCTGTTATAGGAAAGGCCGTTGCTCCTCGCAGCAGCATTAATGCGGGCAATCCACAATTTGCGAAACTCACGCTTGCGCTGCCGGCGGTCCCTGTAAGCATAAGCCAATGCCTTCATTACCGCCTGGTTGGCCACCCGGTAAAGCTTGCTCCTGGCCCCCCGGTAACCCTTAGCCAGTTTTAAAATCTTTTTATGCCTTTTACGGGTAACTACTCCGCTCCTTGCCCGTGGCATGATACATTCCTCCTTTGCAGACAATTATGTTGCATTAATAAGGCAAAAGGCGTGCAATCCTTCGCTCGTCCGACGGGTGCAAAATCGTTGCTTTGCGCAATCTACGCTTGCGCTTGGCCGTCTTTTTGCCTAAAATATGACTGTGAAAAGCATGAGAAGCCTTAAATTTTCCCTTGGCTGTCCGCTTAAAGCGCTTGGCAGCTCCACGATGGGTTTTTATCTTGGGCACTGTGCTCGCTCCTTTCTAGTCCTCTTTTTTTGCTTGGTTAGGTGCCAGAATCATAAACATGTTTCTTCCTTCCAGCTTGGGCTGCTTTTCCACCGTAGCCAGGTCCCCTATCTCCTCAGCCACCCTGTTTAAAAGAGCCTCGCCGTTCTTGGGGTGCACAATTTCCCGCCCCCGAAACATAATGGTCACCTTGACCTTATCGCCGGCCTTTAAAAAGCGCGTGACATTCCTGGTTTTGACCTTTAAATCATGTTCTTCAATATTGGGCCGCAGCTTAACTTCCTTAACAGTAATGATCTTTTGTTTTTTCCTGGCTTCCTTCTCCCGCTTGCTCTGCTCGTACTTATACTTCCCGTAATCCATAATCCGGCAAACCGGGGGCTTTGCTTGCGGCGCCACTTCCACCAGGTCTTGCTGTCTTTCCTCGGCCAACCGCAGGGCTTCCTTCGTGGGCATAATACCTAACTGCTTACCGTCCTCATCCACAACGCGTACTTCCGGAGCCCTGATGTCATAGTTGACCCGATGCTCCCTTGAAATAATGTTTCACCTCCAATAAAAGTTAAAATAAAAAGCGGGTGATACCACCCGCGAAAAAACACACTTAACCACCTACATGCTTTTGCACGCAACCTTATGGACTGCCGGAGGCGTCATAAGGTGAGAAGCGGATGGCTTCTACTTTGAAGTATGATTTTTTATCGCGAAAATTATAGCACGACCGTTCCCCGGAGTCAAGCTGCCAAGGCTGGGGGCTGCTTAAAATGTACAAAAATTATGTTCAATTTCCTTTGAAGGTTCCAAGATTTAAAGGCTTTACCTGTTCTCCCGGCTTTTAATTTCCCTTAGCAAATCTGCCGCGAATTCATCCACCGGCCTGGCACCCAGGTCGCCGCGGGAGCGGTGCCGCACAGCCACCAAACCACCGTCAACCTCCTTATCTCCCACCACTAACATGTAGGGAATCTTTTGGGTCTGGGCCTCCCGAATTTTATAGTTTACTTTTTCATTGCGGTCATCCACTTCCACGCGAACTCCCAATTCAAACAGCTTATCCGCAACAGCCCGGGCATAAAGGTGGTGCCTGTCGGCAATGGGCAGTACCTTTACCTGCACCGGGGCCAGCCATGTAGGGAAGGCTCCTGCATAATGTTCTATAAGAATGCCGATAAAGCGCTCTATGCTCCCGAAGATTACCCTGTGAATCATAACCGGGCGGTGCTTCTGCCCATCCTCACCTATATAGGTCAGCTCAAATTTTTCCGGCATCAGGAAATCCAATTGTATGGTTCCGCACTGCCAGGTACGACCAAGGCAATCCTTCAAATGAAAGTCTATCTTGGGACCGTAAAACGCACCGTCCCCCTCGTTTACCTTATATTCCAGCCCTTTGGCCTGCATGGCCTCTATGAGGGCATTGGTTGCCATTTCCCATATTTCGTCCGAGCCCATGGCCTTTTCCGGCTTGGTAGAAAGTTCCACATAATAATCAAAGCCAAAGACTTTATAAAATTCATCCACCAGGTCAATTACCCCGATTATCTCATCCTTTACCTGGGAGGGAAGCATGAAAATGTGGGCATCATCCTGGGTAAAGCACCTGACACGCATCAGGCCGTGCAGAACTCCGCTCAACTCGTGCCTGTGCACCAAACCCAGTTCCGCCGTGCGGATGGGAAGTTCCCGGTAACTGTGCATGGCGGTCTTATAAACAATCATGCTGCCGGGACAATTCATGGGCTTTATAGCATAGTCTTTATCATCAATTTGTGTAAAGTACATATTTTCCTTATAGTGCTCCCAGTGGCCGCTTCTCTCCCACAGCTCCCGGTTAAGGATTATAGGGGTGCGTATTTCCTGGTAGCCCCTCTTACGGTGCTCTTCCCGCCAGAAGTTTTCCAATTCGTTGCGTATAACCATGCCCTTGTGGTGGAAAAAGGGAAATCCGGGACCTTCTTCGTGAAGGCTGAAAAGGTCAAGTTCTCTGCCCAGTTTACGATGATCCCGCCTTTTGGCTTCCTCCAGCCGGTGCAGGTGCTCTTCCAGCAGAGACTTTTTCGGAAATGAAGTCCCGTAAATGCGCTGAAGCATCTTATTCCTCTCATCTCCCCGCCAGTAGGCCCCGGCGGTACTCAGCAGCTTAAAAGCTTTCAGCCTGCCGGTAGAGGGAACGTGCGGGCCCGTACAAAGATCCTCAAACTCTCCTTGCCGGTAACAGGAAATTACGGCATCTTCCGGCAATTCATTGATTAACTCCACCTTATAGTTTTCTCCCGCACCTCTAAATTTTTTAAGCGCTTCTTCCCTGGATAATTCGTACCTCTCGAAAGGGAGATCTTCTTTTATTATTTTTTTCATTTCCTCTTCAATCTTTTCCAGGTGCTCGGGTGAAAAAGATTCCGGTGAATCAAAGTCATAATAAAAACCTTGGGAGATGGCCGGGCCGATGGCCAGCCTGGTTTCCGGATAAAGCCTTTTTACAGCCTGGGCCATCACGTGTGCGGTACTGTGGCGAAAAACTTCTTGCCCCTCTTCCGTGCTAAAGTCTAAAAATTCCACTTCGGCATCTTGATTAAGACTCGCATTGAGGTCGGTAAGCTTTCCGTTTACCCTGGCCACAATAGCTTCTTTGGCCAGCCGGGGGCTTATATCCCTGGCAATATCAATTAATTGGGCACCTTTTTCATATTCGCGCACCGAACCGTCTTTAAGTGTTATTTTAATCACTTTCGTCACCCCTTTTCGTATAAATAAGAAAACCGTCCCCGACACATTCAGCCAGGGACGGAGCATTCCCGCGGTTCCACCCTGATTGGGGAAAGAATTCCCCCTCTCCACGAGTAATAACGGCTTTCAGCCGGCCCGGCTTACTCTTTGGTTCAGCTGGACAGCTCCGGGGTGGTTTTCGGCCCCCCTGCGTTCAGGGATGCTCGCAGCCAGTGACATCCCCTCTCTTTGAACCGTAAAGGACCTACTCGTCCCCTTCATCGCCTGTGCTCTATTAACTAACAAGACAATTTTATTTACATACCTGCCAAGATTACATTTGATATTATAATTATTGCCCGAAATTATGTCAATTTTAAAACCCACCTCCGCGATTATGCCGGCGCTCTTTTTTTAATAAGCATTAATCAACGCCGGGTTTTACCACTTAACCCTTATATCAACCATTCAGCTCCCGAATTGACCACTCGAATAGATTTTATGACTAATTAGCAAAAATTTTATTGACTTTCGGAAAAAAGATATTATTCTGTTATAAAGAGTCTTTATGGCTAGCAATAATAAATATTTATTAAAGTTAGGGATTAGTCAAAAAAAATATTTATGGGGTGAGCAACCATTACTCTATCTGAAATAAAGCGCATTTTAGAGGCCGAAATTCTGTACGGAGAAGATATGCTGGACATTGAGGTTAACTCAGGGTTTGCCTGCGATTTAATAAGCGATTCCCTTTGTTTTTCCAGGCCCGGCTGTCTTTTACTTACCGGCCTTACCAACATTCAAATTATTAAAGTTGCTGAAATGGTCAAAGCGCGGGCTATAGTTTTCGTAAGGGGCAAAAATCCGGGCCCGGAAATTGTTCAAGCTTCCAGAGAAAGGGAACTTCCCGTAATGGTAACAAACCGCTTTCTCTTTGAGAGCTGCGGCCTTCTATTCCAGGCCGGGCTGCGAAGCTCCTAGGGCGGAGTGATAATTCAACATGCAATTGCGCTTTAACATTAAAGGTATGGATTTTTCCCGGGCAGGCGAAGCAGCCAGCCGGTTAAAACAAACTTTACAAATGATCGGCATGGAATACGATACCATAAGGCAAGCCCTGATTGTTACCTATGAAGCCGAGCTCAATATCGTTATCCACGCTTACCGGGGAATTTTAACAGCCGACATTTCACCTCATCGTATCATAATCGAAGCCAGGGATGAGGGCCCGGGCATACCCGACATTTCCCTGGCCATGCAGGAAGGTTATTCCACGGCACCGCCCCATATCCGGGAAATGGGCTTCGGGGCTGGAATGGGGTTGCCCAATATAAAAAAATTCTCACACGAATTAAAAATAGACTCCACCGTTAATAAAGGAACTCGGCTTAAAGCCATAATTTACACCCCAAAAGCCAATAAGCAAAAAAGTGGTGGTAATTAGTGCAAAAATACTTCCACTCGGTAAGACTGGATGAGGAAAATTGTAAAGGCTGCACTAATTGCATTAAAAGGTGCCCCACAGAGGCAATAAGAGTACGTAAAGGTCGTGCCCGGATCATAGAGGAGCGCTGTATAGATTGCGGCGAGTGCATTCGTATCTGCCCCAATCACGCCAAGATTGCTCTTACTGATGACTTGCAAAAAATAAAAGATTACCAGGTATCCATAGCCCTTCCCGCACCTTCCCTGTATGCCCAGTTTAAGCCGGAGATAATGCCCGGCCATGTACTTCGTGCCCTTATTGAAATCGGGTTTGACGATGTCTTTGAAGTGGCCGTGGCAGCGGAAATCGTATCGGATATGATCAGCAAATTCCTGCGCAGTGCACCTCGCAAGCCCTATATATCGTCCGCCTGCCCGGCCGTGGTCAGGCTGATGCAAGTACGCTTTCCGGGACTGCTTGACCAGATAATTCCTGTAGAAACACCCATGGAAGTGGCCGCCCGGATAGCCAGGAAGGAAAAGGCCCGCAAATTCAATGTGGCACCGGAAAAAATAGGTATATTTTTTATCACCCCTTGCCCGGCAAAAGTAACGGCAGTTAAACAGCCCTTCGGTACAAAATCTGAAGTGGACGGGGCAATTTCCATGTCCTCAATATACGGTAATCTGCTCCATAAACTGGACCGGATTAAAGCCCCTCCCCTGCCCTTTTATTCCACTCCCCGGGGAATTGGATGGGGAAAATCAGGAGGGGAAAACCGCGCCATAGAAGGGGGCTTTTCACTGGCGGTTGACGGAATCCACAACGTAATAAGCGTCCTGGAAGAAATAGAGCGGGGAGAACTAACGGATATTAATTATGTGGAGGCCCAGGCATGTACCGGTGGATGTATTGGAGGGCCTCTTGTACCCCAAAACCCGTTTGTATCCCGGGTGCGCATGGAAAACCTGAACAGCTTGCTGGCAGATAAAAATCCGGTTAAAGTACCATCAATTAATGAAGAATGGTACCTTGACAAACCCATTAATCCCCGCCCGGTAATGCAGCTCTCCAACGATGTGACTAAAGCCATTCAAATGCTATCTGACGTGGAAAAGATTGTCCAGGAACTTCCAGGATTGGACTGCGGCTCCTGCGGCTCGCCCAATTGTAAGGCACTGGCAGAAGATATTGTCAGAGGATATGCCCAAAAAACCTATTGTGTCTTTAAACTACGAGAAAAATTACGGGACCTGGCCAAAGAAATGGTTGAGCTGGCACATAAACCGCCCCCGGCCATGGGCAGAAAAGACGCAGCGGAGGAGGAAAAACGCGATGTCCCTCTGGAATGATATCAGCTCCGCACTTGAATTAACATCACTTACTTCCCTATATATCGAAAAGGATTCAATACAAGGCGCTTACTGTGGAGACTTACTCAGTGACGTACTTGCTAAAGCCAAGCCGGGGCAACTTTGGCTGACTATCCAAAAACACCGCAATGTAATCGCCGTTGCGAGCCTGGCAGGATTAAGCGGGGTTATTATTACCGGAGGACGCCTCCCGGACCGGGACGTTATAGAAACAGCCGAACAGGAAGGGATCCCGCTTTTCTCCACTCCCCTGGACACCTTCACCGCTGCCGGAAAAATCTATCAATTATTCAAAAGGTACCGTATTACCGGCGATTCTTGCTAAGTAATTTTCAAAATATAATTTTTTTTCTTGATTATCTGTTGTTGGAGGTGATAACAAAGACAAAGCCCGGCCAATTAACCGAAAGGCAATTAATAGAGATGGGAGGGTAAATGAATTGAGCAAAAATAATTGCCAGTGTGCCACTGCAATTAATGAGGAACAGTACCGCCAACTTGACAAAATAATCGATGAGTATAAAAACGAGCCCGGGGCACTCATTCAAGTTTTGCATAAGGCCCAGCAATTAATCGGCTATCTTCCCCGGGAAGTTCAAGTCAGGATAGCCAATGGATTGGATATACCCCTGGCCACCATTTACGGAGTGGTTTCATTTTATTCCCTTTTTACCACCAAGCCCAAGGGCAGGCATAAAATTTCCGTGTGCGCCGGAACGGCTTGCTACGTTCGCGGGGCAAAACAACTGCTTAACCGGTTACATCAAGATTTGGATCTCAGGCCGGGGAGCACTACCAGTGACGGAAAATTCTCTCTGGATGTGGTCAGGTGCCTGGGGGCCTGCGGCCTGGGCCCGGTGATGACTGTTGATGAAGATGTATACGGGCGACAAAAGCCTGACAAAGTAATGGAAATTTTAAATGCTTATGAATAAAGGTCATTCATTAAAGCGGGAGTGACCGGTTTTGGAAGAAATTGCCCAGCACATTTTGGACATAGCCAGGAACTCCCTGGAAGCAGGAGCAACTATAATAAACATTTCGGTAGAAGAAAAACCTGAAAACGACCGGCTGGAGTTCTTCGTTTACGATAATGGTGCAGGTATGGTGCCCGGAGATATTCTCCGGGTAACGGATCCTTTTTATTCCGGCAAAGGAAAACGTATAGGATTGGGTATTCCCTTGCTTCACGCCGCTACACAAAGGTGCGGCGGTGATCTCAAAATATCTTCAGTTCCCGAAAAAGGAACTGAAATTAAAGCCAGTTTCTCCTACCATCATATCGACCGGCCTCCGCTGGGCAACATAGGGGAAACTATTTCCGTTCTTATGGCCACCACCAGTGATGTAAATATTACTTACCGCCATATTTTTAATAATAAAATTTTCAACTTTAGTACCAAGGAGTTAAAGGATTTTCTCGCCGGTGTGCCGTTGAATACACCGGCGGTACTGGTATGGGTTGAGGGTTACGTGCAAAAAAGAATAAATTCCCTGAGAGGGGGTTCTGTGAGTGAAATCTCTGGAAGAGTTGGAAAAGCTACGGGAGAAATTAAAAAAGCAAATGAAAGTTAGGGAAGGAAAAGGTAGTACTGTAATAGCCGTCGGCATGGGAACATGTGGTATTGCCGCCGGGGCCCGGCAGGTTATGAAAACACTGTTGACAGAACTAAATAACCAAAATGTCAACGATGTTCTGGTAACCCAAACCAGCTGCCTGGGACTTTGCCAGTACGAGCCCGTAGTTCAGGTTGATTACCCGGGCCAGGAAAAAGTTACCTACATTAATGTGGACGAGGAAAAAATTAAACGTATAGTTTCCGATCATTTATTAAACGGTCAGATAGTTAAAAAATGGACAATAAAGGATTAAGGAGGGTAGCCACATGGAGACTTACCGGTCACACGTACTTGTTTGTGCCGGAGCCGGATGTATATCCTCCGACTGCAAAGCGGTACAGTCGGCACTCAAGACAAATATTGTAAAAAGAGGACTAGAAAACGAAATTATGGTGGTAGAAACCGGTTGCATGGGGCCCTGCGACTTGGGCCCGGTGATGGTGGTCTACCCCGAAGGTACTTTTTACCGTAAATTAACCCCCGAGGATACCGCGGAAATAGTAGACCAGCACCTTTTGAAGGGTAAAATTGTGAAACGCCTTACTCAAAAGGATAGTGAAAATGGACAGGCTGCCGTAAACCTGGAAGATATGGACTTTTTTAAACGGCAAACCCGCATAGCCCTGCGCAATACCGGCTTAATAAATCCGGAATCGGTTGAGGAATATATTGCCCGTGACGGTTATAAAGCACTGGGAAAAGTTCTTTCCAGGATGACTCCTGAAGAAGTAATTGACTGTATAAAAACATCCGGACTGAGGGGACGGGGAGGAGCCGGCTTCCCCACTGGCGTAAAGTGGGAATTTACGGCAAAAGCCGAAGGCTACCCTAAATACGTGGTATGCAATGCCGACGAGGGCGATCCCGGGGCCTTTATGGACAGAAGTATACTGGAAGGCGATCCCCATACTGTGCTGGAGGCCATGGCCATTTGCGGCTACTCCATTGGCTCCAACCAGGGCTATATCTACGTCAGGGCCGAATATCCCCTGGCCGTAGAACGCCTGGAGATAGCCATCCGCAAGGCCAGGGAATACGGCCTGTTGGGAGAGAACATTTTTGGTACCGGCTTTAGCTTTAACATAGATATCCGTGTAGGTGCGGGAGCCTTTGTTTGTGGTGAGGAAACCGCCCTTCTGGCCTCAATTGAAGGGCGCCGGGGCGAGCCCAGGCCGCGACCTCCGTTTCCGGCCCAGGCCGGGCTCTGGGGCAAGCCCACCGTAATTAACAATGTAGAAACATGGGCCAACATCCCGCCCATTATTCTAAACGGCCCCCAGTGGTTTAATAGTATCGGAACCGAAAAAAGCAAGGGGACCAAAGTTTTTGCCCTGGCAGGTAAGATAAATAACACCGGCCTGGTGGAGGTGCCCATGGGTACCACTCTCAGGGAAATCATTTATGAAATCGGCGGGGGAATCCCCGGTGGAAAACGGTTAAAGGCAATTCAAACAGGCGGGCCCTCAGGGGGCTGTATACCCGCCGAATACCTGGATACCCCGGTAGATTATGAGTCCCTAACCCAGCTGGGGGCAATCATGGGCTCCGGCGGGATGATTGTTGTGGATGAAGATACCTGTATGGTGGACCTGGCCAGGTTTTTCCTTGAATTTGTCCAAGATGAATCATGCGGCAAATGTTCTCCCTGCCGGGTGGGCACCAAGCGAATGCTGGAAATATTGGAACGTATAATTGAGGGACAAGGGCGTGAGGGAGATATTGAGCGGCTGGAAAAACTGGCTTTTGGCATCAAAAATTCAGCCCTCTGCGGTTTAGGCCAAACAGCCCCCAATCCGGTGCTGAGTACCATTCGCCACTTCCGCCACGAATATGAGGCCCACATAAAAGATAAAAAATGCCCCGCAGGGGTTTGCCGGGCCCTGGTCTCCTACTACATTGACCCCAACAAGTGCACCGGGTGCGGGCTGTGCAGCAAGGTCTGCCCGTCCGAAGCAATCAGCGGTGAAAAAAGGAAGCCACATATCATTAACCTGCAATTGTGCGCTAAATGCGGAACATGCAAGGAAAAATGTAAATTCAATGCTGTAATAAACCTTTAAACAGGTTTTACTGGAGGGATATAATGCCTTTGGTTACATTGACCATAGACAACAAGCGGGTAGAAGTGGAAGCCGGAACCAGCCTTTTAAAAGCGGCAGAGAAGGCAGGCATAAAAATCCCCACCCTTTGCTTTTTGGAGGAAATAAATGAAGTAGGCGCCTGCCGTCTTTGCCTGGTAGAAGTAAAAGGCACCCGCACCTTGCAGGCGGCATGTGTTACCCCGGCGGCGGACGGCATGGAAGTTATCACCAACAGCCGGGCTGTTCTCGAGGCCCGGAAAATGAACCTGGAACTCATTCTTTCCAACCACCGCATGGAATGCCTTACCTGCACTCGCAACACCAATTGCGAGCTGCAAAACCTGGCCAGCGAGATGGGAATCCGTGAAATAGAATATTCCGGAGAAATGCCCCCCTATGAAGCTGATAGCTCCAGCCCGTCTCTGGTTCGGGATCCGGGCAAGTGCATACTGTGCAGGCGGTGTATTAGTATCTGTGAGACCACTCAAACGGTATCAGCCATAGCTGCCCAAGAAAGGGGATTTAATACCATTGTAGCCCCTGCCTTTCTGGAACCCCTGGGGGACACCCTCTGTGTCGCCTGCGGGCAGTGTGCCCTGGTCTGCCCCACGGCAGCCATTCATGAAAAAGACCAGTGTGAAGAAGTTTGGTCTGCATTGGCTGACCCGGACACCCATGTTATTGTCCAAACGGCTCCGGCTGTAAGGGTGGCCATAGGAGAAGAGTTCGGGCTGGAGCCGGGTAGCGTGGTTACCGGACAACTGGTGGCCGGCCTGAAACGCCTGGGATTTGATAAAGTGTTTGATACTGATTTTACTGCTGACGTAACTATAATTGAAGAAGGAAATGAATTAATCAGCCGGTTAAATAACGGGGGCAAACTCCCCTTATTAACTTCATGCAGCCCCGGGTGGATTAACTTTATAGAACATTTTTACCCGGAATTGCTGGATAATCTTTCTACCTGCAAGTCCCCTCAACAAATGTTTGGAGCACTGGCCAAGACATATTACGCAACTAAGGCCGGAATTGATCCTGCAAAAATATTTTGTGTCTCCGTAATGCCCTGCACGGCGAAAAAATTTGAGGCAGAGCGCCCGGAAATGAGAGCCAGCGGGTATAAAGATGTAGATGTGGTACTAACTACCAGGGAATTGGCCCGCATGTTCAAGCAGGCAGGTATAAATCTACCTGTACTACCGGAAGAGCCCTATGATGACCCCATGGGTATTTCCACCGGGGCCGGAGTAATTTTTGGAGCTACAGGTGGAGTAATGGAGGCAGCCTTGCGAACCGCCTATGAACTGGTTACCGGTCAGGAATTACCGGATATTAATTTCAAAGAAGTAAGGGGCCTCAGAGGAATCAAAGAAGCTGAAGTTAACTTGGGCGACACAACCCTGCGGGTTGCAGTAGCCCACGGCCTCGGAAATGCCAGACAACTCCTTGATGCCATTAAAGAAGGGGAACAATATCACTTTGTGGAGATAATGGCCTGTCCCGGCGGCTGCATCGGTGGGGGCGGACAGCCCATCCCCACAAATATAGAAATAAGAGAAAAAAGAATTGCCGGCATATACAGGGCGGACGAGCAATTAAAGATAAGAAAATCCCATGAAAACCCGGCAGTTCAAATACTTTACAAAGAATTCCTGGGAGAGCCGCTGGGACACAAGTCCCATGAGCTTCTGCATACCCATTATAAAGAAAAAAGTAAATATTAATCCTTTTATCGAGAAGCACGTTTGGTAAGAGGAGCCTTTTTAAGGTTCCTCTTCTAAACTTAAGACGAATTTGGTACCTGTAAAAACCTACGGTAAATATCCTTATTCAAAATAAAGCTGCGGAAGGCTGCAGAGGCAAGCCCTTCGTTTTTTTGCCTGCTCCAGGCTACATATAATTTATGACGCATCTCCAGGCCGGAAATATTTATCTTCTCCAATAAACCATTATCCAGCCAGTCCCTGGCAGTCCACCAGGATATCACACCCACTCCCAAACCTGCCCGCACAGCATTTATTATTGCTTGATTACTACCTAACTCAAGGACGTTAGGAAATTCATCCAGCAAGATATTGTTCTCTAAAAGCCTCTGCTCCATTACGGCCCGGGTTGCCGAACCCGGTTCCCGTACGATAAAAGGCTCTCGCATTATATCTTTTATTGAAACTTCCTGTCCCGCCACGGGATGCCAGGGCGGCGTCACTACCACCAGAGGGTCATCCACCCATGGGGTAGATTCTACCCCCCTGTCCTCAACTACATTTCCTAATAATCCAAAATCTACTTCCTTTTCTTTTAGCCAGCCGGCTACAGTATCACTATTTCCCACCCGTAAACTCACCCTGATCCCTGGATATTTTTCCCTGAATCCTCCTATAAGCTGAGGTAACAAGCACTCTCCAGGAACGGTACTGGCCCCCAGCAATAAGTGACCGGTTTTAAGACCCCGCAATTCGTCTAAGGATGCCTTAATTTTATGGTAATTTCTTATTAGCTGGCTGGCTTCAGTATATAAAAAGCGCCCGGCCTCCGTTAAAACTACCCCGCGCTCATTGCGCTCAAAAAGGGATATTTGTAAATCTTCCTCCAGTGCCTTTATTTGCGAACTAACAGCCGGTTGGCTTAAAGAAAGCTGGGAGGCTGCCTTAGTAAAACTTTTCAGTTGTGCCACTAACAAAAAAGTTTCTAGTTGCTTTATATTCAGCTGAACTCACCCCATCCCCCGGAACATCTATGTTTTAATTTTCTAACTTTATTACATAATATCCTGCAAATCAAAAGGCGGGGATAATCCCGCCTTAGTTATCGCCTTTTTTACAAAGGGAACAGCCTTCACACTGCCTTACCCTGCCGGAAAAAATCTTGCTTATCATATCTACTGCAGTTTTATGCTTATTATCCGTATTAAAGTGGAAAATAATTTCATTGGGGGCAATGGTAATAAGGGAGCTTATTAAAAGGTCCTCATAATTAATCCCACCACCTATAAAATCCGCTATAAATCCTTCCATACAATCACTGTCAATGAGTTCACCCTTTTCGTTGTATAATTTAAAAACCTCTTCGGATTCTAATACCACATTCACACAATCCACCCGAGGATCCTGAATGTCGACAAAGTATTTTAAAAGCTGGATAAACTCCTTGTACTCCCTTTCCATCAAGAAATCATCCACAGCCTGTTCCGCCGCTTCGTACAGGTCGTTTATATAATCCTTTAAACGAAACCGGATAAAGCCGTCAATAATAATATAATTATTGGAATTAAGAAATTCATATAGCTCATTTAAAATTTTTCTTTTGTATTTAAAGCGTAATAAATCTTTAGCTACTATTTCGTTACCGGATATGTATTCCAGGGCATTTAACAGAATGATATCCCGCTCTTCAGCATTGAAATAATAATAAGTTTCCCTAATAATTTCTTCTAAAATAACTTTTTTCCAGTGGTTTAGTATTATCTCACAAATAGCATTGACCACATTTTTTAAGTATAAGGAACGAATATTCTTTTTGCCTCGATTTACTTCAGAATTAAAAAAATGGCAGGCCAGAAAAGTAAACTTCCCGGCTGGATTTTTTTCCAAATTAAATCGAAGCCCTTCCTTTGCCAGCGGTTTGAATTCCTCACATAGCCGCTCATGCAAAATATCCATATGCCGGGTAGCGCCAATAATAATACTTTCAGTCACGGCCTGCTCACTCCCCTGTAAAAAAATAAAATTTCTTTGGAGGAGATTGTGATACAAGTATAAGCCAAACGTAACTCTACAATGCTAGCAAATAATTTTATTACTCCCAGGGAAAAAAATTTTTTGTTTTTGAATGCTAAAGGATTAGACAAGGGTTATAACACCGTTTTAGAAAAAAATCTATGTTAATTGAGAACAACTCATATTAAATTTCCCAGCCCATTTTAGATACAACTTCCATATTTTCATAATATATAATTACTTTTTAATTACTTGGATAATAATTAAATTTTACACTGAACTTCTATGGAAGATTATGCCGGCACAGTTAGTAAAATGACTGCCATAAACCAGTGTTTCCACCATCATATCTTTTCAAGGAAAGGTTTAAAGATCGTCTGGGAATTGGAGAGGAAAAACCTTTTTTCCGTTGAATATATTACAAAAACCCTCAGGAAGTGTTTTTTATGACCCAAAATAACGGGAAAGTAATAGAATTCAAGCCCCGCAGGCATAAAAAGTTAAAAAGTCTAAATTATATATCCCCGGAAAAAAAAGAACTACTTCGCCAAAGGGAACTGCAAAAAAGAAAGCGGGATAATCGCACTAAAACCATAAAGCTGGTAGGAATATTCTTGCTTATATGTATTGTTCTTTATTTTTTGGGCCCGGCTTTAAAAACAATGTGACTTTAATCGGCACTTAAGATTACCTCCACTTCCCTTCGTAAATTTTCTATACCCGGCGCTCCCCGGGCCCGTTCCAGAACATCCTGCCAGCAAGTGATGTGCGGCACCCTGCCGTCCAAAATTTCCAGGGCCTTTACCTGTTCCATCCGCCCTATGGACCTCATTTTACTCCGGTCACATACAACAAATGGCACAACTTCCCGCTTATCGCCGGTGAGGGCTTTTAATATTTCCACCATTACCCTCTGTCTTATAATCTGGTGGGCTAATATATTCCTCCCGTTAAAGCCCAATTTTTCCTTTCGCTTCGCCTCTCCTATATATATCCTGTCCCGGGTAAAAATGACGGCATCTATTTCCGTATTGCGCAATTCATTAAAAAGTTTATCCCTGTTATGGGCGGTATAAAAGTTATCCCGAATGTGTAACCTTGTGCCCTTTAGCGCATTTCGTATCCCGGGAATTATTTTCCTATACTCTTCAAGAAATTTTTCCCGGCAATCCTTGTGTTCAACGGCATAATCACGAAACCCCTTCCAAAATAATTCTATCCTTGCATCATCACGCTCCCTCTTTTCCAAACCCAAAAAAATTAATGCCCTTGGGGATAACTCGACAGAATTAAACAAGGTTACAAAAACCTTTGCCGTAAGGTTATTTTCCGCCCTGTTAATAATGTGATCCACCCCCTGAATATCACCCGAAAATACCCTAAATGTAAAAATTCCTCAAAAACCAGAAAAAAATTTATTATAAAAAATCATAAGGCCACCAGAAGAAGCTTCCTGGTGGTCTAATATATTGGCATATCAATGCTTCGGACAATAACACCGGGTCCAGAATATGATAAAGATAAGTCATATTTTTTATACGGGAGTGAATTAAATTGGACATCATGAAGGCCTTGCACTTTCTAAATTACCTTTTAGGAACTTCTGTAATTGCTTCTTCCATTTATTTTTACATTACAGAAAATAAAACCGCTCCCCTGTATATATCCATGGCCATCATAGTTGCCGGGCCATTAGAAGATTTTCTTAAATTTTTTGCTGAAAGCTCCCCCTCAACTTCACCGGATAATAAAAAAATATATATAAATCTTATTGATAAAATTACAAGTCTGGCCTTTTTAATCCTTTTGGGACTGGCAATTTTGAAGGATGTCAATAACCTATAACAACCGCTAAGAATCTTTTACATTTAAATCCTGTCGTTTAAGAAATAGGTCCCTGGTATGCCCTTTTTGTGGAGAGCTTGAATTGTATTTTGACGGCTGGCTGGAGGACGGTAAAACGGCTGTTATTGTTTGTCCGTGGTATCCGCGGGAATTTACCATTCAGGGATTAACCGTTGGCCCGGTTAGCATGAGCCTTAACGCGGCAGTGGAAGTCTCCCGGGGTGCGGTAATGCCGCCCTGGAAAAAGAGGCGGTAGCGAAAAAACACGCATTTTCACGCACTAAAAAGAGCGAAAAGGGGCAAAAGTGTTTCGCTTTGTTTCGGAAAATGCGTCGCAATTTGCGCTATATTCCGGAATAAGTGGAGCGAAACGTAACAAAAAGCCGGTACCGCAATGGGTACCGGAATGGCTAAAAGCCTTGTGATTACTAGGTTTAAAGGTAATTTAAGGAGTAAGCTATAAGGGCCCTGGCTGTTCGTTTTGCAGGGGTCTATTTGTCGAAATCACCCCATGAAGAATAACGAACGCGAACTGCACAAACTGTGCAGGTGCGCGAAAAGTGCGCGCACTGGAAGGGGCGGGTTAAATCCTTACCAGCCCGTGGACATAGACCGGGCGGGCGGCTTCGCATATGTTTCCGCAAGTTTTGGTAGAGGGATATAGGCCGTTACCGGACGTAACAACCGTAACAATGATAAAAGTAACAGTAACAGGGGTAACAGTTACACAAAGAACCGAACCGGTGGAAAATTTTCCACCAGGTTAATATTTCCACTCCAGCCGGCTGTCCGCTTCGTGCGTTCTTCGTACGAAGCATTTTTATTTTTCTGAAGGAAAATTTTCCTGGAAGTTGCCCTGCCCGGACAAAATAATAGCCCGGCATTACCGGCCTTAAAGCAGCTTGATTAATTCTTCAACCGTAAGGCCGGCCTGTTTTAAGATGCTTTTAAGGGTTTTGGGCTTGAGGATTTTCTTCCCGTGCACCGGCACGGTAACCAGGGTCCCGCCGCCCGGGGGCTCCAGGTAGTGGTGGCTGCCCTCTATCTCCACCAGGACGAAGCCGGCCCTTGTAAGGGCCCTTACCACGTCTTTGCCGGGCACCCTGGGAAGGCGCGGGGACATCATACAGAAACTTCAACCTCACCAAAGAACAATTCCGTATCCTTATCAGGTAGCGGGCGGCCTTGTTTCTTTAACGCCTTCAGGTAGCCGGAAATAGCCTCCCTGGCATTGTCCAGGGCTTCCTGGATGGTATCCCCTTCGGTAATACAGCCGGGCAAAGCCGGGACCGTTACCGTGTATCCTCCCTCCTCTTCATTCCACTCCAGGATAACCTTAAACCTGCGCTTAGGCATTTTCCTCCCCCTCTCCCTCTTTGTCCGGGATATACTCCAGCAAGTCTCCTGGTTGGCAGTTGAGGGCTTTACACAACCTGTCTATCACTTCCAGGGAAACATACTGGTTTGTGTTTAGTTTAGCCATAGTTGCCCATGAGATATTTGCCTTTTTAATAAGGTCCTGTTTTTTAATATCCCGGTCTATAAGTAGTTTTTGGAATGGCTTATAACTAATCACCTAACCCCTGCCCCCTCTCAAAAGTTTCTTTTATTGTAACAAAAAATCTTTAAAAACTCAAAGAAATTTTTGCAAACCTGTTGACTATTATCTTTAATATGGTTATAATAATCTTAGTAATAGCAAAGATTTATCAGAGTTATTAAAGATTAGAGGGAGGCAGGTATAAATGGAAAAACTTACGATAATGCGGCGGACAGTGATGCTCATAGCCAACCGGCTGCACCAGCTGGGGCAGCCCCGGCCCAAGGCCACGAAAACTGCCTGGGCAATGGTTAAGCAGGGTACATACTTTACCAAGGTCCGGGGTATAACCCACGGTAACCGGCAGGTGGCCCTGGCTCGGCTGAGAAAATACCAAAAAGGGCAGATAGTCATCCACCTGGTACGAGAGCCGGAAAACCAGCATGACCCCAACGCCGTGGCCGTGGTGGTGGAGGTCCTGGGTAAAGGCAGTTATAAGCTGGGATACCTGAAAAAAGAATACGCCAGGGTGCTGGCCCCGGTACTTGATAAGGGACTGGAGCTTAAAGCCCGGCTTGAGAACATCACTGGTGGCCCGGAAGCCGGCAAGCGGTACAGATACTACGGAGCAAATATAAGTTTTAACCTGGTGGCCTAACAAGGGGACGGGGCCCCGGCCCCTCCCCTTTCTAAACCCGATAGAGTAACCAACAAGGAGGTAATAGCATGGCTGACGCATTTGTCTGGCGCACGAAGAAGGGGCGCATACATGCAATTGTGGTAATAACCAAACGTAAAGACGGGCGCTGGATGGCGCAGCTGACAATTGGGCGGGATCCCGCAACCGGTAAGCTAAAGCGGAAAACATTCTATGGCAAAACGCGGCGGGAAGTGCAGGAAAAAATAGACAAGGCCAAAGCGGAGATGCAGGCCGGGACGTTTGTGGAGCCCCACAAAGTAACCGTCGGCGAGTGGATTACCCGCTGGCTGAACGATTACAAAAGACCCAAGCTGAGGCCCTCCATCTGGAACCTTTACTCAAACACGGCCCGGCTGCACATCATCCCGGCGATTGGAAACATCCCCCTGCAGCAGTTACAGACAAGCGACTTACAGCGGCTGTACAACAGTAAACTTGAAAATGGCCGGGTGGACGGGAGCGGCGGCCTGTCAAGCCGGATGATTCACTTAATGCACCAGGTAATCAGCGGAGCTTTAAAGCAAGCCGTGAAGGAACAGCTTATTACCCGCAACGTGGCTGACGCGGTGGAACTGCCCAAGCTGCGCTACAAGGAAATCCGCCCCCTAACCCTGGAGGAAGTGAAACGCTTCCTGGAGGTTGCCCGGAGCCACCGGTTATATACGGCGTTTTTGGTAGAGTTGGGCACCGGGTTAAGGCGCGGTGAACTTCTGGCCCTGCGGTGGGATGATGTGAATTTAGAAACAGGGGTTATCCGGGTACGGCAGACATTATCCCGCATACAAAAGCAAAACGGCCCCCGAAAGACGGAGTTAGTCTTCCAGGAACCGAAAACCAAACAAGCCAAAAGAGGTATACCACTGCCGGAGGATATTCTCAAGGAATTGAGGGCCCACAAGGCCCGGCAGGCGCAGAAAAAGCTGGCCCTGGGCTCCGCTTACCAGGACAACGGCCTGGTATTCTGCACGGAGGACGGCAGGCCGCTGGACCCGCGGAACTTCACCAAACGGTACGAGGCAATTCTAAAAAAGCCGGGCTGGAGCATGTCAGCTTTCACAACCTGAGACATACCTTTGCCACGCTGCTGCTGGAGGCAGGCGAACATCCCAAGATAGTGCAGGAACTTCTTGGGCATACCAAAATCAGCATTACCCTGGACATTTATACTCACGTGGCAGATGGTTTAAAGAAAAAGGCAGCAAGCAAGTTAAACGATATGCTGAACCTTAACAAAGAAAAAACCGCCCACCAGGACGGGTAAAAAATAAAACCTTCTTTCCCACCAGAGCGACCTGGTGGGTTTTTAATTCCCATTGCAGTAAAATTGCTGTCAAAACGTGTATTGTCGCCTGTTCAAAAACCCCAAAACCCTTGATTTTACTGGTGGGCGGGGAGGGAATTGAACCCACGACCTTCTGCGCGTCAAGCAGACGTTCTCCCACTGAACTACCCGCCCAAACCGTTCCGTGTTTTATTATGCAATAAATTCGGGCAGAAGTCAAGATTAAAATAAGCCGAGTCCGTGTCAAGATTCAGTAGGTATCTTTTAACATGAGACCTCACCGCTTAAAACATTAGTTTTACGGCGGCGGCCTTGACAGCCACCCCGCATGTGATATAGTTTCAGTACCGACGGGGCGGCTCCGGGGAACATGCTGCATACTTTAGCATACCCCGCCGGCTTGTACATTTTATCACATGCGGGGACCCCGGCTGTCAAGGCTACCCTCCGGCGCCGCCTGAAAACCTCAAAGGCTCTCCAAGGAACATGCTTTTACAAAAGAGCAGAAAAGCTGGGACGGCTAAGTTCACGTAAAACATACTTAATCCACAGCCGGTCAGCAAAAGGACCCTTTAAAGCCGGAACAGACGCCTGCAGCCATTTTTCCACATCCTCTGTTTTTTGTTTTTCGACTGGCTTTAACTGCGCAATTTCTCTCAATTTCCGGTGTTTCACCGGCCAGCGCAAAGTATAATTGCCAAGCTCCCCGTTTGCCTTAGCGGCCAAAACACGGGCCATCCGGTCTCCTCCAGGGATTGTCCACCTGGCTCCCAGGCGTTTCATCCGCCGGGCCACGTTGTGTTGAATCTGCCCTTCAATGGTGCCCAAACGTTTTGCTCCCGGCGAGGCAGCGATCCCCGCCCAGTTTTCCTCAAGATAATGCAGAAGTTTGGTGATCCTCTTCTTCCGGTTGCCCCTGGTGTTTTTTGCTGCTTCCGTAAGAACTCTTTGGGTCTCCTCCCAGTTACCCTGGGAAATGGCCAGGGCCACCTTCCGGTAGGTTTCTTCGTCGTACCAGAGGGCCTCGGTTAAATGCCTGCTCAGGTGGTATGGGTCTAAGCGATACACAGCGCCGGGAAAGTAATCAATTCCCTGCTTGGACCAGTCTGCCCCGTCGCCGCCGATGAAGATCCTTTCGGTTTGGCTCAGGTCCCATTTTCCCCCGGCTACGGCATAGTTTTCTTCCCAGGCTGCCTTACCGTCATTTAGGCTGCTTAAAACAAGCTTGTTTTTCAGGGCGAAGCGACCTTGGCCAATTTGTTCCTTCCCTTCGTAGACGACCATATGCTTAATTTCTCCTCTTTTCTCTTTTGTCTTCTGCAGGCGGATTATCACTCCGTCGGCTTCGATACACAGCTCCGGGGTTACCTCTTTCCCGCCGGGAGCTTCGCCCTTTTCAAAAACCGCTGCCCTTTTTTCTTCTCCTTCTTGCTGCAAGACTTCTCCCACTTCTTGGGTAGCCTGCCAGACGGTCATGGGACTTAGGCCGGAAACAAGGTGGTTTAAGATCTCGGCGGCACGGGCAAAGGAAAGTTCGGTGCTTAGTTTGACGGCCAGTTCTTTTAAACGGGGGGTGATCTTGGCCCGGGCTGGCCAGCCCAGCAGCTCGTCTAAAAAGAATTTGGTTTCCCCGGTTTTTTTGTTCCTGTACAGGCGCCTTTTGAAGAGAAATTCCCCAAAGGTGCTTACTGCTGTTTTAGCCCGAAAGCCGACCACTTCCCAGGTGCTCCGGTCACGTTCATTCATCAGGCGGGTATCGATCTGTTCCAGGGCCCAGGTGAAAATTTGGTTGCAGACTGCCTGGCACAGCTCATGGATGCCTTTTTCAAGCTCATAAAAGTCTTTGCACTCGCCAATTAATTTAGTTAGGCCAGAACCGAATAGAAGGACTGCCCCCACTATGTGGCGAATATTTAACATGAGACCTCGCCCTCCTTTAATTTCCGTTGGAGTGTTTTTGGGGTGAGGTCTCATTTCTATTTCTAGGAGGTTGATTTCCTTCTGGTGCCTACTGAAATTTTACACGGCCATAAGCCGAACTATTTGCTTTGGCACATTACCCATAATAATTTCATCAACCAACTGGCCATTGATACCAGCGCGGCGAAAGGCTTCTTTAATAATCTCCTTGCCCAATTCAACTGCCGGGAGCTCCACCAAATCTACCTACCGCAGTTCGCACCGAGCTGACAATTACAGCTTCAGCCACCGTATTCCCTCCCTAGTAAAATAAAAGCTGCCGGAACCTCCGCAGGTATATAAAGAGCCAAAGGAGGGTTAGGGTGCACAGGCCTTCCTTTCCGGGAGAACTCCGGCAGCTTAACTTATGAACCTTTTTCCAGAGTTTTTTTGTCCATGGGTTTTTTCTTGGCTTTCATGATGCCCTTCATGGAGGGATAGCGGGGTTCGTTCAGTCCTTTTTGAAAACCAACCTGGCGCGTTTCACTCTTATTCTTTAGGGATAGGGACCTCTCGGGTTAGTTAATTCATTTTTTACTTTTGGATTATAATTAATCAGTTCTTACTGCTTCCAGTTTTTAAGCAAAGTGGGAAACATTATGCTCACTCACAACAAACAAAAAATTCAAAACAACATGGGTGGGGTAAGCCGCAAACCTCCACAAGACCCCACCCAAAACAAGCAGGGGGTAAATAATGGGTTAGACCCCCCAAGGTAATAAAATTGGTAGCTGCCAAAAACTATTAATAAAATATTGAAATAAGAGTTTCTTCCTTCGCCTTATTCAAGAGTCATAACTACGGTATCAGGGGTGACCACATCACCAGGAGCTACCTTTATTTCTTTAACCGTGCCATTTCCAGGAGCGTATATTTTAACGTACATTTTCATGGCTTCAATGGTAGCAACTGCATCATTTACCTTAATTTGATCACCCTTATTGACATCAATCGAAACTATCTTACCGACCATAGGTGCAAATACATCCATATTTATGAGGCTGTTGACAAAAACAAGTCAACAGCCTTTTATTTTATGGTAAAATTGAGTAAATAAGAATTAGGAGCGAACAAACATGTTAAAAAAACCAGAGTACCGCCAAGGACAACTGGAACTTGTTTGCCTAGAACAACTGGTACCTGAAGATCACTTGCTGAGGAAAATAAGTCGCTTCATAGACTTTAACTTCATAAGAGAAAAGGTCAAACACCTATATTGCCCGGATAACGGTCGTCCTTGTGTAGATCCCGTAATGCTTTTTAAAATGCTTTTTATTGGCTACCTCTTTGGCATAAGATCTGAACGGCAACTGGTTAAAGAAATAGAGGTTAACATAGCTTACCGTTGGTTTTTGGGCCTTTCCCTAACAGATAAAGTTCCTCATCATTCCACCATTAGCCAGAACCGGCGGCGTAGATTTAATGGCACAAATATTTGTCAGGAAATATTTGATGAAATAGTTATGCAAGCAATTAAGAAAGGACTAATAGATGGAAAAGAGTTATTTACGGACTCTACACATTTAAAGGCCAATGCCAACAAAAATAAATTCACACTCAAAAAAGTGAAACGTTCAACTCAAGCTTATTTGGAAGAACTGGAGCATTCAGTGGAGGATGATAGAAAAAAGCATGGAAAAAAGCCGTTGAAACCAAAAGAAGAACAACTTGAAAAAAACAAAGAAATACGGGTGAGCACCACGGACCCGGAAAGTGGCTACATGGTTAGGGACGGCAAACCCCAGGGTTTTTATTACCTTAACCACGTAACGGTTGATGGAAAGCTAAGCTTGATTACCGACGTATATGTTACCCCCGGAAATGTGCATGATTCTGCACCTTACATAGGCCGTTTGGACCGTCAGATAAAGCGCTTTGGCTTTGAAGTGGAAGCAGTAGCCCTGGATGCCGGGTATTTAACCATGCCTATATGCCATGAACTGCAAAAAAGAGATATTTTTGCTGTTATAGCCCATCGACGTTACCATCCTAAGAAAGGCTTATTTCACAAATGGCAATTCAAATATGATAAGGAAAATGACTGCTATATATGTCCTGCCAAACAGAAACTTACCTACCGTACCACCAACCGCCAGGGGTTCCGGGAATATGTTTCAGACCCCCGGATATGCAAAATCTGCAAATATTTATCTAAATGCACCCATTCCAAAAGCTATACTAAAGTAATTACTCGACACGTTTGGGAAGATAGCAAAGACTGGGTAAGACAGAACCGCCTCAGTGAGCGGGGGAAAGCCTTATACAAAAGAAGAAAAGAAACTGTTGAGCGGAGTTTTGCTGATGCCAAAGAACTCCACGGGTTACGCTATGCCCGTTATAGGGGTAGAGCAAAAGTTATGGAGCAGTGCTTATTGACAGCTGCCTGTCAGAATATGAAAAAGATGGCAAATTATCTCTGGAAGAGGGGTAACCCTCCTTGTACTATAGAGTTTAGATTAGTCAGCTCAAAGCCAATAGACTTGACCCCTGACAACCACATAGGAATCCCGGGGCAACTCGGATAAATATTCTCGTAGAGGCAGGGGGCTTCGATCGCCCTCCTTAGGAAGCTTTAGCTGTCCTGATTGAAAGAGTGAAGCCCCGCCCATACGAGAGGACTCGAATGAGCACGTTGTGGATACAGCTTGCTGTATGCCGCGAGTTACGAGCAAGGTTGAGTGGCTCGTAAGGGTTGCGGGAACCCTGCCTGAATTCAGTGAAAGTGGGGATGCAAAAAATGATTTACGGTGGTGTTGATGTGGCCAAGTATCGCCATGAGGTGTGCTTCGTCAATGACGCTGGCGATGTTGTCCTGCAGATGCATATGGATAACAGCCAGAGGGGATTGAATAAGCTTCTGCAGGCATTGGAAAGGCTGGGTATCAAGCCTGACGGCGTTAAGTTCTGCCTGGAGGCCACCGGACACTACTGGCTCCCTATCTACTGCCACCTCAGTGAGCTGGGATTTCAGCTTCATGTTATCAACCCTATCCAGTCAGATGCTTTGCGTAATCTCTATGTGCGTAAAACCAAGACCGACCAGAAGGATGCTCTGCTTCTTGCTGACTTGCTGCGATTAGGACGTGCTCCTAAACTAAAGCTTGCTTCCGAAACGGTTCTCAAATTGCAGACACTCTCTCGACTCCGTTTTGAGTTCGTTCGCCAGGTCGGTGGGCTTAAAAACAGGGTGCTGGGCATCCTCGACCGGATCTTTCCAGAATACCCCGGCTGTTTCTCAGATGTCTTTATCCGGACTTCCAGAGAACTGCTTAAATCTTGCCCCGAACCGGAAGCTCTGACCGAAATGGATCTTTCAGAGTTATCCGCTTTCTTGAAAGAACATTCCCGCGGCCGCCTCGGTAAAGAAAGAGCTAGAAAGATTCAGTCTCTGGCTAAAGGCACCTTCGGCATTACCCTGGCTCTGGACGCTTTCACGCTCCAGCTGCGCCTGCTGGTTGAGCAAATTGAGTTCATTGAGGAGCAGATAAAGGTTATCGAGGATGCAATCAATGAGGTTATGGAGGAGCTTCGCCCCAGCGAAGATACTCCATACCGCCACGTTATTGAAACTATCCCTGGTATCGGTCCTGTACTAGCTGCTGCAATCATCGGAGAAGTAGACGATATTACACGCTTCCCCAACGCCCGGACTCTCGTGGCCTATGCCGGTTTAGATGCTTCAGTAAGGGCATCAGGGCTGTTTGAAGGCACTCGCAACCGCATGTCTAAACGCGGTTCACCTGTGTTGAGAAACAGTCTGTGGTTGGCCGCTGTTTCAGCCCGCCGCTTTAACCCGGAATTGAGGGCCTATTATGAGTTAAAACGCAGCCAGGGAAAGCATTCAAGCGTTGCTACCGGAGCAGTTGCCAGACGACTTGTGCATTTAATTTACTCTCTCTGGAAAGATAACCGACCGTATGACCCGAATTATCAATGGTCCCCACCCGGCAGTAAAGAGTGACCAGGACCCTATGTGATTGTCAAAGATCTTTTTGCTTTAGCCTATTGACTTTTCATAGCACGTCTTTTTTACCACTGCTGGTTCGGATAATACAAAAGTTTTCGCAAAAGCAATTTAGCTTGAAATATGCAATGTAAAGTTAAACCCGGGGCAAAACCCGGGTTTGTCAGCAATCTCATATTTATAGCCCTCCTTAAAATATATCTTTACAAATTTTGTTATGCACAGAATATGCCCCTGGGACAAGCCTAGCAAATGTTTAACCTTACCCTAGCGTTCATGTACTTTCCTGGATATAATAAGGTTGTTTGATATGTGCACTAATATACCTGAATAGTTATAATCCCCCATACTACATTATTATTTATAATTACCCACCACATATCTTCGCCGGTAGTTTTCTTCCCAATTCCCGCTCCAACCAACGGGTACAACTACAAAGCTCTTCCAGGTTTATGCCGGTAGAAATACCCATTTGATGGAGCATGTTCACCAGGTTTTCCGTGGCCACGTTCCCAGTTGCCCCGGGGATAAAGGGACATCCCCCGGCCCCTCCTACGGAACTTTCCAGAATTGTCACCCCCGCCATAAGGCCGGTAACGGTGTTAGCCAGACCCAGCCCCCGGTTGTCGTGAAAGTGGAGGGCCCAGATAACTTCCGGGTACAATCCCTTTAATTCTACTAGCAAATGGTACACCTGGCGAGGTTCCCCCATTCCCGCAGTGTCGGCAAGGGTTATTTCCCTGATGCCAAAAGTTAGCATTCCTTCAACTACCCTTTGAATTTCCGATAAAGTTACCTCTCCCTGGTAGGGGCAGCCAAAGGAGGTAGCTACCGCACCGCGAAGATTAATTCCACTACCTTGGGCCAATTGGCTTATATCTCTCAGAATATCTAACGACCGAGCAACGGGCATTTTAATATTTGCCAGATTATGGGACTCGCTGGCGGAAATCACCACCACTGCTTCCTGTATGGAAGTATTCAGCGCCCGCTGCATCCCTCTTATGTTTCCTACTAAGGCACTCAGCTTTACCCGGGAAGAAATGCCACCGAGACCTTCCAGTACCTGCTCCGCATCCCTCAACTGGGGGATGGCCTTCGGGTTAACGAAGGAAGTAACCTCAATGGCAGTGACCCCGGCTTGCGCCAGGGTCTTTATCAATTTGATTTTCTTTTCCGTGGGCAAAAATTTCTCTTCGTTCTGTAACCCGTCTCTGGGCCCCACCTCTCGGATGAGAACCTTTTCAGGCCACTGCAATTTTTTTCCTCCTAGAATCCTGTGGGTCCTTTGGGAATGCGCCCGGACTTGATACACTCGCTGCGGAGCCGGCGCCCACAAATCCTTTCCACTGTTCGACCTATCTTCAAAACGTGATCGACATTTACCCCGGTGTCAATTCCCATTTCATCCATCATAACCACCATGTCCTCGGTGGATACCAGCCCCACGATATTGGGATCTTGGTAATAATAGGAGCCGGTTCCGCCCACCGGGCAGCCGTCTACGAAATTGGCCGGCTGGCCACCAATACCACCCATTGTACTTTCAAAGCGAATGATCCCAGCCTGCAGGGCTGCAAGGACGTTGGCCAGCCCCCACCCCCTGGTGACATGGAAATGGGCCACGTGCAATTCTGGATTGGGGATGGCATCCAAAATCATGGAGAAATATTCGTATACCTTGTTTGGGGGCGCAGAACCGTCATGGTCGGCATGTTCGATATCATCGGCACCAATTTCCAGGTAACGCTTGGTAAATTCCACCGCATCCTTCAATTCGGTGGGACCGGCTATGGGACAGCCCCAAATGGTACTGATAGTACCGTTTACTTTTATTCCTGCATCATGGGCTTTTTTAATGCAACGCTCGGTCATGGCCCAGTATTCTTTGTGACTCATGCCGGAGTTCCTATACTGGTGGGGCTCGGAAGTGGAAACCATTTGTAAGATGCGGTCTGGGCCGTACCCATTCTTTTTAGCCTCAATGGCCCGGTCCACCGCCCTTTCATTAATGGTGATGGCAGTTAATTCCACATCGTCCAGTAAGTGCTTAACCCGTTTACTGGTACGGATAAGTTTGAATAATTCCTCTGCATCGGCAAATTGGGGCATAGCCTTGGGATTTCCAAAATTCGTAACTTCCAGACGCTTAAACCCGGCAAGGATAAGTTCTTCCAGAACCCAAAGCTTGGCCCTGGTTGGAATGAACTTTTCTTCGTGTTGAAAACCGTCCCGGACAGTAATCTCCCCAATTTCCACCTTTTTAGGATAATTTAGTGTGGCCATTAATTCTACCTCCCTTTATAAACCGGCCTTCTCTTTTCATTAAATGCCCTTAATCCCTCGTCCCTGTCTTCAGTGGCAAGACAAACATTATAACATTCAGCCTCCAGGGCCAAGGCCGTGTTCAGGTCAAGCTCCAGCCCCAGGTTAATGGAACGTTTAGCCTGTTGAAGGGCTATGGGCCCGTTTTTGCTAATTTCTTCCATTATTTTTACAGCTTTTTCCCTTAGCTCTTCCGGCGGCACCACATAATTGACCAGTCCCAGCTTATATGCTTCTTCGGCGGAAATACGCCGCCCCGTAAAAATTAATTCTTTAGCTCTATTGCGACCTATTATCCGGGGCAAAAGCTGGGTCCCGCCCCCGCCGGGGATAATGGCCAAACAAACCTCCGGCAGGCCAAAGGTAGCTTTTTCCGATGCTATTATGAAATCGCAGCACAGGGCGAACTCACAACCTCCCCCCAGGGCATGGCCGTTTACCGCCGCCACAAGGGGTTTAGAAAATTGAGCAACGGCGGTAAATGTCTTTACAAACAGCGCTCGTTGCTTTTTCATATCATCCTTGCTCATGGTTTTTCTTTCTTTCAAGTCAGCACCTACACAAAAAGCCCTTTCACCCTCTGCGGTAAGTACGGCTGAGAAGACGTCATTATCCAACTCTAATTCTTCCAGTATGGCCAGCAAGTCCCTGGCCATTTGCGTGCTAAGAGCATTTAAAGCCTCCGGTCTGTTAAAGGAAATAATGGCAATGTGCCCCTCCCGGGTTAACTTTACGGTTTCATAATTCATTTCATCACCTTCCTCTAAAACTGGCTGGCTGCAATTGCAATCTAATCGTCTATACGGGGTAAACAGGGTGCTTGCGCTCGCTGAAGGCTTGCTCCTTGGAGGCATAGAGCTCAAACCGGCGAATGAGTTCCTCCCGCAGCCTGTCGCCGCTAACTATTTCGTCCACAACCAGTTCTGACGCCAGGCGGTAAATATCTATGTCTTTTTTGTATTCGGCTCGCTTTTGTTCAATAAAAGCCCGTCTTTCTTCTTCCGGCAGGGCCTTGATCTTGTTTTCGTAAACGGCATTAACCGCCGCTTCCGGCCCCATTACCGCAATCTGGGCGGTGGGCAGGGCCATGCAACAATCCGGTTCAAAGGCCGGCCCGCACATGGCGTACAGCCCGGCCCCGTATGCCTTGCGCACCACCACTGAAATCTTGGGCACCGTGGCCTCCGACATGGCCGATATCATTTTGGCCCCGTGCCGGATTATGCCCTGGCGCTCAACCTCCGAGCCCACCATGAACCCGGGAACGTCCATCAGGAATAGCAACGGTATATTGAACGCGTCACACAAATTCATAAACCGGGCGGCCTTATCGGCAGAATCCACAAAGAGGACTCCTCCCTTTACCATGGATTGATTGGCCAGGACGCCTATGGTCCGCCCCCCTAACCGGGCCAGGCCGGTTATTATTTCAGGGGCGAAAAGTTTTTTAATTTCAAACCAGCTGTCTTTATCAATTAACCTGAAAATCAGTTCATACATATCAAAGGCCTGGTTTTCCCTGACGGGCACTATATCTTCTATATCTCTTCCCTCCACCGGGGGAAGAGCTTCCACCACCGGAACCTTTTCTTTGTAATTCTGCGGGAAGTAGGTTAGATAGCGCCTGCAGGCCTCAATGGCCTCTTTTTCCGAACTGCAAAGCAAGTCCCCGCAGCCGCTGACGGTGCAGTGCATCCGAGCCCCGCCCATCTCTTCAAGGGTAACGTTTTCATAAATTACCATTTGCGCCATGCGGGGCGACCCCAGGTACATGCTAGCATTTCCCTCCACCATGAATACCACATCACAAAAGGCAGGTATATACGCCCCGCCGGCAGCAGAAGGGCCGAAAAGGAGGCATATTTGCGGAACCATGCCGGACATACGAACCTCGTTATAAAAAATACGCCCCGCGCCTCTTCTTCCAGGAAACATTTCAACCTGGTCAGTAATCCTGGCACCTGCTGAATCAACTATATAAAGCATGGGTACTTTCATATCCATGGCAGTTTCCTGTATCCTGATTATCTTTTCCACGGTACGCCAGCCCCAAGAACCAGCTTTAACGGTAGAATCATTGGCCATAACACATACTGTCCGCCCGTGAATTTTACCTACCCCGGTGACGACCCCATCTGCAGGGAGCCCTTCGACCAGATTGTTTGCCCACAGGCCGTCCTCTACAAAAGTATCCTTATCCAATAAAAGTTTCAGCCTCTCCCGGACAAACATTTTACCTTTTTTGGCGTTACTTTCATGATATTTAGGGGCCCCGCCCTTTTTTATCATGGATCTTTTTTCTTTTAATTCTTGCTCCAAAATTCTTAATGTTTTTTGATTCATTTTTTACCCCTCCCGCTTATAAGAAGAGATAAGATTTTATACTGTATAAGTAATTCGTTTTATCCATATTTAAGAATATTTTTAATTCAAACCCCTCCCTAATTTTTTAAAAATTCTGTCACTTGATGTTAAGCAAATTTAGTACCAAGAAGCTTGAGCAATATTTTTTGGGTATCGCTTGGTGAGGTGCGTAAAAAATTACGCAAAAAAAAATAAGAGGTGTGAAAAATTTTTCACATCTTTTTACAGTGAAACCTTGAGCAAAAATTAAATAATTTTCCAGTTTTACCAAAATTTGATTAACCACCTACACATCTAACCATCAAAACGTTAAAATATAGTTAAAAAAATAGTACAGAAGTGCTAATAAATAAATTTCTAAAATCGATGGTTGACTAAAAAATCCGGGTTTGCCGGCATGCAAAATTCATAGTTTTATAAGCGATGGCCAGGCTGAGAAAGGTAAAAATATTCTGGATATATTAACACATATATAAAAATGTAAAAGCCCGTAGTTATTAGCTTCTACCTGTTAGAAACGGAATTTGGCGCAAGGAAAATATTTACAGAATTGCACTGTAAAACTTCTCCAACCCGGGAGGTGATTGTAATTTCTCGCAACAGATATTTGCTCTTTCAGAAAGCTGAGGCCGCCCTGCTAGAAGAGAAAGGAGCAAAGCTTTTTGGCATTACTAGAATCTTAGACCAACATTTAAAAGGGACTTATAACGACCTTTTAAGACAAATCTGTAACCAAGATGACATCACTTCCCTTAAAAAGGAAGAAAAAATTAAGATGTTAAGTAATGCCCTGTATCCCTTTACCGATACCATAGCTGCAGCATTTCCGGGCGTAGGAGTAGGGTATTATTCAAAGGAACTGGATGCCATAATAACATATGGTCCCGGAGAAAAGTATTCTAAGAAAGTTGGAATTTCCATTGATAAAGACCATATAGGCAGAAAAGCTATGTTGCAAGGAAGAGAAATCGTAGGCGTAGGTTCAATGGTCCGGGGAGAAATAATGAATTGTGTGCATCCGCTAATTCGAAGAGGAAAAGTTATTGGGTTTACCTGGGCTAATGAAACCATTGAAGACATTTACAAGCAAATTGGCCGTGGTGCCCAAAAAATATTTTTTTCTCCCAATATACAACCAGTTCTGGGGTTAACCGGCTTACTTTTATTTTGTTCCAAAATTCTAATTTTGAACAGTTCTCTGGAAGAACAATTATACTGGACGGTAATACAAATGCAACGCTATCTTAAGACTTTTCTAAATAGTCTCAACATTGGCATTATTATAGCCGACGCCGACAATCGGATTATTTTTGTAAACCAAGGATTGGAAGAGATTCTTGGCCTGGAATTAAAATCTTTACACCCCCAATATTATAATGATTATCACATATTTTTAGACAGAATAGGTTTTAGGGAAATAAGTAAAATAATTAATCAACTTATTCAGAATAATAAAAATCAATACTTTTCCCAAAGTACTATTACACTACCCTCCGGACATATAAGGGATATTAATTTTTTAATTGCGTTCTTAAAATCGGAAAATGAAATATCAGGAACGGTTACTCTTTTTGAAGATTTGGAGTGTTTAAAGGAAGAAGAAAACAAAATGAAAAGGGCGGACAAACTGGCTGCATTGGGAGAATTATCAGCATCCATTGCCCATGAAATCAGAAATCCTTTAGCAATAGTATTAGGCTCATTACAAATTTTACCCCGAAGATTGGGAGACAGAGATTTTTTGTATTCGTTTTTACGTATCGCTACCCAAGAGTTAGTTAGGGTAAATAATTCAATTGAAGCCCTTCTGGACTTTGCCCGGTTTTCCCAACCGGATTTTACATTGGTAAATATAAATAACTTGTTAAATAACGTTATTGCCTTCTTCGCCGTTACCCTGGAAAACCAAAATATAAAAATAAAAACACGATTTTCCCCTCTCCCCGCCATTGAAGCTGACGAAACTCAAATAAAACAGGCCCTGATAAATATCATCCTCAACGCTATACAGGCCATGCCCCAAGGTGGGATATTGGAAATATCAACCCAATACCAGCAGGGAGATAAATTTATCGAGGTTGTAATAAGTGACACGGGCATGGGCATTGATGAAAAATGCCAACCTTACATCTTTGACGCATTTTACAGCACTAAGGAAAAGGGAACCGGGCTAGGTCTTTCCCTGGTTCACCGGGTAATTGA
The DNA here is from genome assembly GCF_056316025.1 of Desulfofundulus sp. JL263-se. Lineage (NCBI taxonomy): Bacteria > Bacillati > Bacillota > Clostridia > Eubacteriales > Peptococcaceae > Desulfofundulus > Desulfofundulus sp. JL263-se. Next base: position 912,609 of record NZ_CM149993.1, on the reverse strand, counting down.
CGAACACCAAGGAATTATCGAATTCATCAGTAAGGTAAACCAGGGAACAACTTTTTTCCTTCACTTACCTGTTAGACAATTTAATCTACTTCCAGGTAACGATAAACTGTAAATCAATGAAATTATATTAGGGAGGAGGTATATTTGAATCAATATCGACTCTTAGTTATCGATGACGAACCTCACATGATCTGGCTATTACAAGAGTCCTTTATAGAAGAATTTGAAGTCCTGGGAGCCAAGAATCAAAAGGAAGCAATATCCATATTGAAATCCAAACATATTGACTTGGTTATCCTGGACTTAAGGCTGGATAATGAAGACGGAGTACTGGCTTTAAAAAACATTAAAAAAATGTTTCCTTCAATTCCTGTAATAATTATTACTGCCTATGCTTCAGTCCCTACAGCCGTCGAAACCATGAAATACGGTGCTTATGATTATATAACAAAACCTTTCAATATCGAAGAGATGCGCCTGTTAATCAGGCAGGCAATAAAAGTTTATTCGCCCATTGGCACCGAATCCAACACGGTAACTACAGAGCTTTCTAAAAACAGAATAATCGCTGAAAGCAGGAAAATGCTTGAAGTCTGGCACTTAGTACAAAAAGTAGCCCCAACGGAAGCAAATGTCCTTATTTTAGGTGAGAGCGGCACAGGGAAAGAACTAATCGCCCGGGCCATTCATGCCAAAAGCCCGCGGCGGGAAAAGCCATTTATAGCAGTCAACTGTGCTGCCCTGCCAGAAAACCTTCTAGAAAGCGAACTTTTCGGTTATGAAGAAGGTGCCTTTACAGGAGCCAGGGGCCGAAAACCCGGAAAATTCGAACTTGCCCACGGTGGGACTCTGTTACTTGATGAAATAGGGGATATGGAACTAAATACCCAGGTTAAAATTTTACGGGTTCTGGAAGAAAAGGTGGTAGACCGCCTGGGAAGTACCAAACCGACCCCGGTAGATGTCCGTATCATTGCCAGTACCAATAGAGATCTATCTTACTTAGTAAAAAAGGGGGAGTTCCGAGAAGACCTTTACTTTCGCCTTGCCGTTTTTCCCATATTACTACCCCCGTTGAGGGAAAGGAAAGAAGATATACCTATCTTGGCAAAACACTTTCTTATTACCTTTGCTGGTAAATATGATAAGAAAAAATTAAAGGAATTTCACCCTGCTGTCTTGGATTATTTTTATAATTATACCTGGCCCGGCAATGTTCGGGAGTTGCGCAATGTAGTAGAACAATTAGTTATTATGGCAGACGGCCCTGTTATCAGAATGGAGGATGTTCCACCTCTTTTGGGCACACTTTCTTCCCATTCAGAAAAAAATAATAACCTCACTTTCAACATAAAAGAAAGCCGAGACCAGACGGAAATAAAAATAATTAAAGAGGTACTGGCTCAGTGCAATGGGAATCGAACTCAGGCAGCAAAAATGTTAGGTATCTCCCGTAGAACTCTTCAATTGAAAATTAAAAAGTATAACCTGGGATAACGGTTCCCGAGAGAAAGGTGCGAAAAATTTTTTGCACCTTTTATTTTTTTGTGTGTAATTTTTTACGCATTTTGTTAAAGAAAAATTCCAAAAATATCGCTAATACTGCTTGGCATAAAGTTTGCTTGAAACCTGCAAATGACAGAATTTTTAAAAAATAAGGGGGTTTGAAAAATAAAATGAAAAAGCCACTATGGGTGCCGTCAAAGGAACGGATCGAAAAGACAAATATGACTCGATTTATTAACTATATAAATAATAAGTACCAAAAAAACATTTCTTCTTACCCCGAACTTTATCACTGGTCAATAACTAATATTCCTCAATTCTGGGAATCTATGTGGGAATTCGGAGATATTATCGTCTCCCAGCCCTATAAGGAAGTCGTAAACAGCCTGGAGGACATGCTCGGTGCAAAATGGTTTTCCGGAGCGAAATTAAATTTTGCAGAAAATTTATTGCGTTACCGCGATGACCAAACGGCAATTGTATTTAAAAGCGAAATAGGAGATACAGCAAGAATAACCTACCGGGAACTCTATGAACAGGTTGCCCGAATGGCCCAATCCCTTAGAAAAATTGGAATTAAAAAAGGAGACCGGGTTACCGGATTTATGCCCAACATGGTTGAAACTGTAGTCGCCATGTTGGCAACAACCAGTATTGGTGCCATTTGGTCATCATGTTCACCTGATTTCGGTATTAAGGGAGTTTTAGACCGCTTCGGGCAAATCAAACCCAAGGTGTTGGTAACAGCAAACGGTTATTATTATAACGGCAAACTTTTTGATTGTTTAACTAAGATATCCGGAATTTCGAAAGATATTCCCTCCATCGAAAAGGTTATTATAGTCCCTTATACCGAGAAAGAACCTGATATCAGCGGCATTCCTAACAGTATCTATTATAAGGATTTTCTTTCTGCGAAATCCAATCTGGAAATTCAATTCGAGCAACTTCCCTTTGACCATCCGGTATATATTATGTATTCCTCGGGCACCACGGGGGTACCCAAATGTATTGTTCATGGAGCCGGAGGTACCCTCATTCAACATCTCAAAGAGCTTATTCTACACACCGATTTAAAGCGAGAAGATAATATTTTCTATTTTACAACCTGCGGCTGGATGATGTGGAACTGGCTGGTAAGTTCCTTGGCGGTTGGGGCTACCGTAATGCTTTACGACGGCTCACCCTTTTATCCCGATCCGGGAACTCTTTTTAAATATGTCCAGGATGAAAATATTACAATATTTGGCACCAGCGCCAGGTACTTGGCATCTTTAGAAGCTGCAGGGGTCAAACCGAGACAGGAGTATGATCTTAGCAACTTAAGAGCAATTCTTTCTACGGGGTCACCTCTTTCCGTGGAAAGTTTCCATTATGTGTACAGGGATATCAAAGAGGACCTTTGCCTATCTTCCATTTCGGGGGGCACGGATATAATTTCATGTTTTGCACTGGGCAACCCCATAGGACCCGTGTATGCCGGGGAGTTGCAATGCCGGGGACTGGGTATGAAAGTAGAAGTTTACGATGAGGAAGGCAATTCGGTTTTTCAACAAAAGGGTGAGCTGGTTTGCACAGCACCCTTCCCATCCATGCCTATTGGCTTCTGGAATGATGAAAACAACAAAAAATATAAAAGTGCCTATTTCGAATTCTATCCAAATGTATGGCGACATGGGGATTATGTTGAACTTACGGACACCGGGGGCCTCATTATTTACGGGCGTTCCGACGCCACCCTTAACCCTGGTGGCGTAAGAATAGGTACCGCTGAAATTTACCGCCAGGTAGAAAGTCTGCCTGAAATTGAGGATAGTCTGGTAGTTGGCCAGGACTGGAATAATGATGTCCGGGTTATTCTCTTTGTCAAGCTGGCAGGTGAAATTGAGTTAAGTGACGAGCTGGTGAAGAAAATTAAAAAAGTTATCAGGGAAAATGCGAGCCCACGCCATGTACCTGCCAAAATTATCAAAGTTAAAGGCATTCCCTATACAATAAACGGCAAAAAAGTGGAATTGGCCGTGCGAAACATCATCCACAATCGCCCCGTCCTTAACAAGGACGCTCTGGCCAACCCCGAGGCCCTTGAATATTACAAGAACATTCCCGAACTACAAAAGTAAATATTTTTGATGCTGTGAAAATATGTAATTATTGCTTAAGAATTAGGGAGGGGTTTTTTTATGAATTTTGAGCTAACCAATGACCAAAAAATGATTAGAGATACAGTTCGTGATTTTGCTCAAAATGAAATTGCCAAACGAGCTGCTGAAATTGACCGTACTGGAGAGTTTCCACAGGATTTGATTAAAAAGATGGCAGACCTGGACCTTATGGGACTACCTTTTCCGGAAGAATACGGTGGGGCGGGTGCTGATTACGTAAGTTATTGCCTTGCTCTTGAAGAAATTACCAAAGCTTGCGCTTCCACCGGGCTCACCTATGAGGCACATATTTCATTGGGATGTATGCCTATCTATCTATTTGGTACCGAAGAACAAAAGAAGCAGTATTTAACTCCACTATGTAAAGGAGAAGCAGTCGGTGCCTTTGGGCTAACCGAACCCAACGCCGGCTCAGATGCCGGCGCTACTAAAACTGTTGCTGTTTTGGAAGGAGACGAGTGGATAATTAACGGTTCCAAGTGTTTTATTACTAATGCTGCTTATGCCCGCTTTGTCACTATAACCGCAGTAACAGATAAATCTCTGGGTAAAAGGGGGATTAGCTCAATTATAGTTCCCACTGATGCACCGGGTTTTACCATAAGATCAAGTTATGAAAAACTTGGCCTTCATGGTTCTAATACAACCGAACTCTTTTTCGATAACGTCCGTGTACCCAAGGAAAACCTTTTAGGAGAGTTAAATAAGGGATTTAAGCAATTTTTACAGGTTTTAGACGGGGGGCGGATTGCAATTGCTGCTATGGCAGTAGGCATAGCACAAGCTTGTTTGGATGCCGCTCTTAAGTATGCCAGGGAGAGGGAGCAATTTGGCCGGTCTATATCCAAGTTTCAAGCCATACAATTTAAACTGGCAGACATAGCCACTAATATTGAGCTGGCCCGGTTAATGTATTTAAAGGCAGCGTGGCTTAAAGATAATGGACTGCCCTTTACTAAAGAGGCTGCCATGGCAAAGGTTTTTGCCTCTGAAATGGCCACAAGAGCGGCACTGGAGGCTATTCAAGTACACGGCGGATATGGATATATGAAAGAGTTTCCGGTGGAGCGCTACCTGCGAGATGCAAAACTCCTGGAAATTGGTGAGGGTACTTCAGAGGTTAATCGTATTGTTATTGCCAGGCAACTAGGGTGTTAGTAAGGGATGATGTTAGATAACAATTTGCTAACAAAATATTTTCTTAGCAAAAAATAACTAAAAATTAAGTGGTATTAGGGGGGATATATTTTTAAAAAAGCTTTTATATTTAGAAAATATTAAATATTCTAAAAAAGGGGGTATTATAATGAGAGGAATTAAACCGGAAGAACTTAAAATGATCAGTGAAAGTAAGCTTTATTACCCGGATCCCGAAAAAGCAAAGAAAACTAATGCAGGAAGCGTGGAAAAATTCAATGAAATCCTTAGAAAATCGTGGGAAGACCCGGCTGGCTTTTGGTCCGATGTGGCCAGTGAACTTTACTGGATTAAGCCCTGGGAAAAAACAATAGAAGGAAAATTACCGTACTTCAAATTCTTCGTGGGCGGTATCACCAACCCGTGCTACAACTTACTTGACAGACACATTAAAAACGGGGCGGGCAACAAACTGGCCCTCATCTGGGAAGGAGAAAATTACGATACCAAGTTTTATACCTACAGCATGCTTCTGGCTGAAGTAAATAAATTTGCCAATGTTTTAAAAAGTTTCGGGTTAAAAAAAGGCGATGCCGTAGCCATATATATGCCCAACCTTGCGGAAACCGTAATTTCCGTTCTGGCTTGTTACCGTCTCGGCATATTGTTCAACACCGTGTTTTCTGGTTTCTCGGTACGAGCCTTAAGAGACCGGTTAATCAATTATAAACCTCAGGTGGTGGTCACTGCCGATGGCAGTTACCGGAGGGGAAGAATTATTCCTTTAAAAGACAACGTAGATAAGGCAATAGAGGACATTGAAAGTATCAAGTCAGTGATTGTGGTTAAAAGAACCGGCCTGGAAGTTAACATGCAGAAAGGACGCGATTACTGGTGGGGTGATTTAATCGGTAAGACCAGTATAGAATGCGAACCGGAGCCCATAGAGGCCAATGAACCGGGACTGGTTTTCTATACCAGTGGTACCACTGGCAAACCAAAAGGCATCGTTCATTCCAGCGTGGCCTTCGTAGTTAATAACTATATTTATGCCAAATATCACATGGATCACCATCCAGACGACATGTTTTGGTGTACTGCAGATATAGGCTGGCTCACCATGCATATTTGGGGCATTGCAGGAGCCCTGGCCAACGGGGTAACCACAATTTTTTACGAAGGAGCCCTTGATTATCCTAAACCTGACCGCTTTTATCAAATTATTGACAAGTACAGGGTAAATAAACTTTTTACTGCGCCGACGGCTATTAGGATGTTGATGCGCTTCGGAGAGGATTATATGAAGCCTTATAATTTATCCTGCCTGGATGTAATTTCCCTGGTGGGCGAGCCTTTCAACCCCGAAGCGTGGCACTGGGCCCATGAAAAGCTGGGTAATAAAAAGGTCTATATCAATAACACCTGGGGTCAGACAGAAACGGCGGGATGTCCGCTGGCGGGAGCCGCCTGGCTTACGGCCATGAAGCCCGGTTCTTGCGGCATTCAGTACCTCGGAGCCCAAATAGACGTTGTTGATGACAACGGCAATTCACTTCCCCCAAATACACCGGGGAACCTGGTTATAAGACGTCCCATTCCAATGATGGTGAGAACATTGTGGAAGGAACCGGAAAGGTACATCAAGGAATATTTCAGCCAAGTTGAAGACTGTTATTTTGCCAACGATGCCGCCATTAAAGACAAAGACGGGCATTTCTGGGTCACTGGACGTATTGACGACGTCTTCAACGTGGCCGGACACCGCCTCAGCACCATGGAAATGGAAAGCGCCGTCACCCAGTGCGAAGGTGTGGCCGAGGCTGCCGTTATCGGTGTGCCGGATCAAATCAAGGGCCTGATGCCGGTGGTCTTTGTGACCTTGCGCCAGGGTTATGAAGGCAACGAGGAAATGGAGAAAAATATAAGAAATAGTATAGTCGAAAATATCGGTAAAATCGCGGCACCCTCAAAAATATTTTTCACCGACGTTATGCCCAAAACCGCCAGCGGGAAAATTATGCGCCGGCTGTTGAAAGAAATAGTTTCAGAAGGTAAAATTAAGAGCGACATTACAGGCCTGGAGGATGTTGGAACTATAGAAAAAATTAAGGAGATTGTACAGAAAAGTAAAATGTAATTTAAATTTTTGAAAGTCCCACTTTTAGCGGGACTTTCTTTTATCAGAAAAAGACCTGTATTTTTTACCAAACATTTTATATTATGGTTTTGTGTTTTTAACATTATGCCATATTCGTACCGGCCACCAGGGGCGGCGAACACTTTCTCCTGCTACCAAGTCGGCCCTTGCCAGTTCACCCTGTTCCGTAGCGTATATAACCTTTCCAATCACGTCTCCTTTATTTACCGGGGCAGTCAGCCTGGATAAGATGAATTTTTTCTGTATTTCAGGGGGGTTTTCTTTATCAAGGTATACCGATACTTCATTCCTGGCTACGGCATGAACAATGGGCTGAACACCCCTGCTTACGGGAACCTCTGCCAGTACCTGCCCCTTTCGACATAATACCTGTGGTACCGTACCCGTGAACCCGTAATCTAATAGCTTGACAGCATCCCTATATCTGCTGGGGCTGTGCAAAACAACCGCAATCAACCGGCGTCCGTCCCTGGTGGCGGAAGCTATAAGACACTTTCCCGCCCGGACGGCAGTGCCGGTTTTCACCCCGTCAATTCCCGGGTATTCCTGATTTACCAGCAACCTGTTAGTATTTGTAACTTCCTTTTCCTTTGCGGGGTCACACCAGACAATAGTAGCCTTCTTGGTTTTCACCAGCCTGTTAAAAGCAGGATTTTGAAGGGCATAACGGGTAATAACAGCCAAATCCCTGGCCGTGGAATAATGGTTGGGACTGCTGTAACCGTTGGTATTCTTAAAGCGAGTATTAAAAGCACCCAAAGCAATAGCCTTTTTATTCATCAAATGAATAAAAGCTTCGTGACTGCCGCCGATGTGTTCGGCAATAGCCACTGTTGAATCATTGGCCGAAGAAATTAAAGCGGCCTCAACCAGATTTCCCAGGGTAATCTTATCCCCCCGATTCAGGCCAATATTTGAGCCGATGGATGTTGCACCGGCCTTTCTGCTAACGGTAACCACCTCTCCCAGATGCCCGTACTCCAGGGCAATAATACAGGTTGTAATCTTTGTCAGGCTGGCCGGTGCCCGGCGCTTGGCACCGTTTTTTTCGTAAAGCACTTGCCCGGTGGAAGCATCCACCAAAACAGCCGCGTCAGCGGCCACCCTGGGTACTGCTCTCCCACCGGTCGGAAAAATTAAAATCCCCATTAAAGAAATTATTAAATATATCATAATCCTACTTACTGGCCCCACTTTCTATCGCTCCTTCCCAGATAAATTTATTCCCCTCGAGACATAACCGAATCCCAGTAGCAATACCCTTTCATTAAGAAAAAAACAGAGGAGGGGAATTATGCGGGTATATTATTTTAACCTTGCTAAAATACTACGAAGCTTCATTTCACTGGTTATATTAACATCAACGGCCCTGTTATTTTCCATGATGGTAAAACAACATATCCCCAGTACCGTCAGCGTCACCAGTAAGGTTATAAGCCAAGTGCAAACAAAAGAAAAAGCAATGGCTTTAACCTTCGATGTTAACCCCGGGACGCAAGCGAAAGTAGCACCGGTAATCCGGACCCTGGAAGAGCAGCAAAGCAAGGCAACATTTTTTATAACCCCCGAATGGGCCCGAAAAAATTCCGACCTTGTTCGCCAGATAGCGTTAAAAGGACATGAAACAGGCATTTTACTGGATATCGGCCCTAAAAAAAATGTAAATCTGCCGGAATATATGGAAGAGACTAAGGAAGCATTCTGGAAATTAACAGGAAGTGCACCTTCTTTGGTACGGTTCAAGGAACCGGCTCCGGGAACTGCCCTGCTCGATACGGTTTACTCGCTAGGATACAAGATCATAGGTAGCGATAAAACTATAAATAGCTTGGACGAAAAAAATAAAGAATGGCTACGGCCCGGCGTAATTATATCCATACCCTTGGAAGGTAAAACTGATTATACAGAAAAATTAGTTGCCAAGATGATAGTAACACTAAAAAAACAACGTTATCACCCGGCCACCCTTTCAGAATTGCTGTCCTATGGCCCCGCAATCACGAATTAGACCCACTGTCTATTATGCAAAAAAAATGACCGGTTAATTCCCGGCCAAGTAACATGTTTTACTAACCCCGGAAGACCCCCGGGGCAATTTATTTCTCCCCATTCCCATCGCCGCGGCCCCGGCGATGCCAAAAGAACAGTCCCAGCGTAATAGACAGAACTAAAAAAACCAATCCCAATAAAAAGGAATATGATTTTATTCTCTCCCAATTGGCTCCTAATAAAACTCCGGCAAATAGAAATGTGGAAGTCCATAACGTTGTTCCCAAAAAGGAAAGGATGGCAAAAGAGAACCACGGCATACCGGTCATTCCAGCCACGTATGCACTCAGCGGCCGTACTCCGGAAACAAAGCGGCCAAATACCAGCACATGAACCCGGTGGCGGCTGAACCATATTTCCATTTTTTTCAATTTCTTTTCATTTAAGCCGCCATATTTTCCATATTTCAAAATAAAAGGCCGGCCCAGGCAAGCTCCCAAAAAATAAGCAACCAGAGACCCCAGCCAGGAAAAGCCCAGCACCACGGCCCAGGTGGGAGCAAAAACTAAAGCCCCCCGCCATATCATGAAACCGGCAAAACCAAGGGCTATTTCACCGGGAAACGGCAGCCCGGTAAATTCCATTAACATTCCCAGGCCAAGGCCAACGTAACCATACTTTGCTACCAAGTTCAAGGTCAAATTTTCGTACGACAACGGTGTTCCTCCCCAGCTACTTGCGGCGCCGCATCCACCAAAAAACCAGCAACACCAATATACCGGCTGCCACAATAAGGTCAAAACGGTGGAACCAGGGCTTAAGGGCATCCCAGTGCTGCCCCAGCTTAACCCCCAGGTACACCAGCGCTATTGACCACGGAAGGGACCCCAGGAAACTGTAAATTATGAACCGGCCTATATTCATCCGGGCAATTCCAGCCGGCAGGGAAATAAACGTACGCACCACCGGTATCAATCGGGTAAAAAAAACGGTGGCCTCGCCATAACGTTCAAACCATCTTTCAGCCAGAACAAAATGCTTTTCTGATATTCCCATGTACCGCCCGTATTTTTGTAAAAAAGGCCGCCCACCAAACAATCCAATATAATATGAAATGATAGAACCGCCAAGCCCACCAAGGGTCCCGGCCATTACGGCACCCCAGAAAGTAAGCCTGCCGGTAGAAACAAGGTACCCTCCAAAGGGCAGGATTATTTCACTGGGCAATGGAATATTGGCACTTTCAATGGCCATACCAATGGCCAGGCCCCAATATCCCAAAGCAGAAATAAATTCAGTAACCCGAATCGTCACTATTTCCATTAAAGAATTAATCAATTCAAACAAACAAATTCCTCCTGGCCAAAATTAAGTAAAACTTCTCCCCACTAGGGTCTGGGAGAAGTCTAAAATATTATTTTCTCTTGGAAAGGTAACAGGACAAAAAAGATATGGCGTTATTTACAAGACCCAAGTTCTTCGACTTACCGCATGTTGAATACCTTTCATCACATTCTTTTAGACCCAAAATCTTACACATGGAACGGTACTTGCCGGAGATGGTGGAAGGTGATACACCGTATCTCTTAGCCAATGTATTCTGGTTTTCCCTGCCGTCTCCCTCCAGCCTGGAAATGGCATATACCAAGGTAGCTACCCATGCCTCAGGCTTGCGAAAAGAAGGCCTTTCCAGGGATGTATAATCATACCACAAGCGCAGGGCATTGCTTACTTGCTGACAACCATACTTATAAAGAAATAGTTCCTCCGCCACCTCCCGGGCTACCTTTTGATAGCTGGGCTCACGCCATGGAAAATCTTCGGGCACTACGCAGCGGTAGCCCAATTCAAATTCCCGGCTGTACTCTTCTTCCGGATAATCCTCCTCTTCGATATCTAACCATTCCAGCACGGGGTCAATAGTTAATTGCATAACCATGCTGTTTACTATGTGACTACGCTCCCGCAGGTAAAAATACCAGTCTTTAGTATAATTTCCATCCTCCCAAAACCGGGAGGCATCGATAAACAGCCCTTTTAGCAATATATTCCTGCAGCTAGGAGGCAAGGCCAAGCCACTGGTGGAAAATTCATTTTCCTCTCCCACGGAAAGTATCCGCATATAAAGAATGAACCCAGGATTTATTTCCCTAACCGCATTATTTTCCGTAACTACGAGCTGTTTCCGCAAAAGTAAATCTTCAAGGACTAATTTTCCCGGAAAAACAGCTTTTACTTCATAAAGACTGTTAGGAGCCCGGGACCAATCATCCAGCAGCATCTTTTCATCTGCACTGAGCGACGGGGACCTTTTAAATTTATCTATAATCCTGTCTCCATCGGGAAGCCTAAAATCAAATATAAACCACTCATAATAACGTTCCATCAAGAAATCATCGTCAAAGTCATCCATATTTGTATCCAGATACCTGAAATATAAATCCTGGGCCCGGGTAGCATCCCTGGCAAATTCGGGCCTGCCTACATAATCACCCAGTTTTTTGCGCAAATCCAGCCCTACCTTGCGCAAACGAAACTGAGTCAAAGAAATGACATTAGTGTTTTTTCCGCAGCACTGAGTATATGTTTTCCCACTGCCACACGGGCAGGGTAATCTTCCCCCCGACATTACAACACCTCCCCCCGCATTGGCGGGGATTTATAAAAATAAATATATTATATTATAATATTATTCCACACTTGATACTGTTTTCCTGCAAATACCCTCCGGGGTTCCCGCCTGCAGTGAACGAACGTACACTTTACCGGGGCCACTCTCAATTTCCAAATCAAGTAACTTTAAAGCTTGATAAGATATATACCTTACTCCCCGGTCTATCAAAACAGCCCTATTTAATACCTTTTCTTCATCATTCAACCTCAAATTGCTGCTGCCGGGATACACTTCCATAGTATCGCCAAAGCCGGAAATCCTGACACCTTTTTCTGATGGGCTGACACGGTACCCCAACGTCTCAAGGGTCAATCTTAAAGGCAGAAATAAATGGCCCGACTCCACCAAAGGCATAAAAGGATATTCTATTTCCTGTCCATTTACCCGTATTTTACTATCCTTAATATTAAATTCCAGCTCCAGTATATTATTATTTTTTAATACCTGCAATGCAGCCGCTACCTGCAACTCGGGAATGAGTATTTCCCGGTCCGGTATTAAACCGTTACCGTCAAGGTTAATACCGGAAGGCGTAAAATACCGGTGTGTTGTCACTTTTAAAGCCCCGCCCGTTTCCAGGGGAATTACCGTTTGCAGCACTCCCTTGCCGAATGTACAATCTCCGACCAGCCTGGCCAAACCGTGATCCCGCAGCGCTCCCGCAAGTACCTCAGCTGCACTGGCTGTATCGTTATTAACCAGGACGGCCACGGGCATTCTCAAAGCCGCAGGGTATCCCGAAGTTACATATGTCTTCCTGTTTCCCTTTCTATCTTCCGTTAAGACTACCGGGCTACCGGGAGGAAGAAATTGCGAAGCTATATCTACTGCAGCCTGAAGATATCCTCCCCTGTTATTTCGTAAATCAAGTACCAAGCAATTTATTCCTCGGGACAACAAATCGTGTAAGGCCTTATCAAACTCGTCAGCAGTTTTGGAACCAAAGAAACTAACATTAATATATCCCACCCGGCTGCTAAACACGCGGAACTCTACCGTCGGTATACTAACATTTTTCCTGATAATGATGAAATTAATTCTTCCCTTACCCGGGCGGTCAACCGTGATTTTCACAGAAGTACCCTCCGGGCCACGGATTTTTTGCACCACTTCCAAGAGGTCCAGATTTTTCAAATCCATGCCGTCCACTGCTACAATTAAGTCGCCTGCCTTAATCCCAGCTTTTTCAGCCGGGGAACGCGGTATAACCCGTAGTACCCCCGGATAGGAAACACCGGGGCTTAATTCCACCCCTATCCCGAACAAACTGCCATCCAAAGAACGGGTAAATTGTTCCAGTTCCTCTGGACTAAAATATTCGGTAAAAGGATCTCCCAGTATATCCAACATTCCCTTAATAGCACCATTTACCAGTTCATCTACTTCAGGTTCCTCCAAATGATACCGGGTCAAGTACTCCATTATCTCTTCCAGTACAAGCGTTCCATCGGAAATAGAATCGCAGGCAAATGCAGCTTGTATCCCCATAAACACCAAAATAATCGCAAGAATAACCGGCAGGACATACCTAGGCAATAAAATCACTCCTTAAGCAGTTTACCAATTTATTCTAGTGCGTTCCAAAAAGTCCTGCCTTCTAACACACAGAATTGCAGGTATTTTAGCCCGAAGCGGTGAAAATAATAGAAAATATCTTTCCGGGAAGGTGCACTTATGTCACAAGAAACTATACTGGTCATTGACGGAAACAGTCTTGCCCACAGGGCATTTCACGCCATACCCTTGCTCTCAACCAGCGAAGGAATAATAACCAATGCCGCCTACGGATTCACTACCATGCTTTTTAAGGTTTTAAAAGAACGAAATCCCGAACTGGTAGCGGTGGCTTTTGATAAGGGAAAAATTACATTCAGGCACAGCCGATTTATCGATTACAAAATGCATAGAAAGGCCACTCCCGCCGAACTCCGTCCCCAATTTCCACTTTTAAAAGATATTTTAAGAGCCATGCAAATTCCCATTTTTGAAGTAGAAAATTACGAGGCAGACGACCTAATCGGAACCATAACTGCGGCGGCAGAAAAAAAAGGCCTTAACTGTCTGATATTAACCGGAGATCGCGACGCCTTGCAGCTGGTTTCTTCCCGGACCAGGGTCTTGCATATTAAAAAGGGAATCAGCGAATTGGAAGAATACGACATTGAGGCTGTAAAAAAGAAATTCGGCGTGTCCCCGAAACGATTTGCCGACTTAAAGGGTCTTATGGGTGACTCTTCAGATAACATACCGGGAGTACCGGGGATAGGACCCAAAACGGCTGCCAAATTACTACAGAATTACGAAAGTTTGGAGGAACTTATAGAGAAAAAAGAAGAACTACCTGCCCGGTGGCGTAACAAACTGGAGGAGTATAAGGACCAGGCCCTCATGTCCAAGGAATTAGCCACCATCATACGCCAAGTTCCGGTGGAAATAGATATAGAAAGCTGCCGCTGGAAAGGACCTAATTACCCGCAATTGCTTAAAATTTTCAGCAAACTTGAATTCAAGTCGCTCATTAAAAATATTGTGGAAGAAGCCAGAGATAAACCGAACAAAAAAAAGGAGGACGATAAAACTAAAAATAAAAAAATTAAAACGGAAGGCCTAAATGCATATAAGGCTCCGCATTCCATTATAAGGAATTTGGAAGAATTAAATGAATTAAGGGAAAAGGTAAAGGCAGCCGGAGAAATTGCCCTAACCGTTGAGGGACAGCCAGAAGGGAAGATATTTTCTGCAGCAATAACCCTATCGCCGGGGAATAACTTCTTCCTGCCGTTGGATAATGGTAAAATACCAGGTATTTTAAAGGATATCATTTCCGACCCCGCAATTAAAAAGTATTGTCATGATGCCAAAAGTATAATCCGGCAGCTTAATCATCATGGGATATCGTTTACAGGGCTAGCCTTTGACACCTTGGTTGCGGCATATTTACTGAACCCCGGCTCAGCAGGGCTGGACTTAAGTAACCTGGCGCTGCAGCACTTAAATATTGTACTTCCTTCCCTGGAAGGAAAAAATATTACGGCAGCAGCTGAAAGCATATTTAAAATAAAAGGGCTCCTTGAAAAGCGCCTTGCTGAAAATAACCTTTTACAACTTTATTATGAGGTGGAACTTCCCCTAATTTCAGTGCTGGCAAAAATGGAAATAGCCGGAGTAACCGTAGATATAATCAAATTAAAAGAAATGTCCGGCGAATTAAATAGGCAGATTAACAAAATTACCGGAGAAATATATTCCCTTGCCGGCGAAGAATTTAATATAAATTCCACACGCCAACTAGGCTATATACTTTTTGAAAAGTTGCAGCTCCCGGTAATAAAACGAACCAAAACCGGCTATTCCACCGACGCAGCGGTTTTGGAAGAATTGGCGGGAAGCCACCCCATAGTGGAAAAAATTATTGCCCACCGCCAGCTGGTAAAACTTAAATCCACTTATGTAGACAGCTTGGCACAACTTATAAACCCGAAAACAGGTAGGATACATACCACTTTCCACCAGACAGTTACAGCCACCGGGCGCCTTTCCAGTGCCGAGCCAAACCTGCAAAACATACCCATCCGGCTTGAACAGGGCAGAAAAATCAGAAAAGTATTTGTGCCGCGAAGGCCGGGCAACCTCATCCTAACAGCCGATTATTCCCAAATCGAATTGCGCATCCTTGCCCATATGTCCAGTGATGCCGTACTTCGGGAAGCATTCTACCAGGGACAGGATATACATACCAGGACGGCTTCCGAAGTATTCGGCGTCAGTATGGATCAGGTAACCAGAGAAATGCGCAACAGGGCAAAGGCAGTAAATTTTGGTATTATTTACGGGATGAGTGAATTCGGTCTTTCCCGGGATATCAAGGTTAGCCGCGCTGAGGCAAAACGATACATAGAAAACTACTTTGCCCGCTATGCCGGAGTAAAACAATATATCGAAAAAACCATAGCCGAAGCACGGAAAAAGGGTTATGTAACAACCATTTTGAACCGCCGGCGCTATCTGCCCGACCTCTTCAGTCCCAACCGGAACGTCCGTAATTTCGGTGAACGAACCGCGGTAAATACCCCTATTCAGGGTAGCGCCGCCGACATTATCAAACTGGCTATGGTTAAAACCCAAAGGGAATTGGAAAAACGAAACCTCCAGGCAAAGATGATCCTGCAGGTACACGACGAGTTAATATTTGACGTACCGGAAGATGAATTGCCGGTATTAAAAGAGATCGTTCGGGAATGCATGGAAAATGCAGTCACCTTGAATGTGCCTTTGGTTGTAGATTTAAAGGCAGGACCTAACTGGTATGACGTGAAAAAGCTCTAGGAGATGTTAATATGCCCGAACTACCGGAAGTGGAAACAATTAAACGATCTCTGGAAAATAAACTGGTAGGCCGCGAAATAACCGGGATAAGTGTATATCTACCGAAAATTATTCGATTGGAGGATCCCCAAAAATTTAAGCGGCAAATCTTGGGGAAGAAAATTACCGGGTTGTCACGAAGGGGTAAATACCTGCTTGTTCGTCTAACCGGCGACCTTACATTGGTAATTCACCTGCGCATGACCGGGAGACTTTTATACATGTCACCCTCCTGCCCGGGTAAACATACCCATGTAATATTTAAATTTGAAAATGGAAAGGAACTGCACTTTATTGATGTGCGCCAATTCGGCAGAATCATTCTTACTCCCTCGGATAACCTTCATACGGTTCCGGGACTAAAAGACCTGGGGGTTGAACCCCTTAGTGATAATTTCACTAGCAATTTCTTACGACGGGAGCTGCGCAAACACCGGGCAAAAATAAAAAGTCTTTTACTGGATCAAACATTTATTGCCGGCCTTGGAAATATATATGCAGATGAAGCATTGCATCGTGCCCGTATAAACCCTGCACGAATGGCCAGTTCCTTAAATCCAAGGGAGGTTACCAACCTTTACCACGCTATACAGGATGTACTGCGTGAGGGTATTGAAAACCGCGGTACAACTTTCCGTGACTACGTAAACGGCGACGGCAGGGCCGGTAACTACGGGGAATTGCTGCGTGTTTACGGAAGAGAAGGTCAACCCTGCCTGGAATGCAAGACCATTATTTCCAAAGTAAAGCTGGGCGGGCGCAGTACTTATTTTTGCCCCCGCTGTCAAAAAAATCATTAAACAGCTGGGTCAGGCACGTTTCAGGCTTTCCCTCCATACTTATGTTTACGTAGCCAAAAGCAAAGGAGGGAAAGTCATAAATTTATGGAATTGCTGACCCTGGTTTTATTTGCCCTGGCACTAAACATGGACGCGTTTGGGGCCGGAACGGCTTACGGAGTTCGTAATATCAAGTTACCCTTGATTTCAGTATTAATTATCAGCTGTATGTCCATGGCAGCCATAACTCTTTCCATGCTGGCAGGACACACCCTGGCAAACTATATATCAGAAACATTTGCTCACCGCCTGGGCGGTATCCTGCTAATGGGCACCGGCATTTGGGTGCTTATTCAATCTCTGCGGGACCACCGAAAAAAAACGTTAAATCCCGAAGAAATACACTCCCCGGTAATGGAAATTCACATCCGCTCCCTTGGACTGGTGATACAGGTACTGCGGGAGCCCACCCGGGCCGACCTGGACCGGTCGGGGGTAATCTCTCCCGGGGAAGCTCTTCTCTTAGGATTGGCACTGTCAATGGATGCTTTCGCAGCAGGATTTGCGGTATCCATGTTTGGTTTTTCCGTCTGGCTGACAGCCGTCATTGTAGGGGCCGGGCATCTCTTCCTCACTTATACCGGGCTATTTTTAGGAAGGAGCGTGGCAGCTACGGCACTGGGAAGGCAGTTAAGTGCAGTTCCGGGGTGCATTCTAATTGCCCTGGGGATTTTTAATATTTACCCGTAAAGCTATAATTTATAATGGTGATATACATGATTATTGGATTGACCGGAAACATTGGCAGCGGCAAAAGTACACTGGCACGGTATTTAAAAGGCCTGGGGGCCGAAGTCATAGATACGGACGAGATATCCAGGGCCATTGTAGAACCGGGAAAGCCCGCACTGGAGAAAATTGTTAATACATTCGGGCCAAAGGTATTACATAAGAACGGTACTTTAAACCGCCAGGCTTTGGCGGATATCGTTTTTAAAGATTCCGAAGCCCGGCAAAAACTAAATTCAATAATGCACCCGCTTATTATTCAGGAAGTGGAGGAAGCCATATCTCGATATAAAAACAACCGGGGCCCGAAGGCCCCGGCTTTAATAATTGAAGCACCGCTATTATTTGAAACCGGCATGGAAAAGCTGGTAGACGAGGTTTGGCTGGTAACGGTGGACATGCCGGTTCAGATTCAGAGGATCATGAAGCGGAACAATATTGACGAAGAACGGGCCCGCAGCCGGATAGCAAGCCAAATGCCCCAGGCAGAAAAAATAAAGAAAGCCCATCGCCTGATAGACAATAGCGGTTCATTGGAAAAAACCCGCAACCGGGTCAAAGAACTATGGGAAAATGTAATCCAACGCCAAAGCTCTATGACTTAATAACATTTTACCTGTTTGACAGGCATAATTTTAAACAACCATAAGACCCGGGAGTGATAATATTTGGCAGTCACCTACAGAAGAAAATTAAAATCAGGCAGGTTACTTTTTTTAATTACCTTGATAATCATAGCTTTAAATATCAAGGATATTGGACGTTTTTTCTACCCCCTCCCCTACCGGCAAACAATCGAAAAATATGCCAGGGAACATAACCTGGACCCTCTTTTCCTGGCTGCCATTATTAAAAATGAAAGTAACTTTGATCCCCGGGCCCGCTCGAAAAAGGGAGCCAGGGGCCTGATGCAAATAATGCCCGAAACCGGAACCTGGATTGCAAATCAGACAGGCATAGAGTCCTTTCACCCGGACCAACTCTACGATGTGGAAACCAATATTCGCCTCGGAGCCTGGTACGTGGCAAACTTGCTTGAAGAATTCGACGGCAACATCCTGCCTATGTTGGCCGCCTATAATGGCGGCCGTGGAAACGTGAGAAAGTGGCTGGCTGAAAAAAACTGGCATGAAAAACAGCTTGCGATTTCTCAAATCCCCTTTCCCGAAACCCGTAATTTTGTGCGAAAAGTGATAACAACTTATAAGATTTATAAATTTCTTTATTCCAAGTAATATGATTTAAATTCCATGAGGCCGTGTAAAATTTCAGTAGGCACCAGAAGGAAATCAACCTCCTAGAAATAGAAATGAGACCTCACCCCAAAAACACTCCAACGGAAATTAAAGGAGGGCGAGGTCTCATGTTAAATATTCGCCACATAGTGGGGGCAGTCCTTCTATTCGGTTCTGGCCTAACTAAATTAATTGGCGAGTGCAAAGACTTTTATGAGCTTGAAAAAGGCATCCATGAGCTGTGCCAGGCAGTCTGCAACCAAATTTTCACCTGGGCCCTGGAACAGATCGATACCCGCCTGATGAATGAACGTGACCGGAGCACCTGGGAAGTGGTCGGCTTTCGGGCTAAAACAGCAGTAAGCACCTTTGGGGAATTTCTCTTCAAAAGGCGCCTGTACAGGAACAAAAAAACCGGGGAAACCAAATTCTTTTTAGACGAGCTGCTGGGCTGGCCAGCCCGGGCCAAGATCACCCCCCGTTTAAAAGAACTGGCCGTCAAACTAAGCACCGAACTTTCCTTTGCCCGTGCCGCCGAGATCTTAAACCACCTTGTTTCCGGCCTAAGTCCCATGACCGTCTGGCAGGCTACCCAAGAAGTGGGAGAAGTCTTGCAGCAAGAAGGAGAAGAAAAAAGGGCAGCGGTTTTTGAAAAGGGCGAAGCTCCCGGCGGGAAAGAGGTAACCCCGGAGCTGTGTATCGAAGCCGACGGAGTGATAATCCGCCTGCAGAAGACAAAAGAGAAAAGAGGAGAAATTAAGCATATGGTCGTCTACGAAGGGAAGGAACAAATTGGCCAAGGTCGCTTCGCCCTGAAAAACAAGCTTGTTTTAAGCAGCCTAAATGACGGTAAGGCAGCCTGGGAAGAAAACTATGCCGTAGCCGGGGGAAAATGGGACCTGAGCCAAACCGAAAGGATCTTCATCGGCGGCGACGGGGCAGACTGGTCCAAGCAGGGAATTGATTACTTTCCCGGCGCTGTGTATCGCTTAGACCCATACCACCTGAGCAGGCATTTAACCGAGGCCCTCTGGTACGACGAAGAAACCTACCGGAAGGTGGCCCTGGCCATTTCCCAGGGTAACTGGGAGGAGACCCAAAGAGTTCTTACGGAAGCAGCAAAAAACACCAGGGGCAACCGGAAGAAGAGGATCACCAAACTTCTGCATTATCTTGAGGAAAACTGGGCGGGGATCGCTGCCTCGCCGGGAGCAAAACGTTTGGGCACCATTGAAGGGCAGATTCAACACAACGTGGCCCGGCGGATGAAACGCCTGGGAGCCAGGTGGACAATCCCTGGAGGAGACCGGATGGCCCGTGTTTTGGCCGCTAAGGCAAACGGGGAGCTTGGCAATTATACTTTGCGCTGGCCGGTGAAACACCGGAAATTGAGAGAAATTGCGCAGTTAAAGCCAGTCGAAAAACAAAAAACAGAGGATGTGGAAAAATGGCTGCAGGCGTCTGTTCCGGCTTTAAAGGGTCCTTTTGCTGACCGGCTGTGGATTAAGTATGTTTTACGTGAACTTAGCCGTCCCAGCTTTTCTGCTCTTTTGTAAAAGCATGTTCCTTGGAGAGCCTTTGAGGTTTTCAGGCGGCGCCGGAGGGTAGCCTTGACAGCCGGGGTCCCCGCATGTGATAAAATGTACAAGCCGGCGGGGTATGCTAAAGTATGCAGCATGTTCCCCGGAGCCGCCCCGTCGGTACTGAAACTATATCACATGCGGGGTGGCTGTCAAGGCCGCCGCCGTAAAACTAATGTTTTAAGCGGTGAGGTCTCATGTTAAAAGATACCTACTGAATCTTGACACGGACATTCCATGAAATATCTCTTGCTTTAGAAAGGCATATTTGTTATAATTGTCTTTGCACGGCAAAAAAAAATGATGTGTCGGAGTGGCGGAATCGGCAGACGCGCACGTTTGAGGGGCGTGTGGGGTAACCCGTGCGGGTTCAAGTCCCGCCTCCGACACCATTCCAATCTCGCACATTGTGCGAAGAGATACAAACGGAGTTTAAGTTTTAACCCTCACAAAAAAGGCTGTGACATTATCGCAGCCTTTTTTGTTTATATTGCTCAAAGACGCTCTATGAGAGCGTCTTTATTTTTTACTCCCGCCACCCAGGCCTTTTTGGCGGTCTTTCTATCGTGACACTGCCTACACAAAGCCTGCCAGTTATTCTTATCCCAAAACAGTTCGGGATCCCCTTTGTGCGGAATGATATGATCCACCACTGCTGCAGGCGTAATTCTACCTTGCTTCTGGCATTCAACACACAGCGGGTTATGCCTTAAGAACATCTCTCTTGCCCGTCTCCACCAAGCGTCGTAACCCCGCTGCGCCGCCGTTCCCCTTTGCTGGTCGTACCTTTTCCGCTCCTGCTTCTTGTGCCTCTCACAGTGCCGTGTCCCGGCTTCAACTAGTTCCGGGCAACCAGGATAAGCGCAGGGTTTCTTTGGACGTCTAGGCATTCTCCCTATTCCTCCAACGGCTCCCCGGATCACCTTAAACCGCAAAACTAAAAGCAGACCGTGTTTCTCTCGCCCGATAGGTGGTGTTTCCCTGGCCTGCTTTCCTGTATAATCACCCGGAGCCTTAAGCTCCACTCCCGCCGGCGTAATCTCACGCATTGTGCCTGAAGGTCAGATATAAGGGAATCATAATCGGCCAGCGCGTCCTCCAGTCCCTTCGACTTGCCGACCGGAACTGTTCTCCCGTCCCCCCTGTACCTGGCCACAACCCGGGGGACAGGGCTGGCCTCGGAAAGTTCCCCTTTATCTCTTCGGCCTGGTCGTGTATCTTCTGGATAATTGATTTCAACCTCTCAATTCGCATTTTCTTTTTCCAGTAGCGATATAACAAGCCTTCAGTCTGCCGGAATACTTCCGCGTTCATCCCCATCCCCCTTTTAACCAGGTTGTTACCATAAACGCTTCAGCCCGCCGAGCAGGGCCCGGCACCTTACCACCCGAACCGACCTCCGCGGACGCCGTATCCAGAAGCCGTTTTTAATTACCACTCTCAATCCCTCCCGGCAGCAGCGCACAAGGCGTATTTTCTTTGTTATCCTCAACAATTAAGGACAAGGAGCAAATAAGGTAATAAGAAACACAAATTATTGAAACAATAATATAAATATTACCTGATGGGAGTATAAGTTTATGGATGATAAGAAATTGATAAAAGAATTTAATAAAATTTTAACTCTCGAACATGGCCACCTAGGTATGTATAAAAACTTTATGGAATACGAGGATAAAGAAATTAAGCGAGCCTTTAGGCGGTTTATGGAGGTTGAAGAAGAGCACATTGCTAAAATTAACAACATAATTCGCAACCTCGGCGGGAAACCCTCCATGACAGTTGATGGTGGAGACATAATTGGAAAATTATTTGGTATTGCCTTAAACACCGTAGCCGACACCAAGGAATTGTTAAAAGCCTATAGTTTTATTGAAAAGAAATCTCACGAGGGGTATTCAAAACTTGTATCTCAATTGGAGCAAGATACTCAGGAAAGAAATAAATTTATAGCTGAGATTGCGGCGACAAATATGCTGGAAGCTCACTTGATGCAGCTATGGCTAGACAACAAGATACTGACCTTAGAAGTTCAATAACAAGAACTCCCGTTTGCTAAAGTTATCTAGGTTGGTATAAATAGTCGCCATGTTTAGATCCCGACAAGGTGCGAATTTGTAGATAGGTTTTTATCGCAAACAGCAACTACCTGCTTTTAATGCTTCAAATCTAACTTGCATTAGCACCACCTTTTTCTGCACATCCTAAACAAGTAATCAATTTCTTTGCTGTGTGTAATAACTCGATACAAATTTGAATAAATTTTAGTCAATGGTTCAAACTAAGCTTAAGCATAAATAGAACTGTAACAAACTACTCACAGGAGTGTTGTTATATAATGCAATTTATAAGTTCATTTTGCAAGAATACAAAAGAAAAACCCCATTGCGGGGAGGTATTTTGCTTATGGCAACATCTTGCTCAGAGATATGATACTTTAGAAATAACACAAATTTTTCAGAACTTCGCCCACGATAACGATTTTAAAGCCATATTAACTATGGGATTAAAAATCCTCAATAATGAAATAGAACTTATCGAAAAACAAATGAATTATTTTGCTATTCCTTTACCCCCAAGACCACCAAAGTCAGCAAACACTCCTACTAATACTGAAATATTACGAGATGAAGTAATGTTTCGCATTATTTATTCGGGAATACAAAATTTTATAATTCAGCAAACAAAAAGTATATTAGCGGTCGAAAAAGAACATTTAAAAAACATGTTTATTAAAATGCTAGAAATAGAAATAAATCTATATGATAAACTTACCTCCTACGGCAAATCAAAAGGCTGGTTATATGTCCCACCTATATGTGACAAAAGAAGCTAAGCATACTATCATTGCGCAGTTTAAACATAATGCTTGTGATTTGCATCAACGGATCATCCTCCGGTTTTCGAATTCTTTTAGGACAGTTTGCTTCTTTTATCGTATCTTTAAGTTGTCTCCAGTGTTCAAGTATATAGCATAGAAATGAACTCCTATTATTCAAAAAAGATATTCATTATTTTTTACGTACAAATAAATGCTTTTAATAGCGCTTAAAATTAAGTATATATAAGCTCGACTAGCGTTTTCCGTTAAATTCCATCTTTCCATTGTTTTTGACTCTTTACTGTGTCCTGCCATATTTCTAATGTCGCCTATAGCACTTCCAATAGAAAAATGTTTATGATGCACTTTATTATCTAATATGCCTTTATCATCCTTGTTATTATATAGCCTATTAATGACCTGACCAATACCATTAGCTTTAGTAACGTCTATCCCGACGTCAATTGAAATCTGCCTTAAGAAGTCTTCAAATGCTCTCCCAGCACATTCGATAGCCCCTCTGGGGTCCTTTTTCTGCTTCTTAAATGCGTCAATCAATTCGTATATTTCATCATGACCGAGATAAGAAAATGTTTCTTCTCCCAATACTTTGGCAACTTCTAATCGAATTGCCATATCTTCATCTAGAGATAAAATATCTTTGGAAATATTTTTTGTTTCAATATTTATTTCATCAGACAATGTTAGTCGATTATCATTTATACGAAATATTCCTGTTGTAGTGCCCCAAGACAAAAATAGGTTTTTTAAAAATCTAGAATCTTTTCCTTGAAAATCAAACAATACATAAACTTTTCTTGATGCATCATCCAAGGAATCACCGTTTAAACAAAATCTTAGAAATATAATAAAAGGCTCCCACTGCTGAAGATATTTCCTTACTACAGTAATTTTAGCTTCTTGATTAGGTGTTCTTCCTAGTAAACTAGAACACTCCTTAGCAACTTCTATGAATTCTTCATTATTTTGCCTTATCATTCCTAAGATACTTGCAATAGCCAGCCCACTCCTGACATAAGAAACGCTTTTACCTGTAAAATTACATATTTGTTCTATTGTACTATTTCGATACGCGCCTAAAAAAGTAACAATGTCAGCAACCAGAATCAATGGAACATTATGTGAAGGTAATTTATACGCCATATTACTCATCCTCAATATCGAAGTGTCCATATGCAAATTTGAAAAAGTTTTTAATCTTTTCTTCTGGCCAACTTGTCATATCAACCTTGATTATTATACTTGGGCCTTGAGTTGTGTTTAAATAATCAACTGGATTAAAATAAGCTGTTTCTCTTTTGTGTTTTGGTATCTCGTTAACAGTATTTCTTTCAAACATTTCAGTTTCACTTTGAGGTATGGAATTTTCGTCATGCTTTTTATCTGGTTTATCAGGAGTCTGGGTAGTACTGTCTTGAAGTTTAGATTTAAAATTCGGGTTCCAGACGATTCGTGTTGGAAACTTACCGCGCCCTTTTATAAATCTACCAAGCCCAATGTACTCTATAATATTACCAAATAAGCTTGCACCGTCTTTTCTATTTCGTTCAGTACTACCATACCCAAACTTTCCCCAAAACCCAATAATTGAACTGAGTTCTGTTTCTGCCTCTTCTTTTGTAGCAATATTATGTAACAAAGACTCATAAGGAGGATAATTCAATACTATTGAAAAAATAATGTTTTTCCTTTCCTCATCATTTTCAGCGTAAGCAATCTGACGTCCTACATCAGTAAAATCCATGTTTGAATCTTTAATAATTCCAAAGCTCCGTAATGCAGATTTTGTATTCCTAAAAGCAGAATCACCCATACCAAATAGAGGTTTAGCCTCTTCCTCATCGTTGTTTTTTAGTCTTAAGGCATTAATTAGTTTTAGTATATTTTCTATTGTTGTGTAAGCAGGTAAGCTTGATTCAAACGCCATTGATTATCACTTCCTTTACAAATATTTCTTTTTCTCCTAACATTGTATCATATTTTACTATACACAACAACAGTTGTTTCTAATAACACCTTAAGCCAAACAAAAACAACCTTTAAAATAATCATTGAAATTATTAACACAGTAAAGATGCCTGGGTAAACAGTTTTTTTCACTATGTCGCCAATCGGAGTCGAAACTGGGCAGGCAATTAAATCAATAATAACCACCTGAAAGCGGACTGTTGCGTCCGTTTTTCCAGTTTTATAAGGAACAGGAAGGAACGTGTGAAGGAACTTTCTTCGTTAAACATACCTACCACAAGAGAGTATTGGTCATAGTTTAATCTATCGAGGTTAGACTTGAGTTTGACAGTGACTCCGAAAAGCTTTGTCGTTGCTGGGTTAAGCACGTGTTACAACAAAAGGGGGTCTAAAATCTGGAAGTACCCTCAACCCTTGATTTGCAAGGACTTCTCATTCTGAGATGTCAAACTCCAGTTAGAGTTTTAATCTTAGTGGAGTAATAACCTGTAATCCTTCTATACGTTGATATTATTGGATTTTCGACGTATCAGGTGATAATAGGGTCATAGTTTTGAATTCATAAAAATGAAACTGTGAAATACTGCAACTCAGTAAACTATTGATATTATTGGGTTTGCGACTATCGAGCATAGTTTCATAGTTTCAAAGTACCTTGCCTTTTCCTTTCCCTACAGCAATGCCGGCTTCTGCGTTCCGGTACCCAGCGAGAATACCCAGTGTTTTCTCCACGCCATGATCCAGGTTTTTGAAATGATTGGCGGTGTTCCCCAGCGCATTCGCTTTGACAACCTCCCGGCGGCCGTTGTTCGAATTGGTAAGGGGGAAGAACGGGAACTAACCGAAGCCTTCACCAGGTTCATGCTCCACTACCGGTTTGAGCCGGAATTCTGCAGCAGGGGCAAGGGCAACGAAAAGGGCAATGTGGAAAACAAGGTCGGTTACACCCGCCGCAACTGGCTGGTACCCTACCGGGAAATATCAAGCTTCGAACAACTAACCCGGGAACTTTACAAAAAAGCCCTGGAAGACCTGAACCGC
Organism: Desulfofundulus sp. JL263-se; assembly: GCF_056316025.1. Taxonomy (NCBI): domain Bacteria; kingdom Bacillati; phylum Bacillota; class Clostridia; order Eubacteriales; family Peptococcaceae; genus Desulfofundulus; species Desulfofundulus sp. JL263-se. The sequence goes on along the minus strand of NZ_CM149993.1, from coordinate 886,381 downwards.
ACCCATTACGCCAAGGGCGTACCCATAGCAGAGCTTTGGGAAGAAGAGAAAAAGGCTCTTTTGCCCCTGCCCACGGTTCCCTTTGAAGCGGTGGAGATTGAAACCGCCCGGGTGGGCAAATACGGCAAGATCACCTGTCAGGGCGAAGTTTACAACATCCCTGGTGCCCGGATTGGGGATACGGTCCTGCTAAAGCTGTGGTGGGACCGGGTAGAGATCCTGGACCGGAACCAGCAGTGCCTGGGCACTTTTCCCCGGGAGTACACCATGAAAACCAAGCCAATTGACTGGAGGGGATACTTCAGCATCTTTATCAAAAAGCCCAGGGGGGCAAGACACGCCACCATGTACCGTTTTCTTACCGAGCCGGTACGCAACTATCTGGAACAAGGGAACCCCTCAGCATACCGGGAGCGGCTTAAGTTCATCCATACCCTGCTGGAAGAGAAATTCACCATGGACTTAATTTCTGGGGCCCTTGAGAAAGCCCAAAGCCACCGGTGGGCAGACCAGGCCTTTATCCGGCATTTACTGTACCAGGCTGCCAACCCGGACAAGCCCCTTGAGCAATTAAACGAAAACTATACACCGGACAGCGTGCGGCAATATATGCCCCAGGTCAACGTCTATGACCTGCTGGTGCCCCGGAAGGAAGGGGGTGAAACCCCATGGCCGGAGCGTCTTTGAAAGAACAGTGTAAGGCCTTGAAACTTGCTCAAGTGCCCCGGATTTACCTGGACATCCCCTACAGTGACCGGGAACAGTACCTTACCGACCTGTTTAAGGTCGAGCTGGAGACGCGCTGGGCCAACAAAATCAAGCGCCTGGTCAAGAAAGCCGGCTTCCCTGTGCATAAGACCCTGGGTGATTTTGATTGGCAGCCGGTTACCCTGCCGGAGAATACCGCCATAACTGATCTTACGGACCTCAGCTTTATTAAACGCCGCGAAAACGTATTGGCTCTGGGGGCCGTGGGCACGGGAAAAACCCATCTGGCTATCGCCTTGGGAATCAAGGCTTGCACAGAAGGGAAAACGGTTTGCTTTTATCGCTGTCTTGACCTTGCAAACACCTTGTTGGAAAGCCACCGCCAGGGCCGTTTAGGCAAAGCAATGGATGCTTTGAAAAAAGCAGATCTTGTCATAATTGACGAGCTGGGGTTTGTGCCCCTGCACCGTGACGGGGCGGAACTGTTGTTTAATGTTGTGGCCCAGGCTTACGAGCGCCAGAGCATAATCGTTACCTCTAACTTGCAATTCGGCCAGTGGAATACAGTACTGGGTGACAACCGGCTTACGGCCGCCCTGATTGACCGGCTGGTCCACCATGCTCACATACTGGCCTTTGAAGGTGAAAGCTATCGCCTGCAAAAAGCGCTGTCGGCCATGCCGGAGGAAAGAAGCCAAACAAAAAACACTTTATCTTAACTAATTCGCGGGATTTAACCTTTTTTCGAAGGGAGCGGCGGCCTTGACTGATTATTGGGTGCCGACGGGGCGGCTCCGGGGAATATGTCATTATAACTAACCCCGCCGGAATCACCATTGTACCACATGCGGGGGCCCCGGCCGTCAAGGCTACCCTTCGGCGCCGCCTGCTAACATGGATTTTAGCCTCAAAGGCTCTCCAAGGAATATACTTTAAATTGCGTGATGGCAACCAAACTGTGTATTTTTTAATTGCCAAATTCGTTATTTATACTTGCCAAACAGAGTCTTACAGGAAAATGAAAAATAAGTTTGTTCAATCGTTTGTAAATATAGGCTAAGAACAAGGTGGTACTATGAAGGGATTACCAAAACGAGCTGCGATACTTTGCAGGGTATCCACAGAAGACCAAGCAGATGGAACCTCTCTTGATACTCAAGCTGAAATCTGTATGGAGGAAGCACGAAGACGAGGTTATCACGTTACAGAAGAAGACATTTTCAAAGAAGACGGTTACAGCGGAGCACTGGGTATAGATGAAAGACCAGTGCTTCATCAACTTTGGGAGAAATACCAGTCAGGAGAATATGATGCTATCTTTGTTTACCGTCAGGATAGACTATCCCGCTCTCTTGCGTTGTTTGCCGCGTTGAGAGATGAAGCGCGAAAGGTAAGACGTTGCGGTATCAAAGGTGATGGTTTTATTTTCGTGCAGGGGTCTAACGATGATACTCCCGAAGGTAAGCTACAGTCAAATATCCTCGCTACCTTTGCAGAGTATGAAAGAGAAGTTATCAAATTAAGAACGATAACCGGTAAGAAAAAGTTAGCGAAAGCTGGAAAATTCGCTGGAGGTTCTCAACCTTTAGGTTATAGGTGGAATGATAAAGAGGAAAAATGGGAAAATGTTGAAGATGAAGCGAGGATAGTCAAACTCATTTACCAGTGGTATGTCTATGGAGACGAAACAGGAAAACCTATGGGTATGGTACAGATTGCGGAAAAGTTAACCGAGTTTAGGAATACCCACGCCTAATCAACTTCGTAAAACTCGTAAAGGACGCGCCGGTAAGATGCAGGCACATTGGAGTGACGCTACAATCCAGCGTATTCTTACTCATACTGCATACGCTGGAACAAATTATCTCTGGAGGGGTGATAAAGTGCAGTTAAGTCCAGAACAAGTTGAAAAAGTGAAAAAGGAAAAAACTGATGGGTGGTTTGAAGTAGACTTCCCACCTATTGTTGATAAGATGCTGTGGGAAAAAGCACAGGAAAAGAGAGTTAAGTCAAGAGGAGGGTTTAATCGCAAGAGACCCAAGCCGATACTTGCTGGACGTATCTTCTGCAGTCTCTGTCAGCGCCCGTTTCACGATACTATGTATAACAAAGGGACGAAGCTGGTGTTTAAGTGTAACGGAAAACTTAAACAGCACCACCTTGACGGCAGTCCGAGGTGTACCATTCCAGTCCTTGATGGTGAAGCAGTTACCACAGAAGTCAAGAAACGAATTATTGATATGCTTCAAAATAAAGACCAGATGCGTAAAGCTATTGATGAGTATGTCGGTTCGCTGGAACGCAGAAAGGAAGAACTAGAAACCCTACTCTCTCCTATAACGGAGCAGATTTCACAGTTACAGGAAAAACAGAAAAGGCTTGCTACAGTTTATGTTGATGGAGCTTTGTCTCATGAAGAGTATAAACGGCAAATCAATGAATTGAAGGAACAGGAACTTGCTATTCGCAAGCGGTATGAACATTACTGGCCGGAGATGGAAAATCTTACAAAGCTAGAACAAAATATCGCTGTAGTCAAAGAAGCGATTGAGGGAGAGCTATTTGATGTCCGCTATCAGCCGGATGAGAATACTGTTACCGAGAATATTGCTTTTGTGAAAGTTCACGATGAAAAACATTTAACGGTCGGATTCCCACAGAGAGTAATGACTTGGGAGGAATTACTTGACAGATTACAAGTTAAGCTGTGGGTGTATCCAGACCGTTTGGAGGTTCGGGGAATTGTCCCGATTGAAGATATAGCGAATCCTAAATGCTGTTGGCTATTTCCACATCTTCTTTTAAGCCGATAAAGTAAATCCCACGACCCAGGCAAGTGTAGGTCGGAAGTTTTCTCCAATAACAGCAGATAGACTCTTTTCGTACCAAGTATTTCTACGTTTTTTTTAAATACAAACGTCTACCACCTGTTTGTCTTGGATATTATCTTGCTGGATTTCTGCCATGGTTAGCCCGTGCTGTGCCATCAATTCCTGAGCCTTTAATAAGGCGGCCTGAGCTTTCTCTTGATAGGTGCTTTGGTCAGTGCCAACAATTTACGTATCTTGTCAAGGATTTTTTGTTCCACCGTTTCTTAACCCTCCCCTTTCTCCATCTCTTTTAGTTGTTTAAGTAGAGTAGGCCCTGGTAAGAACAACTTTAGGTCAAGCCTATCCGTTCGCTCCCCGTTTCCTCTGGGAGTGCCTCACTAACCCAACCATGGTTGCAGTACCAGATGGCCCCTCATCTAACCGTACGTGCGGTTTTCCCGCATACGGCTATCCGACACCATTCACATCAGGCATTCGCAGGTCAGCCCGAGACCAGACTGTATAACCCCATTTTCTTCAGAGTAATGTAGACCCCTGGCTTAAAGGTTTTGCTGTATCTCTGGCTGGTTTTAAGGCCCACCCGGTAGAATCGAGCTGTAACGTAGAAATCCAATTTCCAGAACACTCGGCTTACATTGGTGAGCTTGAAGTATTGCTTCCATCCCCTCAATACCGGGTTTATTTCAGCAATAATGCCCTTTATACCATGGTAAAGACGTTCACGGGAGATTATCTCCCGAATGCGGCCCCGGATTTTGGCAAGTGCTTTATTGCTCGGCTTAAGCTGTATAGGGCGGCCTTTACCTTGCCCCAGTTTTATGCTATACCCGAGAAAATTAAGAGTGTCTCCGGCTTCAAGGTCCAGTATATGGGTCTTTTCTTCGTTTAGGGCTAGACCCAAGCCGGAAATGATACGCTCAACTTCATTTTTAATTGGGGTACCAATATGGCGGGCTAGTATGACAAAGTCATCCGCGTACCGCACAAGCCGGGCATTGTATTTTTCCCCCGGCCCACCTGGCCGATACCATTCCTGATCCAGTTTGTTGAGAACTATATTGGCCAATAGCGGGGATATAACTCCTCCTTGCGGTGTACCCTGGTAGTTCTTTTTCCCTTGTTTGGGGCCACCCGGCTCTACTATTGGGGCAGTAAGCCACCTCCGTATCAGATTCAGGATTTTACCATCGGCGATTCGTTCTTTCAGAGCATCCATTATCTTCTGATGCGGAATGCTATCAAAACATTTAGTGAGGTCTGCATCATAAACTGCAGTAAATCCTTGTTTAATATCTTCCGTGATGGCGTTTATGGCTTGATGGGCACTTCGCTTGGGCCGAAAGCCGTAGGAACAGTCTAGAAAGTCTGGCTCAAAGATTGGCATAATAACCAGCAGGCAGGCCATTTGGACAACCCGGTCTTTTACCGTAGGTATACCTAGCGGTCTTTGGGCACCGTTAGGCTTGGGAATATATACCCGCTTTACCGGTGAAGGGCGGTAGGAGTTGTTGCGCAGTTCATTTGCTATCTGGGGGAGAAAGTTTTCCACACCGATAGTCTTTTCAATGGTTTCGAAATCTACGCCGTCAACACCTGGAGTACCTTTATTAGCCCGACATTGCTGCCACGCACATCTCAGTATATCTGCCCGGTATATTTTGTCATGGAGGCTGTAGAAGCGAAATCCTTTTTCCTGCTTGGCCTTGATGTAAAGTTTACGCTGTAAGGTTCGGACTTTTTCTCGTGACCGTGTTAGCTCTTTAAGCAATCGGCGGCCCTCCTTAACATGTAAACGTTGGTGAAGCAGTGTCCCTTTTCTCCGGCGGGTTATGTTGTCCCGCCTTCACAGATACTATGGACACCTCCGACTCCTTCCAGGGCAGGCTGGGAATTTCGGCCGCTCGAACCTTATATCCCGGCCTTTGAAGGTGCCACCTTCAAGCCCTGAAAGGCCTCCCGTGTTCCTTCAGTAAGCCTTTGATACGTGCCGCCCCTAATCACCACGGCTGTCCTTGCCGCTGCATGTTCCCATTACTTCACGGCAAGTGTCAGGCTTCCCCATCTTGAGGCAGGGTCGCCGACAGCAGCTGTCTTTTCGGGGCCACCTCGGGTTCGCTTGCGCTACGGCCCGCATCACGTCTCGACCTTTCGGCCTTTCCGGGCAGCTTAACGCTTCGGGTCACCCCTGCACGTTTGCCCGGTGACTTCACGGTGAATGGGAAATTGCCGTGGCAGGTACGTTTCAACCTGCTGGCTTACCGAAAGCTTAGCACGGCGCTCCTCAAGTTTGACACCCCGATTCCAGGAACCCGCATAAACACTGAACTTTTTAAGGCACAAAAAGGCCGTTTTACAATATTCTTCGGGCGGCTTTTAATCCAGGCTTCTTTGGAAATCTTACCGAGGTGTTCTATAAGGTTATCGATTTCACCCTCCTGCAGTTTTTCCAGCCGCCCGAGGTTGGCAATTACTTTCTGGCGCACTTTGCCGTTTTTCCGGTAGCCCTGTACTATCTGAACATATGTGCGGGTAGTCCCGCCTTTGTTTTTGCAAGTGGTTTTACAAATGGTGGAGCGAAGCCGGTATCATGACCACTTGTTGAAGCTTCGCCCCAAGAGTTTAACGCTTTGGTTCTCTTCAAGGATAACAAATTTAAAAGATGAGATTTATACAAAATGATTTATACTCCCTTATGCCAGAAATAATCCTTTCTTCTAGTATTGGCTTCTCTATATAAATGCATTATATAACTTCACGAATGCTTTCAAGAGATCACCCGAAGCGTTCATTAAATCCTCAACATTTTTCGCCGTACATTCCCTGGCTAAATTTTCAGCAGCACCATGTACCCTTTTATGCGGTTCATCTATTTCTACAAAAGCCTCTAAATGACCGTACCTGGCTTTGTTAGCTTCGTACCATTTTCCAAAAGCACATTCGGTATGGTTCGCAATCTTTGTACCTTTTCCTGCTTCAGCTATTGTGTTTCTTACAAAATTGGCATGGTCTACTAACCTTGCGGCTAGAATGTTTATTGTTGATTTACTATCAGATACCTTTAAGATAGGAGCTACTATTTTAACCAAATGATTAGCTTCATTTTTTAGCAAGTTACTAATAAATTCACAGGTCTCGGTCAGTTTTTGAGATATATTAGCTAGATTTTCCGCAGCATTAGTTTGCTGTTGCATAGCACCTGTAATATTTTCTACCATTACTGCACATTCTTCAGCTTGTTTGGTATTCTCCTGGATAATTTCTCTTATGCTATTAGAGCTATCTAAGTACTGTTTAAAGGTATCTTGAACTTTTGATATATTACTCTTCGTGATAGATGCTTTTGCGTTCATCTGGTCAGAAGTCTGTTTCACATTGGTAACGGCATCCTTGGTTTGACCGGCTAACTTGCGAACTTCTTCTGCAACAACATTAAAACCTCTACCAGCTTCCCCTGCCCTGGCCGCTTCAATGGCAGCATTCAATGCCAGCAAATTGGTTTGGTCTGCTATATCCGATACATTTTGACTGATATCATCAATATGTGTTACATGATCACTTAATTCCTCAACATTATTTACCATTTCCTGCAATACTATTTCGGTTTGCTTGCCAAGCTCACCAAGTTCATTAATCTTATTTACACCTTCTTCTGCTTCAGCAGTAACTTGTTGCATTGAAGTATTGATCTGTTGAACAGAGGATAAAACTTCTTCAGTCATTGCAGACATTTCTTGGCTTGATGAAGCAAGTTCGGTCGCCTTCTGTGTTATTTCTTGCACTTTAAGCATGGCATGAAAAGAAATAAGTTCACAATGAGCTAAAGAAAAAGTTGCTACAGCAGAAATAAAATCTGCCTTATCGTTTTTGGTATTTTTATCCATAGAAGACTTTGACTGTTGCTTTTTAAAAAACATAACTCTCATCTCCCATATTTTGTATCTTTTAGCTAATTCATTATCTTGTATAAGTCTACCCCTGTCACGGAATTTAAGCAATCGGTTCGAAATACCAATCTTATCAATTTTTCTCAGATCTCCTGGCAAGTGTGGGTTCTATTTCTTTTTACCAGGAAGTCTTTTAAATGGTCAACTTCGATTCAAATGATTACAGGAATGCTCGTATACCATTCTTCACCGTCCCGGACATATTATTTGCTTTTTTCATTACATTTTCGCTTCCCTAAAAAATAAAAATCCCGGCATTTTGCCGAAGCTTATTTTTTATCGAACAGCACATCTACATCACTCTCCCCTTACCCACCCAGGAGGACAAGGCAATGCTGGAGAGCAACCCGAGCGCCTGGTGGGGTTCCGCCGGGAGCAGCAGGGACAGCATTAAAGCTGCCTTTCTTCCCTATTTCCAAGCAACTGCTATCCCTGAGGAGAACAAAAGCGATAAACTCATTATATGGTCATCATTTCTGCTTCCAACCTGTCGCCAAAGTAGATGGCGAATTGGAATATGCAGTTTTCTTCCAATTCCTGACCGACATGGTCCATTTTCTGCCGCTTCCATGGTGGCCAGGCAAATAATCTTTTCAGGGCTTCCAAAGACTCGTTCCTTTTGTCTTTAGCTATGACCTAAATTTACTGACTTATTCCGACCACGTTAGATAAAGAAAAACCTCCTTCCTTGCGGAAAGAGGTCATTAACAAGTAACTTTTTTGGGGAGGGAACTGATAAAAATAAAATTGATATAGTAGCAACATGGTACTTATTTCATTAATAGAGAATATTTTTTAGTTTCAGCTCTAGTTATTTGCATTCTTTCCTCTAACATATTACTTAATATCTTTAAATCCATTTTGCTTAAAGATTCAGGTTTTTTATACTGAAGAACTTCTATAATTGCATATTCAACTTCGTCAGGGTGATATCCATATGAAATTAATCGTTTTCGTATTTCTTCTAATTTCATCATATCTGCCCAAAAAGTTACAATTTTTTACTTATAAATTCTTATTTTTATTTAAGTATAGAAATTGGGTCATGTAAATAAATCTATTATCCTAAATATATGGGACTAAAGTAACAAACTATAAGTCTTCCATAATTTGCATTAAAAAATTCCTTTACCCTTATTTTGCTTCCGCCTTATAAAGCCACAGATCACGTCAAACTAAAAACCGCCCCTTCTAGGGCGGTATACCAGACTTTACGCCGGTTTTGGTTCGCAGTTCATTTGCTCTTTTTGAGGGAACTGCGCAGACAGGCACTCAAAGAAAGCCTTACTTCTTTCCTTTCTCCCTCAACAACCGTTCATACTCGTTCAACACAACATCCAGCATCCGGCTGACCGCTATAACTTCCGGGTCAGTCAGGCCTTTATCCTTCGCCACATCTTGTAACTTCTTCCGCAGTTCCTGAATTCTGGTTAAAATTTCTTCCAATTCTTTAAACAATAAAATTTCTCCTTCCCTGTGAAAATCAGTTTTAGATTGCCCACAGAGAAGAAAATATATAACAACCGCCCACGTAATACGCCGGTTTGGCCTGAATTTTTTGCTCGATACCCCAATTCCTCCCAGATAAACATAAATTTATAATTTTTTCTCATCCTTGAAACCGATTAACAAAAAGATCCGGCCCGAGCCCATTTAAACCAGGAGGATTTATTCCTCCTTCCGCATCTTTAAAATAAAGAAATGCTCATATAATATAAAACAAATAAGGTTTACAATTCAACCAGGGAGGTTAAGCAATTGTTCAGCACGCGCACGATTCGAAAAATTCACCGTATTTTCGGCCTGCTGGCGGCTGTATTTTTCCTGAATGTGGCTGTAACGGGCTTATTATTGAATCATCAAATACAATCTGGCCCACTTGAGAAAGTACAGTACATGCAAGGACAGGCCGGTAAAAAAGCGGCTTTGCAGAAGGCACGCTTTGGTTCTAAAAGCACGGCAGGTGTTAATCCACGCGAATACAGGTCAAATCCCAGGGCTAGCTTCCTTAAAACCTTACACGCAATTAGAATCTTTGGGAGATCTTTTACGATAATTGCCGATTTAACCGCCCTGGCGTTAATTATGAGCACCCTTACAGGTATAATTTTATATATTCGCACCAGAAATTAGTGATAACAACTGTCATGGCCATAATCCAGCAAAAACTATTTGATAAGCCAACACAACAAAAAAACGCCCCATCCGGAGCGCCTAAAAAGTATGTACCATGAGGCTGGAGCGGGCAGAGGCCTCGCCTCTACCTAAACACAAATAATATTCTACATTTTTTACCTCTAACGTCAACTAGCAGATATAATCTGCAAATTATTTTCTATCTTCTGGGAAAATTTTCTTCTTCCAAAGTTTATTGAGCCTAATAATTGTTCAGGCGGTCCGCCCTGAAGTTATATTCCTTTCTTACCTGTGCAATGAAATCTAAATCAATTTCACAGGACACAATTTGCTCTCCATCACCCAGCACTTTGGGCCGGACCGTAAAATCTATCCAAGGGGGGCAAAATATTGACTGGCCGAAATCTTTGCCGGCGCGGTTAATACTTAACAGGTAAATTTGGTTCTCCAGTGCCCGGGTTATCACGAAATGATGCCAGCTGGGGTAGGAATTATCCCGGAAAAAGGCGACGGGATGCAACAAGAGGTCAATTCCATGAGACAAAGCCATTTTTCTGGTTAACTCCGGAAACCTGATATCATAACAAATAATGATACCCACCGAAACGGAACCCAGCCGAAAGGTGCGTATTCTATTCCCACGGACAAAATAAACTTTTTCCATAGAACGGCCAAACTGGGCAATATGAATTTTATCATATAAGGCTATTATTTCACCTGAGGTATTTACCACTGCCTGGGCTATGGTATATCCCTTGCCGGTTATACGGGGAAAACCATAACAAATATGACATTTGAGCCTTTTCGCCAGGGAGGAAAAGCATGCAAAACTGGGCCCGTTATTAATGTTTTCAGCCAGATGGGACAGGTGAGCAAAAGTTTGCTCCCCATAACCTGTTGTTGAAAGTTCCGGCAAAACATAAAGATCATAGCCCGGTTGATCTAATATGAGTTCCCTGGCCCGCTCAAGATTATAATCTGTATCTTTTTTAGATACAGCATTTCGGTTAGCCAGTTGTATGCCTAAAACATTAATCACTTTGCCACACTCTCTTTCAAACTTTGCAAACAGTTCCGGGCAAAATAAAAAAGGCAAAAAAGATTTAAACGGTAAACAGCACCAGCGTGAACAACGCCCCTTTAGTGGGGCGTTAAATTGATGATATATAATGTATTAAATTGCCATTGAGACTGATTAATTTTGCAAAAAGCTCTATATACATAACCTGCCAACATCGAGGGAGTCAATATATCTGCTGGTTAACGAAAAAAATAGAAGGACGACTTCCCCTTCTACTTCCCTTCTGCCTTAATATTTTTATCTTTTCCCCCCGCATCTTTTAATGTTATAAATACTGCCTTTTCATTATCATCCCATTTAGCATTAAATGTTCCCCTCTTGGTTATTCCAAAATACTTACAAAATCCTTTACTTTGAATTTTTCCATTAGCTATTTTCAAGCCACCGTTTTCAACCGCTCTTAATCTGATAGTTTCGATTTCAGGATCATACGCTACTTGAACATTTGGTTTATCCATTTTATCCTGCAAATCGGCACTCAAAATTAAATGCGTTTTTGTTAATTTTGCTGAACCAGGCCTTAAACTACCCTTCCCTGCATTATATTCAATAAAGACCATTTTAAGTTTTATCCTCCATTTATTTAATAATTAATCATATACAATTTATCATAATAAATTTTAATAAGCAAGATTATATTTAACTTATCAGTTTATTTTATTCTTATATACTCCTTTTTATTTTTCGCATTAATTTCAGGTCCATTTATTTATCTAATTCATTTAAGCAAGCTGATAGAATGAGACACTTATAACACCAAAAATTTTATAACCAGCGCATAAATATTTCAATCAACAGGTATACTAAACATGATGCAAACCCAACAAAACCAGCAGGAGGGATCTCAATGGCTCAATCTTTACAAGAAATTATGACTAAAAATGTTGCCACGGTAAGCCCGCAGCAGTCAGTACAAGAAGCAGCACAAATAATGAGCCGTTACAATGTGGGCTCGGTACCGGTAGTACAAAACGGGGAATGCGTGGGGATTATTACCGACAGGGATATTTCACTAAGAGCCACAGCCCAGGGACTTGATCCCGCCACTACAAAAGTAGAGTCAGTAATGTCCAGAAATGTAGTTACGGGAACTCCCCAAATGGATATTCACGAAGCCGCTAACTTAATGGCACAGCATCAAATTCGCCGCCTTCCTGTAGTTGAAAATAATAAATTAACCGGCATAATATCCCTGGGAGATTTGGCTGTACAGGACATCTATCAAAATGAAGCCGGACAGGCCCTGTCCGAAATCTCCCAACCCTCTGCCCCACAAATGTAGTTGCAAATATATAAAGCCCGACCAGGTCGGGCTTTATAACATGATCCTTTTTAACAAGTTAATCTTTACCTTCTCTCCCATTCTCATTATCGAATAATAAAAGTTTTTTAGACATTTCTACCCTGGCCAATTCCACCTTAAAAAAAGGTTCCTCCCAAAAATGTATCAACCACTTGTGTATCTTAGTTCTAAAGCCCATTTATTTCACCCCTATGGGTTATTATGTCCTGAAGCAAAATATCAAATACGGTAATACCGGCCTGAAAAAAGGCAGGGACAACACTCCCTGCCTTTTACTATCACATATAATTTTTTTTGTTAAGCCATTGTAAACCCGTGATCCTTACAGCTTTTATTAACATTAAAAAAATTATGATTAATTATGAAATTATGTTATTGATAGCTTAACCAGCATATTTAAACTATATTTCATAATTTTGAAGCTGTACAGGATTATTTAACATTTGCCCAAAATTCTATTGCTGGTTTAACATGAATAATAATGTCTTTAGCAAAAACTAGTCGCACAAACTTTGGGAGAAGGCAGGTGGTTTTTGGGAAGGAAGGGTAAAAGTCTCCGGCATTTATTTAATAGTGCAAAGGAAAGCATAATTCAAAGGAGGTCAAATTAATGCCAAGGTTTAGAGATCCCAGCCTGACATGCAGGCCGTCAGGCGAAACCCCAAGGGTTATTGATCCTAAAAATATTAAACGCTCTATAGACCCCGCAGTAGTTGAAATGATAGACATTGCCCAAGAACAAGGAGTTGTTACGGCTTTTGACCGGGCAGTAGCCCAGCAGCCCCAGTGCCAATTCGGCTACAAGGGCATATGCTGCCGTTTTTGCATGATGGGACCCTGCCGTATCAAGTCGGATGAAGGCCCGGCCAGTAGAGGTATCTGCGGGGCTAACTCCTGGACTATTGTGGCCAGAAGTGTTGGCTTGATGATTCTGACAGGCTGTGCATCCCACGCCCAACACGGCAACCACATCGCCCACACCTTGGAACTGATTGCCGAAGGAAAGGCCCCGGATTACGGAATTAAAGACGAAGAAAAATTGGTTCGCATTTGCAATAAGGTTGGCATTGAAACGGAAGGCAAAGATACTCAAACATTAGTTAAAGAACTGGCTCATAAGGCATGTGATGATTTCAGGCGCCTGAAGGGCGAGGGAGAAACCACCTGGATAACCAAAATGGTTACCGATAAGAGGAATGAAGTCTATAGATTCAACAACGTAATGCCCCACGGTATCCACGCCACCATTTCCGACCTTGTAACCCAGGCCCACGTGGGTATGGATAACGACCCGGTCAACCTGGTATTCAGCGCTGTACGGGTAGGTTTGGCCGACCTGGCCGGCAAATGGATTGCCACCGACCTTTCCGATATCATATTCGGCACCCCCAAACCCATTGTCAGCGAAGCCAACATGGGCGTACTGGACCCCAAAAAAGTTAATATAGTACTGCACGGTCATAACCCGTTACTCAGCGAAATGGTTGTAGCCGCTGCCAAGGAGATGGAAGACGAAGCCAAGGCAGCAGGGGCCGAGGGCATCAACCTGGTCGGTATTTGCTGCACCGGCAATGAAGTTTTGATGCGCCAGGGCATTCCTTTGGTTACCTCTTTTTCCTCACAAGAACTGGCCATTTGCACCGGTGCGGTAGACGCCATGGTGGTAGACGTCCAGTGCATCATGCCCGGGCTGAACACTGTAGCTCAGTGCTTCGGCACCAGGCTGATTACTACTTCCGACATAGTCAAGAACCCCGGCACCATTCATATAGACTACCAGGAATCCAAGGCCATGGAAAACGCCAAGCAAGTTATCCAGCACGCCATTGAGGCTTATAAAGAACGCGGCGCCCGCCCGGTCCACATTCCCAACGTCAAAAACAAAGTAGTGGCGGGCTGGAGCCTCGAAGCACTTTTTGAATTATTTAAGACCGTAAATCCCGACAATCCAGTAAGAGTCCTCAATGATGCCATTTTATCCGGCGAACTCAACGGTGTCATCCTGATGGCCGGGTGCAATAACTTAAAAACCTTCCAGGACCAAGCGCACATTGAAATCACCAAGGAAATGCTTAAAAACGACGTGTTCGTTATTTCCACCGGGTGCCATGCCCAGGCCTGTGCTAAAGCCGGCTTGATGGATCCTACCAATGTCGATAAATACTGCGGAGACGGGTTGAAAAAATTCCTGGCTCGCATTACGGAAAAGGCAAATCTCAACACAGGAGTGCCGCCGGTATTCCATATAGGTTCCTGCGTGGACAACTCCCGCGCCGCAGAATTGCTTATGTTGATGGCAGACGATCTCGGCGTTGACACTCCCAAGGTGCCTTTCGTTGCATCCGCCCCGGAGGCAATGAGCGGTAAGGCCACCAGTATCGGTACCTGGTGCGTAACCATCGGCTTGCCCACCCATGTAGGTACAATGCCTCCCGTGGAAGGTTCTGATTTGATTTACAGCATTCTGACCCAGATTGCCGGAGACGTTTTCGGTGGTTACTTCATTCTTGAACCCGATATAAAGGTCGCCTGTAAAAAACTTCTCAATGCCCTGGAATACAGGACATGGAAGCTCCGCATACACCGTAAAGTAGCTGAAGACCAGGAAACTGCCCTGTGCCAGTGCTGGTAAAAGGCGGGGATTCCCAGGTCGAAGGGAGGAAAGAAAATGACCGAAGCCACTGGCTTTGACAAGCTGTTCGAAGGTGCCATAGAACCGGGCAAAGAGCCGAAAAGGCTTTTTAAAGAAGCCTATGAAGGTACCATAACCGCACTCAGCTACGCAGAAATACTGCTTAACCAGGCCATTCGCCAATATGGTGAAGATCATCCGGTAGGATACCCCGATACCGCCTACTACCTGCCCGTAATCCGCTGCCTGAGCGGTGAAGAAATCAAAACCCTGGGTGACTGCGTGCCGGTGTTAAACCGCATGCGCCACGCCGTCAAAGAAGAAAAAACCTTTGCAAACGCCCGCAAGTGGGGTGAAGCCACCTGGTACGCGGCAGAGATTATCGAGGCCGTGCGCTACCTGAAGCACAGCCCGGAAAACCCGCTGCACGTTCCACCGTGGACCGGGTTCATCGGCGACCCGGTGGTCCGCCAGTACGGCATCAAGATGGTTGACTGGACCATCCCGGGTGAGGCCGTAATTCTCGGCCGGGCCAAGGACTCCAAGGCAGCCAAAAAAATAGTCGACGACTTAATGGGTAAGGGCCTCATGATCTTCCTCTGCGATGAAATTATAGAACAACTCCTGGAAGAAAACGTCAAGCTGGGCGTTGACTATATAGCCTATCCCCTGGGCAACTTCACCCAGGTGGTGCACGCGGCCAACTACGCCCTCCGGGCCGGCATGATGTTCGGCGGCATCAAGCCGGGAGATTATGACGCACAGCGCCAGTACCAGCGCGACAGGATTCTAGCCTTCGTGCTCTACCTGGGCGAGCACGACATGGTAAAAACCGCTGCCGCCATGGGCTGCATTAACGTAGGTTTCCCCGTTATAACCGACCAGGAACTCCCGGAAGACAAGCAGATTCCCGACTGGTTTATCAGTGAGCCGGATTACGATAAGATCGTCCAGAAGGCCCTGGAGACCCGTGGAGTTAAGATTACATCCATCAGCATCGACGTACCCATCACCATCGGCCCCGCCTTCGAGGGCGAGAGCATCCGCAAGAAGGACATGTACGTGGAGTTCGGCGGGACCAAGACTCCCAGCTTCGAGCTGGTGCGCATGGCCGGTGAAAACGAAGTGGAAGACGGCAAGATTGAACTCATCGGCCCCGATATCGACACCGTAGAAGCCGGCGGCCGCATGCCCCTGGGTATAGTGGTTGACATATACGGCAAGAAGTTCCAGGAAGACTTCGAACCCGTTCTCGAGCGCCAGATCCACTACTTTACCAACTACGGTGAAGGCCTGTGGCACGTGGGCCAGAGGGACATCATGTGGGTGCGCATCAGCAAGGATGCCTTTGGAAAGGGATTCCGCCTGAAACATATAGGCGATATACTATACGCCAAATTCAAGGCTGAATTTGCCTCCATCGTAGACCGGGTACAGGTCACCATTTATACCGATGAGGAAAAAGTCCTGGAGATGCGGGAAGTGGCCCGGAAGTACTACCAGAGGCGGGACGAGCGCCTGAAAGAACTGAAGGACGAAAAGGTGGATACCTTCTACTCCTGCACCCTGTGCCAGTCCTTCGCCCCCACCCATGTTTGCGTTATCGCCCCCGAGCGGGTGGGACTGTGCGGTGCCGTAAGCTGGCTGGATGCCAAGGCGGCCTATGAAATTAACCCGCACGGCAACAACCAGCCCATTCCCAAGGAGGGCGTTATCGACGAGGTCAAAGGTCAGTGGAAATCCTTTAACGACTTCGTCTATAAAAACTCGCAGCGCAGTGTCGAAGCCGTTAATTTCTACACCATCATGGAGCATCCCATGACCTCCTGCGGCTGCTTTGAGTGCATCCTGGCCATGGTTCCCGAGTGCAACGGCTTCATGGTAGTTAACCGCGAGCACTCCGGCATGACCCCGTCCGGAATGACCTTCAGTACCCTGGCCGGGACCATAGGAGGCGGCGCCCAGATGCCCGGGTTCATGGGTATCGCCAAGTCATATCTTGGCTCGCCCAAGTTCGTTCCTGCCGACGGCGGGCTGGCCCGCCTGGTCTGGATGCCCAAGGCACTGAAGGAAGAACTGCGGGAAATGCTGGAAGAAGCAGCCGAGCGGGAAGGTTTGGGCAAGGACTTTGTGGACAAAATTGCCGATGAGACAGTGGGCACCAGCGGAGAAGAAATACTGCCCTTCCTGGAAGAAAAAGGCCACCCGGCCTTAACCATGGATCCGTTAATGTAAATTAAGTATCGGTGAATGATACCATTCACCGATGTTGGTTTACATCTCTAAACCTCCTGGCATAACTTATACTTTCTCCGTGCCCAACACCCGGTATTAACGCCGGGTGTTGGAGCATACCATTTTTCACCCGGCATTTCCCCCCAAATGCCGGGCAATTTTTTTACAAAAAAAGCCCCCGGCAGAAAAAAATTTACCGCCTGGGGGCTAAGGAGGATGGAAAAAAACTTTTGAAACTTTTAACCTAGAACATTTCTAGGTAATTATCAACTTCCCACTGGTGTACCTGAGTTCTATAACAATCCCACTCTTTCAACTTTAATTGCTTGTAAATTTTATATATATGATCTCCCAGAGCATCAATGATCACAGGGTCTTCATCCAGTCTGTCCAAGGCCTCCCGGAGATTAGCAGGTAAACTTAGGATATTGTTTTCTTTGAGCTCCTCGGAAGTCATTTTATATATGTTACGGTCGCAGGGCTCCGGGGGCTGAAGGTTGTTTTGTATCCCGTCCAGCCCGGCATTTAACATAGCTGCTATGGCCAGGTACGGGTTACAAGAAGGATCGGGATTGCGTAATTCTACCCTGGTACTCATACCCCTCTTGGCAGGAATGCGAATTAACGGGCTCCTGTTACGTTCACTCCAGGCTACATAAACGGGAGCCTCGTAACCCGGCACCAGCCTCTTATAAGAATTTACCGTCGGGTTGGTAATTGCCGCCAGGGCCGGTGCATGTTTAAGCAGGCCGGCTATATAACTATATGCTATGGGACTAAGCTGGCGGGGATCTTTAGGATCATAAAAAGCATTTTCATTGCCCTTGAACAAGGATTGATTTGTATGCATGCCGCTGCCGTTTATACCGAAAACAGGCTTGGGCATAAAGGTTGCGTGAAGACCATGTCTCTGGGCAATGGTACGTACCACAAACCTAAAAGTTGCAATTTTGTCAGCAGTATCCAAGGCGTCGGAATACTTAAAGTCAATTTCATGCTGTCCAGGAGCCACTTCGTGGTGAGAAGCCTCTATCTCAAATCCCATTTCTTCCAGAGTAAGGATAATGCTCCTGCGGGCATCTTCCCCCAGGTCCACGGGTGTCAAGTCAAAATACCCGGCCTTATCATGAGTTTTTAGTGTGGGAAGGCCCTCTTCATCCACGTAAAAGAGGAAAAATTCAAGCTCAGGTCCCACCTGCATGGTATAGCCCATTTCTGCAGCTTTAGCCAAAACCTTTTTAAGGGCATTTCTCGGACACCCTTCAAAAGGAGTGCCGTCGGGATTATAAATATCACATATCAAACGGGCTACAGCCCCTTCCTTGGGGCGCCACGGAAATATCTGAAAAGTATTCGGATCCGGACGTAAATACATGTCGGACTCTTCAATCCGAGTAAACCCCAAAATGGAGGAACCGTCAAACATTAATTCCCCATCCAGGGCCTTTTCCAGCTGGTCAATTGGTATGGCAACATTTTTTAAAACTCCTAAAATGTCCGTAAACTGCAAGCGTATGAATTTAACACCCGCTTCCCGGGCTTTACTTATTAATTCACTTTTTTGTTCATGATGCATATCAATTTCCACCTCTCCATTTGTTTTAAAACAATAAAACGCCCCCTCAGGATTATTTACAAATCCCGAAGAAGGCGCCATTGCCTTAAATTGTACTCCTTTGTACTACTGTTTTAAGTTGTGGGCCATTATGACCGCTTCGGCTATTGCCCGCATAGAAACCCGTTTATTCATACTTTGCTTTTGCATGCGCCTGAAGGCCTCCGCTTCTGTAAGCCCCAAGGTCTCCATTAAAATACCTTTAGCCCTTTCAACAACTTTCCTGGTTTCCAGTGCCTCCTTTAATTCCTTAATTTTATCTTCTGCCCTGCATAATTCCTCAAAATTGCTTCTGGCTAGTTCCATAGCCGGTAACAGAGAAACTTCATCCACCGGCTTTTGTAATAAAGCAGCCCCCCTGGCCGCCTTGGCTTTCTCCAGAATGGTCTGGTCAATATAAGAAGTTATTAATATCACGGGGGCCAATCTATCTTCCCAAACAATCTCAGCCACTTGCAGGCCGTCCATCCCGGGCAGGGATGTTTCCAGCACCACAAGCTCCGGCTGTCTGGCCCTAACCAGTTTCAGGGCTGTTACCCCGTCCCCGGCCACTCCCACCACGGTGTATCCTAGCTGCATTATCAAAGCCTTAATTTTATTTCGCGAGGTGGCATCACTGTCCGCTAGAACCACCCTTCGTTGGCGCATGAGAGTGCCTCCCATATAGCAATTATATAACAAAAATGCCCTCCCCCAGAGAAAAGTATACCGGAGAGGGCATCATTGCCTAACTAAGATACATCATTGTACCTTGGCATCCATATTGTTATGTTAATTATATACTTAGCCAGTTAAAAATGCAACCCTTTTCCAACTCTAATTTTTGTCATTACCGCTAACCTGGCTCGGTTTTTGCATCTGAATTACCATTTCCTTTAATTCATTCACGAGGGCCTCCAACTGGTTTAACTTTTCCACCGCCTGGCTGGGGGCACAGTTTCCAAATTGAGCACAAGAACTACATGGATGGGCATAAGCAATAGGACATCCCGTCATCCTACATCCCTCCTTTTTTAAGAAATTTTTCCGTCAAAGGCTTTATACTAAAAACACAAAAACCCCCACTGCAAACCAGTGAGGGCTTCTTTGCCTATTTTTGCGTCCCCGTTGACGCAACAGCATTATTTATTTTGGAGTATTACTATAATATCAATAACAATAGTTAAATGCAATATAATTTTTTGAATTTTTAATAATTTTTCATATGTCTTAAAGATATTATTTCTTTATATTGGGGCGATATTTGATAACGTCAACGTCTTGTATTATGGGATTAATTCTTCCGTTATCATCTCTTCTAACCTGGGTAAAAGTTTCGACTTCTCGCTAATCTTAACCATAAATTGACATTCCTTTCTAAAGCGCTCTTGCAACTAAGAAACCAAGGGAAACAGCACCCAACCCCAGGGTTACGCTGCCCAAAATATTACCCAAAGCCAGCCAAGTTAACCCGTTTTGAAGCAGGCGCAGTGTTTCATACTCAAAGGTTGCAAAGGTGGTAAAAGAACCTAAAAAACCAATTGTAATTGACACTCGCCAAATGGGATCCACAGCCAGCTTTTCAACTAACAAAATGGTAATAAAACTTATTAAAAAACTACCTATAATATTCACCACCAGCGTGCCGTAAGGAAAGCTACTGCCATTTATAGATGAAATCCATCCCGACAAAAAGTAGCGGGCCAGGGCCCCACACATGCCTGCAACTGCAATTGCTATAATTTTCATTTCCTACCTCCTGTTTCTTTTAATATTTTCTACCAAAAAACAAAAACCCCTACTAAAAATTACCTTTAGTAGGGGTCATCAACCACCAGCGGTGGTAATTAAAGGCGAACCCCATCGCCTTTTTTTTTTAATTATATTTATTTAATTATACTAAAAAATATTGGTTTCACGTCAAGACTTTTTAAAAAATAAATTATATGGGTAGTAAAAACTTTTTTAAAAAAGGAAAATGCAAATTTTTATCGAAACCAAAGTTACTCCATAACATTATATTTTTATGTAAAGCTTGGTGAACTATGATTAAAGGGATTCTTTTTGACCTGGATGGGACACTGGTAGATACTTTGCCACTAATTGAAGAATGTTATCGCATCACCTTTATCGAAGAATTGGGCTTGGATGTACCCCTTCCCAAAATTATGCAGCAAGTAGGGCGCCCATTTAAAGACATTTGTGCCATGTTTGCCCCGGATAAGGTTAAAAAGGCCATGAGCCTTTATCATAAGGCTTATGACCGGCTTCATGACCGGCTCATCAGGGCATACCCCGGTGTGCGGGAGGTTTTGCACCAGCTAAGGAAAAAAGGTCTTAAGCTAGCAGTGGTAACTTCCAAAAACCGAGTCAATTGCTTGAGAGAGTTAAAGTTTTTTGGGCTGCAGGAATTTTTTGCTGAAGTTGTCAGCTCTGACGACTGTCAACAACATAAGCCTCACCCTGAGCCGGTAAAAAATGCACTAAGGCTCTTACAACTTGATTCCCGAAATGTTCTTTTTGTTGGGGACAGCCCTTATGATATAAAAGCCGGTAAAGCCGCCGCTGTAAAAACGGCAGGGATAACCTGGGGAATATCTACCAAGGAGCAGTTGTTGGCCCATCAGCCCGATTTCTTGCTGCAAAATCTAAATGACATTCTTCCCATTATAGATAATTACTCATCCAACATCTCCTGAAGCAGGGGAAAAGGTGACAGTGCCCGCCTGAGAATACCGTGCACGTAGGCAATACAAACACCGTAATTGACAATGGGAACGCCGGCCTGCTGCACTTGCATAATGCGGGAAAGCATTTCCCGGCGGTTGATCATACACCCGCCGCAGTGCACCACCAGCTTGTACTGCGCGAGATCACCGGGAAAGTGGCCGCCACTGCTCCAGTGAAAATCCAGCTGCCCGCCAACAATTTGGCGCAGCCAGCGGGGTATTTTTACCGTTCCTATATCATCTTCCACCCGGTGATGAGTACAGGCTTCGGCAATCAAAACTTTATCACCGGGCTTAAGTTTTTCAATGGCCCTGGCCCCCTTCACCAGAGTTTCCAGGTCCCCTTTATAACGGGCAAACAGGATGGAAAAGGAAGTCAACAATACATCCGGCGGCGTATCGGCATCGGCCTTTAAGAAGGCCTGGGAATCGGTAATAACAATCTTGGGTTTTTTACTTAAGGTAGCCATGCACTCTTTTAATTCCCTTTCCTTAACCACATAAGCCATGGCGTCGTGATCTAAAATATCACGGATGGTCTGTACCTGGGGTAAAATTAAACGTCCTTTAGGGGCCGCCAAATCGATAGGTACCACCAGA
This sequence comes from Desulfofundulus sp. JL263-se, assembly GCF_056316025.1. Lineage (NCBI taxonomy): Bacteria > Bacillati > Bacillota > Clostridia > Eubacteriales > Peptococcaceae > Desulfofundulus > Desulfofundulus sp. JL263-se. Next base: position 864,588 of record NZ_CM149993.1, on the reverse strand, counting down.
ACCGCTATATCCCCCGGGTTAAGCAAATCACCCACGATAGTTTGCTTATCCCACTTTGGCGGAGCGTTCCTGACAATGGCAATCTTCAGCTCCGGTATTCCTGTCTTGGTGAGGGCACTTACAACTACCGGCTTTACACCGAGTTTATCCTCGGTTTTTTTTATTTGTTCCGCGGTTACCGGGTGGATATCAACTTTATTCAGCACAGCCACTAAAGGCAATTTTTTCTCCCGGCACTTCTTAGCAATATCCAGGTCATATTCCGTTATACCTTCACGGGCATCAATAACCAGGAGAACCATATCGGCTTTGTTCAGCACTTCCCGGGAACGCTGCACCCTTAATTCCCCGAGATAACCTGTATCATCAATTCCAGCTGTGTCAATTATTATCACCGGGCCCACCGGCAGTATCTCCATAGCTTTATAAACCGGGTCGGTGGTGGTCCCCGGCACATGGGAAACAACTGCAATATTCTGGTTGGTTAATGCATTTATGAGGCTTGATTTTCCGGCGTTGCGGCGGCCAAAGATGGCAATATGCAACCTGTTCCCCCTTGGTGTACTATCCATAAATTAACCTCCCGGGTGTTAAGATCTTTTTTTATTTCTTTTGCCGGGTATGCCCGGACGGGTGACTTCCTTCGGGCTGAGCAACTGCTCCAACTCTGTTTCGGTGAAAAGACCCGCCTCTAAAATTACTTCTTTTACCGGCCGCCCGGTTTCCAGGGCTTTTTGGGCCAGAGCGGATGACGCATCGTAACCAACGTGAGGCGAAATAACGGTTATTATACTCACACTGTTATGTAAATGAGAAAGACATTTTTCTGATACAGCTTCGATACCTTTAATACAGCGCTCCGCCAGCAGGTGCACGGCCTTGCTCAAGCTTTCCATGGCCGGCAATAAATTTGCCGCCACCAGGGGTAAAAAGGCATTGAGCTCCAGCTGACCGGCCTGGGCCGCCAGCGTGATGGCCAAATCCCCGGCCATGACCTGGTAGGCCACTTGAGTAACCATTTCCGGCAGCACCGGGTTAACTTTTCCCGGCATTATGGAAGAACCGGCCTGCAGGTCGGGTAATTTAATTTCACCCAGGCCGGCCCTGGGCCCCGAGGACAGCAAGCGTAAATCAGATGAGACTTTTGCCAGGCTGGCGGCACATGCTTTGATTAAACCGGAAACCTCCACAAACACATCGGCGTTTTGTGTCCCGTCAATCATATTTTCATTGCGGGCTAATCCCAGACCCGTCAAAGCCCTTAACCGCTCGACCACCGAATAGATATATTGGGGCTCGGCATTCAGGCCGGTGCCCACCGCAGTGCCCCCCAAATTAATTTGCCGTAGCCTTTCTTCCACCTTGTAAAGGCGCCACCGATCCCTGGCAATTGCTTCGGCCCAGGCGGAAAATTCTTGTCCCAGGGTAATGGGCACGGCATCCTGCATTTCGGTACGACCTACCTTTAATATGCCGGCAAACTCGGCCTCCTTAGCTTGCAATGCCCCCTGCAATTCCGCACAAGCTTCAGACAGGCCTTGCAGCAACCTGATGGCGGCAATGCGCAGAGCGGTAGGATAAACGTCATTGGTAGACTGCGACATATTTACGTGATTAACCGGGTGAACCAGCGAATAATCCCCCTTGGTGCCGCCTAATATTTCAATGGCCCTGTTAGCTATCACTTCATTTACATTCATATTGGTAGAAGTTCCTGCGCCACCCTGCAGGGCATCCACAATAAATTGATCGGCAAATTTGCCTTCCGCCACCTCTGCTGCCGCCTGGAAAATTGCACTGCCAATTTGATGATCCAGCAGCCCCAGCGCCATGTTGGTTTCAGCGGCGGCCTGCTTAACTACGGCCAGGGCCTTAATTAATTCAGGGTGAACCCTCTGCCCGGAAACATTAAAATTTTCCGCCGCCCTGGCGGTATGGATGCCGTAATAAGCTTCTGCAGGAATTTTCTTTTTTCCAATTAGATCTTGTTCAACCCGGTATGCCAGAGTTGATCACCTCTTATGCAACTGGATACGAAGTAAATTCTTCATTTAGCGGGAGGTTCCCTCCCTGCCGCTGAATGTTAAAAGACCTATCTTTTTAACACAAAAACCCTAGTTTATAAAATAAACCGAGATTGCTGACAAACCCGGGTTTTGCCCCGGGTTTAACTTTACATTGCATATTTCAAGCTAAATTGCTTTTGCGAAAACTTTTGTATTATCCGAACCAGCAGTGGTAAAAAAGGAGGGTTACCCCTCTTCCAGAGATAATTTGCCATCTTTTTCATATTCTGACAGGCAGCTGTCAATAAACACTGTTCCATAACTTTTGCTCTACCCCTATAACGGGCATAGCGTAACCCGTGGAGTTCTTTGGCATCAGCAAAACTCCGCTCAACAGTTTCTTTTCTTCTTTTGTATAAGGCTTTCCCCCGCTCACTGAGGCGGTTCTGTCTTACCCAGTCTTTGCTATCTTCCCAAACGTGTCGAGTAATTACTTTAGTATAGCTTTTGGAATGGGTGCATTTAGATAAATATTTGCAGATTTTGCATATCCGGGGGTCTGAAACATATTCCCGGAACCCCTGGCGGTTGGTGGTACGGTAGGTAAGTTTCTGTTTGGCAGGACATATATAGCAGTCATTTTCCTTATCATATTTGAATTGCCATTTGTGAAATAAGCCTTTCTTAGGATGGTAACGTCGATGGGCTATAACAGCAAAAATATCTCTTTTTTGCAGTTCATGGCATATAGGCATGGTTAAATACCCGGCATCCAGGGCTACTGCTTCCACTTCAAAGCCAAAGCGCTTTATCTGACGGTCCAAACGGTCTATGTAAGGTGCAGAATCATGCACATTTCCGGGGGTAACATATACGTCGGTAATCAAGCTTAGCTTTCCATCAACCGTTACGTGGTTAAGGTAATAAAAACCCTGGGGTTTGCCGTCCCTAACCATGTAGCCACTTTCCGGGTCCGTGGTGCTCACCCGTATTTCTTTGTTTTTTTCAAGTTGTTCTTCTTTTGGTTTCAACGGCTTTTTTCCATGCTTTTTTCTATCATCCTCCACTGAATGCTCCAGTTCTTCCAAATAAGCTTGAGTTGAACGTTTCACTTTTTCGAGTGTGAATTTATTTTTGTTGGCATTGGCCTTTAAATGTGTAGAGTCCGTAAATAACTCTTTTCCATCTATTAGTCCTTTCTTAATTGCTTGCATAACTATTTCATCAAATATTTCCTGACAAATATTTGTGCCGTTAAATCTACGCCGCCGGTTCTGGCTAATGGTGGAATGATGAGGAACTTTATCTGTTAGGGAAAGGCCCAAAAACCAACGGTAAGCTATGTTAACCTCTATTTCTTTAACCAGTTGCCGTTCAGATCTTATGCCAAAGAGGTAGCCAATAAAAAGCATTTTAAAAAGCATTACGGGATCTACACAAGGACGACCGTTATCCGGGCAATATAGGTGTTTGACCTTTTCTCTTATGAAGTTAAAGTCTATGAAGCGACTTATTTTCCTCAGCAAGTGATCTTCAGGTACCAGTTGTTCCAGGCAAACAAGTTCCAGTTGTCCTTGGCGGTACTCTGGTTTTTTTAACATGTTTGTTCGCTCCTAATTCTTATTTACTCAATTTTACCATAAAATAAAAGGCTGTTGACTTGTTTTTGTCAACAGCCTCTAGTTTATAAAATAAACCAGAGTTTATTTATTAAGTATCCTGATCACTTCATCACCGGCCAGCTTGTCATAAGCCTCCTTTAAAAATCTGAACTATCGCAATTTTTATCCGTATCTTCCTTGCCGGTCTCTTCTACAGGGCATCCTCTCCTTTCTCGCCGGTACGGACGCGTAAAACATCTTCCACCCGGCTGGTAAATATTTTACCATCGCCGATTTCGCCGGTTCTGGCAGCCTTACTAACGATGTTCACCACCTGGTCAACGTACCGGTCACTGACTACAATTTCCACCTTTACTTTAGGAAGAAGGTTAATGCTGTACTCCGTGCCCCGGTATACTTCAGTCCTACCTTTCTGCAGGCCACAGCCCATAACCTGGGAAACAGTCATTCCGTGGATACCAAATCTACCCAAAGCATCCTTTACGGTTTCCAGCTGCCCCGGCCTGATAATGCATTCAATTTTTGTCATAAAAAACACGCTCCTCTGGTATCAATCTAATTACACTAATTATATCCCCGGAGGCCTCCCCACAAGGGGAGGCCGATATGGTAAGGGGACGACTTTAAAACTAATTTGCATGGGTATAGTTGGGTTCTTTGACATTTACCCGGCTTCCTGCTAAAGCAGCGGTGCTCTGGCTCAGCCCTAAGGCATCCATGGGACGCAACATAAAGTCAGCGTAAGCCTCCATACCGTGTTCCCCAATGTCCAGGCCCTCCATCTCCTCTTCGCGGGATACCCTCAGGCCTACCACTGTATTAATTACCTTGCAGGCCAGGAGGCCCAGCCCCAACGTCCAGGCCAGTACGGCCACTATACCTGTGGCTTGAGCGGCTAACAGGGCGCCGCCACCGCCGTAGAACAACCCGCCGTCCACGGCCAAAAAGCCTACAGCCAGAGTGCCAATGGCACCGCATACTCCGTGCACCGAAATGGCGCCCACCGGGTCATCTACTTTAGCTACTCTATCAAAGAAAGATACCGAAATGGGAAGCATTATTCCGCAAATAAAACCGATTATTATTGCACCCGCTGGCGTGACCAAGGCACAACCCGCTGTAATACCCACTAGACCTCCTAAGGCGCCGTTTAAGATCATGGTCATATCCGGCTTGCCGTGCCGCACCCAGGTATAAATCATGGCCCCCAATGTGCCAGCGCAGGCCGCCAGCATAGTAGTGGTGGCAATCAGGCCAATGTTGGGATCGGTACCGGCCAGTGAACTGCCCGGGTTAAAGCCAAACCAGCCAAACCAGAGAAGCAGGGTGCCCAAGGTGCCCAGGGCAATATTATGACCAGGAATAGCCCTGACTTCTCCGTTTTTACCGTATTTACCCAGCCTGGCACCAACCAGCCAGGCGCCAATCAGGGCCGACCAGCCGCCGACACCGTGCACCACAGTGGACCCGGCAAAGTCGGTAAAGCCCATCTGCGCCAGCCAGCCGCCTCCCCATACCCAGTGCACCACCACGGGATAGGTAAAGGCGGTAATTGTTGTAGTATAGAGAATGTAAGCTATGAACTTGGTGCGCTCGGCCATGGCCCCGGAAACAATGGTGGCCGCCGTAGCACAAAAGACCGCCTGGAAAAGCCAGAATGCGTGCATTGGAATGCCAAAATCGAGATCTTCAATACCTTTTAACCAGAAACCCTTAATGCCTATGAAACCACCGGCATCACCGCCGAAGGCCAGGCCGAAACCTACGGCGAAAAAGAACAGTGCCCCAAGGGAAATAGTCAGCATATTTTTCATCATAATGTTTACGATATTCTTGGCTCTGGTAAAACCTGCCTCCACCATGGTAAAACCGGCGTGCATCAGAAATACTAAATAAGCAGTGATTAGAACCCAAACAGTATCTATTGCAATGGCGTTGGATTGGGCTGTTGGGCCTTCCCCTGCCAGGGCAGTGCCCGGAAACAGAAGGCCCATACATAACAAGACCAGTAGAAACCTTGCAATTTTACTATTCATGTTTCCCCCTCCTTAAACTTGGTTTTGCTTTTTTCGCCCGCGCGGACTAATTACTCCCTACATAGGAAAAAGGATGCTTTTAAAAAGCCGTTTCACCCCTCAAAAGCATCCTTGCCTCGCCGCTATACAGCACCGTATTTCCGGCACAAATTAGTTTTAATCTCCCAAAAACGAAAGGGCGCCCCATGGGTGTTATTACCCAGTGGAGCGCCCTTGCCCGTCTTCCCTCCGGTGGGAAAAGGGATTTTAGTAAAAAGCCCCGACACCCTATAAGGTACCAGGACTTCTTTGACCTGTTAATGACACATCATCGTATCAAGTATTCTTTTTGCATATTGTATGCCTGCACTCCTTAATTTGCAAGGGGGAATTTCCAAAAAACAAAAAAAATTTTTTCTGTATGGAAAATATTAATTACCCTGAATCACATGCATTTTAAGTTTATCAAGCATATAGATATAACGTATCAAAGTTGATAGCAATTTACTCTGGCAAAGGCGCCATGAGTGGTAAAACCGCTCATGGCGCCTTTTTTGTTAATCACCATAAAGGGAGGATATTCTTATGTGTGGCATCACCGGCTGGATTGACTGGGAAAAGGACCTTACTGACCAGCAGCCCGTTATTAACCGCATGACTGAAACATTAATAAATCGCGGTCCGGATGACTGCGGCATCTGGCTGTCAAAACATGCCGCCCTGGGACACCGGCGCCTCAGTGTTATAGACCCTGAGGGCGGAAAACAACCCATGGTCCGGCAGCGCGGGGATAAAACATACGTAATTAGCTACAACGGCGAACTATATAATACCCTGGAATTGCGAAGAGAATTGGAGGTGCGGGGATATACTTTCCAAACCCACTGCGACACGGAAGTACTCCTGGTAGCGTTTATAGAATGGTCTGAAGATTGCCTCCAATACCTCAACGGTATTTTCGCTTTCGCTATCTGGCAGGAGCCCGAGCAATACCTGTTCCTCTGCCGGGACCGGCTGGGTGTGAAACCCCTTTTTTACGCCCGGCGGGGCAGCGCATTCCTCTTTGGCTCCGAACTGAAAGCCCTTTTAGCACACCCGGCGGTTGAGCCGGAAGTGGATAGAGAAGGGCTGGCCGAAATATTTGTCCTGGGCCCTGGGCGCACCCCGGGACACGGAATATTCCGCGGCATTTCGGAACTCAGGCCTGGACATTACCTGGTATACAACCGCAGCGGGCTACATATACACCGGTACTGGACCCTCGAAAGTAAACCTCATGAATGTGACCTGGAAACTACCGCCGGCAAAATACGGGAACTGGTACAGGATGCAGTGGAAAGACAGCTGGTATCCGACGTGCCCGTCTGTACTCTTTTATCAGGGGGCTTGGACTCCAGCACCATCACGGCTTTTGCTGCCAAGGCTTACCACCGGTCCGGGCTGGGCCCGGTCCGTACTTTTTCCGTGGACTACGCGGATAACCACCGCTATTTCAAGCCGAACGAGTTTCAACCCAATTCCGATGTCCACTGGGTTAAACGTGTCTCTGAGTTACTCGGCACCCGCCACCACTCTGTAATTATCGATACGTCGCAGCTGGTAGACGCCCTGGTTACTGCCGTCAAGGCCCGGGATTTACCCGGTATGGCTGATATAGACTCCTCCCTTTACCTGTTTTGCCGGGAAATCAAGAAGGAGGCTACGGTAGCCCTTTCGGGGGAATGTACCGACGAAATATTCGGCGGCTATCCCTGGTTTAAAAACCCGGAGGCAGTAAATGCCGAAACATTCCCCTGGTCACGTTCATTGACAGAACGCATGCGCCTGTTTTCACCTGAATTGATACAGCATATCCGCCCGGAGGAATACATGACCCGACGGTACCGGGAAACCCTGGCCGAAGTGCCCCGCCTCCCGGGTGAGGCACCCCGGGAAGCCCGTTTACGGGAAATATGCTACCTGAGCATGGTGTGGTTTATGGCCACCCTGCTGGACCGCAAAGACCGCATGAGCATGGCCACCGGCCTGGAGGTACGGGTACCCTTCTGTGACCACCGGCTGGTAGAATACGTATGGAATATTCCCTGGTGGATGAAGCAGTGCGATCAAGTGGAAAAAGGCATTCTGCGCCGGGCCCTCAGGGATGTACTACCCAAGGATGTATTGTACCGGAGAAAAAGCCCGTATCCCAAAACGCACAACCCCTCCTACCTGGCGGCAGTAAGAGAGTTACTCACGGAGCTCCTTGAAGACCGTACTTCACCCCTGCGGCCGCTGCTGGATATAAATGCTGTTCGCCAGTTCACCCGGCTGGAAGGGGATACCTTTGACCGGCCGTGGTATGGCCAACTAATGACCGGGCCGCAGCTTTTTGCCTATCTGATCCAGGTTGATACCTGGCTGCGGGAGTATAAAGTCATCATCCGCTAAAAATAAGACCCCGGACAGATAACTCCCTGCCCGGGGTCTTAAATAAGCAATATTGCGAATGATCGCCCTCAAGCATCAGTACGGACTCAGTGACCGGGATGTTTGTGCTCTGGTCGACGACCGTTCACAAATTGGTATTCCGCCACCTTCCTTCAATAAGGTACTGGGAGACAAAATTGTTGGAGTCCTCCCAAGAAAGGCATTGCGGGAAATAGTGAATCCGGCGTCTCCTTTGCTGGCAAAAAGGTTGCTTCTCCACTCATGATGTCTTACAATATGAGTAAGAAAGGAGGCTTTTGCCTGTGGAAACTGTCCGCTTATCCTCCAAAGGACAACTGGTGCTCCCTAAAAAAATCAGAGAGCATCTTTCCCTGAAACCTGGGGAGGAGTTAAAAGTAAAGCTGGTGGGAAAAAAGATCATCCTTGAACCTATTTATCAGGAAACCGAAGCTGGCTGGCGCCGCTGGAGAGGCGCTCTAAGAGGAAAGCGGGTACTGGAAGAACATCTGGAGGAATCGTAACCGAACCAGACCTATGTACTGGAGCCAGTGTTGCTGTTAGTATAGGCATCCCGAGACTGGTAGTTAGTTTGGCGGAGTGTGCTCGCGATCGTTTCCCTTGAGGCCTTTCCAAAATTTCTCGACAATCAAAATTACCCATCCGCAAGCAAAGATCAATATTCCGGCAATTTCAAAAGGGTCATTGATTCCGGCAGGCTGAGAGGGGAAGCTTGTTTCAATGTAAGCACTCAATTTTGGGGACGCTAAAAAAACAACACCGATTACCAAAAGTCGATAATCCTATTTTTGTTTTTTCGTGAAGCACGCGCTTGGCAAAAGTAGTAAATTAAACCTAGCAACAATACTAATGTTAGAACAATCTTAATATCTATGAGTTGCCCTCCCTAATTGACAACTTCATACTCCAAAAATAAATTTCTCGCTGTGTTCCGCCAAATTCTTTAGAATAAAAATCGCTCATCATAGCAGCCACGATAACGTTTGCACTAGTTTCGGTTTCAAACGTGAACGCATACTTATGGCCCGAATACAGATAAAAGGTCATAACCAGGCGGAGGTTCGAATATGGTTCTTGTTAGGATCCAAAATAAAGTTTCTCATTCTTTGCTCAATGCAGGTCCTAGCAACATCTCCCTTCGCAGCTTTCCATTATTTCTCCGGAGTAACATTGACGATTTTCTCCCATTTTTTGCCGCCTTCTTCCCAAACAATCCGCACCTTGCTCTGGCAGACAAGTTTTTCGATTTCAGAAGGATTGCCTTCAACCAGGTACTGGATCCGATCCAAGGTAACTCTTTTGCCCGGAGGCACAGCCCCGGGAAGACCTCCGCAATGGCTTTCAGAGTCTCGACAGGATCGTATTTCTGACACCCGGATACAAAAACTAGCATAAATAAGGGTACCAGAAAAATTCCAAATTGCTTCAAGATTCTATTCCCTCCCTAAAAACGAGTAACCTTGCCCCGGCTAAAATACCCAGGGCAAGGTGTTCCTAATACGTGATGTGGAGGTAGTACTTGGTACCAGGAATGTCACTTAGTTTTCGGTCCTGTGTGTTGTAGGTATGGTATGTCACATACCTGTTACCTGCGCTATCGATCTTGGTTACGATCATAGAATGGTCATTGGTAGGGTCGCTGTCATCGAGATTAAGCTGGACAATATCGCCTAACTGCAGCTGACTCGGCGAAGATACCAGGGTTCCCAAGCGGCTCCTGATGTGCCAGTGAAGGGTCTTCACCTTTACCCAACTCCAGGACCAATCGTCATCATTATTGCTGTCAAAGGCATCGCTACCGTGGCGGTAGTAGTACCAGTCATCTTTGTCCCACCAGGGCCGCCACCAGGCATCAACCATCGGTATCCCGCCGCCTTCTTTGAGGCACTGGGAAACAAAGTTGGTACTGCAGTAAATGGGCGATAGGCAGGATTGTAGTTCTTATAAAAAGGGTTGTCGTCGCGGTTGCCGACATATTTATGGGCATAGTTTACAGCCCCCGAACGGTTGTAAGAGCCGCTCTGCACCCGAATATCAGATGGCTCTTGCTGCGGCTCCTTTTCCGGCGGTTCTACTGGCGGCAGAATATTGCGGGCATAATAATCGTAGGCATAAGCATCTATCAGTTCCCACTTTTCCGGATCCTGGCGGCGCAGCTTGCCTGCCGGATCAGCATACTCAAGAAGACGTTTGACGTATTCTTCCGTGCCGTAGGCGGGTACCTTGCCACTCTCGGCGCGGAGAAGATCTTCAAATACTTTCCGGCCTTTTTCAATCTTCTGCATTTCCATGATGTGCTGGTCTATCATCTCGTCTACAACACTTCTTTTCGTCTCCTGGGCCGCCATGCTACTATTGGCTCTTGCACCGATAGTGTAAATCCCACTCCCGCCAGCCAGTAGCACCACTGCCAGCACCGCCACCAGCACCGCCCGCCACCGGGTGCCGGGTCTCCCTGCCATAAATGTCTCCCTCCTCATTCTGGGATTTTCGTTTTCCCATACTTTTTTATTCCCGACACATTCGCACTACTTTAACAAACCCGCGTTCCTTTTACTTCCATCTTAACCCGCACCATCACCTGCCTTCCATTTCTACCGTTACCTGTCAATTCCTGCTGTAATGTAACATATAGCAAAAAAAAGCGCAACGAGTATTTTTTGTAGTTTTTTGTCGGGCAGGCTGGCGGGCAGTCAGGGAACCATACTCCGGACACGGGACCGCCCGGGGCGCACCGGCACCTGAAGAGACGGGATTTGGCCAAATGCCCGTTTTCCAGGGTTTCCGGGGTTTTGGTGGTAAGAAAAAATTATCTGCCAGAAGGATCATATATCCTGCCCCGGAACTCTTGCGGCTCTTCCTTCAAGCGCTTGATTTCGGCCTCTAGTTCTTTTATCTTTGCCGGCACCGGTCGCTTCCCGTTTTACCTGCCCGGACGCAGGCAGACCCCTGTTGCAGACATGCCTCTTTAGATTATTGAATGTAACCTCTCTACTCCTCCCCGGCGCGGTGCTTCATCACAACGAACGAGAAAACGGCTGTACCTGATACCGAAAAAGGTAACAGCGTCTATCGCCACCAAATAGGTTTTATCGAAAGCGTACCGCTCAACGCCTTTACCCGGTATAGCTAAATGTATAAATGAACTGCCGGGGACCTTCTTTATGGATTTTACTTCCAGGCGCAAAGCGATAAACGGTTCCAGAGAGCCACCAATTGCGTGCCGAACTTGCAACCTGGCATACTCGACCGGCAATTTTTTCTTCCCCAGTGAGCCCCTGGGGGATTTCGCGCACGAATAAAAAGGGGGCGGCTAAACCAGCCGCTCCCACAACCAGCAGGAAGATAAGAAAGGCGAACAAAAACCGAATTGTTTTCAAGCGTTTGAAACCTGGACCCATATTTTTATTCTCAATATTTAATAAGCATATATTTTCCCGTAAGGCCGCTTGGAAACGGGAAGGAGTTTTTGGAATTTACCTTTTAAGATTTCACCGGCATCAAACCCGAAATGCCCGCTAAATTCCTCTACATACTGCCTGAGTATTTTCCAGTCGCGGTCATCCAGCGGGCGAACCCCCACTTCCTTACCCAATTGATGCTTTTCTACACTGCCGCGCAAGTAGATGACGCCGCCGTGCATCCCGGTTCCTATATAATGGGCCTTATGCATTTCATTTTCTTTTAAATTTAAGCCGAGCAAAATCACAATACCGCCGGCCATGTACTCGCCGAAAAAGTCCTGGGCCGTTCCCCCGATTACCAGAACGGGTACTTTATCTTTATATTCTTTCATATGAATGGCGGTCCGGTAACCAACGTTATCCCGGATAAATATTTTACCGCCGCGCATGGACATGGCCACCACGTCCCCGGCCCGGCCGTGAACCACAATTTCTCCGCTGTCCATGGTATTACCCACCCCGTCCTGGGCATTGCCGTGGACAATTATCCGGTGGCCGCTTAAGAATGCACCTAAATCATTCCCGGGAAATCTATATATATCTATTTTCACCTTGTCCCCGGGCCGGGGGAGATACAAGCGGGAGCCGATGTACCTTTGCCCGAAAACATTGTTAATTGCTATATCCCTGGCTCCCTTTTTTACCACGAAAAGTAACAAATCATTCAATTCTTTATGTTTTAAGCCCGTGGCATCTATTTCAGCCCTTGCTCCGTCAACAATTGCGCGCCCGGCAAGTTCTTCCACCGGCCTGATATCGTCCAAAAAGTTATCGCGCCACCCAAACTTTACATTCAGTCCAGTCATTTTTATTCACCCGCTCCTTTAACTCCCAGTACGTTCAGTTCCCATTCCTCGAGTCCTACCCCGCGCAGGTGCTCCCTGTTGCCGCGCAGGCTCTCAATGGCGTTAATGCCCATACCACCCAGCATTTCTTTAATTTCGTGGCTCCATCCCCGTAAAAGATTGATCAGCCTTTGACTGGCAATTTCCGGGTTCAATCTCTTAACCAGGTAGGGATCCTGGGTGCAGATACCCCAGGCACACTTGCCCGTGTAACACTTCTGGCAAAGGGTGCACCCCATGGCCACCAGGGCTGCCGAGCCAATGTACACGGCATCGGCCCCCAGGGCAATTGCTTTCAGCACATCGGCGGAACACCGGAATCCCCCGGCAGCCAAAATGGAACACTTGTGCCTGATACCTTCTTCCCTGAGCCTCTTATCCACGGCAGCCAGGGCCAGTTCTATGGGTATACCCACATTATCCCTGGTGGCCAGCGGAGCGGCTCCCGTGCCGCCCCTTAGCCCGTCAATGGCCACGATATCCGCCCCGGCCCTCACTATTCCGGAGGCTATGGCCGCCACATTATGCACGGCGGCAATTTTTACCGATACGGGCTTTTCATAATTGGTAGCTTCCTTCAGGGCATAAATCAACATGGACAGGTCTTCAATGGAATAAATGTCATGCTGGGGGGCCGGCGACAGCGCATCGGTTCCCTGGGGAATCATTCTGGTCAGGGCAATGTGCTCGGCAACTTTCTCGCCGGGCAAGTGACCTCCTATACCAGGCTTAGCCCCCTGGCCGATTTTAATTTCTATAATTGCCGCGCTGTTTAAATAATCCTGGTCCACACCGAACCTGCCGCTGGCACATTGAACAATGGCGTTTGAGCCGTATTCCTCGCGCATTTCCACGGGCAGGCCGCCTTCACCGGTATTAAACAGAGTGCCGAACTCCTTCGCCGCCATAGCCAGGGACTTATAAGCCCGAAAACTAATGGCCCCGTAGGACATGGCCGAAAAAACTATGGGAGTCTCCAGCGGTACGTTGGGATGAAGTTCCGATTCAATCCTGGGTACCTTGCCTTCCATATTAATTTTGAGGGTATCCGGTTTTCTTCCCAAAAAGGTTTTTAACTCCATGGGCTCCCGCAGCGGGTCAATGGAAGGGTTGGTCACCTGGGAGGCGTTCAACACCAGGTGGTCCCAGTAAATTCTATAGGGTTTATCGTTACCGCTCCCGGTCAGGATTACTCCCCCGGTTTCGGCCTGCTTCTTCACATTTTGCAGTTTATCCCTGGTCCAGCTGCTGTTGGGCCGGTATTCCGATGTATGTGGCCGAACAGAAAGGGCATTGGTCGGGCACAGGACAACGCACCTCTGACACCCCACGCAGGTTTCTTCCGAGGAAAACATTTTATCCAGTTCTTTATCATAAGAATGAACTTGATTGGGACACTGTCTTTCACATGCCCGGCAGCGAATACATCTATCTTCCATCCTCATTACGGTGAATTCAGGTAAAAGATATGAATACATACTATCACCTTCAAATGGATTTATTTAAGCTCTTCAAGTGATCCTGGGTATTTAACCTTGCCACTACCGGCTCCCCGCCGGCGGGTGTCCAGGCCAGTTCCAGATCCGGGCAAACGGCCCTGATGGCCATTTCCTCAGAGGAAAGGAAAACCAAGTTACCCTTTGCCCCCGCCGTTATGGGACGGAGCCTGATTCTGTCCGTGAGGCCAATCATCTCGTTGTGGTGGGCGATAATTACGGTAAAGGGCCCGTTCATCAGCAAAGGTGCATAAGTCATGCGTAAAGTTGTATAAAATTCCTTTTCCTCTTTATCCATGTGCTCGATGGCATCCCACATGGGCGGCGCAAAAATTTTAGCAACCACTTCAATGGGCAGCCCTTGTCTTCTCATTAACAAGTCAACTGCATAGGCCATTACTTCGGTATCTGTATAAAGGGTGCAATAAAAATTATGCAGCTCTAAAAACCTTCTGTTAGTTCCGTAAGAGGAAATCTCCCCGTTATGCACCACGGTCCAGTCCAGCATACTAAAGGGATGGGCGCCCCCCCACCAGCCCGGTGTATTGGTAGGAAACCTGCTGTGTACCGTCCAAATGTATCCCTCATATAATTTGTCCAGCATAAAATATTCGGCTATTTCTTCCGGGAAGCCAACTCCCTTAAAAACACCCATGTTTTTCCCCGAAGAAAAGACATAAACATCTTCAATGCCGGTATTCATATGCATTACCTTGGAAACCACATATTCGTCATCGGACACGTTCAGCTCTCCGTTCTTTTTCTGCGGCTTGACGAAATACCGCCATACCAGGGGAGGAGAAAACACGTTAACTTCAGGATTTGTAGGGATTTCCTCGTCAAAAACCACATAAAAATGTTCTGTCAGGAATTCCTCAGTCTTTCTTTTAGCCTCCAAGTTCTTGTTTTGAAACATAACGTGCAAGGCATAATAATCCTTGTATTCAGGGTAGAGGCCATAAATTGCAAAACCTCCGCCCAGGCCGTTGCCCCTTACTTTCATATTCTTAATGGCGTTAATGGCCATTTCACCGCCAAACCTCTTGCCGCTGATATCCATTACCCCGAAAAGGCCGCAGTTATCTATATCTTTATCCGGCATGAGCCTTTCACTTTTGTAATATTTTTGTACCAGCACTTAAACCACTCCCAATATTACATCATCTTTTAATAGCTGCCACCTTATTTCACCCGGCATATTTTTGTACCCGAAGCTTTCATCCATAAGTTCCTCCTGAAAGCCGCGTATATCAACCTTTTTACGCATGAGATTGAGAAAAATTCCGGCCCTGGCCACTTCACCAACTAAAATGAATCCCTGGATATGGCCTTCCTGGTTAAGGATAAATTTTCGGTAAGTTTTCTTTTCTTCGTTTAATTTTTTAATAATATTCCCCTCATAATTATCACTCCCGGCCACATTTAGGCCGGCATTAATGATATTTACATCAAAAAAGTGCATAGAGTTCATGCTTGTTCCCCAGGTATATTCCCTTTCTATACCGGCCATGTTAAAGGCGGCTACCCTTCCGCCGGCGTAAGCATTGGGCCACAGGGGGAGGGGCCGGATTTCACCTTTTATGAAATCGTAAATGGAGGCACAGTCACCGCACGCATAAACATCCGGTATGGAAGTCTGCATTTTTTTATTAACCACAATTCCCCGCGCGATTTCAATCTCCGTTCCTTCCACCAATTCTACCCGGGGAGCTACACCAACCCCCACAATTAAAAGGTCGCAGGGAAGAACCGTACCGTCCGTTAAAGTTACTTTCTCCACATAATCCGAGCCGTGAATCTCTTGAATGGTGGTTCCAGTAAATATTTCCACTCCCGCCTCTTTAAAAGTTTTTTCTACTATGGCGGAAGCTGTTTCATCAATTACCGGGGCCAATACCCTTTCAGCCAGCTCCAATACATAAACATTTAAGCCCTTCCTTTTAAGCACTTCGGCAGCCATTAAGCCGATTACCCCGCCGCCCAGTACCACGGCATCTTTCGTCCCGGGCAACGACTTTTCAATGTTCAATGCATCATCATAGCTGACAAAGGTAAAGACATTTTCTTTATCCAAGCCCGGGACAGGTGGAATAATCGGCTTTCCGCCGGTGGCCAGGAGAAGCTTGCCGTAACCGACCCTCTCACTGCTGTCCAGCTCCACTTCTTTTCGCTCAAAATCCACCTTGATGGCCTTTTTACCTGAAAAAAGAGTGGTTCCGGCACGCTTGTAGAAATTCAGGGGCCTGTAATACATTTTTTCTTTATCAATTTTTCCGTCCAGGTAATAAGGAATAAGGGCCCGTGAGTAAACATGGTGAGTTTCATCGGAAATAACGGCTATAGTACCGGCTTTATCAACTGTTCTGAGCCCTTCTATGCATCCCACGGCACCCGCTGAATTACCGATAATCAAATAATCGAACTTATTCATTAACTATCTCTCCTCCAACATCAAACATTAGTACAATTACCCTGAAATAATAGGTGCCAATAACAAGCCTTTAAGCATCCGAAACATATACCAGCGCCTCATTGGGACAGTGGCTGACGCAGTACGGGGCATCCAAGCCGTCACAAAGATCGCACTTGATAACTTTCCGGTTTTCGTTATCAATGAAAATGTTACCGTAAGGACAAGTGAGCACACAGCTGTAACAGCCCACACATTTATTTTTGTCATGAATCACCCTGCCACTTTCCGGGTCCTTGTATAAAGCGCCGCTGATGCAGGCGGAAACACAGTCGGGCTCATTACAGTGCCGGCACTGCAAGGGAAAAGTCACCGGCAGCCTTTCTTCCACTACCACCCTGGGCAATGGCTTGGGTTTTTCGTGAAGAAAAGCCTTGATTATGTTCTTCGATTGCGAGTGAGCCACCGTACACCAGACTTCACACAGGTGACACCCTATGCAAACTTCCGGTTTTACCAAAATTTTTGCCATAAAGCTCCTTCCTTTCCCAAAAGTTACCTAAAAGGACCTTAAGTAAACAAAAAATGCCCTCCTCCGGATAATAAATTATTCCGGAGAGGGCATCGTTGCCTTAAAATTCAGATACACCGTTGTATCTGTGGTTATTCTATTGGTGCAATTAATTATATAACTAATCTATTAAAAAAACAATCCCTTTTAAAACTTAAATTTCACCATTTACTTATAAAAAGTAACAATTTAGGAAAAATTTTGGGACTGCTAACTGTACAGTATAATTATCCCGTGAAGTACGTGCATTATTGCAATATATATAATAACCAGTTTATATTACCGGATTTATCCGGTAATCCTCCAAATATATAATATACTTTAAAGAAGGAATTTGTCTTATGGGTTTATATACCATTACTCCACAAGGCGAATTCCTTTTTTAATGATTTTTTCATTTTCACCGGGCACATTTACCATAAAGTGGTATACAGTAATTACATCCCTTTGAGCTGGAGAGGGCCTGTACCAGCAAAACTCGCAAAGCAATCACTCCAATAGCAATAATGCAAAATATTTAACGTAATCGTCCCCGTGACTCAATGTCCGCAAGGAAAACCCCGCCCGCCCGGCGGTTTTAAATACGTCTATTCCCGCTCCCTCCATGGAAGGCCGGGAATCCCGGGGGTTGCGGCAGCGGTCCCCCGGCGGGCAGCCACGGTCACAGAGGGAGCAGGGGCCGGCCCAAAAGGCGAAGGTCTTATAATAACCTGCCTTAAAGGCCTCCTTTTCCGCCTTTAAGACGCGGCGCTGAAAATCCCCGGTGGGGGGCTCTCCCTCCAGCAGCAGGGCCCTGGTATAATCTTTGAGCATCTCTCTGGTCCTGGAGGGAGAGGGGCTATGGGGCGGGCAGTAAGGTTTTCCGTACCCGCTGCACCCGAAACGGCAGCGCAAGTCCGCCCATTCGGGAATATGAATAATGTCAGTGGAAACGGGGCGAACATGGCGAAATCCCAGCTTTTTTATCGAGGCAACCAGGCGGGACAGGGGGTCCGGGGTTAACCGCGCCAGGCTTTCTTCCTTTGGAGAAGCTACGATTATACCCGTGTCCGACCCCAGGGGTATCAGGCCAGTGGTATATAGGCCTTCCCGGACAAGCTGTTCCTCTATCCACTGCCCGGTAAAAACCATTCCGTTACAGGTATTGATGAACATGTTTAAATCAAAAAGAGAGGCCTTCTCCGGGTAGTGTTCCATAAAGAAATCGTGTACCAGCAAAAATCCTCCCGATTTTAGGCACTGCGATGCACAGGCCAGGATGTGGCGCGCCTCCCTTTCGGCGTAAGCATGAATTATATTGGAAAGAATGACCAACTCAAACCGGCCTTTGCTCACCGGCCAGGAATCCAGTATATTGGCCGGGCAAAAAGTAATTCTATCCCCGAGTCCCCGCTGCTGCAGCAATTTGCGGGCATAATCCAGAATGTGCGGCAGGTCCACCAAGGTGGCTTTCATACGGGCAAAGCGCTCCAGAAAGCCGGCCGCAACAGCTCCAGAGCCGGCCCCTATATCAAGGATTTCCCCCTGGAGGGGAAGATTGCCGAAAACGGGAAGCATCTCCCGGACCTTGATCCTGGCCACATTATCCATAGCCCGGATATACTTGCAAATGCGGCGGGCGAATTCTTCAGGCTCCTCCCGGGGAGAAAGAAAATCGATCCTTCCCCCGGCCCGGAGGCACTTCGGGAGGTCCCGCCAGGAGGCGGTAAGATATTTGCGCCAAAGGATGGAATGCCCTTGATAATTTTCTTTCCCCTTAACCAGGTATTCCGAGGCTATTCTGGTATTATAATAGCACTCGCCGTCCCGGACGAGCAGGTCCAGGGAGCACAGGGCATGTAAAAAACGTTCCGTCCCGCGCAAATCTAACCCCAGCGCCTTTGCCACCTCTTCCGCGGTTTTCCCCCCGGCTTCCAGGAGAGCAAAAATATCCAGCTCCACCGCACTGAAAAGGGTTTCCGAAAACCAGTAGGCCGTGGCCAGGTCTTCCAGGTACTGCGGGCCGGGCTGCTGCGGGTCGTGGTTTAAAAAGGATAGGGGTTTCACTCGCCCTGCCCCCCGGATATGCTCCTGGACACCCCGGCATCTTCAAAGGTCAACATTTCACTTAGCACCCGGGCGGCAGATTCCACGATATTCATGGCCAGGACCGCCCCGGTCCCCTCACCCAAGCGCAGGTTTAAGTCCAGCAGGGGCTTAAGGCCCAGCTCTTCCAGCATGAAGCGGTGCCCGGCTTCCTTTGAGCGGTGCCCGGCAATCATATAATCCACCGCGGCAGGTGCCAGCCCCTTGGCCAGAAGGGCCCCTGCCGAAGAGATAAACCCGTCCACCACAACCGGCACCCTGTGGTAAGCAGCCCCTAAAATAAGCCCGGTAATGCCACCGATTTCAAATCCCCCTACCTTGGCCAGTATATCTACGGGGTCGCTGGGATCGGGCCTGTTGACTTCCAGTGCCTCTTCAATAACCCGGATTTTATTTTCCAGGGCCCGGTCGTCAATCCCAGTTCCCCTGCCGGTCACTTCCCGGGCCGGAAGCCCGGTAACGGCGGCTAAGACAGCACTGCTCGGAGTTGTATTGCCGATCCCCATATCTCCGGTGGCCAGCAGCTCCACGCCTTCCCGGGCCAGTTGCCCTGCTATTTCTATGCCGGCCTCCAGGCACCGCTCGGCCTGGCTGCGGGTCATGGCCGGGCCCCTGCGCACGTTGCCCGTCCCGGGGCCTACCTTATAAGACAAAATTTTCCCCGCCTTAACCAGCTCCGGGTCCAAATCAGCGGCCACCCCCATATCCACCACAATTACGCAGGCACCCGCCACCCGGGCGAGCACGTTGACAGCCGCGCCCCCGGCCACAAAGTTGGCCACCATCTGCGCAGTGACTTCCTGGGAAAAGGCACTTACCCCCTCGGCGGCCACCCCGTGGTCGCCGGCCATGGTAACCACCGTTTTTTTGTATACCGCAGGCTTTAAAGTCCTCTTGATGGCAGCCAGCTGCTCGGCAAGGTTTAGGAGCTCTCCCAGGCTTCCCCGGGGTATGGCCAGGTTATTCAAGCTTTCCCGGGCTTTCTTGCGCCATTCTTGACTTGCCGGCTGTATACCGTCGATTACGCTCTTCAGTGTTGATTTCATTTTGCTCCCTCCTGGACAATGCCGAAATACCGGGCTGCAATCCGGGCCGCACAATCCTTCCCGCATACGGTACATTCATCATTGCCTTCCCCATGGCCCAGAACCGCCTTCACTTTCTCCGGGTCCACGCTCAGGCTGATTTGCCTGTCCGGGTCCAGGTCTACCCGGGCACGGGCCATCTGCAGATCCCTTTCCCAGGCCTTTTTATGTCCCCGGGCCAGGTCCGCCGCATGGGCAGCTATGCGGGCAGCTATAACCCCTTCGCGGACATCCTCTTCCGTGGGCAGTCCCAGGTGTTCAGCCGGGGTAACGTAGCACAGGAAATCAGCTCCGGCCGCTCCGGCTATGGCGCCGCCGATAGCCGATGTAATGTGATCGTACCCGGGCGCCACGTCAGTAGCCAGCGTTCCCAGTATAAAATAAGGCGCGCCGTGGCACAGGCGCTTTTGCAGCAGTATAGTAGCCTCTATGTGATGCATGGGGACGTGTCCCGGACCCTCCACCATGACCTGCACTCCTGCCTCCCTGGCCCTGGCCACCAGTTCACCGGCAACAATCAAGCCCTGCAGCTGGGCCCCGTCCAGCGAGTCGGCGGTGGAACCGGGGCGAATGGCGTCCCCCAGGCTCAAAGTTACGTCATACTTTTTCAATATGGCCAGCAGGCGGTCAAATTGCTCGTATAAGGGGTTTTCCCTGTTATGATGCAGCATCCAGGCAATCAAAAAAGCACCGCCCCGGCTGACCACATCGGTAACCCGCCCGGTAGCCTTAAGACGCTTTATAACGTCAAAATTCAGGGCACAGTGAATGGCCATGAAATCCACACCTTCTGACGCCTGCTTTTCTATGGCTGCAAACATATCCTCCGCCGTCATGGCCACAATGCTGCCTCTTTTTTCCCTGGCTTCAACGGCACACTGGTAAACGGGCACGCTGCCCACGGGAACCCTTGCTTTGGCCAGGGTCTGCCTTCTCATACCGTCGATATCTCCCCCGGTGCTTAAATCCATAACGCTGTCGCATCCTGCTTCCTCCGCAATGGCCAGTTTCCTTGCCTCCACTTCTACCTGGTCCCGCTCGCTGGAAGTGCCGATAAGGACATTTACCTTGACCCGCAAGCCATCTCCAATGCCGCAGTAGTTAAATTCCTTGCGCTTAACGTTTTTAGGAATAACAATTTTGCCAAGGGCAACACCTTCCCGGATAAATTCGGGGTCCACGTTTTCCCGGTAGGCCACCGCTTCCATTTCGGGAGTAATTTTGCCCGCGCGGGCCGCCAGTACTTGAGTCATTTTCTCACCCCTTCTTTTTAACAGCTGTGCTTGTATGTCCCCAGGTACTCGGATACTATTTTCATGGCACAGTATTTACCGCACATGGCACAGGCCGGCGAAGATTCCTCGCTGCGATTCTTTCTTATTTCTCCCGCCCGGTGGGGGTCTATGGCCAGGGCGAGCTGTTTTTCCCAATTGAGCTCTTTTCTGGCCCTGGACAGTTCTAAATCCCATTCTGCAGCCCCCTTAAGGCCCCTGGCCAGATCCGCGGCGTGGGCGGCGATGCGGGCCGCCACCACCCCTTCGTGCACTTGCCGGGCGTCGGGGAGACCTATGTGTTCAGCTGCCGTAACATAGCAAATAAATTCAGCTCCCGCCCAGGCACTTATGGCCCCGCCGATGGCGGCGCTGATGTGGTCGTAACCGGCCGCTATGTCGGTTACCACGGGGCCGAAGACAAAATACGGCGCGCCCTTGCAAAGACTCTTCTGCAAGGTAATGGTTGCCTTAAGCTGGTTTAAAGGTACATGTCCCGGACCCTTGACCATTACCTGGACCCCGGCCTCCCGGGCACGTCTTACCAATTCTCCCAAAATTACCAGCTCGTGTACTTGCGCGCCGTCCAGGGAATCGTACAGACACCCCGGCCTCATGCCGTCGGCAAGACTGACCGTGACATCATATTTGCGGGCAATCTCCAGCACCCGGTCATAGTACTCATACAAGGGGTTTTCCCTCTGGTTATAAATCATCCAGCCTATAAGGTGAGAGCCCCCGTAACTCACCAGGGGATCTATCCGGCCTTCCCTCTTGGCGCGCTCTACAATTTCCATGGTGGTACCACAGTGAAGGGCCAGAAAATCCACACCGTCGGCGGCCTGGCGCTCAATTACCTCAAAAAGCTCGTCAACAGTCATCTTAACGGCGGAGCCGTATTTTTCACCGGCCTCGGCTATGGCCTGGTAAAGGGGCAAAGTCCCCACGGGTGTGGGAGTGGCCGCCAGCGCTTCTTTACGCATGGCATCGATATCCCTGCTTACGCTCAAGTCCATGATAGAATCCGTTCCCGCCTTTACCGCGGCCTTAATTTTTTTGACTTCGACGTCAATCCGGGCGTCCTTGCCGTACAATCCTATACTGGCACTTACCTTGGTCCGCAGGCCCGCGCCTATACCTACAGGAAAACTGCTGCTGCGCCGGGCGTTACGGGGTATGACTATTTTCCCTTCGGCAATTCCCTGTCTTATAAATTCCGGGGTAACTTTCTCCTGCCCGGCCACCCGTTCCATGACCGGTGTAATTTTCCCCTCTCTGGCGCTCTCCAATAGAGTCATTTAATTCCCTCCTTTTCCAAAATTTTCTAAAATAAAAAGCCCGCACCCTTATTGATGCGGACTTTGCCATCATCCCCACGTTTTTTCCCTTGCCGCCATATCCCCGTGGCAGCACAAGAACACTTCCAGGCAGGTCTCCTGGCTTCCGGAATAGCGCCCTGACCTCCCTTCCCAACTGCCTTGCCTTAAAGGACGACAGAAGGTGGTAATGAGGCGGACTACCGGTTACAGTGGCGGGACCGCCCGGGATTCTCACCCGGTTCCCTATTATCCCTTACGGGCACCTGGAAATGCGTGCTACTAAATTGTCAATACACATTCTATTAACTAATTTTAACATTGTCAAGGATAAAACCATCCAAACCCCGGCTTGCCATTCCCCCCTGATTCTTTAATTATTAGGAGTTATCAGGAACTTTTCCATGATAAAACCATAATATAATTACCACAGGTTTCCAATTTGAAAGGAGAATCTTAACTATGCGTGATTTGTGGGCCGTTCAATCCGTACCGCCCGGCGGCCACCAGCTGCCTCCTTTACCTTATCCCTATAATGCCCTGGAACCGGTAATAAGCGGGACCGCCCTGCGCGTCCACCATGACCGCCACCATAAATCTTATGTTGATGGCCTGAACAAGGCAGAGCTGAAGCTGACAGAAGCAAGGCGGAAAAGGGATTTTTCCCTGATTAAACACTGGGAAAGGGAACTGGCCTTTTACGGCTCGGGGCACATACTGCACAGCGTTTTTTGGACCATAATGACACCGAGGGGTACCGGGCAGCCCGGCCCTGAAACGTGGCGGCAGATTAACAACTATTTTGGTGGTTTTTTCACTTTCCAAGAACAATTTGCTGCCGCAGCCACAGACGTGGAAGCATCGGGATGGGCGGTTCTGGTATGGCAGCCTACCTGGGAGCGGCTGGAAATTCTCACCGCTGAAAAGCACCAGGACCTAACCCAATGGGGCGGCATCCCCATCCTGGTACTGGACGTCTGGGAGCATGCCTATTACCTGGATTACCAAAACCGGCGCGCGGACTACGTGAAGGCCTGGTGGCAACTGGTTAATTGGGCTGAAGTGGAAAGGCGGCTCAAACTGGCAATGCAGGCCCGGGTACCGCTAATCCTCAGCAGTTCGCTGGATATGATTATCTGAAATATACCACCCCGTGCAAAAATCATAAAAGCCACCTATCATTTTTGACAGGTGACGTGTCAAAGGTTGCTTAAATTTTTCCCGAATATATATTCTTCCACCCCCACCAGGTGTTCAAGCATGGCACGGCGGGCGGCTGAAGAGTCAGCATTTTTTATAGCCCGGTAAATTAACCGGTGTTCCTGGTAGAGACGCGGGGGATTGGCGGGATCTTTGTACATTTGATGGCGAGCGGCAGCCAGTAGCCGGGTCATGGCATCGGCAATGGTATTCATCAACTTAACCAACAAAGAATTTTGAGTAGCCTCGGCTACCGCAAAATGAAATTTCATATCTGCTTCTTCACCCAGGTTACCTTCCTTAAGATCTTGTTCCATTTGCTGCAGGGCCCGGCTGATAACCTCCAGCTGTTCCGGCATACAGCGCTGGGCAGCCATTCCCGCAGCCTCTACTTCCAATATTTTACGCAATTCCATTAGTTCCCGGGCAGTTTCCCCGTTGGCCATCAACACCGTCGAAAAGGCATTAACCAGGGATTCCGCAGGAATTTCGTTAATGAACGTGCCCTCTCCGGGCTTAATTTTAATAATTCCCAGGGCCTCCATAACGCGAAAAGCCTCCCGCACCGCGGAACGCCCCACTTGCAGTTTCTCGGCCAGCTCCCTCTCCGACATCAGCCTGTCTCCGGGGCGGAGGGTACCGTTATTAATCATGGCCTTAACCTGGTCAATTATTTCTTCATATATTTTCTTTGTCTTTATAGGTTTAAAATCCACGGTTGTCCTCCCGTTCTCCTTATATAAGCTGCATTTATTATATCATGTTTTCTTTGGTACGGACTACCGTTTTTGACTTATTTCACTTTCAGCGCTCTTGTCGTAAGAGCTTCTTTTTAAAAGGCATTAACCGATTAAAGACATTAACCGAACTCTGTTGGGAAATTCGACAGGATTCAAAGAATTAACGTAGAAATACTTGGAAAGGACAAATACCACCACAAAAGGGGGGTTACTTCATGGAATGCAAACAGGAAAAAAATAAAACCGGCTGCACTTGCACTTATGAGCCGTGCCCGAGAAAAGGCATATGCTGTGAATGTATTACCTATCACAGAAAACGCGGTGAGGCACCGGGCTGCCTGTTTCCGCCCGAAATCGAAAAAACATACGACCGGTCACTTAAAAGGTTGGCCAGCTGCTATCAAAAATAACCGGAAATTAAACTGCAAAAAAGACAGGCAGGGCCGGCATAAAAACGCCGGCCCTGTTTTACAGTTTATCAGCGCTCCTCACCCAGAGCATCGGCCAAAATTTCCGCCGTATGCCTTACAGGTATTTTCCTGCCCCGGCTGTCCATCCCACCCTTGATTTGCAATAAGCAGCCGGGACAGTCCAAAACCAGCATATCCGCACCCGCTTTATCAACGGCCCCCAGCTTTTTATCCAGAATGTGCCGCGATACTTCCGGGAACTTGAAGGAATATGAGCCGCCAAAACCGCAACACCGGTCGGAACCCTCCATTTCCACCAGTTCCAGGCCGGCGGCCCCCAGCAATTTCCTGGGCTCTTCCGTTATTCCCAGGCAACCTTTCATGTGGCACGAATCGTGATAGGTAACCCTGGCCTTACCTTGCTTGAGCTCCAATTTCCTGCCGCCATCGGACTTTTCCGCTACAAAAGCTGAGAAGTGCTGTACTTTACCGGCAAAGTCCATGGCCCGCTCCCTCCATGCCGGGTCGCCCTCCAAAAGCTCCACATACTGCTGCTTTAAGGCCTTGGCACAGGTAGGGCAGCAGGTTATTACGTGGTCCACCCCGGCCCGCTCAAAGGCGGCAATGTTCTGGCGGGCTAACTGGGCGGCCGACTTCCTGGAGCCCATGTACACGGCAGGTACACCGCAGCAGGTTTGCTCTTCAGGAAAAACCATTTCCATACCCATTTTTTTCAGGACCTTATGCGCCGCCTCACCCAGTTGTGGGTAGACAAAATCGGTGAGGCACCCGGCGAAAAAGCCAACCCTGTTCTTAAATACGGACGGTCCTTTAAGTTTAACAAATTTGTCCCGGAAAGGTTCACCGGCAATGGCCGGCAGGCTGCGCCCTTCCGTGTAGCCGGCCAGGAACATGGGCAGGTGCCGCACCATTCCTCCCTTTTGAAAGGGCTTTTGGGCTACCCGCGCTACCTTTATTAACCTGTGGAATAATTTGCGGTTCGGCAGCACCTTTTCCAGTACGAACCTCTGGCTTCCCGGCAGGCCTTTCTTTTCCACCACCCTGCTGCGAAGCTCACGGACCAATTTCGGAATGTCAATCTTTCCGGGGCAGAAGCGCTTGCAGCGCTCGCACCCCAGGCATAGATTTTGAATATCACTGGCATTTTGGAAGCCGTTAAAGAAAGCAGTTAAAATAGTGCCTATGCCGCCGGTATAAATGTAACCGTAAACATGGCCGCCCAGAAGTTGAAATACCGGGCATACGTTAAGGCAGGACGCACAGCGGATACACTGCAGGGCCTCCCGGAATACCGGGTCGGCCTGCATTTCCGTGCGGCCGTTATCCATTAGAATAATGTGCAGCTCCTTTTCTTTAACAGTGCCGTCAGGATAGGCCACCGGCGTGGGCCCGGTAATCATGGTTACATAGCTGGTAATTTTCTGACCCGTGGCGCTGCGGGGGAGGGCTTCCAGGATGGGCCTCACGTCGCTGAAATTAGGCACCAGTTTTTCCATGCCTACAATGGCTACATGCACCGGAGGTAATGTAGTGGTAAGCCGGGCGTTACCTTCGTTGGTGACAATAACCAGGGTGCCCGTCTCCGCCACGGCAATGTTGGCCCCGGTAATACCCATTTCCGCCGCAAGAAACTTTTTGCGCAGCTGCTGCCGGGCCACCTTGACCAGCCTGGGGATTTCGGCGGAAAGCTGCTGCATGGTCTCCTTGGAGAAAATGTCAGCCACTTCATTCCTGGTCATGTGAATGGCCGGCATTACCATGTGGGAAGGCTTTTGCCCGCTCAATTGCAGGATCCATTCGCCCAGGTCGGTTTCCACCGAATCAAAACCGTGTTCCCTTAAAAATTCATTCAGGTGAATTTCTTCACTGGCCATGGACTTGGATTTAACAATTTTGCGCACGCCCTTCTCCCTGGCCAGATTTATTATATATTCTTTCACCTCCCGGGCGCTCCGGGCCCTGTAAACTTTGGCACCGCGGGCCCGGGCGGACTGAGCGAACTTTTCCGCCAGCTCTTCCATTCTATCGGCGGCACTCCGCTTGATGGCGGCAATTTGACCGCGCAGTTCTTCAAAGTCTTTTCCGGCATAAGCCCTTTCCCGCGCCCCAATGTAGGCATCTCCGAAGCGCCCCAGGGCGCCGCGCAGGTTTTCGTTGGCCAGGGCCTTCTCTATATTATTTTTAATTTCCCTTTTATCGCTCACCCGGCTCACCCCCCGCCTTATCGACAAATATAACGTGCAGCTCTCCGGGGCCGTGAACCCCTATGGTTAATACCCGCTCAATGTCAGCGGTGCGGCTGGGCCCGGAAATGAAAGATATATAACCAGGAAAATCGGCCCGCCTTTCGCTGAAAAATTCAATGGCATCGCCAAAACGCTCCACCAGCCGGCTCGTGCGCACCAGTGCCACGTGTACCGGGGGCAAAGTGGAAACAAGCCGCTGGTCCAGGGAAGTGCTGTCCTGGACCAGAGTACCGGTTTCGGCTATGGCCAGATCCATCTCGGACAGGCCCAAAACCGCATCTTCGGCATGCTGCCGCAAGTTACCGGTATACACCATAATGCCGCCGATATCGGTGGCACTCAGGCATTCCTGAACCAAACCTGATGCAGCGGCTACCACTTTGTTGACTTTCAGGCCTTTTAAGATCTCCGAAAGCTGCCTGCCGGCACCGGCGGGATTTGCAACCCGGTACACCCTTGCTGATAGAGCTTCCGCCTGCTCTTTAAAGTTACTGTACATCCTTTCCAGATCGTTAATTGCCATAACCAACTCTCCTCTCCCGGGCGTTACGCATGGAATGAGCCAGCATTTCCACCGTATGTAGCACACGCTGGGGCATTCCTTCCCGGGCAAGCCCCTCATTGAGCTGGATGCGGCATGAGCCGCAGCCGGTTACCACAGTTTCTGCACCGGTGGAAGCTATGTCTGCCAGCTTGTGCTTTAAAACACCGGATGATAACTCGTAATGCAGCAGACTGAAAGAACCGGCCCCGCCGCAGCACCGGCCGGGCTCTTTTAAGGGAATATATTTTGCCTGTGGAATGGCCTTCAGCAGTTTCTCGGGTTTTCCGGCCGCCCCCAGCCCTCGTCCGATGTGACAGGGCTCGTGATAGGTAAAGCTTACATCAACCGGGCCTAGCAAATCTTTATTCAAGGGAACCACACCGGTTAAAAATTCCGCAATGTCATAGGTACATTCAGCAAGCGCGGCGGCGCGGCGGGCATAACCGGGCCGGCCGGCCAGCAGCCGGGGATAATGGTGCCTGAAGGCCTCGCCGCAGGTACCGCAAACAGTTACTATGGCATCCGCCCCGGCCTTGGCAAATATATCCACCTGGGAGGCAGCCATTTCTTCCGCCGTATCCCTTGCCCCGTGTATCAATACGGGAGTCCCGCAGCAGTGCTGGGCATGGGGGAACATAACTTCAACCCCGTGTTTTTGTAATACTTCCAGCAGGGCCAGGCCCACTGCGGGGAAAACGTAATTGGTGACGCAGCCGGCAAAAAAGGCCACCCGGATAACCGGGTTAGGAGCGGAATTCCTTTCCGCCAGCAGGACTTTTAAGGGTTTTGGGGCCGGGGGCGGCAGAACCCGCCTGAGTTCCAGTCCTATGGGAAACCGCGGGCTTATCCCCCTGTCCACGCGCCTGAATAAAAGGCCCCGGGCCATACTTGCTGCCTTAACCCCCATGTCCATTAGTTTCGGGCGGGCCAGAGCAGCTACGGCCGCCCGCTTGGGCCAGGGCAGCCCGCGGTTTTCCGTCAAAGCAGCCCGGGCGGCCAGAACGATTTCGTCCACCCTGACCCCGCAGGGACAATTGGCCACACAGGCCATACAGGTCAGGCATAAGTCAAAACGGTGGGCCAGCCCGGAAGTATATTCAACTTGGCCTTTTAAGACCGCCTCGGCCAGGCGGACCTTGCCCCTGGCCACCGCAGCCTCGGCCCGGGTTTCCTTGTACAGGGGACATACCGCCTGGCAGTTACCGCATTTCATGCATTTTAAAATTTCGTTTTCAATTTCTGCCAGCACTTTACTCATGCCGTCCAGCCCCCCCGTCAAAGCCCATCTTACCGGGGTTTAAAATATTTTCGGGATCAAGGGCCCGCTTAATTTTTTTCAAAACATTCAGGCCGCTTTCTTTCAGCTCCCATTCCAGGAAGCCGGCTTTGGCCAGCCCTATGCCGTGTTCCCCGCTGAGGGTCCCGCCCAGGGACAATGCCTTCTGGAATATTTCCTTCACGGCCCGGTGCACCCGCTCCATTTCTTCCTTATCCCGCTCATCGGTAAGGATGGTGGGGTGCAGGTTGCCGTCCCCGGCATGGCCGAAAGTACCAATGGTCAAATTATACTTATTAGCAATCTCCTCCAGGGCCGTTAACATATCGGTAATTTTACTGCGGGGCACCGTGGCATCTTCCAGCACGGTGGTGGGCTTGACCTGGGCCAGGGCCGGGAGGGCTGCCCGGCGGGCCGTCCACAAGTCTTCCCGCTCTTTATCGTCCCGGGCCAGCTTAACCCGGCCGTTATTTTTCTTAATCACTTCCAAAACCTTTTCCGCTTCCCGCTCAACCACTTCCGGTATGCCGTCCACCTCGATAAGCAATACGGCCCTGGCGTCAGTGGGAAGCCCTATCTTGGAAAAGTTTTCTACAGTTTTAATGGTTACCTGGTCCATAATCTCCAGGGTGGCGGGAATAACTTTGTTTTTAACGATATCTGTCACAGCGTTACCAGCATCGGACAACTTATTAAAGGTTGCCAGCATGGTCTTTCTGGCTTCGGGGGCCGGTATCAGGCGAACGATAATTTCAGTTATAATACCCAGAGTTCCCTCGGAACCGGTAAAAAGCTTGACCATGTCGTAGGCGGTAACGTTTTTGACGGTTTTTCCGCCGAAGCGGGCCACCTGACCGTCGGCCAGCACCACTTCCAGCCCCATGACGTAATGCTTGGTAACCCCGTATTTTAAGCCCCTGAGCCCCCCTGAGCACTCGGCCACGCTGCCGCCCATGGTGGCGGTGGCCACGGTGCCCGGGTCCGGGGGATAGAGCAGTCCGTAAGGGGCGATTGCATTATTTAAATCCTGGATAATAACGCCCGGCTGGACGGTGGCTGTAAGATTTTCCGCATCTACTTCAAGGATACGATTCATCTTTAACGTGGAAAGGACAATGCCCCCCCGCAGGGGGACGGTACCGCCGCTTAAATTGGTACCTGACCCCCGCGGGTAGACGGGTACTTTATATTGCCGGGCAATTTTTACCACCTGCACCACTTGTTCCGTACTGACCGGAGTGACCACCACATCGGGCAGGGAGCCGGGCATGTCCGGAGTGGCGTCATAGGAATAACAAATCAAATCTTCTTTGGCGGTAATTACATTATCTTTTCCCAGTTCCTTAATCAACAAGTTGATAAATTCCTTTTGGGACACAAGCTGTTCCTCCTCTCAGGCCAGCCCGAACTCCGGGCCATATGCAACTTAATCTCTTTTAGAGCAAGACACCCGCGGCAAAGCCGCCGTATATTACAATCAAGCCGAAGACTCCCACCGCCAGGCCGTAAACAAACGTAGGAATAAGATTCCTGCGAATAATAACTCCTTCCACTCCGGTAAGTCCCACCGTGGCACAGGCGGCCACCACGTTATGCACGCAAATCATGTTGCCCACGGCACCGCCGATATTTTGCAAGGCCAGGGTTATAACACCGGGATGTCCCAATTGTCCGGCCACCCCGAACTGGAACTGGGAGAACAGGATGTTGGAAACGGTATTGGAGCCGGACATGAAGGCACCCAATACACCCACAAAGGGCGATACCAGGGGCCAGGCTCCCCCCACCGCCATGGCAGTAGCCTTGGACATGGTAAGCATCATACCGTCAATTTCCTTGAGGTTTACACCGGACTGTACCATTACCTGTACCATGGCCACGGCAAAGAACAGGGCAATGGCCGGGCCGGTAATTTGCTTAAAAGTTGCACCCCAGGCTTCCTTTGCGCTCCGGGAGGGCATCCTGTGCAGGAAGATGGTTACAACTGCCACCAGGATAAAGGGGATGGTGCCCGGCAGGTACAAATATGGCAGGGAATAATTAATGCCCGTGCCCAGGATGTTTTCCCAGGTTATTTTCTGGCTGGCCAAAAGTCCCTTTAAGCCAAATTCCGGAATTCTGGTAACAACCAGGATCAGGGCAATTAAGACGTACGGGGTCCAGGCCAGCCACAGGGGCATGTTGCTTTCCTCATCGGAACCCGTTTCTACCATACCATTCCAGTTGTTCTCCCACTGCTCTTTAGCCGGGAATTCCCACCTGTCCTTGGGCACCAAGAACCCCTTGGACGCTGCCACCAGCACCACAGGTAATCCTATCAGGGCACCCACCAGGGACGGAAATTCGGGCCCCAGCAGGGTTGCGGTTAAAATATAGGGTACGGTAAAGCACAACCCAGCGAAAATAGCAAAAGGTGCTGCCGCCAGGCCGTATTTAATGGAACGCTTTCCTTTAGGACCAAAGAAAGCCGTTAACATGCATATGGCCAAAAGGGGAAGGAAAGTACCAACGATGGCATGGGGTATGGCCGTCCAAATACCTACTTGCTTTAAAAAGGGAATGTAAGCTCCTTCTCCCAATTTTTCCACCACGGTAGATTTCATTACTGACCCTACACCGCCGATAACCGGTGTGCCAACGGCACCGAAGCTAACGGAACTACTGTCAAAAATCAGGGCAACCATGGCAGCCGCCAGGGGCGGAAAGCCCAGGCCCACCATCAGCGGTCCGGCCAGCGCAGCAGGGGTACCGAAGCCGGCCGCCCCTTCGATGAAGGAACCAAACATCCAGCCGATGATTATGGCTTGAATCCGGCGGTCCGGGGTAATACCGTAGAAGCCGCGGTTAATGGTAGTCATGGCACCACTTTTTTTCAGGGTATTTAAAATAAGGATAGCACCAAAGATAATGATTAGAATATTAAAGGCCGACAGAAAACCGTAAATGGTGGAGGCCAGTATGCGAACCATTTCCATGCGCCACACTGAATAGGCTATGATAACAGCTATGAGCCAGGCAAAGGGCATAACCTTTTTTGCCGGCCAGGAAAATACCGTCATCATTACAATGGTAAATAATATCGGCACAAAGGCAATTAGAGCCAGACCAATAATGTCCATTAATTGTACCTCCTATTACCATTAAAATTTTTGATTATTTAGATATAGTTATTAGTAAAACAGTTGTTAAGCTATACTGCTGGTCAGACCATAAGCGATTTAAATCAAGGGCCGGCTCCTGAAAGCCAGGCCCTGCTGGGTGGATAATAATTTAATAAATTATTCCATCAGAAATATCGCCCAGGGAAGCACAGCCGGTAAGGATCATGGCTTGTTTCAATTCACCGGTTAATTTTTCAATTACTTGTTTAACACCTTCTGTGCCTCCGCCGAAGGCGCCCACCACAAGGGGCCGTCCTACCAGTACGGCATCGGCGCCCAGGGCCAGCAATTTAAGCACGTCAACACCAAACCTTACTCCGCCGTCAGCAAAAATGGTAATCTTACCTTTAACCGCAGCGGCAATCTCAGGCAACACTTCGGCTGCGCCGGGAGTATGGTCGAGAATGCGCCCGCCGTGGTTGGACACTACAATGGCCGCAGCCCCGGCTTCCACTGCAATCTTTGCCTCGTCAACCGTCATGATACCCTTAACAATAAAGGGGAGCTTGGTAGAAGAAATGATTTCCTCCAATTCCCGGCGGTTTTTGGGCCCTACCGGCTGTCCCTTTAAAGCCATGGTTACCAGGCCGGCACCGTCAACATCCATCCCCACGGCCACAACACCTGCTGCTTCAGCCTGGCGAATCCTCTTTATCACCTCCTCCTGCTCTCTGGGTTTTATAATGGGTATGCCCCAACCCTTTTCGGCCGCCACCGCTTCCACACCGGAATCGTACATGGCGGGATCGGCACCGTCACCGGAAAAACCCAGGCTGCCGGCAGCCTTGCTGCCGGAAATAATCATGCCAATAAACTCCCTTTCGGACAAGGCGCCTCCCATATTGTACGAGCTGCCGGTCAGAGGAGCGGCCAGTACGGGGGTTTTCAGGGATAAACCAAACAGGCGGCAAGTGGTATCGGGATTCTTGGCATCATGTAAAGTACGTAAATTCAGCCGATATTTATTAAGTGCCTCTAAATTGGCGCGGAAAGCTGCTCCCGTGCCGGTGCCGCCCATGCCCGGCACTTCCCCGGAACAGGCCCGCCCGTCACAAACAGGACAAACCCTGCAGTACCCTTTAAGTTTTTTCCTGGCTTCTTCCCTGACGGTATTTAAATCCAATGTTTTACCCCCCTCTTTGTATGTAAAGCTTAAGCATTGCTGGTATGACCAGCATGTAACATGACAACTAAAAGTTCGATAAATTCTTTCAAAAATCCTCTTTGAAAACTTGTTTTTTTATTAAAAAAACATAAAAAATTTTTATAAACATATCGGGTTTCTTTTTAATCTCCTTACCCGGGTATCCACCGTGGATGTATTACCTGTTACAGGAAACGCGATGAGGCACCGGACTGCCTGCTATCAAGAACATGACAATTTTTTTGTCGTCGCTACGACATTTAAAATTATAGTTTTAAGTTATCTTAACTATAATAAAGCTTTCTGGAGGCACAAGTTTAAATGAACCCGGCAATAAAAAGGAGGGCAAATCGTGTTATGGAGCACGTGTACAGCATTTGTTTGATGTGTACCGTAAGATGCCCGATTAAGGTTACGGTTGAAAATGACGATGTAAAACTTATTGAAGGAAACCCTTACGCTGCAGGTATTGAGGGAAGTATCTGCCCCAAAGGGGCCGCAGGGGTCAGCCTATTAAATGATAAGGAAAGGATCAAAAAGCCATTAATAAGGACAGGTCCTAGGGGCTCCGGGGAATGGCGCGAGGCCAGCTGGGAAGAAGCACTGGATTACGTGGCCGAAAACCTGAAAAAAATCAAAGATGAATTTGGCAGCCGCAGCATAGCCTTGACGGAGCGAAACCACCTCAACTCGCATATCAGCAAGACCTTTATGAGAGCCATAGGGTCGCCCAATTATTTCACCCACGATTCCTGCTGCAAAGGGTCGCTTAATACAGCTTTTCGCTCATTAACCGGGTACGACGACGGGAAAGTGGGCGTGGACATAGGAAATGCAAAATATATCATTTTGTACGGCCGTAATTATTTTGAGTCCATAGAACTCAAGGCAATTAAACAGTTGCTCAATGCCTTGGAGAAAGGAGCAAAACTTATTTACATCGATCCCAGGATAACCGTTACCGCCACCAAGGCTACTGAATATTTAATGATCAGGCCTGGTACCGATCTGGCCTTAAATTATGCTTTAATGCACGTCATAATAAATGAGGGGCTGTACGACAAGGAATTTGTCAACCGGTGGGTTAAAGGCTTTAAGGAACTGAAAAACTTTATAGAGCCTTACACTCCGGAATGGGCGGAAAAAGAGACCGGTATTCCGGCCCATAAAATTATCTCCCTGGCCCGGGAGGCAAGCGAGGCCAAACCTTCGGTTATTTTCCATTACGGCTATCGCTCTGCCCATTACATTAATGAAATATATGTCAGGAGATCCATTATTATATTGAATGCCCTCATGGGCAGCATAGAGACTCCCGGAGGAATTTTTTTTAAAAAAGGACCTCAAGACGCCGGCAAAAAGCCTTTGAAAAAGCTGACGGATCAGGACCTGCCGAAAATCACTGGAGAGAGATGTGACGGTGTGGGAACGCCCAAGTTTCCAACACCGGATCCCAACCACGGGGTAGTTCAAATGCTCCCGAAAGCTGTTCTGGAAGAAGATCCTTATCCCGTGAAGGCTTTAATAGTATGGCGTCACAATCCCATGCTCTCCATTCCCGATTATGAGTATAATAAACGGGCCTTTAATAAATTAAATTTTATTGTAACCATCGACATTCAGTTCAGCGAAACGGCCTGGTATTCTGACGTCATTTTGCCGGAGTCCATCTACCTGGAAAGAGGAGATTCCATCCAGGAAGCAAATGGCTTGAAGCCAACTCTGGTTATTCGAAACCCGGCGGTACCCCCCAGGCATGATACCAAGCCGGGCTGGGAAATAATGAAGGAACTTGCCGACAGGCTCGGCATAGGTAAATACTTTCCCTATAATTCCCTGGAAGATTTATGGTCTTACCAGCTGGAAGGAACCGGCATTACCCTAAAGGATTTTGAAACTAAAGGTTTTGTAACCTTAAGTGATAAGCCTATTTATTGGGATCGCAATAGCGGGATGAAATTTAAGACACCATCCGGTAAGATTGAATTTGTTTCCAGTCTCCTGGAGGAAAACGGAATACCTTCTTTCCCCGCCTATAAGCCGGTTAAGCCTCCCGCGGAAGGCACCTTCCGCCTGCTTATCGGTCGCAACGTTGCTCATACTCACGTTTCCACACAAAATAACCCGCTTTTGAACGAACTGGTACCCGAAAACCGGCTCTGGATCAACACCGCCAAAGCTGCAGAGCTGGGAATCAAAGACGGCCAAATGGTGGAAGTTTCATCCAGCTGCGGTAAAGAAACCATTCGCGCTTACGTAACAAACCTTATTCACCCGGAAGCGGTTTTCATGCTGCACGGTTTTGGCCGTAAGGTGCCCAAGATGTCAAGATGCTACAATAAGGGGGCCTGTGATACCGTACTGCAGGAAAATATAACTGACAAGGTCGGGGGAAGCCCGGCATTGCAGCACGTTTATGTGACTGTGCGGCCAATTGAATAAATCGGCATGGTAAATAAATTGTTAGCGCCAGGGGGGTCATTATGAGCATCTACTATTTGGAACAGAACAATAAAAAGTGCATATCTTGTCGTGCCTGTCAAGTTCAATGCAAGATCAATAAAGGCCTGGGCGTAGGGCCCAAGCCCAGCCAAGTTATTGATGTAGGGCCGGCTGACATAAATGGCCTGCCAAAAGCAAATTACGTTTTCATGTGTTGTTTCCACTGCGAGGACCCGTGGTGTGTGGCTGCCTGTCCTACCGGCGCCATGCAGAAGCGTCCCCAAGACGGTATTGTATTCATAAACCAGGATCTCTGTGCCGGCTGCAAAAGCTGCATTATGGCCTGCCCGTGGGGTGCTCCCCAATGGGATGCGCAAAAAGGTAAAGTAGTAAAATGCGATTATTGCAAGGACCGTATCGATGCAGGATTAAAGCCTGCATGCGTCGCTGCTTGTCCCACAAACAGTCTTAACTTTGGCTTGACCAGCAATTTACCGAACACAAAGCGGGACCAGTATGTCAGGAAAATTTATTCAATTAAAGCAGGTTAGCCAAGGAAGTGTCACTATGATGAGAAACGGGTGTAAGGTTAAAAAAACTGCGGATCTTATAAAATCTTTTTTGGCAGCGGGGAAATACTGCAGCACTTGCCGACATAATTTTAACACCAGTTTAAATATTCTTTGCAGGATGCAGGAGGGGACGGCTGCCCGCGATGACCTGGAAAGCTTAAATGAGTCGATGGCAACAATTATAAATCTCTGCCGGTGTGGAGCGGGAAAGGACGTTGCCGGGGAAATAAAAGCCTTTTTACAGGGAAACCGGCAGGACTTTCTGATTCACATAAAAAATAAAGTATGCTC
Organism: Desulfofundulus sp. JL263-se; assembly: GCF_056316025.1. Taxonomy (NCBI): domain Bacteria; kingdom Bacillati; phylum Bacillota; class Clostridia; order Eubacteriales; family Peptococcaceae; genus Desulfofundulus; species Desulfofundulus sp. JL263-se. The sequence continues at coordinate 827,907 of NZ_CM149993.1, read as the reverse complement.
TTTCTCCACATGTCCCAAACTTGTGCCTGCACCCTGCCAGGCGGCTTGTCCGGCGGGTATCGACATACCCGGTTATGTCACCCTGATTGGAATGGGCAAATATGAAGAAGCTCTCCAGCGAATAAGAGAAGATGTTCCCCTGCCGGGCACCCTGGGGCGTATTTGTGAGCACCCCTGTGAAAAGGCATGCAGAAGAGCCAGGGTTGATAAGCCCATTTCCATATGTGCCCTGAAAAGGTTTGCTTACGATAAGTACAATGAAAACGGGATTAAGATGCCAAAACCTCCGGAAAAAAAATATGATGAGAAAATTGCCGTAATCGGGGCCGGTCCGGCCGGTCTTTCCGCTGCCTATTTCCTGGCCCGAAAGGGGTATGGAGTTACCGTCTTTGAAGCCATGCCCGAACCGGGAGGGATGCTTGCTTACGGAATACCCCCGTACAGGCTGCCCCGGAAAGTGCTCCGAGACGAGATAGCTTATATACAGGCCATGGGAGTGGAAATTAAAGTAAATACCCCTGTTACCGGAAATATAACGGAATTAAAAAAAGAAGGCTATAGGGCAATATTTTTGGCTACCGGGGCCTGGAAGGGATCAACACCTGTTGACAATGCCGGTAAATTTAAATATGTGTTTGACGGCGTTTCTTTCCTGAGAACGGTAAATGAAGAATTAAATAAAGAAATTGAATCCAAGAAAATAGATCTTAGTGAAAAGAAAGTAATTGTGGTTGGCGGCGGAAACGTCGCCGTCGATGCCGCCCGGGTTTCCAAGCGTTTGGGGGCCAGGGAGGTACGGGTTATTTACCGGCGGACGCGGGAAGAAATGCCGGCCCTGCCGGAAGAAATAGAGGATGCAGAAAAAGAAGGCATTATTTTTGATTTTCTCATCTCCCCTGTGGGCGTCTGCGGCGAGTCTGGCCGGGTTTCGCATATTGAATGCTTGCGCAACACTTTAAGCGAACCTGATGCCAGCGGCCGCCGCAAGCCAGTACCGGTGGATAATTCAAACTTTAAGATTGAAGCCGATATGGTTATTTTTGCCACCGGCCAGAAACCGGAACTTTCTTACCTTCAGGGAGAACCGCATATGGTTGCCAAAGGCCTGATCACCGTAAATCCCAATACAATGGAAACACCGCTGCCGGGAGTTTTCGCCGGGGGCGACGCGGTGACCGGACCCGCCAGCGCCATCAAGGCCATTGCCGCCGGAAAACAGGCTGCCGCCAGTATCGATGCCTACCTGCGCGGCAAGGAAACCCCGGCCGGCCTGAAATATCCCGTAAAAAGAAAAAGCATTGCACCCCTTGAGGTCAATGCCGAAGATAAGGCCGATGCCGGCAGGATTGACATGCATAAACTTTACCTGGCCGAAAAACAGGGCACTTTTGAAGAGATAATACAGGGAATCAGCGAAGGCGATGCTGCAGCTGAGGCAAAAAGGTGCCTGCGCTGTGACCTGTGTATTGCTTGCGGTGAATGTATTGATAACTGCCGCCACAAGGTGGGAGCGGATGCCATACAACTAGGCTACATTAACGACAGCGATGAAGCGGAAACTAATTTTTTCCGCCCGGGAGATAAATGCATAGGCTGCGGCACCTGTTCCGCAAATTGTCCCACCGGGGCCATTACCCAGAAAGATATCGAAGGCTTCAGGGAGATGCGCATGTGCGGTGCCTTAATGAGCCGGCTGGAGCTGGTTTCATGCCAGGTATGCGGGCATACTTATACCACTAATAAGCATCTTGATTTTATTAGAAAACAAGTAAATTACCAGCTTAACCCGGCATATGACAAAAACAGGTGTCCTGACTGCGCGCGGAAAGCATGGCCCCAAAAAATTTTTGCGGTATAAAAACGCCCCTTGTAAAAGGGGAACGCCCCTTGTAAAAGGGGCGTTGAGGCTGTTGACAAAAACAAGTCAACAGCCTTTTATTTTATGGTAAAATTGAGTAAATAAGAATTAGGAGCGAACAAACATGTTAAAAAAACCAGAGTACCGCCAAGGACAACTGGAACTTGTTTGCCTGGAACAACTGGTACCTGAAGATCACTTGCTGAGGAAAATAAGTCGCTTCATAGACTTTAACTTCATAAGAGAAAAGGTCAAACACCTATATTGCCCGGATAACGGTCGTCCTTGTGTAGATCCCGTAATGCTTTTTAAAATGCTTTTTATTGGCTACCTCTTTGGCATAAGATCTGAACGGCAACTGGTTAAAGAAATAGAGGTTAACATAGCTTACCGTTGGTTTTTGGGCCTTTCCCTAACAGATAAAGTTCCTCATCATTCCACCATTAGCCAGAACCGGCGGCGTAGATTTAACGGCACAAATATTTGTCAGGAAATATTTGATGAAATAGTTATGCAAGCAATTAAGAAAGGACTAATAGATGGAAAAGAGTTATTTACGGACTCTACACATTTAAAGGCCAATGCCAACAAAAATAAATTCACACTCAAAAAAGTGAAACGTTCAACTCAAGCTTATTTGGAAGAACTGGAGCATTCAGTGGAGGATGATAGAAAAAAGCATGGAAAAAAGCCGTTGAAACCAAAAGAAGAACAACTTGAAAAAAACAAAGAAATACGGGTGAGCACCACGGACCCGGAAAGTGGCTACATGGTTAGGGACGGCAAACCCCAGGGTTTTTATTACCTTAACCACGTAACGGTTGATGGAAAGCTAAGCTTGATTACCGACGTATATGTTACCCCCGGAAATGTGCATGATTCTGCACCTTACATAGGCCGTTTGGACCGTCAGATAAAGCGCTTTGGCTTTGAAGTGGAAGCAGTAGCCCTGGATGCCGGGTATTTAACCATGCCTATATGCCATGAACTGCAAAAAAGAGATATTTTTGCTGTTATAGCCCATCGACGTTACCATCCTAAGAAAGGCTTATTTCACAAATGGCAATTCAAATATGATAAGGAAAATGACTGCTATATATGTCCTGCCAAACAGAAACTTACCTACCGTACCACCAACCGCCAGGGGTTCCGGGAATATGTTTCAGACCCCCGGATATGCAAAATCTGCAAATATTTATCTAAATGCACCCATTCCAAAAGCTATACTAAAGTAATTACTCGACACGTTTGGGAAGATAGCAAAGACTGGGTAAGACAGAACCGCCTCAGTGAGCGGGGGAAAGCCTTATACAAAAGAAGAAAAGAAACTGTTGAGCGGAGTTTTGCTGATGCCAAAGAACTCCACGGGTTACGCTATGCCCGTTATAGGGGTAGAGCAAAAGTTATGGAGCAGTGCTTATTGACAGCTGCCTGTCAGAATATGAAAAAGATGGCAAATTATCTCTGGAAGAGGGGTAACCCTCCTTTTTTACCACTGCTGGTTCGGATAATACAAAAGTTTTCGCAAAAGCAATTTAGCTTGAAATATGCAATGTAAAGTTAAACCCGGGGCAAAACCCGGGTTTGTCAGCAATCTCAACGCCCCTTGTAAAAGGGGCGTTTTTAATCATGGCCAAACATCAGTGCCGCCCGGTCCTTATCTTTACTTTCTTGCCGTCGGTGCTGATTATAACGGCGCCGTCCCGGTCGGTACGGTAGATCCTGGCACCTAAATCGCGCAATTGTCGGGTGATTTCCCCGCTGGGTAAATTGAAAGTGTTTCTTTCTCCCACGGAAATCACCGCAATCACGGGATCAACCCGCTGCAAAAATTCCGGGGAGAAAAACCTGCTCCCATGATGGGGCACCTTCAACACTTCCACGGGAGCCAGGTTTCCCTGCTGTACAAGCCAGGACTGCATTTCTTCTTCTATGTCTCCGGTTAATAATATTTCAATTTCTTTATAATCCAGAAAAAGTACCAGGGAGTTATTGTTATCATCCGACCTGCTGCCTTTAAATAACTTCTCCCGCGGGCCCCAAAAGGATATTCCCACCCGTTCATCCAAAAACAGCCGGTCACCGGCGGTGGCAAAGTGAACAGGGATTTCCATCTGCCGCGCCTTTTCCAAAATTACTTTGACATTGGGGTCTATGCCGGTCCCCGTTCCAGCCGGGGGAACAATGAGCCTGTCCACGGCCACGGACCTCATGACTGCCCTTACACCGCCGGCGTGGTCCTCGTGAAAATGGGAAATGACCAGTGCATCCAGTTTATTGATGCCCAACCTCCGCAAATAAGGCACCACCACGTAATCCCCCGCTCCCGGTTCGCCGTCGAAATCGCCCCGCCATCCACCGGCGTCCACCAGCATATCTTTTCCTCCCGGGAGCCGGACCAGTATGCTGTCACCATGTCCCACGTCGATAAAATGAACTTCCAAATTGTCGCTTTTGACACCGGTCCAAATTAAAAAAGCCAGCAGGCAGGAAATAAAAATAATTACCCGGGATTTACGGATGTTAACAGGAGGGATAAATCCCTTTACCTTCTCCCACTCCACCACTGCCACAAGTGCTGCGTACCAGAGAAAAATTCCCCACCAGGGCCAGGCAGCCATGTAACAGGAAGCGCCGGGGATTTTTCCCACAAATAACACCAGCCACTCAAACAGACCCAACAAAATACCTGCTCCTGCATTTATTACCTGTGCCGCCAGGGGTACCACCAGGCCCGCAAGACCTGCGGCAAAACCCAAAAAAAGAATAATTCCGGCCATGGGCACGGCTGCCAGGTTTGTAAAAACGGAGGCAAAGGATACCAAGTTAAAATAATAGATTATTATCGGCAGGGTACCCAGCTGGGCGGAAACAGTAACTTGAATGACCGGTTTAACCCACGCAGGCAGCGGCAGCGGCTCCATTCTTTTCTTTAAAAAGGGGCCCAGATACAAAATGCCCCAGGTGGCTGCAAAAGAAAGCTGGAAGCCTACTTCGTATACCTGCAGGGGATTTACGGCCAAGATTACCAGGGCCGCCACTGCCAGGGAGGTGGGCCAGTCCCTTTCCCGGCCCAGGCGGTGCGCCCATAAAAGCAATAAGGCCATTACAGTGGCCCGCAGGGCTGACGGGCCAAATCCCGTCATGGCCGCGTAAAAGAACAATACCGGCGTGGCTGCAAGGGGTATACGGTATACGGGTACACCCAACAAATTGAACAGCACCAGCAGCCCGCCGAGCAATAAGCCCACATGCAGACCGCTTACGCATAAAACATGTGTCACACCAGCGGTGGAATAGTACATTTCGTGTTAATACGGGAATAAAAGGAAGGTACGATTATGAGTTAGTGAAGCAACAGATAAAGGAACTTTTATCCTCTTACCAATTCCCTGACATCGACATGTCGCTGCCGCCGGGCAAAAGGTTGCGCCAATTACGACAAATGGCGGGACTTTCCATAAAGAAGTTAGCTTATAAGGCTGGAGTCTCAGAGGTCACGATTAGAAATACCGAACGTGGTAAAAATAATCTGACACTGCCTACTGCAATAAAACTTGCTCGTGTACTTGGGATCTCACCCGGCATACTGACAATTCCGAATGCACCATTCGAAAAAGATGTACTAGCTGATAAAGTCCGTGCAGCACGCCTATTGCTAGGGTTAAAGCAAAAAGAATTTGCTCATTTGCTCGGAGTTAACCCATCTTCCGTAAGAGATTGGGAACTAGGAAAGCGAGGTATAACAGAGAAGTGTCATAATTTATTGGAATGTTTGTTTTCCCAGCTAGAATCTATGCTATAACCCACCTTCTCCCTACAAGTTAATTGCGGTAATAATTCGAACCCAAATTAATCAACCCCTTCCATGAATGGGCCGAAAAAATACTAAAATTTGCTGCAACCTCCACGTGAACGCCTTTGCAGCTCTTTGAAAACCCACTGCATCTTGAGTCTCGCCAAAATTACCATCCGGTCCGGGTTTTCACCGATGTCTAATCCACAATAAGTGCGAGGCACTACATAAGAGACAACCCTGGCGGTAACACCGCTCCAAAAAAGAAAAGCCCTCTCGTAAGAGAGGGAGAGGCTGTTGACAAAAACAAGTCAACAGCCTTTTATTTTATGGTAAAATTGAGTAAATAAGAATTAGGAGCGAACAAACATGTTAAAAAAACCAGAGTACCGCCAAGGACAACTGGAACTTGTTTGCCTAGAACAACTGGTACCTGAAGATCACTTGCTGAGGAAAATAAGTCGCTTCATAGACTTTAACTTCATAAGAGAAAAGGTCAAACACCTATATTGCCCGGATAACGGTCGTCCTTGTGTAGATCCCGTAATGCTTTTTAAAATGCTTTTTATTGGCTACCTCTTTGGCATAAGATCTGAACGGCAACTGGTTAAAGAAATAGAGGTTAACATAGCTTACCGTTGGTTTTTGGGCCTTTCCCTAACAGATAAAGTTCCTCATCATTCCACCATTAGCCAGAACCGGCGGCGTAGATTTAATGGCACAAATATTTGTCAGGAAATATTTGATGAAATAGTTATGCAAGCAATTAAGAAAGGACTAATAGATGGAAAAGAGTTATTTACGGACTCTACACATTTAAAGGCCAATGCCAACAAAAATAAATTCACACTCAAAAAAGTGAAACGTTCAACTCAAGCTTATTTGGAAGAACTGGAGCATTCAGTGGAGGATGATAGAAAAAAGCATGGAAAAAAGCCGTTGAAACCAAAAGAAGAACAACTTGAAAAAAACAAAGAAATACGGGTGAGCACCACGGACCCGGAAAGTGGCTACATGGTTAGGGACGGCAAACCCCAGGGTTTTTATTACCTTAACCACGTAACGGTTGATGGAAAGCTAAGCTTGATTACCGACGTATATGTTACCCCCGGAAATGTGCATGATTCTGCACCTTACATAGGCCGTTTGGACCGTCAGATAAAGCGCTTTGGCTTTGAAGTGGAAGCAGTAGCCCTGGATGCCGGGTATTTAACCATGCCTATATGCCATGAACTGCAAAAAAGAGATATTTTTGCTGTTATAGCCCATCGACGTTACCATCCTAAGAAAGGCTTATTTCACAAATGGCAATTCAAATATGATAAGGAAAATGACTGCTATATATGTCCTGCCAAACAGAAACTTACCTACCGTACCACCAACCGCCAGGGGTTCCGGGAATATGTTTCAGACCCCCGGATATGCAAAATCTGCAAATATTTATCTAAATGCACCCATTCCAAAAGCTATACTAAAGTAATTACTCGACACGTTTGGGAAGATAGCAAAGACTGGGTAAGACAGAACCGCCTCAGTGAGCGGGGGAAAGCCTTATACAAAAGAAGAAAAGAAACTGTTGAGCGGAGTTTTGCTGATGCCAAAGAACTCCACGGGTTACGCTATGCCCGTTATAGGGGTAGAGCAAAAGTTATGGAGCAGTGCTTATTGACAGCTGCCTGTCAGAATATGAAAAAGATGGCAAATTATCTCTGGAAGAGGGGTAACCCTCCTTTTTTACCACTGCTGGTTCGGATAATACAAAAGTTTTCGCAAAAGCAATTTAGCTTGAAATATGCAATGTAAAGTTAAACCCGGGGCAAAACCCGGGTTTGTCAGCAATCTCGCCCTCTCGTAAGAGAGGGAATGGATTAAAACTTATTCAAAAAGCTCATCCATAAGACTTTTAATTTTCTTCTTGCGTTTTGTCGTCTGCTCTTTATCGACAGTTATCGATACTCTAAGCACATCTCCTTCTTTTGCCTCCGCCGGTAACAGGCTGCGCGGCAAGTTAAAAGTCCTGCCGTTATATTCAATTACCGCCATTTCGCCCTCAAAGCGGTCAATTATAAGCACTCACACACCTCCATTACTGATACCGCGAAACCGGGTTGCCTTGAGCATCATAAAGGATTCCGGGGTCGCCGTCATTGTTCCAAATGTATTTCCTGGTCCATACCAGCGTATCAGGATCGGCCTGCGCATTCCTGCCGCTCACAACCTTTAACGTGCCTCCTGCCGGTATGACTGTCCCGGACGGGAAGGTAAAACTCTGATTACCCGTTTCGCTAACAAGCCTCCAGCCGGATATATCTACTGCCTTACTGCCGGTGTTCTTAATGGTGACCACCTCACCGCCCAGGTCAATACCCGCTATCTTTACGCCACCGGAAGAAGCAGAAGCGGGCGGCGTAACAGGAATGCTACCGTTTGAAGAAGATGCGCCAGGCGCGCGCTCTTTAACCGGAGAAGCCTTCTTGTTAAAGGTTATGCTCTTCCCATCACTGGTAGCGATAATAGTTCCCTGAAGGTCGGTGCGGAAGACCTGTACGCCCGCCGCTGCAAGTTTGGCCAGGGTTTCAGAGTGGGGATGGCCATAGTCATTACCCTTACCAACGGAAATGACAGCGTACTTCGGCGATACAGCCTTAAGAAAGGCCGGTGTGGTGGAACTGTGGCTACCATGGTGGCCTACCTTGAGCACATCGGCCTTCAGGTCATAGCCGGCCCGAAGCATTTCGCTTTCTGACTCCGCCTCGGCGTCGCCGGTAAACAGAAAACCGGTACTTCCGTATGTAAGCTTCAACACTGCGCTGTAGTTGTTGAGGTCCTCATAGCCAGAGCTGTTTGGAGCAACCAGTAATGTTTCTACGCCCGGGCCAACGTCCAGCTTAACACCGGCCTTGGCCTGGGTAACCCTGAGACCTTTGTTTTTGATTGCGAGCAGGAGGTCTTCATAAGTTTTGGTAGTGTGGGATACCCGCGGCAGGTAGACTTTCCCTACCTCGAAGCTCTTGATGACAACATCCAGGCCGCCGATATGGTCCTCGTGGGGATGGGTACCGATGACATGGTCAAGGCTTTTAACGCCCTGCTGTTTGAGGTAGTTCACTACCAGGCTCCCGTCATCGTTATTACCGCCGTCAATCAGGATGTTCTGGCCGGATGGGAGCTGGATAAGAATTGCGTCAGCCTGGTCGACATCCATGAAGTGGACTTTAAGAGTGCCGCTGACGGCGGGTTTTTCTCCGCTAATCTCCTGTTTATTCAGAGCCGTTTCCGCTCGCTGTTCTTCCTGAGAAGCGAACGGCTCTGAGACCTGCTTTTCTTCCTGTTGAACCGAAGCGCTCTGTTCAACAGCCGTATTGTCTGCTGGAGAACTGTTTGAACTGGAACTTGCACAACCCGTAGCAATTGCCATAAATATAAATGCCGCTAGAGCAAAAAGGGCAAACCTTTTAGCTGGGCCGGTTTTCTTTACCCAGCGGGCAAGTATATCAGTCATGTGTGTTCACCTCCTATGCTAGCAACGGTATTTGTCTATCAATGGCCATTTAAAATTTCTCAAAAATAGCCACTTATTTCTCAATAGCTGGGCTGAAAAAGGTGTAAATTATTGGATTCGCCTTAAACCCTTAAGTTCAAGTTTATTTCAAGTTTGACACCCCGATCCTGAAAAACCCCGGAAAAATCAACAATTTCCGGGCATACAACACCCACGTACCATAACGCCTTGTTTGCTTATAACTTCAAGCAAAGCACCCAGATAACCTACGGCGGTGGAAGCAATTCCTCCCCAAAAAGCAAGCCGGAGAAAAGTTCCCCTCACCCTATCGTCACCCTCTCCCCCTTCTGCGGGAACACCACCCTGCACGCCCCCTCGAACCGCCGGAAGAAGTCCTGGTCCTCCGTGTGCACCAGGACCAATATCTCTGAACGCACCGTTTCCACCATCTCCTTTATTCCCAGGCCGTGTATGTGCCCGCTGGCGTGGAAACCCGACTTCTCCCTGTCCCTTCCCAGTGCACCGTAGAGCCTGAAACCGAAGAAATCTATCCAGTTTTGCGCCCGCTGGTGATCGATTAGCATCTGCTAATGCTATGCTCATCAAGTTAATCAGCTTCTCACTGTTGCTTCCTGATCAAATAATTGGTCTAGCTGCTGATTGCTGGTAACTGCCAGCACCTTCCTACGAACTGCTGGATCACCCATATCCAATCTATAATACCGTTGCTGATATCTAGGTCCACTCTTTTTACGAATCAACTGAATCCGGTCAAACTGATCCCAGTGTCTCTCGGCAAACTCGGCCAGCCCGATTGCCTTTAGATAATTGTCATCACGGCTGGGGTCGTGGGGCTCTAAGATATCAAATAGAAATCGCTCCTTATCTTTGCGAACGATCAGTATATCGGGAAACATAGGACGAGGCGTTCCACTACCGTCCCGATAAGGAATCTCAAGCGACCATGGTTTACGATCCAGGTTGCGCAACCATGCAACTACGGACTCATCTTGCAACTCTTCCTCAAGAACCTCTCGCTCCCATGGTCCAAGATCGGCTCTGAAATATCCATCTTCTTCCACATAAAGATGTTTATCGAATGACGGAGCCTCTACGCTGCGTTTGAATCCTATGATTTCAGGCAATTGCCAAGAAATGTCCTGCGGCTCACCAGCAGCCAAGCGCAGTTTTTCGTAGTGATTACGCCTTTGTTCCTTCAAGCGGGCAATGTCGTTTTTATGCTGCTTGTACAGCCGGTTGAATTCCATTTCCGCTTGAGTCTCTAGGTTACGCATACTATCGTAATCTTGCGAAAGAACAATGACCTCCACTTTAACGGTATCGGCCTCACGTTCGCCCTGTGCCTTCCAGTATTCCATGTGGAGTCCATTGCCAAGGAGACGTCCGGCTTGCTCGAAAAGACGGTCGATATCCGCTGAAGCGGCTTCTATACTATACTTCCCTTCATCCTTAACAAGGCCGGTTCCATGCTCGACCGCGACCGTCTTTAAGTCGATGCCAATGATCTGCCTAACTTTTTTGTCGAATGTTCCTGATTGCCGCAACCGCTTTACTTCATGCCCCATCCACTCGACAATCATTTCTTTTACCCTGTTTTGGGCATGTTTGTCAATGAGGTCTTGGGTAAGCCCTCGACCAAGGCCCATTAGCCGCCTTAGCGCGCTCTGCTTCCGGACCGCATTGACACGGTAGGTTGTGAGCTGCTCAGCAATAGACTCGAAGATCGCTTCTGCCCCGGGACGACGCTGGAGTGTCACCAACTCGCGGCTGGTTCCAGTTTCTGATGGTGGTACCTCTTCGACGTTTTTCAAATCCTCGATAACTGCTTCCACAGCGGCCTGATCGTAATGGGGCAGAAACATGTGTACGTCATTGAGGGCGGCATCCGATTCTACACGTCGGGCAAGGGGCGTGCGAACCATGCGCCCAACTAGTTGGGCAATGTAGGTGTGGTCCTGCGCCCGGCGGAAGGACATCAGAACCTCGGCACGAGGGCAGTCCCAGCCGGTAGAGAGGCTCATCTTGAACAGGACTACTCCAATATTGCGGTCTTCTTCAATTCTTGATGCCTCAATCCGGCGTACCCGGTGGCCATTGATATTAAGATCGCCACACTCGTTAAAGGTATGCGCCACCTCACCCTCCCGCAATTGCCTGCCAATGGTGTTCTCAATGGTAGATATGACTGTGCCCAGGTCTGTCCTAGTCAGGGCATTATCGGTACCGTCTTCCACCTGGACAACTAAAATCGGGTGAACTATACATTCCCCTTCGCGTTGGCAGTATTTCCGCCAGCGCTCTCCCATCTGTTGCCAACGCTTGGTGGCCTCTGCGAGCAGTGCCATTTCTGCCTGTGTAGCCGTATCTGGATAATGAATCAGGATACGGTCTTTGAGCAGTCCAGATTTACGAACCTCCTCCGTCGGTACTTTACACCTGTAAATGGTATGGGACGTACTATCCCGCAGCAAATTCTCAAAGCGTTCTGGTGTGGCTGAAACTCCGATGACCAAAGGCATCCGACACAGACCATCCTCATCGCTCCCCAATAGGAACCGTTGCAGGATGGTCTGTGCCTTTCGGGTATCACCATTAGTCCGCATTCCCCGATGAGCTTCGTCTATCACCACATAGAAGCGATCGGGCAGGGCTTTGGCCGTGTTGGTAAACGTCTCCCAAATGGTGTACTGGCGATTGTCGCCGTGGCGCGTAAGTAATTTGTCGCTTCCTAGCTTTTGTGTGTTCACAAAATAGATATGGCCGCCGTCCAGCCTCTCGGCGTCGAAGGTTGAGCCGATGGTAACCAGTTGGTGCACCCGGATGCGATCGGACTTGCCTTCAATTTTTAGCCGTGTCTGCTCGTTCAACTCGGGCATATCCGAGATCCAGAGGATCACGGCGTCAGGCTGCGCCTCAAAGTCTGCCTCACCAAATAGAATGTTTTCGAACAGTGCTGCCATGATAATAGTTTTGCCGGAACCGGTTGGCGCGGAAAAAGAAATTACCTGCGGATTATCGATAGACGCCAGTTGACGGGCTGCTCTCAACTTGTTCCTTAGATCGCTCAGGGCATCTTTCTGGAAATCAAACAAACTGACCTTCATACTCAATCACCTTTATTGATTAAGAAATTCTCGAGATAGTCCCGATAAAGTTGGATTACGTGAGGGGCATTTATCCGTGCCGCCATTTCCTGAAAAGCCTCTTCAGAATCGGTGACGATGAATACATGGGTGATATCAAGCCGCCCTGCCAAGGCATCCAGAAAGGCCGAAAAACGGGTTTCATCGATCAAGACTGCAAAGTGGTTATGCTCCGGAATTAGCATGTCCGGGATCGGTTCATTCTCGGGCAGCTCTGGCCGTTGCCCGAAGGCACCCGCCCGTAGCCACAGAATCGGTAGAATCTCCCGGAACTGACGTCCTAGTGCCACTTGATCCTTCTCCAGGAAGTCGAGCTTAAAGTATTCCAGGTTGGCGGGGAAACCCTCCCGCATAGGGCGTTTCTCTTCCTCAGTGACTGTGATAGGGCCAAGCAAATTTGTGATGCGTGCCTTGAGATCCTTAAAGACCTTGCTACTGGAAGTGACTATGTAAAAGTCGGTAATATGCTCCTGACCTTCCAATGCGGCCAGCCACGCTTCTGCGTGTGTCTCGTCAAACAGGATCGAGGCTGGATATCGATCCGAAACAATGAAGGGGGAATCTTTAGTGACCGCAGACTGAGGAATACCCTCAATCAGGGCCACAAGCTGCTTCTTCTTGGCGGCGGTTTTAAGGGCGGATGGTTCAGCAAATCCGATCTGCTTAAAGCTGCGCGGTTTTTCTTTGACAATGGTCTTACCGGTCAGATATTCGCCTTCCAGCTCCGAGCCGTCGTCACGGCGGCCAAGAATGGTGTATTTAGATCGTGGCCAGGTTACTGACCGGCAGATACCGTGTTTTTCCCATTCCGGTTCACCCGGCCGGTAACCCCGGGCGACAAGACGCCGGGATTCCTCTTCGGAGACTTCGTTATTAGTTACCAGAATGCAGCGCCGTTGTCCTCCATCAGTGGCGTTGAGTAGATTAACAGCATGCAGCGTGGTACCAGAGCCGGCGAAGAAGTCCACCACAAGGGCGTTAGGCCGATCTTTTACAACGGCTTCAATTGCTCGTAGTACTGTATAAAGCGATTTGGGGTAAGGGAACTTATCACCAACGATTTTTTCAACCAAGGAACTACCATAGCTTCCAGCATCGAGTTCCGGTGCAACCCAGACTGTTTTTGGAGGGGAAATCTCTTCTGACAAAAACAAATCAATACCATCGCCTACCGGCAAAGCAACAATCCGGTCAAGGTTGTCGTTAATTGTATCCAACCCAAAATTCCATCGCCGCTCAATCCCGTGCTGGTCAATCGGCCAGACTTCTATTTCATCGCCCAAATAGACATTTCTCCCCGGGGGATGAAAATCATCAGGCGGCACGTCACCAACACGAGATACTCGTCCGTTCTTAACATAAATCGGGTAAAACATAGTGGGCCGAGCCTGCCGCGTAGAGTTATGTCCCCATCGCCTTAACTTTCTTGGAGAAGTGTTTTTGATGGTAATACGGGACACTACAGATTTATCTTTTGGTATCAAATAGATCGCGTACTCGTGAGTTTGAGCAAAATTCTTATATATGTTGCCACGCGGATTATGAACAACAGTCACCAAGGTTCGCTCATACTCAGGCATGAGTTCTTCCAGTAGACAGATCAGGTGTGCCAACTCGTTGTCATCAATGGCGATAATTAGTACTCCATTAGACTTGAGTAGCCGCTTGGCCAACACCAGTCTCCGCTTCATCATCGCCAACCACTTACTATGCCGCCAACGGTCGTTGGCATCCACATAGTCGTTGTTGTACTTCCAATCTCGCGCGCCAGTGTTATAGGGCGGGTCGATGTAAATGCAGTCTACCTGCCCGGAGTAGCAATATTCAAGAAGTTGGAGGGCGTGGTAGTTATCTGCTTCAATGAGGATGTGCCAAGGAGCGTCTTCGGGGCCATTCTGCACTCGATCCATAGGAATGAGGGAGGGAAAGATAGGCTCACCAAACTGTCGCACCACTACCAGATCTTCTATTGGGATCTCCTGTTCTTCTCCGTTTGAACGGTTTATACAATGAGCCTTCCCGTCGCTGACCGACAATACGCGCCAGGTGTCGGTGAGAGTCCGGCCCCGCAAGGCCACCAGGCAGCCTTTGCGTACCTCGGCACTGTAGATCGGCGTTAGTTCCGGCAGATGTTCCTCGAATACTAGCCCAAATTTCTTCTCCTTGATCAGCCGGTTAACCTCGCTCTGCAACCGGGTACGGAGTACCTTGTCCTCGATTTGTTCAATAAGGTTATCTATTGCAGCCATAGTGACTTCCTTCCCACCTCTGAAGGAGTAGAGCTTCCTGTCTCTCAGGCTGATGGAACCTATTTGGCAGTTACACCGGGGCAACTCCAAAATTCCCCCGAAGGCAACCGTCACAACTACGCCAAATGCCTGTATGGCCCTCGGCGATACTTCTCAGCCGCCGCTTTCATCCCGCCCCCTGAAGGGAGGCAGGTCTTCCCGCAGCGGTTCTATAATACTCCCTCACAGCCTGCATACCTTACACGGCATGTACCCTGCCTTAACCGTCTCTTCCCTGCTCCGGAAATCCACCCGGTTTTGTGGAGCTATTTCGGCCGCCCACCAGCAGTCCGGGCAATGAAACTTCTTGGAGTTCGAGTTACCAATGTACTTCGCCCCGCCGCCAGTCTTACCGATCGGAGCCGGAGTTATGACAGCAGCACCCCACAACCCTTTCCCCTGGTTCCTGGCCTCACGCTGGAATTTAACAAATAGATCCGCATACTTCACGTTGGGCGGGACTGTCATCACCTGGGCGTAGCCATCCAGCAGAAGCCGGGCATTGAACATTTTGGCCTGCACTTCCTCTCCGGAGCCCGAAGAGGACTGTTCCGGCCAGACGTAAGCCAACAGGCGGCTGTATTTATCTCTTTCCTGTACGCCGAACTCCAGCCAGACCTTTTTCCCAGAGAGATGCCTTTCGGTGTATGCCTTCGCTTCTTGGCCGTAGGGCTACTCCTTTATCCCCAGGTCCGGGTGCGCTATCTCCGGGCAGTTGACGCCGATAAGCTGGACCCGCTCATTTTTACCGTTCAGGTTTACATGCACCGTGTCGCCATCGGAGACGGAGGTAACCAGGCGGGGAGCACGCGGACCTGTGCCTGCTCCCCGGCGGCCGGGGGTTACTTCTGGACAGTCTCTGCCCGCTCCCCGGCGGGCGTATCCGCAACCAGGGAAGCCACCCTGGATGTGGAGGCCCTCCTGCCACAGCCCGTAAGCAAGAAGAGCAGGACCAGCAGAACAACGGTAAGGCAGAGAATTCGCCCCGGCCTCATCTCTACCTCTCCTCAGTCCGTAGACTTCGCCCGGACACCCGCGATTTACTAACTCCTCCACCTCAGCCTTCCTGTACTGCCGGTGGTCTGAGGGCAGGCGCACGGGCATAAGAATACCCTTCCGCTCCCAGTTGAGCAGGGTCCGGGTGGTGACCCGGAGCAGGGCAGCCACTTCGCGGGGCGGCAGCAAATCTCCGGAAACAGATGACATAGTGTGCTACCTCCCGGTGTGTTTTTTTCTATACATTTCCGGTTTTTCCTGTCCGCAGGCAAAAATTATCGCGGGCAAAAAGAACGAGCCGCCGCTCTCATCCCTTCCCCTGAACGGGAGGGGTCTTCCCGCCCGCATAAGATAAAAGCCCTGCCGAAAGTCCCCTTCCAGTATCGCCCTTCTGCGTACATACCGCATCAAGGGTACAAACTCTGAAGGAGCTGTATCCCAGGCCAGTTCCCCACGCCAGACGAAGCCGAATCAAAATGCCTTTCTTAGTTGTAATACAAGCTCTGAATAAACCGCCTTTTTTCTTCCGGGCTCATCACTTCTGGTCGGTTCCCCGCCCTTGACGAAGCTTGAACCGAACCTTTACGCCGGGCAGACTTTAGCCCGGCCCTTTCCCGGTATGTTTGGGCCATGACCCTGTCGCTTGCCGACTTTTCCCACCTGGGCGGGGGGCATTTCCGAGACCCGCTTTCCCCGAAAAAAAGAAAAGGCCCGCATCTTAACGGTACAGGCTTCATTTGGAAAAAAGACGCCCCGCATGGAGTGTACCTTCCACGTGGGACACCTAACTTTTATGGATTTAGTGCTTTCACATATGACATAAGCGATGACCGCCGGAAAAAACGGGTCTATAAAACGCTGAAAGATTATGGGGCCCGGGCGCAATACAGCGTGTTTGAATGCAGCCTGCACAGGGAAGATTACTTAATATTGCGGTATAAACTGGAGAAATTAATAAGAAAAAACGAAGATAGTATTATCTTTTACCGGCTGTGTAAACATTGTTCCGGAAAGGTTGAACGGGTGGGTACCGGTATGGATCCATTTGGAGATGGGATATATATAGTTTAAAGTTCAAATGAATAGGAAATGATTTAATTTTCAGATATCGAGCACCTCCGGTGTGCAAAAAACCCCGGAGGTGCTCGCAAAACAAAATTTTTTACGGATAAAGCAGGAAAAGCCGCGTCAATAGCGAAGTGTAGGGTTGGAAAATGTTTCTGGGGTCATTGATAAGGGCAGTGAAATTGGTTATTTATGGTAAAAATCTGCGTGTTTTCGCAAACTAGTCCCGGAGGCCTTGAAACACAAGGGCTCCAGGGGTCCGCGTCTAAAAAAAGATAATTCCCTTCGGGAAATTGAAACGCCCTGATTCGCGGAGGTCTGATAGGACGGGACGATTGTCGCCGTCTAAAGAGTATGGATATGCCATACCCGGCCTACGAAAAGGAAATTTATTATAATTCAAGACATTACAGGAAGACAGTTATGGTTAAACACATACTTTGACGCTTCAGAACCATTGGCCACACAGAAAAAACTCAAAGAACTCTTATATTTGACTGGCTTTCAAATACCTGAAGAAAGTGGCAATAGAAGAATTAAAAAGCTCATTAAGCCATTAAACTCATGGCTCAACATATCTTTAAGAAAACAACCAATTCATATTTAAAAATGAATTGATAATTTTTTAAAAACCAATCTTATTAATTAATTTGCCAAATTTCCAAGATATAACGCAAAAAATGCTCCATTCTTAATCTTAATATTTCAAGCTCTTCTTCGCTATAATTGTTATCAATTTTGTGAGTTCCCGATTGAAGAAGGTCATAAAAAGCTAAAAGTGAATCTATATCTTTTTTAACAAAATCTTTCAAAGAATTGCTTTTAATATTTCGACAAATATATTCCAAACGTGCTCTCCTAGTAGGACGGCCATTTGAGTAGTGTTCTGGCAATGTGGTCCATTTCTTAACCTCATCATCTGGAGCTAAAATATGAAAAATACGGGTTAGTAATTCGCGCGAAGATACGGCAAAATGTCTAATGCGGTCAGGGTTATCTGAGTCTAAGGCATATAATGCGCCCTCCCACATTTTAGTAAGACTTGGATCCACCACTGACAAAAGAGAAGGCAGCACTTCTTCTGTATTTGAATGTATTTTATTTCTTGCTTCCCTGTGTTTTGCTTCTATATCATTACCATAACTATCCTTATCTTTATATTCCCTATTCAAAATAATGTCTACCAAATTTACTTCATTGTAATATTCAACAGAAGAAAGTTCTGATATTTCAGGGTATCTATTATACACGCTAAACAATCTATCAGAATTAAAAAGACTTTGATATGACCTGGATAATTCCCTAAAGGCTTTATTTATATTGTCATAATATAATCCCGCACTATGTAATGTGCCGGGATTTAATTTTGTCCAATCCAGCCCTCTATTTTTTGTTAATATGTTTTCAGAAAGAACTGTTAATTTTACTATATTACCCAAACCTGTCAAGTTCTCAATATAAGGACTTGTAGTTATTTTATTAGTTATTTCCTTACTCATCATCAGTGTTCTAGCTTCTTTAGTCATATCTATTATTGGTTTTAAACTATCTGAAATATCTATAATTGGTTTTATTTTACTTAATGCATCTAGCATACCTACACGAATCCCATTCATTTTATAACTATTAATTTCCAAAAACTGATTTGCAACCGGAGCAACATATAATTTTTTTGTTAAACCCAAATTGTTTGTAAATAATTTTCCAAGTCTCTCTTTTTGTTTTTCCCAACACTTTTCCCAAATTCTCTTAAACTTTTCAAAAAAATCTATTTCATCAGTTATTGAATCAAAAACCTCTTTTAAATAGTCATCTTTAGATAATAATCTATTCCCTAAACAAATAAGCTCTTCATTAGGCAAAGCTACTAATTCTTCAATCTCTACATCATTATCAGATCTTATCAAGGTAAAAATCATTTTAAGAAAAGCATTACGGGGTGATTTGTTCTGCCTTATTGCCTGACCAAATCTTTCGAGGCTTTTCACATTTATGTAGCCTAAAATTTTTATTTCTTTACCGGAAGGAAGTTTAATCTTTATTTCCTCTTTCTCTATATTTTTTATAAGTTTATCAATATTTGGTTTGCTATTAATTTCTCCATTATCTGACTTTAATTTTTCACCCATAATTTATCTACTTCCTTTCCTTAATAACAAAGTTTGATTTTACCACTACTAACGCACAATTCCATTCCTGAAGCGCTTTACACACTCGTAAAAGTCGTAAGAAGGAAGTAGACGTTTTCGCCTTTTCATTTCTTGCCAGATTGCTTGTCCTTCATCTAAAGTTATTAACCCATTGGAATAAGCTTCATATAAAATATTATGAGTACATATGTAAGGAATATGATGCTGCTCACAAAATTGTCTTATATCCTTTAAATTATTACTGGCTAAAGTTCCTCCAAAATGCTGAGCAAATACTATTGCGGCAGCTTCACCTTGACCCATAGAAATACCGGTTAAAATACCATTTTCTAATTTAATAAATTGACTAGCTAACGGACCTGTTATAGGTAATCTTTCAATTTTTAAATAACCATCATCAAACAACTTGTCGAGCTCATCGCAAACAAACGAATATTTTGTTTGACGAAGATAATCCAATTCGCTAACAACTAAATCCGGTACAAGCATTTGAGAATCATAAAGATCTCTTAGAATATCTGTACGTTTAACCCAAAGAAAAGATGCCAAACAATCATTATCAAATACTAAAGGGAAGGGGATACTACTCATCCTCCCCCTCCTCGTTAAACAGAATTTCAGCTAAGCCTGCTTCGAGTAGCAATTCTTCATATTTACCTCGAGATATTAACTCTTTATTAAGAGCTTCTTTAGTTTTTTCAGCATAATCTGATATTATTACATTAACATTTGTCGGCTTATACAATTTAGTATCATATCCCAATTCTCGAGCATTCCTAATAATTCCTGGACGCCACTCTTCAAGTTGCTGTTTAGTAATTATTCCCATTTGACGCAAACGAATCAACATTTCATGATGACTAATTTGAAAATATTGTTCGAGAAAGATACAATCGGATAAAGTTATGGGGCGAGATGTTCCAACACGTTTATATAAACGATATTTTATTGCCTCATCGGGAGCCAAGAAATATCCAGCATAATTATCAGCTTCTTTTTCCAAAGAGGAATGTTGACTAAAAAGGCCTACATTACAAATTTGCCCAGCAAGGCTCTTATGATATAACAAGTGGCAAAGTTCATGAGCAGCAGTAAAATATTGATGTCCTAAAGTTCGAGCCGAATTAATCAAAATCACTTCAGCAGTCCCATTTCGTATAAATAAGCCGGATATATCCGTTTGAAGTGGACGAATTATGCAAGAGATACCCAATATACGAAAAATAGAAAAAATATTAATTGAATCTAAGGACCCAATACCTAATGAATTTCGAGTTTCATTAGCCCAGGTCTTGGCTTTTTCTATAATTACCACTTAGTCCTTGCCTCCTAAGAGCAGATTTAAAAAGTTTAAATTCTTAGCAAATCGCTGAACAAATGCAATTGTTTCTAAATCTTCTTCAGCAATCCCTTGAGCCCGAAAGGAAACTGTTGCTGGAAATTCTGAATCATCACCTTCAATAAAATAAGATCTTGAATATCCATACAGATCTGCAAGCTTAATTAAAGTTCCCATATCAATTTCCCTTTTTCCAGTTTCATAATAGGATAATTGAACCCTATTTATTCCAAGGTACTTTGCCACGTACTCCTGAGATAGACCTAGTGCTTCTCTGGCCTCTTTCAAACGTTTACCAATTAAGTTATAGATATTATCAGTCAAATATAATACCCCCTTCCTCATGTTATATTGTTACATGATACACATATATTTATGCTTATTGTAACAATATTGTTACAGCAATTCAACAATTTTATTTAATTAAATTCTATTCCCTCCCCAAAGACCCAAGATATATTTTCACCACTTCAGGCCTTCCGTGCCCCAGCAGCAGCGCCACCTCCCTCTGAGCCTTTTTCTTTCTCACCCCGTTGTTCAACCTCTTAAGATACTCTTCCCGGGCATAAGTATGCCTAAGCCCGTGAAAGGTTATATTGATGTTCTCTTCCCTAATGTCCGATTTCTGACACTTGTCCCTGTGCTCTCTGATAAAATTCTCTATTGAATCCTTAACAAGGTCCGTCCGCTTGCCTCTGGGAACAAATAGTTTATCATTGTCATTCTCGACCATCTCCGCGGCCGCTTTCAACACCTGGCGGGCCTCATCCCTGAGCGGCACGTCCCTGACTCTGCCACCCTTCCCCTTTATAGTGATTACCCCCGTATTAATGAATTTCTCCGCCATCTTTTTGTTGATACGCAAACATTCATGAATCCGCAGGCCGCTGTTCCTGGCAAGCCTCATAACCATCTCCACATCGCGCCGGCCCAGCCTTCTGGCATGGTCAATCATCGCCCGGTACTCATGTTCCTCCCACGCCCTGTCCTTCCTGCCATCCGGGGTGGACTGCAGGTTGAATTTTTCGTTTCCCGATATGCGGTGCCGCGCATTGGGAATAAACTTATGGAACATCCTGATGGCGGAAAGGTCGTTCTTTATAACCTTCTCCGTCCTCCCCTGCTGCCGGCGCCACTCTATATACGCTCCAATATGCTTGTCGCTAATGTTTCGCAAATTCCTCATTTTAAATTCTCTGGCGCAGAAGATGACAAATTGTCTCATCCTGCTGCGATTTTTAAAAAGTGTATCTTTTGCTCCGTAATAATCCTTTACCGCATTTTTAAATATTTTTTCAAACTGCTGCCACAGAGGCTTAAAAGCCGATGGAACCGGTTCATTCTCCCGGTCTCCCTGATTAAGTTTTTCAGCGCCTCTTCCACGAGCGGTCACGGAGCTCACCCTTTCCCAAAAGCACATTGTTTGGCGGCATGTTATATTTCCGTAGTGGAATTTGCTCATGCCAGAATCTTATTGTTGATAAATCTGATAAAATAGTCCCCTCACTGATTTTATTTTTCCTTCGCCATTCTACGAAAGCTTTTACATGGGATGGCTTAATATATCTAATGTCAGATAGTCCAACCTTTGCAGCAAATTTTAAAAACAACTTAAACTGATGAAACCTAAATTTTCTGGTCTTGCTCCATCCCGCATGACTGGAACGATATAGATCATCCAACTGCCTAAGCAATCGGTCAATTTGTTTATCACCCGTATACCTTGTCCCGGCCTTAACTGGAAAACCCAAATAAATTACCCCCTTTCTCCCTGATTAAAACCTCGCTGGAATACCAGTATTTTGGCAATAAGAAAGCTAGCCTTGAGTATAATCACACCATTTTTTATTACCAAGGCCTAAAATGAAACCCGCGAAAAAACTACCCCGACGGGGTCACAACCCGACCCCGTCACAACCTGCCTTGCCCAGGCATGTTGTGACGGGGCAAGCCCCGTATTCCCAAACGCCCGACGGCGAAAAACATTACCGTCTTCGACGGTCCTTGCACCTTCCCGGAAAGTAACCTGAAAAGGTTATTTTCCGGGAAAATGCAAGGGGTTGTCAAGGAACGCTTCGCGTTAAGCACCCTAAGCCACGCAACCTTCCACTGGAAGGCAGCCTGCACACCGGCAGGCCGGTGGCTACAGGCTGAACCCGCACTGCGGGCGTCCGAAAATCGGACATAGCCTGTTTAGCTGGATAAAATATTATCCAACCTTACTTTTCTCCGGGAATCCATGCGGTTTTTCCCGGTCCTAAACAAGGACCGGGAAAAACATTTCACAACTCCCGGACAAGACGATCCGAATAAACCGGACCTTTTAACAATTACTGCAACTCTTAGGATATCCATGATTTTTATCAAATTTTGTACGTTTTTCAAAGGCTATTGAATTATACCTTTTTCTTTCAAACTCACAAACCGTTTATCACCTATAATCAGGTGGTCCAGGATATGGATTCCAATAATATTGCCGGCTTCAACAAATCTATTAGTTACCCCTATATCTTCCTTACTTGGTTCGGGATCCCCGCTGGGATGATTGTGTACCAGTACCACACTGGCTGCGTCTCGCTTGATGGCTGCCTTGAATACATCCCGGGGGTCAAGTATTAAAGAGTTTATCGAACCAATGGAAATTGTCTTCCGAGCTATGATCTCGTTTTTTAAATTTAACAACAAGGCTACGAAATGCTCCCGATCCAGGTAACGCATATCTTCCATTACCAGCGCCGCAGCATCCTGGGGACACCTGATGCAAGGTCTTTTTTCGGGCATTTGCCTAGCTATACGCCGGCTGAGCTCGAAAGCGGCGGCAAGCCGCATAGCCTTTTCCTTATCCATACCCTTTAGTTCCATTAATTCATTGATAGACATTTCCATTAATCCCCGCAGTCCCTGCTGCAACAAATACAGCATGGTTTCATCAGGCACATCCCCCAAAATTGAAGCAAGCACACCAGGAAGCTCCGTTGATTCCACTCCATACCGGGCTGCTTCTTCCCTGGCTATCGAAGCCAGGGTTTTTGGGGTTTGCCCGGTATATTGATTTGAACACTCAATATTTCTCATATTGCGGATACGGGCCGCAGCCCGCATCCAATCCCTCCTTTCGGATGATTGGTCTACGGGCTGCACGGCCCGGTTTTAATTACGCAACTTCGCTTTTCTTTTGTACTTCCTCAACCCGACGGATTAATTCCGCGTCTACTTTCTGAATATCGTTACCTAGCTTTATAAGTTTCTCTGTATCCATTTTCGATAGGGATAGGTAAGGATAATCGTCAGCATTACCTGTTACGGTCTCCTTTTCCCTCCCTTCACACCGTGGTCACTGCACACGGCGTTCCATCAAGCTACTGTTACTGTCTTACCTAACTTTTCTCTGAATTGTTGTATCTTGTTAATTACCTTTTTGTTCTAGGAACAACGCGCACGACTAATCACTCGGTGATCATGAGTCAAAAAGATAACTTTTGTTGCCTAAAGAATCAACCATAATCCTCACCCCTTGAAGGGGTGACCTGGCAAAGCCAGGTCATTGTTGGAAAACTGCAATTTGCTCTTACGCTCCTAAGTGCTTCGCGCAGGCGGCGGCCACTTTCGCCGCGAAGTCGAAGCCCTGAAAGGTCTTACCCAGGAAGACAAGAACGCTTTCCAGGTAGTGCTCTCCATCCTTTTCACGTGGCACTAAAGCGTCTATGTGAATATAATGTCCTTCATTTGAGCCGGTCACGGGATAACAGGCGATCCACCTGTACCCTTCAGGAAAGGGCTTATCCCTGTCACCCCTGTAATCTCCGAATATGCAAAAATATTCATCCGGCAGGAGACCGTCATTCTCAAGTCTTTTCTTAAGTTCGGTGAAAACTTCTCCCATAGTCCGGTTGCCGGCGTATTTCAGATAACCGGGTCTCTCCGGATTCGGAACCCACTTCTCAATCTCAATAGGCCTTACCTGATCATCTTCGTTTAAAACAATGTACCTTGCATAAACTCTCATCATTTCGGGACGGCCACCGGCGCCGCCCCTTTCCCTCCCTTCTCAGAAAAACTCGTTAGTTCTTTTACCCATCACGCCGCGCACCCCCCTTCACCCTGGTCACCTTGGGGTTCCGCGGCTTCCAAGATACGTTTCAGCACCTCTTCCACATCTGTCAGCACTCGCATTACGGACCGCAGTGCAGCACGGGGTTCTCGGCCTGTCGCATACCCCTTGATGTATTCCCACCCATGCCATAGATAGCCCGGGTAGTTGTACATCTCACACAAAACACATGCGACTGTCTCGGCAATAATCTCCTGGTCCGCGTGCTGTCCTCCCTTGAGCGGCCTGATGGTGTTGTGGACCGCATGGGCCAGCTCGTGAAAGAACGTCTTGACGTCATGCGTGAAAAGCTTGATCCGGTTAGACCCCGGAAAATAGGCACCGTAACAGCTTCCGTCTCCGGGACCGTACTCCACCTTGATACCAAACTTCCGTGCCACGTCGAAAAGCGGCGGTGGCTCGAGCGGCGAGTAGTCCGGCTGCGGAAGCGGCTCCCCCTCGGTATCCTCGTACCTGAAGACCGGTACGCACCGGAAGCCAGCCACGACCACCAGCACGTCCTCCCGCTCTTCCCCGGTTTCTTCGTCTCGTATCTTTTTAACAATCCGCTTTGTACAAGGGGCCAGGATATAGAAAGCCTTAGCCCCTTTCTTTACTTTTCGTCCTACCTGATTCCATTGCTTCAGGCCCCTGGCATCTTCCGTCCCATGTAGCAGCATCAACAGCCGGTTGCCCAAGCTCCATCTGTCACACGGTCTTCCCGCCTTAGCCCGGATCATCGTTCGCGCGACGGCCTGCGGCAGATCACCGCTTTCGAACATTTCCAGTAGACGATGCAAAATCTCCTTGATACGCTCATTCTTTTTAACTTTCGCCATTTTAAGGCACGGGCACGAAGCCCGTGCCACACTTCCCTTCCGGAAATGTGTTCACGGGCCTCTGCCCGAACTACCTTACTCGTCGCCCTCCGTCACCCGCTACGTGTACCGGAGTACCGGAGCAACTTCCTCCCGCTACGGCAACAGCTTTATACTGCCTTCAGTTCCTTATACAATTCCAGCATCGGTGCGGCTGCATGGAAGATTTCTTTTTCGATTTCCGCACTGTCAGCAGCCATTATTGACTCCATGAGGTGCCCGATGTGCGCTGACACGATCATTGCCCACTCGGAAACAGGTCGGCTGTTTCCCCCGTACCGCAGCCGGTTGAGTTCTGCCTGCAGCTCGATTTTTCTCAGAAATTCCTTTTCGCTGTTTTCCGGACCCTTACCAGCTTTTTCTCCTTGAATGACTTCGCCGTTATAAATAACGGTCAGTTTCTCCGGAGCGTTAAAGAAACTGTAGTATATACCATGCAACTCTTTTTCAACATCACATTTTACGCTTTCCCGGTATCCCTCCAGGTCCTCCCGGATTGCTCTGTAGTCATCCCGCAGTTTATTCTCTAGCTCTTTTATCTCGTCCTCGCTAAGGCTATTGGTATTCTCCAGTGCCCGGGCAACATATTCATCCTCCGAGAGATTGACCATGTTATACTCTTCCTCGCCCCACAGCTCCACCAGCCGGCGCTTGACTTCGCGTTTTGCCAAGGCTTCTATTTCGTCCTTATACACCTCGTTAAAATACCGTTCCATCATGTCTTGCAAGGTGTGGCCGTGGCTTTTCTCCCACTTTTCGTGGGCCTCCATCATAATTTCCCAGACCTGCTTTTCCAGCTCGCTCTCAAGAATTATCTTCATTGTTCGTCCTCCTTACAAATTTTTATAATTTTAGCTGACAATCCTCACATCGACACCGGAAACCAACGCGTCGTCAATGCCCTTTTCCTTTCTCCAAACCGCCCGGGTTACTTTTATCCCGAACTTTCTGAGCTCGGATTTCAACATTCTTTCGGCCCGGGATACATTCAAATTAGTAAACGTATCCATATCAAGAGCTAAAACTGCTTCTTTGGCGCCCAACCTCAACGCCGCCTCTGCCGCCGGCTTCCAGGTGCCGGCGCTCAAGGCCCCAACAACTACCGCCCCCAGATACTCCGCGGCGATATCAGCCTTCAGCGGCCCCTCGGTAATCCAGACCCGGGAATCTCTAATTTCACCCGGCCTGGCCACGTGGGCCGGGGTTCCGCATGAGCAACCTCCCCGGCTTTTGTAGCCGCTGAACAACTTGTATTTCCCGCCGCGTCCGGGATCGTCCATCCTCCTCTGCAGTGCCTGTATGCGCCCCTGAACATCCCGCACCGGTATGAAGTACCCCGGTTGCCGGTCAAACGTCCAGTACGACCCCCCGCGCGGTCCCCGGGCCTTGTAAAACCCGGGAATTCCGGCCAGGTCGTGGCCTCTATCCATAAGGAGCCGGCAAATCTTCCAGGGCATCTCCCTTTCCGGTACGGATTTATATTCGTTTTCCCTTATTTGTCTTTCACTCAGCCCCCGCCGGGTAAGGTCATCCCTGTGGCGCGGAAGCAGGTGCAATATTCTCAAGAAATCCCGGTATACCCGGTCGCGAACTTCCACCGGTGCAGTATACGCGGCCGGAAATGCCCTATCTTCCTGAATTGTCGGCACGGCTGCGCTTCCAGGTTCAAGCCAGTGCAAATAAGCAACCTGCCCGTTGCTAAGAAACACCTGCTTGAACGACCCTTCTTTAATCCTCATGCAACTTGCCAGGTAACTGTTAAAACCACACCAGTCGCCCTTGCCGCAAATGGGGCAGGGATGTTGCGGCTTTGCTTTTATAAATTCTTCATAAGGGTACCTGTAACGTTTATTTTGCATTCCCGGCCCCTCCTTGGCTTTTTAATTTCCTCACAAAAACACAAAAGGAGAACGCCCAGGGAAACGTAACATTTCCCTGAAACACGTTCTCCTCAAATTCCCGGCCAACAAAATGGCCCTGATTAAACTCAAGATTCCGCCTTTACGAACACCGCAAACGCTTTACCGTCATTCATGCGGCGGTATTTGACATTCACCTTTTTGTCCACTGACTCCAGCAAAACCCTGCCCGCGCCATTCTTGGCGAAGACGGCCTCTGTTTTGCCCTTCTCCGCAAACCAGCACCATGCCCTTACAGTGCCGGGCTTCGTCTCTCTGGCCTCCAGGACCTTGATTTTGGCCTCGAGAAGTTCTTGCTTTTTGCTGTCTTCCTTGTCTTTGACCTCGAGAAGTTCTTGCTTTTTGTTGTACTCATCGACTTCCCGGTCTTCCCAGTCGTCCCAGAACTCCGATGGGTCATAAAACGCCACCGGCTTTCCTTCGAACTCCGGCCAGAACCTTCGTATGATGAGGTTCATCAGCCATATCTGGTCTTCTTTTGGCATTTTCTCTATTATCCTTGCTACTTCTTCTTTCGTCATGGAAATCTCCTCTCATTCCCGGCACGCTCCTTTCTCAATATGATCAAGCGCCCGGGTTTCTCCCCACGGGCGCTATTTAACGCCCGCGGGGGGCAAAAACGCAAAAAGACACCTTAACAGAACAAGCCGAAAATTTTAAGCTTGCCTTATTCTGCCAAAGTGTCTCTCAAAATCCTGTATAACTCAAATATCTTGTTTTTACCTCTTTGCCGCTTTTCTTGCGGCTTCCTGGGCACCCGTAACCGGTGCCGCTGATTGCCGCGGCTTTGCCGCTGCCGGCTCTTCCGCTTC
This sequence comes from Desulfofundulus sp. JL263-se, assembly GCF_056316025.1. Classification (NCBI taxonomy): domain Bacteria; kingdom Bacillati; phylum Bacillota; class Clostridia; order Eubacteriales; family Peptococcaceae; genus Desulfofundulus; species Desulfofundulus sp. JL263-se. Next base: position 800,050 of record NZ_CM149993.1, on the reverse strand, counting down.
GCAGCCACCAGGTGGCCGGCACCTGTTTTGTGTGGCGCTTAAGGCATCCTGGTTACGCAGCCGCCTTGAACACGTTCCCCGTGAGAGCCTACCTCACCCGTGTCACCCTGTAAATCAGGGTTTCGGCTGCGAGACCGATTCTAGCCGGTCCCTGCCAGGTCCCGCTTTGCTCATCGCCTCAGCGGAACCGTGTTGCCCATGCTATCGTGTGGGTCTACGTCCACCTTGCTCATCGCTCCGGTGGAAATCCGCGCCTTGCTCATCGCCTCGGCGCGTTCCCCCAGGGTACACCCGCTCATCGCCATGGGACTTTCCCTGGGGACAACCTTCCAGTACCGGCCAGCTCATCGCCTTTTGGCCGATACTCCGGGGCTTCCACCCGCGTCGGACTGGGATCGTCCAGCGGAAAGGTTGTTGGGTTGAGTTTGATATTTTATACTAGCCTAAAGTTATCATAAATCATTACAAGTTTCTCGTCAACACCAAATTTTCTTGCTTATATCATAAGGCCTTGCGTTTAACATCTTCTCGTATTTCCTGATCTCACCCGCTACTACGTCCTTTACGCCGAGCTTCTCAGCGATGACACTATCATAAAGAAGCACGGCATCCCGGCAAGCGGCGGTAACCGGCTTGCCGATGATTTGTTCAAAAAAGAAAACTTTGTCTGCTGTTTTCGTTTCCAATAATCCCTTATCGGTTAAAAATATATTCTTCCTGTAAATGTTAATCCTTCCGTCAATGCCCGCCGTGTATTTAAGTTTTTTGTACGGCACTCCTGCTTCTTCCAGGGCAAATATGCCGCCGGTGTCCACAAGATACAGCGTCACGCTGCCGCCGTCCCTGAACACTACCCTGTTTTCGCAAAGCAGCCCCAGGATTACGCATCTTTCTATGATCTCCCTGCACTCTTCTTCACCCATGCCGGATACTTTGATAATTTGCCCTGTATCCGCCACCTGCAGGGAATTGACTATGTCCAGGACGCCGAAGTGAAGCTCGTTCAGCTTCCACGCCCTGAAAAAACCGGCCACCGTCTCCCGGGTATACACGCCCCTGACTTCCGGCTCCATCTCTACGGGCAGGATGTTGTACCTCCTGCCCACAACCTCGCTTATTCGACTGCAGATAAACATAGTTTCGTAGTTTTGCACTAACTCCATAAAACAGCGGGTGGAGGAAACCGGCATTTCCTCCACCCTCTCTCCTCCCCGTTATGACACTTCAAAAATTTTCTGACTCAGTGACCCGTCATATTGCATTAGATGCAGGTCTGTAGTGAACCGTTTCCCCTTCATCATCACGGCTTTGGCCTCATCGACTGTAGGAAAAATGCACAGACCGGCATCCGGGTTTGGCTTTTCTCTGCGCCTCGGCGCATCGATAACCATTTTCGCCTTCTCACTTTTGCCTTTGGGCAGGTACAGCATTTCCGCGTAAACCGGTTTCTTGCTGTTTCTTATAACTTTCCACTCAAACCCGGGCACTTCCTTCCGAGCGTGGGCATAGTACAGGCCCAAGACCGCCATCCGGCAGGCTTCCTGGGCACTTCCGAGTAGCCGGGTATCTGCGGCTAGCCACAGCTTAAATACCGCGTTGTTCCCGGCCACCGTGATCCACCTTGCCAGCCCGGCATACCACAGGCACGTGAGAGATTTACTTGCTACAAATTTGCTGGTTTCAAGCAGGCGGGCGACAGCGGAGACCGTCAGCGCCTCCGCTTCCCCTAAATACTGCAGAACCTCAAATGCCCGCCCGTTGAAATCCCGCGACTCGATCTCGTTCAGCCGCGACACCCGCATCCCGCTTCCGAAAGCGAAGATGCTGTCCTTAGGCGCTTTTACTTGCTTTTCTCTTGTTACGACGTCTCCCACGTTCCCGCCTCCTCTCAGCCGTCCTTCTGGCGTCCCACCTTCGCAGGTGGAGACGTCTCCGGGCCCGGTCATAGCTGGTCACCTGGAACTCCACATATTCCCCTACTTTATAGCTGCCGTTAGCAGCCGTCGGCGCAAGCCCGATTATACCCGGCTTAACGCTGATGAAGGCAAGGCTGTCCCTCACGGATACCACCCTGCCCAAAACGACTTCCCCGCGATTAAATTCCCATGCCTCCCAGGGATCCACGGGTTCTACCTCTATACTCCTTTCATCCCTGTCCAGAGCCGTAACCCTGACCTTAACTATACTTCCCTTCTCGTACTGCACATCCAGCGGCACGCCGTGGGAAAGCCGGGCCTTTTCCTGATTCACTCTTACAATCACCCCGCCGCCGATGTCTAAATACACGCGCCGGGTCCCGACGGCACGCACCACGGCGGGGATAACCTCGTTTTTTTCCAGCTGACTAACTAAACGGATTAAGGAGATATCCACTGCCTCTTTCCTGCTGCATGCCACTAGATCGTTGCTTCTATCAATGCTCATCACCTTAACGGTCACCTTTTGCCCTACGAACTCATTCATCGGCGCCCCGTCCGGCAGGCCGCTTTCACTGACCGGCACCAGGCCGGTGATTCCCGGTCTGCCCGGAAATTCCAGCTCCCAGGTCTCCCCTTGGCCATCTATCCTCCTGACACGCACGACGAGTGCTTCAACAAGTGTGCCTCTTTCTCTGGCCTCGTACAGCTCCGCCCACGGATCAACTAAACTACCAAACCCTTCCGGCGCGATCTTAAACATAAAATTATCCGCTCCTTTCCTTTCATCCCCAGGGCGTTTCCGAAATTCTAACGGCTACGTCTCTGCCGGCGGCGGTTTCTTTCGCCGGCGCCGTCTCTTGCTCTTCCGCCTGCTCCGTTATCCGTGCATTTTCGCTTTCGTTTCTTCCGGTATCTCCGGTATCCTGTTCGTTTTGTGACTGGTTATTATCATCACCGTCTTTGCTTTGTTCATCACCCCCTTATCTGTTAAACTCAAATTAGGTAGCAGGAAAGCTAGCCTAAGTTGGCCAAAAATATAGCCAAAGGTTTCCGGGAAAAGGATTCCACCTCCTGGCAGTTCGACTGCTGTCGGAAGAGCCACCTTTCCCGGATCAAATTTGCAGACTGCGGTTCATAGAAGGGTTGTGCTTCGAGCACCGCGTTAGATAAGGCCCACTGCCAGTCTGCAGCAAATTTCTTTTGCGGAGGTTCTTAACATGTACTTTGTAGGGATTGACTGGTCTGACTTACATCATGACGTAGCCGTGCTCGATGAAAAGGGTCAAGAACTTAAGTATTTCACCATCCCTCACAACAGGGAAGGCATGGAGTTATTAAAGAAAAGGCTCTTGAGCATCGATCCCGAACCGGAAAACTTCGCCTGCCTGATCGAAACCAAAAACGGTCTTCTGGTGCAGTTTCTGTTGGAAGCCGGCTTTCCGGTTTACCCGCTCAACCCGAAGGTTGTAGACTACCGGCGAAAGCCCTCCGGGGCGAAGAGTGACCCAATCGATGCCAGGCTGCTGGCCAACATCGGCCGCTCCGACCTGGCGCAGCTAAAGAGGCTTAAGCCAGATGCGGAACTGATCGCGGAACTAAAAATGTTCACCCGAGACCAGGACGGCCTTATCCAGGAATCCACCCGGCTGACCAACAAGCTCATTGCTTGCTTGAAGGAATATTACCCGGTAGCTTTAGGTTTCTTTTCGAAGCCAACCCTACCGGTAGCCCTGGAGTTTTACAAGCGCTATCCTACCCCGGATCTGGTAAGGGAAGCTACCGTTCCAGAGATAGCCGCCTTTCTTAAGAGTCATAAACATCCCCGGCCCAATCAAACGGCTGTCTCCATCTGGCAGAAGGCGCAGGAGCCGCAGCTTCGGGCCAGTGCTCCCACCGTACGGGCAAAAGGCCGCTTAATGCTCGCCCTGGTGAGTCAGCTGGAAGTGGTCCGGGAGCAAATCGCTGCTTACGACAAGGAGATCAACCGCCTTTTTCAGCAGCACTCCGACAGCAGGATCTTCGCTAGCCTGCCAGGGGCGGCCGGGCGGCTCGCGCCAAGACTGCTGGCGGAGTGGGGGGACGACCGGGAACGTTACGAAAATGCAGCCGTGGTCCAGGCTTTAGCAGGTACCTCGCCGGTTCTTTTTCAAAGCGGTAAGTACCGCTTTGCCAGGCAGCGCAAATCCTGTGTGAAACCTTTCCGACGAGCTATGCACCTGTTCGCCTTCCAGAGTATCAGGCAGGTTTCCTGGGCACGGGAATATTACGATACCAAGAGAAGCCAGGGCAAAACCCATCATGAAGCTTTACGGGCTTTGGCAAATATCTGGGTGCGGCTCATCTTTGCCATGTGGAAAAACCGTACTTGTTACGACGAAGCCACGTTTATAGCAGCCCGCGCCAAGCATTATAATCGGGCAGCATAATGTTAAATATTCGGTTTTCAAAGTTCTTAAGCCGCCAGCAAGGAGGGCGGGATTTTGATCCGGCCCATAGCTAGGCGGAACGGGTAAAGCCCGTCCTTTTAAAAGGCCACGAACATTTGTACTGCTCGACCATGAAAAATTTTTAGATTACACTATTGACATAGAAGGTCTTCCTTCTGCCTCTGCAGCAAGAGAAGTACTGGTTGATTTGCGGTTGAATCATCTACGGTTGAATCATCGTCAGTAATCATTATTTCCGGCAACTCTACATCAAAACTTCGCGGTGGTACCAGCTCGCTGACCGCCAGGCTGCCGGCATTGTAGATCTCCCGGGCCTGCGGCAGCTTAATCCACCCCACCTTCCGCATGTACAGCGGGGGGCACCATTGGATCAGGGCTATGCAGTCCAGGGGCTTCATGCGGGATATTTCGTCAGGTTCCATTAGAAAACGTCCGACCGTACTCAGTGTCCTCTCCCGAAGTCTAAAGCGGTGGACCACCGGCACGGTGAGGTCTTCCTTCTCGAACATGCCCTTAACCGCGGCTTTACCCAGTAACCGGGAGAACATCTCTGCTGTCTCCCGGTCGCCGGGGGCCACTCCCAGCAGCAGAATTGTCGGACAATTTGCCAGTATGTTCTTGGCCTCATTGTGCCCGTACACGTCGTCCAGCTGGCTGCGCCCCTGCAGGATGAACTGGATGTGAATGCCGAGGCTGCGGGCGGTGGAGATGATTTCCGAGAACCCGGGTATCTGCCCGATATTGGCGAACTCGTCCAAAAGAAAACGCACCGGCACGGGCAGCTTCCCATTGTGCCGGTCGGCCAGCCTGTACAGGCGCTTGAATAGAAACAAGTAGAAGACGGACAGTATCGGTCTCAGCACCTTGTTTTCGCCGCTGATCGGGATAACGCAGAACAGGGCCGTTTTCTTGTCGCCCAGTTCACCCAGCTTGATCTCATGCTGGGATAGCAGGGCGGCCAGCGGCTCCGTGGTCAGAATCTTCAGCTTCGCAGACAGTCCCGACACGGCGTGGTCGAAGTTTGCCGAAGCCACCCCGCGCCACCGCTCGTAGATGGTGGCGCTGATCTTTCCCGCCTGGTATGCGGTCCTGAACCTCTCGTCCAGCTCTTCCTTCGTCCACGCGGTCAGGCTCATGGCCGCGCGCAGGTGCTGCTGTTGCGGCGGGAAATCGCCCTTCAGAAGGCCCGCCAGGGCCTCAAGCAGCTGAATTTCTTTCGCCAGGAAGTACGCGTTGTCGTCCTTCCCGGTATTGCGGATCAGGCAGGCCGCCATCTCCGCTATTTCTGCGTCATCGCTGCATTCGGTTATGGCGTTCCACCGGTGACTGGTGGCGGGGTTCGCTAGATTGAAGATTTTAACGTTATACCCCTTTTCCCTGAGCCAGTTGGCAGTGGTGGCGGCCAGCTCTCCTTTGGGATCAGTGCAGATGAACGACTGCCCGTCCGCCACGGCCGCGATGATGTTGCCCAGCACGAACGAGAACGACTTACCGGAACCGGTACCGCCGAATACGGCGGCGTGTCCGGCCAGGCCCGGCTTGCCCTTCGGGGCCTTCCCGGGTATTACCCTGACTATTCTTCCGTTCAGTTTTCCCAGGACTATGCCGCCGGAACCTTTGCCCTCGTCCCTGACTTTAGGCGGGCCGAATTCGCATAAAGGCCTTACGTCCCGCAGGGCGGCCCAGTGGGCTGTGCCGAGCGCGGCGTTGTCGGTAACTTTTAATCCGTGCACTCGATCCGGGCTGTTCTTCACCCGGTTCTGCCACCACCAGAGATACCCGCCGGCTGCCCCTGCTCCGAGCAGCACGTTCAGGCCCTGCCAGATGCGCTTTACATCGGGGTGTGTCAGCGTTTCTGCCGGCCTGGTCAGCCAGGCCCAGCCAACACTGAAAGGGTGGCGGAAAATATAAGGCAACATTTTTCCGTGCTCAGCAGCGGCCTTCTGTTCCGGGGTGGAAAACGCAGACAGAGCAGACAGCTGGTGCTGTAAACCATGCACGGTGTCATGGACGGCAGCCGCCAGGCTGCCCACCGTCCAGATATCGGCAAAATATAAAAGCGGCACCGTAACCGGTGCGCTCCCCAGTATCAGCACTGCTTTTTTGTGTTCCCGTACCCACTCCAGCAGATCATGTTTGTCAATCCGAATTTTAATCCTATCCTTCGGCGGCAGAAGCATCCTCAGTCCCCCCAGTCGGTATAATCCGCACAGCTATTTTATCTTCAACGCCCAGGCTTTCCAGAATATTCTTGCCGATATATATAATGCCCAGCTCCCCTTTTTCCCCGATATCTTCGGCAAAACGTATCTTTTTTATCGTTTCCTTGTCCCTGACCAGCCGGGTGGCATACCCACCCGGATTAAAGAAGCTTTTATCCGGGGCCAGCTGAACTATGATTTCGTCCCCAATATTCATTCGTTCCATCATCGGCAGGGGCAGGTATATCCTGCCTATACGGTCCATATTCTCCTTGAAACACGCTTTGCATTTGGTAGTCTTTCTCAAGCGCATAATAAATTCCATTACTGCCACAGTGTTTACCCCCTCTTGAATTCAAAACTGATTTTTCCGCTTTGATCCAGTACCAGAACCGCATCAAATTTTTTTCCGGACCTGGATTTAAACCCTTTAATCAAGCCGGTCTTACCTTTTTGCAACAGGTCCCGTGCCTGTTTAGCCGTGATCTTTTTTCCGGCGATCTCTTTCCAAATCACAAATTTGCAGCCTTCTTTATAGCCGCTGCAGCTAAATCCCTTTGCCGTCTCGGTTATGTCCATGCCACACAGGGGACATTTTCCCTGAATTTGTTTGCCATTACTATTTTCAATAAACTGAAACTCCACTTTGCCGTTTTCCAACTTCAACGCGGCATCGAATTTTTTACCGTTCCTGGAGGTAAATCCTTTGATGACGCCGGTTTTCCCTTTTTCCAACAGCGCCCTGGCCTGGGCCCGGGTAATTTTTTTCCCGGCAATTTCTTTCCAAATGACAAACTTGCAGCCTTCCTTGTAGCCGCTGCAGCCAAAGCCCTTCTTACCCTCGATTACATCGCGCCCGCACAAGGGACATTTGCCTAATATTTCCTTGTCCTGCCCGACAGCATTGCTGGCTTCCTGTTCTTTTGCTATTTGTACCACCTCCCGTGTAAAATTTTTTATGCCTTCCAGCCATGTACCGGCGTTATTTTGTCCTTCTTCAATTTGCCGCAGGCCTTCTTCCCACTCTGCTGTCATCTGAACGGATTTCACCTGCTCCGGTACCAGCTCAATAAGCGTTTCTCCTTTTTGGGTAGGCACCAGCGTTTTCTTCTGCCGTTGTATATACCCCACTTTGATCAACCTTTCAATGATCGCCGCCCTGGTAGCCGGCGTGCCGATACCGCCCGCAGCCTTCAATGCATCGGCCATTTCTTTATCCTCAACCAACCTCCCGGCGTTTTCCATTGCCGCCAGCAGTGTGGCCTCGGTGTACCTTTTGGGCGGTTTGGTTTGTTTCTCCGGGGTTTCGACCTTTTGAACGGTTACCGTTTCGTTCTCGGCCAGGTGCGGGAGGGCCTGTTCTTCCCGGTCGTCATTCTCTTTCTCCTGCGCCGGTTCGTTCCGGTATACCACCTTCCAGCCCCAGTCAAGCTCCACTTTGCCTTTAGATGTAAAACTCTCACCGTTGACGGAGGTAGTCACTCTTGTTACCGCATACCTTGCGTCCGGGTAGAATATGGCCAGAAAACGGCGCGCAACCAGGTCATACACAAGCTGTTCGTTCTTACCCAAAGCTGATATATCAGGTTTTTTCGTCATTTACGTACCGTTTTCCGAGTTGACGCTGTGTTTTTGGAATTAAGCCATTATACTCCGGCACTTCACTAAGGGCATTTAACCTGCCCGGAAGCGTACTTACCATTGCTTGCGTAATATACCGACTGTCAGTACGCGGGTATGTGATTAGTTTATGTTTCTCATAGAGCGCCTGGGCTACGTTCAGCGTCTGCTGCGCGGTTATTCCATACCGGCGGTTAACCTCCCGCTGTAAGTCGTTCAAATTAAACAACATAGGCGGCTGTTCTGTTATTTCTTTTTGCTCCACCCCGGTTATAGTACCCGTGCCGGTGCCCCTGATTTTTTTCAGTACCGCGTCCAGTTCTTCCCGGGTAAACAACCGGCCGTCATTTCTTCCCGCCCACTTTCCCGGGTACGTTTCACCTGTTTCCTTCCTGAATAAAGCCCATATTTCCCAGTATTTTACCGGCTTAAAATCCCGTATCTCCCTCTCTCTGGTCACTACCAGGGCAAGCGTAGGCGTTTGTACCCGCCCGACAGACAGAACGGAATTGTGCCTGACTGAAAAGGCCCGTGTAGCGTTGATTCCCACTAACCAGTCAGCCTCCGCCCTTACTTCGGCCGCCGCAGCCAGGTTGTCCAATTCCTTCCCTGCCAGCAGCCGTTGAAAAGCCTCCCGGATAGCTGACGGTGTTGCCTCCGACAACCACAACCTTCTCACCGGTTTACGGCAGCCGCAGTACCGGTAAATACGCCGGAAAATCAGTTCTCCCTCCCGGCCGGCGTCGCAGGCATTTATAACTTCCTTAACTTCCGGTAAATTAAGCAGGTTTCTTAATACCTGTAACTGTTTTCTGCCTTCTTTAGTAGGTTTTAACCGAAAGTTTTCCGGTATAATCGGCAGTTGTTCCAGGTTCCACTTCGCCAGGTTCTCATCGTACTCATGCGGTTCTGCCAGTTCTACCAGGTGGCCGAAAGCCCATGAAACCAGATAATCCTGATTTTCCATCTCCAGGTAACCATCTTTCTTCTCAAAACGGCCCAGGACTGTAGCAATATCCCGGGCCACCGAGGGTTTTTCGGCTAGGATTAGGCTTTTCATTATGATTTCACCCCATATAAAGACTTTTTATGAACTCTTTTTTCTTTTTGTTGCCGTCATAGCCATAGTCGCTGTTCTTTAACAGGTCCTCTTTAACTATTGTTTTGGCTATTGCCTCAACAAGTTTCAGGTAATTACTCTTTAACTTACCCTCTTTTTCGATTTGGTTAGCCCTTCTTATGGCTTTTTGCACTTGTTCCGGAGTTGCACCCGTACTTTCGCATATCTGCCTGATTATCAGATTCACTTCGAGAAAGTCTTGACGTTCGTATTCTTCAGTACGTCCCACAGCTCGATTTACGGCCGTTTTTTGAAAAATATTTGGAAATCCATCCATCCCTCCATCCGTCAGCCCGTCACCGGAGTGGGTCTCCAAGGTAATATTATCTTTATAAGTAGATGGATGGATGGAGGGATATATTTCTGTAGTAATCTCTGTAGTAGTCTCTGTAGTAATCTCTGGTATTGCTCGTACATTTTGTGAGGTTCGATTGTCCAAATTGGAGATTGCATTGTCCATTTTGGAGTTTCCATTGTCCATTTTGGACAATGCATTGTCCATTTTGGACATTCCATTGTCAATTTCGGACGATGCATTTTCCATTTCAGAAAAAGGGAGTTCTACTTTATAGTCTTGTAAAATATATCCAAGTTTCATCAGGTCAGCGTTAATTTTAACAAGGTTCACGCGATACTGCGTAGTCCTGTCCCATTTCCGGTCCGGATTGGTTCTTTCATCCAACCACCCCTTATCAACGAGAAACCTTATATGCCGGCGAATTGTATTATGGGCGAGGTTAAGCATTGTTTCTTCGGAGAGTTCTTCAGCACTTTTATATATCCAGCCGTTATTAAGCTTGATATTGACTTCTTCGCCGTTCATCTTAGCCCTGGCTTTTTCCTCGATGATAAATTTATCGAAATCCTGGACTCTTTCACTCCAATAGATAAACTGGTTCAAAATAATCGCCTTTATGATGTCGCCCGTAAGGGCCACGAACTCTTCTTTTATGACCACTCTTTTTAGCTTTTGAATGACCTGATTGTCACTCGCGTTATGTTTAATCATAACACTTCCTCCAATGACAAAAATTATAAATTCAGAAATACCGCCGGGTTAATGGGATTAATCGCTTCATTCTGCATTTCATTACCATCAGAGTCCTTACATTCACACTGCTCTCTCCTGTTCAAATTTCTTTTTATGTCCGCTATATCCCGCCTGATCTCTTCCATGACCACTGACACCTGTCGCCCCTGCTCCATCCACTCCCGGGCTACCCGGCTTCGTTCACCCTCGGGGAGTGAAAATATAGGGTGATCCGCGGGAAGTTTTATGTGCAGGGATCTGGTGCGACCACTCTTGGCCTTACTTCTGCCTTGCTTCATAGGTTTTTTATCACCCTTTGCGTCACACCGTGTTTATAAAAAGGGTGTGACCGGGAAAACCCAACGGCCTCTAAGGCTGGAACCGATTTTTAATAAAGAAACGTCACACCGTGAATTAAAGACCTCTTAAAACGGTGTGACGTTTTATCCGAAAAGTGAGTATCCACCCTTATAAAATCTGCGTTTTCCCGGTCACACTTTTAATTTTCAAGTAAACATAATAATAAACAATTTGCAATTTTTTATAATGTGTATAAGAAAAATGTTTAATGAGGAACTTTAAATATTGTATCAAAAGAAAAAGAGCCTGGTAGGCTCTAATCATAGACTCAGTTTTGATTTAAGTAAAATATCTTTTTCTACATAGCAAAAAGATTGGGGAGGTTTAAAATTCTCATCAATTTCTTTGGGGTCAATCGGTTGATTGTATAACGTTACTTTACCAATTTTGATTGCGTAACCTTCTTCTTTTCCTTGAAAATAGCTCTTAAAAAATGAATAACTTATTCCGGAATATTTACTTGTTAAATGCCATATTTTATCCAAACCATCATGCAATATAGCTTCAATGCTAAATTCCCCCACAATTTTTCCTTCTGGTTGTGTCGCATAAACTATTACTTTATCAACATTCCTTTTAAATATTTGTCTTCTATACTCGTATTTTTTCTCACCATTGAATATTTTTTCAACATACTCTGGTTTAATCGATAATAAGACTCTCATTAACGCCACCCAATTCTATAATATGTTTGAATTCGTTATCTGTTATTCTCATAAAACCCCAATATGCCTGTTCATCTAGGCCAACTTTATCTATTAATCTCCCCCTAGTAAGCCTTCTTGCCATTGCAACATTATAAGTCATTCTAGTTAGCAGGTCCCCAAGAAGGTGCGCCAGGTACCCGGCGCCCGCCGCCAGGGCCAGGGCGGGCCCCCCTGCCAGGCCCACGGCCAGGACCGCTGCCGCAGCCGCAACCAGGCTATGCAGAGCCCCGCGGTGCCCGAAACTTACCCGCACCATCGTTGATAGCACGGGGGCCCGGCGCCCGGCATAGCTCCCGGGATGGTCCAGGTCTGGCAAAAGCGCCGCTATGCCTGCTGCTGTAAGAAATACCGGATCGGGCCCGGCAATCATGTACCCGGCGGCCAGGCCCATTGCCAGGTGTGTGCGCCAGAGCATCAGGCACTCTCCTTTGCCGGATGAAGTTTATTTATCATGCATCTTATAATTCTTGCACATAAGCGGTTCCACGGCTCATCATAGTGGAACACTGCCGTTAAATATTCATAAAGGCACCTATGTCAAAGTTAACATCTTGACTCTCCTGTTCTTTACCTTTTTGTTCGGATATTACCCCGGATGATAAGGCTCTTTCAATTCGCGCTAATCGTTCATCTAAAATGCCGAACATTTTTTCTATTGCGCCTATGGTATCCAGGGCTTCTCTTACTTTCTGGCCGCGCTGACCACGCGGGTACTGCCATATCCAGTGATCCGCAGGTAGGCGAACGTCTAAACGTTTCGTTTTCGACATATACCGGAACTTCCTTTCCAGTTTTTTAGAGGGCTGCAGCTTATTTTTAAGGAGTTTTGTCGGACAAGAGTATTATTTTTTATAGAAAACACTTCCGGATTCCGGATATTATTTAATTCTTATATGCCAGAATATCAGAATTAACAAGGGTTCAAGTATTTTAGATTTGTCGGACAAAATTTATATCGATTAGTTTACGGGTTCCGTATAAAATTTGCGCTTAAAATCTCCTATGCCCGACATTTACTGGATTTAATGACACATCAATTGTCAGACACATTCGGTTATCCGAGTACTTTTAGGAATCCAAGCGCATTTGCCCACTGTGGTTTAGGTAAGATTTCAGTGCAGTGAAATAACGATGTAAGTGAAGGCAATACCTTGACTCCACCTCCGGCAAGATAAACCTTCCTTATTTCGGCAAACCTGTCGCCCAGGGCGGATTTTACCTGATCAGCAATAGTTAGAGCTATATGTTCACGCGCATTTGCAAGGACTTCAGAAAAATCCATTTCTCTGCCGTAGTAAGTTAATTTACCGTTTGAGGCAATTATTTTGGGAATCCTTATTGTTTGTAACGGCATTCCTGTGCGTGATTGAAATTCACGGGCGAAAGCTTCATAGACAGTATGCACTCCTATTTCTAAAGACCCGCACATACTATCTACCGGCCCGCCTCCTATTTCAGCGGTAACATAGTCAGTGGTTTTGTACCCGATGTCAATGAGCAAAACTATGCCGGCGTCTGGCAACCCTGGAGCCGTCAATAATGCCCCGGCTCCCTGGGGGTAAATTATAACCTTTCCGAAGCTAACTCTTTTAAGCTGACCGCCGTTAACAGCAACTTCCGCATGTAAACCCTCGAAATGTTTTTGCAGTTCTTCTTTTTGTGTTCTGTAATATGCTACAGGTAGCCCTGCAACCAGGGTTGCGCCTGGACCGGTATCTAAAATTCTTGCTGCGGTTAGTGCCAGTACATCGTGATTTGGATGTCGATGTTTTTCTCTGTCTATCGAAAAACTGGCTGCGTGACCTTCCCGGAGGGCCATTTCACCTACGAAATACCTGGTTGTCGAGTTATTTACTTTACGAATATCTACTATGTAACCGGTACTGTTTCTTGATAGATCAGCAAGAGCAAGGTCACGATATGGGGCGATAACTGAAGGAATTATTACCCGATTTGTAGGCGTAACAGCTTTTACGTGGCTATATCCCACATCTATGGCGATTTGCATAGATAACACCTTCCTTTCGATTAAATCTAACAAAATCGACATTATTATAGTGTTTAATTACTTTTTTAATAGTTTCTACGGGTGCAGGCTCCAAAAAATAAAAACCCTGGACAAGATTAATGCCGGCCCGTTTGATGCCGGCAAGCTGCATCTCGGTTTCAATGCCTTCGGCAATTACTTCAGCGTCAAGTTGTTTTGCTAGTTCGGTAATGAAAAGTAAAAATTTCTTATAACAAACCGCACTTCCGTTTTTATAACGGGTTATCCCCCGGACCAGGCTGCGGTCGATTTTCAAATAATCAAAGGGGATTTCACAGACATGCGGGAAGTCCTTGGTCCCTCCTCCTACGTCATCCAGTGCTACCTGGATTCCTTTTTCCCGAAGGGATTCGAGTGCGTTTAACAATTCATCCCGCTTATCGAAATGTGTTCCGATCTCCGACAGCTCGACAACCGGGTTTGCCAGGCGGCCAAGATTTTCTCCGATTTCATTCTGCCGGTGAACAATGGTAGTGGCGCTAAAATTGAAGAATAATTTGCCGTTAAGGGGCTGTTCTTGCAAAGCTCGCTTAAAGCAAGCCATTTCCATTTCCACCAGGCGCCGTTCTTTAAGGGCCGCCGCAAAAAGATTTTGCGGGGCGTGGTAGCGCCCTTCCGGCCCCCGGCTCAATACTTCGTAACCTATTACTTTGTTATTCCGCAAATCATGAATTGGCTGGAATAAGGTACTTATCAACCCGTATTTAATAATTCGTTCTATTTCAGTCATCAAGAAGCTCCTTTCTGTTTAAGTTTCGATAAAATCCATTGAATCAATGACTTTATGAATTTCAATTATTTCTCTTATCTCGTTTTCACTTTCAATTCCCATTTTGGAAATAACAGAATCAATTTCGTCTTGGTGAGTGTGGTAATATTCCAGTAATTCTTTCGAATCCCTAATTGTTTTTTCAATCTTGTGTTTAATCATTGTACTTAAAACCTCCTTGAACTACTCTGAACTGCTTTCTAAAAAAAATGCCTGGCTTTGTGCCAGGCATTTGTATTAATTCTGCCTTCAGTCCGCAGGCAATACGTAAATCATTCAAGTTCTTTCGGGCTAGCAGTTTTGTTTGCAGCTATTGTCACAATTACAGCAAGACCGAGCAATATCAGCATTATAATTTTCCCTTCAATTTTTTGATAAAAGTCAAACAGCTCACTGTTTGTTATTCTAAAGAAAATAAGCGATACCAGCGTTAAAGAAAACATTATCCTTGTATCCTGCTTTACCTGTGTTACTTCCGTTTCCAGGTCTGACTTGAGCAACCGGTTCTCTGCCACTACCCTTGCGCATTTCTGAAGTATATCCCCTGCTCTGCCGCCGGCATTTTCAGCCACAACTGCTACCCGGTTAAACATGACAAGTTCCTTCCTGCCAACCCTTTTTTCCATGTCCAGCAATGCTTTCTCCAGTGGAACTCCACTTTCTACTTCCTGAACAACCCTCTGGAATTCATCTTTTATCGGAGATTCCATTACCGGTATGCTTGCTTTGAATGCTTCCAGCACGTTCCCGTGAACATCAAAAGATGACGCGATTGTATTCATGGCGCTCTCAAGCTGCATAGAAATTGCATTTCTTCTCCTTTCAACCATTACCGAAAGAATATACCGCGGCAGTAAATAACCCAGCGAAAGGCCGGCAACGGCCAGGATTTCGTTACCAATAAAAAGACCGAAACCGGCCCCTATAATCATACCCAAAATTGCTATACCTATTACTTCATACGGCTGAACATTCCAGCCCGCATCGTAAGCTTCCTGGATATAATTGCTTAAAATAGAACCTTTGCCGGTTATTTTATTCTTTTTCTTTTTTGTCTTCGATTTCTTCTTCAATAAAAATTCCACGGCAGGGTATTTTTTCACCAGAAACTTTTCCTTGCTTACCAGGAAAATTAGTCCTGCCAGGCTGATTCCTGCAATTATAAAAATTATTTCAGCGGGTATCATAATCTCTATTGATACCTCACTTCCCTGGCAAATTCTTGGATTTCTTCCCTCGGTATTCCATCAAGTAATAATCGCTCAGCCAGCCCCTCAGATATGTTGCCCATCCTTCTAAATTCACCGTCTATACTTTCAGAACTGGAATTCGTAACATGAAATTTGAATAACGTCTGCATTACAGGAGTTTTGTTTTCATAGCCGATAACTTCCGCAATTTCGAGTATCCTGAAACGCCTGTCTCTTAACCTTCTCTGGAAAATTACCAGGTCTATTGTGTTTGCCACCATTTTTCCTATGGCGTCCTCGTCCAGCTTCATCCCGGTTCGAAGTATCATAAGAACGAGCCGCACTATAGCGTCACGGGCACTGTTGGCATGGAGCGTGGTAAACCCGTAGTGGCCCGTGTTTAAAATCTCAATCATAATCGCGGCTTCGGGCCCCCTGACCTCGCCGGGGATAATTCTCTTTGGAGTTCTCCGCAGTGACGCCTTCAGCAGCGTTGCCATGTCTACAGTAGTTTCTTCTTTGTCAGTAAACCGGCATTCCAGCGAATCAATTATCTTCTGCGGATATAACTGTTTAAGCCGCATTTCCTCTGTATCCTCGATTGTTAATATCCTTTCATCATCGGGAACATACCTTATGAGCTCTTTTAACGTCGTGGTCTTGCCGGAACCCGTAGGACCGCAAATTATTCCGTTTATGGATCCCTTCATAACCATCTTGAGTAATTTCAACATTTCTTCACTCATTAAGCCGCTGCTTACAAGCCGTTCCTCGTTTAAATTAGTCGGGGGAAACTTCCGGATAATGAGTGAATTGCCGCCTCTGGCTACAGGCATTATAGCTACATTTACCCGGCAGTCCGGCAGCCGGGCGTCCACCACCGGCTTCGCTATAGTCACAGACTCACCGCTGGCGTTTAAGATTTTCCTTATTATCTGGAGCACGTGGTCGTTATCCCGAAATTTAAGGTCTGTTTTTATCGTCCTGCCGTTCCGGATTATATAAATCTCACTGGGGCCGTATATCAATATATCCGTAATCGCATTATCTTCAAGCAGAGGGTCTAATATCCCCAGGCCGCATATTTCCTGAACCAGTTTTTCCACCAAATCTTCTAAAGACATTCCGCCCGCTGAAACTTCGTTCAGGCGAACGTACTCATCTATTCTGTCTTTGATAAAGGGCCGGATAGAAGGGTCGAGCACGGAGCGTGAAAACAGTTCGGAGTAGTTTTCAATAAGGTATGTTCTCACGTCTGCTACAACTCTTTCGTCTAAAATACCGTGTTTTTTCTTAGCTGGTGTGGAATGCTGTTTATACAGCAAATCCCCCATATCTACCGAGTGGTCAGGAATAATTGACCTGGCGTCCATTTATTTGTACCCCCTTTCAACCGTGTCCATATTGAACTCTTTGAAACAGGCCTATCCTTCATCTGTCTCTTTTCACCTACACCTATGCGAGAACATAAGTCTTCTATTGACTTCATAAACACCTTGCCACCCGGAAGCATGTGCATGACGGCCTCATTCATTTCACGGTCATAAGGAATATTCTGGATTACTCTAAGGCCGCATATCTGCTGAATTTTCTGCACTCCAACTTCTTCCGGTAGTTTGTTTGTAACGGCCACGCAGTTTTCTATGGCCTTTATTTTCAGCCTTCTAAGAAGGTTTATCCTCTTCTCTAAAATCGAAAGGACAGCCGGTCTGCCGTCGATGATAATAATCAGGTGGGTGCACTGTTTCATTGCTCCAACGGTAAGGAAAGAATCCAGCTCGGAAGGTAAATCGTAAATAATCAAGTCAAAATCTTCCTTGACTGATTCATGTATTTTTGCCATAACTTCTTCACTTTCTACTCTCGGAAACAGTTCAAGCCCCCGCTCTATACTTGGTGCCAGAAGGTGCAGTCCTTCAGGGACATCCGTTTTCCCTTCGTAATTCCGCTTATTTAATATGGACTGCATAACACTTCCGGAGTTTTCCTGAACCGCCTGTATGGCTTTTTCAATGCACCTTTCGTCGTCTATCATTTTAAGGCTGAACATAGCCGAAGGATACCGGAAGTCGGTTTCAACCAGTAAAACCTTTAAAAAGTGAGAAGCCGTTATTGCTACCGCGCGGGCTATGCTGCCGGTGCCCGAGCCCGGTTTAGCACTCCAAAACCCAAGGACGGAAGGACCCCTGTCATCTTCCTGTTCCTGTTCTTCTTCTTTTTCCTGTTTTATAACTACAAAGGCTTCTTCCGGACCAGCCGGGCTTGCAGTAATCTTAGAACCAGCTTTAACTGATTCGAGGTTATATCCATCGCCGGACTCTTTTTGATTTAACCTGTAACTTTTCTGTTTGCAACTTTCCTGTTTATAACTTTCCGCCTCTGAACCAGGTGTTCCAATAAATGACCGGTGCTGTGAAAGAGGCACCGTTTTGTCAATAAAAGTTATGGCTTCTTCAGGGTCCATGGGATTATTTATTCTTTCAATGATTTTTCGAATTGATACTTTGTTGCCGGGTATAAAGTCATATATGCCGTTATTAAACAGGGCTCGCATCAGGTGCTTGTTGTCACCACACAGCGCTATAACCCTTAAACCCCTTAGTTTTAGCTCACTGCAAACCGTCAAAAAGTCAGCTTGAAATGACGGCAAGTAAGCCGAGATTACCGCTGCCTGAAATGACTGGTTAATCAGGAAATTATCCAGCACGTCATCTAAAACTTTAATGCTCAATACTTCATAATGTTTCGCCAACTCGTTCTCCAAATCTGTTACACCTGTACAAGCTAATATTTTCAAAATTATTCACCTCTTTTTTCTTTAATTACCCGTGTCATTTTGTGTTACTGTTAAAATCTTTACATTTTCTTCAAGCCATTTCCTTGACTCTTCTATACTTTCGGTCATAACAGCTTCTTCGCCGGGGTCGGTTATTTCCTTGACGCCGGTAGGATATACCTTGCCTATTGATTTTGCCATGAAATAATATTTTACATCTTCTTTAGGCACGGCCAGAAGCAGAACTTTAGCCACTGAACTTGAACTTTTCTTTTTCTCAGCCGCTTCGCTCGGGCTGTCAATTGAGACTTCCATTGCCCTCCTGTCTCTGGCCCCAAGCACACGAATGTTCTCATAAATTTTCCCCACCACCGGCACCCGTTCTCGTCCCATTGGCCCTGTTACAAACCACAGGTTAATCAGAGTTCCGGGAACGGCATTACCCCCGAGATATTTTTCCAGGTCAACTTCCATAGTTATAAGTTCCTCACCCGGTTTGAGGGCCATTATCCCGCCGGCAGGGAGCTCTTCCTTCTCTTTGACCACGGCAGAGAAGAAGAACCCGTTTTGAGGAATTCCAAAGTTGCTCATGGTGTACTTGCCGACTACGTCCTCTTTTCTCCTTATAATTTTCGGCGGTATACCGGAAACGGGAAGCATTATTTCTTTAACCATATCTTCCGTAATTTCTGTACGCGCCGGTATGTCTTTTGTGGCAATGGCTACCGGCACTCTTCTTAACTTTTGTTTCACTGCCAGCTGGCTGCCAAAATAAAAGCCGCACGTAACCAGGGTTGCAAGAATTACTACAACTATCTTCCTGACCATAAAACTCGTCGCCCCCTTTTTTCACCTATCTACTTGCTTGGCTTCGTAAATGACTACCACACGACTCCGGATGACTTTTTCACTTCCCCTGGAACCTGAAAGAAAGTCCAGTAACGACGTCCGGACAGGTGCCTCACCGGCTACTGCAACGGCCGGGGGCTCCGCCTGGATATCAAAAACTTTTACATTCACCCGTCTCGCATAATTCGTCCCAAAATTTTTAACAAAAATGTCCTGCAGGTGATCTTTGAGTAAGTCTGTATTTATCCTTGGCGCTTCTCCCACTCTCAGAGGCGCCGGGTCAAGTGCGGATATTATGCTCCCTGTAGCTGCGTTATTGACTGCGGTCTGCATGTCTCTTTTAAGTACAAGCATTTTCGTTCCGTCGTAAATAAAGAGTATCGCGGCAATTAATATAAAAATTATAAGTAACCACTTAGCATGTCCCAACTTAAAACACTCCCTCCATCGTGATATTCTGGTTCAAAAAACCTAACCGTTTTTAATTCCAGTTAGGCAACTTCCCCATGACCAGAATTTCACTCCTTTCCGGATTGAATTTATCTACCCCTGGGAGTAGATACCGCAACGGGGAGACCTCGGCCCCGGGAATCCCACCCGGACGGGAGAACTGCGCGAAACAGGCACTTCCGGCCTGCGCCTTCATCAGTGTTGACTATTTCGCGAAAATATCGCCTCCCGCGATCTGTTAGATACGGCCTACCGGTTTGTCCGCACTCCGGCTAAACGGGGTCACCTAGTGCGCCAATCTTATGCGGAAACCTCACAAAAAAAGCCGGGCAGTCAATCTGCTCCGACGGTGTAATGAAAAACTAACCTCCTTGCAGCAGGACGAGAACCATGCTTCCAGCAAACACGCCCCAAACACCACATGCAACTGCATTAACTATTGCATCCTTTTCCGCTTCCCAGGAACATCCACCACCATCTATAACCAACCCGCTGTATTCATCGTCCACTTTGTTGTATTCCACAAGGCTTACAACCTTGATATTTCCCCCATCAAAAAGCAGGTGCACCAGCCACAAAGGAGAACTTACTAATATCAGAAACTTCATTACAGTACTAAGCTTGCTTACTGGGAGCTGTTTTACCAAATGACAGCAATGCTGGCATTCATAGTTTCTTTCGCAGTTACACGTTACATCGCCATTTTCTTCCACGAAATCGGCCACGCTGCGGCTTTCACTCTTGCAGGAATTCCTATCGGGCAAATCATCATTGGAAGGAGCAAGCCAATCTTCTCCGTCAGGCTTGGGAAATCCAGAATCACCTTTTGCATTATTCCCGATGGCGGAAGGTGCACAATATTTAAAGAACCCTATACTCCTTCCCCCAAATGCATTCAGTTGCTGGCCGTTACCGCTTCCGGCCCTGCCATCAATGCTTTGACCTTCCTCCTCACTTTTTTCCTTGCCACTCAACTTGCAGGTGTCGGAAAAGCTGCTCTGCTTGGGTTCTCCTTTGCTAACCTTGACCTGTTGGTAGCCAATATGCTTCCGCTCTCCCCCTTTACGGACATCAGACAAGCCACCATTTCTTTTTACTGCTTTGCTAAAAAACTTCAATACTGCGAATTTGAGCGCATGCTTTATAAACCTACGTACAACTCCAAAAGCAAAATTTTCTTTTGTTTCTTTAAGATCCTCCACGCTCTTTTGACGTTCGTCTTGTTTTGTTGCCTCCTCTACCCCGGAATTGTGCCCTGAAATAAAAACACTTCTTCCTTGCAAATACCAGGGAAGTTCTAAAATATACACTGTTTTTTGAAGCGCCAACCCCGCAGCATAAGTTAACCCTTCACTCACTAAAATAAAGACGATTATAAACGGTATAGCTTCAAAGCTGCTAAGTGCTCTCTCTAAGAAATAAAACCTTAAAAAACCGTAACCGAGAAACCAAATTACAACAAAAATAGATGTACGCAATCCTAAAGCGGAACACAAGTCATGAACGTAAAAATAGTCCCTTCGTGTTTCCAGAATCCGTTTTTTTGCAAACCGAAACCATAATTTATACAAAATCATTTGATACCACCCCAAAAAAGTCAACTACCCCTTCCTGACGGAAGGGGCTTGCGGGCGGGGGCGCACTGTCTGCAAGCTTCCTGACGGGAGGTAGTTGAAGGTATCTCCGTGAGACCGGTTCGGCCCTGCCGGAACGGTCGGGAGTAGTGGGCGCACTGGCACGCCCTGCGGTCAACCTGTTCGTGTGGAGAAAAACCACACCCAAAGGCCGTGAACAGGGGACGTTCAGGCAGGCCGCCTAAGTCTGTTCTGGGCAGCCGCGGAGTATAAAACCAACCACGGGTAAGCCAGGGGTTTTAGGAACCCCACGGCTTTAGCCGTGGGAGGATGTCAGGAGCCTTATTATAAAGGCCGCTTTGTTATAGCGGCCTGCAAAACAAAAATAACTTGAAAGGATTTCCCTTAATCCTCATCAAAAATACGACATACATCACGGTATATATCCGATGAACACATCAAAACGGTAATTAGTGAAGCAACAGCCCTAACTGGTACCGACGGAGGAGGAAGCACTCTCGTTACTTCTTCCAAAGTTTTGCCGCTTAAGAAACTCAATACTTCCCTGACGTGAGCGCTGACAATAAAACAGAAAACCCATGAGCAAATAAGTGCTATCGCAAATGTAATCGCCTTACGTCTTATCACAGGAGAAAAACCGGCCATGAAACGAAAATACCTGGTCATAAAAAGTACACCTCCAAAATTACTCCTAACTTTATCGAGCGTTCTAATCCTGCTTTACAATAAACAGTACGTTACAAATAACATCATACCGGCCACGATTGTAGGCATATTTACAGGAACATTGCTTGCAATGTTCGGCATTATACTTTACCAAACTTCTAACACCTGGAGAAATAGTTTAATATATGTGGTAGGAAATGAACTCTCTAGAGAAAGTTACCTGACCCTTCTAAAAATTTCATTACGCGCAGGAATATTCGAAGAAATATATACCAGAGGAATTCTAATTTCTATCTTTCAGTTATCCAATGAAAACTGTGATATTTATATTGTTATAACGGCTTTTTTAATCAATACCTTTTGGACATTTCTCCATATCTTGAACAAGTATGACAAATCTAAGAGTAAACTAACCTTAATAGCATTCAGAAAATCAATCTGTCATACAGTCATAGTATTTTTAACAGGTATTTCATTTGCCATCATAGCTTTAGGAATGAAATCAATTATTGCTCCTATAACAGCTCATTTTGTGCTTGACCTCCTGTTTGGTACTTACTATAGAAGGTCACGACCTCACCCGTAACTGATTCCAAAACCCCCAGCAAAAGTTATCAACACCTTTAAAAATAAAGGCCGCTTTGTTATAGCGGCCTGAAGGTAATAATTAGAATGTAAAGTGTTATTTAACAGGGGCAGGCCAAGAAAGGAATGGTCGAATGTTTGAAGAAGAAAAAGAAATTTAAAAGCATCGGAAAAAGCGAAGTTGCACTGACACTAACCTTGAAATTGTTAGATAAAAGAAAACATTCAAGAGCTTCAAGGCAGATTAACAGCCAAAGATGCAGCAAAAACAGTAGCTGAAATGTACTCTGTCATTTTCAATATCGTCTCAAGTAAAATTTAAACAGACATTTTTTTAGCCTGCAACACTTTCAACGCCAGGTCACCAACAGCGTTAATTTCGTCGGCAAGGCTTTCACCATTCATATAACTTTCCATTTTCGTTTTGAGATACTTAATCGATTCATCAAGTAAGTCATCTAACTTTCCAGTTATTTCTTCACGCAATTTTTTGTAACCATCAACATCCATTCGTAAAAACCTCCTTAAAAAATTTTACGGCCTGCCCTCCTAAAAAATAAAGGCCGCAACCAATGCGGCCCTAAAGCCCAAATGTCCACCGGCACTCGTAATCTGCATAGCTGTTCCCGAAAGAATCCCAAAATTCTTTCAATTCTTCCGTGAAAAATTCACTGACCCTATCCTTCCAGTTCCAGCCCGTGCCGGCCGGGAACGGGTTGTACGGGTCTACCCGGCGAACTACAAAATCGTCATAAGGCGAACCTTTTATCGTTACCGTAGCCTGCTTGCAGTCTACTAAATTGTCCCCTTCACTCCCACCCCAGGCCACTACCACAAACGAGTAAGGACCGTCCGGAGTGGGAAAAGGAGTGTAGTGCTTGTGCCCGCCTTCAAATTCGCCGGGTTCCAGGACGTAATACTCGTCAACGTATTTTATGTCCTCTCCGCGGTCGGCCGTTTTTACGTCCGAAGGCTCGATTACCACCCTGGGCAGCCTCCAGGTGTTGCTGTGCGACCCCCTGGGCTTGTCGGGAATTAACCTGACGCCGGTATAACCGCCTACCGTGTAAGACGTATCACCTTTATAGTCTATTCCCACAAAACCTTCCGGGAAGAAAGCCACTACTTCGGTAACACCGCCCTCGGGGTCTTCCGGGCAGTCTTTATCTTCTCCCGCTTCGCAGTCGCCGCCGCAGGCGCTGTCCTCACTGCAGTCATCACATTCGTAGTTAGTCTCCACAGTAAAAGTAAAGCCCATCCCGGCTTTCACCGTATCTGGCGTCAGGTCGTGTATTGAAAGACTTATCCTTTCATTGTGAATATCAGTATCACAGGAGCAGCAGCAGTCACAATCACCTTCATCATCACAATTACAAGACCAGCTCCAGCAGTCCCCGTCTATGCAATATGGGTCACTGGGATCTATCCAGCCCGGCAGGCATGAAATGGACGTTGCCTGTTCCCTGACCCGGAGACTCGAAATGCAGACATTATTTGCGTATGTTATTTCACCGGGATTTATGTCGCGGTTGATAACTACCCTGAGCTCTCCGTCCCAATTTTTATTGGGCGCCGTCCACTGGTGGTTTAAGGTCACTTCTTCGCCCGGAGCAAGTATGACTTCGTATTGGGCTTCTACCTTACCGTCGATAATAAACTCTACAGTTTCAGTAACTGTCTTGACGCTTTCCCTGGTAGACCCGGCCACGGCGGTCAGGGTTACCGTTTCCCCGGCCTTAAACTGGCCGCCCTGGCAGTTGGTAACGTAAAGGTCAAGGTCGTTGGTAAAGTATATATTTCTTGTTATGATATTATCGGCAGGATAAATTTCTTCAGCTATTGGTTTGGTTTTGTTTGGGTTGACGAAAAACTTGACGGTATGCTTTGATTCAGTACCGGTAAAACTGAACCCTTCCAGTTTAACTTTGCCGCCGGCAGGCACCAGGATGTTAGTTCTGGTACCCTGCAGTTCACCGTCTACCCACCAGGACAGGTCAGTTACCAGGTCCCTGTTGAATCCCTGTGAGTTGTCGTTAATAACATCCACTGATAGGTTTACCGTGCCGCCTTCTTCGGGTTTAAGAGGCGATAACTGCATATTTTCTATCTTTAAATTCGGTAGGATTACGTCTAAAGGTATTTCCAGTACGTTATCTTCCCAATTCATTTCGTTCTGCGGCATGTTCCTGTCAGGGTTAATGTTAACAATGACCTTCGTTGCGCCTATCGGTACGGTAGTATTGATTTCTAATATTTGATAATTATTAGGGCTCTCCGGCTCGAAGTGTAGGTTTTCTATAAACCCTCTCCAGTTATCGTCAATGTCGAATTTCCACGCCGCATAGGTATCCTGCGGCTCTTTTTCGCCCAGGGATATTACCTGGTATTCTGCCTCAATGTTTAATGTTATTTCATCAGTCTCTGGCATTATCGGTCCTTCCAGGCTTATTACCGCGCTGGACGGGTCATCAGGGTCCGGCGCTTTAAGAAGCAAGTTTTTAAGCTGGCCCGTAGAGTAGGCGAACAGCCACCCGTCGTTCAGTTTAAGAGAATAGTTAGCGCCAAAGAGCAATAAGCCCTTTGACATGCTTCCGGACGCCAGGGTTAATTCCGTTGCAACGCCTGTGGTCTGCCGCCACCAGTCAGGGTCTTTTTGCGAAACCCGCCCGAGATCAAGCACGGGCTGTAACTCGCCGTCGGGGTCGTCAGGGTTCGGCGCAAAGGGCAGGGACTCACCCCCTGCGGAGCTGTTGAAGGCATAGAGCTTTGCCCCGGTGTCACCCACCAGCACGCCACCGATGGACTGCCACACCAGCGGCGCGGTGTTGCCGTCATTTTCCAACTCCCGGCTCCAGGGGCAGTGAAACCAGTCGCTTTTATCAACGGCAACCAGTTCTCCATTGCCGGAATATGACCTGCGGATGGTGAAATATACGTAACTGCTTCCCACCGCAGGCGAGTTGTTTATTCGGATTACTGAATTGTAATATTTCGTATTTACAAGATAACCCCCGGTACTTATAGACGCCTGAAAGAATTTTCCGTTTTTAGTCGAAAAATAAAACGTATCGTTACTATCTCCTAAATCTTTTGCAAAAGAAGCCGGGACGGAACCTGCCTTGATGGGTTTCGGCCAGACAGGATCGAAGTCTTGGTGTACTCCGTCGTTAATATAGAATGCTTTAACAACTCCCTGGCCGCCATCATCGGCAATTATAAATCCGTTTCCAGAGTTTAGTTTAATCGGCGATGAAGTTACACGGCCACCGAGATAATATTTTTTTGATGTAGGATTACCATTTTGTAGGCCACGTATTATACGAACATACCCGTCAGAAGTTCCCACAACCACTTCACCACTGTCAAACACCAGCGGAGCAGTTACCACTTCCGGTGCCAGTACACCGGTCTGTCCTAATAACTGCCCGGTTTCCGCGTTAACTGCTGCCACCCGACCGCCTCCGGTGCCTAAATAGATAATGCCGTTGTGGTAGACCGGGTGAGATTTGCTGACCTTACCCTCGTTTACCCCAGCATACTGCCAGATTATCAGTTGGTTCGCTTCTTCGGTCTGGTTGATAATGTCGTCCCACGTCACTTCCAGGCCCTCCGGCGCGTTTCCGTTCAGGCACCAAAGGGAATCACCGGCCAGCACGTATATTTTGTCGCCCACAATCAACGGCTGGCTCGAGCTCCTGCCCAGCTGTACCGACCACTTCGGCATTACGGGCGGGCTCAACGGGTCGGTTGACCGGTGCTGCCTCTTGTCGTCCCCGCCGAAGTCCGTCCAGTCTGCTGCGTAAACAACTCCTGCATTCATAAACATTAGGACCGCCAGTAATGCAATTAATACGTTAATAAACAGATAAAAATTTGGTGAAGTAGATAAGAATATTTTTTTGATCACAAACTTGATCCCTCCTTTGTTAGACGTCTTAAAAATAAAAAAGCTTTGCCCGGGCAGGCAAAGCAATTCTAATAATACTTGTATCTTTTCCAAATCAGCACTCCAAGTGCTGCCAGTATCAATACTACTGTTCCTGATATCACAGGCTTTTCTTTAATAAATTTCACCAATTGCAAACCCCCCGTCTCAGCGGGGGGTTGTTCCTTTTTTGAGGAAAAATAATGTGAAGCCGGCTCTACAGGGTAAACTTTTTCTCCACGCTTGGCTTTTTCGAGAATTTCTAATAGTATCTGCTTCGATCTCTCTCCTAATATCCGGCTTTCCCTGGTTGCCTGAATAGCTTTTTCCAGGCCGCCGTCCGGGTCGTCTATGATTACGGTTTCTTTTCTCTTATAAAAAGGTGCAATGCCTTTACTGGGTGCTCCGTTAGGCAGTACGTCCATCCAATATACATTGCACCCGAGGGCTTCAGAGACAAACCTCAGCGGGACAACCGTCCTGCCATTTATAAGCTGTATCGGGGCATCCAGGTACACTTCTTTGCCGTTTACCAGGGCCTTGTTTTCGCCGGAACGCATGTCTATCCGGGTATCACCTTTAACGATCCAGGCGTGGACAGTCTTACCTTCCATCTCGTAATCCACTTCTGCGCCCAGCTTTTCAGCAACAAATCTTATCGGTATCATGGTGCGACCAGTCTTGTTGCTAACAAATGGTTTAAGGTCGGGAAAGTCCACAAAGGCATCAGGAAGTTTGTACCAGATTTCAGGCTCATAGTTGGAGTTCATCTGGTACCTGCCCCAGACGTTGACGCACACATCCACGGTGTAGCCGTACTTCTCAGCAAATTCTTTTAATTTCTGCATTTCCTTTTGGTTCTGCTTGTCGGAGTATTCATAGTATTCTTCCCAGGTCATACCTAGTTCTTCTTTTTCTCTAAGCATATCGGCCATGTATCCATCCTTGGTATCATCACCCACAAATTCTTCATGCCAGCCCGGAGAAGTGTAGTTTGGGTCGTGCTTAATTACTTTAAATGCCCAGGCGGGCACAGCCGAAACTGTTATCATAACTGCCAGAAAGAGTAGACCGATTAATCTGAACCTAAACATTTGAAAGTATCACCCTTTCCTTATTTTTACTTAATATTTTAATATATTTTTGCAAACAATTTCCAACCCACCGGCGCGTTTCCGTTCAAGTACCAGAGAGAATCACCAGCTGACACACAGATTTTGTCGCCCACAATCAACGGCTGGCTTGAACTCCTGCCCAGCTGTACCGACCATTTCGGCACTACGGGCGGGCTCAACGGATCGGTTGACCGGTGCTGCCTTTTGTCGTTCCCGCCGAAGTCCGTCCAGTCGGCCGCGTAAACAACTCCTGCATTCATAAACATTAAGACCGCCAGTAATGCAATTAATACGTTAATGAACAGGTAGAAATTTGGTGAAGTAGATAAGAATATTTTCTTGACCATAAATTTATCCCCCCTTTGTTAGATGCCTTATAATCAAAACAAAAAGCTTTGCCCGGGCAGGCAAAGCAGTTCTAATAATACTGGCATTACGGATTTGTAGCTTCGGCAGCTCGTACCCTGGCTTCTTGGGAAGCTCAGGCGGCTGAACAAACCAGGCGCTCCGGGGAAAAGTGCCTGGCTCTCTTTGAAACAGACACAGTCGTTCTTAGGATAATGGTAGCCAGGGCAAACAAGCAACTTACTATACCGATGCCGGCGGCTCAGCTCCCGAAAATCCTCCCCACCGCTACTTCTTTCATACCAGCCAACATCCCAACCAATTCATCTAAAAACTGGCGGCGGAGACTCCTTCCGTAAGGGAGGGGAGGAGCCGCCTTTCCCTCCTTTCTATAAGAAATCGTACAATAATTGGATAGTGAAAGGAGTTCGCTGAACTACTTTTGCTTTTTTCTGTTTAAGTAATATTCTTGCTTTTGCAGGATGACAAGGCATTAACATGTACAACGTACCGCTTGCGCGAAACGGAAGAATACCAGAGATTCTTAATAACACTTAGAAACACCACATTTCCTCCCAAAAAGGCCTCGTTTTTTCCGGCCTGTACTATACAGCATTACGCGACATTCTACAGCCTGCCCCTAATGTAGCAAAATCCATGCAAACATAAGAACTAATAAATATCCCAGACACTCAAAAGAAGGAATGGTTAACTATCCCTGGTGGCTTCCAGTATTTTTTCGGCTACCTGCCGGGCGTATTCGTAGCTTAAACATTTCTAAGTTTTTGCAAAAAGAAAACCTTCCCACTCGGCCCTTCCATATCTTTTCCAGGTACTTCCAACCTAACTTCAGATACGGACTCGCTTAACACAACCCAACGCAGAACCTTAACAGAAGCATCACTTTCAACTTCCAAAATTATCTCCCTGGGTTCTGTGAAAGTATATACGCGACACTTTCCCCTTATCTCTTCTCCAGAGGTAAGACAAACCACGACAGTGGGACACAACTTCTCATCTCTTAACCTCATCATTTCAACATCAAGAGCGGATCTGGGTTCGATAGAAAAAGGCTTTTTAAAAAACTTACCGTCCCTCCGAGCGGACAGCCAGCGGTGAAAACACCCGATTACCCAACTTACCACAGAAACCGTAATAAGGGAAGCCAGCGCGTCCGGCCCGTAAGGCCTGCCCAGAACAGTCTTCAAGCTCTCCCTGGCCATTTCGATGTAGCCTACCAGCACTCCGACCCAGTCCACTACTTTAAACAAAATGCCAAAAACAAACAAAAAGATTCCGTGAGCCACAATGCTGCCAATAAAAGAATACACCATAATTTCCCAGAGCTTTATCCCCCTTAACCCCCGCCTGGCTACCAAGAAAAGTAGCCCGGGAAGAAACAGCGTACCGAAGCCAGTCTGAACCAGACGAAAAACTTCCATCACACGTCATCCTCCTCAAAATTGACGAAATCCAGATACCCCCCGTTTCTCTCTTTAAAGGATAGTTTCCTGCAAAATACAGACTTTGAACTTGGGTAAGAAAACAGTTTTCCTTGTAAATTTTTCCCGAGAACGAAAAGTTTCCTCAGTATGAATCTCAATACAGCAAAAAATACAGTAAAAATACCCATCTCTCTCGTTAAACAGAAGTACCAAACCAGTGCACCCAGCGACAGTGAATAACAAATGTCTTCATAAGAAATGCCCCCTGTCACTGCAGACATGTACAGATAAAAAATTAAAGCTAAAATTCCCGTGCCAGTGGCATCGCTTAAAATCATAATTTCGTCACGATCTAATTTCACGAAAAATCACTCCCCTTTTCTGCAAACCTGAACCATAATTTGTACAACACGAACAATCTTAACCCCCTTTAAAAAAACAAATAACCTGGGCCTGACGATTTTACGCCCAGGTATCTTTTTGGATACAGTTATACTTTCCAAGGTATTGCGATCCAAACCATGTTGATATCATAAAACCCATCAACCTTAACCAGTATGGCATATTTCTCAAAATTATGTTCCCAACTATAATCCAGAAAACAATGGACAGCAAAACCGGCAACTTGTCAATATAATAAATTACACTATCAGATATTAATTCCAGCTCATCAATTATCAGCAAAACGTCCTCGCCTAAATATAAGAATTCTGTTAAATCATCGAAAAACATCATAAGAACAGCTCCCAGATTTCAATTTCGCAGTAATCTTCTCCGGCAGTGGCTTTAATTACTATTTCCTTATTTCTGTTGTTCTGAAATTTATAATCCAGATTTGGCCATGCTACAGCCGCGTCCTGGCCGTCCAGTGCGTATTCCACCGGAAGGCTGTGGTGATGGTGTTCAATTATCTTAAGCCCGGCAAGTCTTACCGCTTTATGCAGCGCCGTGGCCGTCCTGCACACCCCGCCGCCTATATCCGGGACAGGTTCTACCCCGTTTTCCGTCCGCATTATGGAAGTACCCTCGACGTAACCCCTGGCCTCTGTTCTCGGGCCTACAACTGAATTAAAGGAAAAAATTTCGCCCGGTTCTATTTTGGTACCGTTTATCGCTTCTGCCGCTATGGAAGCGTTTACAGCTCCTTTATCGCTTTTATAGCTTATTTTTGCCCTGGAGAGAATTACTGCAGCCTGTACGGTTACCGTTTCGAGAGCGTCCTGCATCAGTATTTCCGTTTGATCAGCTGAAGCCCGCTGGATAACCTTTGATTTGCTGTCGTAAAAATATAAAAAACATGCTACAAACATTACCTGCATGCTTAATCCAATTACTGTAATCCTGCGAAGCATTTTGTTTTACCCCTTACAATAATCCGCCAGAATGCCCCTGATTTCAATCAGGGGATGAATGGCGGCTTAACTTTCTCCTCCAGTTTTGTTATAATTTAAGCAAACCGGAGGAGATGCTGAATGCAGACGGTGACTCTCAAAATAAAGCTCCTGCCTCCCAACAAAGGCAAGCTGGAGAAAATGGCCCGCATGGTGGAGACCTACCGCCAGGCGTGCTCCTGGTTTCTGGGACAGGCCGAAACATTAAACACCACCAACCGGGCACACCTGAACCGTGAAACCTACCGGCAAGCATGCGGGTTGTTCGACCTCAACCGGGGCACGCTCCAGTGCGCCATGCTTAAAGCGCTGTCCGCCAGGCGCTCCTATCTTTCCCGCATACACAGGGGCAAAAAGGCCAGCCTGCCCAAATTTGAGAGGATAGTTCCGGTAATGGTGCGGCAGGACTGCTACTCCCTCCACCAGCTTCTCTCCGGGACATGGATTGTTAAGTTTCCCGTATCCTCCGGCAGAAGCCAGATAGCCGTACCCCTTGCCGCTTCCGCATACCACACCAGGAGGCTCCATGACCTGGCAGGAGGTTCCTGCCGCCAGGGGTCCATGGAGATATGGCGGAAAAGAGGCGAGTGGTATGTGGCAATATCCCTCGTCTACGAAACACATCTTAACGAGCCAGGCGGCGTAATCGGGGTTGACTTCGGTATCGTCAAACTGGCCGTCCTGTCCAATAACGTGTTTTTTGACGGTCGCCGGGTAAGGTGGCGTAAGGAACGATGGGCAGAACGGCGGAAAGCACTCCAGCAGGCGGGCAGGCTCTCCCGCGTCAAAAAGGAGGCAGGCCACGAACGTAGATGGATGCAGTATATCAACCACCGCATATCGAAGCGCATTGTTGAAATTGCCAAAGCCGAAGGCAAAGCCATCGCACTTGAAAACCTCCTTGGCATCCGTGAGCGAGCCAAGGGCTCAAAGAAATTCAACCGGATGATGTCCGGCTGGAACTTCCGGGAGCTGGCCTCGTTCATCGAATACAAAGCCGCGCTTGCTGGTGTACCCGTTATCTATGTTGACCCCAAGGAAACTTCCAAAACCTGTCCGAAGTGCGGAAATGCTTCCCGCTATAACCGTAAAACACAGGGCTGGTTCCAATGCACCAAATGCGGCTACCAGTCCGATGCGGACAGGGTTGGAGCTTTGAACATCGCCGCCAGAGCGCTCGATGCTCCCGGGGCATGACCCTGGGAGAAAGGGGAGTGTGGCACCCCTTAAGGCCAAGGTGATGATCCGGGTTGTCCGGGGAATGCTGGCTGACCTGTCCAGCATTCAATTTATTGAGTGCCGGGCCGTCCCGCGCCGGGATGCTCCCCAATTCATTGGGGAGAGGATGTCACCCCTTACCTAGAGGTTTTAATCACACCTTTTTCACCCGTATCCGGTTGTTAATTCCCTAACAGCATTTTCAGCCGGTTCAGGTTCCGTATTTTTTACCGCCTGGGGCTCGGGCGGCTGGACCAGATCATATCTGGTTCGTGGATAAGTAAACTGGTATTCTTTCGGACTGAAGTACCACGGCCAGGCATACCATACGCAGGCCATCAGCAGTGCAGTCACAACGGCGGCCGGCAATTTCCAAAGAGAAGTTGCCGCTAACAACGTAAAGCCTGCCGCTGCCAGGCAGTAAGGGCAGAAAGGTAGATTTTGCACCTGGGAATATCCGGTTAACAATACGTGTACCCCGACGGCAGCCCAGAGGATTGCAGGAGTCTTCGGGTGATTTTTTATTATCCCTGCTATACAAACAACGTAACACGCTATTCCTGCCCAGGAAAGGTACCCCCCGGCTTTAAATGCCATAGCAGCCGCTCCGGCCAGGGACAGAACTGCTAGAAGTTTCTGCCTGCTGGTTATTTTTTTACCGGACATAGACCTGGCTCACTCCCGTCTTTTTAACGCCGATGGGAACGTTTAAATTTACGCCAATCAGCCGGAAAGCTTTTAAGGTGTAATACCCTGATACCGTGCACTCAATGGTCATACCCAATCCGGTTAGGCCCGATGAGTAGGTTATGCTCCAGTCGTTTATTCCCGGTGTTGTTTTGGACAAAAAAGTTTTAGCGTTATCGGCCATTTTTTGGGTTATCTCTCCCCGAATCGTTCCCTGTTCCACCAGGTCGTTTGCAACCTGGTAAGCCCTGAAGTAATTGCCGCCCAGCATCATCAGGTCGGGACCCAGTACCATGAAAAACAGTAAAAATAATGAAATCAAAAGCGTTTCCGTTGTTACCGAACCCCTTTGATTAATTTCTAAGCACTCCTTTCTTTATTCACTGAGGCATTTTCATATTGAGGAACATCACTGCCAGAGGAATAAGAGGGATCGCTATGCTTATTATGAAAAGCAGAAAGTTGTAACCCTTAACCCGGGCCGGTAATTCCTTAATAAGGCGCCGCAGGTTGGATATCCGCATCTCCCTCATAAAAAAGGACTGCTGCGCGTATATTTCTTTGGCTTTGGTGTCAGTAGTGCTGGCCTGAATCATTGCTGCCACAAAATTACTGAGTTCAGGTATTTGCATTCTTTCAGCAAAATTCTTCATAGCTTTGATTTCATCTGCCGTGGCCTCCATTTCCACGGCCATCTCTTTAACTTCACGCCCAAGAACCCCGCCGGTATACGACGTGACCTGTTTAATAGCCTGGTAAGGCGTATATCCCGCTTCAGTTAAAAGCAATAAAGTATCAATAAAATCGGGAAGTTCGCTCTTAATTGCTTTTTTCTTGTCGTTTATCTTGTTTTTAACTGCCTTATTGGGTTGGAGAAACATGATAACTCCAGCTATTGGAGCTAACAACAAAAAAACGCTTTTTTGCGTTACTCCATAGGCCGTCAACATTGTAAGAGCGCCGCCCAGACCGAGTATAACCTGGGCTGCCAGAAATTCTTCGGGCGTGCTGTCGATGTCAGCCATTTTCAGTTGTTCCTTTATCGTTTGTTTCCTGGATTCTCCCACAAAAGCTCCGGCAACTATTAACACAGGCTTTAATATCCTTTTAAGACCGGTTTCTCCTTTCCTGGAAACACCCATTATGTACTTAAACGCAGGATAGTCCCGGTCTTGCTTCCTTTCAAAAACTACAGACAGCGCCCACCAGACCGTGACGAATATTATTACTGTTGACGCTAACGACAATCGTATCACGCCTCCCTTCTACAAAAAAGAAAGGCCCATAAAATATGGGCCTTTCTTAGCGGACGTAGACTCCCCTCCTTGCAGGTGCCGACTCCCTGCCGGTTTCATCCACGGCCGTCACCCTGTAATAGTACCTTGTACGAGCTTCCACACCGGTGTCCGTATAGGTATCAGCAACATCTGTTGCAATAACTGTCATGTTATCAAGGCTCGGACCGCGTTCTATCTTGAAGGTCACGTTCTCCGTCTCGCAAGTTATCGTTAATTTGACCTGGCCGTTGTCTACCTCATAGCTGAATTGTGGTGTCGCAGGACCGGTTGTTATCTGGATTTCCTGCGGAGTTGATAAGGCTGTCCGGCCTTTCGAGTATACTTTGTACGTGTAGCCCGTCGCGTATTCCAGATACTTGTCCGTGTAGGTAGTGCCGCTTACATAACGCTGGTAATTAAGTTCTCCGTTAAGGTACCGCTCAACTTTGTAATATTTTACTCCATCTACAGTGTCCCAGGTCAGGATTACTGTGTTCCCTTTTACGTCAGCTCGTAAGTTAGTTACTGTACCCGGCGGGACTCCGGTGGTAATTACCCTGACATACCAGCTGTCCTCGCTGTTGTTGGCCCTGACTTTGTAGTAATATGTGGTCTCCGGCTGTAACCCCGTGTCGGTAAATTCCGTGCCGGTTACAGGGCCAAGTTGGACGAATTCCCTCCTGTCAACCGTCCTCGTTACAGTGTAGCTTTCTGCACCCTCAACGGCATCCCAGATTAAGGTTGCGCTGGTGTCGGTTACATTCGTTACTTTGAAGTTGGCGGGTGCCGGCTTGGGCTTGCTTTCGGTCGTTACCGTGATTTCCTGCGGGCTGGAAAGTGTTCCGCCATTCCTGGCGTAAACTTTGTAAGTGTACTCTGTGTTATATTCCAGGTACTTATCGACAAACGAAGTGTTTCTGGTCCAGCGGCTCATTTCAAGCTCGCCGTTACGGTAACGCTCAACTTTGTAGTATCTTGCCCCGTCAACTTCATTCCAGGTCAGGGTTACTTTATTGCCTACTATATCAGCCTGGAGGTTGGCTGTCGGATCAGGTGGTGTGCTTGTGGTGGTTGCCCTTATATATTTGCTTTCCCCGCTGTTGTCGGCCTTCACTTTGTAGTAGTACGTCGTCCGCGGTTCCAGCCCTGTATCGGTGAATTCAGTTCCGGTCACGTTGCTGAACTTGGTCTGGTTCTGCAAGTCGTTGGATGTCCTGATTACTGTATAGCTTACTGCACCTTTAACGGCGTCCCAGGCCAGAGAAACTGTAGTGTCAGTTACTCCCGTTACCCGGAAGTTTTCAGGGGCCGGCTTGGGTTCGGCTTCGGTCGTTACCGTAATTTCCTGCGGTTCGGAAAGTGCCCCGTCTTTTCTGGCGTAAACTTTGTAAGTATATTCCGTCTCGTACTCCAGGTACTTATCTTCGAATGCGTTCCCTCTGACCCACCGTTCTTTGTCGAGTTCTCCGTTAAGGAAACGCTTTACCTTGTAGTACGTGACGCCTTCAACTTCGTCCCAGGTTAAAGTTACCCGGTTACCCGTTACTTCAGCCTGCAGGTTTGTCACACCCTCCGGCGGTGCAGCAGCGGTGGTAACTTTTACGTACCGGCTTTCTTTGCTGTTATCGGCCTTCACTTTGTAGTAATAAGTGGTCTGAGGCTCCAATCCTGTATCGGTAAATTCGGTCTCTGTTGCAGGGCTCAGTTCGGTGAAGTTGTTCATGTCAACCGTTCTCTTTACCGTGTAATTTGCCGCGCCGTCAACAGCGTCCCAGGCTAATGTCACGCTGGTGTCAGTTACTTTAATTACCCTGAAGTTGGCAGGTGCCGGCTTGAGTTTTTCGCCGGTCGTTACTGTAATCTCCGCCGGGTCGGATAAGCCGTACCCGTAGGCATAAACCTTGTAAGTGTAAGTTGTGCTGTATTCAAGGTAGCTGTCGGTGAAGCTGTTCTTTAAAGCCCATGTCTTTCTTTCGTATTCCCCGCCTTTATACCTTTCAACCAGGTACCTCCGCGCGTTGGCGCTTTCGTTCCAGATTAGAGTTACCTTAGTGCCGTTTACCTCTGCCTGAAGATTGGTCACCGCCTCGGGCGGTGCCGGTGAAGTCGTTACAGTCCTTACCTGGCTGGGCTTGTTCAGCGGGTTACCTGCCGCTTTAACCCGGAAGCCGTAAGTGGTCTCCGGTGTCAAACCTTCGATTATTACGCTGTTGTTGCTGGTGGTTGCTACTTCCTCAAAACTGCCAACGCCCGTCATTTTCTCTACGATATACGATACCGCGCCGTCCACCGGTGTCACCGGTGTCCAGGTTAAAGTTACGGTATTGTGAGTTGCATCTGCCGTTACGTACCTCGGCGCGTCAAGCGGCGGATCTCCAACCGGCACTACTTCGTCCGACGGGTCGGACTCTATGTGGTTATATACGGCAATTACCCTGTAGGTGTGCTGGTCCCTTGTCTGGTGAATGTATTCGTTTCCAGTTACGTCATGGGCAACGTAGGTAAAGTAATCTCCCGACCCCTTCATCTGGATCTTGTACGTAAACCGGTCGTCAGCGGTATCCCAGGTTATCCTTACTCCGTTTTCTGTCCACTCGGCCTGTACTCCGGTGGGCTTGTCAGGCTTGCCGTAACCCGTGATCACCGACTTTATGGCCGACGGGTCGCTGTAATCAGTGCCGGCTTTTGACTTAACCCTGTATTCGTATTCAGTTTCTCTTTCCGTGGTATCGTCTATTATAGTTACGTATCCGTAGGCGTCAGGGTCGGTGTTCTCCACATACTTAACTTCGGTGAAAATCCCACCCGGTACGCGGCGCTCTACGGAGTAACCGTCAACGTCGGGCAGGTGTTTAATTTTGAGCTCTGCATCTTTGCCAATAGCTTTAACGCTTACCAGTGTGGGAACCGGAATGGCTTCGATTGTTACAAAAACCGGCTCGGAGGCATCTGATTCGTAACTGTTGCTGTCATAGGCTGTTACCCGATAGTAGTATGTCATGCCGGGCTGCGGTACTGTCTCCACGTATTCGACTTTGCCATTTTCGAGTACCGGGTCGGTTATTTCACTTACAACTGTCCAGTTGTTCCCGTCGGTGCTGCGCTGAATTTTATAACCCGCTGCATAGTCAACCGGGTTAAATTTGAGAGTTACTTCTTTATCTACTGCGGTTATCTCTAAGCCGGTAGGTGCAGGAAGATTTTCAATAGTAACAGATACTACCTCGGACGGGTCTGAAGTTGTATTGTCGTTGTAAGCTTTAACCCTATAGTAATACGTGGCGTCCCATGAAGGAACCGTTTCGGTATATTCAACCTTGCCATTTTCGTTAGTTGCAGTGCCTATATCGACTACCTTGGTGAAATTAATGCCGTCGGTACTGCGTTCTATCTTATAACCATTGGCACCGTTGACAGGGTCAAACTGCAGGATTATGTTTCTGTTGCTTGCTATTGCTTCTAACCCGGTTGGAGCAGATATAGGCATTGGGAATATTACCTGTACGGGCGTATATCTATTGGCAGTGGTACCGTCACCCAGCTGGCCGTAATTATTCAGACCCCATGCCCAGACTGTACCGTCAGACTTTAGTGCAAGTGAGTGTTGTTCACTACTCGCAGCTATCGCTATGACACCGGATAAATTCTGTACCTGGACAGGCGTGTACCGGTTAGTTCTAGTACCGTCACCAAGCTGGCCGCTACCGTTATAACCCCACGCCCAGACTGTACCGTCAGACTTCAGCGCGAGAGAACAACAACTACCTGCAGCTATTGCCACAACATCAGATAAATTTTGTACCTGTACGGGTGTATATTTACTAGTAGTAGTACCGTCACCCAGCTGGCCGTAATAATTCCAACCCCATGCCCAGACTGTACCGTCAGACTTTAGTGCAAGTGAGTGTTCACTACTTATAGCTATCGCTATGACACCGGATAAATTCTGTACCTGGACAGGTGTGTGCCTGTCGGTAGTAGTACCGTCACCCAGCCGACCGTCACTATTATCACCCCACGCCCAAACCGTGCCGTCGGACTTTAGTGCAAGTGAACAATAAATACCTGCAGCTATTGCTACGACGTCAGACAGGTTCTGTACCTGTACGGGTGTGTGCCTGTCAGTAGTAGTACCGTCACCAAGCTGGCCGCAATAATTATCACCCCACGCCCACACTGTGCCGTCAGACTTCAATGCAAGTGAGTGCCAACCATCTGCAGCTATTGCCACAACATCAGATAAATTTTGTACCTGTACGGGTGTGAGCCTGTCGGTAGTAGTACCGTCACCAAGCTGGCCGCTACCGTTATAACCCCACGCCCATACTGTGCCGTCAGACTTCAATGCAAGTGAGTGCCAACCACCTGCAGCTATTGCCACAACATCAGATAAATTTTGTACCTGTACGGGTGTATATTTACTAATAGTAGTACCGTCACCCAGCTGGCCGCTACCGTTATGCCCCCACGCCCAAACCGTGCCGCCATTTTTTAACGCGAGAGAGTGTTCACAACCTGACACTATCATTAAAAACGGAGATGTATTAGCGTATACCGGCACTACCGGCATTACCCCGATTAACAGGGCTACCACAACTAAAACCGCCAGTACCTTGTTAAAAGATTTCTTCATAAAACTTTCGCGGCGGCCGGGAAATGCGCGGCGGCCTTTCCCGACCGCCGCCTCCCTCCCTTGTATTAATATTAGGAACCGGTCCAGTCGGAATTGGTCTCAAAGTCAGTGGTGGTGGTAGAAGTCTCAAAGTTCATGAAAACAGTATCCGCGTAAGTCTTAAGTTTGGGCAAAGCTATAGCGCCCAAACCAATACCGCCTAAAATCCCTACCGCGGTAATCAGAGACTTCTCGGACAATACAGAACTGCGCTCGTCCTTCAGCCACTTCTTCACGTCTTCAATAAACTTCGGCATTCAAAATTCCCCCTTTTTAAATCTGCCGTTGAGCCGCTGCCTTCTGCAAACTTCCCTCCCTTCCCGGCAAAATTCGGCCCGCAAAAATGCAAAAGTCCGCACCGGTAAGCCTTCAGACTCCCGATGCGGACTTTCCGCTGTCGGACGTTATTTACTTGTTACCGGTACGGGACCGGCTATTAGTAATCATAGCATACTTTCCTTTAATTGTAAAGTAAAATTTTCCCGAAAAGCAAAAATATTCGCTGTCTTTACTTTATATGTTACTATTACCTGGTACCCGCTTTCGACAGGAACAACGTTATAACTGCAAAAAGGCCAGAAAGAGGCCATGTTTTCCGCTGTAACCACTGCTTCCAAAAATGTCCCTTTTACGATTCTCTGGATCGTCAGCATTAAGTCGTGGGGCCTGCCGTGCATGTAGTTTACTTTTAAATCGTTTATCTCTATGTTGTTAGATTTGATAAAACGAACCAATTCTATCACTTCCATATTATCACCCCCAGGGACAGCAAAGCAGATGCGGCCAGCAGCGGGGCGCCGGGGAAACGCACCCCTTTATCCCGCAGCACGGGATAAATTACCGCAAGCAAATTCGGTATGCCGAGCTGCTTGTTTACTCCCAGCAGAAATATCCCAACTACTGCATAACCCAAAAGCATAACGGCTGCATACAATGCGACCGGGACTCCCAACAGGGCGGTATAGCCGCCGCATATAGAGAACATGCGGGTGTCGCCGGGCATCCAGACGCCGAGCTTTTCCAAGATAAGACCTGTAACCAGGCACCACAGAAGTGCAGTAATTACTGGTTTGATGTTTTCCGGGCACGACAAAACAATCAAAACAATCAGGGCTATTAGGTTTACTTTGTTGCTCGTCCTCTGTTCTTTTATGTCAGTGTACGAGTGAATGGCCAGGTATGCTAAAAAAGGAAACATTACAAGCAGCATTTTAACACCAGCCTTTCTATTGTCACGCGTCAGCGCACCTGGTCTTTTGCCGGACGGTTTTCCCAGACCGCTATGCACGTTGTCCAGTGTTCGGGCGGTTGCTTCGACCGGGCACGGCCCGTGGCGGCCACCTGGGCCATCCACCACCCCAGCTTGCCCAGTTTCGCTCCGGGGTCAATGTTGTAACCCGTGTATATTGCCCTGAAGCCGGCTTCCTCGAACGCCCTCACCCACCATTTCATCATGTTCGGGTGGGTTGTCCCGACAATATAAATCCTTTCGCCCCAGCGCCCTGACCTGCAAAACTCCGCTATTTTACGGTAATCATCAAAATAGGACTGCCGCATTTCGGCAGTCCTTTGTTTAAAATCAGGGCGTTTTTTGATACCTGTTAAATATTTAATTACATCAAGGTAGCTTGCCTGCAGGTGGTTTTCAAAGACTTTTCCCGGCGGTAAGCCCACAATTTTTAAATTGGAAGGCAGGAGCAAGTATTCCTTTAATCCCAACGAGCGAGAAAGACGCCAGCCTTTTTTAAACCACAGCCACTGCGCAATACTTGCAGTAAACGCCGAAGTTAAAAGTATTAAACCAATTAGTAAATAAATGCCGCCTGCCCACAGTAAAACTATTCCTGTCGTGGCACATATTATTTTGGGTGTTTCAAGTTTATGAAAAAACGGCAGGCTCGGGCAGCCTATTTTTATCATCAGCAACCCTCCTAAAATCAACGGTTACGGCCCAACAGTTTCATTATCCAGGGTTCTTTTGAAGCTGAATTCGCGTCAATTAAACCGCCTCTTAATTCAATATTCTCATTCTCTTTTCTGAACCTGAACTTTCTCTTAATTTTGAAGTTCGGCCAGATAATATCGGCCAATTTTTCCAACTCCTTAAGAAAAGGTCCCCTTGAAGGTAAGGGATTACCTTTCGCTTCTCCTTTAAGCACTGCGGGATTGTCGGGCAGTGCAGCCAAAAGTTCCAGCCCCAACACACGGCAGGCCGCAGACGGAGGAAAGGCTGACGCTTTATTTACCCGGTTGGCGACTATCCCGAATTTGGTTAAATCCCTTATGCGGTGTTCACGAAACCAGTTTTGTGCCAGTTTTAGAGATGAAGCTGACATCTGAGTTACCATCAAAACTCTTGTTGCCCAGCCAAAGCAGGTCATCACGGGTAAAGGTATATCCGAAAGACAGCCCAGGTCCAGTATTACAACGTCGAAATACCGGCTCAAATTTCTTATAACTTTTTCCACGTCGTTCTCGTTAACCTTTTCTTTCATACCCATCGGAGAGAGAAGCAACTGGACATCCGACGAGTGGTGCGGCGCCAGCATGTTGTA
This sequence comes from Desulfofundulus sp. JL263-se, assembly GCF_056316025.1. NCBI lineage: Bacteria > Bacillati > Bacillota > Clostridia > Eubacteriales > Peptococcaceae > Desulfofundulus > Desulfofundulus sp. JL263-se. Next base: position 759,089 of record NZ_CM149993.1, on the reverse strand, counting down.
CACGGTTCCTTCCCCCAGGTTCACGTCCGGGGTTGCGAGAAAGTCCGGGAGCCCCTTGGTGCTCTCTGTTTGCAGGACCATCCCCAGAGACGGCGCGCGCAGGTCGAAATCCACTACTACAACTTTTAAACGTTCCCTGGCGTAAACTATACCCAGGCAAGCAGCGACGGTAGTTTTCCCGGTCCCCCCTTTGCTGCCGGTAACGGCTATAATTTCTCTCTTTCCTGCAACACCGAAATTCAGCCCGTAGTTTACAGTTTTTGGAACGGCCCATTCCGGCGTGTCCGGTACCCGGATATCGTAAATTTTATTGGGCAGGCTTTTATCGTATGTGTCTTCCCGGTGAGATTTTTTTACATCAGGCTCAACCATCTGGCTTAATACTTTCACCACTTCCTGGGGGGATGTAACCCTGGATATTTGACCGAATTGCCGTATCTTTTCCAGGTCACTGCTTTCAATTACCGCCAGTGTTGGTATCCCCCTTTTTTTGGCCGCGCGTAGAACTTCTTCGTCTGATGATATTACTAATTTCGGTGTATTTTCAGAATCCAGGTGCCCTGTTTGAACGTCATAGCCCGCCTGTTTTATTTTATTAACTGTCTGTTCAGGAATTTGGTGAGCTAATATCATTTTCACCACCCTCATCAATTAACCACGGGTTTTTCTTCATCATACAAAATGGCATTCTGCTGCCTTACTAAATTAGCGATTTTTATAAAAGATTGTTTTATGTGCGGGTGATCCAGTACCGCCGGGCGTCCCGTCAGTATTTGGAGCAGGTTTTCGGTATAAGGTACAACCACATCCGGGATTATTCCCAGTAATTTTTCGTAGGACCCGGGTAAGGATATGGCCTTGTTCAGCACTCTTATACACGGGCACTGTATGGTTTTGTCCAGTTCCTTCACCGGGTTAATGTAATAAAGTTCCGGGCTGTAGACGATTACTGCCCTGTCAAATTTAAGCCTTTTATTTCCGGCGTCAATAATTACGTAATCTTTATACTCTGCTTCATCTAAAGAGCTGTAAACAGTTACCTTTGGTGGAAAAAAGTACGTTTTGCAGTCACCCTTAAAATCTACTAAAGCGACTTCCTGGCCGAGTTCAGCTAAAACTGTGGCCAGGTTTACAGCCGTAAACGTCACTCCGCAGGACCTCGGCGACAGTATACCAATGATCTTTGAGGGTCTTTTCGAATGGATATTGACTATCTTGTTATTCTGTTTTGTGCTCTGTTTTAATAATCCTTTTACAGTTGTTAAAATCCGGTGTTTACTTTTTTCTTCCTGTTCGTCTTCTGGTATTACCACTTTATCTGAATCATTTTTATATTTCCGTTCGGCATCCTTGGTAGCCATTTCAATCATGGCGTCGGCCACCGGGCGGAATACTTTCTCCGCATACTCACTGCTGAGTGCAGAGTCAACTATCTCCCGCCTCAGCTCCTCCAGCGTGCCGGGCCGGTCCAGCCGCTCAACTATCTTGCCCGGCTCCAGGGGGTCGAACACATAGCAATACACCCCCAGCGGGATGAGTTTCTCAAGCCACTCCCGGGTATCCGGCATGTCGAGAGCGCCCGGGAGAAAAACCACACGTATCCCTTTTTGCCGCAAGGGATAAACAACCTCACTGGCAAGGTCTTCATCGCCCTGGAGAGCGGGGCCAAGCACCACCACGTCCGGGGAGTATTCCTCAACGGCAGGAATGACCGCCCGACGGTGGTAACATCTCCAGCACTGGTCTCCGCGTGAGGTCAGAACATTTTCCAGCTGCTTTTCCAGTGATGAAAAGCCGGTTACCAGGAGAACCCGCAAAATTACACCTCCTCAAATCCTATGGCCGCACTACCAGCACCGGATCGATCCAGCAGTTCCCTGCCAGGTCCTTCACGCCGAAATGCAGGTGCGGCCCGGTAGACTTCCCGGTGCTGCCTACCGCTCCTATCCGCTGTCCCGGCTGTACCATCCGGCCGGCAGTTACGTATATTTCGCTCAGGTGGGCATACTGGTAAAGGTGCTGGCCGTCACGGACCGTCATGCACATGCCGTAACCTCCATTCCACCCGGCAAAAGTAACCACACCGGAGGAAACTGACACCACCGGCGCTCCTACCGGGGCCGGAATGTCGATACCTGTATGAAACTTCGTCACTTTATCTATGGGGTGGTAGCGCCATCCGAAAGGAGAGGACATATACGCATACCCCGGCACCGGCCAGTAGGCTTTACGTTCCAGGAATCCCTCGGCCAGCTGCCATATCTTACCCGCATATTCCTCCCGGCACCGCTCCAGGGCGTCGCTCCCCCGGAATCCGCCGTAGAATGCCAGCCCTGCAAGGGTTTCCTCCTTCCAATCCCCCTCCCAGTCCACGTCACCGAGGTAACTCTTGAGCAGATACGCCCCGACCATGATTTGCGCCCCAGGGTTTTCCTTGTCCGCCACCGGGTCAAACCCCAGCAGGGGCGCGTAGTGCTCCCAGTTGGAGGGGGAAACCTGCATCAGGCCGTAGCAGCGCGTGGACGGGTTTTCCGCCCGGGGGTTGTAGGAGCTCTCCACGAACGACACCGCAGCCAGGAACCACCAGGGTATGCCGTACTTTTTTTCGGCCTCCTTGAAAAGCGGCACCAGCTCCGGAGGGATCATGGCCGCTGAAGAGATAAAACTAAATGCCCCGGTGTACCTCTGCATCAACCATTCCAGCCACTCCTTCTGCTCGTTGAACCCCTGCCCGGCCTCCCAGATGGCTGTCCGGGTCAGGGCCAGTTCCTTCTCACCCAATTTGTATTCGTTTTTGGCCCAGTCCTCAAGCCGCTGCCATTTATTGGGCTGGATTTGCTGGATTGAGGCCAGTTCCTCGTAGGTCACGGAGCCGCCCTCGAAGTGATCCGTCTTCCAGCGGTAGCGGTACTGGTAGTGCCCCTGGATCGTGTAAGCCTCGACCAGCAAGTAGACAATGCTTTCTTCACACCCATCCTCGCCGCAGGTTATGACTGCCGACTTCTTGTAGTAAAAATACGGGTGTAAGTCCTTAGTGACTTTTTCCATATCAGCACCCGTTATCCGGGGGAGGTTCAGCGAGTAGGCCCTGTAGAGGGCCGCCGCGTGTACCTGGCCCCATTTCAGCCGGAGCTTGAAGTCGTTGCGGTACCGGTCCGCCATTGTGCCGATATTGCTTGTCCCCTTTCCGGGGTAAAACGGATGCGCACTGTCAGGCTCGCCAACCGCGCGCTCCGGCCTGGAGACTTCTTCGGAAACCAGCCAGGTGTCGGCTGCATTCCACGTATCACATAACTGTTCGTATGCGGCTCTGGCTTTTTTATCCTCCGGGCCGTGATGCAGCCCCACCAGGGTCCCCTTGACAGGAAAGGCGGAGTACACGGCGGCTATCAGCCAGAGCAGAAAGGAAAACAGCAGTAATACTATAATAATTACCGGCAGATAAGGGGCAATCAGCTTCAGCAGCGCCCTGCCCAGAAATCGGCCGCCGCGTTTGGCAATCTCGAATAGCAACCGCTCCGCGCTACGTTCGGATTCGTTACCTGCGCCCAAAAAAAAACACCCCCCGACGAAAAAAACCCCCGGGCCGGGGAAAGGCTCCGGGGGTTATTCTTCGGCTTCCCGGGACGGCGTCGTCCCGCCCGATTCCGTTCCCAACCGCTCCCATATTGTGCCGGCGGCCCTTGCAGCGCCACCGAGTACGGACCCGCCTATACTGGCGCCGGTGTATCCCAGCGGAGACCCCAGGACGGAACCGATCAGTCTCGCAGTAGCCTCCGACGAGCTGGAAGCGCCGGTGATGTTCATAGCTGCCTGCCCGAGGGTGTTTCCTTCTTTCACTTCCCGGTACACGGCCCGCCCGGCTAAAAGTGCCGTGGCTGCCGGGGCGGTTACTAAACGCGCCGTTGCACCGAAAATACCGACCATTGCCGGGGCCACTTTCGGGACGGCTGCCCCGGCCAGGCCCCCGAGGCCCATTCCGACCCTGCCGGCGGTAGAGCCGGCGCTCTGCCCGTATCCGATTATGCCGGACATAATGCCCCCGGCCTCGCCGGAGCCCCCGTCTGCAGGACCCCCATCGCCGGGAGGTTTGGGCGGCCCGGGTAATTGGGGCAGCGGTCGGGGCCGCTTATCCAAAACCATCTTCCCCAGCATTGCCAGGCCGCCCAGACCTATCGCCGCCCACTTTTCTTCGTCCACGGTGCCCACACGGGCAATTAACTTCATAAAGATGGACGAGAGCATCTTGGATACCGGAATCACAGTGAGCAGCATGAAGAAGGTTTCCCAGACAGTGATCCTGCGCTGTCCCTGCCCGGCAATCTCCGGAGCCAGGGCCGAGTAGTTAATCCCCCAACTGCCGCTCAACACACCGGCCAGCATACCGGCCAGCATGAGGCACAGCCCTAGAATAAGCAGGCCACCTACTGCCCTGCCAAAACTTTCTTTGGCCCTGGAGAAGTCCTGAACGTCCCGGGCCAAAATAAACCGGTACCCTACGAAGACCAGGACCAGGACGCACATGGCCCCGCCAAGGCCCGCAAACCATACCGCCAGGTCTGCCAGCCCCCTGCCCAGCCACCCGGCATCTACCGAAGACCCTTTTGCGCCGCACAGGATTGAAAGAAATATGCCGAGGGCAAGAGCATGTGCCGACTGGATGAAGACGGTCTGGAATATTTCTGCCGCCCATATTTCCAGGACCTGCCTTTCTTCGGTGATGGCCCAGATCCAGGCAACCAGCGGGGTGGACACCAGGGCTGCGGTTACCACCCAGCCCCGGATCGTGTAGATAGCATTGAAATAAACATCAAATCCTACCAGGGCTAATTTAAGTAACACATCGGCGAAGATGTTGCCCGTGCTTACCTGGTTCCAGCCGCTCAATACGCGTATTTCACCGTTGAATACCAGCTGGTCCAGCGGCTTCAAACCGAAAATGGTGTTGATTACTTCAATGATGACGTTAAACGGCGCCGCAACGATTTTCTCAAACATCCCTGCCGGGTCCAGCTGAGCGGGGTCTGCCATCTGGACACCGGCCACAGCCCTGCCGGTTATATTGGCAAACAGGGCCACAAAGGCGTCGTTCACGGCCACGATCAGGCTTACCAGGAATGGGGCCAGGGCAATCAGTACTACGGCACCAATAGCCCTCTGTACGTCACTCATGAATGAGACTCTTATGCCCGGGTTAAGTGCCGAACCCATGTACTTGTACCCCGACCTGACAAACATTATCACCATGAGCCCGCCGGAGACACTGGCCAGTATCCAGTACCAGTACATGCACATGTCCCAGCGCTCACGGGTAAATATGCGGTACTCTTCCAGCGGTCTTGCCCCGATACTTTCAGAATCAGAAGGGCCGCCTGGAGAATCCGCTGTCGCTACCGTAAATGCACCCTGGTTGCTGCCGCCGGAATCAGCTAAAGCGGGCAGAACCGGCATGAGCAGACAGATTAGTACCGCAATACATAAGAATTTCCTTCTCATCGAGCTACCACCGCTTCAGGGTCGGAGCGCAGGAAGTGTTCCTCGAAGGGGAGCCCGATAAAGCGCACTACGGCGCGCTCGTTGCCCGCCCAGAGGAGGCCCTGGCCCTGAGAAAACCCGGATATCCGCTCCACGATATGCTTCGGGAACCCGTATATTTTACCGAGCTTTTCCGCGTCGGTGGACTGCATCCGCAGGAAGAACTTGACATCGCACTGGGCCATCATAACCATTCCTTCCTGCGTGGTGAACTCCCGGAAGGACTGGGAGGCCACAATCAGGGAAGTGTTGTGCTTGGCCCCGCGTCTTGCCATTTGGGAGAGAAACTGGGCGGTGTCCTTGTGCTGCATGAAAAGCCAGGCTTCATCCACCACCACCCGCTTGCGTATGCTGCGGTCCTTCTTGACAAATTTCTCCCAGATCCATGCCAGCATTACGTACATGGCATAGGTGCGGGAAAACTCCGTGGTCAGGCCGGACAGGTCAAAGACCACCAGGGGCTTGTCGTAGAACCGGCCTATAGACTGGCCGTCGAAGTATCCCTGCGGGCCTCCCCGCTGGAAGGGGATCAGGATGTTGGCCAGCCGTTCGGCACCGGCACCGATTCCCCGAAGCCGCCGAGCGTAGGAGGAAATGGTGGGCATTTCCTTGTGGGACTTCCCGGCCCGGGCATGCCCGCCTTCTTCTACGCCGCCGGGGCGGTATATGGACTCCGGGTCCTCGGTGATCCCCCGGGAAAGGTACTCTTCCAGGACGGCCTTGCCCGCCAGGGCTCTTTCCTCAGCCGTCAGCTTCTCGCCGGTCTGCATTTCCAGCATGGCCGCAATCAGAGACACTATGTCGTCCTGTTTGGCCGCCAGGTCGATGTACCACTGCTTGCGCTCCATGTCGTATTCCGGTTCGATGTCGAACGGGTTGAACATGCACTCCATATTGGGGTGAAACTTAATCACTATCCCGCCCAGGGCCTCCGCCAGGCGGCGGTATTCCCCTTCCGGGTCCAGGATGACTACTACCATCCCGTGGGCTGTAGACCGGGCGACAACTCCTTTCACCGTAAAGCTCTTCCCCGAACGAGTCATACCAGTGATAAACATGTGCGGCCCGTAAAGCCTGGGCTGGCCGATGAAGGAATCCAGAAAAACCGGCGACCCGCTCTCGTTCTGGCCGAAGAAAATCCCGGACGGGTGGGAGAAATCGGTGGAAATCAGCGGGGCCAGACACGCGGCATTGGCCACCGTTACGTCGTGAAATTCATCCAGGACAGCCGTCCTTACCAGTGGCAGTACCGCCTGAAGACCCGGGAGCTGGCGCAGGTGAAGCGTTACGGCGCGGGTCGTACCCAGCACGTCCTTGACTTTCTCTACCCTGCGCTCCATTTCTTCCTGCGTCCTCCCGGATACCATTATCGCTACGGTAGCGGCCACCAAATTGTTCCGGCCCAGGTTTATCTCCGTAAGCAAGTTGGAATAATGCTGGTACTTGACCTGTAAAGCACCCACCTCTCTGGTGCGCCCCCGCCTCTCGGCTTCAATCAGCTGCGAGCCGATTTTAACTTGCTTGTCGCCCATCTTCCTGGAGGCCTCCTCCCTGGTATACGGGTGCAGCAGGACGGATACCGTTACCCCGGGCAGGACGGTGATCCGGTTGAACCAGCCGAAGTGCACCAGCTCCGGCAACGCATCTACTACCAGAACCTGGCACCACAGGTCGTTGATTCTCAGACAGTCCTCCAGCTCCTGAATTCGCTCCGGCAAATAGAGGGAGTGCGGGGTCGGAGCGGGTGCTTTTTCGGGTTCAATCTTTCTTCGCTGCCTGAGCAAGGCGCATCACCTCCCGCGTGGAGCTGTGGATCTCTTCCGTAACCCCTGCCCGGAGCATTTCGGAAGGGGCAGTTATCTTTTCCGGGTTCAAAAGCAACCCGAACACGTCCATGATCTCGTCCTTGGTTGTTAGGAAAATGACCGAAACGCGGGCCTTTTCCTGCAGGGCCGACGCAATGTGGCCCATTTTTTCGCGCACCCGCTTCACGGGGTCTCCCTCAGACCCGTTGTCCGTAACCACCAGGTATGAGTGCTGGCTCAAAACTTTCTTTTCAGCCCGCATTGAGTCCAGCGCCGCAGCATAAAGCGCGGAGTAGGTTTTCAGGGGCGATTCGGGCATGGAAGCGGCGCGGGAAGCAACGGCCTTCGCCGCACTCCCGGTGTCCGTTACGACAGTAGTGGTGATGAACTGAACCGGGTAATCCACCCGGTTCAGAATATCAATCAGCACCGCTTCCCGGGCGTTCTGCTCGGCGTCCGTCATTACGTAGAAATTGGCACCCTCAATCCTGGCAATGGCGCACCAGGTACCACCGGTACGGTAAACGCCTTCCCCGATTTCCTGAATGGGTACGACGTCCCGGACGTGACATACTTTACCGGGCATATCTGTCTTCTGTGTCTTCTCCCGGGAAGTATCATGTTCCCGGCTGGGTTTGGACCGCAGGCCGGTGTTGCGGCTGAGCATTACCATAGCCCCTGCCCCGCCTACAAGGGCCACACCTAAAAATATCAGGACGTATAGAATTCCAATTCAACCCCCTTTCTCTTAAAGAAAAAGGCGACGCTGGTTTGTAGCATCGCCTATGCCATCCTACCGGAAGAGCAGGTAATACCTGCACCGTACCCGGTACAGCAACTTCTTCCACAGGTACCTGTCCAGGTATTCTTTTCGCTCGCCTTCCCTAACCTTCCTGAACGCCATCAGCAGTCCCACAGCCGCAAACGGGGACCCGAAGGGCAGGAAGATAAGCAGCTGCGGAAACGGAGTGCGTGTTATAGCTGAAATGGCCAGGACAACTATAAATGTCAGTAGCCCACCGGCAGCTATCCACAGCAACTGCCGCCCGGACAACCCAAAAAACCATTTCTCTTCCCCTTCTGCAAAAGGTACGCGGTATTCGCGCATATCAGGCCGCAGCTCCCTTCAACAGCCAGCCGATGAAACCGACGACCATTGTGGCCAGGGCGATAATTCCCAAACCGATTAGGGCGAACATAAAATGGCGCATTGCGTCGGCTCGGGACTGCTCATTGGGTGCCGCCGAAAGCCGGAAGCCGATAATGACCATGATCAGGACCACAACCGCCCCGCCTATACTGCCCAGCCCAACAGCAATGTTGATTAGCTTCTGTCCCAGAGCCGCTTTGTCAACCGCATTGAGGCCCGCCAGGATGTCAACGGGTTTGACTTCGGAAGTCGGTTCGGCAAGCGCCCCGGAGACCGTACTAAGCAAAAGGATAAACCCCGCACAAAGACCGGTGAAGAGTTTCTTTAGAGTGCGCGACAAACTTAAGTACCCCCTCTCTCTAAGATTTGAGCAAGTTGATTAAATACCCGATTATCCAGGGTGCTCCAAAGATCAGCACCAAACCAACTATTGCCCAAAAAATCATGACCCTGGCGGCCTTGATAAATGCCATTAAAAGCCCCAGACAAACCAATATAGCTACAATCACCATTGGACCGATAGATGTTGCAGCCTCGTAAACACTGCCAGTAATGCGCTGTATTTTACTCACTAGCTGTTCGGTGGTCACTTCAGGAACCCCGGCAAAATAAGGCTCGGAGGACGAAACACTCACATCCTGTTTTGTTTCCCGAGACTGGCTGATTTGCCGTGCATCTTGTTTTGTTTCACTGGCCTGGTCAGATTGCTGGGGCAGGTCAGCCTCGACTTGGGTAGAGGGCTGCTCCAGCTGCGTCTCGGCAAAAACTGCCGGGCTAAAAAGCAAACAAAGCAAGATGAGCAAAAAAATAAAACTGGCTCTCTGTATAGAGGACACCCCCCGGTTTTGGTGTGAAATTTAAACAAGTGTACCTGGCGCCGGTAACCACTCCCTTCTAAAAAGAAAATTATCACCACTCCGTTTAGTTCGGCCCCAGCCACGGTATCCAGATAACGGCCAGGGCCAGTAGAATGATTGCGATAAATAGGCGTAACATGGTAAAAATCCCCTTTCAACTCCCGGCTTTTCACATATAAAGTTAGGCCAGAACTTTATTGTACTTCCCGCGTAGCGAAAAGTTCAGATAGTCCCCTGGACACAAAAAATACTTTCACCCCTCGCTTTCGCGCCAATTCCCTTACTCTCCGCATCAGGCTATGATTAACGAATCCTGTATATACCAGCACCAACTTCACATCTTTGGGCAGCGAACTAGGAGGGCGAGCACGCTTTCTCCTTTGCCGCGAACCACCCGAACAAAACCGGACCGCTCCCTTATAACCACATCAGAAACTTTCAGGCCGCAAGCCTCTGATATTCGCAATCCGGTATGCAAAAGCAGCAAAACTAGAGCACGGTCCCTGAATGAACCGTACTTTTGAACTGTCCTGATGAAAGAGCCAAGTTCTTTCCTATCCAGCCAGCGAGGGGCCTTTTTTTGTTCCGGAACATGCCTTACCCCATCCGTCGGGTCTGATTGAACAATATTTTCGGACCTTGCCCAAGAAAAAAACGCGCCTAAAACATCAAGCGCGTGGTTAACCGTACTGGGCTTTTTACCTTGATTTAGAAGGTATCGCCGGTAATCGGCTATGTCCAATTGTGTTATAGCCGCCGGGTCAAAAGTACCGTAAGTATTCTCAGCCCAACAGGCGAAACGTTTAACTGCACCGAGGTAAGACATGATTGTATTGGCTGCCAGGCCCCGGGATTTAAGATGTTCTTTAAAGCGCTCGAACACCGAATTCCCACTCCAACTTTGGAAATTTCCTTATGCGTCGTTAATTTTACCACTTACGACCCATTTTTTTATAAAAAATACGCCGTTAAAGGAACTTTAACGACGCATAAGGGCTCTTATGCGCATCATTTCTTTGGGCAACACAATTCGACATTTAATGTGACAACTATATGCTAGAATTGTAAAGTGTAGAAACGCTGATCAACTGTCATTATACATTTTAAGTATTAAGAACAAACCTAGCAAAATGCACAAAAAAACAACAAATGACTCATACTCCTCAATAAAAAGAGTAAGAACATTAAACAAGTCATCTGCACCCATTAAATCACCTCTTTAAAAAGGAGGTTTTGTTATGTTAGATAAAATAGATTTTAATTCTAGATTAATTTTAGCTTTAAGTTCATTTTTGGCACCTTTACCATTGAAATTTATCGGCAATCTTTTCAATACTGCAGGTATGCTCGATGTTCAAAAATTTTTATCATCAAAAGAAAAACGGTTTTTTGCAAATATAAATGAATTTATAATTCAATCTGTTTTTATGTTTTTTTTAACTGTATATTATTTATTTATTTTTAATACAACAAACTGGTTTTATAACTTTATAAATAACTACTACTTAATATTTTTTTCAGTCATTATCAATATTTGTTTGCCTTTATTAACTTGGCTCTTAGGCACATTCTACACTTCATTTAAGGTGTTAATAAATAATTTGGCAACATATGGCAAATATATTAAATATATGAAGCTTCTTCAATATCATGCAGCCATTAAACATGTTTTTCAGAAATGTTACCCTTTTATTAAACTCATTAACTTTGTTATCTTGGTTTATTTCTGTTCCTGTTTATGGTTCTCTCTATATATTTAACTTAATAAAAAACAATGCATTACCAGAAAAAATATTACAATGTGTAGTTGTTAACTTTTTCTTATATATTTTATTCTATGCTTTTTATCAACTTTATTTACACCAGTCAAAAATATATAAAAAATGCATGTATAAAATTTTAACCATAAAAACTAAAGAAGGAGAAATTTTTAATAACTTATATCTTTATAACCATGATGATAAACATATATTTCTTGGCAGTGAACCCACTTATATTAAGTCAGGTCAGTATTTAGTTATAAGTAAAGATGTGATTGAATATTACATAATTGAATCAGAAATATATAAGTGGGATGAAAAATTATCTTCGAACCATACGAGTTTAAATGTCAAAGGACATGGATATTTAATGAAATAATCAAAAAAGTTTACACTTGCAAAACTAGTTGAATGTTAACCCCAAAATTCCTTTCCGCAATTGGTGTACAGGCCACGTACCGGCAACCGTTGTACACCTTTGTGATGGAAAACCACCTCCGGTTGCCATGCTAGACGGACATTCTCAGGGAATTGACCCGGTAAGCATTGCTATACCCACTCTTTTTTCCGTTGATTTTCTCCAAATCCCTCCAATCTCCACCGGCAGAGGTAAGGGCAAGTCATAGCCAAGTTTTTCACACAAGCCTGAGAAGCTTGTGCATGGGTCCGTCCGCGGTGTCATCGGGCATGGGCAAAGGGCCGATGACCTCGCCGATAGACTTTACCTTTTGCAAGAGCGGGTTATAAACAAAATTTCCCTATCTTTAAGTAATTGGTATATATCTCAGGCACCACCCATATCTCCGTCGCGCTCAATTCCCACGCATCCAATCTACTCAACAGCAACGCCCGCAGGATAACCTCCCCCACCGCTCTTGCAGAAAGCGGCGGAACGGCGTTACCAATACGTTCCCTCCACCTGGAATCCGCCCTGCCCGCCAGCGTAAGCGGGCGTCCGTCGGGCATGTGCGATGGCCGTTCCTGTAATATGGCCAGTTCATAAGTAGTCAAAGTCCTGTACCACGTCCCGTCGTCGATATTATCACCGGCAGCGGGTCCGGCCTGTCAGTATCAGCCGGAATCCTTATGTCAGCTTATTTTGCATAAAAAGAAAAATCCTGCACATAATAAATATGGCGCCAACGCAGCTGCAAGCTCAACCCCTGGTTATGGCTTTTGCCTACCGGGGGTTGAGTATTTTTGAGGTGAACCCAGTGCTTCCCTTCCCCATCAAGCCAATGCTCCTCCAAAGCGCAAAAGAGCCTTTTAGCTCTCCCGACCACATCTTCGAGTGGAAAGTTGACGGCATCCGGTGCATTATGTTTTACGACCACGGCAAGGTGCGCCTCCAGAGCCGTACCGGGAAGGACTGCACCCGGCAGTTTCCGGAACTTTGGGCACCGCCGGTAACCGCAGGGGAAGCGATTCTGGACGGTGAAATTACGGTTCTCACCAAGGGAAAACCGGACTTTGAGGCAACAATGAAACGGTACCTGGCCGGGCCGAAGAAGGTCGCCGCGCTTGTAGCCAGAAAGCCAGCAGTGTACGTGGTGTGGGATATCCTCTGGCTAAACGGGGGTCAGATAACGGGCTTGCCTCTGATGAAGCGAAAACAGCTGCTGGTTCAGGCCCTGGAGGATAACGACGTGGTACACAAGATTGATTGGGTGGACGATCAGGGGCTGGCCCTCTGGAATGCAGTTAAGGCCCATGATCTGGAGGGAATCGTGGCAAAAAAGAAAGACAGCCGGTATTTGCTGGGCAAAAGGTCAGCTGCTTGGATAAAGGTAAAAAACTACCAAGAGGCCATTGTAAACGTGTTCGGGTACTCAAAAAAGGACGGGGCTGTTTTAGTGGGCACCGGTGATAGGGTACAGGGCCATGCCATCGGGATGGGGCCTGCAGAGAGGGAAGCGTTATTAGGGTTGCTGGATAAGTACGGCACTGAAAAAGGGAACGTTATTTTGCTTCCGCCAGGGGTAAAGGGGAGGGTGAAATTTACCACCTGGACACCTAAAGAAAACATGCGGGACTGTAATTGGGCGGGATTTGAGACTTAAAAGAGGAACACAAAAAATTCCCCCGAGGGGGAAAGTAATTCGCGAGGTAAGGTTAGTATACCCAGTTGACGAAAATAACAGAAAAATATAGAATATTGCTTGTGTGTGGTTGTGTGCTGAAACCTTAACCCGCCTCCAACGTTTACATATTTTTGGTGTAGCGCCCCGGGTGGGGTGTTTTTTGTTATGGGGAAAAGAATAAATAACAATTTAAATAAAATTTCTCCCATCCCTGCTAATCCTCCAGATTTTCATACTGACTCAAATGCCAGAGCTGCAGGTATTGCAGCTCTCTCCTTTTGCGGCGGATCCTTTTTCACTCCCGGGGGGCGATGGTCGCCCCTTCCTGGTTGAGGAGTTCGTTGATCTGCTCTTTTGTGCGGACTATGGCTTGTACAATTTCTTCGCGGGTTAAAATCATAATGTTCACCTAGAAAAAACTTTCGAACAAAAATTTCCCGGTTAGAAAAATATGTCAATACCCAAAATCATTTTTGCTATTTTAACTCTCTCTTTTATCTCTTAAGGCCTGTTCTATATCTTTTAAAGTTAACCCAGTCTCTAACATTAACTCTCTAATGGCCCGTGTTGTAACATATCTTCTAAATTCGATTTCATCTTTAGGCCAAGTATCACGTTGTTTATTATATGCTCTAACCAAGCCAGGTATTATTTGGAAATAAACTTTTAATACCAACTCTGGTCTATTGAAAAAATCAATACCTTTATCAGTTAATATATAACAGTCGTTGAAACTTATTTCAGTTTGCAAATTATAAGATAAAGTAAATTTTAAAACATTTGAACTATTACTTAATTTTAGGCCCAAACCTTTAAACAGGTTACTTAAACCGATCATTGTCTGTTTGGCAAGTATAAAATAACGAATTTGGCAATTAAAAAATACACAGTTTGGTTGCCATCACGCAATTTAAAATATATTCCTTGGAGAGCCTTTGAGGCTAAAATCCATGTTAGCAGGCGGCGCCGAAGGGTAGCCTTGACGGCCGGGGCCCCCGCATGTGGTACAATGGTGATTCCGGCGGGGTTAGTTATAATGACATATTCCCCGGAGCCGCCCCGTCAGCACCCAATAATCACCACATGCGGGGTGGCAGTCAAGGCCGCCGCTCCCTTCGAAAAAAGGTTAAATCCCGCGAATTAGTTAAGATAAAATGTTTTTTGTTTGGCTTCTTTCCTCCGGCATGGCCGACAGCGCTTTTTGCAGGCGATAGCTTTCACCTTCAAAGGCCAGTATGTGAGCATGGTGGACCAGCCGGTCAATCAGGGCGGCCGTAAGCCGGTTGTCACCCAGTACTGTATTCCACTGGCCGAATTGCAAGTTAGAGGTAACGATTATGCTCTGGCGCTCGTAAGCCTGGGCCACAACATTAAACAACAGTTCCGCCCCGTCACGGTGCAGGGGCACAAACCCCAGCTCGTCAATTATGACAAGATCTGCTTTTTTCAAAGCATCCATTGCTTTGCCTAAACGGCCCTGGCGGTGGCTTTCCAACAAGGTGTTTGCAAGGTCAAGACAGCGATAAAAGTAAACCGTTTTCCCTTCTGTGCAAGCCTTGATTCCCAAGGCGATAGCCAGATGGGTTTTTCCCGTGCCCACGGCCCCCAGAGCCAATACGTTTTCGCGGCGTTTAATAAAGCTGAGGTCCGTAAGATCAGTTATGGCGGTATTCTCCGGCAGGGTAACCGGCTGCCAATCAAAATCACCCAGGGTCTTATGCACAGGGAAGCCGGCTTTCTTGACCAGGCGCTTGATTTTGTTGGCCCAGCGCGTCTCCAGCTCGACCTTAAACAGGTCGGTAAGGTACTGTTCCCGGTCACTGTAGGGGATGTCCAGGTAAATCCGGGGCACTTGAGCAAGTTTCAAGGCCTTACACTGTTCTTTCAAAGACGCTCCGGCCATGGGGTTTCACCCCCTTCCTTCCGGGGCACCAGCAGGTCATAGACGTTGACCTGGGGCATATATTGCCGCACGCTGTCCGGTGTATAGTTTTCGTTTAATTGCTCAAGGGGCTTGTCCGGGTTGACAGCCTGGTACAGTAAATGCCGGATAAAGGCCTGGTCTGCCCACCGGTGGCTTTGGGCTTTCTCAAGGGCCCCAGAAATTAGGTCCATGGTGAATTTCTCTTCCAGCAGGGTATGGATGAACTTAAGCCGCTCCCGGTATGCTGAGGGGTTCCCTTGTTCCAGATAGTTGCGTACCGGCTCGGAAAGAAAACGGTACATGGTGGCGTGTCTTGCCCCCCTGGGCTTTTTGATAAAGATGCTGAAGTATCCCCTCCAGTCAATTGGCTTGGTTTTCATGGTGTACTCCCGGGGAAAAGTGCCCAGGCACTGCTGGTTCCGGTCCAGGATCTCTACCCGGTCCCACCACAGCTTTAGCAGGACCGTATCCCCAATCCGGGCACTAGGGATGTTGTAAACTTCGCCCTGACAGGTGATCTTGCCGTATTTGCCCACCCGGGCGGTTTCAATCTCCACCGCTTCAAAGGGAACCGTGGGCAGGGGCAAAAGGGCCTTTTTTTCTTCTTCCCAAAGCTCTGCTATGGGTACGCCCTTGGCGTAATGGGTGCGGTTCAGGTCTTCCAGGGCTTTTTTGTAAAGTTCCCGGGTTAGTTGTTCGAAGCTTGATATTTCCCGGTAGGGTACCAGCCAGTTGCGGCGGGTGTAACCGACCTTGTTTTCCACATTGCCCTTTTCGTTGCCCTTGCCCCTGCTGCAGAATTCCGGCTCAAACCGGTAGTGGAGCATGAACCTGGTGAAGGCTTCGGTTAGTTCCCGTTCTTCCCCCTTACCAATTCGAACAACGGCCGCCGGGAGGTTGTCAAAGCGAATGCGCTGGGGAACACCGCCAATCATTTCAAAAACCTGGATCATGGCGTGGAGAAAACACTGGGTATTCTCGCTGGGTACCGGAACGCAGAAGCCGGCATTGCTGTAGGGAAAGGAAAAGGCAAGGTACTTGATTTCTTTTAATTCCCCATTCCAAACCACGTGGACCGTCCCAAAGTCCACCTGGGCCCGTCCCGGTGGGTGTTCCAATTTCAAATACTTTTCTTCCTGTTCTGCCCGCAGCTCTTTCTTTCGCTGGGAAACGTAATGCCGCACGGTCCTCCCTGAGCCTTCAAAGTCGTGTTCAGCTTTAAGCTGGCGATAAATGGCGGCCGCGGTGCGGCGCTCCTTGCGTGGTTTAAGCATGTCTTCCATGAGCCACATGTCAACGATTTCCGCGTAAGGTTCCATAACCGGCCGGCAGCGCTTTTGTTTCTTATACGGTTCGTTCCAATCGTCCTTTTTGGCATACTTGGCAGCGGTCCGCCAGTTGACTCCAACTCTTGAGCTAATTTTGGCAATGCTGCAATCTTCTTTTTCGTAGAGGTATTTGATATACTGTTGTTGTGGCATTGCTAACACCTCTCGTCATCCCTCCTGTCTTAGTCCGACAGAAGGTTTTATTCGGGAGCGTGATGGCAATGCCCTCTTTGTTTAGCTATGTATTTTTTATTGCCGTTTTCTGTAGTTTTATTATGCCAAAAACAATCATTGCACCAACTGGTGGTTCATTATAAATACCGCCTCCGCTACCAGAAAATTGATGTTGATCTCTTTCAGTTGAACAATTGAAAGCATCTAAATCATATAACTTAAAAATTTCTGTGCCAAGTTTTAATTCTTGTCCATTTTTACTCATTAGCCAATAGAAAAACTCTCGATCTAGATTATAATCTTTATAACCTAACTCTCCCCATCTCGGATTCTTTTTAAATAATTTTGTTCTAACTTTTGAGAAGTAACTAATTGAAGTAGAAATTATGACTCTTATAGAACTTTTTGTTTCAACAAAAAGCACTGAAGCATAATGAGTCCCTACTGCAACATCTTCTGGTGTTCGTGGAACCTCATCCTTTCTTACCCTTAAAAAATCAATTGATGCATATGCTGGAATGCATTTAATTTTTCGTTGGTTAACTTCATATTCATGCACTTCAAATCCTTTGCTATTAACAGGAATCCATTGATAATGAAGGTGCAAATCTGAACCTTCTATATTTTCAGAGTAGTGTTCTTTAAGTAAAGGCTTTATGCTATCCAAAGAATTATGATCACGAAGGGACCAGTATTGTACTTTTCTGTTTCTGCCTTCAAACATCATCCCACCCCACTATAATGGTAATAGTACTTTCGGAAACTCCAAACCCTTTATTCTTAAGCCCTCCAGCGAGGGCATTTATTTTTTCACCCCCCCAAAACGCAGGAGTAAAATAGGTGATAATGCTAACTATTAAAAGCATTTTTTAAATATATCGACCTAATGATTAACAATGCTCGATTATCAGACTTGATTTTTTTAAATCACCCCCAAAATGAACTTGGATGGTGTCTTTTACCATACTACTGTTTTGGGTGGTGTTTTTTATATGCTTTTGCACTGTCGCCGTCATTCTGAGTATCAACATTTCCTTCGCAAATGGGTTCCACTGCTTTGGGCGGAAGACCCGAAAAGATTGGAGTCGTTTAGTAAGTCTTTGGCTAAACTATGGCTCATGGATTTAGACCCGGCCATACCTTTGTTGTTACCACATTTTCCAGATTGCGGGCGGCCTGTGAAATTTGACCCCGTAGATCTTTTGCGCTCTCTCATTTTAATGACTGACCGGAAGGTGTTTAGTATCACCAAGTGGGTTAAAGAGCTGCGCTCTGATAAGGTTCTGGCCGTGCTGTCCGGCTTTGAGCCGGGAAAAACTCCCGGTGTGGGTACTTTTTATGATTTTGTTGACCGTTTCTGGCTTGAGGATAAGGATGTACAGCGCATCCGGCGCTGGCGTTTAAAAACGCCCATGCACAAACCGCGCAAGAAGCTTAAGGCCGGGGGAAAATTGCCGCCAAAGCATCCCGGTATTGTAAGTAAGCTTGTTAAGCAGGTTCTAAAAGGTCGTGAAAAAGGTCGTGAACCTCTCCCTGTCCGGGCTAAAAGGTTGCTCCAGGAGGTTTTCGCCCGCTGTTTTGTTGAACTACTGTCTTTCCCCTGGGTTTTCTTAACTGTTTCCGAGACTACTCTGGTAACCACCGCAAATTATTATAATTTTTGTAAAATTTAATACAATGCTTGTCCGTTTTTAAATTATAGAAAGTTTGATAAAATAGGTTGGCCTTTTTACTATTTATTCTATAATCAGTTAAAATGTCAACCATACAATTGTTATTTATATCTGCATCTCTACTTTCAAATATTGTAAACAAAAAATCCCTTTTAACTTTGGATTCATCCGTATTCAAAGATTGTTTTATTATATCTGACAAATCAATTTCAAAACCGCATTTATGTTTTTTAATTAAACGATTAGGTTCGGGATTCAAGATAAAATAATCTTCTGGATTGGTGTTAACATTAACACTACATGACTTATTACGAATACAACGTTCTCCAATTTTACAAAGAATGCTTCTATATTTTTCAACACTGATAGTTAACATAATAGTCCTTTCGGGTTCATTTTTTTGAGCATGAGCATAAAATGCTGTTTCATTTTGTTTTGTTACAAAATTTTGCATACTTAACTCCACAGTAAGAGGTCGGCATATAGTTTTAAAAAAAGAAACCAGCAAGTAGGCACTGTAAGCTAGCAGGGTTAACCAAGACGCGCTAGCAATATACATGCCTCTCCAAGCTGGATATATAATACAAATTCCCACTGCTATTGAGAACTTTAACGTTTCAATCAAAAATTGGCATCCAATCGTTCTTTGTTTCATGTAAACTACCCCGTTGCAATCTTTTCCCTTGACCCGTTATTACTGCCCATAAGGCTTTATCCGCCAAATATTTTTGCATATCTTCTTCTTTTGGTGAATAGGTTTCTAAAATGCCAGTTACCGTTATTTTACATTCTAAACCCTTATAAACAAAGGATATTGACTTTATTTCTGATTCATGTTCTTCATTTAATGTTATAATGTATTCAAGTAATTCTCGATAACGTCTGTTGACGATTAAGTCATCAATTTTAGAATAAATAATTTGACCCTCTTCTGATGCCTCATCAATATTTGTTAGTTCTACTTTAGTAATAGATAACCCAATATCCGTGGCGAAATATATTAATTCCACAAACCATCGTTGTAATATATGGACCTCACGCAAATTCCATTTTTTAACAAGAGAGAGTCTCTTTCTTCTATTTACTTTATTTATATCTATGCCAATAAGGTTACAACTGCCAAATCGATATATACCGGGTCCATCTTGTGTTATGTTCTTGTTTATGTCCTCGTAGAGAAATATACTTTTCATTTCTCCCACCTCCCGATTTGACAGTTATAACCCAAAATTCTTATTGACATTTTACTGGTTATATGATAGAAAGTAAAGTTTAAAATCTAATAATTTAGGAACTTTCTATAACCCGTATAACAGAAAAATTCTTTATAGCTATTTTTCACCGTTGGGGTACCTACTCATCACTCCGTTTTCTTTGCCCCAAGCCACAGCATTGGCAGCCCAGTGGTTAGCCGACACATCCGGGAAGGGACCGGGTTCTTCTTCAATCCCTCCAAAATTTCTTCCTCAGGAAAATACTTCCCTGGGCAAAGCATTTCCCCCACATCCCGGTACATAAGCACTCTACCATAGTCCTTCATCAACCGGCTTTACCAGTTAATAATGCCTTGCATTTGAGCCTCCGGCATTCGGTGCACCTTTCTAAAAAAACCCGGGTCTTCTGCTACCCGGGAGTATTAAGTCTTATTCGCTATTGCCCCTGCACAGATGCCATGGCAATCCGGCGGCCGGCATCCTGAAGTCCGCCGCCTTTCCCGCGTTTTCCTCCGCCATTTGAAATCAGGTCCGCTGAATTTTCATATCTGGCTTCAATACTAAAATTACGCAATTTTTTCTTCTGGCGCCCGCGCCTTTGCCTCCGTTGTTTATTGCGCTTGCGTAACCATCCATCCAGTCCGCCTATTTCAAACAGCTGCTGGTAGGTCATGTTCAACAAACCGGCCAGAGCCCTGACCCCCGCATGACCACGATGCTTCATCATGTATCTTACCATCCGAGGTCTCAGCTCCGGCTTACACCTCCACGCAATCTTAATTTCCGCGGCACTTCCCAATATTTCAGTCAAATAAAGCCCCTCCTTGAAATTTATCAGGCTATTACCTCATATGTGTGCTGTTCAAATAATGTTGGGCCAAATCCGCATCGTTCCACGGCCATTTTCAGGTATTCTGGGTTCAGGTCAATGTAAATGCTGCTCCGTCCCAGGCGCTTGGCTACCATACTCGTGGTCCCCGCACCTCCAAAAGGGTCCAGTACAACGCCGCCCTCGGGGCAACCGGCAAGGATACACGGCTCAATCAGCTTTGGCGGGAATGCAGCAAAGTGTGCACCGGGGAATGGTTGCGTGGCCACGGTCCAGACAGTGCGCTTGTTGCGACCTTTGGTCGTGTCCAAAGTCTTAAATCCTCTGTGAGGTTTATAAGGTCCATGTAAATTCCAGTTCTCACGTTCCCGGTTACGGCCGGGAGAATCAGGCCCGTATCGCTTGTCATAAATATGCGTGACCGCACTTTCCTTAACTGCCTCCGCATTATAGTAATACCGCTCCGATTTCGCCAGCAAAAAAATATACTCGTGTGATTTGGTCGGCCTGTCCGTCACGCTCTCGGGCATGGGATTAGGCTTGGACCAGATTATATCACTGCGTAAGTACCAACCGTCGGCACGGAGAGCAAAGGCAACCATCCAAGGAATGCCGACAAGATCTTTTGGCTTTAATTGGCCGACTGCTGGATTGTTGCCACCGCCCCACCTAACCGACCTGCCCCTGCCGCTGCAAGCATAACTATCCCCCAGATTCAGCCACAGTGTTCCGTCATTCCTTAGAACACGCCATACCTCGCGGAATACCTCAACCAACCGATTGACGTATTCCGTTGGCATAGGCTCAAGACCAATCTGTCCTGTTACGCCGTAATCACGCAGGCCCCAATATGGTGGCGAGGTTACGCAACAGTGAACACTTTCACTGGGAAGTGTTTGTAAAACCTTCAGGCAGTCACCGGCAAAGAACTTATGGTGAGCCATTTTTACACCCGCCTTCTTACGCAATATCTTTGGAATGTGTATTAACTTGCACACATACAGGGAATTTCTCACCGATTTTCTCCAGGTGCTTTAAATAACGATTTTGCATTCTTATTTTTAATTCCCTGGTACAATATGGAAAGCCGTCATTTTAGAACTTAAATTTAACGCTATTCATGCCCTCTCCAGGGGGCCGGACAGAATCTTCCGGCCCCGTGCGACAGCGCATGAATAACGCTGAAATTCCAAACATACAAACCATGACTGCCTGCATAATCGCGGCGATATCTTTTGACCCTTTGGGGAGCTCGGCAAGCCCCGTTGCCGCCAATAGGCGGTGGGGGAGCTCTTACCATCGTATTGCAATGGCGATATCTGCCAGTACGATTGCCGACAATCATGCCGGCGCCGGGTTCTGTTGTTCAACATCCCTACGCCGGTAGGACACTATGATACTATGATGAAATTATCAAAGAGCAAATCTACCGGTGACTTCTCAAGTCAAGCCGGTTGATTCCGGAATGTGATATCCGGAATGTTTTGTGCCGTCTTGACGGCACGCCTCCGGGCAGGGTTAACTGCCCGGGGGCCTACCGTCAAGGCAGGCTCTTCCCCTCCTCCTACCCCCGAGTCCAGCAGTTGCACAAACTTATCCAACTTTACCCAACAGGTTCATTACCAGTTCCCCTAATTCATTGAACGATTTTTCTAACCTGTTTCGCTGTTCTTCCGATAAACCCACCTCAATAGCTTTTTCCTTAAGCAAGAAAGCGTTTTGGAGCATTGAAGCCGCTACGACCTGGCGTTGCGTCGCTACTTCATACAGCCGCAAAGGGTCTTCATTGCACAAGTGGTAACGACCGCCAAAGGAATATACCATAATGTTGTTCTTTCTTAACGCCCCCGCAAGGCGGTAAATACGTTCCCGGTGCTTTCTGGTATCACTGCCGTACAGCCGCTCGGCCGCGGTGCCGATGGGAAGACCTGCCGGGTGATATTGTTCTATGAGCCTGTGCAGTGCATCAGCCAGGACGCCTCTTTTTGCCCTCGGCTTTTTCTTAGTCGCCATTTACCTTACCTCCCTTCAGTACCATGAATTTGTTTGTATCTCGCGCAGCAACGCCTTTTATACCGGGCCTGATAACTTCCTGAAGTGTTTCTTTTGCTTCTTTAAGCCTGGGGAAATATATGTCACAGGCCTGGATAACAGCATTGGCCAGGATGGTTATGCTCATACCGTCCGGCTGCATCTCAGCCACTGCACTTATCAGTTCTTCCCGCCGGTTAATCAGTTGTTCTGCAAGGTCTGAGGTCTTTTTAAGCTGATAATAGAATTCTTTGACAGTATCCGAGTAAGGCAGGACTTTTCTCCGGAACGCTTCTGCGGCGTCGCGGCCACCGTAACCGGGCAAATTATCATTTATTGAAGTTTCAGTATCCCCCTGATTTTCTTCCTCGCTTACTAGTCTTCCCGCCGGCGTTGCCCCTTTGCCCTGACTGTTATGGGATCGTCCTCTCTGAATAATATCGATATCAATATCCCGGCCCGTTTCATGCAACGGTAACAAATTTTTTAAGCTATTGTCTCCTTCCCATATATCCTGATCACTTTTACAAACATCATTACAGGGACCGTTTTCTGAATATGCAGGTGTCAAATTTTTTACGCTTGCATATTCCCATCTGGAAATAGTGGCCTGATCAACACCAATTTTTTCTGCTACTTCTTTTTGAGTTAAACCCTCAGAACGCAGTTGAATGGCTTTTTGTTTGATTTCTTCCCTGGCGGCTTCTTTTTCTTTCACCAGGTCGGATACCCAATTTTGCACCGTCTGCCTGGTTACGCCCAGTATGCTTGCAATCTCTGTTACCGGTCGTTCCCCGTACCATTTTCTGGCCAGGGATTTCATCTCGTCTTTTGTCAGTGGTTTTCCATGGTGAATATTTAGCCTTACAGACCGGGCATCCGGGTCGGGCGTGTCGTCTATAATAACCTCTACTTCATTAATGCCAATACGGCAGTATGCTTCCAGCCGGTGTCTGCCGTCTATTAAACGGCCGTCCGGCGTTATTACCAGTGGCGGAAACTGGGAGCCAGCGGTTATGGCTTCACGGTAGCGTTCAACTGTTTCTGTATCGAAGTTGTTCCTGGGGTATATGGCATCGTCGATAATGATTTCGGATAGTTTTTTATGTACAGTCTTTATATCCATTGGAAATTACCCCTTCTATCAGCGCAGGACGCCTTTTTTACAACTACAGTTTCTTTATCGGCTTCATTTATCGCCCGCTCCAACATCCTGAGAAATATGTTCATGCCGGCTCTGTAATCTTTTTCCCACCCCGGCGTTGCCACGAACCGCGAGGTTATTATGAATTTCGTTTTCCGTCTTTTGGGCACGCTAACCGCTCCCTTTGATTTATCTATAAAGTCCCATTTGAGAGGTTAAATTTCCCAGGTTTATACACTTTATTACTTGCTAACTAATGTTAAAATAAAGGAAAGGTTTTCCATATAATTTAATTTTTCTTAATTAGAAATGACTTTAAGCGGAACCATATAAAACATTAGGGTGTCATCGCCAGGATATTATTAGTTGTTATCGGTGCCAGTGAGTTCCAGATTTTCTCTCGGTTCAAACGAAATAATAAGCCCAACAACTTCACTTACCTTAGTCATCGTCTCTTCATTCCAACGGCGACGACCTTTGAGAAGATCATTGATGTAGGCCCAGGAGTAACCAGTTTTATTTGCTATTTGGGCAATCGTAATACCTTTTTCATTCATCATTTTTTTAACGACTTCGGAAAACTTGCGCATAACTATCACCTCTTAAGGAAATGATATAACAAATCGCGCGATATAACAAATTTAAATAACGCTATGTGTGTTAAATTATCTTTACATTCTGGCGTATTGCGCTATATTTCTTGGTATTGCGGCTACTTGCTTGTTGCGCTATGAAATTTATTTTGATAAGCTATATATAGCTAATAGCTTGAGGGGAAGTATATAAAATGTTGCGCATAAAAGAAATGAGAAAAAAAAGAAAAATAAGCGGCCCCCAATTGGCCGCCATGTTAAATGTTTCCACAACGTACATATATGACATAGAAAAAGGCAGGAGAAGGGTTCATGCTGAAATGCTTTCCAAAATTGCCGATATTTTAGGCACTTCAACGGATTATCTCCTGGGACGTACCAA
The DNA here is from genome assembly GCF_056316025.1 of Desulfofundulus sp. JL263-se. Classification (NCBI taxonomy): domain Bacteria; kingdom Bacillati; phylum Bacillota; class Clostridia; order Eubacteriales; family Peptococcaceae; genus Desulfofundulus; species Desulfofundulus sp. JL263-se. Next base: position 734,609 of record NZ_CM149993.1, on the reverse strand, counting down.
TGACCCATCTCCTCCTTCATTCAGAAAAGAAAATATTAGAAAATCCAATTCCGACCTTATAATAAACCTTATCGAGGAAGTCGCCGATCTCCCGGAGGACCAACAGGAGTTGGTGGCCGGCCATTGGAAGTGGGCCCTGGATGTAGTGCGCCGGCAGGAAGAAGAAAAGAGAAAGCATGAACAGTTTTCTTGCGTTGCGGAAGAAAAAACCGAGTACCGGCCCGGCCTGGAGAAGCTGGTACCCAGGGATGAAATAAGCCTGGCCGAGGCCATGATAAAAATATCAAACATTGTTTACGAGCATAACTTAACTAAAGAAGAAGCCACCTACCTCATGCACCGGGCGGTTGACCACTACGGCAAGCCGGAATTCCCGGAAGAAACACATGAAGCCGCCCATGGGCCAAGGGTGCCAGGGCAGATTGGGCGTAAGAAAGAAGAGGAGGACTAAAAAAGGAGGATTCAACGAATGAAATTTCCGGTTACTATTTACCCGGGTGAAGACGGTTATATTATTGCTGAACCGCTTACCTTGCTGTTACGTGAAGTCGAGGTGACTATATAAATGCCTTCCCTGCCGGTTATGTTAGAGAAAGGGTGGTCATTGTGACTTCAAAGAAAGTGTTATACCGGTACAATGTTTTAATTGAATGGGATCCGAAAGAACGTGTTTGGGTTACTTATGTACCGTCTCTTAATTATCTTTCCACATTCGGCGAAACACGCGAAGAAGCTTTAGAATCAACAAAGGAAGCTATCCTGGGTTACCTGGAATCCGCTAAAAAAGAAGGAATACCTGTCCCCCCGGGTGATACTGATGCTGAATTAATTAAAATGGAGATAACAGCGCCATGACTCGTTTACCTCGGGTCAGTGGCAAAGAAGTCCTAAAAGCTCTTGAACGTGGGGGTTTCTCTATTTCACATGTACGCGGCAGCCATCATTATTTACGGAAAGCCGGTATTTCCGGACTTGTGGTTGTACCTGTCCATGGTAAAAGAAACCTCCCTGCTGGCACGCTGCGTTCTATTCTCCGTCAGGCAGGCCTGAGCATAGAAGAATTTAAAAAACTCTTGGATAAGTAATTGTTTCATTAGGTGGTAAAGCATCATGGGTGTAGTCGATTTAGATTATCTGCTTGACTTTGCCGACCGAATGGGTGCCCGGATATACTATTCCGACCTTCGCAGTTTGCATCCTGAATTGCTTGGTTATACCAGGCCGCCCTGCATATACCTTGATGTTTCGCTGAGGGACAAGTCCCGGCAGCACAAATGCATACTGGCGGAAGAATTAGGCCATATACTTTACCCGCCCCGGCCGGGACATGTTGCTTTCCATAGAAAGAATTACATGAACTTAAACCACTGCAAAAGGGGCAATATCAAGGCGATAGTCGCCCAGGACGAGAGAAAGGCGCTCGACTGGGCGACAAGTATTTTAATGCCGGATGTCGAATTTTGGCGAGTTATAGAAGATGGTATTAATACAGTCCATGAACTAGCTGAACACTTTGACGTGGAGCACTGGTTTGTCTTGCATAAAATTGGATACATAAAAAGAAAAGCCCGGTATTTTGGGCAAAAGTTAAAATAGAGAGACATTATAAATTACTTTAAAAATAGCTTTTAATTGGGGTGATTTTTACGTGAATAAAAATATTCTATTAATTCTAATTGCCATATTAATAACTTTAAGTGGATGCAACTTGTTTAAACAAACTAAGGAAAACTCACCAGGGGAAAACTTGAAAGAGGCAGATTGTAAAATAGTTTTAAAGCGAGATGAGAAAGGTTACAGTTTAAACGGGATTAGACTTCATATGACCAGACAACAAGTAATTAATATCCTTGGCACTCCCACATCAATCGAAAAAAAACATGAACCAATAGTGAATCTAAATTATAACAATAAAAAGTTGGAAGTATCTCTGTATGAAAAATATGATACTTATTTTACCGGTGGAGGTGTTAATTACGTCAGAGTATTAAACGACAAGATGTGCTCTGACCGGGGAATAAAAATAAGAGATCCTTTAGATAAAGTTCGAGACAAATATGGTGAACCAGATATAAGCGAGGATAACGCGCTAGTCTATATTGTCGATAAGGAATCATCGGATGAGGCCCTATGGTTCACAGGGCAAAACGAAAAAGTAAGTGAATGGGGACTTATGTACAAATGGTTACTCACTGATTGATGTAACACAAAAAGATCTTTATATCAAAACTTTTTTAGAAATGTGAGGTTGACTCTATAAATGAAAGTGGCCATCTATGCGCGTGTCTCAACCGAAGAACAATCGGAAAACTTCAGTATTGCATCCCAGCTGGACCTTCTCAAAAACTACTGCCGGAGCATGCAGTACAAAATCTATGACGAATACGTGGACCCCGGCTATTCAGGCACCACACAGGACCGGCCCGCCCTTCAAAGACTGCTGGAAGATGCATCAAAAGGGAAATTTCAATTAATAGTCGTCTACAGAATAGACCGCTTCTTCCGCAGCGTAAAAGACCTTCTGCTGGTTGTGGACCACCTTGATCAACTGGGTGTCGCCTTTCGTTCCGTTACCGAACCTTTCGACACGTCAAACCCCATCGGCAAGTTCATGCTTTCGCTGCTGGGGTCAATAGCCCAACTGGAAAGGGATACCTTTATTGAGAGGTCGCAGCTGGGTAAACTGCGCCGTGCCAAAGAAGGCTATGTAGTACTGTCCAACCCGCCCCTGGGATACGATTACGACCGGGAAAGCGGGCAGCTCGTGATTAACGAGCAGGAAGCAGAGACCGTCCGCCTGATTTTTTCCGAATACATCAAGCCAGACGCGAGCACCATAACAGTAGCGAAAACCCTCAAAACCCTCGGCCGGCCTACAAAGAAGGGCGGAAAGTGGGACGGTGAAAGGGTATACTCGATTTTAACCAAAACCGTATATGTTGGAGAATGGGTATATACAAGCAGAAAAACCTCTGTTAAAGTTTTCGTTCCCCCAATAATCGACCGGGCCACGTTTGACAGGGCCCAGGAGCTGCTAAAGGAACGCCGGAGCATGATACACCGCAACACCATCCGCCAGTACCTGCTCCGCGGCCTATTGAAGTGTAAAAAATGCGGCTGGGACATGGGCGGGACCACACAATATTTATATAAACGAAAAAACGGCAAAAAAATTGGAAAGCCCCACGGAGAAAAACATTACTACCGCTGCGTTAAGAATGCCACCGCATGCCGTTACCCGGAACGGGAGCTCGAAAAATGCAGTACTTCGTGGGTAAAAGGAGCCGAATTGGAAACCAGGGTATTGGAACACCTGGCCAATATATTGTCCGACCCGGACAGATTACAAGAAGCTATTGGTTCTCAAAGCAATTTTACAGAAAACATTAAAAATGAACTGAATGAAAAATTAAAAGAAATCGAGCAAGCCATATCACGTTGCGATAATGAAAAAGAAAGAATCTTAAAAGCTTACCGTGAGGAAATGATTGAGCTTGAAGACCTGGGAAAAGAAATGAACCAGTTTAAGAAACGCCGCCAGGATTTGGAGCGCAAAGCTGAAGAATTAAGATTGAAGATTTCAATAGAGGATAACAAAGTCAACGGCGTAAAAGCCCTGATAGAACGTTACCGGGGAATCGACGTCCACAGTATATTAAATGCTCCCTTTGAAGAAAAAAGGGAATTCCTCATGAAACTGGTGAAGACGATCTGGGTGGATACACGAGAGGACGGGTCGATACACCTGGATATCGAATGTATTATTCCTGGATTGAATGACCCTCCCCCGGGCGGGGGCGGTGGTTTTACTGCTGCACCACTGGCGTCACATGGGCCAGGCCGGCCCCTGAAAAGGCTTCCTGCAAATCCCGCGGAATTTCCCCCCGGCAGCCGAACATCATCCCGTTCAACATGGCCGCGTGAACGGGGGGCAGGGTTTCCCTGTTAACTTCCATTATCTCGTCGCGCAGTAACAGCGCCAGGCCCAAGGGCCCGGAAGACGCCCCTTCCACCCTTTGCACATTTTTACCCTTAACGTAAATAACGGCGGTTATTCCGCGCCTTTCGAGATACTTTTGGTAATCAAACGCCCCCGGGTTTCCGGAAGATGTAGGCCGGCGCAAAACGCCTTTAACCTTGAGCCTGTCCCCGTAGCCGAACTTTCCCGCTTTTCCCGCTACTCTGACCAGTACCTTCCCCGGTTCCTGAAATTTTTCGCCGCCGACTTGCACGCTTTGAATTCGAAGCACGTATTCAACGGAGTCCCGGCGAAATTCCGGCGCCCGGTCCACCCTTCCTTCAAGGGTTACATAATGGTTGCAATATTTTAACAGGCTGTAGTCTATTCCCCTCCAGGCCAGGCCGCCCGTTAACAAGCCCGATAAAAAAGCCAGTGCCAATACCAGCCGGCCGGTTACCCGCCAGCCGGCAATAAAGCCCCAGGCGGCCAGCAACAAAGCACCAAAGGAAGCAAGGAAAATTAAAAAGAGCCCGGACTCTAAAACTCCGGACACTAAAATACCAAGCACATAGGCTAAAACCAATACCAACAAAGGCCGGCTTGTGGCAGTAACTTCTTTATAATAATTGAGCAAATTCGCTCCTAATTCTTTCATAACTTATTTTCCCCACACCGGCTATTCATAACTATTGCAAGTTTTCGACTACGGGAAAGACATTCCCTTTTAATATAGAGTATTTTTCTGCCAGTTTGCGCAGCAGAATGCCTGCCAGTTAATCAGTCATTATCCTAACCGGCATTCCGTCCCGCAGCCGGTCATTGGGATTAATAATTACCAGATCGCCGGCGGACAGGCCTTCTCGCACCTCAACAAGACCGCCGGCGGTATACCCCGCCTTGATAATTTCCAGGCGGGCACGTCCCCGGGATACCGTATAAACATGGAGCTTGCCGTCCCTGGTGAACACGGCGCTTTCTGGAATTGCCTTCACCGGGGGAGTCTTTTTTATAATAACCGTAACATTTACCTCGTAACCGGGCTGCAAGTGCCCCTTAATTTCATCCAGCGCGATTTTTACCACCGCCTTGGTTTCTTTCACCCCGAGCGTCGAAACGGAGGTTTTTCCCGTAGGATTAACCCGCGTTACCCGTCCCGTGGCTACTGCCGGTCCCCCCGCCAGGTGATATACCCGAGCCTCTTGACCCGGCTGTATCCCGCCTACCTCACCGGGGGAGAACTCGGCCTCTATCTCTAAATCGGAAGGATCGCCTATGGTAAAAAGGTGCGTGCCCGGGGATACAACCATCCCTTCCTCAACCGACTTTTCCAGCACTACCCCGCCCCGGGGCGCCCTTACCACGGCCCGGCACAGCCGGTCTTCAGCCAGAGCCAGCGCGGCCCTGGCGGCCTCAACCCGAGCCGCCAGCGCTTCAACGCCCTGCTGTACGGCTCCGGCCCGCCGCAGTTCCTGGACAGCCAAATCCCGCACCTGCCGGGCCTCGGCCAGCTCTTCCTGCGTTGCGGCTCCCTGTACATATAATTTTTCTATTTTAGCAAAGTAATCCTGGGAGCGCTCCAGCTGCAGGCGTGCCGCCGCGACGGCCGCCTCGCTCTCCGCCCGCCGGCCGGCAAACTCCGCCCTGGCGGCCTCCAGCTCGGCACGACAACGGTTAACTTCAGCGGTAAAAGATGACAAATCATAAACCGCCAGTATATCATTTTTTTTAACTTTATCACCGGGTGCAACCGCTACCCGTTCCACTTTACCGGCCACGGCGGCATATACCCTGGCCGCGTCCCGGGGCCGGACCAGGCCTTCACCGCGCACCGCTATAACCAGGCTTTCCCTTTGTACTTCCGCCGTTTTCACTTTCTCCCGGGGGCCCAACAAATAACCCAACACAACCAACATAACTACTGTTACGGCCCCGAGTCCCATAAACAGCCGCTTTTTTTGCAAGGGAACTCCCCCCTCAATATGCTTAACTGCAGCTTAATCCCTGCACTTAACGACCTCGGCCACGTCAATCGCCTTGATTCTTCCCACCGCCGGCAACAGAGCCAGCATCACGGCAGCGGCGACGGCCAGCGTCGACCACAGGTACGTTCGCGGCAACACTATTACGGGAAGGGTCATTAAATCATTGCTGTAGGAAGCGGCAAAAACGCCGACCAGTAACCTCCCTATCGCCGCACCCAAAATCAAGCCCGGTATGACCAGGATAAACATTTCCCTTTTCAGCAGGGCACCCGCCAGTTGTTTGTCCATTCCAATCAGGCGAAACGTGGCAAACTCGGGAAGGCGTTCCGTTGTATTGATACCTGCAATACTGTAAACCATGGCCCCCGCCAGAGCCATCCCGAAGGCAACCATGGCACCTATAAAGGCGTAAGTAAATTCAAGCCATTTGGTAATGTCCTTTTTGGCAGCGGCGGTATCCTCAATGCCGGCCACCGAAGATAAGTCACCCGTACGCTCCCGCAGCGAGCTGATACCGCCCCCGCGGGTATGCACCATTACAGCCGTAACCGCATCGTTCTGGCGGAACAGCGATTGCACCTCTTCCAGGGGCATGAACCCGGCACTACCCACCGGCAAATCCACCAGCCCGGCCACTTTAACCCTGCCCCCGGGCAGTCCCGGAAACAGAGGCTCAATTTCTATCACATCCCCCGGGGCAGCGCCGATTTCCCGCTGCACACCGGTAGACAATAATATGCCGGCACCGGTCACCCGCACCCGGTTCCCATCAGGCCCGTACAGGCGGTACATTTCACTATCCCTTTGCAGGCCTGTCAGCTTCGTTTCATATTCCCGCCCGCCCAAGCGTAATCGAACGGGCAGCTCCAGTACGGGCTCAGCCCGACTGACCTCCGCCCACCCTTCAATTTCACGGACAACATTCATGCTCAGCGGTGAAGTTAAGTTTACCCGGACATCATAGGCGACAACCTTTTCGAAATATCGTTCGATAATAACCTCAAATGCATCATAAAAAGAACCGGACGTTATTAACAGGGAAAGGGCCATGCCAACCCCGAGAGATGTAAATGCCGACCGCCAGGGATGGCGAAACAAATTTCGTGCCGGGATTTTCCAGAGTATGCCCAGGCACTGCAAAAAAGCAGACCGGGCCACCCGCTTACTTCCCGCGGCTGCCGGTGCCTCCGGCCGCATGGCCTCGGCCGGTTCCAGGCGTGCCGCCCGGCGGGCAGCATACAAGACGGCAAGGGTGCAGGATCCCAGCCCCAGAACAATCCCCGCCGCCTGTACCGCAGGGTGAACACCGCTGGAAAAGTAAGGGATGCTGAAGAACTCAGCATACATCCGGGTCATGGCCACTGAAAGGGCGCAGCCGGCCGGCAATCCCAGGGCCGCGCCGGCGCCACCCACCAGAAGGCCAAATTTCAGGTAGTGGCGCATAATTTTCGAGGGCGGGCAGCCAAGGGTGCGCAGCAACCCTATTTCTGTACGTTGCTGCCTTACAATGCGCACCATTAGCACCACAATGATCATCGATGAAACGCCGAGAAATAAAACAGGAAACATTACGCCCATTTCCGAAAGCCCCTGCATCTCCATGTCCAGTGCACTGTAACTGGGCTGCTGCTCACGCTCCATAATGCGCCGGTACCCGTATCCCCGGCACAACCGTTCCAGCTCCTCTTTAACAGCTTCCTTTCGGGCCCCGGGCTGTAAAGTAACGGCCAGCTGGTCTATTGTCCCTGCCGTACCGAAAAACTTGTCCGCAGTGGTCCTGCTCATAAAAAAGACGCCGAAATCCCGGGGCGAAGTGGCCATCTGCTGCCGGTCCCGCAATAGATACAGGTATTCAGGGCTAATGACAATGCCCTTTACCGTCATCTCCCTGCGCACTCCATCAATAACAGGCCTTACCCGGTCGCCGGGAATCAAGCCGTGAAATTCGGCAAACTCTTCAATCACCAGCAACTCCCCGGTACCACCTTGGTCTAACCAAGACCCCTTCACCAGGTGCAAGTCATTAACCCGGTCTTCATTAATTTCCGGCAGGGAAAGCAAGCGTGCCGTAACCCGCCGGCCGGAGCCGGGCACGTCCATGGGCACGTCACGGCTGATGCGTCCCATGGCCTTATCCACTCCGGGCAGCTGCCGGGCCTTTTCAGCCAGGGAGGCCGGGGCCCCGGCCAGGTATACGGTGAGATCGGCAAAATTGAGCCGGTCATAACTTTTTTCCACCGAAGATTTTAAATTGGCAAACGACAGGTAACTGGCGCTGAAGAGGGCCAGTCCCAGCGCCACCAGCAGCGTGACAGCAAAAAACGGCCCTTTGTACTCGAGAATGTCCCGCCAGAGCTTTTTTGTCAGAACCATGAACTCACCAACTTATTGACAAGGGATTCTGGGGCTCACTATTGATCTCGATCTTTTCAATGTACCCGTCGCGCAGGTAAATAACCCGGTCGGCCATTGCTGCAATGGGAACATTGTGCGTAATAATGATTAATGTTTTCCCCGCTTCGCGATTAATTTCCCAGAGCGCGGCCAGAACCCTCGTGCCGGTGGTGGAATCCAGGGCACCGGTGGGCTCGTCGCAGAGCAACAATTCCGGTTCCTTTACCAGGGCCCGGGCAATGGCCACCCGCTGCTGCTCACCGCCGCTCAATTGAGAGGGAAAGTGATCCATTTTAACCCCGAGCCCCAGTTTTTCCAACAGCGGTTCCACGGGCCGGCTCTGTCCGGCAATTTCTGCGGCCAGCTCAACATTTTCCCGCACCGTCAGATTGGAAATAAGATTGAAAAACTGGAAAACAAATCCCACCTCATCTCTCCGGTAATTTGTCAGGGCATCATCATTCAGGGAAGTTATATCCCGCCCGTTTACCACGATTTGACCGCCGGAAGGGCGGTCTATCCCGCCGATTAAATTCAAAAGCGTGCTCTTTCCCGAACCGCTCGGGCCGAGCAATACCAAGATTTCTCCCCGGTAGATTTCCAGGTCGGTGGGCCTGAGGGCCTGTATCGTAACTTCACCCATGCTGTAGTTTTTAAAAACTTTTCGCAGGCTGACCTGTACTTCCCGCGCCATCATTTCCCTCTTTTCGCTTTTCTTCCCTTACCCGCCGTGCGGTATCTATGCTATAATCATATCCTCCATCTTTCCTGCCCGCAACACCCCAAAATAAAACTGTAATAACAAAAAAAGCAATGAGCATAACCGGCAGTATCGGTTCGTCATTGCTTTTCTCTTCTCATATATCCAGCTTACCGTAATTTTTTACGCCCTTTGCCCCTTTATACCCTTTACTCCTGTGACACAGGCCACTCACTCTTCGCTTTCAAGGACTTTATAATACGCAACGATATAATTATCCAATTTTCGGCTCAGGGTTAATATCTCGCTGCTTGTAAAGGGAACCGGTAAGTGATTCAATATCCCCCGCAACTCTTCAATTTTTTGTTCGACCTCTTTTTGACTATTTTTATCCATCTAATATTCCACCCCGGTTAAAGTAAAATTTTCTTCGAGATTAACCCTGGCATTGCCGGTGACAGCAAAGGATTTTTAAACTAAAAATGTCCAGCTTCCTGGGTACTCACCCAACTTTTTCATCATTCTGGTCGTTTTCAACGACAGTACTGCGCAAAAAAAATTCCGGCTCAACCCCAAGAGCATCAGCCAGGAGTTTCAAATTATTGATAGACGGGTTACACCTGCCGCGTTCAATGTCACAGATGAAACTATGGGAAAGCCCTGTCATTGCAGCAAGCTTGCGCAAAGAAAAATTTTTTTTATTGCGTAAAAGTCTGAGTTTTTCCCCTATCATAACTTACCCCCCTCCTCTATACAAATTGTATGCTATAACCAACCATTTGTAAATGACATTGTATGTTAATAGCTACCATTTATAACCTATAAACTTAATTTATCTTGCGTTTTACTTTAAAAATCTCCAAATTCTACGGTCGGTATTAACGTACATGCGAACTATGCAAGAAAAAATAATATACATTATAATATTTAGTACGGCTATACCGAACGGGTGGTATAATATGGATATCAATATTGGTAAAAGATTAAAACAGTTACGGAAAAGTAAAAATTTATCACTCAGGGCACTAGCCAAACTCGCCCATCTGTCGCATTCTTTTATCGCCGATATTGAGGCCGGGCGCAGCAAACCTTCCCTTGATACCCTTCAGGCACTTGCCAAGGCTTTAAATGTAAGTTGCGAAGAATTACTCTCAACAACGGAAAAAAATAATTGCGTTTCCGAATATGCCGGTAAACAGGTTGATTTTGATGCTCCTTTTCGCGAAAAAACCCTTGCCGACGCACTTTTGCGCTTATCCGAAATAATATATGAATATAATCTACCCGACGACATAAAGTTTCTACTTTTTAAGGAAGCAATAGCAAAATATGGCCCGCCTGAAAGAACCAAAAAAAAAGCGGCGCAACGGCCGAATAAACCGGACACCGGCCATGATGATACCGGAGAATGATTTTCGTACCTCCCCCCAAATATAAAGCACCCGTACAGCGGGTGCTTTATATTATCTGACCGTTATTTTATCTTTAATCTGCTCAAATCTTTTATCGCCAATCCCGGACACATTTTTTATGTCCTCGGGAGAAAGAAACGGCCCGTTGGCATTCCGGTAATCGATAATCCTTTGGGCCAGGGAAGGACCAATCCCCGGCAGCGTCTCCAACTCGGATTGACCGGCAGAATTTATATTTATCAAACCACCGCCGGCTGCGGACCCCATTGCCGGTGAAAAGGCTGACCCGGAATAGATACCAACCTGCGGGGTTACCGGCCCGCCCCTATTTAACTTCTGGCAATCTTCTTCGGAAAAAACCACCACCTGCTGGCCGTCCAGTAACGGGGCTGCCAAATTCAGAAGCTCCAGCCGGGCATCCGGGGAGGGCGCAGCGGCATTTACGGCATCCACCACCCTTGATCCCGCAGGAAGTTTATAAACTCCCGGCTTTTCCACCGCCCCCACCACGTGAACCACTATTTCCTTTTTCTGTTTTTCTTCCTCCTTCTCACCCGCATCCCCGGGTTGTACCTCCCGGTTCTGAAACCGGGAGTCCCAAAACACGTCCTCTTCCCGGGAGATCCCCATCATTTGAATCTGGGCCAGCCTGTACCCGGCACCAAAGATTACCAGGGCAATGACCACCAGGATTACAGCCAAGTGTCTTCTTTCCAGCTGATAGATGCTCCCACCTTCTTCCCGGCCTCTTAAAATTCGACTGTAGGAGCGCTAATTCCTTCTTTTTTACCGGGACTTATTTCCATTATCCGTCTCACCGAAAGCTCTATTGCCCCGCCAGGAATAAGTAGCGGGCCAGGATAAGGGCGGTCAAAATCCACATCAGCCAGTGCACTTCCCGAACCCGGCCGGCGGACAATTTAAGCAGGAAATAAAAAAGGATTCCCGCGGCAATACCGTTGGCAATGCTACCGGTGAAGGGCATAAGCACTATGGTCAAAAAAGCCGGCAGCCCTTCGGTAAAATCTTCAAAATTAATATCCTTTACGGCCTGGGCCATAAGGAACCCGACGATAATAAGCGCCGGGACAGTAGCCGCCCCCGGTATCAATCCGGCCACCGGCGCCATCACCAGAGCCAGCAAGAATAAAAGACCGGTGGTTACAGCAGTAAGGCCGGTACGGCCTCCCTCGGCAATACCGGCAGTACTTTCAATATAAGCGGTAACGGTACTGGTTCCCATCAGGGCACCAAAAGAAACGCCGCAGGCATCTACCAACATGGCCCGGCCCAGGCGGGGGGACCAGCCGTTTTCATCCAGCAGGCCGGCCTTTCCGGCGGTTCCCACCAGGGTACCAAAGGTATCGAAAAGTTCTACAAAGGTGAAGGTAAAAATTATCGACCACAGGCCCATATCCAGCGCCCCGGCCAGGTCCAGGTTACCCACCGCCAGCCTGGTAAAATCGGGCAGGACAAAGGGCCTGAAGTTTTCCGGCACCCGGGTCACTCCCAGGGGAATGCCGATTAAAGTGGTAATGATAATGCCAAGTAAAAGGGCCCCCTTGATTTTTCCGGCCATCAGCAGGGCCGAAATAACAAGGCCTATCAAAGCCAATAAAGTTACGGAGCTGTCAAAGGACCCCAGGGAAATATTCCATTCAAAAAAGCGCAAAGAGGCAATACCCCCGGATTTTTCGAGGGTCTCCAGGGTAGATGGGGTCACCGGCCCGGCTTTTATTACCATAAACTCGGCCATTTTCAGTCCCAGCATGGTAATAAAGAGGCCAATTCCCACAATAATGGCCCGCTTTATGGAATCAGGCACGGCCACTACCAGCAACTGGCGGATCCTGGTAACGGTTAAAATAATAAACAGAATTCCCGAGATAAAAACCGCCCCCAAGGCTACCGGCCACGGTATTCCCACATGCTGGGCGGCCACAGTGGCAAAGTAGGCATTAAGGCCCATACCCGGGGCCAAAGCAATGGGAAAGTTAACAACCAGCCCCATGGCAATGGTTATCAGTCCCGCGGCCGCGGCGGTAGCAAAGAAGACGGCATTCTTGTCCATGCCCGCAGCAGCCAAAATATTAGGGTTTAAAAAAAGAATATAGGCCATGGTCATAAAAGTGGTCAGGCCGGCAACAATTTCCGTGCGGGCGTCGGTATGATACTGCTTTAACTTAAAGATCCTTTCCAGCATTTGCTTCTTCCTTTTAAATAACTTTGTTTAATTTTTTGAACCGGCTTTCTTATCCTATTTTTCTATCAAATGAGCGGTATTATTCCAGGCATAAAATCAATGGTACCGCTTTTCCTTTTCACCGGGATCTAATTCTAGATATCTCAGCAACAAATCCAAATTTCCCGCCTCCCCCGCACTTATCCTTTCGCTGGCCTGTTTAGCCAGATTATCCAAACCTAAAAAAGCATTATGGATAACCAGGGCCCGGGGTTCATTATCCTCTCCGGCGGCAATACCCCCCCCGCTTAAAAGACCGGGGTCCGTCATGAGAACCAGGTAACCAAGGGAAATAATATAAGGCAGGCAATTCCAGTGATGGGGAGCAAGCCCGATGGATACCCTTTCCCCCAAATCGAATTCCAGGGAAAATACCACCATATCATTTTGGTTATTATCCTTTTTTAAGTACCATTCAAAACGATAAGCCACCTGTTCGCCCCTATGAAACCGCTGTATAACACTGTCCAACTTTTCGTTCAGGGAAGATAATAGCATTACCACCGCCTTTTCCGACCGGCCGACGAAATCGGGAAAATATACCTGGGCCAACTTTTCACCCCTTACACAAGTTATTTAAAGGAAAAATTTTACCTCTTGTAGAACAAAACGAAAAATAACTTCTTGAAGGAGGACTCTGCCATGCTTTACCGCTCAATGCTTTTTGCCCCGGGCAGTGACATTAAAAAAATAACCAAGGCCTACAGCCTGGGAGCCGACGGGGTAATCCTCGACCTTGAGGACGCTGTTGCTTTCAGTCAAAAGGATTTCGCCAGGGAACAGGTAGCCGGCTTCCTCTCCAGCCCCCCGCCAAAACCCACTTTCGTCAGGGTTAACGATGCAAAATCACCTTTTATTTTAGCCGACCTGCAGGCAGTAATCGATAAGGCCATTACCGGCATTTTCCTGGCTAAAACGGAATCGGCCGAAGAAGTAAGACACGTTGACTGGCTGCTGTCACTGTTGGAAAGGCAACATAACCTGCCGCAGCAAAAGCTGGAACTGGTACCTTTTATAGAAAACGCCCTGGGCATTGAAAGGGCCTTTGAAATAGCCGGCGTCTCTCCCAGAGTTAAAAGGCTGGCCTTTGGCGGCAATGATTACACCACCGACATCGGCACCCCGTATTCCGATACCGGAGATGAATTCTTTTACGCCCGTTCCCGGCTGGTAGTCGCCTCACGGGCAGCCGGCATTGAAGCCCCCCTGGATACAGTTTGCCCCTTTATCAAGGATACGGACTTGCTGGAAAAGGATGCCAAACGAGCCCGTAATTTGGGATTCCAGGGTAAAATGGTCATTCACCCCAACCAAATTGAGCCTGTAAATATAATATTCAGCCCCACCGAAAAAGAAATCACCCAGGCCCGTAAGATTGTAGAAGCCTTTGAAAAAGCAGAAGCCGGAGGCACCGGGGTAATCCAGCTGGACGGCAAAATGGTAGAATATCCCATTGTCAAAAGGGCCCGGCAAGTACTGGCCATTGCCAAAGCCAAAGGGCTTGCCAGTGATTAACTATCAACTTCTATTTATTTAATAAAGATACCTGCCCCGGGAAATAATTTTGTTTAAAATGATTTTAAAAAAGGAGCATAAGCAATGGAGGAGAGAAAAGACAGAGACAGGCCAATAGTTGCACCCGGAGATGAGGATTACCTGAAAAAGGGTGCTGCCCGCGAAGAGAAGAAAAAAGGGGAATTTACCAGGGTAACCACATTATCATACGACGAAGTGGACACGAGCCCCGAATAAAATACCCCGGATAACACCCGGGGTGTTCCCGTTATTTTACGGTTTTTAAAACGGGAAGCCGCCTTTTCAACTTTTTAAGCACGGCAAAGTAGAAAACCAGCACGCTTATAATATACCACCCCGTGGCCCCCAATCCTTCGCCAAAAGGCCACAGGTTAAAGCCAAATTGCACAACGTCCTGAGTATAAATCCTTTGAAATATACCCAGGGCCAGGACATGGGGAAAAAGCTCGGTTACCGCTTCGCAGTACAGGGCGGCATAATACTTGTGCAAAGCTTCGTTGCCCCGTTTCTGAAAAACGACATAAATCTCCTTTTGGCCTAATTTTTCGGCATCGCTGGAAAGCTCGCTGCAGCGTTTAATTTCCTCCGACCACTTGTTCATTTCCTTTTCCTTTCCTGTTACCCTGGAAAGAAAGGCAGATAACACAGTCAACCCGCAGGCAGTCAGGGCTATAACAAGGAATGGTTCCATATCCTAACCACCACTTTCAATAAACGGTAATTGGGCAGGTTCGGGAAATACCCGCCCCCACCCGTTTAATATGATTTTAAATACCCAGGCCGAGAACCTTCCAAACACCCATGAACCTGAGACCGTAGAACAAAAGCACTACAGCCAGCAGCCAGCGCAGGTATTTTTCTTTATAGTACTTGGAAAATACCGGCCCCAGGTAGGAACCGCCGGCGACACCAGCCAGGAAGAATCCCATGTACAAGAGGTCGGGAGTTGCTCCTTTGGCCAGGTAACTGCCAATGGCCACCAGCGAGTTAATAAGCACGATAAGGATGGAAGTACCGGAAACCATGAACATGGGCAGCACAAATATTGAGGACAGATAGGGAACCAGCATGAAACCGCCGCCCAAGCCGAACATGGAAGCAATAATGGCGATGAAGAAACCACCGATGGCTGCTGCAATGGGATTAATGGAAAATTCCTGACCCCAGAAGGTAAATTTCAGCTCGGTAAGGGAAAAATTGGTAACCTTAAAACCTTCCTTGGCCAGATCTTCCCAGTTGCCGCTCTTCTTCATTTCCTTAACCTTGGCCTCAAAGGCCTTGGAAACCTCATTTAATTTCTTGCGCTTTTGCCGGTAAGTTTCTGTAGTTTCATAGGCAAGGCGCAAGCCGATTATAAATGTTATAACTCCGAACCAGAACTTGTACTGTTTTAAAGTCATGGGAATTTGGGGCCCCACCAGGGCTCCGAATACAACCCCGGCGGCAACGCACAACGCCAGCGGGATGGCCACTCGCTTTTCTTTAAAATACCTGGGCACCGCAATTATTGGCGACAGAATAACCGCCATTAAATTATGCACCTTGATGGTATTCTTGGCGGTAGCCTTGGCCGCTGCCTCGGCCATACCCTGGGCCATAAGGTGCTTGGGCATGATTTTATCCAGTTTAAAGAGGGTTACCTGACCAATAAGAGTTAAAACGGCACCGGCAGCACCCACCGTTGAAAAAACGTAACCGGTTATTATCCCCCATAATACAATCCAAATTGGATTAGTTTCAATTCCGGAAGTAGGAAAAAACATATATGAGTTCGCCTCCCCTTTTTATAATTCCTGCTTTAAGCCTCCTGGTTAATTACTGCTAAATTACCGTTCTTTTAAATCTCACCTTCCCTTCTTCTAATCATCAAACCCCTCTCCCGAGGATAAAATTGTTCCCTATTCCACATCCTTAAACTTAATCATGGGACACTTCTTACAAGCGTCCATGCCCGGGTATTCCTGGCCGGGGGAACCCAGCATGGAAGGACCGCCGAACCTATTGGCCCGGTAAATCAGTTGCCTGACCACGTCACCAATTTTACTTCCGGGTATAAAAACGTTAACTTCGCCCTTTTCGGTTTTACCTGAAGTAAAACTTCCGGCGCACATAGTATTCATATTGGCTGTATTATCGTTGTAGCAAACCACACACCCGCCGCATACAGCAGAGTTAATTGTATGCTTGAAAGTAAGCGGGTGCTCCCTGCAGGCCCCCACATAGTCATTCAAAATATGATACGCCTGCAACGGGTTGACCACGAAAAATACCACACTGGGCTTAAAATTGGCTTTTCCTAACGGTGCAGTGGCAAAACCTTTTAATCTGCCCAGCGGCAACTTGGGCTTACTGAGCAGGCATTCCTTCGCCCAATCCCAATCAGCGGTATACTTCACGTGCCCGTCAACTTCCGCATCCTCTGCCTCCCGGAACCCCAATACCGTCTTGGCATTGCCGCACAGGAGATTATCTTCCGACGCCTTTACAATATAATTGTTAAAGCGAGAAGCCAGGGCAATTTGACAAAATGTCATCTTGGGCCCGGGAACCTTTTCAGCCTTAAAGTTTTCATACTCTTCCCGGTCGAAAAAGAACTTAATGGCCACTGGGTGGTAATCCAATTTGTAGAGGTACTCCAGGACGTCTTGCATTTCCACATTTGTCAATTCACTTTTTTTAGCCAGTTCTCCCACATTTAATAACACCTTTTTCCCTCCTCCCGTACTTAAGAACCCTTTTATACCTGTTGAAGAGCGTGCTTAAAAATTATCGCCTCCTGGCCAACCTTCTCCCATGACATCTTTGCAACATTAACTTTAACTTATTGTTAAGATTACCAAACTTAATCCATCCATAATGTCATGCAAATGACAAAAAAAAGTCATCTTGGCGACATGCTTTTATCACCTGCTTGACAGAAGCATGTCGCCAAGATGACCTTAATTAATTCGCCTGGCCAAGCTGTCCGGCTTAATTATTCTGATTTTTCTTCTCTCAGTTATTATACTGCGCTCTTTATTGAGCTCACCCATAAAGGAACTTACCGTACTTACATTAACAAAAAAACGCCGCGGGACAACGTCCCGCGGCTGACAAAAAACTGTTATCTTCCCGCTATACTACCTTATACCACCCATTTGGCCAGTTTATCCGGATCTACGATACGAATAGTGCGCCCCTCATAGGCAATACTTTTTTCTTGTTTAAAAGTATTAAGCAGTGAAGTAACCGTTTGCCGCGAAGTTCCCACCATACTGGCAATCTCCTCATGGGTAAGCTGTACGTCCAGAACAATACCATTCTTGGTACGCTTACCGCACCGGTCGCCCATTTTTATAAGCATTAACGCCAACCTGCCGGGGGCCTGCCAGCATACCATTTCATGAATCAATCCTTCGGCCTCCCGCATCCTCACCGCTAAAATCTTGGCCACCTTAATGGCCAAAAACGGGTGTTTGGCCAACAGTTCTTCAAACTGACTCTTACGCAAAGTAACCATGGAAATATTGCTAATAGCTCCGGCAAAACAAGTGCGCTCCACGCCCAACAACGTCTCCGCAAGACCCATTAATTGCCCCGGACTGCGAATACTACCTACTGTAACCCTCTTCCCGTCGGCGGAAAGACGATAAATTTTTACCCAACCACTTTCAATAAGATAAACCCGGTCGGATATATCTCCCGCCGCAAATATTACATGTCCTTTGGGGTAATGTACAGTGGAGCCCGCTTGCCTGATAATCGCCTTTTCAAGATCATCTAAAATAGGGTTTACGTCAAGGTTAGTTATCTCCACTGGTTACACTTCCTTCCCCAATACTAATCAATTGTTTATTATATCATAATATACAAATTTATTGCATTAAATATTTTTCCCC
The DNA here is from genome assembly GCF_056316025.1 of Desulfofundulus sp. JL263-se. Classification (NCBI taxonomy): domain Bacteria; kingdom Bacillati; phylum Bacillota; class Clostridia; order Eubacteriales; family Peptococcaceae; genus Desulfofundulus; species Desulfofundulus sp. JL263-se. The sequence goes on along the minus strand of NZ_CM149993.1, from coordinate 716,504 downwards.
TGTTAATAATTTTCTTCTATAAAATTAATTTACTTTATCAAATGGCACTTTTAAAGGAGGGGGAGGAGGAAGGTTATTTTAAAGATAATCTAGTTCAAAAGTAGAAAATTTATAAACTTTAAAAAATAAGGAAAGGTGGGGATCCTGTAAAATTTAAACACATGTTTTATTATATCCTTTTCAAGGCGGAAAATCAATTCTTGTCTAAAAATGTCGTTAGACCCGGACTACAAATTTCAAAATTTTTAGCCCCCTTGGAAAAGGGGGCTTTACTTATTCTTTAAGTTTAAATTCCCATGCACAATAATATTCCCCGGGGTGGTCATCGGGGGGACAGCATATACATCTTGTTTCAAAACGGGAGTCTATGGTTTTGGCAAAACCGCTGTATTCCACAAGTCCTACCGGCTTACAGGGAAAGTCCGGCATTTGCTTCCTCTTTCTTGCCGACTGAACCCGGCACTCGTTCATTCTGAATACAATGGTATTTTCATCAACGTCGATTATTTCCTGCTTGTTGATAAAGGCATAAAGGCGCAACTGAAGTGCCTTTTTGAGGGCAGGTATCCCGCCGCCCGGCTCAATGCCGAGAATTTTCATTATTCTCTTGGCCTCGAGGACAGTGAACCTTTCCCAGGCCTCCTTATCTCTCTCAATGGCCTCATCCATCCCCCAGGCCTTTTCCACTGCTTGAAACCACAGGCCGTCGTGAGCCAGCCATCTCTTTGCAAAATCCACCAGCAAGTTGTGAAGTTCTTCCTTACTAAATTTTTCTATCTCTTTCACAGCAAGCCCTCCTTAAAAACCATTGCTAATTAACCAACTGTCTTAATCCTCTTGCAAAATTAGTGCCCGTAAATTCAGAAAATTATAGAAATATCCTGTATTAAAGTTTTTTTAATGATTTGGATTCCTTGCCCAATGCAAATATTTCTTGGGACTTGTTTATTTTTTTAAAAAATGTCTACAAATGTTCACCGGCTTTAACTCGTGCCCAATAGAATTGATATAGAAGCGGCACCCGCTGCCCCTACTCGCGGTATTCCATCACTTCAGCCAGAGGCCTGCGGGAAGTAGGACCATTTATTGTTTCCGGGTAACCGACGGGCACCAGGGCCACCGGTCGGCGCCCTGCAGGTAAATCGAGCAATTCCGCTACTTTTCCTTCGTTAAATGCGCCTACCCAACAAGTTCCCAATCCCAGGGAAACCGCCGCCAGCATCATATTTTCCACCGCTGCCGCCGTATCCTGCAAACAATACAAATTCCTTCCCCGGTCACCGTAGGTTTTTGCACTGGCTTCGGGCTCGACACACGTAACAATCACCACAGGGGCGGAGGCCACGAACTTCTGCCCCAGTGCCGCCCCGGCCAGGGCGTTTCTCAATTTGCTGTTCGTTACTACATAAAAAAACCAGGGCTGGATATTTCCCGCAGTTGGCGCCCGCAAGGCCGCCTTTAATAATTTTTCCACGTCCTCTTTGGGAACAGGGTCGGGCTTGAATTTTCTTACCGAGGTCCTGGCATTGATGGCTTCAAAGACTTCCATTTTAAAACACCCCCCTTTTTTATAATTTTTATCAGGTTACCCAGAAATTTCTGCCCAAATCCCCTCAACTATTGGGACACCACAGGCAGGGTAAAACTGAAAACAGAACCCCGGCCCACCTGGCTTTGTACTTTCACCTTCCCGCCATGGGCCTCTACAATTTGTTTGGCAATGGCCAGGCCCAGGCCGGTGCCGCCCAGGGCCCGGGAGCGTGATTTATCCACCCTGTGGAAACGCTCCCAAATATACGGCAGTTCCTCCTCCGGGATGCCGGGTCCCTGATCCCTTACACTTACGGTAATCTCTCCTTGATCCGCCCGCGCCTCAACGGTCACGGTTTTTCCCTTCGGGGAGAACTGAATGGCATTGCCGAGCAAATTCAGCAAAACCTGTTCCGCCCGGTCCTCGTTGGCCAGCATTAAAGGTAAATCCGGGGGAATCTCCTTCTTAACCTTAACCTGCTGACGCTCCAGCTGCGGTTTCAGCTTGGCCACAACCCGGTTTACCAATTTTTCAACGCTTACGGAGTGAAGGCTCCAATTGGTTTTACCGGATTCCATGGCGGCCAGGTCCAGCAAGTCGCGAATGAGCCGGTTGAGGCGTGCGGCTTCCCGGTGAATGATATTGAGATAAGTTAACCGGTCTTCTTCATTATCTATGGTCCCGTCCATCATGGCCTCCACAAAGCCCTGGATGGAAGTGAGGGGGGTCCTTAATTCATGGGAAACATTGGCCACCAGGTCCCGGCGCATTTGTTCCAGCCGCCGCAGCTCGCTTATATCGTGGAAGACTCCCACCGCCCCGAAAATATTCTCCCCGGGCTCCCGCAGGGGTGATATACGGGCAAGAAGAGAAATCTTTCTCTGGCTGAAATTTATTTCCACGGTTCCCGTTTCCCCTGAGCGCAGCACCTGCTCAAACAGTTTCTTCAGTTCACGGGGCAGGGAAAGTTTCTCCAGCGGGCGGCTCAAAATATCATGTTCATCCAGCCCGAAATTTTCAATGGCCTGCCGGTTCACAGCAATCACGCGGTGCTCCGAATCTACGGCCATAACTCCTTCCGCCATATTGGCCAAAACATTCTCCATTTTTTCCTTTTCCCGCGACAGGTCGCTAATGGTATTGTTCAAGGCATCGGCCAGGTAGTTGAAATTCCGGGCCAATTGTCCCACTTCATCTTCCGAATTCACATTGACCCGCTGCCGAAAGTCCCCCGCAGCCATGGCCCGGCTGGCGGCGCTCATATCCCGCAGCGGGCGGGAAATGGAGCGGGATAAAAAGTAGCCGATGACGACGGCCAATAGTGTGGTGGGGAGGGCGGCAATAAATATCAGCTTGCGCACCGCACTGACCGTATCGGCAATATCGGCAAGGGGTCTGGAGAGAAGCAAGACACCGGCAACTTCACCGTTAACTTTCACCGGCACGGCTGCGGTAACCATCACCTGACCAAACCTGGTTATAAACCCCTTTTGGGTGATAACCTTGCCGCGCAAAATTTTGTCCACTTCGGCAGGTTCCAGCCACAGCCGGCGAAGCCTTCCGGGCCTCCCGCCCCGGGCAAAATCCAGTGCTTCCCGCCGCACCCAAAATACCTGCGCATTTACCAGCCCCCCCATGCCAGCCAAAATCCCTTCCACGGATTGCCCCCGTTCCAGGTACTCGCCCATCAGGGCGGCCATTTCCATTCCCTTATTCTTCAATTCTTCTTCCCGGGAAGAATAGTAGTAGCCGGCAAAAAGCTGGGATATAAGTAGACCTAAAACCAACAGTGTGCTTACTATAACCAGCAGGTATGACGACATTAATTTACTGAAAAGGCTTTTAAACATTACTCCACAACCTCAAACTTATACCCGCACCCCCATACGGTTTTTATCCGGCATATACCCTCGACCCGGGACAATTTTTTCCGCAAACGTTTAATGTGGGTATCCACCGTGCGGGAATCGCCGAAATAGTCATAGCCCCATACATTGTTTAACAATTGTTCCCTGGAATAAACGCACCCGGGACGGCTGGCCAGGAACCATAAAAGGTCAAATTCCTTGGGGGGCATTTCCACGGGCCTGCCGTCAATCTCCACCCGGCGGCTCCTGTAGTCAATGCGCAGCCCGTTAAAATCCAGCACCTGCGGGTCATGAAAGTTTCCCGGCACCGCGCGGCGGAGTACAGCCTTGACCCGGGCCACCATCTCTCGGGGGCTGAAGGGTTTTGCTATGTAATCATCGGCGCCCAGTTCCAGGCCCAGTACTCGATCAAACTCGTCCCCCCTGGCGGTAAGCATAATAATGGGGACAGACATAGTTTTCCTCAGTTCCCTGCAAACATCCCAGCCGTCCATCTTGGGCAGCATAATATCCAGTAAAATCAAATCGGGATGAATGCTTTTGGCCTTTTCAACCGCCTCCTCCCCGTCGGAGGCCAAATCCACCACAAAACCCTCTTTTTCCAAATAAAGTTTTACCAGCTGCTGCACCGGCTCTTCATCTTCAACTACCAGAATGGTACGGGCGGACATGAGTTACATTCCCCCATTTAAATACCGGACATTTTTATAAAAGTATACCACCAAAACTCAAAAAGCGCATAACAATAAAAGGGGGAGCCGGGCCTCCCCCTTCTGCCATTTACATCTTTATTTAAAGCTCCCGCGGAAGCCGAAACCGCCGCGGAAGCCGCAGCCGCCGCTCCTGACCATTTCAGCCAGCTGCTCGTTGGTAAGCTGGGACATTATTTCATTGCGGTACTGCTGGCGCTGCTCGTACATTTGCTGCCGCAGGTCGTTCAATTCTTTGATTTTGGCCTCAACCTGGGCCCTGTCAACACCCGGCTGCCACTGCAGGCTGCGCAGCTCAAACATTAACTGTTGCATCCTGGCGCGCTGCTCCTGCATGCTGGTAAAAGCCTTTTTCTGAATGTCCTGTATCTTCTGCACCTGCTCATCGGTGAGATTCAACCGGTCGGCCATATTAACCCAGCTGCCGCTGGAAAGAAACCGCGGGCCGCCGCCCCAGGCAAAGGCAGCCTGGGCAAAAAGCAGTGCCAGCACCATGCCCATGGATACCAGTAATAATTTGCGCTTCACCGGTTCACCTCCTCTCATTTCGTTCGATTTTATTTTACCCGCCAATTTTGACCATTTTGTGAACAAATCCCGAACAAATTCCGAATTAATTAAGGTTGCACATTTAATCTTGCAATTGGTAATATATTTACAAATTATCTAAGTGCATATTGCATATATTTACCGGGAGGTTTACCATGACAGCTAAAAACGGGGAAGATATTTCCCTGGATAAAATGATTCAGCCGGGTTTGCTTTTACTGGTCTATAAAAAGCCTTCCCACGGCTACGAATTAATTCAAAATTTTAACCACCTAAAGCCCGCCGAAGAAGTTGAGCCGGGAACCATATACAGAAACCTGAGGCGCATGGAAAAAAACGGGCTGCTGAAGTCCAGCTGGCAAACTTCGGATTCAGGGCCCGCCCGCAGGCTATATAAGATAACGGAAAAGGGAATCGAGGCCCTCAGCCAGGCCGCCCTTAAAATCGAACAGCAAAAACAACAGCTGGAATATTTCCTTGCTTTATACAAGGAGCTTATTAAGCCGGGGGGTGGTAAGGATGAAACGTAATCTCAATTCCTTTAAAGTGCTTCATGCCGGGGCCCTGCGCAAGCCCATGAAGGAGTGCATTCACGTGTTAAGAGAGAAATATCCCGACCTGGAAGTGGAATTGGAATACGCCGGCTCCAGGGCCTGCGCCCGGGCGGTGGCGGAGGGAAAAATCGTGGATGTCATTGCCCTGGCCGATTATAAATTGTTTAATGAAATTTTAATTCCCCGCTTTGTAGATACTTCATTTGTTTTTGCCACCGACCAGATGGTGCTGGCCTTCGATGAGTTTTCCGTGGACAGCGATAAGATCAATGAAGAAAACTGGATGGACGTTTTACTGGGCAACGACAAATTAAAGTACGGCCGCTCCGACCATCACCTTGACCCCTGCGGCTACCGGACATTGATACTGTGGCAGCTGGCCGAGAAGTTCTACAACCGGCCGGGTCTGTATAAATTACTGGAAGACAATTGGAGCACCGTATATCCAAAATCCTTTGATTTAGCAGTGGCTCTGCTGCAAGGGAAAATTGACTACGGATTCGCGTATCTTTCCGTAACCAAGCAGATAAACCTCAAGTATATACAGTTTCCACCTGAAATTAATTTAAGTGATCCCCGCTTAGCAGATTATTACGCCCAGGCGAAGGTTATTGTTGAGGGCAGCTACCCCGGCCTGGACACCGAAATTGTAGGCGCTCCCATTGAATTTGCCGTGGCAATTCCCAAGAATTCAAATCAAAAGGAACTGGCCCAGGAATTTATTGATATTTTGACGGGCCCGCGGGGAGAAGAAATACTGGAACAAAACGGCTTAATTCCCTGCTAGGAAAGCAAAAAAAGAAAAAATGTAATTTCAGTTCTTTACTTCGTATGCATTGTGATAGTCCTGGACCTGGCAATGTATAACATTAGGGACGGCCCGTATTTTGAGACACCGAATATAACTCTTACCCATTGACTTTTGTCCCGAGAAGTGGTTAATTGTATAAATGACTAAAATTACAAAGTTGGTGAACAAGTGTCGCTTTCCGTTTGCAGCCAACCCCGTGCAATATTCAAAGATTTTGTCACGGGCATGGCATCCGCCCTTTTTTTTATCATTGAATTCCTCCCTCTAGGCATGTTGTTTGGCGCCATGGCACTGGACAGCGGCCTTTCCCCCACGGCCGCCATCGGCATGTCCACCCTGGTATTCGCTGGGGCAAGCCAGTTTTTGGCCCTAACTTTGCTCAATACCGGGGCCACCGCGGCAGCAATCGTCTTTGGAACCTTTATAATAAACCTGCGCCACGTGCTCATGAGTTCCTACGTTGCCGGTGCAATCACAAAAAGCAGCTTTCTGCACCGCATTTTAACCGGGGCCCTGCTGACTGACGAGGGATTTGCCCTGGCATCCCAGCGCATTGCCGCCTCAGCCGGTAAGATTTCCTCCTGGTACGTGCTGGGAGTTAATTTCTCCCTGTACCTGCAGTGGCAATTTTCCACAATGGTGGGAATCTTCCTTGGCAATGTTTTTCCCGGCATGAAGGATTTTGGCATTGAAGCTGTACTATATGCCCTGTTTCTTACCATTGTGGTACTGTCAATTTCCAAAGGCACGGACATTCTTATCGCCCTGCTGGCAGCCGGGACGGCGGTTATCCTTACCCTGTGGGGATACAGCTCCTCCGCAGTGCTAGTGGCCAGCCTTACCTCGTCTCTCATTGGATTGGGGGTATACATGTGGGCGAAAAAATCTGGCTCATAATTGGCGGAATGGCCATTGTTACCTTTGTGCCCAGAGTTATTCCCTTTATTATAATCAAGGAGGAAAAACTGCCGGCGCCGGTAAAGGAATGGCTCCGGCTGCTGCCCATTGTTATCTTCGCCAGTATGGTCGTCCCCCCGCTCCTGACCGAAGGAACCAAACTGGCTCCATCCCAGCACTTGGGTGAAATTGTTGTTGTACTGGCCGGTGCAGCCACAGCTTATTTTACCAAAAAGATACCCTTAAGCCTGGGAGCGGCAGTAATTGCACTATTTTTAATCAATTTTATGAAATTAAATTAATAAAGCCCGCCCTGCGGCGGGCTTAAAGTTTATTCAGCCATACGGCAGGAAAATGGCGAAAAATAAAGAAAATTTCACCCAAATAGATATGCGGAGTGATGTCAATGGCTAGGGAAATTGCCATTAGCCCCGGAAAATGTACCGGCTGTTCCACCTGTGCACTTACATGTTCTTTTTTTAATTACGGTGAATTCGACCTTACCAAGTCCCATGTCCTCATCATCAAAAACGATTTTGAAGGAACCTTCCGGCTTTCCTTTCTTTCCACCTGCCGCAATTGCAAACAATGTGCAAAAGTATGCCCGTCCGGGGCGCTGCGCATCGTGGAAATCGAACATTGCCCGGAGAAAGGTGGGAAACAATGACAATTTACGGTTACGCGGGGAGCATCCTCGACGTTGATCTAAGCAGTCATAAAATCACCAAACACCCCCTGGACAGGGACATGCAGGCCCGGTATATAAGCGGTGTAGGGTTTAATGCCCGTATACTTTATAATGAAATTCCTCCGGATACCGAACCTTTAAGCCCGGAAAATATTCTTATTTTCAGCAGTGGAGTTTTCTCCGGCACCAACATTCCCACGGCATGCCGCACGGAGGCATCCGCCCTTTCCCCGGCAACAGGCCTGTTCGGGACCTCCAGTTCCGGCAACTACTGGGGCGCCGAATTAAAGTTCGCCGGCTTTGACAGCATAATCATCAGAGGAAAATCCCGGGAGCCGGTTTATATATGGATTAACAATGAAAACGTAGAAATTTTTCCCGCAAAAGACTTCTGGGGTCTTGATGCCTGGGATACCATCCGTGCCATCCGCAGCAAACACCGGGATAAAGAAATACAGGTGGCCTGTATAGGCCAGGCCGGTGAAAATTTGGTTCGTTTCGCCAGCATAGAAAACGGGCCCTTTGATGCCTGGGCCCGGACGGGCCTTGGGGCCGTTATGGGGTCCAAAAACCTGAAGGCCATTGCAGTGCGGGGAACAGGTGCCGTAAAAGTGGCCTGCAAAAAAGACTTTCTGCCGGCTGTCAATGAAGCCCGCCGGGTAATATACAATTCGCCTTTCTTCGGCCCCTTCAGGAAATACGGCACCATGCTGGCCACCCTGCCCTATCAGGAGTTCGGGGCCCTGCCCGGGCGAAACTACCAAACCGGTACCATAAAAGGCTGGGTGGAAACCCGCAGCCGCAAACAACTTTCCAAGTATACCAGCCGCGGTGTGGCCTGCATATCCTGCCCCATTGCCTGTGCCCACTGGGTTGAAGTAAAGGACGGTCCTTACGCCGGATTACAATTAAAGGATATGGAAGTCACACCTGTAATTGGTTTTGGCGCCGGGTGCGATATCAATAATCTCCCGGCGGTAGCGAAACTCACCGAGGTTTGTCAGCGCTACGGCCTGGACATGGTCACCACGGCGGCATCGGTTGCCTTTGCCATGGAACTTTACCAGAGACAAATTATTAAAAAATCCGACCTGGGTTTTGAGCTAAACTGGGGTGACGAAGAAGCCACCTTCCGGCTCATAGACCACATCGCACACCGCAAGGGCCTGGGTAATATTTTAGCGGAGGGGACCAGGCGCGCCGCCTCCATTATTGGCGGGTGCAAGGAATATTCCATGCACGTAAAAGGCCTGGAATGCTTTTTAATTGACCCGCGGGCACGCTGGTCTACCTGGACCCTGGGATATATCACCAACATCAGGGGCGGCGATCACCTCCGGACCAGGAATCCCGTAGAAAACCTGCGCTATAACGAAAACCCGGAACCGTACCGCACTGAAAAATTTTCCTTTCCGGCAGAAATGCTGGAAAGCCTGGACATGGATGATGCCCTTAAAAAAGAGATATTCCACCCCGAAACCAGGGATGTCAACATAGCAAAAATGAGCAAGTGGTCGGAAGATTTAATTTCCCTTTATAATGCCGCGGGCCTTTGCATACGCCCGCCGGTACTGCATACTGTGGGACCCGCCTTGATTTCCCGGCTCTACTCATCCCTTACCGGTATCGACATTGACCCGGGAGATATGATCAAGGCGGGAGAACGTATCTGGAACCTGCAAAAACTCTTTAACATCCGCCACGGGGAGAAGCCAGAAGACTCTGATTTTCCCAAGCGCTTCTACAGGGAACCCTCTTCTTCCGGCAAAGTACTGGACAGGGAAAAAGTGAGGGAAGCCCTTAAGGAATATTACGAGGCCAGGGGCTGGGACACCGAAACGGGGCACCCATTGGAAAATAAGTTGAGGGAACTGGGAATAAAGTGAAATTAATTAAAATTATTGAGTATTTCCAGCAGGTGCCAGGCCCACATGCACGGGAAAGCGGCCGCATACATCACCATTGATAAATACTTCAAACCAATAAATTCCTTCTTTACACAAAGGCAAGCCGGCCTTAATTATGACATTATAGTAAGGCCGCTCCCGGGACAAGGAGAAACTGTAAGGAGGCATGTTTTGCAATTCCTGCCCCTCGGGATCAACAAAACGCATCCCGAAACTGTGCTGCCCCTCATCCCCGTACCAGCCAACCACCAGGTTACAATTATGTATGCAAGGAAAACTCTGTGCGTGAATACGATAAAATATCCCTATCAGGGAATACTTTCCCTTCATACTTTGCACATCGTCACACATAATAAAACAGCATAGCTGCGGCTGCATAATATCACCCACTTCGATTTTATTGTCCGGGACTATTATACGTCAATGCCTCCTTATCTCTACTTTCTTTATAAAAACAAAGCGGGCCCCTCCACAGGGCCCGCTCAAGGCAGAGTTTATAAAAAGACTTTTTTAGTTCGATTACGCCATTTGCAATAATTGCTGCCGGGCAACCTTCCCCGACGGGGTGCGGGGAATTTTCTTGAAAATAACCTCTACAGGAAAAGCACCGAACTGGGCGAGGCAATATTTTTTAATAGAATTTATTGTAACGGAATCATTGCTGGCCGGTTCGACAAAAGCCTTTAAAACATAACCGCCCCTCGGTTGCCTGTCGCCAACCACTACGGCATCCTCCACTTCAGGATGTTTAACAATTTCCTTTTCCATTTTTCTAACATAAAGAACAATTTCATTGGCAGTCATTTGTAACACCTCGCGCAAAATTTTTTAACAATTGCAAAAAGGTATATAATCATTAGAATTTTCTAAATTTTCTTAGCATTTATTTTATTACATGTTTAACTAAAATGCAAACATTTAATATTAAACGGTCATATTTATACTCCGAACGGAACTAATTCTTCATTAAGTCGTTTTCCACAATCAACACCCGGCAGGAAAAATTTTCCTGCCGGGAAAATTACTACCACCGTTCCTCCCTCTAGATGGCGTTTTTCTCCTTCAAAGCGCTGTTTATATAACCTATAAACTTTTCGGCTTTTTCCGTGGGAGGTTTGGTAAAATAGCTGACGGTTATAAAAAGTACCGTGGAAATAATGCCGCTCCAAACACCGGGCCACCACCCCAGCGGCTTAACACCACTTAACTGGAGCCACAGGGCTACCAGCCCGCCCCCCAGTATACTGGCAATGGCAGCTGCTGCCGTACCTCTTTTCCAGAAAAACGCCCCAATTAACGCCGGCACGGTTACAAGCAGGCCGGCCGATGAGGCCACCGAAAGAACAGCAATCAGCCCCAAGCGCATGGTAGCAAAAAGAAATGCTATCACCGCAAATAACAGCACAAATACTCTGCCAATATAAAGCTGCTTGCTTTCATCCAAATCCGGGTTCAGGCGTTTGAAAACATCTCTGGAAATCATGGAGGATAGTGTCAAAATAATAGAATTAATGGTGGAAATGGCGGCAGCCGTAATCCCCACCATAACTATCAAAGCAATGCCGGCAGGAACGATATCCATGGCCAGCAAACCGGGAGTGGCTAAATCAGCCTTAGGCAGGCTGGGAATTAATACCCGCGCCGAAAATCCCCACAGAATTGAAATAAGGGTATAAATAAAACCAAAAACCAAAAAGACCATAATCATGGTTCTCATATGGGTAAGCGAGCGCGGTATAAACAAGCGCTGGCTGACCTGCGGATTGGAAAGGCTGAAGAAAAACCAGGGCAAACTGAGGCCGATGAATGCTTTCAAGTTGAAAAATCCCGGCCCGGGGACGGCCAGCCACTGGGAATATTGAGATTCAAGGATCGCAAAAAGCCCGCCGAACCCGCCAAAGCCGCGGTAAACTACAAAGATTACTGAAAGAGTGGATACCACAATCATTATAAGGGCCTGGAGCGAATCCGTCCATGCCACGGCCCGCATTCCCCCCATGAAAGCCCAGACAACTGCAATAATAGTAGCAATTGCCAGGCCGGCCATGAATGGAATCGCCCCTCCCGATATGCCTTCCACCAAAGTACCTATACCGATTAATTGCACGGAACTGTAAGGAATTAAAAATATAATCGAGGCCACTGCGGCAATTACTTGCAGCGCCTTGCTTTGATAACGATCCCCTAAAAGTTCGGCCGGGGTTACATAATTATACTTTTTACCTGCCAGCCAGAACCTCGGACCAAAAAAAGCAACCAGTACCAGGCCGGACAGGTAAATTAATTCAAAGCCCCAGGCCCCGACCCCGCCGATGTAAGTAAATCCGGCCAGGCCCACCAGCATAAAGGCGCTATAAGTTGTAGCGCTATACGTGAGAGCAGCAACTACCCCGTTTACTGCCCTGTTGGCCAGAAAGAAATGGGACACGCCTTTCCCCATGCCCCGGCGGGCATAAACCGCCACGATAGTTCCGATGATAAAATATAAAATTATTACTAAATAAATGTAAATTGGATTCATGCCCTCTTAATCCCTCCACCTGCTGGTAATAATCCCCACACTGATAATCGCCGCTATGGCAAAAAGCCCCCAGTAAAGAAAGGAACCATATACTCTGGTAACGCCGGACAAAAGATAATAAGGAACGATAACCGCCGATAAAACCAGAATCAGAAACCAAATAACCCAACCTTTAAGTTGATTTTCCACCTGTGCCCACCTCCGTAATTCCTGCAAATTCCGCCGGCATGAATATACAGGTGACAATACAGGGTCATTTCGATAAAATTTTATCAATTCCTTTATTTTATAAAATTATTTTTTTATCATTTCCTTAACAAGATATCTTCAAGAACTTTTATGTCAAATTTTCATACTTTTAACGGGGATTCCTTGTTAAAAAAAAGGTAAACTATTAGTAAAACAAAGATTTTGAGGTCCTTTTAATTTCACTTTTCCATAATGAAAGGAGTGATTCCTTTGCCGGTAAGAGTCGGTATTAACGGTTTTGGGCGCATAGGCCGCAATGTCTTTCGCGCCGCCATGGACAATCCTGAAGTAGACATAGTGGCGGTAAACGATCTTACAGATGCCAAAACCCTGGCCCATCTTTTGAAGTACGACTCGGTACACGGGATACTTAACGCCGACATAAGAGCAGAAGAGGGCAAATTTTCCGTTAACGGAAAAGAAATAAAAGTCCTGGCCGAAAAGGACCCTGCCGCACTCCCGTGGGAAGACATGGGGGTAGACATAGTTGTAGAATCGACAGGACGCTTTACCCGGGGAGAAGATGCCGCAAAGCACCTGCAGGCCGGAGCTAAAAAAGTGGTCATCAGCGCCCCAGGTAAGGAAGTGGACGCCACCATTGTCATGGGGGTTAACCATGAAGTTTACGACCCCGAAAAACATAATGTGATATCCAATGCGTCATGTACCACCAACTGCCTGGCACCCATAGTCAAAGTAATTAATGATTCCCTGGGAATCGAAAAAGGTGTTATGACCACCGTTCACTCTTACACAAACGACCAGCAAATATTGGACCTCCCCCATAAAGACCTGCGGCGGGCCCGGGCGGCAGCCATTTCCATGATACCTACCACAACGGGCGCCGCCAAGGCGGTGGGCCTGGTCATCCCTGAATTACAGGGTAAATTAAATGGATTTGCCATACGTGTTCCCACACCCACTGTATCGGTAGTGGATTTCGTGGCTTTAGTACGTACACAAACATCGGCTGAAAACGTTAATGAAATACTGAAAAAAGCTTCCGAAGGAGAGCTTAAGGGTATCCTTGCCTACAGTGACGCCCCGCTGGTATCAAGGGATTTCTACGGCGACTCCCACTCTTCCATTGTAGATGCCATGTCCACCATGGTAATAGACGGCAACCTGGTTAAAATACTGGCCTGGTACGATAATGAATGGGGTTATTCATGCCGGGTACTTGACCTGGTAATGTATATAGCCAAGCGGGAAACGGGCACGGTTACAAAAATAACCTGGACCGGAATAGAAAGGGATAACATTTACCGCAGTGTTACAGCGGCATACGTTCCCCGTTAAAAAAAACACCGGGGGATCACCCCCGGTGTTAAAACTATAAAAATCCAGACAACCCGGTAGTGCAAAATATCCGGCAAGGGGGAATATTTAAATTGCGCAAGCTTTTACCATGGCTTTTGGCATTATCCCTGGCAGTGAACTTCTACCTGATAGGAATAAAATTCTTTAACATTTCCCCGGCAGCGGGAGACGTAGATGAAATAGAACAATTACAGACCCGCATTGAAGAGTATAAACAAAAAACCGAAAAGCTGGAACAGGAAAAGCAAATGTTAAGGGAAAGGCTTGAAAGCCTGCAATCGGCAGCCGAACCGATAAGTACGGCTGATAATAAGGTATATAGCTGGTATTTCAAAAAAAGTGATGGACATGCCCCCCCTACTACGGAACCCCAATACCTGCAAATGCTCAAAAACAGGGGTTATTTTCTCGGTGACACCACCAAAAAGGAAATTTACCTGACCTTTGATGAAGGTTATGAAAATGGCTATACGCCTCAAATTTTGGATACCTTAAAGACCAATAACGTAAAAGCAGCCTTTTTTGTTACCGGGAGCTACGTAGAAAAAAAACCGGATCTGGTAAAAAGGATGGTTGCCGAAGGACATATTGTAGGCAACCACAGCGATACCCACCCCAGCATGCCAGTCATTAGCAATGAGGAAATTAGAAAAGAATTAAAAACAGTGGAAAAACAGGTACAACAACTTACTGGCTATAAGATGCGCTTTTTCCGCCCGCCCCGCGGGGAATTTAACCAGCGGGTATTAGATGTGGCCCATGAGGAAGGTTATACCACCATTTTTTGGAGCATGGCCTACCGGGATTGGCTGGTAGACCAGCAGCCCGGCAAAAAAGCCGCTTATGACTACGTGGTAAATAATATTCATAACGGCGCCATAATTTTGTTACACGCAGTTTCCAGGTCCAACGCGGAAGCACTGGACAGCATAATTAAGGAATTGAAAAAACAGGGATATACATTTAAAATCCTTGACCAGCTGAACTGAAGGTCTCAACCCCCCAAGGAACCCCCTTCCGGGGTTCCTTAAAAATTATTATTTTCGGGCAGGATTATTCTTTTCTGATATAAAAGAATATACGGGGGATTTGTATGAAAAGAATTTCACAAATAATGGTTTTAATAATTATTTTTATCACAGCCGCAGCCAGCGCAGCCACTGTTAATTCCCGGGAAACTGCAGCGGAATATGAATATAGAGAATTGAGAAACCAACTGCTCCAAATACTTAAAAAAGAAAAGGGAACTTACGGAATATTTGTGATTGACCTCAAATCGGGAAAAAGTTTAGGCATAAATCACCTGGAGACATTTCATGCGGCAAGTACTTTTAAATTACCCCTTAACCTTTATCTTTATGAAAAAATTGCAGAAGGCAAAGTGGACCCAAATATAAAGCTGGTCTACAGGAAGGAACATTATGAAGACGGGACCGGCCTGCTGAAATATAAGCCGGCGGGTAGTGTTTTTAGCATTGAAACATTATCAAAATATTCCATTGTATATAGCGATAATATAGCCACTAACATGCTGTTATCCTATTTGGGCAGATCAAATGTCAAAGACTATATGCGTTCCATAGGAGGCACCATAGTAAATGATAACAAGAACATCACCTGCCCGCGGGACATGGCCCTTTATATGCTTAAACTTTTAGACTTTACCTCCGAACACCCTAAATTGGGAAATAAAATTATTGGTTATTTGGAAAATACTATTTATAATGAAAGAATACCCAAATTGTTACCCCCAAATATAAAAATTGCCCATAAAATAGGTAACTGGCCACCTACTGGAACCTACAATGATGTAGGGTATGTAGAGCATCCGGAAAACCCTTATATTATTGCCATTTTTAGCAAAAATACTCCCGGCATTAATACGGCTTTTAAGGTAATTCAGAAGATATCAAAGGTGGTTTACAATTATCAAAGCAAACTAGTAAAAATTAGTTTATTGATTAACGGCAGCCCCCTGAAGGCCGATGTACCCCCAATCCTTGAAAACAATTTCATTCTTGTACCCTTAAGGGCTGTATCGACAGCACTAGGCGCCGGGGTCCAGTGGGATGGATTAAATAAGACAATTACCATAACAAAACCCGGCAGAAAAATTTTTCTTAAAATTGATGATTACAGCGCCGGCCTTAACAATATAACAATATCCCTCGCCGCACCTCCTAAAATAATAAACGGCAGGACAATGGTTCCGCTAAGGTTTATAAGTGAAGCCCTGGGCGCTGTTGTCAATTGGAACAATGCCACCAAAACCGTTACCGTAGATGTAAAAGAATGCTGCCGGCATTCCGGAAAAGAATCCTGGAAGGTGTTATTATGGAGAAAAACGCCAGGTACAGAACCTACTCCGAACATCTTGTAAAGAAATTCGGGTTTAAGGTCTATAAGCTCCCGGTTAATTTGCCCGGAACATGCCCCAACCGCGACGGCACCCTCGGCAGGGGCGGCTGTATATTTTGTGACGAAGAGGGCTCCGGCTTCGATGCCCTGCCCAACACCATGGCGATAAAAGAACAATTGGACACCAATAAGGCCTATTTTAAAAAAAGATTTAAAGCTAAAAAATTTATTGCTTATTTCCAGGCGTTTACCAATACCTACCTGCCCCTGGACCAGTTCAAGGAAAACATGAGGGCAGCCGGGGAAGATGAGGACATTGTGGGCATTTCCATTTCCACGCGGCCGGACTGCATTTCCGGCCCGTACCTTGATTTCCTGTATGAACTAAAGGAAAAATGCCACTTGGACATTAACCTTGAACTGGGGCTGCAAACCGTTAATTATCACACTCTGCTCCGGGTAAACCGGGGCCATACCCTGGCCGAATTTGTGGATGCAGTGCTCCGCATAAAAAAGCGCGGGTTTGAAATTTGCACCCACTTAATCCTTAATTTGCCCTGGGACAATATGACCGATGTTATAGAAAATGCCAAACTTATATCGGCACTGCAAATAGATTACGTTAAGCTGCACTCCCTTTATGTCGTAAAGGACACGGTACTGGGAGATATGTATGAAAAGGGCGAGTTCGAAGTCATCTCCCTTGAAGAATATGCCGAAAGAGTAGTAACATTTCTGGAATACCTTGATCCCGGGATTGTCATTCAGCGGCTGGTGGGCAAGGGACCGGCAGATAAAGTATTGTTTTCCAATTGGGGCGTCAGCTGGTGGAAAGTAAAACAGAAAATCGAAGAATTGATGGAAATACGGAATACCTACCAGGGAAGACTTTTTAATTACCTGAACGGGGCAGCCTTACCCCGGGATTTTAAGTCCAGTTTAAAACCTGTAAATCCCGTCTGAAAAATTTTTAATTATTCTTTTCAGCGAAAAGGACTCCTTCAACCCTTAAAAGGTACAGTGCTGCCAGGTAAATCACCCCGCCCAGACCTGCTGCCAGTGCCAGCCCCCATATTTGTTTATATAAAGACACCTCAGCATAAATGCCCAGCCAGCGGGCAAAGCCTACACTTACTATCCCGAATAAAGCCGCTGCCGCTGCTGTTTTACTCACCGATTTAAATAAGCCTTTCCAATCAAACCCCCCCAGCTTACGGTCCAATAAAACCAAAAATATTAACATAGCAACAAAAGCTGAGACGGTATTCCCCAGGGCCAGCCCAATATGCCCCATGGGCTTTATAAATATTAAATCTAAAACGAGGTTGAGGCCAAGGGCCATTGCCCCAACTTTTAGGGGAATCATGCCATCCTGCAGGCTCCAAAAAGTATAGGTCAATATAGAGTTAACCGAGAGGGCAATTACGGATAAGGCATAAAATTCCAGTGCACCGGATGTGGCAGCGGTGGCTGAAGCATCAAAGGCACCCCGCTCAAACAACAGCCTGACCAGCGGGCGGTCCAGGGCCGTCAAAAAGACGGCGGAAGGAAACCCTAGAAGAACCGCCAATCGCAGTCCTTTAGCCGTGGTTTTTCGCAGGGAATGCATATCCCGGCGGCCGGCGGCGGAAGCCAAAGTGGGGAAAAGCACGGTGGAAATGGCAGCCACAAACAGGCCATAGGGAAGCTCCCGTATCCGGTCAGCAAAATTCAGGGCGGCAATGCTGCCACCGCTTAACTGAGAGCCCAGCCAGCGATCCAGAAATATATAACCCTTTGTTCCCAGCGTTGTTAAAATTACCGGTACTGCCAGAACCACTACCCGCCGAACATC
Source organism: Desulfofundulus sp. JL263-se (assembly GCF_056316025.1). Lineage (NCBI taxonomy): Bacteria > Bacillati > Bacillota > Clostridia > Eubacteriales > Peptococcaceae > Desulfofundulus > Desulfofundulus sp. JL263-se. Next base: position 698,707 of record NZ_CM149993.1, on the reverse strand, counting down.
AGGGTCCCGGAAATCCAATTCAGGCTTCCAGGAAAAGCCGTATTTCCCCAGGACAAGTCTTTGGGTAAGGTAAAAAACCAGCATCCCGGCCAACATACTCCATGCCAGGCCCACTACTCCCTTGGGGGCCAAAAAAACCAATAAAATCATAAAAGTAATGTTTTGTAATGCCGGGGCTGCAGCAGGGACGGTAAACTGCCGGCAGGCATTCAAAGCAGCCTTTACAAGGTAGCCGAGGGTTAAGAAAACAAGGCCGGGCAGCATTATTCTCGTACAAAGAACGGCCAGCTCCTTTATCTCCGGAGAAAACCCCGGCGCCAATAAATTCACAAGGCCGGGGGCGAAAATAATACCACCGAAGGAAATTAAAATTATAGCCCCGCCAAATATTACAAAAACAGTAGAGGCAAGCCGGTTGGCGTCATATTTGCCCAGCCGCCCTGTAAAAACCGGTAAAAATGAATTCCCCCCTGCAGTTCCGATTATGTATGATAAAATAAAGGGGATGGTAGACGCTACCACAAAAGCATCCGACTGGGGCGTGGCCCCCAAATAAGCGGCCACTATCTGTTCCCTTATAAAACCAAGTATTCTGCTGGCAATAAAAATTACAAGTAATATGGATGACGTTTGCCACATGGCCTTGGACATTTTGATTATCACCCGGCAAATAATATACCGCTGCAGCCCGGTTTGTCAATATTGGAAAACCAAAAGCCACGGAGGAGAGAATGTGTTCCCCCAGACCCATGTTCATTTCGCCCAAAGGGTATTGGGGCGGATATCTGATGCCATCGCCCTGGGCAGCATTTTTCCGGACATGATAATAAATCCGCAGCTGGGACATAAAGAGGCTCATAGTTTGGGTAATGTACTGATGGGCCTCTTTAAAAATAAAAATGAACTCCATGATTTTGTCCGGGGCGTAATAACCCATGGCATTGAGCCCGGTGGACTTGATTTTTACGGAGATGAAAAATACCCGGGGTGCGAGCGGGGCTACTGCTTTGAAAAGGCCCGCCCTTTAATAGAAAAAACCGCCCGGGCATGCAATATACCAAAACACATGGGCTGGTGGAAGGCACATAACATAGTGGAAATGGGCATAGAACTTCATATCAGCAACTCCGGCCCGTACGGGGAGATTATCCGGAAAGCCTGCAGTAACAGCAAACTTATCCGGCAGCTGGAAAAGGAATTGCCTCACAACCTGTATCCGGACAGTTCCTTTCTCCGGAGAAGAATAACCAGCTTTCCTTATTATATAGAAGTCCACCGCGTTACACCTGAAAGACTGGCCCGAAAGTACCGAATACAGATGTATACCAGGCACGGCGTGCAAATAGATACGGTGGAAGTGGCGAAACTCATTTCCTATGCTGCTGAAAGGATAAGTGATGATATAGAAGATTTCTTTGACCTGGTACACCGAAGGATTAAAGCTCACTTGAGGTTACCCTGAAATAGTAGCCGCCGCAGAATCCTTGTATCCCTAAACACACAGTGTTATAATGCACACATGGATGTTTATACAGGCAGGTGAGTCGGTGTCTACTTTAAATAATTCCCCTTTGGGGCTCCGGGGCCATACTTGTACCACTACGGCTGACGGCCACCCGGTCAGCCTGACCTCCTTGGTAACTTGTCAAGAAGATATTAATGATGCGATATCTTCTACAGCCCACGGTATCGGGCTTTTGGATACAAACTTTTTATTTGCGGGCAGGGCGGAATTACCCGGAGAAGAAGAGCAATTTGAAATCTATAAAAAAGCAGCCTCCAGTGCAGGTAACAGGCCTGTAAATATCCGTACTTGCAGCCTGTGCGCCCGCCAGATGCCGGGGATAGCCCCTCCTCCATGGGAAAAGAACCCCGATCTTGGACTAAAAGGCCTTCGTCTCGGACTGAAAAGACCCGAAATTTTAAAAACTCAATTAAGGGCCATATTGAGGGCAAGTGTCCACGGGCATATCCACATTCTATTACCCATGGTAAGTACACCGCGGGAAGTTAAACAATTTAAAAAAATCCTTTCAGAGGTTCAGTCCGACCTGGAAAGGGACGGCATTGATTATCGCCCGGTAGCGGAAATTGGCATAATGGCAGATTTACCTTCCGTTGTTGTTAACGCCGCATTGTTTGCCTTTGATGTATCTTTTTTCCAGGTGGGAAATGACTTAAAAAACTATACCATGGGCACAGATTTTTCTGAAAACGGCTTAACCTATTTGCAGCATGATTTTGAGCCGGTTTTTCTTTTTCAAATTCAAAACCTGGCCCAAACGGCCACCCAAAAGAATAAAACAGTCAGTATCTCCTCCCCCCTGGCATCCCTACCTGAAGCAATACCCATTTTACTGGCCATAGGGGTTCAGGACTTCGTTATGAGACCCGGTGACATGGGGCCGGTAAAAAAACTGATTAATAATATCACCATACCCAAAGCCAGGGTAATTGCGGCAAAGGCCATGTCCTACCACTCCGGAAAAGATGTGCAGCAATATGCCCGGGACTCCTTACAAAAATATTTAAATAATTAAAAAATAAGGGGCGGTTTCTTGCCGGAGGCCGCCCCTTATTTTTGTATCAGGGCATCGGTTACCTCGTTTATTGCATTCCACTTGCGCTTAACAATATCTACTATCCGCCGGCGGTGGTCCTTATATTTTACAAAATCAAGGTCGTTGGCATCAACCACCAAAAGGTCCCCCAACTTATAGTTCCGGTAATGCTCCTCGTAAAAGCGGTGTAATTTACGCCAGTAACTATCCTCAACCTCCAATTCGTCGGGACGGCCCCGTTTTCTGATGCGCCTTATGGCCTCCCTCGCATCCACGCTCAAATAAATAATTAGCCGGGGTGGGGCCAAATGCTCGAGCATATTATAGAGGAGACTGTGGTAAACATTATACTCTTCGAGGGTCATATAACCGATTTCCTTATACATACGGGCGAAAATATTATCGGAGTAAATGGAGCGGTCCATGATTGCGCTATTGATTTTTATGGCTTCCTTATACTGGCGGAATCTGTGATTAAGAAAGTTTACCTGCATGGGAAAGCACCAGCGTTCCCGTTCATGAAAGAACTTGTGCAACAGCTGATTTTCATCTTCGAAAATTTCTGTAAAGGGAACCAGAACCAGTTCCTCGGCCAATATGTTTACCAGCGTGGTCTTACCTACCCCTGTCATGCCGTCCACAACAATTTGTACCCGGTTTTGATCCGTTTCTTTCTCCAAAACAAATCACTCCCCGAATATAATCACTAACAACTTTAACTTTACTTATGGGCTGTCTCTAAAATTCCTTTATCTATTAATTAAATGCCACCTTCTATTAAAGTAGAAAAAATCCTCTTATTTACTAAACAAAATTTTCACAATAAGGGTAAATAGTAATAATTACCTAATCAATAAAATAATTATACTAATAAAAGTTTAAGGAAACGGGGGGATATCATGCACCCTCTGGAAAAGTTCCTTTCGCTGACCAACCAACTAAAACTACTGGAAGATTTTCCAATACCCGTTGTGGTAGTTATGGGTTCTTTTAACACAGGTAAGTCCACGTTAATTAACAACCTGTTAAACGACAAGATTTGCCCAGAAGATCCCTTGCCTGCCACATCCTCTCTTTTTTACATTAAGTACGGAGAAAAGTTCGCTGCCCGGGCAGAAGGTAACGGGAAATCCCTCTGCTTCCCCGACAAAGAGCAATTTAAGTTCTTTATAAAAAATAAAGCAGCATCCAATTTTGAAAAGGTGGAAATAACATTAAACCACCCGCTGCTTACAAAATGTACCGTGGTAGATACCCCCGGTATTGACTCCTCATCTAAAAGTTCAGAGCTGGTGAAAAAAGCGGCCCACCGGGCAAATAAAATACTGTACCTTTTTCACCAGCGGGGGATAGACGAATCAAATAAAAAATTTTTGAGTGATTTGGCCAGGGAAAAGAAAATAGGACACCGCGATATTTCTTTTTGGATTAATTGTAATCTCGGGAAAAGCGACGGTACCTCGCTGCAGGCTACAGAACAAGCTTTGAAAAGCATTTTCGGGTGGTCACCGGAAATATATCTTTTCAACGGCCATAACTCCGAAAATATTGAGGCGCTCCGCCGGTTTCTGGAAATAAATCTTGCCAGGGATACCGTTCGTAAGTTAAGTGCCAGCCACAGGCAAATTGATAAAAAGATTCCTTCCAGAATACATAAAAGTTTAATGATTCAAGATGATTTACTTTTTTTGGATGCCTTTTGGAGTATTAAAAAAGATGCTGAAAAAATACTAATGGCCCGTAATATTTTAAATAAATTGCCCCTGGTAGAAAGGGAAATTAAACAAGTGCTCACCAACAGCCAATCCCTTCACCTTCTGCCGGGGATCATGCCGCTTGAATCCGGGTCAAGCCATGATAAATCTTTGGACATTCCTGAAATTAAAAAGCTAATGACTGAATTAGCCGGAAAAATGATGCATGACATCCGAATTAAGCGTATAATTCCCCCGAAAATCATAGGCAAGTGGGCGGGAATATTGAAGCGGGAAGAATTCAAAGTGGTTGCCGTAGGGGGATTTTCTTCAGGGAAGAGCACCTTTTTTAATGCCATAATGGGCCAAAACATTTTACCAGCTGAAAACCGGCCCACCACCACCTGTATAACCTATATCAGACACGGTCCCAAGCGGCAGGCAACCATTGCCTTTAAAAACCACTTAAACTTAAAACTTTGCAAGTATGAAGATTCCAATGTAGAAGTAAACCGGGAAGAACTGCTGGCCGTGGAAGAATGGCTGGAGCAGGATTCGGGCCCGGGCCGTATTATCGAAATTCTAATGAATACCGGTCAGGGTCTAAAAAAAGTTAACAAAGAACAACTGCTGAAAGAAATTAAACGCACCAAAAAACTTTTTTCCCCGGGAATACGCAGCGGAAACCTTGATAAGCGCGGGGCAGGGTCCCTGTTCAGGCCTCTTCCGGCCTGGAAAGCAAAAATCATGAATCCGGTTTGGGAAGTAACCTTAATATTTGCCCCCGCAACTCCCGTGGAATTAGACATGGAAACTTCCGCCGGAAGAAAAGAATACCAAAAATTAACCACTTCCCCAAAAGCCTTCCGCATAAAGGAGATAAATATAACCCACCCTGCCGAGTTCTTCAAATTGGCCACCTTCGTGGATACACCGGGACTGGATTCCACAAATCAGCACCATAGTGCCCTGACTACGGACTTTTTACGCCACAGCGATGCTTACCTGTTTTTCCTGAACGGCAAGCACATTTTAAATAAAAATGATTCCCGCTCCCTGCTGGAAATATTTAAATTACGCTTAAAGGATTACCTCCATGATACAAATACCGGTAATGCAGCACAGGAACTCGGCAAGTTCTTTTTTATAATCAATTTTGCCGATGCCCTTACCCAAAGTGAAAGGGAAAAGGTGCAAAACTTTTTACAAAAAAATATCACCCTTGCTTTAAGGGAAATCGGCCTTAGCACCCCCAAATTGCAAACGGTACTTATCTCATCGCTACAGGCGCTCCAGGGCAAAGAAAATAAAAACTTTAATGACTTGCTTGATAAAGTGCGGCTAACCGTTTGGAATTACCGGGGCAGAGATTTTCTCAGACAGCACTTGAATAAATTACAATCCATGGTAGAGGCTGCCAAAGCCGGGCCCCACAGGGAAACCCGCCGTTTTCAGCTTCCCGGCAAATTTTCAGCGGAAAGTATTCTCCTGCCGGGCCTGTCTGAAATAAAAAAAGAAATACATTCCCGCTTTGCCGTAATTCACCGGCAGGTTAGCCAATTGAAGAATGTCAAACAATTTAAGACATTTATCTGGGGGCCCGCCCCGCAAGGGCAAGAGAAAGTAGTTACACATATTAAAGATTTTAACTATTTTCGGTGGGCCAATGCCTTTAATCGTAAAATCCAGCAGGCATTAACCGGCTTACAAAAAGAGATGCTTGAGGCCGTAGAATCCTGGCTTTACCGTTCTAAAATCTCCCCAAGCCCCAATTGCCTGCTTCCTCCCCCGCCCGGCCTGACTGCCTCCACGGTAATGGAAAAAATGGATGAGATAATTTCAGGGAGCAGGACTTTTTACGGCGGCCTCAAAGCCAGAGAAGCACGGCAAAGACTTTCCCTGCTGCTGGAGGAACAAGAGCAGGAATTGATGGAGGAACTCCAGCAATGGAAGGTGGCTATAGAAAGGTATGTGAAGGATTTAATTACCCCCAGCGTAATGTCGGCTGTAAAAAAATATCTTGAGTTCTCCCCGGAGCCGGCCGGCCCCGGAAAAAAGGCCTCCAGGGAGGAAATCATGAGGCTGGATAACTATCTCCGTGAGGTAAAACGCATCGAACAAATATTAAATACCCCCAGGGGGGTGTAACAATGGAAAATGCCAGGGCGCTTAACGAAAGGGTACGTAACATAATCAGGGAAATCAGTAACGAAACCGGAGGTGAAATTAAAAAGGACCTGCTGGAAGAACTGGAGGAAATTATAAAAGAACATTCCCACATGCAGGCCCACAAATTACTCCTCGCCCTGCACCAGGCAATTAAAAAAATGTGAAGAAAGGGGGCATCCCTTTGGAACTGAAAAAAAACAATTCAAATGAAAATATGGAACAAATTCTCCTGGAAATATTAACGGGACTGCAGAATAAGTTTTTTCAGCCATTAATAGATGAAAACCGGCGGCTGACATCAACCATAAATAAAATAAACGAAAAACAGGAAAAAGTCTTCTCCGAGTTACAAGAAAGGATAGAGCGGCTGGAAAAAAAGATAGAAGAGAACCCTGTCACTATATTATCGGCCATAAGAGATGCCATCAACCAAAGTTGCGGGGGAAGCGAAAATGGCTCAAATTAACCAGTGTAATGTAGGGGATGCAGTACAATCACTGGCCGACTCCATTCAAGAAAGGTTGGTAAAACCTTCAGAGAAAAAATTTATATCTCTATTAAAACAAACCAGGGAAGAATTGAATAACCGTACCCGGGCCACGGAAGAACAAATTAACAGCCGCGTGGACGAACTGGCCAGGATGGTGGAAGAGATGCAAAAAAAACAAGAAAGAATGGGGTTTCTCTGCCTGACACTGAGCCTGGCCGTGGTAGTAAGTATCGTAATTCAGATAGTCTAGGCATTTAACACTGAAAGGAGCTCCACCATGTCCCCGGGCAGCGGGCTGCTGGTCAATACTTCCCTGCCGGTGCGCGGTGACAGAAACTTCAATTCTGCCGAATGCAAGGCTTGCCTGGCAATAAACCTTGTTTCCCCGCCGTAGAGAGAATCTCCCATAAGGGGAAATCCCAGGTAAGCCAGGTGTGCCCTTATCTGCTGGGTTCGGCCGGTTTCCAGCTCAAGCCTGAGAAAAGTGGCGCTAGCAAACCTTTTTAATACCCAAAACCTTGTTACAGCCCTTTTACCGCCGGGGCTTACCGTCCTCTTTCCCCCGCCGCCAGGGTCCGGGGCTATGGGAAAATCTAACACTCCCTCATTTTCATTTATTTTACCCTGCGCCACCGCCAAATAGCGGCGGCGCATAATTTTTGCCTTCATTTGTTCAACCATTCTGTAATGGGTAAAACTGTTTTTGGCAATCATTAATAGCACGGAAGTATCGCGGTCAAGTCGAAAAACAGGCCGAAAGCGGGCTGACATCCCCTGTTGGGCCCACCTGTATAAGACCGCATTGGCAACGGTGCCGCTTTTCTCCCGGGACACGGGATGAACCAGCATGCCCGGCTCCTTATCCACCACCAGCACGTCCTCATCCTCATACAGTACCTTTAGCGGCATTTTTTCCGGGATAATCCAACTTTCTTCCCGCTCCCTGAGGACCACCCTTACCCTGTCATTTTCCCGGCCGCTGTCCTTCAGCCTGACTGTCTTCCCGTTTAGAGACACCCCCTGCCAGCGCTTCAGCTTTCTTATCATTCCCCTGGAAAAGCCGTACTTGCTGCGCAAAATATTTTCCAGGGGCCTGCCTTCCTCTTCCTTAGACAAGGCAAATTCCAAAAATTCACTTTTCTCTTCCATCTTCTGCCTCCTCGCATGACAATAATATATATAATAATATTATGTTAACCCGAAAACCACCCTTTTTTTGCTTTCCCCACCCCCAGCAGCTGGTCTTTATTTTGTAAACAGGATAAAGTATATTTTTAAAAGAATATTGTTTAACAGATCCTGCACTTTATCAGCGAAACAAACAAAGCCGGGGGAGGTTTTCTTTTGCAAGACAAACAGTCAAAAGAACAACTGACCGGTATCCTGTATGCTGCAGCAGCGTATGCCCTGTGGGGTGTATTGCCGGTTTACTGGAAGCTAATCCGCCATGTGCCCGCCCAGGAAATACTGGCGCACCGAATTGTCTGGTCCTTTGTATTTACCATTTTACTGATCTCCAGCACGGGTAAGCTCAGGTCGTTCGGCAGCGAGCTGCGGCAAATCCTTTCCCACCCGAACAAGCTGATGGGTATTGTGGCCGCCTCCATTATCGTCAGCTACAACTGGTTTACGTACATTTGGGCTGTAAGCAACGACCGCGTCGTGGAAGCAAGCCTCGGGTACTACATCAACCCGCTGGTTAGCGTTCTCCTTGGAGTCATCGTCCTGAGGGAAAAGCTTTCTTTCTGGCAGATCATTGCCATCATCCTGGCTTCCATTGGAGTGCTGAACATGGTCTACCATTTTGGGGCCGTCCCCTGGGTCGCCCTGGTGCTGGCGCTAAGTTTCGGCCTGTACGGGCTGGCCAAGAAAAAGGTCAGCGTGGGAGCGGTAACAGGAATCACCTTAGAAACCCTCATCATTTCTCCTTTCGCACTGCTGTTTCTGCTGCACGTTCACAATAACGGTGGCGGAGCTTTCGGGCTGCAGTCCCCGGTGGTCTCGGGGCTTTTGGCCGGGGCCGGCGTGGTGACGGCCGTACCCCTTATTCTGTTCGCCGGCGGCGCCAAGCGCCTGCCACTTTACATGGTCGGGCTCCTGCAGTACTTAGCCCCGACCCTGATGCTGTTATTGGGGGTTTTTCTCTACCACGAACTCTTCACCGCCGTACACCGGGTGTCCTTTACCCTTATCTGGGCCGCGCTGGCTATCTTTTCGTTTTCCAAGACGCCGCTATTTCTCCAGCTGGAAGGGTTGCTGCGCAAAAGAACTCCACTAAAAGCCGGCAAAAGGGCTTGAACTAAAAGCCGGGTTTCCCTGCCAAAGGAAACCCGGCTTTTTTGCTTACTAAAATATAGGTTCTGAAATTAAATTTTCGTAAAAAATTGGGCGTTGAAAAGCCCGGCCTAATTTATATCAAATTTTACTTTATTCTTTCAACAACCATAGCTATGCTTGGCCCACCGCCAGCACAAAGCGAAGCAACTCCAAATTGAGCATCGCGCCGGGCCATTTCATACAGCATTGTCACGATTATACGTGCACCCGTGCACCCAACGGGATGCCCCAGTGCAATGCCGGAACCATTAGCATTTACTTTATCCATGTTCAACTTCAGTTCTTTGTTGACGGCGAGAAATTGAGCGGCAAAGGCTTCGTTAATTTCAAAATAATCTACGTCCTGGAGTGTCAAACCGGCAAATTCTAGAGCCTTGGGAATTGAATAGGCAGGACCGATACCCATGATTTCCGGAGGGACGCCCACAGAAGCCGATGAAACAATACGGGCTAGCGGTTTTACCCCCAGCTCCTTCGCTTTTTCCCGGGACATCAGTACCAGAGCAGCCGCCCCGTCATTAATACCGGAAGCGTTAGCGGCGGTAACCGTTCCATCAAGTTTGAAGACCGGTTTCAATTTGGCCATCTTATCCAGTGAGGTATCAAAACGAGGGTGTTCATCGGTATCCAATACCTTTTCGCCTTTTTTATCTTTATGAACCACAGGTACGATCTCATCCTTAAACTTACCATTTTTTATTGCTTCCGTGGCCCTTTTATGGCTTAAGTAAGCCAGCTCATCCTGTTCAGTGCGGGAAATATTGTACTTGGCGGCCAGGTTTTCCGCCGTGACCCCCATATGGTAATTGTGAAAGGCATCGATAAGGGCATCGTATAGCATGGAATCATAGATGGTGGCATCGCCCATGCGGTAGCCCTGCCTGGCCCGGGGTATTAAATAAGGGGCCCGTGTCATGTTTTCCATACCCACAGCCAGACCGGTATCCGCACGTCCCAGGGCGATTTGTTCATAGACAATCTCCGCGGCCCGCATTCCGGAACTACAAAGTTGGTTAACGGTAGCCGCAGGAGCGGCAACGAGTATGCCAGCTTTTAGCTGGACCTGTCTAGCAGGGTTTCCTTTGGTTCCGGAAGAACAAACCATACCGGCAACAACTTCCTCAACCTGTTCCGGAGATATTCCCGCCCTTTTGATAGCCTCTACGGCAGCAACTACTCCCAGGTCAACGGCTGGAATATCTTTAAACATGCCCAGAAAATCCCCGATCGGTGTCCTGGCAGCAGATACAATAACCACTTCTCTAATCAATTAAAACACCCTTTCTTAAGTCGTAATAGTTTCTTCGTTACAATCACCGGAATATCTTTTTCTTCACAAGATATATAATCCACAGATAGCCCGGCAACAATTATTGTTTTGACCTGTAAATCAGGCCTGGTAGCACAATCCGATTCACACCCGCTTAATATCAAAAGAGCAACTACATCTTTATCTGGAATTACAAATTGATAGTCCGGTAGACATGCGGCTAACTTTTTAAGTACTTTTTTACTGTTTATTACCGGGTTGCAGTTTCCGCAATATTTGACTCCAATTTTAAGCATCTCGGCACCCCCTCAAAGAGTGCCGGACAGGTACCTTTGCATTACATCTATTTTTGAAGCGAGGGCAATTTCTACTATACATTCCAAGCAGGATAAATTTGTATTTAAAAGTTTTTCAATTTTACTAATCCTGTAACGTACCGAATTAGGGTGAACAAAAAGCTTTTCAGCCGTCAAAGAAATGTTACAGTTATTCTCGAGGTAAATGACTAACGTTTTGTACAATTCGGTTTTATTCTGTTCATCGTAACTTATTAACTGCCCCAATTTTTGTTTGTAGAAATCACCTAGCACCTTTTCCATTTTTAAATCCCTGCACATGGCATACAAAAATCTATAAAGTCCAAGGTTATCAAATTCAATAAAGGAACCTTGTTCATTAAATGTCATTCCCAGCTCAAGACAAAAACTAACCTCCCGGTATCCCATCCCCAAATTATAATCATTGCGCGTCAATGATTGACAGGCTAAAAAGAGCTTGCTACCTTCAGGGATTTCCAAACTGGTTTTTTTATGAACTTGCCGCATCAACTTAGCGGTTTCTCTGGAATCTTGATTTTCAATATTAACCAGTAAAATATGCTTATTGTTGTGGTACAAATATAAAAAATTTTTACCCAGTATTTGTTCCAAATTACTTTTTAAAACCCGGGTGAGAATCTCTTTTAGTACCTTGCCGTTTGTGACAAAAGCAGCTAAAAAAACCAGGTGAGGCTGCAGTAAATTTCGACCCCAAACCCGCGAAGCTAATTCCAACTTTTCCTTTTCCTGATTTACATTAAAAAGGAGGTCAAAGATAAGCTCGTTTTTATACCTTTGTTCCACGGCGGATAACTGTTTCAACCGGTTAAATTCCAAAGCAATTACGTGAGCAGTCGCCTGTATAAAATCAACCGTTTTTCTGGAAAAACTTTGCGTTATGGCAAGCAAAAAGGCAACATTTCTCTTCTTCTGCACAACCGGTACTACAATGCAATTGACATTCAAACCATTGACCAAAACATTAGCTTTTTCCGGCCATGCTTCCCCATTGGGCATCTTATACTGTTCCATGGCGCAAAAAGCAAGAGTCAACTCCACCTTGGGAGATTGATCATAGCCGGCACAAGAAATTACATCTCCAGAAGGAGAGATCAATAAAAGGGGTCGATTTATTTGTTTACAGACGGCTGCCAGAATCTCATCTATATTGCTTCCATTTAATAACATATCTATTAACTGCTGATAAACGGTTCGCTTGTACAATAATGCCCGGATATGTTTAGGTACATCGTTATCTTTAATTAAGTTCACATTATTCTGTTGTGGCACGTGTACACCCCCTTTGTCGACATAATTGGACAACATGGAAAATAAATGATAAAATAATAGGGTAAATAGTATGACAACTTTAAAAAATTTCTTTTTTCAAAAAATTAATAAAGCAAAGGAGATGCCAGCCTAAATTTCCTTGTTTTTAGAGGAATTAGGTCGCTCGCCTGCACAAAAAATTCTTTATTTCCGTGCAAAAATGCAGCTCAATTGTGCAGATCTGCACGACGGGAGGGGGTGGACATGGCGTCCAGTACTTTTACCCTTTGGGGCAATAAATTTAACCCTTCTGCACCTTCCTCTTCAAACAAAGCTAAAAAAAGCGGTTCTAGTGATCAGGAGGTTACTCCCAGCGGCATAGACGAAACTATCGGAGGGGAAGATATATACGGGCTGTGGGTCACGAACGGGAAGGGTTATAATATAGCAGCTAGTAAAACCTATGAATTATTAAGCGGTCTGGAGACTAAAGAGTTCATTGGTCTGCACATTAGCGAATTGGTTAGACAAAGGGTAATTGATAATTCTGCAACCTTAAAGGTCCTGGCAGAAAAGAAACCCATAGTGATTCCACAAACCATATTACCTAATAGGAGAAAACTGCGTGCTTATGGCACCCCCATTTATGATAACAATGGTAAAATGGTTTTTATAATAACCACGGTAAAACCTATAATCACTTCACATGAAGAACAGGCATCTACCACCGGCCAAATTTATATTGAAGGCATAGGCACTATTGTATCTGAAAGCCCCGCCATGCAAAACGTGGTAGCTAAAGCTGTACGGGCATCGTGCTCAGACGCAACCATCATCATTACCGGTGAGTCAGGTGTCGGCAAGGAAGTTATAGCCAAATTGATCCATTATATGAGCCAGCGCAATAAAGGACCCTTTGTGAAAGTAAATGCCGGGGCAATACCAACGGAGTTGTTTGAATCGGAGCTTTTTGGCTATAAAGCCGGAGCATTTACAGGAGCGGCGCGGAGCGGGAAAAAGGGTCTGGTTCAAGCTGCCGACGGGGGAACGCTTTTCCTCGATGAAATCAGTGAACTCCCAATTTCCATGCAGGTCAAGATTTTAAGGCTGCTGCCAGAAAAAGAGTATTTTCCTGTAGGAGCAACTGAACCGGAATACGCTAATGTCAGATTCATTGCAGCTACAAACCGCGACCTGCGCAAGCTGGTTGCAGAGAGAAAATTCCGGGAAGACCTTTTTTACAGGTTAAATGTCATTCCTATCAATATTCCTCCCCTGCGGGAAAGAAGCGAAGATATTATTGCTTTAATCAGTCATTTCTTAAAAAAAATGCACAGGAACCACCCCGTGGAAAAATACTTTACACCTGACGCCCTTGAATCATTACTCGCTTATGATTGGCCCGGGAATGTGCGGGAACTGCAGAATATCATTCAACGCCTCGTCATTCTTTATCCGGATAGGAAAATAACCCGCGACATCGTGGAAGAAGAGTTGGACGCTCTAAATATACCGCCAAACTTCAAATTTAATACTTTCGAATTTTCAAGCTTGAAAAGCGCCGTGGAAGAATTTGAAAAAAAATTAATTTCCAAGGTAGTAAATGATGCTAATTCTTTAGAAGAGGCGGCCCAAAAACTGCGCCTGCACCGTACTACTTTGGTTCGCAAAATGCAAAAATACGGGCTTTAAAAAAATGGAGCCAGGCCTTGAAAAACTTGTCCTGGCTACCTTGTTACCTCTTTTTATTTTCAAGTCATGTATTATTGAAAATGAGTTTTATAGTATGGTCCAGCCACCATCAACATAAAGAACAGTGCCCGTGATAAAACTTGCTGCATCAGAACCCAGGAAGACTGCCGGGCCGATGATTTCCTCCGGCTCACCGAGCCTTTCCATAGCATTTCTACGTTTTACATCTTCATACCATTCTTTATCTTCCATAACCTGGCGGACTAATGGCGTTTTCATGTAGGCCGGGGCAATGGCATTGACTGTTACACCATATGGAGCCCATTCCAACGCCAGAACCTTCGTCAACTGATTTATCCCGCCTTTACTTGTAGCATAGGCTACCTGCCTTTTCATGGCCACTGAACCGAAAATTGATGACATATTAATAATTCTTCCCCTGCGCTGTTTTACCATTACTTCACCAACCGCCCTGCAACACAAATAAACGCCATTGAGGTTTATATTGATAACCCTTTGCCACTCTTCGTACGTCAAATCTAATGCTTCCTTTCTTACATTAATTCCCGGTACGTTATAAGCTATATCAATCGATCCAAACTTATCCAGGGCAAACTGAACCATTTTCTTAACTTCATCCGCATCTGCCACGTTTATTTGCAAACCAACGGCATTTCCGCCCATCTTGGTTATTTCTTCAATGGCCTTATCAGCTGCATGGCGAGGACTTCCCACGGCTACCACGTTCGCCCCATAAGCAGCTACTCCTATTGCTATCTGCTGTCCCAGCCCGGAAGCCGCTCCCGTAACTATAGCAGTTTTACCTGATAAATCAAACAGGTTTTTCATAGGTCGCATGTCCCCCTTTCAAAGATTATTTGAAAGCTCATGACCTTTTTAACTATAATTATAGAATCCCCGCCCGCTTTTTCGACCTAAATGGCCGGCCCGTACCATTTTTCGCAATAAAGGACACGGGCGATACTTGGAATCCCCGGTTTCTCTATATAAAGTTTCCATTACCGAAATATCCAACCCAATCATGTCGCAAAGGGCTAGTGGGCCAATGGGATGGTTTGCACCCAGGCGCATTCCCTTGTCTATATCTTCCTTTGAAGCAATTCCTTCCATTAACACAAATATAGCTTCATTTAACATGGGCACCAGTATCCTGTTAACGGCAAACAACGGAGCTTCCTCCACGCAAATAGCCTCTTTGCCTAAACTTTCCACCAAGGCCGCCGCAATCTTAAAAATTTCCTCATCGGTTTCCGAGCCCCTTACCAATTCCACTAGTTTCATCACCGGCACGGGATTGAAAAAGTGCATGCCGATCACCTTGTGAGGACGTCCGGTAGCGGCAGCTATCTCGGAAATACTCAGCCCCGAAGTATTTGTAGCCAAAACGGTATCAGGCCGGCAAACGCTGTCAAGTTCTCTGAATATTTCTTTTTTGATATCCATTTGCTCTACTGCAGCTTCAATAACAATATCACAAGAGGCCAAGGAGAAAATGTCGACGGTACCGGAAAGTCTGGCCCAGTGGCACTAACCTCATCTTCCGTACGCTTGCCCTTTCTTTATCCCTTTCCAAATTTTTTTTAATAACATTGAGGCCCTTATCTACAAATTGGCGGTCTATGTCTCTAATAATAACTTTATACCCAGCCTGGGCAACCACCTGGGCAATACCGGAACCCATAGTGCACACCCACTACGCCAATATCACCCTTGTAGCAAAATTTTAAATATTTTTCACCACCACCAGCCCTGATACAAGCCAATAACAAGCGCGGTGAGTGCAATTGTCAATATACTGCTTCCGGCAATGAATGTATAATCTGACCGATTAACTATAAACAAGGGTTTTTTCGGGAAGAATATCGGTTTTAACCTAGCTATAGCCTTTTTCTCTTCTTCACTTTGTTTGGTAATACAGCTCAAGATGATGGCTAACCCGAAACCGATAATTATGCCCCAAATGCTGGGATGCGGCTGAAACCACTTGAACTTCGTCCACGTAACTACAACAAAAACACTAATTGGCACGCTGGCCCACAGAGTCCACTCCGCTGCTTTGGCTGTAAAGCGATCCCAAAATAATCCTAAAATTAACGTGGGGAAATATCCAAACGCCAATATCATTCCTGTTATGGTACCTGCTATTACTAACAACCACGGCCGCATGGCCGCCACTGTAACCGTAGCTATAGCAACAACTACCATTGCGTAAACGGTAACTTTGATAACTTTTTTGTCATCTGCATTCGGGTTAATTATTTTTTGGTATATGTCCCTAGCAAACCCCTGAGCACAGGTAAGGAACTGGGCATTAGCCGTTGTTGTCCCCGCACTGAAAGCACCAATCAGGTAAATTACACCCAAAATGGGTGGCATAATCTTTAAGCTGGCATGAACTGCCAGGTAATCGGGATCCATTGTGCCCGGCTCAACCACGTTGGTTATAGCTACAAATCCCAAGAAGAGGATAAAGGTCATTACGAACCCGCCAATTAAAGTGGCAATACCACCCTTTAATATTTCCTTGGTATCCTTACAAATAAATGAACGTGCCAAAAGGTGGGGAGCAACACCAAGAATGATGGCCCAGGAAATAATATTTCCAATCAGGCTGCCCGTCGTCATTCCCGACTTACCCACCATGGTCCAGTACTGTGCACCATGAATGGCGCTGGCTCCGGTAATAGCTGCTTCCACTCCTCCTACCATTTTAATCATGATAATGGGGAAAATAATCCCTGCAACAATGAAGAAGAAAAATCCCGCTATGTCGGTAACTACTACGGACCACATACCGCTAAAGATCAAGCAGAGCAGTAATAGACCCAAAAAAATTAATATGGAATAAAAATATGGAATATTAAACAATTGTTCAAACATAATCGCACCGCCCACGACCTGCAGCACAATATAGAAATATAACCCCACTATCAAGGCTAATACAGCCGCACTTCTCACCCTATTACTGGCAAACCGCTCCCCAAAGAAGTCGGGCACTGTAAGGTACTCTGCCCGCCTTAAAGCCGGTGAAACCAAAAATGTACATAACACAACGCCTATGGCACTACCAATGTAAAATGACTGTACGGCAAAAGGTCCCCAACCGTTCCAAACCAAACCCGGACCACCCATTAGAGTCCACATGCTGACCCAAGTGGCCAACAAAGTGCAGGCAAAAATGGGCCAGCCGGCAACCCTGCCGATAACATAATAATCAGCGAGATTACTAACATACCTTCGAAATATAAAACTCATGATTAACAGAAAGACCATAAACCCGAAAATCGCTGCAGGGTAATACCACTCAACCATAAATTTCCCCCCCTTAGACCTTATAGGTTAATAGATTTCTCTTTGCTTTCAAGACTGTCTTCAAGCTTCCATAATTTACCTATGTTTTGAGTACCTTTTGTTTTTAACATTACATAGAAAATGAGAATTGAAGCTAACATAATGGCCGTAAATATAAGTGGAGTAATAATCGACCAAATACCTGGCAGCGCTTGTTGCATCCTATCACCTCCTACGGTTTTTACTTTTTAAAACTTCTTTCTCGCAAAACATTTTTCATCACCTTTCCATTGGGGTTCTTGGGCAGCTCGTTCAAAAATTCAACATACTTGGGTACTTTATACTTGGCTAATCGCTCTCTTACCCAATCACGCACTTCCTCTTCCGTAAGGGATGTCCCGGGACGCGGCACTATGAAAGCCTTGACAACCTCACCGTATACTTCGTCCCGCACACCTACCACTGCAGCTTCCATCACCTTGTTATTAGCGTAAAGAACATCTTCCACCTCGACACAGAAGATTTTTTCACCGCCGCGGTTAATCATATCTTTGATACGGTCCATGATGTAAACGTAGCCTTCTTCGTCGATTTTGGCTATATCACCGGTATGCAGCCAGCCGTCAACAATGGCTTTTCGGGTGGCTTCAGGGTTTTGCCAGTAACCGGGCGTCAGATTAGGTGAATTGATTAGTAATTCTCCCTCAGTATTGGGCGGCAGTTCTTCTCCGGTTACAGGATCAACAACTTTGCATTTATTGACAGGGAAAGGCAACCCAACTGACCCCAACTTCCTGAGGGCATCTTCCTTGGGCATGCAGGTTCCCGGAGATGCAATCTCCGTAAGCCCGTAAGTATTATGCAGTTCAATTTGGGGCAGCCAGTCCCTGAGCATTTTTATAGTCTCACCGGACATAGGAGCACCGCCAAAGCCTGCCACCCGGAAGTGGGAAAGGTCGTATTTTTTGTGTTCGGGATGCATTAACATCATTACATATATGGTGGGCACCACAATCATACTGGTTACTTTTTCTTCTCCCATAATGCGCAGTATTTCTTCCGTTTTGTACATGGGCATAAGGACAATGGTGCAACCCAAGTTGATGTAAGTCAGTAATTGAGCATACAGGCCAGTTACATGGAATAAGGGTACGGCAATTACCGTCCTGTCATCGGAAGAGAGTTCATAAATTCTTTTATAACTGATCATTGTATGGATAACATTAAAATTAGTATTCATGGCACCTTTGGGTAACCCCGTAGTACCTGATGTGTACATGATAAAGGCCACATCGTGTTCATCAATTTGCTCCGTAACAATCTCCGGCGCATCGGTACTAATTAAATCGAAAAACGATCTGGTACCTTTTATCTCCTTTCCAACCACGAAAAATTCGCGGCAGTTGGTAATGGAATTTAAAATGGGTTCAATATTTACCCACCAGCTGTCATTGAGCACCAGAATTTCAGCACCGGAGTTTTTAATCATAAACTCCAACTCGTTACTTTTAAGCTTGGTATTCAGGGGAACCACAATACCGCCCAATTGCGCTACAGCATATAGACTGATAACAAAGGGAATGCCATTGGTCAGCAAAAGGGCTACCCGGTCGCCCTTTTTAACGCCATACTTGTTGCGCAGGGCGTAGGCCATATTATTTACCCGCCTGTTTAGCTCACCGTAAGTGACACGCTCGTCCTCCGCTACCAGGGCCACCTTGTTAGAAAAGCGCCGGGCACTGTTTTGCAGTGTTTCAATCACCGTTTTAGGGCGATCGGTGTAAACGTTAACCGTCACCCCATTGATAGTCTCTTCAACGATCCCTTCGGTATACTTGGGAGCCCATAAGTCTTTACCCGACCAAATCAAGAAAGAACCCTCCCCTTAGTTAATCAATTTAAAAATTTATAAATTTTTAAATAATTCTTGACAAAAAATTATTCAGACTCTGGTATGCCCGCAAGTTTAAATGCCAGGCATTTCTTATGCTCTAAATTGGACTGCCTCAGAATGACCACCCTTTGTGTTTGGGGCGATCCGGCACCGTGCATGCTTTCCGCCAGGGCAGTTCCGCCGGTCATGTTTTCCACCAGCCGTGCAAGTCTCACCCTATGTTCCGTAGGAATACCAGCCACACCCCGGTAATATTTTTCCAGGTAGGGACCGGTTTTCGGATTGCGAAAGTCTTTTTCCGAGGGCAGGGTAGCAATGAACCCACCCGCTATGTCGTGAGCTAACCGGCAAATTTCATAAATATGACGGGTTACATTCTGTTTCAGTACATTGGCAAGCAAAGGGTTTACAAAATATGCACCGGAAGGTGTTTTCCGCCCCTCAACTGAGCACGCAATGGAACAGCAGTATAAAGTTTCACTCAAGTGGGTCATTTCCACAATCTTATCTTTTATGTGAGAGGTCTTGGCCACGCCGTTGGCTTCAGCCAGCGCCAGGGTGGCACCGATGATTATGTCACTTACCCCGCACTTACATGCCCCGTAGTTCTGCCGGTGATAACAGGCAAACCTTTCTACCAGCGCCCCGGCAAACTGGTATTCACCGCACATGAAAACTCTTTCCCAAGGAACGAATACATCTTCCAAAATTGTCAGTGCCTCGCCGCCAACTACACCATACTTGGCGTTACCGGTATCTATCTCACCTTCCAGGCGGCGCTCGTCATTGGTTTGGCGACCAAAAACATGAAAGACACCGGGAGCATCAACCGGTACGGCACAGGAGACGGCATAGTCTTTGTCTGCTTCAGTTAGAGCTATGGTGGGCATAACAAGCATGTAGTGTGAATTTACAATGCCGGTCTGGTGGGCTTTGGCTCCCCTGATCACTATGCCTTCATCTGTTTTCTTCACTACTCTCACATACATATCCGGGTCTGCTTGCTGGCTGGGGGGCAGGCTTCTGTCTCCCTTGGGGTCGGTCATTGAGCCCGCTATCATGAAATCATTTTCTTGTAAGTACTTTAAAAATTCCACGAAACGATGGTGATAATCGGTACCTAGAGCCTGGTCTATTTCATAAGTCACCGAGTACACGGCATTCAATCCATCAAATCCTACGCACCTTTGAAAGCAGGTTCCGGTACGCTGGGCGATCATCCGCAGCATTTTTATCTTTTTAACCAGGTCTCCGGTGCTCTGGTGAATATGGGTAAACCGGTTTATTTTCTTTCCTGTCAAGTGGGATTTTGCTGTTACCAAATCTTCAAACTCAGGTTCGTGAGCCATATCATAGGTAACCGCTGCTGCATTGATATGGGGACGGAAAAGAGGGTGGTCTACAAAGTTTCCGATTTTTTCTCCAAAAGCGTAAATTTCGGTATTTAGTTTTCGAAGACTTTCAATGTATTCCGCGCCTGTCATCATAAACATGCACCCCTTAACTTTGTATTTGTCCCTTTTTCAAAAAAGTGTTTTAAAATATTCTGAACCCAGGTATGTCCAGCCTCTGTAACGGGCAACAAAAAGCAGGGAGGTATTTTGTATATTTTTATAAATCGAGCAAAAAGATAAACGTCCTGCCGCATAAAAAACCCCGGGCAAAAAAATGCCCGGGGTTTTGACCTTTTTCGGCTTACTAAGAACTAGAAATTTTCATGGACCCGGCACTTCTATTGTGATGTTTCCTTATCTCCTTCCAACGGCTTGCCGGTGGGGGCAAACCTTCCGCTTTTTCCAATTTCTTCCATGAATCCCAATCCGATAATGCCGGCCGGCAGTGTCACCATGCCCCACCCCCCAGCATGGAAATAAACGCCCCCAGCACCTTACCCAAGGGGGTGACGGGATTCAGTACCTGTAAAATCCTGAAAAGCCTGACCAGCCGCAAAAACCGCAAGTCCAGGTTGACAAACAGCGGCAAATGAAAAGAAAGTAGGGCCAGCAGGTCAATTAGGGCCATGGATGTCACGGCATACCTTAAACGCCCTGTAAAAGAGGATGCGTATTTCTCGTTCAAGTTGCAGGTCCAAAGCCGTGCAATATATTCCACCGTAAAAACGGCAACAGAGAAGAATGCAAAGGTCTGAAAGTAAGCGCCGAAAGCACTTTGTACCATTTCCAATATTACTCCAGAACGTTTAATAAGATAAGTGTAATTATAAACAGGTCAAAATACCGGCTGAGCTTATTACCGGAACCGGGAGTCTCCACTATGTCGTAGACCCACTGCTTAAATTTCACCCCAGCTACACCTCAATGAAATCAATATATCCTTTACTCTACCTCCATCTCGGCCACTGAATCCACAACTGCATCGGCCACGGCCTCCAATTGTTCTCTAAGGCATACCCCGGTAAGTACCCCTATTTTCCCGGCCAGCCCGGCTTTTTCTCCCATACACATATCGGTAACATTGTCTCCCACAACCACCGCCTCCCGGGGCTCCACCCCCAACAGCTCACAGGCCAGCAGGGCCATATCCGGTTCCGGCTTGGTGTTTTTTACCCGGTCGGCGCCAACCACCGCCTGAAAGTATGAGGAAAGGCCCAGGAAAGCCAGCGTATTCTCTGCCCTCCTGGTGGTGTCGGCGGTAACCACCGCCATTTTCACCCCTTGCTCTTCCAACTTCCGCAAGACTTCTTCCAGTCCCGGAACGGGATAAGTAATGGCCGGCCAGTCAACCTCTGTTTCAGATGCCTTGACCACCGCAATAAATGTATCCCTTGCTTCCGCCAAATCCACGCCATGGCAGGCCAAACAATCGGCAATGGAGTCCCTCACGGCAGCCATGGACCCGGAAGCCATAGCCCCGCCGGGATCTATCCAGCGCTTCGCCAGGCTAACACCTATGGCCTCTTCAAACTGGGCAATAATTTTTTTAGTCAGCTGATATTTTTTTATAAGGGCGTTAAAAACATAATCTATCCAGACCAGCCACATATTTTTGAAGTCTATCAAGGTACCGTCCTTGTCAAATAACACGGCACGGCAGCCGGTATGAAAATCTCCGGCCTTAATAACTGCCACAAACCGGTCCCTCCCTACATGAAAATACACATGCAAACCAATAAAAGAGCTCCCAACCGGCCATACTAACCCTAAAGGAGGCAATACTTTGAAATACGAAGTCAAAGCCGAGGTAGATGAAAAACTTTCTGCCGATCCCAGCTATATAGTGCGTTATCAGGTTTTCAAAGGCGAAAATTTTATAGGAAACGGAATAGTACAGTACCACCGGTAGGCCAAAATAAACGACATTCCCCTCACCGGCATACCCGGAGAGCAGGAGTTAAGCGAAGCGGACAAGCGACACATAAGGCATCAAATTATCTCTGCAGTATTGGATTATATGGATAAAAAGGGCTGAGGCATTACGGGCTAACATACATTATACTCAATCACTGTACCATAATACCTTCCCGGGGGCAACGGTCTTAAGACATTTAAAAAAGCCCGCCCAACTCCGGAACCGGGGCTCCGCAGCTGTGGCGGGCATTTCTACCACCTTTCTTTAGGTTGTTTAACCTTCCAGGCTTTCCATTAATGCCTTCCAGTCACAATACTCCTCGACGTTTTCCAAGGCTATCTTAATAGCCAGCTGGTCGGTGGGATGAATGTGGCGGTATACCTGGTCGAGTTTTTCGATGGTTGTATAGGTGTCAGTATAAACCAGAATAACAGGAACTCCCTTTTCGGAAGCCCGGGCAATAACTTTTACATCCGGGTAGAGTCCTCCGGTCAATATCAGCACCGAAGTATTCGTTTCAAGGGCCGCCAGGGCAAGATCCGCCCTGTCACCACCGAAAATTACTGCCTTATTGGTAGCACGGCGGAAGTAGGTAAGAGCGCTCTCAGTGGTCATAGCCCCTATTACCACATCTTCCACTAGACGGTCCATATGATCCCCGCCGGCAAGTATTTCTCCGCCCAGCACCTCGTAGTATTCGGCAACGGTGGGTGAGGCAATTCTCGCCCGCCTGGGTATTATGCCAAGGGTCCGAAACCCCATACCTTCCAGTATGGGCCGGAAGACCCCTTCCGTTTTGGCAAACAGCGGCCTGGGCACGTTGCTGAATATGTTGCCTACCAGGGGTATACCTTCGTGGTGGATATACCTGTTGTACATTACTGCCTGGTCCAGGCTATAATCGTCTTCAATTTTAATTACTATAAGGGCCGAAGCGTTAAATTCCCTGGCAAGGCTGATTGAATCCAGGCCACAGCTCCCTAAAATATAAGGATAAAAGGCACCGTCAATCAATACTATGTCACGGTCGCGGGATATTTCTTCGTAAGCACCCTTTATATTATCCAGGACATTGCTCATTTGCTTGTACCCGGTCAGGTATGAAGGACCTGCGCTAAAGGGGGTAATTCTTTCCAAGGGTTCATCCATACCCAGTACCTGCTTCATCAAGAGGGCATCTCCGTCCGCCTGGCCGGAAATACAGCGCCCGTTGCCCACCGGCTTAAAATATCCTACGTTATAGCCTTCCTTGTGCAATTTCTGTGCTATTCCCAGGGCTACAGCAGTCTTACCGCTTCCCGGGGTACCCATTATGAAAAGATTTTTCATTTTTTCACCTCACCAGAAGAATTTTAGGAGATGGTAATCTTGATATCCAGGGCTGAAACACCTTCGGAATAGGCGAAAAGCGGGTTTATATCGATTTCCGTTATTTCCGGGAAGTCCAGAACCAAGCGGGCCACCCGGCGAATAACATCTACCACAGCATCAATATCGGCAGGGGGAGCCCCGCGGTAGCCCCGCAGCAGTGTGTAAGCCTTTGTCTCTTCTAGCATGGATTTAATTTCTCTGGTAGTCAGCCCCTTGGCTAGCCGGAAAGATACATCTTTCAGAAGGTTTACATAGATACCTCCGAGCCCAAAAGCAATCAGGGGGCCGAATTGAATATCTTTGGTCATGCCGATAATCAACTCCGTGCCCTTGGGCATCATTCCCTGGACCTCCACTCCGTACACTTCAACCCGGGGCAGATACCGCTTAACGTTATCCATTATTTCTATAAAGGCGTTTTTTACTTCCTCCACCGTATTAAGCCCTACTTTCACGCCTCCCACATCAGTCTTGTGTAATATTTTGGGTGAGGCCACTTTCAGCACAACCGGATATCCGATTTCCTCCGCTTTTGCAGCTGCCTCTTCGGGAGTGGTGGCCAGGGATATGGGTGCAACAGGAATCCCGTAGGCCCGGGCCACTTCTGAGGCCTCGCTCCCCAGCAGTACCAGCCGCTTGTCCTTAACAACATCATATAAAACAGCCTTTACTGCCTTTTTATCCACTTGCAAAGGCGGTTCCTGCTCAACCTGCCCGTTTTTCTTCCGGTAGGAATTATAATTTACCATACCGCGGATGGCATTGATAGCCGGCTCCGGGAAGGTAAAGCACGGTATACCGGCCTCGGCCAGCATGCTGGTAGCCTCGGAAAGGCTATCTCCACCCATATTGGCAGCAAATATGGCTTTATCCGGATAGGCATCCCTTATATCAATCAATGCCCTGGCCGTTTCCTCGAATTCAGTCACCGCCGTGGGGCACATCAGCATGAGAACACTGTCAACATTTGGATCCTCGCAAACTTTCTGAAGGGCAAACCTGTAGCGGTCGGCCTTGGCATCTCCCAGCACATCCACCGGGTTATAAAT
Organism: Desulfofundulus sp. JL263-se; assembly: GCF_056316025.1. Taxonomy (NCBI): domain Bacteria; kingdom Bacillati; phylum Bacillota; class Clostridia; order Eubacteriales; family Peptococcaceae; genus Desulfofundulus; species Desulfofundulus sp. JL263-se. The sequence goes on along the minus strand of NZ_CM149993.1, from coordinate 673,973 downwards.
TCCTGCTTCAGCAGGGAGGTTGGTTCTCAATTCCTCAATAGTTTCTTTCTCAAACCGGGCCATTTTCAAGTTCTTGCTTTCCACATTATCCGTAGCTATAATACCAGGGCCGCCGGAATTGGTAACTATGGCCACCCTTTCACCCTTAGGCACCGGGGACTTGGCAAAGGCAACGGCCAGGTCAAAAAGTTCCGTCATGCTTCTGGCCCTGATTATTCCGCACTGCTTGAAAGCAGTATCATAGGCAAGGTCGCTTCCGGCCAGGGCCCCGGTATGGGACGATGCGGCCTGGGCGCCGGCCTGGCTGGTACCGGACTTCAATACAATTACGGGCTTCTGTTTGGCTGCCTGCCCGGCAACCTCCAGGAAGCGCTCACCGTCTACTATATCTTCAATGTAACAGAGTATAACCTTTGTATTGGGATCGCTGGCAGCATCCTCAATGAAATCAATTTCCGAGAGATCCCCTTTGTTACCAAGGCTAACTATCTTGGAAAAGCCCAGCCCTGTGGACAGGCTCCAGTCCAGGATAGCAATGAGCATGGCCCCACTTTGCGAGAGGAAGGCAATTTCTCCCTGCTTGGGAAATGCCCCGGCAAAGGAAGCATTCATAGGCGTATGAGTATCCATTACCCCCACGCAATTGGGGCCCACCATCTTCATTCCGTACTCACGGCATATGGAAATAAGCTCCTTTTCCAATTCTAGTCCTTCCGACCCTATTTCTTTAAAGCCGGCAGTTATCACCACCAGGTTCTTGACCCCGGCCTTGCCGCATTCTTCAGCAACGTCACATACAAGACGTGCCGGAACGGAAATTACCGCTGTATCTACCTTACCGGGGATTTCGGCAACCCCGGGATAACAAGTCAACCCTTCTATTTCTTTATCTTTAGGGTTTACAGGATAAATAGTTCCCTGGTAACCGCTGTTCAGCAAGTTACATATGATAGCATTGCCGATTTTTCCAGGGGTTTTAGACGCGCCTATTACGGCAATGGAACTGGGTTTAAACAGGCTAACCAACTCGGCCATTCTTCCACTCCTCTTTGGCAGCAAATTATACAAATTATTATTCTAATCTTTATAACTCTGTTTTGTCCATTATAAAAATGACCGATTGGTTAAGTAAATAAAAAAGCTCAAAATAGTGCAATTAATAATAATAGCAATCTTATATACTTTTCTGTTGTTTCTAAAAATAAGAAAAATATATAATAAAAAAGGGGCTTTTATAGCCCCCCCTTTAAAACATTGTCTCAAATAAAAGTCTCTTAAAGGCAATCAGGTCCTCCCTGCCAACCCGAGAACCCAAGCGAACCATCAACACATTAGCTGGGTGCGCCATTATTTCTGGGTCATCGGTACAACGGCGCTCAAATCCCACGGAGCCGAACAGGTTGGTTAACATCTTTTGATAAGACCACACATTCAGACCAGAAGCTTCTATATCCCAGTGCCAGTAGTATTCGGTAGTTATGATGATAAAGTTTTCAATAAAAGGCTGTGAAAATGCCGCCGCCAAGAGGGTTTTGCCAAGCCCGCAGCCGCGCCAGAGCGGACTTACTTCAATACATCCCAATTCCAGGACCCGCGGGTGGCGGTACCAGCGGGCATATTGACTTGGCCTGTGCAATGTAGTGTAACCCACTATGGTATTCTGATGCCGCGCTATATATACCCTCCCGTGGTTGAGATTGGCAATCTCCATCAAGACCTCATGTTGTCTGTCGGCCGGCCGAAAATTCTTTAATTGCTTATCCATTTTCAAGGAGTGCAAGTATGTCTCCCCCGCGGGCCCCTCTACCTCCACCGGGCCCTTAGAAGTTAAAACGGGTATTGAGACAATAGAATTAATGACTTCTTCAACCAAACCACCCATATGTCGCACCTCAATAAATATACTTTATGCAAATATATCGTGCAAAAATCATGCCTAAAACTCTTAAACTTCCAAGCCATTGCAAATTGTAAGCATGTCTAAAACTTCAGCGGAACTTATTGTAAACTTCGTTTACAGTCACCGTTAAAAATCCCTTGGAATAATGAACCAGGCGGCGAGATAAACCAGTATCCCGGGAAAAGCCGCCGATACCACCGATATCAACACGTAAGCCAGCCGCACTATGGTGGCGTCGATGCCAAAGTATTCCGCTATTCCGCCGCACACGCCTCCCAGCATCCTGTTACGGCTGGAGCGGGTAAGTCTCCTTATCTGCCGGGCCACACGTACACCCCCTGCCGATCGAAAAACTACTCCCAGCTAAAATTTTCCCTTCGCACACCCAAATCAAGTAATTTTACCAGGGCGGCACCGGCTATGAATCCTCCCACATGGGCCCACCAGGCCACCGTACTGGCCGTCCCGCCCAGAGAACCCAGAGTGTTAAACACCTGGATTAAAAACCAGATGCCGATAAATATTACCGCCGGAATTTCCACTAAAGTTAGGAAAACAAAAATCGGAACCAAAGATAAAATACGGGACCGTGGAAACAGGAAAAAATAAGCACCCAGAATCCCCGCCACCGCCCCGCTGGCCCCAATAACGGGAACGGTAGATGTGGGATTGGCCATTACATGGACAATCCCGGCCACCACCCCCACCGCCAGGTAGAATAAAAGATAGCCAAAGTGGCCAAGGCGGTCTTCTACATTATCTCCAAATATCCACAAATACCACATATTACCCAGTATATGCACCCACCCGCCGTGGACGAACATGGCTGAAATAAAGGATAAAAATGCCGGCTCCATGGGCGCGCCTGTAAAAATGGTATTTAAAACCTCCGCCGGAACCACGCCAAAAACATAAAAAAATTGATTTAATTCATATTGCTCAAGGGAAAGCTCCAGGAAAAAAACTAAAAAGTTAATAATAATTATGGCCACGTTAATAAAAGGAAAAGACCTGGAGCGGGCGCTGTCTCGAAGCGGTATCAACTTACCGCCCCCCTCCTTTAAAATATACTTAAATTTAATTCCCGGGACAGGTCTTCCAGCATGTGAACTCCCGCCACGCTGTTGCCCTTATCATCCAGGGCGGGGCCGATAATACCAATGCCCATCTTCCCGGGCACGGAGGCCATTATACCTCCTGAAACACCGCTTTTGGCAGGAATGCCTACCTTGATGGCAAATTCTCCGGATGCATCATACATGCCGCAAGTGACCATAAATGTTTTTATCAGCCTGAATATCCAGGGGGAGATTTGTAGTTGTGTTCCGTCAGGGACAATGCCGTTACTGGCAATGCAAAATCCTATGGCCGCGAGGTCGCGGCAGGTCACTTCTATGGAACACTGGCGGAAATATAAATCCAATATTTCCTCCACGTCCCCGTCAATTATCCCGGTGGCACGCATAAAATAAGCCAGGGAACGGTTCCGGTCTCCGGTTTCCTTTTCAGAATAATAAACTTTCCTGTTATAATCAATATATTTATTTCCGGCCAAAAGACGAACCAGATTTAGTAGTCTTTGAAACCGCTCTTCCACGCTTCTCCCTTTAATCATGGCAGTGGTGGCTATGGCCCCGGCATTAATCATGGGGTTCAGCGGCTTGGAAGGCTCCATGGTTTCCAGCCTGGTTATGGAATCAAAGCGGTCTGCCGTGGGCTCCATTCCCACGCGGGAAAAAACATATTCCTTACCCCTGTCCATGAGGGCGAGCATCAGGGCCACCGGCTTTGAAATGCTCTGCATGGTAAAAGTTGTTTCACAGTCACCAGCGGTATAAACATTACCCGAGGAAGTTATAACTGTAATTCCCAGAACACCCGGCGAAGCTTTGCTCAGTTCCGGTATGTATTGAACCACCTTTCCCCCGGCAGTCCACCGTCTGTTTTTTTGTACGATTTCTTCCAATAAAGTTTGCATGAGTATAGTTTAGCCTGAATTAACAAAGGTTATTAAAAACCCCACCTTTATCAGGTGGGGCAACATTATGTTACGGGATTACCTTATTCAAAGGATATTCTATAATATCTTGCGCTCCACAACGCTTTAGCTCGGGAATTAAATCCCTGGCCTGTTTTTCATCCAGCACTACCTCCACCGCCATCCAATCACTGTCCACCAACTGGGAAACCGTTGGGTGTTTCATTGCTGGCAGAATGGAAAGTACCTCTTCCAATTTATCCTTGGGTAAGTTCATTTTTAGCCCGGCCTTGGATTCGGCACGCAGTGCCCCCTGGAGTAAAAGGGCCAGGTTCTGAAGCTTTTCCCTTTTCCACTGGTCCTGCCAGGATTCCTTATTGGCGTGCAGTCTGGGGGTGGACTCAAGAATGGTGGCAATTACCCTTAGTTTATTAGCCCTTAAAGAACTTCCCGTTTCCGTCAGGTCGGCAATGGCATCCACAAGCCGGGGAACCTTCACCTCGGTAGCACCATAAGAATACTCCACCGTCGCCTCTACCCCGTGTTGCTCCAGGTAGCGCCTGGTCACACCCACCAGCTCGGTGGCAATACGCTTTCCTTGCAGGTCTTTAACCGTTTGAATATCACTGTCCTTGGCCACGGCAATAACCAGGCGTATGGGATTGGCTGTTCGCTTGGAGTAGGGCAGGTCGGCCACTTCCACCACATCCGCCTGGTTTTCCAAAATCCAGTCCAGCCCGCTGAGCCCCGCGTCCAGCACCCCTTCATTGACATAGCGGGGGATTTCCTGTGCCCGCATGAGCACAACTTCCAGCTCCGGGTCATCTATGGATGGAAAATACGACCGGCTACGCACGCTAATATTATAGCCGGCCCTTTTAAACAATTGAAATGTAGCTTCCTGCAAGCTTCCCTTGGGAAGTCCAAGACGTAATTGGGGCAAGAGAATAACCTCCTTATTTTATCTCGTTATCTGTTTAGCGTATTAAAGAATTAATTCACTGTTTCAGTATAAACCTCGCCCCCTTATGTGTCAAGGTATTTTTTTGATACCTTCCAATCTCTTTAACTTTTTTCTATAATTAAACAAATAAAGCAACCGGGGAGCGTGATGCCGTGAACCGCTATTACATTTCCATAGTTCGAAAAACCCGCCATCACATATTCTTTAATTTCTTTGTAAACGGGGCCCTGTCCAACACCGACGGTTACATTTGCATGGAAACCAGGGACTTCGACCGCTTCTACAAAGACCTTTTCAAATCCTCCCGGGGCAACTGCGTAAAAGCATACAGCACCAACCCTCCTTGCGAATTTTACCCCTGAGAGGGCGTACAAATTCTGTCTTGCGGGCATAAAACTTCTTATCGTGCCCAAAATAATAGGCAGGCCCCGTGCCGCCTCCGGCGGTAGCGGGGAGCACCGGCCGAATCCTTTAAAGGAGGGACGTGCCCCTCATGCCGACACACATAGCCATTTTCACCATTTTTATCGTTGCAGCCAACCTCCTTCTTGGAACCCCAGCGGCCTGTCCTGAAGAAAGCGGCAAAAACAATATAATAATTTACTGGACCGACGGGGAAAAACTCAAGGCAGTCACCCTGACCTGTCTCAATAAGCCCCCGAACCCCGTGGGCATAGTATCTATCCCCATACGCACTGCCCTTGACCCCGAAAACCCCTTCATTACAGTGGAAAAGTATTATTACCAAAAAGGCAGGGAGACCTTAAGCCGCCGGCTGGAAAAATTATTTGGCATTCCCATCGGCAGTTATGTACACGTGAGGCAAGAAGCCTTGGAGCACTTCAGCGAAATATTGGGCCCCATCCAGCTGGGTGCGTATAATACCACCCTGGCCGAAATGTTCGAGGGTAAATATGTGGACAGGCCGGTAAATCTTCAATGGGAAATCCGCTGTTTCGCCCAAAATATGTTAAAGCCCTCCATTTTCTTGAAAATCCCCCGGCTGATTTGGATTTACAGCACAGAAATTGAAAGCAACCTTACCGTTGACCACGCCCTGGCCTTTTACGGCATAATCCGGGGATGGGGCCCTGAAATACTGCAAAAACAGGCGCTGCCGGGAAAGGAATACAGAATCGGAAATAAAAAATACCGGCTGGTTCAGCCTGAAGCCTGGGCCCAAACCCTCCGGGCCGTCACCGCGCCGGAAAAAGGATAAGGGGACAGTCCCCCTTTTTTAGGGGGGCTGTCCCCTTATTCCCCGTCATTATTAACCTGGTGGTGAAAGACAGCCCCCAGGTCACCGGTATCATAGCCCTCGGGGCGCACGTTGAGCTCGCTCACCACTTCCCTTACACCCCGCCCCCTGGAAGCGGCCCGCAGTGCAGCCCTTTCCTCCTCCGGAGTGTCCACAGTGCCGCGGAGAAATACTTTTCCCCTTACCGATTCCGCCCCCACGTGCCTTGTACTTACCCGCGGGTCGGCTTTCAGCTCCTCGGTCACCTCCATTTCCACCCCCGCATCGGTAATGGCGCCGTCCGTACTTATGGCCAGGCCGTTTTCCACCGAGCGGACACCTTCCATTTGGGAAATCATTTCCACGGCCCGGTTTTGGTCCGCCAGTGTATCCACAACCCCTGACAACTGTACCTTTCCGTCATGAACATCCACTTCCAGGCCGTAACCCTTAAACTCCTTGTGGGAATCCAACACGGCCTGGATTTTTTCCCGCAACTCCCGGTCCTTCTCTTCCGACATGGCAATATGCCCTCCTTCCTGGAATCAAAATTTATTATTCCCTGTCCCGGCTTAATTATATTTGCCGGAAAAATCAAGGCCGCCCCCAAAGGCCTCAATCCAGTATATCCAGCTCGAAATGAAAGTGTAAAAACAACAGCGCCAGCGCTAACTTCACCACCAGCCAGAGAAATTTTCCCCGCCCGAACCCGTGAACCACACCTACACATAAACCGGCCAGGAACCACAGAGAAAGCGCCAACCCCACAACAGCACTAACGAGAGACAACAGCGCATTCAATTTAAACACCCCCTGCTGATATTTATGCAGGGGAAGCCGCTTTTAGGACAGGCAGGGTCAGGTTTCAACAGACCTGGACCCAAACCCGCCGGGCCGTTACCACTTTTATCAACCAAAGAGATTTTTTAGAACGCTTTTATTGTAAAAGTAATATTTATATAAAGATAAACTTTTGTGTTCTAGGAGGTAACCATATGCCTTACCATCACCCACCTGGGCCCGGCGTGCCCCCGGATCATATACCTTATCAGCTTCAAATCCCCCAACAACCTATTCTTGGTCCCCATCGCTTTGAGAAACTGGTGCAAAATATTTATAAAGCCATCGCAGACGAAGCAACTGCAGCCGAATTTTACTCCCGCTTGTTGAGGAAAGCCCCGGATGAATTAAATCGAGAGTTTGTTCATCATGCCTATAAAGATGAGTTGACACACCTGGAGGCTTTTACAAAACTATATAGACACTTCACCGGGCAAATACCTCAATATAATGTTAGACACGTACAATATCCATCATATAAAGAGGGCATACTAACAGCTTTAAAAAATGAACTAGAAGCAGCAGAATTTTATAAAGATGTTATTCTCTCCACCACAGATCAATTAGTTAAGGATACGTTTTTCCTGGCAATGGTTGATGAATTGGAGCACGCAACCCGATTCGGTGTTCTTTATAATGCTCTTTAAAAATGATGAGACCTGCCCCCATAATAAAGCCGCCCTTTGAAAGGGCGGCTTTGCCGTTACTTCACCACTATGTTTACCAGCTTTTTAGGTACAGTAACTACTTTCACCACATTTTTCCCCTTTGTCAATTCCTGCACCCTGGGCTGGGCCAGCACTGTCTCCTTCATGGCCTCGGGGGTAATATCAGCCGGGACCACCACTCTGTCCCTGACCTTACCGTTAATCTGAACCACAATAGTTATTTCGTCCTCCACAATGGCCTTCCGGTCATAATCCGGCCAGGATTGCCTGTGGATACTTTCCGTGTGGCCGATGGCCTCCCACAATTCCTCAGTAATGTGGGGGGCAAAGGGTGCCAGCAGCAGCAGCAGCATCTCGACACTTTCCCGCAATACCGCGGGGTCACGGTCGGTTTCCGGAACCTCCTTGTATTGATACAGGGCATTGACCAGCTCCATTATGGCACTTACCGCGGTATTAAAGTTGAACCGCTGGGAAATATCTTCGGTAACTTTTTTAATAGTTTGGTGGGTAATCCGGCGCATTTCCCGGTTTACCCCAACCAGTTCACCCCGGGGCACGGAAGGGGCATCCTTAATTGACCGGTGCACCGAGGCCACCAGGCGCCACACCCGGTTCAAGAAGCGGTAGCACCCCTCCACCCCCTGGTCGCTCCATTCCAGGTCCCGCTCGGGAGGTGAAGCAAAAAGGATAAAAAGCCTTGCCGTATCGGCTCCGTAAGTGGCCACAATATCCTCGGGGCTTACCACATTGCCCTTGGACTTGCTCATTTTGGCCCCGTCCTTGAGCACCATGCCCTGGGTGAGAAGATTTGTAAAGGGCTCGTCATTCTTCAGGTAACCCATATCATAGAAGGCCTTGGTAAAGAACCGGCTATACAGGAGGTGCAGGATGGCATGCTCCACTCCCCCGATGTACTGGTCAACGGGCAGCCAGTATTCCACCCGCTCTCTGTCCCAGGCACTTTCTTCATCCCTGGGGCTGGTATAGCGGTAATAATACCAGGAAGAACACATGAAGGTATCCATGGTGTCGGTTTCCCGCCGGGCATGCCCCCCACACTCGGGACAGGTAGTATTTACAAATTCCTCACAATCCAGCAGGGGATTTCTCCCGGTCTGCTTGAAAGTGACGTCCACGGGCAACATCACCGGAAGGTCCTCCTCAGGAACCGGCACAATACCACACTTATCGCAATAAACAATGGGGATCGGGGCACCCCAGTAACGCTGGCGGGAGATCAGCCAGTCCCGCAGGCGGTAATTTACCTGCTCCTTACCCCAGCCTTTTTCCTCCAGGTATTTGATAACCGCCCTAATTCCTTCTCTGTTGGGGGTACCGTCAAAGGGCCCCGAATTCACCATCACACCGTCTTCGGTGTAGGCCCCGGTCATGGTTTCGGAATCCAGCTCCTGCCCCGGAGGCTGAATAACCACCCGTATGGGCAAATTATACTTGCGAGCAAATTCAAAGTCCCGCTGGTCATGGGCGGGCACACCCATAACCGCCCCGGTTCCGTATTCCATAAGCACGTAGTTACCGACCAGAATGGGCACCTTTTCGCCGTTCACCGGGTTAATGCAATATGCTCCGGTAAACAGGCCTTCCTTTTCGGTTTCCGCTGATGTGCGGGCCAATTCACTCATATTACGCACTTTTTTTACAAACGCCCGGACCGCTTCCGCCTCCGGCCTGCCCTGAATTAATTTTTCCATCAGGGGATGCTCGGGCGCCAGAACCATATATGTAACACCGTAAATGGTATCAGGACGGGTGGTAAAGACCGTAATATCATCACCGGTCTCCGCCCGGAAAACTATCTCGGCACCTTCACTGCGCCCTATCCAATTTTCCTGCATTATTTTTACTTTTTCCGGCCAGCCCTTCAGCTTCTCCAGGTCGGCCAGCAGGCGGTCCGCATAGCGGGTAATTCTAAAAAACCACTGCTCCAGCTCTCGCCTTTCCACGCTGCTGCTGCAGCGCTCGCAAAGACCTTCCTTAACCTGCTCGTTGGCCAGCACCGTGGCACATGAAGGGCACCAGTTTACGGCCGCCTTCTTTTTGTAAGCCAGCCCGTGCTTATAGAGCTGCAGGAACAACCACTGGGTCCACTTATAGTAGCCGGGGTGACAGGTGGCCAACTCCCGCTTCCAGTCATAGCTTATGCCCAGCTGTTTTAGCTGCTTCCGCATGGTATCGATATTTTCCCAGGTCCAGCTTGCCGGGTGCACACCGTGCTTGATGGCAGCATTCTCAGCCGGCAAGCCGAATGCATCCCAGCCCATGGGGTGCAGGACGTGGTATCCCTGCATGGTTTTAAAGCGCGCCACCACGTCGCCTATGGAATAATTGCGCACGTGGCCCATATGTAATTTCCCGGAGGGATACGGGAACATTTCCAAGCAATAGTACTTCGGCTTGTCACTGAAATCAGGTACGGAATAAATATCCTCCGCTTCCCAGCGGGCCTGCCATTTCTCTTCAATTTCTTTGAAGTCGTACCGTTCTTTCACGCTCCTCCCCGGTTCCCTTAAAAAAGAAAACCGGCTGGACACCTCCTTCTTCTACCATGAGCTACTTATATAGTCTAATACGGCTGCAAGCTTCACCGCGATAGTATATTTCCCCCAAAAAGTAGTAAACACACGGTCATATTACCGTGCTCACCCGATATTACAACTCTTTAAACTTATCATAAAATGTCATAAAAGGCAAGAAAACAAAAAAATACGAAGGATGCGGACCCCTGAAGCGGCTAGGTGAAACCTGTTGTACTAGGAGCTCCGCATCCGGTAAGTACATTTGATTTACGCCGTTTCTACCAGGTGTTCCAGGCCCAGCTTCCTTATGGCCATTTCCCTGAGCTTAAATTTCTGCACCTTACCGTTGGCAGTGGTTGGATACTTCGACACGAATTCAACATACTTGGGAATCTTGTAGCGGGCAATTTTACCCTGGCAAAATTCCTTGATTTCTTCCGGGGTAGCCTTCTCTCCCTCTTTCAGCTGGATGAAGGCCATTACCTCTTCCCCGTATTTCTCACTGGGCACACCCACCACCTGAACATCCTTAACCTTGGGATGGGTATACAAAAATTCTTCAATTTCCCGCGGGTAAATGTTTTCCCCGCCCCGGATGATCATATCTTTAATACGCCCGGTTATTCTAACATAACCGTTCTCATCCATGATGCCCAAATCACCCGTATGCAGCCAGCCCTCAGCATCAATTGCGGCAGCAGTGGCCTCGGGCATCTTATAATATCCCTTCATAACATTGTAACCCCTGGCGCAAATCTCGCCCTGCTTACCCCGGGGAAGTTCTTCGCCCGTTTCCGGGTCAACTATTTTTACTTCAATACCCGGCAAAGCCCGCCCGACAGTGCTCACCCTTATGTCCAGGGAATCCTGGGTACGGGTCATGGTAATACCCGGTGCGGCCTCAGTTTGGCCGTAAGTTATTACTATCTCCCGCATCCCCATGCGCTCCACCACTGCCTTCATAACTTCAATGGGGCACGGCGCACCGGCCATAATACCCGTTCTCAGGGATGAAGTATCGAAATGCTGCTTTTCTAAAACCTCCAGCTCGGTAATAAACATGGTCGGCACCCCGTGCAGCGCTGTACAGCGCTCCGCCTCCACCGTTTCAAGCACTTTGACGGGGTTGAAGGAAATCAAGGGCAGCATGGTGGCCCCCCAGGCAACGCAGGTCAATGTACCCAAAACGCAGCCAAAGCAATGGAATAAAGGTACGGGTATACACAAGCGGTCCTCGGGCCCAAAATTCATGCACCGGCCAATACTGATGGCGTTACCCACCAGGTTATAGTGGGTAAGCATTACTCCCTTGGGAAAGCCGGTAGTACCCGAAGTATATTGCATATTTATTACATCATCCGCATCCAGAGAGGACTGGCGGGCCCGCAGTTCCTTATCGGAAACGGCCTCACCCATCTTCAATAAATCCTGCCAGGTAAACATTCCCGGATATCTTTCCTTGCCAATAAACAGAACATTCTTTAACATGGGCAACTTCTGACTATTCAGCCGGCCAGGCATACAGCTCTTGAGCTCGGGACATATTTCATAAATCATTTCTATAAAATTATTTTCTTTGGTCCCTTCTGTAAACAATAACGTGGTGGCATCCGACTGTTTAAGCAAGTATTCTATTTCAAAAGCCTTGTAGTGGGTATTGGCCGTTACCAAAACCGCTCCCATTTTGGCCATGGCAAATTGAAGAATGACCCATTCCGGTACATTTGTCGCCCACACCAGTACATGTTCGCCCCGCTTAATGCCAAGGGCCATGAGTCCCTTGGCCACCCTCTCGCACTCCCGCTGAAATTCCCTGTATGTGTAGCGAAGGCCCAGTTCATGGTATACCAGGGCCTCATTATCCGGATACCTGGCCACAGCCTCATCCAGCAACTCCCCTATGGTTATCCGGCCAAAAGATTTCAAGGTCGTTACCTCCCTGGATTTATTCTTCATCGTTTTAAAATATTAACTTACTAAATTAATCAAAATACAAAATTACCCTGGCAACACCACCATCCCAGGTAGGTGAAAGTAATAAAAAACCTCTCGTCCCCAAGGGACGAGAGGTTTCTCCCGCGGTACCACCCTAATTGGTAAAGACTAATTGGTGGAGATGACGGGACTCGAACCCGTGACCTCCTGAATGCCATTCAGGCGCTCTCCCAGCTGAGCTACATCCCCACAACCTTTACCCACTTGACGGAATAACGGCCCTCTGCCGTCCTGGAGTAATCAATTCCCCCAGGCAACTCCGGGGCGAGTTCAACAACTTTGCTGACCGCCTCGCACCAACCGGCGGCTCTCTGACAGCTATGTTGTTTACTACTCCCCTTCATCGTCTTTCATTTTTACTTTTGCCCTTGCAGCTGAACTGTATTATAAACTATGTTCGGTCCGTTGTCAACACCGGCTGGCAAATAAATTTATCCGTGCATGGGTACACCCACAACCCGGGCATCCCCCCACAGGCGTTCCAGGTTATAAAACTGGCGCTCTTCTTCCTGAAAAACGTGGACTACCACATCGCCGTAATCCAGTAATATCCACCGTCCCTCGCGATATCCTTCTTTGCGGTACGGAGTTATTCCTGCCTGCTCCAGCTTATCTTCAATTTCTTCAGCGATGGATTTGGTATGGGTTGAAGACCTCCCGTTTAAAACTACAAAATAGTCGGCAATGATGGAAACACTTCCGATGTCCAACACCGTAATATCATAAGCCTTTTTTTCCTCGGCAGCCTCAACGGCAATGCGGGCCACAGCCTGTGGATCTAAAACCAATCAACACTCCTCCTTAGATATTTAACGTGGTATTATTATATTCTTTCCAAACTGGAAAGTTCCTTCCGGAAAATTAAGGACAGGCCTTTAGAATTTCCCCCAGCACCCCGTTTCTCGCGCTGCATATTTCCGGGTGCAGCAGAGCTCTTTTCCCCAGAGAAAATTCAATACTCCGGTCCAGGCAGGCAAGAAGACATTCATTTAAATCAATGAATGCCAGCTCCCGCAGTTTTTCTACTCCGGAGTAACGCCTGCCCGGCTCCACTTTGTCAGCCACAAAAATTATTTTATCCAGCATCTCCATTTTACTTGTCCCCGTGGTATGTAACGATATGGCCCTTAGAATCTTCGAATCGGTAACACCGAATTTTTTCCGGGCGATAACCGCCCCCACCGGCCCGTGTAAAAAAACGGGCAACAGTTTTTCCATTTCACCCACAGGCAAACCTTCTTCGGCGGCAATGCTTAATAATTCTTCGTCGCCCATTTCCCGGGCACAGTCATGCAGAAGGGCGGCCAAAGAAGCTTGTTCTTTCCCCAGACCATACCTGTCCGCAAGTTTAACCGCTATTTCCATGGTTCCCACCGAGTGCTCCAAGCGAAAATTGCTGATAAGCCCGGACAGCTTTTTTATCATTTTGTCCTCCAAAAGCGGTTATTCCCCCTGTACAATAAATCCCCCTGTAATACAAACAGTTTAACCCCTGTAAAGTCCCTTCTTATAAATATACTTTTCCACCGGCTCAGGCAAAAGATATTTGATTGGCCTTCCCTGTGACACCCGTATTCGGATGTCAGTTGAAGATATGGCCAGTGCCGGAACCTCCATGGTATATATATTGTTCAAATACTTCTTGGGAAGGGAACTTAAAGTATGCTCCAAATTTTCTAAGTTATAACCGGGACGGGTGGCCGCAATAAATTTACAAATGCTTAAAAGCTCCTCCACGTTTTTCCAGGTAAGTATCTCTAAAACCGCATCTGCGCCGGTAATAAAATAAATACTTGCCCCGGGATGGATTTCACGTACCGCCCGAACAGTATCAATGGTGTAAGAAACTCCTTCACGCTCGATTTCCAGGGCCGAAACTTCAAAGTGATCATTGGAATGTACCGCCCTTTCCACCATTGCCAGGCGGTGATGGGGGTGGGTCATTTCCTTGCCGGTTTTGTGGGGAGGCCTTGCGGCCGGGACAAATACAACCCGGTCCAGCTGAAACTCATATCTGGCCCCTTCCGCGGCCACCAGGTGGCCGTAATGAATGGGGTCAAAGGTCCCCCCCATAATGGCCAGTCTCTTTATGTCCTTAGCCTGCATCCACGATTCCATGCTGTTTTCCCCCACTGTTTATAATCTGCAACATTCTCGTCTAATTTTACAGTATGGAAATTGTTTTGTTAACAATTAATTTGTAATCTTAAAATTGTTAAATAAACAAAATTTTTTAGTTAGTTATCAGGTTGAAATGATATATAATAAAAATGTTTTGGAAAATAATATGCCGGACAAGAAGGAGCGGGTTTAGTGACCGGAACACTGGTAAATGTGGCAGCAATTTGTGCAGGTAGTTTGGTGGGGGCATTTTTAACCAGGGGCATTTCGGATAATATTAAAAGGACTCTCTCCCAGGGGCTGGGCCTTTCGGTAATACTGCTGGGACTGCAAATGGCATTTAAAACTGAAAATGTGCTTATCGTCATTTCCAGCCTGGCCGTCGGGGGTATCGTGGGGGAACTGGCCCGGATTGAGGAACGGCTGGATAACCTGGGCCGGTGGATAGAGGAAAAAGCGGCAAAGAAAGTACCAGGCAGCGGGGAGCAAAATATGGCCCGGGCCTTTGTGATGGCCAGCATAGTTTTTTGCGTGGGGGCAATGGCGGTAATGGGCTCCATAGAAGACGGGCTCACCGGGCAGCCCAAGATTCTTTTTGCCAAGTCCGTGCTGGACGGCATTGCTTCGGTGGTATTCGCATCCACCATGGGCATCGGAGTGATATTTTCCAGCGTGCCCGTGCTGCTGTATCAAGGAGGTATTACCCTGGCAGCATCCGCGGCGTCCACTTACCTCAGCGACCGGGTTATAGCGGAGCTGACGGCCACCGGCGGTTTGTTGATACTGGGTATAGGGTTAAATATTTTGGAACTGGCTAAAATCCGCGTGGGCAACCTTTTGCCGGCCATTCTTTTCGCCGCTGTCTTTGTAATCGCCCTGGAAAGGTTTTTTTAAAAGGCGCCTTTTAAGAGATACCCTTTTGTTCTTTCATTTCTTCCAGCAGCTTTGTTATTTCTTCCCGGCCAAAGAGATAGCTTTCCCCGCAGAAATGACATTTCACTTCCGCCCGCCCTTCTTTGACCAGCATATCCTCAAGTTCCTTGGCACCGAGGCTGAATAAGGCCTCTTCCACTTTATGCTTGTCGCACTTGCACTCAAAGGATACGGGATAGCTGCTCAAGATTTCATATTCAAACTGCAGTTCCTTGATTAAATCTTCCGGCTTATATCCCTGGTCAATAAGATTGCTGACGGTCCCCAGGCCGGTAAACCGTCGGGATAATCTTTCCCTGGTTTCATCGTCAACATCGCCCAGCACCTGAACCATCAGGCCCCCCGCGGCCCGGATGTGCCCGCCGGGCCCCGCCAGAACCCCCAGGGCCACGGCCGACGGAATTTGTTCAGAGGTATACAGGTAATAGGCAATGTCCTCGCCGATTTCGCCGGATACCAGCTCACAGCTGCCCACGAAGGGCTCCCTTAAGCCCAGGTCTTTTGATACATACAGCATACCCTTACCCACAGCCGCTCCTACGGGAAGCTTGCCCTCTTTTTCCCGGGGCAGGTCGACCGCCGGGTTTTGCACGTAGCCCCGAACTTTACCGTTCCCGTCAGCAGACACAACTATGCCCCCCAGGGGGCCGTCACCCAGAACACGAATGGTAAGGATATCCCGTCCCTTTATTTCAGTGGCCAGCATCAGCCCGGCCGTTAAAACCCGGCCCAAGGCGGCTGATGCCACCGGAGAGGTACCGTGCCTCCGCCGGGCCTCTTCCACTACCCCCGTGGAGGTTACTGCCACTATTCTTACCGGCTCGCCCCTGCCGACGGCCCGTACTAAACAATCCTGCATACACACCCCGCCTTTTCATCAAATAAGGCACCCAAATACGTTTTTTTATTTTTCTTCTTTTACCTTCATAACACTTTTAGTATGTCAAAATAAAGTTTGTCAAATAGGATATTAAAAATTTGTTCAATATTCAAGTTCAGTGCCGTAATCCCTTGCCCGGCTTTCCACAAATTCCTTTTGCTGGCTGGCGGCCGCATTGGAAGCCAGCCTCAAAGCCCGGGCCGCATCTCCGGCCCGGGCAGTTTTCTCTCCTTTAAGGAGGTCTGCAAACCCTCTCATTATCTGGGACAGTACAGCCCCCGGGCTGCCCCTGACAAATATTCTGCACCGGAGGGATAAAACCTTTTTATCTAAAAGAAGGATTCAAACTGCCGGCGGGGAAAAAATTAACCGGGAGTGATATTTAATGAATAATGCCGACGTAATTATTATCGGCGCCGGGGTTATAGGGCTGAGTATTGCCTACAACCTGGCCCGCAAGAGCCCGGACATGAAAATTACCGTTATAGAAAAGGAACAACTTCCCGGAATGGGCTCCACCGCCCGGTGCACCGGGGGAATTCGCCACCAGTTTGCCAGTAAGGTAAATGTCCAGCTAACTAAAATAAGCATCCCTTTTTTTAAGGAGTTCAACTCCCAAATGGGTGTGCCCATTTTCTTCCGGCAAAGGGGTTACCTGCTGTGTACCGGAAAGCAGGAACAGTTAGCGGAATTTAACAAAATGCTGAAAATCATGGAGGAACTCGATGTCCCGGCTTCTTTTCTGATGCCCGAAAAGGTAAAAAAATCATACCCCTTTATAAATACACAAGACCTTTTGGGGGCAACCTTTTGTCCCCTGGACGCCTACGCCGACCCCGGCAACGTGGTGCAAGGGTATGACAGCCAGGCCAGAAAGCTGGGAGTAGAAGTCCGGCTGAATGAGCCGGTGGAAAAAATTCTGTTGGAAGAGGAAAGGGTGCGGGGGATAAAAACACCCCGGGGTGAATTGCTGGCACCGGTTATTGTCAATGCCGCGGGACCCTGGTTTTCGCAAATAGCTTCCCTGGCCAAGCTCGAATTGCCCTCAAAGCCCTTCCGCCGGCAGGTATACGTTTGTTCGCCCATGGATGAGATACCCCGGCAAATTCCCCTGGTGGTGGACATGGACACCGGTTTCTATATACATGTGGAGAAAAACGGTACTCTACTGCTGGGAGGTACCGACAGGAATACCGCACCGGGCTACAGTACTGCCGTGGACTGGTCCTGCCTGGACAGTTTCATCGAAACGGCGGTACACAGAATCCCCGCCCTGGAAAGGGCAGAATTAAATAAAGCTTATGTGGGGATACGTTCCATAACCCCGGATTACCACGGCATACTGGGGGAGAGCAAGAAGCGTCCCGGGTTCTTCCTGGCCGGGGGGTTCGGAGGGCAGGGTTTCATGCACGCCCCGGCCATCGGGCTTATTGCCGCGGAGCTGATAATTAACGGAAAAACCGGCCTGGTGGATACGTCCCCCTTGTCTCCAGACAGGTTTGACAGCGAGACCGGGACCGAAGAAAATATGATTTTCTAAAAAACAAAAGGGGACAGTCCCTTTAAATAAAGAGGGACTGCCTCCTTCTCTGTTAGTACGGCCTCTGCTCCACGCGGAAATCTTCCCGCACCGCCATTTGTCCCACAGTGGTAGGCCGGGGCGGCGGGGCGGCCATGCGGGCAGGCTCTACATGATACCAGCCCCGGTCGTGCATAATATCGAATATTCGCTTTTGGAAATTAAGTTCATCATTATTAAGCTGGATAAATGCATTTCTTATGCGGTCGTTGGCGGCCTCCAAAACACCGGTGTGATAATTACTGGAAATATATTTAGTACCCATAAGCAGGTCGGTTAAAATATCCCTTTCGCTTAACTGCATTCGTGCACACCTCCTTTAACAATTACTGCCTGGGCATATAGCCGCCCGGTGCAGTTTCCTGGTGCAACATATTGTTTAAGGTACTTATGTGCCGCTGTCCCTTATCGGCCATCTCCCGCAGCAGCCCCTGGATAGCCGGGTCCCGCGTCTGGTTCATGTACATTTGCACTTTCCTTGCACAAAGCTCCTCGGCCATCAGCTGCTCCCGAATGGTAAGCATCTCCATTTCCGTTATCCGGCCCTGGTGCATGAAATCACCTCCTTGTATGATTACATACACTAGTTTTTACCGGCCAATACTTTTTATGTAAGGAATCCCCGTGGTAAAAATAACCTAATCTCCCTCCAACTTTGCTTTCACCCTCCCGGCCCATATCCTGTCCATTTCCACTTCCAAGCGCATCCCATCGGGGCCGTGTTCCCGGTGCAGAACCTGTCCCCTTCGGTAAATGATGTTCAGCAGGTTGCTCTTTTCATAGGGAATTTCAAATTTTACCCGCACCCTCTCCTTGGAAAGTGCTTCCTCCACAGCCAGAAGCAGCCGGTCCAATCCCTCACCGGTCCGGGCAGAAACGGCCACCCAGGGCACTGCCGGATCCGGCAAAAGGAACAGGTCCTTAACTTTATCCATTTTGTTAAAAACCGTTATTACGGGCTTGTGGCCCGCTTCCAGCGAATGCAGCACCGAGCTCACCGCCTCCATTTGCTCCGGGTAGCCGGGATGACTGGCATCCACCACGTGCAAGAGCAGGTCCGCCTCCGTAACCTCTTCCAGGGTGGCCCTGAAAGCAGCCACCAGGTGGTGGGGCAAATTGCGGATGAAACCCACCGTATCGGTAAAGAGAACTTCCTGGTTATTAGGAAGCCTGACCTTTCTGGTGGTAGGATCCAAAGTGGCAAAGAGTTTGTCTTCCGCAAGCACCCCTGCACCGGTCAAAGCATTTAAAAGGGTGGATTTCCCGGCATTGGTATATCCCACCAGGGATACCAGCGGAAGCGGAATTTCCTTGCGCCCCCGGCGCAAAAGCTCCCGGTGGCGCCTTATCTCAGCTATTTCTCTTCTTAAATCCGCTATGCGCTTTCTTATCCGCCGCCTGTCAATTTCCAGCTTGGTTTCCCCCGGCCCCCGGGTGCCTATTCCCCCGCCGAGGCGGGAAAGCTGGGTTCCCGTACCCACCAGGCGGGGAAGCATATATTCCAGCTGGGCCAGTTCCACCTGTAATTTTCCTTCCCTGGTGCGGGCCCGCCGGGCAAAAATATCCAGTATTAACTGGGTGCGGTCTATTACCCTGACTCCGGTAATATCTTCAAGGTTATTGGCCTGGGCCGGGGATATTTCCCGGTCGCAAATAATAAGGTCGGCATCCAGTTCACGGCAGATTTTTTTCAGTTCTTCCGCCTTTCCCCTGCCTATTAAAGTGGCGGGGTGGGGCTTTTTTCTCCTCTGCACCTGCACGTCAACAACAAAGGCCCCGGCTGTTTCCGCCAGCCTGGCTAATTCCTCCAATGAATCCTCCACCAGGCGGCTGTCCGTATCCGGAAGGTCTATGCCTATTAAAACGGCTCTTTCAGCGGCATTGCTTCCCTGTATTTCCACACATTTGCCCCCCTGCCACATCCTTTTAGGCCTGGCTGCATTGGGCTAACCGTCATCATTTTCGCCCTGCCCAAATATTATTTAGTAACGGTTATTCCTGTAACCGAGAGGTGCTAACTAATTGAAAAAGAAGGGCTTGATTTTATCTCTGGCACTATTATTCGCCCTTTCCCTTTGCGGCAGCGCCCGGGCCGGGTACTCCATAACCATCAGCAAAGCCAGCAACAGGCTGGCCCTTTATAAAGACGGCACCCTGGTTCGCATTTTCCCCGTTGCCACCGGCAGGCACCGGTCTCTTACCCCTGAAGGCACATTTACCATAGTTTGCAAACTGATAAACCCCTATTATGCCCGGGGCAAAATTTCCGGAGGAAGTCCCCGCAACCCACTGGGCCCGCGCTGGCTGGGTTTAAGCCTGGGGGGAGGAGGCACATACGGGATACACGGCACCAACAACCCCTCCTCCATCGGCACCTATGCCTCGGGCGGGTGCATACGCATGTATAACAAGGACATTATTTGGCTGTTTGACAGGGTGCCCGTAGGAACCCCGGTAACCATTAATAACATACCCTTAATGCCCGCCCCAAAAGAGGCCGAACCACGTCCCATAAAAATGCTGGCAGGAAGTAAAATTATATCTCTACCTCGCAACCAGCAGCCGAAAGAGAAGGAAAAACATATTTATATACCCTTGCGGCCTGCTGCCGAAAAGCTGGGCTACCAAATAATGTGGCACTACGAATATAACATAATTGAAATAAAAAAAGGGAAAGAAAAAACATATATTGACGCTGAAGGGGACTCCGTCGTCACCGGCGGCCGGTTTTACAGGCTGCCCGCCGGCGCGGTACTTAAAGAAAGCGGCCTTTACCTGCCGCTGGAATTTTTCAATCTCCTGCCGGGGATAACCGCTAGGTGGAACGAAAAAAACAGGGAAGTGGTACTGCATAATAGTGATAATTCTTAAGTTCCATCTCCGTAAGAGGTGGAACTTTTTTTATTCAATTCTTCTCAAGCCCGCCTCCCGGGCGATTTCCAGCGCCTCGTTAAATTCTTCCCGGGTAATGCGGCGGTTTATTTCAGGATATTCCCGGGCCTTGTAAGCGGGGTAATATTGGGCCATTATATTTACATAGGTATCGGGAGAAATTTCCCGGGCCAGGAATTCCATAACCTCCCGGGTGCCGGAAATGCCTCCGGGCATTACCAGGTGCCTTACCAGCAGCCCCCGGACCGCAATGCCCCGCTCGTCTACAACTAAGTCTCCCACCTGCCGGTGCATTTCCCGCACCGCCACCCGGGCCACGTCAAAATAACGGGGCACCCTCGAGTACTTCTTACCCATCTCATTGGAGCCAAACTTAATATCGGGCATGTAAATATCTATAATGCCGTCGAGTAATTGCAAAGTATGCAGGGCATCGTACCCGCCGGTATTGTAGACCAGGGGTATTTTCAGGCCGTCCTCCACCGCCGGTACCAGCGCCTCCAGTATTTGCGGGACAAAGTGTGTGGGAGAAACCAGATTGACGTTATGGCAGCCCATATCCTGAAGTTCAAGCATAATGTCCGCCAGTTCCCGGGCGCTGACCTCCCTCCCCTCGTCATATTGACTGATTTCGCAGTTCTGGCAAAATACACAGGCCAAATTGCAGTGGGCAAAAAAGACGGTTCCCGAGCCGCGGGCCCCCACCAGGACGTCTTCTTCGCCGAAATGGGGCCCGTAACTGCTCACCACCGCCTTTCCGGGGGCCCGGCAAAAGCCGGTTCCCCCCGTGCGGTCAACCCGGCAGTCTCGACCGCAAATGTTACACTCCCGGAGCATGGCGAGTGCCTTCCCGGCCCTTTCCCTGAGCTCATCCACCGAAAGCCTTATTCCCATAATTCCCCTCCCGCCTGCCAAATGTTTACTTGCACTATAATTATATCCCGTATTATTAAGTGAATAAGGCTTAAAATTTCACATAACTTGACTTTTTTAAAACCATATCCCGCAGCCAGACAGGAAATGCCTTCTTTGATAACGAATAGTTATTAATTACTATAAATTCAGGGGTGCACAAAATGATCGACGTTAAAGCACTGGACAAAATAATTAACGACACCCTTAAAGCCCTGGAAGAAAGTAAAAGACAGCTGTATGACATTGCGGAAAATACCCGTGAAGAGTACCTGCAGGCAAGCAAAGAATTGGAAATCGCCAAAAAGGAAGTTACCAAAATAATTAAGCACGTAGACCTGCTGGAAAAAAAGGAAAAAAAAGCCAGAATCCGGTTAATGGAGGTAAGCCGCAATTTTTCACGGTTTACCGAAACTGACATAAAGGCCGCCTATAAAGAGGCACAGCGGCTGCAGCTTTTGTTAAATGACTGGCGGCACCGGGAAATGATGGCCCGCTTCAGGCGGGACCAGCTGGAGCGCACTGTCAAACAACTGCGGGAAACATTGCAAAAAGCGGAAAATTTGATGTCCCACCTGGGAGCGGTATTTAACTACCTGAGCAACAGCCTCCAGTCGGCATCTCAAAAAATAAACGAGCTGCAGCAAATGCACCAGATGGGCGTTAACATCATACGGGCCCAGGAAGAAGAGAGAAAAAGGGTGGCCCGGGAAATTCACGACGGCCCGGCCCAGCTTCTCGCCAATATAGTCATGCGGGCTGAATTTTGTCTTAAGCTGCTGGAAGTTGATCCCGGTAAGGTTCGGGACGAGCTGAAAGCACTGCAGGAACTGGTGCGGCGAAGCCTGCAGGATGTTCGAAAAATTATATTCGACCTGCGCCCCATGGCACTGGACGATCTGGGATTGATAGCCACTTTAAAGCGCTACCTGGAAGAGTACAGGAAACAAAACAACATAGAAACCGAGCTGGTATGCCTGGGCAGGAACAAGCGCATGCCGGCGGCAGTCGAGGTGGCCGTATTCCGCATAATTCAAGAATGCCTTAATAACATCCACAAGCACGCCCGGGCCAAACACGCAACCGTAAAAGTTGAAATGCTGGACGACAGGATAAATGTAACGGTTCGTGATGACGGGAAAGGATTTGACGTAAAGGCCGTTCAAAAAGATGCGGGAATGGAAGGATACGGGCTGGTTAACATGAGGGAGAGGGCCGGCCTTTTAAACGGAAAAATCGACATACAGAGCGCCCCCGGCAGCGGTACAACCGTAAGCCTCTCCATTCCCGTCAACGAATGGTTTGACAACCCGCCCAGGGAAGAATAAATTCAAAACAAAGGGGTTTGCCTATGACCGGAAAAAAAACAAAGGTTTTGGTAGCGGACGACCATGCGTTAATTCGCGAAGGCTTAAGACGCATACTTTCCCTGGAACCTTCCATATCGCTGGTGGGTGAGGCGGAAAATGGAAAACAGGCGGTTGAGGCCGTCCTGGAGAAAGGGGCGGACGTGGTCCTCATGGACATAAACATGCCGGAAATGAACGGCATTGAAGCATGCAGGATAATCAAGGAAAAATCGCCCCGCACCCAGGTCATTGCCCTGACCATCCACGAGGACGAGGAATACCTCTTTGAAATGATCCGGTCCGGGATATCGGCCTACCTGTTAAAAGACGTCAGCCCCGACCAGCTAATCCGGACGGTGCTGGGCGTCGCCCGGGGGGAATCCTTCATTCCGCCCAGGCTTATGACCCGGGTTTTCCAGGAATTCAGCCGCCTCTCCTCCACCCCCGGAAACGAATCCCACGGGCTCACCAAAAGGGAACTGGAAGTGCTGCAGCTGGTGGCCCAGGGCGAAAACAATAAATCCATTGCCGAAAAGCTGTTTATCAGCGAAAAAACGGTAAAAAACCACCTGACCAATATATTTCAGAAACTTAACGTAACCGACAGGACCCAGGCCGCCCTGTACGCCATCAAAAATAAAATAGTGAAAATATGAAAAGGCCCGCTTTTTGCGTGGAAGCGGGCCTTTTTTATTTTTAAACCAGATAGTACCGCGGTCCCAAAATTTTCAGGAAGCTTATCCTTAAAAAACCATACTGGAGATTCATGCTAAGAATGCAGAAAAATGTTAAGCTAAAAACCACAACAGAACGGATTAAGAGGAATAACCGGAGGTGGTTGCCGACGGAGGTTCTGAGACTGTGGCACGAGGAAAGCGGGCAGGGAATGTTGGAATATGCACTGATACTTTTATTTGTTGCTTTGGTTTGTATAAGCGGGCTGAGATTGCTGGGAGAAAGTATTAAAGTACCCCTGGAACGGGTTACCGGAGAATTGTAATAAAATTTTAAGAAAGGTGGGTTTTGCAAAATGATGGATTTGCTGAAAAGGTTGTGGAAAGAAGAAGAGGGGCAAGGTATGGTAGAGTACGGGTTGATCTTAGCCTTAGTAGCGGTAGCGTTAATTGGTGCTCTCATCGCAATGCAAGGCAAACTTGATACCTTGTTTGGAAATGTTGAAACCGGGCTTGAAGGCACAGACCCTAATGCACAATAATAGCTTAGGTACTTTTAATTATAACCCTTCCAACCCTACTTAACCCCCATTTAAGTAGGGTTGTTTTATAAAACCGAAGGGACTGATGACCGTGATCTTGGACATACTACTCCTTTCTGTCACAGCCCTCTCCCTCTACACCGACCTGCGGTATAACAAAATCTACAACGGAGTGGTTCTCCCGGCCACCGGGCTGGCCCTGGCCTATCACCTCTACGCAGGCGGTCCCCCGGAGCTGTGGTGGAGCGTAAAGGGATTGCTACTGGGTATGGGCCTTTTAATCATCCCCTTTGCCCTGGGGGGCATGGGGGCCGGGGACGTAAAGCTCCTGGGCTTCATCGGGGCCTGCGGGGGACCGGCATTTGCCTGGCTCACCTTCCTGGCAGCCGCCCTGGCCGGGGGATTGCTGGCCCTGGCCATACTCATCAAAAACGGGCGGCTGCTGCTAAGCCTGAGGGCGGTATGGTACACCTCCCTTTCCTTCTTCGGCGCGGCACCCCGGGTCAACATGTTCGGCAGCCTGGAAGGACAGAATGCACTGGCCTTCCCCTACGGGGCGGCTATAACCGCAGGAACGGTGGTTGCCTACCTTTTGGGGGGAAATTTTCCAAGATAAGTCCTTCTTGTTAAAGGTAAGGTGGAAAAATTCCCCCAAATTGAGGTGAAAGTACCATGTTCCAATTCCTTAGCAAATTGAAAAAATCCAACCGGGGCCAATCCCTGGTGGAACTGGCCCTGGTTTTGCCCGTACTGATCGCAATCCTTTTCGGCATCCTGGAATTCGGGCGTATTTTCCACTCTTACCTGGTAATCACCCACGCAGCCCGGGAAGGAGCCCGGTTCGGAATAATAAGCAAGGACGTTGAACAGATAAAGCAAAAGGTTCTTGATGCCGCACCCGGAATAGACCTTAAGATGGAGGACATTGACGTAAACCCCTCTGACAACCTCACCACCGGGATTCCCCTCACCGTTACCGTAGAGTACGAGGTAGAACTTTTCACCCCGGTGCTGGCCGATATTCTGCCCAACCCGGTGCCCATATCCGCTTCCAGCACCATGCGGGTGGAGTAAGGAAACCGGCAATGATTTGCAAAAAACTAAGTAAAATTTATGCAGAAGAAAAAGGGCTGGCCCTGCTGCTGGTGGCAGTGGCCATGACGGTTATACTGGGATTTACCGCCCTGGTGGTGGATGTGGGCTCGCTGTACCTGACCCGGAGCCGGTTAATTAATGCCTGCGATGCCGCGGCCCTGGCCGCGGCCCGGGAACTGCCGGACGGGGACCCGGAAAACGTGGCCAAAGAGTACCTGCAAAGGAACAACGTTGACCCTGCAGAAGCGGAAATAACGGTAAGCAGCGATAACAAGAGAATTACCGTCCGGGCAAGCCGCAACGTAGAATACACCTTCGCCCGGGTGCTGGGCTTTACTTCCCGAACGGTAAGCGCCGCTGCAACGGCTGAATACGGCGCTGTTTCCTCGGCCAGCGGCGTAGCCCCCTTTGCCGTCCCGGAGCAGGAACTGGTTTACGATAAACAATACGTGCTTAAGGAAGGCGCCGGCCAAAGCGTAGATGACGGCTTTAGAATTCACGGCAACTTTGGGGCCCTGGCCCTGGGAGGGAAAGGAGCTAACAATTATAAGAACAACTTAAAATACGGCTACGACGGTATCATAACCATCGGCGACTGGGTGGAAACCGAACCTGGCAACATGTCCGGGCCCACCTACGACGGAGTAACCTATCTTCTGAACCAGTGCACCCATAACTGCACCCCGGAAAATTACAGGCCGGACTGCCCGCGGGTCATAATTGTACCCATCTTTGATCCCAGTACCCTGGAACAGGGCCGGGACGACGTGCGCATTGTAGGATTCGGCGCCTTCCTACTGGAAGGCGTGGAAGGCCGGGGAAATGAGTCCACGGTCACCGGAACTTTCCTGCAAATGGCCCCTCCCCCGGATGTCTCATACGATATAGACCCTGACGCCCCGGACTACGGCCTCCACGCCACCAGACTGGTAGAGTAAAGGAGACGACACCATGAAAAACAGGCTAATCCTACTCCTGGCCGTCATTTTTGCCCTGATGGCCGCCCTTGGAACCTATAAGTACCTGGAAAATTTAAAGGAAACCTACCGGGAATCCGGCAATTTCGCAAAAGTAGCAGTGGCGGCCACACACATACCCGCTAAAACCCCCATTACAGAACAAATGCTAAAATTTGTGGATATGCCGGCAAAATACATACTCCCCGGCTCAGTGGTCAGTGCCAGAGACGCGGTGGGCAAACTTGCCCGCAGCGACATTTTCCCCGGTGAACAAATTCTCCGGGACAAACTCATAGATAAAAACGACCCGGCCGGCGGCCTGCCGGCTAAAATCACCCCGGGCCAGCGGGCCGTCACCATAGCCGTAGACCAGGTGTCCGCCCTGGCGGGAATGGTAACCCCCGGGGACAGGGTGGACGTAGCGGTTACCCTGGATACGGAGGGAGGCCCGGTAACCAGCACCATACTTTACAACGTGCCGGTGCTGGCTGTAAATAAAACTATCGGTCCCGGCAACGCCGGGAAAAAATCGAGTCCGGAAACGGCGACCCTTATGGTGAGCCCCGCCCAGGCCCAGCAGCTCATCCTGGCCAGCGAAACGGGATCGGTACGACTGCTGCTGCGCTCACCGGAGGATGACAGGGCTGCCGGGCTGCCCTCCACCAGGCTAAAAGAGCTTATACGTTAAAGAAAGACGAGGTGTTTAAATTGTCCACTTCCATTACCGTATTGATAGCGGACGATATAGCTAACACCCGGGAAGACATCAAAAGGCTTCTGTACTTTGAAGAAGATATAGAAGTGGTAGGTGAGGCCGGAGACGGCGAGGAAGCCATTGCCATGAGCAGGGAACTCCGCCCCGACATAATCCTCATGGACATCAATATGCCCCGCCTGGACGGCATAAGCGCCACTGAAGCCATATCCATGGAGATACCGGAATGCGCCATTATCATAATCTCCATTCAGGGAGAGCACGAATACCTCAGAAAAGCCATGAACGCCGGGGCCCGGGAATTTCTGGTCAAGCCCTTTTCCGCAAGCGAACTGGCCGAAACCATTCGTAAGGTATACGAGACCCACCAAAAACGCAGCACATACTTAAAAATGCCTCAGCAGGAACTGAAGGATGCGGCCTACCGTAAGCAGCGGGGGCGGGTAATAACATTCTTTTCCACCAAAGGGGGAACGGGCAAAACCACTTTGGCTACCAACCTGGCAGTTTGCCTCTCCCAGGAAACTAAGAAAAATGTGGCACTTGTGGACCTGGATTTGACTGCCGGGGATATAGCGGTTCTTTTGAACATAGACGTCAAGGGCACCATTGCCGACCTGGTGCAGGAACAGGATAACATTGATTTCGGGCTCCTGGATTCCTTTTTAATCCCCCACCTTTCGGGCACCAAGCTGCTGGCCGCCCCCACCGGCCCCGAGCAGGCCGAGCTGGTCCGGCCCGAACACGTGGAGCAAGTCCTGCAACTGCTGAAAGATAATTTCGATTACGTAGTAGTGGATACCGCACCCTTTTACAGCGATATCAATCTGGGAGTACTGGAGGCCAGCGACCAGGTAATACTGGTGCTGACCCAGGAACTGACCAGCCTAAAACAAACCACAACCGCCCTGGAAATATTAAATACCTTAAACTACGCCCCCCGGGTGCGGGTGGTACTGAACCAGTACAGCAGCGAGTCAGGAATCAAAACTCCGGACCTGGAAAAAAGCCTGAGCACCGGCCTGTCCGCAATAATTCCCGAAGACCGCAAAACCGTTAGAGACGCCATCAATAAAGGGCTCCCCTTTGTTATGGCCCGGACCGGCAGCCGGGTGGCCCTCTCGGTGCGGGAAATGGTAACCGCGTTAAATTTGGCCGCCCCTGAGGATATGCCGGAACCGGAAGAAGAAGCACCAAAAAAATCATTGATAAGCAGAATTTTCAGCTTCTAGTTGGGGGTGAGAATTAAAAATGTCTTTACTTGAGCGGCTGGAAGCCAAAAAGGCGGCAAACGGAGCCCGGGAAACCGAAAAGGAAGTGCCCCCTCCCCGGCAGGACCCTTATGAACAAATTAAATCCCGGCTGCACAAAGAAGTGGTGGCCAAACTCAAGGATATGCCTGCCGAGGATAAGGAAGACAACGAAACCCTGGCCCGGCGCATAGAACAGCTGGCGGAAGAAATCCTTTCGGAACAGGAAGGCACGCATATCCCCCGCCTGGAACGCCTGCGCCTGGCGAAGGAACTGGTAGATGAAATTACCGGCTTCGGGCCCATCACCCCTCTTTTGAACGACCCAGAAATAACCGAAATAATGGTTAACGGCCCCTACCAGGTTTATGTGGAAAAGAAGGGACGCCTGGTCAAAACCAACGTGCGCTTCAAAGATGATGACCATGTAATGCATATTATAGAGCGAATCGTGGCGCCTTTAGGCCGGCGCATAGATGAAAGCATGCCCATGGTGGACGCCCGGCTGCCTGACGGATCCAGGGTAAACGCTATCATACCGCCCCTGGCCCTGCACGGGCCCACAATAACAATCAGAAAATTTTCCCGGGATCCTTTCCAGGTGGAAGACCTTATACGGTTCGGCACTTTGACTGAACAGATGGCCCGATTTCTGGAAGCCTGTGTAAAATCCCGCCTGAATATAATAGTTTCCGGGGGAACAGGCAGCGGTAAAACCACCACGCTGAACGTCCTTTCTTCTTTCATTCCCGCCCACGAGCGAATTATAACCATTGAAGATGCGGCAGAACTCCAGCTGCGCCAGGAACATGTACTCACCCTGGAAAGCCGCCCCCCTAATATTGAAGGGAAAGGTGAAATTACCATTCGCGACTTGGTGCGAAACGCCCTGCGCATGCGCCCGGACCGTATCGTGGTGGGCGAGGTGCGCAGCGGAGAGGCCCTGGACATGCTCCAGGCCATGAACACGGGGCATGACGGCTCCCTAACCACCGGGCACGCCAATTCTCCCCGGGACTTGCTTTCCCGCCTGGAAACCATGGTACTGATGGCGGGAATGGATCTTCCCATCCGGGCCATCCGGGAGCAAATATCGTCGGCCATAGACCTTATAATCCACCAGAGCAGGCTGCGAGATGGTTCCCGCAAGATTACCCATATCACCGAAGTTCAAGGCATGGAAGGTGACGTAATTATCCTGCAGGACTTATTCTACTTCCGCCAGCGGGGAGTAAATTCCGACGGTACGGTGGTGGGAGAATTCCAGGCCACGGGTATCAGACCCAAATTTATCGACCGCATAGAAGCTGCGGGGTTCAAGCTGCCGCCGGAAGTATTTGAGCCGTCCGTTTTTTAGGAGGTGGCCCCGGTGGAACCGAAAACCATTGCCGTCCTGGTATTTATTTCTGCAGTATTACTGGTACCGGGCATTCAACAGTTAAAGGCCGCCGAAGAACAGCTGGTGACCCTGCGCATGCAGCGCTTTAGTGCCAGGCAATTCAAGGAAAAATTAAGTAAGTTACATCTAAATAAAGATAAGGAGGAGCTCTGGCGCCGCCTGCTTACCTCGGCCAGCCAGGTGTTTTTGGCCCGCCGCCTGGGCCAGCTGGTGGAAAAACAGCTTTCTGAGGCAGACGTACCCCTCAAGGGAGAGGAATTTGTAGTTATTATAGCTGTATCCGGCATAACAGCCGGCGCATTTTTCACAGCGCTTACCATGGACCTGAAAACAGGCCTGGTTGCCTCCACTGCCGCGTCAATGCTTCCCTTTTTGCTGGTGCGCACGGCCCGTGCCCGCAGGCTGACCGCCTTTAACGCCCAAATAGGTGATGCGCTGGCCATCATGGCCAACTCTTTGCGCTCGGGCTTCAGCTTTTTGCAATCCATGGATATGGTACGCCGGGAGCTCCCCGACCCCATTCGGAAGGAATTTTCCCGCGCTTTTCGGGAGATAAACCTGGGCACTCCTGTGGAAGAGGCCTTGCAAAACCTGGTATCCCGGGTAAACAGCGAGGACATGGAGCTGGTGGTAACGGCTGTACTTATCCAGCGCCAGGTAGGCGGTAACCTGGCCGAAATACTGGATAATATCGGAAATACAATCCGCGAGCGCATCCGCATCAAGGGGGAAATTAAAACCATTACTGCCCAGGGCCGCATATCCGGCCTTATTATCGGCCTTTTGCCGATAATCCTGGCAGCAATGATGTTTATATTAAATCCCGAATATATAATGACCCTTTTTACCTCGGAAATAGGTAAGCTCTTGCTTTTAGCCGCCATTTTCGGCGAGCTGCTGGGCATCCTTTTAATTAAGAAAATAGTTAATATTGAAGTTTAAGGGGGATCCCCATGATTTATTTAATAGTGGCGGGAGTTTTCGGTGCCGTACTTACCGGAACCCTGGCATCCTACCGGCTTATTTTCGGAGAGCGCATCAGGCTGGCCCAAAGAGTAGATGAGGTGGTGGGCAGCCAGAGCCGGCCAGTATCAGCCCGGGAACAAGAATTGTCCGCCCCCCTTTTCCAGAGGGCCGTAAAGCCCCTGCTCTCCTACCTGGCCGGAATGTTAGCCCGCTTTATTCCCGCTACCCGAGAGGCTTCCCTGGCCCAAAAAATGATTGAGGCCGGAAACCCGGGGAAACTGACACCCCGGGAAATGCTGTTAATAAAATATTTGCTGGCTGCAGGGGGAGGCGCCTTTTTGTGGCTGCTGGCCGGCTCCCTGCCCCTAACCACGGCCCAGTGTATGTTGCTGGCCGCGGCCGGCGTACCCCTGGGCTGGCTGCTGCCCGATTCATACCTGAAATCCCGGGCCCGGAAACGGAAAGCAGACGTGGAAAAAAACCTGCCTGACGTACTGGATCTGCTCACGGTAAGCGTAGAGGCAGGGCTGGGCTTTGACGGTGCCCTGATGAAAGTGGTGGAAAAGTCCAAGGGCGTGCTGGCCGATGAATTCCTGCAGGTGCTTCAAGAAACCAAGATGGGAAAAGCGCGCCGGGAAGCATTGAGGGATATGGCCGGCAGGCTGGCGGTGGACGACCTTTCCAATTTTGTGGGCTCGGTTATCCTGGCCGACAGGCTTGGTATCAGCATCGGCAACGTCCTGCGCCTGCAAAGCGTGCAGATGCGCCAAAAGCGCCGCCAGCGGGCAGAAGAAAAGGCCATGAAGGCCCCGGTAAAAATGCTGATTCCCATGGTGCTGTTCATTTTTCCGGCCATTTTCATTGTTTTGCTGGGGCCGGCGGTGATTAATATTATTAAAGCCCTTTCCATGTAGGCCTAAATTATTTTTTGGGAAGGTATGGAAATGAAGTTAATAAACACCCACACCGGCTGTATACTGGCTTCCCGGGTGGAATTTGCCACCACTTTCCAGGCCCGGCTGAAAGGACTTTTGGGCAGGTCCTCCTTGCCCCAAAATGCAGCCCTGGTACTTTGTCCCTGTTCATCCATTCACACTTTTTTTATGAAATTTCCCATAGACGCAGTCTTCCTGGATAGTAATTTAAAAGTAGTAGAGATAATGGAAAATATCCCCCCTTTCCGGTTTTCCAGGATAGTTAAAGGAGCCCGCCTGACAGTGGAACTCCCCGCCGGCACAATTAGCAAAACCGGCACCCTGCCCGGCCATCAAATCGAGTTAAAATCTGTGAGGTGATCTCAATGAAGCTCAAAATACATAAAAAAAGTATACCGGCTCAAAGGGGCCCTTTGCGGGGCTTCTCCCTAACCTTCCGCCTGAGCCTGGGAATTACCCTGCTCATCATCTTCCTCATGGCAGCGGTGGGATTTGCCACCTTTATGCGTGACCGCAACGCCCTGATGGAAGAAATATACTCCCGGGGCCGGTCCACCATGGGAACCGTACAAACCCTGGCCACTGTCCCGCTCAAGCACCAAAATTACAGGTTGCTTAATGAACTGGTTAACAAGCTGGCCCAGGACCCCCTGATAAACGAGGCGGCAATTTTGGACAGCTCGGGTAAATTCATAGCCCATAACAATACGGAAAAACTAAGTGAACCTGAGCAAGGAGAAAAAATCAAAGAAGCTTTGTTGGACAAGGACATACATACCGGCTATTTAACCAACAACGAAGGTATGGCCACCGCCCTCACTTTTACCGCTCCCATAAAAGATGAATCCCAACAAATACTGGGATACGTCCACCTGGCCCTGGACCTGTCCTGGATTCGGGCCCACCTGGAGGAAATTGTCAAAAATATATTATTTAACCTTGTGCTGGCCACCATCGCGGGAATGCTCTTAACCCGCTTGATAATCTTGCGGTCGGTACACCGTCCCGTACAATCCCTGGTTGAAGCCACCGAAAAAGTATCCACCGGCGATTTTTCCGCAAAAATACCGATAACCACCCGGGATGAATTGGGGCGCCTGGCCCAGGCCTTTAATACCATGACTGACCAGCTGGGAGTTCTTTTCCAATCCATACGCAGCACGGCATCCGATATGAAATATACTTCCAATTTAATTGTTCAACGGTCGGAACAATCCCGCGATAAAGAACAAGAAAACGGAGAAGAGATAATGAAAGAAATAAACTCCGCTGCCCGGCGCCTCACCCGCATGTCGGATAAACTGAATTCCCTGGCCCTGCAGTTTAAAACCGAAAGTACCAATACTTCCGCTTAAAAAATAAAGGGCCAGGTCTCAACATTCAAAAACAATGTCAAATGTTGAGACCTGGCCCTTATACGTTGAACCTGATGTTCAAAATGTCCCCGTCTTTAACTACATAATCCTTGCCCTCCAGGCGGACCAGCCCTTTTTCCCTGGCCGCCGCCATGCTCCCGCACTCTTTTAAATCGTCAAAGTGAATTACCTCGGCCCTTATAAAGCCCCGTTCCATATCCGTATGTATTTTCCCCGCCGCCTTCCGGGCATCGGTTCCCTTTTTAATGGTCCAGGCCTTAACCTCATCCTCGCCCACGGTAAAAAAGGAAATTAAGCCCAGCTGGTCATAGGCGGCCCGGGCCAGCCGGTCAATACCGGACTCTGTAATCCCCAGGTCTTCCATGAAAATATCACGGTCTTCCTCAGGCAATTGGGCTATTTCCATTTCCAGCTGCCCGCAAACCTCAATCAGCTTGATACCTTTTTCCGCCGCCAAGGCCTCCAGTTCCTGTTTGCGGGGGTATTCACCGGCCTTAAACTGCCTCTCATCGGTATTTACAACAAGAATTACCGGCTTTTCGCTGAAAAAACTGTAGTTTTGAAGCATTTCCCGCTCCTTTTCACTCAATTCCACCCGGTGCAGCGGCACCTCGTTCTCCAAAGCCTCCAGCAGTTTTTGCAGTACTTCCAGTTCGGCCGCCGCTTCCTTTTTGACCTTTTTACCGCCCTTAATGCGCTCTATTCTTTTTTCCACCAGGTCCAGGTCAGCCAGCAGAAGTTCCATGTCTATAGTTTCCACATCCCGCAGGGGGTCAATGCTACCGTCTGAATGCGGAACGCCGGGATTCTCAAAGGCCCGCACCACGTGCACCAGCAGATCGGATTTGCGGATGGAATCCAGGAACCGGTTGCCGACGCCCTTTCCTTGACTGGAACCCCGCACCAGACCCGGTACGTCACTGAATTGAATTTGGGCATAGGTGGTCTTTTTCGGCTTATACATATCAGACAGGCAATCTATGCGTTTATCCGGAACTTTGGCCATGCCCACATTGGTTTCCGTTTTCCCCGTCAGGTAGCCGGAAGTTTCCGCCCCGGCATTGGTTACCAAGTTGAATATGGTGGTCTTACCAACCATGGGCAGCCCCACTATGCCAATTTCCATGTCCGTCACTCCCGCACTTACTCTGTAATCTCTGGAATTTTAACACATCCTGAGTACACTGTAAACTGCCGGGGAAGGCCGGTGTTTTTCCGCTCCGCTCAAGTACGCCGCGCCGGCCGGGTTTTGCCTTTACTTCTTCCACCTGAGCTCATAGAGGTCACCGCGCCGCAAACTTAACAAGGGTAACTGCCTGCGAATCTTTTCCAACCGTTCCAGGTCTATTTCCGCTGAAATAAGTTCTTCACCTTCACCGGCCCCGGCAAGTATGTCCCCCCAGGGATCTACAATCATGGAATGACCGTATATGGCGTACTCGGTTTCCGGATTCCTGGCCGGTGATGCTGCGACCACGTAAACCTGGTTATCCACGGCCCGGGTGCGCATGGTTATTTCCCAATGGGCGGGCCCGGTGGTGGTATTAAAGGCCGCCGGAATAACCACCAGCTGTACTCCCTCCAGGGATAAAAGGCGTATTAATTCCGGAAAACGCACGTCGAAACAAATAACTACACCCAGGCGGCAAAATTCCGTATCTATAACGGTTAGATCCTCCCCGTATCCCACTGTGCTGGATTCCTTTATCCTCGGTCCCCCCGGCAGGTCCACGTCAAAAAGATGAACTTTGCGGTAGCGTCCCAGCAAGTTTCCTTCCGGCCCGAAAGTAAAGCTGGTGTTATATACTTGGTCGCCCTCCCTTTCAGGTATGGACCCCCCCACGAGGTAAATCCTTTTCTCCCGGGCAACTTCCTTAAGCATGGCTATGGTTTCCCCGCTTTCAAAGCTCTCGGCATACTGAGGGAAAAGTTTTGTTTGATAAGGGCAATTAAACATCTCAGGCAGAACCGCCACCCGGGCGCCCTCGTCTGCAGCCTGCCCTATCATTTCCGCCGCCCGTTTAATATTTTCTCCCTTTTCCCTGGAAACTCTGAGCTGGCATACAGCCAGTTTAAAAGCTGCCACTTGTATCCCCCTTTGTTAAAAAAACCTCTGCCTTCAGCAGAGGTTTTTTTACTAAACCTGCACGACTTCCTTTACTTCCGGTATGTGTTGCTTGAGCACCCGCTCAATCCCCTGTTTCAGGGTTATTGTTGCCATGCCTCACCCGCCGCAGGCGCCCTTTAACCTGACTTTTACAACTCCATCATCGGTCACTTCAACCAGCTCCACATCGCCGCCATCTCTCTGCAGAGCCGGGCGAATTTTCTGTAATACTTCTTTAACCTTTTCGAACACTGCTCTGACCTCCTTTCCCTGCCTAAAAGTAGTATGTCAGATAGAATCATTCCCTATGTGCAATGCACAGAACAAACTTATAACCATTTTACCTTTATTTTCTTAATATGACAAGACAAAAATTTTGACCGGCCGGCATCCACGTCACTAAGGCGCTAAAATTACTTCCAATGTCTTTATTAGCTGCACGGCCTCCACCTCTTACCGGGTTTTTCCCCGGCAACGACTCTGCTGTATAATTCACCAATCCCGTACAGTATCCCGCACCAGCTCTTTCTTTTCAAAAATTACAAGTTGACATCTACACAACTAAAATGTTATATTGTTAAAGCATTTAATTTACGGAAACTTTTTTAACAACCCGTTGCAATAGTTTATAATATCAGGTAAAATATAAGTACATTATGCCGAAGTGGCGGAACTGGCAGACGCGCGCGACTCAAAATCGCGTGGGCTTGTCCCGTGTGGGTTCGACTCCCACCTTCGGCACCAGCCTTGACGATCAGTTGCTAACGCATTTGCTAACACATGCGTTAATGCAACTGTTTTTTTTATATCTCGCTAAACAACTCGTCAATACAGTCAGCAAGCTGCTCTTGCATCGGGGGAAATACGTGACTGTATGTGTTCATCGTAACGTGAATTTGACTGTGACGGAGTTCTTCTTGAATGAGTTTCGGGTTCTGGTTTCGTCCCAGGAGCAGAGTAGCGTGTGAGTGTCTCAAACCCTTCGGAGTAAGCTCGCTTAAGCCTATACGGTCCACCACTCGTTTGAATGCTTTTGAGAACCAGCTGGGGTCTATCCTCCTACCGTCCGGCCACGTGAAAACCAGGTCGTCCCCACGTGAAAACCAGGTCGTCCTTATTTTGCCAACCAGAACCAACGAATTTGCGTTCCTCTTCCTGCTCAGCTTTACGATCTTGAAGCATTTTTGCCGTCCACCTGGAAATCTTTAAAGGTTTATTACTTTTTTCCGTTTTTAGTTTTGTCAGTTCCAATTTATGGGTTATCGGGTTGTGAACTAACTGTTTCCTTACGCGTAAGATCCTGTTTTCAAGATCTAAGTCACACCATCTGAGCCCAAGAGCTTCACCGCGACGAAGTCCTGTGGTAAGTATTAACATGCTTGGACCGTATAGGATGGTACCGTGTAGGGCCTTCCTAAGAAGGTTTATTTCCTGGATATTTTGAAGAACTCGAATATCTACGTTCTCTTTCCGGGGTCTTTCTACATTTGCCGCCGGATTACGATGTATTTCTTCACGCTTTACAGCATCATTCAGTGCTTTATTTAAAGTCCGGAAAATATACAATAGAGTTGTCCCTGAAAGGTCTTTTTCAGCCAGATATTCAGAAAAAAGGTCATCAATGTGCGCTGGCTTAAGTTTAGTTAATTGAATCTCACCAATATACGGTATAATATGATTTTCAACGTTCACACGGTAACCCCGCAAGGTATTTGGGGATATCCTCTTTTGTTGCCGTTTCAGCCACTTCCGAAGGTAGTCGGCAACTGTTATTTTAGTAGGTGCTACATAAGTATTCGTGTCAATTTCATGAAGTATGCGAGTTAACTCTTTTTCCGCGTCTTTACGTGTCCCCCTCACGGTATGCCAGTGCTGTTTACTTTTTCCCGTTTTTGGATCAGGAACCCGCACAACGATTGCCCAGCTGTTTTTGCCGCGCTGCCTGATATGGCCCCTCATATATTTTGCCTCCTTTCGGTCCGGGGCACATCAGGCCTTATTTGACGCGTCGCATATATCTTCCTCCTTCCGGCAATAATTGCATCGAGATATATTCTTCCAAAGCGTCGCGTGGGATCCTGGGGGACTTACCAACCCAAAAAGCAGGTATTTTTCTTTCTCTAACCAACCTATAGGCCCGGTTGCGGCCAACCCGCAATATTTCCGCGGCTTCAGGTACAGTTAGTATAGGCGGAAAGTCCTCCACTGCTTGCATAGGTTTTCCTGTGTCATGCACTACTTGCATAGGTTTTTTACTGTCCTGAGTATTTAGGTCATCCTGACCGAATGCTAGGTTGCTTAAGGGAAATATGGTATATCTGTTGTTATCAAACCAGTGTCTGACTTTTTCCTTGCTTTTTTAACGGTCACAATTGGTTTTCCCTGCCACCGGTAACGGAGTAGGCTTTTTATCCTCTCCGTGGCCGCTTGCCGGCTGATACCCAGGGCCTTGGCTATTTCCTCCTGAGAAGGATAACAATTTCCTTCGGTATCCATAAACGTAGCTAAAACGCAAAGTGTTTTCCAGTCTTTATCTGATATATCGGCCAGGAATCCCGATGTTCTGGCGGCCACGTAAAGTTTTACGAATACCTGTTCTTGCCATTTCTTATTTGTAACATTAAATTCTCGTCGTATCTCAATCGAAACAAGTTTTTGAATAATTCACCACCTTACCCCGAAAATAAAAAAGCCCAGGATGCATTGATTTCCTGGCAGCTTTTAAGGTAGTATTTTATTGAGGTGATAAATGATGGCCTCCAATATTGACCGTTTGATTGAAGAGATTAAAAAGTTGTCCACAGCGGAAAAATTTGAACTGGCTCGACGCCTGGATGAGACGGGGCTTTTTGATGACGACCAGTCATGGTTCTGGACCCCCGAGTGGCAGGCCGGCGAAAAGGAAGCAGATGAAGATATAGCCGCAGGCCGAACAATACGTTTTAGTAACCCGGAAAAAGCCATCCAATATTTACACCAGGCTGCCGAGAAGGAAAAATGATTTCCCTGGAATTCACCAAGCGTTTTGTTCGGGCTTATGGAAAATTAGACAAGGCCGGCCGGAGAAGGGTTGATAAAGCATTACGAATGCTCGCCGTCAATCCAAGCCACCCTTCTCTACGAGTAAAACGGGTGGAAGGTACTGTAGAAGGTACTGTAGATATTTGGGAAGCCAGCGCCGGTATGTCCATCCGCATGACCTTTAAGTTTTTAGATAAAAACATTATTCAACTAAGGAATGTTGGAACGCATGAGCAGGTATTCCGTCCCCCATACTAGTTAAAAACAAAGCCCAGGGCTTAGGTCCCGTGGGCTTTTATTTTTGGCAAACGTTTTTGCAAACACATACCCTAAAATATGTGATTTTCAATCGATATGGAAAGGTATACCTCGGACCAGTTTAACCCTTGGTATTTCGCGTGGGCTCGTCCCGTGTGGGTTCGACTCCCACCTTCGGCACCAGCTTTGTCGATTCAGTTGCTAACACATGCGTTACTAAACAACTCACCAATACAGTCGGCAAGCTGCTCTTGCATCGGGGAAAGCACGTAGCTGTATGTGTTTTAAGCTTTTATCGGTATGCCCTTATGGAAGCGTTAGGAAACCCTTGGCGACACCCCGGCCGCAATAACTCTTTGTAAGATTATACCATAAAGTCTCCAAATTTCATTCTGCACCTTCGTCAAATATTTCGCACGGCACCTTTAAGAACGTTACCGGTTCCCTCATGAGTTGGACGGGCTCCAGACTCCGCGGCAGTCTCCCGCTGGGCCTCCGGTACATCGATAACGGGACAGAGGCGTAAAAAGTTTTCATGGAAGGGCTGCCGCTTTTAGTACGCCACAAATAGCGGAGACCGGAGTACCTACACTAAGCTCTCAAGGAGAGCCATAAAAAAACTGCAAACCTGCAGGTTTTTTTCGGCTACAACATTACACCATCTTTGAAAATGGCAATCTCCCTGTAATTATTTACCTCATTATGCGTTCTGACCCTGCCTGAGGCCACTTCGAGGATATAATTGAAAAATTCCTTTGCCAGCTCTTCCATGCTCTCCCCTTCCAGGAGCCTGCCGGCGTTGAAATCTATCCAGCTTTTCTTGCGAGCGGCGAGGGCGGAATTGGTGGCCACTTTAACGGTGGGCACCGGCCCGCCCAGGGGAGTGCCCCTGCCGGTGGTAAATATGACCATATGGGCACCCGATGCCGCCAAAGCAGTGACCGCCACCAGATCGTTGCCCGGTCCCTCCAGCAGGTTCAGCCCGCTAACGACCGGGCGTTCCCCGTAAGAGAGCACGTCCACCACCGGACTGTGTCCACCCTTTTGGATACAGCCCAGAGATTTCTCCTCCAAAGTAGTAATACCGCCCCTTTTATTACCCGGTGAAGGATTTTCATAAATCACCTGACCGTGGCGAATATAGTATTCTTTGAAATCATTAATCAGGGACACTATTTTATTGAAAACACCTTTATCCGTGGCCCTGTTCATCAATATGGTCTCTGCCCCAAACATTTCGGGCACCTCGGTAAGCAGCGATGTACCCCCCCTGGCTACCAGCATGTCGGAAAAAACCCCGGTCAGCGGATTGGCCGTAATGCCGGAAAAGGCATCGGAGCCGCCGCATTTGAGCCCTACCCTCAGCCGGGAAATGGGAACCTCAGTTCTCTTAGCCTGCGCAGCGTGCTGCGCCAGCTCTTTCAGGAGGGCAAGACCTTCTTCAATTTCATCTTCTACATCCTGGGCCACCAAAAACTTAACCCGCTTTTCGTCATAAGGACCTAAAACTTTCTTAAACTCTTCAACATTGTTATTTTCACACCCCAATCCCAATACCAAAACTCCCCCGGCATTAGGGTGCTGTACCAGGCCGGCAAGAATTTTCTGGGTAATCAGCTGATCCTTACCCATCTGAGAGCAGCCGAAAGGATGGGTAAAATGAAAGAAGCCGTCAATATTATCATTCTTAAACCTTTCCCCGGCCCGCCGGGCCAGGTTTTCAGCCAGCTTGTTCACGCAACCCACTGTATTAATTACCCAGATTTCATTGCGGATGCCAATTTCCCCGTTCTCCCTGACAAATCCTTGAAAAGTTACAGAATCCTGGATTGCGGTATGAGCAATCTCTTCCGGGTTATAGGTATACTCCAGCAAATCCCCCAGCATCGTTTTCAGGTTATGGGTATGAACCCAGTCCCCCTTTTTGATATCTTCGGTAGCTACGCCTATACTGAAGCCGTATTTGATTACCCTTTCTCCTTTGGATATATCCCGCAGGGCAATTTTATGACCTGCGGGAATATCCGAGCCGGGGACAACAACAGCCGGACCTGCCTCAACCGCTGTGCCGGCGGGAATATCACGCAGGGCCACAGCCACGTCATCCCGTGGGTTAACCTTTAATAATATTTGTTCAATCATTTTACCACCTTACCACCCAGTAATTTCTTTACAGCACCTTCCATACCTAATTCCATTATATCCGTCAGGTAACTCGCCACAGCATCAGCCAGCCCCGGCACCTGGTTGAGATTTTGACCCCAAATCTTTTCGCGGGCCAGTACATCCCGTACCAGGCCCGCCGGGTTACCAGCATAATTTGCCCAGCTGTCGCGGAAGAAAGAAAGCACCTCCATATCATCAACCAGCCTGTAACTGCCGGCCTCCCTTTTACCCACCAAAGCACTGCCGTCAATTTCCCCGCGATACATAACGATCAGGGCAGCCAGGGAAAAGGTAAGGCACGGCGGGATGTTACTTTTCCGCTCAATGTAATTGAGAAGAGAAGGCAAAACCCTGGTCTTGAACTTGGATGTAGAATTCAGAGCAATATCAATTAGAAAGTGCTTGATAAACGGGTTTTTAAAGCGTTCCAGAACAGAATTGGCAAAATCCCTAATTTCTTCCCCTGGGAAATCCAGGGTGGGCAAAATTTCCTCAAAAATGCCCCGGTACATGAATTTGCCGATGACTTCATCTTCCACCGATTCCTTCACGGTATCTTTCCCGTACAGGAAGGAAACGGGTACGGTCATGGTGTGTGAACCGTTAAGCACCCTTACTTTACGGGTACGATAAGGTGTCATATCGTCAACCCACAGCACGTTCAGCCCAATTTCGTGGAAGGGCAACTCCCGGCTGAACTTTTTGTCCCCTTCAATTACCCAGAGATGGAAAATCTCACCGGTATCTATAAGCTGATCCTCATAGCCCAGTTCCTTTTCGATCTCCACCGCTTCATCCCGGGGGTAACCCGTAACGATTCTGTCCACAAGGGTGTTGAGGAAATAATTATGCTCCTCTATCCATTTCTTAAATTCTACGGGCAGTTTCCACTCATCGGCGATTTTGAGTACAATTCGCTTCAAGTTATCACCATTGCGGTCAATCAGTTCGCAGGGTATGATTACCATACCCTTATCAGCGGCACCGTTAAAAAATAAATACCGGCGATAAAGATAAGCGGTGAGTTTGCCGGGAAATGACGCCGGACAGGTGTCCATGCTTTCTCCCGGCATGTATGCTATCCCCGCTTCTGTAGTATTGGAGATGACATACCTTATATCCGGGTTTTCCGCGCATTTCAAATACTCTTCCCACTCTTCATAGGGGTTAATGCCCCGGCTGATGGAAGATATAATCTCCTTTTCCTGCACCACTTCACCATTCCTAATTCCCCTTAAGAAAAGGGTGTAGAGGCCGTCCTGTTCGTTAAGCACGGACACAAGGCCACTGAGTATGGGCTGAACCACCACTACTTTACCGTTAAATAACCCGTTTACATTCAACCTGTGGAACATCCAGTCCACAAAGGCGCGCAGGAAATTGCCCTCACCGAACTGGATCACTTTTTCCGGCAAATCCCTTACCGGAGATACCTTCAGGTCCGCCGGAAATTGGAAATCGCCGTTCAACAGCTCTTTATTTAATCGCACGCTTACGCCTCCCTTTCAAATTCATATCCCCCGTACTGCCACGCGGCACTGCGGAGAATATTGAAGATAATACAACCAGAGCAGGCCAAAGCCTGCTCCGTTCCCAAACACTATCTAACGCTGTACCCTGCCGGAGGCATCTCCCTTGGCCAGGTTTTCAACCTCGTCCACAGATACCATATTAAAATCGCCGGGAATAGTATGCTTCAGGCAGGATGCCGCCACGGCAAAATCAATGGCCTCCTGGAGCCCCTTGCCTGCCAGCAGTGCGTAGATAAGACCGCCGCCAAAGGAATCGCCGCCCCCTACCCGGTCCACGATATGGGTAATGCGGTATTTGCGGGACTGATAGAACTCTTTTCCATCGTACAGGAGGGCGGACCAGCCGTTGTCTGAGGCGGAAAAGCTTTCTCTTAACGTGATAGCCACATGGCTGAAACCAAAGCGGTCCACAAGCTGCCTGGCCACGTCCTTATAACCTTCGGTGTTCAGTTCTCCCTTGGTTATGTCGGTTTCCCGGGCTTTGATACCAAAAACCTTTTCGGCATCCTCTTCATTGGCTATACAGACATCCACAAACTTTACGATTTGAGACATAACCTCATTGGCTTTTTCAGGTGTCCATAATTTTTTGCGGTAATTCAAGTCACAACTCACTGTAAGGCCCTTTTCTTTGGCTATCTGAACGGCCTCCAGAGTTACCGACGCAGCTTTACCGCTTAAAGCCGGTGTAATGCCAGTGAAATGGAACCAATCGGCACCTTCGAAAATTTCGTACCAGTTAAAGTCACTTTTGTCAGCATGGGACATAGCCGAATTGGCCCGGTCATAAACTACCTTGGAGGGACGCTGCACAGCTCCGGTCTCCAGGAAATATATGCCCAGCCTTTCCCCTCCCCGGACAATATATTTTGTGTTTACCCCAAAGCGGCGCAAGTGATTAACGGCGCTCTGGCCGATGGGGTTATCGGGCACTTTAGTTACAAAATAGGCATCCAGGCCGTAATTGGCCAGCGATACGGAAACATTAGCCTCCCCGCCGCCGTACGTAACATCAAAGGAGTTGGCCTGAACAAACCTCTGAAAACCCGGTGTGGAAAGACGCAGCATTATTTCTCCAAAACAAACAACCTTTTTAGTCAACCTCAAGCCCCCCTTGTATGATTTGACCAACAGGTAAATTTCCAGTTGGTCATTTTTTTAAAAGTATTTGATTTTTGGGGTATTCTCTGGGACAATCACGGTAGA
The DNA here is from genome assembly GCF_056316025.1 of Desulfofundulus sp. JL263-se. Taxonomy (NCBI): domain Bacteria; kingdom Bacillati; phylum Bacillota; class Clostridia; order Eubacteriales; family Peptococcaceae; genus Desulfofundulus; species Desulfofundulus sp. JL263-se. The sequence goes on along the minus strand of NZ_CM149993.1, from coordinate 630,984 downwards.
ACCGATGACGGGGAAGTTTTTAGCCCCCTGCATAATTTAAGTGCTTGTTTAGACTGCTCCCCGGGCCTGGCGCCAACCGCTTACGCGCGGGTTGCGTGCCCAAAGAGGTTCTCCCTTCAGCAAGGAGCATCGCACCAATCTCCTTGGGAAAATGCTCATCAGCAAGGTTGTAGTTACGCCAGGTTCCCCTGGGATACCCCAAAATCCTGGTTCTTAATTAATCTTTTTTAGAAGGGAGGTGTTGTTCACGTGGGCCGAACCCTTTTTGTGGGCATTGATATAGGTTCTGATACCAACATGGTTAGAATCCTTGATGATACCGGAGAAGATGTTTGTGGATTCTCTGTTTCCAACGACCTCCCGGGTACCGAAAAGCTTGTTGAAAAAGTAGTTGATATAGCTACCGCAAAAGATGTCGAGAAGATTAAAATTGGTATGGAGGCTACCAACCTGTACTGGTGGCACCTATTGCAAGCTCTTTATGACGATCCCCAGTTATCAGCATTAGGTGCTGAAATATCAGTTATTAACCCTAAAGTTATTGATGGATTTAAGGCTATTTATCCTGATATGGCTAAAACGGATGCTCTGGATGCCAGGGTTATTGCTGATTGCTTGCGGTTTGGACGAGTCCGTCCAACACCACCTCATGATATGAGGTATGCACCTTTGCAACGGCTGACCAGGTTCCGCTACCATATGGTGAACAACCTTACCAGGGAAAAGAATAGGGCTTTAAACCTGATATTCCTTAAATTCTCCACCTATCAAAAAGAGTGTCCGTTTTCCAATTTGTTTGGGCAAGCTTCCCGGGCAATCATAGGAAATCTAACTACTAATGAAATAGCCGGTATGCCGCTTGAAGAACTGGTGGACTTGATGCTGCAACACGGGAATAACCGGTTAAAAGATGTTCCTGAAATGGCCAAAGTGATTAAACAGGCAGCAAACAAGGCCTACCGCTTAAATGCCAGAATGCGGGATTCTGTCGATGTTACACTAGCTTTGTCGCTTGAAACTATTCGCTTCTTTGAAAGCCAGCTGAAAAAAATTGATAAGGTTATTGCACGGGAAGTTAAAGCCATCCCACATACTCTGGATACTGTTCCAGGCATAGGACCGGTTTACTCAGCCGGCATAGTTGCGGAAATCGGTGACATTTCAAGGTTCAAAAACCATAACGCCCTTGCTAAATTCGCGGGCTTAACCTGGCGTCAGAACCAATCCAGTAATTTTAACGCCCAGGACATCCATTTGACCAGGTCCGGTAACTTCTATTTGCGCTATTACCTCGTGGAGGCGGCTAACTCCGTCCGGGTGCGGGAGCCGGAGTATGCCGAATTTTATCGCAGGAAGTTTACCGAGGCCAGGCACCACCATCATAAACGTGCCCTGGTCCTTACGGCCCGCAAACTTGTGCGCATGGTCTTTACGCTGCTGAGTAAAGGCCAAATCTACCAGCAAAGGAGGTTAGGTTAATAACTGCTTATAATTTCCTTTTTCTTTTAGAGCTGGGGATTAATGTAATGTATCGCCGGTAAGGTATTTTATTGCCTTTTTACAAATCCAGAGTCAAAAAATTTCCAGTTTAACGTCTTGACATTTTACCGCGGGTCTATCTTGTAAGTTCTCGCGGGTTTCTTTGATTTTTTCCACAAATGCCCGGGCGGTATCGGTAATAAGCCGGAAATTCCCGGATTCCAGGCCCTTCTTTGTAATTTCCGTGCCCACGCCAACGGCCACCGCCCCGGCCGTAATCCACCGGTCCACATTATCCAGGTTAACCCCGCCAGTGGGAATAATCGGAGCCTGGGGCAGCGGTCCCCTGATGGCTTTAATGGCTGAAGGTCCGAAAAGGCTCCCGGGGAAAAACTTCACCAAATCCGCCCCACATTCCATGGCCTGTACCACTTCAGTTATGGACATGGCACCGGGCATACAGATTTTTTGATAGCGGTTGCACAATTTTACCACTTCAGGATTTAGATTAGGCCCCACAACAAATTCGGCCCCAGCTAAAATGCAGATCCTGGCGGTTTCCGGATCCAATACGGTTCCCGCTCCTACCAGCATTTCTTCTGGTTTATAGTTTTCAACTAATTTTTTAATGACGTCCACCGCTCCCGGTACGGTCATGGTAATTTCAATGGCCTTGATACCGCCCAGGCGAATTGCCTCAGCCACTTGCAGAGCTTTTCCGGGAGAATCAGCCCGAACCACAGCCACAATTCCGCACTCCAGGATGGTGTTTAAATACCGATATTTTTTAATCATCAACTGACCCTCCAGGTTTTAATTGCTAAAGCCCGATTTTTTTTAAATATTCCGCAGTTAGCCTGGCACAGGTATCCGGGTCGGGCTTGGGTAAAATCTCCGCAGAAACGAAACCTGTATATCCCATTTCCCTTAAGGTCCCGAAAATGGCGGGAAAGTCCAGGTGCCCGCATCCCGGCGCCCACCTGTTACTGTCAGCAACATGGAAATGATATAACAGATGTCCTGCATTTTTAATGCTTTCACAGATGTCAGGTTCCTCAATATTCATATGGAAGGTATCAGCTAAAATACCCAAATTGGAACATCCCACCAGTTTAATGAACTCCTTGGCCTCACCGATTGTATTGATAAGGTCGGTTTCGTACCGGTTAATAGGTTCTAGGGCCAGCCGGACACCAAAATCCGCAGCATAATTGCAGCATTGCCGCAGGGAATCAATCATCCACTCCATTGCCTGTTCCCTGGTTACCTGCGGTGCCACCCTGCCTCTGATAAGGCCGATGATCACCAGGGCGCCCAGCTCGGAAGCAAATCTCACCTGAGCCATAATCCTTTCCACAGCCCTGCGGCGTATTTCTTCCTCCGGGCAAGTAAAGCTAAGGCCCTCGTCCCCGTAAGCCTGGCCCGTACCTATAGCCACTGCGGGCAGATCCAGTTCGCCCAGTAATTCCTTTAAAGCAGGCACTTCAACCAATTCGGGATCACGAACGGCCAGCTCCACAGCATCAAAGCCCAGACCGGCCACTTTTCTGATACTGTTCATCATATCTTCCTTGAAGGCCAAGGCCTCAAATTTGGTGGGTCCTGAAACTACCATTGCCTTTTTCATGCTTTCATCCCTCTTTGCCGGATGATAAGAGCCGGGGGCCGCTTTTTAAAAGCGGCCCCTGCGCATTTTTGAGGTAAAATTAAGCTGGAGGGTAATGCAAAGCGTAAATGCTCTTGCCTCCCTTAAGGGGACCTTTGAGCACTGCTTCAATTTCTTCTTTGGAGCGCTGGGTAACTTCTTCTACCGGAGGCAGTTTACCTGGCGGGAATTTTTCAAGTATGTCATTGTGCAATTTAACCATATAGTTAAGGAATGCCTCTATACCAGGGATAGCTTTCTTGGCATCCGCCAGGGTAGCCTTACCTACAACACCTTCCGGGTAAGCAGAAATTTCAATGGGGCCTAAGCCCACATGGCCATACCAGGCAATGGGACGGTGCAACAGGTTACCGGCCTTATCAACATGGCCTTCCGGCATGTAGCCCTTAACCTCGGTATTAACGGCATCTTCCATTTTAATCATTTCAGGGAACAAGGCCAGCGACCAGGAAGTCTCCACTTCGTCAGCATGGATAAAATTGGTCTCATAAGGGCCGCCTTCACTCTTCAGTTTGAATTGATCCTGGATGGCATGATACCAGTTAACGTTAACGGCTATCATAGGCACCTGGTATGTTTTGGCAAACTGGTGAATTGCAGTGGGAATTACATACTCTTGACCGTGCCCGTTGAGCAGGATCATCTTGCGAAAGCCCATGTTCCAGTAACCGGCCATAATGGACTTTAACATACCGATAAAAATTTCTTCAGGCACCACCACTGTACCGGGCATACCCACGTGATGGTAAGGGTGAGATCCCCACCACAGGGGCTGGGAAACGGTACAGCCGGTCTTCTTAGCCACCAGCTCTGCCATGCGGGTTACCAGGAAAGTATCTTCGCCAATGCAGGCATGGGGCCCGTGAGCTTCCGTTGCCCCGACCGGAATGATTATAATGTCATTTTTCTCCAGTCTTTCTTCAATTTGCTTCCAGGTCATATTTTGGAGATAAATGCCGTCGGCTTTGTCCATTGAGCCCGCATTTTTAAGCGGGAGTCCCCATTTACTCAAATTAATGACCTCCTTTGTTTTAGTAAATTAACTGTTTCATTATAATTAGGGAATGATTACTACTTCCAATGCTTCCCCCTTGCGCATTGCCTCAAATCCCTTTTTAATCTCCGCCAGGGGCAGGCGGTGAGTAATCAAATTTTCCAAGGGCAGAATACCGCTTTCCAGGATTTTAATGGTGGGCGGGTAGGTATACCGGGCAATGTAGCTTCCCATCACCGTTAGTTCATTCCTGGTTATGTCGTTCTGGGCGATCTCTGCCCGGGCATTCTGGTTCTGGCCGAATAACAGCACCCGACCGCCGCGGCGGACCGCCGCCATGGCGTCCTTGACCAAGCACCCCACAGCATCCACTGCCACATCTACTCCGGCTCTGGTTTCCTGGTGCACAACTTCCGCTAGGTTTTCTTTTGACGGGTCGACCACCGTGGTGGCCCCGCTCTTCAAAGCATACTTCTTCCTAAACTCCGAGACTTCCGAAACTATAATCTTACCAGCACCGGCTGCCTTGAACAGCTGGGTGAAATACAAGCCAATGGGACCGGCACCTAGTACCAGGGCGGATTCACCCGGCTCCAGGGCTATTTTTTTCATCGCGTTAACCACACAAGAAAGGGGCTCAGCAAATACCGCGATCTCGGGGGGCACATCTTTACTGATCTTGTGCAGGGCCCTGGCCGGGGCCACGTTGTACTCGGCAAATCCGCCGTCGACAAAAATTCCCAGCGTGGTTAAGTTTTCACACATATTGGGACGCCCCATTTTGCAATAGCGGCAGGCCCCACAGGTAAGATTGGGGTCCACTACTACCTGGTCTCCGGGGCTGAACTCACTGACAGCCGGCCCCACCTCCAGCACTTCGCCCACGTACTCGTGCCCCAAAATCGCCCCCACAGTACCGGGATGTCCTGGGGGGACATGTAAAATATGCAGGTCGGTACCGCAAACGCTGGCCGCCTTCACCTTTAACAAAACATCATCAGGATTTTTTATGCGGGGCACGGGAACTTTCTGCAGTTCAAGCTTGCCGGGGGCGGCAAAGACCGCTGCCAACATTTTATCCTTCATCAATTACACCTCCGTGGTAACGGCGGCGGGACCTGCAGTTCCCACCGCCTGTATTCTCCTTACTCCTTATCCAACCGAACGGTAATTTTACACTCCTTCCGGTCGGTACGCAGCATGACCAGGTTCTCGGGCACCTCATCCAGGGTTATCTGCTTGGTAATCATAGGCAGCATGTTCATGCCGGTAGCCATGGACTGAATTACTCTGGGGAAGGTACCGTGACCAGAGTGTCCCTGTGCGCCAATGATCTGGGCGCGGCGCACCTGCAGAACTTCACCGGTAACGGGCATCTTGGCGTCCGCTCGGGCCACTACCACAATCTTGGCGTTCAAAGAACGACCTTCCCACACGCACTGTTCAATTTGCGGGTACACCACAGTAGGTAAACCGGTAGCCTCAAGATAAAGGGCAGCACCGTAGCCGTCGGTAATCTCCATTACCCGGTGTACAAAGTCTTCGGCCAGCGGGTTAATTACATAGTCCGCTCCCATCTTCTTGCCCAGCTCCGCGCGGGCCGGCTCCGGTTCGGACAGTATTACCCGGGCAGCCCCCATACGCTTCATAATGGCACAGGCAGCAATACCTACCGGGCCGCCGCCACAGATTACAACATTATCACCGGGACGGATTCCGCCGCCGCGCTCCACGACAGCGTTATAAGCAACACAGGTGGGCTCTACCAAACTGCCGGCCAGGAATAATTCTTCATCGTTATAAACACCTTTCAAGGGGTCTAGGGGCCATACCACGCGGTCAGGAACAACGATATACCTGGCAAAAGCCCCGTCAACATTGAAGCCAATTTCGTCCAGGCGCTCGCAGTGGTTGGGCCAGCCGTCGGCACAGGGCTGGCAGCTGCCGCACCACAGCATCTCCTCGGCGCAAACCACTTCGCCGCCCTTGAAAGGTTGATTAGTGGCCTTATTCCTGGCACCGGGACCGGCCTCCACAACGATACCGGAAAACTCGTGGCCAAGAATGGAAGGAAAGCCGGTAAGGCCCGGATACCAGATATAGCCGTCATCATCGGGCTGAGCCATGTGCACGTCACTACCGCAGATACCGCATGCTTTTACCTCAATAAGTACTTCGCCAGGACCGGGTTTCGGGATGTCCCGATCCTCAATAACTACCCGGGGGTTGCGCCAAACTTTACTGCCCAAATAGGTTTGTTTTCCTTCAATATCTTTGGGACCCAGTTTAAATTCCGGTTTCGGATCCCAGTCCGCGTGCAAAACTACAGCGCGCATTTTGTTAGCCATATTGTTACAACCTCCTTAAGAAGAATAGATTGAAGAATAGACTGACCATTCTTAGAATATACCTTTTATTTGTATTGGATTTGCATTTTGCAATCGTTTGCAAGGTTTAGCAAAAAAATTTTACTTAGGTGGCGGTCCGCTACTATTGCGAAGCACCAGTTCCGGCTGTAAAACAATATGTTTCTTTTGCGATTTTTTGCCATTCTGTATCTCATCCAAAAGAATCTTTGCTGCCATCTCACCCATAGTATACTTGGGCTGAGCCACCGTTGTTAGCCGGACCTCCCCCAAAGAAGCAAAGGGAATATCGTCAAAACCTACTACGGAAAGTTGATCAGGTACCCGCAGGCCTAGTTCCCTAGCTGCCTGGAGAACTCCAATGGCCAGGATATCGTTAGCAGCAAAGATAGCCGTAGGCCGCGGTGTAAGGTCTTCAAGGAGGATACGTGCATTACGGTAACCGTCTTCCTGCTTAAATCTGCCATGCCGGATATAGCCATGATCTATCTCTACACCTTTTGCCGCCAAGGCCATACGGTATCCTTCCAAACGCTCCCGGCTGGACTCCAAATGTTCGGGCCCGCCTACATAGGCAATCTGCCTGTGCCCCAAGCCAAGCAGGTGCTCCATCACCATGTAAGCTCCTCTTACGTTATCAATTAGTACGTAATTGGTATTTACTTGCTTTAGAACCCGGTTGATAAGAATCAAGGGAGGACCATTTTTCGCAAGTGCAGCCACATATTCGCTCTCTTCACTGGCAGATGCCAAGATGATACCGTCCACGCGCTTACTTACCAAAGCTTCCAAATAACGTTTTTCTTTATCTGTATCCCAGTCGGTATTGCAAAGAAATACATTGAAACCATGCTTATCGGCTTCTTCTTCGGCCCCCCGGGCCACCTCGGGAAAAAACGGGTTGGTAATATCGGGTATCACCAGGCCAAGGGTGCCGGTCTTTTGAGTTACGAGGCCTCTGGCGATAGCGTTAGGTTGATATCCCATTTCCTCGGCCAGCTTCTGAATCTCCCTCCGGGTCTTCTCACTAACTTCCGGCCGGTTGTTTAATGCCCGAGAGACGGTGGAATAGGATACTCCAGCTCTTTTCGCAATGTCCTTAATGGTTACCGTCACGCACCGTTCCTCCCCTTGCAAAACCTTGCAAACGTTATCGCTTTTATGCTTAATTATACAAACGTTTGCATAAGATGTCAATACCCACACTCTTTTTTCTAAAAAATCCTTTACTGAATAATACGGTAGATAGCCTGTACCCATGTATATGATTTACTTATCTCTTGTGCGATACTTATCAATTAATACCGCTATTATAATTATGCTGCCAATTGCAACCTGCTGCATGTAAGCTGAAACGTTAAGCAAATTAAGGCCGTTGCGCAACACACCCATTATCAAAGCACCTATAAGCGATCCAATTATATTACCCTGTCCGCCCATAAGGGAGGTGCCGCCAATAACAACTGCCGCAATGGCATCCAGCTCATACATTATCCCGGCAATTGGCTGTGCGGAATTCAACCTGGCTGTAAGAATTATAGAACCAAGGCCCGCCATAGCCCCGCTGATAACATAAACATAAGTCAAATATTTCTTAACATTAATACCTGATAGTTTAGCTGCCTCAATATTCCCGCCAATTGCGAAGGTATACCTGCCAAGCTTCATGTGATTTAAAACAACATATGCTATTGCGTATACAATAAACACTATAATTATCGGAGTCGGTATCCCGATAATACTCCCGCCCCCGAGAAATAGAAATGACTCTTCAAAACCAGAAATCGGCCTTCCCCCGGTATACACCAGGGCCAGTCCCCGGGCAACACTCATCATACCCAGGGTGGATATAAACGGAGGTAAATTTCCTTTGGTAATCAGCAGCCCGTTAACTAATCCACAGGCACCGCCAACCGCCAAGGCCACAAGCACGCCGCCCCAAACCGGTGCACCGCTTTTCAAAGCACTGGCCATAACCACGCCGGCAAAGGCCAAAATTGAACCCACTGACAAGTCAATGCCGGCAGTCAGGATAACAAAGGTCAAGCCAACCGCCAGAATAGCGTTAACTGCCGTTTGCAAACCGACATTCAAAAGGTTCTGGGAAGTAAGAAATACCGGCGACAGAAAACTCATTAAGATACACATTCCAACAAGAACCAGGAAAGTAACAAAGATACCACTTTTTCCTAACTTACGAACAAAATCCATGCCACTAATTTTACTTTTACGGCTCGCTAACTTCATTGTCTCCCTTTCAGCTGGCAATTTTATCCCCCCCGGCTGCGTAATACATTATTTTCTCCTGGGTTGCTTCTTCTCTTGTCAACTCACCGGCAATCCTACCCTCGTGCATTATTATGATACGGTCACTCATCCCCAGAATCTCTGGAAGCTCTGATGAAATCATAATTATGGCAACACCTTGTTTCGCCAACTGATTCATTAACTTATAAATTTCGAGCTTTGCCCCTACGTCTATACCTCTTGTAGGCTCATCAAAAATCAAAACCTTTGATTTTGTAAATAGCCATTTGGCCAAAACCACTTTCTGTTGATTCCCACCACTTAAAAACTTGGCCTTTTGTTCCGATGACGGAGTTTTTATTAAAAGGTCGGCTATATATTTTTCACATACATCTTCTTCCTTTGCTTTATTGATAAATATTTTATCCATTACCCCACTTATATTGGCCAGAGTAATGTTTTCCCGCACGCTCAAATTCAAAACCAAACCTTGTCCCTTGCGGTCTTCCGTTAGAAAGCCAATACCATGTTTAATAGCATCGTGCGGAGAATTTATGTCCACCCTCTTGTTATCAATATATATCTCACCGGAATCCCTGGGGTCTGCACCAAAGATTGCTCTCATAAGCTCAGTCCGCCCGGCGCCCATCAGACCTGCAACGCCCAATACTTCTCCCTTTCGGACATGGAACGAAATATCATACAGCTTACCTTTTCTGCTCAAGTTTTTAACAACCAGGGCATCTTCACCAATAGTAGTTATCTCTTTAGGGAACTTTTCCGTTAAAGTACGGCCAACCATCATGCTGATAAGTTCATCTGTGGAGGTTTCAGCCAAGTCAACTGTACCAATGTATTGCCCGTCCCTCAGGACGGTAGCGCGATCCCCAATCTGGTGTAATTCTTCCAAACGGTGTGAGATATAAATAATGGATCTGCCCTGGGACTTGAGTTCTTTAATGGCTTTAAACAGTTCTTTAATTTCTTTCTCGGTAAGAGCTGCTGTAGGCTCGTCCATTATAATAATGTCTGCATCCACTGACAATGCTTTGGCTATTTCTACCATCTGCTGTTGAGCAACACCAAGATTTCCAACTATTTCTCCGGGGTCCAGGTGAACACCTAAGCTATCTAAAATTTTTTTAGCTTCACTTTTCATTTTGGCCCAATCAATCAGGCCGGCCTTGTTAGTGGGCTCACGGCCTATAAATATGTTCTCGGCAATACTAAGATAGGGGATCAGGTTAAATTCTTGATAGATAATACTTATGCCCGCATCCTGGGCTTCACGGAAGTTTTTAACCTTAAAAGGTTTTCCTTTGAACATTACCTGCCCGGAATCCTCTTCGTAAACACCTGTTAATATCTTCATCAAAGTTGACTTACCGGCACCATTTTCTCCAAGTAAAACGTGAACCTCTCCTCTTTTTACCTCCAAATTAACATTATCCAAAGCCTTTACGCCGGGAAATTCTTTTGTAATACCTTCCATACGGAGGATTACATCACCAGTCAACTTCATCCACCTCCGCTGCCTTATAAAACAACCTCAACGCCTTCACGGCAAGACTTAGTTGCTGCCACGGCAATCTCGACGGCGGCACGGCCGTCTTCCGCTCCTACCAAAGGTTTTTTACCTTTCTGAATGCAGTCAATAAAATCAATCATTTCCAGTAAAAACGCCTCATCAAAGCGATTTGAAAAATATGGCACCACGTCATGTATAACCCCTTCTCGCGTCAACATAACCGCCGGCGTGTGCTGCAAGTACCCCACAGCAATACTTCCTTCTGAACCAAAAATTTCAGTTCGGATATCCGCCCCGTACCTGGCATTACGGCTGGCCTCAACCTGACCATATGTCCCGTTTTCGAACACCAGCGTGGTGACCGCATTATCAACGTCATTGTAATTAGCCAGCTCCGGATAAACATATATGCCACCAACTGCACGAACCTTTTTTACTTCTTGCCCCATAAGCCAGCGGGCCAGGTCATAGTCATGAAGGCTCAGGTCCAAGAAAATTCCTCCACTTTTAGCAATAAACTCCATAGGTGGGCACTCCGGATCCCTGCTTACTCCCCTAAAACTGATGGGCTCTCCAATAATCCCTTTCTCTATTTTTTCCTTGGCCAAAGAATATCCCCTGTCGAATCTTCTCATAAAGCCTACTTGAAAAACCTTATCATACCCCTTAACCCTTTCACATATCTCCTCGTTCTCCGCCAGCGTTAAGGCCAGGGGCTTTTCACAAAAAACATGTTTACCATGGGATATGGCAAATAAGACCATTTTATAATGCAGGGCGGAGGGCGTAGCTATTATGACAGCATCGATATCGGCGTGGGCAATAACTTTTTTATAATTATCCGACGCGATACTGGCATTACATTCTTCGGCCACGCGCTGTGCCTCTTCCAGCGGCTGTGCTACAACGGCTGCAAGGTTGGCGCCGGGAACCCTATATGCCAGGTTTTCTGCATGTTTTCGCCCCAACCGTCCAACACCTATTACGGCACAATTCACTTTGCTTTGCCCCTTCACTCATATCACTCCAATACCCCTGTTCCTCAGATTCGAGGTTTCGGGTCTATTGGGCCTTCCGGCCCAATAGGCCCTTTTTCCTGGTCTACATGCAAATAATTTAACTCAGCTTATCCCTGGTAATCAGTTCAACCTTAGTAGGAATGTAATTTTTAATCTTACCACCATTGAGCAATTCCACAACCTTTTCAACTCCCAACCTTCCCATTTCGCTGGGATACTGGGCTACAGAACCGGTCATTCTGCCTTCCTTGATGGCCTTCTTCGCTTCATCAGTAGCATCAAAACCGATTACCATAATCTCGCCGCCCTTACCGGCAGCCTCTATGGCCTCAAGTGCCCCCAGGGCCATCATGTCGTTACAGGCAAATACCGCGTCAATATCCGGGTGGGCCTGGAGAATATTCTGCATTACGTTATAGCCCTCAGCCCGCTCCCAGTTGGCAGTCAGAGAAGCTACCACCTCAATATCAGTTTTATCAATAGCTTTCCTAAAGCCTCTCAAACGGGCATCACCAGTTTCGTGGCCCGGAATGCCTTCCAAAATAGCAACCTTACCCTTGCCATTCAATGTTTTGACAACATATTCACCCGCAATACGGCCGCCTTCTTCGTTATCAGACCCAATGAACGCCTCCACATGCGCTCCTTGCTCCTTCATCGCCTTTTCGTCCACCTTGGTATCAACGGCAATTACCGGGATACCGGCATCATTGGCCTTCTTAATGGCGGGAACAATTTCCTTAGAACCGCTGGGAGAAATTAAAATAGCATCTACTTTTTGAGTAATTAGGTTCTCTACAATTTGCATTTGTTTTTCAACGTCAATCTCCCGCTCAGGAGCCTGAACTATAAGCTTCACACCGGCTTTTTCAGCCGCCTGTTTTGCACCCTCTTCCATGTTAATAAAAAACGGGTTGTTCAGCGTCTTAACCACTAAAGCAATACGCTTTTTACCGTTTTCCCCATCATCACCTGCAGAGCCTGCTTGATTATCTTTCTTTGCACCACACCCTACTGCCAAAAGCAGCAAGCTTAATGCCAAAACAGTAATTAAATTTAAGATAAAAGACCTTTTTTTAAGCACCAGAGACTTACCCCCTTAGAGCTTTTTTCTTAGAGCTTTTTTAAAATCATCTGCTAAAAATTTAGTTTTCACTCTCGAAAACTTCCTCTGCCACCCCCTTTTTTTTTCGTCGGAATTATGTAAGCGCTTACAAAAACCGACTAAAAATAATTACATTTTTTATTTGATACTGGTTTTAAAACTAAAAAGTAGTCAAAGATTTCCTTTTGCAATAACCCAAGGATGTTGATTTTCTCACAATTAAGCGAGTATCCAGCACAACTTTTTCCACTTCTTTGGAACCCTTGTAAATGCGGTCCACCAATAATTTGGCTGCTATTGAGCCCATTTCGTACATGGGCTGGGCTACTGTAGTAAGCGGGGGATCAACGATACTGGCGATGATTGTATCATCAAAGCCAATCACCGATATATCATCGGGGATCTTAAGCCCTGAATTTTTAATGGCCTTCATGGCACCAATAGCGATAACATCATTAAAACAAAATACAGCAGTGGGCGGGTATTTCAAACTTAGAAGCTTCATCATGGCCTGGTAACTGCTGTCAATATTACTGGAACAGGTGACTGTCAGTTCTTTTCTGAGGGGTATTGATGCTTCCCGAAGGGCCGCCTCATACCCCTTTTTCCTATCAATACTGGATTTAATCTTTAGAGACTCATTAATTAATGCAATATATTCATGTTGCAAGTCAATTAAATGTTTAGTAGCTGTATAAGCGCCTTTAAAGTTATCAACCATTACGGAATCTGCTTTAGCCCCTTCCACTTCCCGGGCAATCAAAATTACGGGGAAATTACGTTCACATAGTGCAATAACATTACTGCTATCCGCTTCGGCGGTAGCAAATATAATACCGTCGACACTTTTTTTAAGAAGCAGGTGAATATAACTCTCCTCTTTATTGACCTTGTTATCGGTATTACAAATTATGATATTAAAGCCCAATTTATTGGCTGTATCTTCAACCCCCCTTGCAATTTCCGCAAAAAAGGGGTTGGCAATATCGGGAATTAGAAGACCCAAGGTATATGTATTCTTTTTTGTTAAAGCAGTAGCAAGCATATTGGGGGAATATTTCAGTTCTTCCACAACAGCAAGAACCTTTTCCCGGGTCTTGGGTGAAACCCCGCTGCGATTATTGAGAACTCTGGATACCGTAGCTATAGATACCCCTGCAGCTTTTGCAATATCATAGATAGTAGTCATTTTTGCTCCCAACCACATTAAAAAATTTTATAGTGTAAGCGCTTTCTAATTTATTAAGTAAAATTCGACTTATTTATCAAAAATCCTTCTAGCAAAATTAATTTTTTAAAATAATTTTAATAAAGTAAATATATCCCCAAATCAGTTTTTTGCCCTTAAAATTCTTCATTTTTTTTCTTGATCAACTATTTACAAATCACCATATTTTTATATAAAATCTTAGATGTACATTTTTGAAAAAACGGATAATAATGCAAGTAAAAGAATGTAAGCGCTTTACAATAAAATAATAGGAGGGAAATAATGAAAATAAGGATTGGTATTAACGGGTTCGGCAGAATCGGCAGGAATGTATTCCGGGCGTCAAGAAACAGAGCAACCGAAATAGAGGTAGTGGCTGTTAACGATCTCACTTCACCGGCAAATCTGGCTCATCTTCTCAAGTACGACTCGGTACACGGAACAATGAATGCATCTATTGAGGCAACGGATTCAAGCATAATAATTGATGGAAGAAGTATAAGTGTAACCAGCTATAAAGAACCCGCCGAAATTCCCTGGAAGGATCTGGATGTAGATATTGTAATTGAATCCACCGGGCGGTTTACAGACCGGGAAAGTGCCCTCAAACACCTGCAGGCGGGAGCCAAAAAGGTTATCATTTCCGCCCCTAGCAAAAATGCAGATACTACCATAGTTATGGGGGTCAATCATAATACTTATAACCCTGAACGGCACCATGTTATTTCCAACGCTTCATGTACAACCAACTGCCTGGCCCCCATTGTCAAAGTACTGCATGATACTTTCGGCATAGAATGCGGGGTAATGACCACTGTACACTCCTACACCAATGACCAGCGGATTTTGGACTTGCCTCACAAAGACTTGAGAAGGGCCAGAGCCGCAGCAATGTCCATAATACCTACAACAACCGGAGCCGCCAAAGCCGTGGGACTGGTACTCCCTGAATTGCAAGGAAAATTGAACGGGTTTGCCGTGCGGGTGCCGACTCCCAATGTATCGATGGTAGATTTTGTAGCCCAGGTGAAAAAAGCAACGAACGCAGCTGAAATAAATAATGCTTTGCGTAATGCAGCAGAAGGAGATCTTAAGGGAATTTTGGGCTATTGCGAGGAACCCCTGGTATCCAGGGACTTTTACGGGGACAGCCGGTCCAGCATTGTAGACGCCCTTTCCACAATGGTAATGGGCGAAAAATTGATTAAAATAATAGCCTGGTACGATAACGAATGGGGTTATTCCTGCCGGGTAATTGACTTGGCCGTATATATCTCTAAGTTTTTCAATTAAGCTTATAGTTAATAAACATATCTAACAAGGTTATATGCCTACCGCATTCAGCGGTAGGCGTTTTTTAATTACTTTGATAAAAGACTATGAACGAATCACCAGCATATTGTTGCCATCAGGTGTTTACAAGTATGAAAAATCACCCCTTATACTTCAATATTATTATGATAAAATTTATGTATATTAATTCAGGAGGCTTAAAAAATGAAAAAGGATGCTTCAATTGAAATAAAAGAAAATACCTCAATAAAAAGGTATACGTTACTTGTTGTTACCATGGCCTCTTTTTTGACTCCATTTATGGGCAGTGCCGTAAATTTGGCCATACCCTCAATTGGAAAAGAATTTAACGCCAGTGCATTTCTTCTCAGCTGGGTGGCCACAAGCTATATTTTAGCCTCGGCAGCCTTTCTGGTGCCCTTCGGCAGGCTGGCCGATATAGTGGGAAGGAAAAAAATTTTTATTTCAGGCGTTACTTCTTTTTTCCTGTCCTCCATATTATGCGGGCTGGCCTGGTCCATTGAGGCGTTAATTATTTTCAGGGTTCTGCAGGGAATAGGGAGCGCCATGATTTTTGGCACTGCCATGGCTATATTGACTTCGGTTTTCCCGCCCCGGGAAAGGGGTAAGGTACTGGGGATAAATGTGGCCACAGTATATGTCGGCCTTTCCCTGGGGCCCGTACTCGGGGGAGCCATGAACCACAACCTGGGCTGGCAGTCCATATTTTATTTGAGCTCACTGATAGCCCTGTTGGTGGTATTGCTGACATTTTTCAAATTGAGGGGTGAATGGACCGGCGCCAGGGAGGAAAAATTTGACCTGACCGGCGCTGTTCTTTATTCAGCCGGCCTGATTGCTTTGATGTACGGGGTTTCCTCTGTTTCCGCATCGGCATGGGCCAAATATTTACTGGTTCTCGGCCTGGCGGTAATGGCGCTATTTATCAGGCATGAAATGAATGTGCAGCAACCTGTTTTAAATTTAAAACTTTTTAGGGGCAATGTCACTTTTGTTTTTTCCAACCTGGCGGCACTGATCAATTACAGCGCCACCTTTGCGGTAGGATTTCTACTTTCCCTGCACCTGCAAGTGGTAATAGGTTATGATTCGCAAAAAGCAGGTTTCATACTTCTTTCCCAGCCCGTTATCATGGCTTTATTGTCTCCCTTTGCGGGCGCACTTTCCGACCGCGTGGAGCCCCGGATAATTTCTTCCCTGGGCATGGCTTTAACCACCCTGGGACTTTTCATTTTCAGTTTCTTAACCCCGAACACGCCCCTGTGGTTGATAATTGCAAACCTCGCGCTGCTGGGGACGGGCTTTGCACTGTTCTCATCGCCAAACAGCAACGCGGTGATGGGGTCGGTCGAAAAAAGGTTTTACGGGGTTGCCTCCTCAACCCTGGGGACCATGAGGCTTACCGGCCAGGCCATTAGCATGGCTATTGTAACCTTAATACTGGCCCTTCACGTGGGCAACGTGGAGTTAAACAGCGCTGATGCGGACATGCTCGTAAAAGGGGCCAAAACTTCCTTTATTATACTCACCGTTATTTGCTTCGGAGGCATATTCGCGTCCCTGGCCAGGGGAAATGTGAATACACAGCCAACAAAATAAGCCGGGAGAAGCCTTCAGGCTTCTCCCGGGGGAGATTCATCTTGCAAATTTAAGCGGGCTTTACGGTCACCTTCCTCCGCCAAAGCCTCTTCACCAGCTTTAACCAGTTTTCGTACCATATTGCCGCCAATTTTCCCGGCTTCCCGAACGGTCAATTCTTCACCGGCATTGGCTAAATCGTCTTCCAGGCCCAGTTCCTTGGCGGTTTCCCACTTCAACCGGTCGAGCTGCCTTTCCGTGCGCAACCGGTCATTATCTTTTTTGTGCCCCATTTCAACACCACCTCATTCCTAGAATGCCCGGTGGCGGGGTCGAATATGTATAAAGCCGGATAAATCCCGCAGCAATAATTACCCGCCCAATTTTTTTAAAATTCTATCCTGGTAAGAGCGCACGGCCGCGTTCATGCCCCTTTTTTCCATGAGCAGGTTAAATCTTAAAATCTTTTCATTTAGTTTTTTCTTTAATATATTTCTTTCTTCATCCTCATAACAGCAATTTATCAACTTTTGTAGGGAAACAATTTCTTTTCTGATTTCAAGCTCCTGGGGCAGCATCCCGGCGTTTTTCAGTATTATATAAGCTGCCCGCAGGTCCTCGGGAACACTGGAAAGATCGTCTATTTTTAAGGGCTTACCCTTACCGGCAAGGTTTTTTAATTCGCCTCTTTTAATGGCTTCGCGAATTTTATTCTCAGCAATAACCGCCACGATATCCATATTTTACCCTCCCCAATCCCCGGGAATAATAAAGTCTTTTCCAATTTTATTCGCCTTGAATGTATAATTTCCCTATTTTTCTTGATATGAATTTAATGTAATACCGGCTGCCTTTGTCCCGTCCGCCAGGATAAGGCACTTATACCCCGGCAGCAACCCGGAAATTACCTCCAGGATGTGCCGGTGACAGGTAAAGATGAATACCTGGTGCTCAGCGGCAATTTCCCCCAGCACCTTTACGGCCCCTTCCAGGCGCTCCGGGTCGAAATCCACCATAACGTCGTCCAGCATAATGGGTAAGAAAGAAACAACAGAGCCGTAATGCCTGGCCAGGGCCAGGCGCAGTGCCAGGTATAACTGGTTTGCCGCGCCCCTGCTTAAATTGGCAACCTCTACTCTCTGGCCGCTTGGCCGCTCCACCTCCAGCTGCTCCGGAGAGCCCACCGGGGCCACCACCCGGCTGTAGCGGCCGCAGGTCATGGGCCCGATGTATTTTGATGCCTGTAACAGCACACCGGGCTGGCGGTGGCGCTCATGCTTTTTCTTGGCCAGGGAAAGAAGAGCGGAGCACAGGGCATACACCCGCCATTCCCTGGCCTTCTGTGCCAGCCGCTCCTTCAACATATCCCTCTCCTGCCGGGCCCTGGACAGGTCTTCCCCGCTTTCCATTTCCTTAATGCGCATTCTTTTCTCGGCAATTTCGCCAGTAATTTGTTTTACCTGTTTTTCCACTTGCTCCAGCTCTTTTTTTACCTGCTCCAGCTCATCCAGGTTATCTTCCCTTGTGGAGCCGGCCAGCTCGGCACAAAATTCGTCCAGTTCCTCCGGGGAGCCGGCAATGGAAAGAAGATGTTCCCTTAAGCTGGCAATTTCTTGTTTCAAATTTTCCCGCCTGGCAAAGACGGCGGCCCGGACCCTGAATTCTTCCTCATCGCGGGCCTGTCCTAAAGCAAGCAATCCCCGGATGGAATTTTCCGTTTCTGCCAGCCGGGAGTCTGCCATTTCTTTCTCGGCCACAGCTTCCTCCAGCCGCTCTTGCAGGCGCTTCTGCAGTTCGGCGCCGGCCTCATGCTCTTCCAGCAGGGCCGCTAAATTGGCCACCAGAGCGTCAGCCGTTTGCCTGGTGGCCGGCTCCATTTGGATAACTTTTAATATTTCATTAACCCTGGCAACATAACCGTCAACAAATTTAACAACTTGCCGGTATTCCTCCCTGCTGATTCTCAACTTGTTGATACTGTCCCTGGCCTTTTCCGCCAAATTGAGAAAGGAAATCATATCAGCGGGCCCCAGCCGGGGGAAGCCCCTTCGCGAGCACCACTGCTGCCATTCCTCCTGCAGGTCGGCAAATTTTTCTTGCCCGGCAGCTTCTTTTACCCCGGCATTTTCCAGTTCCTTTCGCGCATCCTCTAAAGCCTCAGCAGCCTTTCCCCTCTGATTTTCCAGCTGTTCCACAAAGCGCAGGTCTTCCCTCTCCCGCTCCAGCCGGCGGCGAATTTCCGGCAGGTCAGCCAGGGAAAGATCCCTGTCCACGCCCAACTTCCGGGCGTCCTCCTCAATTTGCCGCCTGGTGAAAACCAGCCAGTCCTCGAACTCCCCAATGTCCCTTTTTACTTGCCGCAGCTTCTGTTCCAGTCTCTCCGCCTCCTGCCGAAGCCGCTCCCGGCGGGATAAAACTTCAGCGCTTATCTTGTCTAAAATTCTTTTTATCAACACCGCCAGGCCTGCGCCCCCGGCAAGGAGCAACAGGCCGCCGGCATTCAAACCCACCACAAAGAGGCCGGCGGCCCCCAAAAAGGCCGCAGCCCAGGAAATCCAGCCGGACCTTTTGTAGGCAAAAGTATCATTCAGGCTTTTTTGCACAAAACCCCACCTGGACTCCAGGTCGTTATACCGCCGGCGCTCTCCCTTGATTTTATCCTCCAGGGCCTGTACATTATGCAGGTTTAAACTCAGCCGCTCCAGGATAGTAAATCGTTCCTCCAGGGATGCCGCGCCGGCAGTTCCGTCCGGAAAGGCGGATAACCTGTTTTCAATTTCCCGGAGGCTTTTTCCCTTTCTTTCCACTTCCTTCCGCCAGAATTTTACGGCCTGTACCGCATCATTCAACTCTTTTTCCTGCGCGCGAAAGCGGCGCCCAAAATCTTCCACCTGCCGGTGCACGGCCAGGGAAAGATCCAGCCCCAGCACCCTATCCTCATCCCACCGGGGCCCCAGATCGGCTAGCCGCTCACTAACCTGTTCCTCCAGCTGCCTGATTTCGGTTTCCTTTTCCGTAAGCTTTTGCCTCTTTTCCATGTAAAGGGATATTTCACTGCTCAAGCTTTTAATGACCGGCCCGTACTCCAGAATGTTAAAATTAATCTTAATGTCGTCAAGTTTCTCCCTTAAGCCCTTGATAGCAGTATTACACCTCTTAACTGCATCCAGCTCGTGATTTCTGCGCTCCAGCAACTTCTCTAGCCTGGAAATACCGTCTTCCGGAAACCTTTCCACGAGCTGCAGCTCTTCTAACCGGGCAGTCAGACTCTGCATTTTCACCCAGGAATCCCGGGCCTTTACCAGGTTTTCCAGGCGGCTCTTCCTGCGTTCCAGCTCCCGGTACCTTTGGCCCAGGCTTTCTTGCCTTTTTTCCAGCTCCGCCTGTTCGTTTTTGAACTCCAAATAAAGGGCAGGCTGCTGCTCCAGCTGTTTAACCCGCCTGTCCACCTCACCCAGTTCCTTCAATAACTTATTTATCTCCTGAACGCGTCCCCTGGGATTGAAAAGGGCCCGCATAGAGGAGTGAAGGTAACCGGCAGCCCGGACCAGCTTGTCGGGGCTTACCCCCGTACCGGCGCCGTAAATGTGGGCGCTTACTTCTTCTCGCTTTAAGTCATCCAGTTTCCTTAGTTCATCCATGCCAACTGCAAAAACGTTTTTGAACAAAACCGGACTGATTCCCTGCAGGATATGACTCTTGAGATAGGCCTCCCCTTCCTTTGTCCCGTCCGGCAATTCCACAACCACCTTGCCGTCTCCCCTGCCCGTTCTCTGCACGCGGAAAACATTCCCGCCATCATCTTCCAGAAGCAGCCATCCCCCGGCCCGGCCTCCCCGCACCGGCCGGGGCTTATTTCCCTCCGCCTTGAAGCCGAAAAGAATGCCCCGGACAAAGGACATGAAAGTGGACTTACCCGCTTCATTAAGCCCGTAAATTACAGTGGGAGCACCGTCGAGGTCACCCCGCCGGGCAGTAAAATCCCGGAAGATACCGTACCCGTCAATGTACAATCCAACGAGCCTCAAGGTATATCCTCCTCCCACAGGAGGTCAACGGCCAAATCTTCAGCGGCCTCCAAGAGTTCATTTAATTCTCCTTCCCCCGGCGGTGAAATGTACCTGGCAATCCTTTCTTCCAGGGGGGCCAGGCTTTGCCGCAGCTTTGAGCGCAGTTCCCCATCACGCCGCGCCTCCCCGGCCAGCAACAACAGGTCGCCGAGCAGCGTTTCGCTCTGCCGTATGGATTCCTTGTCCACGGGAATTCCCGTGCGGCACTGTATGGACTCGGGCCAGAGAAAATTTCCTTCTTCCCCGGCAAAGTGCAGGCGAAGTTCACCCAGGATATCGTCAACTACGGCCCCGCTTTTGAGTCTCCTGTGCAGCGGCCCGCGCCCGGTCAGTACAATGCGGGCCACCACCGACCTGTTGCCGTGGGTCCTCTGGATACCGGTTAACTTTTCATTAAGGCAATTAACCAGCTCGTCCTCGGTCTTCATCCCCTCAATGGAAACCTTCACCCCGGCCCACCGGACACTGTCCACAGAAAGGAACCGGAGGCTTACCAGGCCGCTGCCGGAAACATTCACCAGATAACAGCCCTTTTCTCCCTTTTCCCGCGGGTTGCGCCCCTGGAGGGTGCCGGAATAAACTATGGAAGGCCCGCTTTCCCGCAAAACCCTCCGCGTGTGCACGTGGCCCAGGGCCCAATAATCCATATCGGCCTCCACCAGATCCTCCAGCCGGCAGGGGGCGTAATTCTCGTGTTCGGGAATGCCCCCCACATTGCAATGTAAAACTCCCACGGCAAAGGGCGCCTCCCCGTGGCGCTTGAATAGCCGGGCATAATTTTCCGAAACGTCCCGCTGCGGGTAACTGATGCCGTAAACCCTGGCTATTTCCTTCCCCTGCCGCACAATCTCCCGGCATTCCACTTCCCCGGGGCTGAAAAAGTGGACATTTTCCGGCCAGGTCAGCCTGGATTTAACGCCCTCACCGTGGTCATGATTGCCGTAGACCACGAAAACCGGGATATTTTTCTCGGCCAGCCTTTCCACGGCCTCCCGGAAGCGCAATTCCGCCCGCAGGCTGCGGTCGGCCAGGTCATAGATATCCCCGGAAAGGACGAGAAAATCTACCCGGTGCCGGATGCAGGCATTCACCAGGTTCTCCAAGGCAGCAAAAGTGCAGTTCCTGAGTTGCCTCAATACGTTTTCCCTTACGGGCCGGTCAACAACGTCCTCTATCTGCTCAAAACCCCGAAAGGGACTGTCCAAATGTAAATCGGCAGCATGAATAAAAGAGAAATTTCCAGCCAAATTTCCACTCCCCGCTGTTCCCCAATAATTCTGCCAATTTGCAAATGTTTTCTTAAAAAGAAACCGTTATCTACGAAAATTTCCTCAAACAGGTTAGACCAAAATTTATAAAAATCCTTCCCTTCACCGGCCCAAAAATCAAAATCCAACGTAAAAAACAAGATGAATTTCCCGTAGTTCCAAATTTATGGCCGTTCTCACATTTGCCATATCCCCAAAACATTAAGCCCTGCGGAATCCCGCAGGGCTCTTTACAAGACTTAACTTTCATCTTGGGCAACAAGAGCGGCCCCCAGCGCTCCCACCAGCTGGGGCTCTTCCGGTACAAAGACCTCCACCCCCAGCCTTTCGGCCAGCATCTCAACAATACAGCGGTTGTTGGCCACCCCGCCGGTAAAAACCAAAGGTGTCCTGAAGCCAACCCTTTGCAGCATACCAACGGTTTTTTCCACCACCGAGGCATGTAAAGCCCGGGCTATGTCTTTCCTTTCAACTCCCCTGTGTAATAGCGACACCGCCTCGGACTCGGCAAAAACAGTGCACATACTGCTAATCTTTATGTCACCGTTACCTTGAACGGCTTCTTCACCGAATTCCGCTACATGGGAATAGCCCAGGGCCCCGGACATAACCTCCAGAAACTTACCGGTACCAGCGGAACATTTATCATTCATCTGAAAATCAACTACGGACCCTCTTTCATTTAAGAGAATAACTTTAGTATCCTGCCCGCCCATATCCAGCACAGTCCGGGTCCCGGGAAAAAGGTGGCTTGCCCCCAGCGCGTGGGCCTTTATTTCTGTAATTGCCCGGTGGGCAAAATCGGAAGCTGCCACGTGTCTCCCGTATCCGGTGGCAACTACCCGCTCATAATTTCCCGTTAACAAGCCCTTCGCTGTTTTTGTAGGCTCGAAGCCGGTATCCTTAATTTCTTTTAATTGGATTTGACCCCCGTCCAATACCACAAAACCAATGGTCCTGGAGCCGATGTCTATCCCGGCATACAATTGAATCTACCCCTTAATCATTTCGATAAATGCTTCTATCCTGGTTTTTAATTGCCCGGCATCTTCCTGGTCATAGCCGGTTTCAATCTTTAAAAGCGGTATATTTTTCTCTTTTAATGCTTTCTCCACCCGGTTGGCCTCCACGGCATAAGGGTCACAGAAGGACAGGGCGCAATGGATAACCCCGTCGGCGCGGTAATCTTTTACCAGCTGTATTAACCGTTCCAGGCGCCCGGTGTTGGGAGTAAAAACGGCACAGTTTATCCCCAGGTACCTGTCCGCGATATTTCTCAAAATATCGTCTATTTCCCCGGCACCTTCTTGTACCTCATTTTCAAAGTAGCGCAATCCCGTGCAAAGCTCTTCCGCCACTATTACCGCACCGCTGGTTTCTATAATATGGGGCACCTTCCAATTGGGGATGGCCATGGGGGTACCGGTAACTATCACCCTGGGGGTCTTGGCGGGAAAAACCCCTTCACCGTTCTGTACCCTTTTTTCCAGCTCATCACAAAGTTCGTTCACCCTGGCAGTGAACCTTGCCACATCATCATACATGGCAATTTGCTCAATAAGCAGGCTGTCTTTCCCGCTTATAGGTGCAGGATCGTTTTTGCGCAACTCAGCCAGCCGCTGCAGGGCGCGGCGTTTTTCGTTAACTTCTTTAATTGACCGGGTGAGGGATGAGGCGGATATATTGTTGCCGGTAAATTCCTCCATAAGGCGCGCGAAATCCTTTACCTCTTCCCTCCACAATTCACGGTCCCGCTCTTTTTTCATGTGCGGCGTTTCCATTACATGTACCGGCACATAATCATTAAGAATCTCAAAGGCTTTCTTTTTGCCGTCACAGGTTGTCTCGCCAACTATCATATCGCTGGACTCAAAATACGGGCAAACTTTGGCCAGCTTAAAGCCCATAAATGATTTAATCAACGGGCAAATATTGCGCGGTAAAACCTTTTCCGCCTCGGCCCCGCCTACCTCAATGCCCGAGCAAAGGCCGATGCAAATACCCCCGGCAGCACGTATGATCTCCTCCGGGACAAATACGCAAAAGGTACCGATAACTTTACCGCCCTTTGATCTGTGTTCTTGCAGCTCCTTAATTCTCAAGCCGTGAATTTCATTTATGACAAAGTCGAAATATTCCATTCCCCGGGGCCTGTTTTCCTGCACAAGATATACGTCATGATAGGTTGACGGCAGGGCATTAAGAAGCCGGTCATGATCTTCCATATTAAGGCCTAATTCCTGCCACATTTTCCTGTAATCGCCCATTAAAATCTCTCCTTTAGTTAGTTAGGTAGTAAAAATTTATCCATAAGTAATTTTATATAAATACTTTATATTAAACAAATAAAATTATTTTATAAAAATTGTTTATTTGAAATAATTTATTTATAGAAATCTCATACAAAAGGGAAGGCGCAACAGCCTTCCCTTCGAGCCGCTGTTCTTTTTTAAAAGGATCCTTAAAAGATACCTTGAGGCCTGTAACCCAGGGGAATACCCGTTATTTCCGCCGTTTGCCTGTCCAGGGCAAAAAGGTCGCTTTTATCAACGGAGCTTAAGGAATCCTTTCCCAAAGCCCTGACGGCCTCTTTCATTTCTTCCACGGACGACAAAAGATAGCCGGCCAGATTTCCAGCCCCCTTTTCTACGTCCAGTTTATCCTTATATTTACCCTCCTGAAAAACGACTTCGATAGGTGGCTCAAAGGGCAGGGCCCGGAAGACCTGGGTATGGCCCATGGCAAACAAAGCCATGGTACCGACGGCCACGGCATCGGCTCCCAGGGCAAGGGCCTTCAGGTAATCCCCCGGGGTCTTGAGCCCACCGCTGATTATGAGACTGATTTCACCCCGCACCTGTTGCTGCTCGAGAAATTCAACGGCCCGGCAAAGGGCATACAGGGTAGGCAGGCCGAAATCGTCCTCCAGTATTGGGAGGGAGCCGGCAGTACCCCCCTCGGCCCCATCTATGGTTATAAAGTCCGCCCCGGCCTCCAGAATGTAGGCCATATCCCTTTCCAGGTCGTTTCCTGCTGCTATTTTGACCCCCACGGGCACGCCCCCCGTAACTGCCCTTAACTCTTCAACAAGGTTGCCCAGCTGCCCGGGCGCGGAAATCTCCGGCAGCCTAGCATGCAATACAGCGTTTTCACCGGGCTTGAGCCCCAGCAGGCGGATCATCTTGCGGTCCATTGTTTCCTGCTTGAACACCTCACCAATGCCCCCCATAGCTCCCTGCCCCAGCTGAATTTCTATCATATCCGCCCTCTTTAAGATTTCCGGCTCCCTGGACCAGTTCCCCCTGTTATATTGCATAATCAGGTATTTGGCCGCTTTCCTTTCCTCTGCAAGATAGGGCCCGTAACCGGTATTCAGGGCCGTTCCGGCCATGGCCGTGCCCTTGGCCAGGGCAATTCTGGCTTTTTCGCTCAAGGCAAAGCCGTAAGCCATACCTGAAACAAGAATAGGTATATCCAGGCGCAGGGGCTTTCGGGCATACCTGCCCAGTACCACAGAAGTGTCAATCTCTCTCTCTTCGGACGTGGGGAAAGTATCCAGCTGGGCAACATTAAACATTATACCGCTGAAGTCAGGAAATCTTTTAGTCCCTCCGATGGGGCGCTTAATTTTTCTGCCCAGCTCCGCCCTGAGGTTGGTTTCCACGATTACCTGGGGGGTGATACGGGAGCCGGCTGAAAATACCTCCCACAGGTTTTCCTTGTAAGGTTCAGTCATGAAGCGGGTAGAAATATTTTTAATCACACGCCCGGCCAGCCACCGCCCGGCCAGGGCGGTACCGGCGGTAATTACCCCCACACCCAGCAGCCCCAGCGGAAGTTTCCTTTCCCTTTTTTTGCGCGCCATGTTGATTCTCCTCTCAAAAAAGGAGCGACCTAAATTATTATTTCTTCTCACCCCGGGTATTAAACAAAAAATCCGGTAAATAACTTATGGAAAAATATGGGGCAAGGTGTTCTTTTAATAGGGTTTTAGGCATAAAAAATAATTGGCGGGGATTGTTTGAACCCGAAAAGGAGGGGGCCCAATGGCTCTTCTTTATGCATTTTTAGGCATGTTATGCTGGGGGCTGGCTCCTTTATTCGGCAAATTGGGCCTGTACAGCGTAAATCCCATTACAGCCCTCTCACTACGAACAATTATTGCAGGTACGCTGGTAATGGGATGGTTAATAGTTTCCCGGGGGATTTATCAATTTTTTCAAATACCCCCTATATTTTGGGTGCTCATAGGTATTGAGGCCGTCCTTGCCACGCTGCTGGGGGACTTAGCCTATTTTGCCGCCCTAAAAAAGGGCAATATAAATGATGTAACGCTGATTTTATCTTGCGCACCCCTCATCACAATGCTATTAAGTTATCTTTTTCTTAATGAAATGATCACAAATTATCAACTCATTGGGGCCGCCTTCATTACCGTTGGCCTGGTCTTCATAAGTTTCGACTTGATGTAATTTATTACCTCGCGTTTCAAGTAGCACGTTATTTAAACCCGGAATATATAAAAAAAGGTATATAGCTTAAACGCGAGGTGAATTACCAGTTGCTTGAGCCACAAAATACTCCTATTATTAATGCCCTTAAAAAATATATCAAAGACGGGATAATCAGGTACCATATGCCCGGACACAAAGGAGGACAAGTTGCACAGAATTTATTACTTGACTTTTTAGGGAGCAAAGTTTTTGAGGCCGATGTTACCAATGTCCCCGGAATGGATGACCTGCACCAAACACACGGAATAATTAAAGAGGCCCAGGAAATAGCCGCAAAAACTTTTGGCGCCGATTATACCTATTTTTTAATCAACGGCAGCTCGTGCGGGCTACAAGCCCTGGTGATGACGGTATGTAACCC
The DNA here is from genome assembly GCF_056316025.1 of Desulfofundulus sp. JL263-se. NCBI lineage: Bacteria > Bacillati > Bacillota > Clostridia > Eubacteriales > Peptococcaceae > Desulfofundulus > Desulfofundulus sp. JL263-se. Next base: position 604,265 of record NZ_CM149993.1, on the reverse strand, counting down.
CGGCGACAAGGTTTTGGTGCCGCGAAATATGCACCGCTCCATTTTAAGCGGAATTATTTTAAGCGGTGCCGTTCCCGTATTCTTTAAACCGGAATACGATGCCGGTTATGGTATTCCCCTTGGCACCTCTCCGGATACTATAGCCGACAGCTTAAATTGTCACCCCGGCATAAAGGCCGTCATTCTGATTAACCCTACATACCACGGTATAATATCAGATGTTGCCCGTATCGCGGAAATCGTTCATGCCTACAATATTCCACTGCTGGTTGATGAAGCCCACGGTCCTCATCTTTGTTTTCATGAGGATTTGCCCCCAACTGCCCTTGAAGTGGGGGCGGATGCCTCAGTTCAGGGAACCCATAAGATACTATCTGCGTTTACTCAGGCTTCAATGCTTCATATCAGGGGAAATCTAATTAATAAAGAGAGGCTGGAAGCAACCCTAAGGCTCCTGCAAAGCACGAGCACTTCATACCTTTTGCTTGCATCCCTTGATGCGGCCAGGGCACAAATGGCCGGCTGCGGAAGGCAGTTAATGCAAAGTGCCCTGGAACTGGCTGATTACCTTAAGCACCGGATTACTGAAATCCCGGGCCTTTCGGTTCTTGGAAGCGAAATAATAGGTAAGGGGGCTGTTTTCGGGCTTGACCCTATAAAAATTACAATTTCAGTTAGGGAACTGGGCGTTACGGGGCTTTGGGCGGAGCAGTGGCTGAGAAAAAATTATAACATCCAGGTGGAGATGTCAGACATATTTAATTTACTTTTGATTGTTACCGTCGGGAACCGGCATAAAGATGTCGATTGCCTTGTCAAGGCGCTAAAGGATATGAGGGAGCACATAAAACGGGCTCATATAAGGAAACATCAGAACGGGCTCAGAAAAAATATAAATCCTTCATCCGGCCTACCTGAACTTGTTATTCCTCCCAGGGAAGCATTTATGGCCCCGGCTGCTACCCTGCCCTTAAGGCAGGCTGTGGGCAGGATAAGCGCCGAGGTTATTACCTGCTACCCTCCGGGCATACCGGTAATTTGTCCCGGTGAGAAGGTAACCGGGGAAATTGTAAAGTATATCACGGCCATGCGGGATATTGGCGCACATTTCCAAGGATGCAGTGATTCATCTTTAACCACTATCCGCGTGGTTTTGGCCCGCGCTCAATGATGCGCGGGCTTGGGCTATACCAGCTGGTTCCCTTTTCTTTGACGGTAACCTTGCCACCCGGTGCTTCCACGGTTACCCACGACCTTACCACACAGCCGTCCTGCCCCGGCGATATCACTTTCTCCGTGCCCGGCGGCAAAGATGGGTTATAGCGGTATTCCGTCCAGTATTTTATTCTTTTTTTTACCTCATGATGCCAGGTTACTTTAGGCGGCCTCTGGCACCCGTATATAGCCATATAAAGTGTATTATCAACCTTTTGGGCCCATATGACGATCGGCCCGCTCGTATTGTTCCTGAAGCGGAAATCTCGCACTCCGTAATATACAGTGGCGTCCTGCCCCGCAGGAACATAGGGAACGGTCATGGAATGGGAACTTCGCATGATAACTTCCAGGTCACTGAAAGTCACCACGTTATATAGCAAGCTGGCAATTTTGCACACCCCACCGCCGACGGTGGTAATAAACCTGTTGCCGGCATAGGTGGGGCCGGCCTTATACCCGCGCTCTTCAGTATACGGCCCGATAGCCTCGTTCTGAGAAAAAATTTCACCGGGCTGTACAACTTGTCCGGCTAAATGTTCCGCGGCCAAACCTATATTATAGCCCTCAGCCATTATCGGGTCCGGCAGAGTAGCTTTATACGCAGCCATCAGTACGGGGGTGTTATTTATAATCATGGCTTTCAGAAATTTTATGTCCTTTTCCCAGGGCAACGGGCCGGTATACGGTTTTTCCATGCCCTTGAATTTTTCATAAATATCATTATCCTCAAATTCCGTTTGAGCTTTTTCTTCTATATGTCCCGGTTCAGTAACCCCCTGGGCTGCAATGGCTTTTGGCATTTGGACCGAATAACCGCCGAGTACTATAGAAATACCAAGTAAAATTATTAGTAGCTTCAAGTTGACGGCCTCCCTTATAAGTATCCGGGTTATACTTTAAATCAAAGCCGGAAACTCCGGGCGCTTCGGTTAAAGTTCTCAACAACTCGAGGGAATTCTCTTTCAACTTTTAAGCGCCTCCTTAATCATGTTAATACGTTGTTATGATTTGTTTGGGGAAAAAGATTTATACTGAAAGAAGAAAAATACCGGCCTGGTACCTCCCGGCCGGTATTTTGGGGGCCATATCTGGTTTAAGCATCACCGGGGCTATAGCCGTATCCGCCCATCATTCCGTAGCCGCAGCCCGGGCCTATCATGCCGTAGCCGCCCATCATCATTCCCATGGGATACCTTTTATGAAATTCCCTCATGTAGTTAAAGTGGTCCTTCCAGGCTTTGGCCTGTTCCTTGCTTATCTGGCCGCTTTTAACGGCATCGTCTATCCATTTGATATGCCAGTCAAACATTTGGTTAAACCAGTCGCCGTAATCGGGTCTTGCCGCAAATGCGGCCGGAACAAATATTGCCCCCACCATCAACACTGCCACTGCCAGCATCAAAAATTTCTTTTTCATACTTTCGCCTCCCGTTTTTGATTATTGTTGGTTTCAATTATAAATGGCAAATGTTACAAAACTTTGTCAAAGAAACAACAAATTATAAAAGAAAAAATAAAAGGTCGGGATTTTAAACCCGAACCCTTAATTTTCTGCCGGCGCGAAGCACCCGGGCACAGCAGGGAGCAACAGCCTTAACCTTTAATTTCTTCCTTCATGGCTATATATTCCTCAGTTGTTAATTCCCCGGCCGCATAGCGCCTTTTTAATATTTCAAGGGCTGATTCTCCGCCACCGGAATTATAATATCCCTCTTTGTGCCATTTATTTGACCCGCCAAACCAGCGGGACACTAAATAAATTATTCCGATGACAATGAGGAGCCATATTAGCATGGGTAAAATCATGCCCCAAAAACCGAAGCCGCCATAAAACATGTGCATAATTACACCCCCAATCTTTGTCTAAATACACTTTTGTTATATTATTACAGTCCACTACCCGGGTTATTTCATCCGGACCCCGTATCATATGGCGGCAATATCATTCCTGTTTTTGCTCCAGCCGGCTTTCTTTAATTCTTTTCAGCTCTTCCTTTGCTTTAGCCGATATCTCACTTTGTAAAAGCGCGCTGCTTACCTGTGCATCCAACCGGTCAGTTAATATATTCCTTTCCACAAGTTCCTCTATAGCTGCTGATTTTGCCTTCAGCTCGTCAGTTCTCTCCCGGGCCCTTTCTATTACGTTACCAATGTCCACGCTGTCTTTTGAGAGCCCGGTGGCCACTTCGCCAATCCTGGCATGGACCTCGGCTGCCGTGTATTGGGCCTTTAAAACTTCCTTTTGAACCCTCAAGAATTCCAGGTTATTGGTTAACTTTGCCTCCGCAGCTATCAAATGTTCCTTGTCGTTTTCCAGCTCCTCGATCTTCCGCTTGATTTCCTCAATTTGGGCCAGGCACTCGTATTTCCTTTCAAGTAATGTCTCTGCCAAGTTATCCCGGCCTTCTCCCACCAATTTTTCCGCCCTTTCCTCGTAATCCTTAACCGACGCGTTTAAGCGGTTCAGCTGCATTTCCAGCCTTTTCTTGGAAGTAAGGATACTGGCAATGCTCCTTTTGGTCTGTATCAACAGCTCCCTCTGTTTTTCAAAGGAATAATCCAAAGTATCCCTGGGATCCTCGAACCTGTCGATCAATTTGGAAAACCGCGCTTTCACAAGGGCTGACAACCTGCTGATGCTGCCCACAATTTATTACCTCCTTACAAATTTTTGAACCCAAAGTACTACTGCTCAAGTAAACTATATCATCTTTTTTTCTCAATTTAGTTACGCCTGTGTTGCAAATTTTTAACACGTATCCGGCGGCATCGAACAGGGAATGTTAAATTCTTTGATTGGACAAATAATAGAAACATATAGCTTGAACCCCGACAAAATAGTATAGTAGAAATAATTTGGCACCGTCTCAGAAGATATGCTAAAATTTTTTATAAAATTTTACCCTGAGAAGGATGATAGGCATGAAAAATACCATTTTGATTGCCGATGACGAAGAAAAAATTCGTCAGGTTGTTAAGAAGTACCTGGAAAGAGAAGGTTTTAGAGTAATTGAATGCTCAAACGGGCTGGAAGTCGTTGAAGCCTTTAAAAAAGATAATCCCGACCTGGTCGTTTTAGACATAATGATGCCGGAAGCCGACGGGTGGGAAGTTTGCCGCGAATTGAGGAAAACATCATCCGTTCCCATAATAATGTTAACGGCCCGGGATGATGAAGTGGACCGGATTCTCGGCCTGGAAATGGGGGCCGATGATTATGTTGTAAAGCCCTTTTCCCCCAGGGAACTCGTGGCCAGGGTGAAAGCCGTGTTACGGCGCGTGACTGATAATAAAACCTCTCCGGATGAAAAAAATGTCCTGAGTTTTGAAGGTATAACCATTAACCCGGATACAAGGCAGGTTATCATTAACGGCCATAAAGCAACCCTTACCCCCAAAGAATTTGATATACTTTACCTTCTGGCCAGCTCGCCAGGAAGAATTTTTAGCAGGGAAAAAATTTTGGAATCCGTATGGGGCTACAATTATTTGGGCGATGCCAGGACGGTGGACACACATATCAACCGCCTGCGGGACAAGTTGTCCAAAGCAAATGACAAGGTCTCATACGTTAATACTGTATGGGGCGTCGGGTATAAATTTGAACCTCCTTCTGAAAAATAACAAGCAGGAAGAAAGGGAACTGGAAGAAATTTTCGGTGTTGAATATTTAACAAAAAGGCTATTCCCAGAAAAGAGGAAGGGTAGAACCGCCCTTCCTCTTTTTGTCTGTATCCGGTTACTCCACCACTTCGTAACCTGCGTCGCTGATTGCTTTTTTAATGGCATCTTCACTTGTTTTGCCGGGATCAAAAGTAACGGTTACTTTTTTGCCTTCCAGGTCCACATCGACCTTATCCATTCCCAATTCATTGAGAGCTTTTTCTACGGCTATTTTGCAATGGTTACAAGACATACCTCCCACCTTAAAGGTAACGGTTTTACCGGAAGTATGACCGCAACAACAACCCATAAAAACACCTCCTGAAATAATTTTACCCTTAACAGGACATGTGAGTATGATACTTCATTTCAGGGCTGATGTAAATTAATTTATTATAATGTTTTATAAACAAAAGTGTTAAGTCAGACTTTTAAAACTGGTAATCCTTTATGATCCAGACATACGGGAACCGCAAAGCCAATTTACATTACCATCCACAAGTGCGCCGGGGGCTTGAATAAAAACTAAGCAACTGACAGTATGGTAAAGATAAATGCAGCACCCTTTCCGGGCTCACTTTCAACCCATATTTCACCGCCGTGGGCCTCTATTATTCTTTTAACAAGAGGTAAGCCAAGGCCGGTTCCTGCACCGGTACGGCTTCTGGACTTGTCTACTTTATAAAATCTTTCCCAAATTAACTGCTGCTCTTCTTTAGCAATTCCCGGCCCGGAATCCTTTACGGTAAATTTAACGTGGCTATTTGCTTTTTCAGCCTGGATAAATACATTTCCACCCTCCGGGGTTACCTTGATTGCATTGTCCAAAAGATTAATAAATACCTGCTTAATTTTATCCTTATCTGCCCTTACCGCTTCCGGTAAACCTTCTTCCAATCGGTACTGCAGGTTTATACCTTTGTTTCGTGCAATTGTACTGAACGAATTGGCGACTTCTCTAATTAGCCCCGCAATATTCACCGGGTGGAAATCAAAATCCATATTACCCGACTCCAGCTTGCGCAAATCCAGCACCTCTGAGGTAAGCCTGCGCAACCTTAAAATCTCCTGGTAAATATTTTCCAGGTATTCTTTTCTTTCGGCTTCGGTTTCCGCTACACCGTCCATCAGCGCTTCGGTACAGGCCTGCATTACGGACAGGGGGGTGCGCAGTTCATGGGATACGTTGGCAATAAAATCCCGCCTGGTGTTATCCAGCCTTTCAATGGTTGCAATTTTTTCCTGCAGTTCACGGGACAGGGAGTTTAAGGTATTGGCCAAAACCCCGATTTCATCTTCCCTTTTAAGGGTAAGCCTTTTGCTGTAGTCGCCGCGGGAGATGGCCCGGGCAACCCTATCCATTTGTATCAGGGGGTATGACACGCTGCGGGAGAGTATAAAACTCAATAATGTTGCTATAATAATTCCTCCTATCCCGCTAAATAAAGTAACCTTTTGTAAAACCGCTATCCTGTCGGCAATGGGGGCCAGAGGGGCGCTTACCATGACCATACCCCTTTCCTCCGCTGTTTTGTAAGGGAGGGCCACAGAAAGCACATCTTGATTTATGAAACGGTTTTTCCCTATATAATGTAAAGTTTCCCCCTGTATAATTTTTTGCAATTCTTCTTTGCCCCAGGGGATACCGTGATGCCCGAAAATATCCACACCAGTTCCCGGGGACATATCCATACCCATTCCCCGGCATTCTTTCAAATAACCATCTTCATTAACTACCATTATATTTAATCCCAGGATATGGGAAAGGGTTCTTATGTCTTTGGGATTTTCAGATTCTATGTTGCTAACTACCTTGTGTCCTTCCAAAGTTAACTGATCAATGTGCTGTTTATAGTATGTCTGCTCAAGAACTTTAATTTGTACAAAACCGGTTAACCACATAATTGTTAAAACCAGTAAAATCATAACCAGCCACAACTGTAATACTATACTTTTTTTGAAAATTCTCACTATAATCACCTTTCAATGTTAAATAAAAATAAAATTCCCCTGAAACCGAGGAATTGTAACCATAATACCATTGTACCCGGATTTCTTGATAACTCAAGGGTACAAATTTCCACAATTATAAATGTATTGACAGTGATGTGAGTACGATAATAAAATCATTATCAATATACAATACAATACCCTGGTATAGTATTTCGAATATGGGGGATATGTTTTGCAAGGAGACAAAAAGGAACTGATAAATAGACTTAAGAGAATAGAGGGGCAAATTCGAGGAATCCAGAAAATGATTGAGGAGGATCGATATTGTATTGATGTTTTGTACCAGGTTACCGCTACCCGGGCGGCTCTTAAAAAACTCGGCATGCAGATGATTAGAAACCACATGCGGGCATGTGTAGCCAGTGCCATACGGCAGGAACGTGGTGAAGAAGCAATTGCCGAGCTGCTGCAGCTGTTGGACAAGTTTACGGAATGATATCTTATTCGCCCCGGGGAAATAATTTAAATTTAGTAAGCCCACATCATATAAGGAGGACATCCGCCTGTGAGCAGCAAGAAGATAACGCTGAACATACAGGGCATGGAATGTGCTGCTTGTGCGGCCAGAGTGGAACGACAACTGAAAAAAATCGACGGGGTCACCGGCGTAGCGGTAAATTTTGCTACGGAGAAAATCACCGTTAATTACGATCCCGGCCGGGTGGGCGTGGACAAAATGGTGAAGGCAATAATTGACCTGGGTTACCGGGTGCCCACGGAACGAGCGGATTTAAAAATCAGCGGCATGACCTGCGCAGCCTGCGCGGCCCGGGTGGAAAAGGCTTTAAGCAGGCTAGAAGGCGTTTTGCGGGCCAATGTTAACTTTGCCATGGAACGGGCCGCCGTGGAATATAATCCGGGGTTGATCAGCGTGGCGGACCTGAAAAAGGCGGTGGCCGGCGCGGGCTACCGGGCCGAAAGCGGGGAAAAGCGCTTCGACGAGGATAAAGAGAAACTTGAGCGGGAGCGGGAAACCCGGCGGCAATTCAGGCTTTTCATCATGTCGGCAGCCCTCTCCCTCCCCCTCCTGGCCTGCATGTTCGCCGAGCTGTTTAACGTAAAAGTGCCGCCCTTGCTTGGCAATAAAGTATTCCAGTTTGCGCTGGCGACCCCGGTGCAGTTTATCGCCGGCTGGCAATTTTACCGCGGAGCCTTTAAAAACTTGAGGCACGGCACTGCCAATATGGACGTGCTTATTGTCATGGGCACATCTGCCGCGTACTTCTACAGCGTGGCAACAACCTTCTTTTTCCCCGGCCATGTCTACTACGAAACCGGCGCCATTATTATTACCCTGATCCTCCTGGGCCGCCTGCTGGAATCCATAGCCAAAGGGCGTACCTCCGAGGCCATTAAGAAGCTGATGGGATTACAGGCCAAAACGGCCCGGGTGATCAGGGACGGGCAGGAAATGGACATACCGGTGGAAGAGGTGCAGGTAGGTGACCTGGTACTGGTTCGCCCCGGGGAAAAGATTCCCGTGGACGGGGTAATTAAGGAAGGTATTTCCACCGTGGATGAATCCATGCTTACCGGGGAAAGCATACCGGTGGATAAAAAGAAAGGCGACGAGGTTATCGGCGGCACCATCAACAAGCACGGCATCTTTAAATTTGAGGCTACCAGGGTGGGATCGGACACGGCCCTGGCCCAGATTATCAGGATTGTGGAGGAGGCCCAGGGCTCCAAGGCCCCCATTCAGCGGATGGCAGACGTTATTTCGGCCTACTTTGTGCCGGCGGTAGTGGGCATTGCCGTGGTAACTTTCCTGGTCTGGTATTTCCTGGCTGATCCCGGGAACCTGGCCCGGGCCCTGATTAACTTCACGGCGGTGCTGGTCATCGCCTGCCCCTGTGCCCTGGGACTGGCAACCCCCACCTCGGTCATGGTGGGCACCGGCCGGGGTGCTGAAAACGGCATTTTAATCAAGGGGGGCGAGCACCTGGAAAAAGCCCACTCCCTGGATACCATTGTGCTGGATAAAACGGGGACCATCACCAAGGGGGAGCCCTCCCTTACAGATGTGGTTCTTACCGGGGGAAGCATGAAAGAAAATGAGTTGCTGCGCCTGGTGGCATCGGCGGAAAGGGCTTCGGAACACCCCCTGGGCGAGGCCGTTGTCAATGGAGCCAGGGAACGGGGCATTGAGCTGGCAGAGCCGCAGAAATTTGAAGCCGTGCCTGGGCAAGGTATAAAAGCCCAAATTGAGGATAACTACATTTTAATTGGAAACCGCAGGTTGATGGCCGCCAATAATATTGAAACCGGTGCCTTTGTAGAAAAGGTGAAAGAACTGGAGAAACAAGGTAAAACCGCCATGATGGTGGCCGTAAACGGCAGTCCCGCCGGCGTGGTGGCCGTGGCCGATACCGTAAAGGAAACTTCCGCCGAGGCCATAAGGGCCCTGCAAGAAATGGGCATCCGGACCATTATGATAACCGGTGACAACCGGCGCACCGCCGAGGCCATCGCCCGGCAGGTGGGCATTCCGGAGGAAGACGTCCTGGCGGAAGTACTGCCCCAGGACAAAGCCGGGGAAGTAAATAAACTCAAAAAGCAAGGCCGGGTGGTGGGCATGGTGGGGGACGGCATCAATGATGCCCCGGCGCTGGCCTCCGCAGACGTGGGCTTTGCTATCGGCACGGGCACCGACGTGGCCATGGAAACGGCGGACATTACCCTCATGCGGGGCGACCTGCGGGGAGTTGCGGCCAGTATCAAGTTGAGCCGGGCAACCATGCGCAATATCAAGCAAAACCTTTTTTGGGCTTTGATATACAATTCCCTGGGTATTCCGGTGGCCGCCATGGGATTCCTTTCCCCGGTACTGGCAGGGGCGGCCATGGCCTTCAGTTCCGTTTCCGTGGTAACCAATGCTTTAAGGTTAAAGCGCTTTGATCCTTACCGGAACTTTCGGCGGGATAAGAAGGAAGCTTACCGCCTGGCGCCCGCACCCGCCCGGCATCCTGAATAAACCCAAGGTGTTCCCTACGAAGAGCACCTTTTATTTTTACAGAAGGGGCTATTTTCCACCCCTTCTTGAGGAGAGGTCTGTCTATTTAACCCGCCAGGCTTTCACTTTTACGCCTTTTTACCAGTGTACTGATCCCGGCAACTACGGAGGCCATCAGGATAAAAACAATTATAACCAAAGGAGCGGCGATGCTGGTTTCATCCCCGAACAATTTAAACAACTGGGCAACTAACCCGCCAATTATAAAAGCAACAACCCAGCTTCCCCCCCAAATAACTACCGCTTCTCCTTTGCCGCGCTCTTTAAAGATAACAAGCATGGAAGCTATACAGGGCACAAACAAAGTGACGGTTATCAGGGCAATGGTTGCCTCAACGGGAGATAAAGCCATATTGCTCAGTCCCGCCGCCCCGAAATCCCTTCTTACTATACCCATGATAAAGACAGTAACCGTTTCCCGGGGAAGATTAAGCAGGCCCACGGTAACGGGTGCCAGCAAATTTTGCAAGAATTTCAAGATACCGGCCTGCTGGAAGATGCTGATTATCAGCGCCCCCAGCGCAAACAGGGGAGTGGCTTCCTTTAAAAAATGGTAAGCCTTAGTGCCGGTTTTTCTTACCACGTTATCCAATCTCGGTACCCTTAAGGGCGGCAGGTCAATAAGCAAATCGGAGGAATCCCCCGGCAGCAGCGCGTTTAAAGCGGTTCCAGCCATTACCAGAACACTGAAGATAACCAGGGCATATACCGCCACGTACTGCCCGCCGAGCCCGGCGAGAATGCCGGCAATTACTCCCAGCTGGGCCGAACATGGAATGGTCAAACCCAGCAAAATTATGGCAATTCTCCGCTCGCGGTCGGAAGCCAACAGGCGCGTGGTTATGGCGGCCATGGTTACGCAGCCGAAGCCCAGGATTAAAGGAATTACACCGCGCCCGTTAAGGCCAATTCCGGTAAGAAACCTGTCGACCAAAGTAGCGATGCGGGGCAGGTAACCGGAATCCTCAAAAAGAGAGAGGAAAAAGTAAAACCCCACCACAAGCGGCATCAACAGGCCTAATACATAGGTAACGGTCATTGTAAGTAAACCAAATTCACCTGCGAGAATATTCCCAAGGGCTGAATCCAGTGCAACAAACCGGCCCACCAGTTCCCGTACAGCCGGCTCGTACATTCCTGTCATGATGGTTTCCTCGGTTATCCCAACCACCGTTTGGGCAATAAACACCCCGATGGCCTGGTACATGCCGTACAAAATCAGAGCTAAAATGGGAATGCCGGTAAGGGGCCTGATCATGAGGCTGCTCAGTACTTGGGAAAATGATTTTCGCTCAGAAGCCATTTCTACAACCCGGTCAACGATTAAATTAACCCTCTCCCGGCGGCGCAGATATATTTCCTCCCGGTGTTCCGCAGGCTCGAGGCCGTGCCTTTCGGCAACAATTTCATCGCCCTCCAGGATGAGCAAGGCCTCCCCTTTGTTGGCTACCCGATCAATCATGCCGGATAAAAGGTTTTGTACTTCCGGTGTAGGATTCCCCGGCCTGGCTTCGTGCAGCCTATCTCTCACTTCGGATAAGCCTTTTTTCTTGACCGCTACCGCAGGTACCACCGGAACTCCCAGCAGCTCCGACAATAAATCTATATCAATTTTCAAGCCGTGGCGCTCGGCTTCGTCCATCATGTTCACGGCCACCAGCACGGGAACGCCGGTATCAATAATTTGCTGGGTGAGGAACAAGTCCCTCTCCAGGTGGCAAGCATCTACCACGTTTATAACTATATCGGCGTTAAGAATAATGTCCCGGGCGACCCTTTCTTCGTCATTAAAGGAGGAAATGCCGTAAACCCCCGGCGTATCGATAACCACATCGTCCCCCATGCGGCCATGGGCTATCTCCAGTGTGGTTCCGGGGTAATTGGAAACATCAACGTAAAGGCCGGTAAGATAATTGAAAAATACTGACTTTCCGGTATTGGGATTTCCGGCCAGGACTATTTTTCTATTTCCCTGTAACATTTTATCTAAATTGGGGCCGTGACAGTGAGCCAACTAAACCACATCCCTCTATAACTATGTTTATAACAATATTGAAAATGAAAATCTTTATCATTTTAACTCAAAATAACCCTCTGATAATGATTTTCGACTTCATTATATTGTCTTTTTTACCGGTTATCAAGTCTCATAACCTTGACAAATTATATTTACATGATATGTTAACATTCAAAAGAACACTTCAGTATTGCGGGGTGGGGTTATGGCAGCTGATGACAAACAAGATACCTGCGATTGTTTTTCCTTCGACGAAAAAAAGGTAAACCGCCTCAAAGAACAGGTAACCGTCACAGATGGTTTAGAACAAATATTTAAAGCCCTGGGAGACGAAAACAGGATCAAAATTGTCTATGCCCTTTCCCAAGAGGAACTGTGCGTGTGCGACGTGGCCCAGATCATTGGCTCCAGCGTGGCCTCGGCTTCCCACCACCTGCGCCTTTTAAAAAATTTGGGCCTGGCCAAGAGCAGGAAACAAGGAAAGATGGTTTTTTATTCCCTGCGGGATGAATGCGTCAGAGCCATTATCGAATCGGCCTTGCAGCATTATAAAAGAGATTGCGAAACAGAATAAAGTTTTACTGGGGAAGGCGCATAGCCTTCCCCAGTTTCCGCTTATCATTTGCCCGGACGCATTCGCAGGAGCCGCATGCCGTTAAGCGTAACCAGCAGAGATGCCCCCATATCGGCCAAAATGGCAAGCCAGAGGGTGAGCCACCCCGGGAATACGGCGAGCACGGCAGCGGCCTTGATGGCCAGGGAGAAGCCGATGTTCTGCCGGATAACCCTTAGCGCCGCCCGGCTGAGGCGGATGGTAAAGGACAGCTTGGTCAGATCATCGGCCATCAGGGCAATATCCGCCGTCTCCAGCGCTGTGTCCGTGCCTGCCCCGCCCATGGCAATGCCCACCGTAGCCGCGGCCAGGGCCGGGGCGTCATTGATGCCGTCACCTACCATGGCAACCTTTCCGTATTGCTGCAAAAGAGCCTTGATGGCCTCAAGCTTGTCCTGGGGGAGCAGTTCGGCGCGGAACTCATCCACCCCCACCCGGGATGCTATGACCCGGGCAGTGTCCTCGTTATCCCCCGTGAGCATGACGGTGCGGCGGACGCCGGCCCGCTTCAACGCGGCAACAGCAGTCGCACTGGCCTCCCTAACCTCGTCGGCAACGGCAATAATCCCCAGGAATTCCTCCGCCGTACCCACGATCATCACCGTCTTACCTTCCTTTTGCAGATGGCGGATCCTTTCGGCCACAGGACCGGTATCCATTCCCAGCGCGGTAAATAGCCTGAGGCTGCCGATATATACCGTTTGCCCGTTAATGACTCCCTGCGCCCCGCGGCCTGTGAGAACGCGGAAATTCTCCGCAGGCTTCTCTTGAAGGCCGCGGGCTTTTGCCGCCTTAACAATGGCTACTGCCAGAGGGTGCTCGGAGCGCGCCTCCAGGTTGGCGGCAATTTGGAGCAGCTCAACCTCGGACCGCCCGCCGAGGGGAATAATATCAGTGACGGCGGGCTCGCCCTTGGTAAGGGTCCCGGTTTTGTCAAAGGCAACGGCGTCCAGGGCGCCGGCCTGTTCCAGGTACACCCCGCCCTTGATCAGGACCCCCTTCCGGGCGGCGTTGCCGATGGCGCTGGCAATGGCCACCGGGGTAGAAACCACCAGGGCACAGGGGCAGGCCACCACCAGGAGAGCAAGTCCCCGGTAGATCCACGGGCCCCAGGAATAGCCGAAGAATAAGGGCGGCACCAGAACAATGCCTGCGGCCAGAACCAAGACAATGGGAGTGTAGACCGCAGCGAAACGGTCCACAAAGGCCTGGGAGGGAGCCCGCTTGGCCTGCGCCTCCTCCACCAGGTGGATAATTTTGGCGATGGTGGTGTCCTGGACCAGCTTGGTCACCTTCACCTCCAGGGAACCGTGGGTGTTGAGGGTGCCGGCATACACCTCGGCCCCCGGTCCCTTCTCCACCGGTACGGACTCACCGGTGATGGCGGCCTCGTTGGTGGCAGACTCGCCTTTGATGACGCGCCCGTCCATGGCGATCTTTTCACCAGGGCGGACGATCATTACGTCGCCCACCTGGATCTCCTCTACCGGTACTTCAACTTCTTCACCTCCCGGGCGGCGGACCCTGGCCACCTTGGGGGCAATGTCCATGAGGTCGCGGATGGACCGGCGCACCTGCCCCATGGTCCAGGACTCCAGCAGCTCGGAGACGGAGTACAGAAAGGCCACCACGGCACCCTCTCCCCACTCACCAATGGCCATGGCCCCGGTGACGGCAATGGTCATCAGCACGCTCATGTTGAAGTCCAGGCGCGGCAGTGAATAAAGGGCCTTGCGGGCATTACCCCACCCGCCGGCTGTTATAGCTCCCACGTACAGCGGAATAAAAAGGATAGCCGGCCCGCCGGCTCGCTCCACTATATAGGCGGCCGCCAGCGCGGCGGCGGAAACTACTACCCGCAACAGCTCCCAGTTAACCCCGGGCTTTGCCGGCTTCACCTGTTCTTCATCAACCGGGGTGATAATATAGTCTTCTTTTTTACCTTCCCGCCGGATGGCTTCCAGGTCGGCCACACCTTCAACGATTAATTTGCCGGCTATAGCATTCAAACTGGCCCTGGTTACACCAGGAAGCGCCGCCACGTTCCTTTCGAACCTGACAGCGCAATCCAGTCAGGTAATCCCTTCAACCCGGAAGACTGTTGTCTTACTGCAATTAACCAGGCTTTCAGCCCGGGCCATTTCTCATCACCTTCCGCTGCAGGTAATATAAAAAATCATTCAAATAATAAAATAAACGTTTGACTATAATTTTATGCAAAATCCCTACTGTTGTCAATTCCAATCTGCTGGATTACGGATTATTAACAAACCCAGGGCGTTTTTAAAACCCTGGGTTTGACGGACAGGCTTATTTTTAATAGGTAAAAGTGAAGGCTCCCAGGACAGTGCTGACGGAGCGCGAGTTCAAGAAGGAATTTTTTACCCACGACTCCCAGAAGTACAGGGCCCCGTTGGTCGGGTCCCATCCTTTTAAAGCCTCCCTGGCGGCAAGGATGGCTTCCTCGGAAGCAGGACGGTTTATCCACCCGTTCAATACAGGCTCGAATTGATAATATCCGGCTTCATCCACCTGGTAAATAACTCCGGGTATGGTATTGGGAAAGTCACTGCTTTCAACCCTGTTAAGTACCACCGCCCCTACAGCCACTTTGGTGATAAATGACTCGGAGTCGGCCTCAGCCGTTATCAGCCTGGCCAGAAGGTCAAAGTCGGAACGTGAAATATTACTGAAGCCTGTACCCCGGGATGTAAGGGACTTGTTTCCACTGAGATCCGGGATATAAAGCTTTTGCCCGGGATAGATGGTGGAGGTCTTCAAGCCATTGTACCGCATTATCTCAGTATAAGGCACCCCGTATTTTTTCCCGATAAGATACAGAGTTTCTCCCGGAGCCACAAAATGATATATGGGAACCCAGAGTACCTGTCCCGGGTAAATAACGGTACTTGTCAGGCCGTTGGCCTTTCGCAGGGCTTCCACCGTTGTATTGTACAACAGGGCTACTTTATACAGGCTCTCACCCTTTGAAACTACATGGGTGGCCGCCGAGGATTCACCTGCCGGGCCAAAGGAAACAAAAGAAGTTGTAAACAACAGGAGCGCGAGTAAAACACCAAGCTGTCTCTTACCCATGATGTCGTTTTTGGAACCCCGTGGCTTGTCTATACGGGATATCCTTTTTTCCCTCCTTTTTCTAAAAGGTTTAAAACATGGTACCTTTATTTCGCTAACTAATCCAATAATCCTGCACGCTGCAACTCGGTAAATAATGGAAGTTTGTCTTGCACGCGCATTTCATATAAGAGGCAATACATAATCAAAATGCAGCAGAAAAATAATATTATAGAAAGACGTGCTATGAAAAGTCAATAGGCTAAAGCAAAAAGATCTTTGACAATCACATAGGGTCCTGGTCACTCTTTACTGCCGGGTGGGGACCATTGATAATTCGGGTCATACGGTCGGTTATCTTTCCAGAGAGAGTAAATTAAATGCACAAGTCGTCTGGCAACTGCTCCGGTAGCAACGCTTGAATGCTTTCCCTGGCTGCGTTTTAACTCATAATAGGCCCTCAATTCCGGGTTAAAGCGGCGGGCTGAAACAGCGGCCAACCACAGACTGTTTCTCAACACAGGTGAACCGCGTTTAGACATGCGGTTGCGAGTGCCTTCAAACAGCCCTGATGCCCTTACTGAAGCATCTAAACCGGCATAGGCCACGAGAGTCCGGGCGTTGGGGAAGCGTGTAATATCGTCTACTTCTCCGATGATTGCAGCAGCTAGTACAGGACCGATACCAGGGATAGTTTCAATAACGTGGCGGTATGGAGTATCTTCGCTGGGGCGAAGCTCCTCCATAACCTCATTGATTGCATCCTCGATAACCTTTATCTGCTCCTCAATGAACTCAATTTGCTCAACCAGCAGGCGCAGCTGGAGCGTGAAAGCGTCCAGAGCCAGGGTAATGCCGAAGGTGCCTTTAGCCAGAGACTGAATCTTTCTAGCTCTTTCTTTACCGAGGCGGCCGCGGGAATGTTCTTTCAAGAAAGCGGATAACTCTGAAAGATCCATTTCGGTCAGAGCTTCCGGTTCGGGGCAAGATTTAAGCAGTTCTCTGGAAGTCCGGATAAAGACATCTGAGAAACAGCCGGGGTATTCTGGAAAGATCCGGTCGAGGATGCCCAGCACCCTGTTTTTAAGCCCACCGACCTGGCGAACGAACTCAAAACGGAGTCGAGAGAGTGTCTGCAATTTGAGAACCGTTTCGGAAGCAAGCTTTAGTTTAGGAGCACGTCCTAATCGCAGCAAGTCAGCAAGAAGCAGAGCATCCTTCTGGTCGGTCTTGGTTTTACGCACATAGAGATTACGCAAAGCATCTGACTGGATAGGGTTGATAACATGAAGCTGAAATCCCAGCTCACTGAGGTGGCAGTAGATAGGGAGCCAGTAGTGTCCGGTGGCCTCCAGGCAGAACTTAACGCCGTCAGGCTTGATACCCAGCCTTTCCAATGCCTGCAGAAGCTTATTCAATCCCCTCTGGCTGTTATCCATATGCATCTGCAGGACAACATCGCCAGCGTCATTGACGAAGCACACCTCATGGCGATACTTGGCCACATCAACACCACCGTAAATCATTTTTTGCATCCCCACTTTCACTGAATTCAGGCAGGGTTCCCGCAACCCTTACGAGCCACTCAACCTTGCTCGTAACTCGCGGCATACAGCAAGCTGTATCCACAACGTGCTCATTCGAGTCCTCTCGTATGGGCGGGGCTTCACTCTTTCAATCAGGACAGCTAAAGCTTCCTAAGGAGGGCGATCGAAGCCCCCTGCCTCTACGAGAATATTTATCCGAGTTGCCCCGGGATTCCTATGTGGTTGTCAGGGGTCAAGTCTATTGGCTTTGAGCTGACTAATCTAAACTCTATAGTACAAGGAGGGGGATTGGTGCTAAAGCTGTTTAAAGCAAAGAACGATAAAAAACCTCTGTTACGGGAATTTGATCCCACTACAATTCAAAGAATAAAAGAAGGGGCCTATTTGGTAAAAATGATTTCAGAAACTCAAGTTGCCGCCCGCAAGTGCGATTTTTTCGCAGGCAACGCAATCGACAGAGAAATCAAAAATGCCTTTAAAGACGAGGCCAAACTATTAAGGCAAGGAGCCCGCACTTTACAACAATACTATGAATCCATGACAATGGAGTGAACTGCCAATGAATTTTACTGATATGGATATGCTTCAAGATTATGAAAAGGATGCCAGAATGGCGGCATTAGCTTACGCCCTAATTGAAACTGAGATTATAGACCCTGACTTGCGTAAAATTATCAAGACTGCAGCAGCCTCTGCAGCAAAATCACAACAAAAATTTGCGGATTTGATAATGAGAAAAGGCGACCGGCCATAGGAGACGGTGTAAAAAATCCCGGCCCGTTGTACACGTGCCGGGTTAATTTTTTTCCTAAAAAATATTTATGTTCTTTCTTCCCGCGTAAAGTATCCCGCTATAAAGGTAATGGCCAGGCCGAAAAACAGATTGCCGAAGAGATACACTATGCTTGTTGCCAGGTCAGGCTGCAGTATTCTTACGGGTATGACTGCCCTGGCTATAAAGCCGTAAATTAGGGAATAAATCACTCCGCCATAGACCAATCCCTTTACCCCCAGATAATCGGTACCCATAGATCGCAGCAAGTAAACGGCAATCAAGCCAAGGAGTGAACTCAGGGCAAAGTGCAGGGCCATGCCCAGGCCCTGCGCGGGTAACGAGCTTATATCCAAACCGGGCTTAATTAAAACATAGGCGCTAAGCTGGAATGGTGTTATTTTGGCAACACCCATCAGGTAAGAAATCCAGATAAAGATTTGGTAAAACAGGCCCCCGGCAATACCGGCAAGTACCCCGGCAACCATGCTATCGCGCACTGGTAATCCCACCTATCAAAACAAGACTTTTAAGGTTCCGGTTACTGTTTTATTTTTACCCGGGTCCGCTTTATTTATCCCGCCCGCCGAAAGAAATTTCCTTTCCCTGCCATGGAAGAAGCATTATATTATTTAAAAGAAATTAAACTTCGGGAGGGGATAACGTGCCCAAACCGCTGTGCTACTCCGGCCCAACAGGATCTGGAAAAACGACCAGGCTTATGGAATATTACAAAAAACTCACAGCCAGTAGAATACCAAGTAACCGCATCCTGGTTCTGGTTATGAACCGGACTCAAATCAACAGGTGGAAAAGAGAAATACAGCCTGAAAAATGCGGCCCTCTTCTCGTGGTAAGCTTTTTTGGGTGGGTGCAAAGGGAATTGACCCGCTTCTGGCCGCTTGTTTGTACAAAGATTCCCCCCGGCAGGCAGGCCGCCGCGCCTCTTTTTATGACAGTCGAAACTTCCCATTACCTGCTCGAATTACTTTTGGAGAAAGTACTTCCCAGCCTTAAGGAAATAGTATCACCGCCGCACAGGCTGGCAGCTCAAGTAATGGATAACATAGACAAGGCCGCCGTCAACGGCATTCCGATTCACGAGGCAGCAAAGCGCCTGCAAGACGCTTTTCCCGGAGATGATACACGCAGGGAGAACTTTCCTGTAGTACAGGAGTTAATTAACAAGTTCTATTCCATGTGCCTGGAGACAAGGGTATTCAATTACGGCATTGCCGTTGAATTGTACTCCAATTATCTCCTTACTGACCCGCATTATCAGGATCAAATTTCTTCCGAAATTGACTACCTCATAGTCGACAATCTCGAGGAGACCAGGCCCGCGGCACAAGAATTTATCCGGTGGCTCATGCAAAGGACAAAGGAAGCCGTATTGGCTTATACTGACGACGGCGGGCACGCCAGGTTCTTCGGGGCCGACCCGGAAGGGGCCCGAGACTTGCTGTCCCTGTGCCGCGTGCACCATTTGGAAAAATCTTACACCTGCTCCGATACAATGCTGAAATGGTCCGATTCCCTGGCGAAGGATATAACGTGGAAACCCCACGATAACATTTTGCCCGACCATACACTGGCAACCATAAACACCGAACTCCGCAGTGATATGATAGCTGATACCGCCAGGGAAATAGTAAAACTGGTATATGAAGGGACACCCCCGCACAGAATAGCCGTTATCGCGCCCCACGTCGACAAGGTGCTGGAATACGCGCTGGAAATGGAACTGCGCAAGGATAATATTAATGTCAATAACCTTACCAGGAGTAAGAGGCTCATAGACGAACCCTACGCGGTGGTGCTCACTACTCTGGCCATTCTCGCCCATCCCGAATGGGAATTGCGCCTGCGGAAGGGCGACCTGCACGAAACCATATGTCACCTGCTGCAGCTGGACCCCGTCCGCAGCTCGCTTCTGATAAACAATTGTGCTTTCCCGGAGCCGCCGTGGCTGAAGCCCATGGACGCTGTTACCAGGCGCCGCTGCGGATACCTTGCAGGTGAAAAATACGATAAACTTCTCGGCTGGCTGGAAAATTACAGGGCGCAAACCCCCCTTCCCGTAGACGCCTTTCTCCAAAAGGCATTTGCCGACCTGGTGGCGCCGCTTCTGCCTAAACCTGAACAACTCCATCCCTGCCGCCAGATACTGAAATCGGCAGCAAGGTTTTGCGAAGTTGCCAGGACCATTAACAGCCACTTAACTAAATATACCGGAACCAGTCTGCAGCCGGGAAAAATGTTTATAGACATGGTATTAAAAGGAACCATTGCCTCGGAAAAGCTGGAAGAAGAAAAAATTTCCGAAAACGCGGTTATATTGTCGACACCATATGCTTTCTTATTGACCCAAACAGACGTGGATTATCAATTCTGGCTGGATGCCTCAAGCCCGGTGTGGTTCCCCGGTGATGCCAAAGAACTCTCCAACCCCCATGTATTTTCAAAACACTGGACTGGCGGAACCTGGTCGGACGACCGGGATGTACTGCTTAGAAAGCAAAACTGTGCCCGCACGGTACGCGCCCTGGCCAGGAAAATTAAAAAGGGAATTGTACTGGCAATAAGCACTTATAATACCAGGGGATTCGAGCAAGAAGGCCCCCTGCCGGAACACGTGGCCCGCGTCTTTGGGGGAAATTTTCCATGAAAATGTTTCTTTTTAAGCCATAATTAACTCGGAAAGTTTTCCCCCAAACAGGAGGTGACAGGGTTGCCAATCAGCGTTCTCAGGCCCGGGCAGCAAGAAGTAGCGGCCTACCGGGGCGGGTACCTCGCGGTCCCGGCTGTTCCGGGAGCAGGAAAAACCTCCATACTTGCCTACCTGGGGGCAGAACTGGTTGCGTCCGGGGCCGTGGGCAATGGCAAACTCCTGGTGGTAACTTACCTTAACTCTTCCGTGGCTAACTTCAGAAAGAAATTAATCGAAGAACTTACGGCCAGGGGCAAGGGCAATCTCAGCCACAAGTTCGAAGTTAAGACCCTGCATTCACTGGCCGCTAAAATCGTCCGCGAGAGGCCTGACGTTCTCCAGGTTTCCGACGAAATGCCGGTAATTGACGGTGACAGGCGGTACCGCCTCATAAACCGGCTGCTGCGGCAGTGGCTCCAAAACCCTGAAAACCATAAAGCCTGGATCTCTGTGGTGCGGAAAAGAAACAGAAATAATGAAGGAGTAAAAAGATGGCTCAAGGACTGCACTGATTACATTGAAAAAGCAATAAATTACTTCAAGGCACACAAGCTAAGGCATGATTACCTGGAAACACATGTTAAATCCCTCCCGTTCAATTCTTTCCTGCGCTGGGCTATTGAAATTTACGGCAGTTATGAAGCAGAGCTCAGGAGGCAGGGACTTTGCGATTTCGACGACCTGATTCTTTACGCCCTTGACCTCCTGCAGGCCGACAAGGAACTCCTGGGGCGCATGCAGAGCAGGTGGACATATATTTTTGAAGACGAGGCCCAGGACTCCACACCGCTGCAGGAAGAAATGCTGCGGCTTTTAGCCGGGGAAAAGGGAAACCTGGTACGCGTAGGGGATACTAACCAGGCAATCTCCAGCACCTTTACGGCGGCAGACCCGGAGCTGTTCAAGAAATTCTGCGCCGAAATGGAATTGCAGGATAAGGTACAGCCCCTGCTTTACGCCAGCCGCAGCACCCGGGAAATTATAGGCGCCGCCAACGCCCTGGTCAACTGGGTAAGAAACGACCACCCCGATGATGAATGCAAAAGTGCCCTGGCGGACCAGCCGATAAATCCCATACCGCACGACGTACCGGGACCCAAGAATCCCCCAAATCCTTCCATCCCCGGGGCACTGGTTATAAGATACGGCCATCGCGAAAAAGAAAGGGAGGATGTGGCACTCCGGGTAAAGGAATACCTGGAGAAAGAAAAGGACGGAAAGGCGGCTATTCTCTGCCGGACCAATTGGGACATTGATAAAATAGCAAAAGAGCTTGAAAAGCTGGGCGTCCCCTACCGGATTGTCAACGGCAGCATGGGAGAAATACGGAACACCCTCAAGGCACTGTGCAGCTGGATAGACTTCCTGGTAAACCCCCACGATGGAGGCCGGCTGGAAAAAGCCCTGGAAATGACCATGATCCCGGAACTAAAGGACGAGCCGGAACTGGCGGAATTTCTCCGCAGCGCCAGGGTTGAGCAAATTATTTACCCGCAGCCCGGCGAGCCGCTGAAAAAAGTTGTGCCAGAGGAGATCCGGGCCCATGAGTTGTGGCCCAGGATTGTAAAGGCCGTAGAACGGGTTACCAGCTGGCTTGGGGCCTCGCGCCTGCCGCCCGAGTCACTGGTCATGTACCTGGCGGAAGAACTGGGGCTTGAAGGTGACCATATGGCCATGGCCCAGCGGCTGGCCCAGGAATTCCAGGTAAGATCCAGCAGGGATCCCCACGCGCGGCTGGTTGACCTGGTGGGAGAAGTAATGGAAAATGATAAATCATTTAATTATTTTATTAAAATGTTAAGTGAGCGGGCCGGTTTTGAACCCAGCCCCGGTGAAGTTACACTGTCAACCTGCCACAGCGCCAAGGGACTTGAGTGGGATGCCGTTTTTGCCACCGGAATGAACTCTTTTAATTTCCCCACAACCATGGAAGACCCCATGAGAGGCGAACTGCGGTATTTGGAGGACGACGTTGCAAACCCGGCGGCGGTGGTCAAGGCCGAGCTGGCGGCCCTGGAAAGCCAGGGGCCCTTCGACCCCGACAAGGCCAAGCATCTGGCCAGGGCCGAATCTGCCGGGGAACACCTGAGACTTCTTTACGTCACCATAACCAGGGCGAAAAAATACCTCAGGCTGACCTTCGGGGGCAAGAGAGAATACCTTTGCAAGGCCCTCAATTCCCTGGTTAACAAGGGGGTTTTAAAATATTATGAGCCTAAGCAATAACTTCTATTTCAGCCAATCTTCACTCCAAACCTATAAAACCTGCCCCCTGAAATTCAGGCTGCGCTATATTGACGGGCTGTACTGGCCGGTGGAATGTGAGAGCGCGC
The DNA here is from genome assembly GCF_056316025.1 of Desulfofundulus sp. JL263-se. Classification (NCBI taxonomy): domain Bacteria; kingdom Bacillati; phylum Bacillota; class Clostridia; order Eubacteriales; family Peptococcaceae; genus Desulfofundulus; species Desulfofundulus sp. JL263-se. The sequence continues at coordinate 581,291 of NZ_CM149993.1, read as the reverse complement.
TGAAACTTTCTTCGGAAATCGGCAAAACTTTTCACCTGATGGCGCAGAGATATTTTCTCGGCATCTCACCTATCTTTTCCGGGGATGAGCTGGGAATAATGATGCGGGAATGGTACAAAAATCTGGCGTCCCAGTTTCCCCTTAAAGGAACCTGGATACCGGAGATATCCCTGAAGTTGAACAGGCACCCCCTTCGCCTTACTGCCACTTACGACGTGATACACATACCGGGTGACGGTACGATATTAATCTATGACTGGAAAACCGGCCAGAAGCCTCCCAGCTGGAACACTCTGCGCCACGCCCTGCAAACCGTCGTTTACCGTTACTTAATGGTGGAAGCCGGGGAAACCGTAGTGGGACACCCTATTTCACCGGAAGATGTAACGATAATTTATTGGAATCCCCGCTTTCCAACGTCAAGGGTTATTTTAAAATACAGCGAAAAAGATTATCACCAGGATGAAAGTATCCTGAAGGAACTGGTATCCGAAATAATAAATAACGAGTATCGTGATTTCAAACCAGCTGCAGACCCGAAAACATGTCTTAAGTGCGAGTACAGGATGACATGCAAGGGCCGTGAGCCCGAAGGGAGAGAAGAAGACGAGGCAGATGAGTTGGAAATTGTGGACTGGGATGATGCTCCGGAAATAGCTTATTGAATATTTGGCTAAGGGGTGACCTTATGAGTTCCTGCTTCCTGCCCGGGCCCGTTGAAATTCCCGAAGATTTTATGCAAGAGTGCGGCTGTACCCGGCGCGTTGCAGAAATCCTCTGGCGGCGCGGCATACGCAGCCCCGAAAAAGCCCGCGCCCTCCTCTATCCCCTGGAACTGAAGCCTTCGGAGGCAAAAGACATACCGCACATGTCCAAGGCCGTGCAAATAATAAGGGAGGCCCTGCAAAAGGGACTCCCTGCCTGTATTTTCGGCGATTATGACGTGGACGGCGTTACAGCCACGGCTGTTCTTATAGAAACCCTAAAACATCTCGGCAGCTGCCCCTCATACTACCTGCCGGACAGGTTTTCCGAAGGATACGGCATAAATACCCGGGCGGTGGAAAAGTTGGCCGGGGAAGGTATAAAGCTCATCATAACCTGCGACAACGGCATTACTGCCGGAAAAGCGATAGAGCGGGCTAAGGAACTCGGTCTTACCGTGGTAGTCACTGACCACCATACCCCAGGAGAGACACTTCCCCCTGCAGATGCTATCGTCAATCCCAAGCTTCTCCCGGAAGGACATCCTGCCCGGATGCTTCCCGGGGCGGCAGTGGCCTACCTCCTGGCCGTGGAATTGGCCGGGGCCTGCGGCACCCCGCTGCCCGAGGGTGCATTTCTCGACCTTATTTCTCTCTCCATTGTGGCCGATGCGGTGCCCCTGCTGGACGACAACCGCTACTGGCTGACAAAGGGCCTCCCTTTTCTTTGGTCTACCCGCCGGCCGGGGCTGCAGGCCTTATTTAAAATTTCAGGAGTTAATCCTTTAAGCGCCACCGAGGAAGATCTGGCATTCCAAATTGCGCCCAGGCTCAATGCCGCGGGGAGGATATCCCATGCAAGGCTGGCCCTGGACCTGCTTCTCTGCAGGGAAGAAGCTGAAGCCAACAAGCTTGCCGTGGAATTGGACGGGCAAAATCAATTAAGAAAAAACCTAACTGCTGACATAATTAAAGAGGCAATGTCCAGGGTGGAAGAAAATTCTCAAGCCATCGTATTATACGACCCTCTCTGGCAAGAAGGAGTTATCGGGATAGCAGCCGGAAAGCTGGCCGAGCAGTTCCACAAGCCCGCCTTTCTCATGACCAAAAAAGAAGACGGCAGGGTGACCGGCAGCAGCCGGTCCGCTGCCGGTATCAATGTATACGAGGTACTGGAGCAGTGCCAGAATTTGCTGGCCGGCTTCGGCGGGCACGCGGAGGCAGCCGGCTTTCAGCTGAAAGAAGCAAACGTTCCGGAACTGGCGAAAGCACTGAATGACACAGTTGGCAAAATGCTTGTAAAACATGGGCCATTGCAGGAAGTAAAGGTTGACCTGCTGTTGGAGCCTGGAGAACTGAACCTTTCAGTTTACCGGGACATTCGCCGGCTCGCCCCCTTCGGTGAAGGAAACCCTCCCCCTGTATGCCTGACCAGGAACTTGTTCGTTTTATCACAAAGAACCTTCGCAGGCGAACAGCACACGCGCCTGGTGCTGGAAAAGGATAACATCACCGTTCCGGCCACCTGGTGGTTCAATTGCGAAAAGGTAAATGCGGGCTGCATAAATGTTATTTACAGCCTGGGCGTTGATAAATTTAATGATGAAGAATCACTTTATTTAAATGTTATAGACATAATTCCCGCAGGGGTTCCTCCAGTTACTGATGTTAAGACAATTAATTGGATTGACCGGAGAAAAAAAGAAATGAAAGCCGGACACATTGCCCGGCTGGCTGAAGAATTCCCTGAAGCAAAAATTTTTGGCGAAGGCCTGGAATTTAAGCGACTTGTAGAATCGCTGCCGGAAAACCTCCGGAACCAGGTCATAAACCGCTACACTGTTTCCAGAACGCCGCTGCTGATATTTGCCACCGCTCCCCCATCAGCCCTTTTAATGGAAGAGATCCTGGCCCTGGCAGTTCCGGAAACTATAGTGCTGGGATTTACACCATACCAAAGTTCAGTTCAATCATTTATTAAGTTAATTCAAGGTTTATTGAAATATGCCATGAACCAGCTGGGGGGGCGCACCACCGTCAGAGCGCTGGCTGTAGCTACGGGAGAACTGGAAGAAACGGTCCATACAGGTTTGCAATTAATTTCATCAGCAACAGCAACACCAATTCACTTTACGGAGGATGTAATATATCTATTTCAAACTAACAGATCCCTGCCCAAGCGTAAATATGAAGTGGAAAAGCTGAAAAACAAATTAAAGTTTCTTATAAACAATTCGGTTTCTTTTAAGCGGTATCTATATACTTGTAATTTGGAGGAACTCAGTTCAACTTTCGGGATTCCAATATAATACATTAAATCCTCAGCCCCCCAGCCCCCGCCTCTTCCGGGAGCCAGGGGGTGTTTAATATTTTTCCAGTAATGATTTACTTTAATTGAGAGAAAAATATAATACAAAAACCCTAAAATTATTAAGAGGAGGATAAATCATGAAAGCTACCGGAATTGTCAGGAGGATAGACGATCTGGGCCGGGTCGTTATTCCCAAGGAAATCAGGCGCACCATGAGAATTCGTGAAGGCGAGCCCCTGGAGATATATATTGACAGGGAAGGAGAAGTAATCTTAAAGAAATATTCTCCCATTAATGATCTGGGAGAATTTGCCAAGGAATATGCCGAATCGCTTTATGAAGCCCTGGGTCACGTGGTTTGTATTAGCGACCGCGATGAAATCATTGCCGTTTCCGGGGGTTTTAAAAAGGATTTGGTGAAGAAACCTGTAGGAAGTTTGCTTGAAAATATCATGAACAATGAGCGGCAGACTAAAATTATAGAGGAAGAGCACAGCCTTACAGCGGATGAACGAGTTATGTTCAAGAAGAGTGTAATTTCACCCATTATTGCTAACGGTGACGCCATTGGCTCCGTTATCATTACCTCCAGCGAAGAAGCCCTAATGGGAGACGTGGAAAAAAAGCTGGCAGAGACGGCTGCATCGTTTCTGGCCAAGCAAATGGAGGAATAAAAGTTCTTACTTCTTTTTCTCATTCTCTTATTATTGGCAATACACTAGCCCATTATTCATTTTGAAGTAATATTTTTATTCTGGAAAAGTAATATGATATAGGGATTCAACCATCTATGCCACCAAACTGGGCACCAGCTTGATGCTGGTGCCCATTCTTAATACAAAATCACCGGGAAAGACCCCAGAGGCCTTTATTAGCCTCCCTGGCCTCCCGCTGGTATTTCTTAAAATAATCCACGTACTTGACATTGGGCGGGACAGTCATTACCTGGGCATAGCCCTCCAGGAGCAGCTCGGCGTTGAACATTTTGGCCCGTACTTCTTTCTCGCTGTCACCGGCTGGTTTCTCCAGCCAGACATAGGCCAGCAGCCGCCCGTACCGGTCCCTCTCTCGGACATCCAGTTCCAGCCACACCTTTCGGCCGTCCAGCCGCTTTTTGGTATAGGTCGAGGCCTGTTTGCCGTAGGGCTCTACTTTCCGAGTTGACTCCGGCGTGTTTATACCGATAAAGCGCACCTTTTCCTTCTTACCGCCGGCCAGGACCACGTACACCGTGTCACCGTCCACCACGTAGGTTACGGTGGCGGACAGCAGTTTCAACATTGCTTCCTGTTGCTGCTTTCCGGAAGGCTGCTGCCCTTCCTGCCCGCCCGGGGTTCGGACCGCGCTTTCGGGTCGGCCTTCGCCTTGCTCCGGTACGAGTTGTTGTTGCACTTGTTTGCCGGAATTCTTCGGCACTTCCTGCGGGACTTCCGGACCGGTACATCCCGCGGCAAAAAGAATGAACACTATGGTTAAAACAACTGCGAATGTAAACCTGCTCAATCTCTGCAACCGCGTTCCCTCCCGGGTTTTTCCAGGCATGATTTTCCCCCCTTGTAACATTTTTAAAAAGAGAATGTTTTCATGTCAATTGGAAAATAGATTTCAATCTATAAACTGATTAACACCCAAAAAAATACTCTTTATCTAAAAAATATATTTTAGAGTCAGATCGATAGTTGTAATTAAAGACCTGATTTTACTTTATTCTCCAGCCAACGCAACGTTTCGGCTAAAACCAAGCCGTAAATGAAAGCACCAACAAAGTCTGATACCGCTGTGTCGAGATGTAACGGTACGGCCAACTTGACCTTAAACAATAGTTTAAGACCGTATAGAAAAAACCATACGGTAATTCCAAAAAGCCATCCCTTTAAAAGATAGTTCCTGCTTGTTATCTTAGGAATCAGGTAAGCAAAGATTATTCCTAATATACCTACAAAGAACAGTTGTGCCAGCTGGGCAAACGCAGCCTCCCAAAAATTTTGGGGTTTTAAACCATATATTACAACCGCTACCCAATCCAGAAAGCGTAATTCGGCAATGTTGGCATAATAAGATGTAAAGCTCAAAATATTCATTACAATGCCACCAACTAATCCCGCGATAAATCCCCTGGTGAATCTATCCTTTATTTCCAACAAGACCACCTCGGTTTAATATCAAAAATTAACTTTTAACCCTACTGGTTATGTTAATTATAGCTTCTTTTTAATGTTACCCCCTAAGACCAGTAACGGAACAGCAACCATTAATTTCCTTATGCTTGATTGAATTAATTTTATTTTTTCCGAAGCTTACCTTATTTATCCTAACAAGAAAAACTTGGAAGATGTCTTGAACTTTTCTTGACTTACATATATATTGTAAGTCAAAGGAAGTGTAAAGCAATATTAAAAAACTATTGACATTTCTAGATGATTGAGTAAAATCTTTAAGTAAGGATTTGGTTTAATTTGTTAAAGTTGTTAAGTTAAATTCACCAATGTTTTTAATTTAAATAAAGACAAGGACAAAGTGGGTCACGAAGGCTTATGCAGGGGAGTATCCCCCCTCAGCTGAGTGACCTTTTTTATTTGCTCAATTTCTCACCCAACCACGAAGATGTTTTTACCTACGAAGCAGGTGTTTTACTGGATTTTTATTTTTTGAAACGATCCCAAATGAGGTTTGACTATCAAACTTGGACTATTCGTGCTTTTTTGTGCTGTTTTTTAGGGGGTATTTTTAGTGCAAACCATCAATTCTTCCATGTGCTTCAGCAGCACACAGTTTCACTCGATACCAAAAGAACTTGGCATCTTTTTGAGCGACCGGTTATTGTATACGCACTGCTTACGTGTGGCCAACTATGCGTTGCTCTTGGCGGAAGAGCTCGCCCTGGAATTTGAGCAGCGCCAAACAATATACCTAGCCGGTTTATTTCACGATCTCGGTAAGGCCAGGGTTCCCCAGAATATTCTCTACAAACCGACCCCGCTGACACAAGTCGAAAAAAGTGTGGTAACAAAACATTCCCGGTGGGGAGCAGTGCTGTTACAAAGGGTTTGTCCTTTAGAACCGCTGTTCCCCCTGGTATTGTACCATCACGAGCGCTACGACGGCACCGGCTATCCTAGCCAACTTACCGGCATAGAGATACCGCTGGGGGCCAGGATAATCGCAGTTGCCGATGCCTTTGATGCGATGACTTCTCCCCGCCCCTACCGGAGTATGATTTTGCCACACGAAGCGCGCGATGAAATTGTAAGATGCTGCGGGACCCAATTTGATCCGGTGGTGGTGGATGTTTTTCAGCACCAATTTGAAAAATTGGTGCGTAAAATAAAGGATGGTGAATTGTGCGGCAGTCGTTAACCCAATCTTTGATGAAGTGGTTTTTATTTTTTACCCTCCTGCCATCGGGTATCTTCTTCTACGCTTTTTGCAATTACATGGTGGTCACAGCTGAACATTCTACGTATCAGATTCTCAATACCATATGCCGGGAGCAAGCACGCCATATTGATCTGTGGTTTCAAGAGCGAACTTTGGATTTGCAAAGACTGTCTTCCGTCATTGAAACTGCTCCTCAATCAGTATGGAATAACGAGATTCTTCAAATGGCCCGCGCCCGGTCCAACAATTATCAACGAATTGCCTATACCAATGCCAAGGGAATAGTTTTGCTGGATACTGCCGGTGAAGAGGGTAAAAATGTTGCCATAGAGAAGTGGTTTCGAACAGCGGTAGCCGGTAAACAGCGGCAGCCGATTCTTCTTAATGATGAAAAAGGAGGGCTTCTTATTGCCTTTCCTTTTCAGGACGGGGTAGTGTGGGCGGAACTGCCGCGTAAACAGGTACAGTGGATTTTAACGACCGACTTCTTGCAAAAAATTGAAGAGATTAATTGCACTTCGAAGGTACAGTGGCTGTATAGGTTCGGCTATCACCCTAAGAAAGTGAAGTGGAATAAAATTGCCGTGTGCTTAGTTAAACCGGACGGCACACTTCTGGCGGGCTCAACCAGCCCTACAAAGCCGGGCAAAGTGGAGGATACAGTCTTGCGATGGTTTACTGAAAGAAACGCCGGGGTGGGCACCTACCGGGATCGTGCTGGTAACAGTTACTACACAGCCTTTTGTCGTTTGGCTGGGACCGACGCAGTACTCGTTGTGCAGGGAGAAAAGCGTCTTATCTTGTACGGTTTTTACGCTCAAAGCTTTACCATGATCTTGCTTACACTACTGCTGCTGGCACTGTTGACCATTCCTCTCAGTTCTTTGATTACACAGCACATAACCAAGCCGCTCCGGCAGTTGGCTAAAGAAGCCGACGAAATTGCACTGGGAAAATTCGGCCAGCAAATAGAAGTAACTTCGCGGGGTGAGGTAGAGGTATTAACCCGGGCCTTCAACAAAATGTCGGTGCGTTTACAGGAGATGTATGGTGAACTCACCGAGCATATTGAGACATTGAAGAAGCAAAAAGAAGAGATTCGGCAGCGTAACGAGGAACTGGAACTGCTCCAGGCAGAACGCAGGCAAAAACAGGCTGAGCTGGTTAAAATGAATCAACTGCTGAAGGAAATGGCCTTTGTCGATCATCTTACTCAGGTTTATAACCGGCGCTTCCTGATGGAGCGAATTGTTGCAGAGTTGAAACGGACACAGGAGAGCAGAGACTCGCTGGCGGTAATAATGGTTGATGTGGATAACTTTAAGACCATCAATGATACCTATGGTCATGCCTGCGGCGACTTCGTCCTCAGGGAAATTGCCGGCTTGTTGAAAAACGTAGTGCGTAATTCTGACATAGTGGGTCGATACGGCGGCGATGAGTTTGTCATTCTCTTACATGTCGATGCCTTCGCCGGGGCCAGTGCATTTATCGAGAGGATAATGGAGGTGATCAGACATCATGTATTCACCCATCAAGCCAACAAATTAAATGTTTCGGTTAGCCTGGGGGGCGCCATGCAGCGGACAAACGGTAACGCGCATAATCCAGAAGAAGAAATGCGCATCTTGCTCCACCAGGCGGACCTAGCGTTGTTGGAAGCCAAGCGATTGGGACGTAACCGGGCAGTGATTTACCGCATGAACGGTGAAGGGACAGAGTTTGTAGAGATAGGACAGACTCACACTGCGGTAGGGTAATGCAGCCAGCCCGACAATTTTCTGCCGCGAGCCGCGGGTCATTGTGCAGGGTGCGGGCAAAAACGAGGAGGTGGTTGTAGTGCATATTCCAGATGGTCTTTTAGACCCAAAAACGTGGGCAATCTCGGCGGCGATTTCCGCCGGAGTGCTAGCTCACGTGGTTCACAAAATAAGGACAAAACTGCAAGAACAGACCATTCCTATGATGAGTATGATGGCAGCCTTCATTTTTGCTGCGCAAATGATTAACTTTCCTATTGCCGGCAGCACTTCCGGACACCTGATTGGTGGTACTCTGGCTGCAATTCTGCTGGGCCCCAGAACCGCCTGCCTTATCATGACCACAATTCTGGTTATTCAGTGCTTTATATTTTTGGACGGTGGGGTAACTGTACTGGGAGCCAATATATTGAATATGGGCATTATTGCTCCTTTTGCGGGCTACTGGATATACAGAGCGATTACTGGATTTTCCCAGAGCCGAGGAACAATGCTTGCTGCCACGTTTGTGGCCTCGTGGTGTTCTGTGGTACTTGCTGCTCTGGCTTGTGCTTTGGAGCTTACGGTTTCCGGCACTGCGCCGGCAGGAATGATTTTTCATGCCATGCTGGGCTGGCATGCGCTGATTGGCATCGGAGAGGGGCTAATTACCACTGCGGTGGTAGGACTCGTTAGTCAGGTGCGGAGCGATTTGGGTTCGGAAGCCATCAAAGTGTGAGGTGAGACGAATGAAAAAAGAATTCATGATAGGGTTAATTGTTGCATTGTTTGTAGCTGTCGTGCTGTCACCGTTTGCCTGTCCGCACCCGGACGGCCTGGAAAGAGTAGCAGAAGACCTCGGCTTTATCGAAATGGCTGAGGGGAAAGAGGTCATTAAGTCTCTGATTCCCGATTATGTCGTACCTGGAATAGGAAATGAGACCTTGGCAACTTCCATGGCCGGCCTCATCGGAACGCTGATAACTTTTGGGCTGGCCTATGGGATTGGGAAAGTGTGTATGCGGCTAGTGAAAAGATAAGTTGGCTAGGGCCTGAACAACTGCCCCGGTCCAAAACATCAGCTCCCACCGGCCCGGTAGGCTGTTCCCAGACTCCCGTCTTGGAGTGTCTCATTGGAATGGGTATGATCCTCGTTACTGCTGGGACCACGAGGATTTTTTCTTTTACAATGAAAGATTTGGCATAAAATAAAAATTCTTTATTACACAGTTGTTAGGGGGCCTAAAAGGCCAGCAACAAACGCGGTGGCAAAAAGTATCTGAGAATGCTTCGCATTAAACCACCCTACAACAATAACGTGTTTTTGACGGCCGTCGGGTAAGGTGGCGTAAGGAACAATGGGCAGAACAGCGGAAAGCACTCCAGCAGGCGGGCAGGCTCTCCCGCGTCAAGAAAGAAGCCGGCCGCGAAGAAAGGTGGATGCGCTGCATCAACCACTACCTCTCCAATCCAGCACTCAATAAATTGAGTGCTGGGCCGTTCCGCACCGAAATGCTCCCCAATTTATTGGGGAGAGGATGTCACCATGAATACGGTGTTTTAATCTGGTACATTTATTCCTCCACTTCATCACCAACTAATGATATCACTACTCAGGAGACTGGTACTGCAACTGTATCCCGCAATGCAACCGTCACCTCCTCATTAGTTATGAGATATTCTGCAACTGGAAGATATTATAAGAGTGGAACAACAAAGTATTGGACAGATGCATTAGGAGCGAGTATCGAAATAGCGTCAGACAGCAGCGGTACTGCTTATTACTATCAAATAGATGAAATACGCAAATTAACAAATAAGGTATATAATGCTTGGACAAGCAACTCATATTTACAAATGGACTATGATTATACTGTTGGATTTTATTTTGGCGTTCAAGGCTATGGCATTAGACTTTCGTCAATCGATATAGATGGCTTTTCTAGGTTTGACACTTCTTATATTCCGTAAAGATTGTTTAAAATGAAGGATAAATCATGGATATTACTTTAAAAATTATAATTATTATATTAGTAAATATAATAATTATAAAAATAATTATGAATATAATAGATAATTATGGTATAAAATTCGTAGAATTCTTTCAAGATTTATGGAAAAAGATAAGAAAATACAAATAGGCTGTAATTGACATAAAGTTGCTTTTGCCCTCCAGAGTATAAATATGTTGACGAAGTAAGTTCCGCAATCGTATAATTGGTTGTAATTCAAGAAAAATTGAGAGAGCGCTCTTTTCATCAAGCGGCGTTCTCTTTTTCTTTGTCCTCGGTTGTCTTTTCATCTTGCTGGTTTTTCCTTCTTACGCTCTACCTTGCAGCGTTCTGGCCACCAAAACCAGGGCTACCCGGAAGAGCGCGCAGCGCAGCTTTGCTCTGCCCCGCTTGCTGATGCGCAGTTTGCCCTTTGCGGGTACCTGAACTGTTTTCCACCAGGTTCAGGCCGGCCAGCTTTATTAACTGCCTGGCATTACGGTAGTTGTTCAGGTCGCCCACTTCGGAAACTATGGTAGCCACTCGCAGTATGCTCATTCCCAGGATGGTGAGCAGATACCCGGCATAAGGGATTTCCTTCAACAGTTCTGCCAGGCGGGCCTCAACCAACTCGCATTCCTTAAGGATTTCCTTGACCCGGCGTAGCTGGTACTGGAGCTCCATCCTGGCACCTTTAAGGCCATCTCTTATACCCACCGACATCCTGGCTTTTCCCTTTAGGAGCTCAGCATGCTTGAACCCGACCCGGTTATGAGTGGCCCGGCTTAAAACTTCAGCCACTTCATCTACCGGCTTTTCAATGGGCAGCACGAAGTGCTTCGGGATGTCTCCCTGACGATCGACCAAGAAATCAGGGTCATCATCGACCTGAACGGGAGCGGGAAGTCGACCCTTTTTAAAATTATCGCCGGCATTACATTAGAAATCCAAAGTATTTCTTAAGTATGTTATCTTAACACCAAACACTGCCCAATTACAGGACTTGCGGTTTATCTCCGCTTTGCCCAGGCTCAGCGGCATGATGCGGTGATGGGTGTGGTATCTTTGGCTGAGTTCAGGCATGTTTATCCTTACCTTGTATACCAAACCCCATGATGACCTGCGCTTCTTTACCCCTACGCCGCGCAATTTCGAGGCCTGGAAGAGGGTATATAATATGTGGTCCAGTTCGGAGCGGTCTTTCAGCCGAAAAAAGAAGGATTATGAACTGGAACGCTGCCGGGTAAGGAGCCTTAAGACCTGGTACTGGCGCGCTCATTTTGTTGCTTTAAATCAGCACCTGGATGCCTGAGTGGAGCATGCTATCAAAGGTCATGCCTTTGATATCTGGACTGAAGTGCTAGGCACTTCAGAAGCTGCAGTATAGTTTTTTAGAATTTCAATTTCCATATTCCCACTTAATGCCTTCTCGCAAAGGCCCGGTACGTGAAACCGGGCACAGACTGAATAAAGAAAACTGGTAGAGGCTTTCTTGAAAAATGAAAAAGCCCGGCGCAAGGCCGGGCTATCTTGTATTCTGTTGAACATCTATCATCAGAGGGTTATGCTGCCCCAATCTTACCTTCCAACAACGCGGATCCGGAGCAAACAAATCACTAGAGTACTGTAAAGAATAATTGAAGCACCCAGACCTGCACCTGCTGAAGTATTCACAACTCCTACACGGTTCCCTCAACTGCGACCGGTTCGGGTTTAGAAAATCCAACACTTGTGCAGAGTTCCATATCTCTGAAAGAGACTGCTCACGTATGTTCCCAAAACTAAGTGAAGCATCACTAACTTGTTCGCAAGCGCATACTGTTCCGTCCGGTTGAACAACAAAAGAAGTGTACATTCCACCGCAATATATTATATCTTCTGGGCCTGCCCACTTTCCAGGTACTGTAAACGGTGCAATCATCATGCTAGCCGAAAAAGCCTCTCTGGCCTTCTCAACCAAATACTGTACCTGCAACGCAAGCTTATGTGGAAGCAATAACTCACTATTACCTCGTCCGTGAAGTCCCGGACTGAAAGCTTCGACTAAAACAAAGTCCACTCCACTATCAGCACATACATCAAATAGACTTCCAATGTCCTGAGCATTCAACCTGGTAACGACTCCCTTAACAATAACTCTGTATCCAAGACGCTTTGCTAGACAGATTGTGCCCAGGACCTTTTCAAAATAACCAGATGTTCCTACCATTTTGTCGTATAGATCTGATGTACCTGCATCAAGACTGAATTGTATAGTTTTAAGACCCGCTTGCCTAAGACGATACAGAGTTGCCCCGGAAATACAGGTTCCATTTGTACTGATATAGGGGTAAATGTCATTTTCCAGCATTCTTATAACAACATCCTCGAAGTTAGGGTGTAAGGAGGGCTCTCCTCCAGTAAGGGCACAGTGTTTTAATTCCATCTGTGCCGACTGATCTATTAAAGCAAAAAGATCTTCTTTTGATAATTCACCTTTCCATTTGGAACCAGCTGCTCTAAAACAATAGATGCATTTCAAATTGCATTCATTTGTCAGAACCAGAGTCATTTGAAGGGGTTTCTCTAACGGAAGGACGGGGTAATCTGTTCTCGGCCTAGGTTTATATAAGAAGTCAGGCGGGTAGTACTTCCATTCATTTTTCTTTTGTTGAGAGTTCCATACTATGAATTTCTCGCACCGTTCTAGTGTGCGCCGAACAAGATCGTGTCCGATATCATCAGACGTTGGAAAGATTTCTGCACATATTTTTGTTATTCTTTCTAAAGACATTGAGCCATTACACATTGCTAATACGACCCCAGAAAACGGATGAAACAGAATATATTCACCAGTGAACCTATCTATCAAAGCACAACAATCTTGCATACGCACTAGATGTACGCAATCAGATAAAACTGGAAACTTATACAACAACTCTTTGATTTTCATTGCTTCCCCCCCCCAACAAAACTTAAAAAGAACTAGTGGGCACAGGGAACAAGATCCTAAATACTTACGTTACAGGACTCTTTCGAATGCAACATCCAGAACAAGGTGGTAGCGGACTTACCGCAATGCATCCTCCATCACATATTGGAAAACGGATATCCCCTAAATCTAACTTTCCTTCCGCTATAGCCAGCTTTAATTCACGCGCCTTTCGATGCAACTCATATTGCATTTCGGAAATCTTATATTCAAGGTCTTGTACTTCCTTAAGTATATCAGCCATGAACATCCCTCCTAAACAGATACTACCCTGTGCCTCACTGATCCTTTTAAACATAACACTGGCAAATTAAACATAATACTGGCAACTCGCATGGCTTTAGTGGAAAATAATTCTTCACTTATGCGGTAAATCCTGCAGAAAAAGTATAAAAATGGCAAGTTGAATTTAATTCCCTGGCTCTATTTAACTATGAATTAACAACTACTATCTAAGCTTCAAACGGTAAAAAACCCCACTAAAATTTATATCCTGGTACATCGCTAACATCCTCACAGAAGAACTTTTTGCGGGGGAAGGTTTTGCAAGCGGTTTTTGATGTCCGGGGGGAGGGTGGACACCCTTCTCCTGCAGGGCATGGTTTTCGCTCCTTTTCAAAACGCGCCAGACTCCGTGCAAGACTTTTTCCGGAGTATTGCAAAGGGAAAAAGAAAAGACTTCCAGGAGAAAAACCCTGAAAGCCTTGAATTTAGCGGGTTTGGTGCGGGCGAAGGGATTTGAACCCCCACGGGCGCACGCCCACTGGATCCTAAGTCCAGCGCGTCTGCCGTTCCGCCACGCCCGCATACAAAAGCCTCACGTACTGCACACATAATAGTAGCATAGAAAGCTTGTAGCGTCAAGAACATACACAATTCCGCCGCCCTGCATTTTTCCTCAAAAAAGCCCCTGTATTTAACAGGGGCTTTTCCATTACTTTTCCAACACCAGAGCATTACTGATCAAGTGGTGTATGTGCTTAACCTGTACATCCAGCTTGTAATACTTGATAATGTCTGTTAACTGGTCGAAGCAGTTATGGCAGGGGCTGACTACAATCTTGGCCCCGGTCCTTTCAATCTGCTCGGCCTTCAACTTACCCTTGGCCATGCGGTAGGGGTAAATCTTGTCTCCCATGGCCAGGAGGCCGCCACCGCCGCCGCAGCAGTAGTTATATTTGCGGTTGGGCCACATTTCTCTGAAGTCCATGCAGACCTGCCTGAGAACATACCTCTGCGGCTCCACGATACCCTCTTTGCGCACGGCGTTGCAGGGATCGTGCAGAGTTACCGGCTCGGGGTTCTTGCTGGGATCTACTTTGATAAGGCCCTTCTTGATTATTTCGGCCTCCAGTTGCGGCAACCAAGTTACCTCGTAATTACCTTCTTCCGGGGTGAGCCATACCTTGCGTCCCCAGCTTTGGGCTCGCATGGCGTGGCCGCACTCGGTAACAAGAACACCTTTTTTGGGCTTGAGCCTCTTTACCTCTTCGGCTATTCTTTTAATAAGAATCCTGGATTCTTCGTCGTTACCGTTAAACAGTCCATAGTGGGTAGCATCCCACCAGGTACTGGGACTGGTCCAGCTTATGCCCGCAGCGTACATGATCTTGCCGATGCTCTGTATGTCCATGGGATAGTACTTGATCTCCCGCGGGTCCCAAAGGAACATGTAATCGGCACCCTCTACGTCTACGGGAATCCTGGCATTGGGGTCATCCAGCTCGGCCTGCAGCTCTTCCTCCATCCACTCCAGGGTTTCCAGGTAATCTTCCTTGGTTACTTCCATCTGGTTGCCGGTATTTACTTGTGCATCCACAACATCCTGGAGGAATCCCGGAGCCTTCAGCCCGAAGTTTCCGCGGATGGTACGGACCATGCCGGCAATATCCACATTCATCGGGCAATCCATGGTACAGCGGGCACACTGGTTGCACACCCAGATTGCCAGGTCATTGAGGACTTCTTCCCTCATACCCAGCATAACCTTACGGATTAATTTCCGCGGGTCCAGGTCGTCATGCACCCCGTTGAAAGGGCATCCTGCGGAACACATGCCACATGTCAGGCAATTGTAAAGATCCGTAGGGTTCTTGTCCGTACAAAACTTGGCCACTACTTCTTCTCTGAAAGTGGGATCCAACTTTTTAGCTTCAATACTCACTTGTTTATATTCCCCCCATTCTTCTTTTTCACGCCCTGGTCAGGGGTTTTAAGCTCGCCCGGCCAAACGGCAGAAAGGTTGTACCTCTAAAAAACACCTGGGGCCTTATTATCAAGTTATACTACTAGTATACTAATTTAAAAATTTATCTGTCAATTGTTACAAATTATTTCTTGTAAAAATTTTTAATTTATGTCACTCCCTTATCATTCATAAAAGGTTAAGTATTTCCTTAAATTTTGTAAGTTCGACAGGCCGGACCGCTTTTCCTGCTGTACTTTATAATGGAAAATAATACCTATAAAAAATAGAAAAATATCCTTTGCTCCCAAAGAATATTACCAATATTCACGGCAAATTATATTTGCAGTTATATTTCACCTGTTACGGAGGTGTAACTATGAGCGAAAATAAATTCCGCGAAGAGCAAAAAACCTTCCAGCACGAACTAGTGAAGGAAGAATCCCCCGGGGAGCTTTGGGACAAGGATGTTAAAGGTAAGTACCTGAGAGAAAACCCGTATAAAGACCCGCCGAACAACCTGGCTACAAAAATAAACGAAAAGTATAAGGGATATTATAAGGAATAAGAAATAGAAAAACTCTGGATAAAGGCAGTCCAGGGCTTTAATATGAGGTACTGCTCTCACCCGGCCCCTCTTTTAGTACTCGCTTTAATATTTTTCCATTGGGCCCCTTGGGTAACTCATCCCTGAACTCAACCTGGCGGGGGCACTTGTAATCAGCAAGGTTATTTCGACAATAATTAATTATTTCCCGGGCGGTAACTTTATACCCGGGCTTTAAAGCTATAAAAGCTTTGGGAACTTCCCCGCGCATTTTATCAGATATTCCCACCACGGCAGCCTCCGCCACCGCCGGGTGATTATACAATACTTCTTCCACCTCCCGGGGATAGACATTAAACCCGCCTACTATAATCAGATCTTTTTTTCTGTCTACTATATAAACATAATTATCCTCATCCATCATTCCCAGGTCCCCGGTATAAAACCACCCGTCGCGTATGGCTTGAGCGGTGGCTTCAGGCTGGTTCAAGTACCCCTTCATAACGTTATCGCCCTTTACAATTATTTCACCTACTGTATTTTTAGGCACTTCCCGCCCGTTCTCATCTACAATACTTACCTGAACCCCGGGCAAAGGCGGACCTACTGAACCAGGCTTCCGCAGTTCCAATCTATTAACATAGGAAATGGGAGAAGTTTCCGTGGGACCGTTTCCTTCCAGCACGATTATCCCGTAAAGTTCCTCCAGGGTGCGCATCATCTCCACGGGCATGGCGGAGCCGCCTGAAACAAACATGCGCAATGAAGCTAAATCCTTGGGATCCACATTTTTTGCGGCCTGCAAAATAGCTGCGTACATGGCGGGAACGGCAGGAAAAATGGTTACTTGATGTTTTTTTATGTTTTCTACCGCTACCCTTGGCAAAAACCGCTCCATCACCACCACCGAGGCACCGGTGCAGGCAGGCACCAGTATGCAAACGGTCCCGGCAAAGGCATGGTAAAAAGGTAATACCCCCAGGTAGCGCTCGCGACAATCCACGCCAATAGCTTTGGTAACCGCTTCCGTATCAAACACCAAGTTTTTATGAGTAAGCATAACCCCTTTCGGCTTTCCGGTGGTGCCCGATGTAAACAAACAGGCGGACACGTCATTTTCTTCCAGAGGCGGGCGACTTAAATCCGGCTTAAAGCTTAATAATTTCCTGTAGTCTACTTGGTCTTGTGCTGACTTTTCACCTACCACGATTATATTACGTAAATTGGGTAATTGTTCTTTTAAGGTATGAATAAGCCGGGCAAAGGGTGATGCGGTAATTATTGCTACGGCTTTGCTGTCTTGTAAAATATGATTAATTTCGGGTTCTTTAAGCAGCGGGTTGATAGGTACCACCGGCGCGCCCACAAAATTGAGGGCCCAGTAAGCAGTTATAAACTCCAGGTGATTGGACATTAAAATGGCCACATATTCCCCGGCGACAATCCCCAGGGATTTAAATCCTGCCGCCAGGCATCCCACTCTTTTTGCCAATTCCGCGTAACTTATTTCCTTATCTTGAAAAATTACAGCCGTACGCCCGGCAAAGTTTTCAACACTTCTTAACATAAAATCACAAACTAACAATTATATACCCCCCGCTAATAAATTTTTTCATCTCCCAGGCTTCGGCAACCAATGTTTATAAAGCGGGCCTGCAGAAATTTCCCGCAGCTGAATTAATTTATATTATACTTGTAATAAACAACTATCCAACTATTTTTCCTCTAATTTCTCAAAACTTATTCACATATTTCAAAAATTCGTTGATAATCTCATAATTAAGCAGCAGCGATTTAGCTAACTTCCTTTAATGGATAGATCAGCTAGTATAACAAGAAAGGGTAGTATTACCAGGAAGTAATGGTATTTTCAATGAAACACGTTGGTTTGCACCATGATGCATGCTGTTGCCGCCATTTCGAAAACAAGCAAATTTCGAAATACGCCTTTGTTAACACCATCTGCATACCCTGTGTTTAAAGAAAAGGAAACCGGGCCCGCCGGGAGCAATTAAGATTCCCGGCATATAAAAACCCCCTTTTACAACTTAAAAGAGAGAGCCCGTCCGGGCTCAGTATTAATTTATTGTCTTTAAGTCTTCTTTAAGTCTATCTCTATTTGCTTTTTTAATTTTTCCACCAGTGACTCGTAATTTTCAGCCTGACACATTGTAGGGTAAAGACTTGTATCTATTGATTCGCCGTACCACAGCTTGTCATCCTTGGAGTACCAGTAAGCGCATAGGTATTTATCTCCATTTACCTCAAGGTATGTATACTTCTTTTTACCGAACAAAGAAATCTCCCCCCCACCGTTTTTCTATTATTGTAGAACTGGCAACAGATCTAAAATTTCCACACCCTTTTTAACAACAACCGCGCCCTTTTCTATAAGCCCCTGATAAAGGCGCACAGCCTCCCCACCTGTAAAGTCACGCTCATCTATACCCTGCTCTTCCACCAAAAGCACGGGCTTACCCCATTCCCGGGCCCTGTGAAGGGCCTCCAGGTTTTTTAAATTGCCGCGCCCAAAAGGAATGCTGGCCAGCACTGAGGCCCCGGAATTTTTTATTAGTTTCAAATTAACCCGGTAGCTTTCCTCGGAAATGGGACTGAACGGTGCTTCCTCCACCACCCTGATTCCCAGAAACCCCGCCACCTCCCAGTCGATGTCACCGGTGTTTAGTACCCCTGCCGTTACTTCATAACCATGGTTGGCCAGGAGCCCCAGGATAGCGGACCCGGCTCCACCGCCGCAAAGCACGTGAACCCTCCCCCTGGGAAAATCTTTTTGACGTCCCTGGGCAAGCAGCATTACAGCTGGACGCCCGGTTACGGGGTTGGTCCTTATTAGTACATCGGTACCGTAAACGTCCTTAATGTTGCCTGCCGTCAGCACCTCTTCGGGCGCACCCAGGGCGAATATTTTGCCCTTTTGCATAAAAATCAGATTGTCGCAGTACTGGGCAGCCAGATTCAAATCGTGAAAAACAGAAATTACGGTAAGCTTTTTCTCTCGGTTTAAACTCTGAAGCAGATTTAAAATTTCCAGCTGGTGATTGATGTCCAGGTGCGAGGTTGGCTCGTCCAGGAGAATAATTTCCGGCTCCTGGGCCAAAGCCCTGGCTATAATGACCCTCTGGCGCTCCCCGCCGCTTATGGCAGTAACCGGCCGCTCAGCCAGGTTACGAGTATTGGTGAGCTCCATTGCTCGGGCAACAACCTCATAGTCCCTTTTGCCTTCCGGCCGCAGGCGCCGCAGGTGAGGGGAGCGCCCCATCATTACCACTTCTTCCACGGTAAAAGAAAAGTTTATTCCCGTTTCCTGGGGAACAACCGCCATTTTCCTGGCCACGTCGCGTGCCCCCAGGCCGTAAAGATTATGCTCACCTAAAAGAACGACTCCCCTTAAAGGCTTTAATACTCGGCTTATACACCGCAAAAGAGTAGATTTGCCGGAACCATTGGGGCCGATAATTCCCGTAAAGCTGCCCCGCTCAATGGAGAAATTCACACCGTTTAATATTTTTTCCGACCCGTACGAGCATTCCACGTCAAGGATTTTTAAAACCGCCGTCATAAGGCCGACCCCCCGAGCAGCTTCATAACTTTCCGCCTATATCCAAAAAAGCGTATCCTTGATACTTCACGCTGCCTTTTACTTTGAAAGGTACATTATGTTTAAAAATTGGCCCGCCGCATACAAAAGTATGATACTCACCGTTTTCTCCCGCGGCATCCACCCCCAGCTCCCTTAACTCATTAATAACCTCCCCGGTCAACTTACGGCCCAACCAGCTTTCATCCAAAACATCTTCCCTTACAGCAACAATAATCGTGGAAAAGCCCAGGCCTAAAAATTCGGCCAGCAGCTTCGACCTGTCTTCCTTCCATAAGGGCAATACTGCTTTCATTCCCGCCTTTTGGCACACCTGCTCCACCCAAGCCCTGTGCCCTTCAATGTCGATGTCCCCGAAAATACCTCGCCTTATATTACTGGTATAAAAATCTTTTAAAACTAAAAGGAAATTGGCCTCGTAATGTTCCCATGCTGCTTTCTCGAACCTAATGGGAATGCCCAGGGCACCTGCCTGAGCCTCGAGTAAATCCCGGGGCAGGCCATGGGTTCTGGAATGAGGGCCTTTTTCAGTTAACATGCAAAAAAGGGTACTTACTTGGTACCCTTGCTTGAGAGCTCGGTAGAGGGAAAGACAAGAATCTTTTCCACCGCTCCAGGAACAAAAGGATAATTTATCGTCCATAATACACCTCCCCCTTTAAAACCCCGGATCCTTTTTCTTTCTCAAAAGATAAATGAAAAAAGGCCCGCCGCACAACGCCGTAATTACCCCCACTGGTATCTCCAAGGGAGCTGCAACAGTCCTGGCGACGGTATCCATAACGGCCAGAAAAACAGCTCCCACAATGGCAGAAGCGGGAAGCAGCACGCGGTGATCAGGCCCCACCAACAGCCTGACGGCATGGGGGATAATGAGTCCCACAAAACCAATTATCCCGCTGACAGCCACGGCAGCTGCCGCTACCAGGGTGGCCGCTCCCAGCATTACTTGCTTGAGCCTCTCCACTTCCACCCCCAGGTGCCGGGCCTGTTCCTCCCCCAGAAGCATTAAGTTTAATTCCCGGGAGTACAAAAGCATGGGAACAATCCCTATTGCGACATAGGGAAGCAGCACCTTTACATGTTCCCAGCCACGCCCTGCAAGACCGCCCATCAACCAGAAAACCACCTGGTGCAAATTTTGCCCGCTGATTACCATGGCCAGAGAGGTAAGGGCGGAAAAAAAGGACCCCACGGCAATGCCAGCCAGCAGCATTGTTGACATGGAAATGAAGTTGCCCACCCTGGCCAAATTATAAACCAGAAAAACCGTTCCCGTCCCACCCGCAAAGGCCATCACGGGGACGGTATAGGCTCCCAATGCGTCCTCCCCCAGGCCAAAAAGAATTGCCATAATGGCTCCCAGGGACGCTCCGGAAGAAATGCCCAAAATATAAGGGTCGGCCATGGGATTTTGCAAGAGACCCTGAAGGATAACCCCGGAACTTGCCAGGGCAGCACCAACCAATACGGCCAGAATTACCCGTGCCAGGCGAAATTGAAACACTATCACTTCATGGGATGCAGGCCACCCTTCGCTGGCAAAAAGCTTGGACAGGCCAGGAATTTTGCCGGCAAGTATTGCTAATACATCAAAAAATCCAATAGGCGCAGGTCCAATGGCTGAACAAAGGATCACCGACAGGCCAAGAAGCATCGGCAACAGCAAAAAAATTAGTTTCCAATACCGGGTCCTGTTAGGTAATTTCAACAAGGACTCCTCCAATATCAGTCAAAAAGCTCCGGGTGAATATACCTGGCCATAATCTCCAGCCCCTTTATCACGCGGGGCCCGGGAATTTCCACCAAATCAGGATTTTCAATTAAATAAACGCGCCCGGCTTTAATCGCCGCTACCTGCTCCCAGCCCTTGCGCTCCTTAAACTCTTTCACCGTCTGGCCGGACGAACCGTGGTGGGAAAAAATTATAACATCAGGACTCTTTTCAATCAGTACTTCAGGATTCAAAGTCACCCAATCCTTTTGGATATCTCCAGCTACATTTTTCCCGCCGGCCGCATTTATCAAACTGTCCAAAAAGCTCCCCGCTCCGCCCGTGGTAGGGGGATCCGGCCATATTTCAAAGTAAACAGTGGGTTTTTGTTCGCTGGAAATTTCTTTTAGTTTAGCAGTTAACACGTCTATCCTTTCCTGCATATTGGAAACAATTTGTTCAGCTTCTTGCACTGATCCCGTGATCTTACCCACTATCGTTATATTCTTTAGAACATCTTCCAGCCTTTCGGCCTCCAAAACCACCACAACCAGGCCGGCCTTTTCCAGCTGATTGACCAAATTTTTATGCATTTTAGTCCCTAAAACCAGATCCGGCCTTTGGGCTGTAATAAGTTCTACGCTCGGATTGGAAAAGCCGCCAATTTTAGGCTTTTCCCGCGCCTCGGCAGGATAATCGCAAAACCTGGTAACGCCCACAACCCTGTCGCCCAGCCCCAGGGCAAAAAGAATCTCCGTATTCACGGGAGCCAGGGAAACTATACGCCGGGGAGCCTTTTCCACTGTTACCTCCCTGCCCAGGTCATCGGTAATGGTAACCGGAAAACCGGGTCCCCCTCCGGGCTCCGAAGGGAGTTGCTGCCCTTTTTCGCCGCCGCAGCCCTGTAGAAGTATACATAACATTAACACTAATATAACCCCTGCCAGGCTCCTACAAGAATTTCTGAGCATGTTGATATCCCCCCAAGAAAAATGCTATATGTTTTTATTTCGACACATAGACCATTTTCCCTATCAAGGCAAATAACTTAGTTTTACCCGGGAATTGGATCCCCCAAAAAAAAACTGCCTGTGTATCGCTAAGGCAGAGCTTAAGGTCGGCTAAAAGAAGGAAAGCAAACCACCCACGTCGCAGCCGGGCAGCCAGGTGCGGCCTGTACCAATGAAAATTGCCGGTTATTCCCGCAACCTAAATGGCAGAAAACCGGCAAGCTGGACCAGTACCTGCATAACAACTCAGCATTTCTTACTTATTTTTTGGTCATACATTCTAAGGTCGCTTTCTTTGAGCACTTCTTCCCATTTCCTGCCACTCCCCGGCTCCCAGGTGGCAATACCGAAGCTTAATATTGGCTCAATCTCTCCCAATCTGCCATTTTCCCGGGCAGCCTTTACCTGCTTTTGTATCCTGGTAACTAATTTTTGCGCTCCCTCACTGTTCGTCTCCGGAAGAACGAGCAAGAACTCGTCACCGCCGTAACGGAAAGCCAGGTCACTTTCCCGCACAAACGCCCTTAAAACCCTGCCTATCTCCTTGAGCACTTCGTCTCCCACCAGGTGGGAAAAACGGTCGTTTATTTCTTTAAAGTTATCTACATCAATCATAACGAAAGTTAGAGAATACCCGTACCGGCCGGCCCGCTTAACTTCTTCCTTAATTCTTTCCTCAAAATAATGGCGGTTATAAAGACCCGTCAGCCCGTCTTCCCTGGCCTGTCTGAGGAGTTTCTTCTCCAATTCCTTTAATTGGGTTATATCGCTTAAGACACCCAGCGTTTTTATGGTTTTTCCCACCTCGTCCCTTACAGGTACACCTGTTACCCTGACAATTTTATCATCCCCGAACCGGGTTATAATTTGAAGTTCGTAGCATGAGCTTTTACCCTCCAATCGCAGCCTGCTGTGCTCTTTTACAATGGGCCACTGGGACGGGGGTATGAAGTCCTTTAAATTCCTTCCGATTAGCTCAGATTTCCGGTGTCCGAGGAGAAAACATAACGCCGGATTTACATATTCGATATTTTCATCAAGGTCGGTAACAACTATTCCCTCCCCCAGTGCCTCAACTAAAGTTCTATAATGTTCCTCCGATTTTTTCAGTGCTTTTTCCACCTTTTTGTGCTTTTCTTCTGTTTCCAAGGCGTAACAGGCGTGGGCCAGGCTCCTGGCCAGAATTTGGAGGAGCTCTACCTCTTCGCCGTCAAAGGCATCCGGGTATGTAGAGTAAACAGTTAAAGCACCGAATATCCTTTTCCTGCATGTCAAAGGGACAGCGGCCACAGAAGCGTAACCCCTCTTTTGTGCCTCCTGCCGCCACGGCTCAAAAGAAGGATCCGAGCCGGTATTTTTAATTACAGAAGGCTTTCCGGTCCTGATTGCTGTACCGGTGGGGCCCCTACCGGTTTCTGTCCGGTCCCAGGTAACGGTTATATTATCCAGGTAACTTTCTTCATAGCCGGCGTGAGCTGCTGGAATGACCCTTTCGGTGCCCTCTTTAATCAGGCCAATCCACACCAGCCTATAGTCACGAGCCTGAACCAGGATTTGACAGGTTTGCCGGAACAACCCGTCCCGGTCTTTTTCAGCAATTATGGCTTCTATGACTTCCGTTACGCACTTTTGTATCTCCCGCTTGCGCATAAGGCGCCTTTCGGTCTTTTTTCGCGCCTTGTTTTCATCCCTTAAGCTTAAATAAGCCTGATAAAATCCCCATACTGTCAGCGCCAGGCCGCCGATAACCAATATTCCTTCCAATATGATATCAAAAAACTCCGGCTCGGAAGTCAACTCGTCAAAAAAATCAATTAACCTTCCGGTGGCCAACATGCTCCAGCCCAGCTGCAGCTTGGTAATTTTTAGCTTGAGGATGCATATATAAGCTGCAAAAATTAGGAAAAGCACCAGCCCTTCAATAACTATGTCCTGCAGATCAAATTCGCCGGCGGGCTTGAGCTCAAAAGCAGAAAACCAGCTCACACCCGTCCCCGCCATGGCCAGCAAAAATAAAGTATTATATTTCTTCAGAAAAAATATCTTTATCTTCCTCTTCACAGCTTTTCCTTCATCCTCTCTTTACCTGCCGGCCCAAAAGTTATTACTTTATCAGCCTTATTGGAAAACAAAGGACTTGCAGGGATAATTTTTTAAAGCTTTTGTAAGTTCGACACACTGGACCGGCATTCCTCCGTATCTTTAACATAATGGAAAACTTGAGGGTCTTTAGGACAAAGATATTAACTACGAAAAAATGTTCAGGCCGGAGGGTACCAAAAAACATTCATTAAAACACCGGGAAACCGGCGTTTTTCTTGGGCGGAAGTGGCTTATAAATTAGAAGAAGGCAAGGAAAATGTATTGCATCCATAATAATACAGTGATAATATAATTAAAAGATATCTATGTGCATTTTGCACTTAGTAAAAGGAGAAATCCACAAATGCCTGAAAAAGTAAAACCCCGGACTGAAGATAAAAAAATTTCCCTGGGTGAAATCAGCCTCACCTTTCTGCGGATTGGCGCCCTTTCTTTCAGCCTGGCAGCCCTGGGCGAGGCAAAAAACTGGCTGGTAAAAGAAAAAAAGTGGTTTACCGATGAAGAATACTTACAGGGAGTAGGCTTTTCCCAAATTTTACCCGGGGCCCCGGCAGTAAGCCTGATGATTTACCTGGGTCACCGACTCCGTGGTTTTTGGGGCTCAGTCTTTGCATCCGGCGCCTACCTGTTACCGGCCTTTGTATTCATGCTGTTTTTTACCTACCTTTATACTGAATACCGGGACCTGGCCATTGTATCCAGCCTGTTCAAAGGCCTGGGAGCACTGGTAGTGGGTCTGGTAATAAATACCGTGCTGAACCTGTGGAAGTCCGGGGTAACCAGTAAACAAAACTGGATCCTGGCAATTGGAGGCTTTTCGCTGATTTACTGGCTGCATTTAAGCATTTACTGGATTCTCCTCCTGGCTACCCTGTTGAGTATCGCCTTCGTAATAATCAGCCGGCGCTTCCCCTGGTGGGCCGAAAAAATGGCCGGGCTTACAGTGCAGCATTCCCAAGAGGGAAACAAACCCCAGCCAGTTAGTTGGAAAAAGTTGGGCATCACCGCGGGACTGGTGGCTGCCGTTGTCGCGACCAATATAATCCTAATAAGCACCACAAAAGTCTTTACTAACCTGGGCATCACTTTTATGGAACTGGGCGGGCTGGTTTTCGGCAGCGGTTACGCCATGCTGCCCTTTATCCAGGAGAAAGCCATCAACCATTATAATTGGATTACCACCCACCAGTTTACCGCGGCCCTTGCCCTGAGCCTGGTCACCCCGGGCCCCTTGACTAAAATCGCCACCTTCATCGGCTACAAGGCAACGGGCCTTATGGGGGCCCTGGTGGCCACCATAAACATTTACCTTCCCACTTTCTGCATTATTAACCTCACTGCCGACTTGTATCGCCGGGCAGGGCAGGTACCCAATATCCGCCTCGTGGTGCGCGGGGTTGTGGCCGCCTTTATAGGCACGCTGTGGGCGGTTGTAATCAGGCTGACCACCGACATTCTGGTGGATATACCCACCTGGACAATGGCCCTGGGAGCGGTGGCGGCCCAGCGATACACCAAAATCGACACCCTTTGGGTTGTTCTCGGAGGAGCCGCTGTATCCATGGTGCTATTTTCTATATTATGACCCACCTTATTACCCCATCCCAATAAAATAACTGTAAAAACTATTATCAATAATGAGATGCTCAAGGTGGAATTATTAACATTGACAATCGTTTCAGGGGGCTCTTCTTCCCCCTGTTCCGGTACCAGTTGCTGCGCCTGCCGGCCGGAATCTTCCGGTACCTTCGGTCAAGCTTTAACCCATATATTCATATTCTCATAACTGCCACAAATATGGCAGTTATTAATTAAAGTACCCCGGTACCGGTAACCCAACCGGCGAAAAATCAAATTCATTCCGTACGATGAAGCACGGGCCAAACTATAAAGGCAGCCGATGCCTTGCTTCGCACAATCCTGCTCCAGTGAAGCAATTAAATTGGCCATTAGGCCCCGTCCCCGGTAACCAGGAAGGGTAGCACAATTTGTCAGTTCTGCATTATTATAATTAGAATTAATTTCAGCCGCGGCGGCACTGATAATTTGTTCTCCTTGAGCCAGGATTTTAAATATATTTTTTTCCATGGAAGCAGCCAGGTATTCCGGATTATCCAGCGGGGTGGGATAGGTAGAAAAAACTTTACTGAAAAAGCGAGACAATGGCTGGATATCGTTCTTACCCGGTGACCTTAGTTCTACGCCCGGAGGAAGGGGTGCCGGCTCAACCCGCGGGCGGGCGGTAATTTCTTTAAGTACAGCCATTTGAGCAGGCAGGTGGCGGCTAAGTCGCCTGGCTTTTTGTAAGTAAGCGGTGAGAAAGCAGGCGGCTTCGCCGTGGAAAAACCCTTCCACCCGGCCTTCGGTATTAAAACCCTTTTGCTCTAGAATCTCCCGGTTTCTACCCCGGGCCGGCAAAATAATCTTTTCCAGGTTGTATTCAGCAGCTATATTCCATAAATAATTAACAAAATTACCCGGCTCTTCAAAGCTATACTCATTAACCCAGAGTCTCCCGTTAAAAAAATCAACAGTAACATTTACCTGAAATAAGTTGTTTTTTTCAGTTAAAACAAAACTTTTATCGTTCTTCTTTTTACCTGTTGGTTCAGATAAAATCAATTCAATTCACCCTTTCAAACTACCCGGCCGTCTGTCTTCTTGGCTCTACTTTAAGGGATACCTGATCGCCTTTAATCAACCCGGCCGGCCCGCACTGCGGTTCCATTTTTTCTTTTTGACAAAGCTTGCAGCTGCCGCAGCTGCTGGCTTTCTCTTCCGGTTCTGTATAGGTATAAATGTTCCCTTCAAAGTTGCGCAGGATCACCTGTCGCTCCGACTGGGAAATTACATACTGGGGAGATACCGGAATTTTCCCCCCGCCACCGGGGGCATCGATCACAAAGGTGGGCACCGCCAGCCCAGAAGTATGCCCCCGCAAGCTTTCTATAATTTCTATACCTTTATTTACCGCCGTGCGAAAATGCTCAATACCCCGGGACAAATCACATTGATAGAGGTAATAAGGGCGGACCCGGATTTTTACCAGTCCCTGTACCAACTTGCGCATAATGTACGGGCAATCATTGATGCCCTTTAAAAGAACCGACTGGTTTCCCAGCGGGATACCGGCATCGGCCAGACGGCTGCAAGCTTCTGCAGCCTGGGGTGTAATTTCCTTGGGATGATTAAAATGGGTATTTAGCCACAGGGGATGGTATTTTTTCAGCATATTGCAGAGTTGAGGGGTAATCCGCTGGGGTAAGACCACCGGCATGCGGGAACCGATGCGAATGATTTCCACATGGGGAATGGCCCTCAAGCGTTTTAAAATATATTCCAGTTTATCATCCGGGAGAGTTAAGGGGTCTCCGCCAGAAATTAAAACATCTCTTACCTTTCTGTTATTTTGCACGTAAGCTATGGCCTTGTCCACCTGTCCCTTTGGCAGGGCCCGGTCCCGGGTGCCGGCCATGCGCCGCCGCGTACAGTGCCGGCAGTACATGAAACATTGATCCGTAACCAATAATAATACCCTGTCCGGATAACGATGGGTAATACCGGGTACCGGCGAATCAACATCCTCATGCAGCGGGTCATCCAGATCAGCCGCGGAAGTATTTAATTCCAGCGGGTTCGGCACAGCCTGCTGCCTTACCGGGCAAAGGCGGTCCTCCGGATTCATTAAGGAAGCGTAATAAGGTGTGATGGCCATGCGAAACTTTTCCAAACAACGCTTAATACCGCTGATTTCTTCACCAGTCAAGTTGATTATCAGTTTTAGCTTTTCCACGTCGCAAATACGGTTTTTCAACTGCCAGCGCCAATCGTTCCATTCTGCTACCGAAACATCAGCCCATAAAGAATGTTTGTGAAAACTCAAATTTTTCATGTAAACCTCCTTATACTTGGGAAATTGACAACTCATTATATATTAGAAAGTTGTCAGTAGGCAAATTTGATAACTAACTTAAATTGGTTATACTACTCTTTTATCCAGCCATTGCTATTAATAACTTAGATAAGCTAATATTTGTACTTTTATCATTGCCCATAACCTATCATTTTCAGTTCGGAGCCCCAGTGCCTGCTGTCGCCGTTATAATTCTGTTAACTTTAAAAGTCAATTTTAAAATTGACGGTAAAAGCAAAAGGTGGCAGCCAGGAAAATTTAAAAAAGTAGTACTTGCACTATTGATCTCGACAAGAAGTTATTCAATATATAAATATTTCGCGTTATTAAATAAGGCCCTGAATACTGCCTGTCAGCAGGTTCAGGGCCTTTAAATTTTCATTGAACGCTATCATTTTATTGCTTCTGGCATAATTTAACTAATGCTTTTAAATTTTACTTATTTTATAATTCTTGTATATAAAAATTTTATAAGGAGGTTGTTTATGGCATTAAAGGAGAAAAAACTAACATTTCTAGCCATTGCCATCTTTTTTTGCGCTTTTATGTTAAATGCGTCCGCGCCAGACGCGGTAACGTTATTAAAGCAGGGTGATAGAGGCGTGGATGTGCTGATTTTACAGCAAAAATTGCAGAAACTGGGTTACTTTAATACCACCCCCACCGGGTATTACGGCGAAATAACCAGGAATGCAGTTATAAAACTGCAAAAAGATTATAATTTAACACCAGACGGTATTGTTGGTTCAAAAACTAATTACATGATTAATAAGTTATTAAATACACTAAGCGCCCAGAAAAATAAAGAAATTCTTGGTTTTTACGTTGGCGATGAGCCCGGTATACCTTCTTCCTTTGCCACCTTAAAAACGCAAAAGGATAAAATAACGTCCATTTCTCCTTTCTGGTACAGGTTGGACAGGAATGACCCGGGCAAGCTTAAAATTTACGGTAACGTCACAGAGCAAGAAATAGATGAAGTAATTAATTTCAGCAAGGAAAACAACATAAAAATTTATGCGCTGGTACATAACCTCCTTTATGGTAAAACATCCATTGGTAAAGAGGTAGCTCATACATTACTGTCCGTTCCTGAAAAACGCTGGGCACTGGTGATGAACATCTTTAACTTGTTAAAGAGTAAAGGTTTTGACGGCGTGTGTATAGACATAGAAAATATATATCCCGACGACCGGAATCTGTACATACAATTTTTAGCTGAACTTTCCGCCCAGCTTAAACCTGCGGGTTACACCATAATTGCAATTGTTCCCCCTAAAACTTCTGACGTCCCCAATGGTGGGTGGGGAGACAACTTCGATTATAACAAAATAGGCAAATACGTAGACCTTGCTGTTATCATGGCCTATGATGAGAACAACGCCTTCAGCAATAACGGCGGGCCCATAGCATCTATAGGTTGGGTTGAAAGGATTGTTCAATATGCATTAACCAAATTACCACCGGAAAAAGTACTGCTGGGCGTCCCCGGGTACGGCTTTGACTGGAATCTTGATCAAAAAACATCCCGTTACCTATCTTACGAGCTGGCCATGGAAACTGCCAGGCATTATAAAAAAGACATTCAATGGGACAGCGATAGCCAAGTTCCTTACTTCCACTATATTGATGAAAACGGCTCGCGGCACAGCGTTTATTTTGAAAATGCAAGCAGCATGGCCTCAAAGCTGGACCTGGTCAATAAATACAACTTGAGAGGTATAGCTATCTGGCGCCTGGGGATGGAAGACCCCGGCAGCTGGCGTATAATATCAGGTAAATTTAAAAACAATTCCAGTGTAATAAAAATTATAGTTAATAATAAACTCATAATCCCTGATGTAGCCCCGTACATTGATGAAAACAACCGGACGATGGTACCCCTGCGTTTTATTGCCGGGGCACTAAGTGCTCAAGTGAAATGGAATGGTGCCCACAAGCAGGTAACAATAATTAAAGGGAAAAATAAGCTAGATTTATGGATCGGTCAAAAAAGTTACAAATTAAATAACCAATACTACAATATGGATACCATTGCCGTTATTAAAAACAACCGGACCATGGTTCCTCTCCGTTTCATTGCCGAAGCCTTCGGAGCGCAAGTAAATTGGGATAGAAACAGTAAAAAAGTTTCTATTGAACTATAGCAGGGTCGGCGCTTAAAGTGGCCAGCCCCAGCTTACGGGGATCATAACACCGAGAGTTTTTATCCAGGTAACATAAGGATAGTTCACTTGCACATATGATTTTCGGCCTGAGCCAGAAGTACCCGGTCGTTATCAAATACATCCCCACTGCTTTGCATGAACTTTTTGACCAGGTCAGGTACGGAGAGATGCTGCTTTTCATGCGGCCCAACATCTAATATAATTTTCCCGCGGTGCATCATTATCAGCCGGTTGCCGTAACGCAGGGCTTGCTCCATATTGTGCGTAACCATCAGGGTTGTTAGTTTACTGGTTCTTATTAACCGGTCTGTAATATCCATTATCAGGCGGGCCGCCTTCGGGTCGAGCGCAGCAGTATGTTCGTCCAGGAGCAACAACTTGGGCTGTACAACGGTTGCCATAGCGAGAGCCAGGGCCTGCCGCTGGCCGCCGGAAAGGGTGCCCACCGGAACCTTCAGGCGGTTCTCCAAGCCCATGCCGATTTGTGATAAGGTATTCTTGAAGGCTGTTACACGGGACCCGGTAACAGCCCGTAATAACCCGCGGCGCTTACCGCGCATAAAGGCCATAGCAAGGTTTTCTTCTACGGTCATATCGGCCGCCGTGCTGGCAAGGGGATTCTGATCAATGTACCCTATAAAACCCGCCCGGCGATATTCCGGCTGATCGGTTACGTCCTTACCGTCCAGTTCTATCCGCCCTTCGTCAACTTCTACGACGCCGGCAATGACGTTTAGCAGGGTAGATTTGCCTGCACCGTTACTGCCGATAACAGTAACAAAATCACCCGGCCGGACATGTAAGTTTATGTTATCCAAAGCTTTGACCTGATTAGGTGTTCCAGCAAAAAAATATTTACTTACTCCCTCCAGCCGAATCATCTTGTCACATCCCGCCCACCGGCTTTGTTTCCCAAAAGATTAAGTACGGTCTGGTACCAGCGAAGGACTGTACCGCCGTTAAGCACCCCGTTTTTACGCTTTTTGCGTTTTAGCAGAGGAATACTTAAGGCGGCGAGCACCAGCACAGCAGTAATAAGCTTAAAATCGTGTGCCGGGAAACCTAAACGCAGGGCCAGGGCCAGAACGCCGCGATAAAAAATGGAACCAAAAATGACCCCGGTTAAAAGCCACCCGACGCTGCGCTTACCCAAAAGGCTTTCACCGATAATTACCGAGGCTATGGAGGCTACCAGAACCCCGATGCCCATTCCTACGTCGGCAAAACCCTGCACCTGGCAGGCCAGAGCCCCTGAAAGTGCTACTAAACAATTGGATATGGCGAGAGCTATTAGCTTGGTATTATCTGTATTAACGCCCAGACTGCGAATCATACGTTCGTTATTTCCTGTGGCCCTGATTGCCAAACCCAGGTCAGTAGCGAGGAACCAGCCCATTATGAGCCTTGCAACCAAAACCATAACTGACAAAATCAGGATAATAACAATGTGGTTTTGCACTGCCGTCAACTGGCTCTGGGAAGTACCGATCCACCCCAATACTTGCCCGTAAACGTTATCATAGGACAAAAGGGGGGTGTTAGGTCGCCCCATCAGCCGGAGCATAATGGTATAAAGGGCGCTGGTGGTTATCACCAGTACCTCCTGTAAACGGATAAATTTACAGTTCACGTCCTTTTCCGCCGGCTTGCCTCTCGTCTATAACTCGGCTCATCTCCTCCCTTCTTTAAAACTAAAAGCCGCCGCCCAAATGAGCGCCGGCCGTTAACCTAAATGTCTCACCTCACCTCAGCAAAACTATCTCCCCCGGCAAAGGGCGTTCTCTTCTAAGCTTACTAACTAGTAATATTTTAATTTTAATTTAAAACTCAGAATTTATTCCGATTATACCCACCTAAGCCTGAAGTGTCAACGATACTCCTGCGCTAAAAAACCAAAAGCCCCGCAAACCCTTGCGGGACGGGGCTTTTCCTGGAGCCGGTGGACGGATTTGAACCGACGGCCTGCGCATTACGAGTTGACTAACCCCAAAACGGTGTTTCTGGACGTACAGAATGGATTCCAAAACGCCTTGATTTTGCTGGGTTTGGTTGATTTTGGAAGATGCACTTGTTCGTAGTTTTATTTGATTTACGGGGTTTACCGGCGAGTATTTTCTCAAATTTTTCTCAAACAAAAATACCCTGGAAACCGCTTGTGGTGTGGGTTTGCGGTGCCCAGGGCAGTGGTTTTGTTTTTGTTAACGTAGTCCTAGTTGTTCTTCAATCCACTGTCTGGTTTCTTTGTGTAAAACCATTTTGTCTTTGTTTGCCTCATACCATGCTTTTGTGTTTGGCTTGCCTTGTGCTTTCCCGGCCCCTCGCCAGTCGGCTAACATTTCCTTGCGGTAAAGCCTTAAAACATATAGCAAATGCTTTAGGTGCTTCATGAATCAGCCCTCCGCCAGTTCGGACTCTATGCCCATTACTTCGCGCATTGACTTGTTACCGTGGTCCCACGTACCCTTGCGCCTTTCTTCCTCTTCAATCATGTCGGCGACCTTTCCGGCGTATGGTTCGTCAATGTTAACTACAAGGTAATAATTGACGCCTTTGCCTTTTGAGTGGCGGTATTTAGCAATGTCGCGACAAATCTTGTTCAGTAGCGCAAGGTCATGCTCAGTGAGGGCTTGTTCAATGTCATCTGTTTTTAAAACGAGGTATTTCAATATAAAGACCTCCTTTGTTCTTATTTAATACCTGGGATATTACTAATGATGTCCATGAGTGCGTAGTATTCCGGGTTAATTAGGTGTTTGACACCGCTTATTAGCTCAGCTGGAACTGCGGCTATTGATACGAGTCCTATTGCGATTAGCAATATTTGCAGTATAACCCATTGGTCTTTTTCATCATAGGAACATTCATTAAGTTTCTCATTTACTTTCGGGAATAATTTAATTACTGAGAAAATTACTAAGACACCGATAACTGAGATAGCTAAATTTCCTACACCGTTGGCAATGGCCTGCTTAACAAAAATCTCCCAAACTTTCTCCGCAGGACCGCTTAGTTTCTCTGCCAGCTCGTCAAGGACTTTTGCTACTATCGTAGAATCCATGTAATCACTCCTTATTACTCTTGATTGTTATAAAACCTAAAGGACCCCGGCGGTCGAGGAGGCGTATCTTCCTTTCCTTTAGTTTTTACCCGGGACACCTGACCCGCCGGGGTACACCGGGTAGCTATACAGGACGTATTGTTATGTTGATTTCAAAACCGTCTTGTATTTCTTCCGACTCGGTTCCGCAGCAACTTGCACAGGGTTGATTTGCTTTCAAGCACTCCATGAGTTGCTTGTATGCTTCTGGATTTTGTAGAGCTATTTCTAACTGGCTGACTATATTGTCAATCAGAACTAGCTTTGTGGTGTCGCTGTAGTTGTTTAGGTTCAACACTCTTCGCAGTTCCTTGGCAATTTGCGCAATGAGTAATTTCTCCACTACATAGCACCGCCTTTACTGGCTTTTGTCAGCTTTCTTCATTCTGTACTTGAAGTAATTTGATTTGTGGAGCTCGCAATATTTTTGTCTGCCCGACAGCGGGATAAATACCCTACCGCAGAACTCGCAACGCCTTGGTTTGTGGTTTGTTACCAGGTTACCGGGGAGTCTCGCTGGCATGGGCGCTCACCTTCTAGTCGTGGTAACCGTCGTCTTCTCCGTAGGGGTCTATTTGGTGATTTGGTTCCTTGAGTATTTCGTTTATCTTGTGAGGTGTCACGCCCTGGTCACGCAGGTATTTCTCAACATCCTCGCCGCCAGGATAGTCGTCGCGGTAGAAAATGTGTGTAATACCGGCTTCGACGATTGCCGCAGCGCAGTTCATGCACGGTTTGTAGGTGCAGTACATGGTGCCCTGATCGGTCTGCATACCTGTGCGTGCTGCTTTTATTATGGCTGCCACTTCAGCGTGGATTACCGGGCACTCCCTACCGGACCAGTCGCCTGGTTTCTTGCCTTCGCGTGGGCAGTTGTCGCAAATGCTCTCATCAACTCCGCTGGGAAGGTGGTTGTGGGCTGCAACGTCTCTAGCGCTGACACTTACTATAACGGCGCCGGTTTTTTTCCGGTGGCACTTTGACTTTTGGGCCTCTTCCTCTGCAATTCTCATCCAGAACACTTATACGGCCCTCCTTACGTATGGTTGTCCGCACGGCTTCTGTTCCTGGCACTGGCCGAACTCGCATGGCGCCCCGCAGAGGTTGAATATTAGCGGCCACCTTTCGCGGAACTCATTTAAAATGGTCTGTGCAAGCTGTAGGGTAACAGGGGTGTTGCGCTTGCATACCCGGCGCTGTAGCCAGTTAAACCACGCCCAAAAGTTTCCTGATAGTATGGTGTTTGCTTCTGCGGCGTTTGGTAAAACCTGCCGTGCGGTCGCCTTTGCCAAAGATAGTGCTTCTTTTTCTGGCATTCCCTGGTTCAGCAGGTTCTTGTATGTACGGTCGCGGTGCCAGTTGTACTCTAATTGTAAGAGTTCCATAAGCCATTTAAACCGCTTGGCCTGCTCTTCGTCGTACAGCATGACTGTCGGTATAAAGTATTTGAAGTCGCGGTGGTCAACGTATTGTTGCGATTGAGTTACCGTTTTAACAAACGCATGGGTGTTTAGCTGTGTTAGGCACTCGCGGGTTACGTTTACTGCGACTGTTGCGTGCGCACTGGCGAGGACTGAGAGGTGTTTGGATTTGATGCAGTGTTTTAATATTTTCTCAGTGTCCTCGTCAGTTAATTTGTTTATTATGGTTTCTGCGTCTTCAGGGCTGTAGCATTGCTTTGCTGTTGCGGCGCAAACTTTCTCGGCGTTTGGTGTACAGCTGAGTATGTGGACTTTCATTTTGGTTGCGGTTGCCATACATTACGCCTCCTTTGGCCACATAATGGTTTTATTATCCTCAACCTCAACGAACCTAACTTGGCCGTCGTGGTTTTTACCAAACCACTCGCTGACGGGTCTTGTCCAGAGCTGTCCGTCCTCGCTGATGTAAAGCACTTCCTCATTAATTGGGTCCAAATTAAGGACCCGGTACAGCTTACCGTTCCTACTGTTGCGGTATAGGCCCATTATCTTGATAACCTTATTCTTTGGGGTTTCATTGGGGAGATACCCACGCTCTTTCATCTTATTGGTGTGGCGTTTCATTATTTCTTTAATGTCTACGTTGAGTGCGTACACTACGCCGCACGCGGCCTGGGCTACGTCCATGGCCTCCATGCAGACCTGATTTACAATGTCTTTTGGTACTTCCTTCCTTTTTCCGGTGGCACCGGTGAGTAGTCCAA
This sequence comes from Desulfofundulus sp. JL263-se, assembly GCF_056316025.1. NCBI lineage: Bacteria > Bacillati > Bacillota > Clostridia > Eubacteriales > Peptococcaceae > Desulfofundulus > Desulfofundulus sp. JL263-se. The sequence goes on along the minus strand of NZ_CM149993.1, from coordinate 545,656 downwards.
CCTTCTCGGCCAGTTCACCGGCTTCTTCCATTACTTGTAGTGCTTGTGCGAGTGGGGATGTATAAAGTTCGTGTTTTAATGGTTGGAAGACCAGCATTGATTTACACTCCTTACTTCTTGCTTGCTGAGATAGCCCAAAATAGTCCTGCAATAGCGAACTTACCCCAAGTTGGGGCGATGGTAATTCCCCAAATTATGCAAATCATGCCCGATATAACACAGATAATTTCAAGGGCGTTGGTTAACATTCTGATTTTGGACAACCTGTCTTACCCCCTTATATTGCCTTCTGATTCCATTTGTTGCCTGTAGCGCAGTTCCAGTACGCAGTAGCCTATTATGTCCTTGATGGTATCAATAGCGGTTTCGCTAACCATACTGCCGTTGGAGTCAACCCGGCGGATGCGGTTTAGCTTGTCGGTTATCCGCACGTAAAAGGCTACAGGACCGTATTCTTTGCGTAGTTTGTCGTAGCTGTTGTCGTAGTCGCGGTTCTTTTTCTCCAGTAGCTCGGCTATTGGGTTGAGGATTTGTTTAAAGTCGCGTCTTTTCTCCATATCCACCCTCCTTCGTGAATTTCGGTTACGCGGTCAAGCAGTTTATTTTTCTCAAAGTAAGTGGCAACACGGGTAAATTCAGGTTCGGGGAGAAACACAACACCACTTTCGTAGTTGATGGTGAATGTGTTGATACCAAGGCGTTCGAGTAATTTATCAGGTCTGATTGTGTTCATTTGCTTGTACACCTCCGGTATCCACAAGTTGCAGGTGTGATGGTCTGACGTAGTACAAACCGTCTCTCTTGCGTTTCTTCTTTATTCCCTTTTGCGCGAGTCTTTTACCGAAAGCAGTTTGTGTTGGTGGCGTATCTCCGTAGTTTTCGGCGTACCACGCGCAGAAGTACCTGTACAGCTCCGAAGCCTTGACCTCACCTCCCTTACCGTCGGTACATTCTTCAAGGAAGTGGTGTACCGGGTCGCTGTATGCTCGGTATGCTTTCTTGTCTTGTATGATCGCTTGCGAGGGCTTCAATCCTTCGGCCTGCCACTTCAAACATCCTCGTACAGCCCACGCCAAAATCCCTGGAAGCTCTGCCAAGAGCTTCTTTTCCAGTGTTTTGTCCTCGCGCCCTAAGAAACTGACGTTGAAAGGTATACATATTACCCTGCTCCAAATGCCTTCGTCTGTTCCCTTGATTACTGGCAGGTGGTTCATTGCCAGCCATATCTTGTACTGCGGTATGTATGTGAAAAATTCTCTGTGCAGGAAGCGTGCTGTCACCGGGTCGCCGCCGGTTATCATTTTGATTCTGGCCTCATTAAGTGCCTTGCTTTCGTTGGTTTCCGACGCAGTAACGAACCTTGCGCCGGCGAGCATTGCCAGGTCGTTTGTGTTGGCACTTTTGTTATCCATTTCAAATGTAGAGAAAGGAGTATTCATTGCATAGTCGCCGAGCGCGTGGCTTATTGCGGAAAGGAACTTCGATTTACCGTTGCGACCGCTACCGTGGAGAAGGAAAAACACTTCTTCTGATATTAGCCCCGTAAGGCTGTAGCCTACTGCTCTGTGGATGAAGTCAATTAGCTCATCGTCGCCGTCAAATATTTCTTGTAGAAACTGTTCCCACCTGGGAGCTTTGGCGGACGGGTCGTAGTACGTTCCGCAGCACTTTGTAATGTTATCCTCTATGCGCCCGGGCCTCAGCTCTCCGGTGCGCAGGTCTACGACACCGTTCTTTACTCCCAGCAGCATTTTGTTCTGGTCCCACTGGTCTCCGGGTGTGGATACAGGGTGTATGTTCTGTGCCATGCTGATTGCGGAAACTATCCTGGCCTTGTTTTCTGAGTTTGCTGCCCACGTTGCTATTTTCTGCTGTTCTTTCTGTTCAAGGTTTTCGTCCAGGGATTTTTTCCACCAATACTTGGAGATGTCGAGTGCAAGGCGGAATACTTTTCCGTCGTTGTCCGGTGCCCAGCGGTGCGTGCTCCATACGAACCACGCCTGTCTTCTGTGGTCATAACGCAATTTGTCTCCGTGCAGGTCAACTAGAAGTTGAGCGTTGCCTGCGTCTGTCCGGTGATACTCCTTCCGTATGCTTTTCTTTCTGATGTGTGTAGCGGGGCTGTTGGTTATTTCTCCGTCCTCATTGACATTTACGGTGCCGAAGCACTCTTGTATTTGTTCCTCGTTGCACCCGAGCGTGACGCACCGCACTGGCGGTACCGGGTCGTCTTTCTGCCTGTCAATTAGCCCCTCCAGCCTGCTGTCGCTGCGGTTGTCGTGCTTGTGAGAACTTTGTGAGAATTTCCGCGCTAGTTCCTCATACCCGGCAGATACCAGTAGGCTTATCCACAGGAACCACGTTTCTTCATCTATTCCACTCTCTTGCTGTACGGTCCAATCCTCTGCGAATTTAGGGCATTTTTCATATAGCTTGTTCAGCGGGTTGGATTCATTTGCTCTGGTCATAAGTTTTATTATCCAGCTTGGGGCCATTGCGCAGTCTATGTCCCAGGGGCTTCTGCCCTCTACCCATTGGTATGTGCCGCCGTTTACGTGTACCGATGGGGGCAGTACAGTCTGCTGGCCCTCACCGAGCAGTGCTAATTCCTGGTGGTTGTTCGTCCGGTCGGCTATGGAGAATTTCTTCAGTGTAAGCCCAGGTGGTATGCGGTATATCCACCGGTAGCCTCCACCCGGCGTGGTAAACTCCCATGTTTTTGGCAAATCGCCTTTTGATTTTTCGAGAAGTAGTTGTCTTCCTTTTTCACCGTCAGCGTCAACGCCTATAAACCCTGATATGCTCCCGAAGGGCATACCTATATTGGCGTTGGGGTATGCACTTTTCCACTCATTGATCTGTTCTACGGTGGGGATTTCTCTGTTTGGCCATCCTTTTTGAATGGGGCGTTTTCCGGGGTTATTGCAGTTTTTTAGGTGGTGCGCTGGCATATTTGCATGGTCTGGCGGGCAGATGAGGATGATAGGGATACTTTTCTTTACGTACTCTATGGCTGCGTCGAGCGGGCGCAATTCACATCACCTTACTTCCCAGTGGCGTTTGTCTTGTTTTGCAGGTATTTTTGGAGTTCTTCTTTATCCACTCGCCAGCCGAAAGTCATTTTGTAGCCTGGCAGCTTACCTTTGCGGAGATGTTTTCGGAGGGTCCACTCGCTGATTTTTAATATTTTTGCTGCTTCTTTGACGTTGAGAAGTTCCATGTCGTCATGTACCTCCGTGTGCTTTCATGTGTTGTGTAATTCAATCTTAACATTTGTGATGTCACGTGTCAATATGTTACGACTTGTGATGATTATAATTGTGTGGTACAATGACCTCAAAACGGGAGGAGAGATGCTGTGGCTACGGCAAGTGCTGCTAGAGATGTTATAATCACCTGTCATTTCTGCGGAGAGGTCATGCTGTACCAGGGGAGCGACTGGCATTTCTGGAAGTGTCCTGTCTGCGATACTGAAGTCTGGCCTGGAGATGATAATAGCGAGAGTGAGGACAGTTTTATTTCGGAGGCCCATATTCTCGAAGTGTATTTGGAGGACGTAAAGAGGCGTTATGTCAGGAAGGGGCGTAGTAGCAGGCGCTCAAAGAGGTTTGGACGAAGGAAGGTACCTCCTCCGCTGGATTGGCGTTATAGATGTTGACAACTGTCCTCAGATATACTATGTTATAAGTATAGAGACGTCACATAATGTGGTACTCCTAGTGGTGACACTTGAAGCGGCAGGTGGTTGTTAGTGGCCAGGAAAATACCGCCTCACTCTGCCGCCAAAAAGGTGGACGATATAACGTACAAACTGGACCACGCGAACGGGTGGTTTCCAGACGCGAAACTCCATAAGAGATACGGTTACTGGTACGCGCCTAGTTCTGAGATATATAAGGAAGCAGTAAAACGTGGTATCCCTCCTGAATTGATGATTGATGAGGAACTTTATTTTCAACGAAGCGGCGGTGTAGCGGCGTACCGGTTGTTGTTTGCGTGCTATAAAAAGGGCTTGAGGATGTCCGATGTGTTGACAGCTGCGGACAACACTTTTGGAATGAAAGTAAATGCGATTACATGGAAGAACTTTTTGGAGGGATACGTCAAGATAGGAAGGGATACAAAGGCCAGGTACAGGTACGCCGGAATTTCTCTTGGCTATTTGATGACAGTGTGTGAAATACTCGACTTCCCGATAAGTTCCGTGTTCAGGACAGTTCGCATGGGTGGGATAGCCAACCGCCCGGAAGGTAGAGGGATTTACGGGGGGTTACATAAGATAATAGAAATGCTTGACGACGCCGACCTAGCAATGCTGGTCGGCGTCGGTGTTTTTCTGGCTACAAACGATGAGAAGATTGTAAGAGAAGGCTTCGACCATCTCTTGGCCTGGCGGGGTGAGCAGCGTGGAAAAGAAGCAGGTACCAGCGCTACAACCTGAAGTAGAAAAGGTTGTTAACTACGTAGACAACTTATACAGGACAAGCAAAAAAGCGAATGTCTCGTTGAAGAATGTCCTTTCCGTGGTTGCAGACGCAGAAGAATTTTTGCGCTACTTTCGGGATAGAGTCGCAGTAGAAGCCGCCGTCAAGCACGTGCCAGAGACCATAGAAGCGCTTGCGGTTAAGGCCAAGCAGGGTAATGTTGATGCCGCTAAGGTACTTCTGGAGATTACCGGCTCGCTGGGCAAAGGAGCTAAACAGCAAGTGAACATAGCCAACCAGATTAACCTTTCGGTGGAAGAACTAAATGATCTCAAGCGCGAAGTGTTGGGCAACCAGACCGAGGCAACGGAAACCGTAGACGTGCAGGTGGATTGATTTTTATGGTGGGCACTGCGAACATTTCAGCTGAAGAACTGGTAGCCATATCCCGAAAACGTGCAAAGAAATTCCGGTATTTCGCTGAGAACCACCTGAAAATCAAGTCGGTTGATTTCAGGCTGATTCCGTTCAAGCTCAACAAAGCCCAGCAGTACATAGACAGCCTTATTGAAGAAGACGTACGTGCCAACAAACCGGTACGTGTAATTATTTTAAAGGCACGGCAGGAAGGGGTAAGTACGTATGTTGAGGGCCGTCTTTTCCACCTTGTGCACCAGACTCCCTTTGCCGTTTCCATGGTGGTTTCTCACGATGACGACAGTACCCAGCACCTGTTTGACATATCCAAGACCTACTATGACTTCCTGCCCAAGTGGATGAAGCCTACTACTCGGTATTCAAACCGCAAGGAGATTTATCTTAACTACTTGGACGGCAACCCTCTCCGGTCGCAAATGGTGATTGAGAGCGCGCTGTCCAGAAGCATTGGTCGTTCCTGGACGCTGCACGGCCTTCATATTTCCGAACTGGCGTTCTGGCCACCGAGAACAGCAGGGCCGTTGTTACGCGGCCTTCTCCAGGCTGTGCCGGAGATTCCAGGAACGATGGTGTTTATAGAATCCACTGCGCAGGGCATTACAGGAGAGTTTTATACACGTTTTTGGGACGCCTGGAACGGTAAGAGTGGTTACCGTGCCATATTCATCCCTTGGTTTTGGGAGAAGCGTTACAGCAAGCCGTTGGATAAAGATATGTACCCGACGCCAGAAGACTTCTTTAAGACACTTACTGACTATGAGTTGAAGTTAATGGAAAAGCACGGTGTAACTCCGGAGCAATTATTCTGGCGGCGGTGCAAGATAGCCGATGACTTTGCCGGGGACGAAATGGAGTTTGCCCAGGAGTACCCGGCTGAGCCTGAAGAAGCGTTCGTCAGCACAAGCAGGACTATATTTAACAAAGTTACCCTGCATGAGATGCTTCAATATGTTAAGGAGCCGTCGCGGTTTGATTTCGATTCAAAAGGCAAGCTGGTACCATTTGATGACGGCTACCTGCGAATTTGGGAAATGCCTAAGAAAGGACATTTGTATTGTATCGGTGCTGACGTGGCAGAGGGCCTTGAAAAAGGCGATTACTCTTGCGGGCAGGTTATAGATGTTCATACGCTACACCAGGTAGCGGAGTGGCACGGTCACTTGGACGCGGACCTGTTCGGGAAGGAGCTATGTAAGCTCGGTAAGCTCTACAACGACGCTCTACTGGCAATAGAATCCAACAACCACGGCCTGACGACAATTAATTCTGTAGTACGTGAGGGTTATCCTTACGTCTACCGGCGTAGGGAATATGATACGGTCACTGGTGAGTACACGGAGAAGCTGGGCTGGCAGACAAACTCTAAAACCAGGCCCTTGATGATAGACGCTTTAAATGAAAAAATTCGTGAAAAGACGATTCAAATAAACGGTAGGGAGACAATTCAGGAGTGCTTGACATTTGTCAAGGACGCTTCCGGGCGCATTATAGGAGCCGAAGGCGATAACTACGATGACCGTGTAATAGCACTGGCAATAGCAGTTAAGGTATGGGAGGAAATCCCGAAGGTCAAGCGCAAAGAGTCTGAACAGGAAAAGAGACATTTATCCCGTGAAGAACGTATATGGCGCGGTTTGCTTGAGAAAAAGCGGCCGCGCCATGATTTTTTAGGCGAGCTCATGTAGGGGGTATGTGAAAGTGGGTTTGAACGACTTTATATACAATTTCTTTAAGAAATTTAATGATAGTGGCGTTGTGGATTCCGTGCTTCGAGGTACTGCCATTGTAACCGCTGGTAGAAAAACCGATGCTGATACCACGGACAGGGTGATTTCTACGGATGGATTCAACCACGTCAGTATTATAAACGACGGCCCTGCCGAGCTTCGATTGGCGATTGATGCCGATTCGACGGCAGGAGAAAACATTATTTATGTGAAGACTAGCGAAGTTTTTGAGGAGTTTTTGAGTGGTAAGGAACTACACTATTCGATTGCCAGCGATAGTTGCTCATTCAGATACTTGTTGCGTCGTTAGAAGGGGGTGTTGATGGAGGTGGTTTAGATGGGTTGGAGGAAGCTACTGCCTCACTCAATAGGTGGTGAGATAGCACTAGGCAACTGGAGGGCCAGGTATAACGAAAAGGAAGATAGCATTGACATAGAACATCCGAGTGATGGGATTCCGTACATTAAGGACGACACGGTCTTTGCGGGAGCTCACCATTATACCGAAGTTAGTGGTGGTGTGCTGCAAATCGAGCAGTGGCCCGGGTGGGACGACACGACAACTGCTCAGGATGAAACATACGCACTGGATAATACAACAGCATGGGATGATGTAACTGACAACGGCGAGGTCTTAATTGACTACCTTTTCGGTGCAATGTTTGCAATGACATCTTATGAAGGAATTGCAATCTTTGAAGCAGATGCAGTTGCTCTTTCCAGTGTTGGTAGGTTTAATTCCAGTTTGATTGAGTGGATAATAGCAAGTCAACCGGTTGACACCGTTGTTACTGTACAAACATCGGTCTTTAATAGTAATTCCTGGAGTGATTGGCTGGATGAAGTAAGCGGTACAGCGATTGAGAGTATGCCCGCCTCTGGTACTGATTTAGATAAGTATAGTGTCAAGTACCGTGTTTTGTTGCAGGCTAATTCATCTGGTGAGACACCGACCATATCGGAGGTAAAGTTAACTATTAATAGTGAGAAACATTTCCGTGTATTTAGTGACGGTACGTATAAGGAATCGTCACATATAACTGCCAACGTGATTGCTAATGCAACTGAGAATCTCTAAGGGGGTGTAGTTTTTGGCTACTATAACTCTTGGGACGCTACGTGATTACTGGAAAAAAGTAGCAGATTGGATTGACGGGTTAACTAACCCTGCACCTGTTGAACTAAAAGGCAGTACAGCGTTATCAAAGGCAGGACTTGGGGCGAATGTAGCCCAAGCATTCACACATGTCAGCTATGGTATAAACGGAAATTGGGATGTTAGTGGTAGTGCTATAGCTGCAGGAACAAGTGAAACTATTCTCGATATAACAGGATATGGAGTATTACATTTTGCAAGACTCCAAACATTGCATTCAGCATATCCTAGATTTGAAATTGCATTAGATGGTAATGTTGTTACGTCATATTATGGAAACGCATTTAGTGTTTATACGGCTTTCGAAAGCGTTGGTACGATTGGCCCTGTAGAATTAGCACGGTACGATGATACTAATAACAAATATGTTTTAATATGGCACCTGCATAAATTGGGCGCATTTGGAACATCTGCTAAGGTTAAACTTGTAAATACTGATTCTGTTGATCAAGAGGCTTATGTAAGTGTTTTTTATGCTGTTGGTTCGTCAGAAAAACGTTCCTATGCAATAGAAAATCCTTCAGTAGATTCTAAGGATATTCATATGAATATCCTTGCTACTCTTAATTGTGCCTTTGATGAAATTACAGTAGTTACATCAGTCAAGTGGTCAGAAGATGGGGTAGCAAGGTCACCAATTATTGATGTATATTTGCGTTGTCTTATGACAGATGAAAAACGCACTATATTGGATTCGATGCTGGCCGATAAATACGGAGCAATATTATTATAGTAGAACCATATCATTCAATCTTAAACTAACGGGCCGCGCTAGTTGAAAACCGCACTGGAGTCAGTGCGGTTTTTCTTTTGGTGTGGGGTGGTGTTTGTGCGTGCACCCTTTCCTTATTACGGTGGGAAGTATTACCTGGCAAAGAAAATCGTTTCTTTAATGCCCGAACACCGCTGCTATGTGGAGCCGTTCGGTGGAGCGGCTAACGTGTTACTTAATAAACCACCGTCTCCGATTGAAGTGTACAACGACCTGAACTGTTTTGATGCTGAAACGGAAGTCCTTACTGACCGTGGATGGTTATTCTTTAGTGATTTGAGTGGTAGTGAGCGAGTTTTAAGTATTGATCCGGATACAGGAGTCGCTGATTATTTTCCTATTACGAATGTGTTTTCTTACGATTATGATGGTTATTTGTATTTTTACGATAAGGCAGTTAGCTTTGCTATTACGCCTGAGCACAAATTGTTGGTTCAGCGGCCACATTGGAAACGTGATAAGTGGCAGTTGGAGAAAATATCTGATTTGTGTAACCACGTTGGGAATAAGACATACAAGGGCGGAGGGAAAAAATGTACTAGCGGGTTTAGATTAAGACGTGATTTTGTTTGGCGTGGTATAGATTTGGATGAGTATACTGTTCCTGAAGTTAGGTATGTACAAGGAAGTATTCGCACGAAACCACGAAGAATTTTTGATATTAGACAGTGGTTGGCGTTTGTTGGGTGGTTTTTGAGTGAGGGTAGTTTGCGTAAAGGTCCACATGGACACATCAATACAGTAGTAATTTCACAATTGAAAGATAATGGTCGAAAACATATTCGTGAACTACTTGAGGAGATGCAACTTAATTATCGGGAATGTGTATCTGGGTTTGTTATTTTTGATAATCAGATAGCACTGCATTTAGCTGATATATGTTATTTGTCTGGTGATTATTCCAGTTATAATAAAAAAGTCCCTGATTTTGTCAAAGTGCTAAGTCCGGAGCTTATTATGGTGTTTTTGGGTAGTTATTTGGAGGGAGATGGGTGTACAAGACGTTTTGTAGGTAAGAATACCGTTAGCGTTGCAGATGTTTATACTACTACGTCGCCGCAGCTGGCGGATGATATACAAGAGTTGTTGTTGAAGGCAGGTTTTCCTGCTACAGTACACAGGTATTCTAGCGGTGTTGGAAGGACGACGGTGGTGAATGGAAGGTCATGTACTACGCGAAGGGATGTTTATGTAGTTTATCGTGGTAATCGGAGAACGTCATTTTGTAAGTTTAAGGATATTAAGTTAGTTCCATATAAAGGAAAGGTATATTGTTTAGAAGTTCATCCTTTCCATACAATGCTTGTTAGGAGGCACGGTAGGGCTTTTTGGTCCGGTAACAGTGAAATAGTAAATTTCTTTAGAGTGTTACGAGAGCGCCGGGATGAACTCCTGGCGCTTCTTCGTTTGACGCCATATGCCAGGGCGGAGTTTGTGCGGTGTCTGGAACCAAGCGATGATCCATTGGAGCAGGCCAGGAGGACTTACGTCAAACAGCGGATGGGTTACTCCGCGATACAGACACTTACGCCCGGCAATTGGAGATGCTCTAAAACGGTTACTTCCGGCGGGAAGGCTAAGGCAGTCAACGAGTTTTATACGGGAATAGATAACCTGCACGCTATAGTGGAAAGGTTCCGCCGCGTGCAGATTGAGTGCTTACCGGCTACTGACGTAATAAAGCGGTATGACGGGCCGGATACACTGTTCTACATTGACCCTCCTTATGCTATGGAAAGCAGAAATGGAAACAGGAATGTTTACATGCTGGAAATGACCGATGATGGGCATGAGGAACTGGCATCGCTTCTCCACAACATTAAAGGAAAGGCATTGGTAAGCGGTTATGATTGTCCTCTATACAACCGGTTGTATGCCGACTGGGATAGGGTTGAATTTAATACGGTTGCATGGGCAAGGAGAAAAGAGGGTGGAGAGAAGCGGACCGGCAGGACGGAAGTGATTTGGGCAAATTTCGAGTTACCGAAAGGTGGTAAGAATGATGGAATTTAAGAATGGCAGTTCTCTTAACTCCTGCGTTATTTGCGGCAGGCCGCCAGCAGACGGTTACATAGATGTCAACATACCCGGCGTTAACCTGCTGGACATAATCTGTCGTAGATGCGCAGAGATGATAGCGAAGTGCTATAACAAGAAGTTTCCGCCAAAGGCTCCCAAATGTGTCTGCCCCGAGTGCGGAAAGGTCTGCGCGAACGAGGGAGCGCTTTTCAACCACATGAAGGTACATAGAAACAAGGGGGAGTGACACTGTTGTTCGAGTACGTTTGTGTAGGAGCAAATATTTTCATAGTTGTGGCAGTCATTGCATTGCTGCTTTGGCGTGAGAGGGAGTGGAACAAACACTTTCTCACAATGCACGAAACCTACCAGAAAGTAGTGGATTCGCTGCTCGACAGGCTGATGGCACGCGATCTGCCAGAGCTGGTACAGTCCAAGGCTTACGCTGAACAGCAGAAGGCAGAGAAAGATGTTATGGGTATTGAAGAATTTGCGGAGAGGCTGGTTGGCAGTTAGGGGGCGGTATCGTTGCCCGTAAGAAGTAAAGCCCAGCTCCGCTGGTTATTTTGGGCTGAAGAACAAGGAAAAATTCCAAAAGGGACTGCCCGCAGGTGGCTAAATAAGACTAAAAAAGACGTTGATAAACTGCCGGAGAGGGTAAGTAGGAAAAGAAAGGCTATCGAGAGGAGATTGAAGCGGAAGTAGGTGGTTCTATGCCGCAGCTGGTTTCGCTAGGTCCAATGCTGGAAAGAATCTCACTGCTGACCGAGCTTAAAAAGAAGTATGAATGGGCTAAAGAAGCGCGTCGCCCTTACGAAAAGCAGTGGCTTGTAAATATTGCTTTTTATCTCGGCGAGCAGTGGATTTTCGTCAATAAAACTACCGGGCAGATAGTCAATGCCAAGTCTACCATGCCTCCACATAAAGTAGCTATCGTAGTTAACCAGGTTCAGCCGGCGGTACGTACCGAGCTGGCGAAGCTCACCAAGCAACGGCCGGTGTGCCAGGTCGTGTCTAATTCCAGTGACTTTGATGACCGTGACGAGGCACGTGTCAAGAACGCTATTCTTGACCACATCTGGAGAAAGATTAAGCTGGACAACACTACAAAAGAGGCGCTCTTGTGGGCGCTTCTCACCGGAAACGGTTATCTGCTTCCTTACTGGGACGCAGACGCCGGTGACAGGGTAGTCGAGTACGCTGTTCAAAGGGATGAATTCGGTAACCCGATAACCGACGATGAAGGAAATCCCATTCCCGTAGTTACCGACGATGGTAGTTATGTAATCGAAACAGACTTCAATATCGGTGAAGTAGCGGTGGATTCTGCGGGGCCTTTTGAGATTTACCTGGACCCGCTGGCAAAGAACGTGAACAGCCTGCGCTGGTTTTTCCGCGAGCGTGTGATGGAAATATCGGATGTTGAAGATACTCATGGTGTGCGTGTTTCCCCAGAGCCGGTGAGTGTACTTACCTACCTGGATAACCGGATACTTGGAAGCAAGAAGGTTGAGGGTAAGAATGTCTGTGTAGTTCGTGAGTATTGGGAGCGCCCCAACAAGCGCTATAGAAACGGCAGGTATGTTGTCTATGCCTCGGATACCATCCTTTACGCTGGAGACAATCCATACGCTGACGCCAATATTCCTTTACCGATAGCAATTATTCAGCACATTCCGGTGCCCGGTAGGATTTACGCGGACAGCGTTGTTACGCAGCTGGTTCCCGTGAACGTGGAATACAACAAATTAAGAAGTCAGTTGATTGAAGCGAAAAACCTTACAGCATTTCCGAAGGTATTGACCCCGAAGGGGTCTTTATTTATTACGCCTACTTCCAGACCTGGCGAAGTGGTGGAGTATAACCCGTCTTACGGCAAGCCAGAATTCTGGACGCCGTCGCCAATACCGGCTTATGTGATCAGGGAGCTTGACAGGGCCAAGGAAGAAATGATTGAGATAAGCGGGATACATGAAGCTACCAGGGGGGCAATCCCGTCGAACGTGCGGTCTGGCGTGGCTATCGCCTACATTCAAGAACAGGACGAAACTCGTTTAAATGTAACGGCGCACTCCTACGAGGACGCAATTGCTATGACGGCGACGTACATTCTCCGCCTGGCAAGAAAATATTACGTCGAGCCGAGGACGATGCGGATTGTTGGCCCCGACCGCAGTACCAAGGTAGTACAGTTCTATGGCAGGGATATACCGGAGGATGCCGACGTTCATGTTGAAAGCGGTTCCTCCCTACCCAAGTCGGTTATAGCCAAGCAGCAGATGTTGCTTGACTTGTGGAACGCGCGTGTGATTACCGACCCTGCCGTTCTGCTCAAACTCATGGAGTTCGGCAACCTGGAAGACCTGTACCACGATGCCGACCTGGACATTGACCAGGCAAACCGGGAAAACGACTTGATGACTGCCGGCGAACTGCCTCCGGTTGAGGACTTCCACGTGCACGAGCTTCATATCAGGGAACACAACAAGTTCCGCAAGACCGAAAAGTACGAAAAGTTGCCGTCGCAAATCAAGGCTATATTTGCTCAGCACGTGGAAATGCACAAGCAGTTTATGGCACCTCCTACCGCGCCGCCGGTGCCGGGCATTCCCACACCGCAACCTGCCCCTGGAGCGGTACCGGAAGCCACGCCTGATATGACAGGTACCACGCCACCGGCTGAGGGAGGTGAGATGGGTGGCTGAGATACATGACAGGAAAGATGTATCTGAAGCTGATGAAAAGCGTGCTGTGAAGAAGTATGGCAACGTGAAGTTTGCTGATAGTACGAACAAAAAATACCCGATTGATACGCCGGAGCACGTCCGCGCGGCATGGTCGTATATTCACATGCGCCGGAATCGAAAGTTTTACACCAAAGAAGAGCTGGAGAAAATAGAAGCTACCATACGCGAGGCGGCCAAAAGGTTTGGTATCAAGCTGAAAGAGGGAGGTGGTTAGGTTGGGATAGTTTCCATCAAAAAGATTCAGAAGAAAATAGATACGTTTGAAGAAGTTCCAGACTTGATCAAGAAGGTGTTGTACGAAGACGACGAAGAACAGCCAGAAGGTGAATTATCGCTGAGGGGTTTTGATTTGCCGGGAGTTACTGTTGGTAACACGGTTACGTTGAAGGTCACCGGCGAAGTCGAGCGAATGTCAAAGTCTACAGACGGTAGATTATCCATAGGGATAAAGGTTAACAGCATAGAGAAAGTCAAGTAAACGCCCTACCCATGCTGGAGGGGCGTTTTCAATTTTTAAGGGAGGTTTGATTTATGGGTGATGAGCTGAAGCAAATGCCTACCGGCGAAGAACAACAGACCGCCGAGGGCGACCAGCAGGTATCCTTGTCCCAGCAAGACACTGGGAATGATGAAGGCCAGCAACAGCAGGTACCCCCTGAAACAGGGGAGCCTGTATACGAGATTGATGGGAAGAAGTACACCTTAACCGAAATAAAACGCTGGCGTGACACCAGGCCCAACTTGGAGAAGTATTACTACACCAAGCTAAACGAGCTGGCTCAGCGCGAGAAGGAATTACAAAACGCTGCCGCTTTGTATGACTACTTGAACCAGCACCCTGAAGTCGCCCAGCGGTTGCTGGAGTTCGTCAATCAGGGTGGAGAATTGCCTACGCAAATGCAGGGCGAGACCACCGACGAATACCTGGCACGGCTGGAAAGGATTGAGAGACAGCTTCAGGGCATACAGAGCAAGTTCCAGGAAGATGAAGCACGTCGGCTACAGAGGGAAGCCGACGAAGCACTTGCCGCTGAAATCAAGCGTCTCAAGGAGAAGTACGGCAATGATAAGATACTGCCGTTTGACGAGGAACAAGTCCTGCTGGAAGCATACAACAGCGGCATAATGGATCTGGAGAGGGTATATAAGCAGCTTCGCCATGACGCTATTGACATCGAGAAGTTGAAACAGCAAGCAATTCAAGAATACCTGAATCAGAAGAAAACTACCCAAACTCCCAGGATGCCTGCAACAGGCGGTGGCGGTGGTATTCCAGGTACCGGTGGACATCCACCCAGGACATTCCTGGAAGCCAAACGCTCCGCGTTGCAGCGTCTTTTGGGGAGGCGTGAGGGAGAGTAAAGGAGGGAATTTATAATGGCTGCTAATCTTTCTGCGTATGACGCAGTCCTCAAAGAAGACTACGCTCCCGCGATTGTGGAGCAGTTGAGACAGGCAAACATTCTGCTTCAGCGTATAGAGCGCGACGAAGAAAGCGTGGAAGGTAAGGAAATTTATGTGCCTTTGCACACCAAAAGAAATGTCGGAATAGGCGCACGTGGCGAAAACGAAACCCTGCCTGCTGCCGGTGCGCAGGGGTACGCCGTAGCAAAATTCCCAGTGCGGTTCCACTATGGCCGTATCGAGGTTTCCGGTCCCCTGCTGGCGGCGTCCCGGAGCAACAAGGGCTCCTTCGTGCGTGCACTGGACGCTGAAATTCAGGGGATGGCCAATGACTTCCGCAAGGACATTAACCGTGCTCTCTACGGGAACGGTTTGGGCAGGCTGGCGAAGTGCGGAAGCATGGCAGCTGCCGGTACGACTATCCCTGTGGATTCGCTGGACTACCTGGATGTTGACATGATAATTGACATCTACCAGGCTGACGGTACTGCACTGGCTACCGGGCGTAAGGTTACCGCAATAGACCCCGATTCCAACCCAATGACCATTACTATTGACGGTGCTGATGTGCAAACTGCGGACACTGATATTGTTGTACGTTCCGGTGCCTACGATAGAGAACTTCATGGCCTGGAGGCCATTGTCAACAACACCGGTATACTCCAGGGCATTGATTCCAGTCTGGCGGCCAATCGCTTCTGGAGGGCCACTGTGCTGGATAACGGCGGTACCAACCGCGCTCTCAGTGAGGTGTTAATGCAGACTGCCTTCGACGCCGTGGAAGACAACGACGGTAGGGTTACTCTAATGATTTGCGATTACGGTATCCGCAGGGCTTACCTCAATCTGCTCACCTCACTGAAGCGGTTCTCCAACACCTTGGAGCTGGAGGGCGGCTGGAAGGCGCTAGACTTCAACGGCAAGCCTCTGGTAGTGGACCCGGATTGCCCTGGCAACCTGATCTACTACCTGGACGAGCGTCATCTGAAGTTCTACCAGATGAACGACCCGTCCTGGGCTGAGGAAGACGGTGCCGTACTGCACCGCGTCAGTGGTAAGGACGCTTATGAGGCGTTCTACTACTGGTACGTTGAGTTCGGTACCGACAAGCGCCGTGCACATGCTGTACTCAAAGACATTACGGAAGCCTAATTGCAGAGGGGCCGACACTAGGTTGGCCCCTCTTTCTTATTATCAACAGCAAATTAAAAATGTTCTAGGAGGTTGGTGACTAAGTGATGCGTCTAATTCCGGTTGAAAACGATGTCTACGATATATCGCGCAGGGTTAGGGAGTATGACCCGGCACTGCGTGTTTATTATAACCGCAAGTATAAGAGGTTTGAGGTCCACGACCTGCGAGCCAAGGGTAGCACATTCGTCATGGCTGCTGATAGGTTAGACGCCAGGTTGCTGAGACGCTTGCGTGCAGCCAGCCTGGAAAACCGTACTGCTTCCGATATTCTGCGCGACCTGGAAGAAGAAGAACGCAGGCGCGAGCGCCGGTGGCGTGCGAGGATAGCTGGTATTGCTATGGGCATGGCCGACGACCTGCGCTTTGCCGGTAATGTGGTTTCTGGTTACGGAGGGTCTGGATAATGACGTTAGCCGAAATGATTACAGCTGTAAGGTATAATTGTGACTTTAACGACGACTTCGATTATATATCGGCGAAGCGATACCTCAACGAAGCGCAGGTTGAGCTTGCAATGCTCTCTGCGCAGATTTCTAACAGCAAAGTAGCGCACCCGGGAAGGGTGGCCGACTTCTCACTGCCCTCTGACTGCTTGATAGTCAAGGAAATAGCTTGGGAAACGCTTTCAGGTGGAAGGAATATTCTTGCAGTAATGGATGACATTGTTCCTCCTACCGAAACCGAAGGTACTCCAGTTAGGTATATGCAGAAGGACGGTAATACGTACACGCTGATTCCCACCCCGAATGAATCAGGGTACTTGGTATTTGGGTACATAAAGCGCCCACAGGAAATGGCTGATGATGATGATACTCCTTCCCTTCCCGATGTAGACAATATTTTGGTGGCTTATGCCACTTGGCGGTATTTGCAGGACGTAAATGATTCGTCTGCTAAGAAATGGATGGACATATATTACAGCTTGCGTGATCAGTGGATGACATTTGATATAATGCGCAATCCTAGAAGGCGGTTTATTAAGGAAGATGACTGGTGGTAGGGGGTGTGTTAAATGAATGTTGCGGACGTAATTGCGATGGCGCAGACACAAGCACAGGAGGTTTATGATGACCCAACGTGGATCAAGTATATAAATGCAGCCCTGGACGACTTAACGCCTGTTGCTAAGATTTTGAAGAAAAAAGAAGGTATTGCTGTTAGTACTGACGCAGACGGTAAGGCCAGTATAGATATATCGGGAGACGCTGACTTGTCTAAGGCACATGAGTTTCTGAAGGTGTACTTTACTCCCACCGGCGGGACGATGAGGGAACTGCGTAGGCTCCCCCTCTCGGATAATGTTTCTGAAGGGTGGAAATTGACCGTAAACGTGATTGATTTACAAACTACGGACCCTAATGACACTGGCGCATCGGTAAGGGTGGATTATTATCAGAAACTCCAACACGTATCCAATCTGGCCGACGATTTAGAGAGCCACAGCGGGTTACCGTCCCAATACCACAATTTGGTTGTTCTCTATGCTGTTGCCAAGTCTCAGCAACAGGAAGAAGAGTTGAATGATAAGAATGACGCTTATAATGAGTACCTCCTTGGTAAGAGTCAAATGGCTGTTGACCGCATTTGGATGATGGAGCCTCACATGAGAAAGTACATCAAGAGAGCGAGGATTGCGTCTTTGATAGGCTCTCAGGAGTAGGAGGGCTGATATGCGTTGCCTGAACTGCATATTCGTGATTTTTCGGAAGGCATGGTTGACGCCGTGGATGACAATCTCTTGCCTGACAACGCAGCTAAGGATTGCCAAAATTTCATTAGCCGGACCGTCGGCAGGCTCAAGAAACGCCCTGGGCAGTCTAGGCTGAACCTTAGCCCGTTGAATGGCACCGTTCACGGGTTGTATGCGTATTACAACGACGGAGACAGAAAGCTGGTAATTGCACACGGCGGAACAGTTAGTTATTGGGACTTTGTCAATCAAACAACTGTTGACTTAAAAACGGGCCTTGATACGTCAAGGCCCGTTTTGTTTGAGACTTGTGTTAATTACATGGTAGCGTTTAATGGTGTTGATTCCCCATGGAAGTGGGATGGGGCAACAGTATCAAGCCTTCAAAACGCGCCAACGGATGGGCAGTTCCCAATACTACACAAAGAAAAACTGTTCGTAGTACCTGCCAGTACGCCGTCAAC
Source organism: Desulfofundulus sp. JL263-se (assembly GCF_056316025.1). NCBI lineage: Bacteria > Bacillati > Bacillota > Clostridia > Eubacteriales > Peptococcaceae > Desulfofundulus > Desulfofundulus sp. JL263-se. Next base: position 527,621 of record NZ_CM149993.1, on the reverse strand, counting down.
GCTTAGATGGTCTGATAGCTTTGATCCGGAATCGTGGCCCGAAGTTAATTATTGGGACATCAAGAAAGGCGACGGCGATAAGATTACCAACTTAAAAAGGTTTCTTGGTGGGCTAGTGATTTTCAAAAGGAGATCAATACACGTTTTAAGTGGTACCAGCCTGGACGACTTTAAGCTCGAAGAAATAGATTCTCGAGTTGGTTGCGTAGGCCCTCTCGCTGCTACGGTGTACGGTACGTATTTGTACTTCGTTTCCGATGAGGGAATAATGGTCTTTAACGGGCTGAGGGCGACTAACTTAACGGAAGAACGTATACCCAAACTCTGGAAGAATATTAACAAAGAAAACCTGCATAAAGCAGCCGTCAGTGTTTGGGATGGGCTGGTGTGGTTTGCGCTTCCGGAGGGTACGTCCAGTTATAACAACCTTGTTTTGATTTATGACCCGCCAGTGGGCGGTGCTACGAACGGGAAATTCTGGCCCTGGAGAGGTATAAACGCTTCCTGTTTTCAACTGTTTGATGACGGTACGAGCTTGAAATTCTACTCCGGTGGATCAACGGAAGGGTATGTTAATGAGCAGTATTCTGGCACTGACGACTTTGGGACACCAATAGTGGCATACTGGATAGGTAAGTCTTATGACGTAGGTGTGCCGGAAAAAGAAAAGAAAGCACGCCGTGCATTTGTCGAAGATTCACCAGAAACTACCGACGTCGAGCTTGTATGGGACGACGTAGCAACCGCTCAGGACGAAACATATCCCATGGATGACGCAACTTCATGGAATGAATCCTATAACGGGTACAGGTTGATTGACTATTTATTCGGTGTTCCGAGAGATTTTACGAATTTGTTCGTTGCTTTTGACTATGGTGAGTACGAAATGCTTCCTCTCAGGGCCTTGGATAACAGGGTGAGGCAGTTTGAGTTTCCGCTAGGAAAGTGGTGGAGATACCTTTCTCCCAAACTGGTACACGATTCACTGGGGCCGTGCGAAGTCAGGGGCCTTTTAATTCCGTGTAAGATTAGAAAACGTCCCAAGATAAACATCTAAAGGTTGGTGACTTGTATGGCTAGGGAGCAGGACATTATTCGCTTACCATACAGAGTTTTCGATTATACTGACCTCGAAGCCATGGCTATTGCTATTCAGAGGAATTTTTCTGAGGTTGAGAGATACCTTTCTCTTTTACAAGGTTACGTCAAGCAGGCCACTGGCGGGGCTGTAAGAGACCTGCCGGCCAGAGCTGATATTTGGAATAGGGCCAGTAATATTAATAGTGACGGTTCCATTGATACCAGCAAGTTAACTGATAAGCTGGTAGGTTTAGAGCATGAGTTGCAGCTGGCAAATGAAGCAGTTACTGAGGCTAAAGTTGCAGTAGGTGCAATTAAGACGCCTCACTTGGGCGATGGTGCTGTTACAGGTATAAAGATAGCTGCCGGTGAGATAACGGAAGCCAAAATGAACTGGCAAACGCATTTACTTGCTGGCGGCACTGTGTCTGACAACACGCCAAACGCTGGTTATATTTCGTGGAGTAACGTAAGTATTGTTTACCAGGGAACCACTTATACTGTTGCCGACGGCAACACCAACATGAAATATATTTGGTGGGATTATGACTATCCAAACGTTTTGCAGACCTCGAATAACTTCCCTGACTTGACTGACGATGATGTACTTGTTTTCTTCAACAAAAACGGCACTCATATAACTGTCCCTAAAGCCACTATTATAGACGGAGGTTTAATTGTCCCTGGGAGCATTCTTGCCGATGCCATTGCAGCCAATGCTATTACTGGTTATCACATATCTGCCGGATCAATTGGCGCTGATGAGATAGCTGCCGATGCGGTTGTGGCTGAGAAGATAGCCGCCGGTTCAATTGCCACAGAGCATATAAGTGCGGATGGAATTGTAGCTGACGTTCTCAAAGGCGGACAACTTTTAACAAAACTTGTGGAAGTAGTTGGATTGAATGGATTAGTGAAATTAGTTGATGATGGTTTACATATTTATGATGAAAACTTAGACTTAAAAGGTCACTTAGGTTGGTACGAGAAACTGGGAGAACAAACAGCCACGTTTTCTCGGAATAGCATTGCTTATAAACAAGACGGTACGCAGGTTGCTGAAAACCAGCCTAGGTTTGAAAATACTATTCAGCCTGAATGGGGACATTGTTGGGAACCAGCAGGTTATCAAGGTGTTCCGGGTGGTTGGGGATACAGTGGTGGATTTGCTTGGGATACTAATTATGATAATCCTAATTACGTTGGCCGTTCTATTGCAGTAAGATTTCCTTTTCCCATTAAGTTAAATAAGTTTGTTACTACAGATAATAATACTGATTCAAGAATAAGTGCTAATGACATAAGAGTGCATTATTCGCTGACTGGAGAAGCCGGCACGTGGGTTGAAGTACAAAATGTAACCAAAACTTATGATACTGATACTGGTGTAGGTAGGTGGACATTGGTATGGGATCCACCAGTTGCGGCAAAGTATTGGAAATTTTCATGTGATGCACCTGATGGTAATTGGACTTGGTTTGTAGGACCCTATAGTGATGATTTGAATAAAGATAATCCAAGTCTTGTCTTTGGTCAGGCGGTGATGGTGGAGGAGGGGACCACGAATCTTTGTAGTAATCCGTCCTTTGAAGATGGTACAACAACAGGATGGCTTATACGTGATGCTACTGGCGGTTCCCACACGGTAGATTCTATAGGTTATCACGGAAGTAAATCGCTGAAGATAAATGTTGCCACTAGCGGAGACCAACACGCATATATTAGTTATAATTTTGGGGAAGATGTAACTGGAAGAACCTTTACTGTCTCTGCGTATGTCAAGACAGATAATGTGAGCGGTGGCGTAAGATTGGCGATTTACTGGAGAGACTCTTCTGGAGCATGGATTTGGGCTAATATAGCAACGTCACAAACGTTGTATGGCACAAATGGTTGGACTCGCCTTACTGCAACTGCTACAGCACCGTCGGGGGCTTATTCTGTAACACTTATTATAGGTACGGTAACAGAAAATGGCGTAGGAGCGTACTGGATTGATGCTTGCCAAATTGAAGAGAGACCCTACGCCACCTCCTTCATCGATGGCACCCGCTCTTCCGAAACCCTGACCATCCCCACGGCGGGGGTGCTGAACCCGCAGGGGGGGACGGTGGAGTGTTGGGTGTATGTGCCCCAGGAGCTTCTGAATAGAACAGACACGGCTTATTTGAGGATACTTCATATCCCAAAATCCGATGGGGGAAACGGAATAATCCTTTTCTATAGACCATTTGTACCAGATTGGCGGTTCCAAACCTTTGATGATGCAGGGACTGCGACAAGTGTGTCTATATCCGACCCTAATACACTTACGGCAGGGTGGCATTTTTTTGCAGTTAAATGGGAAAGCACCGAAGCAAAACTGACTATAGATGGTCAATATACAGGAGTTATAACTAATCCTAATCTACCATCCGGATTTGCGGCAAATGCTTATGTAGGTAGCACAAGTGTTCCGAACCAATACCTCAACACTTTATACGACGACCTCCGCATCTCCAGCCGTGCTAGGACGGATGCGGAGATAGCGGATGCGTATAGTTCTGGCCAGCCTTTGCCAGTGGATGAATATACAACTTACAAACTCAACTTCGATGGTCACCTACAACCGACTGTTCGTAAGTTTGGTTTATACCTTAAAGAAGGTGAAATTTCAGCACAAGTATTTATAGCTGGCAACGATGCCGGGAATTTGGAAACTAAGACCGGTGCCCAGGCCAAAGCTGATACTGCGGAAAGTAATGCTAAGAGTTACGCCGACACCCAGGTGAGCAATCATAATACTCAAGAAAGCCCACACAACTTACCATCATACTGCAAAATGCAGTCGGACGGGTTAAAGGTATTTGACAGTAATAATAATCTCCGTTGTCACATGGGACAATATGTAACTGGGAAGTATGGAATTAAAATCATTAATGGAGAAATATATGGTTCCACAATCAAGGTAGGCGAAGAAGCAGATACAGAAAAATATATTATTTTATCCAATGCTGACGGTTATGGGAGTATTAAATTAGTTGGTCTTGATGGAGAAACAGTTCTTTATATGAACGCCGCCGCTAGTCAAGGTAAGATTCTTTTTAAAATGGACGGCGAACATAAAGGAATGATAACAATTAATGGAGCTAGTACCCGTGATTTTTGGATTTCATCAGGAGGTTATGATAGTACCAACAGACCCGGTATTAACTTAGATTCCGAGAATGGCGAAAATATAGAAATGGGACCATGTAGCAGTATAAACCAAGACGGAATTTACATTGAACCTAGAGATGGGCCTTGCGTAATCGAGGGTGACTTCGACGTAACAGGTTCTAAAAATGCTATAACCGAAACCGAAAATTTTGGACTTAGGAGGTTATCAGCTAGAGAATCACCAGAAAATAGATATGTTGATGAAGGACTAGCGAAATTAGTTGATGGAATTTGTATGGTAAATATTGACCCCATATTTGTTGAATGTATAGAACCTCATACAGTAGACACACCTTGGCTTATTCAATTAACGCCATATAGTGATATAGACCTCTATGTATCAGAGATTGGTATGGATTATTTTGTAGTGAAAGCCAAGACTTCCAGTAATCAACTAAATGGTCAGTTTACTTGGCGATTATCAGCAATAAGGAAAGGATACGCTAATATTAGATTGCCAGAGGTGATTATGTACGATGAGAGCCAGTAGACTAGGAATATTTAAGAGGGCGAGAATGGGACAAAATTTAGCCGGACAAAACGTTGTAATAGTGGATAAAAGAGATGAAATTCACCCTGTAGATCTCGATAAAGAAATCAAAAACACTGAAGCAGCTATCAAAAATATTGATCACAATATAAAAGGATTGCAAAAAAGAAAAGAAAATCTAACTCAAAAACTTCAAATGTTGATGGAAATGAGAAGGCGATCAGGTAGTTACGAAACAGGTAAGGTTAGGCCGATGGGTGAAATACAGGTAAAATAGTTTTATGGTAAGATTATCTTTGCCGCCCAAGTAAGGTGGTAATTTTATTTCAGTTGAAGAAATAAAGTCTATCTATTCTAGCTAAATTAGAAGTAAAAGCAGGGCCTACTGGCCCTGCTCCTGAACCGACTTCGAGGGAATCTTTATGACTGTTTCTTTGGTTTCCGTATTATATTTAACCTCAGCTCCAAAGGGTTTCGCCACCCACCGGGCCGGGAGAAATGTTCTACCATTCTTTATAAATGGGGCAACATCCATTTTTGTAGGCTCGTTGTTAACCAACAGTATTTCAGATCCAATATGCATTTCAGCGGTAGTTTCACCGATGATGATAGTTACGCCTTTTGTTTCACTATTCCATAGAACGTCTTTTTCTGTAGCTCCAAGGGCGTAAGCAAGATAACGTATCGGGACAAAGGTTCTTTCATTTTGAATGATAGGCTCTACGTCCATTGTTTTTACCTCGGTGTTTGTTTCATTGCTTATGGTATATGCTGGAGTATTCGGGGTGAATACAGTTACTATAAATGACGTCATGGGCTTCTTGGTCATTTTTTCCGGGGAATATTTGCCCGTCCAGGAACCCGAGTCATCGTCCCAATGAACAGCTATATGACCCAGACAATCAGGAAGACCCGAAATGATAGCATACATTGCTTCATGTTTATATTTGCCGTAAGTGTATGCGTGTACTGTGTTCCCATCTCGCGAAACCGATAATGCCAGTTCCGTTTCAGGACGGTATTGATTGGTTAACTCAAAAATAAAGCTAGTGATTTTATTCGTTGCAGAAGCGTTTTCTTGAGGTTGAACGGAAAAGTGGTTAATTGTTAATTTCTCATTTTCTCCAATGTACGTATAGCTCGTAACCGATCCGGAAGAAACATAAACCAGGTCAATAATACTGTGATCTATGAGTGCGTTGCTTTCTTTGCCGCTGGTTTCAAGTTCATTAAGGACATCAGAGGGGAATAAAGCTAGTGCTGGGCTTGGCCCGACAAGCAAAAATATAATAACTAACAGCAATGCAAGTTTTTTCTTCATACAAAAACCTCCTTTGACCAATTTAGTTATATTTTACTAAGCAAGAGGTGAAGGTGTAAAGGAGAGAGCAAGGACGTAGAAATAAAGCTGGCGAAGGGAGTGTTGTAAATGGGTTTTTGGGACAAGTATGGCGGCAAATCAGCCTACATCGCCAGCCAGAGAAAACGGTACGAGCAGGCCATAAAATCCGGAGATAAAGATTTGCAGCGCAGGCTGGAAGCAGACGCCAAGAGGGTAGGGTACAGCTTGAGCAGTGGGAGTTCGTCCAGGTCAACAAGCACATCTTCGCGAAGTAGCTCGAGTTCGAGAAGCAGTTCAAGTTCGCGAAGCAGCTCGTCCTATTGGGATAGATACGGCGGCAAGTCGGCTTACATCGCCAGCCAGCAGGAAAGGTACAGGAAAGCAGTGGAAAAGGGAGACACCGATTTGATTAACAGGCTGAAAGCCGACGCTGCCAGGGTGGGTTACAGCCTGCCCACTATAAAACCGCAAACGCCGCAAACACCTCAAGTACAACAACAACCGGCAGCACCACAAGTATCCTGGCAACCGCAAGCACCTCAGCAGCAGTACGTACAGCAACCGCAAATACAGCCGCAGCAGACACCTCAATGGGCGCAGTCAATTATGGACAGGTTAGACCAGCTAACAAAGCAACCGCAGATTTCTTACGAGGACATTTACGAGCGTTACCTTAACTCTCTGCCGGAAATAACTGCGCCGTCGGACGCAGAGATAAACGAAATGGCAGGGCGTTACGCCGCGCTACAGATTGATCCGCAACTTCGAGCTATTGAGCGGCGCATGGCGGAGCTGGACACCGAAAGACAAAACCGGCTGAGGGCAATTGAAGCGGCTTATGCCGGTTACGAGCCAAGGTTGAGGGAAGCCGCAGAACGTGCTCGCCAGGAGGCACTGGAAAGCGCCATTGCACGCGGGGCTGGTCGCTCCGGTGTGGTAGACTGGCAGAACGCCAGAATAACCGATAAGCTACAGGAACTCCTGGCCGAGAACGAAGCGGAACGGGCCGCTGATCTGGCAGCCGTTGAGAACGCTTACAATACGGAACTCGCTAACCTGAAGGCTCAACAACAAGAGCTGGCGGAAAGACGCGGTGAACTACAACAGCAGTTTGCTGACGAGCTGCGCCGGGAGTACCTGTCCAGAGCGCTACAGAGACAGAACCTTGCCAGCCAGCTAGCGACTATGGAAATGCAGGCTCATTTAGGTGTTCTGCCATACACGTCCATGCCGCTGTCTGACGTGCAAAGACTGATTCTCGACTGGACCAGGACAATGGGGCAGTCGCCTGGCATACCCGAAACAGGTACTGGCGCTTTGGCGACTACACCTGGCAACACAGCAACGTCATTGACACTGCCATGGAAACAGTCATTTAACCTGCCGTCTGGTGTCCCCTCTGGTTGGGTACCGGTACGGCAGGCATTTGAAATTCCTGGCTTAACTCGGGTTGAATGGACACCATCCGGCACAACTGTAACGGATGTCCACGGGAACGTTCTCGGCACGTTTGCCCCAGGCTCCTATCAGGTAGTTGGAGGCGTAATGTACACGAATCCTGAGTGGACACAATCACTAAAGCGAAGAATAGAAGAACTGCTACGCAGTTGGTATAGCTAGGGGGTGCGCATGTGATGGCTGGGACACTAAATGACCTCGTTCAGTACATCCGCAAGAAACAGAGAGAGTCACTTTATGTACCCTTCCCGCGCGGTACTCCCACGCTAGAAAAACAAAGACTTGAGCTTGAACGCCCGCTTCGTGAAGCAGAGGTCAGGCAGACTGTGGCAAGTATTACCGGCTACGACCCTGAGACAAACAAACCTACCTTCGTGCGCGAGCAGTATGAGTGGAAAAAACCCTGGCAAGAAAAATTATGGCGGTACGAATTGAACAGGCCGTATTTTGCGCCACAAAGCGGTAGTGGTGGTTCTTTAGGAGGTTTTTCCGAAAGGGATTTAATCCTGAATAATGCACTGGCAGAAGAGCAAAAAGCATTCGACTCTATAGTAGCAAATAGAGACCCATCTCAAGAAAAAGACCGTCAATATGTTGCTAATAGGATCGCTGGACGAAAAGCGTGGATAAACAGTTTGTCGGGGTTTACTCCAGAAGAAAAGAAGTTGTTAACTAACGCGCTAGACGCTGGCTACAGAGCGTGGGTTGGTAGTACAAATCAACAGCAGAGAAGCGCTTCTACATCAGGAGGCAGCATACTCTCCCGAATAATCAATTTCTTTGCACCAGGTAAACAGGAACGTAAAACACGTACAACTGACGATTATCATCAGGAGCTCCTTCAATGGCTACATTAGCACGGGTGGTGATTGACGTGTCCCGTCCCCTACTCAGCGTACAGGACATTCCCATAATCGGGGATATAGTACGTATATTTCAACGTGACAAAGAGGCGGAAAAAGCGTATAAAAAACTTTTAAATAACGAAGAACTTACGCCACGTGATATAGGGTTGGTGTTGTACTACGGTGTCAAGAAACGTGGCAAATCGGTGGAAAGCATACCGGAAAACTTGAAGCCTTACTTGAAGCTGGTAAATACATCACCAAGCCTACTCGGTGGCATGTGGGAAGATTTTGGTCGTAAGGCAGTAAAATCTGCCACGTTCGGTATCTTCGACAAACTCTTTGAACAACCCGAACTTGTTCCAGAAAAGTCTACAACCACCAGCGTTGCCGGTACCGTGGCCGGTGCACTTGGCACAGCAGCACCCCTTAGAGCACTGGCAGGTACCGGCAGCTTATTTTCCAGGGTTGTAAGGATGGGAGCTACCGGTGGCGTTGCTGGAGCGGTTAAAGGAGCAATAGAAGGCGAAGACATAGGGAAAAGTGCACTCAGGGAAGCACTTCTATTCGGAGCCGGGGAAGCGGCTACAGGCCCGTTGGAAGCTCTACTGAAGAAAATCGGTATGCTGTCAAAGGCACGCATGGAAACACCTCCAGCAGTTGATACAACACCTACCGGAAGACGGCCGAGCGACGTTAAAGGTAGCGGGCAACTTATAGAGGGCTTTAATATTGGTAGGACAGTTGGCCAAGCGCTTGAAAACACCGCTGTCAGGGAGCAACAACAGCAACTCGCGGCACAACGACAGCGACTTGTAGACGTACTTAACAAGGTACTGGAAAAACGTATCAATGACATTGATTATACCACTGGACAGTACAGGTACGTATCCCCCAAGGTGCCAGAGCCACCCATAGATGTAACTCCTGAAGGGGTGGCAATACCGGCGAAACGCTTGTCCGGAATACGTGAGACCATGCCACGCAGTACAGCCAGTGGCAAAGACGTTTCCGGACTATTACCGCCGGTCAGAGAGCCGATAGCGTTGCCGGAATCCACCGGCATACCGAAACGAGAACTCAATGAGCTAGCAGAGCTGAAACGTGACGCAGCACTGCGCCTGCACGAAGCCATGATTAACGACATTCGCTCGGAAGCCCAGGCAATGTGGGAGGCCGCAGGTAAGCCTCCCGGCCAGCTGGAAGAATTCGTGCGCCGTGCTGCTGAGAAAAAAGGTTACGACTACGACAGGATATTAGCCGAAATAAGCAAACCGCTGGAAGAACACGCCAAAGAACTTGAAGAAATAATCAGACTGGGCTCGTCTGCAGGAATTGCACCGGAGACCGACATTACGAAAATACTTTCCAGCGTTGTTGACAGGGGATACAGAACTGCAACACCGCCTGTTGAGGAACCTGCAATTGAAGTTGCCACTGGATTTAAACCACGCTCTATGAAGCTGGAAGAGCTGATCAGGCGCATCCTTGAGTTTGGTGTCAAGAGACCTTACCTCGGTAGGGGTATCGAGCTGGGAAGGCCGGATATAGGAGGTCCACCGAGAAGGGTGTTGGTCCCGGCAGCTGAGCGTGCAGCCAGGAAACGCCGGACAACTATCGAGGTGCCTAAAGGGACGAGGAGAAGAAAGAAGGTGAGGTAGTTGGCTACCGCAATGGACCGGTTGGAAAGGAAACTTAAACGCCTGGGTAATTTGTATCCTTTTTCTACGAGTAAAAGCAGTGAGGAACCGGATTACCTTGAGCAGTTGAATAAGGAAATTGCCAACTACGAAACCAGGCTGCGAATGTCCGGCGAAGAAGTACCGCCACCGAAAGAGGAAAAGAATGTGCTTCTTACCGCGCTGGATATTCTCGACCGCCCCAGGAACGCGGTAGCAAATGCCATCCAGGACGTTATAGACAATGAGAACAGTTTTTTACAGGGTTTTCTGGAAGGTCTTTCTGGTAAGGAGAAAGTATATGGCGGAGATTACATTGAGCGTGCCGGTATTAAAAATCCAGTTGCGAGGGCTGTACTGGGCTTCGCACTGGACGTAGCAATGGACCCGCTTACCTACACCGGCATCAAGCCGGCAAAGGAAATTGCCAGGCGGGTTGGGATGGCAGTAGGCAATACCGCTGTAAAGGAAGGACTTTCTTCTCTGGGTCAGTACCTGCGTATAACTCCAGTGGCGCAAAAGATTGCAGATGCCATCGGCCCGAAATTCAGCAACCGCTACGTCCGCTACAGCACTACCAGCGGTCCGGAAGAACGTAAAGAGATACGAGAATTAATTGAAGATATACACAGAAGTACACGCGAAATATATGGCCACCAGGTAAGTGCGGCAGAGGAAATTTGGAAGAAGTTTAAAGACATTCCGGAAGAAGCACGCAAGCTGGCGTCACACGCGGTTGAAGAGCCTATAAGGTCAGCAGAGCGCATAATTAAGGAAGGCCCGCAGGCATTAGAAGAACACCTGCGCGGTATCTACGGCGATACGCTGGACGAAACACTTGCCCCGCTGGAAGAGCGTTACGCCAGGGAAATGGCATCCAAAGTCAAAGGAGGCCCCGGCAAAAAAGCGTTTAAGGGTGACATCGAAGAAATACTCGTACAACTCGGAGAGAAGCAATACAACAGAATTACCAGCGAAGCACGTGAAAAAGCAATGAAGCAACTGGCACGTGCCAGCGGTGCGCTGGACGTTATAGGTGCTGAGAACATTGCTAAAAGAGCCGCTGAAGCTGGCGTAAACCTGGAAGACGTGGAGAAAGCTGCCCAATTAGCAAAAGAGACCTTTGCACGCAGTGCACGCGAAGACATAGCCGCCGGGCTGGAATTTTCACCTATACCGAACTACGTTTACCACTTGTACAAAGATGACCCTAAGAAAATCAAGCAAGCACTGACTGAGTGGCGCAGTGCACAAGCGGTTAAACGTGCCAGAATGTCCAGGAAAGGCAGCTTCCAGTACGAGCGTACTATTCCCACCATAGAAGAAGCCAAAAAACTGGGGCTGCACCCAATTGAGGACGTTGCTGTGCTGACGGCTGTACGCGAAATGGAAGGTATCAAGGCACGCGCTACCAAACAACTGTTTAACAAACTCAGCGAATTGGGTAAGCCTTTCGTTATGACGGCAGAAGAACACAAAAAAGCATTGCGTGAAGCCGCAGAAGCTGGAGACCGCGAAGCTGTCCAGCGTCTAATGGAATGGAAACAGGTACCGTCTGCACACTTCCCGCAGGACAAACTGGTACACCCGGAAGTAGCTCAGGCACTAGAAAGAGCAATGGACGTTTTTGTAACCACTGGAGGAACAAAAGAGCTTTTGGATACATGGAACAAAGTACAAAACATCTGGAAAGCTACGGTCACGTCAATCGTACCGACTTTCCACATCCGCAATATGTTCGGTAACTTCTTCAACAACTACCTGGCAGGTGTCACCAACCCGGCGCACTACGCCGCTGCAATGCGTATCCTGGAGGGGTCTGACGCGCCTTTCCGTCTCGGCGACAAAGTGATGACAGGCCAGCAGATTTACAGGGAATTCATAGACCAGGGCCTGGTAGGATTCGGTTTCTTCCGTGGTGAGTCCAAATCTGGTATGCTGGACATCATGGAAGACGTCATGCGCGGGTGGCAAAAGCCAACCGGACTAGCAAAAGCAGTGGCCACCGCACAGCCGCTCAAGCACCCGTTCAAGTATGGTCGTGCTGTTGGTGACTTCCTGGAAACCTGGGCAAAGCTGGCACACTACATTGCCAAGCGTGCAAAAGGGCTAAGTCCTTTGGAAGCAACGGCCAGCGTTCGGAAGTATCTATTTGACTACGGAGACATTACTCCGCTGGAAAAGACACTACGAACATTTGTTCCCTTTTACACGTTCACTAGGAAAAATATTCCATTACAACTAGAAACGCTGATAAAAGACCCTGCCAAAATAACTAAAGTCGTTCACCTGCTAGACGAAGCCAGGGAAGCGTCCGGAATAGACGACACTCCAGAGTGGATTAAGGAAGACCTGGCGATCCCAATTGGTACCGATGATAAGGGGTACCACCAATACCTGCGTATGGACTTCCCCGTATCCCAACTGGCATTCTTGGGCACTGGTGGACACAAAGAACTGCTGAATATGATTTCGCCACTCATACGTGTACCGTTTGAAGTAGCAACCGGTAGGAAAGTAAGCGGCGGTGAAATATCTCCCTATGAAGGGGCACGCGGCAGGTACTACCTGCCGTTTTTACCTGGTCAAAGACCGGGAGAGCCGTACCAGTTGCCAGCATGGGTAGACTACGCCGTTCAGCAGACCGGTGGCACAGGCAGGGAAATTATGGAGATACTCACTTCGCTAGCGGGTATGTCCACCGGCAGTACCGGTGAAGAGCCTTCGTTAGCACGCCGTGTATCAGACGTAATGATAACCAGGGAAGAAGCACCCCCGCCGGAAGTCAGGGGCAAGGTACCTCCCACTGTACGTCAATTACCACTCATAGGTTCATTCTGGTACCGCTACGACCCGCGCCGCCAGGCAATGCTCGACGCTATCCGGCGCAGGAGACAGTTACAGGAATACCTCCGCTACCTGAGAGATGTAGAAGGCAAAGAGATACCTACGCTACGCGAACTGGGGGTGATATGAGCGGTTAGCATGATACATCTTAATAGGGAGGGGATATGTTGGACAGCGAAGCTATTGTCCAGAGTATCTCAAGCCTTCGGACAGATGTTGATAATTTAAAGGACTGGCAAAAGAGGCAGAACGGAAGTATTCAAGAAATTCGAGAGGACTTAAACGAAATGAAATACTGGATTATGAGAGCCACCCTGGGGGTGGCTTTGAATTTGTTGGGCATCGCAGCCACGGCTATTTTCCTGTATCTGAAGGTGGTTCAATGATTGAGGAAATCGAGTGGACGTGTCCTGATTGCGAATGCAAACAGAGAACAATGATTTTTAGTACCAAAGGATCAACTTTGAGGTGTAAAAAGTGCCTTGGAACATTCACAGCGTATTACGAAGGGCCATTTATTGTGCGGCTCGTAGCAGGGCTGACACGCGAGGAAGTGATTGATGATGGGCAGAGCAATGAAGGTTTTGAAGGGTAACTTTTGGGACGACGGGCTGTCCCTGACGGAGTGGGTAGTTGTCTGGCTTATGATTATTGACGGTGTTTTAATACTCACCGTACTGACCAACGTGGCGTTGAGCCTCTTTGGAGTATGTCAGTTCAGCCAGGAGCTGTTTGAATTCTTCAAGCACGTCAGTACAACCCAGGTGGCCCCGGCAATACTCGGTGGAGCTGGCTACTCATCGGTCAAATACTACGCTGGCAGAAGCCGGTACAGCAAGGGACGTAATGATTGTGACGATTACGAAGAAGGCCCACCTATTTAGGAGGGGATACAAGTGCAAATCGTTGAAGTTAAGCACAGGTTTAAAAGTCTGAGCCCACGGCACCAGACAGAGATGATAGTTATCCACCACTCCAAAAGCCGTGATGTTTCCTCAACAACAATTCACCAGTGGCATATACAGCGCGGCTGGAGTGGAATCGGTTATCACTATATCATAAGGTCGGACGGCACAGTAGAACGCGGCAGGCCGGAGAATACCATAGGCGCCCACGCCAAAGGCGTCAACAGCAAGAGTATCGGTATCTGTCTCACCGGTAACTTTATGAACCATGAGCCAACAGAAGCACAAATGAATTCATTGGTAGAGCTGATTAAAGATATTAGAGGCAGGTATGGCAACCTTAAAGTTGTCGGCCACAAGGACGTGTATCCCACTTCGTGCCCCGGCAGGTTATTCCCCTGGAAGGAGCTGCACTCCATGCTGAAAGATAAAGATGAAACTGAACCTGGTGACATTAAGCTCGTCGTTAACGGCAAGAAAACTGATGTCCCTCTCAAGAACATAAGCGGGCGTACTTATGCACTACTAGACGGCCACTGGATACAGCTCCGTAGCCTTGCCCAGCTTTTACATGCCAAAATCGGGTGGGACCCGGACACCCGAACTGTATCTTTTACAACAAGGGAGGCTGAATAATGAACGAGCTGGTAACCAAACTTCTTTACGACTTACTGGTTTTGCTTGCCACGGTGGCGGCAGGGTTTTTAGTCGCGTGGCTGAAACAGAAGATCGGCACTGAAGGCATGAAGAAAATCGAAAGGGAACTTGCCACGAAGCAGGAACTGGCGTCTCTCGCGGTGCGTTTCGTGCAGCAGGTTTATCGCGACCTCAATGGTCCAGAGAAATTTGAAATTGCTGCTGAGTGGCTGGAAAAGATGGCAGAGGAACGCGGTTTAAAGATCACACAGGAAGAAATTATAGGGCTAATTGAGGCTACACTTCGCGCGTTTAAGGACGAGTTTGGAGAAGAGTGGGCTAATGCTATTGGCAAGCAATAAAATAAGGGGCCGTGTGGCCCCTTATCTTACCATTCGTAATCGTACCAGTAATTACCGATGTAGTAACCTACTCTATGTCCTCCCCAATTGTAGTCCGTATAAAAATTGCGTCCTATCCAGTAGCTTGTTGCACTTATCCCGTCACTCCAGTCTGTATAAATGTTCCTACCTATCCTGTAGCTTGTGGAAGTGAGCCCAGTGCTGTAGTCTGTGTAGACGTTCCTGCCTATGCGGTAGGTAACGGCGCTTGTACCGTCGCTGAAGTCCGTGTACATGCGGTTGCCTATGAAGTAGCTCTTTGCAGTCAGGCCGTTTCCGTAATCGTAGTAGTATGTGTTGCCGATCCAATACCCGGTACCGGCAAATGCTGCGGAACATGCGCCAAATACCAGCAGTAGAGTAAGTGACAGGATAAGCAGAACCTTTCTCACCCTCTCACCTCCTCCAACACAACTCTAGTGCTTAGAGTGTAACACAAAATATTCCATATTACAACAATACAAGAGCCCCGGTTGGCTTCGGAGAACCGAAATCCACCGGGGCTTTTGCGTTTTTCTACTCAAGAAGGCCTTTAACTCTCTTAATTCTTCTCTTTAACCAAGAGTTCATCAAAAACATCATTCATTTTTCCCGCTTTCCTTTTCCAAAATCCAGAGAAGCGCCGTTCCCGCCGCGTCTACGGAGGTGTCGCCTAGAATGTTGAGCCGCCCCCATTCTCTGATTACACATGCATAAGGCTTGTAATCGCCGCCAACGTATTTAAGTTCCCATGCGTACTCTCGTTTCTCAATTTCGGCAAGGAGTTGATCGAGGCGGGGAAGCCAAATATACCCGTCCAAATTAGAAGATGACCAATCTTCAGCAAGACGCACTATGCTAACAGTGCCGCTCCTTTTAAGAGCAAACAATCCCCTTTCTTCGGCTCCCACCGCAGTCCCGCTTCCTTGAGTTTCTTTGCTAATTCAAGCGAAATGACTTGTATCATCAAAATCACTCCTTCCCGTACTACTTAATCTTTAAACTCAAAAGTGGTAACACGCTGATAACCCAGTTAACTACCACCAGCAACAAGGCGAGTGTTATGATGTTACATATCAGGTCTATGATCACATTTGCCTTTTCTATGTTTTTGATGAGCCTGTCCACGCCAAAAGCACTCCTTTACCAGTTGTCATTACGGGACCTTACCTCTCTATTTTGAATCACAAAGACCTTTATTTCGTGCTCCAGCTCGTCAGTCATTTCCGGGCCCGGACAGGGACAAACACCGAACTTTTCTTCAATCATCTTTACCTCTTCCCAGGACAGTGCGCACCCTCCCATAAAATTTTCAAAACCACAAATACCGTAGCACATAGCAACCCTCCCCTATCAAAACAAAGAAAGCAGGTTTGAATCTGCGTTATAACTCAATTTCCTCTAATGAACCCCACTTTTTGCCGATTTTTGCGTCGGCCATAAACTGCACTGGCCCATCCAGCACTTTACGTTCCATTTCCGTCTTTACGGCGGCGGCAACTTCCCTGGCGTCCTCGGTGGTTTCCAGCAGGATGGAATCGTGGACGGTTAGCAATAGCCTGGTCGAATCGTCATCCCACAACTTTCTGCCCAGACGAATCAACGCACTTAAAGTTATGTCACTGGCACAACTCTGGATCGGGAAATTAACTGCCTGCCTTAATATTTCCGACTGGTTTTGCTTGGTAATGAACCCAAACCGCCTTGTTCTACCGAATGGTGTTTTAAGGTACCCCTTAGTCAGCACCTCAGTCTTCGTAGCTTCGATCCATTCCCTGGCCTGGCTGAACGTGGAAAAGAACTGATCAATAAGTTCCTCAGCCCTGGCCACAGATACTTTAAGCTCCTGAGCAAGCGACTTGGCTGACATCTGATAAATCACGCCGAATGACAAGTGCTTGGCGGCTTGACGCAATTCCTTGGTCACTTCCTCCGGTTTCTTCCCGAACATGAGGGAAGCATTGGCAGTGTGTATATCCGTTCCTGAAGACAATGCACTGATAAGGTTCTTGTCCTGAGAGTAGTACGCCAGGACGCGGATTTCAGCTTGTGACAACGGTTGCTCTTGTGGTTTCCCACAAGCCTAGACTATATCTTACTCTGATGCACCACTTTTACGTTGCATTCTGATTAATTTAGGTCTATGCACTTCGATATGCTCTGTACGGGTCAATACCTCAAGATTAGCTATTCTGTTGTCTAGGGTATTGCCATTCTTGTGATGCACTACCTCGTCAGGCCTCAACTTACGTCCTAAGTGACTTTCAACTATCAATCTATGTATAGCATACTTCTCGTCCTTAGATGGACAATACCACAGATAACCGTCTGACGAGACATAAAAGTGTAATCCATAGGATAAACCTAACTCCTGAGCCTTCTTCTCTACACTACTACGGCTACGCCCAAGGTACCTGGCACACTGTAATGCCCCCAATGATGGGTAGTTATTGCGAAGAAATAAGATTTCATCTTCCTTCCACGCTTTATAACGCCATACCCGCAATCCTAATTCAGATGCTTTCTTTTGAACAGAGTTGTATGGTCTACCCAAATGCTCTGCACACTTCTTAGGGCCAAGTTTACGATAATTTTCCTTCAAAAATTCTTTTTCTTCATCAGTGTAAATACGAGGCATAACAACCCTCCTCATCAAGTAGTGGTGCATCAGAGCCCTCCCGTTTCGGGTTCACGTGAACCCTACTCTACTCCCTTCCACCGTGATGGTGTGGTTTCGATAGTCGTTGAAGGTTCCCCTATTCGGGGCTTCCCTGCTGATTACCCAATCCACGTAGTTCTCAAACCATCACGCTTGGGCATATTTCATCCCTACGTTGTGGTCTACATGGCTCTAAGGGCGTCCCAGCAATTAGAGAGGTTTATAGCGGACCGATATACAATCCGCTTCCACCAGCGTATACCCAGGAGTAGCCATGAACATATTCCGTGCTTCCTTATCGCGCCCTATGTTCTGAAGGTTCGGGCGCGAGCTGGACAACCTGCCGGTAACCGTCCCTCCCAGGTTGAACGACGTGTGGACCCGGTGGTTTGCGTCTGCCATACCCATAATGCCGCGCACGTAAGTAGTAAGAAACTTGTGCCTCTTCCTATATTCCAGTAACTTTCCAGGCAGTGGGTGGTAGTCCTTGAGAAATTTAAGGTGCTCTTCATCTGAGGAAGGTTTGCCCAGCTCAACCGGTATGGGCAGGTTTAGCTCGTTATACAGCAAATCAACCAACTGCTTAGGCGACCTGGGATTAAACTCTCTCCCGGCAAGTTCCCACAACTCTTTCTCGAGCACGTCCACTTCAGCACTGATTTTTTCCTCCAACTCCTGCATGTAAGGCATGTCAACCATTGTGCCTAACATTGTCATACGAGCCAGCACGTCACTGGCAGGGTACAGGAGCCTGTTTAATACCATCATCTCATCAGGCCCAAGAGACTTTTCGATAATTTCTGCCAGCGCGTATGTGTACGCGGCGTCGAGCGCGTTATATCTCCAAAGCAAATCAGTTGGTGCTTCTTCCATGCGGTTTTTGTACTTATCTATCATGGGCTTGTGGCTTGGGACATTTAAGTGCTCCCGAATCAAGTCCTCCAGTGAGTGCTTGCCTTTCCGTTCGTCGAGCGTGTAGTTCATAAGCATAGTGTCCTTGCCGGTTCGGGCGCTCGGCATACCGTTTTGCCATAACACTCTTAAATCAAACTGCGCATTGTGAAACACCAGACACTTCTCCCTGAACAGCTTGTCCAGCATGGAAGTGGCCTGCAACGCTATATCCGCCGGCACGACAACAGCCTTACCCTTACCCCAGGACATGCCGATACAAAGAAGCTGTCCATCGCTGGCAGTCTCCACGTCAACTGCCACCATGTCAGCCTGCATAGCGTCCTCAATCGCATCCAGCAATTGTCCTTTGGTATGTGTTATGGTATGCTCCACGTCTATTTCCGGCTTTACCCGTACTGAAACATCGTCCGACGATAGCACTTTTACAGCCAGCAGAAAATCTTTGAGCATATCCGTGTATAAGCCTGGAGAGCGCAAGACAGCCGCCGGGTGGTAAGTCGGTACCACATATGCCGAAATCTCGTCAGACCACACCACCGCGCCCCGCTCCCTGGATATATTACCCTTACCGAGCAAAGCCCTGAGCGCTGCGTTGCCAAGCGTTACCACAACCTTCGGTGCACACTCGTTTATCTCGTCAATAAGCCGTGGCCTGCACGCGGCTACTTCCCTGGCAGTCGGTGTTTTTGGGGCTGCACAGCACGTAGCATTCGTTACGTAGCACTCTTCACGCTTGAGTCCGACTTCACTCAGTACCTTATTTATAAGCTCTCCAGAGCGCCCAACAAACGGGCGACCACGCCTCACTTCAGTTTTACCCGGTGATTCCCCCACCAGAACTATACGGGTGTCTATCGGGCCGTGGCCAGGTACCCAGGGGTAGTCAGCCCTGCTGCACTTGTCGCAGTTCGCACCCTCCGGAAGCACCATCCTGCCCGTTACATACCTCACCGTCATTAGGTACCAACACCTCCGTTTTCAGGTACATACCGCATACCCTTTCAAAGTACAGGTGTTTACCAGTCTTCCTGTCCATGACAGCACGAAGCGGCTTTATTCCGCACTGCACTACCTCCTGCAATAGGTCAGGAGGAAGCACAACCACCACGTCATCGCACTGGTACTTCTCCATCAACTCTTTAACCTCTTTTCCTGCTGAAATGGTTACTGGTTGTTGTATCAAAATAGGAGTACCGAAAGTCCTTCGTAGTTCTTTTATCTGAGCAGGCGTAGGATTGTGGCGTGAAAGCCATAGAATCTTGTACAAGAGATCACCCCCTTTGCCCCAACAGAGAAGCGAAGTCTTTTGGATACTTACGCTGGCAGTAGTACAGCGCGTGCCGCAAAGCGTCCCGCGCGTGGGGAAGCCCCCGGGTGGCGCGTAACCCCCCGGTGACCTCCAGTACGCGACTGGATACCATCTTCCTGGCACTGGCAGGTTGCCTTACGACATCTATCCCCAGGTCAGAACAAGCAGACACAACCGCGCCGATAACCTCTGCGGAATACATGCGCGACAACGACTGCGCCATAGCCTTTTTGGGATACAACCTGAATTCCTCCAACACCACTAACTCCGATTCTACGGCACGCAATAACGCTACCACCGCCGGAATACCACTAACCTGCCCAACACACACGATGTCGTAAGGTGGTTCCACAAAGCAAATACCGGTGGTTTTGCCAGGGTCTATTCCTCCGATGAGCATTTGAGTTCACACCCCGGTTTGTTACAGAGTTTACAATCCCCAAACTCACCTACATTCCATACTGAATGAGGACATTCTCTACAAATGTCTAATCCCACGAGCTACCCCTCCGAAGTTCGGTGAGCTTGCACATCAAATCCATGACAGCTGCTAACGCAAACAACTTACTAGCGCAAATAGATACTTTGGTCCACCCGTCGTCTTTATACGCGGATAGAACATATTCACGTACCTCTTCATGCACCTCTGTTTCTCCTGTCTCAAGGTTTTTAACAGTGATCTCATACACCAGGTTTGACCTCCTTTTGATAATAATCAGACACCAATACCATAAGGCACCAGCAGACAAACCCGCTGGTGCCAGAGCATTGTTTCAACTGCCTTAAGTTGGCCTCATTAAGCCGGTGCGTGATAGCGTCTACCCATTCCGCCACCGCACTGCAAACTTAGAAATTAATGGTCTTGCGTGCGCCTGCGGTGGAAGCAGAATCCCGTGGTATTACATACGCAACGTCATTGTAAGTGTTTCCTTCGTGGACGCGCTGTTTGACTTTGATCTTGCACTGAATCCCGTGCAATGTATCAGTATCAAACTGGTAGTCGCCTTCCTTTTCCGGCAACATTCCGAGGTTGTGGAGCATGGAGTTCAGCTTCCACCGGGACCTCTCGCCGAGGTAGTACCGCTGGACAAGTTTTCTCCCAGCGTACTCGGGGTGGTCCTCAATTACAAACGCTATAGTGACGTACAGGTTACCGTTATCGGATTCGCCTACTTCCGACTCGGAAGTGTCAATTTTGGCATTGTAAAGTCCAGCCGGAAGTGGCTCCATACCGCCTACTTCATCCTTGTTCCAACTAAGATACAGCTTCGGCATTATTAACACTCCCCTTTTCCTCTTGATTTTGGTTTTGGTTTTGAATCAGTGCGAATATCTCCCGCAGGTTTGGGTTCTCCACCACATCTGGTAGAGCACATCCAGGGTTCTTAGCTACATGGGTGTCCGTGGGAGTAACTAACAGCTTCCGAACCGCCTCACCCCCTTATCTGTTAAACTCAAATTAGGTAGCAGGAAAGCTAGCCTAAGTTGGCCAAAAATATAGCCAAAGGTTTCCGGGAAAAGGATTCCACCTCCTGGCAGTTCGACTGCTGTCGGAAGAGCCACCTTTCCCGGATCAAATTTGCAGACTGCGGTTCATAGAAGGGTTGTGCTTCGAGCACCGCGTTAGATAAGGCCCACTGCCAGTCTGCAGCAAATTTCTTTTGCGGAGGTTCTTAACATGTACTTTGTAGGGATTGACTGGTCTGACTTACATCATGACGTAGCCGTGCTCGATGAAAAGGGTCAAGAACTTAAGTATTTCACCATCCCTCACAACAGGGAAGGCATGGAGTTATTAAAGAAAAGGCTCTTGAGCATCGATCCCGAACCGGAAAACTTCGCCTGCCTGATCGAAACCAAAAACGGTCTTCTGGTGCAGTTTCTGTTGGAAGCCGGCTTTCCGGTTTACCCGCTCAACCCGAAGGTTGTAGACTACCGGCGAAAGCCCTCCGGGGCGAAGAGTGACCCAATCGATGCCAGGCTGCTGGCCAACATCGGCCGCTCCGACCTGGCGCAGCTAAAGAGGCTTAAGCCAGATGCGGAACTGATCGCGGAACTAAAAATGTTCACCCGAGACCAGGACGGCCTTATCCAGGAATCCACCCGGCTGACCAACAAGCTCATTGCTTGCTTGAAGGAATATTACCCGGTAGCTTTAGGTTTCTTTTCGAAGCCAACCCTACCGGTAGCCCTGGAGTTTTACAAGCGCTATCCTACCCCGGATCTGGTAAGGGAAGCTACCGTTCCAGAGATAGCCGCCTTTCTTAAGAGTCATAAACATCCCCGGCCCAATCAAACGGCTGTCTCCATCTGGCAGAAGGCGCAGGAGCCGCAGCTTCGGGCCAGTGCTCCCACCGTACGGGCAAAAGGCCGCTTAATGCTCGCCCTGGTGAGTCAGCTGGAAGTGGTCCGGGAGCAAATCGCTGCTTACGACAAGGAGATCAACCGCCTTTTTCAGCAGCACTCCGACAGCAGGATCTTCGCTAGCCTGCCAGGGGCGGCCGGGCGGCTCGCGCCAAGACTGCTGGCGGAGTGGGGGGACGACCGGGAACGTTACGAAAATGCAGCCGTGGTCCAGGCTTTAGCAGGTACCTCGCCGGTTCTTTTTCAAAGCGGTAAGTACCGCTTTGCCAGGCAGCGCAAATCCTGTGTGAAACCTTTCCGA
This sequence comes from Desulfofundulus sp. JL263-se, assembly GCF_056316025.1. Taxonomy (NCBI): domain Bacteria; kingdom Bacillati; phylum Bacillota; class Clostridia; order Eubacteriales; family Peptococcaceae; genus Desulfofundulus; species Desulfofundulus sp. JL263-se. The sequence continues at coordinate 505,213 of NZ_CM149993.1, read as the reverse complement.
CGAGCTATGCACCTGTTCGCCTTCCAGAGTATCAGGCAGGTTTCCTGGGCACGGGAATATTACGATACCAAGAGAAGCCAGGGCAAAACCCATCATGAAGCTTTACGGGCTTTGGCAAATATCTGGGTGCGGCTCATCTTTGCCATGTGGAAAAACCGTACTTGTTACGACGAAGCCACGTTTATAGCAGCCCGCGCCAAGCATTATAATCGGGCAGCATAATGTTAAATATTCGGTTTTCAAAGTTCTTAAGCCGCCAGCAAGGAGGGCGGGATTTTGATCCGGCCCATAGCTAGGCGGAACGGGTAAAGCCCGTCCTTTTAAAAGGCCACGAACATTTGTACTGCTCGACCATGAAAAATTTTTAGATTACACTATTGACATAGAAGGTCTTCCATAGATACACCAAGGTAACCCACCAGGTTGAAAAAGGCTGGTAATTCAAGAGCTAAACTCTTAGGCTGTACAAAAGGTACCTTGCGCATTTCATTGCGTATATCCATCACCAGGGCCGTGAACACCACATTCATAGGTAGGTCACGGAACGCCCTGGTAACATAACGCAGTTTCTCGGCTATCCTGAACCAATCGCCCTGTTCAGGAACATCCGGGTCATGTACCCTACCTCTTTCCAATGCCCTTTCTACAGCGGCACCGAGAACTTTCTTTACTGTACGCCTGAACAGGTCGGTAAGGCTGTCGAGCACCACAGTTTTGAAATTGTGGTCTGCCTCCGTTAGAAACTCGTATACTTCCCCAAGGTCGTCCAGGGACTGCAATTCCCACACTGCCGGGTTGTACCCCAGTCTGTCTTTTACAGCCTTCAAGGTAGTATCCGAGACGGAAGGCTCCGTCAGCAGTATGAGCGCATCCGGCGCGGTAGCACCAAGCCAGGTTTTACCAGCGCCTGCATCACCATAAATGAGTGCCTTCACATAGGTAGGTCGCTCGGACACCAACCGTATTTTCGGGTGTGCCACAGGAGTTAATACATTACTCAACTTTCTTTCCTCCCATCTGTTAATTTTTCAGTTTTGTAGAACAGTGTGCCGCAAGAACAACCATAATGCACCTCATCCCAACTGAGTTTCTCATCAATCGTCAATATTCGTACATGCCTGCCATATATGCTTGCCCCGCAACCTGGGCACCTGTTGCCGTTTACCCTCCTTGTTGCATGGAAGTACACATATTCCCTCCTGTCAATGCCTACCGTGTAACCTCCCATCCGCAACCTGCGGAGACATTTCTTCTTCAGAGTGAAATAGATAACTCCAAGCATAATGTCCCGCACAACCCCGGACCCGGTGGACAGGAAAACATTTAATGCAGTGTCAATCGTAGCACGGTCATTTTCATCGGGCAGGTAGTAGACGGTGGCAGGCACCTACACCACCTCTCCTGCCAGGACGGATTCCATCGGGCGGACTTCATAAAACTCCGCCTTCAAGGTATCCGTGTCCGTACCGTCGTCCTCGGCGTCGCACAGGACACCATAAGGACACATCCAGTTGCAGTGTTGTCCATCTGACGGGTCGAATGTAGTCTCCTGCGATATTTTCATGTATGCGTTGTAGAGCCTTCTTGCAAATGAGCGTATGGAATGTTCATTGTAGGGAATCTCCACCCGGTTAATTACTGGCGTTTTCGCTTTATCCGGGTCCTGCTTGCGGATAAGGTTGTATATTACTCCTTTCACCGGCTCGTCAAATAGCTGAATGGCCGCCAACGTATAGAACCCACCCTGCTCCCTCCTGCGAAGCTCGCTCTCTTTTGGAAACTGGGAGCATGTCTTGTGTTCCAATACCCACAGATTTCCGTGTATGTCGCGCACTATACCGTCGAAGCGCCCGACGTGATACACGTCATCCAGCTTCTTGCTAAAGTCAGGTGTGTAAATAGGTACTGCAAACTCCTGCTCTACTGCTACTACCTCAAAAGCGTCGTTGGCCATTGCGTAAGAAATATACGCAAATATCAGTTTGCGCCCCAGCTCCGCTTCTTTGAGCAGTTTATCCAGGTGCTCCCTGGGAACGTCTGAAGGCATCTGGCTTACTGTATCATTCAGCCACGAATCATAAGTCTTGATGATGTCTTCTCCCTGGTAATACGCAGCTATGCCAGCATGTACACCCTTGCCGACAAACAGCTTAACGTCTTCGGACTTCGGCACCAAATTGTCCACGTAACGGTAACGGTAAAAGCGCGGACATGTCTTGTACGTGCTCACCTGCGAGGCATGTAACTCAGTCGTCACTGGACATTCCCCCTTATATCCAATCCGGTAATTCACTGGCAACCTTCCCTTGACTGCGCTTCCAACTCTCATACTCTCTCCTGTCAGCAACAGGATTGTTCCAGGGCGCCGTGGGATCATCTCTGTACAGAGGGTCGTTCCACGGCATAAACGGGTCATCCCTATACAGGGGGTCATTCCACGGGGCAAATGGATCAGCGTTCAGAAACCCATGCCTCAAGTACCACACCTCCTTTCTTCCTCAAGCACGCTCTTAACGGCGTACTCAATTACCTCAATGCGACTTGCCTTCTCGTCCAGCTTGCGCTGGACATACTGCTCCACGGTGTTCTTCGCAATTAACTTGATGACGTGCACCGGCTTTGTCTGGCCACGCCTGTATGCCCTGCTCCACGCCTGCTCGTTGGCCGCCGGTACCCACTCCTGGTCAGCAAAAATAACCACATCCGCCGCGTAAAGGTTAAGCCCCTCACCCATTGCGCCAATGGTACCGATTAACACGCGACAGCTGTTATCGTTATTGAATTTTTCTACTGCCTGGTTACGTTGCTTGGTGGAAAGACTTCCTATTATATAGGTGGGATTGTACGCGGATAGTTTGGGGAGGAGCAACTTCACGTACTCTGCGAAGGCTGAGAATACGAGTACCTTGTGCGCTGGTGTCAAGTCTTCAAGCAGTTCCGTAAGTGCGTCAGTCTTCGTGCTTGTATCATCACCGCCCAGCAGGGCAGGTGAGCAGACCACCTGCCGCAACCTGGTGAGAAGCGCGACTACGGACGGGGCTACCACTACATTGTCCCCTACTTCGGCTATAAACTCTTTCCTCAGCTTGTCGTAAATGCGCTTCTGGCGACTGTTTAAGGATATGTAAACATCCTCAAAGCTGAGCGGAGGTAAATTGAGCACTTCCTTGGTGCGCCTGAGCATTACAGGTGCTAATTCCCTAGCCAGGGCACGCTCATCCCTGGTGCCTATGAACTCAGTACCCCAACCGTTACTTGCAGTTATTACGTGGCGGTTAACGAACCGCCAAAAGCTGGAGTATTTCTTGTGATCTATAGCGTTAAGCAGCGCCCACAAATCCCAGGGGCCATTTACTACCGGGGTACCGGTTAAAAGCCATACATATGGAATTCCCCGGGCTAATTTGCGAATAGCCTTCGAGCGCTTCGACTTGCGGTTACGAATTGAAGCGGCCTCATCCACTATAAGGACGTCGTAACGAGACACCGGGTAGCGTTCAGGGTGGAATACTACCTGCTCGTAGTTGGTAACGTCCCAATTGATTTGCGGGCGTGTGTTCCACCTATCTATTTCAGCCAACCAGTTGGTGATTAAGGACTTTTTGGTAACCACCAAGACACTGGAGGCATTCACTTGATTGCACGCCCTAATAGCAGTAGCGGTCTTCCCCAAGCCCATATCGTCAGCCAGGATAGCCCGCCTCCTGCTAACCAAAAACTCAACTCCCGCCTGCTGGTAATTGCTAAGAACAAGGATGTCCTGACTCAAACACCAACACCGCCTCTTACATACAGTGTTGACACGTTAAGCAACGTTATGATATAATGTTTACAGTTACTTACAATCACTGGCCTCATCTACAATAAAAAGCTCGTCAACCGTCCTGCCTAGCTTGCGAGCTATCTTCGCAGCGAGGTCAAGTGACGGGGTTCTATAACCTGTTTCTATCTGTCGCCAGTGGGAAACACTGATACCAACGTACCTTGCCATTTGGTCCTGAGATTTACCGAGTTGACGGCGTAACTCAATCAATTTGTGTCGTTTCGGTTTTGTCATTGTCATCTCCCCCCTTCACGTATCATTATAGCACAGTCTGAAATGACACGTCAAGTGACGATTTACAAAGGAGGAAACTAAGAGAAATGAAAAAAGAACACCAAAGCAGCTTCTCGCAAAAGCTGTCTAGGCTAATAGAGAAGCGCAATATACCCGTAAAAGAGATAGCTCATAAGCTGGGTGTCAGCGACAGCACCGTGCGTATGTGGAAGTTGGGAAAAAGATACCCTGACAGGAACAATCTGCGCAGGTTATGTCACCTGTTTAACGTACCAGAAAACTATTTTGACAGGACGAATGAAAGCCTGGAGAAAATACGAGAAGAATTAGAGAAGGCACGCACAGAGTACGAGCGCGTGTTGAACGAAATAAGCGACTCTCTCATAAGCAATGAAAAGCGGATAGAGCTAAGTGAAAAGGCAACCATGCTTGCCCGTACCATTCAGCGGCTCGAGTACGACATACGCATAGCGCAACAAGAACGTAACTACTTGCCCATGAAAAAAGTCCCAATAGCAAACAAGAACGACCCGCAAGGATATGTCTACGTTATGGAAAATGAGCCTGTAGATACAGCTTACGTGGTGGAGCTTAACGATTCCGTCTTCCCCAGTGCTACCGCACTCGTCAACAGCAGGCAAAAGCCTATGCCTAACGAAATGGTTCTCGTCAAGAGAAACAAAACACTTGAGCTACGCTTCTACGTACCTGAAGGAGACAGTGTAACATTACGACCTCTCACCCCCGTAGAAGACAGTATTACCATGTCCTCTGACATTGAAATCCTCGGTACAGTCCAGCGAATTGAAACTACGCCACTGGAACGAAAAGGCGTTGCCAGCGATGAAGCAAAAATACAACAGCTGATAGTGCGGGCACGTAGCAAAGGAATCCCGGAAGACGCAATAACCGCCAGCATTCACCGGCTAATTGCCGGGTGGCCCAACGCAAATGACGATGAGTTGGGCAACGGCTGGTGGAAACGCGCAAACGAAAATAGATAAAACCACAACGAACCCCGACAATTATCTGTCGGGGCTCTTTATTGCAATATTAAAGAAGCCGAACCCGGCGAGACGGCGGCATCTGGAGGCCCTATTCAACTCCTTTCTGTTATTTTACCGGGTCCGGTAGAATGCCCTAAGCCACACCGTCACGTTTCAGGCGATCCAATTCATCCCTGCTAATACGTATAGCACGCCCGAAGCGCACCGTCTTTACCTTACCAGCGCGGATGTAGTCATATAGAGTAGTGCGTCCAATGTTGAGCAGCTCTGCGGCCTCCCGAACTTTATATAGCTCTGCAGACATGGAATAATCACCTCCTGATGTCGCGTAATATACTGTCACATTAAGAAATAGTACATAGCGTACACAATGTCAATACTCGTCCGGCAATAAAATCGTGGTTGCCGAGCGGTCGCTCTCCGTTATGACCCAGAGCTTTACGCCCTTCCTGGTTTTGTATGCGCTGAGTAACCTGCCGCCGTGCTTCAGAGCCTGGTTATTAAGCTCCTTGTCTTCATTACAAAGCTCTCCCCAGTCGCCGGACAGGTGCCGCTTTAGAAACTCGAACGGTGTCTGCCCGGCGTCTGATATTGCCTCTGCAGCACCAGGCGTAGCGTAGAGGTTACCAAGCCGGAACAACGCACCTGAATATAAACCCACTTTTTGTACCTCCTTTGGAAACGCTTATCCGTTATGACTGGGCGGCGGTGAACCGCCGCCCTTAGCAAAAGATAATGGGTTGTTTGGCCTGAATGCTGGCCGAGGCCAGCATTGTAAGCCGGTCAATAACGCTACCGAAGACTTCCAGTGCAGGAGTAGTTCCCTTCTCAATTAATACTGTCTTTGAAGAACACCGGGGACTGAACTCCTTGGGGAAGTCGAGCGTGCCGGTGGCATTTACACCGCGCCAGAACTTCTCCTCATTCCTCCTGACAAACTCCAACCTGTCGAAATAAGCAACATAATATTTGTTGCCAGGGCTCAGATAAAGCACCTTGGTAAACGGAGTAAAGAAGTCCAGGTGCCTGTCAACGAACTCCTGTAACTCACGGGCACGCTTTCCCCAATTAGGGTAGACAGATACCTGCACAACAATCCCGTTTTCGTGGGCACCATAACCAAAACCACCACCGAAGCAGAAAACGCCTTCCTCACCGTACCCAGGTTGAACCTCTACCACATTCCCATACCTGTCCCTGCAAATATTGGCTGGGTATCTTACGTCCTTGAGCTTCTCCCGAATGTCTTTAAGCTCAAGGAGTAGTTTCTCGGACTCCTCGGGGCTGTACTCACCGTCGCAGTCCGAGTGGTTCATCAATAACGGGTACCTGGAACCCCATTCACCGTCCTCCAGGTGGTTGCACACGGTACGGCGGAAGCTGTGGTACCAGCCGTAACTACCAATACGATAGTCAGCGTCAGTGCCCGGAACGTAAGCATCAAGACCCATTGTCTCGCCCTCCTTCAAACGGTTCTCCGTTATGGTTGGCCTACCGGTCGTGAGGTTCTCCGTTATGGGTGGTAGCTGGTACAGCCCTGACGCCTGTCAGGTCAGCACCGCAGTAAGGACGCACCCACTTTCCCATTTCAGTAGCAGAATAAGACGTATTCCCACACTCAAAGCACTCCTTCTTAACCACAAAGATGCCTCCTCAAAGAAAAATAAAAAGCCCCGGCGTAAAGCCGGGGCTCGAAGGCCCTCTTGCCTAACCACGACCCAAAGTTATCTCGCTGATGGCCTTACAACGAGGACACGCAACCTGAATCGTAGCATTGGCTATCTTTATGGCCTTAAATAACAAGCGGTTGCAACGAGGACAGCGGTACTCCTTCATACAGGATTACCGCTCCTCCTTTAACTTGAGTTCAGCACGGACGCCTGCATTATCTAGCGCATTCTCCATACACTCCAAAAAGCTCCTCGTCATGCCTTTGTCCGTGTCATTCATGGCCTTCACGGTCATAGCGAATAGTGCTCCCAATGCTCCCGCAACGACCACGGAATTGTGCCGGTCAGCCAGGACAGAGCAGGTGCCGGTAAGTACAATAAACGCCTCCTTGTAACCCTCAATCATCTCCCTCTCTTTCTCATTGTCATTCAGTTCCTTCTTCCTACCAATCAAATCAGTCAAACTCAGCACAAAAACCCCTCCTTAAAATATTTTGTGGCTTATGGCCTGGTAGAGGGCTTTTGGTAAGCCGGACGCCCTCGTGAACCGGCTGGCAGGAATAGTCTAGTAATCGAACTCGCTGTCGTTGTCGCCCTGTTGCCATAAAGTGACGGCCCGGACGGCATCACCCACCGCGTTGGCCAGGTGGTCAACACCACTGACAACCACGCTGAGGTGATCGCCAGCCTTAATCTCGCCCCACCTATCAGCAGGAAGAAGCTGGCGAATCTCCTCAAGCGCGTCCTCATCCCCCTGAATACGGACGCGGTATACGCCCTTCTGGATCTCCCGGAAGGAGACAAAGACCTCCCCAGTGTTAGCAATATTGTAAACAGAACCAGTTTGAGGGCTTTCGAAAGTTTTCATAAAAGAATCTCCTCCTTTTGAAATTAATTTTTAGTTGAACAACCAACACCAAACGCCTTACTTTTGCTCCTGCCCATTCTCACCCCCTTCAAGAGGCTCATATCCAGTACAATCAATGACCTCAGGACTTGTGACATCGAATAATGAACATCTCCCATTCCAACGCGCACACCCAGGGCACAGAGATGCCCCGTGCGCATCGTTGTAATGAATGAAGAAAATGCACGGCCCTCCCTTAATCTTGTCCTGCCGCTCCGGGCTTAACGTACATTCAACCTCGTCCGTCAACGGCAGGCCATAGTGGCAATCGAAGCAGAGGCTATTAAACGACCTGCTTACTGTCTTGCCAGTATAGTAGGAATCATCTCCGTAGAGGTCATATATGTCCCAGTGGGCCTTGCCCCATTTCTTTGTGGCCTTGTGCTTGAGCAGGTCGTCCCTGCCCAAGTATCGGGCAAGAGACTTAACCTGCTCCTCGGACTCCACCGCGTCCTTGCAGTATTTCTCCCGCAGGAACGCAATGGGGTCTTTGTCCGGGTACAAGCGGCCAAGGATAGCGGCGGCCATGTACCCCGTCCGCCCGTGGCCTCCCACACAGAAGACGCCTACTTTCTTGCCCTCGTTGAGGAGGTTTATGACCTCCTGCACATGGATGTCGAGGACATCTTCCGGCAGGGCATGGAAGTCCTCGATAGGGCAATAAAGAATGCGGCCCCGCCAGCCGGTTTTCCAGATGTCCCCGCCCAGGCTGGCCAGAGGCACCAGGACATCCACACCGTACCCCTCGGGCGGGGGAGCTGCCATGTCCTCCGCCGAGCTACCGGACCCGAGGAATAAGTTCGGAATGATTTCCGTCGGGTCCTTATGGCAGTCCCTCCGCCATACCACAGTGAATCCTGCCTGCTTGGTTTTGGAATTATCCTTTGCTTTATCGTTAGCGGGCTGTTTGTGCCCGCCATTGTTAGCTTGCTTTTTCTTCACTTTTTTCCATATCTTTTTCTTCCTCTTCCCCATACTTCTCAAAACACTCCTCACAAAAATGGTCTCCCGCATTGTCCTGCTTCAGCTCGTTCCAGTAGAACGCCTCACCGCAACCATCGCAGTAGGCGCCCTTTTCGATGAAGCAGTCGGGGCAGTAACCTAAGACCCCAATGGTGTGCATCTCCTCCTGCGGCGTTGGATCGAGGCAAGTGGTACAAATGAAGAACTCTGAATCAAAGCAAGGCACGCAGTACCACGCCTCTCCTACCAAATACATACTGTCTTTACTACACGTTTCGCCGCAGGAGGCGCACTCGGCGAAACGCTCGTTATAACAATCCTCGCAGTAATAAACGCATTCGTAATAATAGGCGTACTCCTCGCCTATTAGCTCACCGCACTCCTCGCACTGAACAAACCCGTTCCTCACAACCTGGCCGAGCTTCTTATCGCCCCACTGGACGGGCTCGTAGTCCAGCAGGGCATCAGCACTGTTCTCGCGTACCCACTCCGGTAGCCGCGTGAGTAACGGCCTAAAACTAAGCAGGCCCAACACAGACGCCCGTGCCATAAAACCCCTGAACGTGAGGGAACAATGCCTATGGAACATAAGCAATAACTCGGTAGGAGTCATGGACGCTTTCGCGTCCAATAGCTCTTGGTAGGAGTGTGCGTAGTACTCCCTATACGTACTCTGGTAATCCAGCTTGAAGACACCTGCCTCGATCTTATCGAAGCAGATGCCCCCGTTGTGGGCGAGGTCTACGGCGTGGTCTATGAAGACCGCATCCGGGACCCGCCTGTACAACTGCGCGGCCCTTGCAATCCGGGCCCAAGAACTGCCACCGTAGCCGCTAACCCAATCGCCCTCGCCAAAGACATTCACGGCCCGGTCGAGGATACTTTCGGGCTTGTACTCGGCGGCAATTGCGTAGGCAGTGCCCCGAGAGCTCCCATATGCCGGGAAGCCCTCGACGACGATGCTGCACTTGCTGTATGCGTGCCTCATTTCGCCAAAGCAAATGAGGGTGAGGTAATCAAACAAGGCCCGCGCAAATGCACGTGTATAGGCAGTCTGGTATTCGGTGAAGTCCCTAAGCCATCGCTCATGGGAGTGCCTGAAGCGCTCCAGGCGGGACTTGGTTTCCAGCCGGAGCACATCCAGGGCGTAAAACTCCAGGGTGCAGGGATAGATGTCATACTCGCCATAGGAGGCCATAGTACCCCTCCCTGTACCCCCTGGCAAACGCCTGGCGGGCTTGCGTGGGTGTGCCTGCCTCGTGGCATTCCCGCAGGTCCTCGGTTATACGACTAGCTAACTGCCGGTCCTCATAGAAGAAGTCCTCCCCGGCAGGTAGCTGCTCACGCGGGATTTTCCCCGCGTAGAACAGGCCGAGTACCTTCCCGCCGGCGTACATGACCGCATCGAATGACACACGGCCCTCCTTCCACCGGGCAAGTGTGTCGCGGTACTCCGTTATAGCCCGGTGCTCCGTTGCAACCTGGCACTCTTGATGCTCCGCGTTCATCTGGTTTCCTCCCTTCCGTGTTTTACGTTTTTGCTTTCCACTTAACATTATATACTTTTTGTGGCGTCACGTCAAGTAATATTTTTAATTGTAACGCCTTCTACGCAACACCACAAAAACAAAAAGAGCAAGCGCAAATGCGCCTGCTCTGCATTACAACAGCATATTAGAAGACAGTAAACCTATCGGGCAGCATCCGCTTCTCAGCAGGTGCTACCCGCTCATACCCAGGAGCGGGTACGAGAAGGAACAGCGTAACAGCCTGCTTCTGCACAACACAACCTCCTTTCCGTTTTTCCCCCAGTATATCACAGAAAGCGAGAGAAAAATTTTCAAATTCCACGCCTAGCAACCTCTTCTTCCAACCACCGCCTCGCCTCCGCACCACCGTCCCGCAAAATGCGGTGGCAGAATGAGAAGTAAATATAATCCTCCTCTTTTGTCATCCTGCGCCACTTGCGGGAGCCACGCCCGAGGCGCGTAGTTAAATGCCCTCCCAAAATAGCGTCCCGTAAAGGCATGTTTTTGGGTACGTAAAGGCAAGACATACACAAACCCTCCTTGTACTATAGAGTTTAGATTAGTCAGCTCAAAGCCAATAGACTTGACCCCTGACAACCACATAGGAATCCCGGGGCAACTCGGATAAATATTCTCGTAGAGGCAGGGGGCTTCGATCGCCCTCCTTAGGAAGCTTTAGCTGTCCTGATTGAAAGAGTGAAGCCCCGCCCATACGAGAGGACTCGAATGAGCACGTTGTGGATACAGCTTGCTGTATGCCGCGAGTTACGAGCAAGGTTGAGTGGCTCGTAAGGGTTGCGGGAACCCTGCCTGAATTCAGTGAAAGTGGGGATGCAAAAAATGATTTACGGTGGTGTTGATGTGGCCAAGTATCGCCATGAGGTGTGCTTCGTCAATGACGCTGGCGATGTTGTCCTGCAGATGCATATGGATAACAGCCAGAGGGGATTGAATAAGCTTCTGCAGGCATTGGAAAGGCTGGGTATCAAGCCTGACGGCGTTAAGTTCTGCCTGGAGGCCACCGGACACTACTGGCTCCCTATCTACTGCCACCTCAGTGAGCTGGGATTTCAGCTTCATGTTATCAACCCTATCCAGTCAGATGCTTTGCGTAATCTCTATGTGCGTAAAACCAAGACCGACCAGAAGGATGCTCTGCTTCTTGCTGACTTGCTGCGATTAGGACGTGCTCCTAAACTAAAGCTTGCTTCCGAAACGGTTCTCAAATTGCAGACACTCTCTCGACTCCGTTTTGAGTTCGTTCGCCAGGTCGGTGGGCTTAAAAACAGGGTGCTGGGCATCCTCGACCGGATCTTTCCAGAATACCCCGGCTGTTTCTCAGATGTCTTTATCCGGACTTCCAGAGAACTGCTTAAATCTTGCCCCGAACCGGAAGCTCTGACCGAAATGGATCTTTCAGAGTTATCCGCTTTCTTGAAAGAACATTCCCGCGGCCGCCTCGGTAAAGAAAGAGCTAGAAAGATTCAGTCTCTGGCTAAAGGCACCTTCGGCATTACCCTGGCTCTGGACGCTTTCACGCTCCAGCTGCGCCTGCTGGTTGAGCAAATTGAGTTCATTGAGGAGCAGATAAAGGTTATCGAGGATGCAATCAATGAGGTTATGGAGGAGCTTCGCCCCAGCGAAGATACTCCATACCGCCACGTTATTGAAACTATCCCTGGTATCGGTCCTGTACTAGCTGCTGCAATCATCGGAGAAGTAGACGATATTACACGCTTCCCCAACGCCCGGACTCTCGTGGCCTATGCCGGTTTAGATGCTTCAGTAAGGGCATCAGGGCTGTTTGAAGGCACTCGCAACCGCATGTCTAAACGCGGTTCACCTGTGTTGAGAAACAGTCTGTGGTTGGCCGCTGTTTCAGCCCGCCGCTTTAACCCGGAATTGAGGGCCTATTATGAGTTAAAACGCAGCCAGGGAAAGCATTCAAGCGTTGCTACCGGAGCAGTTGCCAGACGACTTGTGCATTTAATTTACTCTCTCTGGAAAGATAACCGACCGTATGACCCGAATTATCAATGGTCCCCACCCGGCAGTAAAGAGTGACCAGGACCCTATGTGATTGTCAAAGATCTTTTTGCTTTAGCCTATTGACTTTTCATAGCACGTCTTTTCAATTGTTTAGTCAACCGGTGTGGCCGGTATTTCTTACCCGCCCCGACCACCGGGCGGTTTGGATGGAGGCAGATATTAGAACCAGCTTGCAAATTCGGGGTGATGGCCCGCTATGGCCCTGGCCACGATGTACTTCGCGTGCCTATAATCGGCCATAGGGCCTTTGTGATAGTGGCGGCGGTGAAAGGCCCAGCGAATAACGTCGCGGCCTACATCCACCAAGACCTTCTTGACGTCCTCCTTGGTACGACCATAACGAATCCGCAGGTCCGCCATGTGGCAGTACCACTCACACCAGAAAGGCTCCCCCTTCTTGTATGCCAGGAGAGTGTCAGCCGCCCTTCTAGGCGTGAAGTAGCCCAGGCTTTCGCAAATCATGTGGGCCACCAGCATTGGGTAACGCACAAGGACTTCTTCATGCTCTTGCATGGGCATTCTCTCCTTCCAATTTTTGGTTTTGGTCGCCCCTGCTCATCAGGCCCGCGACGGGCGACCGGTTTGCGGGCGACCGCAGGCACGAATGTCTGTCCGTTATGGCCTGCGGTTTCGCGGTAACGTCTATCCGTTATGGCCTGGAGGCCGACGGAGGATAGACAACGAAGCTGTCCTTGAGGTTGTACGTTACAACCCGGCCCGCCCGGTACGCCGGGTTTTTGCGCCTGTCCATGATGTCCGCAGGAAATGTAATTTTCTTCCTGCGGACGAACCGCTCTTGCTTGACCCTTCTTTTCACGCCTTCCAACTCCTTCCAGTAAAAGGCATCAAAAATAAAAGAAGGTAGAACAGGAATTAATCCTGTTCCACCATTTCACCATAGAACACAATACCGTTAGGTAGTTCTAACTCCCAAGGAGGGCTGTAAATATCTATGCCGTTAGCTTTCGCGTATTCCTCGAGTTCTTTTACTCTCCACCGCCCGTCCTGAGCACCCCCGCCCATGCCTTTGGTGTTGTACCAAAGTGCATTACTTAACTTGTCGTATATGACCGCGTCCTCGTCAGGGCTACGCAAAACACTAACAACCATTTTCTTGCCGTTACCATTCTTCTTGCCATTGCCATTACCGTTTGACTTGCGGGCGGGCGCTGGACTAATTCCGTATAAGCTAGGGTCAATCCCAGCTTTGGCTGCAGCTGACGCAAGCATCTTTTCAATCTGCTGCATGGTCCTTTCAACCTCGCGAATTTGCTTATCAACCTCGGCATACTCCCTACGCCATTTGTCCAGGACTTTCTCACAATGCGAGATTTTCCTGGCCAGCTGCTCCCGACGCTTCAATAATTCGGGATCTGGTTTGACCGCCTGCAATGCCGAAATAAGCCCTTGAATATCAGCAGCCATTATACCAGCCTCCCTGTATCAATTTTCCTGCTATCCTGCACATTACCCATGACAACGAACCACGTGGTAACCAATAGCGCCTTTCCTGTCCATGGGCCGACTCTGAATAATTGGCCTCTGACAGGCAACGTATAAAAGCCCTTAGTGCTAAACACCCTAACCACTCTATCAGCCTCCATCCATACGATTTTTAATTTTGAGGAATTTTCCCCCGTCACCATAATTATATCACAATCTGCACTGTTACACAACGTGTTATGCGCCTCATTCGTTAAAGTCGAATATTCAAATATTCGGATATAAGTAGTGGCCAGTGGCCAGCGGCCAGTAAGCAGGAAAGCGGTCGACTGGCCAAAAAGTAGAACAAAACATCCGAATATATGAATATTCGGGTATTCAGACATTCGGTTATTAAAATATTCAAACATTCGGATATTCGTTTATTCAGACATTCGTATATTCAGACATTCGGTCATTCGTATATATGGACATCCTAAACTTTCAATGTTTAAATCTTCACCGCGTTAGTGTTTTAGCGCGTTAAAGCGCCGGCTCCCCCTCCCTCCGTTGAAAGCCAGCGTTTTGGCCGGTAGCAGCAACCAGCAGGTAGCCAGTTGCACGTGCAGAGGGCCTTTACCTTTGCCTTTACCTTTACCAGGGGTACGGGGGTACGTACCTCCTGGCCGGCACGCGCGGGTGTGGTGCGGTGGGGGAGAAGTTTCATCCGCGCAACCAACAAAAATTAAAACCCCTATGGGGTACTGTGGGGTATGAGCCTCAAGCAGAAATACAGACACAAGCGTCATTAACACTCCTAAGTAGACAGTACGAGAACGCTGAAACCCGTACCGTGACTGGACGGAAAGCGAATCTAACTACAATACACCAAAAAGTGTATACTTTAGCCCAGTAATATCAAGGGTTTGTGTATACTTACGTATGTATTTTCCACAATGGGGTATAATAAGAACTAGAAAATAGTATATAGATATAGTGCCATAAAAATAAATTTAATGGTGCATGGTCTGACACTTGGATATAAAAGCATCCTAGACCAATGATACCAAGGGTTTAAGCTACGTAACTGTGTATAGTCCGTAGCATACATCGTGAGTACACCCTACACCCATTTTTAACACTCGTAGTGTTAAAAATGACAAAAACTAGAAAATCGGCATGTATATAGCCGGTTTTGAGAACATGCAAATTGTATACATTCTAACCAAAATATCTTTGAAAATCATACGTGAAATGTACGATTTCTTAACGTCGAGCTAGTGGTTTCATGCAATAGAAGCCCCAAAACCTACATAAGCTACATGAAAAACGAGCGTGTTGTAGGATATAGCTAGTTTTTCCTACAGCCGGCGGCTCAATCCATACACACCAAACAAAAATACCCACTCCTTTCGATGGAGTGGGTTTAGTGTTTGCGCGGTGGAATAACATAACAGAACCCTTTTTCATCACGGCGCTTTGCTATGCCGAGTTTGCCAAGGTCCCTGCCAAACCTCTGCTGGCTGACCGGCTGGGCGCAAACGACTTTGCACCACAATTCATAGTCCCGGTACAAATCGCTGGCGCGGTACGTGCCGGGCGGCGTTCCTTTGATAAACCGCTGGACGTTTTTGTCTACGTTACCGTAAACATTTACATTGAGCCAGTTGGCGAGGGCTTCTTCAACTATTCCCCGCTGGGTTTTACCGGTGTTTGAGCTTGCTTTGCGTACTTCTTCGTATAGCTCGTCAGAGAGCATAATGTTGAACTGTCGGGGCATTACTTACGACCTCCTGGCATGATGTAGTACAGGCCATCTCTTTTTCTATGTTTTCTTATACCCAGCCTGTTCAGTGCACGCCCGAACGCTGTTTGCGTTATAACAATACCGCTGTGGTTGTCCGCTAACCACGACATGAATATCCTATACAATTCACCGGCCTTTATCAATGCTGGTATTTGCTGTTCGGATAAGAACTTTGATACGTATTTGCTTGTAATTCTCGCGTCGGTGATGTGATAGGTGGATGGGTACATAATTTCATCGTAGTCATCATCGTCTACGAACTCAAAGCAACCGAGGTATAGGCTTACTGCTTCCGTAACCAGCTCACTTATTGTTTGTTTGGTGCACTTGGATGCAGATTGTAGCTGCGCGTGGAGTTCTACGGGAATACTAACGGACAGCTTACTTTTTCCAACCGATAACAATATATCATCTCCTCCCATTAATCCAGGATTTTCGTCCCATATAGTGTTGTGACGCCCATCTTGCCTAACTTTCTCCGTAGCTCGTCTAAGTCGTCCTACTCAAATGTCAGACCCATTTCCCTTAATACTTTCGCAATGTCTCCTTCGACATCTCCCATGTGGTCACATAGCGTAAGAGATGCGATAAACTGGAGAAGTAGCTTTCGGTAGTCCACGGTTTGCACCTCCTTATTCTAAGTAATAGCAATACCATCCGCCGCTTTTCTTTTCTTTTCTGATACCGAGCCTTCGCAGTTCTTTGCCGAACGCGGTGTGCGTGACGTGCGGTATGTCTTTTTTCGCGCACCACGTTACGTAGCTGGAATAAAGCTCGCTGGCTTTGTACTCGCCCGGTTTCTGCTCGGACAGGAATTCTTCTATGCCGGTGGAGTGAACGCCGGCGTAGTCCATGTACTTGGATAACGCCTCCTCGATTATTTCCCGCTGGCTTTTGCCGGTCTCCTCGGACATTTTGCGTAGCTTGGCTGCCAGCCCTGCGTGAATGACGGTGCTTAGCTGGGTACGTTGCAACACTGGGAATACCTCCTTTGTTGTTTGACTCTATTATAGCACACTATGTATATCAATGCAATATGTGACGTCACATTTCGCAATAAACTTTGTCTATTATCCAAAGGCCGTGCTATAATTTTCTACAGGGGGTGGTAGTGCGGTGAGAGGTAGTATAAGGAAGCAGGGGAAGAACAGCTGGCGGATTACTATAAGCCTTGGGTGGAACCCCAAGAAAGGCAAGTACGACAAGTACCAGGAAACCGTGAGGGGCAAAAAGAAAGACGCCGAGAGGCGTCTAACCGAGCTAATCAGCCAGCTGGATAAGGGCATTGACATCAACCCGGAGAAAATTACTTTCGGGGAATTCCTTGACAGGTGGCTGGAAGACTACGGCAGGAGCAATCTTTCAGAGAGGACGCTTTATGATTACACGTACATTATCAACAGCCACGTAAAGCCGGAGCTGGGGCATATCCCGCTGGCGAAATTGCGTCCAGTGCATTTGCGGGACCTGTACAGCAAGTTACTGCGGGAAGGGCGGAAGGACAACAAGAAAACCAAGCCGAGGGGACTTTCACCTAACTACGTGCGGAAGATACACACCATTATACGCGAGGCGCTGAGCCACGCGGTCAAGTGGGAAGTGGCGTACAGGAACGTGGCGGATGCCGTTGACCCGCCGAAGAAAGCAGCAACCGAAGTAACCCCGCTGGACGAGCAGGAGATTGAGAGGCTGGTCAATGCCCTGGAAGGTACTTACCTTTACGTGCCGACGTATATAGCTATTTCCACAGGGATGCGCCTGGGAGAAGTGCTCGGCTTGCGGTGGAAGGACGTTGACCTGGAGAGGGGCGTGATTACCGTGGTGCAGGCGCAGAAGGTAAGCAGGGAAGGTTTTGGGGATAACATTACTTACGAGATAACCTACGGCAAGCCTAAAAACAAGAAAGGAAGGAGCATTGATGTACCGAGAATCCTGGTGGAGCTATTGAAGAAGCACAAGCTACAGCAGAAAAAGAATAGACTGGCTTACGGGGAGAAGTACCACGACAGCGATTTGGTATGCTGCTGGGAAGACGGCAGGCCTATAAACAACGCCACTTTCGGGTCGAGGTTCAGGAAGCTGGCAAGGCTGGTGGGGTTGAACGCATCATTTCATACCCTGCGGCATAGCCACGCCAGTATTTTGTTAAAGATGAACGAGAACCTGAAGACAATCAGTGAGAGGTTGGGGCACTCCGGCATAGGCATTACGGCTGACATCTATGCTCACCTGGCAGTCGATGCACAAAAAGAAGCGGCCAGGAAGATAGAAACCGCCCTGGCCGAAAAGTTGGGGAATGCCCGAAAGGATTAATGCCTTATGCGCTACAAGGTTATTATAACACGGCAAGACTATGTTTCAAAAGTGCGTCATGTACGACAGGTGACAAGATTATTTTCTCAAATTTTTCTCAAATTGGCCCCCTGAAAGGCGAATGGCGGGAACTTCCAACCCCGGAAGCCCCGCCATTTCTGTATTTTCTGGAGCCGGTGGACGGATTTGAACCGACGGCCTGCGCATTACGAGTGCGCTGCTCTACCGCTGAGCTACACCGGCTTAATATAATATTGACAACAATTAATTTTATCATATTTAGCTTTGAAAAACAACAGCCCTTTCCCTTTCACCGGGAAAACCTTTCAGCCACTTTTTGACCAGTGACCAAACCCTCCAATTCCAAGAGCCGTTTCTTCCAGCCGGTGCCGGACCCGAAACCGCCCAGGGAACCGTCACTTTTAATTACCCTGTGGCAGGGTACCAGGTACAGTGTCCGGTTGGCATTCAGTGCCCCGCCCACGGCCCGGCAGGCCCGGGGCCTGCCTATGGCGGCCGCCACCTGACCGTAGGACATTACCGCCCCGAAGGGTATTTGCCGCACGGCCTTTAAAACCCGGGCCTGGAAAGGTGTATAAGGGGTAAAATCCACGGCAAAGCGCGCAAAATCCGGGCACTCCCCGTCAAAATAATCCTTTAATGCCTCCCCCAGCCCGTGGGCGGCCTCCCCCGGCTCCGGTTTCACCATTTGGGCCTTGCGGGACTCCCGCCGGGTATACCTTTCCAGTTCCTCCAGGGCAGCAGTGGGATGTTTACAGGGTAAGGTCACCGCGGCAACACCTTGTCCCGTCCAGGCAAAGCCCACGTACCCGGCGGTGGTTTCTTCTATATAAACTTTCATCTTCACCAGCTTTCCTCTCCGGAAGACAAAATGAATACGGCCAGCCCCGCTATAATAATAATTCCCCCCGTTACCTGCAGTACGGTAGGCACCTGGTTAAAAATAAAATAGGCCATTATGGTGGCTCCCACCGGTTCCCCCAGTATACTCACCGAGACAACCGCAGCCTTCACATAACGTAGCGCCCAGTTAAATACTGTATGCCCGAAAATGGTGGGAACCACCGCCAGGGCTAAAAACCAGACCCAGGTCCAGGCCGGGTAAGGCCAAAAAGAATTACCCATTACCAGGGCCCATAAAAACAAAACCAGGGTGGCCATGCCGTAAACCACAAATATGTAAGGCAGTAAAGACAAGCGTCTCCTCAGCCCCCGCCCGATGAGCATGTAGCCGGCCACCAAAATGGCGCCGCTAAAGGCCAGGAGATCCCCGTAAAGGGCCTGCCCGCCCACCCGGAAATCGCTGACGCCCACCAAAATGCTGCCCAAAATGGCCAGGCCGGCCCCCAAAAGCCCCGGGAGCTTTATCTTCTCCCGGTAAAATATATAGCCGCCGGCAATAACAAAAAGGGGCTGCATGGTAACCAAAACCGTGGAACTGGCAACGGAAGTATAGTTCAGCGAAGTAATCCACACGGCAAAATGAAGGGCCAGCATAATCCCCGCCAGGCACGCCAGGAATATATCCGCCCTGCCCATGCGGCGCAGCTGGGCGCCTGCAACCATAAAAGTAAAGGGGGCAAGGATTAAAACGGTAAACCCCAGGCGGTAAAAGGCAATAACCAGGGGCGGTGCCTCAGCCAGCTTGGTAAAAATGGAAGAAAAGGCCGCCCCCACAACTCCAAGCAAAACCGCCAGGTAGGGATTGACCACCGGTTTTTGTACATCACGCCCGTATAACATTTCCCGGTTAATGCCTACTGGATCTCCTTTTACTTTACCCCTGTTGAAAAAGGGAAGTGGACAGGTAGCGCTCCCCCGTATCGGGTAACAACGTTACAATCAGCTTGTCCCTGTTTTCTTCCCTGCCGGCCAACTCCAGGGCTGCCCACACAGCGGCGCCGGAAGAAATACCCACTAAAAGCCCCTCCTCCCTGGCCAGGCGGCGGGCCGTTTCCATCGCCGCATAGTCCGAAACCTTGATGATTTCATCCAACAATTCAGTGTCCAATACCTTGGGGATAAAACCAGCCCCTATTCCCTGGATTTTATGCGGGCCCGGTACCCCTCCGGAAAGAACGGGCGATGCGGCAGGTTCCACAGCCACAACGCGTATGGAAGGATTTTTTTCCTTCAAAAACCTCCCCACTCCGGTAACGGTACCGCCGGTACCCACCCCGGCAACAAATATATCCACCCGCCCCCCCGTATCTTCCCAAATTTCCCTGGCAGTGGTTTGCCGGTGTATTTCCGGGTTGGCTGCATTTTCAAACTGGCCGGGAATGAAGGAATCCGGCAGTTTCTTTGCCAATTCCCCGGCCTTTTCCACGGCCCCCCGCATTCCCTTTTCACCGGGAGTCAATACGACTTCGGCACCATAGGCCCGCAGCAGATTGCGCCTTTCCGTGCTCATGGTCTCGGGCATGGTAAGAATAAGGCGGTAGCCGCGCACGGCACAAACCATGGCCAGCCCTATGCCGGTATTTCCGCTGGTGGGCTCGATTATCACGCTCTGGGGCTTAAGAAGTCCTTTTTCCTCGGCATCCCTGATCATGGCCCAGGCAATCCTGTCCTTAACGCTGCCGCCGGGATTAAAGTATTCCAGCTTGGCAGCTACCTGGCCGGGTAACCCCTTTGCAATCTTTTTTAATTTTAATAAGGGCGTTGCCCCTATTAAATCCGTCAGGCTCTCATGCATAATTTAATACCCCCTTCAGTCCTTCTCAATTTATCACTATCAGGTAAAAGATGTCAACAATTTGCACCGGGGGAGCTTAATTGCACAAGATATATTTTTCCCATTTTAAGGGCGGGAAGGCTACCCGAAAATCGCAGCCAAAGACGAAGCCCGCCACGCCCGGGCCCTTGACGGCCTGCTGAAAAGATACTTTGGTTAAAACACAAAAAGCCACCCCCGCATTTCATGCGCGGGGGTGACTTCTCCTGCCTCAAGCAGTTTTTACATCATTGGCATGTCGCCGCCCATTCCCGGTGTATTATTCTTTTCTTCCTCTTTTTTCTCGGCTACCAGCGTTTCAGTGGTAAGAATCATGGCGGCAATGCTGGCAGCATTTTGCAGGGCCGAGCGGGTTACCTTGACGGGATCTACAATACCAGCCTCGATCATGTTGACATATTCACCGGTCAGGGCGTTGAATCCCATGCCGGACTCCAGTTCCTTCACCTTCTCAACCACTATGGACCCTTCCATGCCGGCATTGGTTGCAATCTGGCGCAGAGGCTCTTCCAGGGCCCGGCGGATAATATCAATACCTACCTTTTCATCCATGTTTTCATATTCCAAATCATCCAGGGCCTTCATAGCCTGGACGTATGCCACGCCGCCGCCGGAAACAATACCTTCTTCCACGGCAGCCCTGGTAGCATTGAGCGCGTCCTCAATACGCAGCTTCTTCTCCTTCATTTCAGTCTCGGTGGCAGCACCCACCTGGATTACAGCTACGCCGCCGGCCAGTTTTGCCAGGCGCTCCTGCAGTTTTTCACGGTCGAAATCGGACGTGGTTTCTTCAATCTGCTTCTTAATCTGGGCCACCCGGGCACTGATTTCATCCGGATTACCCTGGCCGCCCACAATAATGGTCTCTTCCTTCTTGACCCGAACCTTGGAGGCGCGGCCGAGCATATCTATTTCGGCCTTATCCAGTTTCAGGCCTACTTCTTCACTAATTACGGTACCACCGGTGAGAATGGCGATATCTTGCAGCATGGCCTTACGGCGGTCACCGAAGCCCGGAGCCTTAACAGCCACACAGGTGAAGGTGCCGCGCAGCTTGTTAAGCACCAGAGTGGCAAGGGCTTCACCTTCCACATCTTCAGCAATCAAAAGCATAGGCTTGCCGGCTTGTACGACCTTCTCCAAAATCGGAAGGATATCCTGGACACTGGAAACTTTCTTGTCGGTAATCAATATATAGGGGTCTTCCAGTTCCGCTTCCATTTTGTCGGTGTCAGTAATCATATAAGGAGAAATATAACCGCGGTCGAAATTCATACCTTCTACAACTTCCAGGGTGGTGCCCATACCCTTGGACTCTTCCACGGTTATAACGCCGTCTTTGCCAACCTTCTCCATGGCATCTGCAATCAGGTCACCAATGGACTTATCGTTGGCTGAAATGGACGCCACCTGGGCAATGGCTTCCTTGCTTTCCACTTGTACGGCCTTTTCTTTGATGGCTTCAACGGCCTTTTCTACTGCCTTTTCAATACCCCGCTTCATAATCATGGGGTTGGCGCCGGCAGCAACATTCTTGGAACCTTCCCGCACAATAGCCTGGGCCAGGATGGTTGCGGTGGTTGTACCATCACCGGCCACATCGTTGGTCTTGGTGGCAACCTCTTTTACCAGCTGGGCGCCCATGTTCTCAAAGGGATCATCCAGCTCTATTTCACGGGCAATGGTTACCCCGTCATTGGTGATAGTGGGAGAACCGAACTTTTTCTCTAAAACAACATTACGCCCTTTGGGTCCCAAGGTAACCTTTACTGCTTCGGCCAGGGCATTTATACCTCTTTGTAAAGCACTGCGTGCTTGCTCGCGGAAGATAATTTCTTTACCTGCCATTTTTCTTACCCCCTTTTATTTTTTATTTCTCAATTACACCAAGAATATCCATTTCACGCAGGATCAGATATTCCTCATCGTCAATTTTTACTTCGTTACCGGCATATTTGGAATATAAAATTCTATCTCCAACCTTAACATCAATGGGCACACGCTGGCCATTATCCAGCAAACGGCCGGAACCCACTGCAACAACTTCGCCTTCCTGCGGCTTTTCCTTGGCGGTTTCCGGAAGAACAATACCACTCTTGGTCTTTTCTTCGGCAGGAATGGGCTTAACTACTACCCTGTCGCCCAAAGGTCTAATCATGTTATACCCTCCTTTGTTTAGATTATTATTGTTAGCACTCATTTAAGCTGAGTGCTAATACCTACGTAATATAATATAGGAAGGAGACAAATAAAAAGCAAACGGCTTTTAAAAACATTTTAGGCCGTTTTGGCTTAATAAGAAAAAATGTTTAAGTACGGCTCTCAATTTCTCCTTCTATATCTTTCTTATTCCATCCCACATATTTACTTCCAAATTTCTAGCAATATTTTCCCACCTTATTCCCCTTTTTATACTATTATTCCCAAAATTTTTTACCTGGCGCATTCTCCTCCCCGACCGGTCATTATTTCCAGGCCATGGGGCAGGGCGGGAATGATTGCTTCCAGACACTCTTTGGCCCCTTTGGGGCTCCCGGGAAGATTTATTATCAGGGTCCGGTGCCGGATACCCGCCACGGCCCGGCTTAACATAGCCCGGGGCGTCTTTTTTAAACTTTCCAGGCGCATTACTTCGGCCAGGCCGGGAACTTCCCGCTCAATCACCGCCAGGGTGGCCTCGGGAGTATTGTCCCTGGGCCCCAGGCCGGTACCGCCGGTGGTCAGTACCAGGTCCAGCTTTTCCCGGTCACAATATTCAATCAGGGTTTCCTTTATGGTTTCCAAATCATCCGGGATAACCCGGTAGGCAACCACCTCCCACTGCATCTGCTCCACTATTTCACGGATTGCCAGGGCGCTTTTATCCTCCCGCTCACCCCGGGAACCCTTGTCGCTCATGGTAACTATACCGACCCTGTACATTGAAATGCACCTCTCTTTCCTTTGTACCGGTTTTCAATTACTGCTAAAATTATAAAAACATCTTAAATTAAGCGGAGGTAAAAAATGGACCCAATTAAGGAAATTAATATCCTAAAAATAGAAAACGGCAGCCGCCGGGAAACAAGCGACGTAGTCACAGAAGAAAAAGCCTACACCCTTCACGTCAATGACGAAGAGGTGGTCACCCTGCTCTGTTCCCCGGTGCACCTGCGGGAACTGGCCGCGGGATTCCTCTGCGCCGAGGGGTTTATCTCCCGCAGGGAAGAACTTTTGGGCTTGGCCGTAAATCATAACGACGGCCTTATCTGGGCCGAAACTTCCACGCCGCCGCCCCGGGGATTTTTGAAGCGCTCCATTGCTTCCTGCTGCGGCCGGGGAAGGGCTTCCTTTTACTTCTCCAATGACGTTGAAAACATAAAGCCCGTTACGGGGGAAATAACAATTCCGGCCCGGGAGCTGCATTCCCTGGGCCGACAGCTGGAAGAGAAGGGCGAGCTTTTCCGCCGGACCGGGGGAGCCCACGGGGCCGCTCTCTGTTCGCCCGGTAAAATAATTTGCTTCTTCGAAGACGTGGGCCGACATAATGCGGTGGACAAGATATTCGGGTATAGTATTCTCAACGATATTCCCCGGAACGACAAGCTGCTGGTTTTTACGGGGAGGGTATCTTCCGAAATATTACTCAAAGTGGCTCGCATGGGCATTCCCCTGGTGGCCTCCCGCTCAGCGCCCACCCACCTGGCACTGGAATTGGCCCGCCAGCTGCGGGTTACGGTGGTAGGGTTCATGCGGGGCAACCGCATGAACGTTTACACCTGGCCGGAGCGGGTAACCTAGGTCTTTCTCCAGATAATTTTTCCGCAGTCCCTGAGGTCATACCCGCCCAGGCTCTCCACTTCCCTTCGGAATTCGGGCATTTGCATCACATCCAGCAGGCGCTGGATATAGGAGGTGTTATAAAACTCGACGGGAATACACAGGTCATAGCGCTCCTCTACCACCGGGATAAAGTCCAGGTCCAGGGCCCTGGCGGCGGCCAGTATACCCATCCCGGCGTCGGCGGAGCCGGAGGCCACGGCGGCCGCCACCGCCATGTGAGTATATTCTTCCCTTTCGTATCCCCGGATATCAGCGGGATTTATGTTGTTCTCCTTTAATTTAAAGTCCAGCAGAATGCGCGTGCCCGCCCCCCGCTGCCGGTTTATGTAACTGACGTCATCCCGTATAAGGTCCCCCACACCCTTTATGTTTTTAGGATTTCCCCTGGCTACAATGAGTCCCTGCTGCCTGTATACCAGGTTTACCAGCACCACGGGCTGCCCCGGCAGCAGACGCTCGATATAAGAAATGTTATATTCACCGGTCTCTTCATCCAGGAGATGGGTGCCCGCCAGGTGAGCCTCCTTCCTCCTCAAAGCGGTAAGGCCGCCAAGACTGCCCACGTGGGCGGAGGAAAGGGTAGCCTCGGGGTATTTCTGCCGCAAAAAATTGGCCAGCACGTCCAGAGCTATGTCGTGGCTGCCGATTGCTACGGTGGTTTCCCGCACCTCGGCCAGGGGACGCAGCAATTCCACATCCACAGTATCCCCGGCGTTATAGCCCTCGGAAAGCCTGGGTATCCTGAGCATACCGTCCGCCCGCACCATGGACATTATAACCCCGGCTCCCCGGGAAACGGGCGTGGCCACAATTTTGTCCCCCACCTGTCCCAGCTTCACCCGCACAAATTCTTCAGTGCCCATGGAAGATACTATCTTGCGAGAAATCACCACCGAAACCCTTTGCGGCTCCGGCGGGGTGGAAACCAGCTTCCGGTAAATCACGGGCTTTACAAACAACTGGACCGCCAGTACTGCCGAAACGGGATAGCCGGGTATGCCTATTACCGGTTTCCCCTTTATTTCGCCCAGCACCACCGGCTTGCCCGGCTTAATGGCCACCCCGTGGGTGAGCACGGTGCCCAGTTCCCCGATTAACTCCGCCGTAAAGTCCTCCCGCCCGGCGGAGGAACCGGCATTTATCAATACCACATCCGACTGGTCCAGAGCCTGCAAAAGCCTTTCTTTCAGAATTTCGTATTTATCAACCGTTATATCCCACCTTACCGGCTCGGCCCCCCACTCGGCCAGCATGGGGCCCAGCACCCTGGTATTGTATTCCACAATGTCACCGGGCTTTAATTTTTCCCCGGGCTGTACCAGCTCCGTGCCGGTGGGCAGCAGGGCCACCTTCGGCCTGGGGTGAACCTTGATCTCGGTAATGCCCCCCGCCAGCACCCCTCCAATGTCCACCGGGCGCAGGCGGTGGTTGGCCGGCAAAATCATCTCTGTGGCCACCACGTCCTCACCAATGACCCGCACATGCTGCCAGGGAACGGCGGCAGATGTTATTTCAAAGGTATCTTCACTTACGAAATGGACATCTTCAATCATTATCACCGCGTCGCACCCTTCGGGCAGGGGGTCCCCGGTATCCACCATCTTTGTCCCCTCCCCCAGCCGCAGCTGTTTGGGCTCGGCCTCGGAGGCGCCAAAGGTGTCCGCGGCCCTGACCGCCACCCCGTCCATGGCCGCAGCATGGTAATGGGGGGATGAATTTTGGGCATAGACGGGTGCCGCCGTCACCCGCCCCACGGCATCTTCCGTAGGAATGGTTTCCGGCTCCCCGGGCTCCAGCGCCCCCTTTTCTTCCAGGTATTTCAGGTAACCCTCCAGGGCCTCCTCCAGGGGCTTGTCCTCCAGGTAAATATCCCGCTTCATATAAGTTACTTCCTCCTCTTTAAGCTTATTCTTCGGCTAACTCAAGTTTATTTTTTCAGTATATCCAAAACAAATTCAGGCAGCATTAACAGAATGAATAACTAACAGAATAATAAATTATTCATATTCCAGTCAACCCTATTAATCCTAAATTATGTAAATCTTGTCAAAATTAATTTTTAATATAGACAGGATTAACAGGATAAATTGATTGCATTTGTTGATGAAACTTATAGGCTTGAGATACATTGCATCCTGCAAATCCTGTTGATCCTGTCTTAAAAAAGCCATATCCCAGATACCTTGAAACCGGTATAAAAATCGTTTAAAACAGTTTTACTTCCACGCACTCTCCGGCCTCCACGCCTTCCTTTTCGGCGGGGATTTTGGCCAAGCCGTGGGCCTTCACCATTGTGGCAATGAGGCCGGACTTGCCCAGAATGGGGTCGGCCAAGAGCTCTCCCCCGTCACCCTCCCTGAGCTGCACCCTTATATAATCTTCCCTTCCCGCTGAAGAGCGCATATTGCGGGTAATTTTTGCCCGCACCGCAAATTCAAGGGGATCCCGGCGGTACTCCCCAAAGCGCACCAGCGGGGCAACCAGCAGCTGGAAAACAACCATTGCCGAAACCGGGTGCCCGGGCAGGCCGAAAACTGGCTTGTTATCCACCACGGCGCCCACCGTGGGCTTGCCCGGCTTGATGGAAATGCCGTGGAATAAAACTCCCGGCCGGCCCAGCGCCTCAATCACCTTTGCGGTAACGTCCCGGGTCCCCACCGAGCTCCCCCCGGAAAGGATAACCAGGTCGCATTCCTGCAGCGCCTTCTCCAGCCGGTCCTTTAGCTCCCCGAAATCGTCCCGCACGATCCCGTACAGTACCGGCTCTCCCCCGCAGGCCCGCACCTGCCCGTAAAGGGTATAGGAATTAATATCCCGCACCTGCCCCGGACCGGGAGTTGCCTCCACGGGAACCACCTCGTCTCCGGTAGACAAAATACCCACCCGGGCCGGGGGCACCACTTCTACTTCCGACACCCCCACCGCCGAAAGTATGCCCAGGTCCTGGGGGCGGATAATATGCCCGGCAGGTAGAACCGTATCCCCCTTTCTTACATCCTCCCCCCGGCGGACCACATTTTCCCCGGGTCCCACCGGCCTGGTGACACCAATGGTTTTTTCGTCCAGGGGCTCCGTATATTCCACCATAACCACGGCATCCGCGCCGGCAGGGAGCATGCCCCCGGTGGGGATTTTCCAGGCCTGCCCGGCTTCCAAACTCCCCCCGACGTCTTTTCCCATAAAAATTTCCCCGGTTACATCGAGATAAGCGGGCAAGCTTTCCGATGCGCCAAAGGTATCCCCGGCCCGCACCGCAAACCCGTCCATGGTGGAGCGGTCAAAGCCGGGGACATCCTCTTTGGCAAGAACATCTGCCGCCAGGCGCAGGCCCAGGGACTCAAGCAGAGGAACCACCCTGGTGCCCCGCTGCGGCTTTAAGTGGCCGGCAACTATTTCCCGGGCCTCGCCCACCGTACGTGCCTGAAACAGTTCCGTCATCAAAAACACCCCAACTCACAGCTGTGGATCTTTATTTTCAATTCATCACAAAGTCTACCCACTTCCCGTACAGAAATCCCACAATCTTGTGCCAGCTTGCGGGCGGAAGTGCAACTAATGCGGCCGTCCCTGGCCAATTCCTCCAGCTTTTTTTTCAATTCCCCTTTATCCATATATTTATCCCCTTTCTTAAAAATATAAATAGGCACCCTGAAAAGGGCGCCTGTGATTATCTTAAAAAGGCTCCTTTCCAGTACGGGAGGCATGCCGGTTTCCCCTGAGTTTGCCAGTGGCAAAGACATACCCTTTTGAGGAAATTTTCGCTTGCCAGTGTTCTCTTATAAAGAGACCATTATCTGCGAAATTTTCCTCAAAAAACCGCGGAAGCGGCTTTCGTTTAGCAGCCATAGCCGTATTAGTGTACCCGGCCTTAGGCCTGCTAAATCGGAACCTGCCAGGTACCCAAATAGATATTTTATCATCCATTTGGTATTCAAATGGAGATACCATATCTATCGGGTTAACCCTGCTGTTGCCAGCCTACTAGCCCCTATCCCCAAAGGGACTCGGTGGTTACCTTTAAAATGGTATATGAAATTGTAAAGGCCAAACTTCAAAGGGTTCGACAGCTTGTAGATGAGAAGTTTGAAACTAAGCGTAAGTTCACGGAGCCTAGCTCCTACCTTTAAAATGTTCAAGGCCCCATTCAAATCGGCATTGAAAACCTTGTTGAGCACGTTATCCTTGTATAAGCCGCGTTCGATTCTCCTGCCGGAGCACTTAATTTGATTCCGGCCAGGTGGGAGAGCCCGGCCTCCGGTTCCTTCAACTCCTTTTCGTAAACCACGTCCACCCAGGCGTCGGACAGGTGGTAGATCAACCTGACCGAGGAAACGTTCTCCGTCCCCGGAGGCAGTTTTACTTTCATTCTCTTGCTGCTGCTCATCCTCAGGCGAAGGAAAAGAACGCTGCCTTCAACCTTAAAAACATTGCTGTTGAACTCTGCGGTAATCCGGGTGAGCCTGTCCAGCTTTTTCGGCCTGGGAGGCCGCGGCTGTTCTTTGAACTTTGCCGGGTTAGCGTGGTGCTCGGCAAGGGAAGCGAGAAAACTCCTGTAGTCTTTGATAACCTGCCGGATGGTCGTCTGGAGGACGTAGTTGTTGTTCACCCTGGCTTTCTGCTTCTTCATTCTCTCTACAAGGGCCTGCAGTTCCGGGTCCCGGGCGATTTTTTCGGAGATTTCCCGCAGGACTTCTTCCTGCTCGGGCTTCTTTTTGGTGGTCCTGTCGGCCAAAAGAGAGTAACTTTCATTTAAAACGAACTGCCCGAACAGTTTGTGATACCTGTTTTGGAAAATAACCAGCAGGTTGCGAAACTGGGCCAGGTCGCAGGTGAGTTCCTTTGCCCTTCTTTTTCTCTTGTTTGAAATTCTTATTCTTAGAGCGCGTTTAACTCTCACGAAGGGCCTCCTCAATGTGTTTTTTTATTTTTCTTCTCTTGGAGTATTATTCGCTTTGATTTTATTTTCCCAAGAATACTCCGACTGATTCGTAACAATTCCATTACTTCTTTGGCTTTTATAGTGGGCTTAATATAGCTAAATGAATAGGATTTGTCAAGGAAATGTTAGAATTGTGGTCTATATTTACCTTTTCTTGTTTTTTTCTACATCAAGCAGTGCCCTCCTGCCGGCGGTACAAGTTTTTTCTGCCGATCCCTTTACTGGCCTTTAAATGTGTTATTTAATATAGTAGGCAGAAAACTTTGAACTAGGGAGATCGAGAACATGCTTTACGAAAGTACCAGAGGAAAATGGAGCTCCGTAACATCAGCTGAGGCAATAAAAATGGGTATCGCCCCGGACGGCGGGCTTTTTGTGCCGGAAAGCCGTGTCCGTATCAAACGGAATAAATTACAGGAAATGACCTCCTATTCCTATAACGGCAGGGCCGTTTCCATATTGCAATATTTTCTGACGGACTTTACGGAGGATGAAATCCGGGAATGTGTGGAAAGCGCCTATAACCGGAATAAGTTTGATACTCCGGAAATAGCACCCGTTAAAAAACTATCCCCGGAAATTTACGTACTGGAATTGTGGCACGGGCCCACATGCGCCTTTAAAGACATGGCCCTCCAAATTTTGCCCCACCTTTTAACCCGGGCGGCGGCCAAAACCGGTGAAAAAGATGAAATTGTTATCCTGGTGGCCACTTCTGGAGATACCGGAAAAGCCGCCCTGGAAGGCTTTAAGGATGTTCCCGGCACCCGTATCATTGTATTTTACCCCGCAAAGGGTGTGAGTGAAATACAAAAATTGCAAATGGTCACCCAGGAAGGGCAAAACGTTCACGTCATTGCCGTTGACGGAAATTTTGACGATACCCAGAACGGAGTAAAGGCCATATTCGGCGACAGCGAAATAAATGAAGAATTAAAAAGGAACGGCTACCGCTTTTCCTCGGCCAACTCCATTAACTGGGGCAGGCTGGTACCGCAAATAGTTTACTATTTCTCTGCCTATCTTGACTTGCTCAAGCAGGGAGAAATAGAAGAAGGGGAAGCCGTAAACTTTGTGGTCCCCACCGGGAATTTCGGCAACATCCTGGCCGGCTTTTACGCCCGGGAAATGGGACTCCCGGTAAAAAGACTGGTTTGTGCCGCCAACGAAAATAACGTACTCACCGAGTTCATCCGCACCGGAATTTACGACCGCAACCGCAAATTTAAAAGAACCATTTCCCCTTCCATGGACATTCTCATTTCCAGCAATCTCGAACGCTTGCTCTACGAGGTAACTGGGCGCGATGCGGAAGCCGTAAACCGGTGGATGAGCAGATTAAAGGAAAAAGGCTGGTATGACGTAGACGTCACCCGAAACACCATTGACAGGGTATTCTGGTCGGAATACGCCACCGATACGGAAACCATGCAGGCCATAAAGGAAACTTTTAATAAATACGGCTACCTTATGGATACCCACACTGCCGTGGGCAAAAACGTTTACGATAAATACGTCATGGCCACGGGAGACAGCACCAAAACCGTGCTGGTTTCCACAGCCAGCCCCTTTAAATTTAACGCCAGCGTGGCCAGGGCCGTCCTTGGAAACGAAAAAGTAGCCGGCAAAAGTGAATTTGAGCTTTTAGACGTGCTGGCCCGCATAAGCGGAATGCCAATCCCCCCGGGGCTGAAAGACCTGGATAAAAAACCCCTGCTGCACACCCGAACCGTACCGCCGCAACAGATGGCCCGGGCAGTAAAGGAAACACTACTCTTAAAATAACCTTAAATTTTCGGAAAAACCTGAAACGTTCCAGGTAAAGGGACGTGGTATAATGTTGAGAAAATTTCAGAGGGGGATTCTTCGGATGGAAGAAATACTTAAACAAATACTTGCTGAAATCCAGGAAGTAAAAGAAAAAGTTGGCGGTTTGAAAATAGAACTTGGAAATTTAAAAACGGAGGTTGGAGACTTAAAAACGGAAGTTGGAAGCCTGAAAACGGAAGTCGAAAGCCTGAAAACGGAAGCTAAAAACTTAAAAGCGGAAGTTGAAGGCCTTAAAAACGGCCAAAAGGAATTATACCAGCTTACAAGAGGCTTGGAAGAAAATGTTACAATAACCAGGAATATCGTCAGGCGGATTGACGAAGAAATTAACTATTTAAAAGGCAGTAATTCCAGGATTTTGGAAAGGCTTAATAATATGGAGCAGCAAGCGGCTGAACAAACTGAATATATTGCAGGAAAACTTGGAAAATATGATATGGAAATTGATTTACTAAAAAGAAAAATAGTTAATAGTTAAAAATAAACAGGGACTAACGTCGTAGTTTCAAAAAGCTTCCAGGGCCTTGCAACCCTGGAAGCTTTTGTCGCTTAATAACACCTGGCAGTCCTTACACTTTTTCTGGTCTACCGTGAGCTTGGGAATTTCCACCCCGTGCTTCTTTAAAGCTTTAAAGCCTTAAGCCATAACTTTATGCTCCGGCTTTTCCAGGGAAGATTTATTTGCCTCAGTTATGTTTTCACGTACCTTTTCATACAGTATTTTATCTGCTGCATTACCATGCTTGGACCTAGTCCAAGCATAAAATACCACTCCCAGCACCATCCAGCCCAGAACTATGCCCCACTCATACGGCCAAACCAAGGCCGATGGGCTTCCCGGCAAATACATTAAAGCAATACCTATGCTTAATAAAACGGCAATAAAACCTACCAGCTTGCCGTTGGAAACCTTAAAGGGCCTGGGCATATCGGGTTCCTTATACCTGAGTACCAGGAAGGACAGCGCCACAGCCAGGTAAGCAACTACCACTCCGAGCCCGCCAGCGTCCACTAACCAGACCAGCATCTTCCTCCCCAGAAGAGGCGCCAGCATAGATAGGGCCCCCACAAGAAGAATGGCATTAGAAGGCGTCCTGTACTTCGGGTGCAACTTGCCCAAAAAGTCGGGCAGCATCTTGGCTTGAGCCATAGCATAAATGAGACGGCTGGCCCCGATATAAAAACCATTCCAGCTGGTAATAATTCCCGCCATACCGGCCAGGACCATTAAGTTTCCGGCCCACTGGCCGCCAAAGAGCGCCACCATGGCATCCGCCGTGGCTAGGCTGGTATTCTCCAGCTCGGCAGGACCAAGGGCCCGGGAGACTCCAAAGATAATTAAAACATACCATACTGCCGCCAAAAATACTGATAAAATCAATATCTTCCCAATTGTTTTAAAAGGTATGTCCATTTCTTCCGCCGCCTGAGGGATGACGTCAAATCCCACAAACATAAAGGGAGTCATAATCACTACCGAGAAAAGTCCAGCCATACTGCCGGTAAACAGCGGCTCCATATTAGCCGTACTCCCGGTAAAGAAACTGCCGGTTATAAGCATTATGCCCCCGGCGGCAATCATGAGGGTAAATATCGTTTGCATGAAGGCCGCCATTTTAACGCCCACGTAATTGATTATACACAGGATAATAGAACCGATTATTCCTACCAGGGCCCAGCTGGCATATACATCCCACCCGGCTACAGTCCACAGGTAACCTTGCTTATAATTCGGAAAAAGGTATTCCACCACCGTGGGCAATGCTACCGCCTCAAAAGATACCACTGAAATGTAACCCAGAACAATGGTCCAGGCGCAAATAAATGATGGTGTCACCCCCAGTCCACGATAACTAAAAAGCAATTCTCCACCGGCTTTGGGCATCGCCGCAGCCAGCTCGGCATAGGTCAGCCCTACAAAGGCAACCAGAAGTCCCCCAATAACGAAGGCAATCATGGCACCCAGGGTCCCGGCGGAAAGAATCCATCCCCCGGCCAGCACCACCCAGCCCCAGCCTATCATGGCCCCGAAGGCCAGGGCTAACACGTCACGCCGCGATAATACCCTGACAAAACCCGTATCCTGTGACACTTAATTTTCCCCCTTTTCTAAAAGTAAACACTAAGTAAAAATAACAATATTTTCAAAATTTTTTGTCAAAACTAAAACTTCTTACTGTTACCACCCTCCTGTAAAATTATCAAAATTATAGACTTGATTAAAATTCGTGTTGCAAAAAAAAAGCCAAATAAAAACATTTAGTAATCGTACATAAAATTTAATTTTTACTAATGCTAAAATCCATCAATTTTCAC
This sequence comes from Desulfofundulus sp. JL263-se, assembly GCF_056316025.1. Classification (NCBI taxonomy): domain Bacteria; kingdom Bacillati; phylum Bacillota; class Clostridia; order Eubacteriales; family Peptococcaceae; genus Desulfofundulus; species Desulfofundulus sp. JL263-se. The sequence continues at coordinate 471,824 of NZ_CM149993.1, read as the reverse complement.
GATAAAAATTTAATTAATCAAATAATTTATTAAATACATATAAATTCTTTGTTGAATTAAGAAAATTCATAAATGAATTAAATTAGCTTTTTTATTAAATAATTATTAAAATTAATTTAATTAAAAATACATTTCCTCCTTTGGAGTGATTTAATGAGCTTAAGGAAAATTTTGGATATAATCGATATGGGAATTATAACGGTAAAAATTAATGGAATAATTTTGACTGTTAATAAAGCAGCAGAAAAAATGCTTGACTGCAAAAAGGAACACGTAGTGGGGCGAGCTTTAGACGAGGTTATTCCCGGGATTAATATGGACAAGCTCTTAGATACAGATAGCAACAAGTGGCAAAATATTGTAATAAAAGAAAAAAACCTGGCTTGTAAAGCTGCTCCCGTGCTTCTTAAAGAAAAGCCAAAGGAAATTGTGATATCATTATGTGAATTATCGGATTTTGGAGACCTCTTTCCCGAGAAGGATACCACCCAAAAATTAAAAAACCAAATAGAAAATTTAAATGTTTTTATTAAGAAATTAACAGCCATATTTGATTACTGCTTTGACGAAATTTACCTTACCGACGGAAAAGGTTATACCATATTTGTAAGTAAAGCTTGCGAAGAACTTTACGGGGTTAAGGCCGGTGACTTGTTAGGAAAACATGTTTACGAGCTTGAAAAAAAAGGCATGTTTTCCCGATCAGTAACCCGTGAGGTATTGCATAAAAAAGAACAAGTTACAATGATACAAACCACCAAAAGGGGTAAAAAACTCCTGGTAACAGCCAATCCCATTTTCAATGAAAAAGGAGAAATTGATTCTGTTGTCACCATTTCCCGCGATATTACAGAGCTCAGCATCCTCAAGGAAAAGTTGGCTGAAACTGAAGAACTTTCAGCGATGTATCTTTCCGAACTGGAAAAATTAAAAAAAGAACAGCCCCGTCAGCAAGAAATAATCGCCCAAAGCGAGCCAATTAAAGAAATTCTTGAAATGGTTAAAAGGATTGCCAGGGTGGATTCCACCGTGTTAATTGAAGGGGAATCAGGGGTCGGCAAAGGAGTTTTCGCCTCCCGCATACACACGCTTAGCAAGCGCCGCGACAAGCCTTTTATAGCCGTTAACTGCGGGGCGATACCGGAGAACCTTATGGAGTCGGAGTTATTCGGATACGAGCCGGGGGCCTTTACCGGCGCCAGAAAAAGCGGTAAAAAGGGGCTTTTTGAGATAGCGCAGGGCGGTACCGTTTTCCTGGATGAAATAACCGAAATACCTTTAAATCTACAAGTTAAATTGCTGCAAGTAATCCAGGACAAAAAGTTCAGGCGGGTCGGCGGAAACAAGGATATAGATGTGAATATACGCATAATAGCTGCCACCAATCAGGATATTCAAAAACTCGTTAAAGAAGGAAAGTTCAGGGAAGACTTATTTTACCGGCTTAACGTTATCCCCCTTTGGATCCCCCCTCTCCGTCACCGGCGGGATGACATTGTACCCCTGACAAAGCATTTTCTTAAAAAGTTCAATGATGATTACAGGCTTAATAAAAAAATATCGGATGATGCGCTAAAGATATTGGTCAAGTACGACTGGCCGGGGAATGTAAGGGAGCTGGAAAACCTTATCGAAAGACTGGTGGTTACCACCGACGGAAATCTCATTAAAAGCTTTCATTTGCCCGATTACGTGTTAAGTTCAGCAAGAACGAGCCACAAGGACGTTATTGTACTGAATATTTGCCCCTTAAAAAAAGGCATAGAGGAAGTGGAAAGCCAGCTTATTAAAAAAGCCTACGAAAATTACGGCAATACTTATAAAATCGCCGAAATCCTTCAGGTAAGCCAGTCTACAGTAGTGCGCAAGATACATAAATACCTGGGGAAATGCACGAATGAATTAAAGAAGATGCATCCGTGAATTACAAAAAATTAAATTTTAAAATACTCCCAATATATTACATAAACTGCACATTTATACTTACAAAATGTGCAGTTTTTTGTTTTTAACGACAAAAATATTTGGCATGCACTTTGCGTGAACAGTGTACAAAGACCAGTTAAGGAGGCATGGGTATGGCAGATAAGCAAAATACAGTTAAACCGGCCACAGAAGTACCAGGCCCCAAATCTCAAGAATTATTAGAAAAAAAACAAAAATTAGTGGCCCGCGGAGTATCCAACGCTACTCCTATCTTTGTGCAAGAAGCCGAGGGCGCCCGGATTACTGATGTGGACGGGAATACTTATATTGACTTCTACGGGGGAATAGGAACCCTGAATGCGGGACACTGTCCCCCGCCTGTTGTAGAGGCCATCAAAAAGCAAGCCGATAAGCTCCTCCACACGTGTTTTATGGTTACCATGTACGAATCCTATATTGATTTGGCAGATAAACTGACACAAATAACTCCCGGCAATTATCCCAAAAAGGCCATGTTCGTAAATAGTGGGGCGGAAGCTGTAGAAAACGCCGTAAAAATCTCCAGGTTTTATAAAAAGAAGCCCGGAATCATTTCCTTTGAGTGCGCATTTCACGGGCGTACTTTAATGACCATGAGCCTTACAAGCAAGGTCAAACCTTATAAATTCGGTTTCGGGCCCTTTGCGCCGGAAGTATACAAAATACCATCCGCCTACTGTTACCGCTGCTACTATCACTCCACTTACCCGGAATGCGGCCTGCACTGTCTGGAGCAATTTGAAAGATTGTTTGCCGCCGAAGTTCCGCCGGAAAACATTGCAGCCGTGATTATCGAGCCCGTACAGGGCGAAGGCGGCTTCATCGTACCCCCGCCGGAATTTTTGCCCGGCCTGAGGAAAATCTGCGATAAATACGGCATTCTGTTAATTGCCGACGAGGTGCAGACCGGTTTTGGCAGGACAGGAAAGATGTTTGCCTGTGAGCACTGGAATCTGGAGCCCGACCTTATAACAGTGGCCAAGTCAATCGGCTCCGGCATGCCCCTCAGCGGGGTTGTGGGCAAGGCCGAAGTAATGGACGGCCCCGACCCCGGCCATATAGGAGGAACCTATGGCGGAAACCCGGTATCCTGCGCGGCCGCCCTTGCCACCATAGACTACATGGAAAAAGAAAACCTGGTGGGGCGCGCCCAATTTATAGAAAAGGTAGCCAAGAAACGCTTCCTGGAAATGAAAGAAAAATACCCCATTATCGGCGACGTGCGCGGCCTGGGGGGTATGCTTGCCCTGGAGCTCGTCAAAGACAGAAACACCAAGGAACCGGCCAAGGAAGAAACGAGTAAGGTTCTTCAAGAGTGCTGCAAGAACGGCTTAATCGTTGTGGGGGCGGGCATTTTCAGCAATGTAGTGAGGACATTAATGCCGCTGGTAATTACCGACGAACAGCTTGAAGAGGGCCTGGACATTTTGGAAAAGGCCATTGCATCGGTGCAATAAAAAACAGAGAGGGAGAATATCATGGCAGAGCTTAATGCCTTCAAAATTGCCCAGCAGCAAATAAGTGCCGCTGCCGCAAAACTGGGGCTGGAACCCGAAATTGTAGAAATGTTGAAAGAACCCCAGCGGGTAATTGAGGTTAATTTCCCTGTTAAAATGGATGACGGCAGCATCCGCATTTTTAAAGGATTTCGCTCCCAGCATAACGATGCCCTGGGGCCTTTTAAAGGGGGCATAAGGTTCCACCCCGATGTAAATGTAGATGAGGTAAAGGCCCTTTCCATGTGGATGACCTTTAAGTGCGGAGTTGTAGGCATTCCCTTCGGGGGCGGGAAAGGCGGGGTAATCTGTAACCCTAAAGAATTATCACAAAATGAACTAGAGAGGCTCAGCAGAGCATATATCAATGCCATTGCGCAAAATATAGGCCCGGATAAGGATATACCGGCCCCCGATGTATATACCAATGCCCAGGTCATGGCCTGGATGATGGACGAGTTCAGCAAATTGAAGCAATCCAACCAGCCGGGAATTGTAACCGGCAAGCCCGTAATTTGCGGCGGCTCCCTGGGCCGCAGCGAAGCCACCGCCCGGGGTTGTGTTTTCACCATCCGCGAAGCTGTAAGCCACCTTGGCCTTGATTCCGAAAGCATTACCGTAGCAATACAGGGCTACGGTAACGCGGGCAGTACTGCCGCCACCCTGCTAAACGACATGGGATATAAAGTTGTAGCGATCTGTGATTCCCGGGGCACGGCCTACAACCCCGAAGGAATTAATCCCCGGGCTGCCCTCGACCACAAAACAAAAACCGGAACAGTAGAGGGACTGGAAGGAACCAGGCCGATTAAACAGGAAGAATTATTCCAACTGGACGTCGACATAATTATCCCCGCAGCGCTGGAAAACCAGATTACAGAGGAAAATGCAGGTAAAATCAGGGCCAAAATAATTGCCGAGGCGGCCAACGGGCCCACTACGCCTGATGCCGACAAGATTCTTTTTGAAAATAATATACTTGTCATACCCGACATCCTTGCCAACGCCGGCGGCGTCACTGTCTCGTATTTCGAATGGGTGCAAAACCTTATGAACTATTACTGGACGGAAAAAGAAGTAAATACCAAACTGGAGAAAGTTATGGTCGATGCCTTTAAAGCCACTTATAACATGAGCAAAAAACACGGAGTCGATATGCGTACCGCAGCTTACATGGTATCCATAAGCAGAATTGCCGAGGCAATCAAAATACGCGGCTGGGCATAGCTTGCTTCACGCCGCCAGTTTACAGGGAGGCCCCGGAATTTACCAGTCCGGGGCCTCCCTGTAATAATATTTTAATGCAAGGTGAATTTATATGCCCAAACAACGTAACAGCGGAGATACTTCCGGTGTACAGTCAGTGGAAAGAGCGCTTAGCATCCTCGAAGTTTTATCGGAAGAAAAAGGTCCCATGTCCATATCTGACCTGGCAGACAGGGTCGGCCTGAAAATAAGTACCGTTCACAGGCTTTTAAATACCCTGGTTTTAAAAGGATTTGTCAAACAGGACGAAGAGACCAGCAAGTACCGGCTTACCTTAAAACTATTAAGAATGGGCAGGACGGCCCTGGGCTATTACGACTTGCGCACCACTGCCAAGCCCTACCTGCACGAACTGGTTGAACGTTGCAACGAAACGGCAAATCTCGCCGTTTTAGACGGTGGAGATGTGGTTTATATTGACCAGCTGGAATCAAAAAATTTGATTATCGTTAAAATGTTTGCCAAGATCGGCAGCAGGGGCCCCGCCCACTGCACTGCCACGGGAAAGGTGCTGTTAGCGAGCCTGGAGGATGAGGAGCTGGACAGAATATTAAGTAAAATGCCCCTGGAGAGGTTTACCAGCAAGACTATTACCGATCCCGCATTGTTACGGAAAGAGCTGGCCCGGGTCAGAAAAAACGGCTATGCCCTCGACCTGGGGGAAAGGGATGAAGGAGTAAGGTGCGTTGCAGCCCCGGTACGCAATTACGAGGGAAAGGTAATTGCGGCCATCAGTGTATCCGGACCCAGCATAAGAATTACCGATTATTACCTTTATAATGAATTAATATCCATTGTATGTGAAGTGGCAAAAAAATTATCCGAAAAGATGGGATATAAAGAAAAATAAAATCAAACCAAAAGATGTTTATTTATAAAAACCCTGTTTAAAGGGTTTTTAATTTTGTATACAGTATTATGAATGGAATATATTTTCCCATAGTGGAAAACAAAATATTGACATGACACAAGACTGGATATAAAATAACCCCCGAAAATGAAAATTATTTCCGCTGTGCGGAAATGCTGCATTTAACGGGGGATTTTTTATGACCGCCAGCCAATTAATAGAAGCTTCCATTGAATTTTGCTGCCACAGGGAAAAAAGCACCAGGGACGAATTTGTTCAACTAATGCAGCAGGGTTATAAAACCGTTCACAGTAATTTTAGATATGCCCTGGCCAAAAAGCTGTGCCAGTTGTTTGAAAATGAACGTAATTTACGGGCCGTATATGTACACGGCAGCACCATCAAGGATAATGCCCGGATCTCTTCTGATATTGACCTTGTTCTTCACGTTGAAAGAAAGGAAAAAAAGTTATTCTCCTTAATAGAGCAGCTCAATTCAGAACTGCTCAATCATTATAAAAAGCTGATAGGAGAAGAAGCGGTCAAAATTACCCGGTTACTCGACGTTCAACTGGTAGACGACAAAGAAGTGCAAAAAAGAACGGGATATGGCGTTATAATCAATTCTCTTTTCAACCGCCCGCTAAAAATTTGGAACCAGGCAAGTTAATAATTCAGCACATGGTGGCGCAACACCATGTGTTTTTTATTTGGCATGGTTCTTGCTCTATTATTTTGATGTTATATTGCTTTGATGGCAAGAAAACTTTAAATGAATCTTATTACTGGGGGGCTCTGGATGTTTGGATTTTACGGTAAAATGCTCAGGGTTAATCTTACCACAAAAGAAACTTCAGTAGAGGAAATTTCTCCGGAAGTTTTTAAGTCCTACCTGGGAGGTAAAGGTTTAGGTTCTTATCTTTTGCTGCAGAACGTTTCTCCGGGTACGGACCCCTTTTCCCCGGACAATAAAATTATATTTGCCACCGGTAACGCCACCGGGACTAATATGTGGGGGAGCAGCCGGTACGGCGTATTCACCCGGTCCCCCCTCACTGGTTTATACGCGGAATCTTACAGCGGGGGTAGAGTGGCCCCGGCACTGAAAAAGACGGGATATGACGCAATTATACTGGAAGGTAAGGCCCCAAAGCCGGTGTACCTGGAAATTTCCGATAAAAAGGTTATATTTCACGATGCCTCGCACCTGTGGGGCAAAGATACCTATACCACAGAGGATACCGTAATAAAAGAAGTGGGCGTTCCAGAGGCTCAGGCAGTTGTAATCGGGCAGGCAGGTGAAAACCTGGTCCGTTTTGCCTGCATAGAAAATAATTACTGGCGGTCGGCGGGGCGCACGGGAACGGGCGCCGTAATGGGCTCCAAAAATCTCAAAGCCGTAGTATTCCACGGCAATGCAAAGGCTGAAATAGCAAATCCTGAAATGCTAAAGGATTATGTTAAAGAACTAAAAGAACTTTCTAAAGAACATCCTGCAGTCAATACTTACAAGAGATACGGCACCACCGTAATGGTCTCTTTAATGAATGAAGCAAAATGCTTCCCTACAAAGTACTGGTCAAAAAATCACTTTGTTAACTGGAAAAATATTTGCGGGGAAACTCTTTTAGAAACCCTGGACGTCAAGTCCAAAGCATGCCCGCACTGCATGATGGCCTGCGGCAATTTAACTACTGTCACTGCGGGGAAGCACGCCGGGCTAAAGCTGGAAGGACCGGAATATGAGACCATTTACTCCTTCGGAGGACTTTGCTGCATCGACCGCCTGGATGAAATTATATATTTAAATGACATCTGCGACCGCCTGGGGATGGATACCATAACGGCAGGGAACCTGGTGGGCCTGGTAATGGAAGCCAGCGAAAGGGGTCTCATTGACTACCGGCTGGATTACGGTGACGCCGAAGGAGCAGCCCTGCTCCTGCAAAAAATTTGTGACAGGAAAGATATCGGCAACATTTTGGCGGAAGGAATCAAAACCGCAAGCCGGGAACTGGGCCTTTCTGACCTGGCAATACACGTAAAAGGCCTGGAACCTGCCGGGTACGACCCCAGGGTTTTAAAGGGCGTCGGGCTGGGATATGCAACATCGGCCAGGGGCGCCTGTCACCTCAGAGCCACCTTTTATAAGCCGGAAATTTCGGGAATTATTGACCCTAAAATAACTGAAGGAAAAGCAGAACTATATATAGAATTTGAAAACAGGCTGACAATCTTTAATACTCAAATCCTGTGCGTGTTTTTCCGCGACCTCATTCAATGGTCCAATTTGATCACACTTATTGAGGCCACTACCGGCATTAATTATTCCGAACAGGAACTGAAAGAAATAGCCAATAACATAATAAGCATGACCCGGCAGTTCAATATTTACAACGGTGCCGGGCCGGAAGACGACAAGCTCCCGAAGCGATTGTTCAAGGAACCCCATAAAAATGTGGAAAGCAATCTTACCGAAGATGAGCTGCAAAAAATGCTCTCTGATTACTACAAGCTGAGGGGTTGGGATAAGGAAGGGAAACCTGTCAACCTGAAAATCTAGCTTTTAAAAAGCTTTTTCCATCCTCCTTAAACAAATTTTTATTTGTCCCGGGCGGGTGACGCCCGGGCTTTTTTTATAACGCGAAAAGGGGGAGGCCGCATAGCGCCCTCCCCCTTGTTTTATCCTTTATTCCACTGTCATCACCACAGTATCCGGGTTAACCACATCACCGGGTGCTACCTTTATTTCCTTTACCGTACCGTCAGCAGGGGCATAAATTTTTACGTACATTTTCATTGCCTCAATGGTAGCAACCTCATCATTTGCCTTGACCTGATCGCCTACATTTACATCAATTGAGACAACCTTGCCGACCATAGGTGCAACTACATCCATTCCACAAGGCCTCCTTATTATAAGTTAATATTGGAGTACTTTCTCCACGGTCTCGCCACGGATTTATTCTCTAAAACATCTAAAGCTCCACAAATATATCTTCTGGTTTCCGAAGGCAGGATAATTTCGTCAATATACCCGCGCTCAGCAGCTCTGTATGGATTTTCATAAAGGTCACGGTATTCTTTAATCCTCTTAGCCCTTACTTCCTCGGGATTTTCCGCCTGTTTGATTTCTTTGGCAAAAATTACGCTGGCGGCAGTCTCCGCTCCCACAATGGTAACCCTGGCCTCCGGCCAGGCGAATACAAGGTCCGCCCCGGTATCCTTGCAGCACATGCCCAAATAGGCCCCTGCGTAGGATTTGCGGAGAATTACGGTAATCTTGGGCACGGTGGCGTCAATATAAGCATACAACATCTTGGCCCCGTGCCTCAATATTCCCTTCCATTCTTCATCGGGACCGATCATATAAGCCGGCGTATCGTGGAAGTTGACCAAAGGAATATTGAAGAGGTCGCAGAATCTTACAAACCTTGCCACCTTGTCAGCCGCATCACAGTCAATAACGCCTCCCATGTGGTTGGGCTGGCTGGCCACTATGCCGGTACTCCTGCCGTTGAAGCGCGCGAAGCCCACTATTACATTTTTGGCAAAATCAGGCATTATTTCAAAGAAATACCCGTTGTCCACCAGCTTAAGGATTACATCGTGCATATCGTAGGGAATCATGGGCTGTTCAGGTATCATATTATCCAGCTCGGACACCGGCCTGTTGGGGTCGTCCCCCGTTTGCACCCGGGGCGGCTTTTCTCTGTTATTTTGGGGCAGGAACGCCAGCAGTTCCTTAACCTTATCCAAGCAGTCCTTATCATCTTCCGCAACCACATGGGTACATCCGGATTTTACCGCGTGTGCTTCCACCCCGCACAGTGTCTGCAGGTCTATATCTATGCCCAGCTGGGTCTTAACGAAGGCCGGGCCGGCAATGCCCATAAAGCCGTAATTTTTGCACTGGAAAACAAAATCCTGCATAACCGGGTGGTAAGCCTGCCCGCCGAGGCAGGGGCCCATAATTAACGCTATCTGAGGAATAATCCCTGAAGCCAGGTTTTGAGAGCGGAACAGCCAGGCATACGCCTCCAGGGTATCCATTCCTTCTTGCAGCCTGGCCCCCCCGGAGTCATTCATCCCCACGAAGGGAATCCCCATTTCTTTGGCCATATCTATGGCCTGGGCAAATTTTTTACCGTGGTATTCCCCAAAAGTACCGGCCATGGCAGTATAATCTTCGGCAGCGGCCATGACCATTCTTCCGTTGACTTTGCCGTAGCCGACCACCACGCCCTCCGCGGGAACGTCTCTATTTGCCATGCCAAAGGCTGTCTGGCGGTGCTTTATAAATGTCCCTATTTCTGTAAAAGTGCCCGGGTCAAAGAAGTACTCTATCCTTTCGCGGGCGGTCATTTTACCGGCTTTATGCTGTTTTTCAACGGCTTTCTCCCCGCCCATTTGCTTTATTTTTTCTTTTTTCTCCTTGAGTTCCTGGTAGCGATCCATTTAAGCTTCCTCCTTCAGACGTGATTAAGACGACCGGTTGGCCTTGCGGTAACCCAGAGCATCCTGGGAGATAATGAGCTTGTGGATGTTGCTGGTGCCCTCCACTATCTGATAATATTTGGCGTCGCGGAAGAACCGGGCCACAGGGTATTCCTCGGAGTAGCCGTAGGCACTGTATATTCTTAAGGCATAATCGGCGCACTTATTGGCGGCTTCGCTGGCAAAAAGCTTGGCCATGGAGGTTTCCAGGGTGTTGGGCACCCCTTTGTCCTTCAGGAATGCTGCCCGGTAGGTTAAAAGGCGAGCCGCCTCAATATCCACGCGCATTTGGGCAATCATATCCTGAATCATCTGGAACTTGCCGATGGGCTGGCCAAACTGCTCCCTGGTATTGGCATATTCGATGGCGGCGTCAAGGCAGGCCTGGGCCACTCCCACTGCACCCGCGGCCGAGGCCAGGCGAGTATTGTCCAGCTGCTGCATGCAGATGGCAAACCCCTGGCCTTCCCGCCCCAGGAGATTTTCTTTAGGCACCTTGCAGTTTTCAAAAGTAATGGTGCCCACAGGCGAAGACCAGTTGCCCAGTTTTTCAGTTATCGCTTCCACGGTAATGCCTTCACTCTTCATGTCCACAATGAAGGCAGACATGCCCTTGGCCCGTTGGGAAGGATCGGTATAGGCGTAAATGAGGGCTATGTCGGCTACAGGCGCCAAAGAAATCCAGATCTTGCTGCCGTTTAAAATATAGTAATCTCCCTCTAAAACAGCGCGGGTCTTCATGGACGCCACATCGGATCCAGCGTTGGGTTCGGTCATGGCAAAACAACCCAACAGTTTGCCACTGGTAAGCCCCGGCAGGTACTTTTGCTTCAGCTCTTCGCTGCCGTGACGCCAGATGGTAATGGCCGGGCCAAGGGTGTTGGCCGCAAAAATGATGCGCAGGGAGCTGTGCACCCGGGCTACTTCCTCGGCCAGAATAGCTAAAGCCAGGTAGCCCAGCCCGTTTCCGCCGTATTCTTCGGGGATAACGCAGCCCAAAAAGCCCAGCTCGCCCATTTTTTCAACCAGATCTTTTCTAAACCGGTGCGCCTTGTCATCTTCATCCACGGTAGGCAGTACTTCCTTGGTGGCAAAATCCCGTGCCAATTTTTTTATATCCCTTAGCTCTTCAGTGAGTTCAAAATCCATAAAGAAAGACCCTCCTTATCCAAAATTAAGAAAATTGTTGATTGCCGGCCCCACTTTAAACAGCCCCGGTTAACGCTCATGTATCGCAATATTTATGCCAATACCATCGCTGTGCATTTTCGGCTTTTTTTGCGCCTGAAAATTAGCTCTGACAAACTTTGTAATGCATTTAGGCAAATAAATATGCACCTTTGCATTAAACCGGTTTCCCCTGAAATACTCTTACCCGAAACTCAATGCATTTTTGCCAGTCACAAATAAAGCCCTAAAAACCCGCCGCCAAAAGGCGAATTTTCAAGGCCGGTAAAAAGCTAAAAGGATAACCCTTCTAATTTTAATCGTTTAATTTTTCGCACAACGGTGGACTGGTCAACTTTTAATACCTTTGCTGCCTTATAAGTACTCCCGTATTGCTTCAAAGCACTTCCAATTAACTGTCTTTCCAGTTCCAGTACAGCCTTTCTTAACGGGAGAATGCCTTTTACGGAAACTTCGGGAGTTCGCAGGCCGGCATCTCCCAGAAGCTGGCGGGGCAGGTCTTTGGCAGTAATCACCGGGCCCGGGGCAGTTACCAGTAATCGCTCCACTAAATTTTCAATTTCCCGCACATTTCCCGGCCAATTGTAGTTTAAGAAAACTTCAAATACTTCCGGAGAAAATTCTTTTTTAATCCCGTACTCGTTACTGAATTTCTGCTTAAAGGTATATATAAGGGGTATTATTTCTTCCCTTCTTTCCCGTACAGGAGGAATATGAAGAGGTACCACATTCAAGCGAAAGTACAGATCTTCCCTGAATTTGCCTTCCTGCAGCAGCGCTTCCAGGTCACGGTTGGTGGCGGCTATGATGCGCACATTAACGGGGCGGGGCTTGTTGCCGCCAATACGTAATATCTCGCGCTCCTGAATAACCCGCAAAAGTTTAACCTGAAAATGCAGGGGAAGTTCACCAATTTCATCCAAAAACAGCGTGCCGTTGTGGGCCAATTCAAACAAGCCGGGCTTGCCTTCCCGGTTGGCACCTGTAAAAGCCCCGCGCTCGTACCCGAACAGTTCCGATTCCAATAAATTTTCCGGGATGGTTGCGCAGTTTACGGGGATAAAGGGCCCCTCACCTCTCTTACTGTTTTTATGGATCAGTTTGGCAATAACTTCTTTGCCTACACCGGATTCACCGTAAATCAAAACCGTAGAATCCACCCGGGCGATGCGAAGAGCTACCTCCAACAGGTCCTGCATTTTGGGGGAATTAAATACCAGGCCTTCCTGCCTCAGCAACTTACCCCTGAGCTGCGCCAATTCCGACTGGTAGCGCTCGCTCAGCTCACGGCTTGCCTCCAATTCTTCTTTCAGCTGATTTAATTCGGTCATATCCCTGATGTTAATTACTATCCTGAAAATTTCTCCGGACTTGTCACGTACCGGATTGCCGGTAATTAAGAGCTGGTTTTGAGAAAAGGTAACTGATTCTCCCTTACTTAAAACCTCGTCCACTACTGACCTGGAGTAAATGCCCCGCTTAACCAAATCCTGCATGGTAAGACCTTGAATCTCTTCGGCCTTTACTCCCGTAATGCGCTCGTGGGCCCGGTTAACCTTGATAATTTTACCTTCGACATCTGTAATTAAAATACCGTCATAAGAAGATTCTATAATGCCATTTAGCTCTTCATTCAACTGTTTGACAGAATCCAGTTCCTCGGAAATAAACTCAATTTCAGAAATATCCTGAAAGACTCCCACAGCGCCCACCACACGGCCGTTCTCGATGATAGGGCTGCGGTTGGTAAGGTAAATGCGCGTACCCTTTGAATATTCAACGGAAAATTTATGGTGCAGCTGGGACTTGCCTTCCTTTAATATATCTAATAAGCCCTGGGGGATAATCACTTCCGAAAGATGCTTCCCAATAGCATCCTTCTTAGGTCTCCTGGTAATTTTTTCAGCTGCCTTGTTAAAAATGGTAACAATACCATCTTTATCAATAGCCACGATGCCGTTGTGGGCGGAATCAAGAATTGTCTCTATTTGCAGCAGCATGCGACTTGCTTCTTTGAAAAGAACCAGGCCTATTTGAGCCTTATCCAATACACCGGCAACTTCTCCTTTTTCGTTAACTACCGGAAAAACTTCATACTGCAAGGACAGCGTTTCTTGGAGGGGCATGTCCTCCCTGACCACAAAAACATCTTCTTGCATGACAGAGGCCACCGTATTACCTGCGGTATTTAGCTCCACCTTGCCTTGAGCATTGTATTTTACAATGGTTTCCAGCCCTAAAGCCAGAAGACTGTCCCTCGTAACAATACCTATAACCCGCCCCCCTTCATCCACCACAGGCAGCCCCACAACCTTCAGATCAGCGATTAACTTCCAGACTTCATAAATACTTTGCCGGCTATTTAGGGTTACGGGAATTTTAGTCATTACGTCGCCAACGAGCATATTTTGTTTCGAGCCCCCCTATTTTACACGGCTTTTTTATTAAGATTACTATAATTCTGAGTAGAAAAACAATAAAAAAATTAAAACAATAATGTAAAAAGGCATTAAATTTTTCCCGAGCGCTCTCATAAAGCAAAGAGTGAGCAATGCAATGCCGAATAAGCCTCTGCACTTTCGCATTGAAAGCGCCGGGAATCCCGGTTTGCCCGCGAAGCAACAGTTTTTGTGTTTGCAGTACCTGCCCAAACTATTACATTAATCTTTCACTCGCTGGCACAAATATTGCTGAAAAGATAAAGATGCAGCTATCATCAACCACCAGGAGCAATAAGTGAACAAAGGAGTGCTTGCCATGCCTGAAATATTCGCCCCCATGGCCGGCAAAATTGTATCGGTCAAAGTAAAAATCGGGGATAAAATCAAAAAAAACGACATAATAGCCACCATGGAAGCCTTGAATACGATAACAAACATATATGCCCCCGCCAGCGGGGAAGTTACGGAAATTTATGTATCTCCGGAGGAAATAGTAACAACTGAAAAGACTTTGCTAACAATTAAGTAATTCGGGGGACAGCCATAATAAATTACCCGCCCTTCCAAAGGGCGGGTGAGGTGTTTGACGCCGGTTCAAATATGCTTTTGAGCAGCTTTTGTAAATAACTGGGGCCCTTCAAAACCCCTATTATCTTCTTTTTCCTTTTGAGCAGCACCTGCCAGTTTTTTACCGCGTGTAATATTTGAACCAAAGGCCAGTGCAATCATTCCCAGGCCCAAAATATCGCTAAACACCCCGGCATATAATAACATTATCGCCCCGCCGATAAAAAGCACCCTTTCATAAATCTTGGCCGGCTTAACAACAAAGCCAATAACTCCCGCTGCCAGGGAGGCAACCCCTAAAATAGCAGTTGCAGCTGCCCATATTATTTGTAAAATATCGCCTTTAGCAATCAAAAGCGGCTCATATGCAAACATGAAGGGCACGATAAATGCGGCCAGCCCCAGCTTGCACGCTGTTACGCCGATTTTAAAGGGATTATCCTGGGCAATTCCCGATGCAGCATAAGCGGCCAGCGCTACGGGCGGAGTAATGGCGGATATAATGGCAAAGTAAAATACAAACAAGTGGGCGGACAGGGGAACCAGCCCCAATTTAACCAAAGCCGGGGCAGCCAGGGTTCCACTTACAATGTAAGCTGCAGTGGCCGGCAGGCCCATGCCCATAATAAGAGCAACCACGGCAGTTAAAATTAAGGCAAGCCACAGGATACCACCGGATACGGAAATAATAAAGGAAGAAATCTTAAGACCCAAGCCCGTCAGGTTAATACTGCCTATAACCAGACCGGCGGTGGCGCATGCCAGCGCCACTGTTATCGTATTTTTGGCCGCTGCCACTGCTCCTTCCTTGAAACGTTCCCAGGTAATACGTGTTTCAGGCTTTAAAAGTGAAACGATAAACATGGAGACAATGGCATAAAAGCCCGAGCGGATAGGAGTATACCTGAGCACACCTAAAAAGAAAATAAGAACGAAAATGGGAATCAAAAAGTGCCCGCCTTCCTTAAGTACCTTTTTCAGTGAAGGCAAATCCTTTTTGGGAAGGCCAACGAGATTCAGGCGGGAAGCTTCGAAGTGGACCCCGAACAATATACATAAATAATAGAGGAGAGCGGGAATTAAAGCCGCGATAACAACTTCAATATAAGGTATGCCCAAAAATTCGGCAATGATAAAAGCGGCGGCCCCCATTATGGGAGGCATCAGCTGCCCGCCGGAAGATGCGCAGGCCTCAACGGCCCCGGCAAAATGCCGCTCGTACCCGTTTCTTATCATTAGCGGAATGGTAAAAGTTCCGGTGCCCACAACATTTGCTACCGCGCTCCCTGAAAGAGAGCCCATAAAGCCGCTGGCTATAACGGCAGTTTTAGCAGGCCCGCCGGTAAATCTTCCCATAATGGCCATGGCCAGCCTGAGCAAAAATTCTCCCATGCCCAATTTTTCGAGCATCGAAGTCAAAAAGATAAAAAGGAATATATAATTGGCCGAAACACCCAAAGGTATTCCGAAAATGCCTTCTGTGGTTAAATACATTTGAGAGATGACGCGGGCAACGGAATACCCTTTGTGCCCCAACAGGCCGGGGAGCCACGGACCTACAAAGTTATATACCAGCAAACTCCCGGCAATGATTACAAGCACCCAGCCGGTTGCCCGGCGAGTTGCCTCAAGGAGCAGCAATATCATAATTCCGCCGAAGATTAAATCCAGGCTGTTGGGATTACCCAATCTTAAAACTATGTCCTGATAAAAAACTATTATATAGATACCTGAAGCCAGCGCCAGTATAACAAAGAGCCAATCTAAAATTGTGGCGTAATTATATTTGCCCTTTTTAGTTACAGGAAAAATTAAAAATACAAGGGTTAAAATAAGTATCAAATGTATATCCCTTTGTATCCACGCCGTTAATATGGATACTCCGGAGGTATACAGGTGAAAAAAGGTTAAAACAAGGGCTACAATCAGGACAGCTTTTGATGTTAAGCCCGTTCCTCTTTGGGACTCAAGGTTTTTTGAAGACATCTTTGATTTCACCCCTCACTCTGTTAAACATAACCTGAAATACATTTTGAACTTCCAGCCTCACCAGCGTAAGGCCTGAAAAATAATCCTTGAGGTGAATTTCGCGACCTCTATATAACAAAGCATGATCCGCTACCGTCCCTACTCTGAGGGGCAAAGAACCAATTTGCCTATCCATATTCTTAATGAAAGTCCACTTGCCAGCCGTGTACATTTTGCCTTCTCCGATATAACCCAACCCGGCCCCGAAATTTATTACCTTGGTACCGGTCAAAACAAGTTTTTGATTTTCTACTTTGTAAAATTCAAAAACCGGCAGGCGGTCAACTGAATGAGTATATCTAATGGCAAAATTTTCACTTTCATTAATCCTTGCCGCCCACCCGACCGCACCCGACTTATTGTCTTTTATAACTAAAAATTTTGTATTAAAGCCCCAGTACCCCAGCAGGCATAAAATCAACACCAATAACGTGAAGGCAAGGAAACTGGGCGCCCAAAAAAGATTTTTTTTAGGCGCCCAAAGCCGGGTACAACTTTTTGTGCCGAACATAACTACTTCATCTCGGGGGGAATTAACTTATCAGGCACTTCCAGACCTAATTCTTTAAAGTATTTGATTACACCGGGGTGCAAGGGGGCCACTGCATTTTTAATGGTATTTTCCGGCGTAGTGTTTTTAGCCCCTACATATACTTCAACCAGTTCGTTGACATTTTCAAAAATAGCCTTGACCAATTTGTAAGCAGTTTCTTCACTCATGTCTTTATGCACCACTATCGTGTTCCAGACCGCAGGAGTTATAACTTCTTCTTCCTGCCCGCTATAGGTTCCCGGCTCAAGCTTCCAGGAAGAGTAATACGGGTGTTTTTCAGTTACCCTATTAATCTCTTCGTCTGTAAACGATAATATCCGGATTTTGTGGGTGGTTGCCAGGTCCATGATAGACGAAGTAGGCGGTCCCACCGACCATATTCCTACATCAATTACACCGTCTTTAAGACCCTGGGTATTTTCACTGAAGGACAGGCGGAAAACCTCAAAGTCGTCGTAGCTAATACCCAGCGCATCGAGAACGAGCTGAGACATTGTTTCCGTGCCGCTGCCGGGCGCTCCCACGGACACTTTCTTGCCAACAAGATCCTGCATGGTTTTTACGTTGCTGTTCTTCAGGGTAACTGCATGGAAAACATTGGGATACATTTCAAATAAAGTGCGCACCTCTACAGGTTTTTCAAAAGCTCCCTTACCGTTAAGAGCGTGATATACAACATCGTTCATGGCCATAACAAGCTGCGCCTCTCCACTTTCCAAAAGCCTTATATTTTCCACGGAAGCCCCGGTAACTTCTGCAGTGGCTTGAAAACCTTCCACATGCTTATTAATTATGCTGGACACTGCACCGCCATAAGGGTAGTACGTCCCCCCTGTCCCCCCGGTACCGATAGAAATGTATTCGGTTTTTTGAGCAGAACAGCCTGCACATACAATCATAATGAATGCAACACATAAAATACTAATTAACTTCAATAAAGTTTTTCTTTCCGGAAGCATAAGGACCCCCTCCTTAAAAATTTTTAACAATTTTGCGCTGGGCTTATTTATCAGACCTCCCCCTTTCTTTTTAAACATATGCAAGCAAAGAATTTACTTAACTTTATGATAATTTGCAAAGATTATACCATATTGACAATATTCTTGAAATGATGAATATTTTATAATTTCTAAATTACCATGCAGGTATAGGGGACCTTATTAATTAAATTTGCAATAAGTGCGATGCAAAAATTCATTAAATTTTACCTTTTTTCGGTTTTTGGAAGTTTTTTTGTCTTAGATAAATACTGCCATGTCGTATTGCATCATTATTTTTATTTATGCATTATTCCATCCATATACAAATTTCCTACATAGGGAAATTAACCTGATTTACTTGGACAATACCAGTTTTATTTTATTTTCAAATGCAAAACACGTATTCAGCTGGATTTTTAACAGCTCCTGCTGGCATAAATTTTGCGTCAGCAAATTAAATAAAAAAAGAATGTATTCATACTTCAGGGGGAGGAATATTTATGGATTTGCCGCTTAAAGGAGTTAAGGTCCTCGATATATCACGCGTCCTTACCGGTCCTTTTTGCACAATGATACTAGGTGATTTGGGAGCGGAAGTGATTAAAGTCGAGATTCCGGGCAAAGGAGATGAAACCAGGGCATGGGGACCTCCCTTTGCTGAAGGAGAAAGTGCTTACTACTTAAGTATAAATCGTAATAAGAAAAGCCTGACTTTAAACCTGAAAAGCGATGAAGGAAGAAAGATCTTGCTGGAATTGGCCAAAGAATGTGATGTAATTATAGAAAACTTTCTCCCCGGTACAGTTGAGCGGCTGGGAGTGGATTACGAAACAATAAAAAAAGTTAACCCGGAAATAATCTACTGCTCCATCTCCGGGTTCGGCCAGGACGGGCCTTACCGGGACTTTCCCGCGTACGACCTGTTAATGCAGGGCATGGGCGGGCTTATGTCCATTACCGGCGAAAAAGACGGCCCGCCTATAAGGATCGGAGTAGCACTTGTGGACATCGGGGCAGGGATGTACGCGGCACTGGGCATTCTTGCAGCCCTGATGGTAAAGAAAGAAACGAAAAAAGGGCAATATATAGACGTTTCCTTAATGGACACGGAAGTTTCCTGGTTAACCTATATGGCGTCAAACTACTTCCTGACCGGTAAGAATCCCGTTAGAATGGGGTCCGCCCACCCGAATATCGTCCCTTACCAGGCATATAAAGCCAGGGACCGTTACTTTATATTGGCGGTAGGTAACGATAAAATCTGGGAGCGCTTCTGCGAGGCGATGGACCTAAATGATATAGTGGACGATCCCCGGTTTTGCACCAACGAAAAACGGGTGGAGAATCGTGAAGAACTGAACGCAATACTGGGAGAAATTTTTGCCACCAAGGATTCCCATGAATGGATAGAAATCCTTAGGAAGGCGCGGGTACCCTGCGGGCCGGTCAATGAAATATCGGATGTAGTCAACCATCCCCAGGTAAAGCACCGGGGCATGGTAGTAAGTATGGAGCATCCAACAATTGGCGAGGTAAAAGTGTTGGGGAACCCCATTAATCTATCCCTGACTCCGCCCGAATATCATTCCCCGCCGCCTCTGCTGGGACAACATACAGAGGAAATATTACAGCGCCTCGGATACACTGCAGAAGACATCAAAAACCTCAGGGAAAAGGGAGTAATTTAAGCAGGCCAGCACGGGCTTTATCGTAATAACCGCTAAAAAACCCCGGGCAGCTTATTGCCCGGGGTTTTTTAGACTAATTGATTAAAAACCTACCCCATTATTTTCTTAAACTCTTCTGTCAATAAAGGCACCACTTCAAATAAGCCTCCCACAATGCCGTAGTCGACAACTTTAAAGATATTTGCCTCGGGGTCTTTGTTGATGGCCACTATGCACTTGGACGATAACTTCGAAATTTAATTGTAACAGGATCACTACGTTTACCTATCCCGTGTATGCCAGGTTTTAGATCCCACTTTATACGTGGCCATACCTACTGCAACTAGGTCTTCTTGCTCATTATAAACCTCTGCTAAACCTACAATTAAATTCTTCCCCTTCTTCAAAATTTTTGCAAAGCCAATTAAATCTGAATTTGATACCGGCCGTAAAAAATTAAGTTTTAATTCAACCGTTGCGGCTCCATATTCTTTGCCGATAATCTCGTTTACGGCTACCGCCACCGCAGCATCCACCACGGTAGCAATAACTCCGCCGTGATAATTTCCGTAAACCTGTTTCAAATTATCGCTATTATTAACTCTTACCCCTACTTTACCTTCCTTATCCCTTATCACCCTCATACCTATATACTTCCAAAAATTGCCACTCCCCAACAAATTTACATCTACCATATACGATCCCCTCGTGCTAAAATTCACGGGAATTTACCCGCAGAATACATATAATAGATTCACGTATCCTAAATTTTATTCCACTTTACATCGCCGGCAATTTCCCTGAGATGCTCGTACCCGGGATGCATTTCATTTCCACGAATTGACCACCCCAACGAAAGGCCGGTCAAGTTCTTCACTGAGCAGGCCCACGGCTTTAAAGAAAGACCTTATTCCTGCCCGGCCAATCCCCTTAACAATGGCATTGCTGCGAAATTTTTACCCACGTTACTGCCTCTCCTTCAATCAGTGAAATTTCCGCCGGCTCCAAACCTCAGGGTTGACCAGGCGTTTTGGCCGTTCCCCGCGCAATACGGATACTACACCTTCCGCCACATCCCGGGACATTCTGATAAGCGCCCCGTCGGTCATGGCCGCCATGTGAGGTGTAACAATAATGTTATCCAGCTCAAAAAAGGGATGTCCCCTGCCGGGCGGCTCCTGTGCAAACACATCAACCGCGGCCCCCGCAATGGACTTTTCCTTCAACACTTTATACAGGTCATCCTCGTTCACCACCCCTCCCCGCGCCGCATTAATTAAATAAGCAGTTGGCTTCATTAGCCTAAGCTGCTTTTCCGTTATAAGGTTTTTTGTCCCAGGGGTGAGCGGCACATGAACTGATACAAAATCCGCCCTTTCAAATACCTCTTCCAGTGACCCGCAGGGCTCCACCCCGGCCTGTTCAATGGCTTGAGGCGTTAAGTAAGCGTCGTAGCCGCAAACCTTCATATTAAAACCCTTGCGGCAAATTTCCGCCGCCCGGCGCGCTATTTTGCCGACACCAACCAGCCCAAGGGTTTTTCCGTATAACTCCAGGGTTGTGTATCCCAGTCTGGTTACCAGCCCAGGCAGCGAGCCGGGCTGCTCGAATACGCCTTGCCGCAAGGCGGCATCGACCTTCCGTAAATTTTTGCAAAGGTAAAGCATTGTGGCCAGCACGTATTCAGCCACCGACAGCACATTGGCGTCCGGAGTATTGACCACCGCCACCCCACACCTGTTGGCGGCCTCAAGGTCAATGTTATCAAGGCCTGTGCCATGCCTCCCGATAACTTTTAACTTTTTCCCTGCCTCAATAATAGCCGGTGTAACCTTGCTGCTGCGAACAATCAAACCGTCGGCATCGGCAATGGCCTTGATAATGGTGTTTTCACTGGTATCGGCAGCAATTTCCAACTCCGCCGCCTCTCGGATAATTTTCATGCCTTCTTCGTGAATTGCCTCTGTCAGAAGCACCTTTGCCACTTCTATTTTCTCCTCAATTAGAAGTTTTATCCCAAGTTAATTAATCCTGCCCCTCAAGCTTTCGAGATTATGTGCATGAACATGTTTTTCTGCTCTCATCAAAAGCCGTATTTTTAACTATGCCCAGTCCGGCTATGATGGAAGCCTTGATGAGTGCAACGCGTTTTTTTCAATTGACTGATAACTTCTTCCTCAATATTTTCCACTCTCGGCTGCGCACAACTTTGCGAAACCATAATCATAAGCATTACCTTTCCTTTCGCAATTTACCCAGCCCCACATTGAATGCTTTCAGGTTAACTGCGTGGATTTTTGGCGGCAGGGTGTCTTTTATCGCCTGCACCATGCTTTCTTCTTTCACAATAGAAACATTTTTCAGAATAACGCCCAGAAACAGTATATTGATAACCTTGAGGTTTCCTATGTTAAGGCAGGTATCTTTAAAGGGATAATCGATATCATTTTTACCCCTTCTGGGCTTAACGCCGTCTTTTTCGTATATGATCAGGCAGTCATCCTTGACACTGTTGCAGTAACGGTCGTACGCTTCCTGGGTGAGAGCCAAAACCAAGTTCGGCTCATTGCACTTGGGATAATGAATCTCACCATCGGAGATGATCACCTGGGCCTCAGAATAACCGCCCCGGGCCGAGATACCGTAACTTTGTGTTTGCACTACATTTTTGCCTTCCAGTATGGCGGCACGGGCCAGGATTTGCCCTCCCACAATGAGACCTTGTCCACCTTCTCCGCCCAAAACTACCTGCCAGGTCTCACTCATCTTAATCTCGCCCCCTTTAACTTCCTATTCCATTGAGTTCAGTTTCTTGTAGACGGTCAGAAAGTCCGGCCTGTCTTTATCGACAAATACACCCGTAGCTATATATTCCTTTCTCTCTTCTTCAGGCATCTGCTCATAGCGTTTCTTAGGTACGGCTTTTTCTTTGAGGAACTTCATCATAGCCCGCGGCCCGTCGGTAAAGTTCCGCCGCCCGAAGTGAGTAGGACACGGACTCATTACTTCCACGACGCTGAAGCCTTTTTTCTCAATTGCCTGTTTAATTAGTTTTTTCATTT
Organism: Desulfofundulus sp. JL263-se; assembly: GCF_056316025.1. Classification (NCBI taxonomy): domain Bacteria; kingdom Bacillati; phylum Bacillota; class Clostridia; order Eubacteriales; family Peptococcaceae; genus Desulfofundulus; species Desulfofundulus sp. JL263-se. Next base: position 449,264 of record NZ_CM149993.1, on the reverse strand, counting down.
GGAAAACGTGGTAGGCGGTGGTGCGGGCCACAAAGTTCGCCCCTGATACTTCCGCCAGGGCACAGATATCAAATCCCGGCTCAGGCACGCCCCGGGGAGAGGTAGAAGTTTTGGCGGCGAGGGGGCTGGTAGCCGAATACTGGCCGCCGGTCATGCCGTAGTTATAGTTATTGGCTATGATGGCAGTGAGGTCAATATTGCGCCGGCAGGCGTGGATAAAGTGGTTTCCCCCGATGGTAACCGCATCGCCGTCTCCCATAAGCACTATCACGTGTACGTCAGGATTGCCTACTTTTATGCCGGTGGCAAAGGCCAGGGCCCGCCCGTGACTGCCGTGAAAGGCATGGGTGGCGAAATAATCGTCGGCTTTACCCCAGCAGCCTATGCCGGTAGCAATTACAACTTTGTGAGGCGGCAGCTGCAACTCGGCCAGGGCTTCAGTAAGTGCCCGCAGGATTATGCCGTCTCCGCAGCCCGGACACCACATGTAAGGCTGTTTTTCGGTATTGAGATAATCCGTGTACTTGTAGGCCATTATTTCGCCACCTCCCGTATGCGGGCCATTATTTCTTCCGGAGTAATCAATTCCCCGTCTGTACGGGAAACAGGATATACAGGGGTATTGGAGCAGTTTACACGCTGCACTTCCCCCAGCAGCTGCCCTTGGTTCATTTCGGGAACTATAGCTACCTTTGTCCTTTCCAGGGCCTGCTGCACTTCTTCATCAGCAAAGGGCCACATGGTGATGATTCTTAGAAGGTTTATTTTCAAGTTTTCTCTTTTTGCTTTTTCTACAACGTACTTCCCTACCCTGGCCGCCGCGCCAAAGGATATGATTGTTACGTCCGCCTCCTCGGGGCCAAAGTATTCCACTTGAACTATATCTTTTTTATTATTATAAATTTTATCCCGCAGGCGACTAAGCAGTTTTGCATTGGTGGCCGGCTTAAAGTTAGAACACCCGGTTTCGTCATGGCACGTACTGGAGGTGTGCACTATATACTCGTCTCCATAGGCGGCCATAGGCGGTATTCCATCCTCATCCGGCCTGTAGGGCAGGTACTCTTTTGGGTCTCCTGCAGGCCGCTTGCGGCTTATAATTTGGATCGTACCTGGTTCAGGCAAGGATACATTCTCCCTGAGGTGCCCAATTACTTCGTCACTTAACAATATGACCGGGGTACGGTATTTTTCCGCCAGGTTAAAGGCCCGCACGGTAAGGTCGTACATTTCCTGTACCGACGCAGGACACAGAACTATAATAGCGTGGTCACCGTGGGTTCCCCAGCGCGCCTGCATGACATCCGCCTGGGCCGGCCTGGTCGCCAGCCCGGTGGCCGGGCCCACCCGCTGCACGTTCACAATTACGCATGGTACTTCCTGGTAAATACCCACACCCAAGTTTTCCTGCATTAGGGAAAATCCCGGGCCGCTGGTGGCGGTTAATGATTTCTTGCCGGAAAGGGATGCTCCGATAACGGCGGCTATGCTGGCAATTTCGTCTTCCATTTGCATATATACCCCGCCGTATTTGGGCAATTCCCTGGCACAAATTTCGGCTATTTCGGAAGACGGTGTTATAGGATAACCGGCAAAAAACCTTGCTCCCGCGTCAATTGCCCCCCAGGCACAGGCTTCATTTCCCTGCAGCAATTGCACTCCTTTCGGTCTACTCACCCCCAACCACCTCCAGTGTTATGGCAAAATCCGGACAGCGCAAATCGCATGCCCCGCAAGCGGTGCAATTTTCAGGATACTTTACCAGCGGCAGGCCATCCCTGGCAGGCTCATATACCTTACCCGGACAGAATTCGATGCAGTAACCGCACCTCTTGCAGTTTTCTTCTTTTACTGAAATATGCACATTCTTTTTACCGATGCCCATGGTTTAAAAAATCTCGCTCCTTTCACTTCCGGTAACCGAACTACATTACAAAGCTCTCAATACCTTTTTAAAACCTGATTTGTAAACAAAATGGTATTTATTATGTATTTCACATTCTTCTATACTGACTTTAAAAAACCTTTTTTTAAAAAATAATTTTCTTAAAATTTTTTTAAAGGAATTGGCTTTTTCAAACCCAATTGCACAAAGTAAATATTTAAATTTCGGCTACTGAGCCATGCAGGTCAACAGAAAGAAAAAACCACTTGCCTAACATCTCCCGTCTAAAAAACTTCCGGTATAAATAAAAAGTACACAGGGAGTTTAAGGAAGATATGGCAAGTAGCTGAAAAATTCTCCAATAAAGCCGATAAGCTGCTAACATTTTTTTAAAGCCTGCTCAATATCTTCTTTTAAAGCTTCTAAATCTTCCAACCCTATAAAAAGACGAACCATGGATGGATTAAGACCGTGCTTCTCCAACCAGTCAGGATCAATGTTTTTAACCCCGGTCATTGGATACCACACAAGACTCTCAAAACCTCCCCAACTGGCTGCAATCTTGAAAAGGTTCAAGTTGTCTATAAATACCGCTACCTTATCCCGGCTTGCTTTTAATTCCAAGGCCATTAACGAGCCGGCACCGCGCATTTGGGTACGTGCTAAATCATATTGTGGGTTAGAAGGCAGAAAAGGATAATAAACTTTAGCTACCTTAGGATGGTTCTCTAAAAACTTCGCCATTTCCACCCCTGCTTTATTAAAATACCTCATGCGTAAGGGGAAAGAACGCAAGCCCCGCAAAATTAGCCAAGCTTCAAACGGAGCCAATAAATTACCAGCAAGGTAATGTTCTCTTTCAGCAATCTCTTTAATTATCTCTTCACTGGAGCAAACCGCTCCCCCCAAAACATCTCCATGCCCATTCAAATACTTGCTGCACGAATGAATAACAACATCAATGCCAAACTCGTATGGATTTTGATTAAACGGTGTTGCATTGGTATTGTCAATCATAGTTATTATATTTCTACTTCTGGCCAATTCAGCAACAGCTTTTAAATCTTGCAATAAATATTTATAACTTGACGGGCTTTCCAAATAAATAATTTTTGTATTAGGTTGCAAAGCTCTCTCAAAATCTTCTACTCTTCTGCCGTCAACAAAAGTTGTAGTTATCCCGTATCGAGTGGTTATCTCCTCCAAAATACGATAAGTATTTTTATAAACGGTTCTTACACTAATAATATGGTCTCCTTTTTGTGCCAGCCCCAAAATCGCTGCCCCAATTGCTCCCATTCCCGAAGCAAATAATTTACAACAGGGTGTATTTTCCAACGCAGCTATTTTTTTCTCAAGTATCTCCACTGTAGGGTTAACTTTTCTGGTGTAATAATAACGATTACTGTTCCGACCATTAAAGTAATCATTTGCCTGCTGGAAATCACCAAAATAAAAATTAACTGTCTCAAAAAGAGGCGGCACACCGGAATTCAAAAATTTTCCCTTTTCTTCACCATAATGTACACATATAGTTGAAATCCCCATCAGCTGATTTGTCATTTCAAACATTCTCCCTTATCTCTAAAATATGTAGGGTAAGCCCGCCTTTAATCAAAGGCGGGCTTACATAACTCCAAATTTTTTTATTACTTATATAATTAACTTTTAAAGTACACCCTTTTCTTCATAGTATTTCTTTGCACCGGGATGAAGCGGTATAGAAAATGCGTCTGTAGCTGTTTCCAGATTAATACTCTTACCTTTTTCATGAACTTTAATTATATCTTCTTTCTTTTCGAATATGGTTTTCAATATATTATAAACCAACTCTTCTGAAAGCTCCGCCCTTGTGCATAAAGTAGCCTTCGAGCCACAAGTAATAACATCTTCCTGCACTTTTTCATAAGTACCTGCGGGAATTACAACAACATCTGAGAAGAAAGGATATTTTTCCTTAATTTTCTTTATATTTTCTTCCGGAATAGAAAGAATCCGAATATCATGTTGGGCGCTGATATCAATAATAGAAGAATTGGGTGCTCCTGCATCCACCATTACGGCATCCACTTGGTCGTCCTTCAGTAAGTTCATTGAATCACCAAAACCTAAATACTCCGGTTTAATATCATCCATTGACATACCAAAGGACTCCAGCACAATTTGCATCGCCAGCGGGCTAGAACTGCCTTGTATGCCAACTGCCACCCTTTTCCCCTTAAGGTCTTTATAACTCTTTATACCCGATTTCGCCTTAACTACTGTTTGAATTGTATTCGGGTAAAGAGATATAAGCCCGCGAATATTTTTTATGGCATTGCCCTTAAACATTTCTTTGCCATTGTATGCCCAGTCTGCAATCATGGACTCTACAAATCCAATCTCTGTCTGCTTTTGTCCCAACAACCTTGCATTTTCCACTGAGCCGCCAGTTGATTCAGCACTTACATTGATGCCCAAATCGGAATTCGTTAAAACATTCGCAATTCCGGTACCTAACGGATAATAGGTGCCGCCAGTGCTGCCCGTCGAAATTGACAAATTAGTGGGATTCTCCGTCCCCTCTTGAACTTCCGTGCCCTGCCCTCCCTTACTCTCAGTCCCGCATCCCGCAACTACTACGGCCAACATCAAAAAGAGCCCTAATAAATATAAAAGTTTAAACTTTTTAACCTTTTCCATTCTCAAAACCCTCCCAAATTAATTTTTGTAAAAGGAAAAATTTAAAAAACCCAAACTATATCTTTTAAATAATCACCTCCCTGTTTTTTTTATTTATTTACAAGGCAAAACCTCCCAGGTTTTGTCTTAAACATCCATTTCCGAAGCTGAACCGGTTTTAGTGCTGTTAAATCTTTGCCATAAATAAACACCTAAAAGTATTATTCCGCCAATCAAATCACTAAGAAACTCGGGAATAATTAATGATATTCCAGCTATGAGCAACAATACTCTTTGCAAGACCGTACATACAGTTTTCAAATAATTGGAAAAAACAGCACTTAAAGCAATTACCGCCAGCATGGCCGTTAGAACAGTTTGTGCCACTTCGATAAACGGAGCTCTTCCCATAAGTGCGGGGAAATATACCATCAAATACGGCACCAGATAAGCCACCGTTACGTTACGCGTGGCATTAAGCCCAGCTAACAAAGGATTTGCTCCGGCAATACTTGCCCCCGCATAGGCAGCCAAACAAATAGGCGGGGTTATATCGGCAAATACGCCGAAATAAAATACAAAGAGATGAGCGGTAAGAAGCGGAACTCCCATAGTTACCAGGGCCGGTGCCGTTATAGATGCCTGTACGATATAATTGGCTGTTGTTGGTAGCGCCATTCCCAGCAAAATACAAGCAACCATGGTGAAAAACAGCCCAAAGATTTGGTACCCGCCTGATATGGAACTGATAACATTCGAAAACTTTATGCCTACCCCCGTCATGCTCACCGTACCGACAATCATACCGGCACAGGCACAGGCAGCAACAATTGAAACCATTGTCATGCCTGCTTTTTCCAGGGCTTCCCAAAAACTCTTCAAATTCATGCGCGTAGAGGGATTAACCATACTGGCCGCAATCAACAGGCCTATACCGATTATAGCTGCCCTGGCCGGGCTGTAACCTAAAATTAATACAACTATCAAAGCTATAAGGGGCAAAATATAAACATAGCCGGTGCTTAAAACTTTCCTTATGTCAGGTATTTCTTCCTTAGACATTCCTTGTAATCCCTGCACGTTAGCCTCAAAGTGAACATTCATATATATGCTAAAGTAATACAACAGCGCCGGAATGATTGCCGCTGAAACGATTGTAAGATAAGGAATCTGGGTAAATTCAGACATTACAAAAGCGCCCGCACCCATAATCGGGGGCATTATCTGCCCGCCGGTTGACGACGCGGCCTCCACCGCCGCAGCATAAGCAGGGCGGTATCCCACGCGTTTCATCAGCGGGATTGTAAAGTTGCCTGTAGTAACCGTATTGGCAATGCTCGAGCCCTGAATAGTGCCCATAAATCCGCTGGCAATAACAGCAATCTTGGCCGGCCCGCCCTTTGCCCTGCCGGCAAGGGCTACTGCCAGGTTAATGAAGAAATCGCCGCCCCCGCTTTTTTCCAAAAAACTTCCGAAAAGAACAAATAGAAATACAATGGTAACGACCACACCGAGAGGTACCCCGAATATTCCTTCCGTAGTGAGATACATCTGGTTAATGACCCTTATAATTGGGTATCCCCCGTGGCCAAAAGTACCGGGAATATACTTGCCCCAAAAATTATAAAGTAGAAATAAGGAAGTAATTATCGGTAAAGGCCAACCAATGGACCGGCGAGTACCTTCCAGAACCAGCAAAATACACAGCCCGCCCAAAATCAAGTCAGTCGTATTAGGCATTCCTATTCGCATTACCAGATCCTCAAACTCGAGGAGAACATAAAGATTAACGCCTAAAGCCACGAGAGCAAAGAAAATATCCATATAACCTGTTTTGCTGCCGCGCTTTTTGCTAAACGGATAAATTAGAAAGATTATAAAAAGGCTGAGCATCAAAACCAAGGCCCTCTGGCGCATAGCTACCAGCGGAATCGTAAGGGTAGTATATAATATAAACGCGGACATCCCTACTGCTGCAATAGAGACAACTTTGGGTATTATATTCCGCAGGTTTCCATTCAAATAAAGCCCCCCTTTTAAAATTTCTTTAAAAACCCTAAAATGATTAAAAGTTATTAGACCCAGCCCCTTAACCCAATGGCTTCCTCTATTTTGCGTAATGCCCTTATCCACGCGGCACTGCGCATACTAATCCCCTCATCTTCCGCCGCCCTGTACACATCATTGAATGTTTTTACAAACATAGTCTCAAATTTTTGATGAACCTCTTGCTCGGCCCAGAAGAAATCATATTCCCCTTGAACACGCTCAAGATAGGCAATAACAGTCCCGCCCCCATTGGCCAGGATATCAGGAACAATAATCTTTCCCTTTTCATTTAGTATTTTTTCGGCCGCGGCGGTAACCGGCGCGTTTGCTGCCTCAACTATAATTGGGGCTTGAATACTATTCGCATTTTTCTCCGTTATTACATTTTCAACGGCAGCTGGGATTAAAACATCGCAACTGCAGCTGAAAAACCTGTCATTTGTTACGAACTCCCCTTCTTCAAAGCCTTTCAGCGTTTTATTTTCAGATAAATATGACTTTAATTTATCCACGCTTAAGCCTTCTTCTTTAAAGACAAAACCACTTAATTCACTCACCGCCACAATCTTAGCACCCAAATTATCCAAGGTCTTTGCCGCCCAATATCCTACTTTCCCAAAACCCTGTATGGCCACGCGCATCCTTTTAATGTCAAGACCCAACACACGGCACGTCTCCCTAACAGCAAGACCAACCCCCAATCCGGTTGCCTGCCCTCGCCCCCTGGAACCCCCAAGAAGAACAGCTTTGCCGCTGATAGCAGCTGGTTCATGGCGCATACCGTGTAATTGCTCCCACTCATCCAACATCCAGCTCTGGGTCTGATTGTCCGTACCCACATCCGCACCCGGAAAATCAAATTTAGAACCCATTACGGGAAAAATCGCCCGCACATATGCCCTGCATACCCTCTCAAGCTCTCTTCTTGAAAGGCTGTCTGGGTCGCAACATACTCCACCCTTGCCTCCTCCCGCCGGAATCCCGTGGAGAGCATTTTTAATGCTCATCAGCATAGCCAGTGCTTTGATATCATCAAGACTTACAGCCGGGTGAAAACGAGTCCCGCCCTGTATTGGACCCAGGGCATAATTGTGGTGTACCCGGTAACCGGTAAAAAAATTAATTGAATCATCATCCATTTTCACAGGAAAATTTACAACCATAATACGTTGAGGTTCACTTAAAAGTTTTACAACTTCCTGCTTTATGCCGGCTTTTTTAGCTGCGTCCCCCAGCTGTATCCTGGCGTTGTCCCATGCTGTTTGTGTCATTTTCCATATTCCCCCCTTTGCTGTTTGAGCAGCTTTCATCCCTTTTAATTTCGGGGATAACAATCTAAATTTTTCGTAATCGTCAAGTACCTTTTTAAAGCATAAAATATGAACAAAATGGCATTTATTATGTATTTTACATTTTTCTACATCAACCTCAAAAAACCTTTTTAAAAATTAATTTTTTTGAAAAAATTTTTTAAAACTAAACCCTACCTGCCAGGACACCCATCACTTGAATTAATACCTACCTTAATAAGAAGTTGCCGGATTAAACAAAAATTAGCCTCTCGGGGTCTTTTACCGGTTGGTGCCTATCCCCAAGAGGCTGTACGGGAAAATATTTTCTCCTTAGGCCCTTCCACAAATATTCTCATCAAGAAATTATTTGCTGGACTCTGACATTAAGAACCTATTATTCTCTATACACTTTGTAAAAATCTTTTCCTTTTCATACATTACTTCCAGGGCCACCTTGCCAGCATTATTAATGTGTTCTACTGCCCTGTCCCGCGCACCTTCAGCATCACCTTTCAAAATAGCATTTACTATGGCTTCATGTTCCCTTTGAATTTGCTTTCTTCGCTCAAAAACCTGCCACGTGGAGAGTAACAAGATATTCAATTGCCAGCGCATGGTTTCCAGCGTTTTCTCGAGAAGCTTGTTTCCGCTTGCCTGCGCCAGCAGGGAGTGAAATTTTTCGTTATTACTGCTGGCTTTTTTATAGTCTTCCAGCTCTATTGCCTTCCAGCCATCTTCAATTAACTGGACCAAAGCATTTTTCGTTTTTGTTCCGGCTCTTTGTGTAGCCAAGTAAGCCGCCAGTCCCTCAAGATTAGAACGAAGTTCATAAATTTCCTTCACCTGTTCCGGGCTGTACTTGGCCACGGTGGCCCCCTTATTGGGAATCCGCTTAACCAGCCGCTCTTGTTCCAGGAGTTCCAAAGCTTTACGAACGGGAGTCCTGCTCACCCCGAACATATCGGCCAGTTCTCTTTCCATTAACCTTTCTCCAGGTTTATAATAACCGTTTAAAATAATCTCTCGCAATCGCCTGTGAATTTCTTCAACTACGGAGCGGCCTGCCCTTTTTTTGGGCTGTATTACTTTACTCATATTCATAACCGGTTCACCTCTAATTATCGCTTGGAGCCATATTGTCTTAAACTTGTATTAAAGTCTTTCAACAAAAATAATATATATTCCTTTTTTCCATTGAAAAAGGCTGTTAACAAAAACTTATTTGTTAACAGCCCTTTTTATAAGAGATATTATCCCTATTTGCCCAAAACCTACCCCATTATTTTCTTAAACTCTTCTGTCAATAAAGGCACCACTTCAAATAAGTCTCCTACAATGCCGTAGTCGGCAACTTTAAAGATATTTGCCTCGGGGTCTTTGTTGATGGCCACTATGCACTTGGACGACCCCATGCCGGCCAGGTGCTGGATGGCGCCGGAAATACCGCAGGCAATGTAAAGAACCGGGGAGACCGTTTTGCCGGTCTGGCCCACCTGCATGCTGTGGGGAACCCAGCCCGCGTCAACCGCAGCCCTGGATGCGCCTACGGCAGCGCCCAGCACGTCGGCCAGCTCTTCTAAAATCTTGAAGTTCTCGGGCCCCTTCATGCCGCGGCCGCCGCTGACTATTATGTCGGCCTCGGTAAGCTCGGGACGCCCCGATACCTGACGCACTATGTCTTTGATTTGCTGGCGAATGTCTCCAACTTTGGGAGTTACTTTTATGATTTCGGCGTCTTTTTTATTTTCCTGGGCCGTGAAGGCATTGGGGCGGATGGTTGCCATTACGGGACGGGCCTCGGGACAGCGGGCCTTTACGAATGCTTTGCCGGCGTATATGGGACGGGTGAATACCAGCTGCCCGTCTTCCAGGGCCATGTTTATACAGTCGCTCATCAGGCCGGTTTCCAGCCGCTGGGCCACCTGGGCCGCCAGGTCCCTGCCGAATACGGTGTAGCCCAGCAGGAAGGCGTAGGGCTCTTTTTCTTTGATTAAGTCGACAATTACATTGGTGTAGCCGTCGGTGGTGTAGTTTTCAAGGGCATTGTCTTCAAGGAGGAATATTTTGTCCGCGCCGTAGTCGCCAAGGGAAGGGGCCAGGCCGGCAATGTCTTTGCCCGCCAGCACCGCGCAAAGCTCCTGACCCAATTCATCCGCTATTTTGCGGGAAGCGGTTAATATTTCATAGCTAACTTTTTTTATTTTGCCGTCAAGGTGTTCTGCAAATACCCAGATGCCTTTTGCCATTTACATACCCTCCCAGTCTTTGCTTAGATTATTTTTGCTTCTTCATGCAGCAGCCTGGCCAGTTCGCGGGCAGCGTCGGGGGCCTCTCCTTCGATTATTTTGCCTGCCTTGCGGGGCTCGGGCAGTGAGTAGGAGAGTGCCTGTATTTTGCTGGTGACGGCGTCTGCCCCCACATCGGCAGCTGTTTTTTTGTCCATGGGTTTTTTCTTGGCTTTCATGATGCCCTTCATGGAGGGGTAGCGGGGTTCGTTCAGTCCTTTTTGGGCTGTTATGACGGCGGGAAGGGGTACTTCGATTATTTCGCTGCCGCCTTCAATTTCCCGGGTGACAATTGCCTTGCCGTCGGATACTTCCAGCTTAATTGCCATGTTTACAACGGGAAGGCCCAGTATTTCCGCCGTCCTGCCGGCAACCTGGGCGGAGCCGTCGTCAATGGCCCTCCAGCCGCCGAGGATTATGTCATATTCCATGCTGCTTAAGGTTTTGGCTAAAATGGTTGCCGTGGCGTATTCGTCCATTTCTTCCGCGCCGGGGTCCACCAGCACGGCCTTGTCGGCGCCCATGGCCAGGGCCTGGCGCAGCGCATCCTGCACTTCCGGGCCGCCTATGCTGACTACTGTAACTTCGCCGCCGTGTTTCTCTTTGAGCCTGAGGGCTTCTTCTACGGCAAATTCATCGTAAGGATTGATAATTAAGCTTACGCCACTGCGGTCGATCTTACCGTCGCCGGTTAATTTGATTTTTGCTTCGGTGTCAAAGGTTTGCTTGAGGCATACTACGATGTTCATGGGCTTCCTCCTTTGCTTTATTTTTTAATGCTGCCCCGCGCAGCCTTTCTCTGTTGTTTTAAAAAACTCAGGAGCAAAAAACATGCCACCATTTAAATACCCTCTACAGCACGCTACTTTTATAAATATCGATGCATATTTACATCGTACTGATATATGCATTTATGCATGTTTTCTTAATAAAAGCTTATTAAATGTAAACCATCATGGTAATGCAGATTTGCAAGTATCCCGACCGAACCAGTTCTGGATTCAAATGGGAAAAAGCGCCGGCAAAAGTTAAACCTTACCGGCGCTTTTTTCCATCAACCTTATCCCGCCTTCAGGACACCTTTTCCACCCGCACCGCGCAGACCTTCAATTCGGGAATCTTGGCCACGGGGTCCCTTTGCGGGTTGGTGAGCCTGTTTATGGCCACCTCCGGGAAGTGGAAGGAGGTAAATACCAGTCCCTCGGGCACGGTACCGCACACCCGGGCCTTGACTTCCACGCTGCCCCGGCGGGAAGTTACCTTGACACTGTCACCGCTGGCAATGCCCAGCTTTTGGGCATCCTTCTCGTTGATTTCCAGGAACTCCTCCCCGTAGTACTCTTCCAGGGCTCCAGTACGCTGGGTCATGGTACCGGTATGGTAATGGAAGTGCCTGCGCCCGGTGCTGAGTACCAGGGGATATTCCTCATCCGGCTGCTCTGCCGGGGGCACATATTCCACGGGAGTGAACTTGCCCAGTCCCCGCACAAATTTATCCTTATGCAGATAAGGAGTTCCGGGATGGTCAGGGGCCGGGCACGGCCACTGTATGCCGCCCTTCTCCAGGCGGGCGTAAGAAATCCCGGCATAAGAAGGCGTCAGGGACACTATTTCGTTGAAAATTTCCTCGGGTGAAGCGTAATTCATGGGGTAGCCCATGGCCGTGGCCACGGCACAAATTATTTCCCAATCGGCCCTGGCTTCCCCCACGGGCTCAATGGCCTTGCGCACCCGCTGCACCCGGCGCTCACTGTTAGTAAAGGTACCGTCCTTTTCAGCAAAACTGGCGGCCGGAAGCACCACATCCGCCAGTTGGGCCGTCTCAGTCAGGAAAATATCCTGCACCACCAGGAAATCCAGGCTCTCCAAGGCGTGCACCACGTGTTCGCCGTCCGGGTCAGACAGTACCGGGTTTTCTCCCATAATGTACATGCCCCGCACGCTCTTGCCGGCGGCTTCCATCATCTCGCCCACGGTGAGGCCGGGCTCCGCCGGCAGGGCATCCACGTTCCAGGCCCTGGCAAACTTGGCCCGCACCTCGTCCAGGACCACCCCCTGGTAGCCGGTGAAAACATTGGGCAGGGCGCCCATATCGCAGGCCCCTTGCACGTTGTTCTGGCCCCGGAGCGGGTTCACGCCGCTGCTCTCTTTGCCAATGTGCCCGCACAGCATGGCCAGGTTGGCCACCGCCAGAACGTTGTGGGTACCGCAAATGTGCTGGGTGAGCCCCATGGTGTAAAGAATCGTGCCCTTCTCGGCCTTAGCGTAGCCCCGGGCCACTTCTCTAATGGTGCCAGCGGGAATTCCCGTAATACCCTCCACGTACTCCGGAGTGTACTTGGCCACGGTACCCTTCAGGGCCTCGAAATTCTCGGTGCGGCCGGCAACAAATTCCTTGTCGTACAATTCCTCGGCAATAATTACATTGGCCAGCCCGTTCAAAAGGGCAATATCGGAGCCCGGTTTAATCTGCAGGTGGTAGCGGGCCAGCGAGGCCACTTCGGTCTTCCGCGGGTCCACCACCGCCAGGATGGCCCCCGCCCTCACGGCCTTTTTAACCTGCAAACCGATAATGGGGTGGGACTCGGTGGTATTGGTGCCGATGGCCAGAATAAAGTCAGCACCGGCTATTTCCTTTATGCTGTTGGTCATTGCGCCGCTCCCGAATGCAGTCGCCAGACCGGCGACGGTAGGAGCGTGTCACAGGCGGGCACAGTGATCGATATTGTTGGTACCGAGCACCGCGCGGGTAAATTTTTGCATGAGATAGTTTTCTTCATTGGTACACCGGGCGGAACTCAATACCGCCAGGGTCCCGGGGCCGTGCTCCTCCTTGATGCGGCCCAGCTTCTCGGCCACCAGGCTTATGGCCTCTTCCCAGGTGGCCTCCTTGAATTCCCCGTTCTTTTTAATAAGCGGCCTGGTCAGGCGGTCGGGGTGGTGGATAAAGCCGTAGCCGAAGCGTCCCTTCACGCACAGCGCCCGGCCGTTCACGTCGCCGTCGCAGGAGGTGACACCCACCACTTTGCCGTCCTTGACGTTGAGGTCAAAGTTGCAGCCCGTTCCGCAGTACGGGCAGGTGGTTCTGACCTTTTTGACTTCCCAGGTGCGGGCCCGGCTCCGCAGGCCCTTTTCCTGCAGGGCCCCTGTGGGGCAAACGGCCACGCAGTTGCCGCAGAAGACGCACTCCGACTCCGAAAGGGGCACGTCCATGGCCGGGGTTACCTTGGTATTAAAGCCCCGGTAGGCAAAGTCCACCACGTTCTTGCCCTGTATTTCCGCGCACGCTCGCACGCACTTGCCGCAGAGAATGCACTTGTTCATGTCCCGCACGATAAAGGGGTTATCGCCCTCTACGTCATAGGCATGGCGCTCGCCGGCAAAGCGGGCCTCCTTCACCCCGTAGTAATAACAGTAATCCTGCAGCCGGCAGTCGCCGTTCTTGCCGCAAGTGAGGCAGTCCATGGGGTGATTGGCCAGGAGCAGCTCCAGTATGGTCTTCCTGGCCTCAACAACCGCCGGCGATTCGGTGTAAACCTCCATACCTTCCCTTACCTCTGTAACGCAGGAGGCAGGCAGATTGCGCATGCCCGGAATCTCCACCACGCAAAGCCGGCAGGCCCCCACGCTGGTCAATTCCGGGTCGTGGCAGAGGGTAGGAATGAAAAACCCGGCCTGCCGGGCGGCCTCCAGCACGGTGGTACCCCTGGGCACGGTAACCTGCTTGCCGTTGATGATCAGGGTTACTTCCGCCACTTAAATCCTCCCTCCTTTTTCGGGGGAATTTTTCCAAGTTAAATTCTACTTATTAAAGATAACATTTCCGTAGAAAAACTCCCCCAAATCGCCGTTACTTCATGTCAATAATTTTATTGATAAGGTCCCTGATGCCAAGGGCCTCGGCCCAGGGTGCCTGCACGAATTCCCCGTCCTTCTTGAGCATGGGGGGTGCCGGGTCGTCACAATATTTCAGCTCAAGGGCCAGGCGGCCCTTCAGGCAGAGGGGGCGCCCCTTCCCCGGGGCTTTGGGGGTTACGGCAATAACCCGCCCGTCCTTGATGTTGAGGTCAAAGATACAGCCGCTGTCGCAGAAGGTACAGGTAACCGGCTTCTTTTCAATTTCCCAGGTCCGCCCCTTACCCATAAGGGGCTTGAACATCAGGGCCCCTGTGGGGCAAACGGCCACGCAGCGCCCGCAGTAAACGCAGTCGGACTCGGCCAGGGGAGTGTCCATGGCCGTGGCCACCTTGGTATTGAAGCCGCGGTAGGCAAAGTCGATAACGCTTCTGTCTTCAACCTGGGCGCAGGTTCTCACACAGCGCCCGCAGAGAATGCACTTATTGTGGTCCCGGACGATGTACGGGTTGCTGTCGTCAATGGGATGGTCCTTTTTGGCCCCCTTAAAGCTGCTTTCCTTGACCCCGTAGCGGAAGCAGTAATCCTGCAGGCGGCAGTCGCCGTTCTTTTCACAGGTAAGGCAGTCCATGGGGTGATTGGCCAGGAGCAGCTCCAGTATGGTCTTCCTGGCCTCTATTACCGCCGGCGACTCAGTGTAAACCTCCATACCGTCCATAGCCTCGGTGGCGCAGGAAGCAGGCAGGTTGCGCATACCGGGAATTTCCACCACGCATATACGGCAGGCCCCGTACCTGGGGGAGTCCGGGTCGTGGCAGAAGGTGGGAATAAATATTCCTGCCCTGGTGGCCGCATCCAGCACAGTGCTGCCCCTGGGAACGGTCACCTTCACCCCGTCTACGGTCAGGGTAACAGACGCCACAATTATCCCTCCCCTCTCAGGCCGTCTCCACGGCGCCGAACTTGCAGTTAATCATACAGCTACCGCACTTAATGCACTTGGAAGCATCGATCTTATGCGGCTGTTTCTTTTCCCCGGTAATGGCCCCTGCCGGGCAAACCTTGGCGCACTTGCCGCAGCCCTTGCACTTTTCTTCGTTAATCCGGTAGGTCAAAAGAGCCGCACAAGTGCCGGCGGGGCAGCGCTTGTCCTTGATGTGGGCCTCGTACTCGTCCCGGAAGTAGCGCAAAGTGGACAAGATGGGGTTGGGACAGGTCTGGCCCAGGCCGCAAAGGGCGGTATTTTTAACAACCCTGGCCAAACGCTCCAGGGTATCTATATCTTCCTCTTTACCTTCTCCGTTACAAATGCGGGTGAGGATCTCAAGCATCCGCTTGGTGCCCTCGCGGCAGGGAGTACACTTGCCGCAGGACTCCGACTGGGTGAAGGTCAGGAAAAAACGGGCCACATCCACCATACAGGTAGTTTCATCCATTACCACCAGGCCGCCCGAGCCCATCATGGCACCGGCAGCGGTCAGGGAATCGTAGTCCACCGGCAGGTCAAGCTTTTCTTCCGGCAGGCAGCCGCCCGAGGGGCCGCCTATTTGCACGGCCTTGAACTTCTTGCCGTCCTTGATGCCGCCCCCTACACCGAAAATGATTTCCCGCATGGTAATGCCCATGGGAACCTCTACCAGGCCGGTGTTGTTTACCTTGCCGGTGAGGGCGAAAATCTTGGTTCCCTTGCTCTTTTCAGTTCCCTGGGAGGCATACCACCGGCTGCCTTTCCTGATGATGTGGGGAACGTTGGCATAGGTCTCCACGTTGTTCAGGTTAGTGGGCTTGCCCCAAAGTCCCTTCTGGGCCGGGAAGGGCGGCCTTACCCGGGGCATACCCCGGTTACCCTCGATGGAAGTTAAAAGGGCCGTTTCCTCACCGCACACGAAGGCCCCGGCACCGGCCTTGATTTTAATCCTGAAATTGAAGCCGGAATTGAGTATGTTATCGCCCAAAAGGCCGCACTCTTCGGCCTGGGCAATGGCTATTTTCAGGCGGTGAATGGCCAGGGGATACTCGGCCCGGACGTAAATGTAGCCTTCATCGGCGCCCACGGCATAGCCGCAAATAATCATACCTTCCAGCACGGCATGGGGGTCGCCCTCCAGCACGCTGCGGTCCATAAAGGCGCCCGGGTCTCCCTCGTCGGCGTTACAAACAACATATTTCTTATCCCCCTCCGCCTGGCGCACAAAGTTCCACTTGAGCCCCGTGGGGAAGCCGGCGCCCCCGCGACCGCGCAGCCCGGAACTCTTGACTTCTTCGATAACCTCTTCAGGCTTCATTTCAAAAAGTACCTTGGTAAGGCCGAGATAACCGTCATTGGCTATATAGTCACTGATGGCTTCCGGGTTGATATGCCCGCAATTGGACAGCACCAGGCGCTTTTGCTTGGCGTAAAAGGGCACGCTCTCGTAAGTTCGGGCCACTTCGCCGGTGGTGGGGTCCTTGTACAGCAGGCGCTCCACCACCTCGTCCCCCATCAGGTCCTTTTCCACGATTTCCGGGATATCCTCTTCCTGCACACCGGTATAAAAAGTCTTGCGGGGCTCTACGATCATGAGGGGCCCCTGCTCGCAAAAGCCGTGACAGCCGGTTATTTTAATTTCCACCCTATCGGTGAGGCCCTTTTTCTTGATTTCCTCTTCCAGGGTCTTCACCAGCCTGGGGGACCCGGAGGAGGTACAGCCGGTACCGGCACAGATAAGCACCTGCCGGTAGGCCGAATCCGCCGGCACGTGAATCCGGTTTAAGAAATTTTGCCGCTTCTCCCGGCAGCTTTCATCGTCATGGCAAAGGGGACCTTCCCTGCGGCACTTTATAAAATCCTTACAGGGAGTTTGCGGTGTGTGCTGGCACTTATCGCAACACTTATCAATTAGCCTGTTCACCAGGGCAACCTCCTTCCTACTCGTACTTGTCCAGGATGCCGGCTGCCTTATCCGGGGTAAGGCGCCCGTGGGTATCGTCGTTTACCATCATAACCGGGGCCAGGCCGCAGGCACCGAGGCAGGCCACGGTTTCCAGGGTATAGCGCAGGTCTTGAGTGGTTTCGTTGCGCCCCACGCCCAACTTTTGAGAGATGGCGTCAAAGACCTTGGCCGCACCCCGCACGTGGCAGGCCGTTCCCTGACAGACACGGATAATATTGCGCCCCCGGGGCTTCAGGTGAAACTGGGCGTAAAAAGTAGCCACGCCGAAGGTCTTACTGAAGGGAATGCCCAGTTCCCTGGAAATCCGCTGCATTACTTCCCTGGGAAGATAGCCGTAAATTTCCTGGGCTTCCTGTAAAACGGGAATTAATGCCCCCGCAGTGCCCCGGTATTTTTCAAACACCTTGTTAAGGGCATCCTGCTTGGACTGTTCATCATTATGTCCGCACCCGCACTGACAACCAGACAATTATGTTCCCTCCTCCCTCTCCAATTTGGACCAATTTTTTACTTACATGATAAGTCTGGTAAAAGCCTGCATCCAACTCTAATTCTGCTTTCGGACACTATTTTGATTCGCGTTTGGATTTTGAAATTCCTTCAAAATTTCAGACTTTTTAAATAAGGATTAGTTGTTTAAGTCGTTCTTTAAAAAACACCGGCGTAAAAGGCCGGTGTCTTGTAAAATGATAATGGTCAAACCGGGAAAAATGTACATAAAAAAGCAAGGAGATAAGCATCTCCTTGCTTTAGCGTTTAGTTCCCTTAACATAATTTAACAGGATGCATTCCTATAAGTTGTAACCATTTTCACTACAACATTGCTCCACCGATTTCGGCTTTGGCTCGGACCGGACTCATAGTTTTTTCCACAAAAAAATACCTTGATATTCCAGTATTATTTATCTCCTGCAGTCAATTATCCTTTTTTCAGTAACAATAACGTGAACCGGGCAGTCGTGCTCACCGGGGTAAACACTGGGCCTGATTTGCAGCTCAAAGGCCGGGGCCAGCCAGGTGCAGCCTTTCCCGGTGAGGGGCAAAAAGCGGTCATAAAAACCTCCCCCGTAGCCCAGGCGGTTTCCCGCCTCATCGAAGGCCACGCCTGGAACTATCACCAGGTCCAGCTCCCCCGGGTCCAGGGGGCGCAAACATTCCGGCCGCGGCTCCAGGATACCGTAGGTCCCGGGGGCCAGGTCCCCGGGAAAATCCAAAAGCAGGGAAGGGATAAGGCGCTTGCCCTTCAAATCGGTTAAGGGCACCGAAACCCTTTTCCCGTCAGTCATGGCGGCACGGATCAATTCCCCGGTTTGAACCTCGTTTTTGAAATCCATGAAGGCCATTATCGACCTGGCCCGGCGGTATTCTTCCATGGACAAAACAGTCCGGGTGATCTTCGCGCTTTTTTCGGCCACCTCCTGGGCGGAAAGCTCCATGCGCTCCTTTATAACCTTTTTTCTCAACTCTTTTTTGGACACTTTAATTCCTCCAAAATCACTCTAGATGGTGTAAACTTTATCTCCCTCAAGGACACGAAACCCGTTTTTCTGCAATGCCTCAATGGCCTCATCCAGCCTTTCCACCCTGAAGACCACCAGGGCGGCATTAGAAGCTTTTTGCAGGAAGGCGTAGAGATACTCTATATTAACGCCCACCCCGTGCAGTACCTCCAGGGCCCGGGCAAGGCCGCCGGGCTCATCGGCAACTTCCACGGCAATTACCTCGGTGCTGCTGACGGTGAACCCTTCCTCTTTCAACACTTGATAGGCTTTGTCCGGGGCATTTACTATCAGCCTCAGGATGCCGAAGTCAGTGGTATCGGCGATGGAAAGGGCCCTTATGTTGATGTTGTGCTTGCCCAGGGCTTTGGTTACCTGGGCCAGGCGCCCGGCTTTGTTCTCCAGGAAAACTGATATTTGTTTGACTTTCATGGGAATGCCTCCTTTCAATTAAGGCCGGTTATTTGTAACTAAAATATATTATATCTCCCGCCCGCCCACAACCCGTTTTACACTATTTCCACGGGCAGGCCGTTTTTTTCTCCCACTTCCCGGAAGGAGCGCCCTGTTAAGTCCCGGCCCAAGTGGTCAAAGGCCGCCGGCGGAAGAAGCACCAAATCCGGACGCCAGCAGGGGTGTTTTTGCAAAAATTCTTTTACTGCTTCAATCATGTCTTCCACCACCAAAAGACCCGCGGCACCGATGGATCCCCCGAAAAAGCGGTTGGGGCAGGCAGCTACCTTCCACTCAAAGCCGTCGCCGAACATGTTCATGGCCAGGCGGGCCGCTTCCCGGGCCAGGGTGGAAGTTAACACCAAAACCCTTTGCGCCCTGTGCCGGCGGGCTGCCCTCCCCGCGTCTTCCCATTCCGGGCCCAGGTCGTACTCCATAACCACCCCGGGGGATTCTCCCTTCTTTTTTTCCAGGCGGCAGGCAAATGTTTTATTATCCCGCTCCAACAAAATCTCCGGGCAGCCGCCGTCCCGGAACCGCCTGAAGGCATCCACCCGGGAATAAGGCCTCACCCCGTCAATACTTTTTATAACATCCCCCGCCCTGATCCCGGCCCGCTCCGCCGGGGAACCGGCTATCACCCCCGCTATTTCAGGGCATAAATTATTTACAGCAGGGGGCTCACAGGTAACGGGCACCGGCACCCTGTTTCGCAGCCCGGCCATAAGCCGGCGCACCCCGGCCGGCAAATCAGGTGGAAAGCGCAATATGTCCGGGGCCAGCCGGGTATACCCGGGGATAAAAACGCGTATGGTTTTGGCCCCCTCCCGGGCCAAATACAATATGGTTTCCTCCAGGTCATTCCAGCCATAGACATGGGGCATGGCCACCAGGCTGCCGTGGAATTCCAAATTTGCTTCCTTTAACAGTTTTACGCACCTTACAGCCCGTCCGGCTGACTTATCTCCCATCATTTCAGCCCGAATTCGGAGATTGCAACTGTTCAGGGACAAATATAAAGTCACCTTTCCCAGGCGGGATAAAAAGGAAACCATGTGCTCGTCTAAAAGGCTGCCGTTGGTGGTGATTTGAACGGGCGCGCGGGGCAGGCGCCGGCGCACAAGGCGAAGGATTTCTTTTATATAGGGATGAGTAAAGGGCTCCCCCTCCGAGATGCGGGTGACCGACTCCCCGATGATGACCGGGCGCCCCTCATCCATAAAATCAAGGCTTTGCCCTATATCTTCGAGGCTCCTGGGGGCAACGGCATATACCTCCGTCCCGGGGGGATTTTGCCGGTTGCTGCAAAAAATACACCTTACGTTGCACGTAGAAGTCACAGGTAAAATATTGGCCTGCTGGGCGCTGTACAGCATTAAAGCTCTTATATACTCCTCATTTTTACATTTGCTCATAATTTCTCATCCACATGGGAAATCTCTTATGTATCAAGTTATTAACAGACTTATCCACATTATCCACAGAAAAAGCATTCACAGCAGTGGATAAATCAGTGAATAATCAGTATTTTTCTTCCCCCAATTTAAGATTGGGAACTGCATTCAAGGTCAGCGGGGCAAAATCTTCCCGCAGATACTTATAATATCCCGCACAGGCAATCATAGCCGCATTGTCGGTACATAAAACAGGCGGGGGGAATACCAGCTTTATTCCTTTATCTCCGGCCTTTTTGGACAGCTGTTTCCGCAAAGCCGAATTGGCCGCCACGCCGCCGGCCAGCATTACCACCGGTATACCGTACTTGCCGGCGGCAGCTATGGTTTTATCCACAAGTACATCCACCACCGCCTGTTGAAAACTGGCGGCCAAGTCCTTTTTATTCACAATTTCCCCCCGCTGCCCGGCTCTGTGGATATAATTTATCACTGCCGTCTTTAAGCCGCTGAAGCTGAAATCCAGGCTGCCCTCCTCCAGGTAAGCCCGGGGCAAATCCACAGCCGCGGGGTCCCCTCCCCGGGCCGTGCGGTCTATGGCCGGCCCGCCGGGATAACCCAGCTCCAGCACCCGGGCCACCTTGTCAAAGGCTTCCCCGGCCGCATCATCCCTGGTGCGGCCTACCACCCGGTAATCGCCATGCCGGTTCACCAGCACCAGATCAGTATGCCCCCCGGAGACAACCAGGCAAAGCAGCGGAAAGGGTAAATCAGGATTGTCCAGGAAGTTGGCGTATACGTGCCCCTCCAGGTGATTTACGCCTAAAAGGGGTATATCCAGGGCGTAGGCCAGCGCCTTGGCGGCCGCCACGCCCACCAGCAGCGCCCCCACAAGGCCGGGGCCGTAGGTTACGGCCACGGCATCCAATTCCCCGAATCCCACCCCGGCCTCGTCCAGCGCTTCCTGGATTACGGCATTAATCATCTCCAGGTGCTTGCGGGAAGCCACCTCCGGCACAACCCCGCCGAATTTTTTATGTACATCCACCTGGGATGATATGATATTGGAGCGCACCTCCCGCCCGTCCACCACCACGGCAGCGGAAGTTTCATCGCAAGAAGTCTCTACACCCAGTATAATTACACCCATGCATATCCCACCATATCACCAAAGATTTGTAACCGGACTATAATTATACCATAAATTTACTTATCCATAATTATCACCGAATTGAGCTTAATAATATAAGCGCCTTTGGAAAGGAGATTTCCCCATGCTTAAATGCATCAGGTTCGCTACCTTTAATATCCGGTACGGGAAGGGCATCGACGGCAAACTTTCACTTAAGCGGGTGGCCGAAACCTTGAAAAAAATTAACGCCCACGTAGTGGGCCTGCAAGAAGTGGATAATTTTTTACCCCGCAGTTTTTTTCAAAAACAGGCTCAAAGACTGGCCCGGTACCTGGGCACAGAATATGCCTTCGCGCCGAATCTTCGCTTTACCCGTTTTTCCGGTTTCGGCAATGCCGCTTTAAGCAAATTTCCCATTCTCAAAACAGGCAACCTTCCGCTTCCCGGGAAACTGGAGCAGCGCGGGCTTCAATACTGCCTGCTTTCCCTTCCGGAAGCGGGGCCCCTGTACTTTTTCAATACCCACCTGGGGCTTTCCACCGAAGACAGGTCCGCCCAGGCCCGGGCCATTGCCGAAGCCCTGCCCGGAGCCGGCAATCCGGTTGTCTTAACCGGTGATTTCAACACCCCGCCGGGCGCCCCGGAATTAAAGCCCCTTTTGGCACACCTGCGGTACGCCGGAGGTAAACCTCTTCTCACTTTCCCCGCCGATAAGCCGCAACATGCCCTCGACCACATTTTTATTTCCCGGCATTTCCGGGTAATAGAGCGTAAAGTGGAAAAAAGCCGGGCCTCCGATCACCTGCCGCTGGTGTGCACCCTGGAATTAATTTAAAATTCGGCGTACCAGGCACCTTTTTTAACTTAACTTTAACCCCAGTTTCTCCATAAGGTCCCCGAAAACCTTCCCTGTGGAATCGTTAATGACAATTTCGGCCTTGTCATCCCAGGAAGTGGGCGTTTTGTTGATAATAACAACCCGGCGGGCAAACTCGGGCAAACCGGCCACGGGATAAACCGAAAGGCTGCTGCCGGCAACTATCAATAACTGGCAGCCGCTCAGCACCTGGCAGGCCTGAAAGAAATCCTCGTTCATGGGATCTCCGAAGAGAACTACGTTGGGGCGCAAAACACCCTTGCACTCGGCGCACAGCGGCGGGTTGGAGCCGCTCTCCACCTGCCGGACCAGGTACGAAAATTCATAGTTTCTGCCGCAATTCATGCACCGGCAGGTGCGCAAGTGCCCGTGCACCTCCCATACCCTTTCAGACCCCGCCTTTCTGTGCAAGCTGTCTATGTTTTGCGTAATGGTTCCCACCAGGTAGCCTGCTTTTTCCAAGCGGGCAAGGGCCAGGTGAGCGATATTGGGCTGCGCGTTCCCGTAAGCCACCCAGCGCTCGAGATTAACGGAATAAAATTTGGCCGGGTCTTTACGCAGGGCGCTTATGCTGGATACCTTGGCGGGGTCCAGCTTTTCCCACAACCCGCTCCCGGGACTGCGGTAATCAGGTATGCCACTTTCCGTACTTATACCGGCGCCGGTTAGGGCAAAGGTCTTTTTGGATTCCCTAATCAAGCCGGCCAGGGCTCTTACTTTTTCGCGGTAGTCCATGGAACACCCCCTGTTTGAAACTTTTGGAAAATATATACCCATTATGGGATATTCCCGAAGCCATGTCAATACAATTATCACAAGAAGTATGCATACCGGCAGGGAAAAATCGACAAAAGTAGAAGTAAGTTAATTTAACCATTGCAAAGGATAATCTGCATCTATGCTTCACGGGCACTAAATTAATTCCATATGTGAGGAGTGGAACAAATGATAAATTTAATGGATTTGTTTATGAAAAGACTTAAAAAAGAAAAAAAAACAAGCAATACCCCACAAAATAAGATTCCGGAAGAAAGTCGGGAAAGAACTTCCCGGCCCCGTTATGTCAAACTGGTGGAGGAAATTGACCGCATGGTTGAAGAAGGGGAAATATGCCGGCTATCAAAACAAGAAGGTCCCAAAATGATCACCTATTTCTACAGCAAGCGAAAAATAATGAATATAAATAAAAACTCCGACCCTCCCCGAACTTATTTTTTGTTTTCGGGGGCCAGGTATAAGGCCCGGGAACTGGATGCGGAAGGCCTGCGCCCGGTTTCAAAAAATGAGGCCAGGCAAAAGCGCTACGGGCCGGTTAAAGCATTATATACCGGCAGTGACCCGCAAATAATAAAAAGTATGCTTAAAGGCTTAAAATAAGAAAACCGCAGCCTATCCGCTGCGGTTTTCCCGATCTTCCACCACTTTGAGCCCGCAGTAACTGCAGTATATTCCACCTTTGGGCAGCTCCTCGTTACATTCGGGGCAGACAGGCACACTGGGCTGCAGGCTGGCTATCTGTTCTTCTAGGGCCCTGGCTTCAGCTTCCAGCTCCCTGGTGGCCTCCAAAAGCCTGTCTATCTCCGGCTGTAACCCCTCTTCCCCGTTGTATTGCTGGTAAACCAGAAGACCCAATCCGGCCAGGTTGTTTTCCATTTCCCTTTCCAACTTTGACAATTCAAATTTTATTTTGGCGACTTCCACCAGGGCGGAAGACTTTTTGCGAATTTCCCGGGCCCTGGCGGTGAGATCCTTTGCCTTATCAGCCAATCCCTTGGCTTTATCACTCATCTTTTGCAGGAATTCCACTTAAAACGCCCCCTTTATTTTTTAATTTTTGTACACAAAATCCTCCAAAGCAAATATCCACAGAAAAAACAGGGGATGCACTTTTCTCCGAAGTAATTTATAATGGAAAGCGAGAATAAATCTGCCTCCCAGAGGTAAAATAGGAAAAATCCTCCGGGATTTTTATATTAACTTCCGCGGGACAAGCCGGGGGTAACCACAGGTACATTATACCATACAGGTAAATTTTAGCAAGTTTTAGTTATTTTAAACTTATCCGGAGGTGGGGAAAATGAGCGTAATAACGGATTACCGGGTAAACCAGCTGAACAACGGCCAATTGGTAAGCGTGGAAATTACCTGCTGCGGCAAGCGGATAGGTGAAATACGGTTCAAAGACGGTACCAGCCTGAAATGCCCCGGCTGTAACACCGTCCATACCCTGAAAATACAACATAATCATTTTCACTTAACTCAACAAAAACAAGAAGGAGGAACTGCTGAATGACGGAAAAAAGGAGAGGTAAAGAAGGGCCTCCTGCAAAGCCGTACCGGCTAATACCCAGGGAAATCTACGCCGAGCCCATACCCTGCAAAGAAGATAGTACTCCAGGAGCAGGGCAAGAGGAGTAATTTGCCAAATATTTTGCCCCGAGGTAAACCTCGGGGCAAAAACGGGTATAATACCTTACTCCCCCTTTTTTAACAAAGATATGCCGCTGGAAGTAAGGGTTAGCGGGAAGCTCTGAATATAACCGGCACGCAGGAAAAAAGAGGGCCTGTGGGCCGGCTTTTTAACAAGCCCGTTTTCCAGGAAATATTTAACGTAAGCTATGGCTTCCTCATCGGAAAGCCCCAGCCTTTCCATCACCTTTGGCATGGCCTCATGGGGAAAAAAAGATTCCATCTGGGCATGATACATTTCCCTTAAAACTTTTAAATACCTTTTTTCCTTCATACCTGCGGTACTCATTTAACCACCTTCACCACTTGAAGGATTACTCTGTCTCCCGTATTTTCTGGCGTAACTGCTCCAGGGCAGGCATAAACTTCTCGTTAACCTTCCCCAATAACTTGGCCCACTCTTCATGGAACTGAGGATGCCTTTCCGGGTTGACCCGCACTCCGGGCCCCAGCCGAATTCCCCTCTTCTGCATTGTAGAATTTATACGGGCGCTAAAATCCCGCTTGAGGGACTCGCGGGCCTGTTCCCTGGCCTGCATGTAATACTGAAACAAATGTTCCAGCTCGCCCATAATAGGGGCCAGGAATTGCTTGTTTTTTTTAATCTCCACCAGGCCCTCCATTATCCGGCGGTTATCCTGCAGGGCCTGCTCATTTTCAGGCAAAGCCAGCCTGCTTAAAAGGGTCTCTTCCACCGCCTCTAAAACCACTTTTCGTTTTTTGCCCTCGTATTGTTTCAGGGCGGCGGACAACTTAAATTGAGGTTCTTTCAGGTAACGGCCTGCCAATTTTTGCCCTTCCGGCCGGTATTCCATACGCAATATATCTTGAGGAGAAACATTCTTGCTTCTTTCTTCAAACCTTTCTAAAGCCTTTTCCCAGGCTGTCTTTATTCTGTCTCCCATAACTCAACCTCCAAACCGGAATCACCCGTTTATTCTACATGTTATCATTATACTCCTCCTCCACCAGCCGGGACAACTCCGGTATCACTTCAGCCAATTCCCCGGCTTTTTCCCCCCGGTGCAGGGGATAAACGGAAACATCGTTATTCTCCTTAATAACTATAACGGCACGGGGCTCCACGCTGACTCCCCCGGCCCCGCCAAATGAGCCGCAACCCAAACCCAATTTTAAGGAAATGACCGGAACCAGGGTAATGGAACCGGTGACCACGGGCTTTCCCAGCACGGTTTTTGAATCGGCAAGGCTTTCCAATCCAGAAAGTATGGCTTGCAAACTCCCTTGAAACATTTAAATCCCTCCGGGTCATAACTTCCGACTGGGAAGCAATACACGCCGGCTCTTTACCTCAAACAACCCTTCCGGAGACAGGCGCAATTCCGGAAGATGGGTTGCCGACAGAAACAGCAAGGTATAATGCAAGTCATAATGCCTGTGCCCCCGTTCTTCCACCAGGCGGCAAAGGCGCCCGAAGTTATCCATGTAATAATCACATTGCTCCATACTCATTTTTTCCCCCAGGGAAAGGGGCAGCTCCAGCAGCGTAGAGCCGTTTTCAATTAACACCGAGCCGCCGCCCAGCTCAAACACACGCCGGGCCGCCAGGGCCATATCTTCCGGATTGCGACCCAGCACCAGCACACCGCCGGCGGTGGTATAGGTAGAGGCCAGGCCTCCCACATTATCGGCAAAACCGGCTATCAGGCCGCTGCTAACCCATTTTAATTCCCGGTCCAGCAAAGCGGCATAATGAAGTCCCGGCAGGTCTTCTACATCCAGCCAGCCGTGCCTTTCCGGTATATTTTTATCCCTTCGCCTTGTAATCACCGGGTTGACCAGCTCAATAACGGGAAAGGGCCTGCCCGCTGCACCTATCAAAAACAGATCCGGGGATACGTCTTTAGGCCGGAAAATTTCCTTTAACCCATATCTTTGCCAATTTTCTTCCATAAAATTTATGCTGGGGACCAAATTTTCAGCAACAACCTTCCCGTCCGCCACCACCAGGGAAGGGGTAGGGTTTTCCAGGGCGTCCAGCACCAGTATATCCGCCAGGCGCCCCGGGGCAATTCCCCCCAGCTGGTCGTCCAGGCCGTAGTACGTGGCCACATTCAACGTGGCCATGGCATAGGCCTCAACCGGCGGCACTCCTTCCTCCATAACCAGCCGGAGAAGATAATCGGTAAAGCCCTTTGTGGGCATGGGCGGGACCGTGGCATCCGTGGTCAGTATAACCCGCCCCATATTCACACCTGATTTCAGCAATCCCCTTATCAATGCCGGCAGGTCCGGGCGCAAGTGGCTGTACCTTAAAGTGGCATAATACCCCAGGCGCAGGCGCCGCAGCGCCTCACCCGCATTCAAACTTTCGTGGCAGGCGGTCACCCCGGCCGCGCCCAAGGCATTCAAGGTATCCAGGGAGGCCCCGGAGGCATGCCCCTCCACCTTTTTGCCCAGCTTCTTGGCATTAATCATATTTTCCACCATCTGGTCGTCGCCGGCAAGCAGCGCCGGCCAGTCGGTAAGCTCCCCCACCTGGCGAACGGAGGTGGAATCAAGAAATTCCATAACCCTCCCGGGGCTGAACTTTGCCCGGGCCCCCTGCGAGAATGTTTGGGGGTCAAGCCTGGCGCTCCACAGGATTTTTACAGGCAGTTGCTGCAAATCCTTTACAAGTTTCCCCAACCCCTCCGGCTCCAAAAGCTGGAAAAGAAATAAATTATCATAAACCAGAGTAGTGGTGCCCCTGGTTAAGGCCACCCGGGTAAGAGGAAAAAGAACCTGGGTGGGGAAAGGGTGGGCGTGGGGCTCTATATATCCCGGGCAAAGAAACCGGCCGGACACGTCAATTACGGTGGTCTCCGGGCCCACCATGGCCTCGGACTCCCCCACGTAGGCAATATAGGCACCGCTAACGGCCACATTGGCCCTCCAAAGCTCCCGGGTATACACGTTTATCACCGTACCGCCCCGGAAATAAATATCGGCCGCCTCCTCACCGCGGGACACCCTGATCAGCTTTTTATACTCTTTTTTGTTCAGCGGGCGCAACCTGGCATCAGACAACGCTATCCCTTCTTTTGCCATTTTTTTTACCCATTATATCAGCCCGGCACGGATACTTCCACTTATTGCGGACAGGCCTGCAGGGCAAAATATAAGTGGAAACACCTGACCCCTGTAGAAAGTGAGGACCCACATTGCAAGCCAGGATATACCCTTTTCCCTCCCAGGATGACTTAAATATGATACAAATTGCCATAAACGCCTTTTTACTTACCCAAAGCAGCATCTCCCGGAAGCTTATGCTCCGTTCAATCCGTAAAATTCTCGACCGCTACCGCATCTCCCGGCTCCAATTCACCGGCTTCACGGTAGAAGCGGTAAAAGGCGGCTACGCGGCAATTTACGCCCGCCGCTTCATTCAGGGAGATCTCTGCCCTCACTGCGGCGAGCCCATTTACCCGGCCGACAGCCGCGTGCGCATACTGAGCATAAAAGAAACCCCCTGCAGGCACACCGTAACCTACGGCTGCAAGTGCGGGGCCGTATTCGGGAAGCACGAGCCCGTATAATCCCCGGCAAATGAAAATTCATTAATTATTTGATATACTTTATTAACAAAATAAAAAAGGTGGTATCAAAATGGATATTGTCAGTGAACTTAAATACTTCGCCCTCAGCCAGGGCTTGGCCGCCATAGGGGCGGCACCGGCTGCCGCTTACTCCGGGGCCCCGGAGGGACACCGCCCGGAGGAATACCTGCCCGGCGCCAAAACGGTCATCACCTTCTCCTATCCCATGAATCGCACGGCAATATTGAACCTCCCCCGCACCCGCAGCCAGTATATGATGGAATTCAATACCGTAAACCAGCTGATTTCCCAGGCCGCCCACAAAATCGCCCGCATGCTGGAAGAAAAAGGTTACCCCAGCCTAGCCGTCAGCCCGGAGGCCGCCATCGGGGACTACCCGCGCTTGAAGGCCGATTTCTCCCACAAACACTCCGCCGTGCTCTGCGGGCTGGGCCAGTTCGGTTTAAACAACCTCTTGCTTACCCCCAAATACGGGCCCGGAGTCAGGCTGGGCAGCGTCATTACCGAAGCGGAAATTACACTGGACAGCCCCCCCATAGAGGGAAGCCTTTGCGACAACTGCGGCAAGTGTACGAAAGCCTGCCCCGCCGGGGCCCTGGAAAGGTATCGGGAAAACTACTCCCCTTCCACCGGCAGGCCCATGGACAAAGAAAAGTGCGCCCACTACATGTTTGTGACCCAAGGCGGCAAACGCTGCGGCCTGTGCATAAAAGCCTGCCTGGAAAGATTCGCGTAAAGTGGAGATGTTGGAATTGAGCAAAAGCTTCCTGCTCATGACGATAACCTGCTTCTCGGCAATAGGAGTATATTACCTGGGTGCCCGGCTCCTGCCGGACATCCCGGCTGCGGCCCTGGGTATTTTAACGGCGGTGCTGCTTTCCTGGCTTTTTTCCCGGCGCACAACAAAATAACAACTGCCGGTAAACCCCCGGCAGTTGTTATTTATTTCTCTTCTGCCACTTTATGCCGCAGTAAAAAAATATCTCTATTTGGGGGAATTTTTCCACGGAAACATTATCTTTAATAAATAGAACTTAACTTGGAAAAATTCCCCCAAAATTATGCTGGTTCACCATGTTCACGGTATATAAAACATTACCTTCAATGTCGGCAAGCTTATTTAAAATCCTTTCAGCAAAAGAATTCTGACCTTTTTCAAATACATTGAAGGAGGCCTCCAAATTGTTCATTCTCTTTTCAAGCTTGTCCATTTTCTTTTCAAGCTTATCCATTCTCTTTTCAAGCTTGTCCATTCTCTCTTCAAGCTTACCAATTTTTACCTCCAAATTGGTAATTTTGCCTTCCAGATAATTTATTTTCTCTTCCAGAGAACTCAACCTGGCAGAATTCTCTTCTACCCGGTGTTCCAGTCCCTTGACCAGGCTGTATAACTCCTTTTGGCCGTCAATAATGTTTTTTAGTTGTTCCAACACCATATCTTCAAAGCTTTTACCGGCCACCTGCAATCATCCTCTCAAGCATTTTCTTAATATCTACCATAAAAGCCGATGAATTTCACCCTGGAAAAGCCTACCTGAGAAGAAACATTTCTTCATTATTTGCTGCTTGCTTTAAAAATCCAAATTTATCGCTATCTACCGCCCCAGCTTCCTTATTATTAAGGCCAGCTTTTTCCCAACGCCGGGTATCTCCCCCACCTCCCGGGATGAAATGCCGCCCACCAGCACCACCGCGGGAGCATAAATCAAAACCCCGGCTCCCACAGCAGCAAGGGTGGCCCAGTTATTTCCCATCTGCGGGGCCAGTATACCGTACACCTTTAATGTGCCCAGCGCCATTATTAAAACTGCCACCCCGGGACGCAGTACCGTTTTGCCGGCATCAAAATCGAAGCCCACCCGCCGGCTGACTGCCAGCATATTCAATAAGGAAGAAACCACAAACATAACCACCGTTCCCAGGGCGGCGGCCCGCACGCCGAGGACAGTGGGAGTCAAGTAATAAGTTATGCCCACCTTGAACAATATGCCGACCAGCAAGCTGCGCACCGGAATGTCGGCCCGGCCCAGGCCCTGCAATACCCCGGAGGTCACTAGGTGTACCGACCAGAAAATAACTACCCAGGAAACCCAGGCCAGGGGAATTCCGGCCGCCCTGTTGGCAAATACCAGGTCCGTTAAATTGGGAGCAAGTATAAAGAGTCCCACGGCAGCAGGAAGGGAAAAAACAATAGCCAGCCTTACGGCCCCGGAAACCTGCCGGCGGACGTGCAAAAAATTGCGGGCGGAACAAGCCTCCGCCACCGAAGGCACCAGGCTTGCCCCCAGGGAGGCCGCAAAGGCTATGGCAATGTTTATAAAGGACATGGCCATTTGGGTAAACTGGCCGTAAAAAGCCGTAGCCTGGCTGAGGGAATACCCCACCAGCTGCAGGCGGCCTATTATTAACTTATTATCTAAAATACCCGTAAGGGCCATGGCGATACTGGCAAAAGAAATGGGTATGGCGGTGGCAAAAATCTTTTTCAATAAAGATAAGGTTCCTTCTCCCCTGCCGCTTACATCCCTGGCCATAAGGCGGTAAAATTCACCGCGGTAAAGCCAGTGATAAAACAGCATAATCCCCAGGGCCGCAGCCGCCCCGGGAATGGCGCCCAGGTTCCCCCCGGCGGCAGCCCTGGCCAACCCCTGGGGAAGAAACAGGTAGGCCAATACCAGCGTCCCGATAACCAGCATAACCTGGTCGGCCACCTGGGACACCGCCACCGCCGTCATATTCCTGACCCCCTGGAAAAGGCCGCGGTAAGCCGCGGTGACGGCGGCAAAAAACACCACCGGGGAAATGGCCCGCAGGCCGTTATAGCACCTGGGATCGGCAACTATGCCGCTTTCCACAAGCCAGCCGGCCCCCAAGTAAAGAACAAGGGATGCCGCCAGCCCCAGAACCAGCATGGAAAAACGGGCCAGGCGAAAGGCCCGGTACGCATCCCTATACCGCCCGGCCGCCATTTTTTCAGATACCAGCCTGGCCACGCCCACCGGAATGCCCGCCGACGTCAGGGTGAAAAAAAGCAAATAAAATTGATTGGGCACCCCGTAAATGCCCAATCCCTCGTCTCCCAAAAGACGCCCCAGGGGCACCCTGTATACCGCCCCCAGCACCCGGATAAAAATCCCGGCCGCCGCCAGCACCAGGGCCCCCTTGATTACCGATTGCCTGTTAAAGCCTGACCTGGACACCAATATCTCAAACTCCTAATCCGGACAGATATATATTCTGTACCATTATACAATTTTCCATACCATCTTTTTACCCCGGAGACAGCGAAAATTCCTGCACTATTGTTCTGCCGGCAAAAACACCGCAAAAAATATGTCCACCTTTACCCCTGCCGCCACATTCAGGTTAGAGCGACAATTAAAGGTTCGGCCCCGGTGGTTTACAATCAAGTGGAACAATGCTAATATGATAACTAAATTAAAATGGGCGGGATTTTGTGAAAGCGGCCCCCGGAGGAAAAAATTTTACATACTATTAAAAGTCACGTGTACAAGCTGAAAAATATTATATAGTAGGAGGAAAAAATGTACCGGAATGAAGGTGACACCGTGACCGACCTCCAAACCTACCGCATGGAAAAACAACTGGAATCCATTCATGAATTAATTTGTCAATTAATTACCGTAAGAAGTTACATTAAATCTTTACGCCAGGGCAAAATTCAATATAGGGCAGACGCCCCAGAAAGTATTAACAACATTGTGCTGGAACTGCTGGAAAATAACCAAAAAAACTTGCAGTCCGCCCTCATTGAATTAAAGAGGGCCGAGCTGCAAATAACCCAGCGCATCAAACAAAACTCGCGGAAGCTGGGACAATCCTGTTTGTGGAATCAAATTTAACCCGGCACTGAAAGGATGCCGGTTTTATTTTTTTTGCCCATGATATTGACATATGTTCAATTTAAGAATAAACTGATTTTGAAAATAAGTTCATAATTCAGGAAAGGGGCGAAGGCTTTTGCGAATAGCCATTTGCGCAGCGGGACAAGATTTAAACTCACCGGTAGAACAAAGATTCGGGCGCTCTCCCTACTTTATTCTGGTGGATGAAAACGGCAGGCACATAGAAACACTGGCCAATTCGGCCCTTGATTCTCCCCAGGGCGCAGGCATAGCATCGGCCCAGCTGCTGGTAAATCACCGGGTTGATGCGGTGCTGGTGGGAAGAGTGGGACCCAAGGCCATACAGCCGCTGCAGGCTGCGGGCATCAAAATCTTTTCCGGTATTTCCGGCACGGTACAGGAATCCCTGGAAATGTTCAAGCAGGGCAAATTAACGGAACTTGACCGGCCCAACGCCGCGACCCGCGGGGGCGGTTATCCGGAACGAGGAGGCAATTAAAGTGAACAAAGTCGTTTCCGTGGCCAGCGGGAAGGGAGGTACCGGCAAGACAACCGTTGCCTCCTGCCTTGCCCTCTCGGCACCACACCCGGTACAATTCCTCGATTGTGACGTGGAAGAGCCCAATGCCCACATTTTTCTCAAGCCCCGTTTAACCAAAACGGAAACGATTTACCTGGAAGTTCCCGAAATTGACTATACCCGGTGCACATTCTGCGGGAAATGCGCCGAGATCTGCATGTACAACGCCCTGGCCGTGGTGGATAAAGAAGTTCTCACCTTCCCGGAACTTTGCCACAGCTGTGGGGGCTGCCGGGCCCTTTGCCCGGAACAGGCAGTGAGCACCGTCCCTAGGGAAATTGGAGCCGTTGAGAGCGGGTACGCCGGGGAGATAAAATTTACCCGGGGAAAATTGAAAGTAGGCACAGCCACCAGCCCCCCTCTGATTAAAGCAGTTAAAAAAGAAATGGAAAAGGAAAGACTGGTGATACTGGACGCTCCCCCCGGCACCTCGTGCCCGGTGGTAACTACCATAGAGGACACGGACTTTTGCCTTCTGGTAACCGAGCCCACCGCCATGGGACTCAACGACCTGGCCCTGGCTGTGGAAGTGGCGCGGCTGCTGAACATTCCCTGCGGAGTAATCATTAACCGCTACACCGGCACTTTTGACAAAGTGGAAAAGTACTGCCGCGACAATAACATTCCAGTTTTAATGAAAATACCCCTGGATAAGGAAATTGCCCGGGCCTACGCCAGGGGAACTGTCCCCGTCCGAATAAAGCCCGGGCTGAAGGAACAATTTCTCCGGGTACTAGACCACATAGAAAGGGTGACGGCAGGTGAAGGAACTTGTTGTAATCAGCGGTAAGGGCGGCACCGGCAAAACCAGTATTGTGAGCTCCTTTGCCGTACTGGCCCGAAACAAAGTAATGGCGGACTGCGACGTGGATGCGGCCAACCTGCACTTGATGCTGTCACCCCAAATAAAGGAGCGCCACCAGTTTTACGGCCTGCCCAAGGCCAGAATTGACCGGGAAAAATGTGTCGACTGCGGGCTGTGCGAAAAATACTGCCGCTTTGACGCCATTAAAGACAACCACGTCAACCCCCTGGCCTGCGAGGGCTGCGCGGTATGCAGCCACATTTGCCCCGAAGGAGCCATAGAAATGGTGGACACCGCAGCCGGAGAGTGGTTTAAGTCCGATACCTGCTACGGCCCCCTTATACACGCCAGGCTGGGAGCGGGTCAGGAAAATTCAGGAAAACTTGTAGCCCTGGTACGCAAACAGGCGGAAGAAACAGCAAAGGAACTGGGCTGTGATTTGATAATAACCGACGGCCCTCCCGGCATCGGCTGCCCGGTTATAGCATCCCTGGGAGGGGCAGCCCTGGCCCTGGTCATTACCGAGCCCTCCCTGCCGGGAATTCACGACCTGGAAAGAATTCTCGACTTGACGGATTTCTTCGGGGTGCCCGCCATGGTTTGTATTAACAAGTGGGACATTGACCCGGAAAACGCGGAGAGCATAAAGGCAATTTGCCGAAAACGGAGAGTTCCCTTTGCCGGACAAATCCCTTATGACGGAGCGGTAATGCTGGCGGCCGCCAGGGGGAAGCCCGTAATTAAAATGACCTCCAGCCTGGTCAATGAAATTGAATCTCTCTGGAAGAAGGTATTCGATACTCTTTGTCAAAAATGAAATAATGGCCAAAAAAATCGCTGAATGGGGGAGAAGAGTATGGGCGCGACAGAAGAAAAATGCACTTCCTGCAGCGAAAAGGACAAGTGCAACGGCGAAAGCTGTAAATTTCCTGAAAAACTGGCCCCAAATGAATTTACCAGGGTAAAAAATATGATTGCGGTAATGAGCGGCAAGGGCGGGGTGGGCAAATCCTCCGTTTCCGCCCTTTTGGCGGTAAACCTGGCCCGCAAGAATTTCAATGTAGGCATATTGGACGCCGACATTACCGGTCCCAGCATACCCAAAATGTTCGGCCTTAAGGAACAGCCCAATATGCGTAACAAATTTATGTACCCGGTGGAATCTTCCCTGGGGATTAAAATAATTTCCCTAAACCTTTTACTCCACAGGGAAGATGAGCCGGTTATCTGGCGGGGCCCCGTCCTTTCCGGGGCGGTAAAACAGTTCTGGACCGACGTGGCCTGGGGCGAGCTGGACTACCTGGTGGTTGACCTGCCCCCGGGAACCGGCGATGTGCCGCTCACAGTAATGCAGTCACTGCCCTTGACGGGATTTATTATAGTCACCTCACCTCAGGACCTGGCGGCCATGATAGTGAAAAAGACCTACAACATGGCTAAACACATGGAAATACCTATACTGGGCATAGTAGAAAACATGAGTTACCTGAAGTGCCCCGACTGCGGCAGTAAAATAAAGTTATTCGGTGAAGGCAGCGGCTCATTACTGGCCAGGGAAACCGGCATTCCCCTTTTGGAAAAACTGCCGGTGGACCCGGCGCTGGCTGCCCTGTGCGACCAGGGGCGAATTGAAAGTTACGCGCCGGAGCTGTTTAAAAATTTCCCGGGTGCTGACGCCAAAAATTAAAATATATACCGCACATACACTTTACCCCGCATTTTTCCTGCGGGGTAAAGTATTTTTTTATATCAGCTTTTCAATAAACACCCTCTAAGATTTTCCTTTCTTGCCGTTTTCCTTTTGTTTACGTTTATAAATAAGAAATTCTATAAATTGGTTAACCAGAAATTTTTCTTCGTCTGTTAAGTTTTCGTAGATTTCCTTAAAATTAACCATATTCCAGGTTTCTACTTCACCCCCACTTTCTCTGACAGGGAGTTTTTTCTCCACAATGGTAGTATCTCCACTTACTGCACGAGACCTATTGCCAGTTTCATCCATTTGCCCGGCAAAACTTTCTGAATGATTATTCTCTATATATCTTTTTGGTCCGGGACCGGTTCCCTTTAATAACCAATCTATAGATACATTAAATTTATCAGAAATAGAAATTAAAGCTGATACGCTTGGTTGCGATCTGCCCCTTTCCCAATCACCAACATTTCCCTGTGAAACACCTATTTTTTTAGCAAATTGTTGTTGTGTCAATTTATAGAGTTTTCGTAAATATTTGATTTGAGAACCAATCAATATGATACACCCTTTTATAATAAACATACATCCCAAGGTCTTAAACGTATTTGCGATAGACTATTGCAATGCAACGTATTTACGATTATAATTAAAGTGGGTAGGTGTCCAAGCATTACCAAAAAGAAGAATAATTTCAGATAAAAGGTAACATTTCCCCAAACAAAACGCCCTAATCTATTATGAAGCCACAATAAAACGGGTATTGCTGGTAAAAACAGGCAATACCTAGACCAAGCCATGGTCTACGGCTTATAAGCAATTGTGCCAACAGTTCTTTTTTTAAAATTTTCATGCATGCTCATTATCGCAAATTTTAGATAAAGGAGGTCATAAAATACAGGAAGAATAAAAAGGAGGTAATACTTATCAACGAAAAAGAACTGACAAAATTTATTGAACAGTTACTTCAAAAAAACTGCCAGGCAAAACAAATATTAAAAGAAGTAAATGAATTAACATCCATAACCCAAGAAATTCCCAATACAGTGGTACCGGATGCAGAATGTCCGGCTGTAGAATATAAAGAAGATACCGCAGATAAGCTCCCTGCCGGCCAGGCATGGGTAAAGAATAACGAAATTCACGTAGAAGCCATACCCGGTCA
This sequence comes from Desulfofundulus sp. JL263-se, assembly GCF_056316025.1. Lineage (NCBI taxonomy): Bacteria > Bacillati > Bacillota > Clostridia > Eubacteriales > Peptococcaceae > Desulfofundulus > Desulfofundulus sp. JL263-se. The sequence goes on along the minus strand of NZ_CM149993.1, from coordinate 412,811 downwards.
AGCCATTCTACCATATATACAGCCCACAGAAGGTGTAAATCTCTACATCAACGGTAAACTGGTAAAAGATAAAACCCCGGTATCTTCGCAAGATAACATTTATGTTGAACCTAAAACACAAGAAACACCGGCGGAAATAAAAATTGGTAAGTCTGAAAACGGTTTAACCGCTTATATGACGGTAAAATTAAAAACCATAAAGCAATTTTCACTTATAGACCAACCTCCACAACAGCACCTAGTTTTGAAAACCACCATTAATATTAGTAAAAGCTTTCCTTTTAGCCTGAATGATATATTAAACAAAATTAAAGAGGAAGGAATAACTCACGGTATAGATTACCCGGCCATTCAAGAGTTTCTGGCCAATCCCAAGGACTACAGTTATACAATTGCCAAAGGAACACCTCCGACCGAGCCTGTGGATGATTCCGTGGTAGTACTTTTCCAGGAACGCCCGGCAAAAAAATACGACTATTCATTTCAAGACAGAGCAGACTTCTATAACATTAATGTAATTCCATCAGTTGATGAAAATACCCTGCTGGCCGTTAAACACGAAGGAAAAGCCGGCCAGCCGGGCCTTTCCGTGACAGGGGAAGTAATTATGCCCCGGGAGCCAAAGAGAATTAACCTAAAAGCGGGGAAAGGTGTACGAATAGAAAATAACAAGGTTTACTCTACCATGGCCGGGAGACCCCTATACAAAAAAATAGGAACCACATGGCTTTTTTATATTGAACCTCATTTGGTGCGATATGAAGATATAGATATTTCGGTGGGAAACTTGCATTTTCGAGGTAATATTACTGTTTACGGTAATGTACAAGATGGCATAAGGGTGAGGGCCGGGGGAAACGTGCAAATTTTTGGCTATATTAACCGGGCTGAAGTGGTGGCCGTGGAATCTGTGTGGGCCAGAAAAAGTATCGGAGCACAAGTACAGGCCGGTGGAGACAGCTATTATCTTACAAATACGTATTTTGTCTTAAAAGAACTTTGCAATAATCTGGAAGGGCTATTTAACTACATAAAAATGATAATTGAACACCCCAAATTAAAACAGTATAAAACCAGGCAAGGCTACCTTTTACTAATACTAATAGAGAAAAAATTCCCCAATACCCCGAAACTTTTAGAAAAAGCCGCTCACTTTCTGGAACTCATTCCGGTAGATATGCCCTCTGAAATTAACATTCTTATTAAAGAGATAAAAGAAAACATCCCCCCCAGAAATCTCACCCAAGAAAAACTGCAAACTTTGATAGAACATATAAATTTTGCCCGTGAATTTATTGAACAAACCCGTAATACTTCAGCTAATGTGAGGCTACACTATGCTTTTAACAGTACTATCACTGCCAGCAATGACGTTTATATTTTGGGCAAAGGATGCTTTTTTTCTAAGATAGCGGCAGGAGGTAATGTCTATATTGCCAAGGTACTTCGAGGTGGAGAAATTAAAGCTAAGGGGAATATAGAAGTAGAAGAAGCAGGATCGCAAATCGGCACCAGAACCATTTTAGAGAGCAGGTCAGGTATAATAAGGGTTTTTCAAAAAATTTATGACGGGGTCATCATCAAAATAGGAAACCGGAAGTATGAAATTAAAGAGCCTTTGACAGCAGTGGAATTTTACAATGATGAAGAAAGAATATTTTTTAAGAAAATAAATATAAAATAATTTTACGACTATGGACAACCTTCGTCAAAAAAGCCGCCCGGGGCGGCTTTTAAAATTTAAAATACAGTGGTTTCTGTATTATATCTTCCCATAACACTGCCTTTATCCTTTAACTCATTCATATGTCAACTAAATGACAAATACTTGTCATACATCTGACCGTAAATTTTGCCTGTTATGTGCCATAATAAGACAAAATTCGGAACTCCCGGGAGTTTTGTGAGTTGTTGCAATTTTTGCGAGTTTCTGAAAAGAAAGGAGAACGACATGCTTTCCCAGCGGATCCTAACCAAAAATCCCAGGGCCGATGCCGTCCTGGACCTGGTAGAACTGGCCAGCGGCATTGCCCTGGTAGGCTTTTTGTGGTCCCATATGATTTTCGTATCCACCATATTACTGGGCCGTGATACCTTTAACGACTTGTCGGAATTTTTTGATACCTATCTGCTCTCATACATAGGTATCCCCGTTGTTGCGGTCATAGGCCTTATTCACTTCGTGGTGGCCGGGCGCAGAATTCCCACCCGCTACCGGGAACAAAAAATAATCTGGCGGCATGCCAAACTGCTGCGCCATACCGATACCTGGACCTGGGTTTTCCAGGCCGTTACCGGTATGGCCATACTGGTGCTGGCGGCCGTTCACGTATGGACCGTTGTAACCGGGTGGCCCATACGCGCCCATACCAGCGCGGAGCGTATCCAGGCCTTCTGGTGGTTTTACCTGGTACTGCTGGCCCTGGGAGAATACCATGCCAGCGTAGGCCTCTACCGCATTTTTGTAAAGTGGGGATGGTTTCCCCGTAAGCCCATCGGGTACGTTCTGAAGATTATTACCCTGATCATCGTTACCCTTGGACTTGCAGCCATGTGGGTCTTTCTCAAGTTAGGAGGTACGGTATGAGCACTTACAAGACCTTCACAACTGACGTATTAATCATCGGCGCAGGACTGGCGGGAGAGCGCACGGCCATTGAACTGGCAAAGCACGGCCTGGACTGCATTATATTGAGCATGGTCCCGCCCCGCCGCTCCCACAGTACCGCCGCCCAGGGCGGCATGCAGGCTTCCCTGGGTAACTGTGCCATGGGTGAAGGGGACAACCCCGACATTCACTTCGAAGATACCGTAAAGGGCTCTGACTGGGGATGCGAGCAAGATGTGGCCCGTCTGTTCGTGGAAACGGTACCCATTGCGGTGCGGGAAATGGCCCACTGGGGCGTTCCCTGGAACCGGGTGGTGGCCGGCAAAAGAACGCTCCCGGACGGCAGGGTAATCGAAGAAAAGAAAGAAAAGGAAGGCCTCATCACCGCCCGTGACTTCGGGGGGACCGCCTACTGGCGCACCTGTTATACCTCGGACGGGACGGGTCATACTTTACAGTACACAATGGACTCCATAGTCATTAAAATGGGCATTACGGTACACGACCGGGTGGAGGCCATTACCCTTATTCACGACGGGGAAAAGTGCCTGGGCGTGGTGGCCCGCTCCCTGCGCACCGGTGAACTGCTGGCTTATACAGCCAAATCCACCGTTATCGCCACCGGCGGCTACGGCCGCCTTTACGGGGTATCCACCAACGCCGTTATTAATGAAGGCAGCGGCATGTTCCTGGCCCTTAATACAGGCATTGTTCCCCTGGGCAATATGGAAGCGGTACAGTTCCACCCCACGGGCATTGTGCCCGCGGGAATTCTGGTTACCGAAGGCGCCAGGGGCGACGGCGGCTACCTGCTGGACAAAAACCACCACCGCTTCATGCCCGACTACGAGCCCAAGAAAAAAGAGCTGGCCTCCCGGGACGTGGTATCCCGCCGGATGACCCAGCACATGCGCGCCGGCTACGGTGTAGAAAGCGAACACGGGCTGCATCTGTGGCTGGATATCCGCCACCTGGGGGAAAAACATATTTACACCAACCTCCGGGAGATCGCCAACATTTGCAAGAACTTCCTGGGTATAGACCCGGCCAAAGAATTAATCCCCGTAAGGCCCACCCAGCACTACAGCATGGGCGGGGTAAGGACCAACATTGACGGCCACGCCTACGGACTGAAGGGGCTTTTTGCCGTGGGCGAGGCGGCGTGCTGGGACCTGCACGGCTTCAACCGGCTGGGGGGCAACTCCCTGGCGGAAACCATAGTAAGCGGCATGGTTGTGGGCAAAAAAGTGGCCGAGTACACCCTGGGGACCGCACTGGAATACTCGAGCCGGCTGGTAGACGATTTTGTCAAAAAAGATGAACAGCGCATAAAAGACCTCATTTCCGGTAAGAACGGAAATGAAAATGCATACCGGGTCCGCACGGAAATGGAACAAACCCTTATGAACTACGTGGGCATCTTCCGCAACGGGCCCGACCTGGAAAAGGCCGTGGCCAGGCTCCAGGAACTGCACGAAAGAGCACAAAAGGTAGGCCTGAGGTCCGGAAACGGCAAAGGGGCCAACCCGGAACTGGCATCGGCCCTCAGGCTCCCGGGCATGGTGCGCTTGGCCCTCTGCATTGCTTACGGGGCCCTTAAGCGCACCGAAAGCCGGGGCAGCCACTTCAGGGAAGATTACCCCAGGCGGGACGACATCAACTGGCTCAAGCGCACCCTTGCCTACTGGCCGGAAGGCAGCGAATTACCGAAACTGGAATACGAGCCCGTCACCATCACCGAACTGCCGCCGGGCGACCGGGGCTACGGAGAACAAACCGGAAGGGAGGAGGCAAACCATGGCTAACCGCCAGCTCACATTCAACATTTTCCGCTACAACCCCCAAACACCCGAAATAAAGCCCTACATGCAGGAATACCGGCTGGAAGAACTGCCCGGCATGACCATCTTCGTAGCTTTAAATAAAATAAGGGAAGAGCAGGACCCCTCCCTCATGTTCGACTTTGTCTGCCGGGCCGCCATCTGCGGCTCCTGCGCCATGGTCATAAACGGCCGCCCTAGGCTGGCCTGCAAAACCCTGACCAAAGACCTGCCGGCTAAAATCACCCTCCTCCCCCTACCGGTCTTCAAGCTCATCGGGGACCTGTCCGTGGACACGGGAACGTGGTTCAGGCACCTTTCGCTGAAAACCGAAGCCTGGATCCACACCAGCAAGGAATTCAACCCCAGAGCCCCGGAAGAGCGCATGGACAACGAAACCGCCCTCAAAATTTACGAGGCCGAGCGCTGCATAGAGTGCGGCTGCTGCATTGCCGGGTGCGCCACCGCCAACATCCGGGAGGACTTCCTGGGAGCCGCAGGCATAAACCGGGTGGCCCGGTTTATGATCGACCCGCGGGACGAGCGCACACCGGAGCAGTATTACGAAGTGGTGGGAGCCGAAGAAGGGGTATTCGGCTGCATGGGCCTCATGGCCTGCAACGACAACTGCCCCATGGAGCTCCCCCTGCAAATGCAGCTGGCCTATGTGCGGCGCAAAATGCTAGCCCAGGGGTTGAAGCTCAAAGTAGAAGACAAAATAGCCCTCTAAAAAAGGGGACAGGCTGCTTTTTAAAAAGCAGCCTGTCCCCTTTTTTGGACATTCAAGCAGCTTTTTGATCCAGATTACCTTAAAATTTAAAATACAATTGTTTCCGTTTTATATCTCCCCACCATACTGTCTTTATCCTTTAACTTATTCATATCCAGGCGGCAGTCCCCTTTTCCCCAGGGAGACTGTCCCCCTACCTTAAAATTCCCACTCAAAGTCCCCCACCTCGGGGAATCTCCGCAGGGCCTCCTTCATTATGCCGCAGATGCGCTCCAGCCCTTCCCGGGTTTTGGCCTCGCAGCGGGCCACCAACACCGGCTGGGTGTTGGAGGCCCTCACCAGGCCCCAGCCGTCGCCGAACAGCACCCGGGCCCCGTCCACGTCTATAACATCATACTTAGCCCGGAAGTACCTCACCAGTTCATTCACTATGCGGAACTTATCCCGGTCGGGGCAGGGCACCCTGGTTTCCGCGGTAGAATAATACTCGGGCACATTACTTAACAGCTCGGAAAGGGGCCTTTCCTCCCGGGAAAGGATGCGCAGCAGCCTCCCCGCGGCATAAAAGGCATCATCATAGCCGTAGTACTCGTCGGCAAAAAACATGTGCCCCGACATCTCGCCGGTAAAAACGGCCCCCACTTCCTTCATTTTGGCCTTGATCAACGAGTGGCCGGTCTTGTAGAAAAAGGGCTTGCCGCCCAGCCGCCTCACTTCTTCCTCCAGGGCCTGGGAGCACTTCGCCTCGATAATCGCCGGGGCCCCCGGGTAACGGGCCAGTATTTCCCGCCAGTACAGGCACATCAATTTATCGCCCCAGATAACGTTCCCCTTCTCGTCCACCACGCCAATGCGGTCGGCGTCCCCGTCGTAGGCCACCCCCAGGTCGGCCCCGCGCTCCCGCACTTCCCGGCGCAGGTCGGCCAGGTTGGCCGTTTTCACCGGGTCGGGCTGGTGATGGGGAAAGGTGGGGTCGGATTCGCAGTACAGCGGGCAGCACTCAACCCCCCAGTTTTCCATTATCTTCTCGGCAAAAAGGCCGGCGGTGCCGTTTCCGCAGTCCACCACCACTTTCAGCCGGCGGGGCCCCAGCCGGATCTTTTCCCGCAGCATGGAGAGGTACGGCGTCACGGCGTCCCGCTCTTCTACCGCACCGCTGCCCCGGCAAAAATCCCCTTTTTCCATCAACTCTCGCAGGCGCTGGATTTCTTCGCCGTATATGGTCCCGGGGCCCCGGGAAATCTTGAAGCCGTTTTCATCGGGCGGGTTGTGGCTCCCGGTAATCATCACCGCCCCGTCAATGCCGAAGTGAATGCGGGCAAAGTAAACTATGGGGGTGACCACCTCCCCCACATCAATCACCCGGCAGCCCGCGGCCAGCAGCCCCCGCACCAGGTCGTCCCGCAGGCGCCCGGAACTCAGCCGGTTGTCCCGGCCCACGATTACCTCCGTGCCGCCGTACTCCCGCATGTATGTACCGAAGGCCCGCCCAAGGAGCTCCACCGTTTCCGAAGTAAGATCCCTGTCGGCCACCCCGCGAATGTCGTACTGACGAAATATATCCGGATTAATTGCCGCCACTGATATCCCCCCTAAACTAACTCTTTGTACCCCGCCTTTTTCAGGGCCCGCACCACCTGCTTTATCTCCTGAGCCAGGTCCTTGCGGCAAACAAGCAGGCTCTCCCCGTTATCCACGATAATCAGGTTCTCCACGCCCAGAGTGGCCACAGTGCGGGAAGATGAAATCAGGCAGTTCCTGGTGTCCAGGAAAACACCCCTGGCCTCCAGCACGTTGTTCATGGCATCCTTTTCCCGGTGGCGCTCCAGAGCCGTCCAGGAGCCCACGTCGTCCCAGCCGAAATCCCCGGGCATTACCAGGACATTGCCGACCCGCTCCATTATGCCGTAGTCCACGGAAATCCCGGGCAGGCGGGGGTAGACTTCTTCAATTGCCCGCCAGGCATCACCGCTATCCAGGGCCTGTTCAATAGCGCGCAGCCCCTGATCCAACTCAGGCAGAAGTTCAGCAATCAACCGCTTAATTAAATCGGCCCGCCAGATGAACATACCGCTGTTCCACAGGTAATTACCCCGGGCTAAAAATTTTTTCGCCAGCTCCAAATCCGGCTTTTCGGTAAACCGTTCCGCTGTATAAGCGGGCACCCCGTTGAAGCTGCCGTGCAGGCCGCCGCGCCTGATGTAGCCGTACCCCGTTTCCGGACGGGCGGGTTCAATGCCCAGGGTAACCAGATGCTGTCCCCGGGCAGCCGCGGCGGCGGCCCCGGAGATCACCTGCCGGAAGCGCCCCACGTCTTCAATGTAGTGGTCTGCCGGCAGCACCAGCATTACCCCTGCGGGGTCGCGCCGGCCCACGTACAGCGCGCCCAGCCCCACGGCGGCTGCAGTATCCCTGCCGCAGGGCTCCCCAATAATGTTTTTTTCCGGTATGCCGGGCAGCTGTTCCCGCACCAGACCTGTATAGCTCGCCCCGGTAATTATAAAAACGGCCTCCGGGCCAACCAACCCTTCCAGCCTGTCCACCGTTTGCTGCAGCATGGTGCGGGGGCCCGTCAGCTTCAAAAACTGCTTGGGGCAGGCTTCCCGGCTGTAGGGCCAGAACCTCTCCCCCTTGCCCCCTGCCAGAATTACCGCGTAAAGCAGGTATATCTCCCCCCCATTTACAAACAATTCTGTAATTATTTCTCGGGAAATGCCTCAAACCCTGCCAAAATGCGGAGACTAATAACAAAATTGGAATATTTCAAATTAAAAGACTAGTCATCCCTGCAACTTAACCCGTTCCATATCCGCCGGGGTCATTTAATTTTTATACTCCTATTCTATTCTTTAAATGCTCCATGATACTGCAGGAAATTTTAGCTAAATGGTGAACGTATATTTAACCCAAAAATTCCTGGAGGAGCAACCTGTGAATAACGAAAAATTTCAAAATCTTGTCCTGGAACAACTTAAAATATTAACAGAAGGACAGCAGGAACTTCGGGAAGAGGTTAATGCCCTGCATCAAGGACAGCAGGAACTCCAGAAAGAGATTAATAAAATTCAAAAAGACGTCAAAGACATTAAAACTGAGCTTCGGTATGTATGGAACGACATTAAAAAAATCGATAACAGGCTTTCCTCTCAAGAAGAAGAACTTGTTATCTTAAAACGGATGACCTCCTCCCACCATTGAAATGGTGGGCATCCGAAAAACTCGGAGTCGGGAGCCATGATGTGGACGTTGTTAGGCAACTTGCGATAACCTTTGATTTTGATAGCTTCCCTGCGCCGGCGGTAACCGTCAACATATGGCTTCATGCCGCCGGATAAAATCAGCGTTTCACCTTTAAGTTAAAGCCGCTCTGAACGCAGTACAGGGTAAAGAAATACTTCGAGCTCTTAAACCGCGGCGGCCTGGCTGTAACTTCTTTCCCAGTGGTAGCGCAGGTAATGCCAGCGGCGTTGTTCAAGACCGACGTTGTAGAACAGTGTAGCTGCTCTGCCCATCTGCCAGAACCAGTCTCTTTGCTCAGGTATCGGGTCAAGGACAACTTTTTCAGTCAGCAGCAGATGCTATTCAACTAACTGCCGCATTTCCTCATAACCTTGTTTGACCAATTCCTCGGTAGATTTAAACACCGGTAAGGTATCTTTGTTTATTGGCACATAATTGCCCACCGGGTCCTGGTGATAAATTTCAACGGTATTCTTTTTAATTGAACCCATGCCGTCCAGTTCAGCGGTAATTTTTAAAAAGTCATTGGCTTCGGAGGGTTTATTAATATACTCCTGTAACTCTTTATTCCAAAAATCTATTTTTTCCTCAATCTTTCTTATTCTTTCAGGAGAAAGCTTTTCCCGATTTTCTTTTAAAAACTTTATTCGTCCTTTTTGTAGCGGCCACTCCGCCGGTGTGTCACAGCCAAGAACCGTCGTAACCCCGGCTTTAAATTCAGCTTCTACCTTAGAATTGGCAACACTGAACGACAACAGGAAAACATCTGTTTCCAGAACACGATAATGCTGCCCATATGTTGAGTCCATAAAATCTTTTATCTTTTTCTTTAGCTGTTCCTTCAAACCATCATAATTAATAATTTGAGATATATACCAGTTTTGTTCATATTGTTTGGCAATCACCCTGATTACCGGTGAACCGGCAGGACCTGTAGAAGTCATCATTTTAAATTTGACTTCATATTCCCATGCTCCATCTCCGGTTTTAGTTATTTCATAATGTTCAACCCAGGGGCTGGATACTCCTGTTACCCATCCGCACCTTTCATAGTCAAGACGGCTTTGCTCTTTTAATTCCGGGGACAGAACGGCATATTGCAATGCACCGTTACGCATTTTTACGCCCTTAGCCCATCTCTCTACAGCTTCTTCAGGTATTGTAGGGGCTACTGCTTTTTGCAAAAGCGCAATCTGGCGTTGAAGCGAATCTAACTTTGGTGTTTCGATCCATACGCTTTTAGTTTCTTTTTCCCATTTTACGTCAGCCCCAAGCGCTTCGGCCACCCAGCGCACCGGCACCATTACTCGTCCATTAATTAGCTGTGGACTAGCATCCGGCTTAACTAGCTGCCCGTTTGCAATTAGCTTGATTGGATTGGCAGCAAAGGTTGCAGTAGCCAGGGTACCAAGCAAAACAATAGTTCCGATAATAGTTAACCATGTCTTTTTTACCATAAAAAACCTCCTTTAAATTTATAAAAAGAGATGTACGAAATAATTAATATGTTTTTTGGAAAGAAAAAACCTCAGGCCAACTCTTAAAAAAAGCTGGTTGCACATTTGTTATTCTTTGTAGCAATAATTATATCCTTGCTGGCATTTGTCATTTTTCGCTTGATTTGTTTAGGTGCAGGCATGAAAGTATATGACGACAGAAAAGGCATCTCAAATAACCTGTCTTACACAGAATTTCTCTCCCTGCTCTTCGAAGAGGAATTGAAAAGGAAACTGAACAGGTGGCAGCAGCCGGTACAATGGATTGGGCGAGGCCGTTTTCTTACCCTGTCATGCTCCCCATCGCCGTCGCCTCGCTCGTTTGTTACTGCACCGGCTGCTGAAGGTTCCTGTCAAGTTTTGCAGTGGTGGGTACCTGCAACCCTTGCAGGTGCTATTAAAACTTGCCGAGAAAGAAATAAACCAACTTTTGAGCGTAATGGAGCTTACAACCCTTATGGTGCTATCAAAACCGTTAAAAAAGCCAAGTATTATGCCGTTTAACGGGCTTTATATTCCTGATTCTTTAAGGAAACAGGGGGTTCTCCAGCACTCCGGATACCTTCCCAAAACCATATTGGCGGAGTGGCTGTCATAACTAGTATACGCGTGCCGAGAAGCTCTGCAAATTCTCGCAGGACGGTTCTCAAGCCCCTGCCCATCTCAGGCGGTAGCCCTTGAGGCTCGTCTATGATTAAAACAGAATTTGCCATCTGCGGTAACCGCCATATATACCTGTTGCGGACGCCGGCGGAAGTCTTCAGCCAGCAAGTCCAACACCTGTAACCGCCAGATATACCTGTTGCGGACGGCCATAACAGCGTTGAATATCTGATTGAATGTTGTGCAAATTATAGGCAACTTAATCAACGCTTTCCCGGACCAAACCTTCAGCTTTACCGACTGCACCACCTTCGCCGTGATGGAACGCCTGCGCATCGAGCGGGTATTTACTTTCGACCGCCATTTCTTCATTTACCGTTACGGCCCCAGACGCAGAAAGGCCTTCACCTGCGAGCCGTAACCCGCGCGCCTTTTTACAGAACCGCTCCCCCGAACCGCCGGCTGAAATAACAGCATATACCTTTACTGCCGCCTGCCGCCCTCTCCCGCGATTCATTGTCTACCGGAAAGGCAGATAAAATCTGCAATTTTTTTTGTCGATTCTTAAAAGGGAAAAATATTATATTGTTAAAATATTAATTAAGATTATTGCTGCGGCAGCGGGGTGGTAACAATTGGACAAAGCTTATCCATTAAGTACCGACCTGTTTATTTTATATGATATCGCCTCTTTTTCCTTCCCGGAGAAAGAGGAGGATTTAATTTCACAATTAATTGAAAAGTCCACCCGGTTATTTGGAACCTGCCGCCTGGCCCTTATTACCGGCCCCCAAAATGCTCGAAAATGTATGGGATATTTTGGTTTCCAAAAGGAAAGCGATATTTGGAAAGCCATTGAAAAAAAGGCTGCAAACTCTTTTTTATATCCCCTGGGCAGTGGAAAATTGGGCTTACTGTATCTGGAACAGCTTTCTCCCCTTTCTCTCCGGGACAGAAGACTGTATACCATTTTTGCCCGCCGTGTTGAAGAAATATTAAGGGTTAAGCATTTGGAGTGGGAGCAGCGGGAGCTGGAAAAAAGAAAAGTCAGGGAACAACAGCTGCTTCTGGACAGTATTCCAATTCAAATCTGGTATTTAAAGGACGAGGAAACGTACGGTGCGGCAAATAAAGCGCACGCGCAGTTCCTGGGAAAGAAAAAAGAGGAACTGGTCAATAAAAGCCTGTTTGAAATTGCCCGCACGGACGAAGAAGCAAGAGCCTGGATTAACGAAAATAAAAAAGCTTTTACCAAAAAACAGCAGATCTATACGGAACAGTGGATGTATAATTCCAAGGGGCAAAAACGCCTGTTAGCTATTTTTAAAACCCCCACCTTTGATATAAAAGGAAATGTGGAATATGTAATATGCAGCGCCCTGGATATTACTGAGCGCAAACAGGCGGAGGAACAGATTAGATATTTAAGTTTCCACGATAAAGTAACCAGAATCTATAACCGGGCTTATTTTGAAGAAGAACTGAAACGCCTGGACACCGAAAGGCAGCTGCCTTTGAGTATTATTATAGGAGATGTCAACGGATTAAAGCTGGTTAATGATACATTCGGCCACCAGCAAGGAGACGTGCTGTTAAAAAAGATAGCCTGTGTATTGAGAAATTCCTGCCGCAAAGAAGATATAATTGCCCGCTGGGGAGGGGATGAATTTGCTGTCCTGCTACCCCGGACCGGTAATAAGGCCGCTGCGGAGGTATGCCAGCGCATAAAAAAGGCCTGCAGCGAAACTGAACAAAGCCCCATACGCCCCAGCATTGCCCTCGGCACGGCCACTAAAGAAAAGCCTGACCAGGATATACAGGAAATACTTAAAGAAGCCGAGGACAGAATGTACCGGCAAAAATTATTCGAAAGCAAGAGCGTTCGCAGTTCCATCATATCTTCCTTGAAGAAGATACTGCAGGAGAAAACCCATGAAACGGAGGAACATGCCCTTCGCGTGCAGGAAATGGCTTTGCGTTTGGGGCAAAAGCTTAATTTGCCGGATAACCAGTTGGATGACCTGAGCCTTTTGGCGGTACTGCACGATATCGGGAAAGTTGCCATCCCAAACAGTATCCTTGCCAAGCCGGGCAAATTAACGCCGGAAGAATGGAAAACAATACAAAGACACCCTGAAATAGGCTATCGCATTGCCCAATCTTCTCCGGAGTTAACCCATATAGCTGAAGCCATTCTGGCCCACCACGAGTGGTGGGACGGCAGCGGCTACCCCAGGGGATTAAAAGGAGAAGAAATACCGCTTAACTCGCGGATAATAGCAATTGCCGATGCCTATGATGTTATGACCCGGGGCCGGCCGCATAAAAAGACAATTAAGCCGCAGGAAGCTATAGAAGAACTAAAAAGGTGCGCCGGCAGCCAGTTTGACCCGCATCTGGTTAAACTATTTATAGAATTGATTCCGGAAGCAAATTGCCCCGGCACGGCCGGGCCATCCTGAATTCCTGGCAAGCCACCGCCTCCACGTGTCCCGTCCAGGGAAACATGTCCACCGGCTGAACCTCCTTTACCCGGTAGCCCAGGGCTTCCATGCGCCCCAGGTCCCGGGTCCTGACCCGCTCCCCGGGAAGGGCCCCGGGGACGAACACCGCCCGGCCCTGCCACCGGCCGATACCGTCTCCCCCGCCGGCCAAATTATCTATATTCAGCTCGATAACCTGCCCTTTACCCCCGGAATTTCTTTTATTTCTTCATATTTTCTTTCAGCCAATGGGCAGTAATGCGCAAGCCTTCGTCCATGGAAACCCGGGGCTCATACCCCAGGATTTTTTTTGCCTTTTCCGAACTTATAAAATAACAACGCCGGTCGGGCTCAGCGGGCCAGTCAACTATTCCCCCGCTGCCGGGGAACATGCGTACTACCCTCTCCGCTAGTTCCCTGATGGATATACATTCGCCCCCTGCAATATTAAATACCTGCCCCCACGCGTCACTATTGTCAATAGCCAGAAGAAAGGCCTGCACGGCATCGGATATGAAGGTATAAGTGCGCACCTGCGTCCCGCCGCCCCGGACAACCAAAGGGTCGCCCTTGAGGGCATTTTCTACGAAAATATTGGGGGCGCCGGCCCTGCCGTTTCCCGGGCCGTATAAATCAGAAAGGCGCAATATTACCGTTTTAGCCCCGAACTCCTGCCCCATTACCCGGCAGTAATGCTCCCCGGCCAGCTTCGTTGCCCCGTATAATAAAAAGGGAGCCACCGGGTGCTCTTCATCTATGGGCAAATACCGCTGATACCCGTAAACCGAAATGGAAGAAGCATAAATAAAGACGGCCCCCTGCCGCCAGGCAGCTCTCAAGGCGTTAAACGTCCCCGCGGTCCCCGCGGCAACAAACTGCCTTTCCGGAGACCTGCCGCAGGCAGCGGCGGGAAATGCGGTATGCACCACGGCACCGGCACCGGATGCCGCCCTTTCCACCAGGCCGCTGTCCAGTATGTCCCCTTCCAGAACCCTGACTTCTTTATAAAAATCCCGGATTCGAGAAATATTGCTTTCCACGGCACAATCCAATAGTACTACTTCCGCCCCGCACTCCACCAGCCGCCGGCAAATATGGGAGCCCAAAAACCCGGCCCCCCCGGTGACAAGTACTTTCTTACCTTTTAAGTTCATGAGACGTTTCCCCCATTAAATACAAAGCTAGCCTTATTGGCCGGTGCTCCCCGCTGCGCTCAGGTGCTCCGCGCCGACGGGGCTAAAGCTTGCTTCGGACCGGCCCTGGCGCTCCTGCATATTGCGCATGACAGCCCGGTATTTTTAATGCTAATTATAGCCCCGATGTCCAACTGATATCTCATTAGGCTACTGTTATTGTGCGCGATTCGTCGCGCCGGGCCGGTTGCCTCAGCTTCGCTAAGCCCCGTTATTTTGGGGAAATTTTTCAAGCCAAGATTTACTTATTTATAGAGAACCTTTTTGAGGAAAAATCCCCCCAAAACCGGCGCTACGCAATTCGCTTGCCAGGGAGCACCGGCCAAATAGGTAGGACCGCAGGTTTCTCTGCGGTCCTCTTGTGCTAATATAACAAGAAATAACATTACGGTATAGCTGTCATCAGCTTTACCCCTTCGCTGACAGTAATCACTTTCAGATTACGGCTTTGAATTTCTTTGAAAAATCTCTCTAGGCCGGACACGTTTATGCTGTAGTCGTCAGGTTCACCGGCATCTGCATAGACACTGTGCGTATATACAATGAGCCACCCGTGTTCTGCCTTCACCCTGTCAAGGAGGCCGATAACTTCATCCACCGTATTCTTGCTAATCAGCACCCTCTTTAATTCATAGGGGTTAACCGGGGCAAAATTGATGTCGCTGTGGCCCGAAGCCAGTACCGCTGAACTGTAGGTATCCTTGACAAATTTATCAAAGCGGGCAACACCGAAGGGGTAAGAGAAGCTGTCATGCATCAGCCCCTGCTCTTCAAGCCACCGGGCCGACGCAGTTACTTCTTCCTTAATTTGTTCCTTATCCAGGGTGGTAAAATCCCTGTGACTCACGCTGTGAGAGCCGGTTTCCCAGCCCGCGGCCTCCATTTCCTTCAGCTGGGATACCGTCATTTTTCCTTCAGTGCCGGCTTTCGAGGTAATTACATAATTTACACCCGGAAATCCATACCGGGAATGGAGCGGGAAAGCCCTTTTATAGACCGAAAGGTTTCCGTCCCCGTAAGTGATGGTTACATAGCCGTCAGCAGGTAGAGTTTTAACAGCATCTCCGCCGGCCGGCGCCTTATCTACTTTCTCAGAGCCCGCCTTGGCCGGCTCCCTGGCCTGCTCGAGGCTGGAGTCGCAGGCAGCAACTATACTGAGGACAAACAGCAATGCCACACCGATAATAAATAACCTTTTAACCCGCATAAAACCTTATCCCCTCCGTTCAATTAGTTATCGAAATTCTCATTCATAATATTCCGGGGAAAAAACTTGTGTGCAGTTTTGGGGGAATTTTTCTACGGAAACATTGTCTTTAACAAGCAGGACTTAACCTGGAAAATTTCCCCTAAATTTCCATATTGCAACTGCTGAGCCCGCTATTATCCAAAAAACGGGCATATACCTGAGGTTGTTGAATGCACTGTTGGTCAGGCCCACCACCAGGACAATAAAAACGGTACCCGCTAAAAAAAGGGATATAAGTTTATTTTCGGCACAGCAGTACCTTTGAGACAAAGTAAAAGCAACCCGCAGCAAGCCAAAATACAGCCACAACAACAAGGAAAGTCCCACCAGGCCGTACCTGCGGAAATGCAGCAGGTATTCATTATCTATCCCCATGAGCATGTTGGCCTTGGCGGGGCCCCAGCCCAAAAGGGGCGATTTCAGAGCGGTATGCAAGGCTTCCGACCATACGTCGTACCTGGCCACCATGCTGTGGGCATATACGGTATTTTTAATGTCCTGAAGGTAGTCAAAGGGGAGTATGAAAATAATTGCCAAAATACAAAGCACTCCCCCCGCCACGTATCCCAAATGAACCAGCAATCTCCTGTAATCCACCGATTCCTTCCCGAGTTCCTGCATTATCACTACCACCAATACGCCCACAACTAAAGCCACCAGAGAAGTCCGAGATTGAGCCAGCAAAAAAGCCGCTGCAATTACAAACACCTGGGCTAAAAAGGACGGTTTTTTAACATACTCCCTGCCGTAAATAAAAGCCTGGGCAAGAACAAGAACAAGAATCATAGCAAAAAAATAACCGGAAATGTTTGGATTACCGAAAGCGCCCACGGCCCTGTGCAAAAATACTTTATCAATATCGTAATTTCCAACATAAAGGGGCGTCAGCCAGCTGTTAATGTACAGCAAGTTAAAAAACTGCATTATGGAAATAACCGCGGCAACAGTCGAGAATGACATTAAAAACCTGCCCAGGTCCGCCAGCCCAAAATATCTCTCCGACCCGCAAAATAACGTTAAGCGGTAAAACAAGTAGTATTTGAGAATCTTGATGAATTCAAAAAAATCTCTCAGTATGACGGGCTGGTTTAAAAACAGCCGCCCGTAAAGGGTCGACAAAGCAACGGATAGAGCCAGCAGGGCAAAACAATAATCTAAAAACGTCAAAGGTGAAAAGAATTTTTTAATTTCCCTCCCTCTAACAAGAGCATAAAGGCCAAAAAAACCGAAAATCAGCGCCTCTTCCAACCTCACCGACGGCATTCCGGAGACAAACTGCACAGACGGAAGCAAGATGCAGGAAAAAAGACTGATTACTAACAACCTGGGCAAAAACTCTCGCTCAGACATACTATCCCCCCCGATTTGAGTCCCCATGCCAAGCGCAGCTTGGCAAAGTGGGAAAATTCCCCCAAATTTTCTAATAAACTATTCAGCACGCGGCAAAATTGACAAAAAAAAGCACCTGAGCGCAGCAGGCAGCACCGGCCCCTAACTAACCCCTGCCAGGTAACAAAATAAGGCCCATTTGAATAAATTATGGCAAACGGCTTGATTTGGGGGAAATTTCTCAAGCTAAGTTCTATTTATTAAAAGATAATGTTTTCGTAGGAAAATTCTCCCAAAATTTGAGGGATCCCCATTGAAAACCAACGGCAGCCAACTGAACATATGGATAATAAATCACTATGCCATAACCCCGCACTTTTCAGGGGGAACCAGGCACTACGAATTTGCCAGGTATTTGGTTTCCCAAAACCACAGGGTAACCCTCTGGCTGTGCAGCTTTCTTCACCAGAAATACATATTTGTCAGTAAAGAAAAGCGCGGGCAAATAAGGAATTCTTTGCCGGAAAACCTTTATTTGAAATGGATCTGGGCCCCTCCCTACAAAAGAAACGATATATTCAGGGCCTTAAATATGTTGATTTTTACACTTCTGGTACTGTTCAGAGGGCTGGTCACTCCCGGGCGCCCGGACGTAATAGTGGCCTCCTCCCCCCACCTGTTTGCCTGCCTGTCCGGCTGGGTACTGGCCAGGGTGAAGGGCTCCAAATTCGTCCTGGAAGTCCGGGATTTATGGCCTGAAAGCCTTGTAGCCGTGGAGGCCGACATAAACAAACTGATAATTGGGATATTGTCGCGCCTGGAAGTTTTCCTGTACCATAAGAGCCAGAAAATCATAGTTGTGGCCGAAGGGATCCAGGCTACTTTACGGGAGCGGGGGTTTTCTGCCGAAAAGATCGTTTTAATTCCCAACGGTGTTAACCCCAGGGATTTCAAAGTAACCGTTCCCAGGGAGGAAATGCGCCAAAAATTAGGGCTTGAAAATAAATTTGTGGCCCTGTACGCCGGCTCCCACGCCTATTGTTATGCCCTGGACACGGTAGTGGAGGCCGCCTCTTTTCTTAAGGAAAATCCGGATATTAATGTCGTGTTTTTGGGTGACGGCCAGGAAAAACAACGCCTGATACAAAAATCTGTCAACCTCGGGTTAAACAACGTTCGCTTTCTTGATCCCGTGGCAAAAAGCGAAGTGCCCAACTACCTCAACATGGCGGACATTTTAATCCTGACCACCCAAAACAATTATGTATTTCAAAGGGCCCGACCTAATAAGCTTTTTGATTACCTTGCCTCGGGGCGGCCCATATTGTGTTCCGTGGAAGGGGAAATGCAAAGGGTGGTGGAGGAAAGCAGGGCAGGGATATCTGTAAAGCCTGAAGATCCTCGCGCCACGGCCGAAGGAATAAAATACATGTACGAGCACCGGCACTTATTTTCCCGGTGGGAAAACAACGGCCGGGCTTACGTTTATGAACACTGCAACCGGGAAAAACAGGCGGCCCAATTGGAAAGGGTATTGCTTTCCGTTACGGGGCGGACGCAGCGGAAAGCAAGTAAAAAGCCTGAAGTATTGATAGTGAGCTCGGTACACCATTTGGATGACTGCAGAATATTTTATAAGGAAGCTTTATCTATAGCCTCCAGGTATTCCGTGGAATTACACGCCGTTGATTTCGACAGGCCCTTTTTCTCTGAGGATATCGAGATAAAACCACTGCCCCAATACCGCCTCAGGACCCTTCGCTTATTGAATTGTTTCAGATTGTTATTTACAGCCCTGCGCTCTCCGGCCCGGGTAATCCACTTTCACGACCCGGAACTTTTACCCTTTATGGTCCTTGTAAAATTCCTAACCGGGAAAAAAGTTATTTACGATATTCACGAAGACCTTCCCGCATCAATTTCCTACAAAGAGTGGATCCCCCAAAGGTTGAGGCCTCTTTTGGCCAAAGTAATTGACCGCGCTGAAATAATCCTTGCCGGGCACGTGGATGCCTTAATTTTTGCCGAGTTTTCCTACGGCCGCAGATTTAAAGACATAAAATGCCACAAGATCTTCGTTGTTAATTATGCCCTGGGCCCGGAAAAATTAAAAACCCGGCCGGAGAACCCAATTGACGTTGATTCAGGAGCACCCGTCATTATTTACGCCGGGGCAATGGGAAAAGCCCGGGGGACTTTTACCACCATCGAAGCCCTGGGAATACTGGCCGGGCGCGGCTGTGATTTTCATTATTATTTGGTAGGCCCCGTTACTGAGAAATTTAAGGAAATAATCCAAAGAGAGGTGCGGAAAAACGGGCTCACGGGAAAAGTTACCTTAACAGGAAGGCTCCCGCTTCCTGTCGTTTTTAAATACTATAAAAAAGCTGCCCTCGGCCTGGCGCTACTGCACCCGGAAAAAAACTACGTAATTTCCATGCCCACCAAGATTTACGACTATATGTCCGCGGGGATACCCATGGTGGTGTCCAATTTCCCTGCCTGGAAGCAGCTGGTGTGGGAGCACGGCTGCGGTATAGCAGCGGACCCCCTGGATGTAAGGGAAATCGCAGAAGCCATCGAATACCTGCTGTTAAACCCGGAAACAGGCAAGTCCATGGGTGAACGGGGCTTCAGCGCCTTTAAAGAGCGATATAACTGGCAAAGTGAAGAAAAAAAATTAATTGACCTTTATCAGGAGTTGATGGGGCGTGGATAAGTTAAGAACAACACTGGCCTGCCTGGCCATACCGGCAGTAGTATTTGCCCCCCACTCCAAAATATTGGGCGAAAATTGGCCTTCCATGTACCTGGACGGCCCCCTGTTGATTCTTATTACTTTGCTGATGCTGCCGTTCAGCAGGGAAAAACGGCGCCTTACAGGGGAACACAAAAATATCATCCTGTGCTGGCTGGGGTTCATACCGGTAGCCTTGCTCAGCTGGATTAACGCCAATGTATTTTGGGACCGGCACTCACCGGGCGATTTATTTAACGCCACCAGGTATCTTTACTTTGCCGTCTTAACCTTTCTCCCGGCGGTACTGGTATACAGGCGGGCCGGCCTGGAGCGAATCCTGACTGCCGGCTACATAACAGCCTTTATCGCTGCCCTGTTCGGAATAATGCAATTTTTTATTCCAGGTTATGGCCAACTGTATACCCTGGGATACCTCCCGTCAGGCCATCTATATCCGGGCAGGATACTGTCTTTTCACGGGAGCCCCAATCACCTGGGAGTTTACCTTTCCGCCATGTTAGTCACCGGAATCGGCAGCAGCTTCCGGGGAATGAACAAGAAAATATTATATATTCCCTGGGTCCTGGTGCTCTTGACTGCAATTTTCCTTACCCGCTCCCGCACCGCCCTTATCGTCCTGGCCCTGGCCTATCTATTTGTTTCTGTCATTGGAAAACGCAGTGAAATAATCCCTAAAATTATAACGGGGATACTTATCACTTTCATTACCTTCGCCTGTCTAACAGTTATACTGCCGGAAGGCTGGGTACACATGCTTTTAGATCCGGGCAACCTGTACACAAGGTTTGAGAACTGGGAAAGTGCATTTAACAAAGCCATCGAATCACCGGTGCTGGGATTGGGCCCGAATCCTTACCCATACCTTGAAAGCGTGCTTATAGATAATTTTTATGTATATATAGGCACCCTCTACGGGGCAGCCGGGCTGCTGCTGGCCGGTCTTATGTTCATTATACTTTTCAGGTCACTTAGAAAAATAAGCCGGGAGCAGCCAGAATTTAAAAACCTGGCCCTGGGCCTGCAGGGAGCGCTGGTTGTACTGCTGGCGGCCAATTTAACAGGGGAATTCTTTATCATTCCCAAAGTGGCCGGACCGTTTTTTATTCTAACCGGGGGCCTGCTGGCAGCGGGTAAAAGCCCGTGAAAAATCAGCAGCGAAGGAGAACACCATGAACGTGGTGATGATTGTCATCAATAACTTCACCAATGACGCCCGGGTTGACAGGGCAGCCTCAGCCCTGGCCCAGGGGGGATATTCCGTTACTGTTTTGGCTTTAAAGGACGAAAACACTCCCCGTGAGGAAACCATAAACGGCTACCGGGTGGAGCGCATTAAGGTGGGCTTAAGGGGCTTACCTAAAAAATCCATATTTCAACTGGTTAAATATGTGGAATTTATCATTAAGGCCTATCGCCGCGCCGCGGCATTAAAGCCCCGCATTATTCATGCCCACGATCTGAATGCCCTGCCCCCTGCCTACCGGGCGGCCAAAAAAACGGGGGCGAAACTCATATATGATTCCCACGAACTGGCCCTGGAACGAAACGCCATGCAGCGGCGCCCCGCATGGGAAAAACGGGCGTGGGAAAAGATAGAAGAATACATTATAAAAAAGTGCGACGGGATTATTACAGCAAGCCCCGGAATCGCCAAAGAATTAGCGAGGCGGTACAACATTGAGGAGCCCCGGGTAATAATGAATTGCCCGGCTTATAAAAAAATACCCCGCCGGAATCTAATCAGGGAAAAACTGGGGCTGGCCCGGGAAGACACTATTATCCTGTACCAAGGCATTATTGCCCCCAACAGGGGCCTGGAACAATTAATAGCAGCCTGCAGGCATCTTCCCCCGCGGTACAAGGTGGCAATTTTAGGCACTGACTCCGGCCACCGGAGAACTCTGGAAAAAATGGCCGTTAAATTAGGGCTCCGGGCAAGGGTATTCTTTTTGGGCTCCGTGCCCGTGGAGCAAGTCCTGGATTACGTTGCCTCGGCGGACCTGGGAACCTGCCTGGTAAATCCCGAAGTGCTGAGCCATAAATTAACTCTGCCCAACAAGCTGTTTGAATGTATGGCCGCCGGAATACCTTTGATCACCAGCGAGCCGTACGGGGAATTGGTGGAAAACGCAGGCTGCGGCAGGGCCTGCAACTCCCGCGACCCCAGCGCCATTGCCTCTGCTATTGAAGATATAATGTCCGACCGGGAAGGATACGAAAAAATGTCGCTAAACGCCATAAAGGCGGCCAAAAATACTTTCAACTGGCAAAATGAATCCCAAAAGCTGCTGCAGCTTTACGCAAAAATATCTAAAAGCGTGGCGAGCCCCTGATGGTTCTGGCCAGAAATATAGCCCTCACCCTGTTCGGCAGGGTATTGAGGATTATTCTTCGCCTTTTGAGCGGCATAATTACCGCCCGCGTCCTGGGGCCCGCAGACCTGGGGAAATATAACCTGCTGCAGCTAATCCCCGGGCTGGCCGCCAACCTGGCCAACCTGGGCATAAATTCTTCCACGGTTTATTTTTACGGCAAAGGTAAATATAAGCTGGAAGAGCTGGCCTCGAACGTACTGGCTTTGGGTGCAGGCCTGGGCTTGTTTCTGGCTTTGCTGCTAACATGCTCTTCCGGCTGTTTAATTCACCTCCTGCCCGCCGGTATTGATGTAAATCTACTTAGATTGATAGTTTTCGCCATTCCCTTTCAATTAACAGCGGCGTATCTCATATCATTACTGCAGGCTCAAAATCTTATACCCAGGTATAATCTGTATTACTCGTTAACTTCCGCGGCCAATTTTATATTCGTTATTTTATTTTTACTTGGCCTGAATTCGGGGCTGCCGGGGAGGGTGTGGGCCTATATAACCGGCAGTGCTGCCGGCGCCTTGATTACCGGGTGGGGCATTAAAACACTGTTTAAAAAAGGTACTCCCATTGATATGCAGCTCATCCTCAACCTGGTTAAATTCGGCTGGGTTATAAACCTTACCGCGGTAATACAATTTTTGAATTACCGGCTGGATATACTTTTGGTCAGTTATTTTTGTCCCCCCGCCGACATAGGATATTACGCGGTGGCCGTTACCCTGGCCGAATTCCTGTGGTACCTGCCCAATTCCATCGGAGTGGTTATATTTCCCATTTCATCTTCAGCAAAAGGGGATTCCAAATACCTGATAGCCTCTGCCTGTCGGCACAATCTTTTACTTATACTTACGGGAGCGGTATTTGTATGCTTAACCGGGGAAGCCCTCATTAAAATTATGTTTTCCGAAGCATACCTGCCGTCCCGCGAGCCTTTGATTTATTTGCTGCCGGGAATAGTATCCTTCAGCCTGCACAAGGTCCTTTCCCCGGACCTTACCGCCAGGGGCAGGCAAGCAGTGGTTACGGTAATAGCCTTTATAGCTTTTATTTGTAATTTAAGCCTGAACTTGCTGCTGATCCCCCACTACGGCATCAAAGGGGCGGCCCTGGCTTCATCAATATCCTATTCGGCGGCAGCACTGATTATGGTGGACTATTATATCAAGACTTTTAACTTGCAAGCTAAAGACCTGTTAATTATTAAAAAGAAAGACCTGCAGTCCCTTCGGCAAAAATTACTTTCCGGAGGACAAATTTTGAGCCCGGTTAACTTCATTAGCCCGGGGTTATTCATTAAAAGAAGTATAGATATTATCGTAAGCCTTTTGTTACTGATTCTGCTCTGGCCCTTTTTAATCCTTATTGCCGCCGCCGTAGTGCTGGAAACCGGGTGGCCCCCCGTTTTCGTGCAAACCCGGGCCGGCCGGTACGGAAGACCGTTCAAGATATATAAATTCAGAACCATGACCAGAGATGCTGACAGGTTTGACGAGTATATGGTGGCCGATGAATCGGACCCCCGCATTACCAGGGTAGGAAGATTTCTCAGGTCTAAAAGCCTGGATGAACTTCCCCAGTTAATTAATGTTTTAAAGGGGGAGATGAGTCTTATCGGGCCCCGGCCCACCTTGCTCTACCAGGTTAAGCGCTACAACCGGCGGCAGAGAAAAAGGCTTGATATGAAGCCCGGCATGACCGGATGGGCCCAGGTCAACGGAAGAAACAGCTTAAGCTGGCGGGAAAGGATTGAAATGGACATATGGTATGTAGAAAATTTCTCCCTCAAATTAGACCTGTATATAGCCTGGAAAACCATAATCGTCCTTTTAAGCAGGAGAGAAAGCACCATCAACCCCCTGGAAGACGAATTCGCCCGCCCGGACGTACAGGATGAGCAGAAACATAAAAATTAATTAGACAGGATTTACAGGATTTATAGGATTAAAATATTTTAATTAGCCATCCAGGTTTTCTGCAGCTTAATATTTTCTATACCCTGTCTCATCCCGTTAATCCCGTCTAAAAAATACAAATTAATAGACAATTAAAATGTTTTAATATTCCGTTAGCTATCAAGATTTTTTATCTAATTTAATATTTTTATATCCTGTTTATCCTGTTAATCCTGTCTAAAAAATATAAATTAATAGACAGGATTTACAGGATTAAGATATTTTAATTAGCCATTCAGGTTTTCTGCAGCTTAATATTTTCTATATCCTGTTTCATCCTGTTAATCCCGTCTAATTATTTTTTAAAAATATTTTTATCATCCCGTTCTATCCTGTTAATCCTGTCTAACTATTATTTTTTAAAACAAAGGAGCCGGTAGAGAAATGAACATCTATGGTAAAAAAGTAACACTGCGGGCCCTGGAAATGCGGGATATGCCCCGCCTGGCAAAGTGGCACAACGACCCGGAAACCGCCAATTTCCTTTTAGGCTGGTCATTCCCCATTTCCCGTTACGAACAAATTGAATGGTATAAAAAAAGCGTGAAAGATCCCCAGACCAAAAGGTTTGCCATTGACGACGAAAAGGGTAATTTTATCGGCATAATAGGCCTCTGGAACATTAATTGGAAAGACAGGGAAGCCTCCGTGGGCATATTGCTGGGTGAAAAGAATTACCGGGGAAAGGGCTACGGCACAGACGCCATGAAGACTTTAATGGACTACGCCTTCAAAGAACTCCAAATGCACCGCCTCAGCGGCGAAATTCTGGCCTACAATGAAGCATCAAAGAAATTTACCAGTAACCTGGGCTGGCAGCAGGAAGGCATTGCCAGGAAGAAGGTTTTCCGCAGCGGTAAATATCACGACGTTGTAATGGTGGCGGTGCTGGAAGAAGATTATTTTAAAATTGGGTAGATAATGACAAAGTGGGAGATAGGCGGTGAATTTCACCTGTCACCGCAAATTTTTTACAGCCCTGACCAGGTAGATTTCAAAAATTACTATGATTTAAAGCCCGGACATTACATCTTTTTCAACGGCGGGCGGAGCGCCATCCGCTACTGCCTGCAGTTAATCACCCGTTATCGTCCCGGAGGAACTTTTCTCCTGCCCTCTTATCTCTGCGAAACCATACTGCCCCCTTTCAAGGAATTAGGCTTGAACTTTAAATTTTACCGGGTTAAAGAAAACCTGGATATAGACCTGGACGATTTGCACGCCAGAATTAAAGGTAACATTCGCGGCGTTTTTTTCATCCATTATTTCGGTTTTCTCCAGCCTTTGGAAGTTATAAATTACCTGCAGGAGCTTATCGCCCGGGAGATGTGCGTAATTGAAGACATCACCCAATCCCAATTGACAAGGTATAAAAATAAGTTCCCCGGTTATTGGGGAAGCTTCAGCGTTTCAAGTTTCCGCAAGTTCATTCCCATTCCCGACGGGGGCCTTTTAATTTCCCGCAAGAAATTACCCCCGCCGGAAAACCTGCCCGGCGGGTACGACAGCTTTTCCGCGCTGCGCCTAGCCGCCATGATTTTAAAGGATTTGTATATAAGAAAACATTTACAAATAAAAAAACGGTTTCTGCAAATGTTCCTGGAGGCAGAAAAATATTACGACTCACAAGCCCGCCCCAGGTTAATGAGCAGCCTCTCTTTGAACCTGCTGCACAAAATAAACTGGGAAAGAATAATCATAAAGCGAAGGGCCAATTTTAATACCCTCCTTGAACATACCAGAAATTCACCCCATTTTTCCCCGCTATATGATTCCTTGCCAGGAGGGGTATGTCCCCTGGGCTTTCCCGTGATAGTAAGCCGCTCCCGCGATCACCTGAAAAAATACTTGATCGCGCATAACATCTACCCTCCCGTCCACTGGGAGCTGCCCCGGTGCATACCACCTGTTTTTACTGATTCCTTCAAGCTGTCCTCCAAAATACTGACCATACCTTGCGACCAGAGATATTTCAGGGAAGATATGCTGAAAGCAGCCGGAATACTAACCCGTTATCCAGGAGGCTAAAATGTTTGAGCTGCTAACTTTAAAAGATGCTTCCCGCTGGCAAGAAATTGTTTGTTCCCTGCCCCGCTGGGATATTCATTATTTGCCCCAGTATTCCTGGCTGTTCTCCCAAAGGGGAGAGGGTGCCCCGCACTTGCTGGTGGTTGAAAAAAACGGAAAAACAGCGCTATTTCCTTTCCTGCTGCGAAGGATAAATGATTTACCGCATATCAAAAGCGCTCTTTCCGACGAGCTTTTTGATATTATTTCACCTTACGGGCTGGGGGGCCCCCTGACAAGTACCCGGGACAAGGAACTTTTAAGTTACTTTTGGGAAGTCTTCCACCGGTACTGCCGGGAAAACAATGTTGTATCGGCATTCATCCGGTTCCATCCCCTGGAGGAGAACCACATTTATTATCCTGCCAAAAATCACTTGTTCAGTGCCGGGGAAATTGTCTACGTAGACCTGGAACTGGAAGAAGGGGAAATCTGGAAGGGGTACAAGCGCAGTAACCGCTGGAGCATAAAAAAGGCTCTGCGCAGTAACGTTAAAGTCGTTATTGAAGATACGCCGGAACACTTCGATGAATTCTTGAACATTTACTACCATACCATGAAAAGAAATAAGAGCAGTAAATACTATTATTTCGAGCAGGACTTCTTCGACCGAATTCACAAACACCTTAAGGGACATTATGTTTACGCCCACGCCATCGCAGGCAGTGAAATCATCTCCAGCGAGCTCCTGCTCTTCAACTCCTGCTATATTCACTCTTTTCTCCTGGGAACATATGAAAGTTATTTCTCCCTGCGCCCCAACAACCTTCTAAAACACCAAATCATACTTTGGGCAAAGCAAAAGGGAATTCAAAAATTCATTTTAGGCGGCGGCCAAAGTTACCGCGACGGCATATTTAAATTTAAACATTCTTTTTCCCCCAGCGGCGTCAAAAACTTTGTAGTTGCCAAAATAGTAATAAACCAGGAGGCCTACCGGTCTTTATTAATTGACTGGGAGTTAAATAAAAGAAGCGAACTGTATTTCCCTGTTTACCGGCTGTAAGTTGCGGGCAAGCTGTCCCCAGGTGCTTTGCGCCGGCAGGCCGGCAAATTCCAAAAACAGGCATAGCTGCCTGTTTTTTTTATTTTTCTTATAGAGGGATTATGGGAATTTTGTCGAAATTTGTAGAAGCACAAAAAAAATTACATCACAGTAAAAGGGAGGAATTCTGTGTTTAAAAACCTGAAGTGGACAAGCCTTTTATTAGTAGTTTTGCTCACAGTTAGCCTTTTATTTCCCGTAGCGGCACCAGCTACCACCATACAGGGGACGGATCTGCAGGAACTGCGCCAGGTCTTTGACAGGCACGATGCAGCCGGCAGCGGCGGGAACTGGTACAAAAACGCCAACAACGAAAATGCCACCCTGGCCTGGCATGAAAGCAGGGTTCTTGAATCCTACCTGCGCATGTTTGAGGCCACTTCGGATACCTATTACCTGGACAAGTTTATCGACCACGCCGACGGCGTCCTTGCCTCCAGGGACAGTGTAAGGGGAGTGAAAGATTACCGCGGGCTCAGCCTGCCCGCCTGGAGGTCCTTGCGCTACAGCCTCGACAAAAAGCCGTATATTGCGGCCGTTCACACGGGAATGATAAGTTACCCCCTGGCCGAGTTCGCCAGGATTGTTAAGAGCCGCCGCCTTGAATCCTACGAGACAAAGGCCGCTGAATACCTGCAGGCCGCCAAGGATGCCGTGGCCGTGCACGACGATGAATGGGTGGAATCCGGCGACAAGGGCTGGTATATCTTCCGCAAGGGCGCCCCTATATGGTGCGACGGGACTAATCTTCCTTTTAACCAGTTTGCTGCAATAGCCAGAACCCAATTAGCTATTTACCTGACTACCGGAGAAACCAAATATTTAAATAGAGTGCAAAAGATGGCCAAAACCATCAAAGATAATTTGATTTACAGGGAAGCAAACGACAGCTATGTGTGGAACTATACCTTCGGGCAGTCCTATACGGGCTGGACGGCCGGCGACAACGTCAGCGTAAACACCCCCGAATATAAGGGCTATAAGTCCGTGGAAGACATCAGCCACGGGGCCATTGAAGCCGCCTTCATGTATGAAGCCTACCAGGCAGGTATAGTTTTCACCGAACAGGACATGCAGCGCACCGGCAATACCATCGAAAAAAATCTCATAAAGCCGGACGGCTCCATAGCCAAATATGTTAACGGGAAAGGCGATGCCGGAAGCCAAACCCAGAAAATATCCCTATACCTGCAATATCACAAGTATGCCCCGTCCCTTATGGATGTAGCCCAAAAAATAAATCACAACGGCAGCTCAGCCACCCTTGAGCTGGCCTTATATATCAAAGCCGCAGCTGAAAAGCAGGGAGTAATTGGTAACCCTGTATTCCCTGACAAGGGGAATGAAACCGCACCGGCTGACAATTCGCCGGCTGGTGACACCGGTAACGACACGGCAAGCGATACCCCTTCACCCGCGCCGGGTGAAATGGTGCTAAACGGCGACTTCAGCCGGGACAAGCTGGGCTGGGGCCCCGGCGGCACCATTGAATCGGCGGGCGGCAACAAGTATATCACCAACGGCTACAACTGGAATGTTTTCCAGGAGCTCAAACTCACCCCGGGTGAAAAGTATACCGTTACCGCCGATACCAAAAAGGGCAGCGCCTCCACCCCGGCCCGCATATCCGTCGGCTTCTACGACAGTTCCGGCAAACTGCTGGATTACGTGCTGATTATGTATAAACACCGGGGCACCGGCTGGGAAAGCATTCCCGCAAAAACCATTACCGTCCCGGCAGGCACCGCAGTCACCAAACTGTTCCTGATGATTAACGGAGGCAGCGGCGTTCACGCCTTTGACAACGTTTCGGTGCGCAGCGCTAACGGGGCGGACCCCGGAGATTCCGGCAGCCCGCCGGCAAACAACACCCCTTCACCTGCGCCGGGTGAAATGGTGCTAAACGGCGACTTCAGCCGGGACAAGCTGGGCTGGGGCCCCGGCGGCACCATTGAATCGGCGGGCGGCAACAAGTATATCACCAACGGCTACAACTGGAATGTTTTCCAGGAGCTCAAACTCACCCCGGGTGAAAAGTATACCGTTACCGCCGATACCAAAAAGGGCAGCGCCTCCACCCCGGCCCGCATATCCGTCGGCTTCTACGACAGTTCCGGCAAACTGCTGGATTACGTGCTGATTATGTATAAACACCGGGGCACCGGCTGGGAAAGCATTCCCGCAAAAACCATTACCGTCCCGGCAGGCACCGCAGTCACCAAACTGTTCCTGATGATTAACGGAGGCAGCGGCGTTCACGCCTTCGACAACGTTTCGGTAAAAAGGGCTTAACTGCCGGTAAGGCCGGCAGGGTGCTTTTAAAAAGCATCCTGCCGGTTTTTTATTTACGGCATCAGGATCACCACCTGGTACTGTAACACTACGCCGGCGTAATTCATATAGATGACAGCAAGGTATTTCCACAGATTTGGGGAAATTTCCCCCAAAACAAGAGCGACTGCTGAACAAAGAAGGGAAGAAATGTGAAACAAAATCCCCTGAACATCCTGATTGTTGCACTGGATTTTAAACCCATGACCGGCGGAATAGCTGAATATACGCACCAAATAGCCCGGCATTTGCAACTGGCGGGCGATAACATAACCGTATTATCCAAAAAGGTAAATAAAGACAGGGAATTTGATTCAACCTGTCCTTACAATGTTACGCGATACGATTACGACGCTGCAAAGTTCAATAAAATTCTGCGTTATTACAATAGTTTTAAAAACATTATGGCCGCAGCCAAAAAGCAACCCGCAGACGTTTTGATCTGCAATGCTGTGGGAAGCGAGTCCCATATATGCTGGCTGGTTTCAAGATTACTAAATATTCCCTATTGCATCTTTACCCACGGCCTGGAAGTAAATAATACCCAGCCGAAAAGAAGTTTCAAGCGGCTGAAAGCTGCTTTAAGACAAACAGTATCGTTAAAATGGGCCGACAGGGTTTTTTGCGTCAGCTCTTTCACCCGAAGGCTGGTAACGGGGCTCGGCGTTTCCTATGACAAGACACAAATTCTCCACCCGGGAATGCAAATCAACTGCACGGCAGAATCTCCAGCCGGAAAGATACTTCCCAGAACAATGCACAATATTGATTTAACCAATAAAAAGATTCTCCTTACAGTAGGAAGGCTCGTGGAAAGAAAAGGTATCGATAAAACCATAGAAGCTTTGCAAATTGTAAAAAACAAAATTTCCGGCATTCTTTATATCATTGCCGGAGACGGCCCGTACCGTCCCGTTTTGGAAAAAATGGCAGGTGATTTGAAGCTTGGAGATAACGTCTTATTTACCGGCTACGTTTCGGAGGAAGATAAGCGCTTCTATTACAGTGTTGCTGATGTATTTGTCATGCCCAACCGGGAACTTGACGACGGTAATGTGGAAGGCTTCGGCATTGTATTTTTAGAAGCTAATTCCTTCGGCAAGCCGGTAATCGGGGGAAAATCAGGGGGGGCAGTCGATGCCATTGTTCACGGAGAAACGGGACTATTAGTGAATCCCGTGGATGTAGAAGAAATTGCATCTGCCATTATTCGCCTTCTTACCAATGAAGACTATGCCAGGCGGCTGGGATTGCAGGGAATGAAAAGAATAGAAAGCCAATTTAACTGGCGAAAGATTATTTCGGAAATGCGCCGGGAATTAAACAGGCTTGTTAAAAAGCAAAGATTTTCTGAAAAATAGTTAAAACCGCAAACTTATTAGGAAATGGTTACTATCGAGGGGGCGGGTATAAACCCGCCCCTATTGTGTTTTCTTCCTCCACCGTTCCGCCGCAGGCGGCATGGAGAGCTACTTTATAAAGAAGCGAATTACTTCAAAACCCTCGGCGTAGGGGGTGTTGGCCTGGGTCCCCCTCATTTTGGCCCATCCCCGGATAAAAGCTTCGCCCGCGTAGGTACGGTGGCTCTGTGACTTGTAACAGGCAACAGCTTCCAATTTTTTGCGCAAATCCCGCTCCGACAGGGCTGCGAAACACCCGGGACGAAACTGTAAATTGTTCCACGGCTCCTCGTATCCCAGAATATTGGCATGTTTAAAGGCCCTTATCCCCTCCATGGCCACCGTCCGGTGATCCTGGTGCAAATCATGGCAGGAAGGCAAAAAAACCGTATCCGGCCCTAAATTCCTTTTCAGGTAAATCATGGTTTCCAGGATTTCCTGCCTGCAGGCGGGGAATTCCCGCACCGGAAAATCATATATTAGCAGGTTGGCCGGTGAAATTCCGAGGACTGAAGTGGCCTGCATTACTTCCTCTTTTAAAATATCCGGCCTGAACCCCCGGGGAACGGATTTCTGGGCAGTGGAAAAAGCTACATAAAATACTTCCTTTTTTTCAGCTATAAATTTTGCAATTGTGCCGCCGCACCCGAACTCCCCGTCATCTGTATGGGGCGCCAGGACAAGTACGCGGTTAATCACTGCCCCCGCCCCCCGTTTCCTTCTCCAGTGACTCCAAAACGGCATCAGCAACCTGTTCTACCTGTTCGGGTGAAAGACACGGGTGAACCGGCAACGATAAAACCTCACGGGACGCCTTTTCCGCTTCGGGAAAGCCTCCCTCGCCGTAGCCCAAATATGCAAGGGCCTCTTGCAGGTGCAAGGGCAGCGGGTAATAAATACCGTAACTTATTCCCCTGGTATCCAGCCCTTTACATACCTGCCAGCGATAAGCGGTTCTGATGGTATAGAGATGATATGTATGGCTGTTATAAGGCCGGACATAGGGGCAAATAATTTTATCTGTTTTAAATCTGCGGTTATAAATTCCGGCATTTTCAGCCCTTTTCTTATTCCAGGCCTCCAGGTGCCTCAGTTTGACACGCAAAACGGCGGCCTGCAGTTCGTCCAGGCGGCTGTTAAAGCCAATTTGGGAATGGTAATATTTTTTTTCGCTGCCGTGCACCCTGAGCTTTTTTATTTTATCCGCCAGCTGCCTGTCACTGGTAACCACCATTCCCCCGTCTCCATAGCCACCCAGATTTTTGGTGGGGAAAAAACTGAAACAGCCTGCATGCCCAAAGGAACCGGCAGGCTTCCCCCTTTGCCTTGCCCCCACGGCCTGGCAGGCATCTTCAATTACGGCCAGCCCGTATCTCCGGGCCACTGCCAGCACGGGCCCCATATCTGCCATCTGGCCGAAAAGGTGAACCGGAATAACGGCAGCGGTCCGGGCGGTAACCCTTTGTTCAAGCAATTTTACATCCAGGTTGAAAGTTTTGGGGTCAATGTCCACAAACACCGGCGTGGCCCCCACCCGGGCTATGGCTTCAGCAGTGGCGAAAAAGGTAAAGGGCGTAGTTATCACCTCGTCTCCCCTGCCGACGCCGCAGGCCAGCAGGGAAAGGACCAGGGCATCGGTGCCGCTGGCAACACCCACTCCGCAGGAAACGTTACAGTAGGCCGCCATTTCTTCTTCAAATAAGGCCACACTGGTACCTAATACATAATTCCCTCCGGCCAGAACTTCCTCAATCGCCTTATTAATTTCATCCTTTATCAAGTTATACTCTCCGGCAAGATCCATTAACGGAATCATAAAATATCCCCCGGAATTAAAATTTCCGCACCGGGCACCCTGCGAATTTCCCGCGCCGGCACCCCCATGACAACCCGGGCGGGATTAGTGTTTTTTGTTACCACACTCCCGGCCGCCACAAAGGTTTCCCCGGCCAAAACAATTCCCGGCAGAAGGACGGCGCCCGCGCCAACCCTGGCCCCCCGTTTGATGTGAGGGCCTTTCTTTAAATCCGAATTACCCCTCCTTCTGCCCATAAAGTTGTCATTGGCAGTGGTAACCATGGGGGCGATAAATACATCGTCTTCTATTACCGTACCGGCAGTTATATACGCCCCGCTCTGTATCTTGACCCGGGAACCGATTTTCACTTTATTTTCCAGGGCAGCCCCCCTGCCAATGATGTTGGAATGACCCACCCGGCAATTCTCCCGGACCGATGCCAGGTCGCCGACCAGACAATTTTCCCCTATACGGCTTCCGGCATAGATCACGGCAAGGACCCCTATTACCGTTCCCCTGCCAATGAATACCGGGGGAAAGTCACTTTCATATTTTACGGTACTGTTGGGCCCCGGGGTCGGCTGCTTGCCTATCACGCTGTTATCACCGATAACAACCCCTTCCTCTATGGTGGTACCCTCCTTAATTACTACCCCGTTTCCCACAACCACACCGGCTCCCAGGGTCACATTTCTTTCTAAAACACAAAAATGGCCGATTTTACAATCCGGGGCCATTTTTACTGTGGGATGAATATAAGCACACATGGACAAAATTTCCATCTCCCTGCTTTTCAAGCTCTTTTTATTTTATTCCGGTTATTATTACAGCGTGACGTAAACTGCCTCATTTGTAACACTATGTCAATCAAATTCATATAGTGATTTCTGAAGTATTCCTTAAAATAATGTTTTCGTAGGAAAATTCCCCCAAATTTTGGAGGAATTTTCCCAAGCCAAGTTCTACTTATTAAAAGATAACGTTTTCGTAGGAAAATTCCCCCAAAACAGGAGTGATTGCCACTGGCTGGCCGTAAAAGACAAAAGCTTCCTGAAATACCCGCGTCAGAACTAAGTGAACAGCAAAGGGCCATCTACGAGTTAGCCCGTAAAAATCTCAGCAACAAGGAAATAGCCGGGAAACTGGGGATTGAGGCCAGAAATGTAGCATTACAGCTGTCCCGAATCAGAAAAAAAGCCAAAGACCTGGGATATACATACAAAATCGAGCCCGGGGCGGAGCATGCCCAAAACACGGGGCTGTCACCCGCCCAGGAATTGAAAGATAAAATAAAAAACGATCCCGGCTTTATCTCCCTTATGTATCAACGTTACGGAACCGGCCAGGAACAAACAAAGGAAAACCGGTTTCAGCTGGCTGCAGCGGGAGGGGCGCAGAGAGAACTTTTTAAAGAAAGGGCGAAACACCTCAAAGCCATAATATACGGGGGCCAAAACAGCGAAAAAAAAATATTGTTGAGATTATCCGGGCAACAGCGCAAGCAACTAAGGCACTTTTTTTCCCAAAATAAAATCACCCCCATACAAACATTCTGGGACGACGAAAGCGCCGTATATAAAGTTACCTGGCAAGAATTCAAGGAGATACAAAGACAATTGGAATTTAAAAAAACAGGCGAAGGGAAAGGATAATTAATGGAAAGGGAAATAGAAAGGGAAATGGAAAAGGAAATTGATTTAAGAGCTTACCTGAGAATCCTCAAAAAATATACGTGGATACTTATTTTAGTACCAATACTCTGCATGGCAACGGCACTTGTATACGCTAAATACTTTGTTACTCCCGAATACAAAGCAACGACAATATTAATGGTTGGAAGAGACTATTCTGATAAGCAGATCGTAGAATATCAGGATATCTTAATTGCCAACCAGCTGATTAATACCTACAGCCAAATACCGTTAAGCCCCAAAATACTTGAAGATCTTATTCAAACTTTTAATTTAAAAATGGATGCGGGAACCGTTAAAAGAAAAATTACCGCTAATCCAATAAAAAACACTCAGCTCATCGAGCTGAGTGTAACCGATACCAGCCCGAGAAGGGCCGCCGGCATGGCCAATCACCTTGCCAATGTCACCATTGATGAAATTACAAGGATAATGCCCTCTAACTTCATAAAAGTACTGGATATTGCCAGGATTCCCCGGTCGCCATGTAAGCCCAACCTGAAAATTTATATTTTTGTATCCGTAATTTTAGGCTTAATGCTGGCCCTGGGAATCATTACCCTGCTTGATTCATTAAATCGAAAACTGTACTCCAGCGAAGACGTTATAAATTACCTTGATTTGCCCACACTGGGTATAATCCCCACTTTAAAAAAATAAGCGGGGGTTTTTTTATGCATAAAAAACTTGTTCCTTTATACAGGCCGCACTCCTTAGAGGCCGAGGCTTACCGAATATTGTCCGCCAACTTAAAATTTTTTAAACCGGATAACCCTCTAAAAACAGTGGTAATCACCAGCCCGGCACCTTCGGAGGGTAAATCCTTAACCGCTGCCAACCTGGCCATAACAATAGCCCAAAACGGCGAAAAGGTCTTGCTTGTGGACGGTGACCTGCGCAATCCCTCATTGCATCAATTGTTTGATATTAACCCGGAACCGGGGCTGACTAATGTTATTTTAGGAAATGTAGAATTACCGGCGGCTGTTTCAGATGTAGAAGTAAAAGGGATGCAAATTTTACCGACCGGCTGTATCCCGCCCAACCCGGCGGAACTACTGGGCTCAAACAAAATGAAAACCCTACTGCTGCAAATGAAAGAATACACTGACTTCGTCATTATCGATACCCCTTCGGCATTACTCACGGCTGATGCGGCTCTTATTGCCGCCGTTACGGACGGCGTATTACTGGTGATTGAAAGCGGCAAAACCCCCATTGAACAGGCGGTAAAAACCAAGGAGATCCTGAATAACGTAAAGGCTAAAATCTTGGGCGTAGTCCTCAATAAGGCGATGAGACCTAAATCAAAGGGTTATTACTACCATTAACGCCCACTATATTGAGCCGGTGATAATATGAAGCGGCAGTTGTTGGCTACCCCTTTGCTGGTTATAAGCGACTTTTGCGCTTTTTCTTTGTGCATTTTAATTGCTTATACAGTAAGGGTTTTAATATTACCTGTTTTAATCCAAACCAGGCTGCAAATAACTTTATTCCATGTGCTGGATTCACTATGGTGGATACCCCTGTTAGGGTGTATTTTTTTTGCCTTCGAAAAGTCGTATACGAAACGCCTTCCCTTTTGGCAAGAGGCCGGTGAGATAGTAAAAACATCCACCCTGACGTTCTCAGTTTCCATATTTATATTGTTTTTGGCCAATTCAGGTGATGCAACTTCACAAAGCCTGGTTATTCTGGCGTGGGCCGCCAGCTTGTTTGTACTACCTGCATTACACTATGCAGGCAAGCTAATATTGGTAAAATTACGCATCTGGATAAGGCCGGTTATCATTGTGGGTGCGGGAGAAACGGGAAAACTCATCATTAACGCCCTTTCCCGCGAGCCCACCATGGGATATATGCCGGTGGGTTTTCTCGACGATGATAAAGAAAAACAATTACACCCTCCCAAACTGCCTTCGGGACAAAAACTGCCGGTTCTGGGAGGCTTTAATGAAGCTGAAACAATAATAGAAAGAACCGGCGTTCATGACGTTATCATAGCAGCCCCCGGACTGCAGGGACAAAAGCTGGTTCAACTGGTTAACAGGCTGCAGCGTAAAGTAAATAGCCTTTTGATAATACCCGATCTCTTCGGTATGGCCATGGAAGGCATAAATGCGCAGTACCTGTTTAATGAACGCACTCTGCTTTTGGGCGTCAAAAATAATCTGAATAATAAATTCAACGTAATTGTAAAAAAAATCTTTGATTTAACGGCAGGGTTGTTAATATTTATTTGCCTGTTGCCGTTAATGTTCGTAATAGCAGTACTCATAAAAATTGATTCCAGGGGCCCGGTAATATTCGCTCACCGGCGAATAGGCAAAAACGGCAGGAAATTTAAGTGTTTGAAATTTCGTACCATGGTCAGCAATGCCCGGGAAGTCCTGGAGGAACTGCTGGAAAAGGATCCAAGGGCCCGGGAGGAATGGCAAAGGGATTTTAAATTAAAAAATGACCCGCGCATTACCCGGGTGGGAAAGTTTTTACGCCAAACAAGCCTGGACGAACTGCCCCAGATATTTAACGTCCTCAAGGGTGACATGAGCCTGGTGGGGCCCAGGCCGATAGTAAAAGATGAAATTGCCAGGTACGGTTCCAAGATCGGTTATTACTATCAAGTTTTACCGGGAATCACTGGCTTATGGCAAGTTAACGGAAGAAACGATGTGGATTATAAAACAAGGGTACAAATTGACACGTGGTACGTTCGCAACTGGTCCCTGTGGCTGGACATTACCCTGCTTATACGTACCGTTGGTGTGGTTCTGGCGCGCAAGGGGGCGTATTAAGTTATCCAAAGGAGATGTCTTGATTGGAAAAAGCGGCAAATAATTTGGTGCGGCAGCCGTTTGCAATTACCAAAGAGCATAGACAGAAATTGAATAAGCATAAAAGTTTTGTCCTTTGGTTCACGGGCTTACCGGCCTCCGGCAAATCCACCCTCTCCAACGCCCTGGAATGCAAACTTTACGAAAGGGGCATCCGCACATACTTACTTGACGGTGACAATGTCCGCCGGGGACTGTGCAAGGACCTTGGTTTTTCCGAAAAAGACCGCCGGGAAAACACCCGGCGGATTGCCGAGGTGGCTAAACTCTTTGTAGATGCCGGCATCGTGGTGATAGCGGCACTTATTTCACCATACAGAACAGATAGAAAGATGGCCAGGCGGCTGTTTAAGCCCGGGGAATTTATTGAAGTATACGTAAAATGCCCCCTGCATGAATGCGAGCGCAGGGACCCCAAGGGCCTTTATCGCAAGGCCCGAAGCAGTAAAGTCAGTAACTTTACCGGTATAACCGCACCTTACGAAGAGCCCCTGGAACCGGAAATTGTGGTGGAAACCCATAAAATTGATGTTGAACAGGCCGTTAACGAGATAATGAGTTATCTGAATCAATGGAACAAATTATAGAGGGAAATACCCGTGGTATTACGAGTTCAATTTATAAAAGGAGCAGCCGGAACACTTATCCTCAAAGTGGTATCAACCGGACTTGTTTTCGCTACAAGCCTTGTTCTCGCTCACCTTTTAGGGGCAAAAGGATACGGTGTTTATGCCTACGCCATTTCCTGGGTTTATATACTAAGCATTCCGGCAGTAATGGGCCTTGACGTCCTCCTTACTCGCGAAGTTGCACGCTATCGCGCTCAATCGAATTGGGGATGCTTACACGGCCTCCTGCGCTGGTCAAACCGATTAGTTCTCCTTGTTTCCGTGGGGCTGACGTTACTGGGAGCGCTTATTACCTGGGGTTTTAAAGGTTACTTAGAACCGCAGGTGGGTATGGCTCTCCGGACCGCCTTAATTATTTTACCTTTTCTTGCACTGATACGTCTCAGACAGGGAGGCATACAGGGATTTGGTTATGTGGTTCAAGCTCAACTCCCTCAATTTCTGATTCTTCCCACCTTGTTCCTTGTTTTAGCAGGAATCGTATATTTTACTTTCGATGGCCTTACTGCCTCCGCGGCTGTTGGAATACAGGCTTTTGCGGCCGGAATTGCCTGCCTTATCGGAACGGTACTGCTAAAAAAGCATATTTCTAAATCCATAAAAAAAGCTTCTCCCAATTACCATACTCGTATCTGGCTTTGGAATGCCCTCCCTTTGCTTTTTGTTGGTATGATGGGAATTATTAACGAGCAAATATCCGTGGTTATGATGGGAAGCATGCTGGGGCCGGAGGCCGCTGGCATTTACGATATCGCAAGAAGAGGAGCAGCTTTGGTTACATTCGTTTTAATGGCCGTCAACACGCCTTTGGCGCCTATTGTCGCCGGTCTTTATGCCCGGAGGGAGATGAAGCGCCTGCAGCGAGTGGTTACGAAAAGTGCCAGATTAGCTTTTCTTGGCTCTTTACCTGTTGCGGTTGGGCTGATAATTTTCGGGCGCTGGATTCTTTTACTTTTTGGCAAGGAATTTACCGGCGGAAGCGTGGCTCTTGCCATTCTGAGTTTAGGACAGCTGGTAAATGCCGGTATGGGATCAGTTGTACTGATACTAAATATGACCGGATATGAAAGGGATACAGCCAGAGGTACTGGAGTCGCCGCAGTGGTCAACATGATACTTAATGCTGTTCTGATACCCCGTTGGGGCGTTGAAGGAGCTGCACTGGCAAGTACCATTAGTTTAATAATTTGGAATACCTTGCTAGCGATATGGGTCCGTAAAAAAGTGGGTATCAATTCTACTGCTTTGAATATTGGTCAGCGAGGAGTTTGATATGAGCCATGAAAAGCTAAAAATTATCTTCATAGGAGGAGCCGCCCGCAGCGGAAGTACTTTGTTAGATCGTATTCTAGGCGAGGTGGATGGTTTCATTTCATTAGGGGAGTTAACCCTTATATGGCAGCAAGGATTT
The DNA here is from genome assembly GCF_056316025.1 of Desulfofundulus sp. JL263-se. Lineage (NCBI taxonomy): Bacteria > Bacillati > Bacillota > Clostridia > Eubacteriales > Peptococcaceae > Desulfofundulus > Desulfofundulus sp. JL263-se. The sequence goes on along the minus strand of NZ_CM149993.1, from coordinate 373,769 downwards.
ATGATGAACAGGCTCTGTGGATGCGGTAAGCCCTTCAGGTCTTGTAAATTTTGGAACGCAGTAATTGAAGAGGCGTTTGGCGGATTCAGCAGGGTAGATCCAGAAGAATTTTTAAAATTACAGCATTCTGTAGCTCGCAAACGATATATTCCTCAATTGGTTTTTCCAGTACTGCGGTCATCGAAATTTCAGTCGATGCTTAGTGAATATGCGGAGATTTTTAAACATCTTTATACAGCAGTCCAAAAAATCTCAGGCAGCAAAGTTCTTATAGATTCCTCCAAAGCGCCACCTCATGGTTTTATTTTAAAGGAAATTCAAGATATTGATTTGCACGTAGTACACCTAATTCGTGACAGCCGTGCCGTGGCCTATTCTCAGATGCGAAAAAAACGGGAGCCTGCAGTTTATTGGAAGGAAGCTTATATGAAGAAATCCGGTATTTTCAAAAGTGCCGTAGATTGGAACTTATCTAATAGCTTTATTCAAATTTTAGGTATTATTGTCTCACATTATACGATCGTTCGCTACGAAGACCTGACCAGTCACCCACGAGAAATGATACTGAAGCTTTTTAAACACTTAAAACTGGAATCACCAAACCTCAATTTTTTTATTGATAATCAGAGAGTTAACTTAGGTATTAACCATACAGCCTCAGGTAACCCTATACGCTTTAAAAGAGGAGAAATACAGGTGCGCTCCGATTTAGAATGGGAGCAAAAAATGCCCGTTCATAAGCGCACTGCTATAACTGCTCTAACATGGCCACTTCTACTTCACTACGGTTACTTCAGTAAAGGAAATGCACGTAGTTGCTAGAGCAAATAAGGGGAGACGGAAGTGAAAAGCAGAGATTATATTCTGGGAGCAGGCATGACAGGTCTCGCTGCAGGCATAGCATCAGGTCTGCCAATCTTTGAAGCAACCGAATTGCCCGGCGGGATCTGTTCTTCTTATTACATACATCCCGGGTCCAGTACGCGTTTATACACCACGCCGGACGATAATGAGGTCTATCGTTTCGAAATCGGCGGGGGACATTGGATTCATAGCGGGGATGCTTTAGTGCTTCGCTGTATTCGTTCTTTCACTCCGATAAAGTTTTATTTACGGAAATCAGCTGTCTACCTGCCAAATCAAGATCTTTTGGTTCCTTATCCAATTCAGTATAACTTAAGGTATCTTGGTCCAAAACTTGCTGCTCAAGTCCTGCAGGAAATAGTTAGGGGGGCAGAAGCCAGCCAACCTGTAATTACGATGGCGGACTGGCTGCAAAAGAATTTCGGCCCTACTTTATATGAACTTTTTTTTGACCCTTTTCACAAACTTTATACTGCAGGCCTGTGGAACAAGATTACCGCTCAAGACGATGGCAAATCCCCTATAGATATAAAACTGGCCATCCGGGGAGCTTTTAGCGAAGTCCCTGCTGCGGGATATAACGTCAACTTTGTCTATCCGGAGCAAGGGCTCAATAACCTGGCCCTGCAAATAAGTTCACGATGTGATGTCCGCTACGGGAAACGGGTCATAAACATCGACCCCAAAGAGAAAGTGCTCTATTTTGAAGACGGAAAAATGTTACCTTATCAGTCTATACTGTCTACGTTACCCCTTAATCGAATGATAGAAATAACAGGTATAGATGTGGGTGTGGAGGCTGATCCCTATGTTTCGGTACTTGTTATAAACATTGGAGCTATCAAGGGACACCGGACTCCAGAAGAGCACTGGGTATATATCCCACAGTCAAAAGCTGGTTTTCATAGAGTTGGTTTTTACAGCAACGTTGATACTTCATTTTTGCCGGCTTCTTCCCGGACGGATAAAAAGCGAGTAAGTATATATGTAGAAAAAGCATATCCGGGAGGGCAACAACCAAGTAACGATAACGTCCGAGATCTTTGTCACAAGGTTATTAAAGAACTCCAAGAATGGGAATGGATTAAAGAGGCCGAAGCGGTTGATCCGACTTGGATTGACATTGCCTACACCTGGTCCTGGCCTTACTCAAAGTGGGTAGAAAAGGCGTTAAAAGCTTTAGAGTTACATGATATATATCAAGTCGGCCGCTATGCCACATGGGCTTCCGGCTGGAAGTCTCAGGGTATAGCAGATTCCATACGGAAGGGGTTAATGGCGGGCGCCGCAATAAGAGCACCAAAATGAAGAAAGGATGGAAACTACAAAAAAATGATATATAAGAAGGATATAACTATTTTGATTAAGTCACTCAGCGGTGGAGGAACTGAGCGTGGGAGAATAAGACTGGCTGAAGAATTTGCAAAGCGGGGCCTCAATGTGGACCTGGTTTGTATTAATAACATGGGAACTTCACCCGCTCAGGTCCCGCCCGGGGTTCGACTCGTGGATCTTAAAGTCTCCAGAGCAGTAAAAAGTCTTTTGCCGCTGATAAGCTACTTGCGGCAAGAAAAACCAAGAGTATTAATTGCTGCCTTAAACCAATTAAATGTTATACCGGTTTGGGCTAAAATACTTTCACGGGTATCAACCCGCATAGTCTTAAGTATACATACTAATGTGGGGTTAGCCATTGCTAATTCCCCTTATTTGAGGGAACGGTTGATGCCCTACCTGGTTCGCCGCTTTTTCCCTTTGGCGAACGTTTTAATAGCAGTCTCACAGGGGAATGCTAAAGACCTCAGTGAGCTTATAAGATTTCCTCCTGAAAAGATTAAAGTGATACATGATCCTGTAATTACCCGGGAGCTCTTTGAGAAAGCAAGGGTCCCGGTGGAGCACCCCTGGTTTAATCCCGGAAGTCCCCCCGTTGTATTAGGGGTAGCGGGACGGCTTAATAAGGCGCAGGACTTCCCTACCCTGATACGGGCCTTTGCCCTGGTTCGGCAAAAACTCCCAGCGCGGCTGATGATCCTGGGTGAAGGAGATGAACACCCCAAGTTGGAGGCTCTAATACAAGAGCTGGGCCTGGAGGGCGAAGCAGAACTACCTGGTTTTGTAGACAATCCATATGCTTATATGAAACTCGCCGCGGTTTTTGCCCTTTCGTCCAGATGGCAGGCCCTGCCCAATGCCATGATTGAGGCAATGGCCCTGGGTACACCTGTGGTTTCAACAGACTGCCCCAGTGGCCCAAGAGAAATTTTAGAAGACGGGCGGCTCGGCAAACTTGTGCCCGTAGGGGATGCGGAAGCCCTTGCGCAGGCAATCATTCACACACTCTCTTCTGAGCCGGAACGTGAAAAGTTGAAGGCGAGAGCAGAAGCTTTTCGGCTTGAACGGATAGTTAACCAATACCTTGAGGTTATAGGTATAGATTGATTTGGAGGTTCAAGCAATGAATTGGATGTATTTTGTATTTCGTGCCGGACACGTGATAAGGAAACTAGGATTACACCCGGTAAATAGATTGGGGAAATGGATTTTGAAGCACTTTTGCCTGCCTGTCTTTCCTGACGAATCCTGGATAGAATTCGATGGCTTAAGGATAAATTATTCGCTGAAACATCATCTGTACCCTATCTCTCCATTATGCAACGGCGAATATGAGCCTTTTACAATGGAGTTATTCAAGAAATCGATCAGGCCTGGAATGATCGTTTTAGACATTGGGGCACATATAGGAATTTATACTCTTATAGCGGCGCGACAGGTGGGATCTTACGGAAAAGTTCAAGCATTTGAACCTGATCCTCGTAACTACCCGTACTTAATTCGCAACATAAAAACAAATGGTTTTCTTGACCGTGTCACTGTCGTACCCAAAGCAGTTTCTGCACAATCCGGACAAACATCCAGTTTTTTTTTGGCCAGGGATGCTGCCGAAAGCAGTTTATTCAGCTCTGAGCATCGCTTGAAAAACTGCCAAGAAACCACTGTGGAAATAATCGCCCTGGATGATTATCTCGAACCCACAATTGCCGTGGATGTAATTAAGATAGACATAGAAGGAGCGGAAATTTTGGCATTAAAAGGCATGCAAGAAACGATTCGCCGAGCAAACCCGAATATAGTAATTTTTTGTGAACTCAACTCGCATACCTTTCGTGATAGTAAGGGCGATCCCAATGACCTGGTTAAGTTACTGAAACAGTTGGGATTTAAAGTTACGCTCATCGATGAAAAGAATCGATGCCTTGTGGAAGTGGACTCTGACGTAAAAGAAAACCTGGATCAAATGGGGATAGATGTAGGTAATTTATATTGCACCCGCGCAATAATTGCTCAGAGTTAAGACGGAAGGTGGAATATATGCAATTCTCGTTAGTGCTGGCAACTATAGGCCGAACAGAAGAACCCAAGCAATTTCTTAAAAACCTTAACGCTCAAACATATCGCAATTTTGAGCTTATTGTGGTAGATCAAAACCCGGATGACCGCTTGGTAACCATTTTACAAGCCCATCGCGAGCATTTTCCGGTTTTCCACCTCCGTATTAACAAAAAAGGAGTATCTCGTGCACGCAATACAGGTCTGCAACATGCAAGTGGAGATATTGTAACCTTTCCAGACGATGACTGCTGGTATCCGGCAAACTTATTAGAGCGAGTAGCGGATTTTTTTAGCAAACATCCGGAGTGGGATGGTGTCACAGGACGTTCAATCGATGCTGATGGACGTCCTTCACTGGGGCGTTGGGATAAACATGAAGGGCAGATTAACAGGTTTAATGAGTTGACGAGAAGTGTTGAATTTTCCATATTTGTGCGTAAAACGGTTGCTGAACGCATTGGAGGATTCGATGAAAAGCTTGGTCCCGGGGCAGGTACCCCCTGGGGGGCGCATGAAGGCGATGATTTTATTTTACGCGCTCTTCAAGCCGGCTTTCGTTTTTATTACAAGCCGGAATTTTTAATTTATCACCCTCAACCTATTCAACAGTATAACGCCAAGGCTTTAGAGCGTGCCCGGAGATATGGGCAGGGAATGGGACGGGTATTACGAAAGCATAATTATCCCCCTTGGTTTATTACTTATTATTGGCTCCGCCCCCTGGGAGGCGTATTACTGGCCTTGGCCAAGGGGAATATCAATAGAGCCAGATATTATTGGGAAACTTTGAAAGGGCGAGTTTCCGGCTATTTAGCCTGAGACTATTTGTCCGGAATCGAGGGGGCATCCCACCAGGTGGGGGAGCTATAAATGAGAAAATTATTGCCGCAACCTGGAAATATATTTTATTTATTGACATCTCCTTATACCCTTGTGATCTGGATTTATTTTCCTATTTTCTTAATCTATTTGATTATACCACCGGCCTTGTTTAAAACCTGGTACAGCGAACCAAAGATGCTGTCCGATCCCTGGCAAACAACCTATTTTTGTAGTATTTTGCTCCTTTTCTGTATAGGGGGGTGGATAGGTTCCCATCTATTGCCCAGGGCAAAATCACAGCAGATAGCCGGTACGGTTTTTGTTCCAAGATGGTATATTCGTATTGGAATGACAGTTTCTATAATCGCTCATTTGATATGGTTTGGATTAGGGATACAACGGGCAGGAGGGATAGCAAACCTTCTTTCTATTTATCTTGTTAACCCGTGGTATGTAAAAAGGGTTATTTTAGAAACCGTTCCAGGAATTACTACCCTGACTCAGGTAGCGGTAACAGCTATTCCCCTCGCGATTTGCTGCAGCCGGCCGGCACGAGCCGATCGTATACTCATCGGAATTATTTTATTTTTGGCTACCTTACGCGTTTTTCTGTTCTCTGAAAGACTGGCTCTTTTAGAACTGGTAATTCCTTTAACTTTTCTTATTCTTAGCTCAAAGAGAATTAAATGGACCAGAGCGCTCAGCTATATCTTGATTTTTACTGTTTTAGTAACCAGCTTTTTCGTTCTTAATGAATTACGCCGATCTTTCTTGTATAAGGAATGGGCTTCCATAGGGGACTTAATTAAAGTGGGGGTAATTAGATTTCTAGGGTATTATATGACAAGTATAAACAATGCTTTTTTCTTTGCTGACAATTTCGCTTTTGCTACTCCATTGTATTATACCTTTCAGTGCATCTGGCGCTTTCCGGGTCTACGAGATATGTATACAAATTTAACGGGTTTTGACCCAATTCATGCTCCACAGGTTTTATTCCAGTATGGAATGAATCCAGAATTTAATACAGCGACTGCAATCGGAAATTGGATAATTGATTTTGGATTGCCCGGAGCATTTATTGTAGCCCTGTTCTTCGGTTTTTTCTCTGGTATACTTTATCGCTTGGCCTCTCAAAATAAATTTGCCACGGCCTTATATTCAGTATGGTTTATTGGCTTGTTAGAGTTTATGCGAATTGATTATTTCACAAGCACTCGCCTTTTCCCGGCATACTTATTCTTTATTGGAGCCTTGTTACTCGTTTAACTAAAACGAACCGGACCCAGGCTGGAAAATGGATAAATTAGGTGTTTTAAGATGAGAAAATACCGGTTCAGCAGCAGGCAAAAAAATAAAGAAAGAATTATAAGATTGGTGGATAATATAGGTTTTATATTTGCGAAAGAAGCTGAAATTAATTTTAAAAAGATACATTCGGTTTGCGTAATACAACTGGCGCATATAGGCGACTTTATCCTAACGCTGCCGTTTCTTCACGTTCTTTCGAAACATACGGGCTGGAAAATAAACGTGGCTGTTAATTCAGTTAATTCTTTAATTGCAAAATCATGTTCATTTATAGATGAAGTTTATGTTGCAGACGCGCCATTTTTTGATAGGACGGGAAAAACAAATTATATAAAGTTTATTAAATCATTATGCAAGATAGACAGCGATTTGGGCTTCGACCTCAGGGGGGACTTCCGTAATATATTCTTCTTCAAGTTTTTTTCAAAGTTGACCTGTTTCGTTGGCTTTGACGCCGGCGGAGGAGGGTTTTTGTTAGATTATCGCCTTCCATATCCCTTTGGAAAACATATAACAGAAACCGGTGCTGCATTTTTAAAATTTTGCGGCTTAAATAAAGATATTATGGATGAATGGGAGCCTGATTTAATCCCTGCAAAAAAGAATGACTTTATGTATGAGCCACCCTACCTGGCAGTGCACGTCGGCACGGGAGCGCCGGCAAGAAAGTGGCCTGTAAAGTACTTCCATGAGCTTGTTAAAAAAATATCCAAAGAAATTCCGGTGGTAGTAATGGGCACGGAAAAAGATTTTGATGAAACGGGCCCCGCTGGCTTTGAAAGCTTACCCCGGGTAAAGGTAACAGCCGGAAAAGCCAATTTATTGGATGCAATAGAAATTGTCAAGAATGCCACGTTATTTTTGGGCCTGGAGTCGGCTTTCGCCCACGTGGCCGGCCTGGTTGGAACAAGGGGAATTGTGTTATGGAGCGGTGCCACGGAAATAAGCCAGTGGGGCCCGCTGCAAATTAAGCCGGACCAAATTAAATTACTCAGAAATAAAGTACATTGTTCTCCTCCCGGCGGCTGCGGCCGCTTAACTTGTAAAAACAACTTGTGCATGCTTAATTTCAGCGTTGACCGGGTTTACGACGAGATTTTAAAATTTTTGCCTTAAAAAATACAGGCAGTGAAAGACATCCTTCAAAGGTTGTCTTTTTTCAGACTGGAGGGCCAACAATGGTGGCGCTAAAATGCATTACCGAGCATTTACTGGTTATTCAAAGGGTAAAGGAAAACTTGGTCCCTGAAATTGAACATTTGGGGGAAATATGCAAAGAAGCTTTAAGTAAAGGAAGAAAAATTTTTTTTATGGGCAACGGCGGCAGCGCGGCCGACAGCCAGCACCTGGCCGCGGAGCTGGTGGGAAGGTTTAAAAAGGAGCGGCGCGGGCTGCCGGCGGTAGCTTTGACCACCGATACGTCCATACTCACGGCAGTGGGGAATGACTACGGCTTTGAGGAAATTTTTTTCCGCCAGGTACAGGCGCTGGTAAGTAAAGATGACGTGGTGGTGGGTATATCCACCTCCGGGAACAGCCCCAACGTTGTCAAGGCAGTGGAATGGGCCCGGAAAAAAGGCGCCGTTACGGTGGGCTTAACCGGCAGGACCGGGGGCAGGCTCAATGAAGTATGTCACCTTTGCATAAAAGTACCCTCCGATGACACGGCCCGCATCCAGGAGGCGCATATATTAATCGGACACATTTTATGCCAGTTAATTGAATTTGGGGGAAATTTTCCAAGCTAAGCGTGGCTTAACAAAGATAATTTTTCCGTGGGAAAATTCCCCCAAAATTTGGGGGAAATTTTCCAAGCTAAGTTCTATTTATTAAAAGAATAATTTTTCCGTGGAAAAATTCCCCCAAAAGAGGTGGCGGATGTTGTTTAAGGAGCCTGAAAAAGTACTGGCACTATTGCGCGCAGATTCTATTAATAAAAAGATTCTCGTACTTGGCGACGTAATGCTGGACAGGTACTATTTCGGCGAAGTAAGGCGCATATCACCGGAGGCCCCCGTGCCCGTGGTAAGGGTGCAGGCGCTAAAAGATTCTTTGGGCGGTGCCGCCAACGTGGCCCATAACCTGGCCTGCCTGGGTTATGCTGCAGCCCTGGGAGGTATATGCGGCAGCGATGAAAACGGAAAAAGGTTGTGCCGGCTCCTGGCGGCAAAGGGTATCGATTACAGCGGTGTGGTAACGGACAGCCGGCCCACCATTACCAAGTTAAGAATAATCGGGGCCCACCAGCAAATGCTGCGCCTGGACTTTGAAAAAGCAGGCCCGGTAAATAATCATACTTTGAAATATTTGAAATTGTGGACACTGGATCAGCTGAACAGCGGCGCCGAGGGGGTAATAATATCCGATTATGCCAAGGGCGTTTGTATACCCGGCCTTTGTTCCTTTGTAGTTTCAGAGTGCAGGCAAAGGGATATCCCGGTGGTGATTGACCCCAAAGGGCTGGAGTGGGATAAATATTCCGGGGCTACATTCATTACTCCCAATTTGCAGGAATTAAGCGAAGCGCTGTCTGCCGGGGTAGCCAATGAAGATGCCGCAGTGGAAAAGTACGGGCGCGAAGCAAGGCAAAAGTTCGGCGTGGATAACCTTTTGGTTACCCGCTCGGAAAAGGGCATGAGTTTAATTAATTCTATACACACTGTACATATTCCCGCCCGGGCCAGGGAAGTATTTGATGTAACCGGCGCCGGGGACACTGTTACGGCGGTGCTGGCCGCTGCCCTGGCCGGCGGGCTGGGCCCCGTGGATGCAGCGCAATTAGCCAACGCCGCTGCCGGGCTTGTGGTCGGCAAAGTGGGCACTTATGCTGTAAGCAGGAACGAGCTTTGGACAGCAGTTCACCAAATAATGAACGGCAGCGGGCCGGAAAGAAAACTTTGCAGCACGGAAGATGCCGTAAAAATGGCTGAGAAGTGGCGGAAGCAAGGGCAAAAACTGGTTTTCACAAACGGGTGCTTTGACATCCTGCACGCCGGCCACGTTGTCTGCCTGGAAAAAGCGCGCCGGCTCGGTGACCGCCTTATCGTGGGCCTGAACACCGACGCCTCCGTGCGCAGGATAAAGGGCCCGCCCCGCCCGATAGTGCCTGAAAGAGACCGGGCGAAGCTCCTGGCGGCGCTGGAATTCGTAGACCTGGTAGTATTGTTTAACGAAGATACACCACTGGAACTTATCCGCGCCATAAAGCCCCACATTCTGGTAAAGGGCGGCGATTACAGGGAAAATGACGTTGTGGGGAGAGAATATGCCGGTGTGGTGAAAATCATCCCCTGTGAAAAAGGGTACTCTACCAGCGAACTTATCAAAAGAGTAATTGAAAAACATAAAACGGCAGATAAAGGTGGCTCAAAACATTGATGACTTTAAGGCCTGCTGTCTTTCTCGACCGCGACGGCGTGCTTAACGTGGACTCCGGCTACGTGCACCGCGCCGAAGACTTTGTTTGGATGCCCGGAGCAAAAGAAGCGATAAAATTTCTCAATGATTCGGGCTATCTCGTTTTTGTGGTAACCAACCAGAGCGGCGTTGCCCGGGGATATTATACCGAAAAGCAGGTAAATGATTTGCACCGCTGGATAAATGCGGAACTTTCCTGCCGCGGGGCAAGAATCGATGCCTTTTACTACTGCCCGCACCACCCCCGGGAAGGAACCGGCATATATAAAAAGATATGCACGTGCCGTAAGCCTGCACCGGGCCTTTTACTCAAGGCGAGCAGGGAATGGCTCGCTGACAAAAGGAAAAGTTTTTTAATTGGTGATAAGGAAAGTGACCTCCAGGCGGCAGCGGGGGCGGGAATAAAGGGCTATCTTTTCAGCGGCGGGAATCTTTTGGCCTTTGTAAAAAACATATTGCAAATTAACGGTGATTAACAGTGCAGGAACGTGCAAATAGTTTTTTAAAATTTGCGGACAAGTATGCGGGTATTCCACTGGTATTTACTTTGGGTATATTAAAAAAGAAACGAAAATTTGACAAAGAACTGCTGGAAAAACATCAAAAGAGTTTTTTGCTTTTGAAAACTGCCGGCATAGGTGATACCATAGTTCTTTCCGCCGCGGCAAGGGAGATAAAGCGCGCCTGGCCCGGCAGTCATTTAACGCTATTATGCTCCAAGAACAATTACGAAATAGCCGGTTATCTTAATTGTTTTGACAAAATTTATATATTTGATATATTAAAATTAATTAACTCATTAATAAAAGTAATCTCCCTGGGACCTTTTGATTTTCTGCTTGACTTTGCCCCCTGGGCAAGGATTAACAGCATCATTTCTTATTTTGCCCGGGCGAAATTTAAAGTGGGCTTTAAGCGCAAGGGTATGCACAGGCATTATGTTTACGATCTTTTTGTTGAGCATGAAGATAAAGGGCATGAAATCGAAAATTACAGGAAGATTTTACGGGCCATATGTATACAACCGGCGGGTTTACTGCCCGAAATAAATGTTGATAGCGCAGCCGGCGGCATACTTTTTGAAAATGCCGTTGTTTTTCATCCCTACCCCGGGGGTGCAAAAAACACTTTAAAAGAATGGCCGGCCAGTAACTGGGTAAAGTTGGGGAGAGAACTTATAAAAAGAAATTATAATGTAATTATAACCGGCGGAAAAAAAGATGCGGCAAGAGCAGCCGCACTGGAAGAGCAAATTAACGGCGGCCTAAAAACAAAAATGTGTACGTCCCTGGCGGGAAAGCTTACCCTGATGGAAGTGGCTGAGTTAATTAAAGAAAGTCGTGTTTTGGTTTCCGTTAATACAGGAACCATGCACCTCGGTGCGGCAGTGGGCGCAAACATTGTTGCCCTGCACGGCCCCACTTCACCCGGGCGCTGGGGGCCATTGAGTAATAAGGCTGTTGCGTTAATACCAAAGGTACCCTGTCACCCCTGCCTCAGCCTGGGTTTTGAATACGGGTGCAAAGGCGGGGGGTGCATGGAAACCATAAGCGTGGAAGAAGTATTGGCAGCAGCAGAACAATTTTTATTTTAAAAAAGAAGGACTTATTTTGGAAAATTTCCCCCAAAATTGGAGGGTTTTTAATTGAAAATCCTGGTTTGCGGCGGGGCCGGGTATATAGGCAGCCATACTGTCAGGCAGTTAACAAAGGCCGGCTACGAGGTAATAGTACTGGACAACCTTATCAAGGGGCACCTGCCGGCAATTGGAAAAACTCCCTTTACACAGGCCGACATTACCGATAAGCCGGCCCTGGAAAGGGTATTCCGCGAAAACAAAATAGATGCGGTAATGCACTTTGCCGCCCACAGCCTGGTGGGAGAGTCCATGGCCCGGCCTGATATTTATTACCGCAACAATGTTGCCGGCACCCTGAACTTGCTGGAAGTAATGTCAAATACCGGGGTGAAGTATTTTATTTTCTCTTCCACCGCCGCTGTTTACGGCGAGCCGGTGAAAGTGCCCATCCCGGAAGAACACCCAACTATTCCCACCAATCCCTACGGGTCCACCAAGCTGGCGGTGGAGGAAATGCTGCGCTGGTTTGGGCAGGCTTACGGCTTGAAATACATTTCCCTGCGCTACTTCAATGCCGCCGGGGCGGATCCCGCGGGTGATATTGGTGAAGACCACAGTCCGGAAACCCATTTGATTCCCCTGGTTTTAAAAGCTGCTTTGGGGCTGGTGCCGGAAATTAAAATTTTCGGCACTGATTATCCCACCCCTGACGGTACCTGTATCCGTGACTATATCCATGTAACCGATCTGGCCGATGCCCACGTGCTGGCCCTGGAAAAGCTGGCCGGCGGCAGTGATTCCGCCGTATATAACCTGGGCAACGGCAGCGGCTTCTCGGTTCGGGAGGTTATTAAGACAGCTGAAGAGGTGGTGGGCAAGCCCATTCCGGTGGTAGAGGGAGAGCGGCGGCCCGGGGACCCGGCCGTTCTGGTGGCCTCAGCGGAAAAAGCCAGGCGGGAACTGGGCTGGCGGCCCAAGTACAGCGATTTGAAAACTATCATCTACACAGCCTGGAAGTGGCAAAAAAAACACCCCGGTGGTTTCCGCTGTGATACACGAGGCGAAATACCGCCCGGTATATTGTTCTGACAGCCCTGAATACTTTTATTTCTAAAGAAGCGGCCGGATTCTACCCGGCCGCTTCTTTTTCAAAGATTTGTTAGCTTAACATTTGTTTGCCAGGTATTTGCCAATATATTGACAAAATAACTCTAAATCCCCTAATCTCGTGTGCAAAATTTCATAGAGTTCCCGTACAGTTACTTTATTATAATCGTGTATCAAACGATTCCGATACCCCGCCATACCGATAATTTGATCGGAAAAATCCGCCGGCAAGATTTGTTGTTCCTTTAACATAACAATAACAGATCGATAGTCCTGGGGAATGCCTGCACCCGATTTGACCACTATATGTCGCCCTATGTCAAACAAAGATTCCAAAGCTTTACGCAACCTGTTTTCAGCAATATCCTGGGCGTCTTCACTGTTTTGAAATTCTTCCAGGGACATTTGCGCTAGTTTTCTTAGTCTAATGACGGAAGCACGAATTATGTCCAGCCTTTCAGCTATCAATTGGTGATTAAACAAACAGGTTTCCCTCCATTAATTCTTCGTAAAATTCCCGCCGGGCGGCTTCCAGATGGTATTTAAAATCGAGGTATTTCTTTGTTACGTTATCTTCAAACTCAGTACGCAAATAATCGTCCGCACTGTAAATAACTTTCCCGTTACTGATTACTTCAAAGCATATTGGTACTTTTAGAGAATGCAAAAATAACAAGTCAACTTCCAACGGTGCAAATACCTCAGACAGTTTGGGATAAAGGTTGATAAAATATTGAACAATACTTGCGGGTATTTTCTTTAAAAGCACCGCCAAGTCAACGTCTTCAGGTTGTGTTACCTTTGTATTTAGATAGGAACCAAACAAATAAACAGCAATAACTTCAGGATATTGTTTGAAAATATTAGTTAATCTCTCATGGTCAAATTGTCTCTTTAAATCTTTCACAATAACCCCACCAGATAAAAATACTTTCAAAAATAATTATATACTAAATTTAACTACAAAGTTAAAATTTTCGCCAGGCAAATCCCGGCGTTTACAATAAAAGCCTGCCGTAGAAAGGTTTTAACCACCTTTCCCGGCAGGCTTTTTTTTTAAACTTGCCTGCTAAGAACAAGTTTTCAAATCTTAAAAATTTTTTCCCTGCCAAATTTCACGTCCTTTGTGGCATTTCTGGTATCCACCACCACCCGGGCGTTTGCCACTATAAATTCATAATCCACTGCAGAATGGTCAGTCAGAATGACCACACAATCGGCCTTTGTTATTTCACCGGCACTTAACGTAATACTACGTAAAAGTTTCTTTGGATAGGTTAAATTTATTTCAGGCACATAGGGATCATAATAGCTGACGTTTGCCTTTTCCTCCAATAATCCTGAAATTACCCTCAATGCCGGTGACTCCCTTATATCCTCAACGTCTTTTTTATAAGCCACACCGATAATTAAAATCCTTGAGCCGTTGAGGCACTTTTTGTAAATATTTAATACCTTTTGAATCTTGTTAATCACATAATTTGATGCCTGAATATTCATTTGGCCGGCCAATTCAACAAAATTTATATGAAAACCGTATTTCCTGGCCCTGTAGGCCAGGTAAAAGGGGTCAACGGGTATACAGTGCCCGCCGAAACCCGGTCCGGGGTAAAATATTTCGATCCCGAAGGGTTTCGTGCCGGCTGCATCAATAACTTCCCAAATATCTATATTCATTTTGTCACAAAGTAACATTAACTCGTTTACAAATCCTATATTTACGGCCCGGTAAGTATTTTCGAACAACTTGGTCATTTCCGCTACTGCCGGAGATGATACGGGCACAACTTTACAAACGGTCTGCTCGTAAAACAGGCGCGCGAGCTCGCAACAATCCCTGGTCACTCCGCCGACAATTTTCGGGGTATTTCCGGTGTTATATATTTTATTGCCCGGATCAACCCTTTCAGGTGAATAGGCCAGGAAAAAATCTTTTCCAACCTTCAGGCCCGATTTTTGCAGCGCCGGAAGGACAATTTCTTCCGTCGTACCCGGATAGGTAGTACTTTCCAAGATCACCAATTGTTCCCTTTGCAAGCGGACCGCTATTTCGCTTAACGCTGAATCAATATAACTCAAATCCGGTTCCCGCACTGCGGTAAGGGGTGTGGGAACACATACAACAATAACATCTACCGTTACCAATTCTTCGAAACTTGTGGTAGCCTTAAATTTGCCGCTGTCAATCACGGGACCCAATTGCTCATCGCTTATATCCCTTAAGTAAGACCTGCCCCCGTTAAGCATCTTTACTTTATCTGCATTTATGTCAATGCCCAAAACTTTGAAGCCGGCCTTGCACTTTGCCAGAGCCAGGGGTAATCCAACGTAACCCAACCCGATAATTCCTACCCCGGCCTTTTTATTTTTTATTTTTTCTTTCAAGGCCTCCAAAGTTTTATTTCTTTGCTTCCCGGCAATGCCGTTCATTTAATTCCCCTCCCCTTTCCCGGGGACGTGCATCACGGCCCCATACCATAGTCCAAAGCAAACCCCTGGCTTCCCGCTCATCTATTTCCCCGCATAAAGTTTCCCTGGCATTAATCAACTTGTCAATATCAAAAACCTCTTGTTTGCTGGTGACCTCATATATGCGCGGGTGCGCGGTTTCCCTGACTTCCTCCCCGCCTGCAGCCCAAAGTTCTTCAACTAACTTTTCCCCGGGACGAATACCGGTAAACTTTATTGGTATTTCTTGTTCCGGTATATACCCGGAAAGGGCTATCAACTCCCGGGCCAGGTCAACAATCTTAACCGGTTTGCCCATATCCAGAAAAAATACCTCGCCACCCCGGGCCAGGGCCCCGGCCTGAATGACCAGCTGCACCGCTTCCTGTACAGTCATAAAATACCTGACCATAGCAGGGTGAGTCACTGTTACCGGCCCGCCCCTGGCTATCTGTTTTTTGAAGAGGGGAACAACACTTCCCCTGCTTCCCAGGACGTTTCCGAAGCGAACCGCCGCCAGCCTGGTGGAATATTTTTGGTTCAAACTCTGGATTATTTGTTCGGCCACCTTTTTGGTGGCCCCCATGACACTGGTGGGATTTACAGCCTTGTCGGTGGAAATTAAAATAAATATTTCTGAATTACATTTACAGGCCGCCAGGGCCACATTAAGGGTCCCCAATACGTTATTTTTAAAAGCCTCATCAGGTTCATTTTCCATAAAAGAAACGTGCTTGTGGGCGGCAGCATGAAAAACCACTTGCGGCCGGTAAAGTGCAAATACTTTCTCAATTTTGTACCTGTCCTTAACATCAACAATCCTCGCCTCGGTTTTCACCGGGGGAAAATCATATTCCAGGTGCTGCTTTATTTCAAAAATGCTGTTTTCGCCACGACCGAGCAAAATAAGTAATTTAGGATTAAAGCCGGCAATTTGCCTGCACAGTTCGGAGCCAATGGAACCGCCCGCCCCGGTAACCAGCACCACCTTATTTTCCAGGTATCCTGCTATTTGCTTCAAGTTTACCCGGACCGGCTCCCTGCCCAAAAGGTCCTCCACATCGATATCCCGCAGGCGCTCCCTGCCCCTGGAAGCGCCGATGTAATCCAGCACGCTGGGAATAATTTTAAGGCGGGCGGGAGTTTGTTTGCTGATATCAACTATTTCTTTTATTACCGAAGCCGGCGCTGAGGGCATGGTGATGATGATTTCCTTTACCTTCTTCCGGTGTACCACTTCCGGGATATCCTTTCGGGTTCCCAGTACGGTAAGCCCGCACAATTTCATTCCCAACTTCTGCTTATCATCGTCAATAAAACCCACCGGGCAAAGGTTGCTCTTATTTTCCTGGAGGGCGCGGGCCACCAGGGCCCCCGCCCCGCCGGCCCCCACCAGCAATACCCGCTTGCTGCCGCCTATATCATTCCTCTCACGAATAACTCTTAAGAAAAACCTGGAGCCGGCTATCATCATTACCGCCAGTATCCAGGTTAAAACTACACCGTTCCACGAAAGTACCCGGTAGAACAAAACCCCACATAACAGTGCGGATATAGTGACGGCTTTTAAAATAACTTTTAATTCCGGTATGCCCACGGAAACATTATCTTTTAACAAGTGGAACTTGGCTTGCTTATAAAGACCGAACAAATAAAAACAGGCAATGGAAATACCGCTGTAAAAGGCTGTATACCTGGTATACATATCCCAAAAAGCAGCGGGAATATTTGTCCCGGAAAGTAAAATTAAAGCCGATAAAATCGAGCAATTAAGCAAACAGAAATCTAAAAGCCCTAAAAGAATACGCTTACAAAAATGCTTCAATTCTCCTCTAAACCCCATTTCTGCCATAAATTATTAGAGCTTCAATATATTATTCAGGCAAGGGGAAATTGGTTACCAGTGCACCCGGTATGCATTCCCACCAAGAGTAGCCCCCCGGGATACACCCTGGGGGGCAAAATGTTAATAATCAATCACTTACCCTCCGCAGCCGGCATATTATGACGTTATAAAAAGAAAGGCCTGATGGAAATGAAGGTGGCCATACACCAGCCCAACTTTATGCCCTGGGCGGGATATTTTTATAAGCTGCTCCGGTCGGATATATTTATTTTTTTTGATACAGTACAGTTCCCCAGGGGAAAAAGCTACTGCAGCAGGGTAAGGATTAAAACCCCCGCAGGTGTAAGGTGGCTGACTGTTCCAGTAACGGGAAAAGGAAAGCTGCTTCCCATTAAAGACGTGCAAATAGCCGGAAGCAGCTGGATTAAAAAACACCTGGGCACCTTGGTGACTTCCTACGGTAAGGCACCTTTCTTTGCCGGTATATTTGCGGGCATAGAAGACATTTATAGGAATGCAGGTCCTTATATTGCCGATTTCAATATCAGATTAATAACCTACCTGGCCGCCATCCTGGGAGCAAAAACCAAATTTATCAGGGCCTCTGAACTGGCCCTTGATAAGGAAGAGACCGGGGACTATATTATTACCCTGGTCAAATCCCTGGGCGGTACGGTTTATCTTACCGGGCAGGGAGAAGGAACAAAGCGTTACATGGATGAACAAAAATTCGTTCAGGCAGGCATCAAAGTAGAAACGGTTAAATATGTTGATTCCCCCTATACACAGCAGTGGGGGGATTTTGTACCCGGCCTGTCGGTGGTGGATATGTTATTTAATACGGGGCAGCAGGCCCGCAGCGTGCTTCTTGCCGGAGGTAGGTAATAATGAAAAGGGAAATACCCCTGTCACTGCCGGACATAGGTGAGCGGGAAAGGGAAGCGGTGCTGGCCGTGCTTAAAAGTCACCGGCTCAGCATGGGGCCCGCCGTGGTAGATTTTGAAAGGAAAATGGCGGAATATACCGGGGTAAAATATGCCGTGGCCGTGAACAGCGGCACTTCAGGTCTTCACCTGGTGGTACGGAGCCTGAAACTAGGCCCGGGTGATGAAGTAATTACCACACCCTTCAGCTTTGTGGCTTCGGCCAACTGCCTGCTTTTCGAAGGGGTACGCCCGGTTTTTGTGGACATCGAACCCCGGACATTAAATATTGACTGCCGGCTGATAGAACAAAAAATTAATTCTAAAACCCGGTGCATTCTGCCGGTACATGTTTTCGGGCACCCGGCGGATATGGGTACCATACTGTCAATTGCGTCACAATACGGCCTGTCCGTTATCGAGGACGCCTGCGAGGCCCTGGGCGCGAGGTATAACGGCATACCGGTGGGCAGCCAAAGTGATGCGGCGGTGTTCGCCTTCTATCCCAATAAACAAATTACCACCGGCGAGGGCGGGGTTATCCTTACCAACCGTAAAGATATAGCCGGTCTTTGCCGCAGCATGCGCAACCAGGGCCGGGGCGAAGGAGCCGGCTGGCACGAGCACTGCCGCCTGGGCTATAACTACCGGATGGACGAAATGAGCGCAGCCCTGGGCTGCGCCCAGCTGGCCAGGCTGCCGGAAATACTGGGCAAGCGGGAAAAAGTGGCCCAAAGATACACGGAAAAACTGCAGAAAATTGACGGTATTACCCTACCTTATGTGGCCCCCAACATTCAGATGAGCTGGTTTGTCTACGTTATCCGGCTGGACCCGGGAATTGACCGGGGTTTTGTAATGAAGGAACTTACCGATAGGGGAATAAGCTGCCGCGACTATTTTAAGCCCATACACCTGCAGCCCTTTTACCGCAGGGAATTCGGGTATAAGCCCGGGGACTTCCCGGTTGCGGAGGCAGTGGCAGCCACCACCCTGGCCCTGCCCTTTCACAACAATTTGTCCGATGAGGAAATTGATTACGTTGTAGATGCCCTGAAGGAAATTTTGGGGAAATTCCAGGTCAATAACAATTCCCCCGGATAACATCCGGGGGATTATATTAACTCCTTAAGGGCAGTTTAACGGGCCTTCCCGTATCAGACGATTTATATATGGCCAGCAACAATTCCAAGCTTTTCCTTGCCTCTTCCCCGCTTACCCTGGGTTTTTTCCCTTTATTTATAGCTTCAACCACATCAGTTATTACATCCATATGAGTTCCGCTACCGTTAGGGGGCAAAGCACTTATTTCCGAATTATCCTTAAATTCCCACTTAACCACTTCATTTACATTTGAACCACCCAAAACAACCGTCCCTTTTTCCCCAAAAACACTCAGGGTGTCTCCCAGATTTTTAGGGAAAACAGTGCTGGCTGCCTCAACCATCCCCAAAGCCCCGCTGGCAAACCTGATAACCGCCGTACCTATTTCTTCCCCGTCCATGGAGTTAAAATAGGTTCCGGTATAAGCAAACACTTCTTCTGCCGGGCCCATAATCCATTGAAGCAGATCTATATTATGAATGGCCTGGTTGGCCAGTACCCCGCCCCCCGCATTCCTTGACTTGCGCCAGGGCTTTTTATTGTAATAATCGGCACTTCTGTTACGCCGTATGGTTGCGCTGGCATGGGTCAGCCTCCCAAAGTGTCCTTCCTTAACTGCACGGTAAAGTTTTTCAACCGGTTTGTTAAATCTATTCTGGTGAACCACCCCCAGGGTTACACCGGTTGCCCCGGCTGCCGCAATCTCCAGGTCAATCTCCCTTAAACTCAAAGCAGCCGGTTTTTCCACCAGTACGTGCTTTTCAGCCAAAGCCGCCATTACAACCTGGGAACAATGCAGCGCGCTGGGAGTGCAAATATCAACCACATCCACCTCAGGATTGGATAATAACCGGCAATATTCCAAATAACCCTTTACCGGATTTTTCTTTAGAAACCGTTCCAGGGCTTCTTCATCCTTGTCACAGGCAGCAACCAGTTCACAGCCGGGAACTTGACTAATGGCCTGCACATGCTTTTTCGAAACATCACCGCAGCCAACTATGGCAAAACCCAGGGGAGACAAAAATTATTCACTCCCGTTCTCGCATAGCATAATTTACCAAACGTTCATGTTTTAACACATCTTATGGTATTCCCGCAGCATCTAATCCGTTACAAAATTTGGGGGAATTTTTTCACTGTAATCTTGGGAAAATTCCCCCAAACAGGCGGGTGTTAGCCTGACGTGCTCTATCCCTTAATTTTACCCCAAAATAGGTGTAACATTTTCCACCAAAATATCATAACATTTTCCAAAAGAGCATTTAAATGTAAATCTGAAAAAATTTGGGGGAACTTTTCCACGAAACATTATCTTTAACAAGGAGGACTTATCTTGGAAAATTTCCCCCAAAAAAAAAAGGGGAGATAAGAATGGCAGAACAAAAAGAAGAAAAAGAACAACTGGTAGGCTTATGTTCGCAGCCGTGCTCCTGCGTGCCGCACGAAAACCTCTGCTGCTGCCCTCCTCTAAACGGGATTACCGTTATCCAGCCGGCGTGCCAGGTTTTACCAAATGGAAATGTGGTTCCCAACCCGTGCTTCTGCGAACTTACCAGTAAATCCTACTGGACATATAAGTTTTTAACAGACTGCGCAAAAGATACCAGGGCAATTAGCAGCATCGCCATTCTCGTATGTGAAACTATTCAACCAGATATTATGATTGTAGAAGAGCAAATAGATGGCTGCGGCAGCTTTATCCCTGTTCCTTTTACACTTGCCAAAACCGATCCCAATTTCGGTACGGCACCCGAAGGATTTCAATTTTTAAAGGTGGAAACAAACGACAGGTTTGATGCAGGAACCAGTGTTATATACCGCGTAGAAATTAGGGGCAACTTCCCGGTGGCAGCACAGCCGATCAAAGTAAAAGCAGGTTCTGAGGTTCTCACATTTGAGTGCGAGCCGGAGTGTTATATAGTCCCTGCCTGCCCGGCTGTCGGAAAACTAGCACTGTTTAAAGATTGTACTGAAACAATTAGCGATAATCAGGTAACTTTGCAATATAGTATCGATGTTACCAACATTGGCAATGCTACGCTCGAAAATGTAACTTACAGTGAAAGGATAATCTACGACGGCACCAATTTAACCATAGGTTCCATTACAGTTGACCCGCCAACTCTTACAGTGGATACCTCAACCCCGGGTATAATTTTAATCTCGGGCAATATCGGGCCAATCACTCCCGGCAGTACCGTGCATATAACTTACCAGATACCGATTACTTCAATTGCCGCCCCCAATACTTATCTAATTACCAGTAATACCTCTGCGATAGCTCCCGAATCTGAAGCCTCAAGTACGTGCGTCCTAAACGTGGACGCTGTACAATTAAGTACCTGTAAATGTTGTACTGTCACAGATATCAATAAAGGAACGTTTAGAATAACAATCACCAATGTAGGCGCCTCTCCGGAAACCAGAGTAGGCATCGTTGATCAAATCAACATCCCCCCGGGTGTTATCATGCAGTTCCAGGACTTTGACGGCTGCACGGCAACATTCCCCGACGGTTCGCCCGTACCTTTAAACACAAATATTACAGACAGCATAATAAATGTACAATGTCCCTCTTTGACCGTACCATTGGGCGGCAGTGCCCAAAAGAACATTAAATTTACGGTGGTATCTACAGCCATTCAGCAGCCGGTAGCAGTTACCAATACATTACGGGAAGTAAACTTCCTCAACACCGACACGCAAGTATTCCTGGGAGCTGCACCTGTTCCGACATCCGCAGAAATAAATGTAACGGGATCCATACAATGTCAAAAACCGTGTTCTGTCTAAGTAATTTCTTACCGCTCTTGTTAGATAATGCCCACCCCGCAGGTGGGCATTTTGATCTTTTAATTATACAGTCACACAACTGGCTTAAAGTGGAATACCATGTACTAAATCCACTTAATTAAATTTTAGAGGGGTAAATTTAAAACCCCAATAGGAGGGTCTTAATGCTACTTCAAGAAGTCAGCTGGATCCGCTCCTCCGGGAGCAAACTTTGCCCGCTACTGATAAAGGCCGCTCTGGAATGGTACCGCCCGCTCAAGTATGTCCCCTGCTTTGCACAAAAACCCTTTAAATTCATAAAGCAGCGCTTGCGCAGGATACCTGTTATCGTCCAAATACATGAAACCCCGTACAGCGGCCTTTCAGTAAGAGAAATTGCGTCCCTGGCGGGATGCCGGGTACAAAGGGAACTGCCGCTGATTAACTCCTTCTCCACAAAGGTAAATGCAAAAAATTTAAAACTGCTGGCTCAAAACACCCATGTAAAAAAAATCTGGTATGACCGTGAAGTCAGGGCCGTGCTGGATGTAGCTTCTCCCGCAGTACAGGCGGCCCCGCTCTGGGAGAGTGATATCACCGGCAGGGGAATTGTAGTGGCGGTACTGGATACGGGTATTTATGATCACCCGGACCTGTCGGGCAGAATATTACATTTCAAAGACTTCATCAACCAGAGAACAGGCCCTTACGATGATAACGGGCACGGCACCCATGTAGCCGGGGATATTGCGTCCAACGGCAGCCAGTCCAATTTTCGCTACCGGGGTCCCGCCTCCGAAGCCGAGTTAGTGGGGGTAAAAGTCCTGGACAAAATAGGCATAGGATCCCTTTCAACGGTAATTGAGGGAATACAGTGGTGCATAAATAACAAAGACGATTTAGGCATCAGGGTCCTTAATATGTCCCTGGGCAGCGCGGCCACAGAATCCTATAACAACGACCCTGTATGCCAGGCTGTGGAAAAAGCCTGGCAGGCGGGAATTGTGGTTTGCGCGGCAGCAGGCAATGACGGGCCGCAGCCCCAAACCATTAACTCGCCGGGCATAGACCCGCTGGTAATAACGGTGGGGGCACTGGATGATATAAACACAATAAGCCCGGAAGACGACCAGGTGGCCGGTTTTTCCAGCCGGGGCCCCACCGTTGATAATTTGACCAAACCTGATATCCTGGCGCCCGGGGCCGATATAATATCCCTGCGCTCCCCCGGCTCACTGCTGGACAAAAAGAACAGGCAGTCAAGGGTTGATAACTGGTACACTTCCCTTTCCGGAACATCCATGGCCACCCCGGTATGTTCCGGAGTAGTGGCTCAGATATTACAGCTTGACGGTTCCTTAACACCGGATCAAATTAAAGCCATGCTGATGGAAACGGCAAGAACACTCCACCTGGAACCCAACATTCAGGGAGCGGGCGTGATAGATGCCCAAAGGGCTGCCGGTTTAATTTTGGAACCTCGTTCAGGTAACCACCCTTGACAGGAACTGATGTAAGGTTTTGGGGGAATTTTTCCACGGAAAAATTATCTTTGCCAAGCCACACTTAACTTGGAAAATTTCCCCCAAAAATGAAAGTTGTAATTAATACCAACGTATTAAGCGATTTTTTAATTAAAACGCCCCGGAAGGTGTTTTATTTTTGTGCATTTGAAGAAAAATGCCACCGGTAACCGGTGGCATTTTTTCGCGCGCAACTTTATTTCAATCAAACCCTCTTAACCACAATTTCCTCCAGGGACAGGCGGGGCCGCGGGCCCGGGTTTTGGTCCGGGTAGCCGACGGGCACCAGCACCAGCGGAATTATCTCACCGGGAAGCTCCAAAACTTCCTTTACCTTTTCACGGTCGAACATCATTATCCAGCAGCTTCCCAGCCCCAAGTCGGTGGCCCGTAAAACCAGGTGCTCGACGGCAATGGCCACGTTTAAGCTCAGGTAGGCCTGCACGGCAGCCTCGGTATCCATTGACCTCTTGAATTTTTTATATTCCTCGGGGGACATGTTCTCCAGGTCGGTGCCGGCGAAGGCTCCCGCCTCGCTGAGCTCGGCCACCCGGCGCCTCCTCTGTTTCATAGCTGTGGAGTCCACGCAGCATACCATGATCAGGGGGGCCTGCCCCACGAATCTCAGCGTGGCTTCTTCCACCTTCTTCCGCATCTCCTCGCTGGTAACCACCACAAAGCGCCATGGCTGGAGATTTGATCCGGAAGGGGCCAGCCTGGCCGCTTCCAGCAGTTCATTTATGTATTCTTCGGGTACCGGGTCAGGCTTGAACTTACGAATGCTCCTCCGAGCGGCAATTACGTCTTTTAGTTCCATGCTATCACTCCCTAACCTAATGATTGCCATTTCTTGCAACAAATAAAATATCAGACAGGATTAATGAGATAATACAGGATTAAACATTTAACAATTGTAAAATCATCGAAAATCATTTTCGTGAGACGGTTAGCCATATTTATTAATAATTAAAAAGAATTTAATATTTATCCTGTCAAATCCTGTTAATCCCGTCCAAAATATAATTATTTCCCCCGGTAATTTTAACACTTTCTACCCCGGAAGGAACACCCCCGCCCTTTTTAGAAATATAACGTATATTTATGTCTTTATGAAACTTTTGGGGGTGTAGCCATTGACTAACAACAATACAGTAAAGGTAACCATATTACCCGCCGGCCTTTTAAAAGAGGTTCCCCGGGGGACGAAGGCAATCGAGCTGACCGGGGAAATTGAAGTTAAGTGGCCGGTAGTAGCCGCAAAAATTAACAACGCGGTAAAAGATTTGCGAACCCCCCTGGAACAGGACTGCAGCCTGGAATTCGTGGATTTAAGTACCGATGACGGAATGCGGGTATACCAGCGCAGCCTGGTTATGGTCCTGGTAAGGGCCACCAGGGAAATACTGCCCGGCAGCTCGGTAACCGTACAACATACCCTGGGCAACGGTATTTACGGCGAAATAGATTACCAGCGGCCTCTGAAAGACAGCGACATTCAGGACATTGAAAAAAGAATGCACGAAATAGTAGAGGCTGACGAGCCCATTATCCGGCGGCGCCTCAAAAAAGAGGAAGTAAAGCAATTGTTCGAGGAAATAGGTGAAACGGATAAAACAGGCCTCTTGAAATACCGGCAGTCGGCCACCATGGACATCTACACCTGCGGCTGGTTCCATGACTATTTCTACGGCACCATGGTCCCCTCCACGGGCTACTTGAAAACCTTCCGCCTCCGGTACTACCTGCCGGGATTTATTCTGGAGCTGCCCAGAAAGGAAAACCCCACCGTCATACCGGAGTACGTGGAACAGGGCAAGCTTGCCAATATTTATTTCGAAGCCAAAAAGTGGGGCCAGATACTGGGAGTACGGGACGTGGTATCTTTAAATGACCAGATTGCCAGGGGTAACGCCGGTGACCTCATCAGGGTGGCCGAGGCCTTTCACGAAAAAAAAATAAGCCAGATAGCTGACCTGATTGCCGAAAATATTGACCGCATCCGCATTGTACTAATTGCCGGACCCTCATCTTCAGGGAAAACCACCTTTGCCCAAAGACTTTCCATTCAGCTCCGGGTAAACGGCATCCGCCCGGTGGCCATTTCCCTGGATGATTATTTCGTTGACCGGGAAAAAACTCCCCTGGACGAAAACGGCAATTATGATTTTGAGTGTTTGGATGCAGTGGACCATGCCCTGTTCAACGAACACCTTATAAGGCTAATACAGGGGGAAGAAGTAGAGCTGCCCACCTATAATTTTACCACCGGCAGGCGGGAATACCGCGGCCATACCCTAAAACTCTCCCCCTCCGACCTTATTATCGTGGAAGGGATACACGGGCTCAATGACGTGCTTACCCGTTCCGTGCCCAAAGGGCGCAAGTTCAAGATTTACGTCAGCGCCCTCACCCAGCTCAACCTGGATAAGCATAACCGGATACCCACCACCGACCTGCGCATCCTGCGGCGCATTGTGAGGGACAATAATTTCCGGGGCTACTCGGCCCGGGAAACCATTGCCCGCTGGCCGTCGGTGCGCAGGGGAGAAGAAAAGTACATCTTCCCCTTCCAGGAAGAGGCCGACATAATGTTTAATTCAGCCCTGGTATACGAGCTGGCGGCACTCAAAAAATTTGCCGAGCCGCTGCTGGCTGAAATAAGCCGGGACTGCCCCGAACACTCGGAGGCCCGGCGCCTGAGAAAATTCCTGAGCTACTTCCTCCCCATAGACACCCACGACATCCCCGCCAACTCCATTATCCGGGAATTTATCGGCGGGAGCTGCTTCTAAACAAATGCCGGTGCTTTTTGGGGGAATTTTCCCTACCCAAGTTCTACTTATTAAAGGATAATGTTTTCATGGGAAAATTTCCCCCAAATTAGAACGTTCTGTGTAAAATACGTGTTTTGTTATCCTCAGCATGAAATCAATACATGCAGCTGTTTCCTTTAAAAACCCCCGGCTCACATTATTATCCGGAGATATATAATACTTTATTACCCCTGCAGTAATCTTTTGGGCCAGCGTATCCAAATATTCAGGGTCTTGCAGAAGTTCTCTTTCATGGGGATTGCTTAAAAAACCAACTTCCACCAGTACCGCAGGGGCCTTTGTTTTACTCAGCATATAGCAGTTACTAATTTTGGCAATCCTCTTCCGCATCCCCGGTATGGTTCTAAGTTCTCGTTGAATAGCCAAAGCCAGTGCCTTACCCTTCGGGGATTTGGGGTGGTAAAAGGCTTCAGCTCCCTCATACGACCTGTTTTGCAAGCTATTGACATGAATGGTTATTACTATGTCGGCTTTGTGAGATTCAATAAGTTCAATCCTTTTATTCAGATCATAGAGCTTGGCCTCGCGCCCGCGCATTCCGACAAGCGCGTAATTATAATCACCACCACGGGTCAATATTACTTTTGCACCGGATTTTTCGAAAAGTTTCTTTAACCTTTTTGATATTTTCAAATTAATATCCTTTTCATAGATATCTCCCCAAACTGCCCCGGGATCATAACCCCCGTGCCCAGGATCAATGGCAATGGTTTTGGACAAGAGAGGCTTTTCTTTTATTGATGGGCCTATTGACGGGCCCGGCACGGCCATTGCATCAGGTTGTTCCAGAACAATAAAGAGTGCAAAAATTATAATGAATATATTTTTCATAATTACCCTCCAGCTATTTGCTACGGCCGTCAATGCACCAGCTCAGAAAGGTATACAAATTCCACTCCTTTAGCTTCCATTACGGGCATCATTTCCTTAAGGGCCCGGGCCATTTTTTCTCCACCCATACCTACATGGCCGATCCCTACGGCACTACCGTCGGCCAGAGCCTTATTCGTCAAAAGATCCAACTGCTTTTTAATATGATCTGTACTTTTTATATCATCCAAAAACACATCTCTTTGGGTATAAGCTATGCCCATGCTCTGAGCCAGGGGAATAATTTTTGATTTACCGGAGGTTTTACTGTCCAGCACGTAAAATCCCTTTTCCCTGGCCACTTCCAACACCGGGCGAATAAACTCTTCCCGGGAAGTGATCAGCGAACCCATGTGATTATTGAATCCGGTGGCGTACGGCACCTGGGCGAAGTTTCGGCGCACCTGTCTGCGTATTTCTTCAGCACTCATATCAGAAGTTATGGCTCCGGGCCCCAGCCAGCTGGATTTACCCGTGACCGGCTGCATGGGTAAGTGCACGATGACCTCGTATCCCCGCTTTGCTGCCTGCACAGCCTGCCGACGGGAATTTTCCAGGTTGGGCATTACTGCAAAGGTAAGGGGCCTGTCAATGGAGAGCATTTCCTTTATTCCTTCGGGATTGCTCTGGCCGAAATCGTCAATGACGATAGCCACCTTGGCTTTTTTACCTTCCATTATCCCTCCTTCAACTTTAATTAATGGCAATTCATTACGGGATTTCGGCTTACTTATATCCATGTGTCCGGCCAGGGTTTTTCTATGCTTCCCATTGACCGTTATTTGCACCTGCTGTATTGGAGGTAATTCAAAAAGGGTACAGGCAATGGAACTGAGTGCAATCCATTCTTCCTCACTACCAATACACAAGTTATTATTTATAACCTCGAGGTCAACCACGGCCAAGGAACCCGATATTTTAAAATTTCGAAGATTAATACCGTCCGGTATGCACGGGATAAGCTCTTTGGCCTGCCGGGGACCATCCATCAGCTGTTCCAGTGCCGACCGGCCCAAGTTTTCCACCGAATTATTCGCCATATCAAGCAAAGCCATTTCTTCAGAAGCCATAAAGAGTCTTGTTTTAATTTTGGGTATAAAGTATAAGTCGGGTAATTTAGAATTATTGAATTGCACCGAACTGTTGCGGGCAGGTATCTCCGCATCAGCAGATAAATCCATTTTACGAGAACTGCAGCAATAACTAATTATACCTGTACAGATCGAACGGGCCAATTTTTTTTGATACACGGGGTCAATCAGGTGCTGCCGGTCCTTTTCATTGGAAATATAGCCCAACTCCACTACCACAGCAGGTATTTTTAAGCGGTTTAATATGTAATAGTCCCTGGCGTGGCTTGTCCTCTTAACCATATCGGGAATACGCCTTAATTCCCGCTGGATGCTCTGTGCCAGGCACTGTGCCGAATCATTATCCCTATTGAAAAATACCACCGCCCCGGCCCTGCTTCTTTTGGGGGAGGAGTTAACATGCAGGCTTACGAATATGTCTGCATCGTTTTTTAAGGCAACAGCAACTCTTTCATCCAGGTCGTCCAGGTTATTTTTTGCCATTAAGGAAAGCCATTTCCACCCGGGCCGGTAATCCCCGCTTCTGGTAAGTTTGATAACAGCACCCTCCGCCTCCAGCAATTGGGCCAGCTGAAGGGCCACCGACAAGGTGATATCCTTTTCCCAAATTTTATCTTTATCCGTGCAGCCTGCATCACTACCGCCGTGACCGGGGTCAATAACTATTGTTTTCCCCTGCATGTCATTTAATGCCGGTACGGACTTTTTTTCTTCAATAAACAGGTTATAAATCACTGCTAATGCCAAGCATAAAAGAAGACCTGTAAAGAAAAGTCTTTGTTTGTGCTGCTTTAACATGAAATGAACTCCCTTCTCTAACAACCCGTAAAATTAACTAAAAACCACCTGCGATTATTTTTTGGAGAACCTCATTAGATTTTACTGGTATATTTAGGACCTTTTAACGTTTAAACGGGGTTGATTCCTCCTGGCAGGGCGGAAAAGGCCCCTCGCCTTTTAGTTCCTGGAAAAAACAAAAAACCTTCTTGGGGACAAAAATTAAACAGGAAACTTTTGCAGCAAAAAAGCCTCCCGGGAGAAGTTCCGGTTTGGGGGAAATTTTCCAAGTTAAGTCCTACTTAATTAAAGATACTTCCGTGAAAAAATTTCCCCAAACTTCTTCCCAGAGAGGCTAACGGATTTTAAGCAACATTCCCCAGCCCGTCCAACGGCATAACCCCTGCTTTGCTTTACCCCACCATCTTTTTGCCCACTTCATAGGCCTTTTGCAGGAGGTCCTGGTTTATCTTTTCCCCCTGCACCGCCATTATACCGGCATTTTCCATACCCATGGCTTCGAACAATTTTTCCATTTCACTGGAATTCATTTTTACCTGACCGTAAGCGCCCAGGCCCGGGGCCCTGATTTCCCGGATTTCTCCCCCGTTACCGTCAGGATACCTTTACGCATCCTGCTTTTCTTCATATTTGTTAAGCAGCTTGACAATTTCCTTAGCCCTTTCGTCAACGACCCGGTAGCAGACCTCCAGCCCTTTGCGCTTCCCTTCCACAATACCCTTGGCCCTCAGTACCGCCAGCTGCTGGGAAATGGTAGACTGGGGCAGGTGCATGCACTCCCGGATGGTTGTAACATTGCATTGTTCCCGCTCCAAAAGACCATTTACTATGCAAAGGCGTGTCGGGTGAGCCAGTGCTTTAAGAAGTTCCGCCTGTTGTTCGAATTTCTTTACTTCCATTTAACCAACCCCTAATTTAAAAAAATAAAACGAAATTTATATTTGTATATTATGATATAATGTTTGAAAAGTCAATAAAAAAGACGAAAAAGGCCGCTGGATGGTCTGCGGCCTCCGAAATATCAATATTTATCCAAAATACTGCATAATATCACCGGATAAAATAAATTTGCCAAACTCCGCACAGGCCTTGGACTCAAATTTGCCCTTGGAGCGGATGAGGTAGAATTTCCGGGTGATATTGCATCCCTTTATTCTCAAGGGTTTCAGGCTGCCAAGCTGCACCTCTTTACGCAGTGCCCACTTAGATAAACAGCTGATGCCCAATCCGGCTTCCACCGCTTCCTTAATGGCCTGGGTACTGCCAAGAACGATTTGCTTTGCCGGCTTGGCGGACAGTTTTTGCAGGGCTTTTTCCACAGCCAATCTGGTTCCGGAACCTTCTTCCCGCAATATAAAGGTGCTATCCTTTAATATATTCTCGTCAACCACATTTTTTTTGGCCATGGGGTGCTGCCTGGAAACAATAAAAACAAGCTCATCCTGCAGAAATTCCGTTACTGCCAGGTGAGGGTCCTCAAGCTCACCTTCCACCAGCCCCAGATCAATACTACCTTCCAGGGCCCTTTCGTGCATTTCCTCGGTGTTACCTATTATTACGGAGAATTTTACATCGGGATACCTCTTGGAAAAGGCGGCCAGAATCCTAGGTAAAACATACTCCCCTATGGTAAGGCTGGCCCCTATGGTTAGCTTGCCGGTAACCAATTCCACCAGGTCCGCCACGGCCCGCTTGGCAATACCGTGCATCTCCAGTATTTCCTTGGCGTACTTATATAATGTGGCGCCAGCCTGGGTCAGTTCAACCCGCTTGCTGGAGCGCTCGAAAAGTTTTACCCCGTAATAAGCTTCCAGATTATGTATGTGTTGGCTTATAGCCGGCTGAGAAAGATTTAATGCCTCGGCCGCCCGGGAAAAGTTTTTTTTTCCGCTACGGTAACAAAGATGTGAAGCTGGTTGTCAAGCACTTTTTATCCTCCTGCTGCAACATATTTAGATCTGTTTTTTATTTTAACACCGGAAACGGTGAGAAAAAAGCTTCCGTCGTAATTTTTTATAAATTCGGCAGTATTTCCCCCACCACGCCCCAGCTAAATGCTCCGGTGACTTTGACCAGGATAAGTTCCCCCAATAAAGATTTGTCGGTAAGGGGTATTTTCACCCTCACATTGTTACCTGAAAGGCCGTCACCACAGGTGCGCCCTTCAAATTCCACCAAACGCTCCGGTAATACCTCCAGGATTTTCCCCACCATTCCGGAATGGAAATTGGTCGCCAGCTTTTTATCCAGCGCCCGGAGTTCTTCCACCCTTCGCTTTTTAATGTCAGGCCGGACAGTTTCTTTAAACCCGGCAGCAGGAGTGCCGGGCCTGGGGGAGTAAGGGAAAACATGGAGGCGGCTCAATGCCAATTCCTTTACCAGGTTCACCGTGGCCCGGTGATCTTCCTCGGTTTCCCCGGGAAAACCCGCAATAATATCTGTAAAAACGGATACGTCGGGCATTAATTCCCGGGCCCGGCGTACCATGCGGGAAAAATCCTTCGTACTGTACCTTCTGCCCATCCTTTTAAGTATCCGGTCGGAGCCGCTCTGGAGGGGGAGGTACAAGTGGTGACAGATTTTTTCGCTGCCCGCCATTGTCTCCAGCAAATTCTCATGTACGTCCATGGGCTCTATGTAATTCAATCTAATGCGGAATTTGCCGGGTATTTTTTCCAGCTCCTTAATTACTCTCACCAGGTTCCACCCGGGTATGTCCCTGCCGTACATGCCCAGGTGATTTCCCGCCAAAATAACCTCCCGGTACCCCAGTTCCAAGAAATGCCGCACCTGTGCGATTACCCTTTCCGGGGCCATGCTTCTGGACCTGCCCCGGGCTCGGGCAACTATACAGTATGTACAAAATTCGTCGCAACCTTCCTGAATTTTCACCACCGGCCTGGTGCGGCTGTAACGGAATTCCACCGACATATCCTCAAATTTTTCAGTTCCGTTATGTTCCTTTACCAGATTTTCCTGGCCCTCCCCGCCCCGCTCCAGCCTTTCCCGGATAATTTGCGAGAGCTGTGACCTGCCGGTGGTGCCGATTATTATATCGGCCTCGGGCAATTTCTCCTGTATTTCCCGGTGGTAGACCTGGGGATAGCAGCCAGCAATGACCGTGAGGGCCTGGGGATTCTCCCGCTTAGCCCGCCTCAGAACCCGGCGGGCCTCGGCAGCCGCCGGGCCGGTGACCACACAGGTGTTAACAATATAAATTTGCGCCGGCCCGGTAGTCTTGACAAACCCCGCCTTTTTCATTGCCGATTCCAGTGCCTCGGCCTCATACTGATTGACCGGACAGCCGAAATTGATAACTTTGAATGTCACACCTGCAGGCATCGATACCTCTCCTAAATTTTTTTAGACAACATTATATTTTACCCGGGGCAGCAAAACAAAAAAGCCGCTGCCATTTCCAGCACCGGATTTGGGGGAATTTTTCCATGGAATTTTGGGGGAATTTCCCCACGAAAACATTATCTTTTAATAAGTAGAACTTATCTTGGAAAATTTCCCAAATTAATCAGTCAACAGCTGTTCCAATCTTAATATCTTTTCCCTGGTTTCAGGGGACAGCCGGCTGAAAAGCTGCTCCCGGAAATACATGCCGCCGCGGAAGTCCCCGGACAGGCCTTTAAGAACCTCGGTCTTCTCTACTTTTCTGCGCCGGTAATACAGGTCCATATCCACGAACCTTTGGCCCCGGGCGTCATACTCCAGGCCAAGCAATACCCGCTTCAGTTCCAGCGGCTCCAAAGTGGTAAACAGCCTTACCTGATAGGCCACCACTGAAAACAGGGCCAGGGCATGGTCCCTGGTCCACACCTCTCCCAGGATTAACCCCGCTTCCAGGTCCTCCAGGGTCAGCACCAGCCTTCTATAATGAATTTTGTATTTTTCCCCGGCATCGTAAATGTTTATCCTAACCTCGTGCCACTGCCCGCCTTCCAGCCCCTCGGTAAAATAACGAACGGCCTCCTGTCTGAGTTCCCGGTACATTACGGGCACCTGGCGTCTCACCAGCAAGACCGGCTCGAGGACCTCCCCCAGCCGGACGGGCCTATTGAGGGGCCGGTCGGTAAATACAATTACGGTATCACCGGCCTTGCCCCGGGCAACGGCATCCACCAGCTTAAGGCCCTTTGCCCCGTAATATTCCCGTATGGCTTCAATTACCCTTTGCCCGCCCCGGGGGAGCCGCTGCACCAGCAGGCCGGGGCCCAGGTCTGCCCGGGATATTATTCTTCCCAGGCCTTCATTAAGCAGGTGCGTGAGGGTAACCGAAGAGCCCACGGGGAGCAGTATAACCTCTCCGCTATCAATGCCATCCTCCTGCCTGTCCGGAGGGGTGATAAAAACTATAGTATTTGCTTCCCCGGAAATTTCCACAGCAGAAGAAAAAGATAATATTTTTCCCTGCAAAGTTTGCATGAGCTTTTCCTTTAATAGCTCCCCCTCTGCGGTACGTAAAAACAACATGCGCGGGCCGGTACGAACAAAAATCATTGATGCCACCCCTCCCGGTTAAACCGTCCCGGGAATGCCGTAAAGGCTGCCCATCTTTCGGTCATAATTAGTTGCCGGGGGATAAGGAATCCTCTCCACCCGCCCCGAGGGGCTGAGTATGACATTAACACTTTTTAAGCCGTTTAAGTATAGGGACCCCCCCTGCCCTCCCGGGGAAAAATCATGCCCGTACAGCTTGTATTCAGAAATCCCGGGCAGCCTGCCCACCACGTGCGCAAGCCCCAGGGACATGCCCTTTACCGAAAGCACTTCCCCTTCAGCCACAAGGCGGGTCCTCCTAACGTGCGCGCCAATAACTTCAGGGTCGTCATGATTGCCCAGCACGACATAAATTTCCCCGGCAGGTGAACTCTCCAACATTTCTATAAATGGGGCAACAGCCCTGTCATAGGCAGCTATATTTTGGGGATCCAGTTCCAGCTTAATATCGTCGGCCAGATCCCCGGTATGAATTACCACATCCGGCTCCAGGGTATATAGCAGGGACTCAATGGCCGGATACAGGGTAGTGGGCGTATCACTGATGTGTACTATTTTACTTTCCGTGGAATTTATAAGCCCGGGCGGGACGTGAAACCGCCCGGCCAGCCGGTTAAAAATATATTTCAAGTTGTTAAATACGGACAGGACGACCTCACCTCCCGCAAATAATAGAGTTTCCCCATAAATATAACGGCTATAAGCTGCCGGGTCAACCACCTTTCCCAGGACAATTTTTTAATTTTCCCATAATAATTTGTTCCAGCTTAGCCGGTTCTACGTTCTTTCCAATAATATAGTCATCTACTTGTATATATGGCCTCGGTTGTTCCGCATCGACTTCCGAGGCCGTATTTTCATCAATTACCACTTCCACATCACCGGGGAACAGGGACGCAATTTCCCCGGTCAAATAGATTAACCTGCGGCAATCCGTTCCCAGGGGCCTGGTTACGAAAACCTTAATCTGCAGCACATGCCTCCCTCTCTTGCCTTAAATTCTTTCCTAAATATTACCACAACCAATACCATTTTCCAACAAGTTCAAAATATTTTCACCAATTTGTAGAAAATAATCTTGAATATGTTATAAAATATTGATTAAAATCTCATCTCTTGACGCCAATTTTCTTTTTCCACTTATAAGAGATTAGTGATGAGGCCTTCTTTCTCTATATGGTTGTACAACTTTTGTGTGTAAATTTCCGTGTTGAACTAAATAATACAAGAGAGCTATTATTTTTTCCCAATATGTAAACCCCTTGCCAACGTAATTCAGCTGTTAAAGCTTATTAGGAGGTTTGTATGAATGGGGAAGGGCTCTAAACTTAAAAATTTAGAATCTTTATTTGATTTATCTTTATTGTCAGAATTATTTGATTCAATTTATAATGGAGTAATTGTGATCGACACATCTAAAAAAATCGTTATATTCAACAAAACAGCAAAAAGAATTTTTGGAGTAAAAGAACAAAACGTATTGGGTTATCCCATTAATGATATTTTACCTGAAAGCCAATTACCTAATATTTTAAAAACAGGGAAACCAAGAGCAGGAGTGAAATTACGCTTAGGGAATATTGTAGTTTTAGCCAATCAAAGCCCAATAAAAATTAATAATCAGTTGGTTGGGGCTGTTTCCATTTTTCAAGATATATCTGATTTTGAAAAGGTATCTCATGAATTAAAAACTGTACGAGAAATGGCGGCTGAATTAAACGCTATTTTTGAAAATTCCTACGACGGCATTTATGTTACTGATGCAACTGGTAAAACTTTAAGGGTTAATAAGGCTTATGAACGTATTACCGGGTTACCACTCGAACAGCTTATAGGACGAAATATCAAGGACATTGTAAATCAGGGATTAATAAGTGAGTCGATAACATTTAAAATTCTTAAGCATAAAAAAGCATTAACCATAAAACAAACCATTAGTACTGGAAAAGAAATTCTTGTTACTGGAACCCCTATTTTAAACGACCAAGGACAAATAAGTAAAGTTGTTACAAATGTACGTGACATGACTGAATTATACAATCTTCATAAACAATTAGAGTGCTCCCGCGAACTTAAGGAACGTTATCAGCGAGAACTTTCTGAATTAAAAAAGAAATATGAAGGTTATTGCAAAATTATAGCCCAAAGCAAAGAAATGCAAAATGTTTTGGAAATGGCTAAAAGAGTAGCTTCGGTGGATACTACAATCTTAATACTTGGTGAATCCGGTGTTGGAAAAGAAATTATTGCCCAGTTAATTCACGATTACAGCCCTCGTGCCAAAAAAGGCGATTATATAAAAATAAATTGCGGGGCAATCCCAGAAAATCTATTGGAATCTGAATTATTTGGTTATGAGGAAGGTGCTTTCACGGGGACAAAAAAAGGTGGTAAGGTAGGTTTATTCGAACTTGCACATAACGGCACTCTGTTTTTGGATGAAATAGCCGACCTTCCCCTAAATTTACAGGGCAAATTGCTACGAGTTATTCAAGAAGGAGAACTCATAAAAGTTGGAGGTACTAAGGTTCGTAATATTGACGTCCGAATTATTTCAGCTACAAATAAAGACCTGGAAAAAATGGCAAATGAAGGATTGTTTCGAAAAGATCTTCTTTTTAGATTAAATGTCGTTCCTATAACTATCCCGCCACTTCGAGAACGCAAGGAAGATATCCTCGCTTTGATAGTTCATTATTTGGACCACTTCAATAAAAAATATAATACAGGTAAAAGTTTTTCGCCCCAAGCTCTTGAAATACTTTTAGACTATAATTGGCCTGGTAATGTTCGAGAACTTGTTAACCTCGTAGAACGCATGGTTGTAACTGTTACAGATGATGTTATTGTTCCAGCTGATTTACCTGTTCACCTCAAACAAAATGGTGGTATTCGTACCGATAATCAACCATTCGATTCACTCAAAGAAGCACTTGATTACTATGAAAAAACTTTAATTTTAAAAGCATTACAAAAATATGGTACAACAAGAAAAGCTGCATCATCACTTAAAATTAGTCAATCAGCTTTAGTAAAAAAAGCAAAACGATTAGGTATTTCATGGAATAAATTCTGGACAACGAAAAAAATTGATTCTGTTTAGAATCAAAGAATTAACATGGAATCAACAGCACATTATATTGAAGAAATAATATTTTTTATAACCTTGATTCCATATGGAATCAAGGTTATATTTTTTTAATTTTAAAATTTTGAAATATTAAAGAAATTATTTATTGGCAGATATTTTGCAAAATTAACAAAAAGAACGGAGGTGAAGTATTAAAAAATAATTTTTTAAAGGGGGATGTTGAAATATGGCAATTATGTTGTCTTCTGCTCGACGTAAAGACGGAGCCGAACAGCCTTATATACCATTGGGAATTTTTAAATTAAGACTACCATTTATTCACTACGGAGTAGAACTTCCTGAATTAATACAAGCAGTGTTTATGTTTGTTACAGGCTTAGCAGCTACACGATTTCTTCAGGATATGTTTGACTTTCCATTTGAAATTGCTCTTACCATCGTACTTTTCCATGAAATTACTTATTGTTTACATCAATTATTAGGTTGCCCCATTATATCCGGATGGATTACCCCAGCTATCCCACTAACAATAGCTTATCTTTCGAAATATACTATGGGCATCGAGCGCATAGAGGCCTTAATCGCCCTACAAATAACAGTAGGCATACTTTTTCTAATACTAGGCATTACCGGTTTAGCCAGAAAGATTATTGATAATTTGCCCAATTCAATTAAATCAGGAATTGTATTAGGAGCAGGTATAGCTGCCGTAACAGGAAA
Source organism: Desulfofundulus sp. JL263-se (assembly GCF_056316025.1). Lineage (NCBI taxonomy): Bacteria > Bacillati > Bacillota > Clostridia > Eubacteriales > Peptococcaceae > Desulfofundulus > Desulfofundulus sp. JL263-se. The sequence continues at coordinate 336,744 of NZ_CM149993.1, read as the reverse complement.
ATACGGATTCAAACCTGCAGATGCGGGCGGTGTTGGATTTGCTCAGTACCCCATTTCTATAACCATCGGAATGCTCATTGCATTTTTCTTATTATACGCTAAAGGTTTTAAAGAAATGAAAAAAAGAGGTGGTTCCTTTATTTCAATAGTAGCCCAATATGGTATGGTACCAGGAATAATCGTGGCTATGATTGTAGGTTTCCTGGTAAAGGAAATACCATTACCTGTCATCGACCAATGGGGCTTTTTTGTCCCACGCTTTGGCGAGGTTTTCAAAACAGTCTCTGCATTTGGTATTGGTTTTCCTTCATTAAAAACATTTATCGCCGCGTTACCAATGGCTTTAGTTGCTTATATTATAGCATTTGGTGATCTTGTTATTGGACAAACGGTTATTGAAAAAGCGAATGAAAACAGAAAAGATGAATATATTGATATGAATCCCAATAGGACTAATATTCTGTGTGGTGTACGAAATCTTATTGAAGGTACTTTAGCACCTACCGTTACCCTTGCAGGACCCCTTTGGGCAGCCATGACAGTAGCAGTAGCAGAACGTTACAAACAGGGACGCCAGGCAATGGACTCCATTTTTGGAGGTTCGGGAACTTTCAATATCATGAAATTTATCTGTGTAATGTTCTTACCTTTAGTTGCTATTTTTAAGCCGGGCCTACCTATTGCGATTGCTCTTACTATTATGGTTCAAGGTTTCGCATGTTTTTATATCGCTATGGAAATGATTTCGACCAATGAAGAAAGAGGCGTCAGTGGTATCACTGGAGCCATTTTGGCAATTGCAGGCCCCACTTATGGACTAGCTGCAGGAGTTATTTTATATTTACTAATTCAAAAGTTTGGTGTTGGGCAGAAAATAGCAGAATTACAAAGGGTAAAACTATAACAAACTAATTAGTTAATAATTGGCTTAACATTTAAACAAATCGAAACAATTTGAAAGGTTGTGGTATGTAATGGCCATAAAGCCTTTTTCGTTTCAAGTTCCCGGCAAAGTAACATTTGGACCAGGAAGTCTTTCAAATTTAGTTAAAAAACTAAAAGGGAAAAATATCAAAAAAGTATTACTTACATCTGACCATGACATTGAAAAAGCTGGTTTAGTTCAAAAAGTAGAAAATTTGCTACTATACGATGGAATTGAATACGTAAAATTTCTTGATATTGAAGCTAACCCTTCCACCGACACCGTTGAAAAAGGAACTAAAATTTTTAAAGAAAACGGGCTCGAAGCTATTGTATGTTTAGGAGGCGGAAGTCCAATTGATACCGCCAAGGCCATTTCGGTATTAGTAACCAATGGCGGAAAAATTCAGGAATACGAAGGTGCACACAAGGTTAAGGGGCCTGTAGTACCAGTAATTGCAATTCCTACCACAGCAGGCACCGGTAGTGAGGTAACACCATTTGCTGTAATTACTGACCGCAACAAGAACTATAAACTAACAATATTTAGTTATGAAATAATACCTAAACACGCTATCTTAGATCCTGAACTACTTGCCACGTTGCCATCTTTAGTGGCAGCTTCCACTAGCCTGGATGCTTTAACCCATGCCATAGAAGCATATGTTTCTTTAGCATCTTCACCATTTTCAGATGCTATGAGTGAAAAAGCTATGGAACTTATAGGTAATAATATTAGAAACTTTGTAGCCAACAGGGCGAATGTCGAAGCGGCAGCAAACATGCTCCTGGGTAGCATGTTTGCTGGTATAGCCTTTTCCTGGGCCAGGCTTGGAAACGTTCATGCCATGGCTCACCCGCTAGGGGGATTTTTTGATATCCCTCACGGTATTGCCAATGCAGTACTTTTACCTGTTGTTATGGAATATAATGCTTTAGCTGATCGGGGCAAGTATAAAAAGATTTTTAATTTCATTAAAGACGGAAAAGTAGTAACGGGATTTACTCCAGATATTCTGGTTAAAGAAATAAGACAGCTATCAGCCGAACTTGGTATCCCTGAAAGTTTATCTAAATTAGGTGTAACAAAAGAATCCATACCACAAATGGCTGCAGATGCAATGAAAAGCGGTAACATTTTAGTAAATCCGCGTCAAACTACCCAAAAAGATGTAGAAGAATTATACCTCCGCGCCATGTAGTTTTTAAATAATCTACGGGAGGATCTTTTTAATGAAACTTGTCAGGATAGACATGTCCCGATTACAAATAAATCTTGAAAAAACTCCCTCTGAATATGATATGTTTGGAGGTAGAGGTATTACTTCTAAACTACTTTTCAAAGAAGTTAATCCTCGAATTCACCCCTTGGAAACAGATAACAAAGTGGTTATTGCTCCCGGACTCCTAACAGGTAGTGCCGCACCGTGCTCTGGACGCACCTCATTTGGAGCTAAAAGTCCCCTTACTGGCACTATTAAAGAAAGTAATGTTGGGGGATTAGCTGGTCAATATTTGGCTGGTCATGCCATAAAAGCTTTGATCATTGAAGGTAAACCCAAAGATAATATTTTAAGAGTATTAGTAATTAATGATCAGGGCATTCGCTTAGAGGAAAAACCTAGCCTTACAGGATTGGGCAATTATGATACCGTGGATGTACTCAAAAAAGAATACGGTTCCGACAATGCAATTATATCCATTGGCCCGGCAGGCGAACGTAAAGCAGCATTAGCTTCGGTGGCGGTAACAGACTTAGAGGGCAGGCCTTCCCGCCATGCAGGTCGTGGTGGGATTGGCGCAGTTCTGGGTAGTAAGGGTTTAAAAGCAATTGTTATTTCTCGTCCCTCACAACCTATACTTCCGGCAATTAAGACAAAGACATTCAAAAAATTGGTTAAAGAATTTGCTTATAACATGCAGCAATCCAAAAAAGCCCTTTCCAAGTATGGAACCGCAGTACTTGTTAATGTTATAAATGAAAATGGCGGCTTACCAACAAAAAATTTCAGGACAGGCGTAAATGAAAAGGCATTAGAAATAAGTGGGGAAAAACTTTATGAATTATGTAATAACCGTGGAGGGACCACCGGCCATCCCTGCTCTCGTGGCTGTGTTATAAAATGCTCAAATGTTTTTCATGATTTGAACGGTAAATATGTAACCTCAGGCTTAGAATATGAAACTATTGCACTCTTAGGATCAAATTGTGGGCTAAATGATTTGGATAGTATTGCAAAACTCGACCGGCTTTGTGACGACCTTGGCATAGACACTATGGAAGTAGGAGTAACTCTAGCAATCTCTATGGAAGCAGGTCTAATTCCATTCGGGGATTATAATAAAATGAAAGAAAGTATCGAACAAATAATCAAGGACAGTATATTAGGTAAAGTATTAGGACAGGGTGCAGAGATTACGGCACGTGTATTAGGTGTAGATCGGGTACCAGTGGTCAAAGGACAGAGCATATCTGCATACGATCCCAGATCACTTAAAGGTACTGGTGTAACTTACGCTACCTCACCAATGGGTGCAGACCATACCGCTGGAAACTGTCTACCAGGTAGAGGTGATATAGATTGTCACAAGGCAGAAGGGCAGATAGAACTTTCAAAAAATATACAGCTACTTTCTACCGTTTGCGATATATTAGGGTTTTGTATTTTTGTCGGTCCGGTACCTGAAACTATACCTAGCCTCGCGGCACTTGCTTCAGCTTTTAAAGGTTATGATATTACTGAAGATGTGCTAAAAGAAAAAGCCCGTGAAGTCTTGAAAACTGAAGTGGCATTTAATGAAAAAGCTGGTATCGGTGCGGGACAAAATGATTTGCCACTCTTTTTCCGAACTGAAAGTTTACCTAATAACGGTCTTGTATTTGACGTACCAGAAAATAAACTAAAGGAGTTAGTGCACTGGTAAACAACAGCGGATAAAATATTTTAAAAACCCCTGGTAAAAAATTTACATTATTGCCAGGGGTTTTTGAGTTTTATTTTCTTACTTCTTCTATAAACCCACCATGTATTCCAGCTGGCATCCTGCAGCTCTTTGAAAATTCTTTTTAACCATATCCCGAGCACATCTGGCAACATTAAAACGACATGGAATGGGCTCCCCGCAAGTTTGTACCGCAAGAATGTTACTCTTCAGCTGAAACAAGCACTTTAACCAGAACACTGCTGTTAAGGCAAATACAGTCACTCATCCCCTCGCGCGTCTCCTTCCCTCAATTCCCGTATAAGAAGGGTGGAGTCGGGTTGCTTTTTCATTTCACTGCGTAATTTAGCAAGGCGCTGCAATGATTTTTTTGCCGCTTCGGTTTTTTGTCATTGCTCCGCTTTTTCCAGCTTCTTTTGAATTTCTTCATAAGTCTTGGCCTCGATAATGTAAGCAACAGGTTTTGAGCGCTGCAATATAACTACGGGCTGTTTGGTTTTTCAGGTTCACATTGGACTGTCCGGCCTCACCCAGGTAGGCAGCCACTCCGCCGACCTCGATCCCGTCAATGAGTTCTTCTTTTTAAAATATCATGTTAACTACTTCTTCCAATTGCCTTAAATTGCGGCACTCGTAAACTCCGGTGCACCAGGGGGCATAGGTGCTTATAATGCTGTCATCTTTATCCCATTCTTCCCGGGGCTGGGGATTGAGCCAGTATAATTTTCTGCACCTGGCGGCAAATTTTTGCAAATAATCAACCCCGGAAGGCCGCCAGTTATTTTTGGCATCCCCCAAGATAATTACCGTACTCTTATCGGTAACCAGAAAAAGGTAACCGGCACAAAATTCAAAGAAAGCCTGGCCAAAATGAGAGTATCCCGTTTCAGAAACGCCGGCCAGGTATTTCATTTCCAGCAGGGCATCTTCCGGCTCCAGCCTTCTGAAAAGGGGAGTAACGTAACTGAGATGGTCCACAAAAACAAAGGAATGGATATCTGTAAAACAATTTTGTGCCGCATATACCAGCTGCAGCATAAAAGTACTGAAGGGCGCCACCGAGTTGGAAATATCGCAAATCAAAATCAGCACGGGCCGCTCAATCCTTCTTCTTTTACGGGCCAGCTCCAGCGGGATTCCGCCCCGGGCCATGGCCTTCCTGGCCACCCGCTTTATGTCTGTCTTTCCTCCGGGGGCAGGCTTATAGCGGCGGGATTTTCTGCTGGCCAGGCGCCTTCCAAGCCGGTAGACTTGTTGTTTTACTAGTTCCGCCTCCCGGGAATCCAGCTCAATAAAATCCCTTTCGCTAATATTCTCCAACTCGGCTATCCTTTCCAGGGCCACCTGGCCGTACCTGCTGATTGCGAATTTTTTGATACTTTCCTCAATTTCTTCTTGCAATATACTAAGTTTATGTTGCCATTTTTGGTAGGCGGGCCAGTCAATCTGACCTTCACGGTACATTTTTTCCATGTGGTGAAGCACCATGTACCAGTCCAGGCCGACCAGGACCCGGCGAACCTTGTCCCGGAGGGAATCCAGGTCTTCCATCTTCAAGTCTCCCAGGGTTTCCACAGCAGCCCGCGCCGCCTCCGCCAGAGAAGCATCGTCCCCTTTTGCCAGCATTTGCAACAAATCCGGCGCCGGCCCGCCGGCGCCGCTCTTCCCCAGCCCCCTACCGTCACGGGTGGAAGTCTTGTTTGGCAAGAGAACTGTAAACCCACTGCCGGCCGCCCCGGCAGCGGAAGGATAACCCGTAAAATATAAACGGAATAACCTGTCGAATACCTTGATATCCTTGGCTTCCTTAACCAGGGTGGCCCTGAGGGCCTCCTTGAACTCCTCCCGCCTAAAACCCGTTATTTCCACGGCCTGCAGGCAGTCCCGCACTTCAGCGGGAGAAACCTTGAGGCCGGCTTTTCTCAGGAGTTTTACAAAATTTATAATGCTAGCGACCATAAGGGATCACCTATCCGGATAAAAAGGAAGCCAGCCTTTTTTCCACCTGTTCAACGTCGGAATGGTACTTTAGCAATACATTTATGGTGGCCGACACAACTTCCCGGTCCAAATTTTCCACCTGCAGCAGGAGCAGGGACCTGGCCCAGTCAATGGTTTCGGAAACGCTGGGAGGTTTCTTAAGGCCGGTTTTGCCGGCGAACTGCATGTTTCGCACCGACTGCACGAATTTGACCACCTGCTCGCCGAGTTTTTGGCTTATCCCCGGCACCTTTAATTTTACAATTTCCATTTCCCGGTGAAAGTCCGGGTAATCTATATATACATGCAGGCACCTTCTTTTCACCGCATCGCTTAAACTCCTCCGGTTGTTGCTGGTTAATACCACCAGAGGCTGGTAATTGGCGCTGACGGTGCCGTATTCCGGAATCGTTACCTGGTTTTCAGAAAGGGCCTCTAAAAGGAAGCTCTCAAATTCCTCGTCACTCTTATCAATCTCGTCAATCAACAAGGTAACTCTTTCCCCGGCAATAAAGGCTTTCAATATTGGTCTCGGCAGCAGGAAGTCCTCTGTATAAATGTCCTGCTTGAGTGCTTCCCAGGAATTTTTTCTTTCTGTTTTAAAGCTCTGGATGTAGAGAAGCTGCTTTTGGTAATCCCACTCGTACAGGGCCTTTGCCTCGTCCAATCCCTCGTAACACTGGAGCCTGACCAGGAGGGTGCCGGTTACCCTGGCCAGTACCTTGCCCAGCTCTGTTTTGCCCACTCCCGCGGGCCCCTCCACCAGAAGGGGCTTGTTCAGTTTATCCGCCAGATAAACGGTAGTTGCCAGCCGGCGGTCGGCTATGTATTCACATTGGGTGAATTTTTCTAAGACATCGTCTATACTTTTGAACATCCGGGTCACTCCTAAGGAAAAACCCCGAACACAGTTCGGGGTTATTTGGGGGAAATTTTCCAAGATAAGTCCTGCTTGTTAAAGGTAATAATTTCGTGGAAAAATTCCCCCAAATTTTGGGGGAAATTTTCCAAGATAAGTCCTGCTTGTTAAAGGTAATAATTTCGTGGAAAAATTCAAAGCTCATCCTTTAGCTCCAGGGTTTCCCCCACATCGAAATCTTCCATCAGCCAGCGGAAGCCAAACTGAAGCAGCGCTTCGTCATCGTGCTTGATTTTTTCCACTTCTTCCGGCTTCACCCAAAAAACTTCCAAAAACCTGGTTTCAAAAATAAACTTCCTGAAACGGTCCAGGTCGTAGCAAGCCATATAAATCATTTCTTTGATGTGGTTATCCAGGTTCTTCAAACCGGTAAATGCTATGAAGGAAGGAAGCTTCTTGAAAAGCTTCTCCTTTTCCTCGTAAACATCCAGCCCCTGGTCTTTCATCCACTCCTCCAGCGTCCACTCTTTATCCTCGTTGAGTCCGTGACAGAAAGAGCTGTCATAAATAAAGGTATAGCCATTATCCCTAAGATCCACGGGCGCCAAGCGGCAGGACCAGGCACGCACGTCATAAATCTTGCAGCCTTCAGGAGCAACAAAAGGGCAGGCCAGGTCGGCATCCTCCCTCATCTTAAGCAGCACAAAGGGAACGTTCCCTTTATCCAGGCGGGTGGTATAGCGGTCCAGAAATTCCCCCGATTTCATCCCCAGCTTGTTTTTCATCCGCAGAACGTCATAGGGGCTCAGGAAAATGTTTACATTACGGCAGCAGGAATTAAAACATTCCAGCCCCCTGCGGCAAGAAAATTTAAACTTTTCTTCTTTGGAATAGATTTTTTCCATAGCTAACAATTCCTTTCCAATGTTTAATAGGCCAGTTCATAAATAATTATAAAGGCCCGGCCGTTAGCAGTAAAGCTTTAAAATATCTTAACATTGGAAAGGCTTTTTATAACGCCTCTAAAGCGAACGAGGTAATCCCCTCTTTAACCTCACCTTTAATGAATCTTAATGTTCCGCAGCACCGGATGATTCAAGGGCCCGGGCCACAATTTCGGCCACATCCAGCGCAGCCACCCTTTCATTAACCTCCCTGGCCTTGAGCCCGTCTTCAATCATGGTCAGGCAGAAGGGGCAGTTTAATCCCACTGCTTCCGGATTGGATTTAAGGGCCTGGTCCACACGCATCTGGTTAATCTGCGCACCCAGGCGTTCTTCCATCCACATGCGGCCGCCGCCGGCCCCGCAGCAGAAACTGCGGCCCCTGCTGCGCTCCATTTCCAATAAATTAACGCCCGGAATGGACCGCAAAATCTTTCTCGGGGCATCATATTCCCCGTTATACCGGCCAAGATAACAGGAATCGTGGTACACAATATCCATGCCGGGCATGTCCGGGCGGAATTTGAGTTTACCCTCGTCAATTAGCTGGGCGATAAGCTGAGTATGGTGAATAACTTCGTACCTGCCCCCAAATTCAGGATATTCGTTCTTCAAGGTATTGAAACAGTGGGGACAGGTGGTAACTATTTTCTTTACACCGTAGTCGTTCAAGGTTTCAATGTTTTCTTCAGCCACCATCTGGAACAGGTATTCATTGCCGATGCGGCGGGCGAAGTCACCGCAGCACTTTTCTTCCGTCCCCAGGATGCCGAAATTAACCCCCGCCTCCTGCAGGATCTTTACAAAGGATACAGCCACCTTTTTGCTGCGGTCGTCAAAAGCACCGGCACAGCCGGGCCAGTAAAGAATATCCACGCTGCTGTCTTCTTCCATTATCTTGACCCCCAAATCCGAAGCCCAATCTGCCCGGTTGCTCCAGCCGATTCCCCAGGGATTGAAATTCTTTTCCACGTTACGACAGGCCAGCTGGGCCTCTTGGGGGAAGTTGCTTTCTTCCATTACCAGGCTGCGGCGCAGGTCGATAATTTTATTGACGTGCTCATTGAGAACCGGACACTGTTCCTGGCAAGAATAACAGGTAGTGCAGGACCAAATTTCATCTTCCGATATTACATCACCGATCAGCCTTTTGTTCAGTACTTCCACGGCAGTTTTATCGGAAGCCGCCTCGGCTTTTTCCAGGGCTTCTTCACTGGAACTGGTGCCCAGGCGGATTAAAACCTCCCCCTTTTCCAGGATATGATCTTTTAACTTATGTATCATTTGCTTGGGAGAAAGGGGCTTGCCGCTCAAATGGGCCGGGCAGTTATCCTGACACCGGCCGCACTCGGCGCAGGCAAAGGAATCCATAAGTTGCTTCCAGGTATAAAGCTCCAGGCGGCTCACCCCGAAATCCTCCCGGTCCTCATCTTCCAGGTCCATGGGATTGATTTGACCGCCCCGGGGTTTAAGATTCCGGAAAAAGATGTTAAACGGTGCAATCATGAGGTGCATGTGCTTGGAAAAGGGAAGGTAAACTAGAAATCCCAGCAATAAGATAACATGCGCCCACCACAAAATAACGTACCAGGAAACCAGGGAAGAATACGCCGCTCCCGAATTACTTACATAACCGGCAACAACATTGTACACAGGCGCCAGGGCGGTGTGGGGTGAAGGATTTAAGGCGGTTTTGATGCCGCTGGCCAGGAACTCGGTGAGAATAAGGCCGGTAATGAAAAGATAAATAATTCCCGCATCAAAATTGGCCTCTATTCTTTCGGGGCGAATTACATAACGCCTGAAAGCGGCAGCCGCCAGTGCCACCAGTACCAGCACTCCAAAAATGTCCTTCACCAGGTAAAAATACGGGTTACTCCCCAAAACCGGCAGCAAGAAACTTTTAGACAATCCTTCTCCGATAAACTGAAGGGTTCCGAAGGATATTACAATAAAACCCCAAAAAATAATAAAGTGAACTATACCAAATTTTTCCTTTAGCAATTTCTTTTGCCCGAAGACATAAACCAGTAGTCCTTTAATCCTTTCCCCGGTGTTATCCAACCTGTTTTCCGGCTGGCCCAGCCGCAAGTATCCTATGCGTTTGTTTAAACTGTATCCGAATACTGCCAGGGCAACGGCCAGTACCAGCAGAAAAACTAAAACATTTACCACCGAAACCTCTCCCTTCCATTTCTTTGAAATTATTTATCCGCAATTTGGGGGAATTTTCCCACGAAAACATTATCTTTTAATAAGTAGAACTTAGCTAGGGAAAATTCCCTCAAAACTGGATTATGCCCTGGATGTTATTCTACTGGTACCGGCCAAACCCTAAATAGCAGATAAACGACAAAATTTATAATTTTTTTAAAAATTTTTATTTATTTAAACTAAAAAAATAAGAGCTCTTACGAGCCCACTATATCCTCATACTGCGAAGTCTTTCCACCCTGTCTTGAATGGGCGGGTGAGTGCTGAATAGCCTGGCCAGGGAAGCTCCCGAAAGGGGGTTTACGATAAAGAGATGGGAAGTAGCGGGATTAGCCTCCATTGGGATGTGGTGCGCCGCCGACTCCAGTTTAAGCAGCGCGCTAGCCAGCCCGTCCGGCGTCCCGGCAATGCGGGCCCCGGTGGCATCGGCCAGGTATTCTCTGGAACGGGAAATGGCCAGCTGGACAATCATGGCTGCTATGGGAGCCAGAAAGGCCATAACAAGGCCTCCTAACATGCCGGCGCCCTCTTCATCTTCGTTCCTGCCCATACCAAATATGGCCGCCCACTGAAAAGCGTTGGCCATCATGGTTATGGCGCCGGCCAGGGCAGCTGCCATAGTGCCCACCAGAACATCCCTGTTTTTTATGTGCGCCAGTTCATGGGCCAGTACACCTTCTACCTCGGAGCGATTTAACAACCGCATAAGTCCCTCCGTTACCGCCACTGCCGCGTGGGAGGGGTTGCGCCCCGTGGCAAAAGCGTTAGGCTGGGCCGACGGTGTTACGTAGATCCTGGGCATGGGAATACCGGCCCGCCCGGACAGCCTCCTGACTATTTCGTAAAGCTCAGGCGCTTCTGCTTCGGAAACGGGATACGAGCGGGTCATTTGAATGGCGATTTTATCGCTGTAAAAGTACCCGAAAAAGTTCATCCCCAGCGCTATAAGGAAAAATAACATTGCCCCCGACTGGCCGAAAATGGCATCGCCCATCAACACAAGTAAAACAGTCAGCACGCCCATTAACAGCCAGGCTTTTAAGGTATTCATTTGTCGCACCTCCTTGCAATTTAGGGGAATTTTTCCACGAAAACATTATCTTTAATTAAGTAGGACTTAACTTGGAAAATTTCCCCCAAAATTTGGGGGAATTTTTCCACGAAAACATTATCTTTAATTAAGTAGGACTTAACTTGGAAAATTTCCCCCAAAAAGATTACCTTAAAGAAATTATAAACCAGAAGTTATTTCATTAATGTACATCAACAGCGACTGGATCAACACCATGCTTTGAGCCATAATCCTGTTTTTCAATTGAAGGGCCTGTTTTGTATTAATTGCCGCCACCGACTGCAGCTGAACCAGCTGTTCTTCCAGCTGCTTAATTTGTTTGCGCAGCAAATCAACATTAACAGTCCCCTCACCGGCTGCTTTTTCCATTTCCTGCGGGCTAACATTATCTAAAAGATTCAATTGTTTTTTGATTTCATCCAAAGTAAACCTTTTCTTTTTCATACCTTCAATCATTTTTAGCCGGACCAGGGACTCCTCGGTATAATACCTGTAATTATTTTCCGACCTTACGGGATTCAGCAGGCCCAAGTTAGTATAATAATCTATGGTTCTTTTACTCACCCCCGCCAGCCTGGCAATTTCACCTATCTTATATTTTACTTCCCCAATGGTAACCACCCCTTCAATATTATACACTATATGCCGGAAATTTGTACAGTTATACGTGATACTGTTAACTGTAATTTTTAAACCACAAAGGCATCGATACCCAGGGAGCGAAGTTTTTGCACCTGACGCTCGGCCGCCTCCCGGCTTTTAAAAGCCCCGGCCTGCACCCGCCAGAGCCCCGGAGAAGCAGGCTTCGGCCCGGCCGAACCGCCCAATCTCAAACGCAGCGCTGCCATGTCTACGAACCGCCCCGGACATACAGTGGCGGCACCCCAAACCTCCCGGTGGCCCAAAACCCGGTGGGGTGGAATTCCATGGGCCCCCATAAGCATCCTCAGCAACGCCGGTAGCGATTCCACCTGCTGCCGGGTGGGCGGGTGGAGATCCAAATTGCCAATCAGGGCTACGCCAATGCCCCGGTGGTTCATTTCCCCGGCCCGGCAGTGGGCCCCGGATATATCCAGCGAACGTCCCTTCACCACCCGCCCGCTCCGCTCGATAATATAGTTGTATCCCACGTCCCTCCACCCGAGGGATAAGTGGTACCGCCTGACCTGCGCGGCATCCTTTTCCCCGGCACCGGTATGATGCACTATAATATAGGTGCGCTTTGTCATCCTATTCTCCCCGCCTCCCATTTCTCGCTCACCGCCCGGGCCAGCTCATGAATACTGGCCGAAAGGGCCTCCAGCTTACCCTCAATACGCACCAGCAGGTATACCGCCACCACAATGGGGAAACCCACATTGGCAATTCCCTGCAGTATTTCTTCCATAATATGTCCCTCCCCAATTAGTAAATAATCCGGGAGGGCTGCCCCCTCCCGGACCGAAATTTTCCTCAAAAGTACTATACCGGATCGTAAAGGTCGTTGGTAGTCTGGTCCACAATTTTAATGTCGTACTTGGATGCCAAATCCCCGCCATTAGTGTTAAAAATATTTTTGGCGATAATCAGATCCATGGCCGATTCAATCTCGGCAGCGGTCAGGTCTGCACGGGGGTTGTCCAAACTGATGGTCATGCTGGTGCCCCCCTGGCTCCTGAACACCATGCGCAAGGTACGGCTGCTGGTGACAGCCATGCTCTCCCTCCTTTCCATTTTAGGGCAGGCGGCACCCCCACTTCGGGTACCACCTGCCTTCAGGTGCTATTTTCATTAATCTAATTTACCGCCGGAAACGGCATAAAGTTTACTTACCTACTGGTTAACCAGTTCGGCAGTATTAATGCGCGTTACCGATTCCAGGGTATCCTGAACCAAGCCGGCCAGTGCCTGGGCCACTTCAAACAAATCGCTGTCAAGGGCATCGGGCTTGATATTATAAAAATTCTTGTTCCTGTACAGGGGATTTCCGTCGCCGTCTACCCCCACCTGAAACCGCAGGCGCAGCACTGATTCGGACGGTACGCTTACCACTGCCACAGCATGTCCCTCCTTTCCAGACCGGTACCGGTGTTAATTTCGCCGGCTCTAGCAATAGCGTAATACCTGTATAGCATGATGTCAATACCCAAATTATAATTAGTTAGGCCATGTCAAGGCTTAAGGCTGTTCAGATAATTTCGCTCAGCGAAATCGCCCCTTTTAAGCCCCTCCTCTAAAAGACGGCGGGCGAAGTATAAACATTGCAAAGTTTCAGGCCATACAGGCAGGCAGCCGTGGCGCTGGAAAAACCTGAGATCATCCTCAGCCGCCTTCAGACAGGACAGGGCGGCCGCCAAAGAACCGCCCCTTTCCAGTTCATCCATCACGGCCCGGGCCCGGAGGGGACATACCTCCTCCAAATCCCGCCTGAGCGAACTTTTATCCATAGCCATCACTCTCCCCCGTCACCCTTTTCCTCTTCCAGGAGCTTGGCCACCGGCACTTGCAAAACACCGGCTATCATGCGCAGGCGTTTCAAGGACGGGTTTACCTGTCCCCGCTCGATCTGGGTTATGTGGCTGTCGGTACAGCCCACTTCCCGGGCCAGCTGTTTTTGGGTAAGTCCCCGGGATATTCTCAACTGGCGGATTTTTTTGCCGGGCATTAAAAGCACCTCCTTTTGCCAAACCTATGTTCCCTTCTATTTTACATGCCAAGCTGCGCCGGAGTCCATTTTCGTAATCCGCCGTTAACACCCCAAATCAGCCCGGGAACACCTGTTTTGTCCATCTTGCTAAGCATAGCTAACAGAATCACCTGTGGTATAATACGGATACCCGGCCGACAGGCCGGGTAACGTCCCCTTTCCAAAATTTATCATTGACATGGAAGGCGAATATCTGTATCATTAGCCACAAATATAAGTAAAGGCCATGACGGGGAAAAGTAGGCGGGCACCATCCCTCCAGGGAGGAAGCGCCGCGACTGGAAGCGTTTCCAGGGAATGACCCGTTGAAGTTCTCCCCCGAGCTGCCGGGCTGAAACCCTCAAGGGAAAGTAGGTCCGGACGGAAACTTCCACCGTTAAAAGGAAGGGGGTATAAGGAGCGGGCCTTTTTTAGCCAACAAGGGTGGTACCGCGAAGCTTTTCGTCCCTTGGGATGAAAAGCTTTTTTAATTGTAAGGTCACCGATTTGGGGGAAATTTCCCAAGCTAAGTTCTATTTATTAAAAGATAATGTTTTCGTGGGAAAATTCCCCCAAATTTTGGGGGAAATTTCCCAAGCTAAGTTCTATTTATTAAAAGATAATGTTTAACTTCCCCCCAAAAAGTTCCTTTTTTGGGGCCCCCAAATCCCCTAAAGAGCGGGTTATTATATTACCAACCAAGGTGGTACCGCGGAAGTCCGTAACTTTCGTCCTTGAAGGTTACGGGCTTTTTTAGTTTAGACAAAAACAGAGGAGTGAGGCACGTGAAATACTGGGATAAACAGCATGAAACCATGTCCCGGGAAGAACTGGAAAAATTGCAGCTCAAACGCCTGCAGGAAACCGTTCAGAGGGTATATGACGCAGTCCCCTTTTACCGGGAAACATTCAAGGACAAGGGCCTGGAGCCGGGAGACATTAAAAGCCTTGACGACCTTAAACATTTGCCCTTTACCACTAAGCAGAACCTCAGGGACCAGTATCCCTACGGGCTGTTTGCCGTGCCCATGGACGAAATAGTAAGATTGCACGCCTCCTCAGGAACCACCGGAAAACCTACGGTAGTGGGTTATACCGAGCGGGATATCAAAACCTGGGCCAACTTGATTGCCCGCTGCCTGGTCATGGGAGGCGGGCACAGAAAAAGTGTCGTCCAAGTCTCCTACGGGTACGGGCTGTTCACCGGCGGCCTGGGCCTCCACTACGGGGCCGAATGCCTGGGCGCCACCGTGGTTCCCATGTCGGGCGGAAATACCCAGCGGCAGCTAATGTTGATGCAGGACTTCGGAACCACCATCCTCGCCTGCACCCCTTCATACGCCCTCTACCTGGCCGACACGGGTAAGGAGATGGGAATAGATTTTCGTTCCCTTCCCCTGCAAACGGGTATTTTCGGCGCGGAGCCGTGGTCGGAAAATATGCGAAAACAGCTTGAAGAAAAAATGGATATAACGGCCCTGGATATTTACGGCCTCAGCGAGGTTATGGGCCCCGGAGTGGCCATGGAATGCCCGGCCAAGCAAGGTGCCCACATCTTCGAGGACCACTTTATCGCCGAAGTTATAGATCCCGATACCGGAGAGCCCCTCCCCTACGGGAAGGAAGGGGAGCTGGTAATAACCACCGTCACCAAGGAAGCCCTGCCGGTCATTCGCTACCGGACCAGGGACATAACCACCCTGCACGCGGAAAAGTGCGACTGCGGGAGAACCCATGTGCGCATGAAGCGGGTAACCGGCAGGACCGACGATATGCTCATCATCCGGGGCGTAAATGTATTCCCCTCCCAGGTGGAAAGCGTCCTGCTGGAATTCGGCGAAACCGAGCCTCATTATATGATCGAAGTTTACCGGAAGGGCGAGCTGGATACCATGGAAATAAAGGTGGAACTCTCGGAAAAAATGTTCTCGGATACGGTCCGCAATCTGGAAGAACTGGAAAACCGCATCCGCTCCAGGATATTGAGCGTTTTAAATATCAATGCCCGCATTAAATTTGTGGAACCCAAAACCCTTCCCCGCAGTGAAGGCAAGGCCAAGCGGGTTATAGACCACCGCAAACTATAAAAAATCTTAAAATTCGACATGAATTCCCAAGGAAAAATAAGGTTATATATCAAATATAAAAAAGAAAACCGGTATTGTTCCGGTAACCCTTAAAACTAAGCCTCAGTTAATTTACTTTGAAAGGGAGAATAACTTGTCCAAAATCCTCGGAAATACACTGCCTGCAGAAGTCAAGGACCTCTTTAACCAGGAAACCACCAGCGTGGTGCTGTCCACCGTAACCCCGGAAGGATACCCCCACGCCATGCCGGTACACCTGCTGTGCGCGCCCGATGAAAAAACCGTGCTCATGGCCCTGGTAAAAAATCACCAAACAACGCAAAACATCAAGAACAACGGTAAGGCCATGATAACCGCCCTGGACGGCGAAGATATAGCGGTGGGCATAAAGGGCACGGCCAGGGTCGCCAAGGAACCCATGGATGCCAACAAAGCCATGACCCTTGTAGAATTTAAAGTGCAAGAAGTTAAAAGCGACACCACTCCCACCGTCATCGTCACCCAGGGGGTGCGCTTCAAGCACCGGACCGAAAAAACAAAGGGATTCTTCAGGGCGTGCTTCGACGAGCTCTACAATTACGGAAAGATGTCAAGCCCAAAGTGATATGTGGGACTGCTTGCCACCCTATTTGGGGGGAATTTTCCAAGATAAATCCTTCTTAAATTAAGGATAATGTTTTCGTGGGAAAATTCCCCCAAATTTTGGGGGAAATTTCCCAAGCTAAGTTCTATTTATTAAAAGATAATGTTTTCGTGGGAAAATTCCCCCAAATTTGCGGGTGGCATTTTTATACTATGTAAATTTTAGTAAGTTAACATAATGGTTCCTTTCACTATTTGCCGGGCCAATCATAAAATGGTTATAAAGTAACTTAAGGGGGAATAATTTTGGCCCTGCCGTGCCCGATCATAAAAATAAATCAGGTAGCAACCAGCGGTATGGTAAATATATCATCATTCAATGTTCCGGTAGGAACTAACAGTCATAACAAGGTGAACAGGTTGGGAGACAATTTCGGGGATGCTTCTCTTGTGCCGAAAATATGCTCCGTCCTGATAGATAATGATTTCTTTGATTACTTAGCGAACGACAATGATTTAAACGTTCCTTAAGGAAATGATTATTATGAGAAATTTTATTCCGTATCCGGTGA
Organism: Desulfofundulus sp. JL263-se; assembly: GCF_056316025.1. Classification (NCBI taxonomy): domain Bacteria; kingdom Bacillati; phylum Bacillota; class Clostridia; order Eubacteriales; family Peptococcaceae; genus Desulfofundulus; species Desulfofundulus sp. JL263-se. The sequence continues at coordinate 319,902 of NZ_CM149993.1, read as the reverse complement.
TCAACATTGGCATTATTAAAATAAACGTGATACAAACCGCCTCCATGCTTAACATCGGCATAAACCTTCCCACGAAAACCAGCAGCCATAACAAGGTGAACCGCGGTGTGGGAGATAATTTCGGAGACCATGCCTTGGTGCCCGCCAGCGGAGTATATTTTTCCGATAACGATCTGGAGGATTTCCGGTTTTGAAGGAAACTTTCCACTTCAATCCGGCTGGTGAAAAATCGCTGCATTTTGGGCAAGCATATGATATGATAATGAAGAAAAACATTCCAAAAAAGATCTACACCCTGGAGGTTTCAAAATGTCCGTCATCAAAGAAGCTGAACTACCCGGTCTGGGGAAAAAATTTGAAGTTACCCTGGAAAGCGGAGATGCGGTGACGGTAATTATCCACGACGAGGGGACCAGGGAAATATATTATTTCCCCGAGGGAGAAGAGGATCCGGCATCGGTAATAACCATGACCGACCAGGAATCAAGGCAACTTGGTTCCATCATCGGAGGGTCCTTCTACCAGCCCAAAATGCTGGAAAAACTGAAAGCGGCGGTTGCCGACCTGCATATCGAGTGGATTAAGGTTAAAGAAAATTCCGAGCTTGCCGGGAAAAGTATTGGTGAGCTGAAACTCAGAAAGGAACACGGCATTATTATAATTGCCGCCATTGAGAGCAAAAAAATGCGCAAGGGGAACACCCGCATCAACCCGGGGCCCGGTTATGTCTTTACCCCCGGCCACACCGTGGTGGCGGCGGGAACCAAGGAAAAAATGCAGCTTTTCGAGGAAATGCTCGGCCACAAGGGGGAAAGCGAAGGGAAAGATGATAATTGAGCCCTGACCTGATTTTTAACCTCGGCCTGGCCTTTACTTTTATAAGCATTGCCATTTATGTGGCGGGAAAATTAAAGTTTTCATCCATACCCTTTCTTATCCTCTTCGGTATGCTGGTGGGCCCCCACGCCCCTGAAATTCAAGGGATATCTCTATCCCTGGTCAGTCAAACGGAATCCATAGAGCTTCTCTCCCGCCTGGGGGTTCTTTTGATGCTTTTTTACCTGGGCCTGGAATTTTCCGCCGGAAAACTGGCTTCCTCCGGGCCCTCCCTGTTTAAAGGCGGTATCGTGTACGTGGGACTTAATTTCGTACGGGGGCTGGTCTTTGGCTGGGTGTTCTTCGGCGCCTGGCCGGAGGCCTTCGTTGTGGCCGGCATAACGGGAATATCCAGCAGCGCCGTCATTACCAAGCTGCTCCTGGACCTTAAAAGAACCGCCAACCCCGAAACGGAGTTTATTTTAGGCATAATGGTTTTCGAAGATGTTTTCCTGGCCGTTTATCTCTCGGTGCTTTCCGGGCTGCTGTTCAGCGGCGGTGATATAAACATCAGGGAGATAATCCCGAATGTAATCATTATTTTGGGCTTTGTTATTTCCATTATCGTCCTGGGGCGCCGCATCGGGGCCCTGCTGGAACCGCGGCTCTCCGTCAAATCCGCCGAGGCTTTCGTGGTAATGGTATTCACTCTTTTATTACTGACCGCAATTCTGGTGGAAACCATACACATCGCCGAGGCTATAGGGGCCCTGCTCTTGGGGCTGGTTTTGGCTGAAACCGTCCATTCCAAACGGGTCATTCAATTTGTAACGCCAATGCGGGACCTTTTCGGCGCCGTATTCTTTTTTTCCTTCGGGCTGGGCATCGATTACAAACTTTTTGGGGGGGCCGCATATATCACCCTGGCCGCGGTACTTATGACCGTAGCGGGCAATGTTTTAACGGGACTTTTGGCGTCGTGGGTTGCCGGGTATAAGGCCAGGCGCGCTTTCAACGTGGCCTTCACCATTATAGCCAGGGGAGAATTCGCCATTATCGCGGCCAGCCTGGCTGCCTCCGCCGGGGTAAATCAAATTCTCCCCGCCTTTGCCGCCCTATACGTCCTACTGCTGACCTTTGTCAGCCCGGTGCTGGCAAAGAAATCCAGGGACTTTTATAATGGTTATGTTAAACTTATAAGTTTTATTAAAAAATCCAACACGCCCTCTTTATAACGGCGCCCTCGATGAAGGCCTCAATATACGCTGCCCGGACCCCCCTACTTTAAACTCCCGGGTAGTAAGGTTCATGCTGTCACTCAGTTTCTCCCTAATCATATCCAGGTTAGTCTTATCTCCCAAATGCATAAAAAAGTACCGCCTTTTACACAATAGAATTAATACTGCAATATTTGGGGGAAATTTGGGGGAATTTTCCCACGAAAACATTATCTTTTAATTAAGTAGAACCTGGCTGGGGAAAATTCCCCCAAAACATTATCTTTTAATAAGCAGGATGTGGCTTGGGAAATTTCCCCCAAATACGGAGGTGTTAAAACGTTGCTCACGGCGGAAGTATCCCTTTACCCGCAAAAAACTACAAATGCCGGCCAGATTATTAACAGTTCCCTGGAATCCCTGAAACAATATAATCTACAAACCAATATAGGCTCTATTTCCACGCGCATACAGGGGACGGAGGAAGAAGTATGGAACGGCCTGAAATCCCTTTTTAATGCGGCCAAGGAGCAGGGAGAAGTTAATATGGTGCTTACCCTCTCCAACTGCGCAAGCTAAAACAGCGGCCCCGACAGGCTGCTGTTTTTAGTTATTACATATCCTGGTATTAAATATTCGGAATAATATCAATAAAAAATTAAATTTAACCGCCCGCTACCGGGCAAAGGGGGGTAGTCCATTTTTTAAATGGACTACCCCCTTTTTTTTGGGGGAAATTTTCCAAGTTAAGTCTTACTTATTAAAGATAGTGTTTTGGGGGAATTTTCCCTAGCCAAGTTCTACTTAAAAAGATAATATTTTCGTGGGAAAATTCCCCCAAATTTTAGTCAAAAAGCTCATAAATAAACAAAAAATAAACAAAATAACTGCAAATACTTTTTTATGAAAGGGATTAAAATGCGCAGGTGGCGGAAAAACAGACAAAAGCTGGCTAATGATATCCAGGAAGCTACTCTACTATCCCAGGACTCGCTTTTAAGCGACGACATTGAAGAAAATCTAAGATACTTGAAAGCCATTTTCCAGGACTGCAGCGATGTAGTGTTCAGGGAATTTCTTTTTGCCCAAAAGGAACAAATAAAGCTGGCCCTGGTCTACACCGACGGGCTGGCGGATAAAAGCCAGGTGAGTAACCAGGTTATGAAGGCCCTGGCCCTGGAAGTGCCCATGGCCACGTCCAATGCAGGGATTACCAGGGCCAACGCCCTGCATTATGTTAAAATGAGGGGCCTGTGCCTGCATGATGTAAAGGAAAGCCAAAAGATAGCAGATGTGGTTAACGCCGTTTTGTCTGGAGACACCGTGCTGCTGGTGGACGGTCATACCACTGCCCTGATCAACGACAGCAGGAAATGGGAGTCGCGAAGTATTGAAGAGTCGTCAAAAGAAGTGGTGGTGCGGGGCCCCCGCGAAGCCTTCGTAGAGACGCTGAAAACTAATATTACCTTAATCCGGAGGAGAATAAAAAACCCCGACTTAAAGGTAGAAATGTTAAAACTGGGGGAAATTACCAAGACCGATGTGGCCCTGGTTTACATAAAAGGGATTGTTAATGAAGGCTTGGTGAAAGAAGCCAGAGAGAGGCTCTCCAGGATTAAAACCGACGTCATCCTGGAATCGGGCTACATTGAAGAATTCATTTCGGATAATCCTTACAGCCCTTTCCCCACCGTTGCCCACACCGACCGGGCAGACAGGGTGGCCGCCCATTTGCTGGAGGGCCGGGTAGCCATTTTGGTCGACGGGACCCCCGACGTGCTGACGGCTCCCCACGTTTTTATGGAAGCCATCCACACGCCGGAAGATTATTATGAACGCGCAATCTTTATGTCCCTGGTACGGGGACTGCGCGTGTTGAGCCTCATTTTGGCCCTTACGCTGCCCTCTCTGTATGTAGCCGTTATTTCCTTTCATCACGAAATGCTGCCCACACCCCTACTCTTGAGCATAGCGGCCCAGCGGGAAGCGGCACCCATGCCGGTATTCGTAGAGGCCCTGTTCATGGAAATCGCCTTTGAAATTATCCGGGAGGCAGGTATCCGCCTGCCCCGCCCCGTAGGCATGGCGGTAAGTATCGTGGCAGCATTGATTATCGGCGAGGCTGCGGTACGGGCCGGGCTGGTGGCCGCATCCACCATCATCGTGGTGGCCCTTACGGCCATGGCCTCTTTTACCGTATATTACAGCGGGAGCCTCACTTTTCGCATGCTGCGCTTTCCCCTTATGTTCCTGGCCGCATCTTTCGGGCTGTTCGGGCTGATTTGCGGCATAATCGTCATGGTGGTACACATGGCTTCCCTGCGCTCCTTCGGGACACCTTACCTGGAACCGGTGGCCCCGGTCGTCCCAGGGGACCTGAAGGATTCCGTAGTACGGGCGCCCTGGTGGGCAATGGGAAGGCGCCCCCGGCTGGTGGGGCAAAATAACCCGCGGCGGGAGGTTCCCGGGCTGAAGCCGGAACCGCCCGGATCCCGGCGGCGGTAATTTGGGGGAAATTTTCCAAGTTGAGTCTTACTTAATTAAAGATAATACTTTCGTGGGAAAGTTCCCCCAAAAGGGGTGAGAAAGTTGCCGGAAGGCGGCAAAATCGACGGCAGGCAAGCCGTATATCTTAACATTACTTATATTATAGCCACTGCCCTCCTCGGGGTTCCCGCTATTGTCACCGCCCAGGCCGGGCAGGACGGCTGGATATCTTCTCTGCTGGCCACACTGTTCGGGCTGGCCATAGCCTGGCTTACGGTAAAGCTCAGTTCCCTCTTTCCGGGGAAAACCCTCATTGAATACCTGGAAGACATACTGGGCCGGTGGCCGGGCAAGCTTCTCGGCTTTCTCTACCTGTTTTATTTTGTTCATATTTGTTCGTATATGGTCAGGGAATTCGGTGACTTTCTGAATGAACTTTTTATGCCGAAAACTCCCCTTATAGTCTTACACATGGTGATAATAGCTATGGCCGCCTACACTGTTAAACAGGGGCTGGAAGTACTGGCCCGGATTAACCAGATTTTTTTACCGCTGATTTTATTTTCCATTGTCCTGATACTTTTACTGGTATTGCCGGAAATGGATTTTAAAAGGCTCCTGCCGGTTTTTGACACCGGTATCGTTAATATTTTTAAGGGCTCCTTCGCCCCGGCGGCATGGCAGGGAGAAATTTTCGCCTTTGCGATGATCATTCCCTTCCTGAACAAGCCCGGAGAAGCAGGGAAAATTGCAATAAAATCCACGCTTGCAGTGGGGTTGATTTTCATATTCCTGATCGTTGGCAGCCTGGTTATCTTCGGGCCCATTATCGATTCCATGCCTTACCCGCTCCTAAATGTAACCAGGCTAATCGCCATTGCCAAATTTATAGAACGGCCGGAACCTCTGATAATGGCTTTATGGATAACAGGGGCTTTTGTAAAAATTACTTTTTTCTATTACATAGCGGTTTTGGGCAGCGCCCAGTGGCTTAAACTAAAAGATTCCCGCCCCCTGGTAATGCCCATGGGAGTGCTCCTGGTTTCCCTCTCCATAGCTGTCGGGGAAAATATTTTGGAAATAATTCATTTTATTGCCTATGTTTTCCCCTTTTACGGTTCTTTTTTTGAAGGGGCCATCCCCCTCGTCCTTTTGATTATTGCCTTGTTCAGGCGACAGGGAGGAAACGGCAAGTGATTAAAAAGAGTATTTGTCTGCTGCTGGTTGCTTGCTGCCTTTCCCAGGCCGGCTGCTGGGACCGCAGGGAATTAAGCGAACTGGCCATAGTCCTGGCGGCCGGAGTTGACAGCGCCCCCGGCGACAATATCCGGCTGACCTTACAAATAGTCAGGCCCCGGGTCTTTGGCGGCGGCGCGGAAAAGCAGGCCGGCGCCCCCAAGGAAAATAATGTCTGGGTGGTTTCCGGAACGGGCCGGACAGTGCTCGACGCCCAGAGATCGCTGGAAAGAAAGTTATCCCGGGAAATTTACTGGGGCCACAATATTATCCTGGTTTTCGGCGAGAAAGCAGCCAGGGAAGGCATACGCAAGGTTATAAACTTTTTCTCCCGTTCCCCGGCGATCCGGGAAACCACCTGGCTGTTTCTGGCCCGGGGGGAAGCAGAAAAACTTTTAGACAGCCATTCCCAACTGGAAAATACCTCGGCGCAAGCTGCAGGGGCCATGGCCAGGATGGCTGTAGGGGCGCCGGTAACGTTAAAGGACTTGAGAATGATGCTGGCGAGCAAGGGAACCAACCTGGTGCTGCCCCGCATCGAATTGACCCCGTCGGGCACTCCCCAGGGGGCAGGAATGAAAGAAAATATACCAGGTGTCCCAAAGCCCAAGGAACCATCAGAAATAAGACACGCAGAGATTACCGTCACCGGAACGGGAGTATTTAAAGACGATAAACTGGTAGGCTGGCTTAATATTTCAGAAACCAGGGGGATGCTGTGGCTGAAATGCCTGACGGAAAAAGGGGTAATTACCGTCCCTTCCCCAACCGACCCGGATAAAAACATCTCCGTACGCCTGGTCCGGGGCATTACGGAGGTGGAACCTTTTTTTGACGGGCAAAATATTTGGTTTGATGTAAAAATGAACATAGCAGGGGATTTGCTGGAACAACAATCCACAGAGGATTTAACCGATCCCGGCGTATTTAAAACCATTGAAAATGAAGTGGCCCGGGACATTGAGGCCCGGGCCCGGAGTGCCCTGGAAAAAGCTCAATTTGATTACGGAGTGGACATTTTTGACTTCGGAGAGGCCTTTCACAGGAAATATAAACGAGAGTGGAACACTATAAAAGACCGGTGGAACGAAGTATTTACCGGTGTTGATGTTAATATTGCCGCGGAAGCTCATATAAGGTACACCGGGCTGGCAACTAAAAGAGTTTCCGTTCCCAGGTAATAACGGGTATTCGGGAGGTAACATAATGATTATTTTATTGCTCCTGTTATTTCTGAGCATCATTTGGCTGGAAGTTCCGGACCTGGTAAAAAAGAAAATGTGGCGGGAATTAATAGCCTTTTCCGTACTCCTGTTAACCGGCATGGCCCTCAGCATCCCGCAAGTGCTGGGCATTGCCGTGCCCAACCCCAGCAAGCTCGTTGAAGCATTGTTCAAGCCTTTGGTGCAATGGATGGGTCAGGCTTGAGGGAATTTTTTCAGGGAAAGATTACCTGGAATTTCCCCGGATTTCCACCGGCGTACCTGTTTCCACCAAATCAAAAAGTTCAATAACCTGTTTATTGTTCATCCTTATACACCCGCCGGAGGCGTGTCTCCCGATGGATTCCGGCTCATCGGTGCCGTGAATGCCGTACTTGTGCCCCGCCGGGGCCCTTTTATCCCTGCGGGCCCGCTTATCCTTTTCCCAGGGTACGCTGAGGCCCATCCAGCGCTCCCCCAGCTGCGGCTCTAACTCATTTTCACGGCCGTCGATTTTGTTGGCAATTTTGAAATTCCCCTCCGGCGTGTAATCGGGATCCTTGCCGGTGGCCACGGGATAAGTTTTATATAACTCGCCCCTTTTGTACAAATAAAGGATATTTTTACTTTTATCAATGATAATTTTGTCCCCGCCGGTCCTCGGATTGGGATAAGACAGCAGCCTTAATTCAGGTTTAAGTTCTACCAGGTAAATTTTATTGCCGCCCACCAGCTTAATGCCCTCTGCAACTGCCGCTCCCACCAAGGGAGGCGCATCTGCCGGCTTATCATTGATCCTTTGAATTTTACCCCCCTGGCTGCAGGCATAAAGGGCAGAAATGAAAATCATGGCAGCGACAATTGCGGCAAAATTTTTCATAAGCAACCACGGATGTTTTTTTTCTTTAGTATTAGTTGCTGAATTTCAAAAATATACAGCAAAAAATATCTGGTTACTTTGGTTTAAAATACTAAAACACCGCCCATACCGGACGGTGTTTTATAATATGTCTCTCTCTATTCATTTAAAACACCCGGTCGAGGTCTATGGATAAATCTTTCAACAAAGGTGAAAGCACGGGCTGGCGGCTGGCACGGGCATACAAACGCGGCGGCTTTTCCTCCCCTTCGGCCAGTGAGAATATCTCCACGGTCTGGGCCCCCGGGTTGACCAGCCACAGTTCTTTTACCCCGTGCCGGGCGTAAAGCTTTTTCTTAAGGGTGCGGTCCCTTTCCGCCGTGGAGGGGGAAAGAACTTCTATCACCAGGTCCGGCGCTCCCTGAATATTGGCATCGGTAACAATATGGGAGCGCTGGCGGGAAATAAACATTATATCGGGCTGAACCACATCCTGGGGGGACAATACCACGTCCAGGGGCGAGTATAAAACTTCCCCGCAGTCCTTCTCTTGAACATATCGACGTAAAAGGTCCCCTAAATTGGCGACTACCCGCTGGTGAATAACGGAAGGCGACGGAACCACAAAAAACTCTCCCCCGATAAGTTCGCAGCGCCGGTCCTCTGGCAGCTGGCAGTAATCATCGTAAGTAAATTTAATGTGCGGGTTCACCACGGTCATTTACCTCACCCCCGTGGGCCTAGTATACCATATTATTACAGGCAAAACAATTTTAAAAAGGAGACCGCCCCTTAACAAATTTTACCCGTGGTGCGGCTCAACGTGGGGAACAAGCGAATGGGGCCTTTCCAGGCCGTGGGCTTCCATTAAGTCCACATCACCCATTATTTCCCGGGGGATTCCGTCAGCAGCAATTCGCCCTTCATCTATCAAAATAACGCGATCACACACCTCCAGGATAAATTCCAGGTCGTGGGAGGCAATAAGCATGGTTTCCCGTGCACCCCGGAGAAAACGGATAAGGCGCCGCCGGTAGCGGATGTCCAGGTTAGAGGTAGGCTCATCATAGATTACCAGCCTGGGGCGCATGGCCAGTACCCCCGCGATGGCCGCCATCCGCTTCTGGCCGCCGGAAAGATGGTGGGGCGGGTAATCACCTAATTCTTGAATGCCGGTTACGGCAAAGGCCTCCCGCACCCTGGCCTCCACCTCCTCCTCCGGCAACCCCAAATTCCTGGGGCCAAAGGCCACATCGTCCCTTACCGAAGGGCAGAACAGCTGGTCATCGGGGTTTTGGAAAACCAGCCCCACCTCAGGGCGGAATTCTCCCGGCACCACCGGCTTCCCGAAAAGGCGGATTTCTCCGGAAGTTGTTTTGAGCACCCCGCAAATTAACATAAAAAAGGTGGTTTTCCCCGCTCCGTTGGGACCGATAATGCCCACCCGCTCCCCCGGCCACACTTTTAGATTTAAATCTTTCAACACCAGGGAGCGGTCCGGATAACTAAATGATAAGTTGGAAACCAATAGTACCGGCTCCTTTGAGTTCATTGACAAACCTCCGATTCAGGGCAAATAAATTTCGGCAACAACAAATAATACGGCCACCGTGACGAGAACCAGCAGCCCGGCCAAGTCACGGGGATAGGCTTGAAATTCGTCCCGCCGGGGCTCGCCCCGGGCACCGCCGGCCTGACCGTAGCCCCTTAAAATCATGGCCTTGTAGACCCGGTCCGACTGCTCGTAACTGCGCACCAGTATGGTTCCAGCCAGAGAAGCCAGGGTGCCCAGGCTTTTCAGGTTACGCCCGCGAAAGCCCCGTAATTTCATGGCCGCTTCCATGGTTTTCAGCTTGTCGCCAATATCGTAGAGATACCGGTAAGAAAAAAGGATCATATCGGCCAGTATGGACGGAAGTCCAAGGGCCCGCATGGCTTTAACACTGGTTAAAAAAGGTGTGGTGCCAAACAGAATTATTCCCAAGGTAAGTATGCATAAAAATTTAACTGAAATCAAGAGCAGATCCAGGCACCCCTCCTGCTTTACAGCCAGAGGGCCTATGTAAAACAGGGCAGTCTGCCCCGAGAGAAAGGGCAGTAAAACGGCCATCATTAAAAGAAAAAAGCCGGGCAGACACAGCCGGGCCAGCAAAAACGAAAGGGGAAGGCAGGAAACAATGTAAAGGGTGCCGCTCACCGCCACCATTGCCGGTAAAAGATGTAAAGAGTGTACAAAGGAAAAGGCAAAGATCAAGATCATAAAGCCCGTAAGTTTATACCTGGGGTCCCAGCGGTGCAGGGGAGTATTCAGGTATGCATATTCGTCCAGCTGAAGTTTCATGAGTCACCCTCCAGCAATTCCGGCTTAACCCGCTGCAGAAAAAGTGCCAGTACGGCAGTAAAAACACCTTCTATAATCATGACCGGGATGTGCGCCAGGGTCAGGGCATAAATACTTGCCCGCTCCGCCTCCACATCCATATGGGCCGGTATGGTAGTAACAAGAAGAACAAAGACGGTAACGGCTGCAAGCCCTATCCCCCCGGCACCAGCCAGGAATCCAAAAAGACCGGTCCCCACCCGACTGTCCTTGCCAAAGGTATTACGGAGCCGGAACAGGTAATAGGCCAAAAGAGCCGGCACCCCCATGACAGTAGCGTTTACTCCCAAAGTCGTCAGGCCGCCGTGCTGAAACATCACCGCCTGGAAAAAAAGGCCGATAAGAATGGCAGGAAAGGCGTAGTAGCCCAGCACCACCCCTAAAAGCCCGTTTAATACCAGGTGAACGCTGGCAGGAGGTACGGGAATGTGAATCCAGGAGGCCACCAGGAAAGCAGCGGTAAGGAGTGACGCCTTGGGAATACCTTCCCGGGGATTTTCTTTTTGGCTGATTTTACGGAGCGAAAACCAGGTGGCGGCCCCGGCAGTGGCATACCCGCCGAGACAGACTGCAGTAGGCAGAACACCGTCCGGAATATGCATCAGCTTTTCCTCCTCGAAAAAAATAAGGCAGTACCTATCAACCCCCACGTGACGGAGGCTACCATCAGTATAATTTGCGGTGTAGTATAACCGGTGCTCCCCGCAGCCACTTCATCCTCACCCACCGGAATATGAATCATTCCGCCGTGACCGGCTTTACGCACCTGCACATCCCAGGTCCCCGGCTTGGACGGGTCCGGGGTAAAGGTGAAGCAGCCCTTTTCATCACACTTTCCCGTAGCCCACGGGACGGAAGGATTATCCGGGGCGTAGATAATCACCTGGCCCTCACTCACCGGCTCCCCTGTGTCGTAAGCGGCTGTTATCTTTATTGCCTTTGTAGTTTGGTAGTTAATTTCTACCCCGTGACCGAAGGCCGCCGCGGGCAGGCCCAGGGTAAGCAAAATAACCGATAAAATAATAAAAAATCTGTTTTTCATTGTCTAATTACCTAACCTCCTCGTCCACCCTGCCGCTTCGCGGCCGGGCAAAGGATAAAAAATAACCAATTAGTGCTTTTAATGAGCATAAATAAAATACTTCAGACGGGATTAACAGCTAAAGATAAAGATTTAGCTAAATAATTAATTTATTTCTAAAAAACCAAGATATTTTAAAGGGGGTTACAAAATTTATAATTACTTATAATCCTGTATATCCTGTTAATCCCGTCTAATTCAAGGGCCCAAAAGTCACCTACTTTAGTACGTGCACACCCGCTCCAAATTACTTATAGTACCTCACAATGGCAGTGGCCCTCACCCACGTGGCCCAGAGTGGGCAGCATCTCCTCCAGCTTCTGATAAGCCTCGGGTGAAAGTTTTTCCTTGAGCTCGGCCATGTTAACATCCACAACGCCGTCTTCGGCCAGGGAAGCAAAGGGCTCAAAGCCCGGCGCACCCACATTGAGCTCATCGTCGGCAGGCGTCCCGGCATCACCGAAGATGTGGTCGAAATGGAAGGTCATCTCCAAATCTGCAGTACCGCCCTCTGTAACAATACCCTTGCGCTCGTCACCAATGTACTCCCCGCCAGTATACCTGTACTCTTGCTCATTCTTTATGGTGAAATTAATAGTTTTGCCGTCCTTTACAGCCTTGCCGATAATAACCAGGGAATAGCCCTTGGCGGGACCTTCCGCTGCCTTTAGCATTTTCCAGGAAATGGCATTATAATGGCCCGCAGGCACGTCCTTTACCTCACCAACCAGAATGGGCGGGGCATTTTCATCGCCCTCTGCCAAATCCACGGTATGGGTTCCCGGAAGGCCGACCTTGGTCCCGGCCTGAACCTCGCCGCCCTTATCGGCGTCATAAGGGGGGTCGGCCTGGTAAGCAGTAACATCAACCAGGTTGACGTACACATGGTCAAAAGTAAGTTCCCAGCCGTCCTTGGAGGTAAAGCCCTGCCTGATAAAATCTTCACCGTTGGCCGTAAACTGCAATGTTCCGGTTTTCGCTACTTCAGTTTTCTCTCCGCCCCGCTGCTCGCCCGTGCCGCCGCTACCACAGCCGGAAAGGACAGCCGCCAAAAAGATGAAAATTACTGCGCCGAAAAGCAATCTCTTCATATCTTTGCCTCCTCCGATGTAATTTTACCGGTCACCGGCACTTACCCTGATCAATTCAATTCCAGCGCTGGAAAAAAACAAACCACGAAAGCACTCCCTGCTTCTTGCAGGGAAATACCTCCGTGGTATGTTTCCTCTCCTTATTTTACCTGTCTTAACGCCAACTTTTTTGTTAAAAAATGACGGATCCATTCCGCCGTTATCCTAATTTTTGTTAATATTCTATATTAATTCACAAATTCCTTCCTCACTGTTAAAAATTTTTCGCTATATTATTCTATAACATTGTTATCTTTGAAGCTGTACTTCCACCCGCCAGTCCCCCGAACTTCATATTCCAAGGTCTTGCGTAAGCCCCGTTAGCTCCACAAAAACATCTTCCAGGTTGGTCCAACGGCCGTCATATTACCGCAGCGTTTGACTACATTTTCTATTTCCATTACAGCAGGGGGCGCCGCAGACATCTCGCCACCTCGCAACTTTAAAGCAGACCCTCCGTGATGAAAAAGTAACCCGTCCCCTTTTTCGATTCACTCCCCCAGCTTGGCCTTAATCTCCCGCATCTTGACCCCCCAATCGGCCACCTCTTCAGCAGTGAGAATGTCAATGGCGCCACCTTGAAATTCACCTTTAACGTCGCCCATTTTTTCTTCCAGCCAGCCTTCAATTTCCACGTAGTATTCCTTCAAACTTTCCAGTACTTCAGGGTCGGCATCCCAGAGGCCGCGCTGGTGGACTTCCAACAAGCGGCGGGCAATTTCCTCCAGGGCCCAGGGGTTATGCTCTTCAAAGAACTGCCGGTTTTCCTCGTCCATGATAAAAGTTCTGGTAATATCATCAAAAATCCAGTCGTCAACCTCCTGGGTGGTGGCCTCCCAGCCATAGACCCGGCCGACTCGCTTGGAGATGTCCCCGGCCCCCTTATAGCCGTGGCGCTTCTGCCCCTCAATCCACTTCGGGTTCAAGAGCTTCGTCCTGACTATCCGCCGCACTTCGTCAGCCAGGGTGCGCACCTCGACATGCCCCGGCTCCCTGGTGTCGCCGTAATAAGTCCTTACATCCTTGCCGGAAGACACCCGCGCCGCCGCGGTCATGCCGCCGTGGGTACCGAAGTAGCAGCAGCAACCGAAGAGGTCATATTCGTCAGTAACCACCTTGTTATAGGTAACGTCCACCGTTTTCAGATTGGACTGCAGCTGCCGGAAGGCCTCCTTGCCGAACACGCCCTTGCCGTAAGCGTAACCGTTCCAGTAGACAAAGATATCGGCAAGGTCCTTTTCATCTTTCCAGGCCGAGGCGTAAACAGCCAGGTTAACACCAGCCTGATAGGTGCCAGGCTTGGAGGCAAATATGCGCAGGGTGGCATCCCGCCAGGCCTCGCGGCTGCTTTCCCCATCCAGCTGGGCCAGAGTATGCTTGCGGATAAAGTTCTGCTCCGCCGGCTCGTCAAGGGCAGCCACCACCTGGACGGCTTCATCCAGGAGCTCGATACAATTGGGAAAGTTATCGCGGGTGATGCCCGATACGCGTACCGTCAGGTCAATCCGCGGGCGCCCCAGTTCCTCCAACGGGATAACTTCGATACCCGCCACGCGCCCGTTCGGGAGCCACTTCGGGCGCACGCCGAGGAGATAAAGCATCTGGCCCAGCCCTTCGCCGTCCGCCCACATGATGTCGTTGCACATCCAGTAAAATGCTATGTTTTCCGGATAACGGCCCTCTTCTTCCAGGTGCTTGGCCAGCACCTTTTCGGCCAAACGCCTGCCCACTTCCCAGGCAGCTTTAGTAGGCACCCGGTGGGGGTCGAGGGAGTAAAAATTTCTTCCCGTGGGCAGGACATCGTCCCGGCCCCTGGTTATCAGGCCGGAGGGCCCGGCAGGAATATATCTTCCCTCAAAGCCGGAAAGCAGGGCCTCAATTTCCCGGGACGCCTCGATGCGGGCATCCAGGTCGGCTACGCGGGGCAATACCGCATTTAATTCGGACAGGACCTCGGGACAAATGAACTTGTCTTTCAGGATTTCCTGCGCAAAGCCGGCATCTACTTGTTCACCCTTGAGGAACCTCCCGATAAAGGCTTTGGCGGCCGCGTCGATCTCTTCCAGGAGAGCGCCGTGGGACTTGCCGTAGCGCAAGGAAACCCGCCCCTGGTCGGCTATCAGCTCGCCAAGCTCAAGCCCCATCAGCCCGGCCACCGCGCGGCGCAGGGAAACCTGCTCCCCAGCGTCAAAGCGCAGGATGGAATTGATAAATTCCACCCGCCTCTCTCCGGTAGGAATTTCACCGAAGATGTGCTGGCCGTCTTGAATCTGCGTATTACGGATCACGGAAAGCACCGCGTGGGCCTTTTCCACAATCCCGGCAAAGGAGCCGTGATTATGGCTTACCGGTATTTGTTTATCCAGGTTTGTCTTTTGGATTTCTTCAATGATCAGGTGTTCCAAAGTATGGGCGCGCGCCGGGTCAGCAACTTTGGCCTTCTCATATTCTTCTAAATAGCGCTCCAGCTCGGCCAGCTCATCGTAAAGCCCGCCCTGGATAAGCACGGTCTGCATGTGATCCACCAGGACAGCATAACTGCGCCGCTTGGCAATGGTTCCTTCCGGCGGGTTGTCGGCATTATAAATATACAGGTGCGGGAGAGAACCTATGGCCAGATCCGGGAAGCAGTCGCCGGACATGCCTGTGCCCTTGCCGGGCAGAAACTCGAGGTTACCGTGCGTACCTACGTGTACCAGCACGTCTGCACCGAAATCCCGCTCCAGGTAGCGGTAGGTGGCCAGGTACTGGTGCGGCGGCGGAATATCCGGGTCATGCAAAATCTTGCAAACCTGCCCGTCGCACCTCGCCCCGGAACAGCCTCTTTTCGGCTGGACGCATACAACGGCATTTCCGTAGGATACCCCGGTAACGATAATCTTACCATCATACACCATAGACGGGGGCACCCCGTTCCTTTCCTCTCCCGGGGGCTCTCCCCACGCTTCGGTCAGCCGCCGGCGCACCCGGGCAGACAATGTGTCAAACCAGGCCCGGTAGTCTTCTACCGGAATGAGTTTTAAGGCGCCGCCTTTGCTGATAATTTCGTCCGCCGTGGTCCAGCGAAATTCAGAAATAGCTTTTCTGTCCATAATGGTATCAATGAGTTCTTTGCCGTTTTGCGGCGGCTCTACCCGGTAACCCGCATCTTTCATCCGCTGCAACAACCTGGCCACACTTTCCAGCGTATCCAGGTTGGCACCGCCGCCCACGGTGGCCTCCACCGAAGCACAGGGGTTGTTATGCAGGATAAAGGCTACTTTTCTCTCGTTCACCGGCTTTTGGACCAGCTTTATCCAGTTGGCCAGCCGGTCAACTAAATGCCGACACCGCTCCTCAACGGGCATCCGTATCTCCAGTTCCCCTTCGCGCCTTGCCCCGGCAATAAAGATGGGCTCAATAACGCCTTCAAACTCCGGCATGGCAATGGTCCACGAGATATCCCGGTTCAGTCCCTGCGGGTCCTCCGCCCATTCCTCCACCGTTCGGTAAAACGAGGTTACCGGCTGAAAGACGGGAACACCCAATTTCTGCAGCAAAGTCACCCCTGCAGAAGCTACATTTTCTTGCAGGAAATCATCACTTTTCGCCCCGGCCTCAAGGAAGAAGGCCACCAGCTTCACCAGGGCGGCTATGCGAGGACGTCCTTCCGCATCGAAAAAGTACTCCCGCACTACCTCCCCCGAACCTTTTGTTCCCAAATCGGCGTCCTTCAGAGAATAGCAAAAGGCCGGAATAACATTATACCCCTTTTCTTCCAGCAGGCGTATCAGCATATCCTCCACCGCTGCGTTCCCGTTAACCCAGTGGCCCCGGGAAAAAAGCAGCCCTACCGCAGGGGCGGGTTTGGGCTTGTACCAGGCCAGGTAATCTTCTACACTGGTGAAGTAATCTTCAGCCCGGGGGTGATAGATGCCCTCCCACGGGAGGGGAAGGGGCTCATCATAGGTTACATCCATCTCCAAAACCCCGGCCGCCACGTACCGGAGCATGCGGGCGAAGTTTTCCGCCCCGCCGTAAGCTATATACGTGTAGCACCGGGAAATGATCTTCGCATCCACCGTAGAAAGGCCCCATAAGGCCGGGTCATGGGCAGTACAAATAACGGGCTTATCCATCTTTTTAACGGCCTCTTCCAGCTCGACCCAAATAGTTTCAGATGCAGACCGGTAGAAAAAGATCAAGTCGGATTGGGCCATATCTTCAAGCGCGCCCGCCAGATCCTCCTTACCTTCATCCAGAAAGCGGGCCGAGTATACTTTCACTTCCAGCACATCTTTCACTAGCTCCCTGGCCCGCCGCATGGTAGTGGTATGGCTGTGCCACATAACAGCGGTAATCTTTTTCATGTATCTTCCCCCCTTTTCTTACCGTTTCAGGATTTTGGGGGAATTTTTCCACGGAAAAATTATCTTTGCCAAGCCATGCTTAGCTTGGAAAATTTCCCCCAAAAATAACCGCGCCCGCTTTTTCCCAATTTTACGCTTGAACAGGTGCAATCGGTATAATATGAGGCTTCCCCAAATCTTTATTGATAACTGTTTCCACGCCGTAAACTGCCCTTACGTTTTCAGGGATAAGTACCTCTTCAGGCCTGCCGGCGGCGCAAATCCTCCCCTTACACAGAAAAATCATTTTATCGGAGAAGCGGGAAGCCAAGTTCAGGTCGTGTATTGATATTATTGCTGCTATGCCTTTTTCTTTCACCGTGGAAGAGATTAAATTCATGACCTCCAGCTGGTGCTTCAGGTCAAGGTTGCTGGTAGGTTCGTCAAGGAGAAGGACTTCCGGCTCTTGGGCAAAAGCCCGGGCAAAAAGAACCTTTTGTTTCTCTCCGCCGCTGAGCTCGTTAAAATCTCGCAGCGCCATTTCTTCCAGGCCCATTAACTTGAGCAAGTTCGAGACTATTTCCTTATCCTTGGGGCTTACTCCCCACCCTATGTGGGGTCTTCTTCCCAAAAGGACGGTGTCAAAGACGGTAGAAGGGAAGGACCGGGCGGTATTTTGAGGAACATAGCCTGAAAGCCGGGCAAGTTCCTTTAACTTCATTTTGCTTATATCCTTCCCTGATAAGAGCAATGTCCCCATCTTTGGCTTCAGAATTTTATTGAGGCACTTCAGCAAGGTGGTTTTCCCCGAGCCGTTGGGCCCCACAAGGCTTACCACTTCCCCTTTTTCTACCTCCAGGGTTACATCCTCCAAAACAGGGCGGCTCCCGTAACTGAAGTGAAGCCTTTTGACCTCAATTATCATGAGAAATACTCCTTTCTTCTGGTCATAAGGAGAAAAATAAAGAAAGGAACGCCAATGAAGGAAAGTACAATTCCTACCGGAATGACGACAGGTGAAAAAACAGTCCTTCCTATAGTATCGGCCCCGACCAGGAGAATGGCTCCGAGAATGCAAGAGCAAGGCATTAGAAACCTGTGATCTGCACCAATTAGCAAACGAGTTATATGAGGAGCGACAAGGCAAACAAAACCTATTATTCCCGTAAAGCAGATTATCCCGGCGGTAATGAGGGTTGCCAAAATGAGGGTTACTACCCTCACCCGGGGTACATTAACACCGAGACTTGTGGCAACTTCATCTCCCCCGGAGGCCATTACGTTTAAATCCCAGGAGTACCTCATCAAAAGGGGAAGGCAAGAAAAGAGCATTACAGTTACTACCAATATATTTCCCCAGCTTGCCCCCGTAAGACTGCCAAACAGCCAGTAGACCACGGCCTGAAGTTCCTCTTCGGTAGCAATGTATTGGAGCAGCGAAGTAGCAGCACTCGCAAGATACATTATTGCAATTCCGGCCAATATTAAAGTCTCCCCGGTCACCCCTCTCATCCTGGCAAGACCATAAACCAGAAAAGCGGTAAGCAGGCCGAAGATAAAAGCATTGGTTACTACTACGGCCTTTTCGCCCCCGACAAGATTAAATCCAAGGACGACGGCGAGAGATGCCCCCAAGGCCGCACCGGAGGAAACTCCTATGGTAAAGGGACTTACTAAAGGATTTCGCATTATCCCTTGCATCGCTGCACCGGATACGGCAAGACCTGCCCCGGCAACAATTCCCATAACAATCCTGGGAAGCCTTAGATTCCATACCACAACATCGGCAAAACGTGTTGTTTCAATTCCGGCAAAGGGAACAATTCTGGCCATGATGGCGTTGGAAACCTCATTTACTCCTAAACGGGCAGCACCTAAAGTAGTGGCAAATAAGGATAAAACTATAAGAACACCAAGGCTGCCCAGGATAAAAATAACCTTCCTGGCGGTGAACCTGGAGTAAAGCTCCTTTATTTCAGGGACTTCAATTTCCTTGACTTCCGTTGCCATAGGCTTGTCTCCTTTTATTTAAGTTCCGGATATATAAAAGCCCCTTTTACTTTTTCATATTCCACTCGCAGATATTTTTCCAGGTGTTCCCTGAGATACTCCTCCGGATCGAGGTCTTTAAAAAGCTCAGGGTAAAACACCTTCGCTAAGAAACAAGCCCCAATGTTCTTAAAGGCTCCACCCCAAAGCGAATGAGCAAAGGTGTAAACTCTCCCTTCTTTTACTGCTTTGATCTCACCAAATCCCGGTCTTTCTTTTAAGCTCTCGGTTGCTTCCTGAAGAGGCTGAAGATCAGGATTCCCAAAACCATTATGTTCATAAAGATCCCTAACTATCACATCGGGATTTTGTTGAATTACCCACTCAGGATCAACCTCGGGATAACCTCCAACAAGACCACGGGCAATATTGATACCTCCAACCATTTCTATCAACTGGTGGTATCCTGAACCTTGAGAACAAGTATGATATGGTTTTGATCCGTGCTCATAATAAACACGGACTCTTTCTTCTTCTTTCAAATCTTTTACTTTTTCCTCGATCGCCCTGATCTTGCTGAACCAAAATTCAGCGTATTCTTCTGTCTCTTTTTCCTTTCCAAAAATTCTTCCCAACAACTTGATCTCTCTTTCCATTGTCTCCGGATTGTAAAGATCGAGACGCACCACTTTTATTTCATCGGGAAGTTTTCTCTCCAGTCTCTCCGGATCCGGCCATTTCACATAAGTAAACACTACTTGCGGCTTTAACTCAACTATTTTCTCGAGGTTCGGCTCAAAACTTGAACCTACCTGGGGTTTTTTACTAATTTCGGGCAAAATTGGCTCATCACCAGCCATATACTTGCTAATTCCGACAACCTCGTCAGGGCTCACACCAATGCACTTCAAGGCCACGGCGTGGTCAAAAGAAAGGACAACAATTCTTTCCAAAGGCTGAGGTATCTCTACCGTTCTCCCCGCCGAATCCGTAATGGTAATAGTCTTTGCCTGTGCTTTTTCCTCTTTTACTGAAGTGCAAGAGGAGGTAAAAGTTGCCAGCAAGGCAATTATCATTATTGCTATTATAGATATCATTTTCTTTATTTTCATTTCTTTTTTTCCTCCCTCAATTTAAACTTGGCGTAGAGTTCTTTGCCAACAAAAAATGCCATGAAAGCTCATACCTGCTTCTGCAGGTACAATGCCTTCATGGCATTGTTTTTCCGTCTTTAATTGTTTAGGTCAATTTTTAAGTTTCGCTTCGCCCCCTGCGAAGCAAATTAAACCAACTTCCCACCCTTCTTCGGCCTATAAGTGGTTACCACACTTTTATTGTTATTTCTTTAATAATTAACTTAATTCCTGCCGGGTTTAAAAATTAATGTCAATAATTTTTCGGGCGGGCCCCTAATGCCTGCCAAGAAATATTATCGCCGGCAAAAAATCCGCGCTCTTTTTCCTACCAGAACACAACCAAGCCAACAATAAAGATTACAACTATAGCATTGTGAATTACCGACCTGGCCCATGGTATCTATCAACATATACTTTACAGCCTTTCTTTAATACCTGCCATTCCTCCTCGAAAGTCCGCTGAGTTCCCCAGAGTTCCTTGAGCTCTCACTCGAACTTTCTGGCTTTCTCTACATCAACTTATCTACTCTTTCTAATTAACCTGCCGGTGGATAAGCGAATATTAAATCTTGTGGGTACTCGACTTCGAGGAAACGTTCGAGATATTCCCTGTAAATATTTTGTGGATTTATATCCAATGCTGGGTGGAACCACTCAACCCAATAAGCAGTGCCGACAATACTATCCAATCCCCAGCTAATCTCTGAACTGAATATATATACTCTATTATTCTTAACGGCAGATATAACGTTCCAACCGGGGCGGCTCTTAAGCTCAGCAATTATCCTCTCTGGCTCTTCTCTGTTATCCCAACCCCATCTTCCGTTTAAGTTGATGCTTTTTACTATCACATCGGGATTTTGTTCTACCACCCACTCCATGCTCACAGTCGGAAATTCAGATAGTTCGCTAGCTATATTTCTGCCGCCGGCAAAGGTGCACATGGTTTGCCCACTGGAACCCCTGCCGTAACTCCTTCCTGCTTCATGTCCCCATTCCATGTATACTTTCGGCTTCTCTCCTTCGCTGAACCCCTTGATATATTCATTGATTATCTTTTCATAATGTTCCCGCCACTGAAGGTACTCTCGCGCTTTGTCCTCTTTCTCCAGAAGATGTCCCAGCTTTTTAATTTCTTCTTTGATACGATTATCCCTATAGAAATCTAGCCCAATTACCGTGATATCAAAAGGTTTAAGCTTTTCTTCAAGTTTTAAAAGCCGTTCCTGGGGTGCAGAAGTAACGACTATATCCGGGTATAGACTAGCAATTACTTCAACGTTAGGCTCATACCAAGTTCCAACATCCGGTTTATCAAGCAGTTCGGGAAAGTAATAAGGGCTGTATTCCTTTGAATTTGTATCTATGCCCACTATTTTGTCAGTTGCTCCAAGCACTTTAACCGCCTCACAGCGGTAATTACCAAGAACAATTATCCTTTCTACAGGCTTTTCTATCGTTACCTCTCTCCCAAGAGAATCAACAATTGTTCTGGGGTAGTTTGTATTAACCTCTTGAAGCGCTTTCTCTTCCTTCGCCGGGGTACAAGAAAAAGTAAAACTTACAAATATGGCGATTATACATATCACCATAACAGGCATAAATTTTCTCCTTATCTCTTTCCGCAACTCCACACTCTTTACCCCCTTACCCTTTTGCTTTTAACCTGTTTAAGGGTTCACCCTAATAAATCCAAACATTCTCCAGCTCTATGCCCATAAATCTTTGCATCAATTCCCCGTGAATTTGTTCAGGCTCGACGTCGGTAAACAACTGTGGGTGACACCACTTAGCCATGCGAAGTAACCCAATAGCAAATCTTGCTCCCTTATACACTCTCCAACCGAGAACATGCACATTGCCTTTCTCGGTCGCAATAATGTTTGCTTTCTGGAAAGCCGGCCACTGCATGACTTCGTTTCGTATTTCCTTAAGAGAGGTTGGGTCAGGTCCTACTTTATTACTGGAAGAGCAATAAAAATAGCCTCGGGATCTTTCGTTAAAACCCACTCAGGGCTTACCTCTACAAGTTCACCGGATAACTTTAAACCGATATTCTTGGCTCCAATGATATCGAGGTAATAACATATATCTGTCTTTACCGTAGGTGCACCACGGTTTCCACGAACACTCCAGGTATACCCACGTTTTTTCAGGTGGCTTAACTTTTTTAGTTTGATCAGTTATCAAATTTATTATTTTGTTATGAAAATCAAGGAATTCTTCTGCTCTTTTTCTTTGCCCATTATCTTGCCTAACACCCTAATATCCCTTTCAAATGACGGGCAAACAACAAACGAAATACCAAATTTCTCAAGCTTTTTTACAAGGCCCTTTTCTATAGAAGTCTCATATCCCAAAACTACATCGGGATCTAGCTCTACCTTTTCCACATTAAATTCACTAAAATGTCCAACACTCGGTATATCTTTAAAATTTTGATCCTATATCCTCATAATCTACTGCACCATCCTCTACCCCTACGATCTTGTCTTCGGCCCCCAATACGTCGAGTCAATGATAAATGATAGTTATAGTTTTTGGCTTTACCTCTTCTTTTCCCTCTTTTACTGTCTGCGAACAGCCGGCAAGTAAAAAAACTATAAGGCAAATGACAATTAAAGCCGGAAATACTTTCTTCATCATTTTTGCCTCCTAACCTGCAATCCGGTTTTTAACGCCTGGATTGCAGTGATAATAAAGCTAACTACTTAACGAAATTAAAAGCAGCCACCTTATTATCGTTATCCCAGTCAAGTTTTCCCCCGAAAGCCATCTGCAGGCCGCGGAGAGTCGCACAGGTATAGTCGTTTATAATCCTGGCCCCCTGGTCAACCGGCACTTCTACACCGTTGATTAATATTTTGTTCTCGCCAACGGGAAAGGCTATAACCTTGCCGCCCTTGATGAAGTGCGCAGTTTTAGTAGCAGGATCCCAGCTCTTTTGCAGCCCGAGAAGGTCGCAGAGCAGGTTAACCTGTACCAGGGTGCGGCCGTTTACTACGTGAACACCTTCATTTCCAACGGTAAAGAAAACTTTAATTACATTGCCGTCAACAACGGTAGCGTTGGCTACCTTGAAGAACAAGGAGTCATCGCTTTCGGTATAAATGCTGAGTTCCACATCGCCGGGCAGGGCAAGGCTCCCGGTATCGTACTTGATGTCAGAAATTTCAATGGTGCTGGCAGTTGAGCTTTCTTCGCTAACGCTTAATACGAGAATGTTGTCGTCTTTTACGCTGACGCTTACGTCAATGTCTCCCTGGATTACTTTTACGGAGGGCGTCCCGCTGAATTCAATGCCGGAGGGCAGTTCCATGTAGACAGCCTCGCTGATGGTTCCGTCCTCAGCTTCGGTGATGACCAGGTTGCCGGCGGCCTGGCTGAAAGCACCGGCCCGAATTTCGGGCTTTTCAGCCGTTACGGTGAAGGGCTTGTCAATTTTTCCGATGACTATCTCTTCCCCGGTCCCATCTTTACCGCCGACGATCAGTTTAATATCTCCGGGTTCAACGTCGTTATCGCACGCAATATGAATTTTTGTTATCTCGACGGGCCCCCCGTCGTCAGAATCAATCTCATAGTATACGGACCGGCCGTTATTATAGGCTTGAACATTGCTGTTACTACCATCAAATTTGGGCAAGGGGCTGACAAATTTGCCCTTGTTCAAGGTAAGGGTAATGATGTCTCCGTCCGGCCAGTATTTGAAGCTGACACCCAGCTTTTTCTTGTCAGTACCGGCATAGACAACGGTGTCGTTGTCTTCAAGTTCTTCAACGGTTCCGGTTTCATTAATTACCTTGCCAATAACTAACTTTTCATCGTCTAATTCGGTATCTTCATGATTGCTGTAGACTTTAATCTTGATGTCGCCGCTAACGGTAGGGCAAATGTCTACTTCGGGGGTAAATTCTATTTTGCCCGGAAGGCCTTCAGAGACTTGAAAAATTTTTAAACAAACGGTTTGGTCGTCGTCTTTTTGCTGGATAACTCTAACTCTGGCAGTGTTAACCTGGCCAATATTGTTGCTAAAAGTTACGTCATCAGTTAGAATTTTGAAGTAAATCTCTTCGCCGTCCTTGAATTCGCCTGCCTGTCCCTCTTGCAGGGTGATTTTAGCAAGTTCACGCCCGGCACCCCAGGTTATTTTTTCGGGTTCACCGGCGGTTATAGAGGTGGTAGTGCCGGATACTTTGGCAACGATTATGTCATCTTCATCCTCGGTCCAGATAATTTCGCCGTTTTTATTAAAACAAGTAACTTCCACGGTCACCTCGACATTACCGGTAAAGTCATCAGCAATGTCCAGGCCGTCGTTTTTGCTAAAGTCAAATTTGACTTTACTGCCCTCTTTCCAGTCAGCAGCATTGGTTTCAATCTCACAATAGTTTGAGTCAGCGGTTATAAAGGTCACTCCATCTGAAAGATTCTCATACGTAACAAGTTCACCAATATTATCTTTATCCGGGGTCCCGGCAAATTCCACGCCGTCCGGCAGGCTTACTTGAATTACCAGTTCGCCAAGATCATTGTGATTACCGTCAAAACCGCTAACATCTGTAAAGTCATTTTTATAAACTACGGTTACCGTGCTGCCCTCAATTCCGTCTCCGGTACTTACACACTTGTAAGGGCCGCCGTAAATATCAACCTTGCTTGAAGCGCCAAACACCGTGCCTGCCGGCAGTATTACGGTCACCACAAATATTAGGGCAAGCAGCAGTGAAAAGCGTTTATTGCGAATTCTATACAATTTGTTTCCCCCCTGTGTAAAATTAGTTTTGAAACCATATATGTCTTGGTTTCCACTCATTAACAAAACAAGCACCGGCCGCATTTCACCCCCCTAACAATTTAAAAACCACGAAAAGTCTACCCCCTCCTTGGAGGAAGTCAGACCTTCGTGGCCGCTGGTTACTTATGGTGATTATGTTGATGAGAGTGTATATGGGAATGGCTGTGAATATGGCTGTGTGCATGGCTATGGGTATGAGTATGCGGGTGTGCATGAGTATAAGCGCGGCTGTGCCCGCCCATCACACTCTCCAGCTTTTGCCGGTCAATGTCCAGCTCCTGGAAGGGCTTGCGCCGCATCCGGTGCAGCAGGGCCAGGTCAACCGATTGGCGCACGTCTTCTTCGGTAACTTCTGTTCTGCCGTTCAATGCCGCCGTGGTCTTGGCCGCCTTCATTATTACCAGGTCGGCCCGGTGCCCGTCCACTCCCATTTCAATGGCAATTTGGGCAATCAGGAAAAGCATTTCATCGGATATGTTCACCTGCGGCAGCAGTTCTTTGGCGGTTACGATTTGCCGGCGGAGCTTCTCTTCCTCAGCCTCCCACTCCAGGGCAAATCTTTCCGGGTCCTCTTCAAAGGCGGCCCTCCGCTTGACAACTTCCACCCTGAGGGCCGGGTCGGAAATCCCGGTAATGTTCACGCACAGCCCGAAGCGGTCTAAAAGCTGGGGCCTCAGCTCTCCTTCTTCCGGGTTCATGGTGCCCACCAAAATGAAGTTGGCCGGGTGAGTAAATGAAACTCCTTCCCGCTCCACGGTGTTTACACCCATGGCAGCGGAGTCCAGGAGTACGTCAACTATGTGGTCATCCAGTAAGTTAACTTCATCCACGTAGAGAATGCCCCGGTTGGCCTGGGCCAGTACCCCGGGCTCAAATTGTTTTTCCCCTTTTTTGATGGCCTGTTCAATGTCCAGGGTGCCTACTACCCGGTCTTCGGTGGCGGATACGGGCAGGTCGATTACCCGCATTTTGCGCCGGGCCCGGGGTAGTTCTTCACCGGCCTCTGCACGCTCCCGGCACTGCGCGCACATGGTGGTTATGTCACCGGGGTCACAGCCGAAGGGACAGTCGGAAACCACTTCTATCTCGGGTAACAGCGCCGCCAGGGCACGCACGGCAGTGGATTTGGCCGTGCCCTTTTCGCCGCGGATTAGAATGCCGGAAAGTTTGGGATTTATGGCATTGAGCAGAAGTCCTCTTTTCATTTCTTCCTGGCCGACAATGGCGGCAAAGGGGTAAACTCTTTTTATACCGGTCATTTTTCAGCCACCTTTTCAAGTATTGTTAATGTTCTGTCAAGGCTAAGCCTTTGTAAATAAGAAAGCCATGAAAGCCTACACCTGCTTCTGCAGGTAAAATGCCTTCATGGCATAGCTGGTTACTTGACTTAGTTTTTTTTCATTATAGCCGTTCTCTTGCGGCCTAACGGTTGGTTCTTACTACTCTTTTTTATTATTCTACATTAATTAACTTAATTCCTGCTTTTTTTAATTTTTCTAAGAAATCTAAATTAATATGCCCATCACTTTATCAAGTACCCGTATTTTAAGTTGATGTTATCTTACCCTTCGTACCACAATAACACCGGCTACAAACAAAACCACAGCATAACCTGCCAGCACCGCTATGGAAATCCAGGGCAGTTTGCCGCCCAGGGCCAGGGTGCGCAAGGAATAACTGGCATGGGTCAGCGGCAGAACCTCAATAAGGCAGGCAATGGCCTTAGGCATTTTCTCCAGGGAAAAGAAGGTGCCGCAAAGAAAAGACATGGGAAGAATTATAAATGTAGTAAAATTGGCCATGTCTTCGTGGGAATCGATGGTCATGGCGGCCACCACTCCCAGCGAGGCAAAGAGAAAGCAGGTAAGCAGCACTACCAGGAAAAACCATAAGCCCGGAATTATTTCGGCCCCAAAGAGAAAGCCCAGAACCAGGATAATTAAAGAAGCAATAATCCCCCGCACGCTGCCTGCCAGTACCTTGCCCAGAGTAAAGGAAAACGCACTGATGGGGGCAATCAGATATTCTTCCAGGGTCTTGTGGTAAAGCCTGCTCATGTTAAGCGGAGTGCCGACGCCGTTAAAGCTGGTGTTCATGGCGCTCAGGGCGATGATTCCTGGGACCACAAATTCCAGGTAGGTGCCGCTCTTCATTTGAATGCTGCGCCCCAGCCCCCAGCCAAAGGCCACCAGGTAAAGAAGGGGGGCCACCAGCCGTGAAGCAAAAAATTTAAAAAAGGTTCTTTTTAAAACCAGCATGTCCCGCCAAAATACCGTGTAGAAGTCTATTGCTCATCACCTACCCTGCGCCCAGTTAGTTCTACAAATACGTCTTCCAGGTTGGATTCCCGGATGGCCACGTTGCCTGCCAGCGCGCCGGCATATTGTAGAGCTTCTTCCCGGCTTTTGAAAAACCTGTAGCTGGTATTGCCTTGGTGTAAAGTTTCCACCACTATTTCCCCGACTCTTTGTTTAAGTTCTTGCGGCGTGCCCAAGGCAATCAGCCGCCCCCGGTCCATAATGCCGACCCGGTGGCAGAGCACTTCAGCCTCTTCAATGTAATGGGTGGTCAAGAGGACGGTCATGTTTTCGCCGTTCATCTTCCTGATCAGGTCCCATATTTTGCGGCGGGTCTGGGGATCCAGCCCCACTGTGGGCTCGTCCAGAAACAGTACACTGGGATAGTGCATCAGGGCCCTGGCTATCATCAGGCGGCGCTTCATCCCGCCGGAAAACTTGCTTACCAGGTCTTTGGCCCTACCGGCCAGCCCAACGTATTCGAGCAGTTCCTCGATTCTCCGGTACCGCTCCGCCCTGGACATCTTGTGCAGGCGGCCGTGCAGCTCCAGGTTTTCCCATGCGGTGAGTTCCTGGTCAAGATTCATATGCTGGGGAACCACGCCGATTTCTTTTTTTACCCTGCCCAGATCCCGGGTAACTTCGTACCCATTTATCAGCGCTCTGCCGGAGGTAGGCCGGGTTAACATGGTGAGCATTCTTATGGTGGTGGTTTTACCGGCCCCGTTGGGCCCTAATAAGCCAAAGATCTCCCCCCGGGCAATTTGCAGGTCCAGCCCGGCGACGGCCTGTATGTTTCCATAGGTTTTGGCCAGTTGTTGAAGTACAATCACTGTCCGGTATTCCTCACCTTCTTGATGGTGGTTACTTAAAAGCAATTTGCATTACTCTACTTGCCTGACAGCCTGTACCAAGGTATCCGCCTTGAGGTCATCGATTTTATAGTAATCTGCACCTAAAGCAGCAGCCAGTTCCCGGGCCAGGCCGAAAGTAAGAAAGCTGTTTTTTTCTACATCGATAACCAGTGTTTTGATTCCTTCCTCGCTGCGGATTATTTCGGCCATGCGCCGGGCCTCTGCCAGGGGCTTGTCGCTGCCCATGCTTACGTTGCCCTTACCGTCGGAAATGATAATCAGCAGTGGCGAAATGTTGGGGTCTTTGTAGAGGTGGGCCTTGGCCACCTCGTAGGCCTTGGCCAGGCCTGCCGAGAGGGGGGTCTTCCCGCCTGTCGGCAGGTCTTCCAGTAATTTATGCCCCATTTCCACGCTGTTAGTGGGCGGCAAGAGAAGTTCAGCCGTGTTTCCTTTAAAGGCCACCATGCCGATTTTATCCCGCTTTTGGTAGGCATCCAGGAGCAGAGAAAGGATGGCCCCCTTGGTTTCCACCATCCGCTGCTGGGCCCCCATGGACCCGCTGGCGTCTACCACGAAGAGCAGGAAGTTGCCGATGCGCTTTTCCCGCACTTTTTCCCGGATGTCGCTGGATTCGATGGCAATGGCCACTCCTTCCCGGCGCCGGTATACCTGGTGCGGGGCCGCGGCCCGCATGGTGGCGTCAAATGCCAGGTCGTTGTTTCTGCGCTGCATGGTGCTGCGCACGTAGCGCCCCGCCTTAGAGGCAGTCCTGGTGCGCGAGCGCCGCCCGGAGCCTTTGCGCAGTATCCGGTCCCGTTCATAGGTGATGCGCCTAACCGGAAAGGGCCGGCCCACGGCAAAAATTGTTTCCCGGGGCGCTACCGGGGGAAGGGTGTTCCGGTTTTGCTGTTCTTTATTTTCCTGCTTATCCTGTTCCTGCTGCTGGTCAGTTTCTTCCGGTTCCGCGCTTGCCTGCTCCGGCGGAGGAGGTAATTCTTCCGGCTGGTCGGTATTATCTTGCTGCTGTTTTTCTTGTTCTTCCTGTTCCTGTTCCGGCGGTTCTTGTTCTAATTCGGGCTGTTCCGGCGGAGGCGGCGGTGCCTCCCGGACGCGGTGGAAGAGGACCAGTTCGGCAGCCTCGTATACATCCTGTTCCGTTACTTCCGCCCGCCCGTGCCAGGCCGCGATGGTGCGGGCGGCTGCCTCCATGATGATGTCGGCGCGGTGCCCGGCCACCAGTGCTTCCAGGCTCAGCTTAGCAACCAGGTCGAGCAGCGCCGGGGAAATGTTTACTTCGGGCAATAGCTGCCGGGCAGCAACGATGCGCTCTCTTAATTGTTGTTCTTTCTCCGCCCACCGGGCAATGAATCCGAGGGGGTCGGCATCAAAGGCTTCCCGCCGCTTGGCAATTTCTACCCTCTCTTTGGGGTCCGCCACCCCTTCTACCTGCACACACAGGCCGAAGCGGTCCATTAGCTGCGGGCGCAGCTCCCCTTCTTCGGGGTTCATGGTGCCTACGAGAATGAATTCCGCCGGGTGATAGTAGGAAATGCCTTCCCGCTCTACTACATTAACTCCCATGGCAGCTGCGTCCAGGAGTACGTCTACGATATGATCATCCAACAGATTTACTTCATCAATGTAAATAATGCCGCGATTGGCCCTGGCCAGTATGCCCGGCTCGAATTGCGGCTTTCCGTATCTAATGGCATGTTCGAAGTCCAGGCTCCCCACTACCCGGTCTTCCGTAGCGGACACCGGCAGGTCGATTACCTGCACTCGGCGGCGAATTGTTTCCAGCCGGCGCCCGGCTTTGAGGCGGGCACGGCAGAGGTCGCAAAGGCGAGCGGGGTCACCGGGGTCGCAGTTATACGGGCAGCCCAGCACCACTTCGATTTCCGGCAGCAGGGCCGCCAGGGCCCGCACGGCAGTGGATTTGGCAGTACCTTTTTCCCCACGAACCAGTATGCCGCCCAGGCGGGGATTGATGGCGTTCAAAATCAGGCCTTTTTTCATTTTTTCTTGCCCGATAATGGCAGTGAAAGGATAGACAATTCGCTGGAAGGTAATCATAGAAAACCTCCTTCAAAAAAGAAAAACCACGCCAGGCTTATTTCTGTTACGACAGGAAGAATAAACCTTCGTGGTTTAATATCCAAGGTTATCTTTGGGCAGATGTAAGCTCCCCGCTACCAAGTAGCTCCGGCCACCTGAAACAATTAGTTCGCCGACGGCTCCCAAATTCCTTCCTGTCGAGATATTTTTAAGCAAATTTAGACCAAACCGCCCAAATCCAGCAGAACACCGTAATTTATATTCTCCATAAACCTTTTTTCCCTGACATCTTTCACGCTGAGCCTCATTATGTTAATTTCATCGCCTTCCGCTGCAGATTGTAACTTGAGTCGTTTTTCTGGATACCTGGAGTAACTACAGATAAGGCTCCCCCCCAGAGCATGAAATTTACCGAAATCACCCCACTGATTGGCTATGACCAGGTGCATCTGCTCCCCCAGCCTGGCCTCCCAGATAAACTTACTCCCGCGGTCCCCCCAAAGGGCGGGAACGCAGAGAAGATCCGTACCCCATTTAGCCAGGCAATCAGCACCTTCAGGAAACATTAGGTCGTAGCCGAGCAACATGCCAACCCTGCCAAAAGGAAGGTCAAAAGCCGGAAAACCGCTCTCTCCCGCTTCCGCCCATCTCTGATCGCAAGGAAGTAGATGAACCTTTCTATACGTCCCCTGCACCCCGTTGGGACCGATCAACACGGCGGTATTAAAAAATCTTCCAGCACGTTTCTCCGCCATCCCAAAAACAATAAAAATATTTTTTTGTTTGGCCTTTTGGATAAATTTGTTAGTAGTGGGACCGGGGATTTCTTCACAACATTTCTCCGCCTCCCACCGCTCAAAAATAATCCCCGTGGTAGATAATTCCGGAAGAACAACCAGATCGAGCGACATCCCCCGAACTACCGCCACAGCTGTGGCTTCATCAATAAGCTTGAGCATTTTCTCCGTGTTGGCCGCCGAATTTTGGGATGCGGGTCGGAATTGTAGAGTAGCTACGGTGACATCCGCGGGTTCCGGTAAACTGAGCAACATCTCCGGATTAATATGAGAAAAAGTATCCAAAGATATGTTCCCGTAACAATGAGGACGTCTTCGGCGCAGAATGTCCTCCGCCGTTGATGAGACAAACTTTCCACCTTTAAGGGGCAGCGTGCCGAAAACGATTATGTCATCCGGTGAACTGATTTGCCTAACCGTCCCTCCACCGGTATCAATAATGAAGGACTCCGCCTTACGACAATCCATGGTCTTATCCTTTCCCGTTCTATTGCAGACCAGGACGTAAATCCCGTTTTCCGCCGCCCGGGCACGCCAGAACTTTTCCGGATTGTGATGTTCAGGAGGCCAATTGGCCGGAATAAGCAGGAGCCGAGCACCTTTCAAAGCAGCTACCCTTGCCGGCTTATAAGAATAGGCATCGGCACAAATCAACACCCCCAACTTGCCAAACTCCGTCTGCACCACCAGTACGGGAAGGTTCCCCCTTGCAGCCCACAAGTTTTCTTTAAAGGCCGGTGCCAACTTGCGGGACTTGCCTACAACCCGTCCTGCCGGCCCAATTAAAGCAGCCGCATTATAAAAAATACCCGTCTCAGGGTCCACCTCCGGCAAACCAATGCAGATATAACATCCATACTTTTTCGCAATTTCACCAAATACCTCGGTGGCCGGGCCGGGAATGGTTTCGGTCAGTGGGGCAATGTCAGCTCTGCTTTCAAAAGCGTAACCGGTAGTAGCCAGTTCAGTGTTTAAAATGATCCGAGCGCCGGCCCGGGCAGCTTTTTCATTAAGGGTCAGCAACTTGGCGAGGTTTTTCTGTTTATCCTTCCATTGCACAGCTGCATGAATCAGCGCTACTTGTACTCGTTCGCCAGATTTTCCCCGCTTATATCCTTTGTCCACAGGACCCGTCCTTTCCACTTGGTTAAAGCTAAAAAACCTTGGCCCTCCCGTTAAAATGAAAGCGAAATTTGACTTAATGTGGGACATAAAAAAATGGGAGTATTGACCCCACACTATTTTGGGGGAATTTTTCCACGGAAAAATTATCTTTGCCGAGCCACGCTTAGCTTGGAAAATTTCCCCCAAACACTCCGTCTGGAATAATTTGATTCGCCTGGCTATTTTAGCACATTAAGGTACTTCCGGGGTTTATCTGACTCTTAGCGAATACACATTAAGAAAAAAGTCTGGCGCATGGGGCTAGTTTAAACAACCAGCCCCATATACGCCGGTCGAAAGGAGGAATTTTTCTACTACCGGCGCCTCCCAGGCCGGCAGTAGAAATCACTTAGAGGAGGTCAAAGGCCTTGCCAAGGTTTAGGCCTTTCCCAAAATGAAAAATGCCATGAAAGGTTGCACCTGCTTCGGCAGGTAAAATACCTTCATGGCATAGTTGTTTACTTTGTTCAGTTGTATAGTACTCTCCGCAAGGGCGCTGGCACCCCAAAAAATAACAAAAAACCATGAAGTACTAATTTCACTTCCTGTGAAGCCATAACCTTCATGGTTAACTTATCTCTTTAAATATACAATAGCAGCTTTTAACTTTGAGAAAACTTAAAATGCCTAAAAATTCTTACCATCCTTCAGCGACTTAATGAATGGTTCTTACCATCCTTATTTATTGTATTAGTATTCAATATTACTCACCTTATTCCTGCCTGCTTTATAAAATTTTTTTAAACTATATTAAAAAAACACGAAAAGCCCACCCCTCCTTGGAAGAGTCAGACCTCCGCGGCCGCTCTCGCAATGATCCACTCCCATTTCAACGGCAATTTGGGCAGCGGAGTCCAGGAGTACGTCAACTATGTGGTCATCCAGTAAGTTAACTTCATCCACGTAGAGAATACCCCGGTTGGCCTGGGCCAGCATCCCATGCGGTGAGTTCCTGGCTAAAAGACTCATATGCTGGGGAACCACGCCGATTTCTTTGGCGACAGGTTTTTCCAATCCACTGGCAAAGCAAACATGTTTTCCGTTCAAAGAAACTTTTTAACAAGGTTATGCATCTTCCACCGGAATGTTCCCGATCCTAATTCAACAGCCAGGTAACAGGCCACCAAATGTTCGGCCCCAACAGCTTTCAACGGTGGCTCTTGAAGGCGGCACTTTTCCTCCGCAAACGGGCAGCGGGGATGAAAGCGACACCCGAGAGGTGGATTAAGCGGGTCGGGTGGCTCCCCCTTTACAATAGTTTGACGCCCACTCCTCCGCCGCGGGTCGGCCGCCGGAATCGCTGCCAGCAGGGCCCGCGTATAGGGATGACAGGCTTTTTTCACCAGGTCTTCACTTTTGAACATCTCCACAATTTTACCCAGGTACATTACCGCTATCCGGTCGCTGATATAACTCACGGCCGCCAGGTCGTGGGAGATAAATATATAGGACAGGCCAAATTGCTTTTTTAAATCTTTCAGCAAATTTAAAATTTGCGCCTGGATGGAAACGTCCAGGCTAGAAACCGGCTCGTCACAAACAATAAGCTCAGGTTGAAGGGCCAGGGCCCGGGCAATGTTAATGCGCTGCCGCTGTCCCCCGCTAAACTCGTGCGGGTACCGGAAATCATGTTCAGGCTCAAGGCCAACTATTTCCAGCAGTTCCCATATCCTTTCCTTCTGCTCTTTTTTTGTCCCCACATTGAAATTGGCCAGGGGCTCACCTATAATCGAGCCCACGGTCCGGCAGGGGTTTAAGGAAGAATACGAATCCTGGAAGATTATCTGCATTTTTTTTCGTAATTTCCTCAACTCTTTGCCTGGTAAGACGGTAATATCAATATTATTAAAGAAAATTTTTCCCGCTGTGGGCTCTTCTAACCTTAAAATCAGCCGGCCCAGGGTACTTTTGCCGCAACCGCTTTCGCCAACGAGCCCGAGGGTTTCCCCCTTGCCAAGCGAAAAGGATATCCTGTCCACTGCCCGCACCTTTTCCTTCCCCCGGGAAAAGATTCCGGTTCCGGCCGGGTAGTGCTTTACCAGGTTCCTTACTTCAAGAAGACTCATACCGGCATCACCTCCAACGGGCGGCTATCTGCATAATGGCAGGCTACCCGGTGGCCGGGGGAAACCATTCTCAAGGAAGGCTTTCCTTCCGTGCACTTCCTGCCTGCCTGCGGGCAGCGGGACGCAAAGGCACACTGGTCGGGTAAGTCGAGAAGGCTGGGCGGCTGGCCTCGGATGGGCTCGAGCATTTCGTCTCTCCTCCCGAGGCGCGGGACGGAATGGAGAAGGGCCCTGGTATAAGGATGGGCAGGATTTTCAAAAATATTAAGCACGGGGCCGTATTCTACAATAGAACCCGCATACATCACTGCAACGTCATCAGCCATTTCGGCAATAACACCCAGGTCGTGCGTAATGAGGATAATCCCGGTATTAAACTCTCTTTTCAAGCGGGAAAGCTCTTCCAAAATCTGCGCCTGCACGGTAACGTCCAGGGCAGTGGTGGGTTCGTCGGCAATTAAAACTTTGGGGGTTAAGGAAAGGGCCATGGCAATCATCACCCGCTGCCGCTGCCCCCCGGAAAGCTGGAAGGGATAGCGGTGGAAAAGTTTTTCCGGGTGCGGCAGCCCCACTTTGGCCAAAAGTTCCAGTGCCTCCTGGCGTGCTTTTTCTTTACCGGTTGCCCGGTGGGCAAGAATGGTTTCTGTAACCTGTCTGCCGACAGTCAGAACAGGGTTCAGCGAAGTCATTGGGTCCTGAAAAACCAGCGAGATTTCTTTTCCGCGCACACGCCGCAACTGTTCTTTGGAAAGTTCCAGCAGATTATACCCGTTAAGCCAAACCTCTCCGCCGGTAATCCTGCCCGGAGGTTCTATCAATCTCAAGAGGGAAAGCGCGGTAACACTTTTCCCGCAGCCGCTTTCCCCGACAATACCCAGGGTCTGCCCGGTCCTCACGGTAAAACTCACCCCGTTCACGGCCTTCACCACCCCGTAAGGGGTAGTAAAGCGGGTAGTCAGATTGTTTACTTTAAGGACGATTTTGTCGGGCATTCACTAAACCTCCATCATTTGGGGGAAATTTCCCAAGCTAAGTTCTATTATTAAAAGATAATATTTTCGTGGGAAAATTCCCCCAAATTTTTCGGAGTTGACCATTAAAAAGACCTCCTGGCAAAAAAGGTATAGAACCCAACATTTTTCTACCTCCTAACAGTCCCCTTCGGGTCCAGGGCATCGCGCAATCCATCTCCCAGCAAGTTGAAGGCAAAAACAACTATCATAATGGCCAGGCCGGGATAGAGCATCAACTGCGGTGCCACCTGCATGTAAGGCCTGCCGTCATTAAGCATGGCCCCCCACTCCGGGGTGGGCGGCTGAGCCCCCAGGCCTAAAAAGGATAACCCCGAAATGGCAAGAATTAGGCTGCCCATATCCAGGGTGGCCAAAACGATGACGGGTGAAAGTACGTTGGGTAATATATGGCGAACAATGATACCAAAGTGGGAGGTGCCGCTGCTCCTGGCAGCCAGTACGAATTCCTTTTCCTTAACGGAAAGGACAATGCCGCGAATAACCCGCGCGTACCCGACCCACCATACCGATGCAACGGCAATCATCACGTTCAATAAGCCCGGCCCCAACATGCCGGCAATAACAAGCGCCAGTACAAGACCCGGAAAAGCAAGCAAAACATCAATTATTCTCATAACTAAATTGTCTATGCGCCCACCCACATAACCGGAAACGGTGCCAACCGGAATACTGATGAGCATGATTGTCGCTAAAGCGATAGCTGCCGTACTCAGAGAAACCCGGGTCCCGTAAATGAGGCGAGAAAGAAGACAGCGTCCCAGGTGGTCGGTACCCAGAGGATATGCCGCAGAAGGGGAAGCCAGTTTTTGGGTAAGCACTACTTTCTCAGGGTCATTGGGCGCCAGGTACGGTGCCATAAGACCAACGATTACCACAGCAACAATAATAGCCAATCCCAGCAAGGCCAGCTTGTCCTCCAGCAACCTTTTCAGCGCCGAGCCAAGCAGGCCCTCACCGCTCTTCGGGCACCGACCCGCCTTTTTTTGAACGGGTATTCCGGCAAGAACGCCACCCTCTTTCCGCAGGCTGCTATTCACCTTCAGCGCCCCCTCTCCAGGCGAATACGGGGATCCAGGAATACATAAGATATGTCAACCAGCAAGTTGGCCAGCACAAACACCAGTGCCATAAACAGTGCATAGCCCTGGATAACCGGGTAATCCCGGTTAAAAATCGCATCCACTGCAAACTTACCTACCCCCGGCCAGGCAAAAACGGTTTCTACAATGACCGTACCTCCCAGCAGGTGACCGATGCTCATACCTAAAAGGGTCACCGCCGGGAGAAGGGCGTTTTTCAGGGCATGCCGCCCTATCACCCACTTCTCTTTCAAACCCTTGGCCCGGGCCACCTTGATATACTCCTGCCCCAGCACGTCAAGCATGCTGGCCCGCAAAATACGAGTATAAACGGCGGCCATGCTAAAACCCAGGGTTACAGCCGGAAGAACCAGGTGATTCAGCCCGCCCCTTCCCATTACCGGGAAAATGCCCCAAACAACGGCAAAAAAGTAAATGAGTATAAGCGCCTGCCAAAAATTAGGCATAGAGGCTCCAATTAAGGCAATTACCCGGCTAAAATGATCTATAAATGTACGCCTGTACAAGGCAGCCAGGATTCCCGTGGGCAGAGCCAGCAAAACCATGAAAGCCAATGCCGCAAGGGTCAGCTCCAGAGTAGCAGGAAAGCGGGACAAAAGTTCTTCCGCTACCGGCAGGCCGGTGCGAAATGAGGTTCCCAGGTTAAAATGCAGGACATTCCATAACCAGCGCAAGTACTGAACGTAAACCGGGTCATTGAGGCCAAGTTCTTCTCGCAAGGCCTCCACGGCTTCGCGAGTTGGCTCCACTCCTTCGGCCCGGAGGATAATTTCAGCCGGGTCTCCGGGAGCCAGGCGAATAAGCCCGAAGGTAATGACGGAAACCCCCAACATTACCGGCAGGAGACAAAGTAAACGCTTGAGGAGATAACACTTCACCATCAACCACCACCAGGTGTAACACCAAGAAAAATCAACTACTCGTTACATCTATCAGTTATTCAACAAACTATGATTATTTTCACTTCATTTCTAGACCCGCCAGAGCATAACACCAAGGCGGGCTTTAATTTCCTGGCGAAAGATACCGTTTGTGGCCCGTTCATGAACATAGTTGGCTATTTTATCTTTTACCTCAGGGGTAATCTCGGTATATAACCAAAAATAATGACACAAACTGCCTACAGCCCGCTCTACAGGCTCCTCTTGCACCCAACCGGAATCGAAATACCGCAAGGTAGGATAATACCCCAAACTATATAAAATGTTAAAAGGATAAATAATATCGTAACCCCGGCCACTTTCTTTTTCTCCAAAAAGAATTTCCCAAAGATCCTCTTTGGCTTGATTGAAAGGTTTTCCGGCCCATGAAATAAGGCAACAAAACTTTCTCGAAGCCTGATTCAATTTCATCAAGGTTTCGCAATCACCAACTGCCGGGGGCATAGAAGCAAAAACGAAGTCAAAAGAATGAGCCATGCCTTCTTTTTCCAGGTCTACCTTTTCCCACATACGCACAAAAACAGTAATATTATCTAATCCCGACTTCTTTGCCTTTTTCTTAAGGATTATACACATTTCTTCAGCCCCGTCCAGAGCCGTAACAGACCTAAAACGTTTGGCAAAAGGTAAAGCGTAAACCCCCGGCCCGCAACCGACATCCAGGATATCTGTTTCCGAAGTAAGAATTTGTTCTTCTTCAAGCAAGTCAATAATTTGCTCTAAATGTTCCCACCCCTTCCCAGAGGAGCGCTGTCCATAACTCGGCGCCAACTTGTTCCAAAATTTAATGGCTTCGTTTTCATCACGAATCCTTTTGCTCACATACTGTGAAGAATTTATAGCCTCCTCCCAGGCCTGCTTCCAAAAATCAAGTTCACAATGCGCAAAAACACGTGATTCCAAAGAAATCTTCCCCCCAGTTATTTTTATTTGATAAATATCCCTGTCCAACTTGTATTAACCCAGGAAGGATGCGGCTCAAAACCTTGAATCTTATCCCTTGCGGCAAAAATGTTATAAATGGAAGCAATGGGTATTACAGCTACTTTGTCATCTATAAGCACGTGCATTGCCTTAGCTGTCAGTCGCACAGCTTCCGCCGGATCCGAGGTTAACCTCGCATCATCAATCAGCCGGTCAAATTCCCCACCGGGTACAAACGGAGCATTAAATAACGTGCTATATAGTCCCTTGGAATGGAAAAGCAGTTCCGGCAAAAAGGTGGGATCAGCTGTATTCTGGCTTCCTGCCTCAAGCCACATGTCTCCTTTGCCTTCCTTGAGCATGTCCTCATATACTCCGGTATCACCAGCCTCTACGATTTTTAAGTCCGCTCCTATATCCCGTAACTGGCTTTGGAGTACTTCAGGTAACGGTTTGTGTCTTTCAGCAGAGGGAAAACCGGAAACCAAAGTAAGGATTAGTTTCTGCCCGTCTTTCATGCGAATGCCGTCCGGTCCTTTCTTCCAACCGGCTTCATCCAGAAGCCTTGCTGCTCTATCCGGGTCGAAACTAAATCCCTTAACCTTATTTTTTTCTGAACCGAGAACACTTGGAGGTACTATCGTTTGGTTTACTTCCGCATTACCTTCCCAAATTTTATTTACAATGGCCTCGCGGTCTACAGCCAGAGTCAAAGCCAGGCGTAATTTACGGTCAGTTAACAGGTTATAAGGTTTTTTGCCATTAATATTGAAATAAATGGCAGAATAAGAACCGGGTACTGATGTTAACACCTGTATTCCTGTACTGGCTTTAAGCTGGGCAACAGATTCTCGCGGCACCTTTGTAATCATATCCACTTCTCCGGCTTGCAACGCCATGATGCGGGTAGCATTATCCGGAATAAATTTAAACGTTATCTTTTCCAACTTGGCCTTGGTGCCCCAATAATCGGGATTGCGCTCGACAACAAGCTGTACACCTTTTTCGTAAGATATAAATTTGAAAGGCCCGGTACCTACCGGCGCTTTACCGGGATCGCTACCGGGAGCCATTATCCCAAAGGAAGGATGGGTCAAACCTTCAACCAAACGCATATTTGGCTTAGTTGGAGTAATATCAATAGTATAATTATCTATAATTTTTACGGAATTCTCACCTATATAGATAAAGGAACCGCCTCTCCGGGCTACGCGGTCCAGGGTGAATTTAACGGCTTCTGCGGTAAAATCCTGCCCGTCATGAAACTTCACCCCCTTACGCAGGTAAAACCGCCAGGTATTATCTCCCCGGTATTCCCACCTGGTAGCCAGGAGCGGCTCCACTTTATAATCAGAAGTCAACCTTACTAAAGGTTCATAGATATTTGCATTAAGGGGATACGCCCCCAAATTTGCCCTGTCCCCTTCTGTTTTATAACCGTCCGCATCCACTCCTACTACCAATTCCTGCGGAACTCCAGCTTTCCGGTTGGACTCATTATTGGTAACCGTACACCCGGTTGTATTAATTATCAATATTAACGTCAAAAATACAGATATTGATAACATTACCGATTTCCGTATTATCGACCACATACTCTCTCCCTCCTTACTGGCGTTGGAACCATGCGGCGAAGCCAGGTAATCAGCATTACAGGGGCGGGTAAAACCGGCAGAGGAGTGCCGCCCACGAATACGAGCCTCGGGTCCGGGCCTGTCACTTAAAAACTACAGGCAGCGTGCGGGATTACAACGCGCGTAACATTACGGGTACCGGCGTACAAATTAAATCATGACGATTAAATCTGCCGTCCCGGCTCTCAGTTCCTATTTTTCAATCCAAGCTGCTGCCAGGCTTGGCTTGAAAAAAGGATCGAGCTTTAGACCGTGCACTTCTTTGCGGGTGGCGTACAAACACACATCGTGGTAAACCGGACAGAGCGGCACGTCCTTCGCCACTAACTGCTGCAGGTCACGGTAGTACTGCTGTCTTTTGGCCCCATCCTGCTCGGCAGCAGCTGTTTCCACCAGCTTATCTGCTTCAGGATTGCTGTACCCGATACCCCGTTGTATATTCATCTGCCCCTGGGAATGAATCCAGCGGCCGAAGAAAAAGTCCGGATCGCCGGTCATCAAAGTATACGGCGTCAGCGTCAGGTCAAACTCACCGTGCTTCAAGGCCTCCTTCCATGCTCCCATTTCCAGCATCTTCAACTCCACCTCAAAGCCAAGATCTTTAAGTTCCGACTGCAGTATCTCCGCAATAGGTTTATACGGCCAGCGGTTGGCCAAAGCCGAGTTGACGGTAAAAACCACTTTGTGCGGCCTGTCGGCCTTTGCCTGTACGGCCAGTTCCCGGGCCCTATCTTTATCCGTTGTCCACAATCCTTTAACCGCCCACGTCCCGGCCAGAGGAGTAAAGATAGCACCCGCCGGTTCACCGTAACCGTCGAGTATTTCTCTAACTAGTTGCAGGCGGTCCAAGGACAGGCTCACCGCCTGGCGCAGGCGCTGATCATTAAAAGGCGGTTTTTTGTTATTGAAGAGGAGGTAATGGGTCGTGGTCACCTGCCGGGACAGCAAAACCAGATTATCATCTCCTTTGATAGATGAAGCCTGCTCCGGCAGGATACCGCCTACATCAGCCACTGCCTGAATTTCACCAGTCTTTAAAGCAGCTAGACGAGTAGAAGGGTCAGGTATAATCTTAAAAGTAACTTTCTCCAGTTTGGGCTTACCCTTCCAGTAGTCATCATTACAGGTTACCACCAGGGCTTCACCCTTCTTGTACCCGACAAGCTTAAAGGGCCCTGTGCCGCAGGGGCTAATAATCCTGCCTTCAGGATCAAAACTTTGCGGGCTGAATATAGGACAGCCGTGGTAGGCTACCTTGGCCGGAAAAGCCGGCTCGGGTTTACTAAAGGTGAATTTTACTTCATACTCGCCCACGGTTTCCACCTTTACCAGGTGCATAAACGTACCATAATTATCAAACTTAGGGTGTTCTTTTAACCGCTTTACGCTCTTTACCACCGCTTCAGCGTTCAGCGGCGTACCGTCGTGAAACTTGACGCCACGGCGCAGGTAAACCGTCCATGTTTTGTTCACAGCATCCGGGACAAGCTTTTCAGCCAACTGCGGCACGGGTTCCAGGTTTTCGTTGAGATAGGTGAGACTTTCCCATACACCCGTACTGCCGTGAACAAAATCACTGCTTTCCGGACCGTAATAAAAATCCCGCCCAACTCCTATTACCAGTTCCTGCGCTCTCGTTTGTGCCCGATCCTCAGCACCGCAGCCGGTAATAAGCAGGCCGGCCAGCACAAGAAGCATTAAAAACAGGAATGCAGCAGATTTTTTGCAGCGCAAGGCTCAACACTTC
Source organism: Desulfofundulus sp. JL263-se (assembly GCF_056316025.1). NCBI lineage: Bacteria > Bacillati > Bacillota > Clostridia > Eubacteriales > Peptococcaceae > Desulfofundulus > Desulfofundulus sp. JL263-se. The sequence goes on along the minus strand of NZ_CM149993.1, from coordinate 278,630 downwards.
CTTCAGTCTGATTATCACATGGTTATGTTTACCGACCAGAGAAGCATGCCCAGACGTACTCTGTACTTTTCTCTAAAGATTCCTTTAACGGCGTGCTTTTCCACGTAACCGGCGATTATCTTTTTAATTTCCGAGGTAATTTCTGTATAGGACCAGAATAGGTCCTGCAAGCTGGACACCGCTTCTCCCACAGACATTTCCTCGTCCCATTCGTCCACCCACACGTGTAAAGAAGGGCAGTACCCCATCACGTACAGGTAGTTGAGGGGATAGATAATGTCGTGCCCCGGCAGGGGCATTTCCCCGCCGAAAATCAGCCGCCACAATTCCTCCCGGGCCGGACTTAAACGCCGGCCGGCGAAATCACACAGGAAACACCACTTGCGGGAGCAAACCATCATTTTCTCGAGTGTCTCCACATCCCGCACTCCGGGTGTGAGGGAAGCAAAGACCAAGTCGAACCTGGCGGCCAGCCCTTCAGTTGCCGGGTCAATCTTTTCCCATTCCCGGCCCAAAAACCCGACATTTGACAGCCCTTCTGCTTCTACCCGCTTTTTAAGCACTTTCAGCATGGCCGAAGCCGGCTCCAGAGCCACCACCCTTGCCACCCGGCGGGCTAAAGGAACGGTGAAAACCCCCGCCCCAGCACCGATATCTAATACCTCCATTTCCGAATTTAAAACATCCTGCTGCTCCAGCCAAGCCAACACCCTGTCTACGCGCCTTCTGGTGTGCTCTTGATCTGCCCAGCGCGCAAACCGTCCGGCCAGACGGTTCCAGTAATCCAGGGAGTCCAGGTCGCGGCGGCGCCGGGCCTGCAGGGAATTTTTGTGTGCCCCGCTCCAGGCACCCGCCCAGAAACGGGATTCTTTGAGCGCACCTGCCGTGAAATCAGCAATGCTCCCTTCCCTAGTCAGTTTTTTCACCCCCATATTTGACCCGCCGGGCAAATACCCGCGCCGGGTGCTCGGACGGCAGTTGATCCAACCGGAATGGCTGCCCCCCGGCCTGCTCCTCCTTTAGCCGGGCGGCAAGCTCCCGCAAGTACTCAAGGAAAACTTCATCATTTTCTCCGCGCTGCCCTTTAAAGATCAGGATAAATGCCGGCTCATCAAAAGGGACCTCGTAACCGGTCGGTATCCCTGCCCCGAACCAGAAAAGCGACCCCGGACGCATCAGGTGCCGTCGACCACCGCTGCACAATACCCAGCGGCCGCGCACGGTATAAATAAAACTCTCCGAGGCGTGAGGGTGCTCGGCGCAGTACATTCCCGGCGGCATCTCGATGTAATGCGCACTACAGCCGTCCCCCTTCAGGAGAGGGCCAATGCGCCCTTCCAGAGTATCCACACCGGAATTTCTGGCGGCATCCGTAACGTTGTCCACCACCCGGACACCTTTCCAGGCAATTACCCCCGGTCCGCATTTCTCCACCAATTGCGTGGCTTTTCGGCTTTCCACCGGTGTAGGGGCAACCCTCTCAAGCCAGGCCATTAATGCTACATAAAGATCCTCGCTGTAAGGACGCAGAAAGCTGGCAAAAGAATGCCGCTCGCGAACCCTGGTCTCCGGATCGGAAGCCGCTACCTGAAAACTGTGGTCGGCGTGAGGGATAATGATACGGGTGACATCGCCGTTGCCAGCCTCTTTCATTATCTGTTCGGCCCGCGCTGCGTCCTCCGGCGGCACATTCATATCCAACTCTCCGTGGAGAATCAGTGCCGGAGCAGTGATAAAGCGAAACTGCTCGTCCGGTGGCTCCAGCAACTCTTCCCGCATCCTGGCCAGCGGGATCACCCGCATCCAGTTCCCGTATTTCAACAGGTAACTCTCTTCCCCCCGCCGGGCAGCTGCAATCATATCTTTGTAATGCTTCCCCAAAGCTAAGGCAAAAGGGGCCGTCTCTTCCGCCCAGCGCAGGTTTGCCTTACTCGTTGAGGCGTACTCGAGTAAACAGCCGTAGTTGTAAGCGTAAAGATTTTCAATGGAACGGCACAGAGCCCCCAGGAAGATGTAAGCATCGGCCTGCCTCCCCTCCCTGGCCGCCAGGCAGGCAAAATAAGCTCCGGCGCTTTCTCCTGCCACTACCACGCGCGCTACCTTTGGGTGCTGACGGGCAAACTGCATCACGGCAATCAAATCAGCCGTCTCGTCCTCGTTAGTTGTTGGGCGCGGCCCCGGCGGAGTACCGCCGTAACCGCGCTTATCCCATCTAATCGAGGCATAACCGGCCGCCGCCAGTCTCTCAGCCAGCCGTTTTAGGGCATCCCGCCGGGGGACAGGTCGGCCAACTTGGACCATCATCCCGTCGCGAGTGTGGGACATAGTTCCTCCCGCCAGAACCACACAAGGAAACGGGCCCTTGCCGGCAGGAAGAAGCAGCGTGCCCGCAAGCGTTACACCGTCAGAGGGAATATTTACTTCTATCGCACATGGCTCCGTTAACATCTCTTTTTCCATTACCGTGCCACTCCTCACTGGGCAATGTAAACGCTATCCCAGCGCGTATTGACATCTGCCGGATGCGGAGCCAGGCCTCTTACTTTATTCTGCGCAGCATAAACATTAAACAGAGAGGCAATAGGGATCACCGTCGTTTCTTCATCTATCAGCACATACATAGCTTCTGCCATCAGTCGTGCAGCTTCTCGGATATCCGGGTTATTCCGGGCTTCATCGACCAGACGGTCAAACTTCTCTCCAGGCCAAAACGGCTTGTTGTAAGTAGCCCCCTGATACCCCCTGCTGTGGTACAAGAGTTCCGGCAGGAAAGTGGGGTCGCCGTTATTCTGGTTCCCTCGCTCCAGCCACAGATCCCCTTCGCCCTCTTTCAGTTTGTCGTAATAGAGCCCGCTATCCGCAACCTCCACCAATTTAATAGCGATGCCGACTTCTTTAAGTTGCTGCTGCAAGACTTCCGGCAGCGGTTTTAGCACGCTGGCAGAAGGAAAACCGGAAACAAGGGTGAGTTCCAGTCGCCGCCCGTTCTTAACCCTGATGCCGTCAGGACCGGGTCGCCAACCAGCTTGCTCCAGTAATTTTCTGGCCTTTTCCGGCTCGTAGGTAAATCCTTTAACTACATCCTTGTACTCCCTTAAGATCCCGGAAGGAATCACGGTCTGGCTGCTTTCTGCATTACCCTCCCATACCTTTTCGATAATCGCCTTGCGGTCAATGGCCCACCCAATAGCCTGCCGTACCCTTTTATCCTGCAAAATATCGTAAGGATGCTTTCCGTTGACCATCAGGGAAAGGGCTACATAAGGCCCCATCGGTGCAGTTAATAGGTTAATCCCCTTCATTGCCTTGATTTGCCCTATCATCTCCCGGGGGATCTCCTTAATTACATCTACTTCCCCCGCCTGAAGGGCCAGCAAGCGGCTGTTGTGGTCGGGAATGTACTTAAAGACAATCTTGCTCACTTTAGGCGGTATACCCCAGTAATTGGGGTTGCGCTCTACTACCAGTTCTTTGTCCTTCTCGTAGCTTACAAAGCAAAACGGTCCGGTACCGGTGGGATTTTGGGTATGGTCCACCCCAGGCACCCTGATGCCGTACAGCGGATGAGCCAGGATTTCCGGCACTCGCATGTTGGGCTCAGTGGTAACAATATCCACCGTGTAATCATCAACTATCTTCACAGAACCTTCCTTTATCTTTAAGATAGATTTTCCACTGGGACGAATAGCCTTTTCCAGAGTGTACCTGACTGCTTCAGCGGTAAACCCCTGGCCGTTATGGAATTTAACCCCCTTTCTTAGATAAAACCGCCAGGTATTGTTGCCTATGTACTCCCACTTAGTAGCTAAAAGCGGCTCTACCTGATAATCAGCATTAAGCTTAACCAGGCTCTCGTAAATGCTAGCGTTTGGCGAAAGAATACCTACTTCACCATATTTTAGCTTATTATTATCAGCACCAATACCCACTACCAGCTCTTGTGCGGGAAGACTTGCTTCCTGCTCCTGGCTGCACCCCAACAATACGGCCGCTGCCAGGATTATTACAAGCAAAACATACCCTCTTTTTTTAAAATTTTTCATAACTAACCTCCTCTGCTTGTAATCAGGTAAAAATCATCGTTAGATTGGCTTACTTTATTCCTATCTCCGGCTGCAGCAGGTAAAATCGGAAGGGTGAACGGTATAGCCAGTTATTCTTTCGCTGACGCCGGCGCGGCGCACATTATACAAAGCCCGCAAAATCTCCTCAAGCTGGGTTAATTAAGGTGTAACAGTTACATTCGAGTTCAACAAATAGTACTCGCATGGAAACACCTCAAGACCCTCGACCTTATTATTTATGACCACATTTCTCTTGGGATAGACTAAGAAAGCAAAGGCCGCGTCATCCAGCACCACTTGTTGAGCTTCTTGGGCAATAGAATTCCTTTCCTGAGTATCAAAAGTAGTTTTCAGTCTATCAGTCAGGGCATCAAGCTTGGAACTGCTGTATTTTCCGAAGTTGGATCTCGCCCCTGTCCTAAACATAATCTCCAGAAGGTATTGTGGGTCGCCGGTCGTAGCAGTGTTCAGACTGTAAATACTGGCGTCAAAGTCCCCTTCTTTCAGCTTTTTAGTAACACTTTCCATAGTGACAATGTCTATTTTGATGCCGACCTCCTTCAGTTGGCTCTGAATGGTTTCCAGTAGAACCGGTAGTTCCGGTCGCTTTTTATAGCAAAGAACCGTAAATTCCAGCTTATTCCCGTTCTTCTGGCGAACGTTGTCGGGTCCTAGTTTCCACCCGGCATCTTCAAGAAGTTTCCTGGCCTCCTCAGGTTGATAGATATATCCCTTCAATTCATTGCCTCCAAAAGGTAGTACCAGGGGGAAAGGACCAACCGCAGGAATGCCGTACCCTTCCATTACTTTGTCAGCCAGGTCTTGCCTATTGATAGCCATATTAATAGCCTTTCTCACGTTAACATCATCAAGACCCGGTCTCTTTACATTAAAAATGAGCATATGGGTGCGCACAGAAGATTCACTCAACACCTGATAATCCCTATTTTGGGTAAAGGTTTTTAAGCTCTCTATAGGAATGTTCTCAGTAACCTGGATTTCCCCTGACTGTAATGCCATCATCCTGGTATTACCATCAGGAATGAATTTGAAGGTAACCTCATCCAACTTTGCTCGGTCTCCCCAGTAATCGTCATTTCGTTCGACCACTACCTGAACATCTTTAACATATTCCTTTACTTTAAAAGGCCCGGTCAATACTGGTTTCTCGGCAAACTCTTCACCCATTGTATTTGCTGCGTCTACATCCACTATTACCGAGAAAGGATCGGCTAAGGCATTTATAAGTGAGGGATTTGGGTGATTGTTTTTTACCGTTATTTCATTGCCATTTGCTTCTATTGAAGCAATGTCAAGCAAGCCGGATGCCCTTGTGTTCATTTCGACAAGACGTTCGAGTGAAGCCTTGACCGCTTCACCGGTAACTTTTCTGCCGCTGTGAAACATCACATTATCCCTGATTTTTATTTTCCACGTTATATCATCCACTCTTGTCCATGAATCAGCAAGCCATGGTTCTAACTTCATATCCTTACCTGTCTTCACCAGAGTTTCCCCTATACCGTATGTTACAACATACCAGCCGTTATAATTTTGGGCAGGATCCAGGTTACCGGGAGCAAAAGTTACACCGATAGCTATGGCTTTCTTTTCGGTTTCTTCTTGAGTTCCCGCTTTTTCGGAAACCCTCTGGCCGCAGCCCGCTAGTATCCCCATGATTAGAAAACCAACCAGAAGCAAAATACCGGTACGCCATTTTTTCATGCTGCACTTCTCCCTTCTTAATCATCTAAATTGATTTTTCCCTTCACCCCCGGCTGAAAAACTCTGATCGCCGCTGGCCGGTTTCTGCAAAATCTTTTCCATGTGGACCGTCCCAAGGGCTTTATCCCCGTAACCGGTTATTTGATACCCGTTATGAAGCCAAAACTCCAGAGCCCCAGGTACAGTCTTCTGCGTGTGAAGGTAAACTTTTTTATACCCCCTTTCTCTACAAAATTTCTCTGCTTTCACAACCAGGTATGAACCCAGTCCTTTCCGTCGATGTTTTTTATCAACATAACACCTGGTAAATTCCGCCGTGGTATCCATGCTGTACCGGTCCCGGAAGAAGTCACGTTCAAATGCTCTGATGCCGAAAGTACCTATAATTTCCCCGGAGAGGCCTCCGAGGGCCAGAAAGAGAACATTCCTGTCGGGCTTTATGTAAACCTCATCGAGATGGTCCAGGTCATAGTGCCATACCGGGTTATAGCAGTAACCAAAGTCTTCTGTAATAACTGTAAAGATGAATTTCCTTATTTGCGGGACAAGTGAAGAACTGGCCGCGGTAAAAATAATGTTCTCATTAACATTCACGAACCTAACCCCCCGAGCTATCTGAACATCAAATTTTTACATAATGACAGGCCGCCGGAATCGCTGCCAGCAGGGCCCACGTATAAGGATTACGGGCTTTATTACCAGGTCTTTTCCCGCTGCGGGCTCTTCTAACCTTAAAATCATGCCTTTGCTTTAGAAACCGCCCGGTGAGCAAGAATGGTTTCCGCGATCCTCCTTGAAATGAAAAATGCCATGAAAGGCTATACCTGCTTCGGCAGGTAAAATACCTTCATGGCATAATTACTTATATTTATTACCTTCATGTTATTTCTTTCTTGTTCTTTTATTTCTATATTGCCTAAACTAATTCCTGCCGCTTTTGTAAATTTTATAATTTATAACTTCAATTCCGAACTATCCTTTTCCGGCATTAAAAATAAAGGGATTGATTACCACTGCAGCAGGAATTAGCGGGTACCCATGCGGCCCCATTTCCCCATTTCCGAAAGAATATTATCCGCCTAATTCAAAAACTTATGCCTGCTTTTCAACTTATACTCCCCGCCGGATAATGACACATAGGTATTAATCCCTTGTAAAACCGCCTCGTACACGGTTCGTCCAATTAAATATCCCTGGTAAGTTGCAGTACCTGCATAACGCATGGGCTGTCCCCTTCCGGTACAGGCCACCACAATGGCATCCGTAGTGGTACCGGTAATCCGCTCACCGTTCGGCAGGCTGATTTTTGCTTTGAATAAAGCCCTTGTTTTGGCCTCGGTAGCCGTTATTACAGCATTCACCATTGCAGAATCCGTTAGATTTCCGTCAATTAACAGAATAATATTGATCGTGCCCGGCCGGTACTGACCGGCAATCTTACTGGCAGGTAAACCTGCCACTCCCGGATTGCCTATTCCCACCGTACAAAGGGCAGCTACTGAAAGATCCCTGTACCTCCCGTGACTTAAAAAGGTATAGGTAACGTTTACAGCCGTCATCATGCCCAAGACATCATGCCCCAATTTTAGATGCTCGGCCACCTGCCTCAGATCTTGCTCGGGATCGCTGCCATGATAGTTTTTATCAACAGTATGATTAATTATATACCTGGCCTGCCGCAAATTTCCTCCCAGGACGGCGGAACCGAGCACTTTTAACGGCTTGATAGATGATACAATAAATGTTCTTTGTTCATGTATATAAAAATTTATTCCGGGTATAGAAACCTGGTTTTTAAACCATGATATTTCCTCCAGCAAAAATCCCCTCCTGATTTGGGGAAATTTTCCAAGACAAGTGGAAAAATTCCCCCATATTCAATCGGTATTTAAAACCCCGGCCACAAAAAGACCGGGGACATGCAACACGCTTTATATATGCCTGCGCGCCACAAACACAAACCGGTCCGATGTATCCTCATAACTGATATCAACATAACCGGCCTTTTTCAACATTGCCTTTAATTCAGCTGCCGTAGGCAGCAAGTCATTGGCCACCGGCTCACCGATGCTGCGGTGCATCTCGTTAATGTACTCCCGGCTGCTGGCATGACATATTACCAGGCGCCCGCCGGCCCGGAGCACGCGCTTCATTTCGGAGAGAGATGCGGGAATATCGGGGAAATGCGGCAGGGCACCGTTACAGAACACCTGGTCAAAACTTTCGTCCTCAAAAGGCATGTCCATCACATCGGCCACCAGAAAACGGGCGTTGGGGCCAAAATTTTTGGCCCGGGCCCGCTTCACCATCTCCGGAGCAAAATCTATTCCCACCACCTCGCCGTCTTCTCCCACGGCTTCAAGCAATATCGGAGTTAAAATACCGGTCCCGCAGGCCACATCCAAAACCTTTGCTCCCTTTTTAACCCCGCACTTATCCACGATCTCCCGCAGCTTGCCGGTCACCCCGGGCCCCATAATTTCATCCCACTTGGCAGCCATTTGGTTAAAATACTCTTTCAGAAGCACCGGCCTCTACCTCCGTCAATGATTTCACACGCTTAACTTTACGCTTGGGTGAAAAAGCATTGACCACTAAGAAAATAAGAGTAGAAAGAACTACAATGACCGCCCCGCTGGGAAGGTTAAAGAGATAGGAAACAGCTAAACCCGCCCAGCAGGAAAATACTCCGAAAAAGACTGCCAGTAAAAATAGTCGTTTTAAATTATAAGTCAATTGATAGGCGGCAGCCGCCGGGTTGAGAATAAGGCTGAAAATCAGCAAACCGCCAATTGGCCGCAGGCTCGCCGCCACAGTCATCCCCGTTAAAAACAGCAGGCCGTAAAAAATCCAGGACGCGGGCAGGCCCACCGACAGCGCGATTTCGCGGTTAAAAATAATTGCCTGCACCTCTTTATAAAACAGGGCCACGGTACCTACCACCAAGACAGCCGTCACCATGAGGATTTTTAAATCAAGTTCGCTGACGGTCAGTATGCTTCCCCACATCAGTTCCAGGGCCTGCGTTTTTGGCCCCGGTATCATTCCCATGAACAGAAAGGAAAGCCCGAGCATCAAGGAAAAAACTATCCCCAGCGACGTATCAGGATTAAATTCTCCCCTATCGGCCAAAGGCCCAATGGCTGCCGCCGCGACCAGGCTGAATATAAAAGCTCCAATTAAGGGATTAAAGCCGGCAAAGACGGCAATAATACCTCCTGCAAAGGCGGCGTGGGAAATGGAAACACCAATAAAGGACAACTGCATACTTATAACCAATACCCCTATTACTGAACAGGCGGCTCCTCCCAAAAGCCCGGCCAGCAGCGCGTGCTGCATGAACTCATAGCCCAATATTTCCATGCTTGTGACCTCCCCGGCAGCAGAACAGGCTCCCTCCGTAAACAGCCCGTAAATTGGCATCCGACAGGACCTCCCCCGGAAAACCTATCGCTGCCAGCCGGCCGCTCTTTAATAATAACACCCGGTCACAAATATCGAAAGTTTCCCGTGGATCATGAGTTACCATCAGGGTCGTCAAATCATGTTCCCGGTGTATTTTTTCAATAAGACGAAGTATTTCGGTTCGTGAACGCCAGTCCAGGGATGTAGTAGGCTCATCCAGCAGCAGAATGCGCGGCTCTTGCGCCAGTGCCCGGGCAATGGCTGCCCTCTGCTGTTCACCCCCCGATAAATGTCCGAAGGGCCGGTCCGCCAGGTGCGACATTTCCACCATTTCCAGCAGCCGGTCCACCTTTTCCCAATCCTGTTTGTCCGGGCGCCTCCACAGCCCGAGGCGCCCGTAACGCCCCATCATAACGGCCTCGCGCACGCTGACAGGCACGCGCGGGTCCACAGAACCTCCCTGGGGTACATACCCGATCATCTTTCGCATCCCGGCTATCTTGGGACTAAGGCGAAAATCTCGCCCGCGCGGCCCGGCTTTCATCAGGTAACCCAGCACCCTTGCTTCACCGCGCACCAGGCGGCCCAGGCCGTTTACCACCGTAAGAATAGTAGTCTTGCCGGCCCCGTTGGGGCCGGCAATCCCTATCATTTCCCCCTTTTTTATCTCCAGGGAAATCCCCCGCAGGGCCACGTCTTCGCGATAAGAAACAACTACATCCCGCAGAGAAACGGCCACCTCAGACATCGTGTACCTCCGTTATTTCTCAAGTGTCTCCAGAATCAGATCAACATTTTTAGTAATGGCATCGGCCCAGTTATCGGTACCGGGAAGTCCCCCCGGAAAATTGCTCAAGGTCACTTGCCGGGCACCAATTTCCCTGGCTATACTCACCCCGGCCTTATCACCGCTCTGCAGATTGTCGATTACCAGGGTTACGCCCTTCTCGCGCCCCAGGTTAATTAACTCTTCCATCTCCTTGGGCGAAATATCCTCGGCACGGCCGAAGGTTCCTACAATATCCATTCCCGCCCATTTCACAAACCCGGCCTGCATGTCGTTGACCAGGACTTTTACATTACCGGCTCCGGCCTCTTCCAGTCTTCCTTTCTGCTCCTGACCTATGCGCTCCACCTCATCTTTCAGGTCCGCTGCAGCCGCTTTGTAGGCCTCAGCATTTTCCGAATCGGCCTCAGCCAGGACGGCCGCAATCTTATCGATGGCTATAAGCCGCACCGGTGGAGCCATCCAGTTACCTTTCACGGCAAGGGGAACTTTTTTTAATTCCTCGTTTGCGGCGGATTTAACCATATCATCACTAAACTTTTCCCCTTGCCAGTTATGCAGCATAAACAGCCTGGCACCGGCCAGCACCTGCATGTCGCGGGGCTTAACATCAAAATGTCCCGGACATGAAGCAGGGGGAATAATATTTGCCACTTCTACTTTGTCTCTGCCTACGGCCTTAACAATATCTGCTATAAGTGATGTTGTGGTAACTATTTTTAATTTCTCAACTCCGGAACCTTCAGGTTCCGCCGCCGTTTGACTGCCACCGTCCCCTGCACAACCTGCAACTGCCAGGGCTATACCAAATACCAGCAACCCTATTAAAAACATGTAAAATTTTTTCTTCATCATTAAGCAACCTCCTAAGGTTTTATTTGTTAAACCAGTCAATACGGGCATCAGTAACACTGTCTAAGTCCGAAGAATACGGCTTTATATCAAAACAAAAAAGCCACAAAAAACCTCCCCCCAACCTTCAGGTTGGAAAAAAGGCCTTCGTGGCCCAAGTCCAAATATTCGTAATAAAGCCTCCCGGTTTGGGGAAATTTTTCCTCAAAGATATTACCTTTAACAAGAAAGACTTATCTTGGAAAATTTCCCCCAAACAAGATATATTACAAATTTGACATATACAAAGAAACTCCTGCAAATTAGCAAAAAATTTTTGACCCCTGTTCGCTTGAGTTATTAAATGCCCAAAATCAAGAAAAATCTCCTCCTGAATGAACTTAAAGCTAGGCAATATAACGCTTAAACTGCCTGTTAGAAACGAATACCATCAATAGCGCAAACAGGAATACCACTACCAGTCCCGGAATGATTTTCTCCCAAACCCATCCTTCGGTGGCCAGGGCCCGCATGGGAGTAACAGCGTAGGACAAGGGATTCCAGACAGCAATAACCTTGAGCCAGGCGGGCATGGCAGCTACCGGAAAGATAGCATTACTCGTAAACATAAGCGGCATGGTCAAAAAATTGATAATAGCAAACAGCGCTTCGTGTGACTTTACCGTCACCGCAATAGAAAGAGAAATACCCGCCATTGCAAAACAAAATAATGTTGTAATTAAAAGCATCAACAGCAGACCCCAAATTCCTGAAGCAAATCTTACACCCAGTACCATCGCCGTCAGAGCAATAATCAATACCTGAAAGATACTCTGCAACGCCGTGGCCGTCATTTTACCTACAGGAATCGCCCCTCTCCAAATAGGAGCGGACAGCATTTTATTTAAATACCCTATGCGCCGGTCCCAAACTAAGGAAACACCGCCAAAGACACCGCCAAAAAGAGTAGTCATAATCATGATACCCGGAGTCATAAAAACAATGTAATCATCAACGCCTAACATGCGGGCGGCAAACGGATTACTTGTCAAGCCCGACATCATATTGCCCATTAGAACCAGCCAGACCAGCGGCTGGATAATACTCATGATAATCCTGGTTTTTTGCCCCCAATAGCGTTTCATTTCCCGCCAGCAAACATAGTAGATATCACTTATTTTGGGGGAATTTTTCCACGGAAAAATTATCTTTATATAAATAGAACTTAGCTTGGAAAATTTCCCCCAAATCCAGGTCCACCCGCTCATCCCCGTACTCTCCTCATTATCACCCGCGAGCGCATGGCATCTTCCTTGCTGCCGAATTCATTCCTGAGCTCTCGCCCTGTAAAATGCAAATATACATCGTCAAGAGATGGCCTTTTTAATGTTACCGAGCTTATCCACACCTCCAGCGGATGTATCACCCGGAATATTTCCGGAATTGCCGCATCGCCGTTTTTTACTACCACAATGCACTCACCATTACGGGGCTTAACGCTGTCCACAACAGGCAAGCTGTTAATAGCCCGTACAGCTGCAGCCATTTTCTCCCGCCCGGCTCCGGCAAACCGGATATTTATAATATCTCCCCCGATCCGGCTTTTTAATTTGGCAGGTGCATCTACGACCTTGATAACCCCTCGATCGATAATGGCGATCCTGTCACAAAGGGCATCCGCTTCATCCATATAATGCGTGGTCAGAAAAATAGTCATACCCACTTCTTCCCGCAGGTAATTAATATACTGCCAAATTTGGCGCCTAGTTTGAATATCCAGCCCCAAAGTCGGTTCATCGAGAAACAAAACTTTCGGCCGGTGCAGTAGACCTGCGGCAATATCAAGACGTTTGCGCATGCCGCCGGAATAGGTTTCCACCAGGTCATCAGCCCGTTCATGCAGCTCCATAAGTTTTAGAAGTTCCTCACACCTTGCCTCAATTTCCTTTCTTGGCAAGTGATAAAAGCCGGCCTGTATAAAGAGATTATCCCTGCCGGTCAGGTTATCATCCACTGCCAGTTCCTGGGATACATAGCCCAAACTCAGGCGAACCTGATTGGGTTCCCTGACCACATCAAACCCGGCCACACTGGCCCGCCCCGACGTAGGTTTAACCAGCGTAGTTAATATCATAATGGTGGTAGACTTGCCGGCCCCGTTAGGGCCCAGGAAACCAAAAATCTCACCTTCTTCTACTTTAAAAGAAACTTCTTTTACCGCCGTAACACCTCCGGCATAGGTTTTCGTCAAGTTGTCCACTTCAATAACGGAAGCCACCGAATTACACCTCCTTTTCTATTATTGCCGGCAGGCCACATAACGGCCTTTTTCAACCTCTTAGTTCAGGTTTTATTTTACAAGCACTTCCGGCCTCGAGACAACGGGGATAAAAATTACAGCCGGCCCCCAAATCACCCACAACTGAATTTATTTGTTGTACTGTTTTTAGAACTTCTATATCCCGGCCGATATGTGAAAAGGCTCTTACCAGCATCTTTGTATACGGGTGCAGCGGATTTTTCAGCCACCTCTTCAGCGGGGCCGATTTCCACAATATTCCCGCAATACATAACCGCCATTCTATCGCTCATCCAGCGCACTACCTCAAGGTCATAGGAAATGAAAAGATAAGCAATATTAAACATTTTCTGGATTTCTTTTAAAACTTGTGCCTGCACTGAAACATCCAGCATGGAAGTAGGTTCATCGGCTACTATGAAACGCGGCTTCAAGGACAGAATGCGGACCAATACTGCCCTTTGGACCTGCCCGCCGCTAAACTCATGGGGATACCGGTTTAAATTCTCCTTATATAGACCTACCAGGTCAATAAGCTCATAAACCTTTTTTCTCTCTTCCAGGCGGCCGTTGACAATATGCTGAATCCACATCGGCTCAACAAGGCTGTCGTAAATCCTCATCCGCAGGTTGAGCGCGGAAAGTCCGGGGAAAGCGGTCAGGTGAGGAGCCGTGCACATAAAGGCCCTGCCGCTATTCAACACGGCGCCCCGCACCGGGGTAGGCGGCTGGGCACCCAAGCCAGAAAGCTCAGGCCTGCGGCAGCCAGGATCACATAACAAGGTAAAGCCAAATTGTTATAACAACAGGAAAGCAACCTCAAATAAAAAACACGAAGGCCCCACCCCTCTTTTGCGAGGGTTAAGACCTTTGTGTCCAGGTTATCCATATTATGATTTTGTTGAGCCTTAAATAAAATAACAAAAATTAATAATTAACTAATCTCCGAATTCCTTTTTGCAATAATTAATGTACATGGCTTTGCCGGGATGGAAATATCAATCACCTGTATATCTTTAAATCCAACCTGCCAGCATAAATCAATGGATTCCCGTTTTGTATATAAATAGTGCTGGTTATTGGAAAGCGATAACTTCAAGTCAAAATAGCACCGCCGTTAGGGGGCCGGTTCCTTCATCATTAAGCATCCACTGTTTGAGGATAAAAATCCCACCATCATTTAAGCTCTCAAAAATCTTCCTCATAACCCCGGTAACCGCTTCTTTAGGGCGGTAAAATACATCCGATGCTAAAACAATATCGTAACCGCCACCGACTCATAATCGCCTTTTTTCCATTTCTCTCTAACGGCATTCAATTCAAACACCTGGATGTTAACATCGATCCCAACGTTCTTTAATTGTGACTGTATCATTTCACTCATTGCCCTCCATTCCGGAAGACGACTTGATATAACAAAAGTTACGCTGAATGGTTTTCCTTCTTTCTCAAAGATGCCATCACCGGCAGGGTTGCTGTAAACTGCCTCCGGTCGTACTGGTCTTCCACAACATCATCGTAGTCTGTCTGCCGTACCAAAACCAGGTACTTGCCGGGCTGCGGCAGAATGAACTCAGCCAGGCCGCCGGACGCGGTTTTTACCACCACCGGCTCGCAGGCCTCCAAAGGCCCACCGTATGATAAGGTAACTTCAGCGCCGGTCAAAGCTTCACCTTTGTACAATACCTTTACCTGCAGGGTATCGCCCGCTACCAAGTGTACCCCGCCCTGGGGCACCAGTTCCAGCGTATTACCCACCGCCGGCACCGTGCCGTGGAGACGGTGGCCCACCGGAACAACAGCTTTGGCAAACTGGGTAAAGGCCAGGGACTCGCACACATCGGCACAGTCTTTTTTGGGAGCCAGCACGTGTTTCCCGTCGTTAGTAATGGAGACAACCCCGTTCTGCTCAACTACCACCTGGTGGTATCCCTCGCACTCCGGCATAAAAGAAACTATGTAACATGTACCGTCACTATCTTCAATATTTAGTTCTTTTACGTCCCCTTTCGGGCCAAAGACCCGGGCCGTAAGCCTGTCTTTCCTGCACAGCCCGTCCACCTGCATATTATGGCCCCACTTAAAAGGTACTTCTACAGAAGAACCGGTGTGATAATGAGATTTGTTGACCTCCAGCCACCCCTCATGGCCCTGCACCATCAGATGAGTGGTATCGCGGAAAACATTGCCTTTTAACATTTAACTCACTCCCATCTGAAATAATTTGATCCGCCTGGCTGTTTTCAGCACATAAGGCATTTCCCGGGGTTTATCTGGCTCTTAGCGAACGTGCATTAAAAAAATCTGGCGCATGGGGCCAGTTTAAATAACTAGCCCCATATACGCCGGTCGAAAGGAGGAATTTTTCTACTACCGGCGCCACCCAGGCCGGCAGTAGAAATCTCTTTGGGGAGGTCAAAATGCCAAGGTTCAGGCCTGCCCTAAAATGAAAAATGCCATGAAAGCTTGCACCTGCTTCAGCAGGCAAAATGCCTTCATGGCACGATTGTTTACTTTGTTCAGCTGTATGCCCCGCCCAAGGGCGCTGGTATCCCAAAAAACAATAAAAACCATGAAGCAAACTTCACTCCCTGTGAAACCATAACCTCCATGGTTAATTTATTCTTTAAATACAATATTAGCTTTTAACTTTGAGAAAACTTAAACACCTAAAAATTCTTACTTCCCATTCTTCAGCAATTAACGAATGGTTCCTACCACCTTATTGTACTGGTATTCAACATTACTAACCTGATTCCTGCCTGCTTTATAAAATTTTTTAAATTAAAAATAAAAATTTGTTAATCAACCCCAGGAATACCAGCACTCATTTCCTGAATTCCCCGGCAAGATTATAATCTATTTTGTTATGGTAGATTTGCATAACAGGATACAATAATCCTGAGAAAATTATGAAAGGAACGGGTTATGGAAAGGATTATAGAACGGGTTACGGAAAATAAAAGGCTTCTTTTCCTGGCACTTCTCGGGTTTATTGTTCTGGTTGCCGGGTTAGCTCTGGGAACAATGGAAAAATATCGGCTGGCGGGAATCGCCATCTGGCGCCTTGGATACGAAGAGGATCATTTCTGGGATACTCTACGAGAAACTTTTCCAGGCAAACACGGCTTGCATTAATATTAGCTATTTACGGGTTCGGTGGTTCGGCCGGGCCCTCGTTTATTTTTATAATGTGTTCTGGTCAATGCCGGTACCGGTGGAACATCAGGCTCAGGAACCCTATAAATATTATAAAGCTAATAGAAAATTGGTAAATTCTACTTCTTTGCACTAAGTTTTACCTGGTATTATGTTATAATAAGGCATTATAGAAAAACCCCGTAAGGAGAACGATATTCATGAAAAAATCATTATTGTTACTAACCATTATGGTCTTCACTTTATTCCAGATGCCACAAGCTTATTGTCAAACAAATAGCACAGAACCATCCTGGGATAAAGAACAAATGGTCCGGGCCAGAGTTCTGCACGTTGAAGATAAAACAAACTCCATATCAACATCTTCAGGCTCATTTATGAAAGGAAAGGAACAGCTTGTTACAGTTAAGTTACTCGGCAGCAAATATCAGGGGGAAGTGATTACAGTACCCCATGTAATAATGGACCAGCCCGGCTATGATATTGTAATAAATCCCGGTGATGAAGTGATACTGTGCATACAACCCGATGATAACACCTTTAGCAGCGCATACATCACGGATTATGCGCGGGATAAAAAATTACTTTACTTGACCGTACTTTTTATTCTACTCCTGGTGGTTTTAGGGGGCCTGAAAGGCATTAAATCGATTATCTCCCTGGCCATTACCGGCGCAGGCGTTTTTCTGGTCTTACTTCCATTAATGCTTCAGGGGTATAACCCCATTATGCTTACTATCCTCGTCTCTGCCGCAGTGGCCACCATAACCATGGTGATGATCGGAGGAATAAGCATTAAATCATTGTCTGCCATTATCGGAACAACAGGCGGAGTGCTGGTAGCCGGAATACTGGCCATGCTCGTGGGTACAGCAGCTCAGTTGACCGGCTTCAGCAGCGAAGAAATGCATATGCTGCTTTATATTCCACAACAGGTAAATTTCGATTACCGCGGCTTGTTATTTGCAGGAATGATTATCGGTGCCCTGGGTGCAGTAATGGACGTAGGAATGTCCATCGCATCCGCAATAGAAGAGGTGAAGAAAGTCAACCCAACCCTGGGAACAGCCGCCTTAATCCGGGCAGGAATGAACGTGGGACGAGATATCATGGGCACAATGGCCAATACCCTCATTCTGGCCTATACCGGCGGGGCCATACCCTTAATACTGGTATTCATGGCCTATAATACACCTCTTCTAAAAATAATTAACCTGGATTTAATAGCTACAGAAGTCATACGCGCCTTAACCGGCAGTATCGGCCTGGTACTTGCCATTCCCATCACATCTATTGTTGCCGGCCTGTTATTCGGCCGCATAAAAGCTATGCCCCGGAAGAACTATGGTACCTGGAACAAGACAAATTCCTCGAGTTAATTAGTCAATACAACATTTTTTTAATTTTTGTGATATGGCGGACCACGAGCGCTTTGCATATATAACGGGGACAGCACTGTTTTTCGCTTTTTCCTTGATTATTTTTGCAATATTATGATTGATATAATCCGTAAGCACGATAACCAAACCGGCTTCTCCAGGAATCCAAAAGTTGCTTTTGCTGAACTTCTTTCTGCCCTTTATGTGAATTATTTCAGAAAAACCAAACCGTCTTAGATTTTCACCAATATTGCCAAGCCCATCTCCACCGACAATAAATACCGACACATTACAACCTCCTGAATTTTGGTATTACTGAAACATGCCGCTACCTGATTGCTCTTGTATCATTTCAAGAAACTTTTAAACCATCCACGGGTCAAACTGGATGCCCGCCCCTTCTCGTAATTCTCGTAAAGCCCGTTTCAACAGGTAAGGCTTTGCGGCAGGCACGGTCGGACCTCATGGCATCCCAGGCATCCCTCTACTTTTGATAAAATTCCCTCGAACAGCACAAAAAGGAGAATGCGAGCGGGCGCTTATCCTGCGTCCGCCCCGGTGGAGAGAAAAACGATACAATATAATTACAAGTTTTTCTTATCTACATTACTTCTACAGACAGTGCAGCCCTTACACTGTTCATAGCAGCTTATACCCTTTGCCACCCTGTATATGTGCCGGGCTATTGCTGCCACAGCAAAGATGCCTGCTCCTACCAATATTAACGTTTCCATGCAGGCTTTGCCCCCTTTTTAACCCAGGCCGAGGAGACGCCCGCCCTGGTAGACAATAAATGCCACCAGCCAGCCCAGGGCCAGAGTATATCCTACAGCAAATGCTGTCCACTTCCAGGAGTTGGTCTCCCTTTTAATGGTACCGATGACGGCCGCGCAGGGAACGTAAATGAGGGTCATAACCATGAAAGCATAGGCCGAAAGGGGCGTCCAGAATTGCTGCACCGCTGCAACAAGCCCATCTTCCCCAACGCCGTAAATTACACCCAGCGTACCTACCACAACTTCCTTGGCCAGTATCCCGAATAATAAAGCAGCACCGGCTTCCCACGTGCCAAACCCGCAGGGAGCAAATATGGGGGCTATAAAGCTTCCTAATCTGCCGACCAGACTTTCCCTGCTGGCATACTCCACACCCCAGGGAAGAATGGATAAGAGCCAAATAATGATAACTATGGCAAAAATTATGGTTCCGGCTTTTTTGACAAACGCGCTGCCGCGCTCCCACATATGAATAAGCGTACCCCTCAATGTAGGAATACGATACGGCGGAAGCTCCATTACAAACGGGGATGTTTCCCCGGGGAAAAGGAATGTTTTGAAAATTTTTCCCATGATTATGGCGAGAACTATACCAATCATGTAAATTGAAAAGACTACCAGGCCCTGCCTGGCGCTGAAAAATGCCCCGGCGAACAATACATACACCGGCATCCTGGCCCCGCAGGACATGAGGGGGCTAATAAGTACGGTTATCAGCCTGTCCCGCTTGTTTTCCAGCGTGCGCGTAGCCATAACGGCCGGAACGTTGCACCCGAATCCGATAAGCAGCGGGATGAAGGATTTCCCGTGCAGCCCGAGCGAATGCATAAAACGGTCCATAATATAGGCCGCGCGGGCCATGTAACCGCTGTCTTCTAAAAAGGAAATAGCTAGAAATAAGAGGAATATATTGGGTATAAATACCAGCACCGAACCAATACCGCCTATGATCCCGTCAACCACAAAGGAAATAATCAGCTCTGAGGCATGGACTGCGGCAAGCCCGCCTGCTACTACCCCTCCAAGCCATTCAAAGAAGGTTTCTATCCAGCCGATCACAGGGTCACCCAGGGTAAAAGTAAATTGAAATACACCCCACATGGCTAAAAGAAATATGGGGATTCCTAGTACACGGCTGGTTACAATTTTGTCGATTTTATCAGATACAGAGAGCCTCTGCTCTGCCGGTACACGCCTGGCAACAACCTGCTTTGCCACCCCGCCGATAAAACCGTAGCGGCGGTCGGCAATCAAGGATTCCGCATCCTCACCGGTAACATCCAGCAGGTGGTTTATACTTTTTTCAGCCTGGGCAGTGAGTTCAGCGGTACCGGTCCACTCTTTGACTTCGTTATAAATATTTTCATCTTCCTCGAGCAGCTTGAGTGCCAGCCACCTGGGGGGTAACTCTGCTGGCAGCCGGCCATGGGCCCAAATAATTGATTCCAACTTACTAAGTTCTTCTTCCACCTCTTTGCCGTAATTTATTTTCAAAGGTTTTTTCCTGCCCGTACCTGCTGCTTGTACTGCCTGAGCGATAAGCTCATTCATTCCTTCTTTTTTGGTGGCAACAGTGGGTATTACCGGCACCCCCAGCAGCTCGGAAAGTTTTTGAGCATTAATGCTCACTCCCCTGGCCTTAGCCTCGTCCATCATGTTTAAGGCTACCACAACATTGGCGCCCATCTCTAATAACTGGGTGGTTAAATAAAGATTGCGCTCCAGATTTGAAGCGTCCACTACATTGATAATAACGTTCGGGTTTTCTTTTAAAACAAAATCACGAGCAATTACCTCGTCTTCTGAGTAGGCACCAAGGCTGTACGTGCCGGGCAAGTCAATTACGCTGTGACTCACCCCCTGATAAATAAGCCTTCCCTCTTTCTTTTCCACCGTAACACCAGGCCAGTTGCCTACATGCTGGCGCGCCCCGGTTAAATTGTTAAAAATGCTCGTTTTACCGGAGTTCGGATTGCCCGCCAGGGCAATAACTATTTCTTTTGTTGCTTCCAATTTTTGCGCTGCTTCCAAGTAACTCACCCGCCCTTTGGAATATTTTCCAACTAACCAATAAAATTATCCAACTTCTTCAACCATTACTTTTTGGGCAACACCCTGCCCAATAACCAACCGCCCTTCATTCAGCGCCACGATCAAAGGACCGCAGTTATCATTTTTAACCATGCGTACAACTGCTCCACGTACAAGCCCCATTCCCGTCAATCTCTGGCGTACACCTTTTCCCCCTATAATATCCTTTACAACACCGGTGTAACCCATGGGAAGAAACCCGAGAGGCATCATTTATATCACCTCTACAAAAATACCTGCTGCTTCTTGTTTCCGAAGGCTCAAGTGATAACCCCTGACCAGCATTTCTATAGGGTCACCCAAAGGGGCCACGCCTTTAACCACAATTTCCACCCCGGGAACCAGGCCCATATCCAGGATTCTGCGGCGTAAAGGACCTTTTGCCCCGATGCGGATTATTTTCCCCTTGCTCCCCGGCGGCAGTTCGCTCAATTTGCTACTGTTTTTTTGCACGCTCATGTTCTAATACCCACTCCTTTCCGGTACTTTTGTTATCCTCGGCTTGATGACCAATATTTTGTATTAACACTCCCCTGCTAATGATAATGATAATCTTTATCATTAAATGGTGAATAAATAATAATGATTTTCATTTTCATTGTAGGGCAGCACCTTCTTATTGTCAACTGGTTTCAAAAAATTTCTTCCAATATATTACCTTCACCGTCGTCCCGGACAGTTAGATCAAATCCCTTAGGGCCTCCTATCTCAATATTTTGCAGCAAAGTTTTAAACAGCTTGATTCTATTTGTTAAACCACCCTATCCGTGCACCGGTAACACTGTCTATATCAGAGGAATACGGTTTGATGTCTATAAGAGGGCTGCCGTCCACTGCGTCGAGGCCGCGCACCACCAAACGGTTGCCTTCCCGGCGCAATAACTCGGCCACACAGAAGGCAATGGGGTTGGGGCGGGACGGCGAGCGGCAGGCAAATACGCCGCGAATCTCCGGGCCGTAAGGTGTTTTGGTCTGCAGTGTATCCCGCCTCGACCGGTCACACCAGTACAAAACAATCAGGTGTGTTGCCTCTTCTATGTCCTTCAGCCCTGCAGAATACTCATTGTAAATCTCCAGTTCCACTGTTTCTTCAGCAAAACGACCCTGGCACGGTGCATCTTCTTTAGTTTTATACGGGCTGTGAATTACTCCTATTGCCGTTAACTCCAAATAATCGCCTCCATTAAAAAAGCCACAAAAAACCTCCTTCCCAACCTTCAGGTTGGGAAAGGCCTTCATGGCCCAAGTATTAATATTCATGATAAGATTTCCAGACAAGAAATATTATAACATATTATGCAAAAAAACTTCTGCACCCAAATTTAAAAAACTTTATATATCATAAACCCAGCAGTTCGCGCACCTTCTCCACTAACATATCCACCAGGTGGGGCAGCGGCTCGGATACACTGCCGATTACTTCCACGCCGGAGCGATTAAGGTGCAGAACATACTTGGGTACCGGGGCAAGGGCCACTGCCTCGGCCGCAGCGGTCGTCATTTCACCGCTGAAACCAAACGGCATAATCATTCCCACCGTGCCCACCAGCAGGTCCACGCGCCGTGCGTTGTAAATAATTGCGTTTTCCCCGCTGGCCACTTCATTGGCCCCTGCCTTATACATGCGGCCGGCCGCAAGGGCGTTGGTGCCCAGGGCAATAATTTCCACTCTTGCAGCCGGCAGCGCCAGGGCTAACTTTTCCACAATTTGAGCACCTATACCGCCCCCCTGACCGTCAACGACGGCTATGCGGTACACCTTATTTTTACCCATTATGTTCCCCCGCAAGATTAATTTCTACCAGAGCATCCATGAAGTGAATAACTTTGACAATAACAATGCCGCGGAAGCCAAAAAATAATGTTCCTGGCAGGATTTTATATTTTAAAGTCGAATAGTTATAAACAAAAAAAGCTGGTAATCGAAACCAACCTTTCTCTCACCTGACAGAACAGTTAAGAAAAAAGCCTGGCGTATAGGGCTAGTTTGGGTAACTAGCCCTATATACGCCGGTCGAAAGGAGGAATTTTTCTACTACCGGCGCCTCCCAAGCCGGTAGTAGAAAACACTTTGAGGAGGTCAAAGTGCCAAGGTTTAGAACTGCCCTAAAATGAAAAATGCCATGAAAGCTTGCCCCTGCTTCTGCAGGTAAAATGCCTTCATGGCATAATTTACTTCATGAACAGCCAACTGAACCAACGGGTGGTTCCTACCACCCTTTAAAATTATTATTCAATATTAGTGGCCCAATTCCTGCTGCTTTTAAAAAATTTTAATTAATCCAGGGTAATAACTTTTTGGGCCATAGAAACAACAAAAAAGGCATCTCTTTTAGCCCTCTCCGCATCTTCTTTAGTATACTCTTCGGTAGGTATAAAATCAACATCCCCATAGAACGAAAACTCCCGTTCCTTGCGCAGCCACTTTGAAATTCTGGCTAACCTCTCCGCCTGGCTGGAAACTTCTGCAGGCAGCCTGTCTTTGAATTCAACTACCAGCCACCCCACATCATGTTGTTTTGGAGGTTCCACCCCCAGCTGGCGAAGAATCCCTTTAAGAGCCAGCTCAACCAGTTCCTGGGCCTCCCGCACCACATCAGAATAGGCTTCTTCTTTCAAAAGTACATCCAAAACCTTGAGCCGCTTAGTTGCTTTAAGCAGGTAGCTTTGCGCCAGGGTTTGGTTAGTCATATTTCAAAAACCTCACCTATCTTGTAATCTTCTTTGAGTACCCAGTACCAGGCACCGCCCCGCCTTATTTTTTTTGCCCCTAACTTTTCCAACCTTGTACGCAAGCGTTCCAAGAAATTCCTGAAAAAGTTATTCCTATCGTAAAGAATGCGGGCATCGTCAAGCATATCCAGAAATATAAGACTTCCTGCTAAAACTTCTTCTCTGGTCTTCATTACGGGAGAAAGAAACGTGTTAATACCTGCACCTTCAAGCCTTTTCAAAGAAACCTCTAAAACCTTTTCGACGCGCTCAAACTCGGCAACCCTCTTTAACCTGCCGTGGGGCAGTCTCTCTGCAACAATGAGAATATCAATATCCGAGTCCGGCCGCGGTGTACCCCTGCCCACCGAACCAAATACGGCCAGCGTTACCAGCCTTTCACCGTACACCTCCTTAACGGCCTCCAGTACTCCGGGCAAAAACTCTTCAAAAGCCTGCAAAAGCAAGATAAAAATTCACCTCTTCTCGAAAAAGCAGGACCACAGAAATCTCTGGTCAAGAGAAGCTAATTTATAAATATATAGTATCTTAAAGTTTATCCATTGTCAATTTTTGGTCACAGCCTCTTTGAATCCCCCTCACCGCTCAACGCGGCTGCCTTAGTGACTGCCGGGGCACGGTGTCCGTTGCTGCCTGTACCAGCACCATGGCAGTCCGGAGCCGTTCTTCCGGCCAGATGGGTATCGCTCCGGATGCCGCCTGAAACTTTTCCGGGTCAAGGCCCGTTCCCCGGACCAGCCGCGCCACCACCTCCCCTGCCGGCGGCCGCAGGGCCACATTGCCGCCCAGCACCACGGCTACGATCTCTCCACTCACCTGCAGGAGAACCGCCAGGTACACCAGCCCGGCATACAGGTGTAAAGAACCCCCTCCCCTGCAGCCACAGCAGCCTTCGCAGAGGCCGCGCGCAAACTGCGCACCTGGCCCGCGTTCCGGATTGCTGTCAAGCAGGACGCAGAAAGGACACAGGTTAACGGGCTCGGCAACGAGCGGCTGTCCGGGTACGCAAAATCTGCACAAGATCAACTTAGAACGCTGGTTAGTACAGGCTGCCACCTGCTCTTCCTCTTTCACTCGATAAGAAAGCAAGCTACCCGACGCGCAGAACAAGCCTTTAATTTGGGTTTTTCTTCAAAGCAACGGGGCAAGGCCCCGGGACAGCGCCGGGTAAAAGGGCACCCTTTTCCAGCACCCGGTTCTTGTTTGCTGCATTTGCATTTTTCTCGCGCGTTTAGAACTTGGGAATCTGAACGTTCTTTTGCCAGGATAGGTGCAGATTCCACCAGGCACTTCGTATAAGGATGCAGGGGCTTGCTTATTACCTCACTGGCCGGTCCTTCTTCGACAATACACCCTTTCAGCATAACAGCCACCCGGTCGCTGACCTTTCTTGCAAGGGCAATGTCATGAGTGATTAAGAGCAGGGCCAAACCCCTTTTTTCTTGAAGATTGAGGAGAAGTTTTAAAATCTTGGCCTGTACGCTGGCATCTAATGCCGAGGTCGGCTCATCAGCAATTAAAAGCTTGGGATTTAAAATCAGGGCGCGGGCGATGGCAACCCTCTGCACCTCACCACCACTTAAATGATGAGGGTATTTCTTCAAGAAATCATCTCCGGCAGGCAGCTCCACCTCGTCCAAAACACGCCTGACCGCTTCGAGTTTCTCTTCCTCATTACCTCTTCCCTGCACATCTAAGGGCTCTTTTACCGCCTGAAAAACGTTCATACGGTGGCTGATGGACTCCCCGGGGTTCTGAAAAATCATCTGCACACGCTCATAAAAATCCTTCTTTCTCTGGGCAACCTTTTCTCCTTCAAGGAATATTTCTCCCTGATCGGGTTCAAACAGGCCAATAATCGTTTTGGCCAAAGTTGTTTTGCCGCAACCACTCTCCCCGACAAGTGCTAAAGTCTCCCCTTCATAAAGGGTAAATCCCACTTCCTGCACTGCCTTAACATGATCGAAGCTCTTGCTTAATTTCTTTATTTCCAGCAAGGGCACAATGCCGCCCCGGTGGCAGGCAACAAAGCGCCCGCCTGCAGCCTGTAGTTCCGGTACCTCCTCACGGCAAACAGCTATCCTCTGGGTGCACCGGGGGTGAAAGGGGCAACCTGCTACCGTATGCGCCATCCGGCCGGGTATCCCCTGCAAATCTTTGGTTGTAGTCATATTCGGATAAGATCGCAAAAGGCCCCGCGTATATGGGTGAAGCGGAGTTTCCAGCAAATCCTTTGTGGAACTCCATTCAACCATCCTACCCCCATATAAAACAGCCATATTGTCCGTAAGCCTGGCAGCAGCAGAAATATCGTGGGAGATCACCAGCGTGGCTTTATCTTTCGTCACTTCTTGAAGCAGCGTGATAATTTCTGCTTTTGTTAAAGCATCCAGGGCAGCAGTTGGTTCATCTAAAATTAAAACTTCAGGGTCATTTGCCAGAGCCATGCAAATGAGCGCCCTTTGCTTCTCACCACCGCTGAGTTGATGAGGATAAGCGTTAGCGCGGCGGTTATCAAGACCAACGAAGGTTAATAGATCACGGGCTCGTTTTCCGGCTAAAATCTTATCTTTTTGCCCGTGAACCAGAATGGATTCCACAATCTGCTCGTATACGGTGTAAAGCGGGTGCAGGGCATCTTCCACATTTTGAAAAACCATGGCTACTTGCCGGCCGCGGATCCGGCGGCGCTCTTCTTCTGATAAGGACAATATGTTTTTGCCTCCAATAATAATCTCACCAGTGCACCTGCCTTCCACCAACCCCAGAATACTTAACCCCAGAGTGGTTTTCCCTGTGCCTGATTCCCCAATAATGGACAAAGACTCTCCTTTATTTAAAGTTAAATTAATATCTTTTAACACCGGAAACCCGTTGTAAGAAACCTTCAGATTTTTAATCTCCAGCATGGTCTACCCCTTTTCGCAAGCGAGGATTCAGTGCTTTTTCGAGGGCATAACCAATAAACGCAAAAGCCATGATGGTCAGCGAAAGAGCGAATCCTGCAGGCAAAAGCCACCATTTCCAGGCATCTAAATATGAAAATTTTAATGCATGTTGCATCATTTTGCCCCAGCTTATTATGGCAGGATCGGATATGCCTAAAAAGGAAAGCCCTGCTTCCATGAACACCGCCCGGCGCGCATCGTGGATCATGGCAGCAACTATTACCGGGCCGAGATCGGGGATTATGTGGTAAAAAAGCAAGTGCAGCCAGCCGGCTCCAAAAGTGCGGGCCGCCGCAACATGCATCCTTTCTTTTAAAGAAAGCGTCTGAGCCCTAATCACCCTTGCCCCGCCGGGCCAGAGGAAGGTAGAAAGCAAAATAATCAATAGAAAGATGTTGGGTTTTAGATAGGACGCCACCAGAATTACCACAATAACCGGTGGGATAACAATCAAGGTATCTACCACGCGCATCAGAATACGATCATAAAGACCCCCAAAAAGCGCAGCCGTACTCCCGGCCAGTGTACTAAAAAATGCAGACAGCAAAGCAACTCCGCACCCGACTGCAAGTGATGTGCGTGCCCCGTAAAGAAGACGTGTCCAAATATCCTGTCCTACATCGTTGGTCCCCAGCAAGTGCTGTACTGACGGGGGACTGAAAATAGAACCAGTATAAGTAACCGGCCGGTAAGGAGTGAGTACAGGTGCAAAGATGGCCAGAGTTGCCAGCAAAAAAATTATCAAAATGCCTATCCTGCCAAACTTGTTTTGCTTTACCTCCTGCCAGTAATTAATGTGCATAAGCAACCCTCGGATCAAGTCTTGTGTATAATAAATCCACTAAGTAATTAGTAGCCAAAATCACAGCCGTAACCATCAGAAGTATCCCTTGAAGAAGCGGATAATCACGTGCCAGCAAAGAATTGTAAAGAAGTAAGCCTACCCCGGGGTAAGAAAATACAATTTCAATAAATAAGGCGCCTGTTACCGAATGGGCCAATTGCAAACCCGTGGCAGTTACCACCGGCAAAAGAGAATTTCGCCCGGCGTGCCGATACCTTATGGCCCGCTCATGACAGCCCTTGGCCATGGCCGTTAAAATAAAAGCCTCACCCAAAGTGGTAATCATCGTATTACGTGTCAAAAGATATGTACCCGTCACCCGCACGAGAACCAGGGCAGCAAGCGGCAGTGCCAGGTGGTGCAAAGCATCTAAAACCAGCACCAGCCCGCTTTTCCCGGCATAAGGGGTCAGCGCGCCGGCTAAAGGTGCTAAACCCAGGACCACGCCAAATAAGAGGAGCATCAAAATCCCTACAAAAAAGTCGGGAAACCCGCTCAAAAACATCAGCCCCGTAAGCAAAACCCCATCTAAGGCCCGGCCGCGCCTGTACCCGGATTCAATTCCCAAAATAAGACCGAGGGTGGTCGAAATCAATACGGCCAGCCCTGCAAGTAAAAGCGTCCAGGGAAGGGAACCAAGGATAACTTTTAAAACCGGGGCGTTGTAGTAATATGAATACCCCAGGTCTCCCCGCAAAAGCGACAAAACATAAGCACCAAACTGCTCGCTCAGGGAGCGATCTAAAGAAAATCGCCGGATCAATTCCGCCTTTAAATCCGGGGTCATGGCTATCAGCGCTTCATCCCCGTAGATGGCCTGCAGCGGGTCGCCAGGCATCAACCTCGGCAACAAAAAGTTTAAGGTAAGAATAATGAGAAATGCTACCAGATAATTAGCAGCAGAACCTGCTTTGTTCATAACCCGGTTCCCCCCTGGAAATATTACATACCTGCTCCAGAGTATCAAAAAGTGATTGACAGCAGAAACAAACTTTAAAAAGCTCATCGTAAATCTTAAACACTTTTAAAGCTTCAGGGTATTTTTCTACTATATTTTGAGGATTGTCATTTCCTTTGTAATCATCTTAATCCGGGACTCCTTACTTTACAAACGACATCTTATTTAAAGGAATTGGAATACCACTAGCAATTCCCTGTTTGGTGTAGTAAAGGGTTACCTGACCGTCATGGGCCCAATACCAGGTGGGGTAATACAGGCACAGGCAGGGCATTTCTTGTGCATAAATTTCCTGGATCTGACCCACCAGGGTTTTGCGTCTTTCCTGGTCCATTTCCTGAAGTTGTTGTTTCAAAAGATTAGTAAGGTCTTCACTTTTCTGGTACCTGACACTGTTAAATCCCTTTCCGGTGATTACTTTGTTTAAAATTTCGGGATCTCCACCAAGCCCGCCGTGGCCGCTCAAAGCAAGGTCAAACCTCCATTCGTTCACCATGCTGTCCAATGTCTTGGACTCCAAACTGCGCAGATTTATCTTGATTCCCGCTTTTTCCAGCTGCTCTTTAATCATCTCGCCTTCACGTTCCCGCGGGGCGCCCGGAACGCCAATTCCGCCTCCGCCGACCAAAAGCTCGAGTTCCAGAACCTTCCCGTTCTTTTCATAATAATTACCTTTTTTAACATATCCCAGGCGGGCCAAAATTTCTCCTGCCTTTTCCGGGTTGTACGGGTACTGCTTGATTTCGGGATTGAACCAGGGATTATCAGAGGGGACTAAGCCAGGGCTTCCTGCCAGCCCGTGACCTCTCAGGCAGGTATCCACCAGCGCCTGGCGGTCAATGGCATAAGCCAGTACCTGGCGAAATTTTTTGCTGGCCAGAGGCTCCTTTTTATGATTAATCATCAGTTTGGCAACCCAGTCATGAGACCCCACAAGAACTTTAAATCCTTCCTTTTCCAGTTCTTTTACCAGTTCAGGCGGTACCTGTACGGCATTAACCTGCTTTTGCCTTAAGGCACTGACGGCCATTTCTCCGCTTATTTTGACAAACTTGAGCCGGTCAACCTTTGGTTTGCCCTGGTAATAATTATCACAGGCCTCGTAAAGATAAGTTCCCTGTGCTTTATTGTAATCCACCAGCTTAAACGGCCCGGTTCCAATCAAGGCTTCTTTTTGCTGGAACTGCTCCGGATTTTGTACGTCCTTCCAGATGTGTTCAGGAAGGATGGGCATCGTGCCGGCTACAGCGTGTAAAAACGGAGCATATGGCTTACTTAAGTAAAGCTTTAAAGTATAATCATCTACAGCCTCTGCCTTTTTTACAATACCCGGATCAACCCATTGATAGGGATGTTTTTTCGTATAGTCAAAAGTAAACACCACGTCCTTGGCGGTAAACTTTTGCCCGTCATGCCAGTTGACGTTTTTACGCAGATTAAACAAGTAAGCATTTTCATCTTTCAGATATTCCCAGCTTTCGGCCAGAGCTGGAATGTATCCCTGATCGTCTTTCCATACCAGGGTATCGAAGATATAGCTCATCCTCACATAACCCGGGCCCCGGGAATAATGGGCATAAGGCGAGGGGAAACCCCAGTCTCCGGTCGGATCGGCGATAGTATAAACGTCGATTTTTCCACTTCTGGAAGCATTTTCGCTGCCGGTCTGTTTTGCACCACAGCCTGCAAACGCAAAAACCACCAAACCCAGGACCACGCCCAGGGCAAAAAGTTGCCTTAACCATTTTAACTTACCATGCATAAATCATTCTCCTTTACTTAAAAATATCTCGGTATATTCAGCATGCCGGCCGGGTAAACCAATCTCAATACTGCGCATCGCCAATTCCCGGCGCAAAACAGGTTCCGTTGTATCACCTGCTTTGTTTAAAACAACTTTAAAGCTTTTCTGGACTTCTTCGGCTAGTTTCTTCGCCTTTTCGGCCAGCAAGACTGCTTCGTGAGAAGGATCTGCCGCCATCAATATCACATCAACGCCTTCCAGTATCCCCCGCCCGAATGTTCCACACCGGCTTCGATATCCACTAAAACCCATTTACAATTGCTTTGAGCACTTAGATCAGCCTCCTTTTCCGCACGCAACCATTTTTGACATAATGCACATATATTTATTTTCTGATTTTTTAATCAGTTCAGATTACTGCCCCAAAAAAGAAAACCATGAGGAACCCCCTTCTGGAGGTAAAACCTTCATGGTTTTAGCTATTCGAAATTTGCGATTTTTTATGGAAATTACTTACCAAGCCGGCTTCGGCCGTATAATGGGACGACTTCGGTCATCCAGCGTCCTCGTAATAAGTGATGCTTCGTCATTTAATGAACAAAATCCTTCTTTTTGTCGAGAAAATCAAAAATAAGTAACAAACATTTTGTTTTTAAAACGCATCAAAATTTGGTAAAAAGATTTTCCCAGCAAAACAGAAAAGATAACGTTTCCCGCAGCGTGTAAAGTATCAAAGGAAAAACTGGCCACATAAGTGGCAGCAAAAGTTTTTATCGTTAAGGGGTAAACAAAACCCAGCCAGTGCCATATATTCATTATCCAGCCGAACAGGTAGCCCCACAACCCGGCCAAAATCACAAAAGCACCCGGTTTGAACTCTCTCAGCCTGCCCGCCAGCGCTGCCGCCGAGACCCCGCACAGGCCCCAGCAGAACATCTGCCAGGGCGTCCACGGGCCCTGCCCCAAAAAGAAATTGGATGCCAGGGCGGCAACGGCCCCCACCATAAACCCGGTTTGAGCACCAAAAACGTAACCGGTAATCATGACAATAAAAGTTGTAGGCTGAAAACTCATTATGGCAGCAAAGGGTATCCTCGAAACGGCTGCCAGGGAAGCCATGGTTGCAATAAGTGCAACTTCCTTTGATGTTGCCCCGCTTCTTTCAAAGCGCCAAAAAAAAGCCAGCACGGCCAGGCCAATAATCACCGCAGAAAATAAAACCCAGATTTTGGGGGAAATTTTCCAAGCCAAGCCTGGCTTGGTAAAGGTAATTTTTTCGTGGAAAAATTCCCCCAAATTAATGTCATATAAAGGGTTGACCGGGATTACACTTAAGACCAGCAACAGTCCGGTAAATATAATAAATAAGGTAAAATATACCTGTTTCACGGGCTCACCCTCAATAAATGCCTCAGCCGGGCAATACTGTAGGCACACTGGGCCCTGGTGGCATTGGCCCGGGCATCAAAGCCGGGATACAACAACCCGTTTTCCCCGGCCAACTGCACGCTTGCCGAGTACCAGTACGGACCGGCCTTGACTCCGTCCCGCTTTTCCGGCGGCAAGGCCCTTGCCAGCATGGAGGCCAGCTCCGCCCCGGTTATTTTGCCGCCGGGATCAAAAATCCCGCCCGGCCTGCCGCTGGCATATCCCTTATCAACTGCAACGGAGATAACCCCGCGGGCCCAGTGGCCCTCCGGCACGTCTGTAAACCTCCGGGCGGCATTACTCTCTATACTCTGATACCCCAGGCCGTAAACCATATATTTGGTGAATTCGGCCCTGGTCACCGGCTTCCCCGGCTTAAAGGTCCCGTCAGGGTACCCGCTTAATACTTTTTCCTCTGCCAATTCCATGATGGCATTATAAGCCCAGTGGGCGGGAGAAAGGTCGGAAAATATTCCGGCGGCCTTAACTTCAGGCATTCCCGCACTGTAATCAATATTTACCGGAAACGGCTTTTGGGCCAAAGCCATTATTGCATAGGCCGTCATCATCACCGGTGATGATTTTACCCCGGGCATCCAGTTAAAGGAACCGTCAGAACCCTGTAAGCTTAAAAGATGGGCTACAGCATTTTTTCCGTTTACGGACCATTCCGCACCGGCCGGGTTTTCACCGGCGGCAAGCAACCCCTGTAACACCCAGGCACCGGTGGCGGCATTGGACTTATTACCCTCCCAGCTGAAGCCGCCGTCTTCCTCCTGGCAGCTTTTTAAATAGTTCAGGGCGTCTCTTACAGCCGGGGAACTTTTCGGGTCCTCACCCAGCAAAACCAGGGCCTGCAGGGCCACCCCCGTATCATCCGGGTCGCTGTCCGCCCCCTCGGCCCAGCCGAAGCCGCCGTCTTCGTTCTGCCGGGCCAGCAGCCACTCCCTGGCCCGCTCCCTGTTCGGAATTTCCCACCCGGCTGAGGCAAGGGCCAAAATTGACCACATGTGATAGTTTATAAAACCCTGCTCTCCCCGGGCCGGCTGAGCAAACTGGCCGCTGTCCTGCTGAAAGGAGGTAATTTTTTCGGCCAGGTCCACGCCTTTATAAACCGTACCCCGGCCGGCAGCCGTCAGGGCCAGCAGGGTGCGGGCACAGTCACCGGTGGACTCCGGGAAATCTTCGCAATTCTCCAGGTAATCCACGGGATTTCGCCCGGAAGGGACCCACTTTTTAGCGGTGACGTCCTCCCCCGCGGCGGCCAGGGCCATCACAACCCAGGCAGTTACAGCCGGGCTGCTGCCGCGCCCTTCCGTTACCGGAAACCCCCCGTCATCATTTTGGATATTATGCAGGTAGTTTACGGCTTTTTTAATGCTCTGTTCGACCCGTTGTTTCGGAAACGGGTTATTTGCCAGAGCAGCACTGGCAATTGTAAAAACCAGCAACAGTACAGTACTTATGCAAATGATACTTTTCCCGGTTTTCACGAAGAACACCCCCTTAACCAGAAGAGATTTGACATTCCCTTGACTTTACCAGTTGCGCCAGTACCTCGGAGCCCTCCTTGAGGGTTACCACCCCGTCCACTATATTGTTGAATAACTTACTAACCTGCGGTGAATAAAAAGTGGAGCGGGTGAGCATCTGGTATTTGCTTCCCCCGGCAACTATGGTACCTTCGGCCATTAATACAATACAATCGGCATATTCCGCGGCAAATTCCACATCGTGGGTAACAACCACAATGGCAGTTCCTTCTTTCTGTAACTCCCGGAGGATATTTCCCAATGCCGCTTTAAGCCGGTAATCCAGCCCCCTGGTGGGTTCATCCAGCAACAGCAGCCTGGGCCTGGCTACCAAAACGGAAGCCAGGGCCACCCGCTGGCGTTCCCCGGCACTTAAATCCCGGGGAAAGACACCCGCGTGGGGAGTCAATTGCAGCCGGCTAAGAATTTCTTTACTGATCCCGTTATCGGGCAGGCCCAAATTGTTCAGGGTAAAGGCCAATTCTTCCCGCACGGTGGACAGGAATAAATAATCATTGGGGTCCTGGGATAAGTAACCCACGGTGGAAGCCAGTTCTTCCACGGATAACTTTTTGGTATCCCGGTTTAAAACTTTCACCTGTCCCCTGCCGGGTTTTAAAAGCCCGTTTATATTTTTCAGCAGGGTGGTTTTCCCCGCTGCATTTCCTCCCATTATTACAATGAAATCACCGGGCCTGATTTTGAGATTTATATTCTTTAACGCCTCTTTGCCGTTGGGATAAGTAAACCAGAGATTTTGTATGTCCACCAGGCACTCATCCCCGCCCGGTCCCGGGTTTTTTATCTTTGAAGCCTGCACACTCAGGCCCGAAAGCGGGTAATAAGACCTGAGAATTTCCCTTCCCCGCTTAACGGTCAGCGGTACGTCCGGGTAACCCGCGCCCGCAAACAACCTGGCCAGCGGGGGAACAAAGGGTGAATCGTTTTTTACCGCCCACCGGGCCGCCGCATCCGGGGCACCGTCGTACAAAATGCGCCCGCTTTCCATAACCAGCACCCTGTCGGCCAGGTGAAAGCACCTTTCCAGGCGCTGTTCCACCAGGATAACTGTAATGCCGTTTTCCTCGTTAAGCCGCTTAACCATAGTAAGTATTTCCTCACCGGCCACGGGATCCAGCTGAGAGGTGGGTTCATCCAGTACCAGTATTTCCGGCTGCATGGCCAAAACGGAAGCCAGGGCGACTTTTTGCTTCTGCCCTCCCGATAATTCCGGGATAAAATTGTGTAAACAACCGGACAGCGCCAGGGCGCCGGTAACTTCCATTACCCGCCGCTTCATCAGGCTGTTGGGCAGGCCCAGGTTTTCCAGCCCGAAAGCAATTTCCTGTTCCACATTGGTCATGACCAGCTGGCTCTCCGGGTCCTGGAACACCACCCCCACCTGCTGAACCAGGCTGCGCCGCTCCATTTGCCGAACTTCTTTATCATTAATATAAACCTTGCCCCCGTAACTTCCCCCGTAAAAATCCGGAACGAGGCCGGCTATGGCACGGATTAAGGTAGATTTTCCACAGCCGGACCCGCCCACCAGCAGGACAAACTGCCCCCCGGGAATTTCCAGGTTTATTTTATTCAGGGCCGGTTTGTCCGTATTTGGGTAATAATACGTTAAATCTTTGATTTTAATAAAGGCCATTTTTTCCACCCCCAGCCCAGCACCGCCGGTACTGTTAAAGTTAATGCTACGAGAATTGCCATTTTGAGTTCATCTAAACGAAACTCTTCCAACCGGGGGTAATAGGTATAACCGGACCACCCCTGCAGGGCCGCCATTATTCCGGCCACCAGGGAAACGGCCACGGCAGAAAGGATCAAGAAATCCCTGGGCCGCCACAAATCGCGGGAATAATAAGTTCTCTTACCGCTGCCATATCCCCTGGCCTGCATAGATTCGGCCACCTGAAGGGAGCGCTCCAGAGATGATAACAAAAGCACATTTATTATGGGCAGCCGGTTTTTAAGCCGCTGCCACCGGCTGCCCGTATCCAGCTTCACACCGCGGCAGCGCTGTACCTCGGCTATTCTAAGGGCATCCCGGGCCATCAGGGGAAATAACCTGGTGGAAAGAGTTACGGCCAGAACGGATTTGCTGCCGAACCTGCTGAATAACTTTAATACTTTATCGGGGTGCACGGCATGGGCATAGAGACAAAATGCGCTGATAATTACCAGCAAACGGACACCCATGACGGCACCGAAACATACGGCCTCCAGGGTTATTTTAATTTTACCCAGCCCGGGAACCCACGGACCGTAAAGCAGCACGGTGGAACCGGCCCGGACAAAAACGGCGTTAACCAGCATGATTACCGCAACCATTCCCAGGCTTACCAGCAGGTAAGGCTTCCACTCCCGGAGATTGTCGGAAGCGGCAATAGACGCTCCCACCGCCAGGAGAAGACCCAGCAGGTAAACGGGGTGGGAAAAAATTAAGGATAAAATAACAATTGCGGCAACATAGGTCACCGCCGTGAGGGGGTGGAGCTTGTGAAGCAAGTTATCCTTTTCACGGTAGGCCAGCATATGCTTCATCCCGTTTCTTTAAAATTTATTGTAACGGTAACTGAATAACTTCCCCGTTTACAATCACCGCGCCGTACATTCTGGAAATCCTGCCGGGACTTTTAACCAGCACCTCCACTGCCCGGCACAGGCCTTCCCGGTCAGTACCGGCGACCAGCCACAGGGGATTCCCGTCTCCACTGCCCTCAC
Organism: Desulfofundulus sp. JL263-se; assembly: GCF_056316025.1. Lineage (NCBI taxonomy): Bacteria > Bacillati > Bacillota > Clostridia > Eubacteriales > Peptococcaceae > Desulfofundulus > Desulfofundulus sp. JL263-se. The sequence goes on along the minus strand of NZ_CM149993.1, from coordinate 243,194 downwards.
CGGTGGCCACTATAACCCCGGCACTCCCCTTAACCGTCCGGGCAACCTGTCCCCTGTAATCCAGCAGCTCCACCCCGTCACCGGTAAAATGCACGGAGGTACCGTTTTTTGCATACGCCTTGTTTAGATTGGCCAGCCAGTCAACCTGGCTTAATTCACTCCACTCTCCCAGCACAATGGTTGGGCCCTGCCTTTTTTCTAAAAGTCCGGCATCCAGATTCTTAACGCTTACGGAAGCCGCCCCTTGAGCCTTTAATGCCCTCTGCAAGTTACCGGCCAGGTCCCTGTTACCTTCAGAACTCGCGATAACGGCGGGCCCGGCCTTCCCCCTGTACCCGTGCACAAAGGGCTCGGGATAGCAGCCGATAACTGCGGGAAATACAGACATTCTCTCCCACCCATGGTAGTCCCACCAGACAACATCCCCCGGCCGGAGGTAATAATCCAGTGCCCCCACGTCGGCAAATACTCCATTTACGTAGTAAAACCAGTCCTTTTTCTTGCCGCTGAAACCGCCGAAATCAGATTTTATCCCGTTGATACTCTCTATAAAACCGCCGCCGTGGGCTGTGGTTATCCGGGCATTTGCTTCCAGGACATCAAACACTGACCAATCTTTTTTCAGTGCTACCGTTTTATTTAAAATGGATTTTCTTCCAAAATCCCTGGTTACCCACAGGATTACATTATCACCTTTGGGAACCGTTGCAGTTTGAACTTTACTCCCGGCGGTCCCAGGCTTTTCAGGAAGATTTTCTTTAATTGTTATGGAATCTCCTTTTTTCTCCTGTATACCGTTTTTCTTTTCCCGTGAGTTTATTGCTTGAGCCGACTCTTTATCATCATTGTTACCCGGGGTACCTGGTTTTTCCCTGGCACTATCACCCTTTATTTCAGCTTCACCGGGTGCATGTTGCCCTGACTTTTCCTCCACCCCCGCCTTACCAATGACTACACTGCCTGGTTCCTCAACGGGTCCCTTACCTGTACAAGCGGTTAAAGTTAATAATATGAAAATCGGTAACAAAAATAACAAGCAATTTCGTTTCATCCCTGCCTCGTTTCCTCCCTGTCTTGTAAACGGAACATTGTAAAGAAATATGTGCATATTATCCCCAACATGTTCGGTCAATTTTTCTAACTGGAAAGAGGCTTAAAGAGCGAAAATTCATACTCTTTTCCTCCGCCCACATCGAAAACCAGCATATTTTCTGTTTCTTTCTTGATCCTTCCTTCCAAGACGCGATAAAATTCAAAATCATAAAAAGCTACCCGGTGGGTCGGCACATCTTTATCTTCCCACCCTTTATAATACTGCTTTTCTTCTTCCACCAGTTTCCTTAAACTCAGGTGAATACACCTGCCCCACTTTTCCCAGTTATCATGGCGCATAACCACCCGGTAATAACGTTTTGGCAATATGTCCATTTTAACCCTCCCCGCTTTAAACCTAAACTCAAGATTTGGCCGGCCCTCACCTATAAAAAAAATATTCGCCCCTGCCAACTGAATTAATAACTGAATCAATACGCACACTACCAGCTACATACAGCTGGCAGTGTGCTTTAATTCTTTTAATTTATTCAATTTGTTCAAGTAATCGACTTATTACAACGGCCATTTCAGCCCGATTAACAATACCGTTCGGAACAAGGGTATCTGCCGTGCGACCGTTAAGAATACCGCTTTCCACGGCAAGGGCCATTCCCTCTTTGGCCCAGTCAGGAACGAAGCCGGCATCAATATACTGGCTCAATGTTGCATTAACATCAGGAACCTCCCGGTCTGTTTTATTTTCCAGCACTCGGCTGAGCATTACTGCCAGCTCAGCCCGGGAAACAGGCTTGTCAGGAGAAAACGTATTGGCTGACGTTCCCTTTACAATACCCACCCCGGCAGCTGCAGCAACAGCACCCGCATACCACACACCATCGGGAACATCGGTAAATCCAGGGTTAACATCATTTTCCGGCACGTCCAGCGCGCGAACCAGCAGAGCAGCGCACTGTGCCCTGGTTGCCTTCAAGGCCGGTGCGAAAGTAGAAGGAGTAATGCCGCCCACAATGTGCCTTGCACTTAATACCCGGATATCCCCTTCAGCCCAGTGACCTGCGAGGTCAGCAAATTTCCTATCATATTCCAGCAAAGTATAGGTACCACAAGCCCGGGCTTCAGCACTTATTATTTCTTTGGATTTGTCCAGCTTTGCCCCAACGAATATAAACTTACCGTCCTCATGCCTGTAGGCGCCGGTAATCTCTGGGTTTTCGGTTAATCCCCGGTAACTCATTTGTAGTTCTATAGGTTCGGCCAGCTTTCTAACAACCTTTTTACTCACCGGGTCCTTAATGTTTATCACATACGCTTTACCCACGGGGCGCAGGGTTAAGTATGATGATGAATTGGTTTTTGCATCCCGGGCCAATTTATCTGCCGCGGAAGAATCTAACCGGGACACCGACAATACATAACCTCCTGTATTCCGGGAAACAAGACCAGATGCAAGCAAGCCGGGCAAAATGCTGTCATCCCGGGCAGCCAGTTTTATCCATTCATCTTTGATAAAAGCCGTTTGACGAAAAGCCCGCTCTTTTCCGGACAACATAATAGCAAGCCCGTCGTCCACCCTGACAGCCAGCTTTAACCCGCTTTCCGCTAATTCCCTGGCTGCATTATCATCAATTATTAACTCCATTTTTGCTTCCTGTCCCGCAACCCCGGCAAGATCCATTTCAAGTTGTTGGGCCGGTGTTTGGACCAGCCCGGCCAATTCCTGCAAGCCGTCGCTAAGAATGTCAGGCAATTCCCGCTGCAGGCGGTCAATTTGGTCTAACTTCTGTCTCAAAATATCGGCGGGCAGACTTATATCGGAGCCGGATATTTCCAGCTGCGACGGTGAAATTGTAGTTGTCTTGGTGATTATATTTTGGATCTGAGAGGCAAGGCTGTTTTTGAGTTCCCCTGCCACATCAGCCGCATCGGGCCTGGCCAGTACAACTTTTATCCCCTCGCTTATTACTGACTTCAAAGCCTCTACAGCCTGGTCAATATCGACTTCAAGCAAAGAGGCGATTATATTATCCATAATGTACTTGACCGTTGTACTTGCATCTGCAGCATCTATCTCTGTAGACTGGAGTTCATATTCTATGGTTTTGAATAATTCTTTAATTTCTTTTACCGCAGCGGAAGGCTTTATTGTTTTAGCAGCAAGCCTGTTCTGTATATCGGCTGCCTTATCGACAGCGTCCTCCAGCGTGACCGGGCTTTCCACTTTATAACTGCCGCTGGTTAAACTGTCCCAGTCCGGGCCGCTGGAACTTGGGTCCGTACTGTACCACCAGATAACCCGGTCTCCATCATCGATCGTTTTATCGCAGGCCAGAACATTTGGTACAGAATCATTAACCTTATACATCCAACCGCTCATTCCTTCATTCTCATCACTCTCTATTCTAACAACAAAGCCATAACATTCGTTTGAAAACTCCCAATCCAGGCCGGTTGCGTCCAAAGCTCCCATTGCTGTAATGCCAAATTTATTATCTGGATAAAGAATTACTTTCCCGGGAGCAAACCAAAAATTACCCTGTTTTCCTACAACGGCAACCCAAACCTCTGTTCTTTGCGGTAAAGTTGTTCCTTCGGAATTATCATTGCTGTCACTGTCCCCTTCTTGATCTCCCTGGTCAATTCCGCCCTCGCAGAATTCTGACGCTTTGAACGCTGCCAGCGCCTTGAGCGGGGCAAAGGTTCCCATCACGTTAGCATATGGCCCAAAGCTGCCGTCATCATTTTGCGCCTCGTCACTTAGCAGGTAGGTAATCAGGTTTTTTTCACCGTATACTTCATCCGTTACCGTCCAGTTCTCTCCCTGCGGGTCTATACCAAGTTTCAGCAGGGTAAGCACCGCTTCCGCTGTGGATACTCCCGGGTCCCAGTTGCTTATTTCTCCTTTTGTCCCTTGTTTGCTCTTTAAAAAGGCTAAACCGTCCTGTATGGCCCGGTAGCAGTCCGAACCCTGCTCCATTGCATCCGGAAAACCCGCCAGCGCTCTTATCGCCCAGCTCGTAGCATCCACATCTTCATATTCTGTCCCTCCATAGGTATATCCCCACACGCCGGTACCGTTGTTGAGCCGCTGGCCCAGCAGCCATTCTTCTGCTTTTGTCACATCCAGATGCTCTGCGTCCAAAGCCCCCATCTCAGATAGCGCCATTACCGGCCACACGTGCTCGTATACCGTCGCGCCAAAGTTTCCTTCTTCCCCCTGCAGATCCTTCAAAAGCCCTGCCAGTCTCTCTTTTTCACCGGAAGTATCTCCCAGCGTATTCAGCAGCAGTATTGTCTTGCCAATTGTCGCCACCTTGCTGTTTTTATCTATCTTTTTGGCATCTTCGATAATTAGTTTTTTTAGCGTTTTACTCCACCCACTGCTGTCCAGGTCTTCCCCGGCTGCCGCCAGGGCTTCCGCCGCCAGTTCACTTATGTTAGTTCTGTCTTCGCAGAATTTTTTATATAGGTACGAAATAGCACTGGCAATCTTTGTATCTATTTCACTATTTAAATCTCCATTATTGAATTCTGACACTTTGAACGCTGCCAGCGCCTTGAGTGGGGCAAAGGTTCCCATCACGTTAGCATATGGCCCAAAGCTGCCGTCATCATTTTGTGCCTCGTCACTTAGCAGGTAGGTAATCAGGTTTTTTTCACCGTATACTTCATCCGTTACCGTCCAGTTCTCTCCCTGCGGGTCTATACCAAGTTTCAGCAGGGTAAGCACCGCTTCCGCTGTGGATACTCCCGGGTCCCAGTTGCTTATTTCTCCTTTTGTCCCTTGTTTGCTCTTTAAAAAGGCTAAACCGTCCTGTATGGCCCGGTAGCAGTCCGAACCCTGCTCCATTGCATCCGGAAAACCCGCCAGCGCTCTTATCGCCCAGCTCGTAGCATCCACATCTTCATATTCTGTCCCTCCATAGGTATATCCCCACACGCCGGTACCGTTGTTGAGCCGCTGGCCCAGCAGCCATTCTTCTGCTTTTGTCACATCCAGATGCTCTGCGTCCAAAGCCCCCATCTCAGATAGCGCCATTACCGGCCACACGTGCTCGTATACCGTCGCGCCAAAGTTTCCTTCTTCCCCCTGCAGATCCTTCAAAAGCCCTGCCAGTCTCTCTTTTTCACCGGAAGTATCTCCCAGCGTATTCAGCAGCAGTATTGTCTTGCCAATTGTCGCCACCTTGCTGTTTTTATCTATCTTTTTGGCATCTTCGATAATTAGTTTTTTTAGCGTTTTACTCCACCCACTGCTGTCCAGGTCTTCCCCGGCTGCCGCCAGGGCTTCCGCCGCCAGTTCGCTTATGTTCTCTCCATTTTCATTATATTGTCCGTATAAGTAGTCTATTGCCTTATCAATTCGTTCCTGAGTTAAACTACTAATATCTGCAGCTTGTACATTATTTGCAAATACTAAGCAAAAAATTGATATTACTACAACTGTTAAAAGAACATTTTTTCTTGGTAACATTTCTCTAACCCCCAACTAGAAACCTGCTTTTTAAACCACGGTATTTCCTCTAACAAGGTATCTCCCCCTATCAAAAAACCCCGGCCTACAAAAAGGCCGGGGGTTCAATCCCTAACTGGGCATAAAAACAACCACCTCCCCATCACCCGTAGGCGCCGGCAGTTTGGCGGAACAGGCAGGTCTCCTGGCTCAGGTTCATCGAGATTTCACGTCTTCCCATCCAGTCCAGCACTCAATGATACTTTTAGTTACTCAAAGTAAGTGAATATTACCCAAAAAATAACCAACGCCGTTACAATACTTTGCGAACCGTTGAGTGCTGGACCAAACAGTGACTTGATGTGAAACCTCTCCCCATCACAGTGGCGGGGACCGCGCCGGATTTGCACCGGCTTCCCTTTTAAGCCTTACCTTCCGGTAAAAGCACCTGTTCCTTTTATAATATTTTTTGTAAAATAGTTAGTTAACTTGAAGAAAACATAACACAGTTTTACTATATTGTCAACATATTCAACTTCCCTATCACCAATCTTACTATAGTTAATTAAGTCTACAAAATAACTTCCCGATATTTTACCATTACCGGACACCACCTTATCCTAATAGATCCGGGCCTGCCCAAATTTAAAATATTATACTGACAATAAAGCTGAGCATTAAACCGGTTACAGCCACGTACCGTATATTCCAGCGCAAACTTATTTCTATGGGGTTTCTTCCCGAAAACCTGCTAAGCATCATGTTAACAGCTGTAGAAGGTGAACTTACATTTGCAATGGCACAGCTCATAACAAGAATTGCCGCCAAGCTCTCAGCAGGTAAGCCTATTGCCGGCGGGTCAAGGCTGCTGGCTAATATACTAGCGGAAACCACTGGATGAACGCCAGCAATGGCTAATATTACAATAGCCAAAAGAATGGTTAACTCTATTACCAGCTGGCCATAACCGGCCATTACTTGTAACATGGTGATAATATATTTACCGGCCTCACTGTTAGCAAAGGAAGCAGCAAAAAAACCGGCACTTAAGAACAAAACCACTTCCCCGCGCAACAAGGGGAGAGTAACCTGGAAGTAATTTCTCATCCCCTCCTTGTAAATCTCTTTATGACCGGGCAAAAACGACCAAAACAAGGGAAACAATGTAGCAACTAAGCATACAATTAAAATCATATTTAAACCGGTTATCCATTCCACCAATAACATAGCCACGGTAATACCCATTCCTGTAAAAATCATTGTTAATAAAACGGCGCGATTATCTGGTTTAAGTTTTGATTTAATTTGTTCGGAATTTTGGTTTTTCCACTGGGGGAAATTTTCCAAGCCAAGCCTGGCCTGGTAAAGGTAATTTTTTCGTGGAAAAATTCCCCCAAAATTTTGGGGGAAATTTTCCAAGCCAAGCCTGGCCTGGTAAAGGTAATTTTTTCGTGGAAAAATTCCCCCAAAAAAAACCATTAAAAACCCACCAGCAAAAGCGATCATAGCCAGTGGAAAGTTCACGAGCACCACCGAAGCCCATGTCACATGCAGTTTACCAAGAACCACTGCCATGATGGCAGAATACGGGGACCACATGACACAATTGGCAAATCCCCTGTTGATTGCATTTAAAACTATGCGCCCGTTGTCTCCGTAGAGTTTATCTTTTACCAGGTTATACATCACTACCACTGAACCAACGTTCAATATAACACCCAGGAAATGAGTCATTAAAGTGGAATACAGGTAAAGCCGCCAGTTATTATTAACACTGGCACGGTAGAAGTCAGCCAGGGCATGTGTATAACGTTCCCACCGCAAAGGAATAGCCAGCTGTGGTACCAGGACAAGTAATGTAATTATGCCAACATTTTGCCCGAAAGCTTTAAGCCAGGTAAACAAGCCGGCATCGTTGGAATATATTAAAATAATTCCAAGTACCAACAGTATCAGGGAAATATTGCGTGGAATACCCCGGGCTAATGGTAATGACTCGGCTAACGTAATCACTGCTAATATTTCCGTAACCGTCGTAAGTACATGACTTGTAACCAGGTGACTACCAATATATAACACTGCCAGGGCTATCAAGCAAGCGGTGTGCAATGCTTCCCTGAATTCAAAATTATGCTCCCCAGCCGACTTTAAATTCATGTTGCAACCCATTTTGAAACCCCCAAAATTATGTCTAATCAATTGAGTTGCTGCCGGTAAAATAAAAATTTCCAGCAAACAACGGCTAAGCAAAGCCTTGCCTGCTGGAACCTACTTACTTGCGAGTGCACCTTTTGGGCGACCCCATAAATAGCCAGCTTTTAATTATATATTTTACATTTATATCAAGTTGTAATGCAACCTTTTTAAGCTCCCGTGTGTGTCAACTATTAGCAGATAAGAACCTCCCAGGCCGCCCGGCCGGACGCCATGCGGGAGTCAAAGGAAACCAGTGATGACTAAATATCCCGTACCTCCCCTACCAGTTTCGGAGAGGGACGCCCCAAGTAGTAGCCCTGGCCGTACTTTACCCCCATCTCGAGCAGAGTCTCCATAATTTGCTTATTTTCCACAAACTCGGCTACCGGTTCCACGCCCATACTTTTGGCCAGCCCTACAATATGCTCGACAATCACTCTGCTCTTCTCGTTGTTGCAAATTTCCTTAACCAAACTTCCTTCAATCTTTACGTATTGACACTTGAACATCCATAGATACAAAAAAGAAGAAAAGCCGCTGCCGAAGTCGTCTATGGCCATCTGCATGCCCCGCTTGCGCAGGACTTCCGTAAAGCTCCGGGCCCGGGCGGTGTCCCTCAAAGCCTCCCGCTCGGTAATTTCCACCACCACATCCCTTAAATCAATGTCGTGAAACAAAGCCATCTTCTCCAGGCGCTTTAATATATCCCCCCGCTCTACCTCGCGCATGGATACGTTGATAAACAGCTTCTTGCCTGTAAGACCCGCTTCTCGCTTAGTTCGGAAGGCCTTAAATAAAACCTCGTTGTCAACCTCCGACACCAACCCGCCGTATTCTGCGGCCTCTATAAACAAAGCGGCAGGTATCACTTTGTCCCCGTCCCGGATGCGGGCCAACACCTCGTAGCCCAGAATATCCCCGCTCTCCAAATTTACGATGGGTTGGAAATAAGGGATAACACAGTCCTTTTCTCGTAACCTTTCACGGAGGTATATCACTTTTTCGTGCAACAGGGCCACTTCCTCGGGCCCCCGTCCGTGCTGAATGGTCTCCACCCGGTCCTTGCCCAGGCGCTTGGCCCGGATTACCGCCAGTTCGGCGGCACTGATCAAATCCTCCATGCCCTCGCCGTGACAGGGATACTCCGCAACCCCGACGCTTGCCGTCAAATACACTTCGTCCCCCCCCGGGCGAAGCCGTATTTCCCCCACCTGCCGGCGGATTTCCTCGCCATAATGCAGACCTTCATCCAGGTTTACCCCACACAAAACAACTCCCAGTTCATCTCCGCCTATGCGGGCCATCAGATCCGCCCAGGGCACAACTTCCCTCACCGTCTCCACCAGGGCGCGGATGGCCAAATCACCCACGGGGTAACCGTAAATGTTATTAATCAGCCGAATGCCGTCAATATCCACAATAATCAGACTGAGGTGCTCTCCCTTCAACCGGGAGTAAGAAAGCAGGTTATAAAACTTCCTTTCAAACTGTATGCGATTGCACAGCCCGGTAAGCGGATCCACCTGATACAGGGGCTCGCCGTCGGCCAATACCGCGTCCCGGTAGCCAATGATGATAAGCGACATGTCCAAACCCAACCTCTTAATAAGCTCGTCGACCACCGGCCGGGCCCTTTCGCAATTCAGTTTTTTCTCCAACAATAAAGCCGATAAACGCTGGAGCACCCTGGTATACAACGCCGGGAGATACTCCACCCCGCAACCCAACCGGCCGAAAACCCGGCCTGCACTAACCCGCCGGGCAAAGGCGCTGCTGGAAAGCTCTCCCCGCAGTACTTCCAAAATACCGTCGGCCAAAAGCTCCACTTCCCTGGAGGCAAATTTCGAACAGCCCAAAGAATTTAGAATCTCCCGGTAACAGTCCACAATGATTTCGCTTACCAACTTTTCATCCAATTCAGCAATAACCCGGCCCTTTTCCTGCTCAACACCCATTGTTTTGATTAGATCACAAAACACGTCCATGACAATCCATCCCGTCTACTCCCGTACATTACGATAGTATATAACCCTGTTCTTACCTTCTACTTTGGCCCGGTACAAAGCCTTATCTGCAAAATATAATAATTCGTTCAGATTTGAGGGTTGATCCTCAACCAGTTCCGCCACACCAATGCTAACCGTAATGGAACCCACTTCAGTAAATTCTTCGGCCGCAATTTTATTTAAAATGCGGTTCAAAGGTATTCCTACCTGCTCGTAACTGGTGTCGGGAAAGAGCAGCACAAACTCCTCCCCTCCGAAACGGACTACCACGTCGTCGCCCCGCAACGACCCGGCCAATATGACCCCCAACCTGCGCAACACATCGTCCCCAACCAGGTGGCCGTAGCGGTCATTAACATCTTTAAAATTATCAATGTCCAGCATGGCCAGGGCCAGAAACATACCTTTGCGTATTACCAGGCGGCGAAAAATCCTCTCCAGGGCCAGCCGGTTGTACAACCCGGTGAGGTGATCCCGCTCCACGCTGTCCCTCAAAGCCAGCAGGAAAGAGTCGGTGATGATAAGAATTTGAGCCAGAAACTCAGTAGCCCTGCGAATGTAAATCCACTGAACCTTGTCGTTATCCCGCCGTACTCCCAGGGCGTCTTTCAGCGCCAGGTCGTGGATATCCAGGATGTTCGCCGCCTGGGCGGTGGACTCGTCCAGAAAATTAACCACCGCGTTATAAGCATCCAGCAAAACGTCTTCGGCTCCGCCGCCAAATATGTACCGTTCCAGGTAATCCCGGTACATGGTAACAAAATCAGACATTCTGTCGATCATGGTTCCCCTCTCCTCACCACCAGCACGCTGGCATCGTCTTCTTTCATGCCGTATTCACCCAGGATGCGCCTGGCCGCCATCTCGGGCTCCAACAGGCCTACCCAGGCCAGGCCCAGGGGAGTAAAACCCCGTTTGATACCGTCGGTACACACCACCAGCGTAACCTGCACCGGCACCAGTTCCCGGGATTCCCGGACATCCGGTTGGAAACGCCCCACCACGCCGGCCTTCAACGGGATACCTCTGATATGGCCATTTTTCTCCACCAGCCAGGCCCGGATGTTTCCCACACCCAGATAGAACATGGTGTCTTGCACAAGGTTCGCCAAAAAAAGGGCGCAGCCCCGGCCACCCGCAGCCGATATCCGGCTCAGCTTCAAATATAGACCTCTCACATCCTCATCCGCAACCTGTAAATATTCCTCCAATTGAGCGGCCACCCGGTGAGCGGCCCTGCCGTGTCCCAAAACATCCACCACCGCCACCAGAAGACCGGCACCCGAGGGCCTGCAAACAACCAGGTCTCCTCCCACTGTTTCCCTGTAATGAGGCCTGCTGGCAACCCCCCACGTCCACTGGCCGGTCACGCGGTTGAAACACTCAAAACCTACCTTTACCATCCACCCTTCTTCCCTAGCGTTAACTTCGAGTTCCCAGCCACCGTTGCATAATATGCGCAAAAAACCAGACGGAGGAAGTCCCTCCCGGCTCTCCACTATCAATACCAATCTGCAGTTTTCAATTTTAAAGGAAAAATCCGCCGGTATCCCGGCTTCCACCAAACACCGGGCCACCGCCCGGACCTTTTCTACGCACTCCCGCCCCTGCTGCCGGCCCGGAGGCATAAAAAAACTGGCCAGACGGTACTCCAGGATGACCAGGTCCTCCCGGGAGATAACCCTGACCCTTCCGAAATCTCTCAAAACTTGCGCCTCCTCTTTTCCACCACCACCAGGGTACCCTGCCCCTTTCCCGTGGTAATTTCGAAATGGTCCATGAGCCGGCGCACACCACAAAGACCCAAGCCCAAACTCTTCTTGGAGGAAGTATAGCCCCTGATCATCACCAGATCTACATCTTCAATGCCGGGTCCCCGGTCTGCTGCCGCTATCTCCACCACCGGTACACCGTTCACTTCCTTCCTTCGCATATAAACTTCGCCGCTGCCGGCATAACGGTAAATATTACGGGAAAGCTCAGATACTGCAGTGGCAATCTTGGTCACGTCAGCCAGGGAAAATCCCGCATTTTCCACGAACTGTTTGGCCATACGGCGCGCTATGGCTACATCTCCCTCACCCTTTATCTTTACCACAATATCGTATTCGGAAGGATCAAGCTTAAACACGTTTACCACTCCCAGCCCTTACATCTACTTATACCCCGGGACGGTATCGCTCAGCATTTCTAAAGCATGTTCCAGGTCTCTTGCCACTTTTATATTTTTCAACTGTACACCCATTTGGGCCAGGGTGAGGGCCACCTGTGGCTGGATACCGCAAATTACCATGGTACATCCCATCATCATGGCCATAGTAGCCGTCTCGGAAAGACTAAAAGAAATATAACTATCTATAATGTCGACCATGCTTACATCCATGATAATGGCCTTCACACCATATTCATCAATTTCGCGTAAAACCTGTTCCTGCAGGGCATCTACCGTACTGTCGTCCAGTTCTATCTGTATGGGAACCAGAAGATAATGATTGAACTTGATGGTCGGCACAACCCGCTTCATTCTTATGCCCCTTTCTCCTTCATCGGATGCTGCGACCAATATCCCGTGGCCTCGGTAGCATACCACAGGGCGTCCTCCAAATTTCTCTTGATGGTAACCATAGTGAGATCAATATCCAGCTTCACCAGGGTTTGGGCAATGTCGGGTTTTATGCCGCAAAGCACGACCTCGGCACCCAACAGCTTTATCCCGTTGAACATCTCGATAAGATAACCTCCGGTAACCGTGTCAATCACGGGTACGCCGGTAATATCGATAATAACCACCTTGGATCCGCTCTTCGAGGTATGTACCAAAACCTTTTCCGCCATATTTTGGGCCCGTTCACTATCCAGGGTACCAATAAGGGGCACCAGCAGTACATTTTCCCATATGTCTATAACCGGGGTGGCCAGTTCGGAAATCATCTTGCTCATGAGCTCGTTGTCCTGGGCGGTAACCAGGCGCATTTCCCCACTAAGCTTCAACGCCACCCGCAAAAGGCGATCAATGGGAAAACCTTCCACCCGCTTCCGCAGCTTGAACACCTTGCCGGCAAAATCCTCCTCCCCCTGCTCGTGCAGCAAGAGGGTAACCGGCTCCAGCACCTTAGCTTCAAATTCGTCGCTATCCCCGCACTCCGCCGCACTAACCAAAATTTCCCGCCAATGCCCCTCTTCCTGAGAGCCCGACGAAAGCAGGCCCACCAGCTCTTCCAAATGATCAATTATAAAGGCCTTCATAAAGTAAACTCCTTTCAACAACCTTTGGCCACATCTTAGCAATTAAAGATTACATTTATCAACAATTCTTTTTATTATTCTACACCATTATCACAACTCCTGCTATATAAGGGTTTTGCACAATTCCGTTTTAACCCTTCCCCAAGCGCAGCAGCCGCGCCACGGCAAAGGGATCGGAGGCAATCACGCTGGCGGCGTAAAGCTCCATGGCCCCGAAGTCGGCGGTACGGTGGAATACGCTGCCGCGGTCCACCAGGCGGGCGATAAGGGGAAATTGCGCCCATTCCCCGTCATCTCCCGCCAGGGGCGGCAGGCAGAGGGCCGCGTTAAAACTGTTGAGCCCGGCCTTCTTTATCAAACGGTTCAGCACCCCGCCCACTGCCCGGCCCGCCCGGCCGAGTCTTTCCGGGGTGACCGGGCCGGGAGGCAGGAAAATCCAGGTTTCCTTTTCTTTAATGGGAGTCAGTACCACCAGCAGGCGGCAGCCGTTCTCCATCCACCCCAGCCCCAGGGCCTGGTGCAGGGCAAACAGGTCTTCGAAGTAGTCATCGCCGTAATTCTGTGCATATTGCCGGGCGCACCGCCGCAGCCAGTCCACCCGGGGATAATGCCGCCCCCGGGTGAGGGTAAGCTGCAGGTGGCCGTGCACCACCGACGAGCCGGCGGGCCACAGGCAGTTCCACATGAGAAAGGGATAACGGGCCGTACTGTCGCCCTCCCCGGCGGCATGCCGGTGGGCCGCCGAGAACCAGCGGGCCGCCACTTGAAAATAATCTTCCACCATGGCCTCGTCAAATTTTAAGGGATGATGTTCCCGGGGGATGACCAGCCCGTGATACCCGTCGTACTTGGCCACGTTGGCCGCGGTAATACAGTGTTCCCCCCGAATGCGCCCGAACAAGTCCCGGGGAGTACGCTCCCCGGGCGCGCAAAAGGGACAGCCCTGCCTTTGTTCCTCCACCAGGAAGTCCAGGTTCTTGCTTTGGCGGGCCCCCAGGGGCCGGCGGCCGCGGAGGTGATTGAACAGCACCCCCTCACCGGTAACCAGGTTGGTCACCCGCACAATCCTCTGGTTTTCCACTTCCTCCACGCTGCCGAACCTTTCCGCAGCCCAATCCCGCATACCCTCCGGCAGTTCCAGGCGGCCGGGCAAGCTGTCTGTTTCGTAAATCCTTTCAAATAATGCCCGCTCCCGCAGGGGCAGTTTGTCCACCAGCAAAGGCAGCTGAAACACGGACATAAGAGCAGCTCCTTCAAAGAAAATCCCCGGGCAGGCCGGGGGATAAATCAGCTCTCAGTTTCTTTTATTAACATATCCAGCCAACGTTCCAGGTAAACCGGTAAAATAAATTCGTTAAGCACGTGTTCCCTCCCCGCGGACCCCAGGCGCCGGGCCAGTTCCCGGTCCTTCAACAGGCGAACGGAGGCCGAGGCCACTTCCTCAATGGCACCGGCATGCAGCCCTGTTTTTTCATGCAATACCTGGATCTTAATGCCTCCCACCGGGTTGGCCACCAGCGGCCTGCCTTTCCACAGGCCTTCGGTAACGGTCAGCCCAAAACCTTCCCTTACCGATTTTTGGATAATCACCGCCGCCGCCCGCTGCAGGGCGTTTATTTCCAGGTCACTGCCGGGAGGTAATTCCAGAATGAATATATCCGGGTCCTCCGCCGCTTCCCTTCGCACCGCCTCCAGCACCTGAGCCCCCTCCGGGTCATCACTGGCACCGCCGCCGGCCAGTACCAGACGGCAGGGTATTTCCTGCCGCACCAGGTGGAAAGCGGCAATTACTCCTATGGGATCCTTCAGCCAGTCAAAGCGGGAAACCTGCAACAGCAGGGGCAGGTCCCCGGGTACGCCCAGGCGGTCCAAAATTGCACGGACTTCTTTTTCAGAAAGGTCCCTGTTTTTATCCCCCAGGGGATCAATGGCCGGGGGCATAACATAGTGCCGCTTATCTCTGGTCTTAACGTATTCAGGTAAATGATAGACAGCTGCATCACACCAGGCTATCATTGGCCGCAGGAAATTCCATACTCCGGGGTCGGCATCCACAGGGTCAATGTGGCAGTACCAGATCCAGCGGCCCTTGTGCCCGGGACGTACTTCCGTCAACCCCAGGGGCTGCTGGTCGTGGATAATCACAAAATCGGCGTCTTCCCTGATTATAGTAAGATTCATGCGGGAAACGCGGCGGTACTCCTCCAGCATTTCGGGAGTAACCTCAACCTCCTGCCCGTGCAGGGCATTGTGAAACATTTTGGTTACCCGGAAAAACTCGGGAGTACCCCCAATTACGTCCCAATACACCCGCAGCCCCACATCTTCCATGAGAGGTACCAGCCGCTTCAATATTTCAGCCACACCCCCGCCCTGGGCAGTGGAATTAATGTGCTGTACCACCTTCCCCCGCAGCCTGCCGGCCTTGTTCCGGATAACTTCTATCTTATCTGTGCCGATTATTTCTTCGTAATCCTTTAACCTTAACATCCCGTCTCCTCCGTAAATCGTTTATATATTAATTTTAACAATTTTATTACCTCCTCCGGCCCCCCAAGGCGGTACAGCGCCCCGCTGGGCCGGTCCCGCCGGGCCACCAGCACCCCCGTACCCCGTCCCTGCACGGCCCGAAAAGCATCTTCATCGGTCACATCATCACCCAGATATAAAGCAGCATAACCCGGAAAGCGGGATAAAAGCCACTCCAGCGCCCGGCCCTTGTGCAGGCCCCGGGGGCGTACTTCCACCACTTTTTTACCCTCTAATAATTCATATACACCGGGCAGGTTCTCCGCTGCCAGGGCGCGAAACCGGGACACCACTTTTCGTGCTTCTTCAAGGCAGGCCAGCCTGTAATGCAGGGCCACCGATATACCCTTGTCTTCCAATATAAACCCCTTTTTCTCCCTGATTAATTCCCGCCCCTGCCGTACCACTTCCGCCAGTTCCTTCTCTGCCGCCCCGCCGCCTGCCAGCTCCACTTTGTTTCCCCCCGGCTCCCTTATTACGGCACCGTGGGCCCCGGCCAGGTAAAGCAGCTCCGCCGGCAGCCACTCCTCCAGCTGCTCCGCCGGCCTGCCGCTGACCACGGCCGCCCGCACCCGCTCCAGGCCGGCCAGCGCCCGCAAAAGTTCCACCACTTCCGGAGCAGGAACGGCCTCCCCGGGAGTAGGGGCTATGGGAACCAGGGTGCCGTCATAATCGGTAACCAGCAACAGCGGCCTTTCATCCAGGCGGGATACCAGTTGTTCAGGGGTCACCGGACACGGCATGCCGGCTATACTCCCCGCAGGTTCTTTGACAGGGTAAAATTACCTGCCGCCAGCGCCCCCCGCCTGCGGGCATCAATACCGCGAAGATGCCGGAATTGTTGGGCCAGGCCCGCCGTTACTCCCTTAAGCCACCACTGCACGTCATATTGCCGGATGCCCTTCTGCATGGCCCTCATCCTTCTTTGCTGTTCAGCAGGGGACATTTCCACCGCCGCCTTAATTTTAAGCGCCATATCCTCGGAGTCATAAGGGTTGGCCAAAAGGGCGCCCGCCATCTGCTCCGCCGCCCCGGCAAAGGGACTTATTACCAGCACGCCGTCCCCGTTTATGCGGCTGGCCACAAATTCCTTGGCCACTAAATTAAGGCCGTCCCTTAAGGGGGTAACCAGAGCCGCATCGGCAGCCAGGTAATGGGCTGCCAGTTCCCGCCGGTCCAGGGCCTTGAAGCTGTAGCGCACGGGAACTTTCCAATTCTCGCCAAAACGACCGTTAATACGCCCTACCGCCTCTTCCACCCGGCGCCTTAAATTGGCGTAAGTATTTACTTCAGTGCGGCTGGGCACGGCCACTTGTAAAAAGGCCACCTTGTCCCGGTACCCGGGAAACCTTTCAAAAAACTTTTCCACTGCCTCTAACTTTTCCGGGATCCCCTTTGTATAATCCAGCCTCTCCACGCTTAAAAATATAAATTGGGCCTGCACCGACCCGCGTATTTCACGGGCCCTTTCCTGTACCCTGGCATCCCGGGCCAGTTCCAGAAACTCCCGGTAGTTTATTCCTATGGGCAGCGCCTTTAACTGCACAATCCGGTCTTTTTGCTCCACGATGCCCCGCTCGTAATCAACAGGCAGGTCCAGTAACCTTTCCACCGCCCGCAGAAAATTTTCTACATAACCGGGCAGGTGAAAAGCCAGCACGTCGCTGCCCAAAAGGCCCTGCAGAATATCCGCCCCCCAGGGCAGGGTACTAAAAATTTCCAGGGGAGGAAAGGGAATGTGCCAGAAAAAGGCCAGCTTCCCTGACCAGCCGGCCTCCCTCAAATATTTGGGCACCAGGGCCAGGTGGTAGTCATGCACCCAAACCAGGCCGCCCTCTTCGGCAACGCCGGCTGTCGCTTCGGCAAAACGTTCATTAACCCTCCTATAACTTTCCCAATTATCACGGGAAAAACGGCATTTTTCCAGGAAACAGTGGCATAAAGGCCACAGGCAATCATTGGAAAAGCCGTGGTAATAGCAGCGGTAATCCTTGCTGCTCAAAAAAACTTCCTGTACCACATAGGCCGGGTTGTCGCCCGGCACGCCCATGGGCTTGCCCACGGCGGAACTCTCCGCCACCCGGCCGCACCAGCCTACCCAAACGCCGCCCAATTCCAGCATAATGGGCTCTAAAGCTGAAACAAGGCCGCTGACGGCCCTGGTAATCTCCGTACCGCGGGGGCCCTGCCGGAACACGTAAGGGGCCCGGTTGGATACCACCACCAGGGTATGAATACCGATATTCCTGATCTGCCTGATGAGCGACTCTTGCATAAGGCCCACCTCCTCAGGGCTCAACGATTACCCGAACATTGCCCTCCCGCCTTAAAATACTGCAGTAGGTCTTACCCCCTTTGCGGGAAAACTCCATATCCACCCTGCCGTTGGCCACCCGCATGTTGTACACCGTCACCTGGTTTACCCAGCCGGGCAGTACCGGACGCTGGATATATACATCACGCCACCGGCACTCTATACCCAGTAAAGACTGCAACAATAAAAAGATGCTGCCCACCGCCCAGGCCTGGGGGTCGCAGGCAGTGGGAAACTGTACCGGCCCGGCGGCCCCCCGGCGGGTGAACCCGCAAAATAACTCCGGCAGGCGGTGGTAGGGAAAATACCGGGCGGCATCAAACAAGTTATCCGCCAGCTTTCTCAACTGCTTGAAGGCATGATACTTCCGCAGGCCTCTGGCAATAATGGCATTGTCGTGGGGCCAGACTGAGCCGTTGTGGTAACTCATGGGATTGTACATGGCCTCGCGGCTGCTCATGGTGCGAATACCCCAGCCGGAATACATATCCGCATCAAATAACCGGGAGATCACCTTCAGGGCCCGGTCCCTGGGTAATATGCCGCACATGAGGCAGTGCCCCCCGTTGGATACGGTGGTTTTCACGGGCCGCTTTTGCCCGTCCAGGGCAAAAATAGTATACTTTTCATCTTCCAGCCAGAACTTTTCCAAAAATTTTTTTCGCAGCCTGGAAGCCCTGTCTTCCAGTTCCCGGGCCTCCTGCTCCTTGTCCAGCAGGCGGTATAAAACCGCCGCCCGCACCAGCGCGAGGTAATAATAAGCCTGCACCTCCACCAGGGCAATGGGCCCCTCGGGTATACGGCCGCTGCGGTCCACCACCCCGTCCCAGGAATCCTTCCAGCCCTGGTTAACCAGTCCCCGCTCCGACTCCCGCATGTATTCAATAAACCCGTCCCCGTCCAGGTCACCGTATTTATGACACCACATTAAAGCGTCCCTTAAGGGTCCGGTCATTTCCCGCAAAAACCGGTGGTCGTTCATCCAGCGAACATATTCGAAAAGGAGGATTATGAACCATAAAGTAGAATCAACCGAACCGAAGTACGGGGTATGGGGCACTTCCCCCACCTGGGCCATCTCCCCGAAACGCATCTCGTGCATTATTTTGCCCGGCTTTTCCTCCCTCCAGGCGCACTCTTCCCGGCCCTGCAGGCGGGCCAGAAAACGCAGCGCTTGCCGGGCTATGGTGGGATTCAAAATCAGGGTTTGCCAGGAGGTAATCAGGGCATCCCGGCCGAAGGGGGCCGCATACCACGGTATGCCCGCCTCCACGATCTTGCCCCAGCCGGGATAATCAGTAATCAGCGCCCGCATGTCGGTAACCCCGGCATTCAACATTTCATTGAATTGCTCATTATCTGTCATAAAAAACGTGCATTCCTGCTTCCACCGGCTGTAATCCCCGGCCAGCCCCTCCGCCACCTGGTAAAAGGTCGCGGGGAGCCTGTTCATCTCCAATACGGGCAGCTTCGACCGGCCGCTCACCACATCGGTGGCCACCTGCATAAAAAGGTATAACTTTTGCCGTACAGGCAGGTGGAAGCGAAAATCCAGCCGGGCCAGTCCACTTTCTATTCTTACTCCGTCCGGCTTGCGGGAAAAAAATACCCTGGTTTTCCGTACCCGGCCGTCCAGCCCCCTGTAGCCGAAGGCCACACCGTTTTCCAGGACCTCGGGCTCCAATATTTCTCCCCGACGGGGGCGGCTGAGGCCCCGCACTTCAAATATGTCCCGGAAATCGGCCCCCAGCACCAGGGTTACCGTCACGTCTACGGGAAAGTTATTAAAATTAATAAGCCGGAATCGCTGAAACAGGGAGCCCTTGAGCACACGCAAAATGCGCAGGTGCACCGTGTGCAGGGGTAAAATTTTCCCCCCTGCGGAAATTTCCCGGTTACTGAGCTCTATCTGGGCAAAGTGGCTGTCCCTGGTGTTACCCGAAAGCAGGACGGGGCTGGTACCCTCCAGGTATATTTCATGACAGCTCAAAAACCGGGTATCCCGGTAGTACAGCCCCAGCTCGCCGGTGTCATGGCGGGGAATTTCCCCGCCCGGCAGGGAAGTAAGAAAGCTTTGTCCTTCCTTTAAAACTTCAGTGATGTTTTTAATGTCATCGGGGGAAATATACCACTCTTCCGACAAGCTACCATTCCTTTCGGTTAATTGGTCTGGTGCAACCATTCAACCATTGTATAAACTTCTTCGGTGCGCGCCACCATGGATTCGGCGGTAAACTTTTCCTTCACCAGGCGGTGTCCTCTGGCGCCCATTTCCCGGGTCAGCCCGCGGTCCGCCAGCAGCCGGCAGCACCGGTCGGCCAGCCGGCGGTGGTCATGCATGGGCACCAAAAAGCCGTTTATTCCGTCCCGGATTATTTCCGGCATCCCGCCTGCCCGGCTTACCACCAGGGGTTTGTGACAGGCCTGGGCTTCCAGCAGGGCCAGTCCGAAGGGTTCCTGAAAACAGGAAGGATATATGCAAAACTCCGCCCGGCGGTACATAAAAGGCATTTCTTTCCAGGGAAAGTGGCGCACGTAAACAAAATCCTCCAGGCCCGCAGACTTAATTTGCTCCATAATCTCCGACACGTATTCTTCCCGCCGGTGCTCCCGGTCCACCATGTTTTTCGTCCCGGCCATTACCAGTACCACATCGGGATATTCCCTGGCAATCAATTCCAGAGCTTTAACGGCCACATGGGAACCCTTGTCGTAGCACATCCTGGCCGGGTGAAAAATAACCCGGCGCCCTGCCAGCCCGGGATATTCTTTCTCCGCAGCCCCGGTATCCAGCCACTCGGGCCCGATACCGTGATGCACCACCCGGATACGGTCCCGGGGATACCCGTGGCGAATTAATTCCGAGGCTATATAGCCGCTCACGGCAATGACGCCGTCCCACTGTCCGGCCAGGCGGCAGCACTCATTCCACAGGACGTCGTTCCAGGCATTGTGCGCCGTGAGCACCAGGGGAATGCCCGTCTCTTTTTTTATTTCGCCGAGAATCCCGGCGTGTACCGGGCTGAAATAATGGAAGTTGTGCGCGTGAATGATATGGGGCTTTACGTCCTTTACAAACCTCACCAGCAGGCGCCGGATATCTCCTTCCAGGGCGGAAATATCTTCGGGCAGCCGGTTCAAGTCCATCAAGGGACTTCTTTCTATATATACTCCCCGGTATTCTTCTCTTTCGGGAACCCCTTCCGCACTCCCCACCAGCATATACACTTCCCATCCCCGGCGCGCCAGGCCGGGGCCCAGTATGGCCAGGTGGGACTCCACCCCGCCGATAACCGGCGGGAAGGCCCAGTGTAACATGGCTATTCTCACTTGATCACCCCGGTAATAAAAAATGCTGACCAATAATCTTTCCCTGCAATTGCAATTGCGCAAACAGTGGAAAAACTATTGCCCAGCATAATAATATGATCAAGAAATAAAATAAATGTTTTTAATTAAAGCTTTGATTAATTATATAATTTTTTCCAATTTATAGTACAATAAATTGGAAAAAATGTCAACAATACAGACCCGCGCGGGAGAAAAAATTTACCGGGCTCTGCCCGGTTATCATCAATTTATAATTATTTTATCCAAATCTAACAGCAGTATAATATCTTCTCCGTGGTGAACAACCCCCTTAATAAACTGACCTTCAGAATTCAAAGATTCCGGTGCTTCCACTTTATCTTCCGAATACCGGGCCACTGAATAGACGCTGTCAACTATAAGCCCTAATTTAATATCGTTTTTTTCCACCACCACAATCCGGGAATCATTATTAATTTCGCCCTCTTCCATCCCCAGGCGCAAATTTAAACTTACTACCGGAACAATCGACCCCCTGAGATTGATAATGCCCTTGCAGTAATAGTCAGTATTGGGAACCGGTGTGATATCCATCATGCGAATAATTTCCGATACATGCTGAATCGGCAGGGCATATTTCTGTTTATTCAATCCGAACACCACAATCTGCTCTTGTTCCGCCATTTTTTTAAGCCTCCTCTTTATCATCCCCTGAAGGTTCGGAATCTGCCGGCCCGGTCTCGTCCACCTTGAACTTCTCCACCGTATTTTGCAGCTCTTCGGCAATGTTGGCCAATTCCTGAGCCGCGCCGGATACCTGCTGGACGGCAGAGGTAATCTGTTCGCTGGAGGCGGACAGCTGCTGCACACCCTCGCTGACCTGTTTGGCGCCGGCGGCCACGTCTCTTATCATCGTCGTATTCTTCTCCACCGCCTTAATAATTTCCTCCAGGGCGGCTCCGGCGTTATTGGCCACCTGCACCCCTTCGTTCACTTCCGCCACGCTGTGGTCAATGGCCGTAACGGCCTCTCCCACACCTACCTGTATCTTTTCTATCAAACCTGTAATCTCATTCGCCGCCCCGGCCGATTGCTCCGCCAGCTTGCGAACTTCCTCGGCCACAACGGCGAATCCCCGGCCGTGTTCCCCGGCCCGGGCCGCCTCGATGGCGGCATTTAAAGCCAGGAGGTTCGTCTGGTCCGCTATGTCAGTGATGGTACTGATGATCTGCCCGATCTGGGTGGACTGTTCTCCCAGGTTTTTGACGGCAGCGGCAACGGTCTGTGCCGAGCGGGCGATAGAATTGATTTTTTCCACCGTTTCCTGCACGGCCCGGTTGCCCTCTTCCGCCACCTGGCGAACCTGCTCGGACTCCCCTGCCGCGGTTTCCGCATTTTCCGCTCCCTGACCGGAGGTGGCCGCAACCTCGCTGGTGGTACTGGCCACCTCTTCCACGGTGGCGCTCACCTCTTCACTGGTGGAAGCCAGTTCCTGGCCGTGGGAGGCCAGCTTCTCAGAGCTCTTCTTGACGCTGGTAATCATGGATTTCAGGTTTTCTACCATTTCCTGGAATGCTGCGGCCAGGTTCCCGATTTCATCCTTCCTGCCGCGTCCCGTATCGACCTTCTGAGTTAAATCACCCTGGGCCACAGCCCCGGCTATTTTGCTGAGAGAAACTATGGGCCTGGCAATGTAAGTGGCAATGATAACAGAAATGAGCAACATTATTATGACGGCACCCAGGGTAAACAGTACTGATATCCTTTTAATTTGGGCCAGGGGCGCCATAACGTCGGCGGTATTGGCCGTTTGGAATATGGACCAGTTGGCGATTTTTATGGGAGCATAGGCCGCTTCTTTACTTACCCCCTGGAAAATATACCGGCCGTACCCCTCTTCACCTGCCGCCGCCTTCTTTCCCAGCTCGTACAGGGAATCACTCTGTTCCCATATCTTTTTATTATTCACCCACTGTTTATCCGGGTGGGCAATTATGGTCATATCACTGTTAATTATAGTACCATAACCGTGGCCCCCTATGTTCATTCCCCTGACCAGATCCTGTAAATACTCCAGGGTAACCGTGACTGCCAACAAACCCACCGGTGACAAACTATCGTTATCTTGATAAATGGGAGCGGCTATGGCCACTACCATTTGTTTCGAGGACTTGCTTATAATAGGGTCGGAAACAACGATCTTGCCGGTTTGCATCACTTCCTGAAAATATTCCCGGTCAGATATGTCATAGATTGTATCCCCACCGGTAGTGGTATGGGCACTGCCGGTGCTGTCCGACACCACAAACATTTCATAATCAGAGTGGCGCCGGGCAATTTTTTCTAAAACCGGGTATTGTCTTTCCCAGTCCATGCTCTTTATGGCCGGTGTATTGGCCAGGGTGACCACTTCGTTTTCAATACCTTTCAACCAGTTAGTGACCACTTCGGCATTATGCCGGACCCCGTTGGAGGCGGCTTCAGTAATTTCAGCCTTTAAAATGGAGGCCGCCCGGTTATAGTTCAGCCAGGATAAGGATATTAAAATCAGTGCGGTAACCAATATTAAAATCAGTGACAATTTTGTCTTAATGCTGTTAAACATGATATCTACCCCTTTTTTTGAACAGTGTGAAAATTAAACTCCTCTCCCCCTGCATGAAATTCTACGCGACCAGTCCTTTAAAATACCCCCTCCTTCCCCGATACATAAGCATAAGGGCCATAGATACACTATGGCCCTTATGCTTAAACACAATATTTAAGCAGCCTGGCAGCCATAGCGTGAAAGCCTTAGGCCCATGACTTTGCGCCCCGGCCTTTCGGCCGGTTTGCCCGGTTTTTAAGTTTTAGTAAAAAAAACTATATTAGTAATAATACCATAATATTATAAAAATTATAAAGTTCTTTGTACAAAACTTCGATAAATATAATCATAAATCAACTAAGTAGAACGCCTTTCACCTTTTTCCTGCCGCCGCATACAATAAGTAGAAAATTCATTGCGGTGGAAGGAGGGTGGGTAATTGCCCAATAATATCAACCCCTTCACATTATTTTTAATTCTCATTCTGCTCACACTCAGTACTGACAGCCAGGCCGGTGCAAAGCTGCGATTTTTAAAAGATTTTTCAGAGCAAACCTATCGCACTCTGGCCGCCATGCGGGAAGGCATTGACGCCATGTATGACAGTTTCCAAAAGGCCCGGTCAATGTTTGCGAGCCCCTCCCGCTGATGGAGAGTGAGTTAATTGGATATGGATAAATTACTGCGCTGGCAGGAATTTGCCCAAAAAATGTACGGTAAAGATTTCTGGTCGGAGATATTTAACAATGAATTTTTGTCCGGTTTTTGGAAAATGCTCGCGACAGAATCAAATTTCCCGCGAGCCGATGTTTTTAAAAACCAAACAGAAATTATTGTCTTAATAGAAATACCGGGATTAAATAAAGATGACATAAAACTTACTGTTTTAGGAGACCGCCTGCGAATAAAGGGAGTTGTCCGGCCCCCCTATCCAAACCATACCAGTATAACTGCCGAGAGGTTTTACGGGCCCTTTGAGCGGACAATTCAGCTGCCGGAAATTGTAAGCGGGGAAGGGGTTTCGGCAAAATTCAACAACGGGCTGCTTGAAGTGCGCTTACGCCGCGATCCACGCGCTGCCGCGCAGAACATAAAAATAGAATAAAAAATAAATGTAGGGATAATTATGTCCTGTGGCACGATCAAAAAACTTAAAAGCTTACTGGGGCATTTAGCACAAAAAGTTTGCGGTGATCGCAGAAATATCGAGAAAAGGTTGCGCAGGCTGGAAGAAAAAGTACGGGATTTGGAACGAAAAAAGCCTGAATGCCCCCTGGTAATAGAACAGCTCTACGTGGAAAAAATTGAGGTTGATAAAGTAGAATTAAACAACAATATCGGCGCCATGGGAATAAAAGAATTGAGCGGGATGCTGAATATCGGGGCCAATTACGGCGGGAGAATCCCGCCGCAGGGCGTAAAGAAACAGGGAAACGATTCGCCGCCCCCCGGGTCCGGAGTTGAGAAGCGGCCCAAGCCGGGGAAAGAACTCAAATGTAATATAAGTTATAAAGAAAACAGAGAAAAATCCCGTAATGTGAACGGTGATTGCTAAAAATATCCGGGATATTTTGTTCCCGGATATTTTAATTTTTCAAAAAATTTTTTATTGCTTAATGTAACCTTTTCCTTCACAGCCGAATATTGTAAAACCAGTAATAAAAACTTAATATTTAAGGAGGTATTTTATCTATGGGTTACGGTTCCGGACCTGTAGGAAGACCCGGCAGCAAGCCTGCCAAAACCATGGGATTCCCCTTCTTCCCCTGGCTTTTTATTCTCCCCTGGCTGTTTCTTTTCCCCTGGTTCTTTTTCCCCATCTTAGGGGTTGAGCAGCAAGAAGCGGAAAAAGAATAATTATGTCTCATTCCGCGGAACGCCCCTTTTACGGGGCGTCTCACTTTTTATATCATATCGGGAGTAAAAAAAATAGAAACCCAAAACCTTATAAGGAATGGGTTTCTATCCTTATCCCATGGAAATGCTGGCTAATTTATAATTTTAGTGTTATTTACTGGCAACAGGGAAGCAGAAGGGAAGCATACCGAATACCAGCAGAATCAAGATCAAGAAAAGAATGAACGCCCCGTCAAAGTTGGGGAATGCCCCGCCATAACCCATATAAAAAACCTCCTTAACTTTTTAACTGTCTAATTGGAGCTATTTATCAACAACGGGAAAGCAGAAGGGAAGCATACCGAATACCAGTAAAATCAAGACCAGGAAGAGAATGAAGGCACCGTCAAAATAAGGGTACGGCATATTAAATAACCTCCTTAATATTTTAATTGTTTAATTAGCAGGCTACTTGCTGGCAACAGGATAGAAGAAGGGAAACATGCCGAACACCAGTAGAATCAGGATCAAGAAGAGAATGAACGCTCCGTCAAAATTCGGAAATGCTCCGCCAAATGCCATTTATATTCCTCCTTTCCTTGTTTTTGTCTTTTGACAGTACTAAAAATATGCACCCGTATTACAAAATGTTACTTGTCTTGAAAAATTTAAACAAAATTTTGGGAATTAATTTAGTTAAGGTCCTGCTTGTAAACCCGGTAAAGCTTGATAATTTCCCCCCCGAACACCGGCTTGATAATTCTTCTTTTTACAGCACTGTTGCTTTCAGCCACCTGGGACGCCTCCCCTCCGGTAAAGCCCAATTTTTTGCACCGTTTATAAAACTCCTTCAACACAAGCCAGTGAAGACCCCTGTGTTGAAATTGAGGCACTACCCCCCCGATAGCCAGCCTTATTTTCCCCCCGCTGCCATCCTTGCGTGGTTTTTTGTAAGGAATGGAAAAAAGCATGCCGGCCGGCTTCCCTTCTACCTCCATAATAATGAATAAATCGGGTGGGACGTAAGAAGACGCGTTCTTTAAAAATCCCCGGACATCATTGAAAGTCATTGGAATAAAACCCCACATCTTGGAGAAGGCTTTATTAAATATTTCTTGCAACAGTTTTGCTTCCCTGAAAAGTGCCCTGTAATTCACGGAACGGATAACAACACCCGGCGGCTTTTTAGCCCGCTCCAGCCTTTCGGGGAGGGATTCGGGGAGTTCCCAGTTAAAACATTCCAAATCGTGAATTTTGGTAAGCCCCGCTTCTTCTATTAAATTCTGGTAGTAAGGGGGATTATAAGGTATTTCCCTCTGGAGTTCGCGGTCAAAGCCTTTTATTAATAACCCCACCTGCTCGTTGGTATTCAGCGTGGCCGGGCCAATCATAACCTGCTTGCCGTTTTCCCTGAGCCATTCCGCCGCCGCCCCGAGGAGCGCTTTAGCCGCCGGTGGGCTGTCAATGCACTCAAAGCAGCCCCAAAATCCTTCCTCCGGTCTGGGATTCAAGCTGTCTATGGACGCGGTTACCCGCCCCACCGGCCGGTCCCCGTCCAGGGCAACAAAATTGGCAAAGCGCACGTGCTGCAGCACCGGGTTTGCCAGGGGCATAAAGCGCACCCTGGTGGCAGCGCTGCTTGCCGCGGGTGGGACGGCCCCTTCCCCGTAAACCAGGGAGGGTACTTCCAGAAACGCCTCCATGGCGGCACTGTTATTTACCCTCACGATTTTAAGTTCCATGTTATTCCTCCGGTTCATTCTTATTTTGTAAGCTTATGTTTGGTTGAAAACCACCCCTCTTCCATCTTTTGGCTCTATTTTGCATATTATTCAAAAACGTCATCCGGTGTTACATGCCGGGTTTTGTAATATATTGAATACCGTCCATGTAACGGCAAAGAAAAACCGGACCTTCGGGCCCGGATAAAAACAAGAACAAATCGAGGAGGGAATTTTTTTCGTTTATTGGCGCGCTAAAGGACGCCTTTTACATAAAATAAAAACCTTCTTTACAATCTTTACAATAAGTTTATGATGTCTCAAAAGAAATTTACTAAAGTAGGGGTGAGCGTTTTTTTATAATGGTCAGGGAATCCTTCCAAGAACAACTGAACCAGCTGCGGAACAACATTCTGCGGATGGGCAACCTGGTGGAAAGAGCCATAGACTTGGCCATGACGGCACTGAAAAAACATGATACGGAACCTGGCGGAAAAAGTGGTAATGGACGATGAAAAAATTGATAAGCTGGAACTGGAAATTGAAAAGCAATGCCTGCAGCTTCTTGCCCTGCAGCAGCCCATGGCCGGGGACCTCAGATTTATCAGCACGGCCCTTAAAATTGATACCGACCTGGAAAGAATGGGCGATTACGCCTGCAATATAGCCAAAATCGTATTAACCCTGAGCGATGAACCCCATATAAAGCCGCTGATCGATCTGCCCCGCATGGCGGAAATAGCGCGACAAATGATCAATGAAAACTTGACGGCCTATGTTAACAAAGACCGGGAACCGGCATTAAAGGCTGCCGAAAAGGACCACGAAATCGACCATCTTTACAATAACATATTCAGGGAACTGCTGGCACTAATGACGGATGACCCTAAAAACATACGGCAGTCCACATATTTGCTGCTGGCTGCCCGGCACCTGGAGCGCATAGGGGATCACGCCACCAATCTCAGCGAGTGGATAATATATATGATTACCGGAGAAATGCTCGAATTGAACGAGTAAGGCACTTCTTCTTCCCGGCTCCTGCCTGGTTGTCAAAACTCAGAATTAGCAGGATAAGAATCAAAAACAATGTAAAAGGATTGGCATCTATAGATGACTTCCCTTTATCCTCATTCCCTTTAATTTTTCGATTTATCAGGTCAAACTTTTCTTTTCCCATGAAAGGTCAAGGCCTCCTTGCGGCCTAAATTTTTAATGGTTTTATTTTCAAAATAATTCAAAATTTCCCTTGCAGCGGCAAAAAAAATTCGTATGAATAATTGAATTATTTCCGGGTCAATTTCTCTATTTTGATTATTATCAGCCGGATTATTATCTTTTGAATCAAGTTTATGATACGGGTATTTATATAAATGCATATTTATAGTACACCTCGCACAAAAGCCGGCTTAACCACCCTGCAACAGAAAATTAAACTATTCCCGCTCATTCTACAGCTGTATTTATACAATATTCATGATTTCTTCAAATTGTTACCAAACTCAATTTTTTGTATAACCTAAACCCCCTCAACAAACTTTTAAACTAGGACTGCCTCCAACGCCGCCATGGCCAGCTCGGTGGCTCAGGAGGAAAATGCCATCGGCTATGTGGGGCTCGCTTTCCTGGATGAGAAAGTGAAGGCCGTATCTGTAAGCAAGGAGGGGGGAAAGCCGGTAAAGCCCAGCGTGGAAGCGGCAAAATCAGGCAAATATCCCATCGTTCGCGATTTGAACATGTATACCATCGGTGAGCCCGGGGGCCTGGCCAGGGCGTTCCTGGATTTCGGCTTCAGCGACGAAGGGCAGGCCATTGTGGAAGAATTAGGCTACCTCCCCGTTAAATAATAGATTAAGCAGCGAGAGGCCGGTAGGGAATTATCCCCGCCGGCCTCTCGCTTTTTTCGGCAAAGTGAAGAAAAATTGGGAGCCCTGGCCGGGCTTGCTTTTCACGCCCACCGTGCCGCCGTGGAGATCCACCAGGTGTTTGGCGATGCTCAGCCCCAGGCCCGTACCGCCCTGTTCGCGGCTCCTGGTTTTATCCACCCGGTAAAACCTTTCAAAAACCCGGTCTATGTCTTCCGGGGGTATGCCGATTCCCGTATCGCGCACCCATACCACAACATCTTCTCCCTTTTCCGCCGCCTTCACCCGGGCCACCAGTTCCCGCGGGCTGAAGGGCTTGGTAATATAATCATCGGCCCCCAGTTCCAGGCCCAACACCGTATCTATCTCCTGGTCCCTGGCAGTAAGCATGATAACGGGCACCGTTATGCCTTCCTGGCGCAGGCGGCGGCAAATATCAAAGCCGTCCACCCGGGGCAGCATGATGTCAAGCACCACCAGGTCAGGCTTCTCATCCCGGATAATATTCAGCGCTTCTTCGCCGTCATAGGCCTTTAAGGTGGTAAACCCCTCTTTTTCCAGGTTAAATGTCACCAGCCGGACTATGGACTTTTCATCGTCAACCACCAGTATCTTTTGAGCCATATTTTAACCTCCGAAAAAGGTCTCTTACTATTAATTTTCGACCGCTTAAATTAAATTTCTGTATTTCTCCGGCCTGTGCCGGCGGATAAAAACCCGGCCATTTTCACGAACTTAAATCCCGGTTCATTCGCCGGTTTGTCAAAATGCCTGCCATGGGTTATTATAAAGATACAGGGGAGGAAAACATCCCCCGCTTTAATTAACAACTTTTAGGAGGTTTTAATTTTTATGCTCGCCAGTGCAAAAGATACCGGCGAATGCGACCGACGATGCAAATTTAAAATTTATAAGCTAAGTCAGCCGCAAAAACAGGTGAAAAAACTGGCCGGTATTTACAAAAGCGCCTACCGGGATTACCCGGAATATGCCTTTACGTTGGAAAACGATATTGTCAACTACCTGAAATCCCTTTGGGAAGAAAGCTTTCCAGACGTGCTGGTCGCCGATAGCGAGGGGGAACTGCTGGGGTTTATTGTGGTGGACACCTGCTGGACGATATGTAATGGAGAGCCCGCAGGTGAAGTACATGAATTTGCCATCGATTATAAATACCAGGGACTAAAGATCGGCTCCACTTTGTTTAAGGCAGGTATTGATTATTTGGAAAGCCGCGGCCTACAAAAAATAGGCCTCTGGGTGGGTAACCACAACAAGCCTGCCCTGGCCCTGTACACAAAATACGGCTTCAAAAAAGTGTACAGTAATAAAATGTGGACCAAGATGGAGCGGCAGGGCCAAAGAAACTATAAGGGGAATTGGAGGTTTTTAGCCGGAGTTGTGTAAAAAAACAGCGCCTCAGCTGATTTTAAAAATGCCACCTCAGCGCAGGTGGCATTTTTTAATTCTCTTTCAGCCAGCGGGCCCCGGTAATCAGGCAGGCAAATACCTCTGCCGCCTTGACCACCTCCGGTAATTCAATATACTCTTCCTCAGTATGGCTTACCGATAAATTCCCGGGCCCGAAAACCACCGGCCTCTTACCGGAACAAAACAGGTTTTCCCCGTCAGTCCAGCTGCGTATACCTCCCAGGCAGGGCTCTTCACCCAGTGCTTCCCTGAAACATGCTCTCATTAAAGATACTACAGGCTCATCCTTACCGATCTCATAGGAACCGGAGACATCCACCCACTTACTCTCCACCCCCCCGTATTCATTTAACAGGTTGTCAACAGCGTTTTGCACCTCCTCCGGCTCCTGGCCGGGCAAAACCCGAAAATCAAGGATCAGCTCGCACTGCCCGGGTACCGCCATTTCCGTACTGCCGCCCTTTATCATTTGCAGGTTATATCCCCCTTCCCCGATAAGGGGGTGCTGGCGATTTAAAGCGGGTAACCTTTTAAGCCGGTCCAGAAGTTCAATTGCCCTGAAGACGGCGTTTTCCCCGCACTCATACTCCCCGCCGTGGGCTGACCGGCCGTAAACCCGCAGGTGTACTGTCACCGAACCGGACTGGGCGATACATACCTTTAAATCCGTAGGCTCTATTACCACCGCGGCACTCCCGCCCAGCCGGGCCAATTCCTCCGAGCCGCGGCCTTCCTGCTCCTCATCTACGGTAAAGGCAAAAGTTACGGGCGGAATATCCTTCGTGCCCAAATCTCCTTTCTTGAAAAGCTTATGCATTGCCGCCAGCAGGGCGGCAATGCCCCCCTTCGCATCCGCTGCTCCCCGGCCGTAATACCGCTCCCCCACGATCTCACAGCGGCACCCAATACCGTTTATTACTTCCGGAACGGTATCTGTATGGGCCGTGATTATCAAACCGGGCTCGGGCAAGGGATTGACCAGTAAATTATGACCCGCCCCCGCCACCGGCTGGTGCCTGGTATGCAAGCCCATGGCCCGGCACCTTTTTTCCAGGTAGGCAAGCACTTCCCTTTCGTCGCCACTGACACTGCTAATTTCCAGCAGCCGCTGCAGTTCCTTTCCTGCAACAAAGGCCAACCTGTCCCTCTCAAAAGACATCCGCCCACCCCCCTTTTTCCATTCCTCTGATTCTGTATTTTACACGGCATATTTCGCCCCGTACAGGTCCGCGGAAAATCCCTTTCAATGTTTTAAATAATATAAATTCTTAGGCCGGCCCCTCCTGCCGCAACTGCCGTAAAATATTTCCACGCCGGCACTGCCGGCCTCCACCAGGTACTGCAAATACCTGTGCACCGTGGGATAGGCGAGGTTTACCTCCCGGCAGATGTCCTCTATGGCCAGGGCATCATTCCTTTTCTCCAGGCAATTGACTATTATTTTCAAAGTGGCGCTGTTGATCCCCTTTTCCGGGAAGAGCTCCCTCCGTTCCCCGGCCATTTCCCTTTGCAATTGCCTTATCTTTAAATTCACTTTGATTCTGCTTATCAAATCCGGGGCCCTGATGGGCTTCAAGGCAAAATCGGTAGCCCCGGCCTCCAGATAGGCATCAGCGAGATCCTGTCTTTCATCCACGGTAAGCACCAGGATGGGAGTTACCTTATCAAGCTCACGTATTTTCTTTACGGTATTCAGCCCGTCCATCCCGGGCATATGGTGGTCCACCAGCACAATATGGGGATTCCTTTCCTGGAAAAGACGGAGCCCCTCCCTGCCGTCGGCGGCGGTTACAGCCTTCCACCCCGCCAGAGAGCATATTTCCCCAATGGTGAAGCGAATATCTTCATCATCATCAATTATCAAAACAAGTTTACTGGCATCTGTCACCCGCTTCTTCCCCCCGCAAATATATGGTAAAGGTAGTCCCCTCTCCGGCCCTGCTGGAAACTTCAATGACACCCCCGTGGTCCTCGATTACTTTTTTCACAAAGGGCAAGCCCAGCCCGGACGAGTTCCCGGTACTGAAGCCCGTTTCCCAAATTTTATCCAGGTTTTCCGGGGAAATACCCACTCCGTTATCGGTTACGGAAATACGGACACCCCCGGAGTCACTGCCGGCAACAATATCTATCCTGCCGTTTTCCATGCCCCCGGTTGCCTCCAGGGCATTTTCCAGGAGGTTGATAAGGGCCCGGGCAAAGCGCACCCTGTTTACTTTAATACGCGGCAGGCCGTCCTCAACACGGAAATTAACTTCTTGCTCTGTCTTCTCGGGAATTATCTGCGCCTGTACGTAATTGATCAATTCCGGCACACCAATTACCCTCTTGACATTTTCATGGAGTATTTCCGAAATCATCTCGTTCATGCTGGTTACCGAGCGGTCAATCCTGCGAAAATACTCCCTGTCCTTTTCATCCCGCAGGTATTTCATTTCCAGGAGGGAGCACAGTCCGTTAATTGTCATCAGGGGAGTTTTCAAGTCGTGTACCAGAGAATGCATTTCCTGGAGGGACCTGACCTGTATGGACTGCAGCCGGTAGCGCTGCAGCTCCTTTTCCTTCTGCTTGGCATCCTCTATTTGCTTAATCTGCCGGTAATAATTATTAATTAAAACCGAGGTTATAACGGCTATCAGCACCAGGGGGATGAAAAAAGACATGCTGATAAAACTCATAACGGGCCTGGAATTAAGGTAAGCTGCACTCAACTTGATGCTCACGGCTATTTCGTCCCTTCCCCACCCGAAGCGGTCCAAAAAGGGACTGAGGTTCAGCCAGTAACAGCCCAGCAGCAGCTGGAAAGTTATGGTGACCCTGTGAATAATTTTTAGCCTCCTATGCCGGGGCGCTGCCGCAAGGAATATAAAACCGGTAACAATCACAGGAATAAAGATATTGGGACGAAATCCCGCCAGCCGGAAAACAAGGAAGTAAAGGACTACGGCAGTAAGCAAATTAACCCCGAAGGAAATCTCCCCGCCAAGCCGGTGGGAATATTTCTTGGTAATTACACCACTTATCATGAAACTTCCCAACATAAGGGGTACGGCCCCCGCGGTTACGCTTAAAGAATACAGGCCACCGGCCAGAATCAGCAAGGCGCTGTTCACATTTTTTATGCTGGACTCGATTATTTCCAGTACCAGAAAAAATGCGGGCTGAAGGGAAAACAGTATTACCGCTGCAATAATAATTGACAAGAGCCCGGCCCAGAAAGTATTCAGATTTTTATCGGACATTGCCCTTCACCTGTACGCGGAATTCAAAGGAGCCTTTACGTCCCTTATGTCCTTGCAAACGGTAAGGGGAATACCCTTTTGGGAAGCTATTTGACCGAACAAGTTATCAAAATTTCCATCCCGGACCACAATTAAATAGTCGGCCTGGGGTGCAAAGCGCCTGATTAAAATATCGTCCCTTCCTCCCCGCCGGTCTTTCCCGCCCACGTGAACCACAATGACGGCACCGCCCTTCCGGCGCGCCGCATCCACCAGGCCCTGCACCCGCCCCATTTCCTCCTCAAAGTCCAGGTTAACCTTTTTAAGGCCCGTACGGCTGTATCCCAGAACCAGAACCAGGCTTTCAAACCACTGGAAGAAATCCTCGCCGCCGGCCTTCTTGCGGTAGGAATAGGATAAATGCAGTTCCTTCAACACCCGGGCGATGATCAGGCCGTCGGTACTTTGCCCGGCAGTTGTAACCATTACCCTTTTCTCCGCCACCGGGCGGGGAAGATGAGGTACTGTCCACGGCCTCCCCCCTGAATTGCGGGGAAAGGCGTAAAAAAGGGATAAAATGATTAATATTAACATCAAAACGACAAACCTGCGCAACAGCCGCCGCCCCCGTAAGGTTCTTTTAGCCAACAAAAGTATACCTTTCGAGGCCGGTTAAGTGATTACCTGCCCGTAATATGCCGGTATTTTCTGATATTTTTGCCAAAAATAAAAAAACACAGCCAGAAGCTGTGTTCTATCGCGCCGCAGTCTTAAGCAGGAGGTCAGGTCTTAACATTCAACAATATGTCAAATTTGAGATCCGACCCCTTATTGAGAATCCTTGAGCCTGGGGTCAAGGGCATCCCGCAGGCCGTCCCCCAGCAGGTTGAATCCCAGCACCACCAGCAATATTGCCGCTCCCGGGAACATTATCACCCAAGGGGCAATTTGCATGACATCCTTGCCCTTATTCAGCATGATGCCCCACTCCGGAGTAGGGGGCTGGGCCCCGAGTCCCAAAAAGCCCAGGCCGGCGGCATCCAGGATGGCGGTGCCTATGCCCAGCGTGGCCTGGA
The DNA here is from genome assembly GCF_056316025.1 of Desulfofundulus sp. JL263-se. NCBI lineage: Bacteria > Bacillati > Bacillota > Clostridia > Eubacteriales > Peptococcaceae > Desulfofundulus > Desulfofundulus sp. JL263-se. The sequence continues at coordinate 208,351 of NZ_CM149993.1, read as the reverse complement.
CAATAAGAGGGGCCAGGCAATTGGGCAGCACGTGCCTGAATATTATCCTGTAATTGCTGCAGCCGCAAACCCTGGCGGCCTCTATGTATTCCATCTCCTTTACGGATAATACGGCGCCCCTTACCACCCGGGCGTAAATGGGTATGCCCACAATGCCGATGGCAATCATGGCATTGGTCAGCCCGGGCCCCAGCATGGCCGTAATAGCGATGGCCAGCAAAATATAAGGGAAGGCCATAAGGATGTCAATAAACCGCATTATCACCAGGTCAAGCTTGCCGCCGTAATACCCGGACACCGCCCCCAGCAGGGTGCCGCATAACAGGGAAATGCCCACTGCAATAATACCCACCTGGATAGAAATGCGCGAGCCGTAGATAATGCGGCTCAGAATATCCCTGCCCAGGGCATCGGTGCCAAAGGGGTGTTCCGCCGACGGGGGCTGCAGCCGGTTCGGCAAGTCGGGGCTTTCGGGATCGTAAGGCGCCAGTACGGGTGCCAGCAGGGCAGTCAGCACCAGGACGCTCACTATGCACAGGCCCAGCACGGCTGTCTTCTGGCGCAAAAGCCGGCGGAATCCCTCCGCCCAAGGTCCCCTGCTTGAAGATTCCAAAGCCAGATCCACAGCTTTACCGGTTGCCCTTGCCTCAGGTACCGTCATGTCCCGGACCTCCTCAGTCGAAACGAATCCTCGGGTCAACATAGGTGTAAAGGATGTCGACCAACAGGTTAATAGTCACGAAAATAAGGGATACCATTAAAATACCGCCCTGAACAACGGGGAAATCCCTGGCAGCAATGGCCACGAACAGCCAGCGCCCCACCCCCGGCCAGGAAAAAATCTCCTCAGTCATTACAGCGCCGCCTAAAAGATAGCCAAATTGCAGGCCGATAACCGTTAAAACCGGCAAGAATGCATTTTTTAAGGCGTGACGGAATATAACCAGCTTCCCCGGCAGCCCCTTGGCCCATGCCGTACGAATGTAATCCTGGCCCAGTACTTCCAGCATGCTGGACCGGGTAACCCGGGCAATCATGGCCATGGGTATGGTGGAGAGGGCCGCGGCCGGCATAATGATATGAGCCAGGGCGTCTTTAAAGGCTTTCCAGTTCCCCGTTAAAATACTGTCGAGCAGGTAAAGATTGGTGATTGTTTGCAGCTCTGTCCCGATACTTAGCCGCCCCGAGGGGGGCAGCAGGTGAAACTTCACCCCGAAAAGCCATATAAGCATCAAGCCCAGCCAGAAAATGGGAATAGATACCCCGAACAAGGCCATCCCCATGGATAAATTATCGAAAAGGGAATAGGGCCTCACGGCCGAGATTATTCCCGCCAGCCCCCCTACAATAACGGCAATGGTCAGGGCGAAAAGAGTAAGTTCAAGGGTGGCGGGAAATTTACGGGCCATCTCCTCGGTTACCGGCAGCTTGCTGCGGACCGAGCGGCCCAAGTCCCCGTGCACGGCTTTATTCACAAAGCGCGCGTACTGCACCGGCAGCGGGTCATCCAGCCCCAGGGATTCCCGCAATTCAGCCAGGGCCTGGGGTGTGGCCCTTTCCCCCAGCATCATGCGGGCCGGGTCACCGGGAACCAGGTGAATAAGGAGAAAAGACAGAATAGATACTCCAATGATTACAGGGATGATCATGAGTAATCTTTTTATTATATAGTTAAACACTTCAAGTCCCCCTCAAAACGAGGCTCGGACTTTGCCGTTCGCCCCCGCTCATCTCAAGCCGACCGCTTCCGGGCAAACGGCAAGTCATCGCCCGTGCCCCCTCGGGGGGCACGGGCAGGATAAGTCCATTAACATTTAAACTACTGAACGCTTACGGTATTCAGCTTCTCCATACCGGTGGGATGCGGTACATATCCCTTTACATATTTGTGCATGACCAGCGGGGGAGTGGTATGGGTCAGGGGTACCCAGGGGGCGTCTTCGTGTATAATCTCCTGGGCATCCCGGTACATTTGCGCCCTCTTTTCCTGGTCCATTTCCTTTTGGGCCCCGATTAACAGGTCGTGCACCTCGTCATTCTTGTAGAAGGCATAGTTTGAGGAACTGCCTTTAACGGCATTATCCTTATCCAGCAATACATACAGGAAGTTATCCGGGTCGCCGTTATCACCGATCCAGCCCAAAAGAATCATGTCATGTTCACCGTTTTCAGCCTTCTCCAGGTAAGTACCCCACTCGTAGCTGACAATCTCAGCCTCAACACCCACTTTTGCCAGGTCGGCCTGGATGGCCTCGGCAATCTTTTGCGGCTGGGGCATGTAGGGCCTTGGATTGGGCATGGCCCACAGGGTGGTCTTGAAGCCGTCCGGGTATCCCGCTTCGGCCAGGAGGGCCTTGGCTTTGGCAGGATCGTACTCGTACGGCTCGATGTCATCGTTATAACCCCACAGGGAAGGAGGCAAGGGATTCTTGGCCGGCTTGGCCAGCCCGGCAAAGAATGCCTCGATGATGGCTTCTTTGTTGATGGCATGATTGATCGCCCGGCGCACCAGCGGGTTATCGAAGGGCTCCTTTTCCGTGTGCATGGCCAGGTAGCCCACATTCATACCGGGCCTGAGCACTACTTTAAGGTTTTCATTGCTCTTTGCCGCCGCCACGTCGTCGGGGTTCACGCCGTCTATAATATCAACGGTCCCGGCCTGCAGCTCCAGGAAGCGGGCGGAATTGTCGGGTATGGAGCGGAATACCAGTTCATCGATTTTGGCCTTTTCGCCCAAGTAATCTTCATTTTTCTTCAGAACAATCTTATCGTCCGGGACCCACTCTACAAACTTGAAGGGCCCGGTACCCACGGGGTGTTTGAAGAAATCTTCACCGTATTTTTCCATGGCAGCAGGGCTGGCGATGGCAAAGGAGAACATGGCTATGTTCTGGATGAAAGGAGCAAAGGGCTCTCTCAGGGTAATTTTTACTTCATACTCGCCGGTAGCCTCCACAGACTTGACGATACTGTCCTCGCCGTAACCGTTAAACATGTAGGCCCAGTATTTGCACTCGCCGTTGTTCAGCGGGTGGTCCTTGTTTATCCAGCGCTCGAAGTTATAAACCACGGCGTCGGCGTTAAAATCAGTGCCGTCGTGGAACTTTACACCTTTCCTCAGCTTGAAGGTCCATACGGTGCCGTCCTCGGACACGCTCCAGTCGGTGGCCAGGGCAGGACGAACCTTGGTGCTGTCGGACTCATACTCCACCAGGGTGTCATAGATGTTGATGGTGACCTTGGCCGATTCACCGTCGGTGACGATGGCCGGGTCAAGGCCCACCGAATCACCGCCGCGGCCCCAAACCAGGATATTTTCCTGTTTCCCGGGCTCCCCGGCGCCCTCTTTGCCGGCCCCTTCCCCGCCGCAGCCGGCGAGCAGGAGGGACAGTCCCAGGAGCACTGCCAGGCAAAGAAGCAGAACCTTTCTTTTCATTTGTTACATCCCCCTCCATAATTTAATTGAAATCCTGTACCCTGTTAATCCTGTCAAAAAAATTTCCTCCCTGTCCCACCTCCTTTTCCCCCCAAATTACCTCAAATGACAGGCAACATAGTGCCCTGAACCGGTATCCTTTAGCTCAGGCTCCTGTTCCCGGCATATTTCCTTTCTCTCGGGGCAGCGGGTATGAAAACGGCACCCCGGCGGCGGGCTGACAGGGCTGGGCACGTCCCCCGAGAGAATAATTCTTTCCTTTTTGTAATTGGGCCTGGGTACCGGTATGGCCGAAAGCAAGGCCCGGGTATAGGGATGCTGCGGGTGGGAATACAGGGTGCGGCAGTCCGCCAGTTCCATTACTTTCCCCAGGTACATCACCGCCACCCGGTCACTGATATGCTTTACCACGCTTAAATCGTGGGATATGAAAATCAGGGTCAAACCGAAATCCCTCTGCAGGTCCTCCAGCAGGTTGATGACCTGAGCCTGAATGGAAACATCCAGGGCCGATACCGGCTCGTCGCATATCACCAGCCTGGGGTTGACCGCCAGGGCCCGGGCTATACCGATTCTCTGCCTCTGCCCCCCGCTGAACTCGTGGGGATACTTGGAGGCATGATAACTGCTCAGCCCAACCGTTTCTAAAAGTTCCCACACCCGGTCCTTCAGTTCTTTCCCGCCGGCAAGTTTATTGACCACCAGCGGCTCGGCGATTATGTCGCCCACTGTCATGCGGGGATTCAGGGAAGCATAAGGGTCCTGAAAAACCATCTGCATCTCCCGGCGCAGGGGGCGCAGCTCGTCCTGGCCCAGGCGGGAAATGTCCTTCCCTTTAAAGATCACCTTGCCCCCGGTGGGATCCAGGAGACGGACAATCAGCCTGCCTGTGGTGGATTTACCGCACCCGCTTTCCCCCACCAGCCCCAATATTTCTCCCTCTTCAACCTGCAGGGAAACACCGTCCACGGCCTTAACATGGGCGGCGGCCCTGGGAAGGATGCCCTTGTAAATGGGAAAATATTTTTTTAAGTTTTCCACCTTGAGCAACGGCTCAGCTGCGGGCATTTTCCGTCCACCTCTTTTTAGTTAACTGTACAAGTGGCAGGCAACCACGTGGCCGGGGCTGATTTCCACCGGCGCGGGACTTTCGGCCAGGCAGCGGTCCCGTACCTCTCGGCAGCGATTAGCAAAATTACAGCCCGGCGGCAGGTGCCTCAGGTCAGGGGGCACTCCTTTAATGGGGGTGAGTCTTCTTTTATCATCACTGTCCAGATCGGGCAAGGAACCCAGCAGCCCCCGGGTATAAGGATGCCCGGGACTATTGAAGACGGTCTCCACATCAGCCTGTTCCACCGGCTCCCCGGCATACATTACCAGCACTTTCTGGCACAGCTCCGCCACCACACCCAGGTCGTGGGTAATCATAATAATGGCCGTTCCCGTTTTTTTCTGCAGTTTCTTCATCAAGTCCAATATCTGCGCCTGAATGGTAACATCCAGGGCAGTTGTAGGCTCGTCCGCTATCAGTAAACCGGGCTGGCAGGCCAGGGCCATGGCTATCATGGCCCGCTGGCGCATGCCCCCGCTTAACTGGTGCGGGTAGCTTTCCGCCCTTTTCTCCGGCTCGGGGATGCCCACCTGCCTGAGCATTTCCACGGCCTGCTCCATGGCCTCTTTTTTATTTTTTTTCCGGTGCAGCATGAGCACCTCGGCTATCTGGTAACCCACGGTAAGAACCGGGTTCAGGGAGGTCATCGGGTCCTGAAATATCATAGAAATTTGATCCCCCCTGATTTCCCGCATTTTGGCCTCCGGCAGGGTAACCAGGTCGGTACCCTTATATAAAATACTTCCCCCCACAATTTTTCCCGGCGGGCTGGGTATCAGGCGCATGACAGACATGGCTGTTATGGTTTTCCCCGAGCCCGATTCACCCACAATCCCCAGGGTCTCCCCTTCATTGAGGGAAAAACTGACCCCGTTCACTGCTTTAACCACTCCAGCCCTGGTAAAGAAGTGGGTTTTCAGGTCCCTGACCTCTAACAGTGGCCGGCTCATAAACGTCCTCCTGCATATATTTTCAAACATACTGAATATGACAAAATTCTTAAGTAAATTACACACCCTACTTTTTAACTCCTATTATTTATCTTTTTTTCTCTCACTGTTTCAAGACAAAAAGAAAACCACCCCTGACAAATTTTAGCCGGGGGTGGTTTTTATGAATAATTATGCAGTTTTCCCCTTATGAGGCAACTTTAACTTTGGAGTCCCTCCTGCTCATAAATTTTTGGTATACATAAATGGCCGCAAATACAGCCAGACCGATAAGGTCGCTGTATATCCCGGCATAAAGCAGACCCAATCCCGCCGCTATAAGCAGAAACCGCTCCACGACCGACAGGCGCCTGTCAATGAACCCCGCCATGGCGGTACCCAGGCAGAACATTCCCAGAATAGCGGTGCCCAGGGCCCTGGCAAAGGTAACCAGAGTAGCATCCACCATTAAAAGCTGGGGCGATAAAACAAACATGTAGGGTACCAGAAATGCACCTGCGGCAATCCGCACGGCCTGGATAGCAGTCAGCATGGGATTGCTGTTCGCCAGGCCCGAGCCGGCATAGGCCGCCAGGGCCACCGGCGGCGTAATGTCCGCCACAATGCCGAAGTAAAATACAAACAAGTGGGCGGCTATTACGGGAATATTATCAAAGGCCAGCAGGGCGGGGGCAGCCATGGTGGCGGTAATAACGTAGTTGGCAGTGGTGGGCAGGCCCATACCCAGAATAATACTGGCTATCATGGTGAAGAACATGGTTAAAAGCAATTTCCCCTGGGCCAGGTCCAGTATCCCGCCGGAAATCCTCAGGCCCAGGCCCGTCAAGGTTATAACACCCACGATAATTCCGGCAGCGGCACAGGCCGCAATCACCGGCAGGGCCACCCGGGCCGATTCCGCCAGAATTTCCAGCAAGACGGGCAGGGTTAATTTGAATTCCAGTTTCCTATACTTGCCCAGCAGGGCCGCTACTATCATGGTAATGATATTAACCAGCAGGGCGGTGGCAATGCCCATTAAAGCCGCCCGCATGGCCGACATGCCCATGGACAAAATGACAATAATTACAATAATGGGCAATAACAAGTACCCCTGCCTGGTTAAAAGGTAAGAAAGGGGAGTCAGCTGGCTGCGGGGTACCCCCTTAACGCCCACGCGCTTTGACTCAAAGTGAATCATAATGAACTGCCCGGTAAAAAACAGCAGGGCGGGAATTACAGCTGCCTTGATAATTTCCGAATACTGCAGGCCCGTAAACTCGATCATCAAAAAGGCAGCCGAGCCCATAATGGGCGGAGTAATCTGTCCGCCGGTGGAAGAAGCGGCCTCCACGGCGGCGGCAAATTCCGGCCTGTAACCCGACTTCTTCATCATGGGGATGGTAAATACACCGTTTCCCACGGTGTTGGCAACGGAACTTCCCGTAATCATGCCGGAAAAAACACTGGTAAGGACACCCACCTTGGCGGTACCTCCGGTCATCCACCCGGTCATGGACATGGCCAGGTCGGTAAAAAACCTTTCCAGGCCGGTTTTTTGCAATATTACGCCGAACATCAAAAACAGGTAAATGAAAGTGGCGGAAATGGAGATGGGTATGCCGAAGATACCCTCAAGGCTCAAAAAGGAATGGGAAATAATCCTTTCCACGCTGAAGCCTCTCTGCTGGAAAAAGCCGGGCATGTAGGGCCCCAGGTAGGCATAGGCCAGGAGAGCCGTAGCCAAAACCACAATGGGAAGCCCCACGCACCTCCGGGCCGCCTCCAGCACCAGCAGCACACCTACCCCCGCCATGACGTAATCCAGGTCATTATACATGCCCACCCTGGAAATTATGTCCTCATAGAAGAAGAATTGATACAGTCCCGCGCTGAACCCCAGGGCGGCCAGAATAAGATCGGGAACCGGTACTCCATGGAACTGCTTATTATAATACTTGGCTGTCTGGAACAAGCCTAAAACGATAATTGCCGCCGCAGCAACGGGCAGGCTTATTTCCTGAATAAAATAAAGGTAGCCCGCCGTACCCATTAGTGCCCCGGTCATTGCCCAATTGCCCGGGGAAACTTGAACTATCCCTTTCTTATTACCGGGATAGAGCAGGAAAATCAATCCCAGGGCCATGGCCACGTGAAAGCCCCGCTGCTGGTTGGAGGGCAGCGTGCCAAACACGGCGGTATACAGCTGGAACAAACTTAAAATAATGGCTACCGAAAAGACGAGCCAGCGCCAATTTCCCAGGGCAGGTTCTTTGCGGTAATTGGCCCCCACGTCATATTTTTCAATAACTGCCTGGGCGTCCACCTCGGATTTTCCGTTATTGTTACCGTCATATGCATTTACTTTTTTTTCCTGCTGTTTTGCCTTAATTTCTTTCCCGTTATTCTTATTCAGCTGATTGTTATGAGTTTTTGCCATGTGATCACCTGTCGCTTCCTATTCTTGCCGGTACAAAGGCGGGGGCTTCTGAACGAGGTAAAATATACAGGAAGGAATTATTCACCAGAAAACATAAAAGAAGGGTCTTACATAAAAATCCACGTAACTGCCGCCATGAGTAACATCCAAAAGACGCAGGCGGGCACCGTCGCGGAAAAACAAGGTATGGTCGGCTATCACTTGCCCCACCCTTAAAGGCACACGATCAAAGGTGCGGTTTTGATAAGTAACTTTGTAATAGCCCTCTTCAACACTAAAGGTGGTGCTTTCATTAGCCAGATTCTCCGGGCCGGCAGGCAAGTTGGAGCCAAAGGAATCGTAACGCATTTCCTTCAAGGCCAGGGTATGACTGTCTTTTACGTAATAAACTTCCTCCACCGGCTGCTCGGTAATGGAGTGAACGTAATGCAGGGTGAAGGTTTCGCCTGTATCCACAGGCCTGCGGAAAAGGACTTTACCGGTCTGGTGTTCCTGAACAATTAAAATTGCCGGTGGTGCCAGAAGCCACGCTGCCGGCACCACCACTAAAAGCAGGCCAAACAAGCCAAGAGCTATTTTAACACAAGAAATACGGCGAAGGCCAATCATTCTTACTCAAGAATACCCTTTTCCTTGTAGTATTTTACTGCACCCGGGTGCAGGGGTACCGGGTCAAAGCCCTTCACGGCATTATCCAGGGTAATCTGGTTGCCGCGGTCGTGGGCCTTGGCAATGGTTGCCACATTCTCGTACATTTCTTTGGTCAGGTTGTATACCAGTTCCTCATCCATATCCTCGGGCACGTAGAGAGATGCCCACTGGGCCACGGTATAGCTGGTTTCATCCTGCCCCTTATAGGTTCCCGCAGGAATTTCGTAGGGACTGAAGGCAGGAGCCTGCTCCAGCAATTTGTCCAGCCCGTCCCCGGTAATGTCAACGATATCAACCGGAGTGGCAGTGGAAATGTCCACTATATTGGCAGCTGGAACGGCCAGCACCGCAAAGGCGGCGTCCAGGAGACCGTCCTTCAACTTTCTGGCGGCATCGGCAAAGGTATCCTGGAACTTTTGAATGTCCTTGTCGGGATCAATACCATATGCCTTCAAGATTTTGATAGCAGCAGATGCGGTGCCGCTGCCCACGGGCCCAATGGATACCCGCTTGCCCTTCAGGTCCGCAACGGTCTTGATGCCCGAGTCCTTGGGAGTGACAATTTGCATAACCTCGGGGTAAATTACTCCCACCCCGGCAATGTTGTTCACGGCGTTGCCTTCAAAATCATCTTTACCCTGCCAGGCCGCCTGGGCAACCCCGTTCATGGCCATGGCCAGGTCGGTTTCGCCGCTGGCCAGGAGACGAATATTTTCCACGGAAGCACCGGTAGACTGAACAGTAACGTTAACCCCTTCAATTTTGTTGCTCCAAACTTCCGCAATGGCGCCGCCCAGCGGGTAATAAGTACCTCCCGTACCGCCTGTGGCCATCAACAAGTTAGTGGTTGCTCCGCCTTTTTCTCCTCCCTGCCTGCTTCCTTCCTGGCCTGACCCCCCACAGCCGGCCACCACCAGGGATGCCGCCAGCACCAGGGCCAGTAACAATACCCACGACTTCCGCATTGTAAGACCTCCTTTTTATTTTTATTTTTTTAAAAAATCAGTAATTTCTCAAATATTCTGTTAATTAACTAAAGAAATTAAGCGCACAGGATAAACAGGATAAAACTGGACTATTTATATTCAATTTTATCCTGTGAATCCTGTCCAGGCCGAGCTATCTAAATAACACCGTTGGGACAGCGGAATACCTTGCCTTCCCAGGTCCTGATCATTACATAATCCTTGCCCATGGACAGCAGGTACTGGGGCAGCAGCGGAGTCTTGCCGGCACCTCCCGGGGCATTGATGATGTACCACGGTATGGCCAGGCCTGAGGTATAGCCGCGCAAGTTCTCCATTATTTCCAGCCCCTCCTGAACGGTGGGCATAAAGTGAGTGGTACCCCTTACAGGCTTGGCATGGAAAATATAGTACGGGCGGACATGTATCTTCAACAATTCATGATTTAATTTTTTCATCACATGCTTGTCATTGTTAATCCCTTTCAGTAAAACGGCCTGGTTACCCAGTTGAATGCCCGCCTTGGCAAGCAACCTTGTGGCCCGCAGTGCTTCCCCGGTCACTTCCTTGGGATGGTTGAAATGGGTATTCAGATACAGCGGGTGGTGCTTTTCCAGCATATTGCAAAGCTCCGGGGTTATGCGCTGGGGCATGGTTACCGGAGTTCTGCTGCCGATGCGCTTAATTTCCACGTGCTCAATTTTATCCAGCTCGGAAAGTATCCAGTCCAGCCTGTCGTCAGATAGAGTAAAGGGGTCGCCGCCCGTAATCAATACGTCCCGGATCTCCGGGTTTTTCCGGATATAATCGATGGCGGCCTCAATATCTTCCACCGGCGCCGGCTTATCCACTTCTCCTATATTCCTCCGGCGCTGGCAGTGCCGGCAAAACATGGCACACTGGTTGGTAACATTAATAATCAGCCGGTCGGCATAGCGCCGGGTAATTCGCGGGGCCGGGGAAGTGTATTCTTCCGCCATGGGGTCATCCTCGCCGCAGGTGTCCATCAATTCCCGTATGCTGGGCACACCCTGCATACGCACCGGGCACTCCGGGTCAGCCGGGTCCATGAGGCTGAGGTAGTAAGGGGAAATGGCCCAGCGGAACTTTTTACTAACCTCTTCAAGCTGCTTTACTTCTTCATCCGACATCGATAAAAATTGCCGCAGGGTTTCTACATCACTTATCCTGTTGCGCAGCTGCCAGCGCCAGTCATTCCAGTCCTCTTCACCGGCGCCGAAATAAGCCAAAATTTTCTTTTTCCTGGCCTCGTATTCCTTTTCCAGCTTAAACCCGGTAGGAATATTTTTAGACGCTTCCAAATATTCCTTAATACGGTCCTTAAGTTCCTCAGCCCTTTTCAGGGCCATTTTTCGTTTTTCAGAAATACCCATTAAATTCACCTCATTTTAGAGTTAACTGCAACAACTTGTTTTTAAAAGTAAGTTGGAATCGAACTATATATTCCCCGTTTTTTATTCAATTCCTTCTTAAAGAAAAAAAATAAAAAATTTATTAAAAAAGCTTTATATCATAATTATTATTCCTTGCCCAAGCAGTATTTATCGATTTTCCGGCCCGGCATTACGGCAAAACTTTTATCAAAACAAACAGCCTCCGGCAGGTTTATACCGGCAACCTACCAGAGGCGCCCTCATTTTTCACCACTAAGCCCGTACTTATTGATTTTCCGGTAAATGGTGGCCCTGCTGATGCCCAGTGCTTCGGCAGCCCGCTTTTTACCCTCCTCCGACCAGCCATAAATTTCCAAAGCCCGGCTAATAGCCTCTTTTTCCAGCTGCTCCAGGGGCTTGACTTCCAGCGAATTTACCGGCAGCGGAACCTTCTCCTTCTTTTGGCGCAGGCGCGGGGGAAGGCTCTCCGGTAAAATCAGCGGGCCCTCTTCCAGGTTGATGGCGTACTCCACGGCATTGATCAATTCCCTGACATTACCGGGCCAGGAATATTCCAGGCAAATTTTCATGGCCTCTTCACTGATGCCCTTTATGTTCTTGCCCAGCAGTTTGGCAAAGCGGCGCATGTAATGTTCCAGCAGCAAGGGTATATCTTCCCGGCGCTCCCTTAAGGGAGGGATTACCAGGGGAATAACACTGAGCCGGTAATACAAATCTTCCCGAAAGCGCCCCCGGCGTACCATCTCCTGTAAATCTTTATTGGTGGCCGCAATCACCCTTATATCCACGGGGATAACCTGGGTACCGCCCACCCGCTCTACCTGCCTTTCCTGCAAGACGCGCAGCAGCTTGGCCTGCAAGTACAGGGACATATTGGCAATCTCATCCAAAAACAGAGTGCCGCCGTTGGCCAGCTCAAACTTACCCGGCTTGCCGCCCCTCCTGGCGCCGGTAAAGGCCCCTTCCTCGTAGCCGAAGAGCTCGCTTTCCAATAGATTCTCCGGTATGGCCCCGCAATTAATGGCCACAAAGGGCTTGTGGCCGTGCGCCCCCGCGGAGTGAATGGCCCGGGCAAAAACCTCTTTGCCCGTGCCGCTCTCCCCTACAATAAGCACGGTGGAATTACTGCGGGCCACTTTGGCGGCTCTGGCCTTGACCTCCCGTATGGCCTTGCTCTCGCCGATGATGTCATTAAAGTCCATCATCTCCTGGGTTGTGACAATCTGGTAAGCCAGTTTCTGGGCCTCCCGGAAATCCCGGAACGTGGCCACAACCCCCGCGGGGCCGTCTTCCTCGGAGCGGATAAGCTTGGCGGTAACCCACAAGTGCAACTTTTTGCCCCTGAAATTTATAAAATATTCCCTCGACTCAAAGCCCCTTCCCTCCCGCAGCACTTCCAAAAGGGGCATACCGCCGAAAATTTTTTGAACGGGCTTTCCCACTACCCTTTCCTTTTTAATCCCAAACATCCTTTCCGCAGAGCGATTGAAATGAGTAATTATCCCGCGCTCGTCAATGGCCATAACCCCCTCGTAAACCGAATCCACCACTGCTTCCAGCCTGTTGGCCATGACGAACTTTTCCTTAACCATTTCCCGCTCCACGGCCTTGGCGGCAATCAAATCGGCCATACGGCCCACGAAATCGATAAGGGTTTCGGTGTTATCGGTAAGGGTTCTTCTCTGGGTTTCATCAAAGGCCACAAGGCTGATGGTGCCAATTACCTTGTTTTCGGCACGAATGGGATAAACAAGGTAGGCCTTGTAAAAACAGGTCCCTGAAAGGGGGCACGACAAGCAGATGGGGTGGTAGCCCGGCTTGTTTATAAACACATGTTCTCCCGTTTGCAGCACGTGCTTGTTAACCAGCCCGCGCAACAAACGGTTTCCCACACCCGAGCGGACCTTGCCGGTGCCCGCCACCCGCACCAGGTCAGCGTCTATGATTTCAACCTCCACTTTCAGGGCGGCGGCAATGGCGTCTGAAATACGCTGTTCCGTCTCCCTCACCTGCATTAAGCTGAGCATATTGATTGTATCCTCCAAGTACAAAATCATACTAAAAACGGAGGCTGATACCATGCCTCCGTTTTTTATTTATTATATTAAAACACCGCCTGTTGAAAGTTCAATATAAATTGTTTACCTGTTCCAAGCAGTTTGAAAAAGAAAACCCCAACGGCCAAACTCCCGCCATTAAAACCCCGCACCCCGGCCCAAGCCCCGCGGCAGTGCTAGGCGCCACCTTATTACCGCCGTTTCCCGATCCATTTTCAAACCCGGACAACGGCACCCGCCTTGTCCAATAAGAGTTCACGGGTTATTCCTTAAGCCCATCCGCGTATTTTTATGGCCTCGGCAATCCTTTGTATGGACACCATGTACGCCGCAGTGCGCATGTCAACGCCGTGTTTCTTACTCATATCGTAGGTTTTATTGAAAGCATCAACCATGATCCGCTCCAGTTTGGCATTCACTTCTTCTTCAGACCAGTAATAGTTCATCATATTTTGCACCCATTCAAAGTACGAGACGGTAACCCCACCGGCGTTGGCAAGGATATCCGGAATTACCAGGACCCCTTTTTCAAAGAGTATTTTGTCCGCGTCAGGTGTAGTAGGCCCATTGGCGGCCTCGGCAATTATCTTTGCCTTGATGCTGCCGGCGTTTTCCCCGGTAATCTGGTTTCCCAGAGCGGCAGGAACGATTATGTCCACTTCAAGCCCGAACAATTCGTGGTTCGCCAGCGGCAGCGTTCCCGAAAGGCCCTCTACGCTTCCGCTTTCTCGCTTATGGTCAACGGCTGCCTGGGGATCAATCCCGCCGGGGCTGTAAGCCCCACCACGTGAGTCAGTAATGCCGATTATCTTGCAGCCCATTTCATACAGCAGCCTAGCCGCTATACTTCCCGCATTGCCGTAACCCTGTATGGCCACGGTAGCGTTCTTCAAATCGACACCAAGGCGGGCAGCGGCTTCGCGGATAACAAAAGTGCAACCCCTTGCCGTTGCCTCGTTGCGGCCCAGAGAACCGCCACAAACTATGGGCTTGCCGGTGACGATCCCCGGCTGATTGCACTGTTTCAATTTACCGAACTCATCCATCATCCAGGCCATTACCTGGGAGTTCGTGTATACATCCGGTGCTGGAATATCTTTTTCTGGGCCGATATTTTGGGAAATGGCATCTATATATCCTCTGGTTATTCTTTCAATTTCTCCCTGAGACAGTTCTTTGGGATTGCAAATTACCCCGCCCTTACCCCCTCCATACGGAAGGCCGACTACACCGCACTTGAAAGTCATCCACATGGCCAGGGCCTTCACTTCATCAACATTAACCCCAGGGTGGAACCTTACGCCACCCTTGCAGGGGCCCACGGCGTTGTTATGCTGAACGCGGTACCCTTTAAAAACGCGGGTGCTACCGTCATCCATTTTTACCGGGAAGGTTACTTCCAGCACCAATTGCGGTTCTTTCAGCATATCCGCTATCGGTTTTTCCAGGCCCAACTTTCCAGCGGCTGTATCAATTTGCTGCTGCGCAATTTTAAAGACATTCAATTTGGCCACAAACTACACCTCTTTAAAATTTTATTATTAAAGCAGCCGGATCAAACAACGGCACTTTGTTTGGATTGCTCAGATTCTCTCTTACATTGATTTTTATAAACAATTTCTATAATTGCTGGGTGATTTTCCCGCCTTGGTTTTAAACACCCGGCTGAAATAACGGGGATTTTGAAATCCCACTTTGCTGGCCACCTGGGAAACGCTGTAATTCAAATTTTCCAGCAGCTTTTTCGCCATCTCTATTCGGTAGTTGTTCAAATACTCAATGAAGGTGCAGCCCATCTCTGCCTTGAAAATGTGGGAAAAGTAACTGCTACTTAAATGTACGTGCCTAGCCACCTGTTCCAAGGATATGTTTTTACTGTAATTTTCCTCGATGTATTGAATTGCCCGCCGGATAGTGATAAGCTTATATTCGTTGTTGCTCATAAGAACAAGTTCACTGAAACAGCTGATAACTTCTTTCAGCCAATCGCCGACCTGCTCAACTATTTCAATGCCGTTCAGTTCCAGGGCGAATTTTAAATGCAGCGAAAGCAACTGTTTTGAATCGGCACCGCCCTCTACTGCGGCCCGGCCCAATATTATCATGAGCTCCAGCATTTGCAGCTTTATTAACTCCGGATCCACGTTTCGCTTGGAATATATTTTTATTAATATCTCGTCCAGGCTTTTCAGGGCCTCATTTTTATCTCCCAAACGCACTTTCTTAACCAGTTCCTGCTCTTTGTCGTAAGGCAATACCGGCACATTTTTAAAAAACGGTTCAATATCTTTGGCGTGGATTATAGTATTTTTTCCAGCAAAGAACTTGTGTTCCAGCGCGCTGAGGGCTTCCTGGTAAGATAAGTGCAAGTTCCTGGCGTCCTCGTACCGGTTTCCTATGCCTATGGAAACGGTAAACCCCGTATTCCGTTCCACAAAGGTTTTAATCCTTTCGGCGCAATCGAAGGCATTTTGCTTCACTTTCAAATCATCGTACTGGGGCGGAAGTCCCAACAAAACAACTATCTTGTCCGCCGCCGTAACGGCGGACAAAGCTTCGGGTACAGAAGAAGTAACCTTGAGAATGGCGTTGAAAACCTCTTGGCGCACCGACTGCTTCCAAAATTCACTTTTATCTGCAGTCAGCTTGTGAAAATCATCTATACTAACAACCAGCGAAACGTTGGGAATAGCACTTAAGCCGAGAATTTTGCTCTTGTCCCAGATTTCTTTAACATTTTTCAAATTGCCCAAAATCAAATCATAAACAAAACTGGTCTTTAAAGCGGGTATTACCTGTTCCAGCGAAACCCGTGGCCGGTCACCTTCCCTCCTGTTTTGACCGCACAATTCACTCAGAATATTATTCAGCTCAACTTGGTTTAAAGGCTTCAACAAACAGTCGCAGGCACCGGATTTAAAGGCAACCCTCATTTTTTCCCCGCTGCCCGCACTTGCAACGGAAAGCACTTTACATTGTACATACTCTTCCCTGATTGTCGCCAGAAAATCGCGTACATCTTTTTCTTCTTCTTCCACCGCGTCCAGGTCAACGACAAAAATACCGGGACGCAAAGTTGCCAGCATTGTCCGGGCTTCTTCAACGGTGTTCACCCGCCAGCAGGTTTTTAAGTCCAGTTTCCGGGCGGCAACTTGCACCAAAGTATATACTTCATCCTTTTGGGCCAGAATTAACAGAGCGGCCATTTTCACCCACATCCTTATTTAATCACCGGAAAAAGTTTTAGCTCCCGTCCCATTTTTTGCGCTTTCTTGTAGCCAGCATCGGCGTGTCGTATAATGCTGAGGCCCGGGTCGGCGCTCAACACTTTCTTCAGCCTATCTTCCGCCTCTTCGCTGCCGTCGGCAATTACAGTCATCCCGGCATGAATGGAATAACCAATGCCCACCCCGGCGCCGTGCTGCAAGCTCACCATGGTAGCTCCGCACGCAGCGTTGAGCAAAGCATTCAACACGGGCCAGTCAGCAATGGCGCCGCTCTCATCAAGCATGTCTTCCGTCTCCCTGGTGGGCGACGCCATGGAAGCGCCATCGGCATGATCTCTAGTAATGGCAACCGGCGCATTCAAACGCCCGGAGGCAACCATCCGGTTTATAAGCTGCCCCAGCTGGCTCCTTTCGTTGTAATTGAGCCAGCAAGTGCGGGCGGGCAAGCCGGAAAAATGCACTTTTTCCTGGACGAATTTAATCCAGCGGCAGGTCCTTTCGTCATTGGCGAATTCGGACAAAATTACCTCGTCTATTTTATATATGTCACCGGGGTCTCCGGAAAGGGCCACCCACCTGCAGGGCCCCCTTCCCTCGCAATATAGAGGCCGGAGATACGCAGGCACGTAGCCGGGAAAGTCAAAAGCGTCCTCAACTCCGTATTTGAAAGCCTGCTCGCGGATATTGTTCCCGTAGTCAAAGGCCACCGCCCCCATCTTTTGCATATCCAAAATTGCCCGCACGTGGGATACTATGGATTTAGCGGCCCTGTCGAGGTATTTCTCGGGCTTTTGGCTGCGCAGTAAAAACGCCTGCTCCGGGTTCAATCCCTCCGGGATATATCCGTTTAACAAATCGTGGGCCGCAGTCTGGTCGGTGACCACATCCGGCGTTATGCCCCTTTCGACGAATTCCCGGTAAACTTCAGCGGCATTCCCTACCAGGGCAATTGAGCGGGGAATGCCCTTATTTATCGCTTCCCGGGCAAAATGCAAAGCTTCGTCCAGATCTCTCACCATTATGTCGCAGTAATTATTCATTAACCTGCGCTTGATTCTTTTTTCGTCGACCTCCACTACGATAGCCACGCCATCGTGCATGGTAACGGCCAGGGGCTGCGCGCCTCCCATTCCCCCGAGACCCGAAGTCAATACCAGCCTACCCCTGAGCGTGCCGTCAAAATGCCGGCGGGCAACCTCCCCCATGGTCTCACACGTTCCCTGCAAAATCCCCTGGGTGCCGATATATGACCAGGAAGCCGCCGTGGCCTGGCCGTACATGGTCAACCCTTTTTTCTCCAGCTCCCAAAAATTTTCCCACGTAGCCCACTTGGGCACCAGCATAGAGCAGGAAACTATGACCCTGGGAGAAACGGGGTGGGTTCGAAAAACTCCCACCGGCTTTCCCGATTGAATAAGCAGCGTTTCATCATTCTCCAATTTCCGTAGCTCGTTTATAATGGTGTGAAAACACTTCCAATTTCTGGCGGGCTTACCGGTGCCTCCATAAACGATCAAATCTTTGCCGTTCTCTGCAACGGCAGGATCGACACTGTTCATCAATAGCCTAAGCAAGCCCTCCTGCTGCCATCCCTTGCAGGAAATTTCCGTCCCCACCGGTGCTCTGATAACTTCCACCACCATATAACCCCCCAACGCGAAACTGCCTGTCAGCGCAAACGACCTTTAGCCCCGCCCTTCCACCCTGTAATGTGCCGATAAAACTGGAAGCTGCACGATTCTATAAAAGTAAACTTACGCAGGGGACCGCGATTTCCTCCCTCAACCTTGCAGGTATTTTTTCCTGGTCCCCGACACTTCTACCCCAACAACTTTTCATGCTTGCCCACATTTTCTCCAGGCGGGCACTTCTTTTTTAACTACTTGAGCACGTGGCTAGCAATAACCATCTTTTGCACCTGGGAAGTGCCCTCAAAGATTTCCAGGATCCGCTGGTCCCTGTACATGCGCTCAATGGGATATTCCTTCATGTAACCATAACCGCCGTGAATTTGCAGGGCTTTGTGAACCACACGGTGGGCGGCTTCGGACGCAAAGAGCTTGGCCATGGCAGCTACCTTGGAAATCCGCTGACCCGTGTCCCTCAGGCTGGCGGCGTAATAAGTAAGCCAGCGCGCAGCTTCTATATCGGTGGCCATTTCCGCCAGCATCCACTGGATCCCCTGGAATTCTGCAATTGGCTTGCCAAACACCACCCTCTCCTTAGAATAGGTCACGGCCGCGTCAAAGGCTGCCTGGGCAAGGCCCACCGACATGGCCGCTATCCCCACGCGCCCCCTATCAACCACGGTCATGGCATATTTAAACCCTTTACCTTCTTCCCCGATCAAATTTTCCTTGGGAATGCGGCAGTTTTCAAAAATGATCTCAGAAGTCCTGGCGCCACGGATCCCCATCTTGTCGTCCCCGGAACCGTAGGAAAGCCCCGGCGTGCCCTTTTCCACGATAAAGGCACTCATGCCCCTGGTACGCTTGGAAGGATCCGTCATGGCAAATACGGTCATAAAGTCGGCGTAAGCACCGTTGGTGATGAAATGCTTGACGCCATTCAGCACGTACTCGTCCCCATCCAGCACGGCGGTTGTTTTGGTCGCCCCGGCGTCGGTTCCCGCATCGGGTTCCGTCAAACAAAAGGCGGCCAATTTTTCGCCCGTACAGGCCGGCTTCAAATATTTCTGCTTTTGTTCTTCATTGCCAAAAAGATAGATGGCGTCATAACCCAGGTAATGGGCGGTAATTATAGAGGCTGTTGCAGCGCAAGAATACGAGATTTCCTCCACGGCAATGGCCTCGCAAATGGAGTCGGCCCCTGCACCGCCGTATTCTTCCGGGTAAGCGATACCCATCAAATCTTGTTCGGCCAGTTTTTGCACATTATCCATGGGAAACTCGTTTCTGGCATCGATCTCTGCGGCCCGGCGCGCCAGCACCTCTTGGCCAAATTTTCTAACCGTCTTTTTCAGCATCTGCTGCTCTTCCGTTAATCTGAAGTCCATGATTCAACCTCCTTGCATCACCAACAACTTTTAAATTACTTTTTCTTCCTTAAGGCGGGCAATTTCCGAGTCGCTGTACCCCAAAAGGCCGCCCAGCACCTCCTCGTTATGTTGCCCGAGCAAAGGGGGCGCCTCCTTTACGGCAGGAGGGGTTGCGGAAAGCTTGACCGGGTTTCCCGGCACCTTTATCGCGCCGGCCCGGGGGTGATTCAGCTCCACCAACATCTCCCGTTCTTTAATGTGCGGGTCATTGCAAATCTGTTCGATATTTAAAACCGGGGAAGACGGAATACCGCGTTCCGTCATCTTCTTTACCGCTTCGTCCACCGTATACTCCGCCAGCCAGGCTTCAATTATCCGCTTCAACTCCTTATCGTTGTCGGATCTTTTCGGATCCGTCACGAACCTTTCATCTTCAACGAGCTCTGGCCTTCCCATAATCTCACAAAGCTTGGCGAAAAGAGAATCGTTGGCCACGGCTATGACCATAAAACCGTCCTTGGCCCGGTAAATGTCAAAGGGAGCGCTCAGGGGATGGCGGCTGCCCACCCTCCCCGGCAGAACATTGCCGATGGTATAGCGGACCACATTGCTTTCCAGAAAGGAAAAAATGCTGTCCAGCATGGCCACGTCCACGTATTGCCCCTTACCGGTAAACTGCCTGTTGAACAGCGCGACCATGATTCCGAAGGCGGCAAACAGGGCGGCACTCATATCCCCCAGGGAACTTCCCACCCGCGTGGGCGGGTTTTCCGGGAAACCGGTTATGCTCATGATGCCACCCATAGCCTGGGCTACCAGGTCGTAAGCCGGCCTGGAGCTGTACGACCCCTTCTGACCAAAGCCGGAAATGGAACAAAATACGATTTTGGGGTTTATTTTGGACAACACCTCGTAATCAATGCCCAGTTTTTTCATAACCCCGGGTTTGAAGTTTTCCACCACGATGTCCGATTTCTCCACCAGTTTTTTGAATATCTTCACTGCTTCGGGATGCTTGAAGTTTAATGTAATGCTCTTTTTGCCCCTGTTTAAAAACATGTAATAACCACTTTCACCGTTTTTAAAGGGAGTGAAATAGCGCGCGTCATCTCCCACGCCAGGCCGTTCAATTTTGATTACTTCCACTCCCATGTCGGCAAAAAGCATGGTGCAGTAGGGGCCGGCCAATACCCTGGTCAGGTCAAGCATCCTTAATCCTTTTAACGGTTGATTCATACCAAGACCCCCGTGAAATTTTTGTATAATCTGTCGCAATTTAAAGCAATTGCAGCAATATCAACCGGTATATTTTTTAGTTCACGTTTTCCCCTTCTCTTACCTGTGTACATTTTTACTGTCTCGTTAACTAATTTGTTGTAATGAGGCTGTTGACAAAAACAAGTCAACAGCCTTTTATTTTATGGTAAAATTGAGTAAATAAGAATTAGGAGCGAACAAACATGTTAAAAAAACCAGAGTACCGCCAAGGACAACTGGAACTTGTTTGCCTGGAACAACTGGTACCTGAAGATCACTTGCTGAGGAAAATAAGTCGCTTCATAGACTTTAACTTCATAAGAGAAAAGGTCAAACACCTATATTGCCCGGATAACGGTCGTCCTTGTGTAGATCCCGTAATGCTTTTTAAAATGCTTTTTATTGGCTACCTCTTTGGCATAAGATCTGAACGGCAACTGGTTAAAGAAATAGAGGTTAACATAGCTTACCGTTGGTTTTTGGGCCTTTCCCTAACAGATAAAGTTCCTCATCATTCCACCATTAGCCAGAACCGGCGGCGTAGATTTAACGGCACAAATATTTGTCAGGAAATATTTGATGAAATAGTTATGCAAGCAATTAAGAAAGGACTAATAGATGGAAAAGAGTTATTTACGGACTCTACACATTTAAAGGCCAATGCCAACAAAAATAAATTCACACTCGAAAAAGTGAAACGTTCAACTCAAGCTTATTTGGAAGAACTGGAGCATTCAGTGGAGGATGATAGAAAAAAGCATGGAAAAAAGCCGTTGAAACCAAAAGAAGAACAACTTGAAAAAAACAAAGAAATACGGGTGAGCACCACGGACCCGGAAAGTGGCTACATGGTTAGGGACGGCAAACCCCAGGGTTTTTATTACCTTAACCACGTAACGGTTGATGGAAAGCTAAGCTTGATTACCGACGTATATGTTACCCCCGGAAATGTGCATGATTCTGCACCTTACATAGACCGTTTGGACCGTCAGATAAAGCGCTTTGGCTTTGAAGTGGAAGCAGTAGCCCTGGATGCCGGGTATTTAACCATGCCTATATGCCATGAACTGCAAAAAAGAGATATTTTTGCTGTTATAGCCCATCGACGTTACCATCCTAAGAAAGGCTTATTTCACAAATGGCAATTCAAATATGATAAGGAAAATGACTGCTATATATGTCCTGCCAAACAGAAACTTACCTACCGTACCACCAACCGCCAGGGGTTCCGGGAATATGTTTCAGACCCCCGGATATGCAAAATCTGCAAATATTTATCTAAATGCACCCATTCCAAAAGCTATACTAAAGTAATTACTCGACACGTTTGGGAAGATAGCAAAGACTGGGTAAGACAGAACCGCCTCAGTGAGCGGGGGAAAGCCTTATACAAAAGAAGAAAAGAAACTGTTGAGCGGAGTTTTGCTGATGCCAAAGAACTCCACGGGTTACGCTATGCCCGTTATAGGGGTAGAGCAAAAGTTATGGAACAGTGTTTATTGACAGCTGCCTGTCAGAATATGAAAAAGATGGCAAATTATCTCTGGAAGAGGGGTAACCCTCCTTTTTTACCACTGCTGGTTCGGATAATACAAAAGTTTTCGCAAAAGCAATTTAGCTTGAAATATGCAATGTAAAGTTAAACCCGGGGCAAAACCCGGGTTTGTCAGCAATCTCTAATTGGCCATTTAAATTTCAAAATAAAATGTGCGCGGCCAGAGCTACCAGCGGAATCGCTATGGCCGTTCTTATCAAGAAAATCAGCACGAGTTCGGGAAAATTTACAGGAATATCCGATTCCAGCATGGCGTTGGCACTTTCGGTAAAGAAAATAATTTGCAGGGTCGATAACACCGTTATAAAGAACAAGCTCATCTCGGCAATGTTTTGACCAGCCACCAGCAACACCGGCAGAGCAATTTCGGTTATGCCCACCAAAACAGAAGGAGCTATTTCCGTAGCATTGGGCAACCCCAGCACGTTCAATATGGGCGCTATCGGCACCCCTATCCACTTGAATACGGGAGTATATGTGGCAATGGACAGCGCGATAACGGCTATGGATATTACATACGCGGTTATTTTCTGGGCAAACGTTATCACTTCCCACAAGCTCCTGCCCAGGGCGCCAGCGCTTACTTCCGATGCTTTTTTGGTTCCCGCCTGCAGGGCCCGGGAAAAAATTTTATTGTCCAGGGGAACCGGTTTCCTTTCTTCCTCCGTTTGCTCCCTGCCGTCAAAATACACGTCTTTCTTTGTGGAAAGCGGCGGTATGCGCACAACAATCATTGCCATAACAAAAGTAAGCACGAAGGACACCATTATAACGTGCGGGAGCAAGTGGGTTATGCCGGCTATCGATGTCAGGACGGCAAAAAAGCCGAGGCTGCAGACGCTGAAATTGGTTGTTATAGTAGCAGCTTCCCTCTGAGTATAAAAGCCGCTGGTGTAGATTTTATTAGTAATGAAAACGCCCACGGCGGGCGCGCATACAAAGGATGCCAGGGCATCCACGGCGCACCTGCCGGGAAGACGGAAAACGGGCCTCATAAAGGGCTCAATCAAAGTGCCCACAAATTCCAAAAACCCGAATTCGGTTAAAAGCATAACGAAACTGCCCGCCACCGTCACCGTCAGCAAAACACTTTCCGCCAGGGATATTGCTAGCCCGCCCACATCGGGGTTTAAAATCGCCGCCGGCCCCCGCCCGGCGAGCAACATTACGGAAAATACCGCCGCCAGCAAGTAAAGAAATCCCGTAATATAACTGTCCTTGCGGTGATACCTTTGGAGGACAGGAAATTTTTTTGTAAATTTACCCAAAAGGAACGTTACAAAGAGCAAACAAGTTAAAAGAACTACAATAATGGTTAACATATCCCCAATCCATTTTTTTATCAGATCGATCAACACAATAAGAAGCACTTCCGAACCTTCGGCAGTTTTTATAATTGGAATGAAAAAGATTAAAATACCAGTCAAAGTAAAAACAATAAAGTTAAACAGCCCTTGAAAACCTTTCCCCTCATTCCTTTGCAACCCTTCACCGTTCAACATTGAAACCTCCTTATTTTTAAAATTTTCTTTAAAGTTCGCCAATTTTTGCGGCTATAAAAAATTTTTCAAACACCAATTTTTATATCTCACCTCGCCCCTTTTAAAAAATTTTACTTTTCTACTTTTTACTTGCATTGATTTTACTACATTTTCGTTTGAAAACATGTGCATAATATTTTGATATGGTCACTATTATTGTTTAACTTTTTTAATTTTAATAATTATTAAGATAATTAGAGAAAAAATAAGTAACAATTAATACAACACACAAAATAATTACTTTACCAACCGCTTATAAAAACCACGGAATCTTTTACAAACCAGTCAAAATATTTGATAAAAAAACAAAATATTATACAGGTTTGACATAAAAAAAATAGAATAAACCCTGAAATTCATCTAAAAACGTTTTTAAAAGGCTGGCGATTACAAAAGTTCTGAAAACTGCACAGCAAACATCAATATTTATTACCGCTTGGGAGGTGATACAATCCTCAAGACAGATCTTCTTATAAAGAATGCAGCCCAGGTAATAACGTGCGGCAAAAGCAGCAAAAGGCCCAAATGCGGGAAGGAAATGCAAGACATCGGCGTGGTGGAAAACGGGGCTGTAGCAATAGCAGGAGAAAGAATATTAATGGTGGGCGACACCGCCGCGGTGGAAAACAGCGTGGAAATAGGTCCCGAAACGACTTTGATAGATGCCCGCGGGAAAACGGTGCTTCCCGGCCTAGTCGACGCGCACACCCACATGGTGTTCGGAGGTTCCAGGGAAGATGAGCTGGAACTGAAGCTTAAAGGGGTACCCTACCTGGAGATCCTCGCCAGGGGAGGTGGCATATTAAGCACGGTGCGGGCCACCAGGAAAGCCACAAAGGAAGAACTGGTGGCAATAGGCCTGAAATATGCCTCCCAAATGCTCTCCCAGGGCACCACCACCGCGGAGGCCAAAAGCGGGTACGGCCTTACGGTGGAAGATGAAATCAAACAGCTGGAAGCTATAAAGGAAATAAACGAAAAACATCCCCTGGATTTGATCCCCACTTTCTTGGGCGCCCACGCCGTACCAGAAGAGTATAAGGATGATGTGGATGCCTACGTGGATCTGGTAATAAATGAAATGCTGCCCAGGGTAAAAGAACTGGGCCTGGCCAGATTCTGTGACGTTTTCTGTGAAAAGGGCGTTTTTTCCGTTGACCAGTCAAAAAAGATACTCCAGGCGGCAAAGGATACAGGTTTCAAAATTAAAATCCATGCCGATGAAATCGAACCCCTGGGGGGGGCGGAGCTGGCGGCAGAACTGGGCGCCGTATCCGCCGACCACCTGCTGGTCATTTCCGACCAGGGCATCGCCAAAATGGCCGAAAAGCAGACCATGGCCGTAATCCTGCCGGGAACCACCTTTAACCTGAGGGAAGACCACTACGCCCCGGCCAGAAAAATGATCGCGGCAGGCGTGCCGGTTGCTCTGGCCTCCGACTTCAACCCTGGGAGCTGTCCCACCAACAACCTGCAGCTGATCATGACCATCGCCTGCCTGTACCTGGAAATGACCCCGGCGGAGGTAATCAACGCCGTAACCATTAACGCCGCCCACGCCCTAGGCGTGGCAGACAGGGTAGGCAGCCTCGAGGCAGGAAAGCAGGCTGACGTGGTTATTTTTGACGCGCCCAATTACAAGTACCTTCCTTACCGGTTCGGCACCAATCTTGTGGAAAAGGTTATCAAAAAAGGAAAAATAGTGTGGGGAGGGTTAAATCGTGGCTAAGGTTGTTGAATGCGTACCCAATTTCAGCGAAGGCAGAAGACAAGAAGTTATCGAGAAAATAATCGGCGAAATAAGAACCGTAGCGGGGATTAAGCTGTTGGACCATTCTAGTGACGAAAGCCACAACCGCTGCGTGGTAACCTTTGTGGGGGAACCACAAGCCGTGAAAACTGCCGCCTTCAATGCGGCCAAAAAAGCGGCAGAACTGATAAATTTGCAAGAACACGAGGGCAAGCACCCCCGGATGGGGGCAACAGACGTCATTCCCTTTATTCCCATCTCCGGGGTAACCATGGAAGAATGCGTCCAGCTGGCTAAAGAACTGGGGCAAAAATTGTACGATGAACTGGGAATACCCGTCTACCTCTACGAAGAAGCCGCCACCAGACCGGAAAGAAAGAATCTCGCCAACGTAAGGAAAGGAGAGTTCGAAGGATTAAAGGAAGAAATCAAAAAGCCCGAAAGGCACCCGGATTTCGGCAAGCCCGAGCTGCACCCTACTGCCGGCGCCACCGCCGTAGGGGCTAGGCCCCCTTTAATAGCCTACAACATCAACCTTGACACAGCCGACGTGGAAATTGCCAAAAAAATCGCCAAGGCGATAAGGGGCAGTAGCGGGGGCTTCAAAGACGTCAAGGCCCTGGGGATTATGATAGAAGACAGAAACATTGCCCAGGTGACGATCAATATGTGCAACTATAAAACTGCCCCCCTTTACAGGATCTTCGAAGTGGTTAAAGCGGAAGCAGCGCGCTACGGAGTAAACGTGCTGGGAAGTGAAATAGTGGGACTGATACCGGTGGACGCACTGATAGACGTGGCGGAATATTTCTTGCGGTTGGAAAATTTCAGCAAAGACCAGGTGCTGGAGAAAAGATTGTAGTGGTATAAAAAATCCCCCGGGTTAAATTCTTTTTCTTCCTGATTTACCCGGACGCGCAAAATTGTCGAAAAAAAAATTTATATGAAAGAGGTGTTTTTGCGGTGTTGAACAACATCGACATTTCCCAAGCCATGACAATTAAGCTCGACAACGAACTGCCCCCCTACCCCAAGTTTGTCGAGAGCATCAGGAGGGCGCCCAACAGGGGATTCACCCTCACCCAGCAAGAGACGGAAACGGCTTTAAAAAACGCCCTCCGCTATATACCGGAAGAACTGCACGAAAAACTGGCACCGGAATTTTTGGACGAACTGCTTACCAGGGGCAGAATCTACGGGTATCGTTTTCGCCCGGAAGGTAGAATCTACGGAAAACCAATCGATGAATACAAAGGCAGGTGCATTGAAGGAAAGGCATTTCAGGTGATGATCGACAACAACCTGGATTTTGAAGTAGCCCTCTATCCTTATGAACTGGTAACTTACGGCGAAACGGGCCAGGTATGCCAGAACTGGATGCAGTACCGGCTGATTAAAAAATATCTTGAAACCATGACAGAAGATCAGACCCTCGTGGTCGAATCGGGACACCCCCTGGGCCTCTTCAAGTCCAGGCCGGAGGCTCCCAGAGTAATAATCACCAACGGCCTGATGATCGGTATGTTTGATACTTACACAGACTGGCACAAGGCCATGCAGCTGGGCGTATCCAATTACGGCCAGATGACCGCCGGCGGGTGGATGTACATCGGGCCCCAGGGCATAGTACACGGCACATATAATACCCTTTTGCTCGCCGGACGGCAAAAATTGGGCCTGGGGCCTGACCAGGACCTGAAAGGTTGCCTTTTTGTCTCCTCCGGGCTGGGGGGTATGAGCGGGGCGCAGTCCAAAGCCATTGAAATTACCGGCGGCGTAGGTATCATTGCCGAAGTGGACTACTCCAGAATAAAAACCAGGTACGACCAGGGTTGGGTCAGCAAGGTCTCGGCCAATATAGAGGAAGTTTTCAGCATAGCCAAAGAGTATCTAAAAAGAAGAGAACCCATATCCATCGCGTACCACGGCAACATTGTGGATTTACTGGAGTATATTGTCAACAATAATATTAAAGTGGATCTGCTCTCGGACCAGACTTCTTGCCACGCCGCCTACGACGGCGGATACTGCCCGCAGGGGCTTACCTTCGAAGAAAGGACCAGGCTCCTGGCAGAAGACAAGGGAAAATTCCGGGAACTGGTAAACAAGAGCTTGCGGCGCCATTACGAACTGATAAAAACTCTGGTGGACAGAGGCAGCTACTTCTTCGATTACGGCAATTCCTTTATGAAAGCGGTCTTTGACGCCGGGGTCAAGGAAATTGCCAAGAACGGCAGGGACGAAGCGGACGGCTTTATTTTCCCGTCCTACGTGGAAGACATCATGGGCCCTGAACTGTTCGACTACGGGTACGGCCCTTTCCGGTGGGTGTGCTTGAGCGGAAAACATGAAGATCTTGTAAAAACGGACAAAGCCGCCTTGGAATGCATCGACCCCAACAGGAGATACCAGGACAGGGACAATTACATCTGGATAAGGGACGCCGAAAAGAACAACCTGGTTGTGGGGACAAAGGCCAGGATCCTCTACCAGGACGCCGAGGGAAGAACCAAAATAGCCCTGAAATTTAACGAAATGATAAGACAGGGCGAAATAGGGCCCGTAATGATCGGCAGGGACCACCACGACACCGGCGGCACCGACTCCCCCTTCCGGGAAACCGCCAACATCAAAGACGGCAGCAACATAATGGCCGACATGGCCACCCAGTGTTTCGCCGGAAACGCCGCCAGGGGTATGAGCCTGGTAGCACTGCACAACGGCGGCGGCGTGGGAATCGGCAAAGCCATAAACGGCGGGTTCGGACTGGTGCTGGACGGCAGCCAGAGAGTGGACAACATCATAAAATCTGCTCTGCCGTGGGACGTGATGGGCGGGGTAGCCAGGCGCGCCTGGGCCAGGAACGAAAATTCCATCGCTACCTGCGTCGAATACAACAAAATGAATAAAGGTGCGGCTCACATTACCCTTCCCTTCATACCCAAGGAAGATCTGGTGAAAAATTTAGTTGAAGAAGCTTTTTGCAAGCTGAAAAAATAAAAACACGGAGTGGTGGTATGCTTGTAGAAAAAACCGTAAGCGGGTTTACTGAAGAACTGGCCTCCTCGTCCCCGGCGCCCGGAGGGGGAAGCGTGGCGGCGCTGGCAGGCTCCTTATCCGCCGCGCTGGTAGCAATGGTAAGTAACTTAACCATAGGAAAAGAAAAGTTTAAAGAATACGAAGCCGAAATGAAGGACATTTTGCAAGAGGCCAGAGAACTCAGGAAAAAACTCCTGCAGCTGGTGGATAAAGACAACGAAGCTTTCAACAAGGTAATGGCCGCTTTCAAAATGCCCAAAGAAACTGACATTGAGAAAAAAGAAAGAACCAGGGCTATTCAAAACGCCCTTACGGAAGCCGCCACCCTGCCCTTGAAAGTCGCCCGCAGCTGCCTGCAGGCAATGCAGCTGGGCAAAAAAGTAATCGAACACGGCAACCCCAACACCGCCAGTGATGTGGGGGTGTCTGTGCTGATGGCGGCGGCAGGGGCCAGGGGCGCAGCACTGAACGTGGAAATCAACCTCGGTTCCCTTAAAGACGAAAATAAAAAACTGGAATTGAAAAATGAATTGGGAGAGATAATAAGCCAAGTGAATGAACTGGAAAAAAACCTGCTAGAAAACATCCGGAAAAAAATTTCCGGTTAAATATTGGGAGTTAATTCTCTCCCCAAAAGCCACTTATTTCCTCTGCTTTAAGGGAGATAAGCTGCACTGCAGGCCATGCCGCAAGGGGCAAATTTGCTTTCACCCGCGGAAGCCGAGTTAACATTAAAGAGACCGGGAAAAATTCCCGGTCTCTTTAATTAGATAATACAAATTCAGTGCAATATTTTTTTCAGTGCAATATTTTTTCTGCCAGCTGCCAGCCCAGGTCCAGGGCCTTCCGGTTCAATTCCTCGGTTCCCTTGGGAATACGGGAGAGCAGGGCTTCTGTCAGGGCCTTGCGGGAAACAATGCCGGTTATCCGCACCATGGCGCCCAGCGCCACCACGTTAGCCACCATCTCCCGGCCCACCTTCTCCCGGGCCGCCAGGCTGATGGGCAGGTTGTATACCGTGCCGTTTACGGCGGGCAAATCATGTACGTAGGTGGAGTCGGCAATCATCACGCCGCCCTTTTGCAGGTCGGCAGCAAACTTGTTGCAGGCCTCCTGGCTCATTACCAGCAGCACATCCGGGCGGGATACCCGGGGGTAGTCAATTTCTTCATCCCCTATGATTACCTCGGCCCGGCTGGCGCCGCCCCGGGCTTCCGGCCCGTAGGACTGGGACTGGATGCAATTTTTGCCGTCCCGCACGGCGGCATCGGCTATTATTATGCCGGCCAGGATGAGTCCCTGCCCCCCCGTACCGCTTAACCGCAGCCTGTACTCGCCCATAAAATCACCCCCGTTACTTACCCCGCAGCGGCGTAATCGAACCGCCTGTTTCCTTCCCGATCTTATCCATCAATTCTTGATAAGCGGCAGTATATTCCCGGGCCTCGCTCCTGTGCAGCTCGCCGATGATTATCTTTCCTTTCAATTCCCCGGGGGACATCTGCCGGGCCTTTTTGACGTGAACAGCATTTTCCTTCTGCCACATAAGCATTTCCGCCCCGTTCCTCATGCTGTTGCGCCGCCCGTACCCGGTGGGACAGGCGGCCACGGCCTCAATCAGGCTGAATCCTTTATTTTCAATGCCGGCAACAATCAGGTCGGTGAGCAGTTTATCGTGGTAGGTGGTGCTCCTGCCCACATAGGTGGCACCGGCGGAGCGGGCCAGTTCCGCCACGTCGAAAGCACGCTCCAGTGTGCCGTGCGGGGCCGTGGTGGCCTTCTTTCCTGCGGGCGTGAGGGGAGAGTACTGTCCTCCCGTCATGCCGTAAATGTTATTATTGAACAGTAACACCGTTAAATCTATGTTCCGCCGGGCGGCATGTATTAAATGATTACCCCCGATGGCGGTGGCATCGCCGTCCCCGGTAATTACAATAACATTAAGTTCGGGCCGGGCCAGCTTCACTCCCGTGGCAAAGGCCAGGGCCCGCCCGTGGGTGGTATGCAGGGTGTCAAAATCCAGGTAGCCCACCGCCCTGGACGAACAGCCAATGCCCCCGATAATTACCGTGCGGTCCTGGTCCAGCCCCAATTTTTTTACGGCCCGCAAAAGGCACCCCACTACAATCCCGTTGCCGCACCCGGGACACCATATATGGGGAAGCCTTTCCTGCCGCAAATACCGTTCCAGTTCCTGCATCATTTATACCACCCCCCGGATGGCATCCAGTATCTCCTCCGGGGCAACCAGCTCGCCGTTCACCCGGTTCACACCCCGTACGGGTGCCCGGCCCCGGACCACCCGCTCCACTTCCAAACGGTACTGGCCCAGGTTCATTTCCGGCACGATAATGGCCCGGACCTTTCCGGCCAGCTCCTGCACCTTTTGTTCGGGAAAGGGCCACAGGGTCAGCGGGCGATACAGCCCGGCCTTAATGCCCTGCCGCCGGGCTTCCTTGACCGCGTGCCGCGCGGAGCGGGCCGCCGAACCGTAGGCCAGCACCACTACTTCCGCATCTTCCAGGTACCTGGAATCATCCATGAGAATATCGCCCAGGTTATTTTTTATCTTATCGTACAGCCGCCGCACCAGCCGTTCGGCCACCGCCGGGTCGTTGGTGGGAATCCCGTTTTCATCGTGGGCCAGTCCGGTAACGTGATAGCGGTACCCCTCACCGAAATTTGCCATGGGAGGAACGCCGTCTTCATCCGGGCGGTAGGGAATATAATCGCCGGGAGCCACCTTGGGGCGCCGCCGGTTTACGATTTTCACTTCACTCCGGGCAGGCAATATAACCCTTTCCCTGAGGTGCCCGATTACTTCATCCAGCAACAAAATAACCGGCACCCTGTATTTTTCAGCCAGATTCACGGACCGGACGGCCAGTTCATATGCCTCCCGAACCGATGACGGGCTGAGCACAATCACCGGGTGGTCGCCGTGGGTGCCCCAGCGGGCCTGCATGACGTCGCCCTGAGCGGGAGCCGTGGGCATTCCGGTGCTGGGCCCGCTGCGCTGTACGTTTACAATTACGCAGGGCACCTCCGCCATGGCGGCAAAACCTATATTTTCCTGCATCAGGGAAAAGCCGGGCCCGCTGGTGGCAGTTAAGGACTTTACACCTGCCAGGGAAGCTCCTATAACCGCGCCCAGGCTGGCAATTTCGTCTTCCATTTGAATGAATTTACCGCCCACCCGCGGCAGGCGCTCCGCCATGATTTCGGCAATTTCCGTAGAGGGGGTTATGGGGTAGCCGGCAAAAAACCGCACCCCGGCAGCCAGCGCTCCTTCGGCCACTGCCTCGTTTCCCTGCATCAACCGGGCCATCTCCAGGATCTGAGCCATCTTTTGAACCCCCTTTTTAAGGGACCGGCGCTCCGCAATTCGCTTACCAGGGAGCACCGGCCTACTCTATACTAATGGCAAAGTCAGGGCAGTGGGCTTCACATCTGCCGCAACCGGTGCAGGCCGCGGGATTGGCCACCACTACCTTGCCCCGGTTATCCAATACCAGTACCTTTCTCTGACAAAGGGCGGTACAAATGCCGCATCCTTTACACCACTGTCTTTTAATACGTATTTTTTCACCAGCAGAATGTGAAATAACTCTGGCCATGCACAATCACTCCAATCACTGGCGGCATTTACCTTTAAAAGCTAGCAATTACCGTGCCATTACTTTGGGAAAAAACTTTTAACTATACATATCCCGCGTGTCTATTTTTTTCCGGCTTTTAGCCATTTTACCCGGACAATCCATTAAATACAGGCTAAACTGCTGCCCACAACCATTCATCTCAATTCGATACAAAAAAACCCCGCGGCCAGTAATACCGCAGGGGCTCTCATTTTGATACCGGTATCACAATGAGATAACTTAAACGCAGCAAACCGGCATGACGACAGGTTGCTGCATATTTATACATAAGTTTGCATAACAAACTTTTTCTAAAGTATTTTACTGAGAAACTCCCTGGTGCGCGGGTGTCCGGGACTGGTGAAAATTTTTTGCGGGGTGGCTTCTTCCAGTATTCGCCCGCCATCCATAAATATCACCCTGTCCGCCACTTCCCGGGCGAAACCCATTTCGTGGGTAACCACAATCATGGTCATACCTTCATTAGCCAAATCCTTAATTACCGCCAGCACTCCCCCCACCAGCTCCGGGTCCAGGGCGCTGGTGGGCTCGTCAAAAAGCATGACCTTGGGCCGCATGACCAGGGCCCTGGCAATGGCCACCCGCTGCTTCTGGCCGCCGGAAAGCTGTACCGGGTAAGCATGGGCTTTATCAGCCAGGCCCACCTTGTCCAGCATCTCCAAAGCATTCTTCCTGGCCTCTTCCGGCGGGGTTTTGTATACTGTAACGGGCCCCTCCATCACGTTTTCCAGGGCCGTCAGGTGGGGGAATAAATTAAACTGCTGGAATACCATGCCTATCTGGCTGCGCAGCCGGTAAATATTTTTCCTGCGGTCGTCCACCAGGCGCCCGTCGGGCAATTTTCTTTTGCCCACCAGCTGGCCGTCCACCGTAATGTACCCGTCATCAATGGTCTCCAGGTAATTCAAGCAGCGCAACAAAGTACTCTTACCGGAACCGCTGGGACCGATTATGACTACAACCTCACCCTTTTTAACGGTGAGGCTGACTCCCTTCAGCACCTGTAAATTCCCGAAACTTTTGCTGACATTTCGTACAACAATCACGGCTTAATCACCCTCGGATATGGCAAGGCGTTTTTCCAGGCGGCCAATCAGATAGATAAAGACCGTGGTCAACAACAAATATATAACCGCCACCGTTACATATATTTCCATGGAGCGGAACGTTGCGTTGCTTAACAATTTCCCCTGGCGCAGCAGCTCCGTCATACTGATGATTGACACCAGGGAGGAATCCTTCATCAGGGTGATAAATTCATTTCCCATGGGCGGCAGGAGCCTGCGGTAAGCCTGGGGCAAAATTACCCGCCGGAAAGCCTGGGCGTAAGACATGCCCAGGGAAAGGGCGGCCTCCATTTGCCCCCTGTCAATGGATTGAATTCCCGCCCTTATTATCTCCGCTATATAAGCGCCGCCGCAGATGCTTAAACCCACCACCGCGGCGGTAAAGGAATCTAATTCAATACCCACCTGCGGGAGGCCGTAATAAAGTATATAAAGCTGCACAAGAAGGGGGATTCCCCGGATGGCCCAGGTATAAATCCCCCCGATAGTTGCCAGTATCTTAATACGCGAGATCTTGGCCAGGGCTACAAAAAGCCCGATTACAGTACCGAAAGAGACTGCCAGTACCGTCAGCTCAAGGGTCAATACCGCCCCTTTGAGGAGTACGGGTAGAATCTGAAGCAGAAATTTTATATCAATAAAACTAAAATCCATTGCCCACACTCCGTTAACAAATTACTCTTTTGGAATCAAATCATCACCGAACCATTTCATGGAAATTCGGGAAAGAGTACCGTCTTCCATCATTTCCGTTAACGCGGCGTCAATAGCCTCCTTCAGGTCTTTATCTTCCTTGCGGATACCAATGGCATACGGCTCATCAACCAGGCGCTCGCCAACCACTTTATAGGTATCAGGCTTTTTACTTACATAGTGGGCGGCTGTGGTTACATCAACCACCACCACGTCCACCCGGCCGATGGCCAGGTCCTGGAACGCCTCGGGGTACTGGTCATACAACTTGACCCCTTTCAGTCCCAAATCACTGCAGGCAGTCTCACCGGAACTGCCGGTTTGGGTGGCAATAACCTTGCCGTCCAGGTCTTCCACGGAATTAATATCGTTGTTATCCTTCCTCACCACCATGCCGATACCGGCTTTAAGATAATTTTTGGAGAAATTGATTACTTTTTTGCGCTCGTCGGTAACGCTCATGCCGGAAATAATAACGTCAAACTTTTTGGATTTTAAAGCACCTATTACCCCGTCCCAGTCGGTGGGCTGCCACTTAATTTCAACCCCCAGGCGCTTGCCCAGCTCGGCACCCATGTCAATGTCGAAACCTATCAACTCGTTGGTTTTCGGGTCACGGTAGCCCATGGGGGCAAAAGTGTCATCCAAACCGGCCACCATGTAGCCCCTTTCCTGGATTTCTTCCCAGGTGGTCTTTTCAGCGCCGGCCTGCTCGCCAGGCCTGTCCGCCGCCTTTTCGCCGCCACAGCCGGCCGCTGCCAGCGCCAGTGCCAGTACCAGGACCGCCAGACCTAAAAACTTGACTTTCTTCATACCTTTTTATCCCCTTTCGACGAAAAATTTAACTTTTTCCTGGCAGTAGTTTAACTAACTAAAGAACTAAAGTCAAGGGTAAAAATAAATTTAAAACAAAATTACATAAAAACCGGATTTTAAAAACCCCCGCGGTTCCCGCGGGGGTTTTTAAAACTATTTCATTGAGGTGCGTGGCTTAAAAGTTTCACAGGCTGTATCATCGGAAACGCTGGTCATCAGGTCATGGTTGGTAGGCTTTACGTGGATGCTGGAAGCCTTACACTCAGTCCCCTCCTGGTAAATGCAGTCATCAACGGAGCACTTGATTCTCGGCATAAAACCACACCTCCTTAAGTTTTAACTGCCGTTATTTTGGCTTAAGGAGGTTCTTTTTATACACATTTTAATTACATTTTTTATTAAAAATGGAATTTGCCTGGCTTAGCAAGCATTACAGTACCTCGATTTCGTAAACCAGGTCATTTAACATGTAAAGCTTAACCCGGTCGCCCTTGTTCAGGCTGCGCGGCGAAAGGACTCCACTGGAATCATGAACATATACTTTTTTATGCAAATCATAATCTTCCCAGCCCCGGTAACTGTCCTCCAGGTATACCTCGTCACCATCCACCGGGAAGGCCAGGGTACCGGTAACCTCATCCATTACCTTGAAAGTACGGCCGCCCTTTACATTTTCAATTACTTCCACCCGGTCGCCCCTGGAAAGCGCGGTGAGGCTGTCATAACTCTCCCCGTTTATGACAATTTCACAGTTATCGTCAAAATCAAGGGTGGCCGTTTCACCGTTATAATACTCCAGGGTAACAGTCCCGGCGTAGGTATTTATTGAAATCACCCTGCCCCGCTCCGGCTGCAGCACTTCCACCTTTTCCAGGTCGTGGCCTGTAAAAGTGGCCCTGACCAGGTCGTCTTCCTGCACATCCTCCACACCGGGATAATCAATGCCCGGCACCACCAGGTCCACCCCGCCGCGGATGTACAGCCTCACGCGGTCTCCATCTTCATCCTCGGCGTCAATCCTGTCCCAGGACTCCCGCACCCTGTCAACCCGGAGAATCTTTTGGGTGCGCAGCTTTATCTCGGTGACCACGTCATCATCAACGGTTATTTCCACGCAGTCGCCCCTATTTACTTCATCCAGCTCATCGCGGCCGTCCTCGCTGTCCACATCCACATTTTCATCTATGTCGTAGGTCCTGCGGTCGCCGCTATTGTCCCGGATAACCAGCAGCAGTCCTTCCTCATCCAGGCTGACCACAGTGCCTTTTACGGAATTATCCACTTCCAAAAAGAATATTTTCCCGTCAACTAACCTTACTTCAACTTCCATATCCTTTTCAATGTCGCCCAGGGCGCCCTCTTCACCGTTAATAAGTATTCGGGCATTATCCTTAATTTCATGGGCATGCAAATTATCGTTTCTGTCCCTGAAGGTAAGCACGCGGTTGGTGGTATCCACCCCCACCACGGTGCCGGCTAGCTCGTCTTTCACCTGGCGTTCCCTAACTTTCAGCTGAACCGCTTTCCCGTTTTCAATGCGGGCCTCTACCTCGTCACCCACAATCACATCGCCCAAAACTGCACTTGCCAGGCCGGAAATTTCAATACCGGCACCAGCGGCCACCTGAAAGACTTTAAGTTCCCCGTCCACATCCAGTACCACCAGCCGGTCCTCCGGAGATATCATTTTCACCGTACCGGTTAAAGTTTTTTGCGCGGACAGTTCCAGCACTTCTATCTGCCTGACGGCGCCGCTTTCCACCTCCAGGCGCACCCTGTCCCCTTCGCGGACATCTTTCAGGGTGGGGAAACGGTATCCCTCTACCAGCACGGACACCTGCTCCGCCAGGCGGTAAGAATGAATATTACCGTTATCGCCACGGATGGCTATCAGGGACGCCCCGGGATCCAGGTGGTAAACAATGCCCTCGTTAACTGCATTTCCGGGGCGGAATTTCACTATAATACTGGATATATAGCCCCCGGCATCCAGGGCGATCTCCACTTCGTCCCCCGGCTGCAGGGCCGCCAGGCCCTGCTGGTCAGAGCCGGTGACGGATATACTGGCATCCTCCGGCAGGTAAAGGGTGCGGTATTCACCGCCCGCCACCTCCACCGCCAGGGCCCCCGCTTCCGAATATACACCCCGAATGGTCCCCGTCACCAACTCGGAAACCTGCTTGCCGGGCAGCTTTTCCAGGTCCTTTACCTCCCCAAGGCAATCCATGGCCCGCCCGAGAAATACCGCCAGCTCGGCCCTGGTCACCGTTTTATCGGGGCGGAAGGAACTGTCGGAATACCCGCCCACAAGGTTGTAATCCTGGGCAACCCGCACGTACCCGATGGCCCAGTCGGGAATTTTGTAAGCGTCCGAAAAATTGGGCAGCAGCCGGACACTGCGGGCCTCGTCATCCTTGCCCACCAGCCGCACCAGCAGCCTGGTCACCCAGGCCCGGGTGGCGCCGGATTCAGCATAAAAAGCCTCATCGCTTTTAAGTAATCCCAAAGTCATGGCCCGGGCCACATCCTGCCGGGCCCACCCGGGAACGGTAAAGGGAACATCAACCCCCTGGTAATTCCCGCTGCCGCCCAGGCACCGGACGGCCATCACCAGGGCCTCCACCTGGCTCACGGTGCGGTTCGGCCGGAAAGTCCCGTCGGAATAACCGCCCACTATTCCCAGCTCGCTCATCCTGGCAATATGCCTGGCCGCCCAGTGGCTGTCAGAAACATCCGGAAAGCCCGTACTCCCGAAGGCGGGACCCGCAACCGGAATGAACAGCAGAACCAATAGGAAGGTTAAATAAAAACACC
This sequence comes from Desulfofundulus sp. JL263-se, assembly GCF_056316025.1. NCBI lineage: Bacteria > Bacillati > Bacillota > Clostridia > Eubacteriales > Peptococcaceae > Desulfofundulus > Desulfofundulus sp. JL263-se. The sequence goes on along the minus strand of NZ_CM149993.1, from coordinate 170,931 downwards.
GTAACAGGCCGCGTTTTGTCATGGTAAAAAGCCACTCTCCTTGGAAATTTCTCCTCTGCAATTAGTTTTTCGACAACTGGTTAGCAAATCCTGCCACAGGCATAATAAAAAGGTAAAAAGGGGACAGCCCCCTTTAAGAGGGACTGTCCCCTTATGCAGGTATGTCCGTATTTTCCGGCGCCGACTTGCGCCAGAACTCCAGGAAAAATACCAGGAAAATGCCAACCATCAAACCCAAGACCCCGGCCACGGCCATATTAAGCATTTTCCGGGGAGCCACAGGCTCTTTGGATTCCATAGCCTTGCTGAGAAGCATAATACTGGCTTCCCCGATTTCTGCCGATGCACTCATTTTGGTTTCCTGATATTTCCGGGCAAGCATTTCATAATTGGCCCGCAGCATATCCACTTTATTGCTGAGGCGTTCCTTAAATACTTTTTTCTCTGCCAATTCTGACTGCAATTGCTCCAGTTCCGAGCGGATGGCAGATACTTTTTTTTCCAACTGTTCCTGTTCTCCTTTAAGGTTTGCCAGTTCTTCCTGCAACTGAACTTTCCTTTTCACCAGGTCTATGTAGACGGGATTTATCTCTTCGCTGTCCATTTTTATACTGGACAACCGGGCAATTGACTTGTCGCTTATGGAATCGGCAACCTGGAGCAAATACGGGTCTTCCGACAGGGACTTTCGGGTAACCAGCTTTTCAGGGGTTTCGGCAATGGCTGCCCTGACCTGACTCAAAGCCGTATTGGTTTTTTGGATTTGCACTTCATTTTCAACCAGCTGTTCCTTAAACCGGGTTAAAAGGGACAGCTTGGCATTAAATTCCTTTTCCAGTTCTTCCACACCTTTGGGCTTCGCCAGAAACTCCTTATATTCATCAACCGCCGCTGCCAGTTCTTTTTCCTGCTCGCTAATCTGCTCTTCCAAAAACTGCACCGAATTTTCCAATCGCTGCCTGCTTTTATTATTAATAAACTCCACAAAATTATTGGCCAGGGAATTGGCTATGGCAGCGGCCCTGGCCGGGTCCCGGTCGGTTACCTTAATCCGGATCAAGTTGGTATTTTCCACCACTTCGGCCTTTACCTTACCGGCCATTAAACCGTGGACAGTATATATTTCAGGGTCCAGGTCCAGCTCATCAATAACTTCCTGCAACAGTACGGGGTTTTTTACTTGATCCCGGTAAGTTTCCAGGGTCATCTGGGGGTACTCGGTCAGAGAACTTAATAATTGACCCAAACTGCCATTTTCAACTTCTTCAATTTTTTTGGGCAAGCTGTTTACCATAATAGTGGCCGAAGATTCATACTTCTCCGGCAGCACAAAGAAACTGGCGAGACCTGCTGCCAAGACAGCGGCCGCGCAAATACCGGCAACAATCCACTTGCCGCGTAAAAGTACCTCTATGAGTTCGCGAAGACTGATTTCTTCTTCCAAAAACTCATCACTCCCCCTGCAGTCACTATCATAATTTTTTCGACAAAAGAATTCCATCTCCTTCCGATAAAAACATGAGAATAAAAAAAGGGGCCAGGCTGTAATTCACAAAGTTAAGCCTGACCCCACGTCTTACGGTAATGTGGCGTAAGCCTCGTCGTCGAAATAAAATTCCCGGCCGGCAGGAATTTTTTCATTTTTGGGAATGCGCGGCTTATCCACAGCCTCAAGCCGGTAAAAGTTGGAGGTATACCAGTTGACGTCCGGCACCGGCAGCCGGTCAAAGGCCCTGCTTACCAATGGATAGTCCTTATTTATAAAGCCTTCCCTTTCCAGCTCGTATTCCTGGAAATCGTGAATGATATCGGTAATTACAAAATTCATATCCAAAATCATCTTCTGGATGGCATGCCACTTTTCCCGGGAGGCCTCCAGGTGAGTCAGGCCGAAATAGCCGGCGCAGCCCTTACCCCGCAGGGATTGGGCGCACCGCGTCAGGAACAGGCTGATACCCGGCAGCGTTTCCACGGGGTCGATAAGAAAAGTATCATACTGTCCCTGAAACTCCTCCGGCAGGGAGTAGCGCACGTCAAACCTATGTACGGAAAGATTCGTAAAGCCCTTTTCTCCGGCCACGTTATCAATAAATTCCACCAGGCGCTCATCCACTTCCAAAACGGTTATGCGGCTGGCCATCCCGGTAAGGGCAATGGCAATGCCGGTTAAATCATCGTCACCTATTAGGAAAATATTCCGCCCCTCCAGGTCACCCCGCTCGTACATCACTGCCACCCGGGCCACAGTGCTTTCCACGTCCACGTACCCCTGGTCAAATTCGGATATGGCCGCGGGCCTCCGGCGGGCGATTTCCTTAAATTCATCCAGTACCCGGGCAAACTTTCCCTCCAGGGTAACGGTTTTCCCTTTACAGGCCGGGCAGGTTACAGGCTGCAGGGGACCCAGGCCGCTTTCCCGGGCCACCTTTTTTCCTTTATCACTAATATAAATATACTCATCCCTGGAATAAATTAAGCCCTCGCGAATCATTTCTTCCATTAGTTGAACGTACCGGGCCAGGTGCCCGTCCTGTTTCTTGATCAACTGCCAGAAGGTCCGGGGCTCTGCCATCAGCGCGCGCAAAATTTGTTTCTGCATCCTTTTCAACATCCCACCTCCGTAGCTTTATCTTACTCGTTACCGTTATACTCAAAGTCATCCATAATAGTGTAACATATAAGGGCAAAATTTAAATAGTAATTTTTAATTTTTCGAGGTGGGAACCTTTATTTTCCGCCCCCGGCGGCATACCTCTCCATTTCATACTGCCTCTGCCGGTCCACCCGGCCCTTGCTCAGGAAAAACACCAGGGGCAGGGCGATTAGTACCATAACGGTGGCCACTATGAAGTCGTCGCCGATGGCTTTCACAGCGGCCAAACGCTGTATTTGAAGGTCCACCAGGGCCGCGGCCGCGGCCGGATCCCCCGTAACGGCGCTTATTTTCTCCATAATGCCGGGGCCCGCCGGCGACATCCAGCTTACCCCTTCCCGCATCCAGGCGGCGTGCAGGGCCTGCCGGTTCACCATAACATAAGTGAGAAAGGCGATGCCAAAGGAGGCGGACACCTGCCGCACCAGGTTATTCAAGGCCGAGGCCCGGCCCGAAAGGGCCGGCGGCACGGTGTTCAGCCCGGCGGTGGTAAGGGGCATCATGGTCATCCCCAGGCCTACGGCCCGCACCGCCAGAATCACCTGCACCCAGCGAAAGCTGGTATCCAGAGAAATGATGTGCATGTGATAGGTAGTAACGACAATTAAAATAATCCCCGCTACCCCCAGGGGCATAGCGCCTATTTTATCAAAGAGGCGCCCGCTTATGGGCATCATAATCCCGCTGACAATGGCCATGGGCATCAGCATCAATCCGGTCTGCATGGGGGTCAGGCCCATGAGGTTCTGGGCGTAGATGGGAATCAGGAAGATGCCGGCGAAAAGCCCTACCGTCAATATGCTTATACACACCAGGCTTACGGTCAGAACCGGGTTTTTCAAAAGCCGCACATCCAGCATGGGCTCCGGAAAGTCCAGTTCCCACAGTACAAACAGAATCAAAAGGAAAGCCGCGGAAGTTAACAGCATGACAACGGGGTAGGAACTCCAGCCCCAATCCTGTCCCTTGCTGAGGGCGAGCAACAGGAAGAAGCAGCCGGCGGAGCCCAGTAAAAATCCCGGGAGATCAAATTTCAGTTTGGGCTGCACCGGAGTTTCCTCAAGCACCAGCGCAGACAAAAGAACCGCCACGGCCCCTACGGGCAGGTTGATGGTAAAAATGCTGTGCCAGGTGAAAGTATCCACCAGGTAGCCCCCCAGGGTGGGCCCGATGGCCGGGGCCGCCATGGCAGCTATACCCCACACACCCATACCCATACCCATCTTATCCCGGGGAATAATTCTGAAAAGCATGGCCATGCTTACGGGAACCATGGCCCCGCCCCCCACAGCCTGTATCACCCGGGCCGCCACCAGAGAAGGGTTGTTCCAGGCCAGGGCACACAAGCCCGAACCGGCAGTGAAGGCCACGAGGGCAATAAGGTATACCCGCTTATAGCCGAAGCGGTCTCCCAGGTAGCCGGTAACGGGCACAACCGTACCGGAAACCAGCAGGTAGGCGGTGAGAACCCACTGGATGTCCTCAGCCCCCACGTTGAAAATGGCCATCATCCGGGGCAGGGCCACATTGACTATACTGCCGTCCAGAATGGCCATGAAGGGCCCCAGCACCAGAACAAAAAGGGCCGCCCAGGGAAAGGGGGCCCCGGGGCCGGCTGCCGGGTGAAATTCCTGTTCCCGGTGTTCCTCCCGCATCACGACACCACCCCTACCTTATATGAATGCGGACCACGGCATTGGTGCCCACCACCAGGCGGTGCCCCATATAGCTGTCCAGTTCAATGGTAACGGGCACCCTCTGTACCACCTTGGTAAAATTACCGGAGGCGTTATTGGCAGGAAGCAGGGAAAAGGTGGAAAGGGATGCCCCCTGAATGGAATCCACTCGGCCGTGGAAGACCTCCCCGGGAATACTGTCCACGGTAACTTCCACGTACTGTCCCGGCCTTACCTTGGGCAGGTCGGTTTCCTCTATATTGGCGGTAATATGTATGTCACCGGTATCCACCAGCATCACCGCCGGCTGCCCGGGCACGCCCATCTCTCCCTCGTGAGCCGGGACGTACACCACCATACCGTCAACGGGCGAGCGGAGGAGGGTGAGGTCCAGGTTGCTCCCCGCGGGCAGGGTGACATCATCCAGGCGGGCCAGCACCTGGCCCTTCTTCACCATATCCCCGCTCTCCACGCTAATCTCCACTATTTTCCCCGCCACCTGGGGACTCACCTTTATCACGTCGGCGTCCACCCTGGCATCTTCGGTGGTAACGTAATAAGTGTTGTTGTACCAGTAATAGGCACTAATCCCGGCCAGGGCGAGGAGCATTAACACGAATACGCCTATAAAGGGCTTTTTATTTTTCATATAGTTTCTCCCCTACAGGTAGTGTTTTCGGGTTTTAAGAAATATGTTTTTGACGGGATTAACAGGCAGAAGCCGGTTTAAATATTAATTTTTAGACAGGATTGACAGGATGTACAGGATTTAATAATTTAATTTTTTATTTTTTGATATTAAAATACATTAATTCATAAATATAAAAATACATGTTTTCCTCCTGTTAATCCTGTTTATCCTGTCTTAATCCCGCTTTACGCGCCGGAAGTTATCAGTTTATCTTGCTTTCGCCTCTCCCGCCTGTTTTTCCACCAGCGGGGGACGTCGTCCATTACGGCGTAAATTACCGGCACCAGCACCAGGGTGATTACGGTGGAGAAGGCCAGCCCGCCGACCACCACGGTGGCCAGGGGCGCCTGGGCCTCCGCCCCCTCGCCCAGCCCCAGGGCCATGGGCAGCATAGCCAGGATGGCGGTGAGGGCGGTCATGAGAATGGGGCGCAGCCTGGTGGGGCCGGCCTTCAAAATGGCCTCGTCCCTTTCCACTCCCCGGCGCCGCAGCACGTTTATATAATCCACCAGCACAATGGCGTTTTTCACCACGATGCCGGCCAGAAGGATGACGCCGATAAATGCGGTGACGCTGAAGGGCCTGCCGGTAACCAGGAGACTCAATACCACCCCGGTTACGGTAACGGGAACTGAGAACATTATAATAAAGGGATACAGCATGGATTCAAACTGGGCCACCATAACCAGGTACACCAGGGCCACGGCCAGCACCAGGGCCAGGGCGAGGTTGCCGAAAGCGTCCCTCATTTGCTCGTGCTGGCCCCCGTACTCTATGGTGTACCCCGGGGGCAGGTCCAGGCGGCCGTCCAGCCTGGCCCTTATGTCCTTCATGACGCTGTTCAAGTCCCGCCCGCTCAGGTTTCCGGTAATGGTGACCACCCGGGACTGGTCCATGCGCTGAATGGATGCGGGCCCCTCGGCCTCCACCAGCCGGGCCACCTGGCGTAAAGGCACCGGCCCGGCAACGGGGCTGTACACGGTAAGGTTTTCCAGTTCGTCCAGCCCGGCCTCCTCGCCGCCCTTAAGGCGCACGCGCACGTCTATTTCGTTGCCGCCGGTGCGGTACTGGGTAGCCACTGTGCCCCGGATGGCCGTGCGCACGGCGGAAGCAATCTGCGCCCCGCCCAGGCCGTAAGCGGCGGCCCGGTCGCGGTCCGCAATAACGCGAATTTCCGGCCGCCCCTCGGCCAGGCTGTTGGTGACTTCCGTCACGCCGGGAACTTCCCGGATCAGCCCGGTGGCCTGCTCGGCCAGGGAAGCCAGCACGTCCAGGTCGTCCCCCTTAATGGTAACGTTAACGGGGGCGCCCATGTCGTGACCTTCCGCTGCCGGCCCGGTGGCCGTAACCTTGACATCCGCCCCGGCAATATCCTTCACTTTATCCCGCAAAACGGCGGCAACCTCCTCCGCCGTGCGGCTGCGCCGCCCTTCTTCCTTCAGCTGGAAGTAAACCTGAGCCTTATCGCTGCTGGTCTCGCCGCCCATGCTTTCATTACCCACAAAGCCTACATTGGTAATTACATTTTCCACTTCCGGTATTTCCGCCGCCAGTTCCTCCACCTGCGCGGTAATCCGGTTTGTCTCTTCCAAAGTAGTACCGTTGGGCAAATCCAGGGTGACTTTAACATAACCCTCATCCATGGTGGGGAGGAACTCGGCCCCTACCAGGGGTACCAGGGCCAGGCTGGCAAAAAACAGCAGGAATATGCTTATAATTACGGTTTTCCTGTGCCCCAGGCTCCACTGCAGCACCCGGCGGTACCACTGATAAAACCTGTCGAACCTTTCCTCGGAAGCGCGGTAAATCTTCCCCCGGAGACCTTCCCCGGGCTCTTCCAGCTTCAAATACCTGGAGGCCAGGAGGGGCACCAGGGTGAGGGCCACCACGAGGGATGCCGCCACCGAGAAGGTGACGGTTAAGGCCATGGGTTTGAACAGCTGGGAGGCCAGCCCCTTTACGAAAACAATGGGCATAAACACGGCAATGGTGGTCAGTGTGGCGGCAATTACCGCGTTTCCCACTTCATCCGTGGCCTGCCGGGCGGCCTCCACCAGGCCGCAGCCCTCCTGGCGGTGCCTGTAGATGTTTTCCAGGACCACAATGGCGTCGTCAACGATGAGGCCGATTCCCAGGGCCAGCCCGCCCAGGGTTACCAGGTTCAACGTCATGTCATTGAAGTACAGCAGCGCAAAAGTGGCAATAATGGAAATAGGAATGGCGGTGGAAATAATAAGGGTGCTGCGCACGTTGCGCAGGAACACCAGCATAACCAGAACGGCCAGCGCGCCGCCGAAAAAGATTTTCCTTACCACATTGTTGATGGAATCCTCAATGAATTGGGACTGATCCATTACCACTTTAAATTCAAAATCCGGCGGGACACCGGCCTTTAGTTCCTCCAGGGTCTTCTTGATATCCCTGGCCACCTGCACGGTGTTGGCGGCACTCTGCTTGTGAACCAGCACGGCCAGCGCCGGCTGGCCGTTCACCCGGCTGAGGTGGGTCTGCTCCGCAGCGCCGTCCACCACGTCCGCCACGTCCTTCAAGCGGACCACGGCGCCGGACGGGGAGGTTAATACCACGTTTTCTATTTCCCCGATGCTCTTAAACTCCCCGGTAACCCGCACCAGCATATCCTTCCGGCCGCTCTCCACGTCCCCGCCGGACACGTTCATGTTCTCCCCCTGCAGGGTCTGCACTATCTGGTTCAGGCTCAAGCCGTAGCCGTTGAGCCTGGCCTGGTCCACCAGCACCTTTATTTCCCTCTGCACGCCGCCTTCCACCCGCACGGCGGCTACTCCGGCTACCCTTTCCAGGCGGGGCTTTATAATATCATCAGTTACCTGCTTGACTTCCCGGGGATTCTCACCGGATACCAATATCTGCATAACAGGCAGCATGTTGGGATCCATCTTGAAAACCAGCGGCTTGCCCGCCCCATCGGGGAGCACATCTTTGACCAGGTCAACCTTCTCCCTCATCTGCAGGGAAGCGAAGTCCATGTCGGTGCCCCAGTTAAAGAAAACAATTACTATGGACTCCCCGGTGGCGCTTATGGACTGTATGGAATCCAGGTCGTTCACCGTTCCCAGGACGGACTCCAGAGGGCGGGTCACCTGGTTTTCCACTTCCTGGGGCCCGGCTCCCGGGTACGACGTCATAACCGCGGCCACGGGCAGGTTCATTTCCGGGTACAGGTCTATGGTGAGCTTGCTCAGGGAAACGGCGCCCAGCAGCAGCACGACCACCACCAGCACCGCAACGGTCATAGGGCGCTTAATGGAAAAATCGGTAAGTTTCATAAGTCAATTCCACCTAACCTTTTATTTTCACTTTCATACCGTCCCTCAAGGCGCCTGCTCCCACCGTAACCACCTGTTCCCCCTCTTTAACACCGGAAAGAATAATTACCGATCTGCCGCTGCCCGCGCCCAGCTCAACCTCGCGCCTCTCGGCCACACCGTCTTTAATCACCCAGACGACACTTTCTTCGCCGGAACCTGCAACCGCCTCCCTGGGCACCACTATGCCCTCGGGGTATTTTTGTTCGAAACTTATCTCGGCAAACATACCGGGCTTGAGTTTTCCTTCCGGGTTATCCAGCTGCACTTCTACTGGGAAGGCCTTGGCGGCCCTGTCCGCCGCTGGGGCAATGCTGGTTATTTTCCCGGTGAAGGGCTCCGGCGATACCGCCGAAACGGTTACCTTCACCTCAGCACCTTTCTTCAGTTTATTTACCAGGTCTTCGGCCACGGTGGCCTTCACCACCACCTTGCTCAGGTCGGCCACTGAAACCACCGGCAATGTGGGGCTGGCCAGCTCGCCGGGGTCTACGTTCACCGCCGTAACCACGCCGGAAATGGGAGACTTGATAAAGGCATTGTTGTACTGCTCCCTGGCCTGTTCCAGGGCGGCCCTGGCCTGTTCCAGGGCGGCGGGCTGCACCTTTTCAAAATTTTCCTTAGCCTTTTTAAAGGGTATCTCATAGGCAGTTTCAAACCCCTGCGGGCCCGCTGCGGGGATGGCCCCCTGTTCAAAGAGCATCTTTCCCCGTTCGTAATCGGCCCTGGCCTGCTCGTAATCTATCCTGGCCAGCTCCAGGCCCGTCTCGGCCTGGACCACGGCCTGCTCGGCCTGCCTTACCGCCGCCGCCAGGGCGGCATGTTCCAGAACAACCAGAGTCTGGCCCTTTTTCACCCTGTCACCTACATCAACCTTTACGGACTCCACCTTGCCGCCCTGCCCCCCGGGAACCACGTCCGACGAGGCAAGGGCCTCCAGCTTCCCGGTTACCACTGAAGTTTCTACAAGGGTATCTTTTTTGGCCTTTACCACCTCTACGGGAACGGCCTTGCTCTCCCCCTTGCTTTCCTGCGGCCCCCGGCCGCATCCCGCAGCCAGCAAACTGACTAATAAAATAATTACAAGACCTGCCAAAATTTTTCCCTTTATCATTCCCCTCTTCACTCCCCCGTCATTCAGCTGCCCCGTTCCTCGTCCTTAAGGATTGCAAGCAGCTTGTCGTTTATCTCAATAAGCCGGGAAAGGTCTTCATCATCCAGCTTACTGAAATACCTCTCCAGCACCCTGCGCCGGCCGGCCTCGCAGGTTTCCAGCGCATCTTTTCCCTCAGGGGTCAACTCCAGCCATACGACCCGGCGGTCCCTTTCGTCCCGCCGCCGGGCTATAAGCCCGGCCTTGCAAAGACGGTCCACCAGGGCAGTTACGGCACTCAAGGACACGCAAAGATCTTCGGCCACTTCCGATACCGTCATCTGCCCCCGGCCGTTTATTTTTTTCATTACCTCGAGCTGGCTGCCGGTCACCTTTATGTCTTGACTCCCGATTTCCCGGTGTATGCGGCGGAGAATATGCTGGGCAATATCCTCCAGCCCGTCAAAATACCGGGTTATTTTATCCTTTTTCAATTGAGCTCCCTCCAGCAAAATACTTAACTATGTTAAGTTTATTATACCCAGCATAAGTTGTCAACGAAAAGGTGCCAATAAAAAAAGGCGCGGCGCCAGAGTTGCCTGTATTATTCCGGCACCGCCTTGAGCAGCCTTTCCACATACGTGTAGGGCAGCTTGATTTTCCCCAGCAAAATTTCTTCCGGTTTTCCGCCGTGGCAGTCCGACCCCCCCGTCAGCAAAAGGCCCATATCCCTGGCTATGCCTTCGTAATAGGCAGCGTCCTCCTTGGAATGCCTGGTATGCCAGGCCTCAACACCCTGCAGCCCACATCCCGCCAAATAAACAATATCTTCCCGCCCCAGGCGGGAATTTTTTTTGAAAAAGCCCGGGTGCGCCAGCACGGCAACGCCCCCGGCCTCCCGGGCCAGCCCGATGGCCTTCTCCGGCGATATTTCGTAGCGCTCCACGTAAGCCCTGCCGCCGTTTCCTATGTATTGGGGCGTGAAGGCCTCCCCGGTTGTTCTGATATAGCCCTTTTCCAGGAGCACCCGGGCAATGTGCGGCCTGCCCACGGACCCGCCCCCGGCCGCCCGCCGGACCTCGTCCCAGGAAATATCAATGCCCAAACCCTGGAGCTTTGCCACCATCTTCCGGGCCCTGTCCAGGCGGGCTTCGGCTATAGCCTTCAATTCTTCCTGCAGGACGGAATTATTATAATCAATGCAGTAGCCCAGGATGTGCACTTCGCCCCCGCGGTAAAGGGTGGAAAATTCCACCGCAGGGATCACCTCCACCCCCAACTCCGCCCCGGCCCGCAGGGCCTCTTCCACCCCGTCCACCGTATCGTGGTCGGCCAGGGCAATGCAGCTGAACCCCTTCTCCCGGGCCAGGCGAACCACTTCCGCGGGAGTGAAGGTCCCGTCCGAAGCCGTGGAATGAATGTGCAGATCTGCGTATTTCAAGTTTGATCATCCTTTCGGGGCTTTTTGCCGGTGTTTTCTGGTATAATGATAAAAAGGAGGGATGCAATATGTCCCACCCTGCTTCTGAAGCCCGGAAACAGTATTGCTACAGAGAATATGCAAAACTTCCTTCAGATAAGAGATATGAAATTATAGAGGGTACACTCTATGCGATGGTGCCGTCACCTTCAACGCAGCACCAGAGAGTTTTGGGAAACCTGTTCTTTTCTATTAAGAGCTATCTAGCCAACAGTTCTTGCGAGATATTCTGCGCCCCTTACGACGTGCTGCTGCCGGAAAAAGGCGAAGATGCAGACAACGTCAAGACGGTTGTCCAGCCCGACATCCTGGTGGTGTGCGACAAAGCCAAATTGACTGAAAAGCACTGTACCGGCGCACCCGATTTTATTATAGAAATTGTATCTCCTTCGTCGCCTTCTATGGACTATGTAAAGAAACTGCACCTCTACGAAAAACACAAAGTAAGAGAATACTGGATTGTTAACTATACCCGTAAGGAGATTATGGCATACAGGTTGCTGGAGAACGGAGAGTATGGAGAACCTGAAATATACTCGGGCAAAGGAATTGTTTCGGGCATCTTTGAAGGCTTAAAGATACCGCTGGATGTTATTTTTGAATGAGTTCCCCCCTTTAAGATTGTACTTAATTACAGAAAATGGTACAATGTAGATTAAAAGTTATATTTTATTGTAAAATGAGGTTCTGGCAGTGACGAAAAGGATAAAGTACGATGATTACATAAATAAGTTGCAAAAAAAATCGCTGCGCCTTTACACCCGCTGGGCGAATAAGGCAACCCCACCTACCCGCTCCCGCAGGCCGCGGGACCAAACGGAAGATTTCATTCTTTTTTTGCTGGACCGGCGGCGCTGGCAGAAAGCCCTGGCCTCCGGCATTATAGAAAAAATCGGGCCGCGGAGGTACCGCTGGAATGGATGAGCAGTTAAAGAAACAGCTTCAAGCTGCAGCACGGGAAAAAGATCCTTTAAAAAAATGTTTAATGGTACTGGCGGTTTTAACAAAAGCTCTGGAACCAAAAGGAATTAAACCAGTTTTGGTAGGCGGGCGAGCATTGGAATTTTACACGCTTGGTGGCTATACCACCAAGGACATAGACCTGGTAGTTAACGGCAGGATGCACGCCAAAACCGTACTGGAGAATATGGGCTTTTCCAGACATCCCGGGGAACGGCACTGGTACCACGAAGAATTAGACATCGCTCTGGAAATCCCCGATGAATTCCTCGCAGGCTCCATGGATAAAATCGTTACAATTGAAATAAACGGCATGGAAGCCCATATAATAAGCGTCGAGGACCTGGTGATTGACCGCCTGGCAGCGGCGAAAGTTTGGAATAGTACTGCCGATGCCCAATGGGCGGCAAAACTCCTCGCCCTTCATAAAGACGAAATAGATAGAAAATATCTCCGAAAGGCCGCCGAAAACGCACAAGTGGAGGACGTTTTAGAAAACGCATGGCAACAAAGCCGGGTATATCTTAAAAATACGGATAAATAGCCTTAACTTTTTACTTAGGTAGTTCCCCGGGAATCATTTGGGAAGTACAGGTTCCACGCACTCCTGTTCCAGCCGAATGCCCTCCTGAAGCATATATGATATTACCGGGTGAAAGACCCGGTATTTTTCGTCTGCCAGCAGCCGGCGGAGTTTTCTGGCGTACCGGTCGTTGAAAGGGATGCAAAATTCCCGGTATTTTTTCAAAGTCGCTACCTCCATGAAAAGAGGCTGCAATTGGGGCAGACAGTTGTCCCGCAGGTGGACAAAAATGCTAAAGCCCCCGTAGTCTATATCCCCCCAGTGGTAAAACGGGGTGGCTTGCCCGGTATTGTCCACGAACTCCTTGATCTTGAGCAGAAAATTGCGGCGCAGGGAGTTGTGATAACCCCCCAGGTAAACGGCAAGAAAATTATCTGTATTACCCTTTATAAAATTATAAAACGCCGCCAGGTTTTCTATGGTAATGACGTAATCCACCGGAACGGCGGAAATTCGCATTTTCCCGCCCATTTCCGTGGAAATGCCCAGGTCCGGGTGAAAATCGGGAGTGTCAATTAACTTGCCGCCTGCGGTAAATTGCAGCCGGCCGCTGATAAAAATATGCTGGGGGTTGTCCACTATCCCCAGTTCAGCCAGGATTTCCCCTGTTTCCGCCCTTGTGCCCGCTCCCCGAAACCGGGGGTGGAAGTCTGCCGCCGCCCGGGCCACCGCGCCGGCCACCGCATCGAAAGCCTTGGTGGAGCCCAGCACCCGCTGGCTGAAAACGCGCCGGGGGATTTCTTCCCCGAGCCGCCCCGCTTCCCTTAAAACCTTAAACAGGGCGGCGGCGCGGGTCAGAAGGTACTGCTCGTATATTTTGAACAATATGGCCGCGTAATCTTCTTTAAGCGGGCTGACAAAAACGCTGAACAGCTTTTCCGGGATAATGTCAAAAAGCCGCATGCTGAATTTCTCCCCGAGGCAATTTCCAGTATATTTCGCTTTTTTATCCAAAAAACCTGCAAAGTATACTTGTTCAGCTTGTTTTTCCCTATAGTAATCCATGAAGGCCCCAGCGTCAAACCCGTGCCGGCGCTGCGAAAGCTGTCGGATTCGCAAAAAAGGCTCCTCTTGATAAAAAAGGAGCCCTGGTTTCTTCACTATCGCTATGTTTTTTATTACCGGCTGATACTTCGACGGTTCCGCTTGTAGGGCAGGCCTATATGGTATTTTGCAAATTTTGAAAATATTCCAAAATAAGTATCGTCCGGCTGCAGGCAACCGGACGGAAGGGAGAGGAGGAGAAGCTGTTAGAACAGTTTTTCTCGGGGAATTTTTCCGGAAAGGAGTTCCGCACGTGCAACTTCAGCCTTGTAGAACGGCTCTTCAAGGTAATGTTTCACCCAGCGGATAAATTTTTCTGTTGCCGCCACTGCTGCATCGCCTCCTTTCCCCTATTCTGTTGTATAAAGGCCGGTAAGATCACATCTTACTGACCGGGGTTTCTGTTGTCAAGTTTTTTTAAGTACGGCCCTTTAAAAAACAAATTGAAGCCTGACCCTTGTTATACTTCCAACAAATCCAACAGATTCTGCTTGAGAAAGGGATAGAAATCCATATAGTTTTCGGCAAACGAACCGTGCAAGAAGGCAAACCTTATCCCTTTCATTCCCTGCAGTGCCGGGGTTGTCTTGGCGCAAAAAAGCATCCACGTCCGAGAGTTCCTGCCGCATGCTCCCAAGCATTTTCCTATCGTCAACTTTTTCTTCCTCTTTTTTTAATCCAAACATAGGGTTTGCAGCCTTTACCTGAATTCTCATTATAACCCGGCCCTGTTTTTACAAACTCTTGATTTATTCTTGCTTTGCTGGTATAGTAAAGAAAGTAAAGTAAGGTAAAGATTAAAGAGGTGGAATAATGGAATCGCGCATTTCTTCCAAAGGGCAAATCACCCTGCCCGTAATGATTCGGAAAAAGCTGGGTATAAAAGCCGGTGACCTCATAAAGATTGAAGCTACGGAAAAAGGAGCATTAATTTTTCCCAAGCAGGAAAAGGATAACAGCGATCCGGCAAGAGCAATAGAAGTTTTACACCAAACTTCCGCAATCTGGGATGAGGACCACGAAACCGGAAAAGACTTTGTGGAGCAACTAAGAAAACAAGATGACAAAAGGTGGCAGGTGCTAAAAATTGACTAAACTGCTCCTGGACACCAGCGTATTAATTGACCACCTCCGCGGGTACCCGCCGGCAACAGAGTTCCTGGAAAGTATATTTAACGGCAAAGTTTCAGCCCTTATATCCACTGTTACGGTAATGGAATTATATGCCGGCAAAAGCATGGAGAACATTACAGTGGAAAAAAAGGTAGCGGAATTATTGGACTTATTTAAAGTTATCCCCGTTACCCCGCCCATTGCGCGGCAAGCGGGAACTTTGTTAAGACATTACCGCCACCATGGCCTGACCCCCTCTGATGCCATTATTGCCGGTACAGCTGTAATTTATGAAGCACACCTGGTTACACGAAACATCAAGCATTTTCGCGTGATAAAGGGACTGGTCGTTTTTGACGTGCCCCGTGATCAATAAACGAACTTAACTTGAAAAATTTCCCCCAAATGTAAAGCCTGACCCTTGTTATACTTCCAACAAATCCAACAGGTTCTGCTTGAGAAAGGGATAGAAATCCATATATGTGATCCAAACGTGCTCTTTATACTCGTAGACTTCTTCCAAATCGCGGCAAAACAGTATCTCCCCACATGAGGCATGGTAAGCGAAACTCGGAGAAGCTCCGTTCAATTCGTTAATATCAACGGGAAGCTGTAAATCGGCAGTTAACTGCGTACTTAGTCTCATACAGATTGCCATTCTGTCTTCAGCCGAAACGTTTGTATCAAAATAAACGGCAACATCAATATCGTGAAAAGGACGGTTTTCGGCAAACGAACCGTGTAAGAAGGCAAACCTTATCCCCTTCATTCCCTGCAGTGCCGGGGTTATCTTGTTAATAATCCTTTCCCTTTCACGGGCCTTCACAGTGTAAGTACAGTCTTGTTTGTCAATCACCACTTTCATCCTCCTGTGCGGAAACTATACGGGCTACCTCGCGCAAAAAAGCATCCACGTCCGAGAGTTCCTGCCGCATGCTCCCAAGCATTTTCCTATCGTCAACTTTGCCGTAACCGTGGACCAGTAGATTGCGAAACCTTGCCATGTCAGCCAATTTCCGCGCCAGTTGGCTATCCATAACGCCTTCCTGGCCGAGCAACAGGAATGCCTCCGCATAGGTGGAAGGAGCTTTATCGAGCAGCCTAGCACAGAAATGATTGGCAATGTTCATGGCTGCCTCCACCATTACAATAAATGAATAACGTGCCGCAAGGACTGCCTCCTTGTTGCTCAAAAAAGTTTCGTCACTCATATTCGCATATTGGCGTAACATGGTAAGTGCTTCCCGGATATCACTCACTTTTTCCCGGATCCTGGCAATATTCAGCTTGCGGTATTGCATCGGCCCTACCTCACATTTTTGTTCCATTTTACACCAGCAGATGCGGGTTGAACAATCAGAAGTTGTATCTACCATATTTCACGCCCAGCCGGGTTCCCGGCACTTATTTCCTTATGCAAGTTTTTGGGGGTAATCTGAGCCAGAAGCGTTTCTAAATCATAACGCTTGCGGCGAATTATGATAGCATCATTTTCTATCTTAAAATCAATAGGAGTGCCTTCAGTCACACCTATCTTTTTAGCTAAAGTCACAGGAATACGAATTCCCAGGCTATTTCCCCACCTGGTAACATGCATAGATATCACCTCTTTATTTATACATAGTATGTATCTGTTCTTTAATTTTAAAATGGTACCTCCTGTTCCCATTCAACACCCCATGGTTTCCTTCAACCCTTCCCTCAATCCGAAACGCGGTCTCCAGCCCAGCAATTTCCTCGCCCGGCTGTTATCCAGGTAGCTGTGCCTTATATCCCCCGGCCTCTCGGGACAGCAGCGGGCCTTTATAGAACTCCCGGCAATTTCTTTCATAATACTAAGGAGTTCATTCACTGAAGTAGCCACCCCGGTGCTGATATTCAGTACCTCCCCGCCCGCCCTGTCCAGGGCGGCAACATTGGCGGCCGCCACATCCTTCACATAGACAAAATCCCGGGTCTGCTCCCCGTCCCCGTATATTTCGGGCTGCATGCCTTTTAAAAGCCTATCGGCAAAAACAGCCACCACGCCGCCCTCCCCGGCGGCATCCTGCCGCGGGCCGTAAACATTGGCATAACGGAGCACGGTAAAATCAAGGCCGTAAAGGGATTTGTAGACCTTGAGATAATGTTCAACGGTATACTTGCTAATGCCGTAGGGGGAAAGCAGCTCCGCGGGATGTCCCTCATCCAGAGGCAGGTATTTCGGATTGCCGTACACGGCGGCGCTGGAGGCGTAAATTACCTTCCGCACCCCGTACTGCCGGCAGGCCTCCAGAAGACTGATGCTGCCCAACACGTTGATCCCGGCGTCGCGGCCGGGGTCCTTCAAACTCCGGGGCACGCTGGCCTGGGCGGCCTGGTGAATAACCACCCCGGGCCGCTCCCGCTCCATTATTTCCCGCAGCAATTCTTTATCTCTCAAATCCCCGTGGTAAAAGTTCACCCCGGGGTTCAGGTTCTCCAGCTTGCCGGTGGACAGGTTGTCCAGGACGCAAACCCTAAACCCCCCGGCCAGCAAAGCATCCACGACATGGGAGCCTATGAACCCGGCCCCTCCCGTTACCAGTACCCGCATTGACCCCAGACCCCTATTTGTCCTTTTCGGCAGCAGTGTAGAGGAAAACCAAACGCAGGCCGCTTAAACCTGTTTTGGACATCCGCAAATTATAAAACCGACCACTTTTAAAGGGGAACCTCACCCTTAAAGGGGCGGGGAATAAAAGTTCTTTTCGCACCCGGACTTCCAACAAAGTTAGATTCGGGGTCATAATTCCACCCCCTCTTTCAGGATATATGCCCGTACTTCCGGGTTGATTTTTTCCAGTTCCACCAGGTCAAAGTCAAACGGCGCTAAAATATCCATTACTTCCGAATACAGCTGCCAAAAATTTACCCGGCTGTCCAAGCCGGAAATCGCAATGTCTATGTCTGAATGCTCCATAAACTTGTCTTTGCGGAGCAGTGAGCCAAAAAGAAAAACTTTACAGCGGTATTTTCGTTTAAGATGGCCGGCGGCCCGCGAAACCCGGTTCATGGCCTGCCTGTATCGTCCCTCCACTTGTTGTTCCTTTTGTTTCCTATATTCCCGCCAGCCGGCCCGGTACTTGGAAATTTGTTCGGGCGTAAGCATACCCAATCCCTCCTTATCCCAGTTTATCCACCATTTTCCTGTTTTATTATTAATTTCTCAGGAGGGTCAATACTTTTCGATCATCCGGCGTCAAGACCGGGGTCTTTTATTTTGGGGGAATTTTTCCACGGAATAATTATCTCTTTATAAGTAGAACTTAACTTGGAAAATTTCCCCCAGAAAACTCCGGGGCACGCTGGCCTGGGCAGCCTGGTGAATAACCACCCCGGGCCGCTCCCGTTACCAGAATGTTCATTTGATAACTTACCCTTCTTTTTTTATTAAAAAAACAGCCTGCCCCCTTAATGTACCGCAGCTACACTGGCAGGCTTCTCTTCGCGATATTCCTCTTCCTGCTCAACTCCGGAAACTTCCTGTCCCCGGAACTCCGGGACGACACTTTGCAAGAGACGGACAGTTTCCCTTTCGCCCGCGGACCAGCCGGGTTCCGTTATAATTTTCAACAAATTATTCAACTTGCTTTTATCCGGCCTGTCCACTTCCGCGATATAAATTTTGTCGTGCCTGGTAACATTTGTCCTCTCACTATCGGTGAGCACTTCTTCATAAAGCTTTTCCCCGGGGCGAATGCCGGTAAATACAATTTCAATATCCTCCCCGGGGATAAATCCGGACAAGCGAATCATGTTCCTGGCCAGGTCCAGTATTTTAATGGGCTCTCCCATGTCCAGAACAAAGACTTCCCCGCCCCTGGCCAGGGCCCCCGCCTGGATTACCAGTTGGACCGCCTCGGGAATAGTCATGAAATATCGAATTACCCAAGAATTTATTGAAGGGGCCGTCTTCATAGCCGGCAAACTGGACGCCGCAGTAGCCTGGAGAACCCCGGCTTACAGCAAACCATATTCCTTCAAAACATTAATAGCATCCTCTACTTCTTTGCTACTTAAATGAGGTTTTAAAGTACGTACCCTTTTCACTACTATCCCCAAAAGTTCACGATTGTGTGCACCACTTAACTCTTTGTACACGTAAAGAGCGGTAGCCAGGCACTCCAGTTCACGTACCGGCCGGTGACCTAGAAATTGTAACAACTCAGATACTTTTTTCCTCGTTTCATTGTCTGCAAAGTCCAACAGTGACTTAATCGCATTTTTAGGATAAATCCGGTAACCAAAGCCGGTGGGATTAGCTTCAATAGTAATTGCTTTTACATCTTCAAGGTAATTAAGGTCTGCCCATACATTTTCACAATAGGGGCCATAGTAATACATCTTGTATTTATAGTCGAGGTCTATACCTTTTCCCTCTTGTAAAAGGTATATTAACTTTTGCAATAGAGTATGGCCGGTGTTAATTCCTTCCTGTTCACCCACATACACGGCCCAGGCTATAACCCCCAGGCGCTTTAACCTTTTATTTACCACTTCTTTCCACCCCTTATAAATTCCTTCTCTTTCCAAAAGCTCTTACAAAATTCTTCCACCTCTGCTCTGATAGCTGGTTCCGCATAAACGCGACACTTTTCAATTCGTTTAAGATACTGGGCCAAGGTAGACTTCACCTTTAGCGGTACGCATTCACCCCGGTGTAGCACAAATATTGGCGGGCGATCGTAAGAATAAGGTGCTTTAGTCGCTTCATCAAATCGAACTCGATCTGACCCAAACTCGTTAGTTACCTTTTCCTTAAGCCAATCAAATTTTACCAATTCCGCAGGCTCTGGATGA
This sequence comes from Desulfofundulus sp. JL263-se, assembly GCF_056316025.1. NCBI lineage: Bacteria > Bacillati > Bacillota > Clostridia > Eubacteriales > Peptococcaceae > Desulfofundulus > Desulfofundulus sp. JL263-se. Next base: position 151,473 of record NZ_CM149993.1, on the reverse strand, counting down.
TCCTCAGTTTCAAAGGCAAGCCGAAAATGTTCACGATTTAATAACCTGCGGGCAGCCTGGCGTTCGCTTCGCTCAGCCAGCAGCGACCAGACTTTATGATCGTCCCACTTATGATACTCCTCAATATCCAGTGGATAACACCCACCATCTAAGGTTTCTTGTAAAAACTCTACGAGATGGCGATCCAATATCCTCCTTGTTTTATGAAAATAAACATCTAAAAACATAAAATAACGTGCCAGAAGAAACCCTTCCACCGTATGAATGCCACCACTTTCTAAAAGCAGTTCCGGGCCATTCTTCTCCTGATTTTGTTGAATGAGAAGCGTATTCAAAAGCCGGTGGACATCAAAACGACCATATTCAACCCCCAAATGATACGAGTCCCTGATGAGGTAATCGATTCGGTCAGCACCAAAATCCCCCGTTAACAATTCCGATAGAAAAGCAGCGTTCCTTTCTTTAGCTTTACCAATGGCTATATCAGCCACTGTGCTAGACGAGCCTTCACCTAAATATTTGTCGATAATCCTTGCCAATTCAGTACATGTAATAATATTAAAAGTATAATCCTCATGTTCCAGATTATCAGGGAAAAGAGCCTCTGCCGCGTGCGAAAAGGGGGGATGACCTAAATCATGTAAGAGACCAGCCAACCGTGCCAATCCCTTGTAATATTCTATTTCATCATTTGTCCAACCTAAAACATCCTTGTACCTGGATAAAAGAACTTCTAGTATTTTATCCATTATAAAAAGAGTACCCAGGGAGTGCTCAAATCTCGTATGCATGGCACTGGGATATACCCAAAAAGTGGTTCCCAATTGGTTAATGTTCCGCAATCGCTGAAAATAATAGCTATCAATAATCATCTGCTCATACTCGTTTACGGTGATAAACCCATAAAGGGGATCACGATAATCTTTAACCATGTTAATTTAACAACCCCCCTTCCGCGACAGAAACACGCCTCATACTTATTGGTACCTTCTCAGGGCCGCCAGGGCGCTGTTTGAACCAGCTATCAGTTTTAACCATAGATTATATGAGAACATATATTCGACGTGAGGTTAAAATTTCCTGCACAAACAAAGCAAATATTTTTCTCCCTGCGTAAATCAAATGAAAGAAAAAACCGGTCCTTATAAACAAAAAGGCCGGAGAAACACCAAGTTCAATTTTGTGGAGTTCCATAAACTTTTCTTCCTGAAGCAGTAAACCAGAGAATAACTTTGCAAAATAATCCTAAAAAAACAGCCTGCCCCTTTAATGCACCGCAGCTACACTGGCAGGCTTCTCTTCGCGATATTCCTCTTCCTGCTCAACTCCGGAAACTTCCTGTCCCCGGAACTCCGGGACGACACTTTGCAAGAGACGGACAGTTTCCCTTTCGCCCGCGGACCAGCCGGGTTCCGTTATAATTTTCAACAAATTATTCAACTTGCTTTTATCCGGCCTGTCCACTTCCGCGATATAAATTTTGTCGTGCCTGGTAACATTTGTCCTCTCACTATCGGTGAGCACTTCTTCATAAAGCTTTTCCCCGGGGCGAATGCCGGTAAATACAATTTCAATATCCTCCCCGGGGATAAATCCGGACAAGCGAATCATGTTCCTGGCCAGGTCCAGTATTTTAACGGGCTCTCCCATGTCCAGAACAAAGACTTCCCCGCCTCTGGCCAGGGCACCCGCCTGGATTACCAGCTGAACCGCCTCGGGAATGGTCATGAAATAGCGAATCATGTCAGGGTGGGTGACCGTCACCGGGCCGCCCCTGGCAATCTGTTCTTTAAATAGGGGCACCACGCTGCCCCGGCTCCCCAGCACATTGCCGAACCGGACCGCGGCAAACCTGGTCCGGCTGCCTCTGCCGATCTGCTGGATAACCATTTCCGCCACCCGCTTGGTGGCACCCATAATACTGGTGGGATTAATAGCCTTATCCGTGGATATCAATATAAACCTTTCCGCTTTATACTTATCCGCCAGGGAAGCAATGCAATATGTGCCCAGGATATTATTTTTTACGGCCTCCGCCGGGTTAAATTCCATGAGCGGCACGTGTTTGTGGGCGGCGGCATGGAAAACCACCCGGGGCCTGTAGGCCCGGAACACCCGGGACACGGCGCTTTTATCCTTTACATCACAAATTACCGGCTTGAGCTCCAGTTCGGGATATGCATTGCTAAGCTCCTTATGTATTTCATAAATGCTGTTTTCCCCGTGCCCCAGCAGTACCAGGGCTTCCGGCTGGAACTGGGCCACCTGGCGGCACAGCTCCGAGCCGATGGAGCCCCCGGCCCCCGTTACCAGCACCGTCCTGCCTTTAAGATAGCCGGCCATGGATTCCAGGTCTACCTCCACCGGGTCCCGCCCCAGGATATCTTCCACCCGGACCTCCCGGATCTGGTTAATGGTAACACTCCCGTCAATTAATTCATAAATGCCGGGAAGTATTTTTAAGCGGGCGGGAGTCTCTTGACACACTTCCACGATTTCCCTGATAACCCGCTTGGGAGCGGAAGGAATGGCAATGATAATCTCCTGGATGCCGTATTCTTCCACCAGGCGGGGGATATCTTCCCTGGTACCCAGCACCTTCAGGCCGAACATTTCCAGCCCCTGTTTGGACCGGTCGTCATCCACATAGCCCACGGGAACGCTGTGGTCAACATTATGCTTGTTAAGCTCCCGGGCCACGGCCGCCCCGGCGTCCCCGGCCCCTACTATCAATACGGGCTTCCCGGCCCGCAGCCTGCCGTTAGCCAGGTGATTGTCCCTGAACAATCGCCAGGAAAGGCGGGAACCGCCTATGAATAGTATCAACGCCATCCACAAAAGTACAAACACACTGCGCGGCAGGGGATAGCTGCTGCCCTGCATCGAAAAATAAGTCATGCTGATGTTTAATACAGTTCCCAGGGTAACGGAATAAACTATGGACATTAATTCCCCCAGGCTGGCATACTGCCACAGCCGCCTGTACAGGCCGAATACATAAAATGACCCCAGGTAAACAGCCGTGAAAAACGGTGCCAAATCCCTATAAGAATCTACGTACTGCGGCGGAATTTTTCCGTCAAAGCGCAGCCATAGAGCCGCCATTAAAGCCAGGTTTATCAAAACGGAATCAATAACCATTAAGGCCAAGGCTCGTTTGCGGACTTTCAAAGACAACTCCCCCTGCCGTATCAACAAAAACTACCATTTACAGGTTAATCTTTCGACAGGAGTCTTGTTTTTCCTCCCAGGAGAGGAAATATTTAAAAAATATAAAGAGGCTCCTGCTTTCAATCAAACTTTAACAAAATCAATCCAGTACAACTCCCGTTACCGCACAGCAGCACGCAGCACCTTTTCCACCGCAAGGCAGGTATCGTCCATATCCTGTTCGGAAAGGGTGGGGTGCACCAAGAACATCAGGGAAGTCTCCCCCAGTTCCTTTGCCACCTTCAGCCGCTTTGGCGGGCGCAGCCCCTCCTTTTCAAAGGCCTTCTCCAGGTAAATCTCGCTGCAACTCCCGCTGAAACACGGGATCCCCTCGGCGCATACGGCAGTCATAACCCGGTCCCTGTTCCAACCTTCCTTTAATCTCTCGGGCCGGATAAAAACATAATATTTATAATAGGCGTGGCCGACCTCTTCCGGGGGCTCCGTAATCCGAAGGGCAGGGATTTTGGAGAAACGCTGCGTAAGAATGGCGGCGTTTCTCCTCCGTATTTCCACCCAGCCCGGCAGCTTCCTCAACACAACCCGGCCGATGGCCGACTGCATTTCGGTCAGGCGCCAGTTGGTGCCAAATGACTCGTGGAGCCAGCGAAAGCCCGGAGGATGCTGACGGTGATAAACGGCCTCGTAGCTTTTACCGTGGTCTTTAAAGCTCCAGGCCCTTTCCCAGACTTCCCTACTGTTGGTAGTCAGCATCCCGCCCTCGCCGCCCGTGGTCATAATCTTATCCTGGCAAAAAGAAAAGGCGGCGGCATCACCCATGGATCCCACCGGGCGCCCCTTGTAAGTAGCGCCGTGGGCCTGGGCACAGTCCTCAATAACAAAAAGCCCCTTTTCCCGCGCCAGTTCCAAAATGGGGTCCATGTCACAGGGCCAGCCGGCCAGGTGAACACAAATAATCGCTTTCGTCCTGGGCGTGATAACCTCCCTGATAGTCCCGGCGGTTATATTCTGGCTCACCGGGTCAACATCGGCCATAACCGGAACTGCTCCCCGCATGACCGCACAGCTCGCCGAAGCGATAAAAGTCCGGCACGGCACGATAACTTCATCTCCCGGGCCGACTCCCAAAGCATAAAGGGCCAGCTCAAGGGCCACCGTCCCGTTGGCCACCGCAACGGCATATTTGCAGCCGGTAAAGGCTGCAAATTCCTGCTCAAATAACCGCCCCTCTTCCCCGGTCCAGTAGTTCACCTTTCCGGACTTCAACACCGCAGAAGCCGCTTCAATTTCATCCTCTTCGAAATAAGGCCACGGCACAAAAGGCTTTGTGCGAACGGGTTTCCCCCCGTCGATGGCAAGTAAAGTCACTATGAAACCACTCCCGTCAACTTTAGCCACCGGTAGATGAAGCCAATTCAAGCAAAAAAGCTCTTCTCATCGTGAAACTTAATAGGCTTGGCCGGAACCCCCACAGCTGTACAATAAGGAGGTATGTCCCGAACCACCACGGCTCCGGCACCTATGGTGGACCATTCGCCAATGGCAATACCCTGGATAACAACAGTTTTCGTTCCAATTTCACAACCGGTTCCTACCCGGACATTGCCTGATAAATTAACGTTCCACAGGATCGTGCTATAATCACTTATAACAACATCATGCCCAATACCACACCCCGGGTTAATACCTATATGATTACCAATAGAAACATTGGCTGTAATAATATTCCCCGCGCAAATTATATTCCCGACACCCATCTCCACATATTGAGACATTTTAACCGAAGGGTGAATTAAGTTTGCAAATCTAAAACCCCATTCCCCGGCCTTTTTAATCAACCTTATTTTGCTGCGCGGGTTTCCTACGGCACATACGGCATAAATAGGTCCGTTGAAATTATGATTATAAAAAAAGTCAAAATCACCCAGAACCGGTACACCGTTCAAAACTTTGCCGTGGTTATCCGGATTTTCATCTATAAAGCCTACTAAATCCCATTCTTTTTTTACATTATTTATGTCCTGTACCAGCCAGGCCGCTTCCCTGGCAAAGCCCCCGGCACCTATGATAACCAATTTTTTCAACAATATCACCTTCAAGCCTTATATTCATGCCTTTCATAACCCTTAAATTCCGGCATAGTGGCGTGTCCCCGGGCGCTTATACCCTCGCGCTTGAAAACCTTTAATAAAGTTAACCACAATATTTTTATATCCAGCCAAATGCTCCAGTTATCTACATACCATACATCCAGCTTGAACTTTTCTTCCCAGGTAAGAGCATTCCGCCCGTTCACCTGGGCCCAGCCTGTAATTCCCGGCTTCACCTCGTGCCGGCGGGCCTGTTCCGGGGTATAGCGGTCAAGATACTCCATTAAAAGGGGCCGCGGCCCCACCAGGCTCATATCTCCTTTTAGCACGTTCCACAGCTCGGGCAGCTCGTCCAAACTAGTGCTGCGAAGAAAACGGCCCAACCGTGTCAAACGCAGTTCATCAGGTAATAGGTTACCCTTTTCGTCCCGCTCATCCTTCATGGTTCGAAACTTATACATAACAAAGGGCTTACCATGGAGGCCGGGACGAACCTGGCGGAAAAGCACGGGGGGGCCCATATTTAACCGGATTAAAAAAGCAATTAATAGAATCACCGGGGTAAAAAGGATAAGACCTATCAATGCTCCTACAAAATCCATTATTCTCTTTAGCGTATGCATCAACATAGTTTATACACCGTTTCTAACATCATTATAGAATTAACTAATTATTTTTATATTGCTTTCTTTTCCATCAATATCTTAGCCAAAGTTTCTCCCAATACCTTGGAACTATAATACTTTTCTACATATGCTCGTCCATTAGCCCCAAGCTGTTGCCGCTCAGCCGGTTTCATATGATATAAGTCTAAAATACCTTTAGCAAGTGCTTTTGGATTTCCTGGTTCTACGATTATGCCAGCTTTAGCTTCTTGAACAATATTGTTAGCTGCCTCAACAGCCATAATTATTGGTTTTTTACTAGCTAAATAATCAAATATTTTATTTGGGCTTATTCCGTGTTTAAACACATTTAACGGTTTCAAACAATGTAATAATAAATCCGATTGCTTCAATAGATTTGGCAGTTGAGATTTAGGCACGGGCTCCAAAAAAATAATATTATTAATGAAACGCTGTTTTGCTTCTTGCATTAATATTTTCTTTTCAGGTCCATCGCCAACTAAGAAAAATTGAACATCTTTTATTATCTCAGATAGTAACTTAGCAGCTTCAATCACAACCTCCAAACCATTAGCAGTACCATGCGCTCCTGTATAAACTACTTTAAATTTATCTTTACATTGGGCAAAAGCTTTGGCCGCTTCAGATGCCGGGTCAAGGGGTTCAGGATTATCGAACCGTTCCAGATCAACCCCGTTGGGTATCCAAACAATCTTATCCGGTTCAATACCACGACCCGTAATATATTCTTTGGCATTAGGAAGTAGTACAATTATTTTCTCCGCTTTCTGGTACATAAATTTCTCCCAGGCGTAAAGCATTCGCGCTGGTATACTCGTTGCCTTCATGGCGCCCATATCAACTGCTGTTTGGGGCCATAAATCCCTGACTTCAAAAACAAATCTGGCCTTACACTTTTTAGCTAACCACCACCCGGCAAGGGCGGCAACAGGGTGCATAGAAGAACCTATTATTACATCCGGTTTTTTGAATCCACGTGCGGCACCTAATACTCTAGTACCATAAGAAATCATATTTAAAACCCTACGCCAGTCATTACCATGGTAAGGTATGGTGTTCAACCAGACAAAATTCACACCGTTATGCTCTTCAACTCTAAACCGCTGCGTCGGTTTAACTTTAACATATTTTTTTGTATTGTGATCAAATCCTGATGCGAAGATAGTTACTTCAAAGCCCTTTCTCACGAGTTCTCTACCAAGGTCATAATGCCGCGTCCCGCCTGCCATATCCGGGCTGATGGCATAGTGGTTTAGTATCCAGATATTCTTACCTGCCAAAGGGATAACCCCTTTCTAATATAAGCCGTAACTATTTATTAAACAAATGCCGTACAATTCGTTCTGCACTGCGGCCATCGCCGTAAGGTTGGCCCTCTAACCCCCGGGGTGCCCCCAAAGCACTATAGATACCCTCAACAACTGCACTAGGCGATAGTGGGGGTACCAGCCGGTTCCAGCCCAACTCCACCAGTTCCACCCATTCGGTTTCTTCCCGTAGAGTCACGCAGGGTACACGGTAGAAAAAAGCCTCCTTTTGTACCCCCCCGGAATCGGTTGCAACCAGCCGCGCGTTTTTTTCCAGCATCACCATGTCCAAATATCCCACGGGCTTAATAACTTTGATATAGTCCGTAACCTTTTCTAAAAGCTTTTCTTGTTCTAATGCCGCCCGCGTGCGCGGGTGCAGGGGCAGAACCATCGGCAGTTCCCTGGCCGCCCGGGCCAGCCCTTCAAAAATAGCCCTTAACCTTGCCGGGTCATCCGTATTTTCCGCCCGGTGTACCGTGGCCAAAATATATTTCCCAGTTTCCAATTCAAGTTTGTCAAGAATATTGCTTATCTGCTCGGCTCTGGTCCCGTAATAAAGGGCTGCATCGTACATCACATCGCCAACCAGGTAAATTTTATTTTCAGGTATACCCTCGCGGCGCAAATTTTCCACGGCAGTTAACGTGGGAGCAAAAAGCATGTCCGCAGAGTGGTCGGTAAGCACCCGGTTGATTTCCTCCGGCATCCTGCGGTTATGCGAGCGTAAACCCGCTTCTACATGAGCCACGGGAATATGGAGCTTTACTGCCGCCAATGCCCCTGCCAGGGTAGAGTTAGTATCACCGTAAACCAGCACAAACTCCGGTTTTTCATTCAGTAGCACTCGTTCGATAGCTTCCAGCATCCGCCCGGTCTGCGCACCGTGGGTTACCGAACCGATACCCAAATTATAGTCAGGTTCAGGAATTTCCAGTTCTTTAAAGAATATATCCGACATGTTTTGGTCGTAATGTTGACCGGTATGAACCAATATCTCAGTATGGTCTTTTCTTAATACACGCGATACCACCGCTACCTTTATAAACTGCGGACGAGCGCCGACAACAGTGAGTACTTTCACACTAATTCCTCCATATAAAGTTACCAACTAGTTTAGTAACTTGTCGTATAAACTGAGTAACTTTTCTTGTTCCCTTTCCCAATTATACTTTTCCTCTACAGCCCGTCGCCCGTTACGCCCCATCTCTTCGCACAACTCCGGCCTGTCCAGAAGGTATTGAATAGCTTTTGCGATTTCGTTAGGATCAAGCGGGTCAACCGTAAGACCACATTTATTACCCTCTACAATTTCACGCCATAAAGGAAAATTAGACGCAATTACCGGTATACCAGCTGACATATACTCAAACATTTTAACTGGATAGCTTACTTGATAACGTAGCTCAGGATGTATTAGAACCAAACCAATGCGAACGTTAGACAACAATTCCGCAACTTGATGACGATTAAGCCATCCCTTAAAAACCACCCGATGCCAACCAGGTAGTGATTTAATTTCATTTTCTAATTCTTTTGGAGTAAACTTTCCGCCAAGTATTAACTGAGCATCTGCTTCCGTGGGTAATAAATCCATAGCTTGAACCATTTCATTTATTCCACGGAGTTTAGTTATGCCCCCTACGTAAGCAACAGCCTTTGGCCTTTCACCAAAAGGTTTCCCCTTTACTTTTAGTTCACTTAGCAAGGGGAAATTCTGTACTACCACTGTATTTCTGTTCTGTTCACAAAAACGCTCGGTAATTTTCGGCGTAGCCGGCACAATAGCTGCAAAAACTTTTGCCCCCATATGTTCTATGCTTTCAACCAGCCGTGCAACGATAGATCGCACTGGCTTAGCAATCCAATACTTTGAAAGTATCTGGCGAGGTACATCTTCGTGTACATCATAAACAACCCTTTTACCTAATGCCCGAAGCAAAATCCCAATTGTTATTAACTCCGGATCGTGGAAATGGTATATATCAGCCTCTTGTTTAAGTGCTAGCTGGAAAGCCTTTAGCGTAAGACGAAACATTCTTTGTAATCTATTCTTAGATTTCGGTAAAGCAACAATCTTTACTCCGTCAACAAGCTCGTCTTTATCGTGCTGAGCTATGAGCGTTACATCATAACCCGCATCCACCAAAGTCTTAGCTTGTTTGTGAAAAATGCGCGTGTCAAAAGAAGGATGAACTGTTGTTATAATGCATACCTTCTTTTTTGGATATGCTTCCGTCATTTCCCTAGCACTTCCTTATATATTTCGATAGTTTTAGCTGCATTTTGGTCCCACGTATAGCTACTTAATACCTTATTACGAGCACGTTCTCCCATCGCCCGTGCTTCTTCAGGATGCGATAATAGAAAGTCTAACGCCTTGACGAGGTTGTCCACATCCTGTGGCTTGACCAAAAGCCCAGTACGGCCATTTTCTACGAAATCCTCTATACCTTCTCCTTCACATCCTATAACAGGCTTACCGTGCGCCATAGCCTCCAAGTATACTACCCCAAATCCCTCTTTCCAACTTGGAAGACTAAAAATATCACACTTAGCTATATAATCCATTACTTTATTATGTGGGTGACGCCCTAGGAACCGAACACAAGAACTTATCCCTAAGTCACGAGCCAATTGTCGCAGTTTCCTTTTATCAGGCCCATCACCAATTATCCAATAACGTAAGTTTAGATACTTGTTAACTAACCTAGCAAAAGCCTTTAGGTTTAGGTCTATGCCTTTCGTATATATCAGGTTAGACACACTCAATAATAGTACTTTTTCTGAATTAAATAATCTATTGTTAAACCCGTTTAAACCGTTCTTATCAATACCATTAGGTATAACAATAAGTTTATCATTTGAACACACAATATCTTCAGCTATGCGTTTTAGTTTGCTACTTACCAATATGGTTTTTGAGCTTTGGTTAATTACAGTAACGACCTTATCTTTACTAGATTTGTTCTTATATATTGTTTGCTGTAGATCCTGTCCGTGGATCGTAACAACCACCGGCACTTTAAACTTTTTCGCCAACAATAAGGCCGCATAGCCGTCGGGCAGAGCAACATGGGCATGAATCAAATCAAATTGAAAATCAGCATAGATTTCTTGAACCAGCTTTTGAATCCCGCGGTACATCCGCTGGCCAGAAGATGCAAACAGCCAAGAGCGAGGGAAAGCCAGGTAGCGCGGGTAGTAAACCGGGACCCCTTCCCAATCAGCCTTGTCGGGAATGGCATTATATGCTCGCCACTTCTTGGTTAATGTGCCGATCGGAAATGGAGCCCACGGCACAGGAGAGACAACCCTGACTTCAACACCCCTTGCTACCAGGGCTTTAATTTGCTCGTGCACGAAAATACCGGCTACTTCATTAAATATTGACGGGTACATATGAGAAATAGCCAATACTCTCATTAGTAGTTTTCCACCCGCTTAACCCTATAGTATTGTAAAAAAGCTAAGGCAAAACCAAACAAGAACCATTGGGGCTTAAATGCCATAATTGAACTAGAGCTAATACTGGCAAAAAAGAAGCTTACCAACGAAACTAAAATAGCCTCACAGATCATCTTTTCATGCGAATTAGTTAATTTATGAAATGCCTTTAGTAGATTAAATATTAATGATAGATAAATAAGTACATATCCAACAAAGATAATAATTCCATAGTTGATTAAAAGCTCCAGCCACCAATTGTGCGGATTTAAAATACCAGCTGTAGAATAAAGAGCATAATGTTGCATATAGTATTCTGCATTACCAGCACCAACGCCAAAGCCAGCCGTTGAGTATAAGAAATGTAAGCCGTTAAGGATAAGGTTAATGCGAACAGCAACAGACCCTATGCCTTCTGCAAACTGATAACGAAGCGATTCAAGTTGAGTAGTGACCTCTACGTAAATAGGATAAACTAAATCATAAATACAAACTGATACACCCATTAAAAAAATTAGGCCTAAAATAACGGCTTTAAGTTTATCTTTGAGATCAGTAAGGAAAACTAATAAAAAACATATACCCAAAAGTACTGCTAGAAGGTTAGCTCTGGAACCAGCCGCAAGAATTAAATAAAAGCTGCCTATAGCCATAGCCAGTCCCAAAAGACGGATAGGATAACATTTAGCATACCGAAACATGGCCAGTGTAAACGGAATGCTTAAAGCCAGATAGGTAGCAAAATCATTAGGATTACGAAAAACACCGCTTGGCATAAACATAATCCGCGCTCTAGTTTCCTTGTACAAACCAGAAACAGGAAGGTGTAAACCAGTCATGTGTTCCCATATGCCTAGTAATAATAAACATCCCAGTATTACATTCCAAATAACAAAAATATAATTCAGGTCTTTAAATTTTTTAACATAATACAGAAAAAAAAAGACTATTAATACATTTAAACCAAGAAATGTTATATCTTTAAATGCTGCTTCTTTACTTGCGGCCCATCCTAACGAAAATCCGGCATAAGTTAGCCAGATAATAAAGAAATAAATATAACCACGAATTGGTTTTAAACTTTGGATAGTTAATTTTCCGCCTTGCATAAGAAAGCGTAATAAAAACAGAATGAGCAAACTCAAAATGAATATCCTATAGGGAAAAAGCGAAAATGATCCAAAATCAACAAGTATTAAACTTGAACCTATGAACCCTGAGATAACAGTAATGTAAAAAAGAGACTTCTCTATAATGGTAACTTTTCTAACAAATATGCAGGTACTAAATAATAATATTAAACAAATAATTACAGACAAGACTCGTACATCTATGTTTGCTACAACTAAACCAACAACAACTCCTAACAAAAAAATAAGTGTTAGACCCAGCGGATTATCTTTTATCTTTTTAAAGTAATAATAATATTGAAAGTATAGCATACGTATATGCATTACGCCTCGCTTTGCAAATGAATCTAGACAAAAAGATGGTTCCGATCTTAATTGAAGAAATTTTACAATTTTCGTTTTAGCACGTTAAATAGGTCTTCTTTATTTAGCCAAGCTAAAAATGATTTGATTTAAATACATCAGCTATAAAATCGCTAATAAAAGTTATCAAAGCTATCCTTAAAATAAACATTTAGTTTAACCTGACTTTTGAAAAGTCTTAATACTTTGGTAAAATAATTGCCAATCACCACGGGTAAAAAGCATCGGTTCCCACCAAGCATTCTTACTTAAACGTACATATAAACATAGTTTAATAAGAAAATTTATGAAATACGCTAGAGTTGTAGCTATAGCCGCACCATTAATACCTAATCTTGGAATTAGCATAACATTCGCAATTATGTTGACCAAAATAGCTAAGAATGCTGTGTACATATTCAATTCGGGGCGGCCCCGTGCAGCAAGATCATTAGCCAATATGCGGGAGAGACTACCCAGGACTATTCCTGGTAATAGCCATAGCAAGGCCGTACCCGCTTTTAAATATTTTCTCCCGAAGAAAATATCAATCAAGGGCTCCGCAACTAGAACCAATAGACCTGCTCCAATCATTGTCAACAGTATAACAAAGCGGCCGACGAGAGGTGTCAAACGCCGGCGACTTTCCTCATCCTGATGTAATTCGGATAAACGGGGCAAAATAACAGTACCAACCGACCGAGATAACATCCACAGTCGCTCTGCAATTTGAACAGCAATTACATAAGTACCGGTAGCCGCTGGCGTAAGAAACAAATTAACCAAATAAACGTCTGCTCGATAATTAATAAAGGCAAATATGTTGCTTAGATGCACTTTCCAACCATAACCGATGCAATCCTTTGCATATTGCGCGGATGTCTTTTCAAAGTTATTTTCATCATCAAGGTGCCCTCGTAAAGATTGTAAAGTTACTATCAACCCAAGAATATGACCAAGGCCAAAGGCCAAAAGTGCACCAAAAACCCCCATATTGAACAACCAAACTACAATAATTGCAAATAAAAGTGTACCTGCGGGTATAATCAATGAAGCAAGGTTAAATCGACGAAAATCCTGAACTCCCTGCAATAAACTCACAAGTAACGACTGCAACAATACGAAAGGGAATATTATTAACGCTATCCATAAGAGCGCAGTTGGCACACCGGGAAAAAGTACCTCGCCATGCAACCAGATAACCGGTACAGCCAATAATGTGGCAAAAATACACAAAAAAACCCATAATTGAATAGTAGCTTTAAACGCAAGCCGTACCGATACGTCACCACGACCTATATAGTAAACGTTTGCGGGTCCAATTCCGAGATTAAGAAAAGTAGAAAGTAGTGTAGGTAATAAAATCGCCATAGCATAAGTCCCATTACCTTGCGGTCCCAAAATACGTGCAAGTAACACCACCAAGCCCACACCTAGTACGACCGCAATTAATTGGCGCACAAAAGTACCACCTATGTTAAGAGAAAGATTACGTAAACCGAGACCGTGCATATAACCCCTCGACTAGCAAATTTGTTAATCCACTCGAACCATACTATTACGACGTTACTATTTTAGCTCTCAACAAAGGTTTTTATTAATTTTCAGTCTATTTCAGTTATATAACCTAGATCAATTAAATCCCTTTTCAGCAACTTTTGTACTCGAACTTGCTCCTTGTGGGATAACCTTTCGACCCACCGTCCAATAGATTTAGAAGAAATCGGTTTCCTCAAATTTTTATGATGAGCTTGTCTAGTATCACCTAATTCACTAACAGACTCATAAAACTTAAGCATTTGCGGTTCATAAGATATCTGAAGATATTTACATACTTTATTAATCATATTATAAGAATCATTAACTAGATCCTCATATCTTATTTCCAAGTAATTATCTTCGTTGCAGTATTTATTACTAAATGTTCGAGCAGCATTTATAGAAGCTTTCCATCTATTACATGCTTCTTCAACCGAGGAATATCGACCCATTTCTAAATACGAACTTACTACATCCCGTCCGTCCCTGATAATATGAATAAATTGTGCACTAGGAAAAACCTTTCTAATTCTTTCGAGATGAAAAGTATTTAAAGGTGTTTTATCACCCCAGCGCTTTATGTATTTACCTTTACTTTCAGCATAATAGCAATAAATTAAATCAATTATTTTAGCTAACGTCTTTTGTGATGGAGGCAACCTTAACGCCCTTTCACGTACTGGTGCTAAATCAATTTCCCAGTTATAAAACTGTGGATGATATTGAAACTCTGCTAAAGTTATATTAACTAACTCTCTCCAAGGCAAGAAAGCCAAAGTACGGAATTTACGTATAACATTTCCTAACACGTAAGATTCGGGAGGAATTATAATCTCAGAGTGAGCTGTAAGAATTGCCCGTAGCAAGGTGTTACCAGACCGACCTGAACCAATAATAAAAAAAGGATTGCAGCTCAAACCAGAATGCTTATTGAATACGCGGTACATAGGGAAAATCGATTTAATTAGGTCAAATCTATCATAAATAATATAGAACCAATCAGGAAATAATTCTTTTTGCACCTTAAAACTCATTAATACCACCAAGCAATAATTTGTTAATAGATTTTTCGGACTTAACTCTATCTGATAAATATATAAACATAAGCTTAATATGTAAAATAAAACGTCACAAAAATTCTTTGACCTTAAGATAATTAATAATGTATTCAATTGCCTTTTCAACACTATCTCGATGGGTTTCCACCGCGATTTCAGGACTAACCGGTTCTTCATATGGTGCCGATATGCCGGTAAAGTTTTTGATCTCCCCTCTGCGTGCCTTACGATATAGCCCTTTCGGATCCCTTCGTTCACATTCATACAGTGGGCATTTAACATATACTTCAATAAACTCCCCTGGAGCAAATAAGCTGCGAGCCATCTCCCGATCGGCTCTGTAGGGTGAAATAAAAGCCGTAATGACGACGATACCCGCATCGACAAAAAGTTTAGCCACTTCGGCTATACGACGGATGTTTTCCCGGCGTTCTTGTTCGCTAAAACCTAGGTCTTTGCATAATCCTTGGCGTACGTTATCGCCATCAAGAAGATACGTATGGATACCCATTTCGTGCAGCTTACATTCCAGGGCATTGGAAAGGGTGGATTTACCGGATGCCGGCAGGCCGGTAAACCATATAACAAAGCTCTTATGTTTTTTTAATTGTTGTCTAAGTTTCCTGGTAACGGAATAAGGTTGCCAAACTAAATTTTTGCTTACTGAATTTTTCAATTTAAACCCTCTCCTCAACCCTTGAACCTACCCATTAAAAAGCTAGTACTTCACGTCTCTCTAAAGTTTTACAATACCACTGATTTGATCTTCTTCCTGGCTTTTATAACGCCTACCGCACTCAGCACAGGTAGCAGTATCCCTCACAAATTTAAGTGGTACCCCACATTTACACACCCAGCCAATTACTTTTGCTGGCACACCAGCCACAAGAGCATATGGTGGTACATCTTTTGTCACCACCGCGCCTGCGGCCACAAAGGCCCATTCCCCAACGGTTACGCCGCAAACAATGGTAGCATTGGCCCCGATGGTTGCGCCGCGTTTAACCAGGGTGGTTATGTAATCCGCACTGGTATTGCGCGGGTAAGCAGAGCGGGGTGTTTTTACGTTAGTGAATACCATGCTGGGGCCGCAGAAAACATCATCCTCAAGTATAACTCCTTCATAGACCGAAACATTGTTTTGGATCTTAACGTTATTGCCGATTTTTACGTTGCGCGCCACAAAAACGTTCTGGCCCAGGGTACAATACTCACCTATCTCCGCCCCGGACATAACGTGACAGAAATGCCAGATCCTTGTTCCTTTGCCGATTACAGCACCCTCATCTACACAGGCCGATTTATGTACAAAATAATCCCTTTTAGGATATGTATTTTTCAAAGCTTTTTCCGCCCGGACCAGGATATCAATAACATCCTTGCCCCTTTTTCCATCCGTCAAAGGGGCGTTCCTGTTGGTGACGCACCTTAAGAAGTGCCGGGCTTCTTCTTCCAGTGCATCTTTATGTTCAATATAAAGTTCTTCCTTACCCTCATCCCAGGTGCTTAAATCTCTACGCACACCTTTGCGGTGCAGCCATACCCTGTTTTCATGCTCGTCATAGGTAATCATTCCCTCGGTACCTATAATGACAGTCTTACGCTCGTCTTCCGGCCAGAGCCAGGAAACGTGGATGTGGGCCTGTACATTGTTGGCAAATGCAAGGTGCACCCGGACATCATCTTCAATGCCGGGCTGGAGTGCCGCCATCCCCGCTGCGGTTATTTCTTTTACCGGGGCGCGCACCAGTTCGAGCAGAACGGCTATATCGTGGGGGGCAAAGCTCCAGAGGACGTTTTCCTGGCTGCGCACCTTACCAAGCTTGCGCCTGCGCATTTCTATTGTAACAAGATTTCCTATTTGGCCCTCCCGCACGCAGCTGATTATTTTTTGTACGGCAGGCTTATAAAGCAGCAGGTGTCCTACCATCAGCATCCTTTTCCCGCTTTCGGCAACAGCAACCAGTTCCCCGGCTTCTTCCACTGAAAGAGTCATGGGTTTTTCCACCAGCACGTCTTTACCGGCCAGTAATGCTTCCTTAGCAATAGAATAGTGGGTGGGAGCAGGTGTGGCAATAACCACCGCGTCAATTTCCGCGTCATTTAGCAATTGACGGTGGTCTTCGTAAACGGACACTCCGGGATACTGTTCCGTTATTTTATCCCTCAAAGCCGGGGCGGTTTCAGCCACGGCAGCCAGGGTCCCCAGCCGGTAAAACACGCGCACGTGGTTTTTCCCCCAGTTACCGGCACCGATAACCGCTACCCGGGGACTGCCGCTCATAACAGCACCACCTTTTCATCCCGGTGGGGCACTGCCTTTGTGGCGTTCCTGGTGTCCACGATTTTCCGGGCCTTGTCCACCAGCCAGCGGTAATCAATGCAAGAATGGTCCGTTGTGATTAAAATAAGGTCTGCACTTCCCACCACTTGTTCTGTAAGGGGCTCCGATTGAAAAGGCCGCCCCGCTATATGCAGCTTGTCTATGTACGGATCATGGTAAACTATACGGGCCCCATCCTGCAGCAGCAGCTCGGCCACGCGCACTGCCGGCGATTCGCGGTAATCGCCGATATCTTTTTTATAGGACATCCCCAGGATGAGTATCTTTGATTGAGAAGGAACTTTACCCATGTTATTCAAGGTACGCAACACCTTTTCCCTTACAAACTCAGGCATCCTCCGGTTGATCTCCCCGGCCAGCCCGATAAACCTGGTGGTGAAATTGTACTCCCTGGCCTTCCATTCCAGGTAATGAGGGTCGAGGGGTATGCAGTGCCCCCCCACGCCGGGCCCGGGGTAAAAAGGCATGATGCCGAAGGGCTTGGTGAATGCCGCGTCCAGCACTTCCCATACATTAATTCCCATTTTATCGCATAAAAGGGCCAGCTCGTTTACCAGCGCAATGTTAACGGCCCGGAAGGTATTTTCAAACACTTTGACCAGTTCCGCCGCCCGGGCGCTGGAAACCGGTACCACATGCTTGATGGTCTGTTCGTAAAAGGTTTGGGCCACTTCCAGGGATTCCGGCCCCACGCCGCCCACCACTTTACTGGTGTTTTTAGTTGTGTAGCGTTTGTTTCCCGGGTCCACCCGCTCCGGAGAGTGGCACAGGAAAAAGTCCCGCTCCACTTTTAAGCCCGACGATTCTAAAATGGGCAGCATTACTTCCTCCGTGGTCCCCGGATAAGTAGTGGATTCCAGTGATATAAGCTGGCCGGGACGCAGCCGCCGGGCGATTTCCCTGGTTACGTTAACTACGTACCGCAAATCGGGCGCCAGGTTTTTATCCAGGGGAGTAGGCACACAAATCACAATAACGTCCATATCGGGCACCGGGGTAAAATCAACTTCGGCGCGAATAAGTCCATCACTGACCAGCTTTTTTAATTCTTCATCTTTTACATCGGTTATATAATTTTCTCCGGCGTTAATTTTTTTCGCCCGCTGCGGGTTCTGCTCTATGCCGGTAACAGTAAAGCCAACCTTGGCTTTTTCCACTGCAAAGGGTAGTCCCACATAACCCAGCCCCACCACTCCTACGTGGGCGGTGCGGCTACTTATCTTTTCCTGCAGGACTTGCTTGACACTTTTTTTAGTTTCGACCGCTACTCCACTCATGGAATTACCTTCTTTCATCCCGGTAATTAAGCAAAAAACTCTGCCACCGTTTCAACCACTTGCTGCACTTCTTCATCGGCAAGCTCGGGAAACATGGGCAACGACAGCACCTGGCGGCAGGCCGCTTCTGCCTGCGGGAAATCTCCCTGCTCATATCCCAGCGGGGCAAACACTTTCTGCAGGTGCATGGGCAGCGGATAGTAAACGGTTGATCCAACCCCGCATTCTTTCAGGAAAGCCTGAAGTTCGTCCCGCCTGGCAGTTTGAATGGTATATTGATGATAAACGTGGTAGGCATAGCCCGGCTCTGCAGGCAGTTTAATATCAACGTTTTTGGCATTTTGCAGTTCCGAAAAAAGTTTGTTATACTGGCCGGCAATCTCTCTCCTGCGCTCTGTCCAGGTCTCCAGCCGGGTAAACTTGACCCTTAAAATGGCCGCCTGCAGCTCGTCCAGCCTGCTGTTGCAGCCCAGTACGTTATGATAATACTTGGGCTTTGCGCCGTGCACGCGGAGCACACGCACCCGCTCGGCAATTTCGGGGTCATTGGTGACCACCATGCCGCCGTCCCCAAAGGCTCCCAGATTTTTGGTGGGGAAAAAGCTTATACAGCCGGCATCACCGATGCCGCCCACCCTTTTACCTTTATATTTCGCCCCCAGGGCCTGGGCCGCGTCTTCGATAACCTTGAGGCCGTGTCTTTCGGCTATTTCCATGATGGGATCCATATCGGCGGGACAGCCGTACAGGTGCACAGGTATTATTGCCCTGGTGCGGGGTGTGATTTTTTCTTCAATAAGGGCAGGATCAATGTTCCATGTTTCCGGGTCAATATCTGCAAACACCGGCCGGGCCCCTGTTCTTTCGATGGAGCCGGCAGTGGCAAAAAAGGTAAAAGGCGTTGTAATTACTTCATCGCCGGGGCCGATGCCGCAAGCCAGGAGGGATAGATACAGGGCATCGCTTCCGCTGGCAACGCCAATACCATATTCAGCTTCACAGTAGGCGGCAATTTCTGTTTCAAGGACTTTTACGTTTTCGCCGAGGATAAACATGCCTTTTTCAACTACTTCGGCAAAGGCTTGGATAAGTTGTCCCCTTATTTGCTCGTTTTGGCGCGTGAGATTAAAGCTGGGAATATTCCTGCTTTTACTGGGTTTATTCATTAAGTTGTTACTCCTCTCCGGGTGGAAAATCAAAACCAAAAGCGGGTACGGTACCCGCTCTGACTATACATAACGTTTGTATTTTCTAAACTTTACTACGTTGTATTTCTACACATTTTTCTTAAATCCTTCCTGGTCTTACAAAAAAAACTATAAATTTTTTTAAAAAACCACTTAAGTAAGCGTAGATAAAAAATCGTTATCCCATCGGGACAACGATAACATTTTCACCCCAACCAAAACCTGTAAATAGCCTTGATCTGCTCGTATTTGGCTTTCGAGGGGGTGGCGTAACGGCGGGTGGTGGAGATATCCGCAGGCCAATTCACTTATCAAGAATACTTGCTATAATTTTTCGCATATCTTCCAGAGATGGAGCAACAAACAGCTTCCCGGCTATTTCGTCCAGCACGTCGGGGTTTGTAATTTCTTGTACTGCCTGCTGCAGGTCAGAGGATTCCGAACCAAATTTGCTCTCTAAGAATCTGCAAATCGCTCCCCTTAAGCCTTCTGCCCTACCTTCTACTCTGCCCTCTGCTCTGCCCTCTGCTCTGCCCTCTGCTCTGCCCTCTGCTCTGCCCTCTGCTCTGCCCTCTGCCCAACCTTCTGCTCTGCCTTCCGCCCTACCTTTTTCTCTACCCTCCAACATGGCTTTGACCCGCTGCTCTTCCAGCATTTCGCGGGTTAAAGGGTGAGTAGCCAGCAACTCTCTCACTTTAGCCCTATCTTCTGCACTTAACATTTTTAATACCTCCTTCAACTCTTCGGGCGTTACCAGTTCATTTTTAAATTTAAATTCAAGCAGCTCTCTTCGATATAAATTGCCTGGATCTTCTAAATGTTTCTTAAGTAAAAGCAAGGTAGAGCTTAGCCTCAATTCCTCCTTTTTTGTTAGAAATACCGAAAACATATATGCCTGCTCCGCTCCCGGCAGTTCTTTCAATACCATAACCTGCACAGGAATTATTTCTCCCTCGACCCGGTAAAACCCGGCAACAGGAACACCTTCGAAAATCGTTAGCCCCCTACTTACCAGCATGTTTAACAAAGCCCGCGGGTGCCTGCTGCTCACGAAGGTCAAAGTAAGTTCATCCAGTTTAAACATCCTGGGATGCTCAAGCACTTTGTACAGCAAAGAAAGTGCCAAACCTTTGTCGTAGTCGTTAGGCTCCAAATAATCGCCAGGACTTTTGAATTCAAATAAGTTATATTTCCTAAAGATATCCGCCACCGGGTGCCGCAGTTGAACGTTCTCTTTTTTCTTGACCACTAAAACATCTACATCTAAAGGTTTTGAAGATAGGGCCACTTCGGCCTGGATTTCAATTTCTCCGGGCCCGGCATCGGAAAGCGCTTCCTTAAGCGCTGTAACAAATAAGGGATGCCACTGCTTATTTGGCAAATCAAACACTTCCTCTCTGTTATTATATCACCTCTTCCTTCCATAATCAGTATAACATTTTAAGAACCTTTAGAACAAGTGTTTGATGGCAAGGTTTTTCTAGAACCAAATAAAAAAACGTTATCCCTACAAGATAACGTTTCAATTCCATCTCAACAAAAACCTGTAAATAGCCTTAACCTCTTTTAACTTATCTACCCTTGCCGCCAGTTCGTATATGGCTTCCGGGGCGGTTTGGGCGTAACGGCGGGTGGTGGAGATATCCGCGTGCCCCAAAACTTCCTGGACCTTATCTATGGAAATGCCCTTGCGCAGCAGCTGTGTTCCAACGGTATGCCGGCAGCGGTGGGAGTGGAAGTTCAGCCCCGTTTCCAGCCGGCATTTTCGCGCCCACCATTTAAAGGCGTGGACACTGAGCCCGAATACAGGAACATCATCCTGCCTGTCCCCCAAAAAGCTTACCAGGTCGCTCACTACACCGGCATCCATTATAGGAACGTATCTTTCTTTATTTCCTTTGCCGCGCCTTACATGTATTACGTATCCCCCGTTATCCAACTGTATAATATCCTGGGGAGTAACGGCGGCAACCTCGCTCACGCGCATACCGGTGGCCAACATGGTACGAAACCCCAGGGCCACGTGTTCCGGTACAGTTGCCAGCCAATCATAGAATACCCGGAGCTCCCCGTCTGTCATAAAGTCCGGTAAAGGCTGTCCTTCCTTTACCCTTAATCTCCTGGTGACTATGGGATTGCCTTTAACCTCTCCTTCTTCAACTAGAAAATCATAGAAACTTTTCAGAGCAGATATAACAGCATTTACGGTCCTGGGCTTGAGCCCCTGCTCCACCATCCGGTTGCGGAACAGCTTTACCTGGGACGCGGTAAGCTTGGAATAATCCAGCCCGCCTTCTTCCACAAAAGCTATAAATTTATCCAGGTGGTAGCCGTAGTTTTTTAAGGTGTGTTCGGAGCTACCCTTCATTTTTAGCTCAATTAAGTAAGTCCTTACCAGTTTACGGAGCATTTTTGCTTCTTCCCTTATTTTTCCGGCCAATTTTTTCAAACTATAACTTATTTTCTCTTCCCTTTATTAGCCTTTGCTGCCAGTTCCAGTACGGCTTCCGGAGCAGTGCGGGCATATCGCCGGGTGGTGGAAATATCTGCGTGGCCCAGGATTACTTGCACCTTATCAATGGATATTCCCTTTTGTAATAATTGCGTACCTACGGTATGGCGGCACCTGTGGGGATGAAATTTTAGCCCTGTTTCCTGCCGGCATTTTTCGGCCCACCTGTTAAAATCTTTGCTTTGGAGCCCCAGCAGGGGTGAATCACCCGGGCGGTTTTCCTTAAATCTTAATAAATCCCCGGCTACTTCCGAATTCATAATGGGAACATGCGGGTTAAAGGGTGAGTAGCCAGCAACTCTCTCACTTTAGCCCTATCTTCTGCACTTAACATTTTTAATACCTTCTTCCTTCCATAATCAGAAAAGCAGGACCAGTCGTCATCTCCAAATGTCAGCGAATTTTGAGAATGCCCCAAATCCGCTTCGGCCTGCCGCACCCAATCTTTACTTCTTTCAGGCCTTCCATTCTCCCCTTACATTTCTACCTCTCGTTAATCCATTATTAAGTATCGTGTTTACCCGGTGACCAGTATTTTCCCCAGGGCCTCCCGCAGTTCCAGAGGGACGGTGGCGATCTTGCAGCGGCGCCCTTTCAGGCTGGCCCTGCCTACCATCACCAGGGCCCGGGACCAGAGGACGCCCAGGGGGGATTCCGGTTCGTACTCCTGCCAGAAGAAACCGTCACCGTCCAGAGGCCCGAATTTGCGGGTGACAGCGTTCAGCTGGCTCCAGCCCCCCCGCTGCAGCAGGTACTTTAACAGTTCCCGCTCATCTTCATGCAGTTCCTGCACGGCCTCTTCCAGGTTGCTGTAACGGGATAGAAAATCCTTCAGCTGTTCTTCCCGCTCCCGGCGGCGCCGCGCGGGCTCGAGACCGTAGCTTATGCAGGCCCCTTCCAGCCAGTGGGCGGGCATGTTCTTCAGCCCCCGGGAAAGGGAGGCATCTACGGGAAGGGGTTTTTCTTCGATTTTTTTGCGCTGTTCTTCCTCGAATTGACGCACCATGATATCCACGTCAAAGAGGAAAAGGCTTTTTTCGGCACGCTCTATTTCTCTTTCCAGCTCTTTTAATTTTTCACTAAATTGCTCCCCCAGTTCCCGGCTGTCGATCCTCTCCAAATATTCACGGGCCCGCAGCGGCTCTCCCATCTGCAGCATGAGCGCCGAAAGGTTGAACAGGAAAACCGGTTCTTCGGGGTCTATTTCCTCCAGCATCTCCATTATTTGCAGGGCTTCCTCCAACTTGCCCTTCCGGCGCAGGAGGTTGGCAAGGGTCATGAAGGCCCGGGGGTAGAACTTGCCTTCCCGGTGGATATCCTGCAGCAGGGCCATGGCCTCGTCTATTTTCCCTTTCTTCCCCAGCTGTATTGCCCGGTCCACTATTTCGTCCAGCTCTTCGTCTGGTTCAAGCAAAACAGGGGTCTTCTTGATCTCCACCATCCGCCGCTCCCCGTCGATAAACATGGGAACGGGCTCGCCTTCCCGGAAGACGCCCCTGGCAATGAGGGCGTCCGCCGCCGCCAATTTCAGGGAAGCAGAAAAGCCGGGAAATTCCAGTACCTGCCGCCCCAGTTTTTCGCCCCAGCTCCCGCCGTAATTTACCAGAATATATGCGGCCCGGCCGGCATTTTGGGAGCCGTCCTCCTCTAAAATCCATGAAAACAGCGCCATGCGGAAAAAACCGTCCTGTACGTACCGCCGGCGTGCTTCCTCGCTCGCCCCGGTCTCTTCAATCATCTCTTTCAGTTTCCCCGCAGAATAGAGTTCGTAGCCCATTTCAAAGGGCGGAATAACGCCCCGCTCCACCAGGAAGGCCACCTGCTGCATGCTCGAAAACAGCCCGTGCACATGCGTTATAGAGGACCAAAGGGATGCGGCCCGCTTGTAGCGGCCCATATTGAAACAGGCCACCGCAGCCAGAAATTTGTTTTCCCAGGAAACGTGATGGGACTCCCACCGGCGGTAAAGGTCAAATACAAGCCGGTGATCCTCCAGGTCGGCGGCCGCCCGCATGATAATTACCGTATACTCCTGAAAGGAGTGCAGGCCCTGTCCCCGTCTCGTGCGGCGGAGTTCCGCCATTCCCTCCTCGAAGCTGCGCACGGCCTGCTGCAGTTGCCGGCGGGCCTGTTCCTTTTGGCCCAGGGAGCAGTGAATTCTGGCAGCCAGGGCGTGGCTGAAGGGGTTTGCCCCGGGATTTTTATTTTCCAGGCCCGCGCACGGCTCCAAGACCTGCAGGGCGCGCAGGGGCTCACCGGCCATGAAGACGGCCAGTGCCAGGCTATTGCGTATGGGAGCAGCCTCTTCCAGTTCCAGGGCTTTTGCAAATGCCTTTTCGGCAGCCCGAAAGTCACCTTTCTCCAGCAATTCCTTCCCTTTTTCTACAAATTCCTCCGCTTTTTTGACCTTCATTTTTCCGCTGGGGCACCTCCCTTACCAAACAATTTCCACCGGGTAACGGGCCATTTGGGGATCGGCAGTTAACAGGCATAAGTTTTCCAGTTTAGCCTGGGCAACCAGAAGGCGGTCAAAGGGGTCCCGGTGATAAGCCGGGAGGGCATAAACGAATAGGGCGTGGCTCATTTGAACGGGCAGGCTGTCAAAGCCGTTGACGGCCATTTGTTCGGCAGCAAAAGATACCGGGTCGCCCGGCAAGCGCAGCTTGCCGAGTTTAGCCTTAATTGCCATTTCCCACCCGCTGGCGGCACTTAAAAATATCTTATTCTCCCCGTCGCCAATAACTTCACGGGCACGGGCAGACAGCCGGGGATCATCGGTAATCCACCACAAAAAGGTATGAGTATCCAACAGCGCTCTCATCTTTCAAATTCCTCTATGATTGATTCCGGCAGGGGCCCATCAAAATCAGGCGCGATAACGATTTTACCTTTAGCGCTTCCGGGAACGCGCCTGGCCGGGCGCTCCTTGACAGGAACCAGCCGTGCAACGGGCGTACCGGCTTTGGCAATAATAATTTCCTCCCCGTTTTTCACCCGCGCTATAAGTTTGGAAAAACGCGTTTTCGCCTCGTGAATGTTTACCTGTTCCGTCAACTTGATTCACCCCCGTTAGCAATATTATAGACTAAGTCCTGGACTAAGTCAATTCTTAAAAACTTCGCCCGGTACAGCATGACTTGAGGGTTACAAAACCGGCACCTTCTTGAGCTCCTCATACTGCTGTTCTATCCCGGGGGAAAGTTTTTTCGCCTGTTCCAGGAGCCCGGTGGCATCCTGCTGCCGGCCCTGTTTGTCCCTCAGCAGGGCCAGGTACATGAGGGCTTCTGCCTTGATTTTTTTATCCCCGGCTGCCTCCTTGAGGTTCTTTTCGGCGGCAGGGAATTCGCCCAGCCAGTAGCTCGCCTCGCCAACGTGCAGCTTCAACTTGGGGCTGACCGCCAACCGGGGGCCCTGCCACATTTTTTTGCCGGTCTCGCTCACGCTTTCCCAGCGCCGGGCCACCTTTTCCGGTACCTGTAGCGCCCCACCAAAAAATTCCCGGGCCCTTTCCCCGCTGCCCGTTTTCAGTTCCTCAATTCCCAGCCGGGTGTAAATCTGGGCCAGGCTTTCATACACCCGCAGTTCATTGGGGGCCAGTTCAACGGTGGCAGCGGCCGCTTCGGCGGCCTCGTCACGGCTGCCGGCGGTCATGGCAATACGGGCCAGGTTTTCCCTGGGTGCTGTATCGTACCTGCTGAGGCTGACCGCCTTCCGCGCCTGGGCCAGGGCTTCATTATCTTTGCCCAGGCTTTTGTACACCTGGGACAGGGTTATGCGGTAACCAGCGTTAAAAGGATTGTAGGCCGCGGCCTTTTCCATGTATTCCAGCCCCCTGGCCACCTGGCTTGACTTGAGCAGGGCGATGCCCCGGGCCATAAGGCTGCGGGACTGCACCAGGAAGGAAATACCCGTAATCAAAAGAACAATAACGGCGGTGACGGCCACTACCGGGAGGTACCTGGGAGCCTGGTGCTTCCTGCGGGCCGGTTTCGTTTCCTCCCGCTCCCCTTCCCGGGCCAGCCCCGCCGCCATGCCGAAGGTGCTCCAGAGTACCATGGTTAAAGCGGAAAGGGAGAGGTCGAAGTCAATCACGGCGTGCCCGGCTATCATTAAAAAGGCAGCGGTCAATGCCCAGGTCAACTGCCTGCGCGCCGGCCCGGCCCGGCTGCCGTGGTAGAGCCGGTGGGCCAGGTAAAGGAAGGACAGCCAGATCCCGGCCACGGCCAGAAGGCCCAAAATCCCGGTTTCCACGCCCAGCTGGAAGTAGTAGCTGTGCACCTCCCGGCTGATATACCGGTAGTCCATGTAAGACCGGTAGGCTTCTTTCCAGCCGCCGCCCCCCCAGCCCAGTAAGGGCCGGTCTTTTATCATTTCCAGGGCATCTTCTATGAAATATATGCGGTGATAGGCGTTTTTGAGGTAATTAAAATCAGTAACCTTTTCCGCCGCCCGGGGGTGGCCGGACAACCACACCCCGGCCGTTATGACGGCAGCGACAGCCAAAATACCGAAGGCCAGGTTCAATTTCCTGCCGCTGCCGGACCACCGGGCCAGCACCCGGCCGTCCAGCAGGTGGAAAAGGACCTGCCCCGCCAGGGCCAGGGCCAATCCTGCCAGAACCCACAGCCAGGCCCGCCCCGCCTCTCCTTCCACGGCCAGGGGGATGAATTTATTTACGGCCATAAAGGCGGCAGCCCCCAGGCAGCCCAGGTGCAGGGCGGAAGTGAGCCGCCTTTCAGCCCCGGCGCCCAGAAGATAAATGATAAATACCAGGGCAAAAACGAGCAGGCCGCCCCGGGACCTGGTGCCGAAGAGCACGGCCAGGAGCAGGTAATTGCCGCAGGCGTACAGGTATCCCCACAGGTTTACGCGGTCCAGCCTGATAAATATGTTATCCCGGGCGGCCTCCAGGGCTTCCTTGTGCCGGTCCCGGGCCCGGTTCCAGAGATAGAGGCCGAAGAAAAGCACCCCCCCCAGGTAAGCGGCCAGGGCGTTGGGGTACTGGAAGGTGGAATAAATGCGGCCGCCCAGAAACCCGTCCTTTATGTATATTATCCCGGTGGCCGCGGCCAGGCCGGCCAGGGCCGCGCCTGCAGCGCTCGCGTAAATTACCTTGATGATGTTTTCGGCGTCCCTCTCGCGCCGCACCAGCCTGGAAACCGCCCAGAAAGTGAGGAAGTAGAGTACGTTTTTAACCACTTCCTCCACGGCCTCGCCCTTGTTCACGGCCGCAAAGGCGGACAGCATGTAGGCCGCCGGCAGGGCCAGGGCAAACCAGTCCAGGGGCGTGGCCAGGAAGCGGTAGTCCCGCTGCAGCCAGCGCCACAGGAAAGCCGCCCAGAACACCAGGGCGGCGAGGATGAGGGCCTTTTCCTGCTCCGCGGCAAAGAAAAGCCCGCGGAAGTAAGGGGGAAAGAAAAGCAAAAGGGCCAGGCCCCAGAAGGCAACCAGGTAAAGCCACTCATGGGGAATTGTTTCCGCCGCGGCAGTTTTATTATTAACTTGTTTCTTTTTCCTGGTTTTGGCTGATGCCATTTTACCGTCTCCCTGGTTTATCAATTTCCATTGAAATACAATTATTCAACAAAATTTAGCAAATCCCTTCCCTGACGGCTTCAATGAAAATTATGGATTGACACCCGGGCGGGAACATTTTACAATTCCAAGTAACCAAATGGTTACCTGGTGGGGGAGGTGGGCATCATTAATGACATTACGGACAGCAGAGAAAGGATTCTGAAAGCGGCGGAGGATATCTTCGCCGAAAAGGGCCTGGCCGGGGCCCGGGTAAACGAAATCGCCGCCAGGGCCGGGATAAACAAGCGCATGCTGTACCACTACTACGGCAACAAGGAAGACCTGTACCTGGCCGTTTTAAAATCCAACCTGGAAAAGATATATTCCATCCGGGACGCGTTGTCACCGCCGGGGGATCCGGTGGAACGGGTCGAAAGGGCCATAAAGGAATATTTTTATTTTCTGGCTGAAAATCCCAATTTCGTGCGCCTCGTGGAGTGGGAGTTCCTGCAGGGTTCCTCTTACATAAGCAAATTGCTCTCCCTGTACAACCTTTACAGCCTGCCCGCCATTGAAAAGACCCTGGAAAAAGGCGTGCGGGAAGGAATATTCCGGAACGACATTGACAGCCGCCAGCTGGTTTTGAGCGTAAATGCCATGTGTTTTTTCTATTTTAACCGGGCAGGGGTCCTGAGTGCCGTTTGGGAAGGGGACATGCTGTCCCCCGAAATGCTGGAAAAGCGGCTGGAGCACATCCTGCAGGTGGTTTTCAGAACCATATTGCGCGACCCGGACAACCGGGAAAGGGGGAGTTAAATTGATCAAAAAGAGAATTTCATACATAATAGCCATTATCCTTTCTCTTACCCTTCTCACCGCCGGCTGCTCGGACAGGCAGGACGAACCGGACCTGCCCACCGGCACCGTGGAGGCCAGGGAAGTGGATGTAAACGCCAAAATACCGGGCCGCATTGTAGAATTACTGGTGGAGGAAGGGGACGAAGTAAAGCCGGGCCAAATAGTGGCCCGGCTGGATGAAAAGGACCTGAGGGCCAGGGAAAAACAAGCCCTGGCCCAGGTGGAGGCCGCCAGGGCCCTGCTGCAAAAGGCCCAAACCGCCCTCCGGGTAACGGAGGAAACCGCCGGCGCCGGGCTGGAAAGGGCCCGGGCCGCCCTGGAAAGGGCCAGGGCGGAGGCGGAACTGGCCGCGAAAACCCTGGAAAGGATGGAAATGCTCTTCGCCCAGGGGGCCATCCCGCAGCAGCAGCTGGACGAGGCCAGGGCCAGGGCGGAGGCCGCAAAGGCCGCGGAAAATGAGGCCCGGGCCGCCGTGGCCGAAGCGGAGGCAGCCCAACTGAAAGTAAACCTGGCCGGGAACGAAGTGGAGGCCGCCAGGGCCCAGTACCAGCAGGCCAGGGCCGCCCTGGAAGAAATCCGCCACAACCTGGCCGAGCTGGCCGTAAAGGCGCCAGCAGCGGGCACGGTGACGGCCGTTAACGTGGAAGAGGGCGAGCTGGTCTCCACCGGCATGCCCCTTATTACCGTAACCGACTTTAAGGACAACTGGGTGGAAATGCAGGTCAGCCAGGACGTGGCCCTGTCCCTGCGGCCCGGCCAAAAGGCAACGGTTATGGCCGGGGGGAAAAAGTTCAAGGGAGAAATCAGCAGGGTCGGGAAAAACCCCTCCTTTGCCACCCGGCGGGCCACCAATGACCGGGGAGAAAAGGACATCATTACCTATGAAGTGCGCATCCGGGTGAACGACCCCGCCCTGCGCCCGGGCATGAACGTGGAAGTGAAATTCGAAGATGCCGCCGGTGGTGGTGAAAATGCTGCGTAACATATGGCTGGTCGCTTTAAGGGAATTTCGCCAGATACTGGGGGACCGCCGCCTGCTGGCGGTGATGCTGGGCTTCCCCCTGCTGGGGGCCACCCTTTTAAACGTCCTGTACATGGAGCGGGTGGTGAACCATATACCCACCGCCGTATACGACCGCAGCGGCACCGGCCTCAGCCGCGCGGTCGTCCAGGCCTTTGTCGATTCCGAGCGCTTTGACATCGTTGCCGCGGTAAACAGCGAGGAGGAAATGCGCCGGGCTATTGAATCCAGGAAAGTGCAGGTGGCCGTGGTAATCCCCGAAGATTTCGCCCGGGACATAAAAAGGGGTAGGGGCTCCAAGGTACTGGTCGTGGTCAACGGCACCAACTTTCTCTACAGCAATGCCGTATTGAGCTCGGCGGGGGAAATAGTAGGGGCCCTTTCCGCAGGTACGGCTGTAACCATGCTGGAAGGTCACGGCTACCTGCCCGGCGAGGCCGCGGATGCGGCCGGGCCGGTGCAGCTGGCCACCCGCGTGTGGTACAACCCTACTTTCAATTACCCCAACTTTCTCATGCTGGGCCTGGTGGCCACCATTATCCAGCAGGTGCTGCTTTTATATGTATCGGTGGCCATTGCCAGGGAAAAGGAAGAAGGCACCCTCAGGGAGTTACTCGATAAAAACTACTCGGCCGCCCAGGTCGTTGCCGGCAAAGTGATCCCCTATTTCCTGCTCAACTTTGTATCCCTGAACGTCATCCTGGCCGAATGTTACTATGTCTTCAAGATTCCCTTTAACGGAAGCGTGGCAAACCTTTTATTGATGGAAGTACTGTTCCTGGGCGGGATTACGGCCCTGGGCATATTTCTCTCCGCGGCCTGCAGCAAGGAAATCCAGGCCACCCAGCTGGCAATGCTTTTCGCCCTGCCGTCTTTCCTTTTTTCCGGCTACACCTGGCCCCTGGATTCCATGCCGGCGGTGGCCCGGGCCATTGCCGCCGTGATGCCCCTGACCTACTTCGTCACCAACCTGCGGGATATCGCCCTGATGGACATACAGCTGCCGGTAATGATGAAGGATATGGTGGTGCTGGGGCTGCTGAACATTGTGCTGCTGCCGGCGGCAGTGCTGGTGTTCAGGCGGCAGTATTACGGGTACAGGGACGCGGGCGCTGCAAAGGAGCGGGGCACGGGTACCGTTTCCGGGTGAAGGGCAGGCCCCGGAGAAGATGTTCTGGAGATGAGTTGATAAACCGGTGCCGGGCACCTGAATTGGCGCCCGGCACTATTCTCTCCCCAAAAAAAGTATTGACGTTTTCAAAACGGTGTCTTGCAATGCGTTTACAAGACGCAAATCAGCCGTTACCAGAATGCCCCCTTTAGCTTTCGCTAAAGCCAGGTACAAACTGTCATATACAGACCTGTTGAATACGTGCGCAATCTCAAAAGCTGCCGGAAGAAGCGGGGCACTTCCGACTACCTTTACAGGAAATGCCTCATCCACGGCACTTAATATTTTTCGCGCATCTTCCACTGCCAGCTCACCTTTCCGGCATTTTTTCCACAATACATTGCCGATTTCAGAGAAAATAAGGTCGGGAGCCAGCAGCCGGCACCCCTTCTTATTGGCTGATTCCAGCCATTCTACGGCCTCAATACTCCAATTCTCTGGAATATACCATTTAATAGCTACGCTAGAATCAACAACATAAGTTTTCACGATCTACCCGGCGTGAATGCCTCCGACTTTAGTCGGGGGTAGTTGACCGTTCTCTATCCTCACGGATTAATTCTGCACTATCCGAATACTGCACTTTCTTGGCTTCCAGCTCCCGCCTGATTTTTGCAGCCAGCTTAATGCCCTTTTCGCCGTCATGATTAACCGCTTCCGCCAGGATAATTTTCAGCTCCTGCTGCAAAGACCTGCTGTTTGCCCTGGCTCTCATTTTTAACCCGTTCAATAACTCTTCAGGAATATCCCGAATGAGAATCCCTGGCATTAAGAATCACCCCCTAAATATGCTATCATAATGATAGCAATTCCCCCCGGTAAGCGCAATACTTGTTGCAAACTTTTACCAATCAATTTATTCCCTCTTTCCGGTGCCTTAAATAATAAAGTCAGGCCTTTAAAGGCCCGACCGGTCCTCACTGAAGGGGACTGTCCCCCTTTAAAAAGGTATAAACACCAGGTTTACGGGCAAATACGAGCCCGCAGGGGGGATAAACTCCAGAACATTTTCCTTGCCCGCCTCCACGACACCGATCACGGCGCCGGACTTGGGCTGCAATATGCCCCGGTTGGGGAGGTAAAAGGCCTCGCCGTCCCAGGCGCCGGCCCCGGCAAAGACGCCTCCCCGGGGAGAAAACAGCACGCCCACCCGGTTTTTGGATCTAATGGTGATGCGGTAACTCAGGCCGTAGTTGCCCCTATTCCTGCTCACCAGCCGCCCGTCTTTACCGCGCATGAAAGCATCTTCCTCACCGTCGGCCACCACCAGCCTGGCGGGCTCTCTCCCGTACAGCCGCACCGACATATTCCGGTTGGCCCTGGAAAACGTTCCCCGGATGTGCTTGCCGTCCCGGGAGAGAACGGGAAGTTTTTCGTATTCCGCCAGCCGGTCCCGGCTCCCCACGGCTACCACTGCAAACAGCAGGTCGCCGCGGGCATTTACGTCAAATATGCCGTGGGCGGCCCGGCCCGGCTTGACAACAGCGCTGGTTCCTTCGTTTAAGACAACTTTTTCTCCCGGGCGCAGCTCCAGGAATCTCGCGTCGCGGGGATTAAAACCCAGGTACCGGTAAGCCGCCGCCCGGCCAACAGACAGGGGGTCGGCGGGCCCGGCAACGCCCCATTTCTTCACCGTCAGCCTTACCGGCTCCGAGCCTTGATTGACGGCCAGGAGATAAATTCTTTTGGTTTCGCTTGAACCGTTTATATGGTGGTAAAACAGCCGGTTTTCCCCGCTTAAGACGTCGCTGTAAAGTATCCCGTCCTCCCGCACCACTTCCGGGCTGTTGCTGATCATCACTTTTTCCCTGTTCATGGTGACGGCGGGATCTACCCGCTTCAAGTCCAGCACGGGAATGTTTGATATGTCCAGGGGCTCGCCGGGCACGGGGTTGTGCAGGTTATAAGTAAGCTCGTCCATCTTGACTTCCCCGGTAACCTTGATAACCCTTGTACAAGGCTCGCTCCAGGCGCCCCGGCTGTCCTTCACCTGCAGCGTAACCTTGTATTCCCCGGGCTTAAAATACGCCCTTTTCTTCCCCGTCCACTTTCTTTCGACTATTTCATCGCCGTCGGGGTCACGGCTTTTGTCTTCGTAAATTACGGTTTCCCCCCGGGCCACCGTATCCTTTTTTACCGTAAATTCCGCCACGGGCGGCCGGTTCGGAGGCGGTAACTTTCTGATATGTATCTCCCTGGTCACGGGCAGGAAATTTACTTCGTAATTCAGGTTTTCCACCAGAAAGCGCAGCGGCACCAGCGTGACGCCGTTTTCCACCACCGGGGCTGCGGCCACGATCCGCACGGCGCCGTCAACAAAAATTTCGCTGCTCCCCGGCTGCAGCCGGGTGACCCTATCGCCCTGGCGCAGGGTTATCTCCCCGGCCCCGGCATCCCAGGAAATTCCCGCTCCGAAAACTTCCGCCAGAAAGCGCAGCGGGACCAGGGTGGTGCCGCCGCTTATGCGGGGAACGGCCTGCAAATTATAGACGGCCCCGTCTACCAGGGCATACTCGCTGCCAACCTTAATTATGACGGAATCCGCCGCAAAGCCGGCAGCGGCCGGGGCTGCAAGCATAAAAAGGAATAACAAGAGGAGGAGGTATTTAGTGTAGCGGCGCAAGTACAATCACCCCTGATTCCATTTTTTCTATACTTTGACCGTAGAACCCTTAATTTTATACTGGTGATATCCACGTGACGTAACACGCGTTTCTTAAAAAATAAAGGACCGGAAACAATTGATAATCGGAGAATTTCTTGATTATGGGTAGAGAAGATTATTGACAATGAGTGGGAGGCTAGTATACTATTGGGTAACTTATTCTCAGGGCGGGGTGGAAGTCCCCACCGGCGGTATCCCAGGCTGCGCTGGGGAGCCCGCGAGCGCTCCCTCTGTTCCAGAGGGAGGACAGCAGATCTGGTGAGAGGCCAGAGCCGACGGTAAAAGTCCGGATGAAAGAGGATAAGACAGTCAGCAACCCGCCGCAGGCACCTGTCTGGCGCAAAGCTGCCCGTGTGTGCTTAGGCAACTGTCTGTCTCTACGCCCTGATTCTGGTAAGTCCATAAAAGCAAAGGAGGATTACCATGAATCAGAATCTACTAACTCGATTTGGCAACTCATTTGAACGGGTGGAGAAGGCGCTAAACGCGCTGCGCAACGGCCAGGGCGTGCTGGTCGTAGATGATGAACAACGGGAAAACGAAGGTGACTTGATTTTTGCCGCTGAATCCCTCACTGAAGCCCAGATGGCCATGTTGATCCGCGAATGCAGCGGCATTGTCTGCCTTTGCCTGACCGAAGAAAAGGTACGCGAGCTAGCGCTGCCAATGATGGTGGAGAATAACTCCAGCCGCTTCAAAACCGCCTTTACTGTATCCATCGAGGCAGCAAATGGCGTTACAACCGGCGTGTCAGCCGCAGATCGAGTTACAACAGTAAAAGCAGCTATTGCAGATAATGCCAAACCCGGGGATCTCCGTCGACCCGGCCATGTATTTCCTTTAAAAGCCCGTCCTGGTGGTGTGCTGGAGCGCCAGGGGCACACTGAAGCGACCGTTGATCTGATGCGCCTGGCAGGTTTAAAACCCTATGGCGTGCTGTGTGAACTTACCAACCCAGATGGGACAATGGCGCGCCTGCCGGAAATAGTGGCCTTTGCCGAAAAGCACAACATGCCGGTGCTTACGGTCGAAGACTTGGTGAAGTACCGTAAAGCACTAGAACAAAACGCGAGCTGAAACAGGTTCCGTTAATACAAACGGAGAGCGCTGTGGATACTCAACCACCTGGGATAAGCCCAGGTGGTTGATTTTGTTTTTCCACCTTATTCCAACCTGTCAACCCATACCCAACTTAACACACCCAACAAGTCATCCTTGCTTCTAAGAACAAATCGGTGACCTCCGCGACCAAGAAACAAAAAACGCCCCACCCGGGGCACCACACTAAAAATATGTAAACATTGGAGGCGGGTTAAGGTTTCAGCACTCGACCGCACACAGACAATATTCTATATTTTTTTGTTATTTTCGTCAACCGGGTATGCTAACCTCATATCCCGCAGTTTAAGCAACAACCACTCTTCCAAAACCTCCTGTAACACTTCTCTACATTCTTCTAAAGTATGTTCATTCGCCCAAACCCCTTTACAAGAAGGAATTTCACCAAATATACTCCCATCTTCAAGAATCTTGTATTTAGCCTCACGCATGGCAGCCTGAACAAATCCCGAAAGTATAGCCATCTTGAAACTATCCTCCCAATATTATTTTGTTTTATTTTATCAAAAGCAAAACCAAAACTCCATTAAAAAACCTTAAAGCCCCGTGTCAAGATTCAGTAGGTATCTTTTAACATGAGACCTCACCGCTTAAAACATTAGTTTTACGGCGGCGGCCTTGACTGCCACCCCGCATGTGGTGATTATATTGGGTGCCGACGGGGCGGCTCCGGGGAACATGCTACATACTTTAGCATGCCCCGCCGGCTTGTGCACTTTATCACATGCGGGGACCCAGCTGTCAAGCTCATAAAAGTCTTTGCACTCGCCAATTAATTTAGTTAGGCCAGAACCGAATAGAAGGACTGCCCCTACTATGTGACGAATATTTAACATGAGACCTCGCCCTCCTTTAATTTCCGTTGGAGTGTTTTTTGGGTGAGGTCTCATTTCTATTTTTAGGAGGTTGATTTCCTTCTGGTGCCTACTGAAATTTTACACGGCCTGCTAACTTTTTTTGTGTTCCTCCTTTAAGTCTCGAATCCCGCCCAACTACAGTCCCGCATGTTTCCTTTAGGTGTCCAGGTGGTAAATTTCACCCTCCCCTTTACCCCTGGCGGAAGCAAAATAACGTTCCCTTTTTCAGTGCCGTACTTATCCAGCAATCCCCATAACGCTTCCCTCTCTGCAGGCTCCATCCCGGTGGCACGGCCCTGCACCCTGTCACCGGTGCCCACTAAAACAGCCCCGTCCTTTTTTGAGTACCCGAATACATTTACAATAACCTCTTGGTAGTTTTTTACCTTTATCCAAGCAGCTGACCTTTTGCCCGGCAAATACCGGCTGTCTTTCTTTTTTGCCACGATTCCCTCCAGATCGTGGGCCTTAACTGCATTCCAGAGGGCCAGCCCCTGATCGTCCACCCAATCAATCTTGTGTACCACGTCGTTATCCTCCAGGGCCTGATCCAGCAGCTGTTTTCGCTTCATCAGAGGCAAGCCCGTTATCTGATCCCCGTTTAGCCAGAGGATATCCCACACCACGTACACCGCCGGCTTTCTGGCTGCAAGCGCGGCGACCTTCTTCGGCCCGGCCAGGTACCGTTTCATTACTGCCTCAAAGTCCGGTTTTCCTTTGGTGAGAACCGTAATTTCACCGTCCAGAACCGCTTCCCCTGCGGTTACCGGCGGTGCCCAAAGTTCCGGAAACTGCCGGGTGCAGTCCTTCCCGGTGCGGCTCTGGAGGCGCACCTTGCCGCGGTCGTAAAACATAATGCACCGGATGCCGTCAACTTTCCACTCGAAGATGTGGTCGGGAGAGTTAAAAGGCTCTTTTGCGCTTTGGAGAAGCATTGGCTTGATGGGGAAAGGAAGCACTGGGTTCACCTCAAAAATACTCAACCCCCGGCAGGCAAAAGCCGTAACCAGGGGTTGAGCTTGCAGCTGCGTCGGCGCCGTATTTATTATGTGCAGGTTTTTCTTTATTATGTAAAATAAGCCTGGAAAAGTTCGTATAAAGCCAGGAGAGCTGAATAATTTCACAATGTAAAGCCCGGGGCCCCAACTTTTCCCTCTATTCATTTTTTTGGTATAATAATAAGGGGTGTTGTAAAAAATACGCTGTTTTAGAAAAACTACGGGGGAATATAAAGTGCAATTTAACGATTACCAGAAGCAAAAGGTGGCCGCCTTTTGCCAGGGACGACCGGAAATTATTGCCGCTTACCTTTTCGGCTCCCGGGCAAAGAACACACCGGGGCCGTTGAGCGATATTGACCTGGCTTTCCTGGTAGAATCTTCACTAATTGAGGAAGAGAATTTTACATACGGCTACCGTTCCTTTTTGCTTACTGAACTTATGAAGATTTTAAAAACAAACGAGCTTGACGTGATAATCTTAAACGAAGTGCCCCCACTGCTGAAATTCCAGGTTATTTACCATGGAGAGGTAATTTTCTCCCGATCGGAAAGAAAAAGATTGTCCTTCCACGTCCGGGCTTTTAATGAATACCAGGATATCCGCCCCATGCTGGCAGTACAATACAGTTATATGATAAAACGCCTGAAAAACGATGAACGCGTTGCAGCAGAGGAATAGGTGGGCTTTTATGGTTGCCGACATGGAGATGATTCACGGAAAGCTGGCCGAACTCGAAACCTACGTGCGCGAACTGGAAACCTTACAGAAATATACCCGTGAAGCCCTTCAAAACAACCTGTCCAAATTGTGGTCGGTTGCCCAAGGCATCAAATACGTTAAAATTCATTCACTTGTTCAAAGCTTTTATCAATGCCTCTTCGTTTTCCATGTCGAGAAGGTTCTCAATAATATTTTCCAGCAGAGCAACGTCTTTTACTTCCTGCACCTTTTTCTCCGTATACGGGCTTATGTCCTTAAATTTTTTATTGGCTAGTTTTATAATCATTTTTTGTAGGCTCTGAACCTTTCCTATCTCCATTCCCTTTTCCATTCCCCTTTTATGCCAGGACGTCAGTATCTCAGTCACTTGACTCACCTCCTCGGCAGGTATCTCCCGCGACAGTGTTTCTTCAAACTGCTGTTCCTCATCAGGGTCTAACTGCACGTAACTGTCGAAAAAGCCGGCTAAAAGCTCCATCCTGGCAGGGTCCAGCCTGAGCCTGAGCAGCATCTTGAAAAACTCCAGCTTAAGCCTCAGCCTCTCTTCCCTGGTGTAGTCCATGTGGCTCAACAGCGCTGCCACCGCCGGGTTGTCATATTTTAAGTATTCCCGCCAGGAAAGCCTTTTCAAGTGCAGCTGGAGGAAGTTGAATCTCAGTACATCGATAAATGGAAAGTTCACTTTATAGCTTGCGGGCTCTTCTTTTTTGACCCCGTGGGCCAAAACAGCCACAGGTAAAACTTTCAGGTTGTACTTTTCGTGCAGGCGAGCAAAATATTTAAACATGCGCTTGTTGAACTGCTCTTCTTTATAGGACTGGGGCTCTATGTGGACTAAAACGTACCCGTCTTCTCCCCGGACCCGGGTCCTGGCCTTGAACATGGAAATAAAGCCTAACCCCAACTTTTCTCTCTACCCATTTTTTGGTATAATAACAAGGGGTGCTCTAAATAAAAATGCTTTTAGAATCATTGCCCGCATTTACCCGTCCTTATTTTTGGGATATAGACGCATCCAAAATCAACCCGGTAAAAGATTATTATTTTGTTATTGAAAGACTTTTAGAATACGGCGATGACTGTGTTATAAAGTGGCTGATGTCATTTTACCGGGATGAACAAGTCCAGGAAGTAGTGAAAAACAGCCGCAAAATATCAAAAAAAACGGCGTCCCTTTGGCAAAATTATTTTGACCTGCCCGGGGAGGAAATACGTTGTTTGAGAAAGTCATCTCCAAAAACAGAAAATCCCTTTTGGAATTACTAACCCGGCAAAGATTTTTGAAAAAATTTTACCTAGCCGGCGGAACCGCTGCGGCTTTGCAGTTGGGGCACCGCCTTTCAGAGGATTTTGACTTCTTTACCCAGGATGAATTCGATACTTTTGATATCATACAAAGCCTGAGTCAATTGGGCACATTCAAACTTACGGGCGAATCACGCGGCACCGTACACGCTATTTTAGAAGGAGTAAAACTGAGCTTTATACTTTACAAATATCCTTTGCTGTATCCTCTAAAAACTTTTTGGGGATGTCAAATTGCAGACCTTAAAGACATTGCTTTAATGAAAATAACGGCAATTTCAAGCAGGGGCAGCAAAAAAGATTTTATTGACCTTTATTTTATTACCAAAAAAATAATAGGTTTAGAAAGTTTATTATATTTGTTTGACATAAAGTATAAAAACGTAGCATATAGCAAATATCATTTACTGAAAAGTATCGGTTATTTTGAGGATGCGGATAAAGAAGCGGATCCAGTAATGTTAAAACCCGTTAATTGGAAAGATGTAAAAAAATTCTTTATGCAAAAGCAAAAAGAATTAATGAAAACAATTTTAAGCTAGATCGAACGATTACGGCAAAAAAGCCCCGGCTGTCCGATGACGCCGGGGCTTTGAGCTGGATAATATTACAAAGCAATGCCTGACCCGGCAACTTTCTATAATTCTACTACCAAATTTAACTTCTTACCTATTTTTTTACTGGCATCCAATAATTCAATACCAATTACATTTCCGTCCTGCCCGATATCTAAAATTAATCCGGGTTTAACTTCTTCGCTTTCTTTAACTTCCCCTGAAATTAATTCAATATAAAGAGCATCAACTTCATCATCATATCGGAATTTCATGTTTCATTCCTCCAATTTATCTATATAAATTTTATCATGGTTATGCCAGTATTTGTCAAGACAATTCCCTGGTACCTGAACTTTTGCTACAACAAAACCTTAAAGCCCCAGGCATCCGGCGATGCCCCGGGCTTTAAGTTAAAATTGGCGCGTGGTACGCTTTTCACTCTGTTTCCTCATTGTAACTACTAGATTCACTGGCATTTTCTTCAACATTCAAATCATCCCCGGTGGAAGTTTCATCGTTTTCACTTTCCACTCCACCTTCCGCCGGTCCTTCAACTTCTTCTTCCCCGTCCGCCTCTTTCGCAAGCAGCCTTTCCATTATGGCCGCCAGCTCCGCCCTGGTAATGGCGCTGTTGGGATTGAACTTTCCACCGGGAGTTCCCGCTATAAGGCCTTCCTTATAAAGGGCCATGATGTACCCCACATCTTCCGGCGCAATCAAATAGGCGTCTTTGAAGGGAATTTCAGCAGTATCCACCGGCTGCAGGCCCAGTGCCTTGGCCACCCAGACAGCCACCCGGGCCCTCTCGGCCTGGACGCGGGAATGGAAGCGGTTCAGGTTGATTATACCCCTGCGGGCAGCTTCCCGGACGGCCTCCCGGGACCATGCGGGCACCTCATCCAGTTCCCCTTCCGTCACATCTTCGCCTGTTTCCTCACCGGTTTCATCACCGGCGGCGGGATCAATTTCTTCATTCCCGGCCGGCTCCTCAGTTAATTCCTCCTCACCCGGCTCCCCCGGCTCGCTTTCTGCGGCAAGTCTCATCACAAGAGCAACAGCTTCCGCCCCGGTTACAGGCTCGTCCGGCCGGAAAGTACCGTCTTCATACCCGTTAAAGAGGTTGATGGCCGCCAGTTTTTCAATGCACGACCGGGCCCAGTGATTTCGAATATCAGAGAAATTACTTGCAGCGACTTCTCCCCTGAAGGCACTCTCCCCGTATACTCTCAGTCTTTCCCTGTATCTTTCCCTAAACTGCTCAAGGGCGCTGTTTTTTATTCTAACATTGCCGTTTCCTATCTTAAACTCCAACTCCCCTTTTTTCAGCTCAAGCTTGCTGCCGTTACCCTTGATTTCTATTTTCCCCTTTTTAACCTTAACCCGGTAATCCCGGTTTGCTGCATTCTCATTTTTCCCAGTATTTTCTGCAGAAGACGTGCTGATAGAACTATTACCCTTTCCGTAACCGCCTTCCTTCCCGCCTCCCGGCCTGGCCCAGGCGGCCCCCGCCGAAAGGGTTAACACCAGCATGAGAGAAATGATAATTACTAATGCCCTTTTCACGACCCGTTCCTCCTTTTCAGTTATCTTAATGTTTCAATGTAATTCTATGTTAATTTTTGCTTGTGGGAAAGGGGTCCAGGGTACTGTTTGGAACAGGACCAAAGGCCTGTTTTGGGCGATTGGTCTTTGTTTTATTGCTAATACATGGATACTTTATTCTGGACATAGAAAAGGTTCATGATATCCTGCAAAATAACCTCAGCGATTTTCTCAAGTTTATATTTATAACAAAGCAAATACATTGAAAAAGAGCAATAATTATAAGCCCCGGGCATCTGGTGATGCCGGGGCTTTAAGTTAAAATTGGTGCCTGGCACCTTTTATTTTCTAAGCACTTTTATGATTATGCCAGCTATTTATCAAACTTCTACTCCCAACAAGTTACCAAAAAGCTTAACCCGCCTGTCCACAGGGTCCACAATCACTTAAATAACGCAAGCGTTATTCACATATTAATTAGCCCCGGTGATGACGGCAAAATGACTATGTTCATTATAATGATTAATACGAATATCTATAGCGAACTGGAAATTATGTTAAAATATGTTACCGGGCTTTAGTATGTAAACCGGCCACTTTATGTGGACGAATTATCCGGCATCGCTTCGCTCCAACTACTGGTCGGCAAACTCCGGAATCGGTGGTCGGAATACACCGGAATTAGTGAACGGTTTGAGCGGAATATGCAACCTACTTTGTACTTTGTAATAAATAAGCCCAGGGCTTTTGAAATGCCAGTTTCAAATAAGCATGCTGGGTTATAACGTCATGCAGGCTTTTCTCCTTCTCGGCAAGTTCTTTCTCCACTTTAATCACGTCCGCCTCTGTGGCCATCCCTACCTCATACTTCAACTTCGTAACGCGCAGGGACTCCCTTGCCAGTTCTACACCGGTCACCAAAGCGGAATAAGATTCCTCAGCGCTGCGTGCAGCATAGTAGAGAGTACGACCTAACAGCCTGAGGTTATCCTTTAAGCTACCAACATCAAGCTCAGCCTTTTGCATATCTATATCAGCAATACTCCAGTTATCCTGCAGGTACCTTACTTTATCTTTAATCATTATCACGTGCTCCGCCTGCCAAACCTGGGGGTTCTGCTCTATAGTGCGCTGCACCGCACTCTGCAAATCGGTCACTTCCAACGGGCTAAATGTCGCTTCTTCTGTTAGCACCGGACACTCATCAGGCTTCAACCCAACTAAATCATTGAATTCAGCATATGCCTGAGCCAACTCATTGCGGGCCGCCTCCAACTCTCCCTTGGCTTTTTTAAACAATGTTTGTGCTCCTAGCAAGGCCTCTTCGTTAATCAGTCCAACTTCAAAACTAGCCTTAGCTTTGCGTAAGTCAGCGCGAGCCTGCTCAAAAGCCAATTCCTTCGCCTTTAAATATCTTTGCGCTTGCTGTACGGCCCAGTACTTCTGACAAGTATTGAGAGCAACGGCATCCTCTGCCGCTGTCAAGCTGCGTTTGGACATTTGCCATTCTAAATCCTTGATAAGGAGATTTGTATAAGCTTCCCTTACCTCTGGTACATATGGCCCTACCCCAGTGGGAATAAAATCTACAATATCCTTAGCATCCTCTCGTGCTTCTTTGGCACGTTCGATGTCTAAGTTAGCTTTTTTCACTTCCTTACTGTGCGTTAATGCCCGAAAAATTGCATCATTAAGTGTTAGTTCAATCGATTCGGCCTGTTGCTCATCATTCGCGAAGGTTGGCCCGGTCCATATTCCTAACATTAATATTGTCATGAAAATAATACCACGTAGCCTTTTCATGGTACTCTCTCCCTCATTTAGTTAAATTAGTTAACTATTTACTAATAGTATAACTTAAAGTATTTGAAGAATCAAGACTAGTATTCGTTATGGTCCGTGTCAAGATTCAGTAGGTATCTTTTAACATGAGACCTCACCGCTTAAAACATTAGTTTTCAGGCGGCGGCCTTGACAGCCACCCCGCATGTGATATAGTTTCGGTACCGACGGGGCGGCTCCGGAGAACATGCTGCATACTTTAGCATACCCCGCCGGCTTGTACATTTTATCACATGCGGGGACCCCGGCTGTCAAGGCTACCCTCCGGCGCCGCCTGAAAACCTCAAAGGCTCTCCAAGGAACATGCTTTTACAAAAGAACAGAAAAGCTGGGACGGCTAAGTTCACGTAAAACATACTTAATCCACAGCCGGTCAGCAAAAGGACCCTTTAAAGCCGGAACAGACGCCTGCAGCCACTTTTCCACATCCTCTGTTTTTTGTTTTTCGACTGGCTTTAACTGCGCAATTTCTCTCAATTTCCGGTGTTTCACCGGCCAGCGCAAAGTATATGCCAAGCTCCCCGTTTGCCTTAGCGGCCAAAACACGGGCCATCCGGTCTCCTCCAGGGATTGTCCACCTGGCTCCCAGGCGTTTCATCCGCCGGGCCACGTTGTGTTGAATCTGCCCTTCAATGGTGCCCAAACGTTTTGCTCCCGGCGAGGCAGCGATCCCCGCCCAGTTTTCCTCAAGATAATGCAGAAGTTTGGTGATCCTCTTCTTCCGGTTGCCCCTGGTGTTTTTTGCTGCTTCCGTAAGAACTCTTTGGGTCTCCTCCCAGTTACCCTGGGAAATGGCCAGGGCCACCTTCCGGTAGGTTTCTTCGTCGTACCAGAGGGCCTCGGTTAAATGCCTGCTCAGGTGGTATGGGTCTAAGCGATACACAGCGCCGGGAAAGTAATCAATTCCCTGCTTGGACCAGTCTGCCCCGTCGCCGCCGATGAAGATCCTTTCGGTTTGGCTCAGGTCCCATTTTCCCCCGGCTACGGCATAGTTTTCTTCCCAGGCTGCCTTACCGTTATTTAGGCTGCTTAAAACAAGCTTGTTTTTCAGGGCGAAGCGACCTTGGCCAATTTGTTCCTTCCCTTCGTAGGCGACCATATGCTTAATTTCTCCTCTTTTCTCTTTTGTCTTCTGCAGGCGGATTATCACTCCGTCGGCTTCGATACACAGCTCCGGGGTTACCTCTTTCCCGCCGGGAGCTTCGCCCTTTTCAAAAACCGCTGCCCTTTTTTCTTCTCCTTCTTGCTGCAAGACTTCTCCCACTTCTTGGGTAGCCTGCCAGACGGTCATGGGACTTAGGCCGGAAACAAGGTGGTTTAAGATCTCGGCGGCACGGGCAAAGGAAAGTTCGGTGCTTAGTTTGACGGCCAGTTCTTTTAAACGGGGGGTGATCTTGGCCCGGGCTGGCCAGCCCAGCAGCTCGTCTAAAAAGAATTTGGTTTCCCCGGTTTTTTTGTTCCTGTACAGGCGCCTTTTGAAGAGAAATTCCCCAAAGGTGCTTACTGCTGTTTTAGCCCGAAAGCCGACCACTTCCCAGGTGCTCCGGTCACGTTCATTCATCAGGCGGGTATCGATCTGTTCCAGGGCCCAGGTGAAAATTTGGTTGCAGACTGCCTGGCACAGCTCATGGATGCCTTTTTCAAGCTCATAAAAGTCTTTGCACTCGCCAATTAATTTAGTTAGGCCAGAATCGAATAGAAGGACTGCCCCCACTATGTGGCGAATATTTAACATGAGACCTCGCCCTCCTTTAATTTCCGTTGGAGTGTTTTTGGGGTGAGGTCTCATTTCTATTTCTAGGAGGTTGATTTCCTTCTGGTGCCTACTGAAATTTTACACGGCCTTCGTTATGTATTGGATTCAAAAATGTTACAATCCTAAATTTCTAATATAAAAACTTTAAAATATAAATTCCTTAAATTATTATAAATATCTGCAATGTATCGAGTAGGAAGTGGTGATTAACATAAAACAAGCCCGGCTTTTTAAACCCGGGCTTGTTTAAGACTAACTTATTGAATAGTTAAAGTTGCTGTCTTAGTTGTATTATCCCAGCTTGCAGTTGCACCAAGAGCAACACCGGCTGCGGACAAAGATACATAGGTTCGGCCGTCCTTGATTTCTGCACCCTTATCAGTGGGTAGTGCTACACCGTTCAGCTTGACTTGCGGGTCACCAACAGTGATTTGTACAACACGATCACCTTTGATGAAGGTA
This sequence comes from Desulfofundulus sp. JL263-se, assembly GCF_056316025.1. NCBI lineage: Bacteria > Bacillati > Bacillota > Clostridia > Eubacteriales > Peptococcaceae > Desulfofundulus > Desulfofundulus sp. JL263-se. The sequence goes on along the minus strand of NZ_CM149993.1, from coordinate 107,028 downwards.
GCAGTCTTGGTGTTATTATCCCAGAAGATGTTCTGCTCAGCTACTCCCAGAGCGGTAGCAGCATCACGGAGCTGAACCATGATGCGACCATCGGAGATGTAGCTGCCGTTTTCACCCAGAGTGATAGAGGTGGATATCTTCTTCTCGTCAGGAGCAGGAGTTACACAAGTAGCATTCGCCACTTCTGCAGCATACCAATCATCTTCAAAGTAAGACTCATCTTCATCTTCATAACCTACAAAGGCAGTTTCCACAATAGCGCCTCCACCGATCTTAACATCGATGTCACCTTCAGCCAATACCCTAACAATGTCGTACTTGATATTGCTAATAACGATGGTGCTAGCCTCATGGCTATCTCTGTCAATTGTAATCCAAAGCTCAGTGTCATCCTCAGCAAGCTCTACATCGTCAATCTTTAGGTCACCTTCGATAACTTCTACATCTGGTTCCTCGCTAAATTTCACCCAATCGGGCAAGAAAATACCTATCTGAGCCGGTTTATTATCAAATTCTTCATTGATTGCACCAGCTTTTGCCTCGGTGATTATAATGTCACCGGCTACTTGATCCTTCATACCAAGTACAACATCTTTCTTCTCAGCTGTGACTGTAACCGGGTCAATTATTTCTGCTACTTTAATTTCCTCAGTTGCTACGCCAGCACTACCACCAACTTCAATCACGAGATCTCCAGTTACGCCAGCCTGCAAAGCCACTTCCAGACCTTCCAGTTTTAACTCAGCGTCAGAAGTAGAACCAACACCTGAAATAGCGTCAACATATAATCTCAAAGTTCTGTCGTCGGTACCTTGCAGACCACCGTATCTCAACCTAAGACCACTATCGGTATCCAGAACATCACCATTGGTTGCACCAGCTGTCAGACCTTCAATGTCTGTATCCTTCACTTTAGCCCACCTTGCGTTTTCAGGCAACTTAAGGGTGATGGTGCGACCGTCTATAAGGCTCCCAGCCAAGTCTTCTTTTATGATGATATCGCTGATTTCTTGATTATCAAAGCCAGCATACACTTGCTTACTGGCATCATCAGCTTCTGCAGTGACATTAAAGTCGCCATAGGTTCCTACTACCAACTCATCGGGAGTGACATCGTAGTCACCCTTAACTTTTGCTATAATATCACCATACTGGGCATCGTCTGTATCTTCAACATTAATATCAACTGTAAACTTAAAGCAAGTTGCTTTAGTGCTCTCAACACCGGCTTTTACACCAATGCTTAACTCTTCATCATCAAAGCTGAAGTCTAACTGAGCAGCAGTAAGGTCTCCCCAGAGAATGTTAATATCATAAGCACCGTTATTTTCATCCCACTCAAAACCATCGGGAAGAACTAGATCAATTGTATCTCCATTTTCCAAGGTGCCTGCTACTTCTTCCTCAACTTGGATCGTCACTGAACCGCCTTCTTCAGAGAAGGTTTCATCGTCTTCTACGGTTAAAGTAACTGCTCCACCAGCTACATAACCGATAGTTACTTTACCGTCAAGAAGCTGACCGGAAATATTCTTGATAGTTGCTTCAATTGCACCGCTGAAATTATCAGGAACATCAACATCTGTGAAATCTACAATAAACGAAGCATCGGAAACACTGCCACCACTATTATTGATGATTTCAATTTTAAAACCGGTGTCTCCGTCAACTTCATAAACATTTTGAGTAACACCTGCACCATTTAAGCCAGAAATTGTAACTCCGTTAACATCAAAATCAGCAGGTAGACTTACCCAGGCTTCACTTATACCCGGTACTAGCGGATCAATTTCAATCAAAAAGCTACCAAGATCTTTATTATCACCATCGTCCACTTTAGGAGCAGTAATGGTTGAATAATCGGTAGATGCTGCTCCAGCAATTCCTGCAAACGGAACCAGCACAGTAAACGCAAACACAAGCGCCATCAAAAGCGAAAACTTCTTGGTACGTGCCTTAAACAAACCTTTTTCCCTCCTTAAAATTTAATGTTTTCATCCTTTCAACTACCCCAACAATACTTCTCCTTACTTAAGTTCCACATCCCCCCTTAATTGCCAGTTAACTTGTTAACTTGCTAACATCGAGAAGCGGTCCTACCGCTTGCTCACCCTTTGATAAATTTCCCTACCAACTCACATGGCTTATTATATCTCCCCTGCCAGCACCCTGCAAGGGTGCCTTTTATTTCTTCGCCTGGCAGGCTTTGTTTTTCACTCGCTTAGTTAGACACATGCGGTTCGCCAAAAGTTCCATCCGGGGAAAAAATTTTTTTAACTGCTGCGTAAAGCTGGTTAAACCGGCAGGCTTTTGTTTTTCACCCGCTTTATTAGACACGGGAGTTCCGCCAAAAGTTCCAGGCGAGGAAAAAATTAATAAAAAATCCAGCGGCGGCATTTGAAAAATCAGAGCGGAACGGCAGCAGCAACCTTTTGAGATATGATATAATTTACAGTAAATTGTTTACCAGGTTAACTATTTTGCCAGACATAATTTCTGCAGACATTCCATACTGGAGTCCGGAACTTTTTCTTATATAAATGTGTCTAAAAAGTGTCCGGGCTTCAGGCTCGAGGGGGATATTCCCTTTGGACAATACAAAACTTCTGGTAAAAAGATCTCAAAAGGGAGACACCAGGGCCTTTGAGCAGCTGGTGACCTTGTACCAGGACAGGGTTTACACCCTCAGTTACCAGCTCACCGGCAATCACGCCGACGCCCAGGACCTGGCCCAGGAAGTGTTCATAAAGGCCTACCGGGCCCTGCCGGGGTTCCGCAACGAGGCGGATTTCGGCACCTGGCTGCACCGGATCGCGGTAAATCTTTCCTTGAATGAAAAGCGCAAAAAGAAACCGGAGGTTTCCCTGGATAACCCGGTGCAGACGGAGGAGGGCGAGATGCCCCGCCTGGTGGCCTCGAACGGCGAAAGCCCGGAGGAGGCCTACGAGAACAAGGAGTTTCGTAATATGGTCCGCAGGGCCCTGCGGGAATTGTCATCCGAGCACAGGGCGGTGCTGGTGTTGAGGGAAATGCAGGGCTATTCCTACGATGAAATTGCCCTCTTGCTGGGCTGTTCCCTGGGCACGGTGAAATCGAGAATCAGCCGGGCGCGCCGGGCGCTTAAGAAGGAGATTACAAGGCTTGCCGCCGAAAACGGCAGCATCCTTCCCTATAAAGACAAGCAGCGAGCAGGTGGAAAGCAATGAAATGCGAACAGGTGAAACAGCTCATCCCCGAATGGCTGGACGGCGAAGTGGACGCCATGCGGGAAAAAATAATAGAAGAGCACGTGGCCACCTGCCGGTCATGCCGGAACGAGGCGGCTTTCTGGCAGGAGGTTGGGGCCGCCCTGCGGGAAGAGGCGGGGGACGTAAAGGCCCCGCCCGGTTTTGCCGCCGGGGTCACGGCCCAAATTCCCGCCAGGCCGGGTGCGGGCTTCAGAGCACTGGCGGCCCGGTGGAAGCGCGCTGTTGCCGCAGCCGCGGCCTTCCTGCTGGTGGCGGCCGGCTCCGCGGGGGCCTACCTGCACTGGTGGGGGGCCAGTCCAGCCGGTCAGGTGGCGGACAATAACCATAAACCACCGGGTCTCGTAATCGACAGGGACCCCGGTCAAAATAACGGCCCGGGCAATGCCGGCAGCGGCGTAAAACCGGGTGAGCGGCAGGGCGTAAATGAGCCGGGAAGCGCCGGCACGGGGCAGCCCGGTGTTAATAAGGAAAACCCGGGTTCCGTTTCCGGCAGCCCGCCGGGTAAAGGCAGCGGGCAGCCGGGCAATTCCGGCACGGGGGACAGCGGTCCCGGGGAAAGGGTTGATCCCCAGCAGTACGCCCTGTTGAATACCGGAACAGACCGGGTTATTGAGCGCACGCTGTTGAAGATAAAGGTGGAAGACATGGAGGCCGCCCACAGGGTGGCGCTGGATTATATAAACGGCGCCGGGGCGCAGTACGAAGTTCTGGGTGCGGAAAATACCCCCGCCGGCAGCCAGGAGACCCTCAAAATCGTGGTGGACAACAGCCTGGCCGGCAAGCTCCTGGAAGATCTCAAGACCCTGGGGCAGGTAGCGGCCACCAGCACCCAGAAGGACGACATCACCGCCCGGTACAACGAGAAGGTGGAGCAGTACCGGTCCCTGGCGGCCCGGGTGGAAGTCACGGAAGACCGGGAGGAAAGGGAGCAGCTGCTGGTCAAGATGGCCGGCATGGAGGCGCAGCTGAAAGCCTGGGACCGGGAGGCAAAGACGAAGACTATTATTCTGTGGCTGGAGAGCTGGTGATAAAAAAGCAGGGAGTGGTGTAACGCTCCCTGCTTTTACTGTTTTTTTCAATAGTGGAAAAGCTGGCATGGGATTGAGAGGTTTGCAAGATTGACATTTTTTGGGTTTTGATAGAAAATATAAGGAATGAGAAAAAACATGGAGGGAACGCCGTGTCGAGGATTCAATCAGTGCGGGACGAAGTTGACAGGATTAGCAAAATAATAATTGAAAAATGCAATCCGGATAAAATCATTCTCTTCGGTTCACTGGCCGCCGGGAAGACCGGTGAATACAGTGACATTGATATGCTTGTAGTTATGTACACGGAGAAGAGATTTATTGAACGGCTTCTGTATTTGGCGGAACTCACCAATCCGCGGGTAGGGATCGATTTTTTGGTATATACTCCGGATGAGTTTGAGGAGATGTTAAAACATAATAACATTTTCCTAAGGGAAGAGGTGCTGAAGAAAGGAGTAGTACTATATGACAGGGCAGTCTCTTGAATACCAGGCTTGGCTCCGTTATGCCGATGACGACCTCAAGGCGGCAGAAGAGTTAATGAAGGTTCAGTTATACAATGTAGTATGCTTTCACGCTCACCAGGCCGCCGAAAAATGTTTAAAAGCCTTTTTGGTGAAGCACGGTGTTAACCCTCCGAGGATTCACAAGCTTCCTGAACTCGTAAATCTGGTTGTGGAAATAAATTCCGAGTTTGAGGTCGTAAGAAAGGATGCATTGATTCTTGATATGTATTACATCCCGACCAGGTATCCGACCGCACCGGTAGGAAGTTTGCCAGACGGGCTACCAAACAGGGCAGATGCATTACAAGCCCTGGATAAGGCAAGAAAGATAAGGCGATTAGTTGAAAATGAATAACATGATAGGTTGTTCCATAAAACAAACTTACCAGCAAAAAAGGAGCAATCCCCTTCAGCCGGGAGGACTGCTCCCTATCTTTTATCCTTTTTCTTTCCGGCATCATTTTCTTCCAAGCAAAGTTCAATGGCTTCACGGATATTGTTCATGGCATCTTCAAAAGTATCCCCCTGGCTATAGCATCCTTCAAAAACAGGGCAAGTAACAATAAATTTCCCGTCTTCATCCTGCTCTATAATAACCGGAAAATTTTTAGTCATTTGAATCACCTCTCCTTAATTATTATACTCTACACTATTAAATTTCCATATGGCTGGACGGCGAATTGGACGCCGTTTGGGGAAAAATAATAGAAGAGCACGTGGCCGCCTGCCGGTCGTGCCGGAACGAGGCGGCTTTCTGGCAGGAGGTCGGGGACGCCCTGTGGGAAGGGGCGGGGGACGTGAAGGCCCCGCCCGGTTTTGCTGCCGGGGTCGCGGCCCAAATTCCCGCCGGGCCGCGTGCGGGCTTCAGGGCACTGGCGGCCCGGGTGGAAGTCACGGAAGACCGGGAGGAAAGGGAGCAGCTGCTGGTCAAGATGGCCGGCATGGAGGCGCAGCTGAAGGCCTGGGACCGGGAGGCGAAGACGAAGACTATTTATTCTGTGGCTGGAGAGCTGGTGATAAAAAAGCAGGGAGTGATGTAACGCTCCCTGCTTTTAGTTTAAAACTCACCTGCTTTTTTCAATAAATGATAGTATAACCTTTTCGAGATTCGAAAGTTATTCTTTATCATAGCATCAAGTAATGGCTTTATTTTGGCTATCTTACCTTTTTTCTTGGCAAGAAGCAATATCCCCAGCACTCCTACAGGTGTTAATAATAAGGTTTCAGCAAATCTGCGCGCTAGTTTCTCATCTATGATAACAGTTTTAATCTTTAGTTCTTTTGCCCCTATAATTACCTCAATTTCCCCGTAATGCAGCGCACCATATAACTGATTAACCATTTCTCGATTTTTAACCTCATAAATGGAAATGTGTCCTGCATCAATTGCCTCCTGTAAGCCCTGGAGGCCAGGTTTTTTGCCGCCCTTTAAAACTACCTCGCGGTATACTGCTTTTGGTATATATACCTCATCGAATAATTGCCACAGCAAATCCAACTTGCCTATTAACGCCAAGCTAATAATGGGACTCGCATTACATATAATCTTACTCATTGCTTTCTCCGGTTTCCCTCATTAGCCGTTCAATTGCCATCTCATCTTGTTTCAAATCTTCTTCCGTGTATTCCATCCAGGGAATGCCTCTTGCCTTTAATATATCCATAAATTCCAAGTAGGATCTTCCGGCTATATCTGCGGCCCTTGCCAGTGAAACTACTTTATTAACAAACAGTTCTATTGCTACCGATAATCTAACCTTGTCATCCAGTGATGTTCCCTTAAGTTTCTCTAATAAAGGCTTTATCTCACCCGGCAGTGTCACCTGGAAAGTCGATTGCCTCATTACCATTTCTCTCACCCCTGCAGCTATTATAGCATATAAGCAACTATCTTCCAATATTTAGTAATGCATTGGCCGTGTAAAATTTCAGTAGGCACCAGAAGGAAATCAACCTCTTTTGGGTTTTGATAGAAAATATAAGAAATGAGGAAAAACATGGAGGGAACGCCTTGTCGAGAATTCAATCAGTGCGGGACGAGTTTGACCTCCAGCGGGGCAATAATAGGAGTTTGAACGTTTTCCGGGATTTCCTCATCTTCAAAATATAGTTCCAATGCTTCTTTAAGATTTGCTAAGACTTCTTCTACTGTTTTCCCCTGGGAAGTTACCTCTACTTCAAGACTCCGGGCCACATACCATTTACCTTCCTTAACGATAGCAGCGGTAAAACGCATAATTCAGCCTCCTTAAACGTAGCTCTTCTTTGGTCAAATTATATCATAGATAATAGACATACAGGCAGTCAAAATTCAAAAATTTACCAATAAAAGGGGCAGTCCCCTTTAACCGGGGGGACTGCCCCCTTCCGTAAGTTTAAACAGCAGGCGGTTCAAAGCAGCGGCGGTTTCGGCCCGGGTGATGTTATCCCCGGGGGCAAAGCGGTTGCCTGGCCTGCCCCCCAGCAGCCCCAGCTGCCGGGCCCTGCCCACATCTTCCCGCGCCCACCGGGAAACGGTACTCCAGTCGGCGTACGGGAGCGCTTCCGCCGGCTGGTCCGGAAGACCCTTCAGAATGCCGTAAGCGCGCACCAGGAAGACGGCGGCCTCCTCCCTGGTTATGCGGCTGTAGGGGCGGAAGGTGTTATCTTCGTAGCCCACGGCCAGGCCCCTGCTGCAGGCCAGGGCAACGGCGCTTCTCGCCCAGCGGGGTATGTCCCCGGCGTCCTTGAAGGGAGGCCCGGTAACGAAACCGCCGGCCTCCGAACCCAGCAGCCGGGCCAGCATAACGGTGAATTCCACCCGGGTGACGGGGTTACCGGGCCTGAAGGTGCCGTCCGGGTAGCCCTTTAAAAGCCCCCGGTCCGCCAGGTGGCGGATGTCGATTTCCGCCCAGTGGCCGTCAATATCGGCAAATCCCTTATGGCGGCGGGGGAAACTCAGGTGCAGGCCGGCCACCCCGCCCGTGCTGCCGTCCACCGCTACCAGCTGGATATTTTCCGCTTCCCCGGCATAGACCGGGTAATAGAACTCCCCGGAATCCCCCAGCTGCACTTCTTTAAAGGTGCCGTCCGGGTAGCGGGCATACAGGCGGGTGGCGCCGGTATACCCCGTTACCATGGAGAATTCGGTAAAGGGGATGATGGATTTTATTTTCAAATCAGGGGGCTCTACCCCTTCCCGGGCCCGGGCCTCCAGGGAGGCCACGATTTTTTCGCCCCCGGGCCCGTACAGGGCGGTCACGGTTACCGGCTCGCCGGGCAGCAAGTCTCCGGGCTTTACCGGCAGGCCATTTTTGGTCACCACGGACACGGAACTCACGAGGTACGTATCACCGCCGGCGGTTTTTACCTGATTCCCGGCGGGAATGTAAGACGCCAGGATATCCTCCGCCCTGGCGGCCACCTCCGCAATATCCAGCCGCCATATCTCATTGGATGCGGGATCCGTTGTCACCCGCACCCACTGGCCCGGGCTCAGGATGGAAGTGCCGGAGGGCATTCCCCACCTGAATACCCGGGCTTCCGGGTGAAATCTCAACATTTTGAACCCCTTTATGTTGTCCATGAGGTAGAGGATATCATCCTCCGCGTAAATCACCCGCCCGTAACTTACCTCGGAGTACAGGGTCAATCCCAGCGCCTCCGCGGAGCCCGGGACCAGGTTGAACATGGCCAGGTCGCCTGCCTTTATGCTTTCCAACCCGGCGGGCTGCCCGTCCCGCACCACCTCAATGCCGGGCAGCAAGCGGTAACGGCCGCCGGAGGAGAGAATAACGGTTCCCGAGTCCGGTTCCGTCCCGGCAACCCGGCCCACCACCACGTGCCGCTTTACGGCCAGGTGATATACCTTCCCGTCGGAACCCAGGACAATATTTACCGGCATGCCGGGAAGCAGCCTTTCCAGGCCCGCGGCCACGGAAGCCCCGAAGGGCAGGTCGGCGGGGTCTCCGTCCACCACGATGTCCGAAAAGAAAATGGAAGCTTCCTCCGCCAGGCTGTAGGCTTTCTGGTGGTCCAAAAGTTTTATGCTCCGGTTTTCCCGGTCGACGCCGGCAATCACCCCCGTTACTTCCTGCCCGGTAACGTCAACCTTCCAGAGGGTCTGGCTGAAGGGATTCACATAACCCGTAACGCCGGCCCCCGGCGGGATTGCCTGCCCCTCTGCCGCGGGGCGGCCGTTCAAGGTTAAAACGTCCCTTGCCCTCCTGTCGACGGCGTAGCCGCCTTCCCGGTATTCCCGGTTTATGCGCACGAGAACGGTTGCATCACCGGCCCGCAGGGCCTTAACGCCCCCGGCCCGCCAGGTGCGGCCCGCGGCATAAACCCTGCGGGGGTTATCAAAAGACCCCACAAGATAAAGTTCGGCGCCGGCCGGGGGAATTCCCCCGGGCAGCAATTTATCGTCCACGACCACCACGGTATCTTCCGGCAGGGAAAGCCGGGCACCCCCCGAAAGAATTACTTCATTTCCGCTGCTCCCGGCCACAACCTCCCGGGCCGGGGGCTGGCCGAAAACGAGGGCAAAGTCCTGGGTTACGGCCCTGCCCGGGGAAGTATCCTCCCGCACGGACCTGCCGTGAATTATTATCTTATAGGTACCGGGCCGGGGGGCCGGTATGCATACCTGCTCCACATTGTTGCGGGTATCCCGCGCGCCCCTGCCGCTGAAGTCGTTGCCGTAATATCTTTCACCGCCGGGGGCAATGACTTCCAGGTCCAAATCGTTAATTAATGTGCCGCGGGCCCCCGGGGCGGCCGCCGGGTCTGTCCAGGCCAGGGTGGCCTTGAAGGGGGCCCCGCCGCAGGTTACTTCCTTTTCAAAGGTCACGCTTTCCCCCGTGGAAATACCCTTCTCATTGTCCACCGCTTCAAAGAGCCCGCTCTCCAGGGCCAGAACGGTACCGCCGATGTCCAGAAGGCCGAAGCCCGCCGCCGGGGACACCCCGTCAAGGCGCCTCGCCCCGTTGATCAGAGCGGCCTTCATCAGGGCCGCCGAGGGGTTTTCAATACCGGCACGTTCCTGGAAATACTGGCGCAGCAGCGCGGCGGCGCCCCCGGTTACCGCCGCGGCCGTACTTGTCCCCTGCATGAGGGTGTACTGGGGCCTTCCGGCCAGGTTTCCCCCCACCAGCCGGGAAGCGGCGGAAATGATGTTGGTGCCGGGAGCCACCAGGTCGGGCTTTATGCGCCCGTCTCCGGCGGGGCCCCGGCTGGAAAAGCCGGCCACCTCCCCGGTGTCCCCGATGTTATCATCAAAGGCGGGGCGGGGACTTACGGAAGCCCCCACCACCAGGGCGTTTTTGCTGTTGGCTTCGGCGGTAAGACTGCCGTTCCGGGGGCCGGAATTCCCCGCCCCGAATACGGCCAGAAAATCGGGGTGGCCGCGCACGAACCCGTCCACCTGGGCCGCAGTGCCGCTGTACGTATTTTCCTTTCTGCCCCAGCCGTTCACGTGGATGCGGGCACCGGCCTGGTAGGCCGGCTCAAACAGCTCTTCCAGGTCCAGGGGCGGCGCCGGATTGTCATCTGCGTCCACGATGCCCTGGAAATATAAACTGGCCCCCGGAGCCAGGCCGGCATACTTGCCGCCGGAGGCCTTTCCGCTTCCCACCAGGGTCCCGGCCATGTGGGTGCCGTGGCCCACCGTATCCGCCGGTGTTTCCACCCCGGCCCAGGATTTGAGCATTATAACCCTGGGTTTCCTGCCCGGCGTATTTTCCAGGTCCGGGTGCAGGTTTCCCAGGTGGCCGGTGTCCAGCCCGCTGTCCGCCAGGCCGATGACCTGCCCCTCCCCGGTAAGTCCCGTGTCGCTTGCAAAGCCGGGCACCGCCAGGGGCCCGGCCCCCGTAATGTCCCTGGCCCGGTCGTTTAAAAACCCGGGCGGCAGGTATTTTTCCACGTAGAGCACCCGGGGTGAGGCGGCCAGTTTTTCCAGGGCGGCCCCGGGGATTTCAGCCCGGAGGTAGCGCCCCTGGCCCTCCAAAACCGATCCCCCCAGGGTTTTTACCAGGGCGCCCACCGCCTTTTTATCTTCTGTCGAAAAAAGAGTGACGGTTACCCGAACCCTTTTACTTGATTCATCACCCGGCAGTTCCCGGGAAATTTTCTCCCCCGGCCGGTACTCCCTCACATTCTTTACAAAGGGCAGGGCCGCCAGTTCATCCCGGCGGCCTTCCTCCGCCCGCACCAGCACCTCGTCCCCGCCCAGGGGCCCCCCGGGCTCGGCCGCGGAGCCAAGCTCCGCCCTTTCCTCCGGGGTCAGGGGCCGGGCCAGTTCCAGGACGTACTGCTTAACGCTGTCTCCCGCCGGCAGGGGGTACCCGCCGGCGGGACCGCCGGCACCGGTGCTGCCGCTCTCCCGCCGCACCGGCGGCCCATCGCCGCCGGACAGCCATAATACCGCGGCTGCAGCCAGAACCAGCAGTATGGGAGCTAAAATTACGCGGCTCTTTCTTTTCAAAAGAAACGTACCTCGCTTTCAACCTGGTCAAAATAAAAGTTCCTTTCGAAGAAAGGAACTGATTCTTTATAAAATTAGACGGGATTAGCAATCAAAATAATCCTGTGAACCCTGTCAGATATAAATTATTTTAGATATATTCTATAAACCGCTGCCCGTTCCTGCCAGAATTGTTTACTTTTTTAATTATTAACCATGTTAATTACTGGAACTGGGTCAATTGCCTGTGCCGGAAATCCCGCTGGTGCTTTCGTTTTTTGCCCTCCTCCAGGACGTGCAGCATGTCCAGGGCCCGGCCGGTACCGCGGGCAACGCAGGACAAGGGATCGTCCGAAACGTACACCGCCAGCCCCGTTTCCCGGCTCAGCAGCAGGTCCAGCCCGCGGAGCAGGGCCCCCCCGCCGGTTAGGACGATGCCCTTTTCCACTATGTCGGCAGCCAGCTCCGGCGGGGTGGTTTCCAGCACTTCCTTTACAGCCCCCACCACTGCAGCCAGGTTCTCCTTTATGGCCTCGTAGACCTGGGTACTGCTGATTTCCACCGCCACAGGCAGCCCCCGCACCAGGTCCCTGCCCCGGATTTCCATGCGGCTCTCCGGCTCGCCGGGAAGGTAGGCACTGCCTATTTCAATCTTTATCTCTTCAGCGGTACGCTCGCCGATGGCAAGGTTCATTTCCCGGCGCACGTACCTGATAATGGCCTCGTCAAACTTGTCCCCTCCCACCCTGAGGGAGCGGCTCTGAACTATTCCGCCCAGGGAGAGAACGGCCACGTCGGTGGTGCCGCCGCCGATATCCACCACCATGGTGCCGCTGGGCTGCGCGATGTCAAGCCCGGCCCCCAGGGCCGCGGCCAGGGGCTCTTCAATTACAAAGGCCTTCCTCGCCCCGGCCTGCAGGGCGGCCTGGCGAACGGCACGCTCTTCAACATTGGTTACCCCGGAGGGAATGCATACCATTACCCGGGGCTTGAAGAGCAGTTTTCTGCCGACGGCCTTGGTTATAAAGTACTTGAGCATTTTTTCCGTTACGTCGTAGTCGGCTATAACGCCGTCCCGCATGGGGCGGGTGGCCACGATATTGCCCGGGGTGCGGCCCAGCATGCGCCTGGCCTCTGAGCCGACGGCAATAACTTTACCGCTGTTCTTATCCATGGCAACCACGGAGGGCTCGTACAAAACGATACCTCGACCTTTTACGTAGACCAGTACATTTGCCGTACCCAGGTCCACGCCTATATCCGTGCCCATACGAAACATGACGATTTTGTCCCCCTTAAAGCCCGCTTGTCCCCGCCTTTCCGGACAAGCATAAGCTGTGCATGTCCATATCACTGCTTGCCTTTTATACAGGCCAATAGTTGGAAAAATTCTACCTTTGGGGACAAAATCCTGCAGCCGGTACTAATTTTTTACACTTTTGGCTTTATATTTGCGCCGGGTTGCCTCGCCTCCGCGCAGGTGCCGCTCGGACTTATTGTGCTCCAGGACTTTTTTCACTTTCAGCGCCAGCTCTTTGTTCAGGGACGGCAGCCTTTCGGTCATGTCCTTGTGCACCGTGCTTTTGCTTACCCCGAAAACCTCGGCCGCCTTCCTGACGGTGGCCCCGGTTTCCAGTATGTAAGCACATATTTCCAGCACCCGCTTTTGGATATACTCCTGCATTGCCCTACCTCCCCGGGCTGTATAGAAAATTACTTTAAATATATATGCAGGCAGCACCAATAAATGCTCCGCCGGGCGGCAAAAAAAGCAGCCGGGTTGTCCCCGGCATGCTCGTCAATTATCAGTATTTCTGGATATACGGGGTGGGGTCCACGGGCTCCCCGTTTCTGAGCAAGGTAAAGGTAATTTCTCCCTTGCCGCTGGCACCGGCAATTTTTGCCCGGCCCAGGAGGCCTCCGGCGTCGACACCGTCGTTCTTGCCCACCGTCACCCGGTCCAGGCCCTCATAAATACTGGCCCATCCGTCCCCGTGATCCACTTTTACGCTGTATCCCTTTTCCCGGACAAAGGATATCTCCGTTACCTTTCCGGGGAGGCAGGAGCGTACTTCGTTGTTTTCTTCCGCCTGCAGTACTATCCCGGTGTGGAACCGGTAATCCCCGTATACCGGTGAGTAGTGGAAGCCGTAGGATGATATTTTCCTGCCGCTTACCGGGAGAACCATGGTGCCCGGCTCGTCCCGGGAAACTGCGGCCTCCGGCTCACCACCGCCGCCGGCCCCGGCGCCGGCAGGCTCCTTTTCATTTACTTCCTGTACTTGCTGCCTGACGAATTTATCTTCTAATCTACCGGCTGGCGATTTTTCAGTTACAGGGGAAAAGCCGGTAATAACCTCCCGGGGCGGCTTATCCCCCGCAGCCGGGCTTGTATTGTTCCATGTATTGATAGTCGCCCAGATTATGCCCGCCAGCAGGGTAACGGCCACGGCGGCCGCGGCAAAGTAGCGCCACCGCGCCCCGAGGAGCCACCGGCGCAACCAGCGGCGGAATTTTTCTACGGCGTCCTGGTCCTTTAATCTTTCACCAAAGGGCCACACTGTAATCCCTCCTTGATACAAGGACTTTTTTACAGTGTGCCCGTTTGGGCAGGTTTTAATAATATAAATTAAAATTAGACGGGATTAACAGGATTAAAAAATATTATTTATTAATCTTGTTTTATGAATTAGACAGGATTAACAGGATAAAAAATTTTATTTAATTAATTTTAATTAATTCAATGACAAATTAAAAAAATTTATTTTATTAATGCAGTCTCACCTGCCAATCCAGTAAAAAATCATTTTAATTATTTATTAATCCTGTCCATCCTGTTAATCCTGTCAAAAAATTTTATTACTTAATACCAACAAAAAACAATAATCCTATGAATTAGACAGGATTTACAGGATTTACAGGATAAAAAATTTTATTTAATTAATTTTAATTAATTCAATGACAAATTAAAAAATTTATTTTATTAATGTAGTCTCACCTGCTAATCCAGTAAAAAATCATTTTAATTATTTATTAATCCTGTTTTATCCTGTTAATCCTGTCAAAAATTTTATTATTTAACCGGATTAACAGTTCAATTCACCCTGTAAACCCTGCAAATTAAATCCCGCCTAAAATATTTTAAAATTCTTCTACTTCTACACCCGTATAATAATGTTTCAATATTTCCCGGTAACTGTAGCCCTGTTCGGCCATTCCCCTGGCCCCGTACTGGCACATCCCCACGCCGTGCCCGTACCCCACGGTGGTAAAGATAATTTTGTCGCCCTTCATCTGGCTGCTGAAATTAGTAGAGCGCAGGCCCAGGCGCTCCCGGACCAGGGTGGCCGGTAATTCCACACCCCCCACCTCTACGGTTTTGGCCCGCCCGGTACCGGTACGGCTGGTTATCTTAACGGGGCTGCTTCCCGATGATACCGGAACGGCGGACAGATCGACCCCCAGTGCCTTTTCCACCTGGGATATGGTATAGCTTACGGTCTGGGCCGGCCGGGGATCGGCTTCGTAGGGACAGTCCACGCTCTTGAGGTAGGGCACATCGTACTTCCACACCTCTCCCGCATCTTCCGTCCTGCCCCCGCAGGCCGAGTGATACACCGGGTCTATAAGCTCGCCCCGGTAGGTTATGACTTCATTTCCGGTGGCGTCCACGGCCTGCCTTATTTTGTAGTAGTAGCGGTAATAGTTGACAATTCCCCAGCGCTCTCTCATTTCTTCCCTGGACAGCCAGGCCTGGGCGTGGCGGGGGTCGTCGCACACATCGGCGCCGGGATGGGGCCTGTTCAGCACGCCGCCGGCCCTGAGACGCTTCAGCACGTAAGTCCTGGCAGCCACGGCCTGGGCCTTTAGGGCCTCCACGGGAAATTCCGCCGGCATTTCCGCCGCCACCACCCCGGTTACGTATTCATTCAGGGCTATTTCTTCAATTTTACCGGTGTCGTGGCGGTAAAGCCGGACCTTTATCACCCCCGATTCCGGCTCCGGACCTGTAAGCCAGTTTACCAGCAGGGGCAGGCCCAGGGTAATTATTATTATGAGTACGATGGCGAAGAGTATCAGTCTTTTCACCGGCATTCTCCCCCCCGCTCGCAGGGTTGGGATGGGTCTTGTCCTATGTATATTCGGGAGTTCTAAAAATAATTCTTATCATTAATTCTTCCCCTTTCAGGATAATAAAAAACTACTTCCGAACAACTTTATGGTGATTGTTCTAAAATTTGGAAAGGAAAAGCAACCGCTGCCGTCGAAGTTTTATGCAGGCGGATTTGGGGGAAAGGAACACCAGGTGCGGTGTTTTTACGGAGGTGAATATGGTTGAAAGAAATCTGGTTGGACAGGAACAGGTGCCTTCATTGTTTGTCCTGCGCCCTGGGCTGCGCGGTGGCGCACTCGGAGAGCGGCAGTTTGCCGGACGCTATCCGGGAAGTTCCCGCGCCGAAGCCCCGGCTGTTTACGGTGCGGGATGAGGGCCGCTCCTTTATCCTGATGTGCCGCCACTGCGAAAGCGCCCCCTGCGTGGAGGCCTGCATGGCGGCGGCCATAACCCGGGATGCTGCCTCTGAAACGGTAACCATCGACAGCGGGCGCTGTGTGGGCTGCTGGATGTGCATTATGGTGTGTCCCTTCGGAGTTATCGGGCGGGACAGGGAGCGCGGCTTATCCCTGAAGTGTGACCGCTGCCCGGACCGGGACGTTCCCGCCTGCGTGGAGGCCTGTCCCACGGGGGCCCTGGTTTTGCGGGAAGGCGGGGAGCAAGACGAGGCAGTGCGGCGGCGCTATGCTGCCCGCCTGGCCTGGCCGGAAAGGGGTACAGAGGAATGAAATATGTAGTTATCGGCAACAGCGCGGCAGGGATTTTCGCCGTGGAAGCCATACGGGAGCTGGATACAGAAGGCGAAATTGTCATGCTTGCTGACGAGCCCGGGCCCGCCTATTCCCGGTGCATGACCACCCACTACATTGCGGGCAGGGTCACGGAAGACTGGATGCGCATACGTGCCGGTGACTTTTACCGGCGCCTGGCCGTTGACGCCCGCTTCGGGGTAAGGGTAAGCGCCGTAGACCCCGCCCGGGGGAAAGTCCGCTGCGAGGGGGGAGAGGAGATATCCTTCCACCGCCTGCTGGTGGCCTCCGGCGCTTCCCCGCAGCTGCCCGAAATACCCGGCATCCGGGCGGAAGGGGTTTATACCCTGAGGACCCTGGAGGACGCCAGGGCCATCAGCAGGCGGGCAGACCGGGGCGGGCAGGCGGTGGTCCTGGGGGCCGGGCCGGTGGGTCTGAAAACGGCCTGTGCCCTGCTGCAGCGCGGAATGCAGGTGTCCGTTGTGGTGGGGTCGCCGCAGGTACTCTCCCAGGTGATGGACGCGAAGGGCGCGCGCCTGGTGCAGCAGCACCTGGAAGAAAACGGGATGAAATTCTACCTGGGCTGCCGGGTGGAGGAGATACTGCAGGACAACCACGGTCAAGTCAAGGGGATAAGAATGCATGACCGCACCGAGCTGCCCTGTTCCCTGGTGGTGGCCGGCAAGGGTGTCCGGCCCAACACCGGTTTCCTGGCCGGGTCCGGCCTTGAAACAAACCGGGGACTGGTGGTGAATGAATACCTGGAAACAAGTGAGCCCGGCATATATGCCGCCGGGGATGTGGCCGAAACATACGACCTGGCCCGGGAGGACGTGCGGGTAAATGCCACCTGGCCCAACGCGGCCGCCCAGGGCCGCCTGGCCGGGCGCAACATGGCCGGGTGCCGGGAGCGCTACCCCGGCTCCCTGGGACTCAATTCCCTGGAATTTTTCGGGCTGAGCGCCATCACCGCCGGCATTTCCAGGGCGGAAGGGCCGGAATTTGAAGTACTGGAGAGCGTGGACGAAGCGGCGCGGCGCTACCGGCGGCTGGTTTTCAGGGGTGAATGCCTGGTGGGCTACGCAGCGGTAAATGACGTGGACGGCGTGGGAGTTTTAACGGCGCGGATAAAGGCCCGCGTGCCCGTGAGGGATAAAAGGGCGCTCCTGGAAGGCCGCCCGCCGGTGATGGGGAGCCTGGCTTGCGGGGCCGGTTAGCAAATTAAGGGGGCCTTTCCACAAAAGGAAGGCTCCCCTCCCCAATCCATCCAGTGCTAAAACTTTATTGCCCCTCCCAGCTTAATAATGCTATAATACAGAAAAACTGTTTGGGGTGCATTAGGCATGAAAGAACAACAAGCAGTTATTCAGCAGGTACAGAAAAGAATGCTCATTAGCATAGGGCAGCTGGCCAAAAAACTCGGAATCAGAGAGGGCGACTACGTGCGCCTGGAGATAGCCGAGGACGGTGGGAGTCTACGCATTGTTCCGGTTGAATGGCACCCGAAGGACCAGGAGTATTTCTGGAGTAAGGAGTGGCAGGAAAGGATCCAGAAGGGCCTGCAGGATCTGAAAAGCGGGCGGTTTAAGGCGCACGACAGTATAGATGAGCTGGCAGGAGAACTGGAAGATGCCGCGGGTAATCAGGACTGATAGCTTTATAGAGCAATTCCGGGAGTTGAGCAAAGAAGCTCAAAAACAGGTAACCAAAACCGTGCGTTTGCTGGGTGAAAATCCCAGACACCCTTCGCTCAAGGTGCACCGCGTCAGGGGGCACACCCTTTTGGGAGGCTTATGCCAGCAGGAGCATCCGGGTGATCTTCGAGCGGTCTGGAGATGCTATGGTTTTGCTGGCGTGTGGCTACCATGACATTCTTAAAAAGTATTGACCAGCTTATTTAAAAAAAGGGGGACGGCCTCTCTTCAGGCCGCTCCCCCCTTTTTTTACTTCAGCCCCAGGGCCGCCCGTTTGCCGGCAATGTGCTGCAGGGCCAGGCCGGCTGCCCTGTCCGGGTCTTCCTCCACTGCAAAGGTGGCGCCGATTACCTCCCTGGCGCCTTCGGTGAGCAGCTCGGTTACCTTCTTGCTGCCCAGAACCGGCGGCACCGTACCCAGGATGGTATAAATGCCGGAGGCCACGGCGTACACGCCTATGGAGACGGCCTTTTCGGACATCCACTCCGGGGCGGCAGCCACTACCGGCAGGTCGCTTATGTCCACGTCCAGGGTATTGGCGATGGCTGCAGCCACGTAAAGGATGCGGCTGATATCTACACAGGAGCCCATGTGCAGGACGGGCGGGACGCCCAGGGATTCACAGACGGCGCGCAGGCCGGGCCCGGCCTCAGCCGCGGCTTCGGGGCGGAGCAGGCCTTCCTTGGCGCAGGCAATCATGGCGCAGCCCGTTCCCACCACCAGGACATCCTCTTTAATCAGGCGGCGGGCAAAGGTCAGGTGGCTGTAGTCCTGCTTGTACTTGGGATTGTTGCAGCCCACAATGGCGGCGATGCCCTTGATGCTCCCGGTCTTGATAGTGTTGATAAGGGGATTGAGGGAACCTCCCAGGGCCTCCAGGATGGCCTCGGCGGAGAAACCGGCCATGTACTCCATGGTCTGGGAGGGGATGTTGACTTTTTCCGGCTTACGGTTGGAGAAGTTCTCCACGGCGGTGCGGACGATCTTCCTGGCCGTTTCGAAAGCATTGTGCTCATCCATTTCAATGTGCTCGGCGCCGGGGAATTTTGCTTTGGCCGAGGTGGAAATTATCTTGGTGTGGTAGCACCCGGCCACCCTGGTGAGGGCGGGCATTATGCACTGGATATCCACCACCATGGCCTCCACGGCGCCGGTAACAATGGCCAGTTCCTGCTGCAGGAAATTGCCGGCGACGGGAATGCCGTGGCGCATGAGAATTTCGTTGCCGGTGCAGCACATGCCGCAGATGTTGATGCCCTTAGCGCCCCTGGCCCTGGCCAGTTCCAGGAGTTCCGGGTCCCTGGCGGCGAAAACTATTACATCGGAAAGGGTGGGCTCGTGCCCGTGCAGAATTATATTGACGTGATCTTCGCGGAGAACGCCCAGGTTGCTCTGCCCTTTTACGGGCTTCGGGGTGCCGAAAAGGACGTCGGACAATTCGGTGGCAATGGTTGAGCCGCCCCAGCCGTCGCTCAGGGCGGTGCGCATACCCTGGAGGGCCAGGCTGACGTAGTCGTTATCCACGCCCATATGGGTGCGGTGCATGCTTTCCACTACCTCGCGGTCGATCCCCCGCGGGGTTATCCCCAGCTTGGCCCACAGGTCGCGGCGTTTTTTGGGGGCGCGCTTTATAAATTCCAGGTACCCCTTGGTGCAGCCGAATTCCTCCAGGAGAAGCCCGGTAACGTCCAGGGCAATTTCCTCCGGGCCCCTGCCGTCAACGGCAATGTCCAGTTCGGTAGCGATGGCCTTCAACTTGTCAACGTCTTTGATGGGATAGTCCCCGGCACTGCCCCTGGCGGATTCGCGGAGAGTCATGGCAATGCCGCGGCCGTGGTCCGAGTGGGCGGCCGCGCCGCTGGCAATGGCCCTCAATACGTTTCTCATTACAATGGTATCGGCGCCGGCCCCGCAAACGCCCTCCCGGGGCCCGTCTCCGAAGGGGTCGATGCGGCAGGGCCCCATGTTGCAGTTGCGGCAGCAGATGCCCAGTTTGCCGAAGCCGCACTGGGGCTCCTGGGCCGCCAGGCGGTCCCAGGCCAGTTGAACGTTATCGGAAGACGCCTTTTGTATCATGGACAGGGAGGCTTTATCGACACTTTTACCGGACAAGTTACTTTCCCCCTTTCGTATATTAGGCGGGATTAACAGGATTAAAATTTAATTTAATTATTAATGCCTCAAACAACTAACGGCCTACTGCATTACCAAAGTAAGAATTCTTAAAATTTTTTAATCCTGCAAATCCTGTTAATCCTGTCAAAAATTAAAAAATAAAGAACTAAATGACCTTTTCCGCCGCCCTCTGCCGGCGGGCGTTTTCCAGGGCCGCCGGGTCCCCGAATTGCAGGGCGCCGGTGGGGCAGGCATCAACGCAGGCCGGGGAACTCCGGTCCGGGCAGCGGTCACACTTGGCGATAACCTTGCTGCCGGGCAAGCGGGTTATGACACCAAAGGGACAGGCCATCTGGCAGACGCCGCAGCCCAGGCAGCGCTCCCGCGCATGCAGTACCGTCCCCCCTTCCCGGTGCAGGGCCCCGGAGGGACAGGCGCGCAGGCAGGGGGCATCCTCGCAGTGGCGGCAATTCAGGGGTATGCTCCTGCCGGATGCGGCACACACGAATATACGCTTGCGCGGAAGACCGGGCTCATTTATGGCAGCAAACAAGTCCTTACCGGCAGAATGTTCCACGGCACAGGCAATTTCGCAGGACTTGCACCCCAGGCACAGATCGTAGTCAACAACTACCTCTGGTAGCAACATTTTCACCCCCTTCCAGATTGTAGCTAAACCCTTCGCTCCCGGGTCTTTTTTTCCTGCCTGTTTTCAGAAAAAATAAACAATTTACTTTTGCAAAAAAAAGAGGACAGTCCCTTTAAAAATAGGGAGACTGTCCCCCTTTTTATTAACCTGCAACCTTGAGCCTGGTCAGTGCGCGGGCAAGGGCCGCCTTCGCCCTTTCCACGTCTATGTCGGGGCCCGGGTTTTTCAGGCGCTCCTCAGCCCTTTTCTTTGCCTCTTCGGCCCGGGCCTTATCTATTTCCTCAGCTCTCTCGGCGGCACTGGCCAGCACCGTAACGCGGCTGTTGCGTACCTCCACAAACCCGCCGTGCACTGCCACGCTGGTGGTTTGCCCTTCTTTCTGCAGGCGCAAAACACCTATTTTAAGGGCGCTTACCAGGGGGGCGTGATCGGGCAGGAAGCCCAGCTCCCCCTCCACGCCCGGAACCACCACGAAGCGCACGTCGTCCTTCAGCACTACACGCTCCGGTGTCACTATTTCCAAGCGCTGAGTCTTTTCAGACATAATTACTCACCGCCTTCTGCCGCCATCCGTTTGGCCTTTTCAACCGCCTCGTCAATGGTTCCCACCATGTAGAAAGCATCCTCCGGCAGGTCGTCATGCTTGCCGTCCAGAATCTCCTTGAAGCCGCGGATGGTTTCTTTCAGCGGCACATAAACCCCCGGCCGGCCGGTAAACTGCTCGGCCACGTGGAAGGGCTGGGAAAGGTAGCGCTGCAGTTTACGGGCCCGGGCCACAATGAGTTTATCCTCGTCGGATAATTCTTCCATACCGAGAATGGCAATGATGTCCTGCAGGTCCTTGTAGCGCTGGAGAACACTCTGTACGCCGCGGGCCACGGCATAGTGTTCCTCACCCACTATACCGGGGTCCAAAATCCGGGATGTGGAATCCAGCGGGTCCACAGCCGGGTAAATGCCCAGCTCGGCAATCTGGCGGGACAACACAACGGTGGCGTCCAGGTGAGCAAACGTAGTCGCCGGAGCCGGGTCGGTCAGGTCGTCGGCAGGCACATAAACAGCCTGGACTGACGTAACGGAACCTTTCTTGGTGGATGTAATCCGCTCCTGCATCTGGCCCATTTCAGTGGCCAGGGTGGGCTGGTAACCCACGGCTGAGGGCATCCGGCCCAGCAGGGCGGAAACCTCGGAACCGGCCTGGGTAAAGCGGAAAATGTTGTCGATAAACAGCAGGGTGTCGGCACCCTCTTCATCACGGAAGTATTCAGCCAGGCACAGGCCTGTCAGCGCCACGCGGAGACGGCACCCGGGCGGCTCGTTCATCTGGCCGAACACCATGGTGGTCTTGTCAAGAACGCCGGCCTCGGTCATTTCCAGGTAAAGGTCGTTACCCTCACGGGTACGCTCGCCAACCCCGGCAAACACCGAAATACCGCCGTGCTGCTTGGCAATGTTGTTAATAAGTTCCATAACGATAACGGTCTTGCCCACTCCGGCACCGCCGAACATGCCGATTTTACCGCCTTTGAGGAACGGCACCAGCAGGTCGATAACCTTAAGGCCGGTTTCCAGCTGTTCTGCCCGGGTGGACTGCTCCACCAGGGGCGGAGCCGGGCGGTGAATGGGATAATACGCATCACTTACGATGGGGCCTTTACCGTCAATGGGATTCCCCAGCACGTCCATTACGCGCCCCAGGGAAGGCCTGCCCACCGGCACGCTGATGGGCTTGCCGGTATCGTAAGCTTCCATGCCCCGCACCAAACCGTCGGTGGTGGACATGGCAACGCAGCGCACAATGTTATTGCCCAGGTGCTGGGCAACTTCCAGGGTCAGATCAATCTTCCTGCCGAACACGTCTTCCTTTTCGCTTTCAATTTTAACGGCGTTATATATGTCAGGTACCTGGCCCGGCGGGAAACGAATGTCAACAACCACGCCAATGACCTGTACTACATGACCAACTGCACCCTTAGCCATTAGCTACTCCGTACCTCCTTCGCCTTTTGTTCAACTGGCCAACCGAACGGAAGCCCCCGCCGCGGGTATTATTCCAGGGCGGCGGCGCCGCCAACGATTTCGGAGATTTCCTTGGTAATGGCAGCCTGACGGGCACGGTTCATGGAAAGTGTAAGCTTGTCGATCATTTCGTCGGCGTTCTTGGTGGCATTGTCCATGGCCGTCATCCGGGCGCTGTGCTCGCCGGCCTTGTTCTCCAGAAGGCACTGGAAGACGGAATTCTCAACATACATGGGAATTATCTGCTCCAGTATGGATTCCACATCGGGCTCGAAGATGTATTCCACCTTGGGCCCCTTGGCACCTTCCATTTCTTCCGGAGGTTCCACCGGCAAAAGCTTGGCTACCACGGGCTTTTGCACCAGAACGTTTACAAATTCACTGTATACCATGTAAACCGCATCGTATTCCTCGGCCACATACTTCTCCGAGAGATACCGGGCCAGCTCCCGGGCCAGCCCCAGATCGGCAGTTTCGCCGATGCCGATATACTCCCGGGCAATTTTATACCCGCGGCGCCGGAAATAGTTGCGCGCCTTGCGGCCGACACAAATCAGCTCAATATCCACGTTCTCATGCTTTCTTATTTCCTTATCGGCCCTGCGGAGAATATTGCTGTTGAAAGCTCCGCAGAGGCCGCGATCCGCCGTAAATACCACGTAGGCTACCTTTTTGGGCTCACGTACCGCGAGCAGAGGATGCTGCACCCCCACGGATGCAGACCCGACTCTCCCCAAAACGTCGCGCACCCGCCGTGCGAAGGGCCTGGCAGCCAGCACATCCTCCTGGGCGCGCCGCAGCTTGGCAGCGGATACGGCCTGCATGGCCTTGGTAACCTGCCTGGTTTTTTGAATACTTTTTATGCGGCGCCGGAGATCGCGCAAACTAGGCATCTATTTGTTCACCACCTCGCCATGATATGAACCGGGTGCTTACGGGTTACTTGTCAAAGGTTTGCTTAAACTCCTTGCAAGCTTCCTTCAGCTTTTTGGAAAGCTCTTCGGAAATTTCCTTCTTCTCAGCCAATTCATTAATCAACTCGGGCTTCTGGGCATGCAGGAACTTCAGCCAGCCTTCTTCAAAGGCAGCTACCTTTTCCACCGGTATATCATCCAGGAAGCCGTTGACGCCGGCAAACAAGGAAGCAACCTGGTCCTCAACGGCCATGGGGACATACTGGTTTTGCTTCAACAATTCCATCAAGCGCTCACCGCGGATCAGGCGTGCCTGGGTGGCTTTGTCCAGGTCGGAGCCGAACTGGGCAAAGGCAGCCAGCTCGCGGTACTGGGCCATATCCAGGCGCAAGGTACCGGCCACCTGCTTCATGGCCTTAACCTGGGCGGCGCCACCAACCCGGGACACCGAAAGACCTACGTTGATGGCCGGGCGCTGGCCGGCATAGAACAGGTCGGGCTCCAGGTAAATCTGGCCGTCGGTAATGGAGATAACGTTGGTGGGAATATAGGCCGAAACGTCACCGGCCTGGGTTTCGATAATGGGCAAAGCGGTCATGGAACCGGCACCCCGCTCATCACTTAACTTACATGCACGCTCCAAAAGGCGGGAGTGCAGGTTAAAGATGTCACCCGGATAAGCCTCACGCCCGGGAGGACGTCTTAAGAGCAGGGATAATTCACGGTAAGCGTTAGCTTGCTTGGACAGGTCGTCGTAAATGATTAGCACGTGCTTGCCGTTCTCCATGAACTCCTCACCCATGGCAGCACCGGCAAAGGGGGCGATATACTGCATGGGCGCCGGGTCGGAGGCGGTAGCGGATACCACGATGCTGTATTCCATGGCGCCGTGGTCCCTCAGGGTCTGCACGACGTTTGCCACCGTGGACTGCTTCTGACCCACGGCAACGTAAATGCAGATAACGTCCCCGCCCTTTTGGTTCAATATGGCGTCCACAGCAATGGCGGTCTTACCGGTCTGGCGGTCGCCAAGGATCAGCTCCCGCTGCCCGCGGCCGATGGGAATCATGGAGTCAATGGCCTTTATACCGGTTTGCAGCGGCTCATGAACCGGCTTTCTCTCGATAACACCGGGAGCGATACGCTCCACAGGGCGCATCTTGTCGGTTTCAATGGGACCTTGACCGTCCAAAGGCTGTCCCAGGGCGTTTACAACACGGCCCAGCAGGGCGTCCCCCACGGGCACGGAGATAATCCGCCCGGTACGCTTGACGATATCGCCCTCTTTGATGTGGGTGTAGGGACCCATCAAAACGCAGCCGATGTTGTCCTCTTCCAGGTTCAGGGCCATTCCCAGGGTGCCGCCGGGGAATTCCAGCAGTTCTGAGGCCATACAATCTTCCAGGCCGTATACCCGGGCAATACCGTCACCAACCTGGATAACGGTACCGACGTCGGACACTTCTATCTGAGACTGGTATTTTTCAATTTGCTGTTTGATTATTGAACCAATCTCTTCAGGTCGCAAATTCATCCACCAGTTCACCCCTATCCTTAACTAATTTGCAGGAGGTGTTCTTTCATTGATTCCAAGCGAGTTTTGATACTGCCGTCGATAACTTTATCACCGATCCGGACCACTACTCCTCCAATGAGAGAGGGGTCTACGGAATAATTGACTCTTACTTCCTTACCTGTCATTTTACCCAGCGCCTTAACCAGGCGCTTGCGCTCATCCTTGCCCAGCTCAATAGCCGAAGTAACCTCTACGTCGGCGATGTTCCTGGCCTTGTTGGCATAATCCACAAAGACCTCCACTATATCGGCCAGATATGTTTCCCGCTGGCGGTCAATCACCAGGTACAGGAAATTCATGGCCACAGGGGAGATTCTGTCCTCCAGCAGGGCCTTGAGAACATCCTTCTTTTCTGCGGCGGTAATGCGCGGGTGGAAAAGCACTTTTTTCAGGCCGGGCTCCTCCTCCAGAAGGTTCACCACGGCCCGCAGTTCCTCCTCCAGCTTATCCACCATATTTTTCTCCACCGCAATCTCGTAAAGGGCCTCGGCATACCGTCCCGCCACGGCCCCCTTTAACATGGCAGATCCCCTGCCTCCTTAATGAAATCGTTCACCAGGTCACGGTGAATATCGGCTGTAATTCTCTCATCAATAATTTTGCTGGCAACCAGTACGGACAATGATGCCACTTGCTCGCGCAACTGGGAAACTGCCTTCTCCTTCTCCCTTTCAATATCTTGCATAGCGGATTCTTTGATCCGGTTGGCCTCTTCCTTGGCCGCCTCTATAATGGCACGGGCCTCTTCTTCCGCAGCTTTAGTGGCCTTTTGGATAATTTCGTTTGCCTCTTCCTTGGCCTTTTGCATATCAGCCAGGTACTGCTGCCGCAATGCTTCGGCCTGTTTTCTTTCTTCCTCGGCCTTTGCTATGTTGCTGGCAATGAACTCCTGCCGCTGTTCCAGCACTTTAACAATGGGCGGATAAACCACGATGCGAAGAAAAATCAAAAGGACAATGAAGTGAAAAATCTGCGCCACCAGGGTTGCGTTCAGGCCCAACGCCTCGATAACACTGCTCACTACTTCCCCTCCTTCCCTTTTCCATGGGCCACTGCGGACATAAAGGAAGGCGATAGCGGATTTGGGGCAAGCCTGTCCCAAATCCGCTACACAACCTTTTTACTGCATCACTGACCACTTAACGTCTTGCTTAAAAATATTAACCTATTTTACCCATAAGGATAAATGCGATAACAACACCGATAATAGGCAGAGCTTCGATCAAACCTACGGAAATGAACATTGTGGTCAGCAGGCTACCCCTGAGTTCGGGCTGACGGGCAATGGACTCCACAGTCTTACCGGTAACGAGACCGTCACCGATACCGGCACCCAGTGCTCCCAAACCAACGGCCAAAGCGGTACCGAGAGCTGCAGCTGCTCCTACCTCCATACTTTTCCCCTCCTTTCTGCCCTAAAATTTTAATCCATAATATGGTGGCTATCTCCAATTAAAGGGAGAGATAGGCTACTTAATCAGTTAACCAACATTAATGCTCATGCTCTTCCACAGCCTGGGAAATGTAGGCGATGGTAAGCATGGTAAAGATAAAGGCCTGGATGAAGCCTACGAAAATACTAAATGCCAGCCAGATAATTGACGCTATAAAACCACCCAAGATATCGGCTGTCAGGGGTATCAATCCCAACAGCACGGCGATTAATACCTCGCCGGCGTAAATGTTTCCGTAAAGACGGAAGGCCAGGGTAATGGGCTTGGCCAGTTCTTCCACAATGACCAGCGGCAGGAAGAACGGGAACGGCTCAATGAAGTGTTTGAAGAACTTGCCGCCCTTATACCTGATGCCCAGGATCTGGACCAGTACAAAGACCATTATGGCCATGCCCAGGGTGGTATTAACATCTGCCGTGGGCGACATCATGGTGGGAACCAAGCCCCATAAGTTGCAGAACAAGAGGTAAATAAAAAGACTGAAAATCAGGATCATTAACCCGGCGCCCTTTTTGGGGTCCAGGTTCTCGTTGACCAATCCCCTTAAAAACTGGAATAGTTCCTCGACAATCAACTGCAGTTTGCCCGGCCGGTCCACCTTCATATTTCTGGTGGCGGCAACGGTAAATATAATTACCAGCGCCATGACCACCCAGGTCATAACTATTGTTTTGACGTTAACCGGACCGAATCCGAAGAGATTAACCGGTTCGTGGGGAAAACCCCAGACGTTCAGCGCCTCGTGAACCCGGTCCAGCATGCTTTGACTGGCGTGACTGCCTGCTTCCGCCGACACTCTCTCCTCACCCCTTTCTTGATAAAAATTTATTATATCTTATCAACGGCATCACGTGCGGCAAAATGCCGGTACAGCGTGACGGCCGCATCGATCACGGTGAGGCAGGGCACCAGCAGAAGTCCTGCTCCCACACCGTAGATGCTTAAAAAATCCACCCGGCTGGCAAAGAAAACTACGGCCACCACAAGCCCCATGCGCGTGGTAAAATTCTGCCGCAGGGAAGCCTTTGCCTGATCCTTGCCCATCTCCGCCAGCCCGAGCAGCCTGTTGCGCAGGAAATAGGCATTCAATATACTGGTCAACCCGCCCGCTATCAGACCCCAGATGAAGGGATCGGCCGCGTCTTTTACCAGTCCCAGGCCCGCCGCCGCCAGTACAAAAAGAGTGAGCCTGGCGCTCCGGGAAAACTGCTTGTTAATGTCGTTAATGGGCACCGGCTTATGCACCGGCTCACTCCCCTTCTTTCCAGAACTTTTCCAGAGTTCTGATTATTCCCCAGGTGCCCGCGGCCACACCTGCCAGAATACCGGCCACCATCAACCAGGGCCCGGTACCCAGGTTTTCGTCCAGAAGCTTACCCCCGTAGTACCCGAGGGTTACCATAATGGCCAGTTCCGCGCCGATGGTGCTGGTCAGCGCAACGGCTTTTAATATCCCGCCCGTTTTTTTAGGTTGTTGTTCTCCCATATTTATGTATTAACCACTCTCTTCACGAAAATCTCAGGCAATTGTTACCACCGGCACTTTCTTGTATACAATACTGTCGCCTGGCTTACATCAACGCCTAAAATTATGGTTCTACAAAAATAGCTTTATTCCTCCACTGCCGTGTTATTTTTTTCTGAAGCCCGGCTTGCCGTAATTTACGTTAATGTTTGTGACACCAAACACAAGCCAATTTATTCATTCGTCACTACTTTTTAAAAATCCTGCTGCAAATTTGTTTTTATTAAAAAAGGTTGAGGCTTTTGTTTGCTGAGGCCCCGGCGGTACTTGATATACTCCAGAATTCGCCCGCTGGCTCTTCCGTCCCCGTAAGGATTGACCGCCCCGGCCATCTTTTGGTAATATTTTCTATCCCGCAAAAGGCGCAGCGTCTCACCCGCTATCTTTTCCCGGCAGGCGCCCACCAGCTTCACCGTGCCGGCCTCCACCGCCTCGGGGCGCTCAGTGGTATCCCGCAGTACCAGCACGGGCTTGCCGAGGGACGGGGCCTCTTCCTGCAATCCGCCGGAATCGGTAAGCACCAGGCAGCACTTTTGCATCAAATTTACAAAGGGGCGGTAGTCCAGGGGCTCGATAAGGTGAACCCTTTCAAGGCCGCCCAATATCTCTTCCACCGGCCTGCGCACGGCGGGATTTTTATGTACCGGAAAGACGACTTCCACTTCCGGGCTTTTTTCCACCACTTCTTTAAGAGCCAGGTATATTTCCCGCATCCGCCTGCCGAGGTTTTCCCTGCGGTGGGTTGTAACCAGAAGTATTTTTCTGTGCTCAAAGTCCAGTTTGCCCAGCACCGGGTGGTCAAATTTGTAGCCCGGCTCCACAGTGGCCAGCAGGGCGTCAATGACGGTATTGCCCGTCACGAATATATCTTCCGCGGGGACATTTTCCCTTAAAAGGTTTTGCCTGGCCCTTTCCGTGGGGGCAAAATGAAGGTCGGCCAGCACTCCCGTAAGGTGCCGGTTCATTTCTTCAGGAAAGGGCGAGTATTTGTTGCCGGTGCGCAGGCCGGCCTCCACGTGGCCCACGGGTATTTGCAGGTAAAAGGCGGCCAGGGCCGCCACGAAGGTGGTGGTGGTATCCCCGTGTACCAGCACCAGGTGGGGCTTTTCCTTTTCGTATACCCCCTGCAGCCCCTTTAAGGCCCGCCCGGTGATTTGGAAAAGATTTTGCCCCGGCTGCATGATATTCAGGTCATAGTGGGGGGAAATAACAAAAAGCCGCAACACCTGATCCAGCATTTCCCGGTGCTGGGCGGTTACGGCAACTTTGCAGTCTATATCTTTATCCCTTTCCAGCGCCTTAACCACGGGGGCCATTTTAATGGCCTCCGGGCGGGTGCCGAATACAACCATAACCTTTAGCACGCTACCAGTCCTTTTTTATGTTAAATAACCTTTTTCCCTTAGTTTCTTAATGTGGTTCTCCAGTTCCTGGTCTATATCCACGCCGAAGGTTTCTTCCAGCACAAACATCATGGAAACGGCGGTCTGGGCCACGTCCAGCAATTCCCCGGCAATGCGGCGCAGCACTTCGTGCTCTTCCAGCTTGCGCTCTTCCCCGCTCATGCCCCTCAGCTTACCGATGGCCTGGGCCAGCTCGCCGGCCTCTTCCATCAGTTTGAGGGCGGTGGATTCCATGGTAGGGGAAAGGTTGTTCAGCCGGGGAAGGGCTATTATTTTCTTTTGCACGGGACGTACACATCCTTATACCGTTCCAGCTTTATCCCTGCTTCATGCAAAATGTCCGTCGCCAGGTCGTCCGGGTAGTCGCCGGCGAAGACGACCCGCTTCGCCTTTGCGTTGGCCAGCATTTTTGCACAGAGAACACACGGCTGGTGGGTTAGATAGAAGGTGGCCCCGGCTATGGGTATACCGAAAGTGGCCGCCTGGATGATGGCGTTCTGCTCGGCGTGCAGGCCGCGGCACAGTTCGTGCCGCTCCCCCGAAGGTATCCCCATTTTTTCCCGCAGGCAGCCGGCGTCCAGGCAGTGGGCCAGCCCGCTGGGGGGGCCGTTGTAACCGGTGGCCAGTATGCGGTTGTCACGCACCACCACGGCCCCTACCTTGCGCCGGAGACAGGTGGACCGGGTGGCCACCAGCCGGCATATTTCCATGAAGTATTCGTCCCACGAAGGGCGGCTTTCCATGGCGCGTCGCTCCTACAAGAAATGATTAGTAGACAGGGAAACGTTCACAGAGTTCACGGGCCATGCGGCGGGCTTTTTCCCGCTTGCCGGAATCAGTGAGGGCCATGTCGATAATTTCAGCTATTATTTCCATTTCATTTTCCCTCAGGCCGCGGGTGGTAACGGCAGGGGTTCCTATTCTGATGCCGCTGGCCACGGAAGGCGGCTGGGGGTCGAAGGGTATGGCGTTTTTGTTTACGGTCACGCCCACTTCATCCAGAATATTCTCGGCCTCATGCCCGGTAACCCCCTTGGGCCGCAGGTCTACAAGAATCATGTGGTTGTCGGTACCGCCGGATACCAGCTTGAACCCGCGCTTTGAGAGGGCGCCGGCCAGGGCCCGGGCGTTCTTCACTATTTGCCGCTGGTATTCCTTGAACTCCGGCCGGAGGGCCTCGCCGAAGGCCACCGCCTTGGCCGCAATGACGTGCATCAGCGGCCCTCCCTGAATGCCGGGGAATATGGCCTTGTCCAGGGCCCGCCCGTATTTTTCCCTGGCCAAAATCATGCCGCCCCTGGGGCCCCGCAGGGTTTTGTGGGTGGTGGTGGTTACCACGTCGGCATAGGGAACGGGGCTCATGTGCTCACCGGCGGCAACCAGCCCCGCTATGTGGGCCATATCCACCATTAAAAGAGCCCCTACTTCATCGGCTATGTCCCGAAAGGCGGCAAAGTCTATGGCCCTGGGGTAGGCGCTGGCCCCGGCCACAATCATGTCCGGCCGGCTCTCCCGGGCTATTTCCCTTACCCGGTCATAGTCAATGCGCCCGGTGTGCTCGTCCACCCCGTAAAAGGCCACGTTGAAGTATTTTCCGGAAATGTTGGCTTTGCTGCCGTGGGTTAAATGTCCCCCGTGGGCCAGATTCATGCCCAAAATGGTATCTCCCGGCTTTAACAGGGCGTAATAAACTGCCATGTTGGCCTGGGAGCCGGAGTGAGGCTGCACGTTTACATACTCGGCGCCGAAAATCTTTTTGGCTCTTTCTATGGCCAGGCTTTCAGCAATATCAACATACCCGCACCCGCCGTAATACCGCCTGCCGGGATATCCTTCCGCATATTTATTGGTAAGTACCGAACCCTGGGCCTCTAAAACGGCCTTGCTGACAATATTTTCCGAAGCGATGAGTTCCAGTGTATTGCGCTGCCGTTCCAGTTCCAATTCAACGGCCCGGGCAATATCCGGGTCAACTTTAGCAAGAGGGCTGGAAAAAAAATTCATTGCGCAAAAATCCTCCCTGCCAAGCTGCTGTCAGCGACAACAGTATTTCTTCTCTATGTCATGTATCTTTTCAACCCGGCGGGCATGACGCCCCCCGGAAAACTCGGCATTCAAAAAAGACGCTAAAATATCCCGGGCCAATCCCGGGCCGATTACCCGCTCACCCATGGTAATAATGTTGGCGTTGTTGTGTTCCCGGGCCATGCGGGCGGAATAGGTATCGTGGCACAGGGCCGCCCGGATGCCGGCAACTTTATTGGCGGCAATGGACACCCCGATGCCGGTGCCGCAGCACAGCACCCCCAGGTCAAATTCCCCTTTGGCCACAGCCTCGGCCGCCGGCTTTGCTGTATCCGGGTAATCCACTGGTTCATCTGAATAGGTGCCGAAATCTTTATATTCAATGCCTGTTTCTTCGAGATATTTTAAAATTTCCTTTTTGAGTTTGAATCCTCCGTGATCGGATGCCACCGCTAGCCGCAATACAAAATCTCCTCTCCTGAAATTTTGTAACGGGTACCTCTTCAAAATTTCTACATAAAATCCCTTTTTCCTTTAAATTTGACAAAAATTAATGCCTGAGCTTGTCTCCGGCTTGCCCGGACAAAAACCGCTCCAGGGCTCGTTTTACCAATTTCTGAATTGCCGAGGCGCACTGCCGGTATATTTCTTCGGGGGCACCGAAGGGGTCGGGAATGTCGTCCCCGGACCCGGCATATTCCGCCAGGGTAAATATTTTGTCCTCGCACTCGGGAGCCATGGCGCGCACCTGCTCACGGTGGGCGGCGGTCATGGTGAGGACCAGGTCCGCACCGCGAACGTCCTCGGGGGTAAGTAAGCTGGCGGCATGACCTTTCAGGTCAATGCCCATGTCGCTTAGAACTTTAACGGCGTTTTCCGCAGCCGGCGCGCCCGGGAAGGCCATAGTTCCCGCCGATGCTATTTCGATTTCCAGGTTCCCCATATCCGTGTTTTTCAGCATGTTTTTGGCCAGCGCCTCGGCCATGCTGCTGCGGCAGGTATTTCCGGTGCAGACGAAGAGAATTTTTTTCTTGCCCACTTTAACCACCCTGCTTTGAAAAATAGCCCACCTTTAGGGCCGGTGCTCCCCGCTTCGCTCAAGTGCTCCACTGGGAGCACCGGCCTTAACTCCTGTTAAAAAAACAGCTTTACCCCAATCCCCACGAGAAGGGCGCCGCCGATGCCCACGGCCCTTTCTCCTATGCGGCTGCCGATGTACCGGCCCAGAATAAGGCCGGTTCCGGTCATAATTCCCGCAACAATGCCGAAAATCCCCACCGTGAAAGGGAGGTCCACATTTTGGGTGCCCAGGCTGAAGCCCACGCTCAGGGCATCCATGCTCACGCTGGCAGCCAGCAGCAGCATTCCGCCGGTGCTGACCAGGGCGTCACGGTGTTCAATTTTCTCGCCGCCCTTCCACGCCGAATATAACATTTTAGCCCCGAGGTAGATAAGCACCAGGGCCCCGGCAATACCGGCAGCTTTACCCAGCAGCGAGCCCGCCAGTTCTCCCGCGAGCCAGCCTGCCAGGGGCATTATCACGTGAAACACCAAAACAGTCAGGCTTATTATAATAATTTGCCTCACAGTCACCCCGGTCATTCCCAATCCCAAACACATGGAGAAGGCGTCCGTGCCCAGGGCGACAGCCATGATTAACAATGTTACGGCAGTCACAGTGCTCCTCCAATACCAGAAATCCGAATTATTCCTAAAATATACTTCCGCAAACCTTCTGTTATCACACCACAATTATTTTTTCCGCCGCCCTGCGCAGGCGGTTCATGACGGCCAGGCCCAGTTCTTCTTCGCCGGTTCCCTCGGCCAGGATGACGTCCACCCCCGAATTATCGAGGTTGCGGAGGGCACCGTACAGGTTGGAGGCCAGACTCCGGGGACTGCGGCGGCTTCCCAACACTAATACTTCCACCCCCCGGAAGAAACCGGCCGCCTCACGGGTGCATAATATGCCCACCCGCGCTCCCTTTTCGGCGTACTCCCGGGCCAGCTTTGCAAGGGCCCCGGCCACTTCCCCTTCATCTCCCTCAACCAGCACCAGGGGCGTCCGCGGGGCATAATGGCGGTACTTCATGCCCGGGGAACGGGGCCTTTCATCTTCCCTTACTGTACGGCACGCGGCAGCGGGGTCCAATTCCACGGCCCCGGTAACGGCCTTTATTTGTTCCGGGGTAATACCCCCGGGGCGCAGGATAAGGGGAACCTCCCCCGTAACGTCCAGCACCGTGGATTCCACCCCCAGCCCTGCCGGCCCGCCGTCCAGCACGGCATCTATCCGCCCGTCCAGGTCGGCCAGTACGTGCCCGGCGGTGGTGGGGCTGGGGCGCCCGGAAATATTTGCACTGGGGGCCGCCACCGGGACTCCCGCCGCCCCGATAAGGGCCAGGGCCACGGGGTGGCCGGGGACCCGGACCGCCACCGTACTGAGGCCCGCGGTTACTTCTTTGGGAACGACCCCCCGGCCGGGAAGTACCAGGGTAAGGGGGCCCGGCCAGAATTTTTCCATGAGTGCCGCGGCCACCGGCGAAATGCTCACGGCCACCGAACCGACCTGGTCAGGGCGGGCCAGGTGTACTATCAAGGGATTGTCCGCCGGCCGGCCCTTGGCGGCAAAAATCTTACTCACCGCCCGGCTGTTCAGGGCGCTGGCTCCCAGCCCGTATACCGTCTCGGTGGGGAAGGCCACCAGCCCTCCCCGGCGCAAAATAAGGCCGGCCCGACTGATTATTTCCGGGTCCGGCCTGTTTGCATTTACTTTCCAGTACTTAGTAGCGCGGGCCTTAGCTTCCACGTGATTCCACTCCTGATTCTCTACGGGGTAGTATACCACAAAGCCTTTGCAAGCAAAATATTGAAAAGTCAATTCTTCTCCAAGCCGGCAGCCAGCTGCAATATAAAAGAAATAAACTCTTGCAGACTGTTTTTTAACAATGCATGCACTTCCGGCAAATTTTCAGCCAGGTGGCTCATTTTTTTCCAGCGCAGCTCCGAGGCATAAGCATGGCGGAACAGGTGCCGGAAACGCCTGTATTCATCCAGCTCCTCCGCTACTTCGGGCGAAATCACCCGCGGGCGCACGCCGGGAATCTCAATGGCCATGCTGCGCAAAAGCTCGCGGTGCCAGTCGGCGGCATGGCCCGGGCCGCCGTCTATGCTATTGGAAATTCGGTTAAAAACAGCCTCCACCCCGGTGTAAAAGTGGTGAAGGTAGGCCGCCGCGGCCATTACATCCCGGGACGGCACCGGCCCGCTTTTGGCATTAACATCTTCTATCAATTTGACGGCATCTTCAACTATCGAAGCCACCGCACGCAAGTCATCATTTATTTCCGACACCAGGCGCCGGAGCCTGGCCGCCTTTCTCTCCCGCCCGGTCATAAAGAACAACCCCTTCCCCTGCAATTCTGACCCGCAGCGTATCCGCCGCGGTCTCCAGCAACACCAGGTCCACGGCAAAGGGGGCGGCCATATTTTCCAGCAAACCGTAGGCCGCCAGGTATTTTTCTTCCCTTAGCCCCGTTACGGCAATATCTATATCCGAGTTCTCCGCAATGTCGCCCGCAGCCACTGAGCCGAAAAGGAAAACCTTTTCCACATTGTAATTTTTCGCCAGGGCAAGGGCCATTTCCCCGGCTTTCGCGCGCATTAGGTGTAATAGCCGCTCCCGCCCCTTTTCTTCTGTCCGTGCCTGCTCCCGGTGCCACTTTATATAACCGTCCAGGGTGAACATGGCAGGATACCTCTTTCCAGAAATACATTAGCAATATTATACCACCCGAGCAAGTGTTTGGAAAGTTCACCGGGTAAACCAGTATAAATACGGCCGCCCCTTAATATATATGTGGGAGGACAAATACCAGGGGAGGAAAAAATGTGCCACCTTTAATTCATGTACTGTCCGCCTTCTGGCTGGGGGCCCTTCACGCCCTTGAGCCGGGGCACGGCAAAGGAGTAATGGGAGCTTACCTGGTGCTTTCCAGGGGAAAGACCTTACACGTGGTCATCCTGGGACTTACTTCGGCTCTGTCCCACACACTGGTGGTGTTAATTCTGGCCGTTACCGCCCACGTAGCGGCAGCCACTTTGCAGAACAACTCCGGGGAGCCCGGCGCTCAATTAAAGCTTTGGCTGCACCTGGTAACCGGAATACTGATAATTCTAATCGGGTACCGCTTGATTCCCAAAAGCCACGGCCACCTGTGCCGCCATCACGGGCACTCCTGCAGCCACGCCTACCATGCCGGGGCCGGCTCGCTCCGCATACTGGACCTTCTTCTTTTGGGCTTGACCAACGGCCTTATGCCCTGTCCCGGGGCCCTGGCTACTTTGCTCCTCTCCATCAATACCGGCGCTTTGGGCTCCGGGCTGGCGGTTATCTTCGCCTTTGGCGCCGGCACGGCCCTGGCGCTGATAGTGGTGGGCATGCTGTTTATCAAAATTTCCTCCCTGGCCGGGAAGCTTACCAATACGCGCACCTGGTCCCGGCTGGCAGCGGCAGCCGGCGTGTTTGTAATGGGAGTAGGGCTTTACACGGCGCTAAGTGCAGCGCGCGGTATCTGGGCGGGATGAAAAATTTTACTTCAAGTAAAAAAGCAGCAAATAAATCATCGCTATAAACACCGACAGAATCATCAGCGGAAAGCCTACCTTGAAAAAGTCCACAAATCCCAGGGGGATTTTCCGCCGCCCGGCCATACCGGCCACGATTACATTGGCGGCCGCCCCCACCAGGGAACCGTTACCGCCCAGGCAGCCCCCCAGGGCCAGGGACCACCACCAGGGATTCAGATTTTGGATATTGCCCAGCCTTCCCATCTCATCTATGAGGGGAATCATGGTAGCCACAAAGGGAATGTTATCCACGAAAGTGGAAGCTATGGCCGAAAGCCACAGCACCAAAAGCCCGGTGGTAACCATTTCGCCCCCGGTTAAAACCAGCCCGGCCCGGGCAACGGCCTCAATTAATCCCACTTCTTCCAGAGCCCCCACAAGGATAAAGAGACCTATAAAAAAGAAAATGACGTGCCACTCCACCCCTTCCAGAACATGCTCGGGCTCGGCCTTGCTTAAAATCAGAAGAAGAACGGCACCGCTTAAGGCGACGGTGGCCGATTCCAGCCCGAGGGCCCCGTGCAAGGTAAACCCGACAATGGTAAGGGCCAGAACAAACAGAGATTTTTTCAGAAGCGGCCGGTCCTTAATCATTTCTTCCTCGTTTATTTCTATTAAATCTTTCCTGTTTTCCTCATTCACTTTAAAATGCGGCCGGTAAATAAACCAGAGCGTACCGGTGGTAACAATGAAAATAAATACCGCCACCGGAGCTAAATTCACCAGGAAATCCAGGAAACTCAAGCCTGTATAACCGCCAATCATGATGTTGGGAGGGTCACCGATGAGGGTGGCCGTTCCCCCCACGTTGGAGGAAATAATCTCGGCAATTAAAAAGGGAACCGGATTTAACCGCAGGATGCTGACAATCTCAATGGTAACCGGCACCACCAGCAGAACAGTGGTCACGTTGTCTAAAAAGGCGGAGGCCACCGCCGTTAAAATGCAAAGACCAACCATGATCCTGGCCGGCCGGGCCCTGGCCAGCTTGGCGGTTCGCACGGCCAGGTATTCGAACACGCCGGTGCGGCGGGTAATGCTGACAATAATCATCATACCGATGAGGAGTCCAATGGTATTGAATTCGATGGCCCGCACGGCGGCTTCCTCGGAAATGATGCCGGCCAGTATCACCAGCATGGCACCGGCGAGGGCCACGGCCGTGCGGTGGATTTTCTCCCAGACAATGAGGGCGTATGTAATTATGAATATGATGCCTGCGTAAAGGGCGCCGGCATGTTCCATAAATACTCTCCTTAAAATATTTTATCACCAATTTATAATACCCGGGTAAGAAGAAGAGTTATTCGGGAGCACGCAAAATTACCAGGCGCTCCCGGCCGGCCAGGTCGTTCAGCACCCGGGCGGAGCAGCCGGCGGGGGCCAGTTTTTTTAAGGGCCGGCCCTGACCGGGACCTATTTCCATCAAGAGGTACCCCCCCGGGGCCAGGTATTCCACGGCCCCGGGAATAAGCTGCCGGTAACAGCAAAGGCCGCCGGGGCCGCCGTCCAGCGCCCCCCGGGGCTCAAAATCCCTGACGTCCCGGGGCAGCCCGGCCATATCCGCTGAAGGAATATAAGGAAGATTGGCCGTTATTAAAGATATTTTACCCTCTACCCCCAGTCCTTCCAGGGGTTCCAGTAAATTGCCCTGCAGCAGGGCGACCCGCCCGTCAACCCCCAGGCGGCGGGCATTTTCCCCGGCTACATCCAGGGCGCCGGCGGATATGTCCGTGGCATAGAGAACCAGTTCCGGGAGGTAAAAGGCCAGGCTCAGGGCTATGGCCCCGCTTCCGGTACCCACGTCCACCACGATGCCGGTTTTAGGGGCGGAAGGCAGGTTAACTGCCGGGCCTTCCGGGGGCCGGGGGCCCCCCAGCAGCACCAGGGCTGTTTCCACCAGCAATTCTGTCTCCGGCCGGGGAATTAGCACCCTCCGGTCCACCCTGAAATCCAGCCCCATAAATTCACGGCGCCCCACCAGGTAAGCCACGGGCTCTCCCCCGGCACGCCTTTCCACCAATTCCCGGAACAGGGAATATTGCTCCGGGCTGAGGGGAAAATGCGGCTCCCGGTAAAGAAAATCCCTTTCCACTCCCAGCACGTGGGCCAGCAGCACTTCGGCATCCAGGGGGCCCGATTCTATTTTCCTTTCCTTAAACAAAAGGCGCGCCCCATACAGGGCGCCCCATATATTTTCCTTCATCATGCCTCCACCTGCTTCAGCCGCTCGGCCTGGTCCGTGGTAATCAGGGCATCAATAATTTCGTCCAGCTCGCCCATGAGTACTTCCTGCAGGCGGTGGGTAGTCAGGCCTATGCGGTGATCGGTTACCCGGTTTTGTGGAAAGTTATAGGTGCGAATTCTTTCACTGCGGTCCCCGGAACCCACCTGGGATCTCCGGGCGCTGGCCATTTCCTCCTGTTGTTCCTGGCGGGCCCGGTCCAGCAGGCGGGCACGCAGCACTTTCATGGCCTTTTCCTTGTTTTTATGCTGGGACTTTTCATCCTGCATGGAAACAACGATTCCGGTGGGCAGGTGGGTAATGCGCACCGCCGACTGGGTGGTATTCACCGACTGACCGCCCGGCCCCGATGAACAGAAAACATCAATCCGCAAGTCTTCGGGGTTGATTTTTACATCCACTTCCTCCGCTTCGGGCAGTACGGCCACCGTGGCCGCCGACGTATGGATACGTCCTCCCGACTCGGTGGTGGGAACCCTTTGCACGCGGTGCACGCCGCTCTCAAACTTCAAGCGGCTGTAGGCTCCCTTACCGACGACCATGAATACAACTTCCTTAATGCCGCCCAGGTCCGTACTGTGAGTATTCATCACGTCTACTTTCCAGCCCTGGCGCTCGGCATACCGCACGTACATGCGGTACAAGTCCCCGGCAAAAAGGGCGGCTTCTTCCCCGCCGGTGCCGGCCCGAATTTCCATGATAACGTTTTTCTCGTCATTGGGGTCCTTGGGTAAAAGCAAAATCTTGAGTTCCTGCTCCAGTTTCTCCTTTTTTTGCCGCAGCTCGGCCAGCTCGCTTTCCACCAGGTCTTTGAATTCCGGATCCAGCCGCTCTTTTAACATTTCCCGGTTATCTTCGATTTCCTTTAATGTTTTCTTGTATTCCCGGTAAGTAGTTACTATCTCATTTAATTCGGCGTGGGCCTTAACGTATTGCTGCCACTTTTCATTATTGGCGATGATTTCCGGTTTACTTATAAGTTCGCTGAGCTCTTCATAGCGCTCTTCCAGTTTATCCAGTTTATCGAACATTTGTCTCACCTCTGTTGTCCTGCAAAACAGCTCCCAGGGCGGAAATGGCCACTTCCACCTGGCTGTCGTCGGGCTCGCGGGTGGTAAGACCCTGCAGCCATTTTCCGGGAGCTATAATTAACCGGAAAACAGGTGAATTTTCATATCTCGCGGACAGCTTCAAAACTTCGTAAGAAACGCCGGCAACCACCGGCAATAATAAGATGCGGGAAAGAATCTTCCACCACAACACCTGCTCGCCCGGCAAAGAAAATATAAAGATACTTACCACCATAACAATGAGTAAAAAGCTGGTGCCGCAGCGGGGGTGAAAGGTGGAATAGCGCTGTACCGCAGCCACCGACAATTCTTCTCCCGCCTCATAGGCATTGATAACCTTGTGCTCCGCGCCGTGG
Organism: Desulfofundulus sp. JL263-se; assembly: GCF_056316025.1. Classification (NCBI taxonomy): domain Bacteria; kingdom Bacillati; phylum Bacillota; class Clostridia; order Eubacteriales; family Peptococcaceae; genus Desulfofundulus; species Desulfofundulus sp. JL263-se. The sequence goes on along the minus strand of NZ_CM149993.1, from coordinate 67,267 downwards.
TACTGAAATACCCGCTGAATGTCGGGCATGAAGGAAATAGATATTATATATAATAAAAATACTGCTATGCGAATGACCCCTTCAACCAGATTCTGGGCCAGGTTTCCGTGAACCCAGCTGGCCAAGTAGTGAGTGGCCCCGGCGGGCACCACTACAAAAAGAAGGACGGCCAGGGCAAAGGCTATGCCCACCGTAATGACAATATCCCGCGTGGTAAGCTCCTCTTCCTCTTCATCCAGGGCCTGGCTGGCGGAATAGGTAAGGGCCTCCAGCCCCATTACCAGGGCCTCGAATAGTGCCACCACGCCCCGCAAAAGGGGCCACTTTAATATTTTGACCCGGCTGGTTATGGAATTAACCGGCTTTTCATCAACAACTATGGTGGAGTCCGGGCGCCGGACGGCTACAGCCCGGCTTGCCGGGCCCCTTATCATCACGCCTTCTATAACGGCCTGGCCTCCGTAATGAAATTCAGGACGCATATCCCATCCTCTTCCCAGAAACAAATAGCAGAGCTACTGCCCTGCTTAATTGCCTGTTACTACTTGAGACCGTATTTTCTGCGGAACTTCTCAGCACGACCCCTCCTGGTCTCGATGGTACGCTGAGAACCGGTGTAAAAGGGGTGACAATTGGAGCAAATCTCCACCCTGATTTCCTTCTTGGTAGAACCGGTTTTAAAAGTGTTGCCGCAAACGCAGGTTACAGTGGCCTCCCCGTATTTCGGATGGATTCCCTTTTTCACAGGACTCACCTCTTTTCTGTTCAAAAAGAATTGCCTTTTTATATATACTAAAACCACTTTAAAACTTATTTACACACTAGGGTATTATATCATAAGGAACTTAAAGAGGCAAGAATAACACAGGGGACGGGCTGTTTTTTGCATGTAAAACAGCCCGTCCCCTGTTCATTAAGCATATATTCTTTTCAGGCACAGCACCGGGTCATAGGGAATCCCGTCAAGACGTACTTCCAGGTGCAGGTGGGGGCCGGTTGAGCGCCCGGTACTGCCCACTTCAGCTATTATTTGGCCGGCTGTCACCCCATCCCCCTCCCGGACCAGCAGGCGGGAACAGTGGGCATACAGGGTAGTGAGGCCGTTACCGTGGTCAAGAATCACCGTGAGGCCGTATGTTCCCCGGGGACCGGCAAAAATCACCCGGCCGCCCCGCACCGCCTTAATGGGCTCACCCGCATCGGCAGCAATGTCCAGCCCCTCATGGGGCCGCCCGTCCCGGATGCCGAAGGGAGAACTTATCCAGCCGGTAACAGGCCAGGGCAGCTCCCCCACGGGAAGGCTCCTGGCCACCGCCCGGGACTTATCCCCTGTAACCGGTACGGTAATCTGCATGCCGGCAAAGATTAAATTACTATTCTCAATGTTGTTGCACCTGGCTATAGCCTCCATGTCCGTGCCGTACCTATCGGCAATTTCGGAAAGGGTTTCCCCCTCAGATACCCGGTGTGTTAAAACGGCTACCGGCAGGCGGAGGACCTGCCCTGCAAAGATCCTGTCCCGGTCAGAAAGGCCGTTTACGGCTGCCAGCCGGGAAATGGAAAGGTCGAATTTACTGGCTATCCCGGAAAGGGTATCTCCTTTCTCCACCCGGTAAATTCCCCGGGGAGAGAACATTTCCGTTTTTTCCTCTAGAACCGGCGGGCCCCCGTAGGGAGCCGAGGGATCGATGAGTTCGTCCCAGCGCGCTCCGGCAGGCCCCGCGGTAAAAAGCAGGGCCACTGACGTGGAAAGGACGATTACGGTTTTTTTCAGGATATATTTTTTCACGGCATATCTTACCTCGCTTCTTTTCGGACACACTTTGGTCATCATACCATCCACCATTATTTCCGGTTATCAAGAAAACTATACATAAAAAAGCAGGAGAGGGTTCCCGGTAAAGGAACCCTCCCCTGCACAAAGGTTCTAAGACCCGTCCCCGGCGGGCATGGCGGGCACGGTAACGGGCAAGGCACCGCAAGCCCTGCTGTGAATCCGAAAGGCCTTGATTAGTTCCTTATTGCTCCTGGTCTTTTGGATGTGATTTATCAACATTTCAATGGCCTCTGCAGAAGACATGCCGGCCACTGCCTTGCGGAAATGCCAGACCATTTCCAGCTCGTCTTTGTCTAACAACATTTCTTCCTTCCGCGTTCCGGAGCGAACAACATCTATGGCGGGGAAAATGCGCCTGTCGGCCAGCTTCCGGTCCAGGATAAGTTCCATATTGCCGGTTCCTTTGAATTCTTCAAAGATAACGTCATCCATACGGCTTCCGGTTTCTATAAGGGCGGTGGCCAGGATGGTCAAACTGCCGCCTTCCTCTATGTTCCGGGCGGCGCCGAAGAATCTTTTGGGCCTGTGCAGGCTGGCCGGGTCCACACCGCCGCTCAGGGTGCGCCCGCTGGGCGGCACCACCAGGTTGTGGGCCCTGGCCAGGCGGGTAATGCTGTCCAGAAGGATTATTACGTCGCGCTTGTGCTCAACCAGGCGCTTGGCCCTTTCCAGGACCATGTCGGCCACCTTGACGTGATTTTCCGGGGGTTCGTCAAAGGTGGAACTTACAACCTCCCCCTGTACTGAACGCTCTATATCGGTAACTTCCTCCGGCCTTTCGTCTATAAGCAGCACTATCAAATACATTTCGGGGTGGTTGTGGGTTATACTGTTGGCGATTTCCTTGAGCAACATGGTTTTTCCGGCCTTGGGAGGTGCTACAATCAATCCCCTCTGGCCCTTACCCAGAGGGGCCAGCAGGTCTATTATCCTCGTGGCCACGTGGTCGGGGGAAACTTCCAGCTTGATACGCTCTTGGGGGTAAAGGGGGGTAAGTCCTTCAAAGTGAAGGCGCTCGGCAGCTACTTCGGGGTCCTCCTCGTTGACCTGCTCCACCCTCAAAAGGGCATAGTACCGCTCATTTTCCTTGGGCCCCCGCACCTGTCCCGCCACGAGATCGCCGGTGCGCAGGTCGAAGCGGCGGATTTGGGAAGAAGATACATAAATGTCGTCGTGGCTGGGCAGGTAATGAAAGGGCCGCAGGAAACCGTACCCATCGGGAAGAATTTCCAAAACGCCCTTGGCAAAAATGAGCCCGTTACTTTCAGTCTGAGCTTTCATAATTTCAAAGATGAGTTCGCGCTTTCGCAAGCGGGAATAACCGGTGAGGTGCAGGCTTTTGGCGATTTTGTACAGTTCGGCCATGGTTTTTCCTTCCAGTTCGGCATAATTCAATGATGGCATCCCCCCTATTTTAAACCGCGCCGCTTCTGGCGAAATTCCAGAAGGCGCTTTAAACTGAAGTATACTATTCCGCCGGCTAAAATGCTGTTGAAAATTGCCCCTATAAAAAACGGGTATCCCAGGGCATTTACCGCATCGGACCACTTAAGTTTTGCAGAGCCGGTTAAAACGGATACAGTCATTGACCAATTTCCGGTTATCAATTGTCCCACTGTTATATTGAAAAAATAGAAGAAGGGAACCGCCCATTTGAAGAAGGTGGCTGCCAGGGCGGCAGCCACCCCGTTGGAACCGAGAAGACGGGCCAAAAGGTAGGCAACCGGTATACTGACAAAGGGTATGGGGAAGAAATCCAGGGCAGTGCCCAGGGCTGCTCCCCGGGCAACTTTTACGGGCGCATCCGGGAGGTCGAGAACGCGGGCATAATATTCTTTAAGGTACCCCAAAATGCGCAAACTTAATTTCATCTCCTCAGAGCTGAACTTTATTCTATTTTATCCGCTGTTTGTGTAAAGTATATCGCCCGGCTGACATTCAGTCAAGACAATTACAAACTTTATCCTTTATTTGGAACTTTTTCCCAATCAGCCAGAAATTTTTCAATCCCTATGTCGGTAAGGGGATGCTTCAGCATTTGCTTGAGCACCTTGTAAGGGACGGTGGCGATATGGGCACCTGCCTTGGCGGACATAATTACATGCATGGGGTGCCTGATGCTGGCCGAAATTATCTCGGTATTCAGGCCGTGCAATGTGAAAATTTCCACTATATCGGCCACCAGCCCTACGCCGTTTTCCCCGATGTCGTCCAGCCTGCCCACAAAGGGACTTACATAGGTGGCCCCGGCAAGGGCGGCCATTAAGGCCTGGTTGGCTGAAAATACCAGGGTTACATTGGTTTTGATGCCTTTTTGGGCACAGAGCCTGGTAGCCTTGAGCCCTTCAGCCGTCATGGGAATTTTTATTACAATATTGGGGTGAATGGCGGCCAGTTTTTCCGCCTCTTTAATCATATCCGGCGCTTCAAGGCTTACCACTTCCGCACTTATAGGACCGTCCACAATGGAAGCAATCTCCTTGACCACTTCCACGAAATCCCTTCCCTCTTTGGCTATCAGGGAAGGATTGGTGGTAACGCCGCTGATAACTCCCAGCTCGTTAATCTCGCGTATTTCCTCCACATTGGCAGTATCGATAAACAGTCTCATAAATTTCACACCACCTTATGCTTTTCCTGAACTGCCGAACAACCTTATTTTTTCCCTTATTACTTCCGCGGCCGCTTCCCTGGCGGGGCCCAGTACCCTGCGGGGGTCGATTTCACCCGGCTTTTCGGACAGCACCTGGCGGCACTTTTCGGTAAAAGCTTCCCGGATGTTGGTATCTATATTGACCTTGCGCACGCCGCGGCTTATGGCCTCTTTAATGGCATCATCGGGCACGCCGGATGACCCGTGCAAAACAATGGGGATATTAACCAGGGAACGTATCTTGGCCAGGCGCTCAAAATCCAGCCTGGGTTCCCCTTTATATCTCCCGTGGGCCGTTCCTATGGCCACAGCCAGGGAATCCACGCCGGTCTTTTCTACAAAATATCTGGCCTCTTCGGGGTCGGTGAGCATGGCCTCCCTTTCATCCACCGTAATGTCATCTTCCGTTCCGCCGATTTTCCCCAATTCCGCCTCCACTGATACCCCTACCGGGCGGGCGGCGGCCAGGACCTGGTTTGTAATTCTTATATTTTCATCCAAGGAAAGTTTTGACCCGTCAAACATAACGGAGCTGAAGCCGGACCGAATACACTGCATCACCTGTTCGAAACTGGTTCCGTGGTCCAGGTGAAGCGCCACCGGAACGCTGGCTGACGCGGCAGCGGCTTTGGTCAAGGCTACTATGTATTCAATTCCAGCATACTTTATGGCGCCCTGGCTGGCTTGGATAATCACCGGGGCTTTTTCGGCCTCGGCGGCAGCTACGATGGCTTGTACAATCTCCATGTTGTTGCAGTTAAAGGCCCCTACGGCGTACCCGCCGGCCTCGGCATCTTTTAACAGGTCAGCCACGGGGACAAAACCCACCGCTATTACCTCCTTTCATCCTTAATATGCCCTGTAAGGGGATATATTAAATTTGCCAGTGCCGGCCAAAAACAATTATACACCCCCCTGGGGAGGTGTTTGCAATTACTTGTTACGCTTTCTTTTGGGCTTTTTACCGGCCCTTTTGGTACTGGCCAGGCTGTCAAGGTACTCAAACCCGTTGCGGGTAAGTTCTATACTGTCCACCATCTCAATTACCTTAAGGTCATCGTCATTCTCAGCATAAACAATGTTTATGCTGCCGCATTCCTTACAGTGCAGTTCCAGCCGGTCCGGAAATATATCCACTTCCACTTCCCGGTTGCCGCACTGGCAGTAAAGAGCATCCCTTTCCGCAATATCATGCAGCCGGTTCAGCACTTCGTACATTATTTCCGAGTTGTGGAAATAGTCATCCTCTCCGAAGTCACTGGCCAGAAACTGCAAGTCCTCCTCGTAACTGCGGCTCAAGGCCTTTACCTTTTCCTCCGGCCCCAGGTACCCCAATTCCAGGCCGGTTTCCTGGCACAAAAGGTAATAAACTTCTCCCCTTGACCACAGTTGTTTTCCCGAAATGCGTTGCAGGTGTTTCGTTTCACAGACCACACAGGGAACCTGCAGCCAGTAATCTTTATAATTTTTAGTGCTTATAATTAACTTTTCGGCCCCACAGGAGCAATTGATATGCAAAGTTTTAGATTCGCTGACTTGGAAGCGGGACAGCACTTTATATTCCAGCTTTCCACATTCAGGGCAGCGCATGGCCAGCATGGTATCTGTACTTATAAGCATTATTGATCCTCCTCCAAAAAAACGCCCCAAATGTCTCAATGGGATCTACAAAAAAACTGTTAACACCCTGCCGGTGTACCGGCTCTCACGTAATAAAGCTTCGCCGGCAAGAACCAAAACCCTTTTTCGGTAAGCACCTTGTGTGATAAATTATTAACCAATTTTTCTAGATTTTCCGGCCTTGTTTATAATTCTAAAACTTTCTTTACAAGAGAAAGCACTTCCACCAGATTAAAGGGCTTAATCACATAATGCAGTACCTCGTATTTTTGAATTTCTTCCACGGCATCAACTTCACCATAGGCGGTCATCATTATTACAGGGACTTCATTATCCCTTTCTCGCAATTTTTTCAAAGTCTCCACCCCGTCCATGCCGGGCATTTTCATATCCAGGAGAACCGCACGGGGCTTGATGCGGGCTACTGTTTCCAGGGCCTGTTTGCCGCTTTTTGCCGTCACCACCTGAAAGCCTTCTTCGCTAAAAGCTTCTTGCAAAAGCCTGAGCACACCAGGATTATCGTCTACCACCAAGAGGTCGCATTTATCACTCACTTAAAATTCCCCCAATTCCCTGGCTGGATACACATCTATTCGCCGGCGGAATTAATTATCCCTTTCAGCGGGGCGGAATTTTTTCTTGCACAAATAAATTTCTAAAGGGAAGGCCAGCGCAGCAGCGGGGGTAGGGAAGCAGCAAAGGACATAATTATGATTAAAGTCAAAATCGCCAGCACGACCATGACCAGTACAGGGGTAAGTACAACCGCAATCGCCCTGCCGGTGGACAGGCGGTGCACCTCCCGTATACCCATTACCAGGAGAACGATTCCCCAAATGGCCAGGGCCAGGGAAACGGGAATTAATATTATATTTACCAAAATGCTGCGCGGGTCCAGGGCAATTACCAATAACTGTACGGGAATTAAAAAAAGCGTGGGCAGCGCGGCCAGACCGTACACGGTAAACACTCCCCGGGCATTACCCCTGCCGCCGAGAAAATCGGCTATCAGGTGCAGCAGCGCGCTATATGTAAACCATTTAATAAATTGCATAAAAAAGCCGCCAATGGCAAGTAGGGGTATCATGCCCTTCACCACCTGTATTACCGGTATGGCAAGATCCACAGTGCCGAAAGGCATTACCCTCAATTTGATGAATATTCCCATTATACCGCTTAAGAGATTTATTACGGCATAAATAAACACCGACTGCCAGAGAGGGGGACTGGCGGCCGCTTTTTTGAAGGTGCGCCCGGGATCAAAGAGCACGCCGTAGATGAGATCAAAAAGTTCAAGCCCCGGCTTCTCCGGGCCCTTTCCGGGCCCGCCCGCCTCCTGCCGGCCGGGGGCCGGCAATTCCCGGGGAACGGAACTTTCCTCCCGGTCCCCCGGCCCCGCAATATCCCTCGCAAAGAAAGCGGGATCGCCGGCAGTTTCCCTTTCCGCCCCGTTATCTTCGCGAAAATCCTGAATTTCTTTCATATGTTCATTCTCCCTGTTTTTATCTGCCATTATAAATATACCCCGCTTTCCATTCAGGTGAATATAACAGCCAGGCAGCAGGATATTCTTCCAAAAAACGCTGCCAGTTAACGCTTTCAAAGGGCCGAAAGGCAATACTTTCCAAAATGTCCCACCAATTTTTTTCCGGTCCCAGGTTCACCACAACGGGCTTTCCCCGAATACCGGCCAGCTCAGCGGCTAAATTTACCGCATCGTAAAAATTACCCAGTTCATCTACCAGCCCCACATCCCTGGCCTGGCTGCCGGTAAAGACCCTACCCGTGGCCAGTTTTCTTACCTGGTCAAGATCCATATTCCGGCCTTCGGCAACGGCCCTTATAAATTGCCGGTAATGCTCATCAATCATTCCCTCTATTATGGCCTTTTCTTCCCTGGTTATTTTCCGGGTTGGCGACCCCATGTCCTTGTATTTACCCTTTTTAAAGGTATTTTCCTCGATACCCAATTTTTCGTAAAGGCCTTCCAGGTTTGTCGTCTGCATAATTACACCGATACTGCCGGTAATGGTCCCCGGATTGGCCACTATTTTATCGGCCCGGGCAGCTATCCAGTAAGCCCCGGAGGCAGCCACATCTCCCATGGAAGCCACTACTTTTTTGCCCGACTTCCTCAACCGGTCAACTTCCACAGCTATTTCCTGGGTGCCGGCCACGGTCCCTCCCGGGCTGTTCAGCCGTAAAACCACCGCCTTCAAATTGGGGTTATCGGCAGCTTCCCGAATTTGTTTGTTGATTTCGTCAGACCCGGCTGTGGCTTCGCCGAAAATAGGGGATGTGGAACCGCCGGTGGTGATCATGCCGGTTATATTTATTACCCCTATGTTGCCCCGGGCACTGTTTGACAGGGGGGCCGGCCTGCCGGCCATAATGCCGGCCGCAACAACAGATATAACCACAATTCCGATGATAATTCCGGTTATCACTTTTTTATGCAAAGCTTAAATACACCTCCTAAATATTATTTAATTCTTTTAAATTCTCACCGGGCAGGCGGTACCCTCCTCCTAACAAAAAAGCTTTGGATCGGGTCAATCCAAAGCTGCTGTTGTCAAGAAGTCCCAATTTATCGATGAGATTTGTTTTTGACGGACGCGCCCACAAAGTCTTTGAAAAGCGGGTGGGGCCTGTATGGCCGGGATTTAAATTCGGGATGAAATTGAGTGCCCACAAACCAGGGATGGCCCGGTAATTCTATTATTTCCACCAAATAGCCGTCAGGGGGAGTGGTACCGCTGAAAACCATTCCCTTTTCAGCCAGGGCTTGCCGGTATTCGTTATTCAGTTCATAACGGTGCCTGTGGCGCTCGGAAATTTCCAGCGTATTATAAGCCCGGTGGGCCAGTGAGCCTTCCAGCAGGCGGCAGGGGTATCTTCCCAGGCGCATTGTGCCGCCCATTCTGTCCAGTTTCTTTTGTTCGGGCAGCAGATCAATTACCGGGTACGGGGTGGCCACGTCAAATTCCGAGCTGTTGGCGCCATGCCAGCCCAAAACGTTACGGGCAAATTCCACCACCGCCAGCTGCATTCCCAGGCAAATGCCCAAAAAGGGAACCTGCCTTTCCCGGGCATATTTAATGGCGGTAATCTTTCCTTCAATTCCCCGGTCACCGAATCCCCCGGGCACCAGTATGCCGTCAACATCGCGGAGGTAATCTTCTACATTTTCCGGCTGCACTTCTTCGGAATTTATCCACTTAATTTTTACCGCCCAGCCGTGGAACAAGCCGGCATGCCTCAGCGCCTCGGCAACACTTATATAGGCGTCGGGCAGGGAAACATATTTACCCACCAGCCCGATGGTGACCAAGTTTTTGAGGTTTTTCATTTTTTCCACCATTTTACGCCACTCAGAAATATCCGGCGGGCCGCATTCGAGCTTCAGTCGGTTCACCGTAAAATTGGCCAGGCCTTCTTCTTCCATTTTTAACGGCACTTCGTAAATGGAATCCACATCAAGGGCCTCGATTACGGCATCCTTATCTATATCGCAAAACAGTGCCAGCTTATCTTTGATTTCCTCGGACAGAGGCTTTTCCGTACGGCAAACTATCACGTCAGGCTGTATGCCAATGCTCCGGAGTTCTTTAACGCTGTGCTGGGTGGGCTTGGTTTTTAATTCATTGGTAGCCTTCAAAAAGGGCACCAGGGTAACATGTATGTACATCACCCTGTCCCGCCCGAGATCGCTTTTTAGCTGGCGAATGGCCTCCAAAAAAGGAAGGGACTCAATGTCCCCGACGGTCCCGCCTATTTCGCAGATTACTACATCCGGATGGTGCTCTTCGGCTATTTTAAGAACCCTTCTTTTTATTTCATTGGTAATGTGGGGGATAACCTGAATGGTGGCCCCCAGATAATCTCCCCGGCGCTCCTTGTTTATCACCGAAGAATAAATTACCCCGGTGGTAACATTGCTGCTCTTGCTGACGTTAACATCTATAAAGCGCTCGTAGTGTCCCAGGTCCAGGTCGGTTTCGGCACCGTCCTCGGTTACAAAAACCTCGCCGTGCTGGTAGGGGCTCATGGTTCCCGGGTCAACGTTAATATAGGGGTCCAGTTTTTGTATTGCCACTTTCAGCCCGCGTATTTTTAAAAGCCGCCCCAGGGAGGCGGCAGTTATTCCTTTTCCCAGCGATGATACAACTCCACCCGTGATGAATATAAACCTGGTCATTTGGTAAGCCCTCCAGATGCCAATTTCTGTTGTGTGATTAGAAGTGCTTTTATCTCCTTTTTTACAACTACCTTATCTATTCTATAAACGGGCATGGTAAGTGTCAATATAAGAAAATTCTTCAATCTCCCCACCCCAAAAATTTTGTGGCCATAAGATAACCCAGGAAAATTCCTACTATGCCCATTACGCCGGCCAGGGTGGGAGGGGCGGGAACGGGCAGCTTAAGCCGGCAAAAAACGAGTCCCAGTATAAAACCCGCTAGCAGTGAGAGTATGATTTCCCGCAATGGATTTCCCCCTTAATAATGCTTTTACATCCTTTCCGGTGCAGTAAGGCCCAGCAATTTTAGCCCGTTGCGCAGGACTATGCGGGTGGCGTCCACCAGGGCCAGCCGGGCGGCGCTCAAGTCTTTGTCACCGGTGATGACGCGGTGGGCATTATAAAAACTGTGCAAGAGCCCTGCCACTTCGTGCAGGTAGCGGGCAATCCTGTGCGGGGCCAGCTGCCCGGCGGCCAGGGTAATTTCTTCGGGAAAATCCACCAATCGCCTGGCCAGGGCAAGTTCGGCCTCGCTGGCCAGCTTTTCCGCGGGCGGCTCTTGCCGGGCCCGGTCAATAATCTCCCCGGCGGCCGGCTGCCTCAGAATGCTGCATATACGGGCATGGGCATACTGAATGTAATATACCGGGTTTTCATTGGTGTGGGATTTGGCCAGGTCCAGGTCGAAATCCAGGTGGCTGTCCGCACTGCGCATAATAAAGAAATAGCGGGCCGCGTCCTTCCCCACTTCCTCCATTAGTTCGTCCAGAGTGACAAACTGCCCCGTGCGCTTGGACATGCGCACTATTTCACCGCCCCGGAAAAGCCGTACCAGCTGCATTATCACTACGCTCAGGGCGTCCGGGTCATAGCCCAGGGCGGCCACCGCGCCCTTCATCCGGGAAACGTGACCGTGGTGGTCGGCCCCCCAGACATTTATCACCCAGTCAAACCCCCGCTCGAATTTGTCCATGTGGTAGGCCACGTCCGCGGCAAAGTAAGTGGGGATACCGTTTTTCCGCACCAGAACCTCGTCCTTTTCCACCCCGAAACCAGTGGCCTTGAACCAGAGGGCCCCGTCGCGCTCGTATGTGTATCCCCGCTCTTTGAGGCGCTCAAGGGCGGCATCCACCTTGCCCCCGTCGTGGAGGGACTGTTCGGAGAACCACACGTCATATTTTACGCCAAAATCTTCCAGGACTTTTCTGATTGCCCCCAATTTTTCTTTCAATGCATACTCCACCAGGGCGCTGCGCCGCTCTTCCTCGCCGGCATCCAGGTATTTATCACCGTATTTGTCTATAAAGCCCTTAACCGTATCTATGATGTCCTGCCCGTGGTAACCGTCCTCGGGAACTTGGGCCTCGCGCCCCAGGAGTTGAAAGTAGCGGGCTTCCAGGGACAGCCCGAAATTTTCAATTTGCTTGCCGGCGTCATTTATGTAATATTCCCGGGTAACCTCATAGCCGGCAAAGTCCAGGATGGCGGCCAGGCTGTCTCCCAGGGCGGCCCCCCTGGCGTTGCCCATGTGCAAAAGGCCGGTGGGGTTAGCGCTTACAAATTCCACCTGCACTTTTTTGCCCCGGCCCAGGTTTACCCGCCCGTAATTTTCACCCTGCTCCAGGATGACGGGAAGGCCCTCCAGGGGCCAGCGGGGATCCAGGTAAAAATTTATAAAGCCCGGGCCCGCTATTTCCACATTCTTAACCAGGTTTTTGTCCAGTTCCAGGTTATCCGCCAGTATCCCGGCAATATTTCGGGGAGCGCTGCGGGCGGGCCTGGCCAGCATCATGGCCAGGTTGGTGGCAAAATCCCCGTGCTCTTTTTCCCGGGGCACTTCCACCAGGAAATCGGGAATTTCCAGCCGGGGCAGGGCCCCTGTGTGTGCGGCCTTTTCAACTGCCTTTACCAGCGCCTGGCGCAATTCATTGCATATTTTTTCTACGATGTACATCCTGGTTAACCTCCCGATATCTTTCAACATTAGTCAATATTATAACCCCTTTTTCCCGCCACAAAAAGACAAAGATGGTAAAAATTATTAAATCCGTCCAGCACTCAAATTTTTGAGTGCTGGACCTAATTATTTTTGCACATAGGGTTCTCCCCGCCGGAGGCAAAACTCGGCCCGTGCAATTTCCCTGCCCAAATACATGGCGTGGCCGATGTCGGAAACAACACGGTTGCGAGCTAACAAAAGCTGCAATCTCTCTGCCTTCTTTCCCCGGTATTCATCAATAACTACCCCGTCAAAAAGATGTCTTACAACTATTTCTCCTTTCTCAACACTTATTTGAAAATAACCGTTGGGGTCAAATTCAATTTCCAGCCGCTTTTCAGCGGCAATACTTTTTGCCCGCTCGTATTCTTCTACGTTTACGGATATGGAGTGACTGAAAACGGTTATTGCCCCGGGCTCAAACCCGGTTTCCTTGCTTACATGGTTAAGCACCGCCATCAAGCCGTAAAAATTTTCCAGCCAGGCATCCAGCGCGTTATGGGTCCTGAAAGAAGCCGTCAAGGTAAGCTTGTCTTCAAAAACCCTGAAAAACAGTGAAACCAGGCAGGGATTACTCTTTCCATGCTTCAAATCATTTTCCGTATCCCAAAGGGTTATAAAACACTGGCGGTCTTGATAATCATTATTAAGCCTTTTAATACATTCTTGCAGGGAATCAACGTTGTTAAAGTACTTCCGAATCCGGTTTCCGTAAGTATAGCTCGTGTCACCCGCCGGCGGCGCCGGGTTTAATATTTCCCTCTGGTATTCATGAAACCTGGTTAACTCAAACCCGTATTTTTCCAGTTCTTCGGCGGGCTCTTCCGCCGGCTCTTCAACTATTACCTTCACATTTTGCAGCTCCTGCCTGTCGCCTTTTTTCAGGTGCACCAAATGTCCGAACCTGACAATGCGGAATATTAATTCCTTCCAGGCCTCCAGGGGCTTATCCTTGACAATGGTATGACTGCGGGGATTACTGGGGAAACGGCTTACTTTCTGCGGCGGGAGTTCCAATTTCACCCGCGACAGCGTCCCGCCCGGCACCGGCCGCTCCAGGTTGGCAAAATAATTTGCCAGCTGTTTTACGGAACTTTCGCCGGTCAAATCACCAACATATGTGATCTCGGGAACTGTCCTGAAGAGGCCCGGCTCTATCAAGCTATCCAGAATTCTTTTTGTCCCTTTAACCCGTTTTCCCCGGATTCCTAAAAAATCATAATCTTCAACCCCCAGCTCAAAGAAATTTACCAGCTCTTCCAGCGACCCGGAGCGGTTTTTGCCGCACACGCAAAGGTGGGTTATCTGGGGGTTATACAGCAGGTTGCGTAAAAGCTGCTTCAAGCCGTTGCCGTATAAGTTACCGATGGCTGCTATGGGCGATGTTTCCGGGCTTAAATCAACGTTTTGTTCCGCCAGCTTGCCATATACGAATTCAACCTTCGACCACAGGGTAATTACTCCCACAAAGCCGTTGGGGTTTATTATTTTTAATTTGTCGCCGTAATAAAGCGGGACAAAACTCAGCATTATCTATCCCCTTGCCTTTGAAGTTCTCGGGCCGCCCACATTTTGAAATGCTGAATTGAAATTCCTGTAGAGATTCCTGTGCTCTTTTACCCTATGCCACTTTTTAAGAAATTCACCCGGGAGCTGCTCATATACTTTTACGCCGTCCCACCCGTTGGGTATAGGACAGGCATAATAGGGACATTCTTTGGGGATACCTCTTATAAACACCACCTGCGGCACGATCCAGTCCAGCCTGGCCATGTAAACACGGTGCATGCCGTCGCACACCAAATTTACCACTGAACCGTCCCGTTCAATGGACTCCTCAATGATTGGGGGCAGAAGGTCAACGGGCTCCTTTTCCCCCTCCAAGTATAACGTTACATACCCGTTGAGATTGTAAATATCAATACCATGTTCCTCTAAGGCCCATTTGAGAAACCTGACTTTTTTTAAGGATTCGGTCCAAATATAATTTTGCACGGGCGTTAAATACTCTGTTTTTATTTTTTCAAGGGAAATATAACAATTTTTATAGGGGTAAAAATTGGTATTATTTAATAACGATACCTTTTTAAGGTTATCAAGCAACTCCTGCTCCGGGTGCCTTTCCACTTTCAACAATTTCATTTTTACAAGGAAACAGCCAAACCTCCTCAGGTCCAAAAATGAAACTTAAAAAATTCAACCAAGTGGTTATTTAACAATAACCACTTGGTCTCCTGCAAGGAGCAGACAACTTGGTTAGTTATATATTATAGCCGGCCTCGAAGGCCTTTTTGTTCACGTCCAGGAATTTCGGCGGGACGGCCTTTTCCAGAGCCTGCTCCCACATTTCTCTGGAGATGGGCAATTTGCGGGCCAGGGTACCCAGCAGTACCACATTGGCCGTTCGGGCATTGCCGCAGGCGATGGCCATTTCCAGGGCATCTATCACCACGGAACCCGGTGCTTTTTGTTGAATATATTCCAGGACATTGGCCGGGTATTCCGCCAGCCCGGCCAGTACCGGCACCGGTGATATGGCCTGTTTGTTAACAATCATTATGCCGCCCTTTTTGAGCCAGGGCAGCCAGCGCAGGCCTTCCAGCTGTTCAAAGGCCAGAATCACGCCGGCCTTGCCTTCTTCAATAAGGGGGGAGTGCACCTTTTCCCCCAGCCTTACCTGGGTGACCACGCTTCCGCCCCGCTGGGCCATGCCGTGAATCTCCGACATCTTAATGTCGTAGCCGGCCAGCCGGGCGGCCGTACAAATTACCTTGCTGGCCAGGATGGTCCCCTGGCCCCCCACACCTACCAGCAATATATCCACCGGCTTAAGCACCGGCCTCACCACCTTTCACCAGGGCCCCGAACTTACACACCTGGGTACATACCCCGCAGCCATTACAGATAATGGGGTCTACATAAGCTTGTTTATCCTGCACCGATATGGCCGGACAACTGAGGCGCAGGCATGCCTTGCATCCCTCGCAGGCATCCGGGTCCACTTTCACCGGCGGCCCCGCCGGCTCTTTCTTCAGCAGGGCGCAGGGCCTGCGGGCAATAATCACTGAGGGGCGGGGATCTTTTACTGCGGTCTCAACGGCCTCCCGCAGCTGCTGCAGATCCAGGGGGTTCACCACTTTTACATCGGGAACACCCAGGGCCCGGCACAGCGCCTCCAGGTCCACTTCCGGAGCTTCCTCCCCCATAAGGGTACGCCCGGTGGCGGGGTGGTCCTGGTGCCCCGTCATGGCAGTAGTACGGTTATCCAGGATAATTACCGTTGAAGTGCCCTTGTTATATACTATATTCAAAAGGCCGGTAATGCCGGAGTGCATAAATGTAGAGTCGCCGATAACGGCAACGGTGCGCCCCCGCATTTCAGGAACGGCCTTTTCGGCACCGTGGGCCATGCCGATACTGGCCCCCATGCAGACACAACTGTCTATCCCTTCCAGGGGCGGCAGCCCGCCCAGGGTATAGCAACCTATATCCCCGGTTACGGTGAGTTTCATTTTTCTTAAAGTATAAAACACTCCCCTGTGCGGGCACCCGGGGCACAGTACCGGCGGGCGGCCCGGAAGGGCGGGCATATCCTCGAAGTTTCTTTCACCGCCGTCTGCCGGCAGCACCCCTGCTTCCACAAATTTACGCCGCACCAATCCCGGGGAAAACTCTCCTGTGGCAGGAAATAATTCCTTGCCAGTGACGCTGATGCCATTGGCCCGCAGCTGTTCTTCAATAAACGGCTCCAGCTCTTCCACCACAAACAGTTTTTCCACTGCAGCGGCAAATTCCTTTATTTTTGTCAGGGGCAGGGGGTTGGTCATTCCCAGCTTAAACACCGAAGCACCGGGAAGGACTTCCCTGACGTACTGGTAGCTTATGCCGCTGGTGATTACCCCTATCTTCCTGTCCCGCCATTCCACCCTGTTCACCGGGGTGTTTTCGCTGTACTCCCGGAGCTTTTGCCACCTTTTGTCCAGGTCAGCCCGGCGCATGCGGGCAAAGGCGGGAACCATCAAGTATTTTCGGGCATCCTTTTTATAGGGACGGGCACTCCGGGGTGCCGGCTCTCCCAGGGAAACGAAGGACTGGGAGTGGGCTACCCGGGTGGTAACCCGTAACATAACCGGAATATCACAGCTTTCACTTATTTCCAGGCCCTGCAGCACCATGTCCTTGGCCTCCTGGCTGTCGGAAGGCTCTAAAACGGGAATTTTGGCAAATTTAGCAAAATAACGGTTGTCCTGCTCATTTTGGGAGCTATGCATGCCGGGATCGTCTGCGGATACCAGCACCAGGCCCCCGTTCACCCCGGTATAGGCCGCGGTCATCAGGGGATCTGCAGCCACATTGACTCCCACGTGCTTCATGGTTACCAGGGCCCTGGCCCCGGCCAGGGCAGCACCAATACCCACTTCCAGGGCCACTTTTTCGTTGGGGGACCACTCGCAGTATATTCCCTCATACTTTGAAAAGTTTTCCAGGATTTCCGTGCTGGGTGTTCCGGGATACCCTGCAGCCAGGGCAACCCCGGCCTCGAAGGCTCCCCGGGCAATGGCGGCATTGCCGGAAAGCAGTTTCTTCATGTGTTGCACCTCCTGTAGTCAAACACCCTCTTAACTTTGCCGGTGCTGCGCTCTAAAGAGCGGGGCTCTAACAGGCGGACTCTGGCATTTATCTGCAGCACGCTGCGCAGGCGGTCGCGAATGCGGTTTTCCAGCGCCTCCAGGTCGCGGAAATTACCGGTAAACATTTCTTCGGTTACTTCCACCTGGACCTCGAGGTAATCCAGGTACCCTTTTTTATCCACTATAATCCTGTAGTGGGGTGTAGTGCCGTCAATGTCCATTAAAACTGTTTCTATTTGCGAGGGGAATACATTTACCCCGGACACTATGAGCATGTCATCGGTGCGGCCGAGTACTTTATGCATCCTGACAGTGGTGCGGCCGCAGGCGCACTTTTCCGGATTTAGTACCGTAATGTCCCTGGTGCGGTAACGGATTAGGGGCAGTGCCTCCTTGGTGAGGGTGGTGATTACCAGTTCGCCCTCTTCACCGTAATCCAGGGGCTCTCCGGTTTCCGGGTCAATTACCTCCACCAGGAAGTGGTCCTCGCTGATGTGCATTCCCGGCTCCACCGTACATTCCCCGGATACCCCGGGCCCTATTATTTCACTGAGACCGTAGTTGTCGGTGGCCTTGGCGCCCCAGGCCCTTTCCAGTTCCCCGCGCATGCTTTCACTCCAGCTCTCCGCGCCGAACAGGCCTACGCGGATGTTCAGGGATGCCGGGTCGATGCCCATTCCCCGGGCAACCTCGGCCAGGTGGAGGCAGTAGGACGGCGTTCCCACCAGGGCAGTGGTGCCGAAGTCCTGCATGAGCATAATTTGCCTCTCGGTATTGCCCACCGAGGCCGGCACAATGGTGGCCCCCACCTTTTCCAGGCCGTAGTGCAGCCCGAAGGCGCCGGTGAAAAGACCGTAGCCGAAGGTTACCTGCACCACGTCTTCAGCGGTAACCCCGGCCTGGGTAGCAATGCGGGCAACCAGTTCGGACCACGTTTCCAGGTCCTTCTTGGTATAACCCACCACCGTGGGCTTTCCCGTGGTGCCCGAGGAGGCATGCAGGCGCACCACTTTATTCAAAGGCACTGCAAACAGCCCGTAAGGATAGTTATCCCGCAGGGCTGCTTTGGTGGTGAAGGGTAACTTTCTTACATCCTCCAGGGTTTTAATGTCCGAGGGCTTGACGCCCACCTCGTCAAAAAGATTACGGTAATAGGGAACCCGGTGATATACCCGGTCCACAGTTTCCTTTAACCGCTTTAATTGCAGGGAGCGAAGTTGCTCCCTGTCCATGCACTCGTGCTCCACATCCCAAATCATATACTATCCCATCCTTCTTTTAAGGCATACTCCCTTATGGGATCACTTATCGAAAAACTTCCATAAATTGGCCCTCTAAAAAACAAAAATAACCAGGGCGGAGAACTCCTGGCTATGGACACCGGGCCCTGAGGATGCCCGGGCATTGTCATGGCCTGAAAGCGGGCAGTCTTTTCCAGACCCGCCACCATATTCCCGAGTAAATCCAGAGCCCGGACAAACCAACGACCATCCTACCGTGCCCGCCGTAAAAAAATGCCCGCGCAAAATAAGTGATAGCAAGGTGAATTGATTTTCAATTGACTGCATTGTATGATATTCTACAGGTTTTGACAGATTCCTTCCTTGTGGACCAAATCAATGCTAAACGGCCCCTTAATTTTCTTGGGGAATACTCCCCGGCGCCGGACAAACCGGG
Organism: Desulfofundulus sp. JL263-se; assembly: GCF_056316025.1. Taxonomy (NCBI): domain Bacteria; kingdom Bacillati; phylum Bacillota; class Clostridia; order Eubacteriales; family Peptococcaceae; genus Desulfofundulus; species Desulfofundulus sp. JL263-se. Next base: position 48,610 of record NZ_CM149993.1, on the reverse strand, counting down.
CCATGCGCCGGAAGGCCTCGCTTAAATCGTCAACTGAGGCCGCATAGGACACACGAATGAATCCCTCTCCGGCCTCACCGAAGGCATTGCCGGGCACCACCGCCACCCTCTCTTCCTTAAGCAGCTCTTCGGCAAATTCCTCCGAGGACAGGCCGGTGACCGAAATTTGTGGAAAGGCGTAGAAGGCGCCCCCGGGCTCAAAACACGGCAGGCCCATATCCTTGAAACTCTGCACCACCAGGTGGCGCCGGCGGTTGTATTGCCTGACCATCTGCTTCATGGCGGACCGCCCGTTTTTCAGTGCCTCCAGGGCAGCCATTTGGGCGGTGATTGGTGCACACAGCATGGAATACTGGTGGATCTTGGTCATGGCCCCGATGAAATCGGCATTGCCGGCAGCATAGGCCACCCGCCAGCCGGTCATGGCGTAAGCCTTGCTGAAACCGTTTAATAATATGGTCCTCTCCCGCATCCCCGGCAGGGATGCCATGCAGGTATGTTCTCCGATATAAGTTAACTTATCGTAAATTTCATCTGATATCACAATTAAATCGCGGCTTTTGGCTATTTCAGCCAGGGCCAGCAGGCTCTCCCTGTCCATAACGGCCCCGGTGGGATTATTGGGGTAACTAAGAAGTAATACTTTGGTCTTGGGTGTTATGGCCTTTTCCACCTGCTGGGGGGTCAGCCTGAACCCGTTTTCTATGGTGGTGGGCATCATTACCGGCCTCCCCCCGGCCAGTATGGTAATGGGCCCGTAACTTACGTAGGAAGGTTCGGGAATCAGTACTTCATCACCCGGGCAGAGAACGGCCCGCATGGCCAGGTCCAGGGCTTCACTGACGCCCACGGTAACGAGGATTTCCGACCGGGGATCATACTTCACGCCGTAATTTTCCAGCACATCCTGCACAATTGCTTCCCTTAGTTCCAGCAGGCCGTAATTGGAGGTATACATGGTATAGCCCCTTTCCAGGGCATAAATGCAGGCCTCGCGAATATGCCACGGGGTTACAAAATCGGGCTCGCCAACTCCCAGGGAAATTACCCCTTTGGTTTCCACCACCAGGTCAAAGAATTTCCTGATTCCTGAAGGCGGTATGGATTTAACCGCCGGGCTCAGCTTGTCGCTCCAGGAACTTTTCACGGTGAGATCACCAACCTCCTGTCTTCTTCTCCGTCTTCCATAATTACGCCGTCCTGCTTGTATGTTTTTAACACGAAATGAGTGGTGGTGCTTATTACTCCGTCTATGGTGGCCAGCTTGGTGGCTACGAAGTTGGCCACTTCCTTCATGGTTTTCCCTTCCACGAATACCGCCAGGTCGTAGGTGCCGCTCATCAGCCGGACGCTGCGAACTTCCGGAAAACGGTAAATACGCTCGGCCACCGAATCGTAGCCCACGTCCCGCTGCGGGGTAACCCGCACCTCTATCATGGCTTCGACCTTGTCTTCCCCTGCTTTTTCCCAGTTTATCAGGGTCATATATTTTAAAATGATTTTATTTGCTTCCATTGATTTTAATTCTTTTTTTACGGTTTCCGGGTGCATGTTGAGCATGATGGCTATTTCTTCGGGGGTTAATTTGGCGTTGGATTCGAGAAGCTCCAGTATTTCCTTTTTCTTCAATTTGTCACCCCTTTCGGCCTTAAATAAAAAACTCTCGTCCTTTGGGACGAGAGTTTTTGCTCGCGGTACCACCCAAGTTGACTGCGTGCATAAGGCGCATGCAGTCCCCTCCGGCCCGTTAACGGGGGCTAACCGGCAAAAAGCTTACTCCTCTTTGGGGGAATTTTTCCACGGAAAAATTACTTTTTATTAAGCCGGACTTGGCTTGGAAAAATTACCTTTATTAAGCCAGTCCTGGCTTGGAAAATTTCCCCCAAAATTTGGGGGAATTTTTCCACGGAAAAATTACCTTTATTAAGCCAGTCCTGGCTTGGAAAATTTCCCCCAAAAGGTTTCAGCCCGCAGCTCAAGGGCGGCCCGGGTACTTTCCTCAGCCGGGCTCCCACCTTCCCCCGGCTCGCTGAATGATTAACGGCACCCTTCTTCCCTGTCATTGCCGTGCTTTTTTAATACCAGAAACGCGTATTAAGATTATAGCATGGTGCCTTGAAGGTGTCAACGAACTTTCATGTGCCCTCTCCTGGCATTTGCCCCACTTTTTGTCATCACTACTACATTGTCAGCGTGCCGCTGTCGTTTTGGAACATTTGCAGGATTCTTTCTTCTTCTCCGGTCAGGGCGTTAATGTAAACCAGGAATGTGTTGCCCTGCATTGTACCCTGAAATTCCCAGGTTAATTTTTCATCGTACGTTTCCGTGGGAATAACCGCCAGACGTCCTTTCTTGTTTACTTTTAGTTCCTGACTTAAAAGAGCCCTGGCCTCTTGCTCCGAAAGTTTTGGCCCGGGAAGATTTCGCTTGTGGCGGGACATCAGGTATCCCCTGAAGTCGGTTCCTACCACTTCACCATTATCAAGGGCTACGGTTACCTTAATCATATCAGGATAAACTATTACATTTCCTTCCCTGGCAACAAAGTTATAAGTTACCACATTGTCATGTTTTTGATAGTAACTGGCCACCATATTTTTGTAGCCGCGCTCTTCCAGAAACCTTTTTGCTTTTTGGCGGGCTCTGTCCACACTCCAATTGGCCTCACCGATTTCCCTGGGAGTTATACTCCAGATTACTTTCCCTCCCTGCCGGGATATATCCATTACAGCCGGCCGGCCCGCAACTTTACCGTTCTTTCGGGGCGTTAGTTCCACCCGGTAGGCCGGTATGTTTCCCTCAACCCTTCCGGTAACCTGGGCCACGTAATTCCTTTCCTCTTTCCCGTCAATAAACTTAAGCGCCGTGGCTTTTGCCGTAGCCTCATCAATTTTTTTGCCGCCTATTGCCTTTGGCTTTCTTCTTTCCAGGTGGTCTGAGAAAGGCCCGTCGTAAATCAAAGTGGGATAATTCTGCATTTTCTCGTCAATGGTCTGGAAATTGGCACCGGCCAGGTGCCTTCCTTCCCGGCCCAGCTGTGTCCGGGTCCTTCCTGCCATCTCCCGAAAGTTTATTTTCCCATCCGTAACTTTTGATGCTACCTCTAGCAGCTCACCGTTAAGGTCCCCAGCCTGGCGGTAAAGTTTTTGTAGTTTGGTGTATTGCTCGCCGGTTAATGTCTTTCCCTCCACGGCATTTTCGCTCATCCTTTTGGAAAAATCCCCTAACTGGGTGAGAAACTTGACCGTTCTACCTATAACAACATCGGATACCGGCAGTTGGGTAATATTACCCAGGGCGGCGGTAGCCTGCTGCCATATCTCATTAAATATTTTGTCGCTCTGCTCCCTGTCTGCTACCACCAGGCTCTTGGCCAGCAGCACCTCCAGTTTTTGCACGTGGTCTACCGTATTATAAAAGGCCCGGTTATAATTATTGGCCAGTGCCGTTTCCGCTCTTTGCCTGGCCATGTACTGCTGGTATCCCCAGTAGCCGGCCCCGGCAACGGCCAGTATACCGGCCAGTAGCGCAAACATCCATTTTCGCACTGTTATTTTTCCCTCCTTAAAAACCAAAAACATGTTTACCTATCCGCATGGTAATGTTTCTGCTCCAAATCCAGGGACTTACTCTTTTAGCCGGGTTCCAGAAAAACAGGGCACCATTGGTGGGGTCCCAGCCGCTCATCGCCAGCCTGGCAGCCCTGAGGGACTCCGCATCCACCCGCCGGTTATACTGGCCATTCATCACCGACTCGAAGGCAAAAGGCTGGTAGATAACGCCGGCCAGGGTGTCGGGAAAGGCAGAACTTTGTACTCTGTTCAGAATAACGGCGCCCACGGCTACTTTACCCAGGAACGGCTCTCCCCGGGCCTCTCCGGCAATAACCTTGGCCAGCAAATAAACCCCGTTCCTGTCCCAAACGCCGGCCCGGGAAGAAGTGGCCGCTGTAGCTGCCGCTCCTTTATTGATTCCGGTGAAGCCCAGGTATGCCCATGTATTGTTCCCGACAATTCCATCCGGGTTCAGGCCGTTACGGGCCTGAAATAATTTTACCGCTTGCCAGGTTTTAGCTCCGTATACCCCGTCAATGGGCCCGTTATAATATCCCCACTGGCTTAACCGGTATTGGACCCTGACCACGTCCCTGCCGGTACTTCCCCAGTAAAGGGTGCGGTTTTGAGCCTGTGCACACCGCTCAAAAAGAGATAAAGCAAAGGTACCCCCCAGTAGAAAGGTTATCAGTATTATTTGCAAAAAATATTTTTTATAGATTTTCTGCAATGGCCCTATCCCCCTTAAATATGGTATTGTTATAATAGTTTTCCTTCCAGGTGAGGGATGTATGTAAATAAATTTAATTTCGGAACAGGATAATGGCGGCAGGAAAAAGAAATATTAACTATTCGGTTAAAAGGAGTTGTTTCATGTGAGCGCCACCGCTCTTTTTGTCATTTTCCTGGTCCTCGTGGCTATTTTGGGATTTACCCTGGGATTCAGACTTGAAACCAGGAAAAAGTTCCGCTACAGGAAGGATTCAAACAAAAAGCCCACCCCTTGATGGGGTGGGCTTTTTTACGCGCGCTTTTTGCGGTATTCCACGGCCTTTTTGACCAGGGCCGGTGCCCATCCGGCCTCTCCCAGGGCATGCAGGTGAGTGTAGGAAACCAAAACATTCTTGTAAACCAGCCCGTCCCCCCTGCCATCAATTCCGTAGCCGCGGGTTACCCGCCAGGCAACCTGCAGGCGGGACGTATCCATATTAACAACCCTGGAATGGTGGAATTCATGGCCCCTCAGCGTGGAGCCCACGGGGAAATAAGGATTTTTCTTTTCCACTTTAAGGACAATATAACCATGTCCCTGGGGCTTCTCCAGCATTTCCACGTCAAAGGGCAGGGCCCCTACCATTTCATGGCTTTCACCCTGCCATATTATGCGCCGGCCAAGATACATCAGCCCGCCACACTCAGCATAAACGGGCATGCCGTCATCAATGGCCATGGCTATTTGCCTCCGTAATTTTGCGTTATTTTCCAGTTCCTTCCGAAATATTTCCGGAAAGCCGCCCCCTATATACAGGCCGTCCAGCTCCGGCAAATCCACGTCGCTTAAGGTGTCAACGGCCACGAGGTCGGCTCCGGCGGCACTCAGTGCCTCCAGGTTTTCGGGATAATAGAAACTGAAAGCCCTGTCCATACATATTCCTATTTTTACCCGGGCACCGGTTCCGGAAGGCAGGCTGTCTACGCTCCAGCGCGCCATGCCGGCATTATCCTCGCCCTGAACATCAACAGTTAATGGCTCCGCTTTTTTTGCCAGCTCCAACAGCCCGTCCAGGTCCAGGTACTTCCCGGCCTCAGCGCCGGCAAGATCAATCCCGGCCGCCAGTTCATCGTCTTCACCGGCAGGTATGAGTCCCAGGTGCCTGTCGGGAATGGCAAATTGTTTACCCTTGGGAATGACACCCAATACCGGTATGCCGCAGTAGTATTCTATGGCCTTACGGAGCATTTGTTCGTGTCTCGGCCTGGCAACTTTATTCAAAATCACCGCTGCCACCTTTACTCTGGGGTCAAATTCCATGCAGCCTTTCACTATGGCGGCCACACTTCTGGTCATTCTGGTGGTATTAACCACCAGAACCACCGGCGCGGCGATTATCCTGGCAATTTCCGCCGTGCTGCCGTTGCCTTCGAGATCAACCCCGTCAAAAAGTCCCATGGCTCCTTCCACCACTGCTATATCCGCCCCCCTGACTCCCCTGGCCAGGGATTGCTTGATGGTTTCCTCATTCATTAAAAAACGGTCCAGGTTGCGGCACGGGCGCCCGGTTACCCGGGAATGCCAGCTGGGATCGATAAAATCGGGCCCCTTTTTAAAGGACTGTACTGTTAGTTTCTTTTTCACCAGTCCGCTCAATAAAGCCATGGTAACGGTTGTTTTTCCTGATCTGCCCTGTGGTGCTCCCACCACCAAGCGAGGTACATTAATTACTTGCTGCATCTTTATCCCGCCTTAGTCTCTGAAAAAAGTTCCTCAATAGAGAGCGGTGGGGGTACCCCCACCGCTACTATGTGCATGTAAAGAAGAATGATATTTTACTTCCAGTCCAGGGCCATGCCCACCAGGTCGATAAGGCCCTTAACTTCCACTCCCAGTTCGTGCTCCTCAACCATGGGGTAAAGCTGTGCCTTGCAAATGGAACACGGTGCACACAGGATGCCGTCGCCGTTCTTACCGATACCGGTGGCCCTTACCTGGTCCGCCTTAACCTTGCTCAGCAGGATCCTGCGCTGGTACATTTCCTTGTCATCAAACAAGATGCCGGACCCGCCACCGCAGCAGAAATTGTCAGCCCCGTTGGGGGTCATTTCAATAAAGTTGGATACGCAGGCCTTAATGATGACTCGCATGTTTTCATTCAGACCGCAGGCACGCACGTAGTTGCACGGATCGTGCAGCGTAACGGGCCTGGTGATTTTAGAGGGATCCAGTTTAAGCTGGTTGGTGCGAATCAGGTGAGCAACCTCATCGTGAATGTGGGTTATGTCCCAGCGAACCGGCCGGTCCGCCAGGCTGGGGATGTACATCTTGGCGGCACGCCAGCCGTGGCCGCACTCGCCCCAGACAATTTTCTTGACATTAAGTTCCTGGGCGGCATTCAAGAGGCGCATTACATTGTGCCGCTGGGTATAATACTGGTCAAACAAAAGCCCGAAGTTACCGGCCTCAGTGACGGTACTGGGAATCGTCCAGTTGGCGCCGATATAAGTGAAGAACATTCCCGCACCCATAAGGGTATACGGGTTCAAAAGGAAGTCAGCTGAAGACGGGACATACATTATATCGGCATCGGGCTTATCCACCGGGAATTCAATTTCAACACCGAACTCGTCCTTGCACTCTTCGGCCAGAAACTCCAGGGTATCAATTATGCCCGGCTTGGGCAGCCCGGTATGGTTGCCCACCCTTTCCATAGCGGCGCCCACATCGGCGTGCAGCTTGGGAGTTATACCCAGCCAGTGCAGTATTTGCCTGCCCGCCATGGTAACTTCACAGGTATCGATCCCGAAAGGACAAACGTGGGCACACCTGCGGCATTCACTGCACTGCCAGAAGTAAGAGTACCATTGTTCAATGACATCCAGGCTTATATCTTCGGCACCGACCAGCTTGCCGAACCAGCGGCCTTCCAGGGTGAAATAACGCCGATAAATTTTACGGATTAATTCCGCGCGGTTGGTGGGAATGTTATTGGGGTCCCGGGTTCCAAGGTAGGTGTGACAGTTTTCGGCGCAAAGCCCGCACTTAGTGCAGCATTCCATGGCCATTACAAAGGACCTGAATTTCTTACGTATATAATCCAGGTATTCTAATGCTTTCTCCGGCTTTTGCTCGTCAGGAACGGGCTCTATATGAATTTTGCGCATATCTTCCGGCTTGGCCCGTCCTGGTTGCACCATACCTTTATATTCAGGCATCTAATTTACACCCCCTCTTGAGCTGACTCGCCGCCGGAAGGCAATCCTAAACCCGCCTTGCGGGCAGCGGCAACATCAATATTGGGCAATCCGGGAGCGGGATCATGATAGACACGGTTGACAATCCAGCGCTCGGCAAACATCCCGAACAGGTGCATAAGCTTGCTGAACGGGAACAAAATCAGTAAAATTTGCACCAGCAAGAAGTGAATCAGGAAGAAAACACTGTCAAGCAGTTCCATGTTAAGAACCGGCTGGAATGTAGCAAGGGCAACAATATAATCACGAACCAGCTCGTACTCTATGTGGTACTGGGGGAACAGGCGCATTATATTACCCACGCCGACAATTAATAATAAGTAAACCAGCCATAGAATATCGCTGGGGTTGCTTACAGCTCTAGCCCCGGCTATGGCAAAGCGCCTGATGAGGAGATAGGCAATAGAAATAAACAATACAATTCCAAAAACGGTACCCAGGAAGTTGGACATGTCTTTACTCATTTCAGGAGTAATGCCAGGGATAAAAGCAAATTGCTCTCCCAGTAACCCAAACCCTACAATATGCCCCCCTAAAACGTTTAGAAGAGCAAAATGCATGATAAATGCCCCTGCCCATAAAGCCTTATCGAAAATAAAAATACTTCTGAATAAAAACGCCTCCGTCCCTATTTTTAAAGCCACTTGACCATTTGTTCTGAGGAACGGGTCGGAAAGAGTGATATTATGCACAATCCGTGCCCCCACCCAGCGACCCAAGCGATAAAAAACTCCCAATACAAATATAGTTATCGTAATATACGGAAGAATCTGACCAATCAGGAGCTTCACACAAACACCTCCTCCGGCCCGGTACGGAATAAATTTCCCACACGGCCTTATCATGATTTGCGGGAGTACACCGGAATACGGCGGGCAACCTGCCCTCGTTATGCGCGCCCGGTCAGCCCGCCCGTTTCCGGTGCACGATTATGATGCTTTTACATTTACCCTGCTGGTACCTATACCTCTTCTACGGTTACAGCACCGGAAGGACAAACGCTGGTGCAGGTCTCACATCCCAGGCACTCATCGGGATTTGCGACCGCAGCTTTGTCATCCTGCATTTCCAAAACTTCGGCCGGGCAGTTATCAACACATTCGCCGCAACCTTCACACTTTTCAACATCGATTTCTACCTTGAACACAAATGTTCACCTCCTAGAAATTTTAAACTTTTATTGAACTTAATGTGACAACCCCGTTACGATTAACTCCTCTCCTTTTTTGGGGGGGAATTTTTCAAGCCAAGTTTGGCTTGAAAAATTCCCCCCCAGGATAACGGGGCTGCCCACAGCTCGCCTTTATTGAGTGTACGCCTCAATAAATTAAGGGGGATTACTGCCCCCTCCTCGTATTCCCCTGATTTGCTAGCACTGGAAATGGAGGGCGTTACCGGCTTTATTGCACCAGCCAAACTACAGGGCAAAAGGGTTTCTTTAATAATTTTTTTAGCCAGTTAACCAGTCACAGCCCGGCCGGCCAGGACAATAATAAGTTCGTTACATCTCAAACTTTTTCCTTCTACAAAAATAGTTTTTACGTAAAAAATTTTTACATTTGTTCTTAAGTTAAATCCCATGTAAATCGCAGGAAACCTGCTTAGATCTCCCAACTGTCCTCTTCCCACTGTTGATCCATATTATACTGCAACCCCAATGGTGTTGTCCATAGGAGGTAAGTGGCAGGCAGGGCGGCTCTTAGTTTATAAAAGTTCAATATTTGACATGTATCCACTCGCGCTGATATACTAATTAAGGTAAGTGGGAAGGTAGAAGTGTATAATTATTTTTATTATCCCGGGGAGAGATGCATAATGCCTATCTTTGAATTTCGGTGCCTGAAGTGCGGCAACCTGTTTGAAAAGCTCTTCATCAATCCCAATGAAAAAGTGGAGATAAAATGTCCCGAGTGCCAGTCCGATTCCTTTGAGCGGGTAATCAGTAAAACAAATTATATTATGGGAAGCGGAAAAGACGGTAAAAAGCCAAAAGTTACAACCAAGTCCTGCGGCCCGGGAACTAATTGTGCAACATTAGAAATTCCGGGATGTGAATAAATAATAGATTGATTTCAAGGTACCTTGGACGCTAAGGTACCTTAATTTATAAATTGGGGAAAGGGGCGCAATTTTGATCTCCTATGAAAAGTGACGCGAAAAAAGTATCCTTTGGAAAAGAGTTTGTGAAAAGGCCCACGTGTCCTTTTTGTGGAAGTCTAATTGAAAAACCGAAAGAGCTGAATATACGAAGGCCTGGAGAAATGCCCGTGGGATCATGTGCCTGTGGCGCCGTCTATGCATATGACGCCACCGGGCATAACCTGGGCTCTGCTTTTATTGAGGCCCTTGTTTTTGGCTGCAACATGGATTGGGATCTGGCGTGGGGCTTATTGCCCGAAGAGGACTATCTGGAACAGCTGGTGGAGAACTATGATTATGAGGGCCACCTTATTGTCCCGGGCGGGTCTTACGGAGGTAGAAAAGTCTCCGGGGCCCTTTACTTCATCAGGCTTCACCGGGACATTCAAGAGGTCACCCGTGAAGGTGTTGAAAAAAAGCTGGACGGGGCCGCTGCCCCTTCAGTTGAAACAGTAACAGCACCTGCCGGAAAAAAGAAATTGGCAAGAAAAGAATTGGAAGAACTGGTAAGAAAATATAAAGTGGAGCCGCTGCTGGATGCGGCCGAACAAGATAAAAGAATTATTAGGGACTTACAGCGTCTTCTCTACTCCAGCGATGAACTGACCCGCATGCGGGCAGCGGAAATTTTGGGCAGGGTATCGGTAATCATTGCCCGAAAAGATCCGGGAGCCATCTCCAAATTTCTTCAGGGGTTATTCTCAGCCACCGTTAGTCCCGGCTCATCGAGCTGGGGAGCCATAGATGCTATAGGAGAAATCATTGCCAATTTACCTGATATTTATGCAGGGTACATCCCCACTTTATATCAGCTCCTGGAGGACGAAGCATTCCGCCCCAGGGCCTTAAGGGCCATCGGAAGAATTGCAGAGGCAAATCCCAAATCAGTTCAAAAGTCGGCTTATTATTTTATGCCTTTCCTGCGAGATTCCAGCCCCGAAGTGCGGGGTTATGCGGCACAGCTCCTGGGCAACCTGAAAGCACCGGAGGCAAAAAAGGAACTGGAATGCATGCGGAATGATGCACAGGAGATTAATTTATATCAAAATGGTAATATAAGCAAAAAGACAATAGGCCAAGTGGCAGCAGAAGCTTTGGAAAAATGCAAATAATTTCCTGCCCCTGCCGGGCACTCCCTATACCCGGACTGCACAAACCGGGAAGAAGGAAGTGCCTTTTTGCTGCGGCAATAAAAAAAGACCCTGAGTGGCCCCGGAAACCCGTTATATTCCCTTTATAAGGTCTTTAATGGGTGTCTTTATGGACTTGGAGACAGACAACAAAAGAGACGCCCTTTCCATGTTTCTCTGTCCGGCTCGCCCCAGCAGCTTTCTCGACAGCCAGTAAAGTTCTCTATAAATGCCGTCCAGGTTAAAAGCAGGATAAGATTTATCTTTTTCGAACCCTGCCTTCCAGCAGACATGAACCTTTCCGCCGGATACCGTTGGAATGCCGTAAACCCGGCAGGTAATGGGCCTGAACGGGTAAAGCAGGCATTTTTGATCACCGCCCAAAAGCGGGCACCTTACCCTTTCATTTTCCATGGACCAGGCCCGCGTACGGGCATTATTACCCGGCTGCAAGTTTTTTTCTATTCTCAACAAGTCCCTGTCCGACTTATTGCTCCTTAAAAGGACCCCCCGCCTGAGCCCCCGGTCCAGCTGATCAAAGTGATACTTGAGATAAACGGATTCTATAAGAAAAAGGCCAAACACGGCATAACAACAATCAGAGCAGCCAATCTCGCACTTGATACAGGGACCGTAATCTTTTTTCACCTTCCGGAAAGCACTATCCGCCTTTGCCGCCAGCAGCTCATATGCCTGAAACAAATCTGCAAACATCATTGTTCCTTGGAACGATAAGGCTCTAATCTTTTCAAGAATTCGGGGTGAACCTCAAAGCCCAGTTCAACGGCCCTGTCGACATGTTCTATGGCCTTTGCATAATCCCCCTTCACATAGTAGGCAAAGGCAAGATTATTATGCCCCAGAGAGAAGTCCGGTGCAAATTCAAGCAGTTTTTCACCGGTTTCTATTGCTTTTTCCACATCATCTTTCTGGAGATAAGCATTAATTAAATTACTCCACGCCTGGGCAATTTTAGGGTTAAGCTCGATGGCCTTCTCAAGGGCCCCAATAGCCTCATCAGCTTTTTCCATCTGTAAATAGGCAAACCCGAGATTTGCGTATCCACGGGCGTACCTGGGCTCTATTTCCACGGCCTTTTTGTTGGCTTCTACAACTTTTTCCAGGTCTCCTTTTTTGAAGTAAATATATCCCAAATTGACATAAGCCTCAAACATCCGGCCGCTGTTGGCAATAGCCTCTTCAAAAAACGGAATAGCCTCATCCAATCTCCCCTGCTGCATAAGGAAAACACCCAGATTATATTGAGCATTGGCACACCCGGGGTTTTCGTCCAGGAGCCTTATCTGTTCTTCAATGAATTTTTGGGAATCCTGTGGTGTTTTCATGTTACCCGCCTTTCCGTTTAAAATTCAAGATAAAGAGAGGCCGCCATCCGAAGCGGACGGCAACCTCTCCAACTGCCGGGCGTTTACTCCGGGTCTTCCGTAATTCCCCTTCCCTTTAAGCCGTACATGGTACTGCTACCAGTGGAAAAATAGATTAGTGTCCCTTCATTGACCAGTTCAGTAGCGGCCTTTTTAATTTCCCTGGATTTGGCATTCGGAACTACCTTTTTAACGGCCTTCTCCATATCTTTAAAATAGAACTTGGTTTTTTTACTGGTTTCGGCAAATTCAAGAATGGCTTTTTTAATTTCTTCCATAAAGTAACATCTCCCTTATAATAGGTAAATCTTAATCAATCCCTCCTGCTGCCTTGGAAGCCTTCCAGGCTGCTTCCGTAAACTTAAACTGCGTGCTGGTCCGGTAGGTGTCATAGGCTAAGCGGTAATCATCGATGAGGTGCTCGGTAAAGGGCAGATCGCACTTCTCAAAGAACTTCTCCCAGCCGATGCGCTCGGCCCAATCCCCGAGGCGCTCGTACTTTCTGGCATCGGAGGCATAGGCTTCGATAATCTTCTTAACGGTTTCAACCACTTCGGGGAACCTGGGGAAGTTATTCGGCAGCCACGGAACAACTACCTTCGAGAACTTGGGCTCGCTGATCCGGTTGGACAGCTTGCCGCCGGCCAGCACCGTTACGCCGTCGCCCTCTTTATCTGACAGCGGCAGTGCCTGGCACATAGTGTAACAGTTACCGCAGAACATGCAGCGGTCGTTTTTGATCTTAACCGTCTTCTTGCCGCTCTCGGTCTTATCGGGAGAAATAGCCCCTACCGGGCAAGCAGCAATAACAAGAGGTATCTCACAGACGTCGTCCAAAATTTCATGGTCGATAATGGGCGGCTTGCGGTGATAACCCAAGAGAGCAATGTCCGAGCAGTGCACGGCACCGCACATGTTCAGGCAGCAGGCCATGGAAACCCTGACCTTAGCCGGAAGGGTCATGCCGGTGAAGTAATCGTAAAGTTCATCCATGATCGCCTTGACCATGGAAGAAGCGTCAGTAGCAGGAGTATGGCAGTGGATATAACCCTGGGTGTGAACCACATTGGTAACACCCGCACCGGTCCCGCCGATGGGGAATTTGTAACTTCCGGAGGGGTATTTCCGGCTCATGAGGTCTTTCTTCAGGGCCTCCACTTTTTCCAGGCTGTCAACCATGAATTCGATATTGTTGCGGGTGGTGAAACGCACATAGCCGTCGCAGTACTTGTCGGCAATTTCACAGATTTCCCGGACAAATTGTACAGTCATAAACCGGGCCCCACCGCACCTCACGGTGTAAACCTTGTCCCCGGTTTCGGAAACGTGTACCATCACACCGGGCTCCAAAATGTCATGGTAAGCCCACTTACCATAATTTTTCTGTATCACAGGAGGAAAATACTGCCAGAAATGCCGCGGGCCAATATCTGTTATCCTGTCTTCCTGCGGTTTATCTGGATTATATTTTCCCAATTTCCCCAAAGATAATGCCATGAAACTAACCTCCTATCTCTTATGTCTGGATCTGTAATCTTTAATATCCCTGTCCCATCCACCGGGCACGTCTTCTTCCTTCCAGAAGATGTACGGGTTGGACCTGGGCTCCTTGACCATTTGCGGTGCAGGCGGAACGCCGATAACCTCGAGGAAGGTCGGCAGGCCCTTACGCAGTATGAGCTCGCCCAAGCGCTCGCGGTTCTTGCCTTCTTCCATCCACCAATCCCATACTTTCTCCAGCAGTTCCTTAATGTTATCGTAAGGCGGCTCAGCCTTCATGAAGGGAACAATCACTGAAGACATTTGAGCACCTTCCAGGATGGGAGCCTTTGCTCCGCACAGGATGGTAACGCCGGTATCCTTTCCTGGCTTCAAGGCACGCGGCATGACATTGATGCAGTGCATGCAGCGGGTGCACTCTTCGTTATTGATCTTCAGCTCGCCGTCTTCCATGTACATGCACTGGGCGGGGCAGAGATCGATAACTTCTTTTTGGATGTCGAATTTACCCCAGTCTCTCCCCTTAAAGGCGCCGGCGTTGGGCTCCAGTTCCCCGGCGATATAAGCCTTTACGGCCTCCTGGTCAATCCTGATCTCGTCCCTCCAGGTCCCGATAAAGGACATGTCGGCACGGGCAATGGAGGCCACGCAGCCGTTGGGGCAGCCGTCAAACTTCAACTTGAACTTATAGGGGAACATGGGACGGTGCAGCTCGTCCTGGTAGTACTGAGTCATTTCATAGCACAGGTCCTGGGTATCTATACAGGCCCACTCGCAGCGGGCTTTACCGATACAGCAGGAAGGTGTACGCATGTTTGAGCCCGAACCGCCGAGGTCCTGCTGCAGCTCGTGGGTCAAGTCATAGAAGAGGGGCTCCAGCTGGTCGGTGGTGGTTCCCAAAAGGATAATGTCGCCGGTGGACCCGTGCATGTTCAGCAGACCGCTTCCCCGGTACTCCCAGAGATCGCAGAGAGCCCTCAGGTAGTCCGTATTATAGAACTTACTGGCTGTTTGGTTGACACGCACGGTATGGAAATGAGCAACGCCGGGGAATTTTTCCGGAACGTCGGAATATCTGCCGATAACACCGCCGCCATAGCCGAAAACACCGACAATACCGCCGTGCTTCCAGTGGGTTTCCCCGTCCTCAAAGGACAACTGAAGCTGGCCAAGCAAGTCCTCTACGCAGTCCCTGCTAATCATCATCCGGTCGTCGGCCAGTTTCCTTCTGTGCAGGGCTTCCTGCTTGGCATCGGACACAAAGCTGGGCCACGGCCCTTTTTCCAATTCTTCCAGGTCGGGAATATCATGCTTGATTTTGAAATTTTTAAGTTCTTCATCCGTATAATTATTTAATTCTTCATCAGTATAAATTCGCAACTCTTCATACTTTAATTCTTTCTGTGGTTGCTTTGGTTCGAAAGCCACAAACAAAACCTCCTTTTTACTAAATATAAATCTTACATTCAAATAATTATATTTTTAGACCACCTTCACCCCCTTTATTTATTGAAGGGCCTTCGTTTTTACATGTTACACTTGTTCCTTTTTTTACTTTATAGTGCACACTTACCCTCTGTAACGGAATGCTTTGGTCTTTTCGCGATTATTGAATATAATTCGTTACTTTTTGGATTATTCCTTCCTGACCATATTACTTTTTTAAAATTTCACATTAATCAAAACCAGTAACCTTACCCGCCGCCCCGGTTTTACAGCAGGCCGCTAGCGCAATTTTGATTATGTATAAAAGGCCCATAAACCGTATACTTGTCCCCACAAACCTCACCTATTATTTTAACTAACCAACTAATTTCAGTCTACAGGTGATACATAGCAAGAATAGCTGCCGTTGGCCGTCAATTGTAAATACAAGCCTCGTTTACCGGTGGTAAGGTTCATTACGGATTATTTTAAATGATCGAAAAATTTGTTCCAGAAGTATTATCCTCATCAAGCGGTGGGGAAAGGTAAGGCGGGAAAAAGAGAGCTTCCAGTGGGCCCTTTGCAATACATCTCCGCTTAATCCGAGGGGCCCTCCGATAATGAAGGTAATGTGACTTTTTCCCTGTACTCCGAGATTTTTGATTTTCCCGGCCAGGCCTACCGAGTCAACTTGTTCTCCCTGCCTGTCGAGGGCAACTATAAAGCTACCGGGTCTTAAAGCCCGTACAAGCCTTTGTCCTTCCTTATTTTTTATTTTTTCTAGTGTGCTTTCGGCGGCATTTTCCCCTATACTTTCCTCGGCCACTTCTTTAATTTCCAGGCGTGCGTAAGGACGTATACGTTTTATATATTCCCTTTGAGCTTCCAAAAAGTACCTCTCTTTTAATTTACCCACTGCCAGAATAATTATGTGCACGCCCACACCGCCTTATTTTCTCCATATTTGGGCCCCTATGCTTCTCATTTTTTCCTCCAGCAAATGATAGCCCCGGTCTATATATTCCACCCTGGATATTTCGGTATCTCCTTCAGCAATCAAACCGGCTATAACCAGTGCAGCCCCTGCCCGTAAATCTGTAGCCACAACATGGGTACCGTGCAGGGATTCAACTCCTTCTATAATGGCCACCCGCCCTTCAACTTTAATATTTGCCCCCATTCTTTTTAATTCATCCACCACTTGAAACCGGTTTTCAAAAATATTTTCGATAATTATGCTGGTCCCGGGAACGATACTCAACATGCTCATAAATTGAGACTGCATATCGGTGGGAAAGCCCGGGTAAGGAAGGGTCTTCAAATCGATGGACTTTAACTGGCCCCTAACCCTGACTTTCAAAGTTTCTCCGGTCTCAATTATCTCCGCCCCTGCTTCCCTTAATTTTGCACAAACGGGCTCTAAGTGCAGGGGTATTACATTTTCCAATTCCACCTCGCCACCCGTTGCAGCAGCAGCAACCATAAATGTACCGGCCTCAATACGGTCCGGAATTACCCCGTAGCGCAGGCACCCGCCCAGTTCCCTGACGCCTTCGATCTTAATAACATCTGTTCCGGCACCCCGGACTTTTGCCCCCAGGCAGTTCAAAAAATTAGCCAGGTCTACGATTTCCGGTTCCTTGGCCACGTTTTCTATCACTGTTTGTCCCCCGGCCAAGCAGGCGGCCATCATGATGTTCTCCGTAGCACCTACGCTGGGAAAGTCAAGATAAACCCTGCAACCTTTCAGCCCGTTTGCCCTGGCCTTAACCGTACCACGGTCGATGGATATTTCAGCGCCAAGCCCAGAAAGGCCTTTAAAATGTAAATCCATGGGCCTGACACCTATATTACACCCGCCCGGCAAAGCAATTTCAGCTTCACCGTAGCGGGCCAAAAGGGGCCCCAGCAAAAGGTTGGAAGCACGCAGCTTCTTTACCAGGCGGCAAGGAGGCTGTCCCTTTAACTGTTCGGGCGCATTAATCTTAAGAACCCCCGGGGACTCCCAATTTATTTCACAGCCAATTTCACCCAATATATTAATCATTACCCTGATATCACTGATATCAGGCACATTTTCCAACACTACCGTATCACGAGCCAAAACAGTGGCACAAAGAAGCGCCAGCGAAGCATTTTTAGCTCCACTGATACGAACTTTGCCCTTGAGCGGCCTGCCTCCCGTAATAACCAATCTATGCATAATTGTATGATTTCCTCCCTGCAAATTTCACAATTAAGCTACACAATACTAAAAATTCAACGCCTGCCTTTAAGATCCTGCTTTAACCCGAATCCCTTACTTTTCCCTATCTTTCAGCCAGCGGTGCCAATTTTTCTCAAATTCTTTTATACCAACACCCAGGGAATCGGCCATGGCCCGGTTCATGGACCAGCCCCGGGCCAAACCATTAATAATGTTATGCAATTTATCTTCTCCATAGACTTCCAATATATATTCCACGGCAGAAAGAGACTGGCGGTAAGCCAGGGTCTGATTGGGCAAGGAATCGAAATCCCTGTCCAGTTTGCGCAGGGGATATACTTTCCGGGCCCAACCGGCCCCCGGACCTTTAAAGCGAAAGCCGGTGAGCCGGTATTCTTCATACTGGGCCAAACCTTCGGTAAACCACCTGGGATAATTGCCTTTGCTCCGGTAATCCACCACCAAATGCACAAGTTCATGGACCATGGGCCCGCTCGACATAAAAATGGACCTTTTTTCTTTAAAATTGCTGCAGTTTATCCACTCATCAGGGGAAAGGATTCTAATTACACCTCCCCAGTAAACCCCCATGGCCCTTTCACTGGAAGGCCAGCCAAAACTGGCGTTCAATTCTTCCCGGGAAGAATAAAGAATTAAAGGTATTTTATCTTTAACCGGAAAATCGTACTTTCCCGCCACAGGACCCAGGAAAAACTCAGCCGTATCCAGGGCCAGCCGTGCATTTTCCTTTTCACCGGGCTTATATCGTATCACAAAATGCCTGCTCTCCAAAGTGTTCCAATCACGGGTCCGAAGCATTATGTCAACTTTAACTGCTTCCCGGAACAAGGTATAAAGATATCCCTTTACAGTTCCGGGAATCCGGATTAATGCAAAGGTTGTAATCAAAATAAGTAACGCCAAACCATGTAATATAATTTTCCGGAAAATCCCGGTTTCTTGTGGAAAATCGTAATCAGGCAAAGGACTACAGCGCGGCATAAAAAATACACCTCATATTAGTCAACTAACTTGCTGGTAAATTATGTAATAGGCATTTAAATATAAAGAGCCAGTTTAAAAACCTGGCTCTGTAGAACACTATTAGCTTTTATCCTTAAATTCTTCAATCATTTGCCTGGCCTTGGCTACCTCCGCCGCCATGACCTTGGAGTCGCCAACCCCGTCCAAAAAAATTTGCAGTTCCTGAATTGCCTGGTTATATTTACCTAATCCATAGGCCAAAAACTGCCCCAAGTAATAGTGGGCCATATTATTGCCGGGATTTTGCTTTATTTCTTCCCTCATTTGAGCCACGGCATTTTCGGGCTTATCTTGCAAAAAATATTTTATTGCCAGAGATGTTCTCAGCCGGCTGTTGTCAGGGTCAATATCCAGGGCCTTTTTATATGTTTCAAAGGACTTGTCTACCTGCCCGTTATCATAATAGGCCTCGGCCAATTGACCCAAAATCTCGACATCCCCGGGATCTTTCTTCAAACGGTCTTCAAGGTCGGCCACCCTTTGCCCGGGAGTTTGCGACGCTTGATAGCCGGCCCGGGCATAATCTTCCTGGGAGCGGCCGGCAAAAATACCTATGATAGTGGAGCCAACCAGGCCCGCGACCACGAAAATGGCAGTGATCAAAAATACCATTTTCTGGCGCTTTTTGTTTTTGGCAGCATTGATAAAAAAACCCATCTTTAATCACTTCCTTGTCCCGCTGTGACTCCCTTTTTATTGTAGTATCAAACCGCTGCAATTTCAAATTAAAAATTTAGGTATTCTTCCGGATCTTCAGGCACACCGTCCACCAGCACTTCAAAATGCAGGTGCGGGCCCGTGGCGTTACCTGTGGAACCCACCTGTCCGATTAACTGGCCGCCGCCAACCTTTTCCCCGGGGGACACAACAACACCGGAAAGGTGTGCATATCTGCTTATCATGCCGTTTCCATGGTCCACATCCACAACCAGCCCGTAACTCCCGCGGTAACCGGCAAATTGCACAGTACCTGCCGCCATGGCCACCACCGGGCTGCCGAAGCCGGCAGCAATGTCAATTCCATAATGCATGCGGCCCTGGCGCATTCCGTAACCTGAAGAAATTCTTCCTTTTACCGGCCTGTATATTCCCCGCCCGGAACGGGAAGACAATAACATCTCACTGCCCGTAGCTATTATCTCCGGCCGGGGCCTCTGCTTAATCACCCGCTTAACTTCACATTTATACTGTATTTTGCCGTTTTTTTCTACGATACGGTATGTAACCTCCATTTTACCCGGGATACCCGGCTGAACCGTTTTTATTTCGCCGTAGTCCAGGTTCCTGTCTTCCCTTTCAATTACCGGATACGGCAAGTCCTCCATCACTACCTGCTCATACCGGCTTACTACATTCAAAGCCGGTCTCTGCCTGTTTAATTTTATTTCCTGCCCGATCTGCAATAAGCGGGGCTCAATTCCCTTGTTAAGTTCCAACAGCCGGGCCAGGCTGCAACCTTTTTCCCGGGCAATGCCCCAGAGAGTGTCCCCCTTTTGCACCCGGTAGGTTTCTATTTCCTCCCCGCCGGTGGTTAAAAATTTTACCGCTTCGTTCACAGTGGCAAGGGTTTCAACAGGCACTCTCTTTTCCACCAGCTCAACCTTTTCCTCAAAATTGACGTCGCTGGCTCCCCGGGGGCGGTATTTGTCCTTTATCCTGCCCAGAATTCCCCGGGCGGTTTTTATATCCCGCACATAAACTTTTTCTTCTCCATTTATAACAATAGCAGCGCCGTCCGTTACGAAGTTTAAATTTTGCTCCAGCCAGTCTAAAATATTATCCACAGAGGAAAAATAAGGGGGAAGTTCCCTGCCTGTCCCCCAAAACGGCCTGATTTCAATTTCCTGCTCAATAGCCACAGGGCAGCCGTAACGTTCCGCCTGTTTTTTTAAGACCATCTCTACGGCCTTTTTGGCAATACTGCGATTTTGTACGGACATTAACGGATGGTCATCCGCCGAAACAACCCACACCGCGAATCCATTTAAAATAAGGGCGCATACAGATATGAACAGGATTAGAGATGCTGCCAGGTAAACCCGCCCGGCGCCAAAAGCTCGCCCTGCAAGTCCGGGCATTTCCTGCCAAACCTTAAAAAACGGCACATTTCCACTCTCCCGGGGCTAAATTCAATTAATCAATTATTTGGTTCCTGTCCAGGATTTCCCTTGCCTTAAGATAAAGGGCACATTCCAGCCTTTTCTTCATTAATTTGCAGCCCACTCCATAAGGCCTGTAAATGGTGCCGTTGGCAAAAAAGGCATTGGCGTGGCAGCCGCCGCTGCAATAAAACTTGGCCCAACAAGAAGAACATCCTTCCTTGTTATAAATATGGGCACTCCGAAATTGTCTCCTTATTTTTTCATCCAAGCGGCCGTCAAAAACATTTCCCAGCTTGAACTCTTCCTGCCCTACAAATTGATGACACGGGTAAATTTCTCCGCCGGGGGTAACGGCCACGTATTCATTCCCCGCCCCGCAACTGGAAAGGCGCTTTTTCAGACACGGGCCGCCTTCCAGGTCAATATTGAAATGGAAGAAATCAACTCCCCTGCCCTGCTGCCGCAAGGCCAGCAGTTCCCGGGTCAACCTTTCGTATTCGCTATAAAGTTCAGGCAAATCTTCATCGCGAAGGGAATAATCTTCACCGGGCCCGCCGACCACCGGCTCCACCGAGAGATGTTTAAAGCCCAGCCGGGCCATATGTAAAACATCCGAGGCAAAATCCCGGTTGTACCTGGTAAAGGTTCCCCGTATATAATAATCGTCATGGTTATAATGACTGATAAACCTTGAAATATTTGACGTTACAATATCGTAGCTTCCGGCGCCGCCGGTAAAGGGACGCATGGCGTCATGAACGGCTCTGCGCCCGTCCAGGCTGAGCACGACACTTAACCCTTCACGGTGCAAGTAATCGGCCACTTCGTCATTTAGTAATACCGCATTGGTGGTTACGGTAAACTTTATTTCCTTGCCCGCCTTTGCCGCCTTGTTCCGCCCGTAATCCACCAGCTTTTTCAGTACATCAAAATTCAACAGGGGCTCACCGCCGAAAAAGTCAACTTCCACATGCCTGCGCGGGCCGGAATATTCCAACAAAAAATCGAGGGCAGCCGTCCCCACCCGGTACGACATCATGCTGCGGTCTCCCCCAAAGGGGCCCTGCCCGGCAAAACAATAGCGGCACCGCAGGTTGCAGTCATGGGCCAGGTGAAGGCACATTGCCTTAATTACGGTATCTTCATCAGGCTTATATTCCCTTCCGACC
Source organism: Desulfofundulus sp. JL263-se (assembly GCF_056316025.1). Classification (NCBI taxonomy): domain Bacteria; kingdom Bacillati; phylum Bacillota; class Clostridia; order Eubacteriales; family Peptococcaceae; genus Desulfofundulus; species Desulfofundulus sp. JL263-se. The sequence continues at coordinate 26,987 of NZ_CM149993.1, read as the reverse complement.
TCGTCGGGGCTGAAAAGCAGCCCCCTTTCCACCAAGTCTTCTATTTCTTTCAGGGCTTCTTGCACCTGCCCGCGGCCGTACACAGGGGACAGCTTTTCTATTATTGTACGCTGGCCGGTATGAGGATAGTATTCCAATATTTTACTGGTTATTTCATCAACTATGTGGACGGCCCCGCTGTGCACGTCCAATACAATATTCAACTCGTCAAAGGTAAAGCTGTGAATCATACTTTTCCTCCCTGCTTTTTTATGGCCGGTGTTCTCCGCTGCTCCAACAAAAAAAAGACCTCATCCCATACGGGATCAGGCTTTTTAGTTTATTTCTCCTGTTTGTTAATGCACACCTGGTTTCCCACGGTACAGGAAGTTTTGCACGCGGACTGGCAGGAAGTCTGGCATTCCCCGCAGCCGGTTTTTTCCTTGCGGTGCTGCAAGGATACGGGATTTAAAGTGTAAATGTGTTTGGCCAAATTATTTCCCCCCAATTAATTTACTAACTAAACTCTTTACAAAAAGATTATAAAGTTACCGGATTATTTATGCAAGGATTTTATTTAACCGGAAGATAACCTAATCGGCCAATTGCCCTAAATTATAAAAGATACCGCTCAAACCGCTCAGCATGTTTAAATATATGCTGGAAGACCTGGGCAAGCAAATGCCTTTAATAAACCTTTCTTCGTGCATAATAGCAAATTCCCGGGCAAGCCCGGCATATTTTTCAGCTTCATCTTTTACATGTTTCCGCAGCGCCTCATTACCCGTAGTCTTGCCAGGCAGGCTCCTAGCCCGTCAAATAGAATATCCAGTTCTTTAACTGCCCGCTCGCTGAAAAGTACTCCATTTATTTTGATTCCTACGGCTTCAAGCAATTTATCCATTTTTTCCCGGCAGCTTAACAATATTACTTTTATTTTCATTTGTTTCAGGTTTAAGCTTTCACTCTTAACCTCCAAAATAGGCCGGTCGTATGCTTTCGAAAAATGATCAATTCAGCCAATTTTTCATAATTTCGCGGGTATCAACAGATTTGTCCTGCTTAAAGTTTTAATCCTTTGCCGTCGCAGCAGCGAACCTGTCCAGGGCTTCTTGCAGGGTTGTAATTTGTATATTTTTACTTTTGGCCAGTTCGATAATATAATGCAGCCTTTCTTGCGTAAAGTTGTCCGACCAGGTATGGGCCCAGAGAATTGTTAATCCTCCCTTTTTGGCAGTCTGCCCCAATAGAAATTCCAGTCTTTTATCAGTTATTTTATCAACTTCAAAATTGGTTGAATACAAGGCATATTCACTTAAAGGCTTTTTATTAATTCGTTTGAACAATATTTTGCCACCGGAATTACTTCTGGCGGCATTGTGGTATTTGGAAACGATTTTTTTTGACCAATCTTCATAAGCATTATAAGAATAGGTATAATTGGTTACATTAAATCCCATGTTGATAAGTTCTTTTTTCCCTTCCAAAATTTCCTCCACGGCGGAATCCTCGGTCAGCCTTAAGCAGGTACTCCACCTCGGATAAGAATTTTGGGCGCCGCCTTCTATTTCCACGTAACCCCTTTTCCTGTTTCCCCTTTCCGCCTGCACGTTAACAATATTGACGATCTCTTTTTTCCCGGTGATTTCGTTGTAAAGCAGATACTTATATTGTTTCTTTATCCGGTACGGCCGGTCTATATAAATTCTGGTATCTCCCGCGTTAATATTTTTTATTACCTTCCTGTTATCCAAGGCAGCATGGTACTTGCCGTGATTTACTATTTCCCACCCCACACCCTCCATCTCCTTCAGCTGGTCAATGCTCAAGTTATTTTCAGTATTCACAGTTGAAGAATTTATACAAACCACGCCCGGAACTCCCTGGGCCTGGTGTACCGGAAAGGCAATTTCATAATCTTCCACGGGACCATCATCGTACATTATGACCAGCATGGGCGGAACATAACTGCTGCTTTTCTGCAAACCGTTGTTTACAAGGGAATATCCGGTAAGTAAAAAGGGCATAATGACAAATATAAACAAAAATACTTTCTTCATTGCAAATCTCCTCTTAACAATTATTCGACAATTTTATCTAATTCCCTTTTTGAGACAATTCCAGCTTCAACTGTCGTTTGCCCGGTTGACGACGGCATGAAACCTGCGGGAAAAATAAAAGGCCCTGCCGGTTTGGCAAGGCCTTTACGTGGTGACCCCACCGGGATTCGAACCCGGGTTACCGCCGTGAAAGGGCGGTGTCTTAGTCCACTTGACCATGGGGCCACATGGTGAGCCATCCAGGACTCGAACCTGGGACACCCTGATTAAAAGTCAGGTGCTCTACCAACTGAGCTAATGGCCCACCTCAAGCGGCGTATTGCCGCTCACACTGCTATATCTTACACTAAATCAGCCAGGCAGTCAATACTTAAATTTTGGACTTCTATAACAATTTTCTAATAAATTTCCTTCATAATGATAGTTTGGGAACGCTTAGGACCTACACTAATTATATCCACGGGAACACCTGACACTTCACTCAGGCGCTCCAGGTATTTTTGGGCATTACCCGGCAGGTCTTCATATTTTTGTGCTCCGGATATATCTTCTTTCCAGCCCGGATATTCTTCGTAATGAGGCTCGCACTCAGACAAAACTTTGCGGCTGGACGGGAATTCAGAGAGCATTTCACCCTTATACTTATAGGCAGTGCAAATTTTAACGGTATCTAGGCCTGTAAGCACATCCAGCTTGGTAATGGCCAGGGAATTTAGTCCGTTGATGCGGACCGAATAACGGGCCACCACCGCATCAAACCAGCCACAGCGCCTGGGGCGCCCGGTTGTTGTTCCAAACTCGCGCCCCTGCCTGCGAATATATTCTCCCACATCATCATGCAATTCAGTAGGGAACGGGCCTCCCCCAACCCTGGTGGTATAAGCTTTAGCCACACCTATAACTTTATCAATCTTCGTCGGCCCGATACCGGTACCTAAACAAGCCGCTGCCGCCACAGGGTGACTGGAGGTTACAAAGGGATAGGTACCGTGATCCAAATCCAGAAGGGTCCCCTGGGCCCCCTCAAACAGTACATTCTTGCCCTGGTCAACAGCTTTGTTAACCAGTATAGAAACATCATCCACATACTTGCGAATCTCTTTGGCATACCCCTGGTAGGTTTTCAGAACTTCATCGTAGTTATAGCCGGAAACCCCGTAATACTCGCTTAAAAGCCTGTTCTTCTGTTCCAGGACATCTTTAAGCAAGCCAGGAAATTCTTCTTCATCCACCAGGTCGGCCACCCTGATACCTACCCGGGCAGCTTTGTCCATGTATGCCGGCCCGATTCCCCGGCCGGTAGTGCCTATTTTCCGGCTGCCCTTGAGCTCCTCATCGACGGTGTCGATTTTCCGGTGGTAGGGCATGATTACGTGAGCCTTGGAGCTAATACGGAGATTATCAGTATTAATTCCCTTCTCTTTAAGCCCCTCTAATTCATTCAAAAGCACTGCCGGGTCGATAACCGTCCCGTTACCTATAACACACAGCTTGTCCGGATACAAAATGCCTGACGGAATAAGATGCAACTTAAACTCTTTATCATCCACCACCACCGTGTGACCGGCATTATTGCCACCCTGGTAGCGCACTACCACGTCAGCTTTTTGTGCCAGGAAATCAGTAACCTTTCCTTTCCCTTCGTCGCCCCACTGGGCCCCAATTAAAACTACAGTTGGCATTAAGTAACCCCCTTATAACCTGGTAAGTATCTCCCGGGCGGCCAATACACCGGCAGAAGATGCCTGGGCCAAACCCCTGGTTACCCCTGCACCGTCCCCGGCAGCAAATAAGTTTTCAATTTCTGTCTCCAAGTTTTTACTGAGGGCAAGGCGGGAGGAATAGAATTTTACTTCTACTCCGTAAAGCAGTGTATAGCGAGAATAAACCCCCGGTGCCACCTCGTCCAGTGCTTTAAGCATTTCAACGATTGCCACCAAGTGACGATAAGGAAATACCAAACTGAGGTCTCCGGGAGTTGCACTGGCAAGGGTCGGCCTGACCAGGCATTTTTTCATCCTTGCCTCGGTAGTCCTCTGTCCTGCAATTAAATCGCCCAAACGCTGCACAATTACCCCGCCACCAAGCAAATTGGCCAGACTTGCAATATATTTTCCGTAGGAAATAGGGTCTTTAAACGGTTCGGTGAAGGTTTTACTTACCAGTACTGCAAAGTTGGTGTTTTCTGTTTTGTTATATGCGTGACTGTGACCGTTAACCGTAACCAGCCCTTCATTATTTTCCATCACTACTTCGCCGTTGGGATTCATGCAAAAGGTGCGCACCCTGTCATCAAAAGCCCTGGAGTAATATATAAACTTAGCCTCGTAAAAAACACGGGTCAACCTTTCCATTACCGTGGCAGGTACCTCTACGCGCACGCCAATATCCACCGGGTTAACGGCCATGCGCAAATTTAGTTGCCTGGCCTGTTTTGTCAACCACTCAGCACCTTCCCTGCCCGGTGCGACAATTACATACCGGCCGTGGATAATTTCACCTGATTCAGTAACCACTCCCTGAACCCGGTTATTCTCCACTGCCAGCGAATCCACCGTAACCCCGGTACGCACTTCAGCACCGCGGGAAACCAAATGTTCATACATACGTTTTAATATTTCCATACACCGGCCGGTTCCCAGGTGCCTTATGGCCACCGGGATGAGCTTCAGCTCGCTCTGAAGGGCACGGCGCTGGAATTCGTTAATTTCTTCCTCGTGCTCCAGCCCGTGAATTTCCCGGGGAGCGCCGAAACGCACGTAGACACGGTCTACGTAATCTATCATTTCCTGTAATTTATCCTCACCAATATATTCTTCCAGGCTACCGCCAATTTCCGTGGAGAGGGTAAGCTTACCGTCGCTAAAAGCCCCGGCGCCCCCCCACCCGCAAACGATGGAACAGGGATTACAGCGCCTGCATTCAGTATTACCTGCCTGGGAAGGGCAAACACGTTTATCAATATCGCGCCCTTTTTCCAGTATTAATATCCTGGCTTTATTGTTATTATTTACCAATTCTAAAGCTGCAAATATTCCTGCTGGCCCGGCACCTACAATTATAACGTCATATACTTGCTGCAACTTATTCCCCTCCTGTAATCCCGGACATAAAAATAACCCAAACAATCATTATTTGAGCCAATAAATTGACTGTATAACTACATACCAAATACTTTCTCGAACACTACGCTACTCTATTTTGACAACATACGAATATTATCAAACACCCCGGTCATTGTCAAGGATAATCACAAAATATTCTGTATACAAACTTAATTTTCTTCACGCTTGGTGAGATTTAAAAATTTGGTGTATTCCTTGACAAAGCCCAATTCTACCGTTCCTACGGGACCGTTACGCTGCTTACTTATTATTATTTCCGATATACCCCTTTTTTCACTTTCCGGGTTGTAATAATCATCCCGGTAAATAAACATTACCACGTCTGCATCCTGTTCCAGGCTGCCGCTCTCTCTTAAATCGGACATAATAGGCCTTTTATCATGCCGCTGTTCCACGGAACGGCTCAATTGAGCCAGTGCCAGCACAGGTACATTTAAATCCTTGGCCAATCCTTTCAAGGACCGGGAAATGTCGGCTATTTCCTGCTGCCTGTTTTCCACCCTGCGGCCGCCCTGCATTAACTGCAGGTAGTCAATAACTATAAGGCAAATTCCCTTTTCCGCCTGCAGCCTGCGGACCTTGGAGCGAATTTGCCGGACCGTTAAAATTGCCGAATCATCAATATATAAAGGAACCTTTGCCATTTCCCGCCCTTTGCTCATTAAAATGCTCCAGTCATCTTCACTGAGAAGACCGGAGCGCAATTTGTGCTGGTCTATGCCCGCCTCGGCGCAAAGTATGCGCTGAACCAGCTGTTCTCTGGACATTTCCAGGCTGAATATCACTACTCCCTTTTGCAATTTCCTGGCAGCATGATAAGCAACTTGCAGGCCAAAACTGGTTTTGCCCATGGACGGCCTGGCAGCAACAATAATCAGGTCGCCCGGCTGAAGGCCGCAGCACATTTTATCCAGGTCTCTGAAGCCGGTGGGCACCCCCGTCACTTCACCTTTGTGTTCATACTTTTTTTGCAGGTTTTGAATACTGTCCACCAGGATTTCCCGCAGTGATTTAATCACAGACGATGCCCGCCTGCTTCCCAATTCCGCCAGCATGCGCTCTGCCTCATCCATCAGGCGCTCGGCATCTTCGCTGCCCTGGTAGCCCATGCTGGAGATTCTTGTGGCCAGGTGAATTAAATTCCGCAAAAGGGCCTTTTCTTCAACTATGCGCCCGTAATATTCGATATGGTCCGCAGTGGGCACGGCATTGGCAAGGGCAGCTACATAGGCGGCCCCGCCTATCTTATCCAGGTCTCCTTTTTTTCTGAGATATTCCGTAACGGTAAGGAGGTCCACCGGCTCACCGGCCTCATCCAGGTTCAGGATTGCCTGGTAAACCAGTTTATGAGGTTCAAGGTAAAAATCTTCCGGCTGAAGAAACCTGGCCACGCGGTGAATTGAGCCCGGCTCTATAAGAAGCGAGCCCAATACCGATTGCTCGGCGTCCAAATTGTGGGGAGGAGTTTTTTCCGTCATTATGCTCACCCTATACCTATTCTTCTACCACTGTTACGTCCAGCTTGGCCTGTATTTTGGGGTGCAGCTTAATTGTCACGGGATACGTCCCCAGCGACTTGATGGGTTCTTTCAAGATGACTTTCTTTTTATCCAGCTTGATGTTGTGTTTTTTATTTAAAGCCTCAACTATATCCTTATTGCTCACCGCTCCGAACAATTTGCCGGCCTCCCCTACTTTTACCGGTATGGTTACTTTTATATTTTCCAGTTTTCCGGCAAGTTCCCGGGCCTGTTTTTCCTCCTGGGCCCGGAGTTCAGACTCTTTTTCCTTTTGCTTCTGCAGCTCTTTCATTCTTCCCGGAGTAGCCTCAACTGCCAGCCCCTTTGGTATCAAAAAGTTGCGCGCATATCCGTCGGCAACATTTACAACGTCGCCCCTTTTCCCCAACTTTTTAACGTCATCCACTAAAATGACTTTCACTTCTTCAATTCAGCCTCCTTATTCACCTTTAACCCCTATTTTGCGCAAATTTATTATGGTATCCAATATGCCTAAAATTAAGATGAAGCCCATGATTAACGGCCAGTACAGGATAATTATAAAAGCGACCATCCCTTTTATTATAGCAGGCACCTTCCATCTCCTGATAAAATATGTAAAAACGGAAAAACCTGAAACTATGAATAAAAAAGCCATTACGTAGAGCACATTTTTCCCGATGTTACCCACTAATATCAGGTTCCACTCATCCCCGGCAAGAAATAAGGCCAGTCCAATTATTAATCCCCATATAATGTACCATGGGTATTGCCAGCTGCTAAACGGCGGTAATTTCTCCATCTTGTAGCCAAGGCGGCGAAACATTCTGTCGGCCAAAAAATAGCTGAATACTGTTCTTATTATGGCCCAGATTACCATGCTGCCCGGCACGAGCACTGCCATAAGTTCTATAATATTTTCAATATTTTTTCTTACTTGCCGTTGCTCCTCTTGACTTAATAAACCCAAATCATTATACAGTTCACTATACAGTTCATTTAACTGGTCAACATCGGTAATAAGGTTTTCTTCAATTACAAAAGGGTGAATCCCACTTACCCCATAGGCCAGTAACAGCATGGCCAGGGTAATAATGACCGCCAGCCCGGTTAAAATTTTTAAGCTGCGCCCGGGAGAAACATAATTTTTAAATAAGAGGCCTATAACCACTCCAATTATTCCTGCTTCCACAGTAAAGGACAGCACGGCCAGGGGTTTTTTAAAAACAAAGAAAACTACCAGTGTTACCGCCAGCAAACACCATAAAGATACAGCCAGGTGGTACTTGCGGACCGTAAGTGCAACAGGTAAAGGAAAAAGCAGTAACGCAGGAAAGTGTAGGACAGGGACGTACATTGCCAGCAGCGCCAGCAATACTTCAACAAAAACTATGAATCCCAGTTCATGCCAGGTTCGGTTGCCGAAATTGGGCTGCAAGGGATCACCTCTTTTTTTCTACAAAATACCTCAGTAAATGCGAAAGATCACCGTACCACTTTTCCACTTCGTGGTCTTCGTCTATACTTTGGCGCAACTTGGCCTCCACTCTTAAATCCAGCCGGGAATAATTTATTCCCAGCCTCCTACCTAAAATATAACAGGTTAATACGATACTGGCCAGAGCATCTAAGAGTCTTTCTTCACTTCCACGCAGCATGGCTTTAAACAGCGAGGATGCAGAAGCCATAAGATCTGCTTTTAACCATTCTATAACTTTAATATTCTTGGCAATACCAGGTTTTTGGTCAGCCGGAAACATTTAGAGGGCCTCCTTTATATTATGGGAAAAATTGTATGTAACTGTATTTAATTTCTGTAAAAAATGGTATTTTCCTTCAAATACACCTTAAAAAAGGAACGCCTTAACAGCGTTCCTTTTTTGACCGCTTATTGTTTTTTTATTCAATGGTATATGGCATTAAAGCCATATTTCTTGCCCGCTTTATGGCCCGGGTAAGCATGCGCTGGTGGTGGGCACAATTTCCAGAAATTCTCCGGGGGAGAATTTTTCCACGTTCGGTAATAAACTTTTTAAGGCGGGGAACATCTTTATAATCTATCTTTTCTATTTTATCCACGCAAAAACTGCAAACCCGTTTTTTGCCACGACGCCCTCTGTCTCGCCTCATTCAACAATCCTCCTTAAAACGGAACTTCATCCTCATTAAAACTTATCTCGCTGCCGAAACCTTCAAAATCGTCTTGAGAACCGGAATCGAATGAACTGCCGGATTGTTGTCCATCCCTCGGGCCGTCAAGAAATTTAACGGTATTGGCAACTACCTCTGCCGCTTTACGCCGGATACCCTGGCTATCATCATAGGAACGAATTTGTAATCTCCCTTCCACAGCAACAAGCCTGCCCTTGGAAAGGTGATTGGCGCAAGTCTCCCCCAGTTTACGCCAGGCTATAATATTAATAAAATCGGTTTCCCGCTCCCCCTGACGGTTGACAAATTCCCGGTCCACTGCCAGGGTAAAACTGGCCACCGGCGTTCCGCCGGGCGTATGTCTTAGTTCCGGCTCCCGAGTAAGGCGACCGATCAATATCACCCGGTTAAACAAGATTATTCACCGCCCCGGCAATACTCTCCCTTTAAAAAATATCAATACCTTCCTATTCATCGTCTTCCCGGATAATTATATGGCGGAGCACAGACTCGTTAATCTTCAACAAGCGGTCAATTTCTTGAGCAATTTCTTGAGTTCCTTTGAAATTCATCAGTATGTAGAGGCCCTCTTTATACTTTTTAATATCATAGGCCAATTTCCTTTTGCTCCACTTTTCCAGGTTAGTTACTTCACCGCCATGCTGTTCGACAACGCCCTTATACCTTTCCATATTGGACGTTACGGTTTCCTCATCCAGATCGGGCTTTAAGATGTACAGAACTTCGTACTCGCGCAACTGCCATTCACCTCCTCCCTGCGGACTAACGGCCCCAACCTTAAGGTGGAGCAGGGGGAAACAATCTTTAATTGTACCAGGTTAGTATAACATAAAAGCTGGTAAGTTACAAGTTAAGTATGTATACGCTTAACTATTTTTTTAACGCTTTTTTCAAACTTTGGCCTTGGAATCATCAGTACCCTGCCGCAAGTAAGGCACTTTATTCTAAAATCCACACCGGTGCGCATTACCTCCCAATCCTCTCCCCCACAGGGATGGGGTTTGCGCATTTTTACCACATCCCCCACATAATATCTTACAAACACGTGGCGCACCCCCGAACCTTTAAAATTTAAAAAGAATTAAAAAAGGCATTATAGCCGCGGTAAGCCATAAATATATCTCCTTTACTGGCCACCTCCATGGGCGAATGCATGCCTAAAAGGGCAACTCCGCAATCTACCACATTCATGCCGTATTTTGCCAGCATGTAGGCGATGGTTCCTCCCCCGCCCTGATCTACTTTACCCAGTTCTCCGGTTTGCCAGACCACCTTATTGGTATTGAATACACTGCGAATCATACCCAGGAATTCAGCATGGGCATCATTGGCGCCCTTTTTGCCTCCCGACCCCGTATACTTGGTAACGGCCACCCCATAGCCAAGCCTGCAGGCATTATCCTTTTCCATAACATTTGAAAAGTTAGGATTTAAGGCAGCATTTACATCGGCAGACAGGGCTCGGGAATTTGCCAGCGCCCTGCGCAGCATCAAGCTGGAATCATTCCCTGTGAGTAAATATACCACTTCAGCCATTACATTGGCCAGCAGGAAACTTTCCATTCCTGTATTACCCGTACTTCCAATTTCTTCTTTATCTGCCAGGAGAAGAACTGATGTTCTTTGAGGTTGGTGCACTTCCGTAAGGGCCCGCAGGCCTGTATACGCGCACACCCGGTCGTCCTGGCCGTATGCGCCAATCATGCTCCGGTCCAGTCCCACATCTCTCGGCGGCCAGGCGGGGACCAGCTGTAGTTCCGCACTTATCAAGTCCTCTTCCACAATACCGTACTGCCTGTATAATAAATCCAGAACGGCAATTTTTACTTTATTCCTCTCGTTATTTTTTTCATCACCCTTTATGGGAACGCTTCCCGTGAGGGCACGTAAATCTTCGCCGGTATATACCTCTGCAAGTTTTTTCTCCATTTGGTCCTTGGCCAGGTGCGGCAGCAAATCGGCAATGGTAAATACAGGGTCCGCAGGATTTTCACCTATTACAACCGGCACTACCCTGCCGTCACCCTTTACCACTACGCCGTGCAAGGCCAAAGGCACGGCCAGCCAGTGATATTTCTTTATGCCGCCGTAATAGTGGGTCTTAAATAGAGCCAGTTCCTCTTCTTCAGCTACCGGCTGCGGCTTAAGGTCCAGGCGTGGGCTGTCGATATGTGCCCCCACCAAGTTAAATCCCTCATAGATAGGCCTGGCCCCCACCACTATTGCCAGCAGGGCTTTATTATTAATTACCGCAAATACTTTATCTCCGGGCCCCAGTTTTCCCTGCACCTGTCTAAGGTCACGGAAACCGGCGTCATTTAAAATGGAAACGGAGGCCTGAACTACCTCCCTTTCGGTTTTAGCATTGTTTAAAAATGCCTTATAGTCCTCGGCAAAGTGCATAATTGCCTCTTTTTCCCTGTCGCTGACCACAGACCAAACATTTTTTCTCTGATATTCCAAATCCGGTGTGCTCATTTTCTTCACCCCGCAAGTTAAATTTTTTCCATCCATACTCCTATAGTATTTACCCTTTCCCTAAAATTATCGAGCCCGGAATTTCAAATAAGTGTATTCATGTTTAAGCCCGGAAGCGTCAGGTTAAAAACCTTAATTATATTCAGCATAAAAGGAGCTATTTTGGATTTTTCCAGGGCTACAACTAGAATTTGCGGGCCCCCTGCCGGCGATAAAAGCAAGGAAAGAGGTGTATTCAGCCATAATAAGATCACTAAAATGGCTGTTGCCAGCAAACCTCCTTTAACCAGCCCCAATACCAGCCCGCCCAGCCTGTCAAAGGGAAAAAATATGGTACGGGAAATGGTAAGGGACGCCAGGCGCAAAATTCCTCCCGCCACCAGGTAAACGGCAGTTACAATCATTCCAAAGGCAATGATGCTTAAAATAGTATCCACAGCGGGGTAAATTATTTGCGTACCGGTTGAAATAATACTGTCCGGCAAGCCGCCGGCCGCCGGTAAAAAATCCGGGTAAATTTGTAAAACCCAGGAAAGCAGAATTTCCGCTATTTTATCATCCCAATTCCACCGGGCGGCCAGGTAATCTGCCAATTGTCCGTGAAAGCGGGCGGCCGCCCAGATTCCCCCCAGTAATCCTGCAGTACCGGATATACCGGCAAAAAATCCCACTCTAAGTCCCCTGATCGCTGAAACAACTATAATTATTATGAATATCCAGTCCAGCCAATTCATATAACGCCTCTCCCGAATTTTGCAGGTAATATGTTTTTAAATGTTATTCACCCTGAAAAATAAAAAACCTGCATGATACAGGTTAATGTACAAAAAAACGCCTGTATACCGGTGTAATTAAGAGAGCAAAAACAAGCACCAGCCCTGCATACCCGAACAGCGGGTAAAGATTTTTTACAAGTTTTGGAAATTCCACCCCTGCCAGGGGTATGGTTAGTAAGGTAATTCCCACGCCGATTATTTTGTATTTTTTACTGTTCAACGGTGCCAGCCTGCTTGCAAAACCATGGGCATCAGCTATGGCCGTTGTTAAAATGGCAAGCCAAATTAAAAAACCCAGGAACTTCTGCCAGTGTTCTCCTGCCTGCTGGGCAAGGTAAAGAAGGGGCACCTGGTAATGAATTATTGCCGGGTAGAAGACAAGACCTGCCAGGGTTATTATGCCGGCAGTTATACCGAGGCCTATTCCACCGGTTATTCCACTCAATATACCTTCTTTCTCGCTTATGGCCTGCCCCAGGGACGATAACACGGCAACGGGCACAATCATATTATATGAAACATAAAGCACCGCCGACCACATCCAGTGCCCGGCTACTTTATTTGCTGAAACATTTTGAAAAAAATCCTGTGGAAGGGGACCGGCATGCATTATTGCCCAAATGCAAACAGCTATTATTACCGTTACCTTAACAGGTACCAAAAAGGCATTGGCCATGAGAACTCCCTGTAACCCGCCCAAAATTACCAGGCAGGTTATGGCGGCAGCTAATGTAATTCCCACATATTTGGATTGACCCAGGTGTTCGGAAAAGATAGCCCCGCTGCCTGCCAGCATTATTCCCAGTCCTCCCACCAGCATGACCAGGCTTATAAAATCCATATATTTACTTATTCTGGTTCCCAGTACATAAGAAAATAATCTCTCATAACCGCTGGTTTTTAGTTTGCTGGAAAGATATAAAACAAGGGCACCCAGATAAGCAAATAAAATGCTGCTTATTAGCACCCCATACATAGCCTTATCTCCGTACATAATAAAAAACTGCATAATTTCCTGCCCGGAAGCAAATCCGGCCCCGATTATGGAACCTATATAGGTGGCAATTACCTTGAAATATAGAGATCCGGATTTTACTGGCCTCAGTGAATCACCCCCCTGATTACTGTTCAACTGGCCGTTGATAGCCGTTGATATATTTTTATGTTTATTAGTTAAATAATAAGACTTTTAGAATAATTCCAGGCACATTTGGAAATAAATATATTAGTTTTGTTTTTGCCGGGAGGAATAAATATGAGTATAATCAACCATGTTGAAAATCAACTGCTGTTGCCCAAAAAGACGCGTATTCATATAGAGGAGCCCATGGCGGTCAGTAATTTCAGCCTGGAATTGGCCAGGCGCCTGGAAAGCTACAAAATTTTGCAGAATCGCCCCGTAATTTTATTATGTATTGGTACTGACCGTTCCACCGGGGATTGCCTGGGCCCCCTGGTGGGCACCAAAATGCTGTCCTCAGGGCAGAAGTTTTTTAAGGTATACGGTACACTGGACAAACCTGTTCACGCCAACAATATTAGAGAAACTCTAAAAGAGATTCAAGAAAATTTTAGGGACCCTTTTATTATTGCCGTAGACGCATGCCTTGGGAGTTTGGAAAATGTAGGTTGCATAACCATTGGTGACGGCTCTCTGCAGCCGGGGGCCGGAGTTAATAAAAATCTCCCTCCTGTGGGTCACATTCACATTACCGGCATAGTTAATGTGGGTGGATTCATGGAATACCTGGTTTTGCAAAATACCAGGCTGAACCTGGTAATGCGGATGGCAGATATGATTGTTAAAGGATTTCATAATACCCTGGCAGTTTATTTGCAAAATGAGGTAACGGAGGTTTAAAATTTAAAGGGTCCGGGAGTTATTTTTCCGGGCCCTTTAAATTTCTAATTTACTTTTTACTTCTGAAACTATTTCTTCCGGACTCTTGCCGCTGGCATCTATAACGGGTGCCTTGGTGTCGGTTTCTTGCATATTCATCATGTTATTATCCAGGCCTGTTACTACAATTGCATCTGCCCCTTCATATTCAGCAGCGCCTACCACGTCATAACCTTCCTGAGTTAACTTTTTCTTCACGTTTAAGAGGGATTCGTCCACTGCTATTTTTCTTTTCACGTGTTATCCTCCTCGATTTGAGATATCGTTATTTTTAGCTTACCGCAAATTTAAACGGTTTATACAAATTTGGTTATAAACGACAAGTGAAATCCTCTCCCCAATCATCCCGGCGCGTAAAAGCATTTCCTGGCTAGTTTACTTTCGCTGCAGAATTTAGAAGTTCTATAACGTCTTCATCCTTAACTTGTCTAAAATCATCGTAAAATTGTCCTACGGCGTAAAAATTTTCCGGCTCTACCAGGCATACGGCCTCGTCCACTTCCTTCTTTAACCTGGCCATTACTTCCGGCGGTGCTACGGGAACGGCCAAAATAAGGCGCTCCGGCTTAAAAAGCTTGTACAGGGATTTTATGGCGGCCAGAACTGTAGAGCCTGTGGCCACGCCGTCATCCACCAGGATAATTTCTTTGCCTGAATAATCAGGGTATTCTTCGCTGCCCCGGTACTTTATCATGCGGCGCTTTATTTCCTTTATTTCCTCGTTCACCGTATCCTTCAAGTCCTTTTCTTTTAAACCCAATTTTCCCAAAACATTGTGATCGAATATGGCCGTACCGTCCTGGGTTACCGCCCCCACCGCCATTTCGGGGTTTATGGGGGCCCCTATCTTGCGTGGAATTATTAAATCCACCGGCAAGTTCAGTTCCCTTCCTATTTCTGCCGCCACCACTACACCGCCCCGGGGAATGGCCATAATTATGCCTTTTTTAATATTTTTTCTCAGCAGTTTTTTGGCCAGTTTGGCCCCTGCTTCTTTTCTGTTGGCAAACATCATAATCTCCCCTTTTTTACTAGTATTCGCATATGAGTCAACTTTTACTATAATGTCCCTTTTTGCTTAACTTTTTGCTCATGGATATTTCAGCGAAAAGAATTCTATATTTGAAAAAAGTTTTACGTTATAATAAAGTTTGCCGGGAAATTGCCATGCTTAAAAGGGATCCTCCGGCGGTTGAAAGGACGGTGATAATACTTTTGAACAGAACCTTTTTAAGGAACTTATTAAAACAAGTTGCCGCAGGAAATGTCGATGTGGAAGAAGCTTTAACCAAGTTGGAATTTTTCCCTTATCAGGATCTACAATTTGCAAAAATTGATCACCACCGCCACTTCCGCACGGGCTTTCCGGAGGTGATTTTTTGCCAGGGCAAGAGCCCCGAGCAGGTGGCGAAAATATTTTATGAATTATCTTTACACCACGGAGCAGTTCTTGCCACCAGGGCTAATAAAGAAGTATTTGACGCCGTTAAAAAAAGATGTCCTGAAGCTGAATATCACTCCATGGCCCGCTGTATTGTGCAGGGACACGTTCCCGTAAAAAGCAACCACAATTATATACTGGTGGTCAGTGCAGGTACCGCTGATTTACCCGTTGCCGAAGAGGCAGCGGTATGTGCTGAGATAATGGGTTGCCCCGTCAAGCGGCTTTACGACGTAGGGGTGGCGGGAATTCACCGCTTATTGAATAACCAGCAGTTATTGCATAATGCCATGGTAATTATCGTTGTGGCCGGAATGGAAGGGGCCCTTGCCAGTGTGGTGGGGGGATTGACGGACAAGCCGGTAATAGCGGTACCCACCAGCGTCGGGTACGGCGCCAATTTTGGAGGGCTGGCTGCGCTGTTGTCCATGTTAAACAGCTGCGCCATGGGAGTAGGAGTGGTAAATATCGATAATGGCTTTGGCGCGGCTGCTTTAGCCCGTTCTATTTATATGTTGAAGGTGGGAAAATGAAGGTTTTATTTATTGATTGTTTTGCCGGTATAAGCGGGGATATGTTTTTATCAGCCTTACTGGATGCAGGCTTGGACAGGAATGAATTACTGGATAAATTAAATTTGCTTGATTTGGGCGGGTACGATTTCAGGATTATTCCTGCCAAAAGTTGCGGCCTGACAGGAACCCGGGTAGAAATTAAAGTAAAGGAAAACCAGCCCCGGCGGCACCTAAGGGATATAGAACGCATTATTAAAGAAAGCACCTTACCTGACGGAATAAAGAAAACAGCATTAAAAACATTTGACAACCTGGCCCGCGCCGAAGCAAAGGTGCACGGAACATCCGTAGATAAAATTCACTTTCACGAAGTTGGTGCCGTTGATTCAATATTGGATGTTGTCGGTGCTGCCATAGCTATCCATATATTACAGCCGGACAAAATTTATTGCAATACTCTGCCCATGGGCGGAGGGTATATAAAGTGTGAACACGGAATGCTACCGGTTCCCGCACCGGCCACTGCGGAATTGATAAAGGGACTTCCCGTGCGCTGGGGCCCCGTGGACGGTGAACTGGTCACCCCCACCGGTGCAGCCATTGTTAAAACCCTGGTTAACGATTTTAAGGTTCCAGAGATGTGGGTGGAAAAAATAGGATATGGAATTGGCAGCAACGACCTGGGTATCCCCAATGCATTACGGGTTATGCTGGGCACCAGTGAACTTAATTTGCCGGGAATTAGGGAAGAAATTGATGTACTGGAATGCAATATTGACGATATGAACCCGGAACTTGTTCCCTACTTGCAGGAAACTTTACTTAAAGCCGGCGCGCTGGATGTCTATATTCAAAATGTGATTATGAAAAAGGGACGGTGGGGAATCCAGGTCAAGGTTTTATGCCCTCCCGGCAAGGACAGGGAATTTATAAACATACTTTTCAAAGAAAGTACAACCCTCGGGGTGCGTTACAGAAGGGAATCCCGAATTGTAGCCCGTCGCAAAGTAATTAAGCTACCTACTCCATATGGAGATATAAATATTAAAATTGCAACGCTGGGAGATGACAGCCGGCCGGTACAATACGCTCCTGAATTCGAAGATTGCAAGAAAGCAGCTAAACGGTACAACGTTTCCTTAAAAGAAGTATATAGGGTTGCTTTAACAGAGGCGGAAAACTTTTTAAAAAATAATTAAGGCTTCTGAAGATATTTTCCGGAAGCCTTTTTGTTACCCAATTGGTTGCTGCAGTCTAAGATTTTAACCGGCACGATCACCCCAATAAAAAATGTTTCACGTGAAACATTTAAATTGTTTCACGTGAAACATTTTTTCCAGCTAAAAATTCCACCAACCTGTTAAAATCTTCCTCGCTGGTGAAATTTATAATAATTTTTCCCTTGCCACCTTTTCCTTTTTTAATAGATACTTTAACCCTTAAATTTTTTTCTATTATTTCTTCCGAATCCTTCAATTCGGGGTCCCTGGTTTTTTTGGGGGCATCATTATTTTCCCTTTCCTCCAGCATCCTCTTTACCATTTGTTCCGTTTGCCTGACATTAAGATGGCGCCTTACAATTTTTAAAGCGGCAGCCATCTGTAAATCCTTATTTCTTAACGCCACCAGGGCCCGGGCATGCCCTGCAGATATGGAACCTTCCCTTACCATTTCCCTTACTTCTTCCGGAAGAGTTAAAAGTCTCACCATATTGGCAATGAAGGGCCTGCTCTTTCCAAGCCTGCGGGAAACGTCCTCCTGCGTTAAGCCAAATTCATTCATCAAACGGCTGTAAGCCTGGGCCTCCTCCAAGGCATTAAGATTTTCCCGCTGAATATTTTCGATAAGGGCAACGGCTGAAGCCTGAAGATCATCATATTCCTTAACCAGGGCCGGAATATACTCCATACCAAGTTCCTTACACGCCCGCCACCTTCTTTCCCCGGCAATAAGCTCATACTTATCATCGCCAACCGGCCGCACAACCACCGGCTGAACAACACCATGTTCCTTAATTGATTCAATCAATTCCTGCAATTTTTCACGATCAATAAACATCCTTGGTTGTTCCGGATTTGGTATTATATCCTTTACCCTTATTTCTTTTAATTCACCGCCGGATTTTTCTTCTTCCGGCCCGGTGGGAATCAGCGCACCCAAGCCCCGGCCAAGGCCCCTCTTTTTGCTACCCAATGCCAATCACTTCCCTGGCCAGTTCCTGATATACCTCAGCACCCCGCGACCGCTTATCATAAAGCATAATGGGCTTGCCGTGACTGGGAGCTTCACTCAGCCGCACATTTCTGGGAATAATACTGCGGTAAACCTTTCCCTTAAAATATTTTTTAACTTCATCAACAACCTGAATAGAAAGGTTCGTACGGCCATCAAACATAGTTAAAACAACACCCTGCAAGCGCAGATTCTTATTCAATCCCTGTTGTACCAGGCGAATGGTATTCATAAGTTGCCCTACACCTTCCAGGGCATAATATTCACACTGGATAGGAACCAGCACTGAGTCCGCCGCCGCTAAAGCATTAATAGTTAACAGCCCCAGGGAAGGAGGACAATCAATAATTATATAACTATATTTCTCCCGGACAGATTCCAGGGCCCTCCTTAAAACCAGTTCCCTATCCTTCCGCCCCACCAGTTCAACTTCAGCACCGGCCAATTCAATACTGGAGGGGACCACATCCAAATTATCCATTACCCCGCGTAAAATTACATCGTTTATATCAGAACCCTCAATGATAATATCGTAAATACAACTTTCCAGTGAATCTTTATTAATCCCAACACCACTGGTGGCATTACCCTGTGGATCTACATCAACCAAAAGTACTCTGTATTTCATAAGGGAAAGCCAGGCGGCTAAATTTACGGCGGTGGTAGTTTTACCAACTCCCCCTTTCTGATTGGCAACAGCGATTATTTTACTCACTAAACAGCACCTCACCCCAAAAACCTTATATGTACAAAAAATAATTCCACAATCATTGTGGAAGTCCTTCATAAGTGAGCTTACTTACTGGTTTAAAAAACCAAATAAATATTTAAAGCGGGCGCTTGGCCGGAATCCCGGGCTTTCTGGGATACCTGGCCGGGGTGAGAGCACTTTTCTCAATAACAACTATGCTTCTTCCATCTCCGCTAACAGGTAAATTAAATTTCTGAATACACCTGATTTTCCCCCCCAATACATCAATGGCGTTACCGGCTTTGTTAATTTCATCCTCAACACCCGGGCCCTTAAGGGCCAGAAAATTACCGCCAACTCTGACAAGAGGCAGGCACAGTTCCGCCAGCGTTCCCAGGGGAGCTACAGCCCGGCTTACACATATGTCGTATCTCTCCCTGTTACCCCTATCAGTTCCGAAATTCTCAGCCCGCTCATGGAAAATCTCAACCCCAACCAAAGATAGTGCCCTGACAACCTTTCTTAAAAATTCTATTCTTTTCTTCTGAGAATCTAAAAGAAATAGCTGTATTTGGGGATAAGCTATTTTTAGAGGAAGGCCGGGAAAACCAGCGCCGGAACCTACATCCACAACGGTTTTAAAACCTGAAAAATCTTCAACAATACCACAACAAAGGGAATCAACAAAGTGTTTCAGGGCCACATCCTTTTGTGCTGTTATACCGGTAAGGTTGGCCTTTTCATTATGCTCAAGCAGTAACCTGTAATATTCAATAAATAAATCCACCTGCCGGGGAGATAAACTAAGTCCCAGCTCGCCCGCGCCTTTTTTTAAATAAAAAATCATTTCACCGGGCATGTCCATTCCTGGCACCACGTCTCACCTGCTCCAGATAAACCAGTAAAACCGATATATCCGCCGGGTTGACGCCGGAAATCCTGGCCGCCTGTCCCACGGAACTGGGTCTTATTTCTTTTAATTTTTGCTTCGCCTCGGTAGCCAAGCCCTTAATGGAATCGTAATCAATATCTTCAGGAATACGCTTTTTTTCCAGCTTCTCGAATTTTTCCACCTGAGACATTTGTTTTTTAATATATCCTTCGTACTTGATTTGAATTTCCACTTCTTCTTTAACCTCGTCCGAAAGGGAAGGATGCTCGCCGGGAAGCTTTAAAATATCGTCATAACTCAATTCAGGCCTCCGCAGCAATCCCGCCAGGGATGTAGGTTTCTTTATTTCGGCAGTCCCCAAATTTTTTAAAGTTCTTTTTACCTCTTCATTAACGGGAACCATGGTCCTCCCCAGGCGCTCCACTTCATCTTCCACCTGTTTCTTCTTCTCCAAGAAATACCTGTACCTCTCATCGGAAATCAGACCCAGCTGCCGGCCTTTTTCAGTAAATCTCAGGTCAGCATTGTCGTGCCGCAGCAAAAGCCTGTACTCCGCCCGGGAAGTTAAAAGCCGGTACGGTTCATTGGTACCTTTGGTAACCAAATCATCTATAAGCACGCCGATATAGCCCTCGGAACGGGAAACTATAAAGGGTTCCTCATCTCTGATATATTTTACCGCGTTAATACCTGCTATGATCCCCTGGGCTGCAGCCTCTTCGTAGCCGGAAGTCCCGTTAATCTGGCCGGCGGTAAAAAGTCCCTTTATCTTTTTTGTCTCTAGAGACAGTTTTAATTCCGTTGGATCTATATAATCATATTCAATAGCGTAGCCGGGACGCATAATTTCAACCCTTTCCAAACCGGGAATAGTCCGGAGCATTTTCAACTGCACATCTTCCGGCAGGCTGCTGGACATGCCCTGCACGTACATTTCCGTAGTATCCAGCCCCTCCGGCTCAACAAAAACCTGGTGGGCAGGCTTATCGGCAAAACGAACCACTTTATCCTCTATGGAAGGACAGTACCTCGGGCCCCGCCCTTCAATTTTCCCGGTATAAAGAGGAGAGCGGTGCAAATTTTCACGGATAATCTCATGTGTTCTTTCATTGGTGTAAGTAAGCCAGCAGGGAACCTGGCTTCTCGGCCTCTTCGGCGATACATAAGAAAAATTATAAATCTTATCATCGCCGGGCTGAATTTCCATTTTGCTGAAGTCAATACTGTTGCGGTCCACCCTGGCCGGAGTGCCCGTTTTAAACCTGCCCATTTTAAAGCCCAGTTCCCTGAGACAGGAAGCGAGCTTTATGGAAGGAAACTGGCCGTTGGGGCCCCCGGCAAAAGAAACGTCCCCAATGATAATCCTGCCCCGCAAATATGTACCTGTAGTAATAACCACGGCCCGGCACTTAAAAACGGCACCGGTGCTTCCCACTACAGCAGCTACCCGGTCATTGGTAACCTCTATGGACTCCACCAAAACCTGCTTTAAATCCAATCCCGGCTGGTTTTCCAGCACACTTTTCATACTGGCCTGGTACCTTTTTTTGTCTGCCTGGGCCCTTAAAGCACGCACGGCGGGGCCCTTGGCAGTATTCAACATGCGCATTTGTATGGCCACACGGTCTGTATTCAGTCCTATTTCACCGCCAAGGGCATCAATTTCTCGAACCAACTGGCCCTTGGCCGGCCCGCCCATGGCCGGGTTACATGGCATAAGGGCGACATTATCAAGGTTTAAAGTGGTAACCAGGGTCTTACAACCCATCCTTGCAGCTGCCAGACCGGCCTCACACCCCGCGTGCCCGGCACCAATAACAACCACGTCATATTCACCGGCATTGTACCTCACAAACCTCACCTCCCTGAAAAATCCAAATCCCAGAACGGTATATTAATCCCTTTAAATCCCGCCAAAAAATATAAAATTTATTTTACTTCCCCACGCAGAAATCAGCAAAAATTTTATCCACCAGGTCTTCGGAAACAGTTTTACCGGTTATTTCGCCCAGGGCCTCCCAAGCGCCCCTTATATCCACGGCCAGTAAATCCGCCGGAATTCCCTCTTCCATTCCATTTATTACGTCACTTAAATATTGCTCAGCCCTCAACAACGCTTCCTTATGCCGTACATTACTTACCAAAACGTTATCTGAGGCAGCTATCCCTCCCCCAAGTACTACTTCTTCAATGGTATCTTCCAGCCGGGAAAGGCCTTCCTCCTTTAAGGCAGAAATTTCTACCACCGGCCATTGAGGCAATAACTCATTTACCCGGGACTTTAAATTCCTGCTTTCACAAATATCAATTTTATTTAAAACAACAATTCCCCTCATGTTCCTGACTAAATCAATAATTTCCCGGTCTTCACTTTCAATGCCGTCACAAACATCAAGAACAAACAATATAAGGTCAGCCTGTTTTATCAATTGCCGGGACCGCTCCACTCCGATACGTTCTACCACATCGTCAGTTTCCCGCAACCCAGCCGTATCAACCAAACGTACGGGTATCCCCCGCATATTTAAAACTTCCTCAATTATATCCCGCGTCGTCCCGGGAATTTCTGTAACAATAGCCCTGCGGTCCCTGAGCAAGGCATTAAGCAAGGAAGACTTCCCCACATTTGGCTTTCCTACAATAACGGTATGTATACCTTCCCGGTAAACCTTCCCAACATCGGCTTCTTTAAGCAATTTTTCCAGCTTATTAACAACAACTGCAATCCTCTGCCCTAACTCCTCCCATGAAGCTTCACCAACATCATTTTCGGGAAAATCTATACTAACTTCAACATTAGCCAGCACGTCCAGTAATTCATCCTGTAGTTCTCCAACAGCTGCAGATAATCTCCCTCTAAGTTGGCCCAAGGCCACATTCAGCCCCGCATCGGTTTTAGCTCTAATAATATCAATAATGGACTCCGCCTGGGCAAGATCTAAACGTCCATTTAAAAAGGCACGCTTCGTAAATTCCCCCGGCTCGGCCAGCCTGGCACCGTATTTAAGCACCAGTTCCAAAGTCTTGCGCAAAGGAACTATTCCACCATGACAGTTAAATTCCACCACGTCTTCCCTGGTATAGGTATGCGGGGCACGCATTACCCCCAGAAGAATTTCATCAACCACCTTACCGCCGTCGGGATCATATACATACCCGTATATAAGCCTGTGCCCCTTACCCCTGGTCCAGTCACCACCCCTTGCCGGTTTAAATATACGTTTTGCTATTTTAAAAGCTTCGTTTCCACTTACTCGAACAATACCTATACCACCTTCACCCAGGGGAGTGGATATGGCCGCAATGGTATCTTCAATCACATTCTTCCCTCCAAACTTTTTAAAAAACCCAGCCACAGTACACTCTGGGCTGGGTTATTTTATAACCTAAAACCTTAATTTTTCACTATTTCCTGGGGGAAATAACTATTTTACGGTTCGGCTCCTCTCCTTCACTGAAAGTATAAATATCACTCCTGCCCTGCAAAGTAGTATGAATAATTCTCCTCTCCATGGAGTTCATAGGCTCCAAAACAATGCTACGTCCCTTTTGTCTGGCTTTATTGGCCATTTTTATGGCTAATTTCCGCAAAGTTTCTTCCCGTCTCTTACGATAGCCCTCAACATCCAAAATAATTCTCTGCCTGTTTTCCTGATTCTTGTTGGCGGAAAGGTTTACCAGGTACTGCAACGCATCCAAAGTTTCGCCTCTCCTACCAATTAAAATACCCAAATCAGGTCCCTGCATACTTATTAATAACCCCTGGTCATTTTCCACCACGTCCATTTTTACTGTTAAACCCATTATCTCAAAAATCCGCTCCAATAGCTGCTGGGCTTTTCGGACAGGTTTTTCAATAACCTTTACCCTGACCTTTCCCGGCTTGGCCCCAATTAAACCAAGAAATCCCCTGCTCGGCTTTTCCAAAACATCAACCTCAACTTCCTCCCTGGACACACCTAACTCTGCCAGCGCACTTTCCACTGCCTCCTCGATAGTTTTACCGGTCTTCTCCACTTCCGTCACTTTTCCGCCACACCTTCCTTCGCCTCCTCTGTCTGCTTATTAACAAGGAGCTGCTGGGCATATCCCAATATATTAAAAACAATCCAGTATAACACCAATCCGGACGGCACAGTGGTACTAATCCACCCGATAAATATGGGCATGGTATACAACATAATACGCTGCGTCTGGTCGGTAGGCGAAGTAGTTAACCTTGTTTGCATATATGTTGTAATGGCGGCTAAAACAGGCAAAATAAAATACGGGTCAACCATATTCAGTTTTTCTATCCAGAAGAACCCGGCATGCTGATCATTTATAAAATTAAAGTTTTTATTACTTAAGGCACGAAAAAGGGCTATCAAAATGGGCATTTGAATTAAAACAGGGAGACAACCGGCCATGGGATTTACATTATGTTCCCTGTACAGCTCCATCATTTTCTGCTGCATTTTCTGAGGGTCCTTTTTCCTGTATTTTTCCTGAATTTCCTTTATTTTGGGCTGAATTTGCTGCATTTTACGCATTGACACCATTTGCTTCTGGGTAAGGGGAAATAATACAATTTTAATTAATAAAGTTAGAAGAACAATGGCCAAAGCATAACTGGGAATTCCCAAACTAACAGTTAAGCCATAAAGCCAGTGAATAAGCTGCGTCATTGCATCAACCAAAGACTGAAACAAGCTACCCAAACCATCGCCTCCTTAACTACTTAAACAAGGGGATCATATCCTCCGGGGGAAAATGGATGACACCTGGAAATTCGCTTCAATGCCAACCACGAACCTTTCAATACACCATATTTACTTATCGCCTGCAAGGCATATTCCGAACAAGTAGGACAATAACGGCACCGCGGTAACATCATGGGAGAAATCACTTTTCTGTAAAACAACACCAGCAGTATTAAAATACGACGCATTTAATCACCACACCTTTAAGAAAACTTTTTCTTTAACCGGCGGGCCAGTTTGTCTATCCTCTCCTTCACCTCATAAAAGTCGGTACCTGCACTTCCCTTGCGGGCGACAATTACATAATCATAACCGGATATAAAAATATTCTGGTTTAGCCGGCATACTTCCTTTAATAAACGCTTTAATCTGTTCCGGACAACTGCCTTACCAATCTTTTTACTTATGGAAAAACCAAACCTTAAACCATCGCTGCTACTTTTTCTGGCAATTAAAACAAACTTATTGTCGGCCACAGATATGCCCTCTTGAAAGATCCTCTTATACTCTTTATTCCTCTTAATTGTTTTTAATTGGGCCATGGTAACCTAACCTACAATTGTTATCAAGCGGAATTATGCACGAAAAGCCTTCTTTACAATTAACAAAAGGCCACTCCCAATAAAGCGGCCTTAAGCAGTCAACCTCTTTCTACCTTTTCTTCTTCTATTTTTTATAATATTTCTCCCGGATTTCGTTGACATCCGCTTTAAAAACCCGTGCAACTTTTTTCTTTTGCGTCTCTTAGGTTGATACGTCCGTTTCAAGAGCACACCTCCTCAACTTAAACACTGGAAAATACTAGGTGTATACGGTAACTATTATATATTATTAACAACTCCCCGTCAAGAAATAACCTGTTTATAGCGTTACAATGCACACTGGGAAAAACGCTGTTGATAACCCCTGTAAAATCTGATATCATTTATCCACTGGTGGACAATTATTCACAGACTGTGGATAAAATTGTTGATAACTTGTTATAGCTTTGTGAATTTATTGTTAAACAAGCAATAAAATTATAACTTGGAGGTTAGTAAGTTGCTTGACCATAATATACGTCAGGCCTGGCAAAATACCGTAGCTTACTTAAAAAATAAACTTAATGTTCATTCCTTCAATACGTGGATAATGTCCATGCACCCCTTGGCCTTCCTTGATAACGTCCTTTACATAGAAGTGCCCAATCATTTTTCCCGGGATTGGCTGAATAATAGATACGCTCCCTTAATAAAAAGTACTTTGCAAGAAATATTAAATAAAGAGATTGAACTGAAGTTTTTATTGGAAGGAGAGCAGCTTCCCACCAGCTCCCTTCCTTTTCACAAAAAGGCTTTCAACCCGGCCAATCTAGATGATCTTATTAACTCTTACCTCAATCCCAAGTATACTTTTGAAACCTTTGTGGTGGGAAATAGTAACAGATTTGCCCACGCGGCCTGCCTGGCAGTCGCCGAATCGCCTGCCAGGGCATACAACCCCCTTTTCATTTACGGCGGAGTGGGACTGGGCAAAACTCACCTGATGCACGCAATCGGGCATTTTATCCGGGAAAATAACCCCAGTTTAACCGTGGCCTATGTAACGTCGGAGAAATTTACCAACGACCTTATTAATGCCATTAAAGACGATCAAATGGTGGAATTTCGAACCAAATACCGCAGCATGGACATATTATTAATAGATGATATACAATTTCTTGCCGGCAAAGAACGAACTCAGGAAGAATTTTTCCACACATTTAATACCCTTTATGAAGCAAATAAACAACTAATCATTTCCAGCGATCGACCTCCCAAGGAAATACCAACCTTGGAAGACAGGTTACGGTCCCGCTTTGAGTGGGGTTTGATTACCGACATTCAGCCACCGGACCTGGAGACCCGCATAGCCATCCTTAGGAAAAAAGCCCAACTGGAAGGATATACAATACCGGACGAAACCATTTCCTTTATAGCAAATCGTATACAATCCAACATCAGAGAACTAGAAGGCGCCTTAATTAGAGTTATAGCCATAAGTTCTTTAAATAACCAAGAAATAACACCGGAACTGGCAGCCGAAGCATTGAAAGATATTCTTCCGGCACCGAAACCCAAACCTATAACCGTTCAATCAATTCAAGAAGTCGTAGCTCAATATTTTAATATAAGGCAAGAAGAATTAAAAACCAAAAAAAGAACCCGGGCAGTGGCTTATCCACGACAAATAGCAATGTACCTATCAAGGAAACTGACGGACCTTTCCCTGCCCAAAATAGGAGAGCAGTTCGGTGGAAGAGATCACACCACCGTAATTCATGCCCATGAAAAAATCGCCAAAGAATCGAAAAAAGATCCCTCGCTACAAAACATTTTAAAAGAACTGGAGAAAAAAATTAAACAAAATTAACAATTACCGTGAATAACCCTGCTGAAATTTGTTGATACCCTCATTTCGGAAAAGTCTTAACCCAACGTCCTCTTTTTTATATGCACATTTATCA